>NZ_CP075583.1:0-2400000 GCF_023509035.1 Janthinobacterium lividum | reverse complement strand
GGGGAATTGCTGGGCCCACGACTTTTGCTCGCCCACGGTGAACGGCACCACGGTGGGCATGGCCGATTTGGAATCGAGGTTGACCTGGGTATCGACCTTGGTAGTCGCCTTCGGCGCCATGTCGGACGGGTCGATCTGCAGGGGCACGGTGGCGCCGGCCAGGATCTTGCCGTTCGCATCGGCCGGATAGCCGGTCAGCTGGGCTTTCTGGGCATTGATGATGAAGCCGCTCTTGTCGACCTGGAACTGGCCGTTGCGCGAATACTGGATGGCGCCGTTCACGCTGGTGCGGAAGAAACCGCCGCCATTGATGGCGATGTCGAGCGGATTCGACGAACTCTCCAGGTTACCCTGGTTGAACAGCTGCGCGACTTGCGACACGGCCACGCCGATGCCGGGCTGGTTGCCGCCCACGCCATACAGCGAGTTGGCATAGATGTCGGCAAACTGCGCCTGCGACTGCTTGAAACCCACGGTGGCCGAGTTGGCGATGTTGTTGCCGATGACGTCCAGCGATTTGGCGGCGCCATTCAAGCCGCTCAAGCCTTGTTGGAAAGACATTGTGTTCTCCTGGTAGAAATTAGGGGTAGAGGGTCTACGCTACAAATGAGCGGCTTACAAAATCTGTTTCACATCGGCCATGGTGATGCTGCCCACGCCCGGCACATTCAACTTCACGCCACCCGCGCCCGTCGACACGCTGGCGACCGAACCGAACATCAGCGCCGCTGCATCCGTGAGCTTGGCGCCGCCGCGCGTGGCTTCCACCGAGAAGGTGTAGGCGCCGTCGGCCAGCACGATCGGTTTGCCATCCTTGTCGAGCTCGGCGGTGGAGCCGTTCCAGCCCAGCGGCAAGGTACCCGCATCCTGCGGACCCAGGTCGATGGAATGGACTTCCTTGCCCGTGCTGTTGTAGATGATGACCTTGACGCTGTCGGCCGGCGTCGCCAGGTCCACGCCCAGCAGGGCCGCGCTCTTGCTCAGGGTGATGTTCTTGCCTGCCGTCAACACGCCATGGCCGATGATATTGGCCGCCTGCATGGATTCGGCCTGCTGATAGCTGGTCTTCAGCGTTTCCAGGGTGGTATTGAGCTTGTTGACGCCCGTCACCGTGGACAGCTGGGCCAGCTGACTGGTCAGCTGTGCATTGTCCAGCGGGTTCATCGGATCCTGGTTTTGCAGCTGGGTCACCAGCAGGGTCAGGAATTTGTTCGTTTCCTCCTCGACGCTGCCTTTCGCGGCCGTCGTCTTCTTCGGATTCATCGTCGCCATCAAGTCGGTGACGGTGCTGGTGCTAGTATCGATGGTTGCCATAATAGTCAGTCAGCCTTATTGGCCGAGCGTAAGGGTTTTCAGGAGCAGCGACTTGGCCGCGTTCATGGTTTCCACGTTGGTCTGGTAGGAACGCGAAGCCGACAGCATGTTGACCATCTCGTCGACCGTATTCACGTTGGGCATGGTGACGTAGCCCTTCTCGTCGGCCAGCGGGTTCTTCGGGTCGTAGACCAGCTTCATCGGCGACGGGTCTTCGATCACCTTCTGCACCTTGACGGCCGTGGCGCCGTTGGCCATGGGCACGGCTTCAAACACCACCTGCTTGGCGCGGTAGGCTTCGCCCGTGGCGCTGGTGGCGCTGTCGGCATTGGCCAGATTGCTGGCCACCGTGTTCAGGCGCTGCGCCTGGGCGCTCATGGCCGAACCGGAAACATTGAAGATATTAAATAGCGACATGATTATTGTCCTCCCTGGATGGCCGTCAACATGCCCTTGATCTGCGAGTTGAGAAACGTCACGGCCGCCTCGTAGCGAATAGCATTGTCGGCAAAGGCGTTGCGCTCGAGATCCATGTCCACCGTATTGCCATCGACGGCGCCCTGGGCCGGCGCGCGGTACAGCAGCGGCGTGCCGTCGGCCAGGGTCTCGACCTTGCCGCCCGTGCTGCTCGCTGCGGCTGCGGCCACGCCCTTGCCCGGCATATGCTGCGGCGCCGTGCCCTTCAGGGCTGGCGGCACGCCGTCCTTGCGCGCCATAGCGCCCTTCAGGGCGGCGGCAAAATCGACATCGCGCGCCTTGTAGTTGGGCGTGTCGGCATTGGCGATATTCGAGGCGAGCAATTCCTGGCGCGTCGAGCGCAGGCTCAGCGCCGTCTCGTTGAAGCGCATGTAATCGTCGAGTTTCCCTATCATGTCAGGCTCCGGAAAGATCTGCCACTGGCGCCCGAGATGGCGGAAGGATGGCGGATTAGTGATGACAGGAAACATAGTAAGGTGCCCACCAGCAAGACCATCGCCGGATCAGACCATACTTTTACCCCTTAATCGGCGCTTCGAACGGGGCGGCGCGCACTATCATGGCACTATTCCAGAGGCCTATCACCATGAAAACACCGCTCGCTTTCTTCTTCGCTTTTGCCGCCCTGCCACTGCTGACCCAGGCGCAAAACGCCGGCCGGCAGACGCCGGAAGCGCTGCGCAACAGCGTGGAACAATTCCTGCAGGTGCAAAGCACCGGTTTTACCGGGCAAGGTCACGGTCACCGTCGGCGCCGTCGATCCGCGCCTGAACCTGGCCGCCTGCCCCGCGCCGCAAGCGTTCATGGCGCCAGGCGCGCGGGCCTGGGGCAAGACCACCGTGGGTGTGCGCTGCACGGCGCCCAGCAACTGGACCATTTATTTGCAAGCCAACGTGGCCGTCGTCGGCGACTACGTGGCCAGCGCCGTGCCGCTGGCGCAAGGGCAAGCCATCGACGCCAGCCAGCTGGTGACGATGCAGGGCGACCTGGCCGCATTGCCGGCAGGCATCGCCACCGACATGGCCCAGGTGGTGGGCGCCAGCACGAATATTTCCTTGCCACCCGGCACGCCGATGCGCCTCGACACCCTGCGCCGCAAGCCGGTGGTGATGCAGGGCCAGCTGGTGCGCGTCGTCTCCAGTGGCAACGGTTTCCAGGTGGCATCAGAAGGACGCGCCATCGGCAGCGCCGGCGATGGCCAGACGGTACAGGTACGCACGCAGAGCGGCCAGCAGATCAGCGGCGTGGCGCGCGCAGGCGGCTTGGTGGAGGTGGCGTTTTAAACACGGATGGACAGCGATATTGTGGTCTGGCGCACTAAAGTTTCGGCAGAAGGTGCCGATAATGACACATATCCCGGAGTTTTTTGACTTCGACCAGACGAGGATCACGCTGTGAAAATTACCGACAACACCATTAAAAGCAATCCCGGCCTGCCGGTGGCGCCCGCGAATACCTCCGGCGCCCGGAATGCCGAGAAAGCCCAGGCAACACCGACGACGTCGGACAATGTACGCCTGTCGCCGCAAGGACAGGCATTAGCGGCCAGTGCAACTGCCGGCAGCGGCGCCGTGTTCGACACGAAAAAAGTCGAACGCATCAAGCTCGCGATCGCCGACGGCCAGTTCCAGGTCAACTCAGAAAAAGTGGCGGACGGTCTCCTCGACACGGTCAAGGACTTGCTGCACTCACGAAATAGATAGGTTCCCTCATGCAATCAGTGACTCCGTTTTCCAGCCTGCGCGACGAGCAACAGCTCATGACCACATTGCTGGCATTGATGAAAGAAGAACAGCGGCATCTGGTTGCGGCTGACATCGATGCAATCACGGAGCTCACGGCGCGCAAGACGGCACTGGTAGGACAATTGAGCCAGCTGGCGGCGCAACGTCACCAGGCGCTGGCGGCAGCGGGCTTCACGGCCGCCGAAGCAGGCATGGAAGACTGGCTGGTCGGCGCAGGCGAAGCGGAGGCGGCGCCCCTGTGGAAAGCCCTGCTCGAGACGACGCGCGAAGCCAAGGAACAAAACCGGCTGAACAGCCTGCTCGTCAACAAGCACATGCTGCACACGCAAGGCGCCCTGAACGCCATGCGCCCTCCGGCCCAAAGTGGCAATTTCTACGGCCCAAGCGGCCAACCGACGACAAACACGGCCAGCCGGCGCGTCGTCATCGGCTGATTTCCCTTCTTATTTCCTTATTCAACAGAGATCCCCGGCAAGGCGCAGCGGCCTTGCCAGCTCAACCGTGCGCGGGACGCCCCGCATGCTGGCGATATTTCGCCACGATGGCTTGCGCCCTGGCGCTGGCGGCAGCTTGCTGCTCCGGCGTCAGCTCTGCCTGCAGCCAGTGCCAGTATTCATCCTGATACGGATTGGTGACGCCGGGCGCCAGCATATCGTCGTAGACCTGGCGCAGCGCCAGCAGGTAGCCATACGCTTGCGGCGCGTCTTTCTGCACCACGTCGCCATCGCGCAGATACGCCATCATCAGGGTAGACACGCTGGTTAGTTCCGCCGCGTCCGCCTGCGCCGTCAGCTGGTCGATGGCTTGCCGCTTCCATGCCTGCACCAGCGGATCGTCGGGACGGTTGCGCAGCGCACTGCGGTCACCGAACGGCCCTTCCGACAGGAACAGGGTGGCCGCGCCCGGCACGCCCGCCTTCGCGGCGGCGGCCAGGTAGCCGAGGCGGTCCTCGCGCTGGCGCTGCGTCAGGCCCGCGCACAGCTGCTGCTGGGCGGCTTTTTCTTCCACCGTCATCTCGCGTCCCAGCTCGAACTCCATCCCAGGCAACCGCCCTTCACGCTGGAAGACGATGCAGTCGTCGAGCAGGTTGAAGGCCGCATACGCGTCTTCCGGCTTGCCGCTGGCCCCCAGGCGTTCGAGCCGCTGCGCGAGGGTCACGGGAACGGGCGCGGTATCGGCGACGGGGGTGGCATCGATAGTCAAATACGACGCCAGGCTGCGTCCCGCCGGCGCACCGGCGGCAGGGACGCCCGCTTGCGGCGCTCCGCCGTCGGGCGCGGGCCAGTACGCGAGCGCAAGCACTGCCGCGATGGCGGCGGCAAGGGCGATGCCGGTCAGTTTGCTATTCATCATCAGGTGGCGCGCATGGATGGGAAACGCACGTTACCACAGGCGCACGGCAGCTGGCCGCACGCCTCCACACTCTCAGCCGCCGGCTTTTTTCGGCTGGTGGCCCAGCTTGAGCAGCGCGGCCATCACCGTCTCGACATGGTCGCCCTGCACTTCGATCACACCATCCTTGACCGTGCCGCCCGAACCGCACTGCGTGCGCAACTGCTTACCCAGCAAGGCCAGCGCGATGGCGTCCAGCGGCAAGCCCTTGACCACGGTGACGCTCTTGCCGCCGCGGCCCTTGGTCTGGCGCGATACGCGCACCACGCCATCGCCCGCTGACGCCGCCTTGGCTTGCGCCTTGCACACGCATTGCGCCAGCGGCTGGCGGCAGGCGGGACACATGCGGCCCGTTTCGGTGGAGTAGACGAGACCGCCCAGGGAACTGCTTTTCATGATGGAGAGATAAAAAGGGAGAAGGCGCGATTGTACCAAGCGGGACGGGAATCAATCCCCCGTCCCATCCGGCAGCGCGCCACGCGCCGTATTAACGCAAGGTGACGAATACGGGATTCGAATAGAACCACAGGCTGCGGTAATTGCGGTCGTTGATGTCATTGAAACGCTGGGTGCTGTCCGTCGTGCCCGTACGCTGGTCGGCCAGCGGTTCACCACCTTGCGTCAGGCCGGCGACATCGGCACTCAGATTGGTGCCGCGCAGGCGGAAATACTGGTTCTTCGTCGCCGTCGTTTCGTAACTCACGCTGTAGTAGCCGTCGGCCCCGGCTTTCCAGTCCGCGCTGGTGAAGCGCTTGAGCACCCGCGTGCTGGCATTGGCGGCAACGTTGTAGGCCGGCGTGCCCGCCGCCGCCTTCGCGCCCACATCGCCGACAATCAGATCGACATGGTCGACCACGGGCTTGACGTTGGCGGCCACGCCGCTATCGACGGGCTTTTCGTAGTTGTTTTTGGCCGGGCTCCTGAAGCGGATGGTAATGGTGACTTTATCGCCGTTGCCGACTTTCAGCTCACCGCCCATCTCCTTGCGGTCGTCCTTGCTGGCCAGGTTGAAGTCCAGCGCGTTGATCAGGTCGCCGTAAGTGGAAAACATCTTGCCCGAACGCAAACTGGCCAGCAAGTCCTTCGCCAGCGGCGCGCCTTGCGCACTGTTGAACACATAGTTCTTTGCATACTCGCCGGGGAAATAGCCGCTGCTGTTGCCGCCGACGATTTTGAAATGGGTATCCGAATCGGTCAGGTTCCAGATGCGGCGCCCCTCGCCCAGCAGCGCATCCCATGGCCCGCCCAGCTTGGCGACCATGTAATCGACGCCCCCATACACGCGCAGCAGCGCATTGTCGTCCGTATAGGCTGCCGTGTAGCCGCCGCGGTCCGGTTCCATCTGGTTGCCGACCATGCCTTCGATGGCGAACATGATATTGGGGGCGGCATCGTTAAAGGCGCGCAAGTCGGCGATGCTGTAACTGCCCTTGTTGCGCGATGGATGGTTGATGACGGCGTAGCTGGTCTCCGGATAGTTCTGCTTGAGCCAGTTGATGGCTTGCAGCGCATCGGCAGCCGTCTTGTTATAGCGGGTTTCGCCATGCTTGGCTTTCCATGCCGCCACATCGGCAGCGTCGAACATGCTGGCGTCGCGCGTGGTGAACAGGTATTCGAACTCCTTCATGCCCCTGGTGCTGGCACTGAGCTTGTCCGCGCCCTCGAACAGACCGACGCCGATGTGATCGTGGGTCGGCATGTCCCACTCGAAGCCGGAAAAGATCAGTTTGTCGGCGTAGGTGCCTGCCGCCTGCAAGGCCTGCACGCGTGGCACCTCGTAACGCTCGGCGCCGATGGACATCGGGATGGGCGCCGGCAGCGGCACGCCCAGTGCGTCGCGCGTGGAGACGCGCAAATGGTTGGACAGCGCCATCCAGTCGAGGCCGTAGCTGCCGAAGGCCTTGGCCAGTACCTTGTCCAGCGTCTGGCTGATATCGGCGTCGGCCGATTGGGTGGTATGGGTATGCAGGTCGCCGGCGATCCAGCGGCCAGTGGGGAGCGGTGGCACGCTGCCGGCCGGGTCGCTATCGCCGCCGCAAGCGGCGACACTCAACAGGATGGCGATAGCCGAAGGAAGCAACATTCTGGAGTAAGACATGGGATAAACCTGGAAGCTGAAAAGAAGTGCGACAGCCTAGCATTCCAGTATGACCACCGAATGACATGCTCCACGCCCTGCCGGACTGGCGCCGGTCGGAAAGACCGCGCCTAGTTGGCCGGCGGCGCCGTCGGCACTTCCGTCACCGTTTCCGGGATGCCGGACAAAATCGTCACGGCGACCCGGCGGTTGCGCGCGCGCCCTTCCGGCGTGGCGTTCGGCGCCACGGGGATGTTATCGGCGTGGCCCACGGCCGTCAGGCGCGACGCCTTGACGCCACTGGCGATGAAGAGGCGCACCACGGCGCTGGCGCGCGCAGCCGACAATTCCCAGTTCGAGGCAAAATTGGAATTGCTGATCGGCTGCACGTCCGTATGCCCTTCCACCTGCACGTCGTGCGTATCATCCTTGAGCAGCACGGCGACGGCGCGCAGGGCCTGGTCCGATTCGGCCGTCAAGCCCGCCGCGCCCGGGTCGAACAGCACGCTGGCATTGATTTCCACGCTCACGCCGCGGCTCGTCTGCGTGACCCGCACTTTGCCTTCCTTGACCAGCGGCGCCAGGGTCGACGTGAGGTCTTGCGCCAGGCGCGTCATGTGCTCGCGCTCGCGGCGGATGGCTTCGGTGCGGCGTTTCAGGGCTGGGTTCGGCAGCGGAATCGCCTGTGGCGCTTCCATGATGATGGGCGGCGCGCCCTTTTCCAGGCTGAAGGCCTGGCCGATGGCGTTCTGGAAGACGCGGTATTTACCTTCGTTGACTTGCGAAATCGCATACATCACGACAAAGAAGGCGAACAGCAGGGTGATGAAGTCGGCATACGAGATCAGCCAGCGGTCCTGGTTGTCCGGTTCCTCGTCATACTTCCTGCGCGCGCGCCGCATCATGGTCAGTGCTCGTGCAGCAGGCTGGAAACGCGCTCTTCGATGATGCGCGTATGGTCGCCCGTGGCGATGTCGTACAGCACGGCGGCCGTGATTTCGTACTGCAGCACCCTGCGCGTGACGATGGCCTTGAGTTTGTTCGCCACCGGCAGGAACAGCAGATTGGCCAGGCCCACACCGTAAATGGTGGAGACAAACGCCACGGCGATGCCGCTGCCTAATTTACTCGGGTCGGTGAGGTTTTCCATCACATGGATCAGGCCCAGCACGGCGCCCAGAATACCGATGGTGGGCGAATAGCCGGCCGCCGATTCCCACACCTTGACAGCCTGGCGCTCGGCCATTTCGTAGGCGGAGATTTCCACGTCGAGCAACTGACGCAACTTGTCGGGCGCGATGCCGTCGACGATCATCCTCAAGCCCTTGGCATTGAAGCGGTCGGCCGTGTTTTCCATCAGGCGCTCGAGCGCCAGCGGGCCGTCGCGGCGCGCCGTCAAACTCCATTGCCCGATGTCGCGCGCCAGCGCGGCACGCGTATCGGCTGGCGGCAGGAAGACCCAGCGCAGCATTTCCAGGCCGCGCACGAAGGTGCGCAGCCGCGTTTGCAGCAGCACGGCGCCGAAGGTGCCGACGATGACGATGGCAAAGGCGGCCGGCTGCAGCAGGGAGGCCATCTTGCCGCCTTCCAGTGCCTGGCCGACCAGCAGGCCCGCCAGCGCCAGCGCCAGCCCGATTACGCTGGACCAGTCCACGCCAGCTCCCTCAAGGTTGCGCGCAGGCGCGCGACGGCCTGGGTATGCAGCTGCGAGACGCGCGATTCGGACACGCCCATCACCGCGCCGATCTCCTTCAGATTCAGCTCTTCTTCG
The DNA here is from genome assembly GCF_023509035.1 of Janthinobacterium lividum. Taxonomy (NCBI): domain Bacteria; kingdom Pseudomonadati; phylum Pseudomonadota; class Betaproteobacteria; order Burkholderiales; family Oxalobacteraceae; genus Janthinobacterium; species Janthinobacterium lividum. The sequence goes on along the minus strand of NZ_CP075583.1, from coordinate 2,391,224 downwards.
TAATACAGGCCCATGAGTATTTTCTCGCGTGGCGGCAGCGCGTCGATGGCATCGATCACGGATTGCCGGAAATCGGTATCGAGCAGGGAACGCAAGGGGTCGCTGTCCTCGTCCACGCAATGGCGGTCGAGGAAGCTGTCATTGCCGTCCGGGTCATGAAAGTCTTCGTAGTACAGCAGTTGGTGGCCGCCGCCATCGCCCAGCATTTCCTGGTAGTCGACCAGCGACATTTTCAGCAGCTTCGCCACTTCCGACTCCGTCGGCGGATGGCCGAGGCGCTGCTGCAAGGTGCTCATCGCCTCCTCGATCTTGCGCATGTTCTGGCGCATGCTGCGTGGCAGCCAGTCGCTGGTGCGCAATTCATCGAGCATGGCGCCGCGGATGCGCAGCACGGCATACGTCTCGAACTGCGCGCCATGCGTCTCTTCATAGCGGCTAATGGCATCGAGCAGGCCGATCATGCCGGCCTGGATCAGGTCATCGACCTCGACCGAAGGCGGCAATTTCGCCTTCATATGGTGCGCCAGACGCTTCACCAGCGGAATGTGCTCCGTCAGCAAATAGTCCTTGTTCGATTTCCCTTTGACCGTGTACATAGGCTGCTTATTGTTTTCTCGTCTTTTATCTGGTGCTACGGTTGGTTTCAGGCGCTGAACTGATGCAGGCTCCCCGTCTGGTACAAGGTGCCGCCGAGCACCGGCGCCGCCGAACGGGCCAGCCGCTCGGCCAGTCCGCGAAACGCCACCGAGGCTCCCGCCAACGGAAAGGCATCGACCACGCTGCGGCCCAGCCGCGCCGCACGGTGCAGATACTCATCTGCAGGCACCGACCCCATCGAGGTCAGCTTCACGGCCAGATAGCGGCTCGCCGCCTGCGCCATATTATCGTATACCACTTTTGCTTCAGATTCGGAAGCGCCGGTGACGAGAATGCCGAACGGACGGCGTCCCAGTTCCTGGCTCAGGCGCTTGATCAGGCAGTACGCCGCCTTGATCGAGGTGGCGCTGGTTGAGACCTGCACGACGATATCGGACGAGGCCATCAGCGGCACGGGGAAGCAATCGCCCTCGTCTGCCACGACGCCGTCGACCAGCACGATGCCGCTCTGGCGCGCCAACACTTCGAAAGTCTTGCCTAGGCGACGCAGTTCGTCCTCGCCCGCATAGTCCATGCTGTCCATCAGGTGGTTGCGCGCGCCCAGGCTGGCCACGCCAAAGCCTTGCGGCACCTGGTGGATGACCTGGTTCAGGCCGCACTGCTGGCGCGCCACGTCGCGCAGGCTGGCGCCGTGCGCCAGTCCCAGGCGCGCAGCCACGCCATCGCTGCCGCCGCTGGCGTCGAGCAGCAGCACGTCATTGCCACCGTAGACCAGCGAAGCGCCCAGGTTGACCAGCATGGCGCCCTTGTCGTCCTGCGGCGTGGCGGATAAAAATGTCATGACGCGCGGCTGCGGGCCGGCCAGCATGCGGCGCAAGCCTTCGGCCTGGTCGAAATCGAAATTAGCCAAGGCGCACCCCGCGCGCTTCATTGTTGCGGGCGGCCGCCTGCGCCATCAGAAGCGGCAGTTCGGCATCGGAAAACTGCGTGGCCGCCGCATCGCGCTTGAGCTTAAAGGCGCGGTCGATCAGGTAGCCGCGGTCGGCCAGGTACAGGTCTTCCGGCACGCGCTGGCCATTCGACACATAAAACAGGTTCAGTTTCTGGCGGATCACCACGTCGAGCACATTGCCGATCGACGCCGCTTCATCGAGCTTGGTCATGATGCAGCCGGCCAGGCCGCTGCCCTGATAGGCGCGCACCACTTCGTTGAGGGTTTCCTGGGTCGCCGTGGAATTCAGGCACAGCAGGCGTTTCACATCGGCGCCGGCGCCCGACAGCATGGCCACCTGTTCCGTCACCATCTGGTCGCGCTGGCTCACGCCCACCGTATCGATCAGCACCGTATGCTTGTTCTTCAATTCCTTCAGGGCGATGCGCAAGTCCGCTTCATCCTTCACCGAATGCACCATCACGCCGAGGATCTTGCCGTAGATGCGCAGCTGTTCGTGCGCGCCGATACGATAGGCATCGGTGGTGATCAGGGCCAGCTTTTCCGGACCGTGGCGCATCACGCAGCGGGCCGCCAGTTTGGCCGTGCTGGTGGTCTTGCCGACACCGGTCGGGCCCACCAGGGCAAACACGCCGCCCTGCTCCAGCATGGCGTCTTCATTGGCCACCGTATTCAGGTTGCGGCTCAGGACAGTCTTGATCCAGCGCATGCTTTGCGCGCCATCGAGGCCGGCCGGCAGCTTGTCGATCAGGTAGCGCGCCAGGCTGGCAGAAAAACCGGCCGCCAGCATTTCGCGCAGCACGACGGCTTTTTGCGGCTCGCGCTGCTGCGTCGAACCCCACGAGATTTCCGCCAACTGGGTTTCCATCATGCCGCGCATGGCACGGATTTCATTCATCATGCCGCTCATCTCGGCGGCGGCGTTCTCTTTGACGTGCGCCAGCGCGCTGGCCATCATCTGCTGCATGCGGGCCATGTCCACTGGCTCGCCGGCTGCCTGGCGCGGTGCGGCAGGACGTGGCGCAGCCGGGCGCTGGGCCGGGGCGGCCGGACGCTGCGGCGTGGCGAACTGGGTCTGCAACTGGGGACGGGGCTGGGCCATTTCGGACGCGGCCGGCGGCGAGGCCAGCGAAGCGGCATCGTCATTGGCCAGCGCGAGGATTTCCACCACGCCATCGGCCTGGCGGTTCGACAGGATCACGGCATCGGGGCCCAGCGCTTCGCGCACCTTGCGCAGCGCATCGCGCGACGAGGCGCCCGTAAATTTCTTCACATTCATGACCGGCCTCCCAAGGCGGGGGTGGCGCAATATTGGCTGAACTGTGTGACCATCGTCGACTCCTGTTGCTTGGGTGCTGTCTTCCACATGGACACAGATCACCCGGACAGTTTCCATTATTAGCGATGCTTGCAGGAAACGATCGAAGGAACAGGACGGGAAAGTACCCGTTATTCAGTTTGCCGGGAGGAAATTGATGTTTATTTGACCAAAAGCAAGGGCTAAGCTGATGGCAACTACTGCGCGCCCACCAGACTGGTGACGCGAATCGTCTTGGTTTCCGGCACTTCCGCATGCGACAGCACTTTGAGCTGCGGCAAGGCGCGGCGCAGGAAGCGCGACAGCAAGGCGCGCAGCGGCGCCGGCACCAGCAGCACCGGCGTCAGGCCCAGCGCTTCCTGCTGCTGGGCAGCCAGTCCTGCCTGGTGCGCGATGGTGTCGGCCAGGCCCGGCTCGATGCCCGCGCCATCGCCGCCATTGCCCATGGCTTGCATCAGCAGGCGTTCCAGGCGGCTGTCGAGCGTCATCACGGACAGTTCGGCCGCGCCGGGGAACAATTGCTGCACGATGGCGCGGCCCAGGGCCACGCGCACCAGCGCCGTCAGGTCGTTCGGGTCTTGCGTGCTGACCGTATGCTCGGCCAGGGTTTCGATGATGGTGCGCATGTCGCGGATATGCACGCCCTCGGCCAGCAGGTTCTGCAACACCTTTTGCAGGGTCGACAGGGACAGCATCTTCGGCACCAGGTCTTCCACCAGGCGCGGCGCATCCTTGCCCAGGTGGTCGAGCAGGGACTGCACTTCCGCGCGGCCCAGCAACTCGGAAGCGTGCGAAGTGATCAGGTGATTCAGATGCGTGGCCACCACGGTGCCCGCATCGACCACCGTGTAACCCATCGATTGCGCCTGGTCGCGCAAGCTGGCGTCGATCCAGGTGGCGGGCAAGCCGAAGGCGGGGTCGTTCGTGGCCAGGCCCGGCAAGGTACCGCTGGCCATGCCGGGATTGATGGCCAGGAACTGGCCGTTGAACGCTTCGCCCACGCCCACTTCCACGCCTTTGAGGGTGATGCGGTAGGCGGACGGCTTGAGTTCCAGGTTGTCGCGGATATGCACGGGCGGCGCCAGGAAACCCACTTCCTGGGCGAATTTCTTGCGGATGCCCTTGATGCGCTTGAGCAATTCCCCACCCTGCGTCTTGTCGACCAGCGGGATCAAGCGGTAGCCCACTTCCAGGCCCAACGTGTCGACGGGCATGATGTCTTGCCAGCTGGCTTCTTCCTGCTCGGGCGCCACGGTCGCTTGCGGCACTTCGGCCGGCTTTTCGGCCGCCTCTTTTTCCTGCGTGCGTTTCTTGCTGATCAAATAGGCGGAGCCGGCCAGCAGCGAGGCCAGCAGGATGAAGACCATGTTCGGCATGCCGGGAATCAGGCCCATGCCGCCGATGATGCCGGCGGTAATATACAGTACTTGCGGTTTCGCAAACAGCTGCCCCACCAGCTGGGTGCCGATGTCCTGCTCGCTGGCCACGCGCGAGACGACGATACCGGCCGCCGTGGAAATGATCAGCGAAGGAATCTGCGCCACCAGGCCGTCACCGATGGCCAGCAAGGTGTAGTTCTTGAGCGCATCGGCAAAGCCCATGTCGTGCTGCAGCAAGCCCACCAGCAAGCCGCCAACGATATTGATGACGGTGACCATGATGCCGGCGATGGCGTCGCCGCGCACGTATTTGCTGGCGCCGTCCATGGCGCCATAGAATTCCGCTTCCTGCGCCACTTCCGTGCGGCGGCGACGCGCTTCGTCTTCGCCGATCAAGCCGGCGTTCAGGTCGGCATCAATGGCCATCTGTTTACCGGGCATCGCGTCCAGCGCGAAACGGGCGCCCACCTCGGCGATACGGCCCGCACCCTTGGTCACGACGGTAAAGTTGATGATCGTCAAAATAATGAAGACCACGATACCGACCGTATAGTTGCCGCCGATCAGGAAGTGACCGAACGCTTCAATCACTTTACCGGCCGCATCGGCGCCCGTATGGCCTTCCGTCAGCACTACGCGCGTGGACGCCACGTTCAGCGACAGGCGCAGCATGGTCGACACCAGCAGGATGGTCGGGAACGCCATGAAGTCGAGTGGCTTGACCGTGTACAGCGCCGTCAGCAGCACGATGATGGACAGCGCAATATTGAAACTGAAGAAAATATCGAGGATGAAGGCGGGCAGCGGCAACACCATCATCGCCAGCAGCATGATGATGATGATCGGCGCGGCGAGGCCCTTGCTGGCGTTGTTGCTCATTCCGCTGAGCCAGGCTGGCAATCTCAGGCCGTTCATGGTGTACTTCCTTTATTCTTGTCTGCCGCGCCGGCTGCGGGCGGGGTCTGCGATGCGGGGTTCTGCGGATCGAGCTCGGGCGGCACGTCCAGTTTCTTCGGCTTATCGGGGCGATCGCCCTGGCCGTTGCCATAGCTGCGCAGCTGGAACACATACGCCAGCACTTCGGCCACGGCGCCATACAGCGCCTCGGGAATCTCGTCGCCGATGTCCGTGTGCTTGTACAGCGCGCGCGCCAGGGCCGGCGCTTCCAGGATGGCAACCTTGTGTTCGCCCGCCAGTTCGCGGATCTTCGCCGCCACTTCGTCAATACCCTTGGCCACCACCTGCGGCGCACCGCGCGAATTCTCGCCATACTTCAGCGCCACCGCGTAGTGGGTAGGATTGGTCACCACCACGTCAGCCGTCGGCACGTCGGCCATCATGCGGCGGCGCGACATTTCATGCTGCATCTGGCGTATCTTCGCCTTGATCTGCGGATTGCCGTCCGACTCCTTCGACTCTTGCTTGACTTCCTGCAAGGACATTTTCATCTTGTTGGCGTAGTGCCACATCTGGTAGGGACCGTCGATGGCGGCGATCAAGCCCAGCGCGCCGACGATCAGCAGGAAGGCCGTGATCAGCAAGCTGATCAGATGCGCCGAGCCGGAGCGCAAGGACTCGACCGACAAGCCCAGCACGGCGTCCTTTTGATGCTGCATCACCATCCAGGCGACGACGCCGACGACGAGGGTCTTGGCGATGGCCTTGAGCAATTCCACCAGCGCATTCTTCGAAAACATATTGCCCAGGCCGCGAATCGGGTTGAGCTTGCCAAAATTGGGGGTGAACGCCTTGGAACTGAACAGCCAGCCGCCCACCAGCACGGGCGAGGCCAGGGCGACGAGCATGATGGCCAGCGCGTACGGCAGGCAAGTCAGCAAGACCGAGCCCACGTCGTAGCCGATGCGCAACATCATCGCGTCGGGATTGAGTATCTGCTCCCGGTCCAGGGTCAGCCCGGAGACCATGACGGCCGTCAGCCGTCGCACGATGGCGTCGCCGGCAAACCACAGGCAGCAGCCGGACGCCATCAACACCGTAAACGTCGCCACTTCACGCGATCGCGGAACGTCGCCTTCCTCACGCGCCTGCTCGAGGCGCTTCGGTGACGCGGCTTCGGTCTTTTCTGCGTCGCTGTCTTCCGACATCAATCAACTCCGGTGAAGTCCTGCAGCCTGGTTAGGCGCAATACGGACTGGGCATGACGCATTATCGGTTCAATTAGCGCAACACCATCAAGGGAAAAGGAGGGCGAATCCCCTGCTTTTCCTTTGCTCCCCAGTAACCTTAGCGGGACTTGCGCGCTTCAGCCTGTTTCACCGTCTGTTCTATCGCGCCAAACAGCGACTTGCCATCGTCACCCAACATTTCCAGACGAACAACATCGCCAAACAGCAAATAAGGCGTACTGGCGACGCCATCGGCGATCATCTCCTGGTTACGTCGCTCAACGATACTGGAAAAACCCTTCTTGACTTCCTTGTTGGCGACCCCGCCCGCGCTGACCACGCTGCCGGCGCGCGCGTTGCGCGTCTGACACAGATGGGCCAGCAATTGCGGATAATTAAACACCATGTCGGCGCCCGCGTGCGGCTGGCCCGTCAACTTGCCGTTCAGGCTGCAGCGCAGGGCGTAATGCACCTTGCCGCCACGCCAGGCGTCGCCCAGCTCGTCAGGTGTGATGGCCACGGGTGAGCAGGCCATGGCCGGCTTCGCTTGCAGGAAACCGTAGCCGCCCGCTTGCTCGTCGGGCGCCAGGTTGCGCAGGGTGATGTCATTGACCAGCATCAACAGCTTGATGTTCAGGTGCGCCTGGTCCGGCGTCGAACCCATGGCCACGTCGTCCGTGATGGCGGCGATGCCGGCTTCGTAATCGATGCCCCACTGCTCGTGCGCCAGGGTGATGTCGTCGTGGGCGCCGAGGAAATCGTCGCTGGCGCCCTGGTACATCCGGGGGAAATCGCGCAGATTGGCGGGCGCCTCGGCTCCCGCTGCCTTGCAAGCCCGCTCGATCTGCTGCAGGTAGGATGCGCCGGCCACGCGCAGGCTGCTGCGTGGCAAGGGCGCCATGCAGTTGGCGGGGTCGAACTCGAAGGCGCGATGGCCGCGGCCGCTATTGATGGTCTGGTACAGCAAATCCAGCTGGGGCGCGATGAAACTCCAGTCGTCGAGCGCCTTTTGCAAAGTCGAGGCAATACCATCGGCCAGATGGGCCGTTTTCAAGTCGCGCGAGACGACAGCCAGCTGGCCGTCGCGCGTGCCATCTTTCAGGGTAGCTAATTTCATGTGGAGGAAACTTCGTCAAATGCAGGCAATTAGGGACTAAAGACGCCAAAAAGCCGGGACATTCCCGGCTTTGGCAATCAGGAGGGATTTACGCCAGCAGCGCGATCTGCTCTGGCGTGAGGTAGCACCACTCGCCTTCGTCGATGCCCAGCGACTCCAGGGTCAGGCTGCCGATGGCGGAACGGTGCAGCGCGCTGCAATGATTGCCGGCGGCGGCCAGCATACGCTTGACCTGGTGGTACTTGCCTTGCTCGAGCACGATTTCCAGCTGGAATTCTCCGCGCTTGACGCAGACCAGGGCTGCCAGCGGGGCCGGCTCGTCGTGCAATTGCACGCCAGCCAGTAGCTGCGCCACCAGTTCATCGGTCACGGGCTCTTGCGTTGTAGCCTGGTAAATCTTTGGAACATGACGCTTCGGCGACGATTGTGCATGGATAAATGGGCCATCGTCGGACATCAGGAGCATGCCGGTCGTATCGTGGTCGAGCCGGCCGACGGGCTGGACTTCGCGCCAGGTGAACTGTTCCGGCAGCAGGGTCAGCACGCCAGGGTGATGACTGGGCTTGCGCGAGCATTCGAAGTTGGCTGGCTTGTTCAGCGCCAGGTACAAGTGCGCGCGGTAGGCCCACTCTTCGTCAAAAACGTGCAGCACCAGGCCTTCGGTTTCGACGGTGGTGCGGTAATTGGTCTGGGTGACGCCATCGATGACGACATCGCCATCTTCGATGAGGGAACGACAATATTTACGGGTGCCAAAACCCTGCGATTGCAGGATGCGGTCTAGGGATAATTTACTCATGGGCGTGACTTTACCAGAAGCGGCTGGCAGCGTGAAGCGGCGCCGCGCGCCGCCTGCGCCAGGCCACGGACCGCGCACCAGCCTTGCGCACGCACAGATACGCCGAAGTACAAGGTGAGATTTCGATATAAATGGCTAATCCCTTTGAGATATATCAAGCGCTCGGAATATCGCATTGTTAGACTGAAATTTCGTTAGGAATCCGCCTAATGTACTTTAGGAATTGTGGCAGTCGCCACGCCATCATAAGGACATCGTATGAAGCATACCGACACCATCGCCTTAGAAGGCAGCATCACCGACATGCGCCAGCGCATCGCCGCAGAACAGGCGGCCATGCACAAGGTCAGACTCGGTGTGGCGCGCTGGCGCAATGCCCCTGCAACGCAGGACGCAGATGCGTCGCCATTGCCAGCCAGCCAAACGCACTGGCATGCCGAGACGCAATGCCATTTCATGTGCTGGCTGGAACTGGGTGGTTTTGCGCATGCGGATGCGGCAAGCGAAAACGTGGCCACGCCCGTGACAACGAACTTACAATACGGTACCAGCACAACAACGGCGCCGGCCCGGCAGGCAAGCGCTACCCTGCCCGCACACTGCAACGGCTGCGCCGCCTGAGCGCGCCGCCATCGGACCAGCCATGCCCCGCCCTCGCATGCCTATCTTGCCAGCCCGCCCAGACAATGCAGCAAGCACCCGTGACGCCAGCACACCCATGGCGGACGACGCACAAAGGAAACGGCGGCATTGCGCCGCCGTTCCCAAGCCCCATCGGGACTTTAGTGAGGAATGTAAATTCACTCAAAACCACATCTGCGATGCGGCGAGTAGTTCCAAGACCTGCCAATCAAGTTAGTACTGACAACATAATTGATATATCGCCCCTCCTTGAAAAGAACTACGCTTTCACTATAGCCCAAGCAGCCCCATTTTCAAGCCAAAATACCACCTTATTGAAAATCATTCTCGACTGGCTTGCCTGCCAGCCAAGAGTGATGTCCTTAGCGCAACGCCGGTTGTGACTGCTGCACGGCCGCCTTCATCGCCCCGGCGCCCATGGCTGCGCCAAACTTCTTCAGCACCCGTTCCGGCAAGCCTTCATGCTGCGTGTAGTCGACGATGTCTTCCGCCTTGACGACGTCGCGCGCCACGCTGTCGACCGTGCCAAAATCGTCGGCCAGGCCCATTTCCACGGCTTTCGCACCCGTCCAGTACAGGCCGGAGAAGGTATCGGCCGTTTCCTTCAGGCGCTTGCCCCGTCCCGTGCGCACGACGTCGATGAATTGCTGGTGGATTTCATTGAGCATGCCTTGCGCATATGCTTTGTGTTTTTCCGTCAAGGGGCTGAACGGGTCCATGAAGCCCTTGTTCTCGCCCGCCGTCAGCAAACGGCGCTCGACGCCAACCTTTTCCATCACGCCCGTGAAGCCGAAGCCATCCATCAGCACGCCGATCGAGCCGACCACACTGGCCTTGTTGACGTAGATGCGGTCGGCAGCGGCGGCGATGTAATAGCCGCCCGAAGCGCACATTTCATCGACCACCACATATAAAGGCTTGTCCGGATAGCCCTTGCGCAGGCGCTGCATCTCGTCGACGATCATGCCGGCCTGCACGGGACTGCCGCCCGGACTATTAATATGCAGCACTACGGCCACCGAACCGCTGTCGGAAAACGCCTTGTCCAGCGCGGGGATGACGACGGCGGCCGAGCCACTGCCTTCGGATTCGATGGCGCCACTGATATCGATCAGGGCCGTGTGGCGGCCCAGGGTCTCGCTGTCGTCGGCCGTGTTGTAGTCATAAAACACCCACAGGGCGAACAGCACGATCAGCAGGCCAAAGACCTTGAAAAAGATGCTCCAGCGACGGTGCGCGCGTTGCTCTTGTAAAGTGGCAAATACCAGCTTTTCCAGCACGTCGCGCTCCCAGTTCCCCGCAGGGGCGCCGTGGCCGGCCGCTGGCGCACTGCTGTCCAGCTTGTCATTCGTGTTATCGCTCATGGTTCACTTTGCTTAAATTACAGAAGGCCTGCCCCGGCTTCAGGCCGGCAGCGGCTGGACATACTCATCGGGTTGCCAGTACAGATGACCATCGCGCTCGGCCACGGCAATCGGGCGCAAACGCCCGCCCTTGCAGGGGCCGCCAGCGCACAAGCCGCTTTCCGGCACATAGATGGCGCCATGCGTCGAACACATCAGGTACAAGCCGCTGGACTCGAAAAACTCGCCCTCCGCCCAGTCCAGTTCGATGGGCACGTGGGCGCAGCGGTTCAGGTAACCGTAGGCCTTGCCACCATGGCGCACGACAAAGCCGGTGGTCGCTTCGCCACCGGCCGACACGGGAAAGCGCACACCCTTGCCGCCATCGGCCACCGCGTCGGCGGCGCAAATGAAAACGTCGACAAGCTCGCCCATCATGCGTGCTCGCTCAGCCATTGATGCAGATCGGCTACCGTGGCGGCCGAATACAGGGGATTGCAAGCCTGCAACTGTTCCACCGGATGCGCACCATACTCTACGGCAATACTGGCCGCGCCTGCATTGCTTGCCATCAACAAATCATGACTGGTATCGCCGATCATCACGGTGCGGCGCATATCCTGCCCCAGTTCGCGGGTCAGCTCCTGCAGCATGGCCGGATGGGGTTTGGAGAACGTTTCATCGGCGCAACGCGTCGCATCGAACAACGACAGCAGCTTGACGGCATTCAGCGAGCGGTTCAGGCCGACGCGGCTCTTGCCTGTGGCGACGGCCAGAAAGTACGCTTGCTGCGACAATTCCAGCAGCATTTCGTGTACGCCGGGAAACAGCGCCAGCTCATGATCGCGCGACAGATAGTGATAACGGTAGCGTTCCGCCATGCGCGCATGGTATTTTGGTTCCACATCGGGCATCACCAGTTGCATGGCTTCCTGCAAGCCCAGGCCAATCACATGCGAGGCCAGCAACTCGGTGGGAACAGGCAAGCCCAGGTCTTTGGCCGAGGCCTGGATGCACTTGACGATGGTCGAGGTACTGTCTATCAGGGTACCGTCCCAATCGAAGACGATCAGATCAAATTGCTTTCTTGCCATGTTTCCCGACGGCATAGCCGCCGGCTCCTTGAGAATGAATGATGGCGACTGACTACCTTATGGGTAGTGTCGCGCGCACGGTAGATATTTATCGTGCGGCAACGGCCAAGGGTTTGCCCAAGCTTACCAAGAAACGCTCGCATTCGGCAGCCAGCGGCGCGTTCAGGGTCATGCTCTTGCCCGTCTCCGGATGCGTAAACGTGATCTGGTGTGCGTGCAGGAACATGCGTTTCAGGGCGCCGCGCGTGCTGTCGGCTTTCAACAGGGCACGGTTGAGGGCAAAGTCGCCATATTTATCATCGCCGGCGATGGGGAAACCGGACGAGGACAGGTGCACGCGGATCTGGTGCGTGCGTCCCGTCTTCAATTCCGCTTCCAGCAAGGCGAAGTTGTGATATTTATGCAACAGTGAAAACACCGTGTGCGACGCCAGGCCATCGGCCTGCACAGCCACCCGGCGCTCGCCTTCGGCCGTCGTATATTTATGCAGCGGCAACTTGATATGCTGGCGCGCATTCTTCCAGTCGCCGGCCACCAGCACCAGATAGCGCTTGTCGGTGACGCCGTCGCGCATCTGTTCGTGCAAATTCGTCAACGCCGTACGTTTCTTTGCCAGCAACAGCAAGCCGGACGTGTCGCGGTCCAGGCGGTGCACCAGTTCCAGGAACTTGGCGTCGGGGCGCGAGGCGCGCAATTGTTCGATCACGCCGAACGAGACGCCCGAGCCGCCATGCACGGCCACGCCGGCCGGCTTGTCGATGACGAGCAGCTGCGCATCTTCGAAAATGATCTTGAATTCGGCGGCCGGCGCGCCCGTGGGCGCCTTTTCTGCCACGCGCACGGGTGGAATGCGCACCACGTCGCCGGCGGCGAGACGGTACAGCTGATCGATACGGCCTTTATTAACCCGCACTTCTCCCGATCGCAAGATCCGGTAGATGTGGCTTTTAGGCACTCCCTTGCACACTCTTAATAAGTAGTTGTCGATGCGCTGGCCTGCTTCTTCCTCGGCGATCGTTACGAATTGGGCTTGCGGCTGAACCGGGGGGTGTTGAAGGGGGAACAACATCATTTTGACTCTTCATTTACTATGTCTTCCCAGAAATCTCTCTAAGTCCTTCATTTTGAATATATAATTGTTTTTGCTGCGGCCCTGGCTGCTGCGAGTGTAAGAATAAAAGCACATTTTACACAGGGGCGTCTCCACCGGCCTCGCCAAATTGCAAATTCGGTGGAAAAAATGTATATGCACCATCCCTGCGCGAATCAAGGTTGCACCGTAGTTGTAATCGGATAACGCGTGGAGATGCTGAAGTGAGTGTATTGGATTATAAGGATAAGTACCCGTTAGCGCGACTTATCGAGTCGGGCTCGCGGGTTGATGAAGTTGATAACGCTTGCCGTTTTCGCCAAACCCCGTATGCGGCCACAATACTGAGGGTTGTCGATGAATAGGCTGAGGCCAAGCCTCGCCATCGCGATCCCTGTAATGAACCGGCTTACGATTTGGCTCTGAATTTGCTGACCACTTGCATTCTCTGCCCCCGATGTAGTTCATTCTCGTTCGGGCTGTTTCAGATGAGTTGCAGGTGTCCCGTGCACTCGGCATGACGATCGACCTCACCGCGCCTGTTGCGGCCGTAACGTATACCTCGTACGCGTTGTTGCTCCGCACGCTAAGGCATTTCCCCCGCCAGCACTCCCGTTCTCGCATATATCCCTGTACTTCGCCGCTTCCCCGGAAGCGGCTTTGAGATGGCCTACGGGTCGCGGAGTTATAAAAATGAAACGCATGTTGTTTAATGCCACGCAGCAAGAAGAACTGCGCGTAGCGATTGTCGACGGACAAAAACTGATCGACATCGATATCGAGACAGCCGGGCGCGAACAGCGCAAATCCAACATCTACAAGGGCGTGATCACGCGCATCGAGCCATCGCTCGAAGCGTGCTTCGTCAGCTATGGCGAAGACCGCCACGGCTTCCTGCCTTTCAAGGAAGTTGCCCGCACGTATTTCCGCGAAGGCGTCGACGTCCGTAACGCCTCCGTCAAGGAAGCGCTGCGCGAAGGCCAGGAAATCATGGTCCAGGTGGAAAAGGAAGAGCGCGGCAACAAGGGCGCTGCCCTGACCTCGTTCGTGTCGCTGGCCGGCCGTTACCTGGTATTGATGCCGAACAACCCGCGTGGCGGTGGCGTATCGCGCCGCGTGGAAGGTGAAGAGCGCCAGGAATTGCGCGAAACCATGGATAAACTGGACTTGCCTGCTGGCATGTCCGTCATTGCCCGCACCGCCGGCATCGGCCGCAACGTCGATGAACTGCAGTGGGATTTGAATTACCTGATGCAACTGTGGCGCGCCATCGAAGGCGCCGGCAAGTCGGCCAACGGCGCTTTCCTGATCTACCAGGAATCGTCCTTGGTCATCCGCGCCATCCGCGACTACTTCCAGCCCGACATCGGCGAGATCCTGATCGACACCGACGAGATCTACGACCAGGCGCACCAGTTCATGAGCCACGTGATGCCCGACATGGTGCACCGCGTAAAACGCTACAGCGACGACGTGCCGCTGTTCTCGCGCTTCCAGATCGAACACCAGATTGAAACGGCGTACAGCCGCACCGTGCCGTTGCCATCGGGCGGCGCCATCGTGATCGACCATACTGAAGCGCTGGTCTCCGTCGACGTCAACTCGGCCCGCGCCACGCGCGGCTCGGACATCGAAACGACCGCCTTCAACACCAACTGCGAAGCGGCCGAAGAAGTGGCCCGCCAGTTGCGCTTGCGCGACCTGGGCGGCTTGATCGTCATCGACTTCATCGACATGGAAGTGGCAAAAAATCAACGCGAAGTGGAGCAGCGCCTGAAAGATGCGCTGCACCATGACCGTGCCCGTGTACAAATGGGCAAGATTTCCCGCTTCGGCCTGATGGAACTGTCGCGCCAGCGCCTGCGCCCTTCGCTGTCCGAAGGTTCGCACGTGACGTGCCCGCGCTGCTCCGGCACCGGCCACATCCGCGATACCGAATCGTCCGCCCTGCAGGTGCTGCGCATCATCCAGGAAGAGGCGATGAAGGAAAACTCGGCCACCATCCACGTGCAAGTGCCCGTCGACGTGGGCGCCTTCCTGCTGAACGAAAAGCGCGGCGAAGTACTGAAAATCGAGAACCGCCACCGCATCGCCGTGATCCTGATCCCGAACAAGCATCTGGAAACGCCGCACTACAAACTGGAACGCATCAAGCACGACGATCCGCGTCTGGAAGACAGCCAGGCCAGCTACAACCTGGCGGAAAGCGCTGAAACCGACATGGCTTACAGCAAGCGCCAGAAGGAAGAAGCCAAGCCGCGCCAGGAAGCCGTCGTCAAGACGATCACCCCTGACCAGCCGGCACCGCTGGTCGAGCGCAAGCCTGTCGAAGCGAAACCGGCTCCGGTGGCCGCGCCTGCCGCACCACAGGGCCTGATCGCCAAGATCATCAGCTTCTTCACCGGCGCCCCGGCACCGGTGGCGCCAGCGCCCGCCCCTGTCGCACCAGCCAAGCCGGCCGGTACCGACCGTGGCGACCGCAACAGCCGTGGCCCCCGTGGCCGCGGCCGCAACGGCAAGCCTGGCCGCGAAGAACGCGAACCAGGCCAGGGCCGTCCAGCCCAGGACGATGCAGCGAAAGAAGCGGAAGCACTGGAAAAAGCGGCACGTCCGCCACGCCCACCGCGTCCGCCACGCGAACCGCGTGAAGCGCGCGAAGCCGGCGATGCAACGACGGCGCCACGCGAACGCGGCGAACGTGCGGAACGTCCCGAGCGCGCAGAACGCCCGGAACGCGCCGAGCGTCCGCCACGCCAGCCACGCGAAGGCCGCGAACCACGCGCCGACAAGGCTGTTGTTGCTGAAGTGAAAACTGAAGAGCTGGCCCTGGTTGGCGCGACCACCAGCGCCATCAACGTGGTCGTGCCCTCGGCAGGCCCTGAATCCGATGCAGCACCGGCGAACCTGCTGAAAGCACCGGCAAATGCCGGTCCTGAAGGCGAAGAGACGGAAAACGACGTGGAAGGCGAAGAACCGCGCCGTCGTCGTCGTCGTGGTGGCCGCAACCGCAACCGCCGCGACCGCGAAACGGGCGAGCTGATCGAATCGGCAAATGGCGAGAACGAAGGCCAGGACGCGCCAGTGATCAGCTTTACGGTCGCTCCGGCGCCGGAAGCTGCAGCTGCTGTCGTTGCCGATACCGCGCCAGTAGCCGTCGTGGCTGCCGCCGCCGTCGTCGCTGCCGCGCCAGTGGAAGCTGCAGTCGTGGAAGCGGTCGAAGTGGTGGAAATGGCCAAGGTCGTGGACATCGCCAAGGTCGAAGAAGCCGCTCCTGCCGCAGAAGCTGCACCAGTTGCTGAAGTGATCGTGCCGGCAGCCCCTGTCGAAGCCGTCGTTGCTGCAGCGCAAGCTGAACCAGCCGCTGCCGAACCAGCACCAGCTGCCGAGTACAGCTTTGCCGAGAAAGCGGAAGCTGCACCAGCGCCTGCTCCAGCGGAAGTCATCGTCGAAGCGGCACCAGTCGTGGAAGCCGTTGCTGTCGTGGAAACCGCCGCCGTGGCTGAAGAAGCGCCAGTCGCCGAAGCGGCGCCTGCCGTGGTCGAAGCGGCCCCGGTGGTTGCCGAAGCTGCTCCTGCTCCTGCACCAGCGCCAGCACCTGTCGTTGCTCCTGCTCCCGCACCTGCCGCAGCAGTGGCCGCGCCACTGGACTTGAGCGCAGTGCTCGGTTCGGCCGGCCTGACCCTGGCTGCCACCGATCCGGAAAAACTGCGCCTGGCGCAGGAAGCCGCTGCCAAGGCAGTTGCTCCGGTACGCAAGCCGCGCGAACGCAAGCCATTGCCGCCGCAATCGGATGAGCCGTTGATCCAGGTCAACACGCAACGTCCATAAGCGTGCCGGGTTCGCCCAGCCGCCAATGATGAAAGGGGAAGCTCAGGCTTCCCCTTTTTTTCGTCCCCACTTTTGCCAGCCAGCCGCCATGCACGAGAATGCCAACCTTCCCCGCCCCGCCCCCGTCAGCCTGCGCAGCGCCTTCTGGTACTGGCTCAAGCTGGGCTGCATCAGCTTTGGCGGCCCCGCCGGGCAAATCGCCATGATGCATGCGGAACTGGTGGAAAAGCGGCGCTGGATTTCCGAGCAGCGTTTCTTGCACGCCTTGAACTACTGCATGCTGCTGCCGGGGCCGGAAGCGACCCAGCTGGCCATCTATATCGGCTGGCTGATGCACCGCACGCGCGGCGCCCTGGTGGCGGGCCTGCTGTTCCTGCTGCCCTCGCTGCTGGTGCTGATCGTCCTGTCCTGGCTCTACATGGCGTATGGCCACGTGGGCGCCATCGCCGCCATCCTGTACGGCATCAAGCCGGCCGTCGTCGCCATCGTGCTGGCGGCCGCCTGGCGCCTGGGCCGGCGCACCTTGCGCAGCCCCGGCCTGATCGCCATCGCGGCGGGTGCATTTGTCGCCATCGCCGTGCTACAGCTGCCATTTCCGCTGATCGTGCTCGCCGCCGCCCTGCTGGGCATGGCGGGCGGCCGCTGGTTGCCGGCCCACTTTCATGCCGGCGCCACCTCGCATCGTGGCGCAGCCCACTACGGCGCCGCCCTGATCGATGACGGCACGCCCACGCCAGACCACGCGCGTTTCCACTGGCCGCGCCTGCTGGCTACCTGTGCGCTGGGCCTGGCGCTGGCCTTCCTCGCCTGGCTGGGCCTGGCGCTGGCGGGCGGAGCGGACCAGCCGCTGGCGCAGATGGGCGTGTTTTTCAGCAAAGCGGCCCTGCTGACTTTTGGCGGCGCGTATGCCGTGCTGCCCTACCTGATGCAGGGCGCCGCCGACCACTACCACTGGGTCACCAGCGCGCAAATGATGGATGGCCTGGCGCTGGGCGAAACGACGCCCGGCCCCCTGATCATGATCGTCGCCTTCATCGGTTTTGTGGGCGGCTGGAGCCATGCCGTGGCAGGTGAACACCTGTGGCTGGCGGGCGTGTGCGGCGCGCTCGTCGCCAGCTGGTTCACCTTCCTGCCGTCCTTCATCTTCATCCTGGCCGGCGCGCCGCTGGTGGAAGCGTCGCGCGGCAATTTACGCCTGAGCGCGCCGTTGACGGCCATCTCGGCGGCCGTGGTGGGCGTCATTGCCAGCCTGGCCCTGTTCTTTGGCCGCCATGTATTCTGGCAAGAAAACCCGCTGCCGCACTGGGACTGGCTGGCCATCGCCATCGCGCTGGCGGCCGGCGTGGCGCTGATCAGGTTTCAAGTGGGCACCATCAAATTGCTGCTCGCCTGTGCCATCTTCGGCCTCGTGCTATCGTATCTGCCTTGAACGACCTAACGTAACTAGTAACTGGCATCACTTTTATGGCTGACAAGATTATCTACCTCGCCGAGGCCCGCAACGGGGCTTTGGTGATCCCCGCGCGGCTGGAAAGTCCCAGCGGCAACGTGGCCGACAGCCTGGGCCGGCCCCTGCACGACCTGCGCATCTCGATTACCGACCGCTGCAATTTCCGTTGCGTGTATTGCATGCCAAAGGACGTGTTCGACAAGAACCACGTGTATCTGCCGCACACGGATTTGCTATCCTTTGAAGAAATCACGCGCATCGCGCGCCTGTTCGTGGCGCACGGCGTGGAAAAGATCCGCCTGACGGGCGGCGAACCGCTGCTGCGCAAGAATATCGAAAAGCTCATCGCCATGCTGGCCGAACTGCGCACGCCCTCGGATCAACCGCTGGACCTGACCCTGACGACCAACGGCTCCTTGCTGGCAAGAAAAGCGCAAACCTTGAAGGATGCGGGCCTGAACCGGGTCACCGTCTCGCTCGACTCGCTTGACGACGCCACCTTCAAGCGCATGAACGATGTCGACTTTGCCGTGGCTGACGTGCTGCACGGCATCGATGCGGCGCACCAGGCAGGACTCGGCCCCATCAAGATCAACATGGTCGTCAAGGCCGGCATGAACGAGCAGGAAATCGTGCCCATGGCGCGCCACTTCAAGGGCACGCCCTACATCTTGCGCTTCATCGAATACATGGACGTGGGCGCGTCGAACGGCTGGAACTTGCAGGAAGTCATCCCTTCGGCCGACGTCGTGCGCCGTATCGGCGCGCATATGCCCTTGCTGCCCATCGACCCCAATTACACGGGCGAGACGGCGGCGCGCTGGCGCTATGCGGATGGCGGCGGTGAAATCGGCCTCATTTCCAGCGTCACGCAAGCGTTCTGCGCCGACTGCAGCCGCGCCCGCCTCTCGACCGAGGGCAAGCTGTACACCTGTCTGTTCGCCAGCAGCGGCCACGACTTGCGCAGCCTGGTGCGCGGCGGCCATAGCGATGCCGAAATTTCCTCGGCCGTGGCGCAATTGTGGCGCAGCCGCGGCGACCGCTATTCGCAATTGCGCACCAGCCAGACGGATTTGACGGGCGGCGCGCTTGAGCACGGTAAAAAGAAAGTGGAAATGTCCTACATCGGCGGCTGAATCGGGCGCAGCGTACGCCCGCCGCTGCTACCATGGCGCATGCATCCACATTTTCGCTTCTCATGATCAACAAACACGACATTACCGGCCTGATCCTGGCCGGCGGCCTCGGCACTCGCATGGGCCAACGCGACAAGGGCATGCTGCCCCTGCACGGCCAGCCCCTGGCGCGCCACGTGCTGCAGCGTCTGGCGCCGCAAGTAGGCCAGCTGGCCCTCAGTGTCCACACGGATGCCGGTGACTACGCGCGCTTCGGCCTGCCCGTGTGGCCGGATGTGCTGCCGGGCCAGCTGGGCCCGCTGGCCGGCTTGCATAGCGGCATGCAGCACGCCACCACTCCTTACATTCTGAGCGTGCCGTGCGATTCGCCCCTGCTGCCGCCCGACCTGGCCATGCGCCTGGCGGCCGGTTTGACGCAGGACAATGCCGACCTGGCCATCGCCGTCACAGAGGAAATCGATGCGGCGACGGGATCGGCCGTACGCCGCCCCCATCCCGTCTTCTGTCTCGTCAAGACTGCCGCCCTGCCCCAGCTCGATGCGTATCTGCGCAGCGGAGAACGCCGCATGCGCACCTGGCACGGCCCCTTGAAACTGGCCGAAGTGCTCTTCGAGAACAATAGCGCATTCGGCAACATCAATACCCAGGATGAGCTGGCCGCACTGCAGGCGCAGGGATTGAGCGTACCGATGGCGCAAGCCATCCTGGCCGACACCGTCGCGCCCGTGGCCGAGAGCGAGGAACTGTCGCTGCCGCAAGCGTTCGAGCGCATCCTGGCGGCCGACATCATTTCGCCCATCAGCGTGCCCGCGCACGACAATTCCGCCATGGATGGCTATGCGCTGCACGGGGCAGACCTCGGTGGCGACACGCCCGTGACCCTGGCCGTGGTCGACACCATCCTGGCCGGACGTCCCGGCACGGTCAAAGTTGGGCGTGGCGAATGCGCGCGCATCATGACGGGCGCCGTCATGCCGGACGGCTGCGACAGCGTGGTGCCGCAGGAAATGGTGCAACAGGTCAGCGCAACGAGTATTACGCTGGCGCCGGACTGCATCCGCGCCGGCGACAACCGCCGTTTCAAGGGCGAAGACTTGATGCAGGGCCAGCCGGCCTTGCTGCAGGGCAAGCGCCTGGGCCCGGCCGAACTGGGCTTGCTGGCCTCGCTGGGCATCGCCACGGTCCCCGTGCGGCGCCGCCTGCGCGTGGCCTTCTTTTCCACGGGCGACGAATTGCGCTCGATCGGCGAGCCACTAGCCGGGGGCTGCATCTACGACAGCAACCGCTACACCCTGCTGGGCATGCTGAGCCGCCTGGGCTGCGAGGTGCTCGACATGGGCATCGTCAAGGATGCGCCGCAAGCGCTCGAAGC
Organism: Janthinobacterium lividum; assembly: GCF_023509035.1. Lineage (NCBI taxonomy): Bacteria > Pseudomonadati > Pseudomonadota > Betaproteobacteria > Burkholderiales > Oxalobacteraceae > Janthinobacterium > Janthinobacterium lividum. Next base: position 2,370,981 of record NZ_CP075583.1, on the reverse strand, counting down.
GGCCCTGCGTGGCGCCTGCGCCTCAGCTGACGTCATCCTCACCTCGGGCGGCGTGTCCAGCGGCGCGGCCGATTTTACGCGCGACATCCTGGCGCGCCTCGGCGAAGTGGCCTTCTGGCAAATCAACATGCGCCCGGGCCGCCCCATGGCCTTCGGCCGGATTTCCAGCCAGGGCGACACGGCCTTGCTGCTGGGCTTGCCCGGCAATCCGGTGGCCGTGATGGCGGCGTTTTATTTCCTCGCCCGCCCGACCCTGCTGCGCCTGATGGGCGCCGATGCGGACACTGCCGCCCTGCCACTGCTGCAGGTGGCGGCGCAAGCACCGATCCGCAAGAAACGGGGCCGCACGGAATACCAGCGCGGCATCATCGAGCGCGGCGCGGACGGACGCCAGCACGTGCGCGTCACGGGTGCGCAAGGCTCGGGCATCCTGCGCTCGATGACGCAAGCCAATTGCATGATCGTGCTGCACGAAGCACAAGGCCATGTGGCGGCCGGCGACCTGGTCGATATCGTGCTATTCCATGGTTTGACCTGATGCGCCACCGCCGGCCAGGCTGACGCGCTGGCCGGGCCGCATTCAACGCTGCGCCACTGCCTCCCCTCCTCTGCACAAACGGCCCGCCTTGCGCGGGCCGTTCGCATTGCCCCTTCACAATCAAATTCCCTGCGCGGCAACTGCTCGCCTATCGAGATAAAAATATTAATTATTTCTTTAAATATCGTATAAATAATTACAACATAAATTGTAAGAATTTTATTTATTAGTTGATACTACAGTTTCTTCGGTGATAACATTCAATCCCATATAAAAATTCAATTTTTATATTGTTTTCACGAGGAAACTAATAATGAGACACCATTCATGGATCGCGGGCGCCGGCATGCTGGGTGCTGTTTGCCTGCTTGGCATGCTGTCCCTGGCGCCGCTGCCCGCCTATGCCAAAGCCCTCCCACGGGCCGACGTGATGGAAAATTGCAGCTGGAATCGTCCTGGCGCCGACCCGTTCATGGGCGATGTCGTGGCCGCCGTGGACAGGTATCCGGACATCGCGCCGCAGGTGCGCGAACAATTGAAGGCGCGCATGCGCGCGCGCCAGTACGATGAAATCGTCGTGATCAGCCGCGATGCCATCCGCGGCAAGGGTAATTACCAGGCGCGCATCAGTGACATGCATTTCGGCCCAGGCCGCGTGTGCCGCAATGTGACCCGCGCAGGCTGGAGCGAGCAGATGCAGGAACGGGGACTCGTCTATTGCGTGCAGGGACAATGCATCCTCGTGCCGACGATCTGCCGCAATGTCAGCCGCATTACACAGGCGCCAGGGGCAGCGGCAGCGCCGCCGGCAGCCGCTGCCGCACCCGTTGGCGCCGCACCCGTTGCCGCCGCGCCCGCCGCCCCGGAAGCTGCAGGCGTGCCCGTGGTCGATCATCCCGACGCCTTGCGCGGCGGTTCCTTCACGGGCGGCGTCGTGCCGCCGGTCGTGGCCAGCATTCCCTTCCTGCCCTTCGATTATGTGCGTACCGGCGGCAACAATCCGCCGCCGGCCGGCATGGGCGGCGGCGGTGGAGGAGGCGGGAATGGCTTGCCGCCTGGCTCGACGGGCAGCAGCATCATCGTGCCGCCCACCGTGACCCTGCCGACGCTGCCGCCCACCGACCTGTCCGTCCTGCCGGCCGTGCCAGAACCGCAAACCTGGGCCATGCTGCTGGCCGGACTGGCGCTATGTGCCTGCGCCGCGCTGCGCCGCCGGCCAGCGGCGGCGGCCTAAACGCCGACGGCGCTATTCGCCGTCCGCCTCGGCGGACAGCCCCGTGTCTGCCTTACCCAGCAACAAGGCGGCGGCCTCGCCCGGCAAGGCTTCCACGGATCTCAATTTGCGCGCCATCTGCCGGCTGCGCACTTCCGCGCTTTCGATATTCTTCGCCGCCTTTTCCAGGGTCAGCCTGGTTTGCGACAGCACGTCGCCGAACTTGCCAAATTCCGTCTTGACGGCGCCCAGCACTTGCCACACTTCCGACGAGCGCTTTTCCAGCGCCAGCGTGCGGAAACCCATCTGCAGGCTGTTGAGCAAGGCCGTCAGGGTGGAAGGCCCGGCGATGCTGACCCGATGCACGCGTTGCAATTCGTCGGCCAGTCCCGGACGGCGCAACACTTCCGCATACAAACCTTCCGTGGGCAGGAACAAAATGGCGAAATCCGTCGTCTGCGGCGGCGCCAGGTATTTTTCGGCGATGGTTTTCGCTTCACCCCGCACGGCCCGCTCCAGCTCGCGGCCGGCCACGGCCACGCCATCCGCATCGGCCCGCTCGGCCGCGTCGACCAGGCGCTCGTACTGTTCCTTGGGAAATTTCGCATCGATGGGCATCCACACGGGCGGACCGCCATCAACCATGCCCGGTAACTTCAGCGCGAATTCCACGCGTGCGCCGCTGCCCGGCAGCGTTTCCACGTTCTTTGCGTACTGGTCGACAGTGAGTACCTGCTCCAGCAGCATTTCCAGCTGCACTTCGCCCCAGGTGCCACGCGTCTTCACATTCGTCAGCACCCGCTTCAAGTCGCCCACGCCCAGCGCCAGCTGCTGCATTTCACCGAGACCCTGGTGGACTTTTTCCAGCCGCTCCGACACTTGCTGAAACGAGGCGGAAAGGCGCGTTTCCAGCGTCGCATGCAGTTTCTCGTCGACCGTCTTGCGCATCTCTTCCAGGCGTGCGCCATTGTCGGCCTGCAAATCGCGGATTTTGTTTTCCAGGGTGGCGCGCACTTCCAGCATGCGCTGCGCATTCGATTCCGTCAGCTGCGCCAGGGTTTGGTTCGTGCTGTCGGCAAAGCGCGCCAGGCTTTGCGCCTGTTCCTCGCGCCCGACTTTCCCCTGCGCCTGCATCTGCGTGCGCAGGCTGTCGAGCTGTTGCAAGGTCGCCGCCTGGAATTGCGCCAGGCTAGTGGCCAGGTCCTGGCGCGCCGCTTGCGCCGACGCCTGCAGTTGCAGCCGCACTTCGCGCTCGACCCGGTCGATGCGTTCCAGGCTTTGCTGCTGGTGCTGCTGCACCAGGGCAAGGGTGGTGGCGCCGTCGCCAGCGGCGCCGCGCGGGCGCAGCAAGATCAATAGCAACAAGACGATGGCGACGATGGCGGCGCCCAGCAGGCTGTAAAACTCGATTGGGCTCATGGGTGTCAGTCAGGTTTGTTGCGCATCCAGTCGGCCGTCTGATAGAACGACTCCATCAGGCGCACGCGCAAGGACTCTTCGATGCCCGTGTCTTCCATGGCCCAGGCCATGGCGCGCAGCCACTGGTCGCGCTCGCTGGTGCCGATGGCGTAAGGCAAATGACGCGCGCGCAGGCGCGGGTGGCCGAATTTCTCGATATACAAATCCGGTCCGCCCATCCAGCCCGTCAGGAAGAAATACAGTTTATCGCGCGAACCGTCCGTCGAGGGCGGATGCATGACGCGGATGCCGGCGAACTCGGGTTCGAGTTCCATCAAGTCATAAAAACGGTCGACCATTTCGCGCAGCACAGGGGCGCCGCCGATGGTCTCGTACAGGGTGGGGGCAGTGGTATCAGTCATGGCCGCCATGATAGCGCAAGCGTCGGCGGCCCATGCACCGCCCGCCGCCGCTGCCACAATAAAGAACAATATACTTGACCACTCAAGTTTATATCAATTACCATGCAATTTTAAACCACGGACAAAAAACAGCATGTCAGCCACCGCCCAACCCCACTTGCTACGCAATATCAACTTCCGCTGGCTGCTGGGCGGCGGCCTCGTGTCCATGCTGGGCGACCAGTTCAGCATGCTGGCCCTGCCGTGGCTGGTGCTGAGCCTGACGGGCGATAGCTTCAGCCTGGGCATCGCCGTGGCCCTGATGGGCGCCCCGCGCGCCGTGCTCATCTTGCTGGGCGGCACCGTCGCCGACCGTTACTCGCCCCGGCGCGTACTGCTGGCGAGCAAATTGGCCAATGCCGCCATCCTGCTGGCGCTGGCCGGGCTGCTGATGCTGGAGCAGGCCAGCCTGGCGCTGGCGTATGGGGCCGCGCTGGCGCTGGGCATCGCGGCCGCCTTCGCCATCCCGGCCGGCACTGCCATCCTGCCGCAAGCCGTGCCGCCGCAAACTCTGCAGACGGCCAACAGCCTGCAGATGGGCGCGCGCCAGTTGTCCTTGCTGGCCGGCCCCTTGCTGGCGGCGCTCGTGCTCGGCACTCACGATAGCGCCCGGCAAACCGGCATGACGGCGCTGGCCGCCGCCTTTGCCATCGATGCGCTGACGTTCCTGTTCTCGGCCTGGACCTTGCGGCAAGTCACCCTGCGGCCACTCGCCGTGGCGGCGGCGCAGGGCATGTGGCGCGACATGGCGGCGGGCCTGGCCATGGTGTGGCGCGACATTCCCTTGCGCAGCTGCTATGTGTACTGGGCGGTGGTGGCGTTCTTCGTCATGGGGCCGCTGCAAGTGGCCTTGCCCGTGCTGGCCAGCGAGCGCCTGCACGGCGCCTCGGCGCTGGGTTTACTGATGGGTGCGCATGGTGCGGGCACCCTGGCCGGCATGCTGGCGTCAAGCCTGGGTGGCGCCTGGCTGCGCCGTCGCTTCGGCGCCACCCTGCTGCTCGTCGATGCGGTCGTCGGCCTGCTGCTGATGGCGCTGGGACAAATCGGCACGGCCTGGCAAGGCGCGGCCCTGCTGGCCGTCACGGGAATACTGGGCGGCTATCTGCAGGTGGCCATCTTTACATGGATACAGCGGCGCGTGGCGCCCGCCATGCTGGGACGGGCGATGGCCCTGTTCATGGGCATCTTCCTGGGACTGGCCCCGCTGTCGGCGGCGGTCACGGGCGCGCTGCTGCGCCACCTGAGCGTGGGGGAGCTGTTCTGCGGCGGCGGCACCCTGCTGCTGGCGGCCGCCATGGCGGCGGCGCTCTTCACCGCCATCCCGCGCATCGCCGGACCAGAAACGATTTGAACAAACGATAGGGGAGCAATGAAACATGGACAAGACACGACAGGCAACATTGAAGGCACACTACCGGCAACAGCCGCCGCCGCTGGGTATCATCGCCCTGCGGCACCTGCCCAGCGGACGGACCTTGCTCGAATGCAGCCGTAACGCGCCCGGCATGCTGAACCGGCACCGCTTCGAGCTCAAGCTGGGCAAGCACCGCAACGCCCTGCTGCAGGCGGACTGGCGGCGCGACGGCGCGGCGGCTTTTTCCTGCGAGATCATCGACACCGTCAGGCTGCTTGACGACCCCGCCTTCGATGCGGACGCCGAGCTGGACGCCCTGCTGGCCCTGCACCGCGCACAGTGGCTGGAACAAGGTCAGCCACTGTATTGACCAGCATTGCTTTACACTTGCGCACTCAAGCATTTCGCAGCGAATACAATGGAAGCCATGAACGATCACACTCCCCTGTCGCCGGACAGCGATGGCGCGCTGGACTTTTGCCTGCGCCTGGCACGCGCTCAGGCGCTCATCGTGCGCCGCTTCGACAGCGCTCTGGGCAATTTGCATGGCCTGAGCTTCAGCGACTATCAATTGCTGTATCAGCTGCAGCGCGCACCCGGTGCGCGCCTGCGCCGCATCGACCTGGCCGAGCGCCTGGCGCTGACGGCCTCTGGCGTCACGCGCTCCTTGATGCCGCTGGAAAAAATTGGCCTGGTGGCGCGCCAGGCCGATGCGCGCGACGCACGCGTCGGCTATGCCGTGCTGACTGCCGCCGGCCAGGAATTATTGGGACATGCCAGCGCCACCGCGCATGCTGTAGGCCGCGAATTGCTGCAGGATGCGCCGGCAGAACAGCTGGGAGCGCTATCGGCCATCCTGGGCCGGCTGGCCGCTTAAACGAGCGCCAGCTTGCGCAAGCGCCGCGTCGATTGCCAGTGTTCCACGCCCACTTCGGTGCGGATGGCGGCGCAGGCGGCCAGCAGCCTGGCGATGCGCGCCTCGTCGAGCCCCGCATTGAGGGTCAGGCGCACGAGGGCGCGGTTCTTCGCCGTTGCCGGGGCACAGAACATGGCGCCGTAAATGCCCTGCCGTTCCAGCGCCTGGCGCAGGGCCAGGGTGGCCGGTTCACCGCCCGCCTCCAGCGCCACGATCTGCTCCGTGCCATCGCTGACGTTGTAGCCCAGCTCGCGCAAGCCTTCGCGCACCTGCAGCGTGTGGCGCTGTAAAGTGGCGCGACGCCCATCGGCGGCCATGATGAAATCGAGCGCCGCGCCCAGCCACGCCAGCTCATGCGCCAGCAGGCAGGAACTGAAAATGGCGGGACGTGATTCTGACAAGAAATACCCCTTGAAGCGGCTGGAACAACTGATGAAACCGGCCCGTCCCGCGAAGGCCTTGGCCAGCGACGCCGTGCGGAAATGCACGCGGTGGCCCAGTCCCCAGGCTTCCACCAGGCCCGCGCCCTGCGGGCCATGCGTGCCCAGCGAGTGCGACTCGTCGACCACCACCACGCAGTCGCTGCGCTCGGCGATGTCGAGCAATTCCAGCAGCGGCGCCAGGCTGCCGTTGGTACTGTAGAGGGCATCGACGACGATCACGCCGCGGCCATGTTTTTCCACTTGCCGCCGCAGGTGCGCCATGTCGTTGTGCAAGAAGGCGATGGACTGGGCCTGTGCCGACAGCACGCCTTCCCACAGCGAGGCGTGGGCCTGCATGTCCAGGTAGACGGGGATGCCGGGGCCGGCGATACACTGCAGCAAGCCGACATTGGCCGCCATGCCGGACTGCGCCAGGATGCCGTCCTCGCAGCCCATGAAGCGGGCCATCCGGCTTTCCAGCCGGTGCTGTTCGCTGCCTTCCTGCAAGTACACGGCCGACATCAGCATGCCGCCCGCATTCGCCTGCAGGGAAGCCACCTGGGCCGCCACCAGCGCCGGCTCGGCAGCGATGGAAAGATAGTCATTCCCCGCCAGAAAAATGGCATGGGCGGGTGTCGGTTGCCAGTCATGGGGATGCTGGCCTCCCAGCAATTTTTCAATGCGCGTGATGTGATGCGCATCCATGCGCCGCACGATGTAGTCGGGCAGGCAGTGTTCGGCGCGGAAGACGGATGGGGCGTGCAGGCTGGTAGCGATAGTCATGGTTTTTCTCCTGTGGAAAGGTTTGCTGCGGATTAAAGCCTTGACCGTGTTGCCAATCCATCCATTGACGTATATCAATGTCCAGTGAGATAACCGTACAACCCAGAAAAATTACGCGATGATAATGTTCTGAAGAGAATCAAGGCAGAGTCATGACGCAGCAATGGCAAGGAGGATGGACACACTGGCGCAGGCGCCTGCTCCATTCGCTGCTACATGAACGCGTGCCGCATGAAAACCTGGCCAGCCGCGTCACCATGCTGGCCGCCGTGGGCACGGTCACCATGCCGCTGTACTACCTGCTGTGGCAATTTTTTTTCCCACAAGCCTATGAAAACCTGACCCTGCGCCTGACGGGCGTGGGCATTTGCGTGACCGGCCTGTTTGCGCGCCGCTTCTCGGTCCGCTGGCTGTCGCGCTACCTGCTGTTCGCGCTCAGCTACATCCTGCCCTTCTTCTTTACCTTCATGTTTCTGATGAATCATGCCTCGTCCATCTGGAGCCAATCGCTGCTGATCGGCCTGGTGGTACTGTTTCATTTCGAAACGGGACTGGCCTGCCGCGCCTACCTGATCGGCACGGGCGCAGCCTGCCTGGCCGTCATCCTGCAAGGGGAAGGCGCCTACCTGCTGCAGCCTGAAGTGCTGCAGCAATTGCCCGTGCACTGGTTCACCATCGCCGCGCTGTCCGTGGTGAAAGTGGGCAGCAAGGTACTGGAACGGGAACGGCTGGCGGGCATGGCAGCCGGGCTCGGTTCCGTGGCGCACGAACTGCGCACGCCGCTGACCAGCGTGGAAGCGAATGTGCGGGGCATGCGCCGGCTGCTGCCGCAGCTGGATGGCCAGGCGGACGACATCCCCCCGTTGCAGGAAGCCCTGTCGCGCATCCAGTTCGAAGTGCGCCACATGCAGCACATGATCGATTTGTTCCTGATGAGCGCCAGTGCCGTGAACCGCAACCTGCAGCCCAGCCAGACGCTCTCGATGCTGGCGATGGTGAGCTCCGTGCTCAAGCGCTACCCGTTTACCGGCAAGCTGCAGCGGGCAAGCGTCACGGTGGACGTGCGCGCCGACTTCCAGTTCGCCGGCCAGGACGAACTGTGCGTGGTGATCCTGCTGAACCTGCTGAGAAATGCACTGAAAGCCATCCAGCGGGCCGGCAAGGGCCGCGTGCGCATCATCATCGATGGCGCCCGCCCTGTGCCCAGGCTACTGTTCATCGACACGGGCTGCGGCATCGCGCCGGCCCGCCTGCCGTTGATCTTCGAGCGTTTTTATTCCTATCCCGTGCATAACGGCAGCGGCATCGGCCTGGCACTGTGCCGGCAGATCGTCACCGCCTGGCAAGCGCGCATCCGCTGCGTATCGCGCGAGCATGCGTATGCGATCTTCATCCTGGAATTTCCCCAGCCCCTGCCTGCCCGCTTCCAACCCTCTTCTTCCGCAAGGTGACGCATGCAACTGCCCGTCTACACCCATCCTACCCTGACCGTACTGATCGACGACAGCGATTCCTTCCTGAAAAGCCTGGCGTTCCAGCTCGATCCCGGCCTGGCGCGCAAGACTTTCCACGACACAAGCAGTGCGCTGCACTGGCTGCGCCACAGCACGCAACTGGGCGAGACGCCACTGCACGTCAATTTCGACACGCAAAACCTGCCGCCCGACCAGTGCAACGTGGCGCTCGATCTCGAACGCATCTGGCGCATCAGCGGCCAGGCACAGCGCTTTGCCGTGCCGTCCGTGCTGGTGGTCGATTATTCGATGCCGCAAATGAATGGCCTGGAATTTTGCCAGGCCGTGCGTGACTTGCCATGCAAGAAGATTTTATTTACGGGTGCAGCCGATGAAAAAGTGGCCGTGACGGCTTTCAACCGGGGCTTGATCGACCGCTACATCAAGAAGAGCGACGACGATGCGCTCGATATCCTGGAACAGGAAGTCCATGCCCTGCAACGCGAATTCTTCCTGCAGCAGTCGGACACAGTGCGCGACTTGCTATTGCTGCACGACTATAGTTTCCTGCAAGACGAAGCCTTGACCGCCGTCGTGCACGAGCTGTGCCAGCGCCATGGCTTCGTCGAGTTTTACATCTTTCCCAATCCCAGCGGCATCCTGTTCTTCACGCGCGACGGCCAGGCCCGCCTGATGATCATCGAGACGGAACGCAGCCTGCACACGCAGTACGAAATGGCGCGCGACAGCGACGCGCCCGAGTCCTTGCTGCTGGCCTTGCTGGAAATGCGCGTGATCCCGTATTTTTCCGATGCCGACAGCGATGGCATGTATGCGGCGCACATCGGCGAAAACTGGTTCCGCTACTGCGCCGCGCCAACCGTCTGCCTGGGGCGCGAAACTTACTTCTGGGCCCTGTTCGACGTGCCGCCGCACCAGTTGGGACAGCCGGTCATGTCCTACGCGCAATTTTTACGCGCGCAGGCGGCCGACAGCGTCGGCATGTAAGCCCGCCCTCAGCTTTCCCGCAAGGTTTGCAGCGGCGGATGTTTCAAGACATTGCGCAAGCCCAGCCAGCCACCGGCAATTGCGCACAGGGCGCCGGCCAGCAAACCAAAGGCCCACACGCCGGGCGCGAAGCTCCAGGCGAACTTGAACTGGTACGTGGCCAGGGCCCAGCCCATGGCGGCCGCACCCGATGCCGCCAGCAAGCCGGCCAGCGCGCCGACGAGGGAAAACTCGATTAGCTGCGCCTGCGCCAGCTGGCGCCGCGTGGCGCCCAGCGCGCGCAGCAGGCCCGCTTCGCGCGTGCGCTCGTCTTGCGAGCCCATCAGCGCCGCATACAACACCAGCAAACCCGAGGCCAGCGTGAACGCGAAGAGGAATTCGACGGCCGTCACCACCTGATCCAGCACGCCCTGGATCTGTTTCAGCACGCCGCCCACGTCGACCACCGTCAGGTTCGGGTAGTCGCGCAGCAAGGCATTGCCCAGGTCCGCCTGCGCCGGCGGCAGGTGAAAGGCCGTGATCCACGTCTGCGGCGTGTCCGCCATGGCGGCCGGGTTGATGATGACAAAGAAATTGACGCGCATCGAGCCCCATTCCAGCTTGCGCAAGCTGGTAATGGCCGCTTCGACGGGCTGGCCGGCGATATCGAAGCGCAGCTTGTCACCCAGTTTCAGCTTCAGGGTCTTGGCGATACCCTCTTCCACCGACGCTTCGGCCGGCGCGCCCGGCGCATTGCCGAACCACTTGCCGGCGACGAGCTTGTTTTCTTCCTGCATGGAGGCCATCGTCGACAGGTTGAATTCGCGGTCAGCCAGGCCCTTGGCGCGGTCATCCTCGTAGGTGCTTTCCGTGATGGCCTTGCCGTTCACGGCCACCAGGCGCCCGCGTATCATCGGATACAAAGGCGCATTGGCCACGCCGGCCTGGGCCAGGCGCGCGGCAATCGGGTCTTTCTGTTCCGGCAGGATATTGATCATGAAGCGGTTCGGCGCGTCCGGCGGCGTGGCGTTACGCCAGGCCACCATCAGGTCGCCACGCACCACCGTCAGCAGCAGCAAGGCCATCAGGCCCAGGGCCAGGGACACCACCTGGATCACCGTGGCGCCCGGGCGGCGCTGCAAAGACGTGACGGCAAAGCGCCAGCCCTGGTGATTGAAGGCGCCGCGCAGGGTTTTCAGCGACTTGATGCCCAGCCAGCCGGCCAGGCCGAACAGGGCGAAGCCGCCGAGAAAACCGGCCGCCGTCAGCAGCGCCAGTTTCACGTCGCCCGCCTGCCACAAGAGCAGCACGACGAAGGCGGCGATGCCCAGGCCATACGTGGCCACGGCCAGCGCCTGCGGCGGCTCCTGCTCGCGGCGGATCACGCGGTTATGCGGGACATTGCGCAACTGCAAAATCGGCGGCAGGGCAAAGCCCAGCAGTAATAACATGCCGGTGGCCACGCCCTGCAGGGCGGGCAACATGGAGACGGGCGGCAAGTCGCTCTGCACCAGTTTGCCCAACAGCTCCAGCAGCACCAGGTGGCCGCCGAAGCCCACCATCACGCCTACCACGCTGCCGGCCAGGCCAACCAAGAGAAATTCGATCACGTACATGGCCGTGACCTGGTTTTGCGTCAGTCCCAGGCAGCGCAGCATGGCGCACGCATCCAGGTGGCGCAACATGAAGCGGCGCGCCGCCATGGCCACGGCCACAGCGGCCAGCATGGCCGACAGCAAGCCGACAAGAGACAGGAAACGGTCGGCGCGATCCAGGGTCGATTGCATCTGCGGGCTGCCCGATTCCAGCGATTCGATGCGCACGCCCTTGATGGCCTGCGTCTTGATCTGGCTTTCCAGCCAGGCTTGATATTGCGCAAGCTCGGCCGCCTTGGCGGGCGGCGCCGACAACAGCAGCCGATATGACACGCGCGAGCCGTTCTGCACCAGCGCCGTGGCGGCCAAGTCGCTCAAGGGCAGCATCACGCGCGGCGCGAAATTCAGAAAGGAGGCGCCGCGGTCTGGCTCACTGGCGATCAGCTGCGTGACGGTAAAGGCCTTGTCGCCCAGGGTCAGGGTGTCGCCCAGCTTGGCGTTCAGGCTGGACAGGATGGCCGCATCGACCCACAGGGTGCCGGGCGCCGGCACCTGGCTGGTCGGCTGGCCGACGGCATCCTGCGCTTCGCTGGTGCTGGTCGTGATTTTCAGCTTGCCCCGCTGCGGGTAGCCAGGCGAGACAGCTTTGATGGACGCCAGCTGTGACAGCGATTGCTCGCCCTCGCCCGCCTGCGCCATGCTGGGAAACGTTACCGTGTCGGCCAGGATAAAACCGCGCTTCTGCGCTTCTGCGCGCCAGACGGCATTGACGGGCTGGTCTGCACTGATGACCAGGTCGGCCCCCAGCAGCTGGTGCGCATCGCGGTTCAGGCCCGCGCGCAGGCGGTCGACGAAGAAGCCGACGGCCGACAGGGCAGCCACGGCGACGATCAGTGCGACGAGCAGGAAACGCAGTTGCCCGGCGCGCCAGTCGCGGCCGGTCATTTTCAGGGAGAGGCGGAGCATGGGCGGCGGCTCTTTATGAACGTGGATCGTGATGCGTTATTGCGCAGCGCCGTGGGCGGCGGCGTGCTGGGCAAAATACGCATCGACGGTAGCGAGGAAGGCGTCTTTTTGCGCCTGCGGCAGGAAGGCGGCGATAAAACCGTTGCGCGCCAGGCGCTGCGCGTGAGACAAGCCAAGCGGCAAGGCGTCGAAGATGGCGTCGAAGTTATCGTTCATGTAGCCGCCGAAATACGCGGGATCGTCCGAATTCACCGTCACCAGAAGGCCGGCATCGAGCAGTTGCACCAGGTTATGGTCATGCATCTGGTCAAACACGCGCAGCTTGGTGTTCGACAGCGGGCAGACGGTCAGGGCGATCTGTTCGCGCGCCAGGCGGGCCGTCAGTTCCGCGTCTTCCAGACAGCGCACGCCATGGTCGATGCGTTCGACTTGCAAGTCATCGAGTGCCGTGCGGATGTAGGCCGGTGGACCTTCCTCGCCCGCGTGGGCCACCAGGTGCAGACCCAGCTCGCGGCAACGGGCAAACACGCGCGAGAATTTCTCGGGCGGGTTGCCCACTTCCGAGGAATCGAGGCCGATGCCGATGAATTTGTCGCGGTGCGGCAGCGCGTCTTCCAGGGTCTCGAACGCCTCTTCTTCGCTCAAATGGCGCAGGAAGCACAGGATCAGGGCCGCGCTGACGGGGCTGTCCTGGCAGGCGCGATGGATGCCATTGATCACGTCGGCCATGGGTACGCCGCGCGCCGTGTGCGTTTGCGGGTCGAAGAATATTTCCGTGTGCAGCACGTTATCGGCTTCGGCGCGGCGCAGATAGGCTTGCGTCATGTCATAAAAATCCTGCTCTTTCAAGAGCACGCTTGCGCCAGCGTAATAAATGTCGAGAAAAGACTGTAAATCCGTAAAAGCATAGGCGCTGCGCAAGTGTTCCACCGATTCATAGCCCAGCGGCACGCCATTGCGCTCTGCCAGTGCGAAAATCAGTTCTGGCTCCAGCGAACCTTCGATATGGATATGCAGTTCGGCCTTCGGCATGCCGCGGACGATCGCGCGCAATTGGGGGTTCATCATGGGTGTTCCTTATAGGGTGACGATAAAAATGCTGGCCCGCGCACGCGCGGCGCGCAGGGCCATCAGACATGCAGGCATCTTAGCGCAAGATGGCCGGCCTCACCGGCGCCCGGCCACCATGGCGCTGGCAACGGCAGCGCCATGGCCGGCATCGGCACGCGCTGGCGAATTGTCGTATGATGGATTAAAAGGTACAAAAAGGTTCATTGAAATCGATGAAAAATCTGATGATTTATCCAATTAAATCAACAATTTACAAACAAGTATTAAGGATATGCCGACATATCTTTTGACTTCCTGATCCTTTAGAGCAATAATAAATTTCATGGGGTAAAGGTAGGTGCAACAAGCGCTATCAACAGTGAAAAAAAAGCCGGCTGGCCACGTCAGCACACGGCATCAAGCGCCAGTTTTTGGTCCGGGCAATCCGGACTCGCAAAGACAGCCGGGCTTGAAACAACAATAAAAATCGATACGGGGTACAGGAAAAGTTCAGACGGCAAGCCCAGGCGAGTGGCAGGCGGGCGGCCATGGTGACTGGCAGTACAGGTTTACATTAAAGGACATTGACATGACCATTTTTGATAACTATGCAGCACGTTACGAGCGCACCCGCGAAGAGGAAATGTCGCTCACCGAATACCTGGCCCTGTGCAAGAAGGACAAGCTGACGTACGCCAGCGCGCCCGAACGCATGCTGGCCGCCATCGGCGAGCCGCAGTTGGTCGACACGCGCAACGACACGCGATTGTCGCGCATCTTCGCCAACAAGATCATCAAGATCTATCCCGCCTTCCGCGAGTTCTACGGCACCGAGGAAGTCATCGAGCAAGTCGTCTCGTATTTCCGCCACGCGGCGCAAGGCCTGGAAGAACGCAAGCAGATACTGTATCTGCTGGGGCCTGTCGGCGGCGGCAAGTCGTCCATCGCGGAAAAACTCAAGTCGCTGATGGAACACGTGCCCTTCTATTGCCTGAAAGGCTCGCCCGTCAACGAATCGCCGCTAGGCCTGTTCAACGAGGAAGAGGACGGCACCATCCTGGAAGAGGATTATGGCATCCCGCGCCGCTACCTGCGCAGCATCCCCAGCCCGTGGGCGGTGAAACGCCTGCATGAATACAATGGCGATATCAATCAGTTCCGCGTCGTCAAGCGCTATCCATCCGTGCTGAAACAGATCGCCATCTCGAAGACGGAGCCGGGCGATGAAAACAACCAGGATATTTCCTCGCTGGTGGGCAAGGTCGACATCCGCAAGCTGGAAGACTATGCGCAGGACGACCCGGACGCCTACAGCTATTCGGGCGGCCTGTGCCTGGCCAACCAGGGCTTGATGGAATTCGTGGAAATGTTCAAGGCACCGATCAAGGTCTTGCATCCGCTGCTGACGGCCACGCAGGAAGGCAATTACAAGGGCACGGAAGGTTTTGGCGCGATTCCCTTCGACGGCATCATCCTGGCCCACTCGAACGAATCGGAATGGAAGACCTTTAAAAACAACCGCAACAACGAGGCCTTCCTTGACCGTATCTATATAGTCAAGGTGCCGTACTGCCTGCGCGTGTCCGATGAAATCAAGATCTACGACAAGCTGGTGGCCAATTCCTCGCTGGTCAAGGCCCCGTGCGCGCCCGGCACCCTGCGCATGATGGCGCAGTTTGCCATCCTGTCACGCCTGAAAGACCCGGAAAACTCCAGCATCTTTTCGAAGATGCTCGTCTACGATGGCGAAAACCTCAAGGATACGGACCCGAAAGCCAAGTCCATGCACGAATACGTCGATTACGCGGGCGTGGACGAGGGCATGAACGGTCTGTCGACGCGCTTTGCCTTCAAGATCCTGTCAAAAGTGTTCAACTTTGACAATTCCGAAGTGGCAGCCAATCCCGTGCACTTATTATATGTACTGGAACAACAGGTCGAGCGCGAGCAGTTCGCGCCGGAGCTCGAGCAGCGCTACTTCTCCTATATTAAAGAGCACCTGGCGCAGCGCTATGTGGAATTCATCGGCAAGGAGATCCAGACGGCTTACCTGGAAAGCTATTCGGAATACGGCCAGAACATTTTCGACCGCTACGTGACGTTTGCCGATTTCTGGATACAAGACCAGGAATACCGCGATCCGGACACGGGCGAAAGCTTCGACCGCGAATCGCTGAACAATGAGCTGGAAAAGATCGAGAAACCGGCGGGCATTTCCAATCCGAAGGATTTCCGCAATGAAATCGTGAACTTCGGGCTGCGCGCGCGGGCCTCGAATGGCGGCAAGAATCCCGCCTGGACCAGTTATGAAAAGTTCCGTACCGTGATCGAAAAGAAAATGTTCTCGAATACGGAAGAATTGCTGCCCGTGATTTCCTTCAATGCCAAGGCCAGCGCCGACGATGCCAACAAGCACGCCGACTTCGTGGCCCGCATGGTGGAAAAAAGGCTATACGGCCAAGCAGGTACGCCTGTTATGCGAATGGTACTTGCGCGTACGCAAGTCGTCATAGCGCGGACAGCGGAGGCGCGCTCCCGCCCGGCGACGGGCGGAGCGCGCAAGACGAGAGGCAAGGAGGCACCCTTTGACATACCTCATCGACAGGCGCTTGCAAAGCAAGAATAAATCCGCCGTCAACCGCGAGCGTTTCCTGCGGCGTTACAAGAGCCAGATCAAGGATGCCGTGGGGCGCGCCATCAAGGGGCGCTCGATCACGGACGTCGAGAATGGCGAGAAGGTCAGCATCCCCGTCAAGGACGTGGGCGAACCATCGTTTGGCCACGCGCATGGCGGCGTATGGGAAGTGGTCAATCCCGGCAACAAGGAATACCTGAAAGGCGACCAGATCGCCCGGCCGAAAGGCGGCGGTGGCGGCGGGCGGGGCAAGGCGGGCAATAGCGACGAGACGACGGAAGACGACTTCATCTTTGAATTGTCGCGCGAAGAATTCATGAATTATTTCTTCGAGGACTTGGAATTGCCACACATGGTGAAAACCCAGCTGACGACCACCACAGAATTCAAGAACCAGCGCGCCGGCTACAATATGTCGGGCACGCCATCGAACATCCACGTGCTGCGTTCCCTGCGCGGCGCGCTGGGGCGGCGCATCGCCGTCGGCGGCGGCGCCCGAAGGCAGCTGGCGCAGGCCGAGGAAGACCTGGCGACCCTGCTGCACGAAGGGGCGCCCGACAGCGACCCGCTGGTCACGGAGCTGCGCCGCCTGATCCACCACCTGCACACGCGCTTGCTGGCGATCCCCTTCATCGACCCGTTCGACTTGCGCTACAGCAACCGCATCAAGGTGCCCAAGCCGATGACGCAGGCCGTCATGTTCTGCATCATGGACGTGTCCGGCTCCATGGACGAGTCGCGCAAGGACACGGCCAAGCGCTTCTTCATCCTCCTGTATCTGTTCCTCAAGCGCGCCTACGACAAGATCGAGGTCGTCTTCATCCGCCACCATACGGCGGCGGCCGAAGTGGACGAGCATGAATTCTTCAATTCGCGCGAGTCGGGCGGCACCGTCGTGTCCTCGGCCCTGCACTTGCTCAACACCATCATCGACGAACGCTATGGCGCAGGGCAATGGAACAGCTATGTGGCGCAGGCCTCCGACGGCGACAACTGGGACAACGATTCCGTGCTGTGCCGGCAACTGCTGATCAGCACCATCATGCCCAAGGTGCAGTACTACACCTATGTCGAGATCACCGATGGCCCGCAGCAAAACCTGTGGGAGCAATATGCGGGCGTGCTCGACCATCACGCCCATTTCGCCATGCAAAAGATCGTCACGCCGGCCGATATCTACCCGGTCTTCCGCGAACTGTTCAAGAAACAGGTGAAATGATGAGTGCAGCCTTTGACCGCGCCAGCAACACCCCGGGCGAACCGTTCGTGCGCCTGCGCCACCCGAACGCCCTGCCCGAGCAATCGGAATGGACGTTCGAACTGATCGAGCAAATCCACGAGGAAGTCCGCAGAGTGGCGAAACAGTTCGGCCTCGACACTTATCCGAACCAGCTGGAAATCATCACGGCCGAACAGATGATGGATGCCTACACATCGGTGGGAATGCCCGTCTCGTACAACCACTGGTCATTCGGCAAGCATTTTCTTTCCACTGAGAAAAGCTACAAGCGGGGCCAGATGGGCCTGGCCTACGAGATCGTCATCAACTCGAACCCGTGCATCGCCTATTTAATGGAGGAAAACAGTCTGACCATGCAGTCGCTGGTGATCGCGCATGCGGCCTACGGCCACAACTCCTTCTTCAAGGGCAATTACCTGTTCCGCGCCTGGACGGATGCGGACGCCATCATCGACTATATGGTGTTTGCCAAGAATTACATCGCCGAATGCGAACAGCGCCATGGCGTCGATGCGGTGGAACTGCTGCTCGACTCGTGCCACGCCATCCAGAACTATGGCGTGGACCGCTACAAGCGCCCGGCGAAACTGTCGATGGCAAAGGAATATGCGCGCCAGAAAGAGCGCGAAGCCTATGTGCAGTCGCAGATCAACCAGCTGTGGCGCACCCTGCCCCGGCGCGAGGATGACGAAGAAGAGGACGACCAACGCAAGGCCGCGCCCCGCTTTCCGCCCGAACCCGAAGAAAACCTGCTGTACTTCATCGAAAAATATGCGCCGCTGCTGGAACCGTGGCAGCGCGAGATGGTGCGCATCGTGCGCAAGATTTCCCAGTACTTCTATCCGCAGCGGCAAACCCAGGTCATGAACGAGGGCTGGGCCACCTTCTGGCACTACACGATATTGAACCAGCTGTATGACGAAGGCGTGGTGGGCGACGGCTTCATGATGGAATTTCTGAAAAGCCATACCAACGTGGTCTACCAGCCGCCCATCGACAGCCCCTATTACAGCGGCATCAACCCGTATGCGCTGGGTTTTGCCATGATGAGCGACATCCGCCGCATCTGCGAGCACCCGACCGACGAAGACCGCGCCTGGTTTCCCGACATGGCCGGCAGCGACTGGCGCAAGAGCCTGGACTTCGCCATGCGCAACTTCAAGGATGAAAGCTTTATCGCCCAGTATTTGTCGCCGCAGCTGATCCGCGAATTCCACTTCTTTGCCGTGCTCGACGACGACAAGAATGAAAAACTGGCCATTTCCGCCATCCACGACGATGCCGGCTACCGCTACGTGCGCCAGCAACTGGCCGAGCAGTACAACCTGGGCAACCGCGAGCCGAACATCCAGGTCTGGTCCGTGAATACGCGCGACGACCGCGCCTTGACCCTGCGCCACACGCAATTCCAGCGCCGTCCGCTGAACCAGCAGGCAGCCGAGGTACTCAAGCATGTGGCACGGCTGTGGGGCTTCGATGTGCACCTCGATACGGTCGATCCGCAGGGGGTGGTCCTGGGCACCTTGAATTGCCGGCGCGAGAAGCGCAACCGGCGCGACGATGCGCCGGCACGGCCTTGATATAGACGTCTTGGCAATAATTTTAGCAAGAATATAAGCGTATCCTATGCCTGTATAGGAATTCAGTATGGCTTGACGGCGTCGAAACGGCCTCCGGGAGCGCTTTTTTTGACCTGGATAAAGATCCTTCCGCACCCGTTTGGTGCGCCAGGATGCCTAAGTGGTCTGGTTCCGAGCCAAAACATTTCCTAAAAGAAAGATTTTTCTCCAAATTTAGCAGTTTCCATATTGAATATCACGAAATATAATTCCGCCATATAGGCACATCGGAGAACTTAGCAGCGGTCGCCCAAAACGGCTGTAAAAAACCGATAAGACCGCCTTTTTTTCTGTCCGAAAGCGTGCAAAGATGACATAAGCAAGTACGTTTTCAGGGCGCAAAAGCGCCAAAAATTTAACCGGTTTTAGGCGTTAAAAATCTGTGTAAAATAAAGAATTCGTATGTATAATTCGGCGACGTCCCGGATACGGCTGGAGCTTTGTGTCGTCATTTTGGGGTTCAGTTGCAAGACAAGAGATGGTATTTGGAGAAAGCAGGCATGAATTTTTCGAACGAGAAAAGTCCCAAGAACTACACAGGCATAACTGTCGTTGTCCTGCTGCACGTTCTCGCGGCTTACGGGATCGCGACGGGCTTGGGCAAGCGGTTGGTCACCAAAATGATGGAACCGGTTGAAACCAAGATTATCGAGGAAGTCAAACCGCCTCCACCGAAGGATCTTCCACCGCCACCACCGCCGCCAGAAATGAAGGCGCCACCGCCGCCATTCATTCCGCCAGTCGAGGTGAACGTGCAGCAGCCGCCACCACAACAGAACGTGATTGCAAATACGACTGCTGTGAAGCCAGCCACGAATGTATTGGCACCGCCAGCACCGCCTGCACAGCCTTCGCCAACTCCTGGACCAGCCAAATCGGTGCGTACACCGGCCGTGGTTGACTTCAGTGTCTGCGAAAAACCGGCTTATCCAAAGTCGTCGCAGCGCAATGAGGAAACCGGTGTGGTGACACTGTCATTCCTGATCGGTGTAGACGGCAAGGTCGCTGATTCGAAGATCGTGAAGTCCAGCGGCTTCAGAGACCTGGACAAAGCCGCGGTGCAAGGTATCAGCCGCTGTACATTTAAGCCGGCAACAGTTGACGGCAAGCCGGAACAAGGCTGGCAGCAAATGCAATACGTTTGGTCGCTGGATTAAAACCCGAGACAGTTATCCCCTGTCTCACACTATGATTTCGTTGTCATTACGTTCAGCGATCTGTTATTTTTAATTTTGGAGGAAGCATGTTTAAGAATACCCGTTTGTCCGCATTTTTTGCCGCGGTTCTGTTGTCCGTTACCGCTACTACCGCTCTGGTAGCAGCTCCGGCATTCGCTGACGCGCCAGCATCGGCTGCCGCTTCGGCTCCTGCGGCAGACGCTGCACCAGCACCAGTTGCTGCAGATGCCGCCGCTCCAGCAGCAACTCCAGCCGCTGATGCAGCCGCTCCAGCCAAAACCGAAGAAGTGCACAACCCGTTCGGCCTGTCCGCAGTATGGGACGGCGGTTTCGTGCCACGCGCCACCCTGATCATCCTGTCCATCATGTCGATCGGCAGCTGGTACATCATCATCACCAAGCTGCTGGATCAAATGAAGATCTTCAAGCAAGCTAAAGAAGCCGCTTCCAAATTCTGGAAAGCTCCTTCGATCGCTGCTGGTTCGGCAACCTTGAGCGAAGGCTCGCCATTCCGCTTCATCGCTGAATCGGGCACCAAGGCAACGGCTCACCATGACGGCGCCCTGCTGGAACAAATCGATCTGTCGACCTGGGTGACGATGTCGATCCAGCGCGCTTCGGACAAAGTCCAATCGCGTCTGCAAGATGGCCTGTCGTTCCTGGCAACCGTTGGTTCGACCGCACCGTTTATCGGTCTGTTCGGTACCGTGTGGGGTATTTACGGCGCGCTGACCGCTATCGGCATGACCGGTAACGCATCGATCGACAAAGTTGCAGGTCCAGTTGGTGAAGCACTGATCATGACCGCTTTCGGTCTGCTGGTCGCCGTTCCTGCCGTTCTGGGTTACAACTGGTTGGTTCGTCGTAACAAATCCGCAATGGAAGACATCCGCTCGTTCAGCGCCGACGTTCACTCGGTTCTGGTTTCCGGCGTAATGTCGACCAGCGAAGCTGGCCGTGCTGCCGGCGCTAAAAAGATCGGATAAGAATCATGTCGATGTCCGTCGGCTCCGACAGCGGAGATGAAGATCAAGTAATGTCAGAAATCAACACGACGCCGCTCGTCGACATCATGTTGGTTTTGCTGATCATTTTCTTGATCACCAGTCCGGTTGTCCTCAAGCTGCAGAAAATCGATCTGCCGATTGAGGCCAATCAAGCCCTGCAAACCAAACCAGAGAACGTTAACATCGTTGTTAACAAGGACGGCGAGATCTACCTGGGCCAGACCAAACTGAAAGACACGAACGAGTTGTTCGATTATCTTAAAGTTGAAGCAGTGAAAGTACCGCAGCCGGAAGTACACGTTCGTGGCGACCAAGAAACACGCTACGAATCGATCGGCCGGGTTATTTACACGACCCAACGTGCCGGGATCCAGAAGGTCGGCTTCATCACCGAACCACCTGACAAGGGCTGATAGCGACTGGCAGCGGCGTCCCGGCAACTTGGGGACGCCACTGCCAGAAGCTTACCGGGCGGCAGTTTCGCCCGGTGCTTCGTTGGACTTCTTAAAGGAAACACTATGAGTATGAATGTCGGTTCGGGAAGCGCAGCAGGCGCGGATCCGGAACCAATGATGGAACTGAACATGACGCCCCTCATCGACGTGATGCTGGTGCTGATTATCATGTTGATCATCACGATTCCTAAGCAAAACCACTCGGTGAACTTGAACATGCCGGTCGGCACCCCGCCGCCACCGACAACCGAACCAGTGGTCGTCACGATCGATGTCGATTTTGACGGCACGATCCTGTGGGACAATCAGGTCGTTCCTGACCGTGCTTCGCTGGAAGCCAAGCTGAGCAACGTTGCTGCGCAAGCAGACCAGCCGGAAGTGCATTTGCGTCCGAACAAGCTGGTGGAATATAAAGTCGTCGCCGGTGTGATGGCGTCGGCGCAGCGTCTGGGCGTGACCAAAATCGGTCTGGTCGGCAACGAGCAATTCCAGTAAGCTGTAGCAATCAGGTTCTCTTTACATCCGAATAGGCAGGACTTCCTGCCTATTCGCTTTTTACTGAAAGACTTTCTCATGTCCAAGTTTCGTCTCGCTCATCTCGGCCTCGTCATGGCCGCTATCGGTTTTACCGCAGCAACTCCCGTAATCGGCCTGGGCTCGCTGGCATACGCCGCGGACACCGTGCGTGCCGAAGTGGGCAAGCCATTGCAAGAAGCGCAAAAACTCGCTAGCAGCGGCAAAAACAAGGAAGCGCTGGCCAAGCTGCGCGAAGCTGACAGCGTCGGCGGCAAGACTGCCTTTGAAAGCTACCAGATCGAGCGCGTGCGCGCCTCGGCCGCTGCTGCCTCCGGCGATAATGGCACCGCCATCAAGGCCTTTGAAGCCGTCATCAATTCCGGCCGCTTGAGCGCCGCCGAAGCGCCAAAATTCACGCAAGCGCTGGCAGGCATGTACTACCGCGCCAAGGATTGGCCAAATACCATCACCTGGATCAAACGCTCGCTGAAAGACCGCGACGATGCGCAAATGCGCGAACTGCTGATCCAGACCTACTATGTCAGCGGCAACTACGCGGAAGCAGCGAAAGAGCTGCAAGCGCGCGGCGGCAACTCGGAAGCAAGCCTGCAAATGCTGGCCAACATCCAGTTGAAGCAAAACGACAAGGCCGGCTACGTCGCCACCCTGGAAAAACTGGCATCGAGCTATCCGAAAACCAGCTACTGGGCCGACCTGCTGAACCGCGTCTCGGGTAAGCCTGGCTTCTCGCAACGCCTGGGCCTGGATGTCCAACGCCTGCGTCTGGCCAACGGCCTGTTCAGCAAGCCTTCCGAATACATGGAAATCAGCCAACTGGCCCTGCAAGCAGGCAATCCTGGCGAAGCGCTGAGCATCATCGAGCAAGGCTACAAAAAAGGCGCACTGGGCACCGGCGCCGATGCACCACGTCACCAGCGCCTGAAAGACCTGGCCCTGAAAACCCAGGCCGACCTGAAAGCCAGCGCCGCCAAGTCGGAAGCGGAATACGTCAAGAACAAGGATGCCGACAGCTTGAGCAAGCTGGGCTTCGCCCTCGTGTACGATGGCCAGGCTGAAAAGGGCCTGGGCTTGATGAACGACGCCATGAAACTGGGCACCGCCAAATATGCGGAAGAAGCCAAGCTGCATCTGGGCATCGCTTACATTCACGCCGGCAAGAAGTCCAATGCTACGACGGCACTCAAAGCCGTCAAGGGTACGGATGGCGCGGCTGATCTGGCCCGTTACTGGACCTTAATGAACAAGTAATTGACATCGAACCCAAGCTACTGCGCGTCGCGCTTTGCAGCCTGTGATGCTCACCGTACTACAGTACGGTTGCGCTTCTCGGCCACAAATCACTGCCGCTCGCTACGCTTGGGTTCGACGTTGAGAGTGTATTGAATCAATACTAAAGCGTTGCCAGCACACTTGCTGGCAACGCTTTTTGTTATTTCAGCAGTGAAATTCGCCCCGTGCCCGCCCTGCCGGGTGTGCATCCCTGAAACAGTCCGTATAATCCCCCTTTTGGCACAGTTTTTCATCAGATTCCTATGAAGGTATTCCGCGGACTTCCCAATGCCCAGGCACGAGCGCCTTGCGCTCTGACCATCGGCAATTTTGACGGTGTCCACATCGGCCATCAGGCCTTGCTGGCGCGCGTGCGCGAGGCTGCGACCGAGCTCGGCATTGAAGCTGCCGTGATGACGTTCGAACCGCACCCGCGCGAATTCTTCGCGCAGCGCGCGGGCGACCTGTCCAAAGCCCCACAGCGCATCGCCAACTTGCGCGACAAGCTGCAATCGCTGGACGACGCCGGCATCGATCGTGTCGTCGTCGAGCATTTCAGCGCCCAGTTCGCCGCCTTGACGCCGCAGGAATTCACGGAAAGAGTCCTCGTCGACGGCTTGCACGTGAAATGGCTGATGGTCGGCGACGACTTTTGCTATGGCGCCCGGCGCGCCGGCGACGTGGCCATGCTGCAGGAAGCGGGCCGCCAATACGGTTTCCACGTAGAAACATTGCCTACCGTGATGAACGGCAGCACGCGCATCTCCTCGTCCGCCGTGCGCCTGGCGCTGGCCGACGGGAATTTTCCGCTGGCGACCCAGTTGCTGGGCCATCCGTACGCCATCTCCGGCCATGTGATCCACGGCCAGAAGCTGGGCCGCACCCTCGGTTTCCCCACCCTGAACCTGCGCGTGGCGCACCGCCCCGCCCTGTCGGGCGTCTTCATCGTGCAGGTACACGGCCTGGGACCGCAGCCGCTGCCCGCCGTGGCCAGCCTGGGCGTGCGCCCTACCGTCGACGACAGCGGCCGCGTCTTGCTGGAAGTGCATCTGTTTGATTTCGCCCAGTCCTGCTACGGCAAGCTGGTGCGCGTGGAATTCCTGCAAAAGCTGCGCGATGAAGAAAAGTACGACGACTTGCCCACCCTGACGGCCGCCATCGAGCGCGACTCGAACCAGGCGCGCGCCTATTTTGAGCAGCGCAGCGGCGCCATTACCGCCACCGACCGAATTTGACGCCGGCCAACTCCGCCGCCTGGCGGCACTTGCCGCTGCAAACCCGCTGCAAAAATATACTCCACACTATTAAAGAAGATTATGTCCGATCAAAACAAGCCAGCCACGCCCAAGCAGAACAAGAAGCCTGAAAGCAAATACCCGGTCAACATGACGGAAACCCCGTTCCCGATGCGCGGCGACATGGCCAAGCGCGAGCCGCAATGGGTACAGCAATGGCAAGACAAAAAAATCTACGAGCGCGTGCGCAAGGCTGCCGCCGGCCGTCCGAAATTCATCCTGCATGACGGCCCGCCGTACGCGAATGGCGATATCCACCTGGGCCACGCCGTCAACAAGATCCTGAAAGACATGGTCGTCAAGTCGCGCTCGCTGTCCGGCTTTGACGCGCCGTATGTACCTGGCTGGGATTGCCACGGCATGCCGATCGAGATCCAGATCGAAAAACTGCACGGCAAGAATCTGCCGACGGCCGAAGTGCTGGAAAAAGCCCGCGCCTACGCGACCGTGCAGGTCGAGCGCCAGAAGAAGGATTTCATCCGCCTTGGCGTGCTGGGCGAGTGGGACAACCCGTATCTGACCATGGCGCACGGCAATGAAGCGGACGAATTGCGCGCGCTGGGCAAGCTGCTGGAAAAAGGCTATGTCTATCGCGGCTTGAAACCCGTCAACTGGTGCTTCGACTGCCAGTCGGCGCTGGCCGAGGCGGAAGTGGAATACGCGGAAAAACGCGATCCCGCCATCGACGTCGGGTTCAAATTCGCCGAGCCGGAAAAACTGGCGGCCGCCTTCGGCCTGCCTTCCCTGCCGACCGATAACGGTTTCATCGTCATCTGGACCACCACGCCGTGGACCATCCCGTCGAACCAGGCGCTGAACGTGCATCCGGAAGTGAAGTATTCACTGGTGAAGGCCGAGCGCGATGGCCAGCCGCTGCTGCTGATCCTGGCGCAAGACCTGGTCGTGGCCAGCCTGGCGCGCTTCAAGCTCGATGGCACGACGATCGCAACCTGCGACGGCGCGGCCCTGGCCGGCATCAGCTTCCGCCATCCGCTGCATGCGGCTGACGCTTTCTATGACCGCTTGTCGCCTTTGTACCTGGCCGAATACGTGACCACGGAAAGCGGCACGGGCGTGGTGCACTCGGCGCCAGCCTACGGCCTGGACGACTTCATCTCGTGCAAGGCGCACGGCATGAAGGACGACGACATCATCAAGCCCGTCATGGGCGACGGCAAGTTCGCCTCGACCCTGCCCCTGTTCGGTGGCATGACCATCTGGGAAGCGTCGAAGCCGATCTGCAACGCCTTGCGCGAAGCGGGTGCGCTGTTCGAAGTCAAGATGTTCGACCACAGCTACATGCATTGCTGGCGCCATAAGACGCCGATCATCTACCGCGCCACCTCGCAGTGGTTCGCAGGCATGGACGTGACGCCGAAAGACGGCGGCGCGACCCTGCGCGAGACGGCCTTGAAAGGCATCGCCGACACCGAATTCTTCCCGGACTGGGGCCAGGCGCGCCTGCACGGCATGATCGCCAACCGTCCTGACTGGACCCTCTCGCGCCAGCGCCAGTGGGGCGTGCCGATGGCCTTCATCGTGCACAAGGAAACGGGCGACCTGCATCCACGCACGCCGGAACTGCTGGAGCAAGTGGCCAAGCTGATCGAAAAGAACGGCATCGAGGCATGGCAGGCGCTGGACTTGCAGGACCTGATCGGCGACGAAGCGGCCATCTACGCCAAGAACAAGGACACGCTGGACGTGTGGTTCGATTCCGGCGCCACGCACCAGACGGTGCTGGGCGGCCCGCAAGCGCACGGCTCGCATTCGACGCAACTGCAATTCCCGGCCGACCTGTACCTGGAAGGCTCGGACCAGCATCGCGGCTGGTTCCACTCGTCCCTGCTCGTGTCGTCCATGCTGAATGGCCGTCCGCCGTATAAAGCCCTGCTGACGCACGGCTTCACGGTCGATGGCGAAGGCAAGAAGATGTCGAAATCGCTGGGGAACACCTTGGCGCCGCAAAAGATCTCGGACACCCTGGGCGCGGACATCCTGCGCCTGTGGATCGCCTCGACCGACTACACGGGCGAGCTGTCGATCTCCGACGAGATCCTGAAACGCGTGACGGAATCGTACCGCCGCATCCGCAACACTCTGCGCTTCCTGCTGGCGAACACGTCGGACTTCAATCCGGCCACGGACGCCGTGCCAGTCGCAGAGATGTTCGAAATCGACCGCTATGCGCTGGCCAACATGGCCTCGCTGCAGCAGCAGATCGAGAACAACTACGCGCGCTACGAATTCCACCCGGTGGTGTCAAAGCTGCAGACCTACTGCTCGGAAGACCTGGGCGGCTTCTACCTGGACATCCTGAAGGACCGCCTGTACACCTCCGGCCTGACGTCGCATGCCCGCCGTTCCGCGCAGACGGCGCTGTGGCACATCACGCAAAGCCTGCTGCGCCTGATGGCGCCGGCCCTGTCGTTCACGGCGGAGGAAGCATGGGCCGTCTTCGCCGGCGCGGAGGCGTATGCCGCCAGCGATGAAACCATCTTCACGCAAACCTGGTGGCAACTGCCGGAAGTCGCGGATGCCGCCGACCTGCTGGAGAAATACACGGCCCTGCGCGCCGTGCGCACGGACGTGACGAAACAGCTGGAAGACTTGCGCACCTCGGGCGCCATCGGTTCCTCGCTGCAGGCGGAACTGACGATCAAGGCCGCGCCGATGAAGTACAAGCTGTTGACCACCCTGGGCGAGGACTTGAAGTTCGTTTTCATCACCTCGCAGGCAACCGTGGCCGAAGTGGCCGACGAAGCAGCCGAGGAAGTGGTCGTGGCCGCGTCGACGGCGCCGAAGTGCGAGCGCTGCTGGCACTACCGTAGCGACGTGGGCACGGACGCTGCGCATGCTACCCTGTGCGGCCGCTGCGTCAGCAACCTGTTTGGTGCGGGCGAGAAACGCCGCTTCGCATAAACAACGTCGTCAAAATCTACTGCGCGTCGCGATTTGCGGCCTGCGATGCTCGCTGTACTAAAGTACAGCTGCGCGTCTCGGCCACAACTCGCTGCCGCTCGCTACGATTTTGCCCGCCGTTGTATGCTTTGAGTCCAATCGCCGCCTGCCAACAGGCGGCGGCTTTATCTTCCCTGGAAAAATATGGCCACTAAAAACCGTTTTTCATCGAAATCGTCATCTTCTTCGTCGCTCGTGCCCTGGCTGGGCATTGCCGCCATCGTCATTCTGTTCGACCAGATCACCAAGATCACGATCCTGAAAACCTTCCGCTATGCGCAAGAGATGGTCATCACCTCGTATTTCAACCTGGTGCTCGCGTATAACAAGGGCGCCGCGTTCAGCTTCCTGTCCGACCAGGGTGGCTGGCAGCGCTATTTCTTCACCGGCATCGCCCTGGCGGCCGCCATCTACATCATCTATCTGCTGAAAAAGCACGCTGGCCAGCGCATGTTCTGCTGGGCCCTGGCGCTGATCCTCGGCGGCGCGCTGGGCAACGCCATCGACCGCCTGATGTATGGCCACGTGGTCGACTTCCTCGACTTCCACTGGAAAAGCTGGGGCCATTTCCCCGCTTTCAATATCGCCGACAGCGCCATCTGCATCGGCGCGGCCCTGTTCATCATCGATGAACTGCGCCGGGTAAACAAATAAACACGCAGGAGAACGGCATGGAATTGTCCGGCAAAAAAATCGTCCTGGGACTCTCGGGCGGCGTCGCCTGCTACAAGGCGGCGGAACTGTGCCGCGCGCTGACAAAGGCCGGCGCCTCGGTGCAAGTGGTGATGACGGATGCGGCCAGCCACTTCATCACGGCCGTCACGATGCAGGCCCTGTCGGGTCACCCCGTGCACACGAGCCAGTGGGATGCGCGCATCGACAACAACATGGCGCATATCGATTTGACGCGCCATGCAGACGCCATCCTGATCGCCCCGTGTTCGGCCGACTTTATGCGCAAACTGGCGCACGGCGTGTGCGATGACCTGCTGTCGACCCTGTGCCTGGCGCGCCCGGCCCACCTGCCTCTGCTGGTGGCGCCGGCGATGAACGTGGAGATGTGGCAGAACCCCGCCACGCAGCGCAATGTGCAGCAGCTGCGCGACGACGGCATCAAGCTGTTTGGCCCGGCCGCCGGCGAACAAGCGTGCGGCGAAGTGGGACTGGGCCGCATGCTGGAACCGGAACAGCTGCTGACGGAGCTGATCGCCGCCTTCCAGCCGAAAGTCCTGGCGGGCAAGCGCGTGCTGGTCACGGCTGGCCCCACCTTCGAAGCCATCGACCCCGTGCGCGGCATCACCAATCTGTCCTCGGGCAAGATGGGCTATGCGGTGGCACGCGCGGCGCGCGAAGCGGGCGCCGAGGTGCTGCTCATTTCCGGCCCCACGGCCCTGGACGCGCCATTCGGCGTGCGCCGCATCGATGTGCAAAGCGCGCAGCAGATGCATGATGCGGTACTGGCCCACGTCGACGGCCAGCATGTCTTCGTTGCCGTGGCCGCCGTGGCCGACTGGCGGGTTGCCAACGCCAGCGAACAAAAGATGAAAAAGCAGGCTGACGGCTCCGTGCCCGAACTGCAGTTCGCGCAAAACCCCGACATCCTGGCCACCGTGGCGGCGCGCACCAACCTGGCCGGCTATCCGTATTGCGTCGGCTTTGCCGCCGAATCGGAAAACCTCGTGGAATTCGGCTCGACCAAGCGCGAAAAGAAGGGCATCCCTCTGCTGGTCGGCAATATCGGCCAGAACACGTTTGGCCAGGACGACAACACCATTATCCTGTTCGACGAGGAAGGCCATACCGTGCTGCCGCGCGCCTCGAAACTGAACCTGGCGCGCCAGCTGATTTCGGAAATCTCGAAACGCCTGGCAAAAAATTCGCTCCTCAAGTAACCCTTTATACGACTTAGCTTAGTTAGTTAGATTAATGAAAAATATCGACATCAAGATCCTCGACGCCCGCATGAAAGAACTGCTGCCAGCCTACGCCACGCCCGGCAGCGCCGGCCTGGACCTGCGCGCCTGCATAGACGAGGCCATCACCATCGAAGCTGGCCAGACCGTGCTCATTCCCACCGGCCTGGCTATCCACATCGGCGACCCGTCATATGCGGCCATGATCTTGCCGCGCAGCGGCATGGGCCACAAAAACGGCATCGTCCTGGGGAATCTGGTAGGCTTGATCGATTCCGATTACCAGGGCCAGCTGATGGTATCGACCTGGAACCGGGGCCAGAGCGCTTTCACGCTCAATCCCATGGAACGCCTGGCGCAACTGATTATCGTGCCGGTGCTGCAAGTGGGCTTTAACGTCGTCGAAGAATTCGGCGACAGCGAACGCGGTGTTGGCGGTTTCGGCAGCACCGGCAAACATTAAGGATTTTCTTATGCCAGGTTTCCGCCATCTGATCCCAGCCCCGACTTCGCTGCGCCGATTGGCCACTCCACTCCTGTTGGCCGGCGCGGCCATTCTGGCCGGCTGCACCACGCCGACGACGAATGTCAGCGGCCCGTTCAACGTCGTGCCGGCGCCCGATGCGCCTGCGCCGACGGCGCAGCAAAAAACGGCGCAGGAAGAGCTGGTGAAGATGGTGGCGCTGCAGGACCGCCTGTCGAAAGTCTCGGCGCCCCTGCTGATCAACAATGCGGACCTGTGCAAGACGTATGCACGCAACTTGCTGGGCTTTACGGCGCAGAATAAGTATTCCTACCCTGGCATCTATGCCGATGCGGCGCAGGCGGCGCTCGGCTACGGCGAACAAATGCAAGTGTCTGGCGTCTTGCCTGGCAGCGGCGCCGCCCGCGCCGGCTTGCGCAAGGGCGACGGCTTGCTGGCTGCCGAAGGCAAGCCGCTGCCGGCCGGCCCGAAAGCGGAAGGTCCGTTCGGCGCCATCGTCGGCCCGCTGGCCTCGAAAAGCGCGAGCCTGAACATGACCATCGCCCGCGATGGCCAGCAGCAGGACCTCAAAATTCCCGTCACGCGCGCCTGCGCCTTCCGCGTCGCCCTGGGCAATGCGGACAATATCAACGCCTACTCGGACGGCGCGCGCATCATGCTCACGCGCGGCATGGTCAATGCGGCGCAAAACGACGAAGGCATCGCCTTCGTGATCGCCCGCGAAATGGCGCACAATATCCTCGACCACGCGCGCAGCCAGCGCACGGCAGGTACGGCCGGCAGCATCATCGACAGCCTGGGCGCCGTGCAGCCCGACGTGTCAATGCTGACGGGCGCCGCCGGCATCAAGGCCATGCCGCAGGAACTCGACGTGCAGGCCGACACCCTGGCCATCTACCTGCTGGCGCGCGCCGGCTACAACGTCGACAACGCCGCCCGCTTCTGGCAGCGCCTGGCCACGCAAGTGCCGGCCACGGTCGCCAATGGCTACACGGCCCTGCATCCGGGCACCAACTCGCGCATGGCGGCCATCAACCGCGCCGTCACCGACGTGCGCGCCAAGCAGGCGGCGAAGAAGCCGCTGAAACCTTAAATGCCAAAGGCGCCTGATGCAGCAGGTTTGCTCAGGCGCCGGGGAAATTCGGAAAGTAAGTGCCCATGATCCAGGTTAGGGCGCCGCAGAACACCACGGCTAAAAACAGCACAATGAGCAGCTTGCCGAACTTGGGAATACCCTCTTCTTGCGTCTTGACTTCATTTGACATGAAAATTCTCCGCAGGGTGGTGGAACAGGTAGTATATCCACAATCTTGAATACTATTCCATACTTTGCCGCAAACATGCGGCATGTAACCAGCGCGCGCCATGGACAGCATCGACCTTGAAGTTCTGAAAACCAGCGCCGCCTGGCTTGCCGCCGGCCACCGCTGCGAACTCGTCACCGTCATCAAGACCTGGGGTTCCAGCCCCCGCCCCGTGGGCGCCACCCTGGCCATCTGCGACGATGGCACGGTGGTCGGTTCCGTCTCCGGCGGCTGTATCGAAGATGATTTGATCGACACCGTGCGCGTGCATGGCATCATGCGCACGCAGCCGGAAATCGTCAGCTACGGCATCAGCGCCGACGAGGCGCACCGCTTCGGCCTGCCCTGCGGCGGCACCATCGAACTGGCCATCGAACCGCTGCATGCGGGCAGCCGCGTGGCCGAACTGCTGGCGCGCCTGGATGCGCATGAACTGGTCGAGCGCCGCCTCGACCTGCGCAGCGGCGCCGTCACCCTGCGGCGCGCCGCGCCGGGCGCCGTGCTGGCCCTGGAAGACGGCGCGCTCACCACGCAGCACGGCCCGCGCTGGCGCTTGCTGATCATCGGCGCCAGCCAGCTGTCGCGCTTCGTGGCGCAAATCGCCACGGCCATGGATTACCACGTCATCGTCTGCGACCCGCGCGAAGAATACCGGGGCGGCTGGAACGTGCCGGGCGTGCCCCTGCTGCACGCCATGCCCGACGATCTCGTACTGGAATTAAAGCTCGACAGCCGCAGCGCCGTCGTCGCCCTCACGCACGATCCCAAGCTCGATGACCTGGCCCTGATGGAAGCGCTCAAGTCCCCTGCGTTTTACGTAGGCGCCATCGGTTCGCGCGCCAACAATGCCAAGCGCCGCGAGCGGCTGCTGCAGTTCGACGTCAGCGCGGAACAGCTGGCGCGCCTGCACGGCCCCATCGGCCTGTACATCGGCAGCAAGACGCCGGCCGAAATCGCCATTTCCATCCTGGCCGAACTGACGGCCGTGAAAAACGGCGTGCCCGACGCGCTGCAGATCCAGCACGCGGCGGCCCTGAGCCCGCCCGGCACCGACATCTGCGCGCGTTAAAGACAACAGCAAGAAACGCGGTGCGCCCGCATCGCCTCCCTGATACCGTCCCTGACTTTGGCCCACCATGACCCTGCTGCACTGGACCCTCCCCCTGCCCGCCGGCTACCGCCGCGACGATGTCATCGCCTTCCACAGCCGTGATGCGGAGGCCGTGGCCGAACAAGTCACGCCAACAGGCCTGCGCAAGGGCATCCTGCTTGCCGGCATACCCGTAGTACTGGACGTCGCCTTCACGCAGGATGCTGCCATCTGCCAGGCAGACATCGATGGCGATGACAATGCCGACCTTCAAACGCCGCTGCACGGCGCCCTCCTTAACATCCTCGGCCTGCGCATCGACCCGCAGCCGTTTGCGCAACTGGCCGCCGCCGACCCGCTGCTGGCGCCTTTGGTCCGCGTCAATCCGGGCCTGCGCATCGTGCAATCGGCCAGCCCGTTCGAGGCGCTGACCTGGGCCATCATCGGCCAGCAGATCAACCTGCCGTTCGCCATATCTCTGCGCCGCACCTTCATTTTGCAGGCGGGACGCCGGCACGGCAGCGGCCTGTGGTGTTACCCGGAGGCGCGCGACGTGGCCGAGCTGGCGATCGACGATCTGACCAGCCGCAAATTCTCGCGCGCCAAGGCGGAAACCGTGCTGCGCCTGGCGCACCTCGTCAACGACGGGGAGTTGTCGCTGGAGCTGCCTCCCTCCGGCGACGTGGCAGCCATTTCGCAAGCGCTGCTTGCCGTGAAGGGCATCGGCCCGTGGACCGTCAACTACGCGCTGCTGCGCGGCTACGGCTATGCCGACTGCTCGCTGCACGGCGACGTGGCCATCCGCGCCGCCCTGCAAAAGCTGCTCGGCGAAGACGTAAAACCGGACATGGCGCGCACGGAGCAGTGGCTGCGTCAGTACGCGCCGCACCGCACCATGGCGGCCGCCCACCTGTGGGCCAGCCTGCACGCGCCGGAAAAAAATATTTTACCTGCCAGGGAATAAACGGCGGACGGCATGCGTCTATCCCTTGCAAGCCCTCAAAACCTCAAGGAGACCATCATGCGCTTTACCACTTTTGCCGCCACCGCCCTTTTTGCCGCCATGTCCGCCCCGCTGGCTTTCGCCGCCGACGTCATGCCCGCCAACGGCATGCTGGTCAACGCCACAGGCATGACCGTGTATGTGTTCGACAAGGATGTCGCCGACAGCGGCAAGAGCGCCTGCAGCGGCGGTTGCCTGGCGGCCTGGCCCGCCGTCATCGCCACCGAAGCGGCGCCCGCCGCCCCGTATGGCAGCATCAAGCGCGAGGACAACGGCGCCATGCAGCTGACCTACAAGGGCAAGCCCCTGTACCTGTACAAGGAAGACAAGAAGCCGGGCGACGTGGCCGGCGACAATTTCAAGAACGTGTGGCACGTCGTCAAGCCTTAAGCTACCCGCCCCATCCCGCCGCCACGATGACCACGCAAGAGCACAGCCGCCAGCTGCAAGCCTGCCTGCCCGGCCTGCGCCGCTATGCGCGCGCGCTGGTTGGCGCCGTGCATGCTGACGACCTGGTGCAGGACACCGTGGAGCGGGCCTGGCGCAAGTTCGACCAGTGGCAGCGCGGCGCCGAGATGCGGCCCTGGCTGTTTTCCATCATGCACAACCTGCACGTGGATCAATTGCGCCGCCCCGGCCTGGCGCTGCAGGCGCTCGACGACGACGCCCTGCTACCCGCGCCCGAACACGCACCAGGACAGGCTATCGCCATCGGCGAGATGGATGCGGCGCTGGCCCGTTTGCCTCTGGGGCAGCGCGAAGTCATCCTGCTCGTCGCGCTCGAACAGATGCCGTATGAGCAGGTGGCGGCCACCCTGGACATCCCCGTCGGCACCGTCATGTCGCGTTTGTCGCGCGGGCGCGACCGGCTGCGCGCATTGCTCGACGGCCGTCCGGCCGGCAGCCAGGGCGGCGGCGCCCCTACCCTGAAAGTCGTGAAATGACAACGCAAGCCATCAGCGAAGCGCAATTGCACGCCCTGGCAGACGGCGTCCTGCCCGAGGAACAGCGCGCAGCCATCGACGCCCACCTGCGCGCGCATCCCGAGGACGCCGCCAGGGTGGACGCGTGGCGCGAGCAGAACCGGCAATTACGCGCCCTGTTCGACCCCGTGCTGGACGAAGCCGTGCCGCCAGCGCTGCGGCAGGCGGCGGCCCCGCCGGCGGCGTACGGCGCCTGGCAACGCCCCGCCATGCAGGCGGCAGCGGCTATCCTGCTGGTCATCGCGGGCGGCGCGGGCGGCTGGCTGCTGCGTGGCGGCGACAGCGTGAGCGCCAGCCCGATCTCCCTGGCGCGCAGCGCCGCCATCGCCCACGCCGTCTATACGCCCGAAGTGCGCCACCCTGTGGAAGTGGGGGTTGAACAAGAGGCCCACCTGGTGCAATGGCTGTCGAAACGCCTGGGCACGAAACTGCAGCCGCCCGCGCTGTCGCCGCTCGGCTATCAGCTGATCGGCGGCCGCTTGCTGCCCGGCGATGGCGACGGCCCCGTGGCGCAATTCATGTATGAGGATGGCAAAGGCCAGCGCCTGACCCTGTATGTGGCCAAGGAGCGGGCCGGCAGGCAGGAAACGGCTTTCCGCTACACGCAGGAAAAGGACTTGAGCGTGTTTTACTGGATTGACGGCCAGCTCGGTTACGCCCTCTCGGCGAGCCTGCCCAAACAGGCGCTGGGCAAGATCGCCGACGTCGTGTATGCGCAGCTGGAGCAGGCACGCTGAAACAGGTCGACGTGGTGGCACCCGGCGGCCGCCACCGGCCCCACTCCCTGCAGCGCATGGCGGCTGGTGCTACCATCCCATACTGATGAGCTCATCCGTATGGCGGATGGCCGTCGCGCTTCCCCGCACCATCCCCACCCCGAGGAATAAACATGACGACCCTGACCATCAATGGCAAGCAGCACGACCTTGCCCTGCCTGAAGACACACCCCTGCTGTGGGCCCTGCGCGACGAACTGGGCATGACCGGCACCAAATTCGGCTGCGGCATGGCCCTGTGCGGCGCCTGCACCGTGCACCTCGATGGCGACGCCATCCGCTCCTGCGTGACGCCAGTATCGGCCGCCGCCGGCAAGAAAATCACCACCATCGAAGCGGTGGGCGAAGACAAGGTCGGCCTGGCCCTGCAACAAGCCTGGCAGGAACACGGCGTGCCCCAATGCGGTTACTGTCAGGCCGGGCAGATCATGTCGGCCACGGCCCTGCTGCACAAGACGCCGGCGCCGAACGACAAGCAAATCCGCGAAGCGATGAGCGGCAATATCTGCCGCTGCGGCACCTATACGCGCATCCACGCGGCCATCAAGCAGGCAGCGACCAGCATCAACGCGAAAGGAGCGGCCAAATGAGCATGCATGACACTCCTGCCGCACATTCGCCTGCGCGGCGCAACTGGCTCAAGGCCGCCGGCGCGCTGGCCGGCCTGACCCTGGTGGCCGGCCCTTCCGGCCTCGTGATGGCTGCCGACGCCGTCAAATACGGCGGCGACAAGATGGCTGGCGGCGTGGTCGACGACATCCTGGTCTTCCTGTCGGTCGGTGCCGACGGCATCGTCACCATCGTGGCGCACCGCTCCGAAATGGGCCAGGGCATCCGCACCAGCCTGCCGATGGTGGCGGCCGATGAACTGGGCGCCGACTGGACGCAGGTGCGCGTACAGCAGGCGCCCGCCGACGAAGCGCGCTACGGCAGCCAGGATACGGACGGTTCGCGCAGCATGCGCCACTCGTTCCGCGCCATGCGCCACGTGGGTGCCACGGCGCGCCTGATGCTGGAAACGGCGGCCGCCGTGCGCTGGGACGTGCCCGTGACGGAAGTCAAAGCCGCCAACCATACGGTCGTGCATGCGGCTAGCGGGCGCTCGCTGTCCTTCGGTGCACTGGCCGAAGAAGCGGCCAAATTGCCGGTGCCGCCGCGCGCGCGCATCAGCCTGAAAACGGCGGGCGAACTGCGCTACATCGGGCAAACCAGCACGCGCGGCATCGACCTGCATGACATTGTCACGGGCAACACCCACTTCGGCATCGACACGCGCCTCGATGGCATGGCGTATGCCGTCATCGCCCGCCCTCCCGTATTTGGCGGCAAGCTGAAAAACGTGGACAAGACGGCGGCCCTGAAGGTGCCGGGCGTGCTGCGCATCGTCGAACTGGCAGGCAGTCCGCCACCGGCCATGTTCAACCCGCTGGGCGGCGTGGCCGTCATCGCCAGCAACACCTGGGCCGCCATCAAGGGCCGCGAAGCGCTGGTGCTGGAATGGGAAG
Organism: Janthinobacterium lividum; assembly: GCF_023509035.1. Lineage (NCBI taxonomy): Bacteria > Pseudomonadati > Pseudomonadota > Betaproteobacteria > Burkholderiales > Oxalobacteraceae > Janthinobacterium > Janthinobacterium lividum. The sequence continues at coordinate 2,334,590 of NZ_CP075583.1, read as the reverse complement.
ATGGCCCGAACGGCGGCTACGATTCGAAGGCCTTCCGCAAGACGCTGGAAGCGGCCGTGCGCCAGCCGGCCAGCCCCGCGCGCGCGACCAGGGCAAGACGGTAGCCACCCTGGCCGCCGCTCCCGCCGCGCGCAAATTCAGCGCCGAATACTATCTGCCCCACCTGGCCCACGCCACCATGGAGCCGCCCGCCGCCACCGTGCGCATCGCCAACGGCAAGGCCGAAGTGTGGGCCTGCGTGCAGGCGCCGCAAGCGACGCGCAGCAACGTGGCCAAGGCCCTGGGCCTGGAGTATGACGACGTGACCGTCCACGTGACCCTGCTCGGTGGCGGCTTCGGGCGCAAATCGAAACCCGATTTCGCCGTCGAGGCGGCGCTGCTGTCGAAAGCCATGGATGGCGCGCCCGTCAAGCTGACGTGGACGCGCGACGACGACCTGCAGCACGACTACCTGCACACGGTGTCCGTCGAACGGCTGGAAGCGTCGCTCGACGCGAAAGGCATGCCGACGGCCTGGCTGCACCGCACGGCCGCGCCCACCATCACCTCGACCTTTGCCGCCGGCGCGAACAAGCAGGCGCCGTTCGAGCTGGGCATGTCGGCCATCAACGTGCCGTTCGCCATTGCGAACATCCGCGTCGAAGTGCCCGAGGTGCCGGCCCACACGCGCATCGGCTGGTTCCGCTCCGTGTCGAATATCCCGCACGCGTTTGCCATCCAGTCGTTCACGGCCGAACTGGCGCATGCGGCGAAGAAGGACCATCGCGACTACTTGCTGGCACTGCTGGGTCCTGCGCGCAAGATCAACCCGGCCGATCTGTCCGATGGCTGGAACTATGGCGAAGACCCTGCGAAGTATCCGGTCGACATAGGCCGCATGCGCCACGTGATCGAACTGGCGACAGCCAAGGCGGGCTGGGGCCGCAAGCTACCCAAGGGACGGGGACTGGGCCTGGCCGTGTCCTACAGCTTTGTCACCTATGTGGCGGCCGTGATCGAAGTGGAGATCAATGCGGCGGGCGAAGTCATCGTGCCCAGGGTCGATATCGCCATGGATTGCGGACCGCAGATCAACCCGGACCGCGTGCGCTCGCAGATCGAGGGCGCCTGCATCATGGGCCTGTCCCTGGCCATGAGCGGCGAGATCAGTTTCAAGAATGGCCGGGTCGAGCAAAGCAATTTCCACGACTACGCCGTGCTGCGCGCCGCCGACGCGCCGCGCGTCATCCACACGCACCTGGTGCCGGGCACCCTGGACATGGAGCTGGGCGGCGTGGGTGAACCGGCCACGCCGCCCATCGCCCCGGCCCTGTGCAACGCCATCTTCGCCGCCACGGGCAAGCGCATCCGCGCCCTGCCCGTCGGCATGCAACTGGCGAAGAAAGCCTAGGAGCGCCGCGCAGCAGGCAACTGCAGCAGCAGCGCTGCGGCGGCGACAAAGGCGGCGGCCGCCGCCAGCAGCCACATGGGCCAGTTGAGCAGGAGCAGCAGGCCGCCTGCGGCTGCGCCGATGGCGCTGCCCAGGTACAGCGCCGATTCGTTGAGGGCGATGGCCAGGTTGCCGTCGCCCTGCCGCGCGCGCACGGCCAGCAGTTGCTGGTTTTGCGGCACTTGCAGGGCCCAGCCAGCCGCGCCCCACAGCGCAATTGGCGCCAGCATCAGCCACGCCGACCAGGCGGCCGCCAGCGGCAGCGCGCACAGGGCCAGCGCCAGCAGCAGCAAGATGAAACAGGTCAGTTTCGGCGCCGCCACCTTGTCCGCCCATGGCCCGACCAGCACGCTGCCAACGATCCCCCCACGCCCCACGCCCACAGGAAGGGCGTAGCGGAAATCGCTACGCCGTGCGCGGACCATGCCAGCAGCGGCGCAACAAACGTGTACATGCCCAGGCTGGCGACGGCCGCCAGCAGCGACACCAGCAAGATGGCCAGCACCTGCCCATCGGCCAGCAAGGCCAGCTTGCGGCGCAGTGAGATGGCCGGCGCCACTGGCAGCGCGGGCAGCTTCCACAGCAAGCCCGCCAGCGCCAGCGCGCCCAGCACGGCGACCAGCCACAGGGCCGCGGCCCAGCCCAACTGCTGCGCAAGCAGCAAACTCAAGGGTACGCCCAGCACCGTGCCGCCAGCCATGCCGCCCATGATCACGCCGATGGCCTTGCCCCGTTGCGGCGCCGCCGATACGCCCGCCGCCGCCGCGATGCCCAGCGCCAGATAGACACCGGCCCCGATGCCGGCGATGGCGCGCCATGCCAGCAAACTGCTGAAACCGAGCGCCAGCGCGCTGGCCCCGTTCGCCAGCACGAACACGGCCAGGGCGATCAAGAGGCCGGAGCGCTGCGCGCGCGCCGGCAGCAAGGCCACGACAAGCGGCGAACCGAGGCCATAGGCCAAGGTAAAACGCCGTCACCAGCTGCGCGGCCATCGCCAGGGAAATTGAAAACGCACCGGCGATCATCGGCATCAGGCCCGCCGTCACATACGACGCCATGCCCAGCGCGAACGCCCCCACGGCGATCAGGTAGACGGTGGCAGGCAGCGTGGTAGTGGCAGGCGCGAGGCCACTGGAGGAAGAATAGTCAGACATGGGCAAGCTTTCGGGAAGAAAGCAGGCATTTTGGAATACAATATAAACAATTACAATTTAACTGTTTATGCTATTACTGATAGCAACAGCTTCACCGGAAAGGCAGCACCATGCGCACTTTGGCCCGCACCCGCCACGAACTGGCCGCCTACCTGCAGGCGCGGCGCGCGCGGCTGTCCCCCGAAGACGTGGGCTTGCCCGGCGGCGGGCGGCGCAGGACGCCCGGCTTACGCCGCGAAGAAGTGGCGGCGCTGGCTGGGGTGGGGCTGACCTGGTACACCTGGCTGGAGCAGGGGCGCGACATCGGCGTCTCCAGCGCCTTTCTCGACAAGCTGGCCGAAGTGCTGAAACTGGACGCGGGCGAACGGCGCCACCTGTTCCTGCTGGCGCATGCGCGTCCGCCGGCCGAAGAGGGCAAGACGTTTTGCGTGGTGCCGCCGCCGGTGCGCCGCTTGATGCACGAACTGGTGCATCCGGCGTATGTGCTCAACCTGCGCTGGGACGTGCTGGCGTTCAATGCGGGCGCGGACGCCCTGTTTGGCTTCGGCGCGCATGCTGCATCGCGCCGCAACCTGCTGTGGCTGCTATTTACCGACCCGCTGCTGCGGTCACGCTTCACGGCCTGGGAAGAGCAGGCGCCGCTGATGCTGTCGAGCTTTCGCCGCGACTACGCGCGCGCCACGCAGGAAGCCGATATTCACGCGCTGGTGGAGGAACTGGAAAAAGTGTCGCCCGAATTCAAGCTATGGTGGCGCCGCCACGACGTGCATGCGCCGTGTGCAGGAGTGCGCCGCCTGACAATCGACGGCGAGCAGGTCGCCTATGAGCACACCTCGCTGACAATCGATGCGGACCGCCATTTGCGGCTGATCGTGTATGCGCGCCAAGTGCCCCAAGAAAAAGCGCCGTAGAACGAAAAAACCGCTGGCCCTCTTGCGAGGAACCAGCGGCTTCGAATTGGTTGCGGGGACAGGATTTGAACCTGTGACCTTCGGGTTATGAGCCCGACGAGCTGCCAGACTGCTCCACCCCGCAGCAGAATTATATACCAGATTGTTGCGCGGCGTAAAGGGCATGATTTGACAATGTCATTCGCGCCCCGCCTTGCGGGGTTTAGCTTTGACTGGCAATGAAAAAAGCCGCTGATCTTTTTCAAGAGTCAGCGGCTTTCAGGTATTGGTTGCGGGGACAGGATTTGAACCTGTGACCTTCGGGTTATGAGCCCGACGAGCTGCCAGACTGCTCCACCCCGCACTCGAATTATAAGCGCAAACGGGTGGCTTAGGCAATAGCTATCTCAACTTCGACTGTAATAGAGCCATTAAATTAAAAGTGCGTGAAAAAGTTCGATCAACTGCCAGCTGACATTGTGTCCGCCCATCACGCCGCGCGCAATCGGTGTACAGTAAGCGTTACACTAGACACCCATTTTCCCAAGTCCACCCATGAAATTCTGCTCCGAATGCGCCCATCCAGTCAGCCTGTCCATTCCGGAAGGCGACAACCGTCCGCGCTATGTCTGCGCCAACTGCGACGCCATCCATTACCAGAACCCGAAAATGGTGGTCGGCTCGATTCCCGTCTGGGAAGAAGATGGCCAGCTGCAGGTGCTGCTGTGCAAGCGCGCCATCGAACCGCGCCTGGGCTACTGGACCCTGCCGGCCGGCTTCATGGAAAACGATGAAACGACTTCCGACGCGGCCGAGCGCGAAACGGTGGAGGAAGCGGGCGCGAATATCGAACTGGGCCCCCTGTTTTCGCTGCTGAACGTGCAGCGCGTGCACCAGGTGCACCTGTTCTATCTGGCGCGCCTGCGCGACCTCGATTTCGCCCCGGGCATCGAAAGCCTGGACGTGCAGCTGTTTACGGAAGCGCAGATTCCCTGGGATGACCTGGCCTTCCCCACCATCCGCGCCACCCTGGAACTGTTCTTTGCCGACCGCGTGAAAATCCGCGAAGGCGGCAGCTACGGTGTCCATACGGGCGACATCACGCGCCCGATGGCGCGCACGGATGCAGAGTAAGCCCCCATCACCCGCCACCTCTGACGCCGCATGATTCCCTGGCTCGACACCCACACCCCGTTTCCCGACGTCTCGCGCGCCCTGACGGACGAGGCGCCCGGCCTGCTGGCGGCCGGCGCCGACCTGTCGCCCGCGCGCCTGCTCGACGCTTACCGGCGCGGCATCTTCCCCTGGTTTTCCGAAGGCCAGCCCATCCTGTGGTGGAGCACCGATCCGCGCATGGTGCTGATGACGGAGGACTTCACGGTGTCCGACAGCCTGGCCAAGGCGATCCGCAAGGTCGAGCGCAGCGCCGCCACGGACGGGCGCTGGCAGTTGCGCTTCGATGGTGATTTCGACGCCGTCATGCGCGCCTGCGCGGCGCCGCGCAAGGATGGCCCGGGCACCTGGATCTCCGACGAAATCATCGCCGGCTACACAGGCTTGCACAAGCTGGGCTACGCGCACTCGTCGGAACTGTGGCTCGATGGTGAACTGGTCGGCGGCGCGTATGGCGTGTCGATCGGGCGCATGTTCTATGGCGAATCGATGTTCGCCCGCGTGACGGATGGTTCGAAGATCGCGCTGGCGCAGCTGGTGCGCTTTTTGCACGCGCACGGCGTGGCCATGATTGACTGTCAGCAAGAAACAAAACACCTGGCCTCGCTGGGCGCGGCGCCCATTTCGCGCGCGCACTTCCTGGCCCATGTACGCGTCGCCATTGAAGCAGAGCAAATCACGGATTGGCATGCTGCACCACGGGCATAAAAAAGCTATGATATCTCCACGCAGACTTCCATTGCCGCGGACAGACCAGACAGGATCAGCATGACGCACCTGAACGAACTACCGTTTGCCACCCTGCAGTTCTATACGACGGCGCCCTACCCGTGCAGCTACCTGGACGACCGCCAGGCCCGCTCGCAGGTCGCCACGCCATCACACCTGATCAACAGCGACGTGTATTCGGAACTGGTGCGCAACGGCTTTCGCCGCAGCGGCATTTTTACCTACCGGCCGTATTGCGACGGCTGCCAGGCCTGCATTCCCGTGCGCGTCGTCACGCAGTCCTTCACGCCCAACCGCAACCAGCGCCGTGCCTGGAGCCGGCACGCCGATCTGCAGGCGGGCGTGGCCACCCTGTCCTTCCTCGACGAGCACTACGAACTGTACCTGCGCTACCAGAGCACGCGCCACGCGGGCGGTGGCATGGACCAGGACAGCCGCGACCAGTATGCGCAATTTTTACTGCAAAGCCGGGTCAACACGCGCCTGGTGGAGTTTCGCGATGCCGAAGGCATCCTGCGCATGGTCAGCATCATCGACGTGCTGGCCGATGGCCTGTCGTCCGTCTACACCTTCTTCGACCCGGACGTGCCAGGCGCCTCGTATGGTACCTACAACGTGCTGTGGCAAATCGCCCAGGCGCGCGAGCTGGGCCTGCCCTACATCTACCTGGGCTACTGGATCGCGCAAAGCCCGAAGATGGCGTATAAAATCAACTTCAAGCCGCTGGAAGCACGCATCAAGGGGCAGTGGGTGATCCTGTAAAAAAGGGGCTTGCGCCCCTCTTTTCATGCCTGCCTTACAGCTTACTTGCTCTTGTCCGGAAACGCAGGACGTGCAGGCCGCGCGGGCGGGTTCTTCGCCAGTTCGGCCTGGATCACCTCAATCGCCTTTTCCAGCTGCGGATCACGTCCGGCGATGACGTCGGCTGGCGTTTGCTCGACTTCGATATCGGGCGGCACACCTTCGTTTTCCACGCCCCAGCCATTCTCGCGCGTCCAGAACGCCAGGTTCGGCGCCGTGATGAAGCCGCCATCCATCAGCACCGGGAAGCCCAGCACGCCCACCAGGCCGCCCCAGGTGGCCTTGCCGATCAGCGGACCCATGTTATTTTTGCGGAACATCCACGGCAGCAGGTCGCCACCCGAACCGGCCGTCTCGTCGATCAGCATGGCGCGCGGCCCCTGGATCGAAGCGGACGGCGTCTTCATGTCGGCGCCATAACGCATGGTCCACCAGGCGATTTCCTTCTTCTGCAGTATCTCGATGTAGTAATCGGCCACGCTGCCGCCGCCATTAAAACGCTCGTCGACGATGATCGCCTGCTTGTCCGCCTGCGGGAAGAAATAACGCTTGAAGTAGGTGTGGCCCAGGCCCGCCGTATTGGGCACGTACACGTACGCCACCTTGCCGCCGGTGGCCGCATTGACCTTGCGCATATTGCCTTCGATCCAGTCGCGGTTGCGCAAGGCATCCTCGGTGGGCACGGGCACCACGGTAATCGTGCGCGCGCCCTTGCCATCGGCCGATGGCCCCACAGTGAGGTCGATCGCCTTGCCGGCCGTGTTCTCGAAGGCGCTGTAGATATTCGTCGGAGGCAGCAAAGGGCGGCTGTCGACGGCCAGCAGGTATTCACCCGCCTTGACGTTCAGGCCCGGCTCCGTCAGCGGCGCGCGCAGGGCCGGATTCCAGTTCAAGCCGCCATACACTTTCTTGAAGCGGTAATGACCGTTGCTCACGTCATAATCGGCGCCCAGCAAGCCCCCCGGCACCTTCTTCGCGTCGATAAAATCGTCGCCGCCGCCGCCGCGGTGGTGGCCCACTGCCAGTTCGCTGCACATCCACTGAATCAAGCGGTTCAGGTCGGCGCGGCTGGACAGCTCGGGCAGGAAGACGGCGTACTTGTCGCGCATGGCCTTCCAGTCCACGCCATGCATGCCCGGATCATAAAAGTAATCGCGGTTGATGCGCCACACCTCGTTGAAAATCTGCGTCCACTCGGCGCGCGGATCGGCCTTCACTTCGATGGCGTCGACCTTGATCTTGCCTTCGCCGGGCGCCAGCAGCTTGCCCGTGGCCGAACCCATGGCCCAGTTGTCCTTCTGGCGGTACAGCAGCTTCTTGCCATCGGCCGACACTTCGAAATCATCGGCTTCCGCCACCACGGTTTCCGCCTTGCGCTCCTTCAGGTCGAAGCGCTGCACGGCCTTCTTGCCGTCGCTTTCGCGCAGCAAAAAGATCTGCCCCGCGCCGCCGGCGGTCAGGCTGGAGAACTGCGCGGCCGGCAACGGCAGGTCGACGATGCGCGTGGCGATGCCGTCGAAATCGATGCTGATCGGCGCCACGGGCGCCACGGTCACTTTCGGGTCGTCGCGACCCGTCTTCGGATCGACCTTCGGCTCGTTTTTCGCTTCCGGCTCCGCCTTCGCCGTGTCCTTCTTGCTCTCCACGCTGGCGGCCTTTTCCTCGTCGCTTTCCTTGATCAGCGGCGACGGCAAATCGCGCCACAGCACGGCCATCCATACGGTGCGCGTCACCAGGTTGTCTTCATTCTGCTGCGAGAACCAGTTGTTGCTGGGGCCTGCATTCGTCGAAGCGAAGAAATAAAGGTACTTGCCGCTCTTGTCGAACACGGGCTGGGCCACGTCGGACAGGCCATCGGTCACGGGCATCGACTTGTTCTGCTCGACGGAATAGATATACGCGCTGCGCGTGTAGGTGGGCGAATTGAGCGTGTAGGCCAGCCAGCGCGAATCGGGCGCCCACGAGGCGCGCATGCTCTTGTCGACGCCATACATCGGTTCCGTGGCGACCTTCTGCACCTTGCCCGTGCCGACGTCGATCACGTACATGCTCCAGCCATTGTCGGCAAACGCGATCTTCTTGCTGTCGGGCGACCAGACGGCGTTGTCATAAAAGCCGCTGCCATTCAGCTTGAGTTTCTTCACGGCGCCCTTGCCATCCTGCGCCCGCACATGCAATTCATACTCGCCCGACTCGTCCGAAAAATACGCGACCGAGCGGCCATCGGGCGACCAGATGGGCGTGCGCTCGTGGGCGCCGGCCGTCTGCGTCAGGTTGCGCACGTCGCCCTTGTCGGCGGGGATGGTGACGATCTCGCCCCGGTATTCGAAGGCGACGCGCGCGCCCGACGGCGAAATCGAAGCGTCGCGGATGTATTTCGCATTCTTGACCCAGCGGGGGCGCGTCTGCCCCAGGTCGCTGGCCACGGCGATGCTCAGCTTGTGCGCCCGGCCGCTGGCGATGTCAAACGAGTGCAGGTAGCCGGCCTGCTCGTAGACGATGGTGCCGTTCGCGGCCGACGCGTTCAGCACGGGGAAATCCGTGTGCTGCGTCAGCTGGCGCACGGCCTTGGTCTTGACGTCGTAGGCAAACAGGTTGAATTCGCCGTTGCGGTCGGAGCGGAAGTACACGGTGTCGCCCAGCCAAATGGGGTCGACGTCGTTCGAGCGCGTGGTGGGCTGGGGAATTTTCTCGATGGATTTGTCGCTGGACGAGAATAGCCACAGCCAGGAATTGGTGCCGCCCCGGTAGCGCTTCCACTGCTTGAAGGCGGGCATCAGGGGGTTGTAGGCGATGCGCTTGCCGTCCGGCGAATACGCGGCGCGCGAGGCGTTCGGGATCTCCAGCTGGGTTTCCACGCCACCCGCCACCGGTACCGTAAACAGCTTCTGGAAGCGGTTGTTGAAGGCGGCGCGGGGCGAGGTGAACATCACGGCCTGGCCATCGGGCGTGAACGACTGCGCCAGGTCCGCGCCCGGGTGGAAGGTCAGGCGGCGCGGCACGCCGCCCGCCGCCGCGATCACATACACGTCGACATTGCCATCGATGTTGGCGCTATATGCGATCTGGCTGCCGTCGGGCGAGAAAACGGGATTGGACTTGTCGCCCAGGTCCGACGTCAATCGCCGCGCGCCGCCGCCATCGAGGTTCGACAGCCATACATCGCCCGCATAGATGAAGGCGATATGACGGCTGGAGACTGCCGGTTCGCTCAGCATGCGGGTGTCTTGCGTATTGGGCAGGGCCAGGGCCGGGTGGCTCAGCAGCAGTGCGCTGGCGGCCGCGATGGCGGTCAGGATGCGTGTCTTTTTCAATCGATGTCTCGCTTATGAAGTAAAGAAAACAGGGAAGAAACAGGAAAGTCCAAGGCCGAATGCGAATTGGTAACGAATCAATATTGCATTAAACCAACAAGAACTATACACCCGGCAGCCGCGTGGAACACGGTAAAATACGCCACTTATTTCGCGCGCCGCCAGCCTTTCCCGGCGGCCCGCACACCTACTCAAAGCGCCCCATGTCTGAAAAATTCCTGTACTCCCTCGCCCGCCCGCTGCTGTTTTCGATGGATGCCGAAGCGGCCCACCATCTCACCCTGCCTGCCCTGAAACGCGCTGGCGCGCTGGGCCTGACGAAGCTGGCCGGCAAACCTGCAGCCGATCCGCGCACGGTGATGGGCATCACCTTCCCCAATCCCGTGGGCCTGGCCGCTGGCCTGGACAAGGATGGCGCCTACATCGATGCGTTGGCCGACCTGGGTTTTGGCTCCATCGAAGTGGGCACCGTCACGCCGCGCGCGCAGGCGGGCAATCCGAAACCGCGCATGTTCCGCCTGCCGCAGGCGCAGGGCATCATCAACCGCATGGGCTTTAACAATGGCGGCGTGGACGCCTTTGTCGCCAACGTGCAGGCGTCGAAGTTTTACCAGAACCGCGCCGGCGTGCTGGGCCTGAACATCGGCAAGAACGCCGACACGCCCATCGAACGGGCAGCCGACGACTACTTGCTGTGTCTGGAAAAAGTCTACCCTTACGCCAGCTATGTGACGGTCAACATCTCGTCGCCGAACACCAAGAACCTGCGCCAGCTGCAGGGCGCGTCCGAACTCGACGCCCTGCTGTCGCAACTGAAGGAAGCGCAGGCGCGCCTGGCGGACAAGCACAAACGCTACGTGCCGCTGGCCCTAAAAATCGCCCCGGACATGGATGGAGAACAGGTGAAAAGCATAGCCGACTCGCTCACGCGCCACCGGATCGACGGCGTCATCGCCACCAACACGACCCTGTCGCGCAGCGCCGTCGAAGGCATGCCGCACGGCGCCGAAGCGGGCGGCCTGTCGGGCGCGCCCGTGTTCGAACTATCGAACAATGTCATCCGTTTGCTGAAGGCGGAACTGGGCGACGCGCTGCCCATCATCGGCGTGGGCGGCATCATGCAAGGCAGCGACGCCGTGGCCAAGTTCGAGGCAGGCGCGCAGCTGGTGCAGCTGTACAGCGGCCTGATTTACGCCGGTCCTGCCTTGATCAAGGATTGCGCGCGCGCGCTGCACGGCAAACAGGCGAAATGATCAACAAGGTCAAGCTGGGTTCCAGCAGCCTGGAAGTAAGCCGGATCTGCCTGGGCACGATGACCTTCGGCGAGCAAAATAGCGAAGCCGAAGCGCACAGCCAGCTCGATTACGCGCTCGAGCGGGGCATCAACTTCATCGACACGGCAGAAATGTATCCGGTGATGGCCAGCGCCCAGACGCAGGGCAGCACCGAGCGCTACATTGGCAGCTGGCTGAAGAAAAGCGGCAGGCGCAGCGACATCGTGCTGGCCAGCAAGGTGGCCGGGCCGAACTCGCGCATGCACTGGATACGCAAGGGCAAGACGGACCACGACGCGGCCAACATCCGCGCCGCCGTCGAAGACAGCTTGCGCCGGCTGCAGACGGAACACATCGACCTGTATCAGTTGCACTGGCCCAGCCGCAACCTGCCCATCTTCGGCGCCAGCGTGTACAACCCGCGCAAGGAACACGCTTCGGTCGCCATCGAGGATACCCTGGCCGTGCTGGGCAAGCTGGTCGAGGAAGGCAAGATTGGCCACATCGGCGTGTCGAACGAATCATCGTGGGGTGTGTGCGAATACATCAAGCAAGCCGAGCTGAAAGGCTTGCCCCGCATCGCGTCCATCCAGAACCTGTACAACCTGACGGCGCGCCATTTCGAGACGAGCCTGCTCGACGAAACCTGCCACCGGGAAAATGTCAGCTTGCTGGCCTACAGCCCGCTGGCGTTCGGCCAGCTGACGGCAAAATACATCGACGATCCGCAGGCCAAGGGCCGCCTGACGCGCTTCCCGGCCGGCTGGAGTCCCCGCTACGTGCGCCCCGCCACCATCGCGGCAGCCAGCCAGTATGCGGCGCTGGCCCGCGCGCACGGCTTGACGCCTGCGCAGCTGGCACTGACCTGGTGCTACACGCGCTGGTTCGTGGCCTCGACCATCATCGGCGCCACCAGCGTGGCGCAGTTGCAGCAAAATATCGATGCCCATCAAGTCATCTTGTCGCCGGAACTGGTGGCTGCCGTCGACGCCATCCACGCCAGCCTGCCGAATCCGGGACAGTAAACGCCCTCCGTCTGGCGGCGCAGCTCAACGCAACGTAGCGCCAGACTACCCACTCTCGTCGCACATAGTCGTATTTATACAACAGCTAACAATTTACTGCTGTGCAGCATTGCGGCCTTGCCATGCCCGGTCGTATGCTGGATACGAGGCCATATGCGCTACTCGCGCCATTTTGGCGTGTTTCAGATATTTATTGCATATCGATAGACAGAACGATTCGTAAGCCTGCCAAGTGCCCACTGTTAATCTGATTGCATCACCGGACCGCCATGGTTCGCGCAACCACCAACCGAAGAGATATCGTCGATGAGTTCAAGCACTGCCCGCTCCCAGATTCCCGCCCTCCCCGTGAAAACCGTTATCGCCGCCAGCCTGATCGCCTGCTTCAGCCTGCCCATGCAGGCGCAAGCGCAGCAAGAGCTGCCGGCCGAAGGTGAATTGCAATCGGTGGTGGTCACCGGCACCTTCGCCAAGAACCGCCGCACCATCGATTCCGAGTCGCCGATCGACATCCTCACCTCGCGCGACCTGCAAAGCACGGGTTCGGCCGAACTGGCCACCGTGCTGGCGCGCCTGCTGCCATCGATGAACTTCCCCCGTCCGACGGGTGCCGATGGCAGCGACGCCGTGCGCCCTGCCCAGCTGCGCGGCCTGTCGCCCGACCAGACCCTGGTGCTGGTAAACGGCAAGCGCCGCTACACCTCGGCCGTCGTCAACGTCAACGGCACCCTGGGCCGCGGTTCGGCGCCCGTCGACCTGAATGCCATTCCCCTGGCCGCCATCGACCACGTGGAAGTGCTGCGCGATGGCGCGGCGGCCCAGTACGGTTCCGACGCGATTGCCGGCGTGATCAACATCATCCTGAAAAAAGGCGCCGCCGGCGGCGATATCGAAGTGGGCTATGGCCAGACACAGGAGCGCGACGGCAAGCAAAAATCCATCAAGGGTTCGGCCGGCTTTGCCCTGAGCGACGACGGCTGGGTACGCATCTCGGCGGAAGTGGCAGATCGCGGTCCGACCAACCGTGCCGGCCGCGATTTCAGCAACCCGCTGGAACCGCGCTATGGCCAGGTCAACCTGCGCTATGGCGATGCCGAGAGCAAACCGGCTACCGTCTTCATCAACAGCGAATACCATCTCAGCGACAACCTGGACTGGTATGCCTTCGGCGGTTACGGCCAGCGCGACACCTCGGCCGGCGCCACCTGGCGCGCAGGTCTGGTGAAGAATGAAAAAGGGGACTACGTCACGCGCTCGTCGATCTTCCCCGAAGGCTTCTTGCCGATCCAAAACAGTACCCTGACCGACCAGTCGCTGGTGACGGGCTTGCGCGGCGAGGCGGCCGGCTGGCGCTGGGATGCCAGCCTGAATTACGGCAGCAACAAGTTCAAGCTGGAGCTCGACAATACCGTCAATTTCGACCTGGCTGCCGCCAGTCCCACGCACTTCTATGTGGGCTCGCTGAAAAATGAACAGACCGTCTTGAATCTCGACGCGGCGCGCGAATTTCCCGTCGCTTACTTTACGGGGCCGCTGACGGTGGCCGTAGGCGCCGAAGCGCGCCATGAGAAATACACGATCGGCGCTGGCGAGAAAGCATCGTATACCGGTGGTGGTTCACAGGGCTTTGCCGGCTTCCGTCCCGAAAACGCGGGTAGCCACAGCCGCCACAATGAATCGATCTACGTCAACCTGGAAGCGGAAGCGACGAAAAAACTGTCCGGTGGCGTGGCCCTGCGCCATGAGCGCTACAGCGATTTCGGCAATACCACCTCAGCCAAGGGCTCGGCCCGTTATTCCTTCACGGACGCCCTGTCGCTGCGCGGCACCGTGTCGAGCGGCTTCCGCGCGCCGTCGCTGGCGCAGCAGTACTACACCATCACCACCACCAACTTCCAGGTCATCAATGGCACGAATACGGCCATCGAGACCGGCACCTTTGCCGTCAACACGCCACAGGCACGCGCCTTGGGCGCACAGGACCTGAAAGCGGAGAAAGCCCGCAACTACAGCCTGGGCCTGCAGTTCCAGCCCACCCGCAACTTCACGACGACGGTGGACGCCTACCGCATCGACATCGATAACCGCATCCTGTTCTCGTCCAATCTGATACTTAGCAGTGCTTTGAAAAACATCCTGGCCGCGCAGGGCACGCCAGTGGGCGCAGGACGCTATTTCACCAACGCCGTCGATACGCGCACGGAAGGCGTGGACATCGTCAGCACCTACCGCATCGACTTGCAGGACAAGGACCGCCTGGACTTTACCGTGGCTTACAACCACAACAAAACCTCGGTGCGGAAAGTTGCGGACAACCCGGCCATCCTGACGGCCAACAACCTGAAACTGATCGACCGCCAGACTATCCAGCGCGCCACCGTCGGTTCGCCGAAGGACAAGTTCAGCCTGGCCGCCGACTACGGCTTCGGCATCTGGAATGCGCACGGCGTCGTGACCCGCTACGGCAGTTTCATCGTGCCGCAAAATAATGCCCTACAAGACCAGCACTACGACCCGCAATGGGTGCTGGATGTGTCCGGTTCCGTCAAGCTGGGCAAGAACTGGCGCCTGGTAGCCGGCATCGACAACGTCACCAACCGCTATCCTGACCAGATCACCAGCGTAGGTAACCTCAACAATGGCGGCACTCAGCCGTACAGCGGTTTCGCGCCCAACGGCTTCAACGGCCGCTATTACTACGCCAAGGCGGGTTATAGCTGGTAACAGAAAAGTAGCAAACAGAACGGGAGGCATCTGCCTCCCGTTTTTTATTCCGCCCCCTGGCGTACGGGTGGCCATCCTGGCCTGCAATCGGCTACCATGGGCCTTCTTTCTTGACAACGGATAACCATGCCCAGCTGGCACCTGGCCGACGCTGCCGAACTGGCGGCGCGCCACCCCTACACCTTCTATAAATCACCGCCAGAGGCCATCGCCCAGGTGCGTCCCGGCGACGTGGTCAAGCTGATCTTCGCCTTCCACAGCGACGATCCGCAGGCGCCGGGCGCCGAGCGCATGTGGGTGCTGGTGGAGACGATCGAGCCGCATGGGCATTTCACCGGCAAGCTCGACAACATGCCCGGCTACATCCAGGATCTGCACGCCAAAGACCCCATCGCCTTCGCGGCGCGCCACATCATCAATACCCAGCACGACGATGACGATAACCTCGTCAACCGCTACGCGGCCCTGTGCTTCGTTACAAAACGCGTGCTGGAAGATGGCGCGCCCGTCGGCTATCTGTACCGCGAGGAGCCCGACAACGACGACGACAGCGGCTGGCGCTTCACGGCCAACGACGAAAGCGATGACTACGTCAACGACGGCGCCAACGTGGCCCTCGTGTCGCTGGGCGCCGTGCTCAGCGTGGACGACCGATTCATCCGCCTGCTGGATTCTCCGGCCGGGTCAGCCTATGCTTTCGACCACAACACGCAACAATTCATGGCGGTTGAAGAATGACAACAGATGAACTGAAGGAATTTTGCGCGGCCCTGCCCGGCGCGCAAGCCGTGCTGTACGGTGCACCGTCGAACATCCTCGTGGTTGAAGTGGGCGGCAAGAAATTTGCCTATTTTAAGACCAGCGCACCGGAACAGTGGCGCTTCAGCCTGCGGGTCAGCGCTGAGCGCTTTATCGAACTGACGGACATGCCCGGCGTGAAACCGGCCCGTTACATGGGCCGCTTTCACTGGGTGACGATCGTCGACGTGGCGCGCTTCCCGGCTGATTACCTGGCGGAACTGGTACAGGCTAGCTACGCGCGCGCCTGTGGCCAGCCTGACGCGCGCGCAGCGGGCAGCCATCGCCTAGAGGGCTTCCTCTCCCGCCATGGCGCGGTCAATGTCTTCGCGCGTCAGATCCGGCGCCAGCTGCAGGATGAACTCGTAGGCATAGGCCCGCAGGTAGGCGCCGCGGCGCACGGCCAGGCGCGTCGTGTTGGTGGCGAACAGGTGCGACGCTTCCACCGCCCGCAAGCCCTTGTCGCGACCATGATCGAAAGCCATCGAGGCCACGATGCCCACGCCCAGGCCCAGCGCCACGTATTGTTTGATGACGTCCGAATCCATGGCCGTGAGGATGATGTCGGTGGCCACGCCCGCCTTGGCAAACGCATCGTCGATATGACCGCGGCCCGTGAACCCCTTATCGTAGGTAATCAGCGGGTATTTCGCCAGGTCTTCCAGGCGGATCGGCGAGTGCTCGAGCAGCGGATGGCCGTCCGGCACGACGATCAAATGGCTCCAGCGGTAGCACGGGAACGACACGAGGTCGGGGAACTGGCTCAAGCCTTCCGTGGCGATGCCGATGTCGGTCTTGCCCGACAGCACCCATTCCGCGATGTGTTCCGGTGCGCTTTGTTGTAGCGCAATGCGTACGTCGGGGAAAGCGGCGCGGAAGCCCTGTACCACTTTCGGCAGCGCATAGCGCGCCTGCGTGTGCGTCGCCGCCACGGACAAGGTGCCGCTCGTCTGGCCGCTGTATTCCAGGCTGGCCTGCTGCAGGTTTTCCGCCTCAATCAGCAGGCGGTCGACGATCTTCAGAATGCCCTTGCCCGGCTCCGTCAAGCCCGTCAAGCGCTTGCCGTTGCGCTCGAAAATCACCACGCCCAGCTCGTCTTCCAGTTCGCGGATCTGCCGGCTCACGCCCGGCTGCGACGTGAACAGGGCGTTGGCCACTTCCGTCAGGTTATAGCCGCGGCGCGCCGCTTCGCGGATCGATCGCAATTGTTGAAAATTCATGGTGTTCCAGCCTCTTAGGTTCTTGTCGGTTCAACGAACACGTGTAATCGTTTCGGGCGGACAACCAAGGTCTCGCCTTCCTTCAACTGTAAATGGGTGAAGCGCTCGTTCGACATCACCGCTTCGATCAGTTCGCTGTTATCGACGCGCTGCAAGTCCAGCTGGGCCAGCGGGCCGATCGCATGCGCGCGGCTCAGTTTCACGACGATGCCTTCCGCGCCCTGCGTGTAGCGGTCGATTTCCAGGTCGTGCGGACGCACATAGGCCGTTCCCTTGCTGTCGCTCACGCCCGCATAATCGGGCACTTCGAAGCTGGCGTCACCGGTCGCCATCACGCCGTCGTGCACGCGGCCGTGGAACAGGTTGACGTTACCCAGGAAGCCATACACGAAGGGTGAAGCCGGGTGGTTGTAGACTTGCTCAGGGGAACCGAGTTGCTCGACGGTGCCCTTGTTCATCAGCACAACCTGGTCCGCCACTTCCAGCGCTTCTTCCTGGTCATGCGTGACGAAAATGCTGGTAACGTGCAAGTCGTCGTGCAGGCGGCGCAGCCAGCGGCGCAATTCCTTGCGCACCTTGGCATCCAAAGCGCCGAACGGCTCGTCCAGCAGCAGCACACGGGGCTCGACAGCTAGCGCGCGCGCCAGGGCGATACGCTGGCGTTGCCCGCCCGACAGTTGCGGCGGATAGCGGTCGGCCAGCCAGTCCAGCTGTACCAGTTCCAGCAAATCTTTCACCTTGCGGCGGATCTGGTCTTCCGACGGGCGCTCGCTGCGCGACTTCACGCGCAAGCCGAAGGCCACGTTCTCGAACACCGTCATGTGCTTGAACAGCGCATAGTGTTGAAACACGAAACCCACTTGCCGCTCGCGCACGTGGCGGTTCGACGCGTCTTCCGCGTCCAGCAGTACCTGGCCGCTGTCCGGATGTTCGAGGCCGGCAATAATGCGCAGCAAGGTGGTCTTGCCGCAACCGGACGGGCCCAGCAGGGCCGTCAGTTCACCGGCGGGAAAGTCCAGCGAGATATTGTCGAGGGCGACGAAATCGCCGAAACGCTTGTGGATGTTTTTAACTGCGATGGTCATGATCAGTGCTCCGTAGAACGTAAGGCGGAATCGTCGGCGTCGCTCTCGTTCAAACGCCACTCAATGAAAGCTTTCAAGGCCAGGGTCACCAGCGCCAGCAGAGCCAGCAGGGAGGCGACGGCAAACGCGGCGGCGAAGTTGTACTCGTTGTACAGAATCTCCACCTGCAGCGGCATGGTGTTGGTTTCGCCACGGATATGGCCGGAGACGACGGACACGGCGCCGAACTCGCCCATGGCGCGGGCATTACACAGGATCACGCCATACAGCAAACCCCACTTGATATTTGGCAAGGTGACTCTGCGGAAAGTATTCCAGCCGGAGGCGCCCAGCACGATGGCGGCCTCTTCCTCCTCGCTGCCCTGCGACTGCATCAGCGGGATCAGTTCGCGCGCTACAAACGGGAAGGTGATGAAGATGGTGGCCAGCACGATCCCAGGCACGGCAAACAGTATCTTGATGTCGTGCGCCTGCAGCCACGGGCCGAACCAGCCCTGGGCGCCAAACATCAGCACATAGATCAGGCCGGAAATCACGGGCGAGACGGAAAACGGCAAGTCGATCAAGGTCAGCAAAATGCTCTTGCCGCGGAATTCGAACTTGGCGATGCACCAGGAAGCGGCCACGCCGAAGACCAGGTTCAGCGGCACGGCGATGGCGGCCGTGATCAGGGTCAATTTAATGGCGGAAATCGCGTCCGGATCGATGATGGCGGCGATATACGCTTCCCAGCCCTTCTTGAACGCTTCGGCAAACACGGCCACCAGGGGCACGATCAGGAAGGTCGTCAGGAACAGCAAGGCGATGCTGATCAATACCGTGCGCACCCACAAAGGTTCCAGCACGACGGGACCGACATTCGGCTCAAAACGGCGCGCTGTCGGCCGTGCATTGTCCACGCCAGCGACGGCAGTCGTATTCGTACTCATGATTTCTTCGCCTTTCCGCGCGTCCATGCTTGCAGCAGGTTAATCGTCAACAACAGCAGGAAGGACACCACCAGCATCACCACGGCGATGGCCGTGGCGCCCGCATAATCGTATTGCTCCAGCTTGGTAATAATGAACAGCGGCGTGATTTCCGACACCATCGGCATATTGCCGGCGATAAAGATCACGGAACCGTACTCGCCCGTGGCACGGGCAAAGGCCAGCGCAAAGCCCGTCAGCAGCGAGGGCATAATTGTCGGGAAGATGACGCGAAGAAACGTTTGCAGGGAATTGGCGCCCAGGCTGGCGGCCGCTTCTTCCAGTTCCTTTTCCGCGTCTTCCAGCACCGGTTGCACGGTGCGCACGACAAACGGCAAGCCGATGAAGGTCAGCGCCACCACCACGCCCAGCGGCGTAAACGCCACCTTGATGCCCAGTACGCCTTCGATGAACTGGCCGAACCAGCCGTTCGAGGAATACAGGGCTGTCAGGGTGATGCCGGCCACGGCCGTCGGCAAGGCGAACGGCAAGTCGACCAGCGCGTCAATGATGCGCTTGCCGGGGAATTTATAGCGCACCAGCACCCAGGCCAGGATGCCGCCAAACACCACGTTCAGCAGGGCGGCGATCAGCGAGGCGCCAAACGTCAGGCGGTACGACGCCATCACGCGCTCGGACGTGACGGCGTTGAAGAAGGCGTCCCATGTCATGGTGAAGGTTTTCAGGAACACCGATGACAGCGGAATGAGGACGATCAAGGCCAGATAAAAGAGCGTGAAGCCCAGTGACAGCTTAAACCCCGGCATGACCCGAAACGGCGCTCCGCGCGCCTTGAGCGGTGCTGCTGATGCTGCAGACATAGAAACTCCTTCTTATTACATTTTTGAGTTATAGGGCGCAATAATCACATGCAATCGTTATAAAAAGAACTAACCATTTCTCATTTGCTTAGATGGATTTTGCATACTTTCTTGCAGAATCTGCGGGCAAAAAAAAACGCACCGGCGAGGTGCGTTTTTTGTAAATGTAAAAACTTTTATTTATTTGGCTGCGGCGTCAGGCGCAGGTATGGCTTGGCGGCCGTAAAGCCCTTCGGATATTTCTGCTTGATCACGTCCGGGTCTTGCACGGTCAATGGAATGATGACATCGTCGCCATCTTTCCAGTTACCGGGCGTGGCCACGGTGTAGCCGTCCGTCAGTTGCAGGGCGTCGATGACGCGCAGGATTTCGTTGAAATTGCGGCCCGTGCTCAGCGGATACGTGAGGATCAGCCGCACTTTCTTGTTCGGGTCGACGATGAAGACGGAGCGCACGGTGGCCGTGACGGACTGTTCCGGGTGGATCATGTCATACAGCACCGACACTTTCTTGTCGACGTCGGCGATGATGGGGAAACCCACCACCGTGTTTTGCGTCTCTTCGATATCCTTGATCCAGCTCTTGTGCGACTCGGCCGCGTCCACGGACAGGGCGATGGCCTTCACGTTGCGCTTGTCGAATTCCGGCTTGAGCTTGGCCGTCAGGCCCAGTTCCGTCGTGCAGACGGGGGTAAAGTCGGCCGGGTGGGAAAACAGCACCACCCAGGAATCGCCAGCCCACTCGTGGAACTTGAGCGTGCCGATCGAGCTGTCTTGTTCAAAATCAGGGGCGACATCGCCCAGGCGTAAAGTCATCGTGATCTCCTTGAGAGGTTGTGTGTCGGGATGTTCGTCGAATCAGGCTGCCTGACGGTGGCGTTTGTCGCTTTGCGCCAGATCAAACAGTGTTTGCAGTTGCGCCTGGCCGTAGACCCAGTCGCCAAGGCGCGACTCGGCATTGATATGGCCCAGCGCACCGCCATCAATATACTTGCAATTCCAGCGCCGTGCCCACTGCGCCGCGTGTTCGGCCGTCATCCACGGGTCCGTCTGGCTGGCGATCAATATGCCGGGGCAAGGCAGCCGCTTTTGCGGCAAGGCCTTCGCCACGCCAAACTTGTCCGGATCGGCCGGCCCCACCAGCAGCACGCCGGCCACGCCCTGCGGGTCGCGGGCCAGGCTGTGTGCCGTCGTCAGGCAGCCGAAACTGTGGGCGACGATCAGGGTCGGGCGCGCATCTTGCCGCCGCACCTGATCCAGGCGTGCCGACCAGGTGGCCAGGTCGGGTTCGTTCCAGTCATCCTGCTCGACCCGTTCGAATTGCGGATACAGGCGCTGCCAGCGGCTCTGCCAATGCTCGGGACCGCTGTTATGCAAGCCCGGCACGATCAGTACCCGGTAATCGGAAAAGCTGCGCAGCGCCATGATGGATCCTTAAAAAATCAGCACAGGCAGGCTTGCGCCTGCCATGATTGATTATTTCGGTTGATAAATCTGGTCGAAGATGCCGCCGTCGGCAAAGTGCGCCTTCTGTGCGGCAGTCCAGCCGCCCGCCACTTGCTCGATGGTGAACAGGTTGACCTTGGCAAACTGCGACGCGTATTTCTTCGCCGCCTTGTCCGTGGCCGGACGGTAGTAATTCTTGGCGATGATGTCTTGCGCTTCGTCCGTGTACAGGTAGTTCAGGTAAGCCTCGGCCACCTTGCGCGTACCGTGCTTGTCGGCAAACTTGTCGACGACGGCGACGGGTGGCTCGGCCAGGATGCTGACGGAAGGCGTGATGATGTCGAACTTGGTCGGGCCCAGTTCCTTGACGGCCAGGTAAGCCTCGTTTTCCCAGGCGATCAGCACGTCGCCGATACCACGTTCAACGAAAGTGGTGGTGGCGCCGCGTGCGCCGGAATCGAGCACGGGCACGTTTTTATACAACTTGCCGAGGAAATCCTTGGCCTTGGCTTCATTACCACCCGGCTGGCGCAAGGCGTAACCCCAGGCGGCCAGATGGTTCCAGCGGGCGCCGCCCGAGGTTTTCGGATTCGGCGTGATGACGGACACGCCCGGCTTGATCAGGTCGTTCCAATCCTTGATGCCTTTCGGATTGCCCTTGCGTACCAGGAACACGATGGTCGAGGTGTAAGGCGAGCTGTTGTGCGTCAAGCGCTTTTGCCAGTCGGCGGCCAGCAGCTTGTGCTCGGCCAGCGCGTCGATGTCGTAGGCCAGGGCCAGGGTCACGACGTCCGCTTCCAGGCCATCGATGACGGCGCGCGCCTGCTTGCCGGAACCACCATGCGATTGCTTGATCTTGACGTTGTCGCCCGTCTTGCCTTTCCACTCCTTGGCAAACGCCGTGTTCACATCCTGATACAGCTCGCGCGTCGGGTCATACGACACGTTGAGCAGGGTGATATCGGCAGCCTGCGCCGTTTGCAGAAGGGCAAACGCGCTGATGGCAGCGGCAATGATGATTTTTTTCGACAGCATCTAAGATCCCCGTGTGGTTGAACTTTCAGAGCCACCAGATTACGGCGCTATGGCTGCAAAGAGAACGAAGCGTTTCGCCGTTTGATATGCGATTTCCATATATGGACGGCACGCAACGGGGATTTAGCGGTTAATAAAAACGGTTGAACAGCACTACGGACCACGTGGCGAAGGCCAGGATGCAGGTCAGCAGCACGGCGGCGCTGCCGAAATCCTTGGCGTTTTTCGACAGCGGATGGCGGTCCAGCGAGATGCGGTCGACCACGGCTTCGATTGCCGAATTAATCAGTTCGACGATCAATACCAGCAGCAGCGCGCCGATCAGCACCAGTTTTTCAAAGGCGGAGATGCGCAGCAACAAGGCGATCACGGTGCCGACGACGAACAAACCAAGTTCCTGGCGGAACGCGTGTTCATGGCGCCAGGCTGCTTTCAAGCCATCAAGCGAGTAGAAAAAGGCGGAAAATATCCGTTTCAAGCCACTTTTACTTTTGAATTCGTTTACAGGTTGCATAGTTTTCCATATGTAAAGCAGGTGCAATGGGCACATTATGGGGGCGGCATAGCAGTGTGACCATTCATTCGCTGAATATCTCGGAACATTTCACTATTTTTTCACATCATGGTATAAAGAAGCATGAATACTGCATTGCACCAAATCCATCATGAAAATTGAACCGGTCGCTGCCCCGAAGACGACGATACAGGTGATCGAACGCATGGTCGCCCTGCTCGATGCCCTGGCCAAATATTCCGACCCGGTCAGCCTGAAGGAATTATCCAAGGTCTCCGGCTTGCACCCCTCGACGGCGCACCGCATCCTCAACGACATGGTGCTGACGCGCTTTGTCGACCGCATCGAACCGGGCACGTACCGGCTGGGCATGCGCCTGTTGGAACTGGGTAATGTGGTGAAAAGCCGCCTCAGCGTGCGCGAAGCGGCGCTGGACTTCATGCGCCAGCTGCACAAGAAAACCCAGCAAACCATCAACCTGTCCGTGCGCCAGGGCGATGAGATCGTCTACATCGACCGCGCCTTTTCCGAGCGCTCCGGCATGCAGGTGGTGCGCGCCATCGGCGGCCGCGGCCCGCTGCACCTGACCTCGACAGGTAAATTATTCCTCTCCGTTGACGAACCGAAAGCCATCCGCGCGTATGCCACGCGCACGGGCTTGGCCGGACACAACAAGAATTCCATCACGGATCTGCAAAAGCTCGAGCGCGAGCTGAGCCTGGTGCGCGAACGCGGCTATGCGCGCGACAATGAAGAGCTGGAACTGGGCGTGCGCTGCATGGCCGCCGGCATCCGCGACGATTCGGGCAAGCTGATCGCCGGACTGTCGATCTCGGCGCCTGCCGACCGCCTGCAGGATGAGTGGCTGGTGGACCTGGTGGAAACGGCGAACCAGATTTCAGTCACCTTGGGTTTTATCCCGCAAGACTGAGAACGCCTGACCAAACCTACTACGCGGCGCGCTTTGCGGCCTGCGATGCTCACCGTACCAGAGTACGGTTGCGCTTCTTAGCCACAAATCACTGCCGCTCGCTACGGTTTTGTCAGGCGTCGTAACGATAGCCTTCTGCATTAACCGCCAGGCAGGCTCATGTTGGCTGGTTTCAATGCCTCGAGCCATTTGCGCATGCGGCCCGCATCGGCCGTACGCGACTGTTTCCCCTTGGAATCGAGGAAGACCATGATCACGGCCCGTCCTTCGATGACAGCCTGCATCATCAAACAACGTCCCGCCTCATTGATAAAACCCGTCTTTTGCAAGCCGATCTCCCAGCCCGGATTGGCCACCAGGTGATTCGTATTGCCAAACTGCATGGGCTGGCCACTGGCTTCGACGATGGCTTTCGGATCCGTCGAGTACTCACGCAGCAGCGGATGCCGGAAGGCGGCCATGGCCAGCTTGCCCAGGTCGCGCGCGCTGGCCACATTCATTTTCGACAAGCCGCTGGAATCGACGTAATGCGTATCCATCATGCCCAGTTGGCGCGCCTTGCTGTTCATGGCGTCGACAAACGCCGGCAAGCCGCCCGGATAATTGCGGCCCAGTGCCGAGGCGGCGCGGTTTTCCGAGCTCATCAGGGCGATGTGCAGCATATTCGCGCGCGTCAATTGCGCGCCCACTTTCAGGCGCGAGCTGCTGAACTTGGCGCGGTCGACGTCCTCGTCCGTGATCGTCAACACTTCATCCATGTCCTGGCGCGCTTCGACCACCACCAGGCCCGTCATCATCTTGGTGATGGAGGCGATGGGCAGGGCGACATTCGAATTCTTTTCAAACAGCACTTCCGCATTGCTCTGGTCCAGCACCAGCGCCACGCTCGACTTGAGGTCGAGCGGATCGCGCGTGAGGTTCAGGCCGGCCAGGTCGCCCATGGTCGGCATCGGTGCGGCCATGGGCACGGCCACGCTGCTGATTTTTTGATAGATGACCTTGCGTTTTCCGCGCACCATGACGACCCGGCGCACGGTCTTTTCGCGCGGCGCGGCCGTCGCGCCATTGCGCAACACGACCTTGATTTTCTTGGTAGTGTGTTTCTTCGCGGCTGAGGATTTGCCGTTCGCTTCCTTGGCGTGCACGGCCGCAGCCGGCGCCAGTGCAAACAGCAGGGAAGCCAGGATACCCAGCGCAAGTTTAAACTTAGCCATTCGATAATTCCCCGTGAAGCTGTTGCCTCATTGTAGTGTAGCGAAATGCAGAGTAATCGCAAGCCTATTTAACAGTTAGGACAGTATTTATTGCAGCAACGAAATACAAAATGTTAGCGATCCGCAAACAAGCTCATTCTTAACCGGCTGTTTGGCTGTGCAGATCGCTAGAGTGTCTATTGGTCCATGAATTTAACAAAGCCGGCCAGCGGCTCGCGTTCCGTGCTCAAGCGGTTCTCGATCTTGTCCGGGTCGGCATGGCCGAGGGCCATGCCGCACACCACCATTTCGCTGGCCGGCACGCCCAGCTCGTCGCGGATGATGTCATGGTAATGAATGAAGGCCGCTTGCGGGCAGGTGTCGAGCCCCCGCGCGCGCGCCGCCAGCATGATGTTTTGCAAGAACATGCCGTAGTCGAGCCAGGAACCCTGCTCCAGCACACGCTCGATGGTAAAGATCAGGCCGACGGGCGCATCGAAAAACTGGAAATTGCGTCCATGCTGGGCAGCCATACCGGCCGTGTCGCCCCGCTCCAGGCCCAGCAGTTGGTACAGGTCCAGGCCGATCTTGCGGCGGCGCTCAATGAACGGCGCCGTCCACTGGCGCGGGTAATAGATGTACGACGCCGGGCGCGCGGGGGCATCGGGCGCTTTCGGTGCGGCATAGGCGGCGAGGATGCGGCGCGACAGGCGCAGGCGGGCCTCGCCCGACAGCACGTACACTTTCCACGGCTGCATGTTGGCGCCCGATGGCGCGCGCGCGGCCACTTCCAGGATGCGCGCGATATCGTCCTGCGCCACCGGGGTGGGCAGGAAGGCGCGGATCGAACGGCGCGACAGAATGACGGCGTCCACGGCTTGCTGCGCCGACGATGTTTCAAATGCTTGCTTGCTCACTGCCCTGCTCTCCCGCTATATCTATTCTATTTCTTGACCACAAATACCACGCCGACCACGGCCACCAGCATGCCAGCGATGCCCAGCATATTGAACGCTTCACCAAACATCAGCCAGGCCATCACGGCCGTCGTGGGCGGCGTCAGGTACAGCAAGCCCGTCACTTTCGTGGCGTCGCTGCGGCGGATCAGGGCAAACAGCAGGAAGATGGCGCCTATGGACAGCACGAGTACCGACCACAGCAAGGCGCCTATGAAATTCGCCGTCCATTGCACATTGCTGAAATGCAGGTCCAGCCCTTCGTAATACAGGGCAAACGGCAAGACCACCACGATGGAGGCGGCAAACTGCACCACCGTGCCGGTACGCAAGTCGAATTGCGGACAGTGGCGTTTTTGATACATGGTACCGGCCGTCATCGACAGCAGCGCGAACACGCACAGCAGCACGCTTTCCACGGTCAGGCCTACGAGGTTGATCTTGGCATACACAACGAGGGCCACGCCCAGCAGGCCAAAGAACAGGCCCAACCACTGGCGCGGGCGCACGGATTCGCCGATCAGGGGCGCGGCGCAAGCCGTCAGCACAGGCTGCATGCCGACGATCAGCGCGGACAAGCCGGCAGGCATGCCCAGTTTGATGGCGCACCAGACGCCTGCCAGGTAGCCGGCCTGCATCAAGATGCCGGCCACGGCAATCTGGCGGAACTGGCCCACCGGCCACGGCGCACGCAACAGCAGCACCAGCGGCAGCAGGATCACCAGCACGCCCAGGAAGCGCAGCAGCAAAAAGGTCAGCGGTGGCGCGTAGGGCAAACCGAACTTGGCCACAATAAAACCTGTGCTCCATAACAACACAAAGAAGCCGGGCAAGGCCATCGGCGCCAGGGTCGTCAGGAAAGGGGCTTTGGGGGCTTTGCCGCTGGCGCCAGCCGCGGCGGGAAGATTGGACATGGTATCAACTCGGGAAACGGGATCGGCACCGGGGCGCTGCGCCAGTGCGGGAGACAAAGTCTAGCATGCTGCGCCGCGATCGTCCCCGTAGCCACTGGAAACGATAGTTTAAGTCCAAACCATTAACACACAGAAATCAAATATTTCTCTTTAGAAACAATGACTTTTGACCCAAATCTATTCAATTGTTGCATCGCACAAGAATCGCTTGACTTCGTTTTTTTTTCACCGTAGAATAGGGTTTGTTGCGTTGCACAATTCTTGTTCGGCTTGAAAAATTTAGATTCACCTGCTTTCCCAAACGGTACACGCAGCATCAAATTAACCAGATTTCGATTTTTTGGAGATTTATATGTTTTCAATTCCTGAGCAATTTTCGTCCGCTACCAAAACCAACCTGGAAGCCCAATTCGCCCTTTTCTCGTCGCTGACGAGCAAAGCCTTCGAAGGCATCGAAAAGATCGTCGAACTGAACCTGACCGCTGCCAAGGCAACGCTGGAAGAATCGACCGCCGCCGCCAAGCAATTGCTGTCGGCAAAAGATCCACAAGAATTCTTCTCGCTGAGCGCCGCTCAAGCCCAGCCTAGCGCCGAAAAAGCCATCGCTTACGGCCGTCACCTGGCTGCCATCACGTCCGGCACGCAAGCTGAATTCAGCAAAGCTGCTGAATCGCAAATCGCTGAAACCAACCGCAAAGTCCTGTCCCTGGTGGAAGAAGTCACCAAGAACGCGCCAGCCGGTTCGGAAAACGCCGTTGCCATCCTGAAAAGCGCCATCGGCAACGCCAATGCAGGCTACGAGCAATTCTCGAAAACCAGCAAGCAAGCCGTCGAAGCCATCGAAGCCAACCTGACCTCGGCAGTGAACCAGTTCACGCAAGCGGCCGAAAAAGCCGTTCCGCGCACTGCCAAGTAATTATTGCGCGACCGCTACGGCGGTCCGCTGTTACCAGCTCCTCCAGGCATCCATCCCGCACTTCCCCGACGGATGCCATTATGCCCCAGCCCAGCTGGGGCATTTTTTATGCCTGAACACTTTCCTGAACGCGATTACTCTCCCAGATACGCCGCCTTCACGCGCGGATCATCGAGCATGGCCGCCGCGTTGCCGCCCATGGTGACCAGCCCGGAATCCATCACATAGCCGCGGTGCGCTGCCTGCAGGGCCAGACGGGCATTCTGTTCGACCAGCAAGATCGTGATGCCTTCAGATGAGACCTTGCGGATCACCTCGAAGATTTTCTCGACCATGATGGGCGACAAGCCCATCGACGGCTCATCGAGCAGCAGCAGCTTTGGATGGCTCATCAGGGCGCGCGCCATGGCCAGCATCTGCTGCTCGCCGCCGGACAGGGTGCCGGCCATCTGCGCCGCCCTTTCCTTCAGACGAGGAAACACGTCGAACCAGCGGGCGATATCATCCTCGACACCGGCCTTGTCCGTGCGCGTGTAAGCGCCCATCATGAGGTTTTCGCGGATCGACATGCGGGTAAACACGCCCCGCCCTTCCGGCACCATGGCCAGTTTCCTTTCCACCAGGTGAAACGATTTCGTGCCCTTGAGCGACTCGCCCAGGTAGCTGATCGTGCCTTCCACCTTGCAGGCGGGCAAAGTGCCCGTGATGGCTTTCAGTGTCGTCGTCTTGCCGGCGCCGTTCGCGCCGATCAGGGCGATCAGCTCGCCCTCGTTGACTTCCAGGTCGATGCCTTTGACCGCCTTGATGCCGCCGTAGGCCACGTGCAGGCCCGCCACCTTCAATACATTACTCATGCGTGCGATCCCCCCAGGTAAGCCTCGATGACGGCCGGGTTTTGTTGTATTTCGGCCGGCAAGCCTTCCGCGATGCGCTTGCCATACTCGAGCACCGTGATGCGGTCGCACAGTCCCATCATCAGTTTCACGTCGTGCTCGATCAACAGTACGGTCTTGCCTTCGGCCTTGATTTTCACCAGCAACTCGCGCAGGGCCAGCTTTTCCGTCGCGTTCATGCCGGCCGCAGGCTCATCGAGCGCCAGCAGGGTCGGATCGGTGGCCAGCGCGCGGGCGATTTCCAGGCGCCGCTGGTCGCCATACGACAAAAAGCGCGCCGTGCGGTTGGCGAACTGGGCGATGCCAACGAAGTCGAGCAACTCCATGGCCCGCCGGCGGATGGACGCCTCTTCCTCGCGCGCCGCCTTGTGGCGGAAGATGGCGCCGAACACGCCCTGGTGCGAACGCACGTGGCGCCCCACCATGACGTTTTCCAGCGCCGTCATATCGCCAAACAGGCGGATGTTCTGGAAGGTGCGGGCAATGCCTGCCTTCGCCACCTTGTGCGGCGCGGACGGCGAATACGGCTTGCCTGCCAGTTCGAAGGTGCCCGTGTCAGGCTGGTACAAGCCCGTGATGACATTGAAGAAGGTCGTCTTGCCGGCGCCGTTCGGGCCGATCAAGCCGTAGATCTGGCCTTGCCTGATGGTGATGCCCACATCGGTGAGCGCTTGCAAGCCGCCAAAACGTTTATTCACGCCGGCAATATTGAGAATGATCTGTTCGCTCATGGTGCTTCCTCGTTTAAGCGGACACGACGCCGGTGGATTTAGTCGGCTGGTCCACATCGTGGTCGGGCCGGTCTTCGTGCTTCGGCGATGGCCACAGGCCGGCGGGACGGTTGAGCATGATCAAGACCATGGCCAGGCCGTACAGCAGCTGGCGCAGCACTTCCGCCTCGATCACCACATGCCCGAACAGCGCCTGCTGGGCCGGCTCCACCACATGGCGCAGCACTTCCGGTATCGAGGCGAGGATCACGCCGCCGAGAATCACGCCGGGGATATGGCCGATGCCGCCCAGCACCACCATGGCCAGCACGGCGATCGATTCCGTCAGCGAGAACGATTCCGGCGAGACAAAGCCCTGAAAGGATGCAAACATGGCGCCAGCCACGCCGCCAAACGAGGCGCCCATGGAAAAGGCCAGCAATTTCACGTTGCGCGTATTGATGCCCATGGCCTTGGCCGCGATCTCGTCTTCGCGGATGGCCACCCAGGCGCGGCCCAGGCGCGAATGCTGGAGCCGCTTGGTGACGAACACGACAGCAATGCACAGGAAGAGGAACAAAAAGTAATAGGCGTTGACGGACGGCATGGAAAAACCGGCCACCGTCACGGTGCTATTGGTGCCCGCCTCGCCCGCCAGGTTGACGCCGAAGATGCGGATCGGATCGATCAGATTGATGCCTTGCGGCCCATTCGTGAAATTGATCGGGTCGTTCAAATTGTTCATGAAGATGCGGATGATTTCGCCAAAGCCCAGGGTCACGATGGCGAGATAGTCGCCGCGCAACTTCAAGGTGGGCGCGCCCAGCAGGGCGCCGAACAGGCCGGCAACAAAGGCGGCCAGCGGCACGATGAGCCAGATCGAAAGGTGGATGCCGTTTTCGCGGATTTCCGGCCCCATCAGCTGCACCAGTGTTTCGCCCAGCACCGGATATTGATTCACCACCGATTCGAGCAGGATGGCGAACTGCGGCGACGCCAGCAAGGCCGTCAGGTAGGCGCCCACGGCGTAGAAGGCGATGTAGCCGAGGTCGAGCAGACCGGCAAAGCCGACGACGATGTTCAAGCCCAGGGCCAGCATGATGTACAGCAAGGCCATGTCGATGATGCGCACCCACGAGTTGCCGAACTGGGCGGCAAAAAACGGGAACACCATCAGCAGCGCGGCCAGGCCCAGCATGCCGGCGTAGGCCTTGGCGGGATTCTTTTTGCGTCGAAATCGAGTAATGCCATGATTAATCTCCCAGTTTCACATCAGGCACGGTCGGCCACTCGTTCGCCCATGATGCCGGACGGGCGCAAGGTCAGCACGATGATCAGCACGACGAAAGCAAAGATATCCTGGTAGTGGCTGCCCAGGAAGCCGCCCGTGATGTCGCCGATATAGCCGGCACCCAGGCTCTCGATAATGCCCAGCAAGATACCGCCCAGCATGGCACCATAAATATTGCCGATGCCGCCCAGCACGGCCGCGCAGAAGGCCTTCAAGCCGGGAATGGCGCCCATGGAGAACTGGATGGACGCGTAGTTGGCGCCCCACATCACGCCCGCCACGGCCGCCAGCGCGGCGCCGATGGCAAAGGTGGCAACGATGACCTTGTCGGAATCAACGCCCATGAGACCCGCCACGCGTGGGTTTTCCGCCGTGGCGCGCATGGCGCGGCCCATTTTCGTTTTTTCCACCAGCAACACCAAGCCGCCCATCGACAACGCGGCCAGGGCCAGCAGCAGCACTTGCGTTTGCGAAATCACGGCGCCGCCTATGTTGATGGGGTCGGTCGACAGCAATTGCGGGAAGGGCAAGGGATTGCGCGTCCAGATCATCATGGCGAAGGTTTGCAGCAGGATGGAGACGCCGATGGCGGTAATCAGGGGGCGAGGCGGGGGGCGTTACGCAGGCGGCGGTAGGCGACCCGCTCGATGATGATGTTGACCAGAATGCAGATGGGAATGGCGCCAAGGATGGCGGTGGCCAGTTTCAGGTAACCGGGCCAGTCCGGCACATAAATGCCCAGCAGCTTGAGGATGGTCAAGCCCACCATGGCGCCGATCATGAGCACGTCGCCGTGGGCGAAGTTGATCAGGTTCAACACGCCGTACACCATGGTGTAACCGAGGGCGACTAAGGCATACATGCTGCCCAACACCAAGCCGTTAATGATCTGCTGGATGAATGTATCCATGATTGCCCTATCGAATATGCATTTTTCGGGAACAACTTCCGCCAGAACATGGGTCGCTGATACAAAAACGGCACCGGAGGAAGAATTCCTGCAGTGCCATCCCTGGACCGTTCTCACCAGCATGGTGCACGCACTCAAAACGGGCGTGACCTTGCTTAGTCATAACGACAACATATTCAAGCTTGAGGCAATCATAACGATCTTTTGCAAAAACTAAGCTTGGAATAAATCGATCATTTCCGAATTAAATTCGGTTTTGAGGTGACTATTTCATCGATACTCAATCGTCCTGCAGACTCAGGCGACGTCGCGCTTGAGGCCGTCGAGGCCTTTCGGCATCGGGAACGTCACGGCTTCCTGCACGCCGTCGAGCGGGCGCACGCTCTTCACGCCGCACTCTTTCAAGCGGTCGATGACGGCTTGCACCAGCACCTCGGGCGCCGAGGCGCCAGCCGTCACACCCACGCGCAGCTTGCCTTCCAGCCAGGCGGGATCGATCTGCGAGGCATTGTCGACCATGTAGGCTGGCGTGCCCATCTTCTCGGCCACTTCGCGCAAGCGGTTCGAATTCGAGCTGTTCGGGCTGCCGACGACGATCACCACTTCCACTTGCGGGGCCATGAATTTCACGGCTTCCTGGCGGTTCGTGGTGGCGTAGCAGATGTCGCCTTTTTTCGGCTCGGCGATATTCGGATATTTCGCTTTCAAGGCCGCAATAATGTCGCTAGTGTCGTCAACTGACAACGTTGTTTGCGAAACATAGGCCAAGCTCTCCGGATTGGCGACCTGCAATTTCGCCACATCGTCGAGCGTTTCCACCAGATGCATGCCCATATCGGCCTGGCCCATCGTGCCTTCCACCTCGGGATGGCCATCGTGGCCGATCATGATGATCTCGCGGCCTTCGCGGCGCATCTTGCCCACTTCCATGTGCACCTTGGTGACCAGCGGGCAAGTCGCGTCAAAAATGCTCAGACCGCGCGATTCCGCCTCGGCGCGCACGGCTTTTGAGACGCCATGGGCGGAAAACACGAGCGTATTGCCGGCAGGCACGTCATCGAGGTCATCGATGAAGATGGCGCCCTTGTTGCGCAAGTCGGCCACCACATAGGCGTTGTGGACGATTTCATGGCGCACATAGATCGGTGCGCCAAATTGCTGCAAGGCGCGCTCGACGATTTCGATCGCCCGGTCGACGCCAGCGCAAAAACCGCGGGGCTGGGCCAGTAACAGTTCTTTATCCATCGCTACTCCTTACAGAACCGAGATGAGCTTGACTTCAAAACGCAGCGGCTGGCCGGCCAGCGGATGATTGAAGTCGAACAGGGCCGAGTCCTCGCGCATTTCGCGCAGCACGCCGGCAAAGCGGCCGCCGCCCGGCGCGGCGAAGTCGACCAGGTCGCCGATCTTGTAGTCGGCGCCCGGTACCGAGTTCTCGTCCAGCGTCGCGCGCGAGACCGACTGCACCAGCTCGGGATTGCGCTCGCCAAAGCCTTCGCCCGCAGCCAGCTCGAACGTCTGGTGCGTGCCTTCAGGCAAGCCCAGCAAACGCTGTTCGAGGAATGGCGCCAGCTGGCCCTGTCCCAGCATCAAAGTAGCAGGATTACCGCTGAAGGTAGTGACAATATCAGTACCGTCAACAGTAGCAAGACGATAATGCAGGGTAAGGTAAGCCGCTTCGGTGACGACTGCTGGTTGCTCGTTGGACATAGTAGTTTTCAAGTAACTGGTGCAAAACGATATTGTAAGCCACACTGGCCGCGCCTGCCCCATGGCTTCGTCAAAGAAGACCATGCTGGGGCACGCGCCGGTGACAAACAGGAGGACAGCATGGGCATCAAGGATTGGCCGGCCGGCGAACGGCCGCGCGAACGCCTGATCGAGGATGGCGCGCAATCGCTGTCAGACGCGGAATTGCTGGCCGTGTTCCTGCGCACGGGCGTGCGCGGCAAGAGCGCCGTGGAACTGGCGCGCGACACGGTAGAACACTTCGGCTCGCTGCGTGGGCTGTTTAACGCCAGCCTCGAGAGTTTTTCCGCCGTACACGGCATGGGCAGCGCCAAGTTTGCCCAGCTGCAAGCGGTACTGGAACTGGCGCGGCGCGCCATCCTCGAGGACTTGCAGGCAGGCCAGACCCTCAATTCGCCGCACGCCGTCAAAGATTATTTGCGCCTGACTCTGGGCCACCTGGCGCATGAAGCGTTTCACGTGTTGTTTTTGGACGTCAAGAACCGCCTGATCACGACCCAGGAAATGTTTCGCGGCACCCTCACCCACACCAGTGTGTATCCGCGCGAAGTCGTCAAGCAGGCGCTGCTGCACAACGCGGCCAGCGTCATGCTGGCACACAACCACCCGTCCGGCACGCCCGAGCCCAGCGAATCGGATTTATTACTGACGCGCGCGCTGGTGCAGGCCTTGTCGCTGGTGGAGGTGCGCATCCTCGATCATTTCGTCGTGGCCGGGCGGCAAGTGCATTCCTTTGCGGAACACGGCCAGATCTAGCGCAGATGCGGCATGGCAGCGGTCAATTGTCAGTTAACCATGTGTAAACAAGGACATACGTGAAAAAGCCAGGCTGCTTATCTAGCAGTAAAACACACTGGTTTACAAGCGGCCGCCTCATGAAAATCTGTCAAAGTCAAATTGTTAAATTATTTCAATACAACATGACACAATTGTTTTTCGCAAGTCATTGATAAATCTGCTTATTTTGGATATACTCTCGTTTTTCCAATTTGGAATATCTTTAAGGAGTGCGCCATGGCACGTGTTTGCCAAGTCACTGGGAAGAAGCCGATGGTCGGCAACAATGTTTCCCATGCAAACAACAAAACCAAACGTCGTTTTTTGCCTAACTTGCAGAATCGTCGTATTTTTGTTGAATCTGAAAACCGCTGGGTCTCCCTGCGTTTGTCCAACGCCGGTCTGCGCGTCATCGATAAAGTCGGCATCGACGCCGTATTGGTCGATATGCGCGCTCGTGGCGAAAAAGTCTAATTAGCAGAATAAGGGAGCTATCATGGCAAAATCAGGCCGCGACAAAATCAAGTTAGAATCGACCGCCGGTACGGGTCACTTCTACACGACTACCAAAAACAAGCGTACGACGCCTGCGAAAATGGAGATCATGAAATTTGATCCTAAAGCACGCAAGCACGTAACGTACAAAGAAACCAAAATCAAGTAATTGATATTGTGTTCTGTAAAAAGAGCCGCTCCGATGAGCGGTTTTTTTTCGCCCTGATTTTGACGCCGCCCCTCCTCCCTTCGTCCAGGCGAAAAAAAAGCCCTGGAAACCAGGGCCTTGATGTGGCGCAGTATTAATTATGCATAACTGCGCAGGCGCAACGAGAAATCCTGCAGCGACTTGATGCCCGACGCTTCGGCGCGCGTACACCAGTCTTGCAGCTTCTGCAGCAATTGCTCGCGCGTAAAGTGCGAACGTTCCCAGATGGCGCCCAGCTCCACGCGCATGTGATGCATGGTTTCCAGCGCCTTGCTGTGCTGGAACAATTCCGACAACTGTTCGTGATGCGCATCGGCCAGCTTGCCCGGTTCACGCTGCATCAGCTTGCGCGACGATTTCAGGAAGCGCTTTTCCAGTTCGGCCTTGTGCTTCAGGTGTTCCAGCTCTTCCTTCCAGGCATGCTTGATCGATTTCGCATACTTGGCCATCACGTCGTAGCGGTTGGCGATGACGGACTGCAAGGTGTCGAAGTCCGCTTCCAGCTTGCCGTGCGAGAACTTCGGTTCTGGCGCCAATTTCTTCACCTTGGCCAGGCCCAGCATTTCCAGCGCGCGGATATACCCCCAGCCGATATCGATTTCATACCATTTCGACGACAGCTTGGCCGACGTGGCATACGTATGGTGATTGTTGTGCAACTCTTCGCCGCCGATCAGGATGCCGAAGGGAATGATGTTGGTGGCCGCATCGGCGCAGTCGTAGTTGCGATAGCCCCAGTAATGGCCGATGCCGTTGATGATGCCGGCCGCCGTGATCGGGATCCACATCATTTGCACGGCCCACACGGAAATGCCGATCACGCCGAACAGGATGAAATTGATGACGAACAGCGACACCACGCCCAGCCAGCTGTATTTGGTGTACAGGTTGCGCTCGATCCAGTCCGTCGGCGTGCCGTGGCCGTACTTGGCCATGGTTTCCATGTTCTTCGATTCAGCGCGGTACAGCTCGGCGCCTTCCCAAAACACTTTCTTGATGCCGCGCGTCACTGGGCTGTGCGGATCTTCTTCCGTATCGCACTTGGCATGGTGCTTGCGGTGGATGGCCGCCCACTCCTTGGTGACCTGGCCCGTCGTCAGCCACAGCCAGAAACGGAAGAAATGACTGGGAATCGCATGCAATTCCAGCGCGCGGTGGGCTTGGTGGCGGTGCAGGTAAATCGTGACGCTGGCGATCGTGATATGCGTGACCACCATGGTGTACAGGAAAACTTGCCATGCGGACAGATCGGTAATGCCAGTTGCCATGAACTGCAAAACGTCGTGTAAAACGGAACTCAATGTCATTACTGCTACTCCAAGTGGTCAGGGCGTGCGCACGGTCGCTCCAGTGACTCTGGAGGTCCGGCAGAGTTAATTTTAGGCGTGATTGTACGCCCTAATGGGGGCTGTCAGGCAAAATCGGAGGCAGGCAGCGAGGTTAAGGCTGGGTGCCGGATGGCGTGGACTCACCCTCTGCCGCGCCCGCAAGCGGGGCAGGAGGCGTACCAACAATACGCAATTCGCGTTGCGGAAACGGTACAGTGACCTTATGTTCCTGCAAGGTGCGCCAGATGGCGCGGTTCACATTCGACTTCACGCCGCCCGTGCCGTTTTCCGGGTCCGCGATCCAGAAGCCGATCTGCACATCGAGACCGTCGGCGCCGAAACGCACGAGTGTGGCCGATGGCGGATTGCTTTGCGACACACGCGGCACCTTGGCCGTCGCCGCTTCCAGCAAGGGGAAGATCACATCGATATCCGTTTCATAGCCCACCGACACGGCCGTCGACAGCCAGACCATGCGGTTGCTCAGCGACATGTTCTGCACGCCGCCGGAAATCAGCATTTCATTCGGCACGATGGATTCAACGCCATCGCCACCCAATAACACAGTATAGCGCGTATTGATCTGCGTCACTTTTCCCGTAAATTGACCGACAGTGATCATGTCGCCGATGGTGAGACTGCGGTCGAGCAGGATGATGAAGCCGGACACAAAGTTCGCGGCGATCTTTTGCAAGCCAAAGCCCAGCGCCACGCCGAAGGCGCCGCCAAACACGGACAGCACCGTCAGGTCGATACCCACCAGCGACAGACTGACCAGCACCGACACGAGGATCAGCACGGCGCGCCCCATGCGCGACAGCACCACGCGCAAGGAGGTGTGCAGACCCTGCATTTTCATCAGGCGCTCGTCGAGCGAAGTGCCAGCCCACATGGCCAGCACCAGCAGCACGGCCACCGAAATAGCGGCTTGCAAGATGGCAGCCACAGAGACCTTGTTGCGGCCCAGCGGCACGACGATGCCTTCCAGGAAGGTATGCAGTTCCGGCCACAGGCCCGTGATGTACAGGGCCATGCCGGCCCACACCACCACCGTGAATATCTTTTCCAGCAACAACATGGTGGGACTGATGTCGCCATGGCGGGAAAAAATGCGGCGCAGCACGTAGAAACCGAAGCGCACCAGCGCCATCGACGTGCACAGGGGGATGGCAATACTGAGCAGGTTCACCGACTGGAACTTGGCCAGGAAATGCTGCGCAATGCCCAGCAGCATGGCCGCCAGCACGGGCGTCAGGATACGGATGAAACTATCCGTGCGCTGCAAGGTTTCCGGCGTGGCCGGGACAGCGGCCGCTTCTGCCCGCTGATGCAGGAACACGCGCAACTGCCGCACCAGCAGCCAGCTCAGCGCCAGGCAGCCGACGATGACCAGCGCCTGCCACAGGATGGCCGGTTGACGGAAATCGTTGACAAAATCAGTGATCAGGTTGAGCAGCGGGGTTTCATTCATGGCAGATGGGGGCTGGAAGGTGGGACGGATGGGCGGTGTGCCCATGTCGCCAGACGGGCTGGCGGCATTGAAAGCCGCCACTGCAGGTGCAGCGGCGGCCCGTGACAGGCTTACTCGGCTTGTTCAGCGTCAACGTCGTCGGCCGGTTTTTCATCGGCGTAGACTTTTTTCGGCATGACCTTGCGCTCGAACACGGCGGCGAAGAAGCCGTCGGTCTGGTGCAGGTGCGGCAACAATTTCAGGTAGTCGCCCATTTCCAGTTCGATCTTCTGTTCGGCCAGCACCTTGTTCATCGGCACCAGGGTGAAGTCCGGATGGGCCGCCAGGAATTGCTCGGCGATAAAATCGTTTTCTTCATTCAGGAAGCTGCAGGTGGCGTACACCAGGCGGCCGCCGCCCTTGACCAGGCGCGCCGCGCCGGCCAGGATGGCTGCCTGCTTGGCTTGCAGCTCGACGATGGAGTTCGGCTGCTGGCGCCATTTCACGTCCGGATTGCGGCGCAGGGTGCCCAGGCCGCTGCACGGGGCATCGACCAGCACGCGGTCGATCTTGCCGGCCAGGCGCTTGATCTTGGCATCGCGCTCATGCGCGATCTGCACCGGATGCACATTCGACAGGCCGCTGCGGGCCATGCGTGGTTTCAGCTTGGCCAAACGCTTTTCCGACACATCGAACGCGTACAAACGGCCCGTGTTGCGCATCAGCGCGCCCAGCGCCAGGGTCTTGCCGCCCGCGCCGGCACAGAAATCGACCACCATCTCG
The DNA here is from genome assembly GCF_023509035.1 of Janthinobacterium lividum. Classification (NCBI taxonomy): domain Bacteria; kingdom Pseudomonadati; phylum Pseudomonadota; class Betaproteobacteria; order Burkholderiales; family Oxalobacteraceae; genus Janthinobacterium; species Janthinobacterium lividum. Next base: position 2,296,687 of record NZ_CP075583.1, on the reverse strand, counting down.
CCGCGCTTGGCGCCGACGATTTGCGACAGGATCTGGCTGCCTTCATCTTGCACTTCGATGGCGCCGCTCTGGAACAATGGCAGGTTTTGCAGCGAAGGCTTCTTGATCACGCGCAAGCCCAACGGGGCAAACGGCGTCGGCGTGCTGAGGATCGGTGCTTCGGCCAGGGCCAGCATCACGTCCTCACGCGTGGCCTTGAGCGAGTTGACGCGCAAGTCCAGCGGCGCCGGCGCGTTCAGCGCATCGGCCAGCTTCATGGTTTCCGCTTCGCCGAACTGGGCGATCAGCTTGTCGAACAGCCAGGTCGGCATGTTGGCGCGCATGTTCGACGGCATCAGGCTGCGGTCGATCTGCGTGATGCGTTCCAGCCATTCCACTTCTTCTTCCGTCAGGCCGCCCAACGAATCGGCGCCGACCGCTTCGGCCAGGCCGAGGATGGTCAAACGGCGCATGGTCGGGCCACTGCCCGCTTCGGCGAAATCGGTAAAGAACGATTTGTTGCGCAGCACGGCATAAATGCCTTCGGCGATGGCGCCGCGTTCGCGCGAACCGAGGCGCGGATGGTCGCGGAAATAGCGAGACAGGGTGGTGTCGGCCGGGGCCGTGAAACGTAAAATTTCGCGCAATACTTCTTCAGCATTGGCAAGTATCGCTGGTGGCAATCTCATTGTTATTCTTCCTGTAATATTTTATTGAGGGTCCACGCGGACCTGGCCATGCTCGACTGACAGTTTATCGTCAATGAACAGGCGGATGGCGCGCGGGTAAAGCAGATGTTCCTGTACCAGCACGCGCGCCGATAAGCTCTCTTCTGTGTCGCCTGGCAAGACGGGGACTTTCGCGCTCGCCACGGCCGGGCCATGATCGAGCTCGGCAGTCACGAAATGCACGGTCGCGCCGTGTTCCGTCACACAAGCCTCGAGCGCCTGGCGGTGCGTCGCCATGCCCGGGAACAGCGGCAGCAGCGACGGGTGGATATTGAGCATGCGCCCCGCATAATGCTCGACGAAGGGCGGCGTCAGGATACGCATGAAACCGGCCAGCACGACCAGGTCGGGGGCAAAGCCGTCGATCACGGCTTGCAGCGCCGCATCAAACTGTTCGCGGCTGGCATAATCCTTGTTGGCAACGACTGCCGTCGCTATCCCATGTTCCGCGGCAAAAACCAATCCCTGGGCATCGGCCCGGTTACTGATGACGGCGGCGATCCGGGCTGGCCATTGCTCGGCTTGCGCCGCGCGAACGACCGCTTCCATGTTGCTGCCGCGTCCGGAAATGAGGATAACGATATTTTTCATAGCGCGCATTGTACCCGCTATGGCGATGCGAATCTAGAAAGGCCGGTATTATTGTTGCGGCGCAACATAAGCGCCGGCGCGCCGCCGGCGCCCGGCGAGGCCGATTCTCAGCTGCGCGGGAGGCCGGTTTGACGGCGTCGCGGCAAGAGTAAGTATTTACTCGAACGAATAGAAGACGCGGAACGGGACTTTCTTCTCGGCCCAGTAGTCGGCCGCGTCGCGGAACACGTCGAGCAGGATCTCGCGTGCTTCCTTGTCAAATTTTTGCGTATTTGGCAATTGCTCGAGCACCACCAGGAAACCCGTCTGCGTGCCCGCCTTGAACATGGTGTCCGTCAGGCACAGGCGCAGGGCATCAAAATTCTTCGCCAAATTTTTCGGAAACAGGAATGCTTCTGCAATAATGCCGATGACTTGTTGTTTGGTCTGTCCAGCGTTGCAATGCGCATATAAAAAGTGCTGCCCGAGACGGATGGCCTCGTCTTGTAATTCGGTCACGCGAAAGGCACGGATGGACTGGACAAGGTTGGGCGGCACGGTTAGTAACAAACTCATTTTTCCCTCAAATCGACCTGTTATGTATGGATCTCTTCTAGCTGCTCTTCTTATTGCATCCCCGCACGCGGGTCAATGCGCACGCGGTGATTCGATCTGTATCAACTTTTATGCGATTCAGTGCGATTTTATATAAGCCATACGCGTATTAGGGTAACGTGTTGTCCTGCATGAATCAACCCGAATATGATGTCAAACGCAAGATTTGTTACAAACCGCTGGTTTCAAGTCAGCCAACATCATGTATCGATTGAAAGTGCATGTTACAGACTGTGGGGCAAGGGGCTTGGGCTGTTACATTTTGTTGCCATGCGAAACACTTGCCGCGGTCTGGCGGGATTACTATAGTCCCAAGTTGTAAAAAATACCCTGAAAGATTCTCTAGATAACGAGGTTACAAATGAACTTGCAAGCCAAATTGATGATGTCAGCCCTTTGTATCGGCGCATTGCCACTCGCCCAGGCCGCCGACTTTGAAGATTTCGGCAAGGTCGTGCGCGTCGTGCCGCAAGTGGAACAGATCAATCGTCCACGCCAGGAATGCCGTACGGAATACGTGCAAGTGCAGGCGCCGCCGCAACAACGCAGCGCTGGCGGCTCCATCGTCGGCGGTATTGCTGGTGCCCTGCTCGGTAGCCAGGTCGGTGGCGGCAATGGCCGCACGGCCGCTGCAGCCGCTGGCGCGATTGCCGGCGCCGTCGTCGGTGACAGAGTCGACAACCAGAACAATTACCAGGGCGGCATGCAGGAACAAGCCGTCAAGCAATGCCGCCAGGTCGACCACTGGGAATCGCGTAACAATGGCTACCAGGTCACCTACGACTACCGCGGCCGCAACTACACGAGCATCATGTCCTATGATCCGGGCGAACGCATCCGTCTGCGCGTTTCGATCGAGCCAGCGCAACAGTAAGCGCGACAACCGGTCCGTAGCATGCCAGCCCCAGCGGCTGGCATTTTTTATGGCACGCTATAATGCGGCACACTTTCAGGCCGCCTTATGCTTATCAAACGAAAATCCATCGAACAAGTCGAATCCTCGCGCCCAGCGCGCAAGCCCCGCTATGCCCCTGTCACCCTGTCGGAAATGGATGGCGTGCGCTATCTGCATTTCGGCACGGAATGGGTGCAGGGCGCCATGCGCATCCGCAAGCCGGACTGGCCGGAGCTCGAATACGCGCAGCAGATGATGGCGTGGATGCTGTGGATCGAGCAACCGCAGCGCCTCGCCCAGTTGGGCCTGGGCACGGCCGCGCTGACCAAGTTCTGCTACCGCCAGTTCCCGCAGGCACAGGTCGAGGCCATCGAACTGAATCCGTCCGTCATCACCATCTGCGCCTCGATGTTCAAGCTGCCGCCCAACGACGAGCGCCTGCACGTGCGCGAGATGGATGCGCTCGACTACGTCAACGACGACGCCAACCACGGTACCCTGGATGCCCTGCAAGTGGACCTGTATGACGCCACGGCGCGCGGCCCCGTGCTCGACAGCGCCGATTTCTATACCGCCTGCTGCGCCTGTCTGGCGCCGCACGGCATCATGACGGTGAACCTGTTTGGCGATCACCCCAGCTACGCGAAGAACATCAAGGCGATGAAGTTTGCGTTTGCACAGGTGATCTGCCTGCCGGAAGTCCATGATGGGAACGTGGTGGCGATCGCTTTCAAGACGAAAGTGGCTCTCGATACGGAAGCGCAAGCCGCCCTGCTCGAGCGCGCCAAGCAAATCGTCGCCGAGACCAAGCTGCCCGCCAAGTCCTGGGTCAAGGGCATCGTCAGCACCCTGTAAGCGCCGGCCACCCAGGCAAGGCCGGCAGCCTGAAAGGCGCCGGCCATGTCCGCTCCCCCTCCTCCCTCTCCCAACACCCCGCTGGAGCTGCCGCAACTGCTGACCTGGCTGCAGGAAGACGGCTTGCTCGACGCTGCGCAAGCGGCCGCCGTGCAGGCCCAGGCTGCCCTGCTGCCGGCGCCAGCCTTGCATCCGCTGTGCAGCATCGCCCACGACGCGTTGACGCTCGACACCCTGTGCGCCTGGCTGGCACGGCGGGCCAGCCTGCCGTATCTGCGCATCGATCCCTTGCACATCGATTTCAGCCAGGTGGCCGACGTCATGACGGCCGGCTATGCGGCCCGCTTCAACATCCTGCCCGTGGAAAGCACGCCAGAACGTATCGTCATCGCCACGGCCCAGCCCTACGCGCTCGCTTGGCAGGCGCAGCTGGGCAAGCTGGCGCCGCGCACGCTGAGCCTCGTCATCGCCAATCCGCTGCACATCGCCGACGCCATCGCGCAATTTTTCAGCCTGGCCAGTTCCGTCAAGGTGGCCCGTCAGGCGTCCACGCAAGACCTGGCGCTGCGCCATAATTTCGAGCAACTGGTGGAACTGGGGCGCAACAAGGGTAACCTGGACGCCAACGACCAGCACGTGGTGCGCATCGTCGACTGGCTGTGGCAATACGCGTTTGCCCAGCGCGCCTCCGACATTCATTTGGAGCCGAAGCGCGACGCGGGCCTCGTGCGCCTGCGCATCGACGGCCGCCTGCACCAGGCCTACCAGCTGCCGCCTGTGGTATTGCTGGCCATGACGGCGCGCATCAAGTTGCTCGGGCGTATGGACGTGGTAGAAAAACGCCGCCCGCAGGACGGCCGCATCAAGACACGCAATGCACAGGGCCAGGAAATCGAGCTGCGCCTGTCGACCTTGCCCACGGCCTTCGGCGAAAAGCTCGTCATGCGCATCTTCGACCCGGAAGTGGCCGTCAAGAGCCTCGCCGAGCTGGGCTTTCCGCCCGCAGACGCCGAACGCTGGCGCCAGCTCACGGCGCGCACGCACGGCATCGTGCTGGTGACAGGCCCGACCGGCTCGGGCAAGACCAGCACCCTGTACAGCACCTTGAAGGCGCTGGCCGGCAGCGAAGTCAATGTATGCACGGTGGAAGACCCCATCGAGATGGTCGAGCCGGCCTTCAACCAGATGCAGGTGCAAATCCAGGCCGGCATCGAACTGTCGTTTGCCGATGGCGTGCGGGCGCTGATGCGGCAAGACCCCGACATCATCATGGTGGGAGAGATCCGCGACCTGGCCACGGCCGAGATGGCCATCCAGGCGGCGCTGACGGGGCACCTGGTGCTGTCGACCCTGCACACCAACGATGCGCCCTCGGCCGTCATGCGCCTGCTGGAACTGGGCCTGCCCGCCTATCTGCTGGAAGCGTGCCTGGCCGGCGTGCTGGCGCAGCGCTTGCTGCGCTGCCTGTGCGCGGGCTGCAAACAGCTGGACGCCGCCCCCGGCGCCGCTGCCTGGCAGCGCCTGACGGGCGGCCAGCTGGAACGGCCCCACGCCGCGTACCGCCCCGTCGGCTGCACCCTGTGCCGGCACAGCGGCTACCTGGGGCGGGCCGGCATTTATGAACTGCTGGGCATGACGGAAACGTTCGGCCAGCTGATCAAGGCGGGCGCCGACCTGCACGCCCTGCGCCGCCAGAGCCTGCTGGACGGCATGACGCCGCTGCGCATCGCCGGCGCGCGCAAGATCATCGATGGCACGACCAGCATCGATGAAGTGCTGAAGCTCACGGCAGCCCTGCCTTAGCAGGCCAGCACTTTCTCGCAGGAATGCTTTGCATTCTTTTTCAACTGATATATAATGCGGCCTCTTTCGGGTCGTTAGCTCAGCTGGTAGAGCAGCGGACTTTTAATCCGTTGGTCGCAGGTTCGAATCCCGCACGGCCTACCACGAATGCGCAGGACTAAAAAGCCTATCCTCACGGATGGGCTTTTTTCGTTTCGGGGCCCGGGGTTATACTGGCGCTTCGTCTTGCCAGCCCTGAAAGAAACGCATGAAACTTGCCGCCACCCTCCTCCTGGCCACCGCTTGCCTGTCCGCCCAGGCACAAACGCCCATCGTGCTCGACGGCCAGTACAGTGCGCGCACGGACGAGATGAGCCTGCAGATCATCGGCAACCGCGTCTGCTTTGCGCCCGACAAGGCGCAATGGGGCCGCCTGCCCCGCCCGGCAGCGTCGCACGATGCATGGCTCTGCTTTTCCAACGATGGCGAGGCGCGCCGGCTGCTGCGCGTGCCTGCGCGCCAGGCTGACAATTGCGGCTGGCAAGCGCGTGCGCGCATCGTCATCGACACCTATCAACCGTATGTAGAGCAAGGCGACGGCAACGACATGGCGCGCCTGGCATCGGTCATCAAGGTGGCGCAACCGAATGCCATCGCCTGCGAATAATCAGCCCAGTTCGTATTCCTGCAAATAGCGCGCGAACAAGTCGCCATCAGCCAGCGGACAGACAAAACCCGCGCCCCAGTCGGCCAGCAGCAACTGTTCTTTCAAGGGCAGCAGCAACAGCTCGGGCATGCCATCGCTGCACCACAGGTCGCACACGATACCCTTGTCATCCAGGCCGGCAAACACGGTCTCCGTCTGGTCGCCGCCAAAGGCCAGCACGTTCTTGCATTCCACGCGGTAACTGCTGTAGCCCGTGTAGACGGCGTCATACGGCGGCAAGGTGTCGGCCAGCGCCAGCCTCAGCTGATCGGCCGTGAGGCCCAGTACGCGCATCTGCGACGGCGGCGCCTCGGGCACGTACATCTCCGTCCAGCCGGCGCCGCTGCGGTGCGCATCGGCGAACGCCTGCTGCTCGCCCATCTGCGTCAAACAGTGCTGTAAATTATCCAGCGGCAACAGTTCGATCATGCAAAAATCATCTTCGTGGTAGTACGCTTCCCGCATGTTTTAATTCCCCAGCAAATCCTGCAGTTGCACATTGCGCCGCGACGTCAGCCGACCGGCCCACGTGTCGCTGCTCACGGAAGGATAGCGCACGGCGCCGAAATTCATCCAGGCATCGCGGTACGCCAGCCACAGGCGCTGGGTGGCGCGGATGCCATCCTTGCCCACGGCGCCCGCATAGGTTTCCGCCGGCTTTTTCATCAGCTTGCCGTAGATGGCGTTGAGCTCCTTGTCGAGCGCCGCCGCCTGTTCCCTGGACATGCTTGGCGGCAGCTTGCCCGCTTCGTACTCGCGCAAATCGTGCGCCAGTAAGTCGAGCTCGGCCGTGCGGGCGGCGATGCTCAGGGCGGCGCGCGCCGTGCCGCTCAAATCCGTTTCGTTGGCCGCGCGCGCATCGGCAAACTTGCTTGCCGCCGCCTGCAGCTTTTGCAGCGACGCTTGCGCCACGGCCGGCATAGTTGAACTGACTTTGCCTGTCGCCTGCGCACGCACTCTTTGTTTCTGGCGCGCATCGATGGCGCTGCACACGCCCATCATGTAGCCGCTGGTGATGTCGTCGCACAAATCGATCATGCCGCGCCCGCTGGCATTGATCTGCTGCAAGTGTTCGATGCGGCCCTGCATCTCGGCCGGCGCCGCATCGATGCTGCACGCATACTTGAGCGCCAGCAAGGGGTCCTTCTGCACGCCCTGTCCATTCTGGTACAGCATCATCAAGACGGCACTATTTTGCGTGGCCATCGCGCAATGGCGCGCGGGACGCCAGTCTGCGGGCTTGGGCGAGGACATACTCTTGGTATCGTAATACAGGTCCGTCGCCTGGCATTGCTGCAAGGATGCCACGGCAGATGGCGCCGGCAGGTCGGCAGGCGGCGGCGCCGCATCCTTGACCTTCAAGCAGCCCGCATACCAGGCCGTGCTTTCCGCGTGACCCACGCCCATGGCGCTGGTATTCGGGTACGGTGCGGCGGCGGCGGCAAAACCCGGGTTGGCAAGCAGCGCGCCCGCCCCCAGCAATAGCGTTTTCAATAAGGGTAGACTAATTTTCATGTTCAATCAGCGCCAGCGTGAGTAAAGCGGCAAGTTTAACTGATCGGCCAAGCTGCGCCCGCCCGATACACGCCCTTCCCGCCTGGTAAGTAACGGTACACAGCCTTGGCAGCGGGGGAAACGATGGGCAATAATGTTGCCCGCTGTACTTTTTTCACTTCCCGGACCACGCCCATGACCTCACCCCGTCTTCGCCGTTCCCTCGGCTCCCTGCTGATCGCAGCGGCCTGCGCCTCGCTGGCAACGACCGTCCACGCCGCCGATCCCAAGGCCACCACCCCAGTTGCCGCTACGCAAACGCAAGCCAAACACGCCATCACGCATGAAGACGTGTGGCTGATGAAACGGGTGGGCGCGCCCGTCGCCAGCCCGGATGGCAAGTGGGCCGTGTTTTCCGTCGTCGACAGCGCCTACGATAGCAAGGAGCAATGGTCGGACCTGTGGATCAAGTCGCTGCTTGACGACAGCCCCGCGCGCCGCCTGACCTCTTCCAAAAGCGGCGAAAGCGCCGTGGCCTGGTCGCCGGACAGCCGCCAGCTGGTGTTTGTCGCCAAGCGTGATGGCGATGAAGCGGGACAGATTTACCGCCTCGACGTGGCCGCTGGCGGCGAAGCGCAACGTCTGACGAGCTTGACCATGGGCGCGCGCATGCCGAAATGGAGCCCGGATGGCAAGCAATTGCTGTTCATCAGCGACATCTATCCAGGCAACAAGACGGAAGCCGACGTCAAGCAAAGCGCGAAAGAACGCAAGGAGCGCAAGGTCAGCGCCCGTTCGTATGAAACGACGGCGCCCCGCTATTTCGACAAATGGCTGACCGACAAACAGGTGCGTCTGTTCATCGTCGATGCACAGCCTGAAGCGAAAGGTGAAAACACGGCCCGCGACATCCTGTCGGGCACACAACTGGTCACCCTACCGGGCTTCGGCGGCGGCCAGGGCGACGAGGGACAATCGCTGGACGCCGTCTGGACGCCGGATGGCAAGGCCGTCGTCTTCAACGCTGCCACCAACCGCGATGCGGCGCAGCGCGAAGCCGTGGTCTCGCAACTGTATCTGCTGCCCGCGGCGGGCGGTGAAGCACAGCGCTTGACGCAGGACAAACATAGCTACGGCTCCCTGAAATTTGCGGCCGACGGCAAGACCCTGTTCGCCTTGAGCGACGCGCAAACGCCGGGCAAGGTGTATGACGTGAAACGCCTGGCCAGCTTTGTCTGGCCGATGAGCAACCCTGCTCCGACCATCCTGACGGCCAAGCTGGACCGTTCGATTTCCCGCTTCGTGCTGCCCGAAGACGGCAAGCGCGTCCTTTTCAGCTATGAACATGCGGGCCTGGAAAAGCTGTACTCGATCGACGCCAAGGGCGGCGACGTGCGCGAGGAGCCATCCTTGCCGACAGGTACCATCAACTCGCTGAGCAGCGGCGGCAAGGCCCTGGTGGGCGTATGGGAGTCGTCCATCAACCCGCCGGAAATCTATGCCTTCAACGGCAAGCAGCCAAAGCGGCTGACGGCCTTCAACACGGACAAGGCAAATAAAATCGACTGGCAGGCGCCCGAGCACTTCTGGTTCACGACGGCGGACGGCCGCCATATCCACAATATGCTCATCAAGCCGGCCAATTTCGATCCGAACAAGAAATACCCGCTGTTTACCGTCATCCATGGCGGCGCGGCCAGCATGTGGCGCGACCAGTTCGTGCTGCGCTGGAACTATCACTTGCTGGCCAAACCAGGCTATGTCGTGCTGCTGACCGACTACAAGGGTTCCACCGGCTACGGCGAGGAATTCTCGCGCTCGATTCAATTTGACCCATTGAAGGGCCCTGGCGATGAAGTCAACCAGGGTGTCGATGAAGCCATCAAGAAATATGCCTTCATCGACAGCACGAAGCTGGCCGCCGGCGGCGCCAGCTATGGCGGCCACCTGGCCAACTGGCTGCAAGCGACCACCACGCGCTACAAGGCCATCGTCTCGCACGCGGGCGAAATGGACTTGATCATGCAATGGGGCACCAGCGATGGCGGTTTCGGCCGTGAAACGAATGCGGGCGGCCCCGTCTGGGCCAACCTGCCCGTGTGGCGCGACCAAAGCCCGGTCATGCAAGCGGGTAATCACGAAAAAGGCACGGGTTTCACGACACCGATCCTGATCACCGTGGGCGAGCTCGACTACCGCGTGCCGGCCAACAATGCCTTGATGAACTTTGCCGTGCAACAACGCCTGAACGTGCCGGCAAAATTGCTCGTGTTCCCGGACGAAAACCACTGGATCTTGAAGGGCGAGAACAGCCGGTTCTTCTATAGCGAAGTGGAGGGCTGGCTGGCGAAGTATTTAAAATAATCGCGCTGCGCTCTGCTTGAAAAGCCAGGCTCCGCACACGCGGGCCTGGCTTTTTTCATGCAGGCTGGGCGGCCACCACGGCAGCTTTCTGGCGCTGGATCGCCAGCACCATCAGCGCGGCGACGAGGCAAGCGGCGCCGGCGGCGAACAGGGCCGGGTTGTAGGTCAGCATCAGGGTACGGATGCGGCCTGCGCCATAGGCGGCCACGGCGGCGCCCAGCTGGTGGCCGGCGAATATCCAGCCAAACACCATGCCCGCCCGCTCCCGGCCAAACGTGGCCCCCACCAGTTTCACGGTGGGCGGCACGGTGGCGATCCAGTCCAGGCCGTAGAACATGGCGAACAGCGACAGGCCGTACAAGGTGAATTCCGAATACGGCAACCAGAACAGGGACAAGCCCCGCAAGCCGTAGTACCAGAACAGCAATTTGCGGTTGTCATAGCGGTCCGACAACCAGCCGGACAAGATCGTGCCGAACAGGTCGAAGGCGCCCATCATGGCCAGCACGGACGCGGCCGGCACGGCGGACAGGCCCGAATCGCCGCACAGGGAAATGAAGTGCGTCTGGATCAGGCCATTGGTGCTGAGGCCGCAGATGAAAAACGTGCCAAAGAGTATCCAGAAGGTGCGATTGGCCGCCACGCTGCGCAAGATCAAAAAAGGCGTGGCAAACGTCATTGTCGCCGCCGGCGGCGCCGCCAGGGGCGTGGCCGGGTCGGCGCCATAGGGACGCAAGGCCAGGTCCTGCGGACGGTTGCGCATGCACAAGAAGGCCAGCACGGCGACGATGGCGCAGGCGGCAAACACGGGCAGGACTGCCGTGCGCCAGCCGAAGTGCTCGATCAGCCAGGCGCCCACGGGCAGGAACAGCAGTTGGCCCGTGGCCGAGCTGGCCGTCAGCACGCCCACCACCAGGCCCCGGTGCGTCTCGAACCAGCGGTTGGCCACCACGGCGCTCAAGACCAGCGCCGTCATGCCCGAGCCCAGCCCCAGCAGGATGCCCCACAGGGCCACCAGGTGCCAGAACTGCGTCATGCGCGTGGCCAGCAGCATGCCGGCAGCGATCAGCCCCAGAGCCACGCAGATGACATTGCGCAAGCCGAAGCGCTCCATCAGGATGGCGGCAAACGGCCCCATCAAACCGAACAGCACGAAGCGCACGGCCAGCGCCGAGGAAATCTGCTCGGCATCCCAGCCGAACTCGCGGCTCAGGGGCTGCATCAGCGCGCCTGGCAAGCCCAGCGCGGCCGACGACGTCAAGGCCGTGAGGAAGGTGATGGCGACGATGACCCAGGCAAAGTGCACGCCGCGCCGCTCCAGCCATTGCGAAAAAGATAGGGAAAGCATGCAGACCTCAGGAGAAAAAGTGAAGGCCGACCAACACCACGCGGTCAGATTTTTTCATCTTATATTATGATCGTAATTTATACAATCAAAAAAAACTGGAGCGACGCTGCCGCGTGCCGCTCCAGTCCTGGCTGCCAAACTGGTGAAAAATGCCGCTTACTTCACCTTCAAGCCATTCTTCACATCCGTCACGCCCTCCACGCCGCGGGCCAGGTCGGCGGCTTTTTTCACTTGCGCCTGGGAGGGCACGAAACCGCTGAGCATGACGACGCCATTCACGGTCTCCACATGGACATCGAGCGCTTTCAAGTCATTGTCCTTGACGAGGTCGGCCTTGATCTTGGTGGTGATGACGGAGTCTTCCACTGCCACCTTGGTGCTGCTGGCAGCATTGCGCGTTACGCAGGCGGCCTTGGCCGTCGCGTCCATGTCGTCGCAGTTTTCTTTCGTCATGGCAGGAGGATTTTGCGCCACATTGGTGCCAGCCCTGGCGCCCGAGTTGGCGTCAGCCAGCGCGGCCGTTTTCGCCGCCTTGGCATCGTTCATGCATGTGGTCTTGTCGGCGCCCGTGCGGTCGCCGCATTTGACCTTGGCCAGGTCATACTCGGCATTGGCAACATCCTTGCGGGCCTTGCCCAGTTCGCGCGGCGTGTTGCGGTACTGCGCCACGGCATCCGATTCGGCCTTGGTGCGCGCCACCTTGGACTCTTCCACGCAGACTTTTTTCGCGTTGCCGCTCTTGGCATCGCAGGCGGCCTTGGCCTGTTTGTAGTCGGCCGTGGCCTTGTCCGTCAAACTTTTGTACGAGGCATCCTGTGCATACGCGGGTGTGGCGGCAAGCAGGGCGCTGGCACTGGCTGCCAGCATGAGTGCAATCATTTTGTTCATGATGGTTCCTCTCTGGTTAGTGATGCCCAGATTAGACCCCTGCAGCACGCAAAGCTCCGTGCGACAGCACACGCTGACAGGCCATCCGCGTAATAATCACCGTTTATTTGTCGCCGCTCAAACCCTTGCGCCACAATACTTGCGCCTGTTCAAATGGTGAAGCGGACTCGTCAAATACGCCTGCGCCAGCGGCCAGCGCCAGCCATGCCTGCGTGGCGTGCGAACCGCTCGCCACTTCGCCGCCGGCGCGCACACCGCGCATCCAGGCCAGCACCTCCTGGTACTGCGCGGGGTGGCGTCCATGCACCCACGCCAGGGCCACCAGGTCCGCATAGGCCTCTTCGCGGCGCGTCTCGCGCAGCTCCTGCGCCAGCGGTGTCAACTTGCCCCGCTGCATGCTGGGCGGCTCGACAAAGCCGCGCGGCAAGGCATGCCAGTCGCCCTGTGCATAGCGCTGGCAGTGGCCGATCTCATGCGCCATCATCGCTTCCATCATCAGGCCGTGGCGCGTGGCTGGCACGCCCTGCAAGACACTGTCTACCTGCGCATTGCCGCGCAAGGACAACACCAGCTTGCAGCGCCCTGCTTCGTAGCCCAGCGCCAGCGGCACGGCGCCGGGCGCATCTTGGGGCTGCACGATAATGTCGATGGGCAAGCCCTGCGTGCGTGCGTAATCGATGACGGGTTTTGCCGCCTGCAGCCAACGGTTTTCCAGATCGGTGAGCTTGGCGGCAGCCACGGCAGGAACAGGAGACAAAACGATGAGCAAGCTCATCAGCAAGAGCGGATTTGGCATGGGATCGATGGGAGGAAAAAGGATTTACCACTGCAGAGTAAGCGGTAAAAATATTTCCACAAGGAAAGACTGGCAACTTTTCATAAATAAAGACGAAAAAAAACCGGCGCAGAGGCGCCGGCTTTTCAGACTGACAATAGTCAAGGTCGGTTTATTTCTTCGCCGCTTTATCCAGCGCGCGTGCCGTGACGAATTCCGGGCGGATATCGTTGGGCACGGCCTTCATCTTGTCGAGCGCTACCTGCACTTCAGGGCGGATGACCACGTACTTGGTCATCAGTGCTTGCGCGCGCGCATAGTCGCCCGTTGCCTCGATGGTCAAGAATTCACGGTCCAGGTCGATCACGGCTTGCTTGATCTTGGAAAAATCGACGCCGAACTTGCCGTCGCCCAGGGACACAAAGCCGCCCTTGTCGAGAATGTAATTCATCTGGATGGCCATGCCGCGCGCGTGCGAATCCGTCAGGCCGAAATGGAGGGTACGGAAACCGGAGGCAAGGAAAGTGTTGTACAGCTTGCGCTCGGCCGCCTCGCCCTGGCCCAGGGTGTCATTCAATTGTCCCTTGTCCATCATGTAGCGCAGCGCAAACAAGCCCGTGATATCGGCCTTGGCTTCTTCGATGGTCGAATAGGCTTCCTTCAAGTCCTGGCGCGGCGTCGATGGTTTGCCGTCGACGACGGTGGCGTGCGGGCCCAGACCGTGCATGATTTCATGCGCGAGGATGTGCGTGAAGAAGGAATTGAAATCGACGTCCTGCTGCGCCTCGGGCGTGAGCACCAGTTTCGAGATCGGCGTCAGGGTGGCCTTGAACTTGGCTTCCTGCACGTTTTTCAGCATCACGCGCTTCGAACCGCGCGCGCTGATGATGCGCTCGTCATTGGGCAGGTTGTAGGCGGCCGTCTGTACGGCCATGTTGCCGTCGCCGGCGCCATACACCTGGTTGACCACCACCATCGGCGCCAGCGCGCCCACTTTCGGGTTGCGGTACTGGGCGTCGAGCGGCAAGTTGTCTTCCAGTTCCTGCATGTGCTTGGCAAAGAAGTTCAGCTTTTGCGTTTCCGCCTGGTCGCGAATGTTCACGTAGGCTTCGAACGCGGCCTTGTAGCCGAACAGCTCGTCGTTATATGTTTCGTACGGGCCGATGGTGATGTCGACGGGCGAATCGAGGTCCATCCAGGCAAAGTCGGACGGCAGGTAATCGTTGTCGAGGAAAGCCTTGGCGCGCAGGGTGAGGAACTTCTTCAGCGATGCGTTGTCCGTGGCGGCAGCCGCCTCGTCGAGCAGCCTGGCCAGTTGTTTCAGTTCCACTTTGTATTCGTCCGAGTATTTGACGGTCTGGTATTTGCCATCCTTGCCCGCGCGAATCGTCGTGAAGAACCATTGCGCCTGCTGCTTGTCGTCCGCCGGCAAGCCGTTCATCCACGTTTCCAGGCCGCTCTTGGTGGCGCCTTGCGGATAGAAATTGCCCGCTTCCGGCTTGTGCGCGGGAATGGCGATGCCGGCATAGCTGGCCGGCATGAACGAAGCGTGCGCGTCGAGCACCGACCAGGGTCCCTTGTTAATCCAGAAATAATTCAGACGTGCCTGGCCCAGGGCCGACTTGTCCTTCTTCAAGGCCGCCCACAGCGCTTCGTTGCCGGACCAGCGCTGGCGCAGCTGCAGTACGTCGACCAGCTTGGCCGCCTCGACCAGCTTGGCGATGGCCTGGCGGTCGCCTGCGGACAGGTGCGTGACATCGGCGGTCAGTGCGACGGGCGCATAGCGGGCGCTCATGCTGGTCAGTTGTTGCGCGGTAGCCGGGGTGGCCGGCGTTGCGGCGCAGGCGCTGCCGACGGCGGCAGCCATCAGCAGGGGAATCAGGAGTTTTTTCATGGAGGTCTCGGTTGGATTTTTCTCAGGCGCGGCCAGCGCGGATCGCGCGCTACCGCGTTCTTGCTCAACCTGCGATTGTCCCACCTGCCCCCATGGCATGGCAAGCGGCTTACCAGACCTTGTACACCTGCCCCGTCTGCGCCCCTTCCACGCTGCGGCTGTAAGCGAGCGCCACGCGGCTGGCGGCGGCCGGTTCGAAGCCGTAGAAGAAGGGGCCATACGCTTCCAGCGATTCGGCCAGGACCGTGGGGCTGACGACATTGATGCGCACGCCGCGCTGCAACTCGATGGCGGCGCCCCGCACAAAACCTTCCACGGCCGCATTCGTCATGCTGGCGGCCGCGCCGAAGCGGATAGGCTGCTCGGCCACAATGCCGCTCGTGAGCGTGATCGAACCGCCGTCGTTCAGGTATTCCTGCGCCACCAGCGCCACGTTGACCTGGCCCATCAACTTGCTGTCCAGGCCCAGCTGGAATTGCTCGGGCGTGAAGTCGGCCAGGGGGCCGAAATGCAGCTTGCCTGCCGTGACGACGACAGCGTCGACCTTGCCGATGCGCTTGAACAGGGCGCGCACTTGCGCGATGTCGCCCATGTCGGCCTGGTGCGTGCCGCTGCGGCTGCCCACTTCGATGATTTCATGGCGTTGCGCCAGTTGGGCGGCGACGGCCGTGCCGATGGTGCCGCTGGCGCCGATGATGACGATTTTCATGCTGCTTCCTTGTGTGGGTTGAACGATGGAGCCAGTATGCGCCGCTTACAAAAAGGAATAAATACGCTAGAATTTACAAGATTACTAACCCACAATTTGCAATCAAGGTGCCCATGGATAAATTGCGCAGCATGGAGATTTTTGTCGCCGTCGTCGATGCGGGCAGTTTCACGGCCGCTGCCGAGGCGTTCCAGATTTCGCCCGTGATGGTGGGCAAGCACATCAAATACCTGGAAGAGCGGCTGGGCGCGCGGCTGCTGGCGCGCACCACGCGGCGGCAAAGCCTGACGGAAATCGGCCAGCAGTATGTGGAACAGTGCCGCCAGATCCTGGCCAGCATCCATGCGGCAGAACGTGGCGCGGAAGCCATGCGCACGGCGCCGCGCGGAAAGCTGAAAATCACGGCACCCGTGTCCTTCGGCAGCGAGTGCATCGCGCCGCTGCTGGCCGACTACCTCGATGCGTATCCGGAAGTGAGCCTGGAATTGAACTTGAACGACAGGACGGTGGACCTGGTGGAAGAAGGGTTCGATGCGGCCATCCGCATCGGCAAGCTGGAAGATTCCGCCATGGTGGCGCGCGCGCTGCGGCCGTATGCGATGGTGATCTGCGCCGCGCCCGCCTACCTGGCCAAACACGGCATGCCGCGCACGCCGGCCGACCTGGCGCGCCACGAATGCCTGGACTTCATGCAGTGGACGCGCCATGTGCGCTGGCGCCTGGCCAGGAGCGGCGACGACGATGGCAGCCCCGTGCGCGAGAGCCGCTTCCGCTCGAACAATGGACAGGCGCTGCGCGTGGCGGCCCTGCACGGCTTTGGCATCGTCATGCAGGCGGAAATCCTGATGGCCAGCGATATCGCCGCCGGCAGGCTGGTTGCCGCTGCTGGCCGACTACGTGCCGGGTCCGCGCCCCATGCACCTCGTGTATGCACGCGACCGCCAGCCCACGCCCAAGCTGACGACTTTCATCGATTTTCTGCTGGAACGCTACGGGCCGGCGGCGACACCGCCGCCGGCCACGCTCACGTAACTGAGAACTTAGTTGGCCTTCGCCAGCTTCGCCAGCTCGCCGTCCGGCTGCCAGCCGGCACCTAAAGAGCGGGCCACGGCGACGGTCGCCAGCAAACGCTGGGTCTTGATCTGCGCGGCGGCGCGGTCCGCTGCCAGCGAGCTGCGCTGGGCATCGGTGACGTCCAGATAGGTCGAGATGCCGCGCTCGTAGCGCGTGCGCGCCACCAGGTAGGCGCGCGCCGCCGCTGCCTGCGACAGGGCCTGTGCATCGCCCTGCAACTGGCGCTGCTCCACGTCAGATAATGCGTCTTCCACTTCGCGCAAGGCCGTCAGCAGCTTGGTTTCGTGATTCGCCACGGCTTCCGCATAGCGCGCCTTGGACAGGTCTAGGTTGGCCTGGTTGCGGCCACCATCGAAGATCGGCAGGGACAGGGCCAGCGGACCAAAGCTGAACTGGCGCGAGCCGCCCTGCGCCAGGTCGCGCAGCTTTTCCGAGGCGTAGCCGAAATTGCCCGTCAATTGCAGCGACGGATAAAACGCGCCTTCAGCCACGCCCACTTGCGCATTCGCCGCGCGCAGGCCCGCCACGCTGGAGACCAGGTCCGGGCGGTGCGCCAGCAGGCTGGCAGGCAGGCCGACAGGGATACTTGGCGGCAGCGGCAAGCTGGAAGGCTCGGCGGCCACCGGCAATTGCAGCGCCGACGGCGGCTTGCCAGTCAGGGTGGCCAGGCTGTTTTCCAGCTGGTTGCGCTGGCGCTTGACTTCATGCAGGTCGGCCTTCGCGTTCGACAGTTCGACTTTCGCGCGCGCCAGGTCCAGCTCATTCGTCAGGCCCGCATTGAAGCGGGCCTCGACCAGCTGCGCCGACTCGCGGCGCGTGTCCAACGCACCATTCAGGATGGCCATTTCCGCGTCGAGCCCTCGCAGCTGCCAGTAATTGCTGGCCACTTGCGCCGACAGCATCAGCAGCACGCCGTCGCGGTCGGCCTGCGCGGCCAGTGCCTGCGAATCGGCCGCTTCGACCATGCGTTTCACGCGGCCCAGCAGATCGACTTCATACGACAGCGTAGCGCCCGCCGAGAAATTATTGCCGCTGATCGAGCGGCCGCCCTGGGCCAGGCCCTGCGAGTTGTTGGCCGAGGTGCGCGAGTTCGAGATGCCCGTGCTGACGTTCACGCTCGGGCCCTGGCTGGCGCGCGCCGTGCCGCTTTGCGCCAATGCCTGCAGCAATCGTTCGCCGGCCGCCTTCACGCCGGGATTGTCCTGCAGCGCGCTTTGTTCGAGCCGGTCCAGGGTCGCGTCGCCGTAGATGCTCCACCACTGCTTCGGCAGTTGCGCGGCATCCGCCGCAGCCGCGCCGTGGCGGAAAACACCGTTGTCGATGCCGGCCACATTCGCCGGGGCGGTGAAATCCTGGCCCACGGTGCCGCAGGCGGACAGCGCCACGGCAAGGGAAGCGGCCAGCGCGATTTTCGTCAATACTGTTTGCATGATGTGTACCTTCTTGTTCTTGAGGTGTGTGCGTGCGCGGTCAATGACCGCCGCCACCGCCACCGGGAGCTTTGAGTTTGTCGGCCAGCCACAGGGGCACGATGCAGGCCAGCAGGATGGCGCCGACGAGGAAGAAGCCATCGTTGTAAGCCATCACATACGCCTCGCGGCGCACGATGCCGTCGATTGCCTGCAAGGCCTGGTTGCCGGCCGTGACGGCGTCATAGCCCTTGGCCATAAACGAGGACGTCAGCTGGTCGATGCGGAGCTGGGTGGCGCTGGAATACGCATTGATCGCTTCACCCAGGCGCTGCGAGTGGAAGTGCTCGCGGGTGCTCAGGGCCGTGGCCAGCAGGGCGATGCCGATCGAGCCGCCCAGGTTGCGCGTCATGTTGAACAGGCTCGAAGCGGACGCCATGTCCTTCGGCGCGATGCCTTTCATGGCGAAATTCGACAGGGTCAGCATGACGAAGGGCTGACCCAGCGCGCGCACCACCTGCGACCACAGCAGCTGGTCGTAGCCGGTGGAAGCGTCCATGTAGGCATTCATCATGCACGAGCCGCCAAACAGCAACAGGCCGAACGAGCACAGGATGCGGTTATCCACCACGGACGACAGCTTGGCGACAAACGGCATGATGAACAGCTGCGGCAAGCCCACCCACATGATGACTTCACCGATCTGCATCGGCGAGTAGCCGGCGATCTGGCCCAGGAACAGGGGCAGCAAAAAGGCCGAGCCATACAGGCCCATGCCCGTCACGGCCGACAGCACGGTGGCCACCAGAAAATTGCGCTGGCCGTACAAGGCCAGGTTGACGAACGGCTCGGCGCGCGTGGCGCTGGTAACGACCCAGCCCAGGAGGCCCGTCAGGGCCAGCGCGGCAAAGGCAATGATGAAACCGGAGTCGAACCAATCCTTCGAGTTGCCCTCTTCCAGGAAGATGGTCAGGCAGCCCAAGCCCAGAGCCATGAAGAAGATGCCCAGCCAATCGGCTTTCCAGAACATCTCGAGCTTCATCGGCTCCTTGTCCAGGCCATAGATCATGCCGGCGATCAGCAGCACGCCAGGCACCCAGTTGATGTAAAAGATCGACGGCCAGCCATACAGCTCGGAGAGATAGCCGC
The DNA here is from genome assembly GCF_023509035.1 of Janthinobacterium lividum. NCBI lineage: Bacteria > Pseudomonadati > Pseudomonadota > Betaproteobacteria > Burkholderiales > Oxalobacteraceae > Janthinobacterium > Janthinobacterium lividum. Next base: position 2,277,453 of record NZ_CP075583.1, on the reverse strand, counting down.
CCAAGGTCGGGCCCATGGCCGGCGCCAGGGTCGCCGTCAGGCCGAAAATAGCCATGCCGACGGCGCGCTTCGATGGCGGCAGCTTGAGCATCACCAGGGTGAACGCCATCGGGATCAGTGCGCCGCCGGTGAACCCTTGCAGCATGCGGAAGACGATCATGCTTTCCAGGTTCCAGGCCGCCCCGCACAGGGTGGAGAACAGCAGGAAGAAAGCGGTGGTGCCTATCATGTAGGTGCGCAGACCGAACACGCGCGCCAGCAGCGCGGTGAGGGGAATGACGATGATTTCCGCCACCAGGTAGGCCGTGGAAATCCACGAGCCCTCTTCCTGGGTGGCCGACAGCGAGCCAAGGATATCCTTGAGCGAAGAGTTGGTGATCTGGATGTCGAGCACCGCCATGAAGGCGCCCAGCATGCCGGCGGCGACCGCCAGCCAGGTGCGCCCGGAGACTTTCTCGCTAATCACGGGGAACGCCGGCGATGCCGCCGGTGTGGTGGAAAGGCTGCTCATGGAAACTTAGCGGGCGGCGCTCTGTGCGGCTGGCGCGGCGGCGTGGCGTGGTGCCTCGGCCTTGTCCTGGGCCGACGCGGGCTGGTTCACTTCCACTTCGGCGATCACCGACATGCCCGGCACCAGGCGGCCATTCATGGCCTTGATGTCTTCCGGCTGGAAGACGATCTTGACGGGCACGCGCTGGACGATCTTGGTAAAGTTGCCGGTCGCGTTATCGGCTGGCAGCAGGGCGAATTGCGCGCCCGAGGCAGGAGCGAAGCTGTCCACGGTACCCACCAGTTTCTTGCCCGGCATGGCGTCGATGCTCACGTGCACGCTCTGGCCGCGGTGCAGGTCGGCCAATTGGGTTTCCTTGAAGTTGGCGGTGACCCAGACGTTGTCTTGCACGATGGCCGTCAGTTGCTGGCCAGGCTGCACGCGCATGCCCGTTTCCACGTTGCGCTTGCCGATGCGGCCGGCGACGGGCGCCAGGATGCGGTTGTATTGCAGCTGCTGTTCCGCGTCCTTCAATTGCACGCGCAGCACGGCCACTTGCGCCTTGGCCACGTCGCGCGCGGCCTGGGCGGCACCGATCTGCGCCTTGGCGGCCGAAGCGCTGTCGCGGCGGGCGGCCAGGTCGGCCACGGCGCTCGAGCGGGCCGCATTGGCCGCATCGAGTTCCGCCTTCGAGACGGCTTTCATCTGGCTCGTGTACAGCTGGCCATAACGGTCCGCATCCTGTTTTGCGCGCAGCAATTGCGCATCGGCTTGCGCCACTTGCGCCTGGGCGGCGCTCGCTTGCGCCTGCACTTGCGCGATCTGCGCGTCCGATTGCAGCACTTGCTGCTCGGCGCTGGCGATCTGCGCGGCGATCTGCTCGGTTTTCACGCGCTGGTCGAAGGGATCGAGTTCGGCGATCACGTCGCCCTCTTTCACGACCTGATTGTCATCGATGAAGACCTTGGTGACGACGCCGGAAATGCGTGCCGAGACAGGATGCACGTGGCCGGCCACATAGGCGTTTTCCGTTTCCACGAAATAGTGGCTGCGGTACCACATGCGCGCACCGGCGCCCAGCGCGACGAGCACGATCAGACCGGCGATGATTTTCACGCGATTATTCGGTGCTGCGGAGCTGGCGGAAGCGGCGGGCGTGGAAGGTGCGGCAGCGGCCGCGGGTGGGACGGCGGTCAGCACCTTGTGCTCTGCTTGGCCTGGCTGGTTGGACATACTCGCTCCGAAAATGAAATGATGTAGGTTCATTATTGGACAAAGAAAAGCCAAAGTCAAGAAATGAAACGATTGCATTTCATTTTAATTTGCACTACAGTGTAAGCCATCACTTACCTTTCCACTTATAAAGAGACCCAGACCATGTCCGATCCCGGCCTCAGCGATACCTTGCCTACCGATACAGAATCCGACGCCGACACCGACGCCCAGGAGCTTTCCTGCTGCGGCAAGCCAGCTGGCCGCCCGCGCGCGGCCGACATGGAAGCGCGCATGGAAAACCTGCTGCACACGGCCGGCTGCCTGTTTCTGGAAAAAGGGTATGGAAAGGTGAGCCTGGAAATGATCGCCCGCGAAGCCCATGTGGCCGTGCGCACGATTTATGTGAAATTTGGCGGCAAGTCGGGCTTGTTCAATGCCGTGGTGGAACTGCGCCGCGCCGCCTACTTCTCGACCATGCCGGCGCTGGAAACGGATATGCGGCCCCTGCCCACCATCTTGGGCGAGTTCGGCCTGCTGTTCGTGCAGCTTGTCACCATGCCGGCGGCGATACGCCTGAATCGCATGGTGGTGGCCGAAGCGGCCACGCACCCGGAACTGGCGGAAACTTTTTACAAGGTGGGACCGGGACAGACGCGCGAGATGCTGACCAAGTTTTTCAGCCGGCCCGACATCGCACCGCTGTTTCGCGCGGAGTTGACGGCGTCGATGCTGGCGCTGCATCTGCTCAATTGCCTGCTCGGAGATCAGATGTCGCGCCTGCTGTTTCCACCACAGGCCCAACCGGACGTGGCGCAATTGCGCGCCAAGGTGGCGGTCAGTCTCGACCTGTTCCTGCGCGGCACCCTGCGCCAGCCACTCGCGGACTGACGCGCGACGGCTGGACGCGGAAGTCAGCCAGGGCGGCTACAGTCTTCCGGCAGCGCCGCTTCGGCGCGTTCATCATTCAAGCCCAGCGCGCGCAGGAAAGGCTGGGCAGCCGACGCGTCATCAATAGCAAGTGAAGACTCACTTCCATCGTAGCGTTCAGGGCCATAGCGCATCAGGTCGAACGAAGTTTCAAAGCGTTGCGCCAGGAAATACGTGCGGAAGTAATCGAAGGAAAACGCCACCTGGCCATCGGCCCGCAGCAGCAAGCCATGCGCATACAGCGGCGCCAGCCACTCCCCTGCCCCCATGTTCCAGCCCTTCACGCCACAATAGTCGCTGGCAAAGCGCTCCAACTCCACCTCGCCGAGGAACAGCGTCTTGGCTTCGAACATCACGAACGCCAGCTCCATCAGGAATTCGCGCGCATCGGCAGCCACGCAGGCATCCACGCGCCGCTGCACGCCCGCCTTGCCCAGCAAGCCATCAAAATAAGCGCGCTCGCCTGCCAGTTGCGGCAGCAAGGTGGCAAACACGTACTCGGCATCCATCTGTCCCGTTTCCTGGCCATTCGGCGTGTACAGCACCGACAGGGCGAAGTTCTTGCTCACATCATCGAACTCGCGCAGGGACACCGTCCACTGCGTGCCTGCCGCGCCGCCATCGGCCGCGCCCGTACCGAACTCGAGCACGGCAAACGCCGCCATCTGGCCATGCGCACCGTACAGGCTGCCGGGATTGCTCTTGAACAGGATGCCCAGCGACTTCATGAGCGAACTGGCATCGCCCGTATGCTGGTGGCCATGGAACACGGCGTGGATATTCTTGTAGTGCGCGCGCTGCTCGGCACTGGCGTGCTCATCGGCGGAGAAAAAGCTGAAGCCGGCATTGCCCAGCGCCGCTGCCGCGACGCCCTGCACGCGGCTGCCCGGCACCAGGTAGAAACGCGCGCCGGGCAAACTGGCCGCCTGCAGCAAGGGGCGCAGGAAGTATTCGTAGACATACACGGGCGTCGTGCCGGCACAGGAGTCCAGCGCCACCAGCTGGCCCGTGAAAAAAATCGCATCAATCTTTTTACCCGCCGCCAGGATAGCGGCCACATCCTGGTACAAGGCATGCAGCATCACGGCTTGCTCTTGCTCATCGGCCCGGCGCAAACGGACATCGGCAATGTGAAGGGCAGTAAATTTTTTCATCGTTGCAAAACTCTCTCAGTACAGCGGAATTTGACCATATCCCACGCTGGCAACATTCCTGGAAAAATCACACGCTTCCGTTGAAGCAAAAGAAAAACATGGTTACAGACCTCCATTCTGCCACTTTTTCCACACGGCAATACTCACCAATTTTCACAAGACACCGCTGCGCCACGTTTTACTATGCTGCAGATCAAGGGAAATAAAAAAACCGGGAACATGTCCCGGTTTTTTTGTACTGAAAGTTAACTCTTTATCAGCGCTTACGTGGTGGCGGCAAGTCCGTACACACGCCTTCGTACACTTCAGCAGCCATACCGATCGACTCGCCCAGGGTTGGATGCGGATGGATGGTCTTGCCGATGTCGGTGCCGTCGCAGCCCATTTCGATGGCCAGCGCGATTTCACCGATCATGTCGCCCGCATGCGTGCCGACGATGGTGCCGCCGATGATACGGTGCGTTTCCGCGTCGAACAGCAGCTTGGTGAAACCCTCGGCGCGGCCGTTGGCCACGGCGCGGCCGGAAGCTGCCCAGGGGAAGTGGCCCTTCTCGACCTTGATGCCCTTGGCTTTTGCTTCGTCTTCCGTGATGCCGGCCCATGCCACTTCCGGATCCGTGTAGGCGACCGATGGAATCACCTTGACGTCGAAGTGCGACTTCTGGCCGGAAGCCGCTTCCGCTGCCACGTGGGCTTCATGCACGGCCTTGTGCGCCAGCATCGGCTGGCCCACCAGGTCGCCGATGGCGAAGATGTTCGGCACGTTGGTGCGCATCTGGCTGTCGACGTTGATGAAGCCGCGGTCGGTGACCTGCACGCCGGCCTTGTCGGCCGCCAGCTTCTTGCCGTTCGGGCTGCGGCCCACGGCGACGAGCACCAGGTCGTAGACTTGCGGCGCCGGCGCCGTGGCACCCGCTTCGGCTGCTTCGAACGTGACTTTGATGCCTTCCGGCAGTGCCTCGACGGCCACCGTCTTGGTCTTGGTCATGATGTTGTCGAAGCGTTTTTCATTGAACTTCTGCCACACCTTGACGGCGTCGCGGTCCGCGCCCTGCATCAGGCCATCCATCATTTCGACCACGTCGATGCGCGCGCCAAACGTGGAATACACGGTCGCCATTTCCAGGCCGATGATGCCACCGCCGATGACCAGCATGCGTTTCGGGATCTGGCGCAATTCCAGCGCACCCGTCGAATCGACGATGCGCGGGTCTTCCGGCACGAAGGGCAGTTTCACCACGGACGAACCGGCGGCGATGATGGCTTGCTTGAACTGCACGACTTTTTTGGAGCCGTCAGCTGCCGTCACTTCGATGTGGTTCGCGGAGAGGAACTGGCCCACGCCGGTGACGATTTGCGTCTTGCGCGCCTTGGCCATGCCGGCCAGGCCGCCCGTCATGTTCGAAATGACGCCTTCCTTGTACTTGCGTACCTGGTCGATGTCGATCGTCGGCTTGGCAAACGTCACGCCCGTGTTGGACATGTGCGCCGTTTCATCGATGACGGAAGCAACATGCAGCAGCGCCTTCGACGGGATGCAGCCCACGTTCAGGCACACGCCGCCCAGGGTGGCGTAGCGCTCGACGATGACCGTCGACATGCCCAGGTCGGCCGCGCGGAACGCCGCCGAATAGCCGCCGGGACCACCGCCCAATACCATCATGTCGACGTCGATGTCGACCTGGCCACTGTAATTGCCGGCCGGGATGGCGGCGACAGGTGCCGCTGGTGCTGCAGCAGGTGCTGCAACTGGTGCAGGAGCAGCCGCTGGCGTAGCAGCAGCCGCGCCTTCAGAAGCTTCCACCACCAGCAGCGCGCTGCCTTCGGCGATCTTGTCGCCAACCTTGACCTTGACTTCCTTGACGACGCCCGCGTGGGTCGAAGGAATCTCCATGCTGGCCTTGTCCGATTCGACCGTGATCAAGGACTGATCCACCTTGATGGTATCGCCCACCTTGACCATCAGTTCGATGACTTCGACTTCCTTGAAGTCTCCGATATTCGGTACTTTTACCTCTACTGTGCTCATCAATCGCTCCTTACAGCAGAATTTTGCGCATGTCGGCCAGGACTTCGCCGAGGTACACGGAGAATCGCGCGCCCATCGCGCCATCGACCACGCGGTGGTCGTAGGACAGCGAGGTGCCCATCATCAAACGTGGCTGGAAGGCCTTGCCATCCCATACCGGCTTGATCGAGGCTTTCGACAGACCCAGAATTGCCACTTCCGGCGCATTGACGATAGGCGTGAAGTGCGTGCCACCGATGCCGCCCAGGGACGAAATCGTGAAGCTTGCGCCTTGCATGTCGGCCGGTTTCAGCTTGCCTTCGCGCGCCTGCAGCGACAGCTCCGTCATTTCGCGGGCGATCTGCGAAACCGACTTCTGGTCCGCGCCCTTGATCACCGGTACCACCAGGCCATTCGGCGTGTCGGCGGCGAAGCCGATGTTGTAGTACTGCTTGAGGATCAGGTTTTCACCCTTGGCGTCGAGCGAAGCGTTAAACGCAGGGAATTTCTTCAGCGCGGCGACAGAGGCCTTAATGACGAAGGCCAGCATGGTCAGCTTGGCCGCATCCTTGTTCTTCGCATTGGCCGCGTTGGTGTCGACGCGGAACGCTTCCAGGTCCGTCACGTCAGCTTCGTCGAACTGCGTGACGTGCGGGATCATGACCCAGTTGCGGTGCAAATTCGGACCCGAGATTTTCTTGATGCGCGACAGCGGCAGCAATTCGGTCGTGCCGAATTTGCTGAAATCCAGCGACGGCCATGGCAGCAGGTCCAGGCCCACGCCCGAACCGCCTTTGGCAGCGACAGGGGCGTTCGGTGCGGCGACAGCGCCCGACATCACGCCCTTGACGAAGTTCTGCACGTCTTCCTGGGTGATGCGGCCTTTCGGACCGGAACCGCCCACGCGGGCCAGGTCCACGCCCAGTTCGCGCGCGAACTTGCGGATCGATGGCGACGCGTGCGCCAGCTTGCCATTCACGGCAGGCGCGGCGGCAGGAGCCGGGGCAGCAGCAGCGACCGGCGCCGAAGCGACGGCGGCGGCTGGTGCGGCGGCAGCTTGCGCCGGCGCGGCGGCTGGGGCAGCAGCGGCAGGGGCAGCGCTACCGGTCGTTTCCACGACCAGTACCAGCGAACCCTTGGCAACCTTGTCGCCGACCTTGACTTTCAATTCCTTGACGATACCGGCGTGGCTCGATGGAATTTCCATGCTGGCCTTGTCCGATTCGACCGTCAGCAGCGACTGGTCGACCTTGATCGCGTCACCCACCTTGACCATCAATTCGATGACTTCAACTTCCTTGAAGTCGCCGATATCGGGCACGGTCACTTCCACCAAAGCCGGCGCGCCGGAAGCGGCGGCAGGCGCTGGCGCGGCCGCGGCGGGGGCGGCTTCAGCGGCAGGTGCCGCAGCCGGGGCGGCAGCGGCGGCAGGCGCGGGCGCCGAGGCGTCGTCCGCCACTTCCAGCAGCAGGACCAGCGAACCTTCGGCGATCTTGTCGCCCACGTTGACTTTCAATTCCTTGACGACACCGGCGTGGCTCGATGGAATTTCCATGCTGGCCTTGTCCGATTCGACCGTGATCAGGGACTGGTCAACCTTGACCGTGTCGCCTGGTTTGACCATCAGTTCAATGATCTCGACTTCCTTGAAATCGCCGATATCCGGGACTTTGACTTCCACAATGCTCATAGCTTGCTCCGTTATTTTATTTGTCAGATGGACCCGCACACACGCCAGGGCGGCACTTTCGCACCGCCCTGGCATCATCGGGTCCGCACAACGATTACTGGGTCACCGGATTCGGTTTGTTCGCGTCGATGCCGTACTTGGCAATCGCCTGCTCCACCACCGACACGTCGATCTTGCCTTCGTCAGCCAGCGATTTGAGCGCGGCCACGGTGACATAATAACGGTTCACTTCGAAGAACTCGCGCAGCTTGGCGCGGCTGTCCGAGCGGCCAAAGCCATCGGTACCGAGCACTTTATAAGTGCGGCCCTTCGGCATGAAGGCGCGGATCTGTTCTGCAAACGCGCGCATGTAGTCGGTCGTGGCGACGATCGGGCCGTCAGTGTCCTGCATCAGCGACGTCACGTACGGCACGCGCTGCTCTTTCGACGGGTTGACCATGTTCCAGCGTTCCGCATCCTGGCCATCGCGGGCCACCAGGGTCAGCGACGGTGCCGACCACACGTCCGCAGCCACGCCCCAGTCGTTTTGCAACAGCTCGGCGGCGAAGATCGATTCGCGCAGGATGGTGCCGCAACCGATCAGTTGTACGCGCAGCTTGGCGTCAGCCTGGCCTTCCTGCAGCTTGTACATGCCTTTCAGGATGCCTTCTTCCTGGCCTGGCTTGATGCCTGGCTGGGCGTAGTTCTCGTTCATGATCGTGATGTAATAGAACACATCTTCCTGGTTGGCGATCATGCGGCGCAGGCCGTCCTGGATGATGACGGCGACTTCATGGCTGAAGGTCGGATCGTACGGCATGCAAGTCGGGATGGTCGCGGCGAAGATATGGCTGTGGCCATCTTCGTGCTGCAAGCCTTCGCCGTTCAGGGTCGTACGGCCAGCCGTGCCGCCCATCAGGAAACCGCGGGCGCGCATGTCGGCCGAAGCCCATACCTGGTCGCCGATGCGCTGGAAGCCGAACATCGAGTAGAAGGTGTAGAACGGGATCATGATGCGGTCGTTGGTCGAATACGACGTCGCCGCGGCGATCCACGAACTCATGCCGCCCGCTTCGTTGATGCCCTCTTGCAGGATCTGGCCGGCCTTGTCTTCGCGGTAGTACATGACCTGGTCTTTGTCGACTGGCTCGTACAACTGGCCTTTCGGGTTGTAGATACCGATCTGGCGGAACAGGCCTTCCATGCCGAAGGTACGCGATTCATCGACCAGGATAGGCACGACGCGCTGGCCCAGGTTCGGGTCTTTCAGCAGGGTCGAGATGACGCGCACAAACGCTTGCGTGGTCGAGATTTCGCGGCCTTCTGGCGTCGCTTCGAGCACGTTCTTGAAAGCGTCCAGGCCAGGCACCGGCAGGGTTTCTTCCGACTTCTGGCGGCGCTGCGGCAGGTAGCCACCCAGGGCCTTGCGGCGCTCGTGCAGGTAGACCATTTCCGGCGCGTCGTCGGCTGGCTTGAAGAACGGGATGTCGGCCAGCTTGTCGTCAGGGATAGGCAGCGAGAAGCGGTCGCGCATTTCGCGGATGGCTTCATCGTCCAGTTTTTTCGTCTGGTGCGCCGTGTTGCGCGCTTCGCCGGACTTGCCCATGCCGTAGCCCTTGATGGTTTTCACCAGCAGGACGGTTGGCTGGCCCTTGTGTTCCTGGGCGATCTTGAAGGCCGCGTAGATCTTGTGCGGATCGTGGCCGCCACGGGTCAGGCGCCAGATGTCGTCGTCCGTCATGTTGGCAACCATTTCCAGCAGCTTCGGATGCTTGCCGAAGAAGTGCTTGCGCACGTAGGCGCCATCTTTCGCCTTGTAGTTCTGGTATTCGCCGTCAACGGTTTCCATCATGACGCGCTGCAGGATGCCTTCCTTGTCCTGTGCCAGCAGGGCGTCCCAGCCCGGGCCCCAGATGACCTTGACGACGTTCCAGCCTGCGCCGCGGAATTCGCCTTCCAGCTCCTGGATGATCTTGGTGTTGCCGCGCACAGGGCCGTCCAGCCGCTGCAGATTGCAGTTGACCACGATGACCAGGTTGTCGAGCATGTCGCGTGCGGCCAGGCCGATCGCGCCCAGGGATTCCGGCTCGTCCATCTCGCCATCGCCGCAGAAGGCCCAGATCTTGCGGTTGTCGGTTTTTGCGATGCCGCGTGCGTGCAGGTATTTCAGGAAGCGCGCCTGGTAGATCGCCATGTGCGGGCCCAGGCCCATCGACACGGTCGGGAACTGCCAGAAGTCAGGCATCAATTTAGGATGCGGGTACGAGGACAGGCCCTTGCCGTCGACTTCCTTGCGGAAGTTCAGCATTTGCTCTTCCGTCAAGCGGCCTTCCAGGAAGGCGCGCGCGTAGACGCCGGGCGAGGAGTGGCCCTGGATGTACAGCAGGTCGCCGCCGTGGTCGGCCGTTGGCGCGTGCCAGAAGTGGTTGAAACCGATGCCCAGCATGTTCGCCAGCGAAGCGAACGAGGACAAGTGGCCGCCCAGGTCGCCGTCGGCGCGGTTGGCCTTGACCACCATGGCCATGGCGTTCCAGCGCATCCACGAGCGCAGGCGCTCTTCATATTCCAGGTTGCCGGGACAGTGTGCTTCTTGCTTGGTGGGGATGGTATTGACGTAGGCGGTGGTGCTGGAGAACGGGATCTGGGCGCCACGGCGGCGGGCCAGGTCAACCATGCGCTCCATAAGGTAATGCGCGCGTTCCGGACCTTCATTTTCCAGAACGGCTTCGAGCGCGTCCAGCCACTCCTTGGTTTCCTGCATATCCGGGTCGGTGCCGATCTGTGTCGTTACCTGGTTCAGTTGAGCTGACATCTGTTGAGTCTCCTTTGTGAACGCCCCACCCCGATTTTCCGGATCGCTGTCGGACGGTATTTCGCTGATTATTTACTATTAAGTCGGTTTAGTGTGGGGATTCTAACAGCGTATTTACTATTTTTCAAATTACGATATAGCATTCCGCATTGTGAAATCACCCTATGAAATTTATGCTGCACTGCCGCAAATTCTGCCCGGAAACTATGATGTGCGCACCAGCAAAACGAATTAACACGCCGGTCGCCCGCACAGGCATACCGGGCCAAGCGGGCCTGAAAAATGTCGAGGGCAAGGCGCAGCGACGCAGACAGTACGCCAGTACGGCAAGGAGCTGCAACGCCGCCATTGGCATTTTCTCAGGCCCGCGTCTCTGGCCCGCTTTTTAACATAACGGCTTGGCGCCAAAACCGCCCCTTTGCGCCGCCCGGCTTTATAATCTGTCTTTTCCCTCCCACACAGCCTCCCTACCATGCCAGCACAACTGATCGACGGAATCGCCCTCTCCCAAAAACTGCGCAGCGAGATCGCCACGCGCGCCGCCGCCCTCACGGCCAAGGGCACCCAGCCCGGCCTGGCCGTGATTCTCGTCGGCGAAGACCCGGCCAGCCAGGTGTACGTCCGCAACAAGGTCAAGGCGTGCGGCGACGTGGGTTTCCACTCCGTGCTGGAAAAATATGAAGCGGACCTGCCGGAAGCGGACTTGCTGGCACGCATCGCCAGCCTGAACGCCGACCCGGCCATCCACGGCATCCTCGTGCAAATGCCCTTGCCCAAGCACATCAACCCGCACAAGGTCATCGAAGCGATCGCCACGACGAAAGACGTGGACGGCTATTCCGTCCTGAGCGCCGGTGAACTGATGACGGGCTTGCCCGGCTTCCGCCCTTGCACACCCTACGGTTGCATGAAGTTGATCGAAAGCACGGGCGTGGACTTGCGCGGCAAGCACGCCGTCGTCATCGGCCGCAGCAACACCGTCGGCAAGCCGATGGCACTGCTGCTCTTGCAAGCGAACGCTACCGTCACCATCTGCCATAGTGCGACCCCGGACCTGGGCCTGTACACGCGCCAGGCGGACGTGGTCGTGGCCGCCGTCGGCCGCCGCAACACCCTGACGGCCGACATGGTCAAGCCGGGCGCCATCGTCATCGACGTGGGCATGAACCGCGACGATGAAGGCAAGCTGTGCGGCGACGTGGATTTTGCCGGCGTGAAAGAAGTCGCCTCCCACATCACGCCCGTGCCCGGTGGTGTGGGTCCGATGACCATCACGATGTTATTGATGAATACGGTCGAAGCCGCAGAACGTATTTAAAAGAGGAGCACCTGAGAAAATGCCCCTGGCGGCGTTGCAGTGCCTCGCCGTACTATTCGTACTGTCTTCGGCACCGCGCCTTGCCAGGAACGTTTTTCAGGCGCTCTAGTATGCAGGCGGCGTTGCCGCCTGAAGATATAAAGACAGAATGGACGAACCGACGATGAATACCAATCCCCTGCTTGATTTTTCCGGACTGCCACGCTTCGACGCGATCACGCACGAGCATGTCACGCCTGCCATCGATACCCTTTTGGGCCAGGCGCGCGCCACAGTGGTGCGGCTCGAAGCACCCATGGAAGAAGTGAGCTGGGAAAACTTCGTCGCGCCCCAGGACCAGATCGCCGAAACCCTGGGCCGCGCCTGGAGCATCGTCAACCACCTCAATAGCGTGATCGATACGCCGGAACTGCGCGCCGCCTACAATGTCAACCTGCCCAAGGTGACGGAATTCTTGACCGAGCTGGGCCAGAACGAAATTCTCTTCGGCAAATACAAGCAGTTGCAGGCCCGCGCCGATTTCGCCAGCCTGTCTCCGGCGCGCCGGCGCATCGTCGACAATGCCGTGCGCGACTTCCGCCTGGGCGGCGCCGAGTTGCCCGAGGATAAGAAAGAGCGCTTTGGCGCTATCCAGGAAGAACTCGCGGCCGTCTCGACGCGTTTTTCAGAAAACGTGCTCGACGCCACCAATGACTACAAGTTGCTGGTCGAGAACGAAGCCGAGCTGGCCGGCTTGCCCGACGACGTGAAGGCCGCCGCGCGCGCCGCCGCCGAAAAGGCGGGCAAGCAAGGCTATGAATTTTCGCTGCACTTCCCGTCTTACTACCCTATCCTGCAATTTGCCGACAATCGCGCGTTGCGCGAAACCATCTACCGCGCCAATGCCACCAAGGCATCGGACCAGGGCGACGTCTTCAGCAAAAAAGAGGACTGGGACAATACGCACAATATCGTCACCTTGTTGCGGCTGCGCAACGAAGAGGCAAAACTGCTCGGCTACGCCAATTTCGCCGAAGTGTCGCTGGTCTCCAAAATGGCGACATCGCCCGCGCAAGTCATCGCTTTCCTGGAAGACCTGGCCAAGCGCGCGCGCCCGTTCGCCGAGAAGGACCTGGCAGAACTGAAACAATTCGCCCTGGAAGAACTGGGCATTGCCGAGCTGCAAGCGTGGGACGTGCCTTACGCCTCCGAAAAGCTGCAGGAACGCCGCTATGCGTTTTCGGCCCAGGAAGTAAAACAGTATTTCCCTGAACACCAGGTGATCGACGGCCTGTTCCGTCAGATTCAGAACCTGTTCGCCGTCGAGATCAAGCTTGATACGGCGCCCGTCTGGCACCCGGACGTGCGTTTTTACCGCATCGAGCGCGACGGCAAGCTGGTCGGCCAGTTCTACCTGGACCTGTATGCGCGCGCCGGCAAGAGTGGCGGCGCCTGGATGGACGACGCGCGCGGCCGCCGCGCCGACGCGCAGCACGTGCAAACGCCGATCGCCTACCTGACCTGCAATTTCACGGAACCGGCCGTGGTCGCTGGTCAAGCCCAGCCTGCCCTGTTCACCCACGATGAAGTCATCACCCTGTTCCATGAATTCGGCCACGGCCTGCACCATATGCTCACCGTCGTCGACGAGCTGGGCGTGTCGGGCATTGCCGGCGTCGAATGGGATGCCGTGGAACTGCCATCGCAATTCATGGAAAACTTCTGCTGGGAATGGGAAGTGCTCGAACACATGACGGCGCATGCGGTCACGGGCGAGCCGCTGCCGCGCGCGCTGTACGACAAGATGCTGGCGGCCAAGAATTTCCAGTCCGGCTTGCAAACCCTACGCCAGGTGGAGTTTTCCTTGCTCGACATGCATTTGCACTATGACTACGATGCCAGCACGGGCCAGAGCGTGCAGCAGCTGATCGACGGCGTGCGCGCCAAGTTCGCGCTGCTCATCCCGCCCCCGTTCAACCGCTTCCAGAATTCCTTTGGGCATATCTTCTCCGGCGGCTACGCGGCCGGCTACTACAGCTACAAGTGGGCCGAGGTGCTGTCCGCCGACGCCTATGCGGCGTTTGAAGAAGCCAAGGCGCTGGGGCCGGCCGCCACCACGGCAGCGGGCAAGCGCTACCTGCAGGAAATCCTGTCCGTCGGCGGCTCGCGCCCCGCGCTGGAGTCGTTTACGGCCTTCCGTGGCCGCGAACCCTCGATCGACGCCCTGCTGCGCCACAGCGGCATGGCTGCCTGAGCCCCGCCATGAGCCGCGTCGATTTTCACAGCAATGTGTCGGACAAGCTGGCGTATGCCTGCCGTCTGGCGCGCAAGGCCTATATGGCCGGCAACAAGGTCGTCGTGCTGGCGGCCGACAGCGCCCAGCTCGACGCCTTGAACAGCGCCATGTGGACCATTTCCGCCACGGATTTCCTGCCGCACGTGCTGGCCGGCGACCCGCTGGCGGCGCAAACGCCCATCATCCTGACCGATGACGAAGCGGCCGAGCTGCCGCACCACGACATCCTCGTCAACCTGTCGCAGTTGCCGCCCGCCAATTACGCGCAATTTCAGCGCGTCTTCGAGATCGTCTCCATGGATGAGCAAGATGCGCAGGCGGGCCGCCAGCGCTTCCTGCACTACCGTCAGCAAAACGTGCAGCCCACCCACTTCGTGGCGGGTAAAGCATGAGCCAGCAGCCATTCGACCAGGGTATCCCCCTGCTGACGGAGGTGCTGCTGGGGCCGGAAGTGGCGCCCCCCATGCCAGTCGAGCCTGCTGTCGAGTTGCCACCGGGCGTCGTGCAGCCCGACTGGGACGCCATCGAACAGCGGCTGACGCAGCGCATCCTGCATCAGGTGCAGGGCAAGATCGACCATCTGCTGGAAGAGCGCATTGCCCACGTCCTGCAGACGGCCCTGCAAAACGCCCTGATCGGCATGCGCGGCGCCCTGCGCGAAGATTTGCAGCAGTCGCTGGAACAGATCGTGGCGCACGCCGTCAGCCACGAGCTGGGACACCTGCAGTGACACCTGTCAAAACCTACTGCGCGTCGGTATAGGCGGCCTGCGATGCTCACCGGCTCGGCGCCCCCGTATAAAGTACGGTTGCGCTTCTTAGCCACCTCTCCCTTCCGCTCGCTACGGTTTTGTCAGGTGTTGTCAGTTTCAGGACCTTTGAGGTCCGACTTCTCCTACACCTGTATTCTCTACAACGCCATTCTTTGGTGCGCTCGCGCCTGCGAAATCGGTGCATCGCGCTTCACTTTGGTGATTGTTGCGACAAAATGCAAAAAGCCCGAAATGCGGCTTTGCGCCGCCTGTTTTTTGTTGTACCTTTCTTCACACGTACCGCCAGTCGTAGCGGTTTTCACGAGACGCCGCCGTATCTTTATCCATTGGAGAATGTTTATGCTGCTCAAGACCAAAGTCCTTCCTCTCGCCCTCGCCCTCGCCTTTGCCGGCCATGCAGGCGCACAGGAAATCATCAAGATAGGCCATGTCGCCCCGGTCTCTGGCGCCAGCTCCCACCTGGGCAAGGATAATGAGAACGCGGCCAAGATGGCCATCGAGGATTTGAACGCCAAAGGCTTCAAGATCGACGGCAAAGCCGTGAAATTCGTGCTGGTGCCCGAAGATGACGCGGCCGATCCCAAACAGGGCACGGCCGTGGCGCAAAAGCTCGTCGACGCCAAGGTCAACGGCGTGGTCGGCCACCTGAACTCGGGCACGACGATTCCCGCCTCGCGCATTTACTTCAATGCCGGCATTCCGCAGATTTCACCGGCGGCCACCAATCCGACGTACACCCAGCAAAAATTCAACACGGCCTTCCGCGTCGTCGCCAATGACAACAAGCTGGGGGGACTTTGGGCGCGTATGCCGTGGGCAAGCTGCAGGCGAAGAAAATCGCCGTCATCGATGACCGCACGGCATACGGCCAGGGCGTGGCGGAACAGTTCGTCAAGGGCGCCAAGAAGGCGGCACCAGGCGTGCAAATCGTCGGCAAGGAATTTACGAATGCCAACGCGACGGACTTCAATGCCATCCTGACCAGCATCAAGTC
This sequence comes from Janthinobacterium lividum, assembly GCF_023509035.1. NCBI lineage: Bacteria > Pseudomonadati > Pseudomonadota > Betaproteobacteria > Burkholderiales > Oxalobacteraceae > Janthinobacterium > Janthinobacterium lividum. The sequence goes on along the minus strand of NZ_CP075583.1, from coordinate 2,261,819 downwards.
GAAAAATCCGGACCTGATCTTCTTTGGCGGCATGGATTCCGTGGGCGGCCCCATGCTGCGCCAGATGAAGGCGCTGGGCATCAAGGCCAAGTTCATGGGCGGCGACGGCCTGTGCACGGAACCGCTGGGCAAGCTGGCGGGCGACGCCGTGGGCGAAGACATGGTCACCTGCGCGGAAGCGGGCGGCGTGACGGGCGCGCAGCAAAAAGGCATGGACGATTTCCGCGCCCGCTACAAGCAGAAATACAATATGGAAGTGCAGCTGTACGCGCCATACGTCTACGATGCCGTGATGACCATGGCCACCGCCATGGCCGACGCCAAATCGTCGAAACCATCCGTGTATTTGCCTTTCCTGGCCAAGGTGCATTACCAGGGCGTGACGGGCCCGATCTCGTTCGACGCGAACGGCGACATCAAGGATGGCGCGCTGACGCTTTTCACGTATCGCGACGGCAAGAAGACCAAGATGGAAGTGGTCAAGTAAGCGGCTGGCTGGCAACGTAATCGCGTAATCCTTCGGCCAGCGCGTCGAAGGTGGCGCGGCAGCGCAGGCTGCCGCGCAAGTCTTCATGCATGGTGACCCAGGTTTCCATCGGTAGCGAGAACGCTTGCGGCAAGACGCGCCGCAGGTCCGGATCGCGCGCCGCCAGCCCCGCCTGGCACACGCCGATGCCGGCGCCCGCCCGTATCAGGGCCAGTTGCGCCAAGTCGCTGTCGCTGCGCCAGGCAAAGTTTTCCCGCGCAAATCCCTGGAAGGCCGCGCCCGCGTTGCGCACGAAAGGGCTCGCCTCGTCGTAGCCGATGACGGCATGTTGAGCCAAATCGGCCAGTGCCAGCGGCGTGCCATGCCGGGCCAGGTAATCCGCGTGCGCATGCAGGCCCAGTTCGATATCGCCTATTTTGCGCGCCACCAGCTGCTCCTGGCGGGGCCGCAGCATGCGCACGGCGATGTCCGCTTCCCTGCGCAACAAATCCTGCACCTTGTTGCTCAATACTAATTCAATGATCAAGCCCGGATGGCGCGCGCGCAGGCGGCCCAGTATCGTCGGCAGCACTTCCACGCCCACCACTTCGCTGGCCGCAATGCGCACGACGCCGGTCACGCCCTGCCCCTGGCTGCTGGCGGCGCGCTCCATCAGGGCGGCAGTATGCTCCATGGTTTCCGCATGGGGACGCAGCGCCAGGGCCACTTCCGTGGGTAGCAAGCCCAGCTGCGAGCGCGTGAACAGGGTCGCGCCCAGCGCCTGCTCGAGCGCGGCGATATGCCGGCCGACGGTGGGCTGCGTGATGCCCAGCGCGCGTGCCGCGCCAGACAGGGAGCCGTGCTTCAGCACGGCCAGCAGCGAACGGTAGTACTCCCAGGCAATCGAGGTGGTCATACATAAATGTATAGCCTGTACTCGATGCTCGTCAATTCCCAATTAGCCATGCGCGGCAGATACTGGCGCCATCAACCACACGGAGGGCAATATGGAAAAAACGGCATTGGTACTGGGCGCCACGGGCGGCATCGGCGGCGAGATGGTGCGCCAGCTCCTGGCGGCGGGCTGGCAGGTGCGCGCCCTGCAGCGGGGAACAACGCTGCCGCCACGGGGAAATAACATCGAGTGGCTGCGCGGCGATGCGCTGTCGCGCGCGGACGTGCTGGCTGCCGCGAAAGGCTGCGCCGTCATCGTGCACGCCGTCAACCCGCCCGGCTACCGCCACTGGGGCCGGCTGGTGCTGCCCATGCTCGACAACACGATCGCGGCAGCGATTGCCGAAAGCGCCACCATCGTATTGCCTGGCACCGTGTACAACTTCGGCCCCGACGCCTTTCCAGTATTGGCGGAAGACGCGCCGCAACGTCCGCTCACGCGCAAGGGCGCCATCCGCGTGGAACTGGAAGCCCGGCTGGAACGGGCAAGCACGCAGGGCGCCAGGGTCTTGATCGTGCGTGCGGGCGACTTCTTCGGCCCCCGCGCCGGCAACAACTGGTTTTCGCAGGGCCTGGTGAAACCGGGCCAGAGCGTGCGCAGCATCCTGTATCCGGGCGCGCCCGGCGTGGGCCACCAGTGGTCCTACCTGCCCGACGTGGCGCGCACGATGCTGCAATTGCTGGCCATGCGCACCACCTTGCCCGCGTTTGCGCGCTTTCACATGGCCGGCCACTGGGACCACGACGGCCAGCAAATGACGGGCGCGATTGCCCGCGTGGTGGAACAAACGACAGGGACCACGCCCGCCATCCGGCGTTTTCCGTGGTGGCTGGTGGCGCTGGCGTCGCCGTTCGTGGCCACCCTGCGCGAAATGCGCGAGATGCGCTATCTGTGGCAAACGCCCTTGTCCATGGATAATGCGCGGCTGCTGGCCGTGCTGGGCCAGGAGCCGCATACGCCGCTCGACGAGGCCGTGCTGGCGACATTGGAGGGCATGGGGAATCTGAAGGCAGCAGACAAAAAAAACGCGCCGGGATTGCCGGCGCGCTGATTGCAGATGCTGCGGCACAGACTATTTCTGTGCCAATACCCATTTGACCAGGGTGTGGGCTTCCGCATCGCTCACTTGCGGGTTCGCTGGCATCGGGATCGCGCCCCAGGTGCCGGAACCGCCCTTCATGACTTTCGCCACGAGCTTGGCTTCCGCGTCTTTCTGACCAGCGTACTTGGCAGCCACGTCCTTGAACGCAGGGCCCACCAGTTTCGTGCTCACCGCGTGGCAAGCCATGCAGTTCTTTGCTTTCGCCAGGTCCGGATTGGCCAACGCTGCTTGCGATGCCAGAGCCGATACGGCCAATACACTCACCAACATAAAACGTTTCATTGTCTTTTCTCCAAAGTTACTTCCTGCGGCATTTTACTGTGTTTCCGCAGATGCACCACGAGCCCAGATCAAGCGTTTCAATGTAGTAACGCAATGTAGTCAGAAGGCATTCATATTCTGCCCCATCTGCGCGCCCATGACCATGTTGTTTGTAAGGCGATGTAACGACAGCTGGCCCCGCATAGTCAAACGGGGCCGGCCGTCGCACTTACACAACAAATCAGCGTTTCTTCAGCTGCGACAGATCGCGCACGGCGCCGCGGTCAGCCGACGTCGTCAGGGCCGCATACGCCTGCAGCGCCTGCGACACGTAGCGCTCGCGGTTGACGGGCAGCCAGGCATCGTCGCCTTTCGCCTCCATGGCGGCGCGGCGCGCGGCCAGCTCGGTATCCGTCACGCGCAGATTGATGCTGCGCTCAGGGATGTCGATGTCGATGAAGTCGCCCTCTTCCACCAGGCCGATGGCGCCGCCTTCGGCCGCTTCCGGCGAGGCGTGGCCGATCACCAGGCCCGAGGAACCGCCCGAAAAGCGCCCGTCCGTGAACAGCGCGCACGCCTTGCCCAGGCCCTTCGATTTGATGTACGAGGTCGGGTACAGCATTTCCTGCATGCCCGGGCCGCCTTTCGGGCCTTCGTAGCGGATGATGACGACGTCGCCTTCATGCACCGTATCGGCCAAAATCGCTTCAACAGCGGCATCCTGGCTTTCGAACACGCGCGCCTTGCCCGAGAATTTCAAAATGCTTTCATCGACGCCCGCCGTCTTGACGATGCAGCCTTTCTCGGCCAGGTTGCCGTACAAGACGGCCAGGCCGCCATCCTGCGAATACGCGTGCGCCTTGTCGCGGATGCAGCCCGTGCTGCGGTCCGTGTCGACGGCCGCGAAGCGCTCAGATTGCGAGAACGCCGTCTGCGTCGGCACGCCGCCCGGGGCGGCGCGGAACAGTTCATGCACGGCCGGATTGTCCGTGCACATGATGTCGTTTTGCGCGATGGCGTCGGCCAGGGTCGGCGCGTGGATGGTCGGCAAAGTCGTGTTGAGCAGGCCGGCGCGCGCCAGTTCGCCCAGGATGCCCACGATGCCGCCCGCGCGGTGCACGTCTTCGATATGGTATTTGTCCGTCATCGGCGCCACCTTGCACATGCACGGTACCTTGCGCGAAATGCGGTCGATGTCGGCCATCGTGAATTCCACTTCCGCCTCGTGGGCGGCGGCCAGCAAGTGCAGCACGGTGTTGGTCGAGCCGCCCATGGAGACGTCAAGCGCCATGGCGTTCTCGAAGGCCGCCTTGGAGGCGATGGAACGGGGCAGCACCGAGTAATCGTCCTGCTCGTAGTGGCGCTTGGCCAATTCGACAATCAATCGGCCCGCGCGCAGGAACAGCTGCTGGCGGTCCGAGTGCGTGGCCAGGATGGTGCCGTTGCCGGGCAGGGCCAGGCCCAGCGCCTCGGTCAGGCAGTTCATCGAGTTGGCCGTAAACATGCCGGAGCACGAACCGCAGGTCGGACAGGCCGAGCGTTCGATTTCCGCCACGTCGGCGTCGGAGACAGTGCTGTCGCCCGCCTTGATCATGGCGTCGACCAGGTCCAGCTTGATGATCTTCTGCGTGCCGTTGACGACCTTGACGACCTTGCCCGCTTCCATCGGGCCGCCCGAGATGAAGACGACGGGGATATTGATGCGCATGGCGGCCATCAGCATGCCCGGCGTGATCTTGTCGCAGTTCGAAATACAGACCATGGCGTCGGCGCAGTGGGCGTTGACCATGTATTCGACGGAATCGGCGATCAGGTCGCGCGATGGCAGCGAATACAGCATGCCGCCGTGGCCCATGGCGATGCCGTCATCGACGGCGATGGTGTTGAATTCCTTGGCCACGCCGCCGGCCGCCTCGATTTCGCGCGCCACCATCTGGCCCAGGTCCTTCAGATGCACGTGACCGGGCACGAACTGGGTGAACGAGTTGACGACGGCGATGATCGGCTTGTCGAAGTCGCCGTCCTTCATGCCGGTGGCGCGCCACAGGGCGCGGGCGCCAGCCATGTTGCGGCCGTGGGTGGTGGTGCGGGAGCGGTATTGCGGCATGATGGGGACCTTCCGAGAAATGAATAATGCCTGACTGCGCGGATTTTCAACAAAACCCTGCATAGAGTGGGGGTACGTCAGATTGCCTTGCGCGCGCCCCACTGTCAAATATATGATGCACGTTCCTGTGAGTCGATTTACATATCACAGCACTTATTCCACATGGAAATACATATGAAACGTCCAGCATGAACCTTGAGCTGCGCCAGCTACGCTACTTTGTCACCGTCGCCGAGGAATTGCACTTCGGCCGCGCCGCCGCGCGCCTGCACATGACGCAGCCGCCCCTGTCGCAAACCATCATGGCTCTGGAAGAATTGCTGGGCGCGCCCCTGTTCGTGCGCACGCGCCGCGAGGTGCAGCTGACGCCGGCCGGCACGGCCCTGCTGCCCGAGGCGCGCCGGCTGCTGGCGCAGGCGTTCGACTTGCCCGCGCTGGTGCGGCGGGCCGCGCAGGGCGAGGCGGGGCGTTTGAGCCTGGCGTTTGTTTCCTCGGCCGACTACAGCGTATTGCCGCCCTTGCTGCGCGCTTACCAGACGGCCTACCCGCAAGTACAGATTGCACTGCAGGAAGCCACGTCCGACCTGCAGCTCGATGAATTGCTGGCCGGGCGCACCGATGCGGGCCTGTTGATCCCGCCCCTGCCCGAAAAGGCGAAGGGAGAGCTCGATTACCTGCCGGTGTTGACCGAGCCGCTGGTGCTGGCGGCGCCGTCCGATCTCGACATATTGAACACACCGGGCCCAGTGCGCCTGCGCGACATGCCGCCCCTGCCCCTGATCATTTTCCCGCGCGCGATCTCTCCCGCCCTGCACGACGCCATCCTCGGCGTGTTTCGCGCGGCCGGCATCACGCCGCAGATCGGCCAGGAAGCGATCCAGATGCAAACCATCGTCAGCCTCGTCTCGGCTGGCATGGGCATCGCGCTTGTGCCACAATCGGTATCGAATCTGATGCGCCCCGGCGTAGAATACAGGCCGCTGCAGGACGCCACGCCGCTGGTGGAAACGGGCCTGGCCTGGCGCCGCGACAATCCATCCGCCGTGCTGCAAGGTTTCCTGGCGCTGCTGCGCAAGCAGATCAGCGCGACCGCCCATTAAATTAAGTGGCCGCTAAGGCAAAAAACCGCAAGCGCCGCCATACTACGCAACCTTAGCTTTAAACAAAGAAAGAAACCCCATGCTGATACACCCGATGCCCGACCCGATCGCCATACAAATCGGCCCGCTCGCCGTGCACTGGTACGGCCTGATGTATGTGCTGGCCTTTGCCCTGTTCATTATCCTGGGCCGCGTGCGCATCAAGCAGCCGCATATCGCCGTGCTGGGCTGGAAGAAGGAAGACCTCGATGACATGCTGTTCTACGGCATGCTGGGCGTGGTGATCGGCGGGCGCCTGGGCGAAGTGCTGTTCTACCGCCCCGAATACTTCATGCACAATCCGCTCGAGATCTTCATGGTCTGGCATGGCGGCATGTCCTTCCATGGCGGTTTCCTCGGCGTCATCCTGGCCATGTACCTGTGGAGCCGCAAGGCGGGCCGCAACCTGTTCGACGTGCTCGACTTCATCGCGCCGCTGGTGCCGCTCGGTTATGCGGCTGGCCGCCTGGGCAACTTCATCAATGCCGAACTGCCGGGCCGCATCGCCCCGGAAAGCTTGCCGTGGGCCATGCAGTGGCCAGGCATCCCGTATCCCGTGCACCCGTCGCCCCTCTACCAGATGCTGGTCGACGGCATTTTGGTCTTCATCATCCTGTGGCTGTATGCGCGCAAGCAGCGCCCGCGCATGGCCGTCGGCGCCATGTTCACCCTGTTGTACGGCTGCGCGCGCTTCTTCACGGAATACTTCCGCACGCCGGACTGGGAAGTCGTGTGGCTGGGCGTGCCGATCACCTCGGGCCAGATGCTGTCCTTGCCGATGATCGTCGGCGCCATCGCCCTGCTGGTGTGGGCGTATAAAAGCCAGGTAATGGGCACGCCGCCCACCAAGGCCCGCGTGGCGGACGCCTGATCGGCCTCCCTATGCCTTCAATCTGTTTGTAATCACTTTCCATTGCGCCGGCGTCACGGGCGTGATGGACAAGCGGCTGCCCTTCTTTAACAGCAGCATGTCTTCCAGCTCCGGCATCTGGCGCATCTCGGACAGGGGCAGCAGCGCCGTCTTCTTCACGCCGCGCACGTCGACGCTGATCCAGCGCGGCTGTTCAGGCGTGGCCTTCGGATCGTAGTATTTGCCGCCCACCTCAAACTGGCTGTGATCGGGATACGCGCCGCTGGCCACTTCGGCCACGCCCGCCACGCCCGGCTGCGGGCAGCTCGAGTGATAGAACAGCACGCCATCGCCCGGCTGCATGCCATCGCGCATGAAGTTGCGCGCCTGGTAGTTGCGCACGCCAAACCAGGGCATGGTGTGCTTGGGCGCCGCTATCAGGTCGTCGATGCTCACTTCATCGGGTTCGGATTTCATCAGCCAGTATTGTTTCATGCAGACTCCGTATCAAAGCGACAGACGTAAAAAAACGGTTGCGCATGATGCGGCAACCGTTTTCAGTGGTAATGCAAATTGGGCCCCGCCTGTGCCGCTATGCCGGCATCCCGAACCAAACGGTTCAAGGTGGTCACGTTAGTTCAATTTCGGGTTCGTCGAACGAGCGACGCTCACTCCCATCAAACAAAATTCGCAACCGATGCGCATAAATGGTTCAAGGAATATATGGCAATCGCGAACACCGCAGGGTAGACCAGAGTTTACTCCTTTGATCACGCATCGCAAAGAAAAATCGTACCGTGTCCGCTTAAAAAGGTTTTCCTGGGGCGTCAGCGCGCTATCCAATACTGTGTGCATGGCCGAGATTTTCTGCTTCACTTCCAGTATCGTCAATTCCGACAGCGGACCTTGCGGCGACTTCACGGAGAGAAATTCTGCAGCCACGCCCAGCGCTGCCAGCACGGCGATGCGGTCGTTACCCTTGACCTTGCCCGCGTCGCGGATAGCTTTCATTTTGCTATCGAGATAGATCGCCGCTTCGCGCAGCGCGCGCTCTTCGCCGTCGCGACACACCATGCTGTAGGACTGGCCCATGATATTGACATCGACACGCGACATTACGCTTCCTTCTCGTTCTCGGCAATATAGGCGCCCGCTTCCGAAGCGGCTTGCTCCAGGCCAGCTTGCACCAGTTCGGGAATTTTTTCCAGCAACGCTTCCACCCGCTCCTGCGCCTCGCGCATGCGTTGCACATACTGCGCGTTGTCGGCGGCCAGCGCAGCATTGTCCTTGCGCAGTTGCGCGTTTTCAAGGCGCAGCGCATGGGTCATTTCGGCCAGCAGGCCTATTTTGTCGGATAATTCGTTGAATTCGGAAATCATCCCGCCACTATAGGGCGGACGCTCCATGGGCGTCAATCGAATCACGCCGCTGTCACACATATTTACATCAATGCAGGGCAGTTGGCGGACAATACACGATTTTTCCGACGCTTTTCGCCAAGTGCGCGCATCTGCCACCGCCGCGATGGCAGCGTTTTACTCGTCAACGTAATCGGGTTCGATATCGAGTCCGCCATAGCGGTTTTCGCAAGAGCGGCGCGTCAGCGTCTGTTGTCCGCCCTTGCCGTCAAGCACCATCGTCAAGTCGCGGCAAGTACGGCGGTAGCTGCCAGGTTTGGCGTCCGTCCCCGAAGGCGTCAGGCGTACTGCCAGCGGCGCCGCATTGCCCAAGCCCTTGTTGCTCCACTGGCGCGTCTTGCCATCCTCTTCATCTTTCAAAGTGCGCACGGCGGCCGTCAGCAGTGCTTTCTGTTCCTTGGCATTCAGCTTAGCGATGGTGACGTCGGACAGGAAAGGCGGATACACGACAGGCGCCGGGTCCTTGCCCTGCACATCCCAGTTGCCGCTGTTTTGCGAACAGGTGCGGCGGCTCAGGTCCTGCCCCTTGCCGCCCGCCGTGACGACGAATTTCAGGTCGCGGCAAACGTGCGCCTTCAGGCTGTGTTCCGTCATGCCGGAGTTGCTGAAGTTATACGTCACTTTCACCAGCACGCCACTGTCGCCGCCGTTGTCCCATACATGCGCTTCCTGGTCGTCGTCATCCTTGTTCAGGTCGTTGAACAGGTCGTTAAGCAGCATTTTCTTTTCCAGCGGCGTCAGGGTCACTACGGTGATCTCGTCGACGATGGTGGGCGTTTGCGCGGCGGCATTGCCCAGGCAGGCGAGCCCAAGGACGGTGGCGCCCAGCAGGCGCAGCGCGGGATGGGAAATCGGGAATGGCATGGTGTTCTTTCTCGTGCAAGTGGTGATATGTGGCGATATTGATATGCAATTACAATCATCTTATCAAATTCCATAGTGAAACTCTGTTTCCTGTGCGTACAGGAACGCCCCCCATCCGGACGGCATGCTAGAGTCGCGCCTGTTGCTGACGCCCGGGAAGTTGGCTTGCGCCAGCGCAAACCCTGTGTAAATGCAGGCTGCGCAGAACGTCTATGCTTATCTTTCCGGAGAATAAGCCCTTGAATAAGCCCCCTACCGTCCCTATAATTAGCACTCGTTAGTAGAGAGTGCTAACAAACTCTTTCGTAGCAATCCTCAGGAAATGATGGTGCTTGCCAGACCACTGCAGGGAACGCTACGCGGCGGGCGACGCCGCGATGCACCACTGCCGGATACAGGCAAGGACAGGATGACATGGGGTTTGCTTGACCGTTGCGGGCTGCTTTCAACGGCGGTCACTGAAAGCACGTCTGGCGCTCTGCCAGGCATGTATTCATTTAGCAACACTTATCCATTGAACTTTAAGGAGTTTTGTATGAATCTGCGCCCATTGAACGATCGCGTCATCGTCAAACGCCTCGACCAGGAAACCAAAACTGCGTCCGGCCTCATCATTCCTGATGCAGCTGCTGAAAAACCGGATCAAGGCGAAGTCCTTGCCGTAGGCAATGGCAAGATTCTCGACGACGGCAAAGTGCGTCCTCTGGATGTCAAAGTGGGCGACCGCGTCCTGTTCGGCAAGTACGCCGGCCAAACCGTCAAAGTTGACGGCGATGAGCTGCTGGTCATGCGCGAAGAAGACATCATGGCGATCGTCGTCAAGTAATTGTTTCCACGTTGTAGACAGATACATCCCGAAACTCAGGAGAATTGAACATGGCAGCTAAAGAAGTAGTATTCGGCGACGCAGCGCGCGCCAAGATGGTCGAAGGCGTCAATATCCTCGCCAACGCAGTCAAAGTAACGCTGGGCCCGAAAGGCCGTAACGTGGTCCTGGAGCGCTCGTTCGGCGCCCCTACCGTCACCAAGGATGGTGTATCGGTAGCGAAAGAAGTTGAACTCAAAGACAAGCTCATGAACATGGGCGCGCAAATGGTCAAGGAAGTTGCTTCCCGCACCAGCGACAACGCCGGCGACGGCACCACCACCGCTACCGTGCTGGCACAAGCCATCGTGCGCGAAGGCATGAAGTTCGTTGCCGCCGGCATGAACCCGATGGACCTGAAGCGCGGTATCGACAAAGCAGTTGCTGCGACCGTCGAAGAACTGGCGAAAATCGCCCGTCCTTGCACCACGACCAAGGAAATCGCCCAAGTTGGCGCGATCTCGGCGAACTCGGACTACTCGATCGGCGAGCGTATCGCTGAAGCGATGGAAAAAGTCGGCAAAGAAGGCGTCATCACGGTGGAAGACGGCAAGTCGCTGAACGACGAGCTGGACATCGTTGAAGGTATGCAGTTCGACCGCGGCTACCTGTCGCCATACTTCATTAACAACCCAGAGAAACAAGTTGCCGTACTGGACAGCCCATTCGTCCTGCTGTGCGACAAGAAAATCTCGAACATCCGTGACCTGCTGCCGGTACTGGAACAAGTCGCAAAAGCTGGCCGTCCACTGCTGATCATCGCGGAAGACATCGAAGGCGAAGCGCTGGCGACCCTGGTTGTGAACAACATCCGCGGCATCCTGAAAACTTGCGCAGTGAAAGCACCTGGCTTCGGCGACCGCCGCAAAGCCATGCTGGAAGACATCGCTGTCCTGACCGGCGGCCAAGTGATCGCTGAAGAAGTCGGCCTGACCCTGGAAAAAGTGACCCTGGCCGAACTGGGCCAAGCAAAACGCATCGAAGTGGGCAAGGAAAACACCATCGTCATCGATGGCGCCGGCGAAGCTGCCTCGATCGAAGCACGCGTGAAACAAGTGCGTGTACAGATCGAAGAAGCGACCTCGGACTACGACCGTGAAAAACTGCAAGAGCGCGTAGCCAAACTGGCTGGCGGCGTTGCCGTGATCAAGGTTGGCGCAGCCACCGAAGTCGAAATGAAAGAGAAAAAAAGCACGCGTTGAAGATGCACTGCACGCGACGCGCGCTGCCGTGGAAGAAGGCATCGTGCCAGGCGGCGGCGTAGCCCTGCTGCGCGCACGCGCCAACATCACGGTCAAGGGCGACAATCCTGATCAAGATGCCGGTATCAAGATCGTCCTGCGCGCAATGGAAGAGCCACTGCGCATGATCGTGCAAAACGCTGGCGAAGAAGCTTCGGTCGTCGTGGCAGCCGTACTGGCTGGCACGGGCAACTACGGCTACAACGCTGCCAACGGCACGTATGGCGACATGGTTGAAATGGGCGTCCTGGACCCAGCCAAAGTGACCCGTTCGGCGCTGCAAAACGCCGCTTCGATCGCTTCGCTGATGCTGACAACCGACTGCATGGTCTGCGAAATCGCTGACGACAAAGCAGGCGGCGGCATGGGCGGCGGCATGGGTGGTATGGGCGGCATGGGCGGCATGGACGGCATGATGTAATGTCCGGCGGCCGCGCGCGCAGGCGACGGCATGCGCGGCCGCACACGCCGGGACAGGACAGGCAGACCAAAAGCTGCCTGCCACCTGCCCGGCAGCCCTGAAAAGCTATCTTCTACGGAAGGTAGCTTTTTTTTCGCCTATGAATTTGGCAAACCCGTTTGGCAAACCCGTTTGGCAAACCCGTTCGGCAAGCCCGGCGATTGCCGGCCTGCACGTTTTGCTTTAGCATGGCCGCCATCGTCCTTCTTTCTCACGCCACCATCATGCCGCCACGCGCCTCTTCTTCCAAAACCACCATCATCGCCGGCATCGTGGCCGGCTTGCTGGCCGCCGGGCTCGGCGCTTTCTACCTGCACCAGCAGTCCGCGCCGCACGGTGATCATGCCCCGGCCGCGAGCAGCAACACGGCGGCGCAAGAGCAGAACGCGCGCGCCGTCGATGCGTTGATGGCTTTGCCAGAAATCAAGGCCTGGTCGGCGCATATCGAAAAGGCTTCGGGCGGCCGCGCGCACGGCGCCGTGATGGAGACGTCGCCGGAGACGCGCCTCGTCGATGGCGTCGCCTGTTATCAGCTGAGCTTTTTCGAAAACACGCCGGACGCGGCCCATCGCTGGGAAAGCTTTGTCGTCACGCCCGACGGCAAGCGCATCCTCGTTGACGACATCGTCAGCGGTGAGCTGATCAGCCTGGAGCAATGGCGCAAGGACAATGCGCCCATGCAGCGCATCGCCACGCAGTAACTTCCCTACGCCGGCGCCCCCTGCGGCGCCGCGCCGCGCACGCGCGCCACCCACCACACCGTCCACAGCGACAAACCCGCCGCCAGCCAGCCATTCACGCCATAGCCGCTGATGTAGCCTGCCGCGTCCGTCTGCAGGCTCAAGCCGCCCAGCCAGGCGCCCAGGCCGCTGCCCAGGCTTTGCAGGGCTGAATTGGCGCTGAGGAAGGCGCCCCGCTTGTGCGGTTCCGGTATCGTCGTCAAGAGCGCCTGCAGCGGTATCGTGCGGCCCGATACGAGGGCCATAAAGAAGGGAAACGCCAGCATCAGCCCCAGCAGAGGCAGCTGGGGCAAGTGCGTCATGAACAGCAGCGGCGCGATCGACAGCAGGGCTACCCAGCGGTACACCTGCTGCTTGCCAGCCCGGTCCGCCCAGCGGCCGATCAGGCGCGCCGTGAAGATCGTGGCGCAGCCACCCGCCAGATACACCCAGGTGACGCCGGCCGGCGCCAGTCCCATATTGCCCACCAGCACGGGCGAAATGAAGGGAATCACCAACATGCCCGCCGTCATGTTGACAATCGACAAGGCAAATGCTTCCAGGTGGCGCCGCTCCCGGAACAGCGCCAGCAGCTTCGGCAGCACCTGGCGCAGCGGCGTGGGGGCCGCGCCCATGTGCGCCGTCAGCGAGGGCAGCGCGCGCGCCGCGCCCAGCCAGATCAGCAGCGACAGCACGACCAGCAGGAAAAACGGCGAAGGCCAGCCAAAGTGCGCGGCCAGCACCACGCCGATGGGCACGCCGCCCACGGCCGCCATGGCAAACGAGGTCATGACAATGCCCGTGGCCGCGCCACGCCGCTCGGAGGGAATCACGTCGCCGATGATGGCCATGACCATGGCGCCCAGCACGCCGCCCGTCAATCCTGCAAAGGCGCGCGACCACAGCAGCACATGAAAGTTCGGCGCCAGCGCGCAAGCCAGGTTCGACAAGGTAAACAGGCAAAACATCGTCAACAGCAGCTTCTTGCGGTCGAAGCGGTCGATATACGTGGCCGCCAGCAAGCCGGACAGGCCAGCGCACCAGGCGTAGGCCGAGACGGCGCCGGAGACAGCGGCAGGACCGATGCCGAAGGCCTGCATCAGCTGGGGTGCCAGCGGCATCATCACCATGAAATCCATGATGACGGTAAATTGCGTCAGTGCGAGCAGCCACAGCATCGCGCGCTCGCGGGCGGGCGTCAGCATGGGAACAGGTGCGGCCGTCATGCGAGCGCCTCAATATCGCTACGGGCCTGGCGCAGGATGGCGCGGATGGCGTCGAGCCGGCGGGCGTCCACTTTGCCCGCGCGTGCGCGCGCCAGCACGGCCGCCTTCAGTTCGTGCATCAGGTGGCGCAGATCGTCGTCCGCGCCGGCCGGCGCATCGACCCTGGCGGCAATCGCGTCGACATACGCGCGGTTCGCTGCCAGGAAAGCCAGCCCTTCCGGCGTAATGCTGTGCAGTTTCTTGTTGCCATCGAGGCTGACGGCCACGTAACCGTGGCCCACCAGGCCATGCATCAGCGGATAGATGGCGCCGGGGCTGGGCGCATAGGCGCCGCCGGCGCGCTGGGCTATGGCCTTGATGATGTCGTAGCCGTGGCGCGGCTTGTCGGCGATCAATTGCAGCACCAGGTAGCGCAAGGTGCCCGCATCAAACATTTTCGGCCCGCGCGCGGCGGGGACAGGGTTGGCAACGCTGGCAGCGACGCCCGGCGCATCGCCCTGGCTGTGGGCAGCCGCGCGCAGAGGGTGCGTGCCGCAAAGAAAAAGAGACATGGCATTCCTTAAGATATATCGCAATAAGATATATCTTATGTTCGAAGTCATCGTAACGCAAGGTTTACTTTCTGGCATCGAAGCCCGATACTCGCCCACATGCCTGCCACCATTGTCCGCCCCCTCGCACCAGACGACGCCAGCGCCTACCGCACGCTGCGCCTGGCCGGCATCGCCGAACTGCCCGCTACCTTCTGCACCACGCACGCGGCGGAAAGCAGCTTGCCGCTGGCACAGATAGCCCAGCGCTTGCGCACCACTCCGAACCAAATAATATTTGGCGCTTTCGACAAGGAACAATTGATCGCCATTGCCGGCTTGCGCCGCGAACCGATCGCCGTCGTACATGACAAGGCCAGCCTGTGGGGCGTGTACGTGGCACCGCAGGCGCGTGGGCGCGGCGCGGGACGGCAACTGCTGCAGGCCGCCATCGCGCATGCCTGCGCCATTCCCGAGCTGGGCCGCGTGCGCCTGGCCTTGGCGCAGGACAACCATGCGGCATTGACCCTGTACCTGGCTTACGGTTTTACCCTGCAGGACTGTCCCGCATCGAACGGCATGCTGCAAATGCAGCTGTTGCTGCCCCGACCCGCCCGTGCAAGTGCCGAAAGTAATGTCTTTATGAAAATCAATACCTTACAAATCCCTGCGAAATAGCGGACAGGCCGTTTTTTCTGTTGCAAGCAAACGCGGCAGGCCTTAGCATCGCGGCTTACAAAAAAAACTTGGGGAGAGCCAATGTCATCGGCCGAGACACAAACCGCCACGGGCAAAATGCCCCGGCAAATACCGTACATCATCGCCAACGAAGGCTGCGAACGCTTCAGCTTTTATGGCATGCGCAATATCCTGACGCCATTCCTCATCAGCACCTTGCTGCTGATGATCCCGATCGACCAGCGCACGGGCGAAGCCAAGCACGTCTTCCATACCTTCGTCATCGGCGTGTATTTCTTCCCGCTGCTGGGCGGCTGGCTGGCCGACCGCTTCTTTGGCAAGTACAACACCATCTTCTGGCTCAGCCTCGTGTATTGCGCCGGCCATGCCTGCCTGGCGCTGTTTGAAAACAGCGTCAACGGCTTCTATTTCGGCCTGTTCCTGATCGCCTTCGGCTCCGGCGGCATCAAACCGCTCGTCGCCTCGTTTGTCGGCGACCAGTTCGACCAGACCAACAAGCACAAGGCCAAGCTGGTGTTCGACCTGTTTTACTGGATCATCAACTTCGGCTCCTTCTTCGCCTCGCTGCTGATGCCGCTGTTCCTGAAGAAGTATGGTCCGTCGATCGCCTTCGGCATCCCCGGCCTGATGATGCTGGCCGCCACCCTCGTCTTCTGGATGGGCGCCAAGAAATACGTGCACGTGCCGCCGGCGCCGCCGAATCCCGATTCGTTCACCCGCGTGGCCCGCACGGCCCTGCTGGCGCGCGTCGATGGCGGTTCGCGTCCCGGCCTGTATGTGGCCTACGTCGGCGTGATCGGCGCCCTGTATGCGTTCTACAGCATTCCCGAATGGGGCTTCGTGATTTCAGCATGTACGGCACTGGTATTGCTGCTGGCCTTCGGCAGCATCGGCACGGCCATGCAGCTGGAACGTGCACGCGGCATCCACCCTGACGAAGCCGTCGAAGGCGTGCGCGCCGTGTTGCGCATCCTCGTCATCTTCGCCCTCGTCACGCCCTTCTTCTCGCTGTTCGACCAGAAGGCCTCGACGTGGATCGTGCAGGCGAACACCATGGAAAAACCAAGCTGGTTCCTGCCGGCGCAGATGCAGGCGCTGAACCCGATGCTGGTGATGCTCCTGATCCCGTTCAACAACCTGGTGCTGTACCCGATGCTGAACCGCTTCGGCCTGGAAGCGACAGCCCTGCGCCGCATGACGGCCGGTATCGGCTTTTCCTCGCTGGCGTGGATCGTCATTGGCCTCTTGCAGCTGGCTCTCGACAGCGGTAACGCCGTCTCCATCATGTGGCAGATCCTGCCATACGCCTTGCTGACGTTCGGCGAAGTGCTGGTCTCGGCGACAGGACTGGAGTTTGCCTACAGCCAGGCGCCCGTCTCGATGAAGGGCGCCATCATGAGCTTCTGGAATCTGTCGACCACGGTGGGCAATCTGTGGGTGCTGATCGTCAACCGCAGCGTCATGAACGAAGGCGTGATCGGCAAGATCGCCGAAAGCGGCATCAGCGTGACGGCCTTCCAGATGTTCTTCTTCGCCGCCTTTGCTGCCGTCGCCATGCTGGCCTTCGGCCTGTATGCAAGGCGCTACAAGATGGTCGATAACTACCGCCAAGCAGTGGTGCCAGGCAAGGCATGATGTACAAGTAAGCTGAAATGAAGAGCGCCCACAGAACATCGTGGGCGCTTTTTTTTTGCCTGTCCTTGTCAGGTCGTCACCGTCGGCGCGTCGCGCCCCGTGCGCGCGCGGATCTGCGCCACTTTTTCCGCCACGGCGATCAGTCCCGCCAGCGCTTGCTGGGTCGGGATGTCATGCTGCGCGGGATCGGCTTCATAGCGCTCCAGGTACAGGCGCAGGGTGGCGCCCTCGGTGCCCGTGCCGGACAGGCGCAGCACGATGCGCGCGCCATCCGTCATGATGATGCGGATGCCCTGCTGCGTCGCCACGGAGCCGTCGACCGGATCCGTGTAACTGAAATCGTCGGCCAGCGCCACCGTGCAGCCGCCCAGCTTCTGGCCCGGCAAGGCGGCCAGCTGGCCGCGCACGGCTTCCATCAGTTGCTGCGCGCTGGCGCTGTCGATATCTTCGTAATCGTGGCGCGAGTAATAGTTGCGGCCATAGGCGGCCCAGTGCGCGCGCACGATATCTTCCACCGATTGTTTTTTCTCTGCCAGCAGGTTGAGCCAGAACAGCACGGCCCACAGGCCATCCTTTTCGCGCACGTGGTTCGAGCCCGTGCCGTAGCTTTCCTCGCCGCACAAGGTGGCCATGCCGGCGTCGAGCAGGGTGCCGAAGAACTTCCAGCCCGTCGGCGTCTCGTAGCACGGGATGCCCAGCGCGCTAGCGACCCGGTCGGCCGCGCCGGAGGTGGGCATGGAGCGGGCGATGCCTGTCAAACCGGCGCGGTAGCCGGGCGCCACGGTGGCATTGGCGGCCAGGATGGCCAGGCTGTCCGACGGCGTCACGTCGAAGCGGCGCCCGACGATCATGTTGCGGTCGCCGTCGCCATCCGACGCGGCGCCGAAGTCCGGAGCATCCGCGGTCGCCATGATGGCGATCAATTCCTGCGCGTTGACGGGATTCGGGTCCGGGTGGCCGCCGCCGAAGTCTTCCAGCGGCACGCCGTTGATGACGCTGCCTTTCGGCGCACCCAGCATGCCTTCCAGGATGGCCGTCGCATACGGACCGGAAACGGCGTGCATGCCGTCAAAGCAGAGGCGCAAGCCGCCCGCGAACAGGGCGCGGATGGCGTCGAAATCAAACAGCTGCTGCATCAGTTCCGCGTAATCTTGAACCGGATCGATCACTTCGACCGTCATCTGCTCGATGCGCACCAATCCCAAGGCATCAAGGTCGATGTCGGCAGCGTCGCTGATGCGGTATTCGGTGATGGCTTGCGTGCGGGCGTAGATGGCTTCGGTGACCTTCTCGGGCGCCGGGCCACCATTGGCGATGTTGTACTTGATGCCGAAATCACCATCAGGGCCGCCCGGGTTATGGCTGGCCGACAGGATGAGGCCGCCGCTGGCGCCATGCTTGCGGATGACGCAGCTGACGGCCGGCGTCGACAGGATGCCGCCCTGCCCCAGCAGCACGCGCGCGTAGCCATGCGCGGCTGCCATGCGCAGCACCGTCTGGATGGCCGCGCGGTTGTAAAAGCGGCCGTCGCCGCCCAGCACCAGGGTCTGGCCACGGCAGTCGCCGAGCGTGTCAAAAACACTCTGCACGAAGTTTTCCAGGTATTGCGGTGCACTGAAGACAGCCACCTTCTTGCGCAAGCCTGACGTGCCGGGCCGCTGGCCGGCAATCGGCGCCGTATTGATAATTTGAATAGTCATCTTGCCTCCCTATCAACTTACGATGGTAACGCATGCCAGGCAAGCGGCAAAGCGTTGTACGTCTGCCACGGTGCGCCAAGCCGCTTAACGTTATATCCCGGCATGCAATATAATGAGAATCATTCTCATATGCGGCATTCCTGGCTGCGGACTCATACATCGGACGCCGTGGTTGCACGCTATTATCAAGAACTGTTGAACTTTTGCTGGCGCAGCTTGCGCAACCGCGAGGCTGCTGCCGACCTGGTGCAGGAAAGCTATGCGCGCGTGCTGGGCGAAGCGGCCGTGCGCGAACCGCGCGCGCTGCTGTACCACACGGCGCGCAATCTGCTGATCGACCAGCACCGCCGCGCCGCCTTGCGCCAGCACGATGAACTCGACGCCCTGCCGGAGGCCGCGCATCCGGCAACACCGCGCCATTTGCAGCCGGAACAGGCGCTGGAAAGCAGCCAGGACTGGCAAGCCTGCGTGGCTGCCATCGACGCCTTGCCGCCCCGCTGCCGCGACGCCTTTGTGCTGCACGTCTTCGAGGAATTGCCGCACGCGCAAATCGCCGCGCGCATGGGCATTTCCGTGAGCATGGTGGAAAAACATATCGCGCGGGGCATGCTCAGTTGCCAGGCGCAGTTGCGTTCTCTGCGGGAATGCGCATAATGCCGTCCATGAACGCCCACCCGCCTCGCCACGATTTCGGCCCCTCTGCCCAGGAGCTGGCGGACTTGCGCGAGTACGCCGACTTTGCCGCCACGCAAGATGGCGTAGCGCTGGCGGCCGCCACCTGGTTCAGCCGGCGCGGCAACCTTGATGCGCAGCAACAGGCCGAGTTTGCCGCCTGGCTGACGGCCGATGCGTTGCACGCGCAAGCGTATGCGCAACTGCGGGACACGCACCGCGCAGCGCGCACGATTCCCGCGCAGGTCGCTGCGCGCTGGACGGTACCTCAGGCTGCGTCAGCCTCCTCTCCCCGCCGCCCGTTTCTGCGCTCCTTGCGCGCACTGCCGTATGCGGCCGCCGCCATGCTGCTGCTGAGCGTGGGCGCGGGCGGCTACCAGTGGTGGCAGCAGCAAGCCGTGTTCAGTCAGTCGTATGCCACCATGCGCGGCCAGCGCCTGGCCGTCTCGCTGCCCGACGGCAGCAAGGTGCAGCTCGATACGGCCACGCAGCTGCACGTCACCCTGTACCGCCAGCGCCGCGAAGTGCGTCTGGCGCAGGGCGAAGCGCTGTTCCAGGTGCAATCGAAGCAGGGCCAGCCTTTCGATGTGCTGAGCGGTCCGTTGAAAGTGACGGTGGTGGGCACGCAGTTTTCCGTGCGCAATACCCTCAAGCACGACGGCAAGCTGCGCGTGGCAGTACAGCATGGCCAAGTGCGCGTGGCGGGCGCAGGGCAAGACCAGGTCGACCTGCGGGCTGGCCAGGGCGTCAGCACCGACGCCGGCGGCCGCCTGTCCGAAGTTGCCAGCCTGGCGCCGGACAGCGTAGCGCCCTGGCGCGCAGGCAGGGTCACCTTCGACAATGTGCCGCTGAACGCGGCGCTGGCCGAATTCGAACGCTATGGAGACACGGGCCTGGTCGTGCGCGATCCTGCCGTGGCCAGCTTGCGCATCGGCGGCAGTTTCAGCCTCACCCAGCTCGGCCGCTTTGCCGCCGCCCTGCCGCAGTTGCTGCCCGTACAGATCGTACGCGATGGTGCCGCCAGCGAGATCCGCATGGCGGCAAAAATACCTGCGCAAGCCCCTGCGATGCGGCTGCCTGAAAAATAAATGCAAATAATTCGCATTCGCAGGTGAGGATTTTATCCACTGCCGCGTCTACCAAGTTAATCGACAACAAATTAACCTGGAGAAATGCAACATGTGGTCCCCCCGCCTCAATCTGACACCCGCCCCCATCGCCCTGGCCGCCATGCTGGCCCTGGGCAGCATCTCCCTGGCACAGGCGCAAACGGCGCCCACCGTCAAACTGTCCATCGCCGTCCAGCCGCTGGGGCAAGCCCTGAATGAGCTGGCACGGCAAGCCAATTTGCAACTGCTGTTTGCGCCGGAACTGGTGGCCGGCAAAACGGCACCCGCCGTCAGCGGCACCCTCAGCGTGGCCGACAGCCTGGAGCGCCTGCTGGCCGGCAGCGGCCTGGCCGCCAGCATCGACGGCAGCAGCATCATCATCCGCCCCGCGCCAGCCGCCACGGGCAAGGTGGCGACCCTGGCGGAAATCACCGTCAGCGCGCGCCAGGAGGCGACGACAGATACCGAGCTGACCAAGTCGTATGCGGCGCAGGCGGTGAGCATCGGCAAGGGCCGGCAAAGCCTGCGCGAGATTCCCCAGTCCGTCTCCGTGCTGACGCGCCAGCAGCTGAACGACCAGAATTTGCTCAACCTGGACGACGCCATGCGCGGCGTGACGGGCATCACCGTCGAAGCGAGCAGCACGGGTGGCAACCACGGCAATTTTTACTCGCGCGGCTATGCGCTCGATACCGTGCAGGTCGATGGCGTGATGACGCCGGCCAGCGGCGGCAACGACCTGTCGGCCGGCTTCGGCCTGGCCATCTATGACCGGGTGGAAGTGCAGCGCGGGCCGGCCGGCCTGTTTCAGGGCGCGGGCGACCCTGGCGGCACCATCAACCTGGTGCGCAAGCGGGCGCGCGACACCTTCGCCGCCAGCGGCGTGCTCAGCGCGGGTTCCTGGGACCGCTACTATGCGGAAGCGGACGTGACGGGCCCACTGAGCGCGGACGGCAAGGTGCGCGGCCGCCTGGTGGCCGCCTATGAACACCGGCGCTCCTTCGTCGACCACGTGTATACGGAAAAACCGCTGCTGTACGGCACCGTTGCCGTCGATGTCGCGCAGGGCACCGTGCTGACGGGCGGCGTCACCTGGCAGGAATACAAGGGCCGTCCCGCCTTCGGCCTGCCCGCGTATGAAGACGGGCGCCTGCTCGACGTGCCCCGCTCCACCTACCTCGACCCGGCCTGGAACCACATCACGGAAAAGGTCACGGAATATTTTGCCGAACTCGATCACAAACTGGACAATGGCGGCCAATTCAAGGTGACCGCCCTGTATCGCGAGCAGGATGAGCCATCGCGCCATTTCGGCTGGCCCGATTGTTCGGCAGACCCTGTCACGGGCGAGAGTTGCCTGATCAGCTGGACCTACCGCAGCCACTGGAAGACACAGGGCCTCGACGCCTACCTGGCCACGCCATTCCAGGCCTTCGGTCGCAGCCACGACCTGATCGTGGGCGCCGACTACCGCAAGGTGCACAAGATTTTTCAGTATGGCGGCGGCGACAATGCGCCGATCAACATCTTTCACCCGGATAACAATATCGCCCAGCCCAGCTACACTTTTACTAACGGCACCGACAACAGCACCAGGCAGTTCGGCCTGTACGCGCGCACCCGCCTGCAGGCGACGGACCGGCTGGCCGTCAACCTGGGCGGACGCCTGACGCACTGGGACAACCATACCGTCAGCCGCAACGCCTATTTCAAGCAGTTCACCGATGTCAGCAACACCATCAAGGCCAAGTTCACGCCGTACGCGGGCCTGGTCTACGAGCTCAACAAGCAGGCATCGGCCTACGGCAGCTACACGCGCATCTTCTCGCCCCAGACCAGCACGGACGCTGCCGGCCAAACCCTGAAACCGCGCACGGGCCAGCAATTCGAGCTGGGGCTGAAGGCGGAGCTGTTCGACAAGAACGTCAACGCGCATGCGGCCCTGTTCCGCATGGAGGACGAGAACCGCGTCATGCCCGATCCGGCCAACCCGCTGTTTTCCATCGGCGCCGGCAAGATGCGCAGCCAGGGCATGGAAGCCGAACTGAGCGGCAGCCCCCTGCCTGGCTGGAACATCACGAGCGGCTATTCCTACACCAGCACGCGCACCCTCGAAGGCAGCGACGACCAGAAGGCCCAGCTGTTCACCTTCATCGCGCCACGCCACAATGTCAATCTGTGGACCAATTACCGGCTGGCGGGCGCGCTCGACAAGATCAGCGTGGGCGGCGGCTTGCGCAGCGTCAGCAGCATGTACCGCCTGAACGGGCCCATGAAATTCGAGCAGGGCCCCGTCACCACGGTGGGCTTGCAGGCTGGCTACCGCCTCAGTCCCAAGCTGGAGCTGTCGCTGACGGTGAACAACCTGTTCGACAAGAAATACTACACGCGCGTGTGGGCCGCCTATGGTTCCAACTTCTATGGCGAACCACGCAACGCCATGCTGACCCTGCGCGGCCAGCTGTAAACGCCCGCGCTTGCGCGCTTGCACGGCCGCCGCATCAGTACGGTGGCCGTGCTCGTTTACAACATCGCACTCTTGCATGTCTCGCAACCCCGCACTATAATAAGAATAGTTCTCATTCACATTTGGATTCCGTTTGGAGTCCGCATCCCGCATGTCCCGCCTGCCATCGTCCGGCCAGGACGGCATGGCTGATGCGCAGCTGGATGACACGCTGCGCCAGCCAGGCATCCCCGCCAAGCAAGCCTTCCCATATCAATCACGAAAAAAGGTAGTTTCATGGCGCGAGCACCTTCGCTGGCCGGCGCTGCCGCCGCCACTTTCCAGTACTTTGCAGCGCTGCGATAACCACGTTTCTCACCACAAACTAAGGCATACACCATGCACATCACTTCCATCGCGCGCCTCGGCGCCCTCGCCACCGCCCTGCTGGGCGTGGCCCTCGCTTCCGGCACGGCCAGCGCGCACCAGATCTGGCTGCAGCAGGACGGCAAGGCGGCCAGCGTGTACTTCGGCGAGTTCGGCGACAACCTGCGCGAAGCGTCGCCCGGCCTGCTGGACAAGTTCAGCATCAAGAACGTGACGTGGGTGTCGGCCAAGGGCGCGCAGTCGCTGCAGGCGAGCAAGACGGCCGGAGCGTTCATCCTGAATGGCAAGGTGGGCGCCGGCGAAAGCATCATCGTCGAGGAAGACAATTACCCGTCATGGGAAGAGAAGAAGGATGGCAAGGCCACGCGCACCGTGTGGATTCCGGCCGCGCGCCTGGTCGCCGACGGCAAGGCGCAAGCGCCCGCGCTGACCCTGGACCTGGTACCGACCGGCAAACCAGGCCAGTTCCAGGTCAGCTACCAGGGCAAGCCGCTGGCGCAAGCCAAGGTCAACGCCGTGGTGCAATCGGGCTGGGGCAAGGAAGCGTGGAGCGATGCGCAAGGTCTGGTCAGCTTCCCGCTGCCATGGAAGGGAAGCTATGTACTGGAAGTGCAGCACACGGACAAGACGGCCGGCCAGCGCGGTGCGCAAGCCTATGACAAGGCCATGTTCGTGACCACCCTGAGCCTGGTGCAGCCGCAAGGCGTGACACCGCTGCCGGCCGGCCCGGCCCTGCCGCCCAGCAAGGATCACGACTGACCATGCAAGCGCCAGCCACCACTGAAAAAATGCCGCGTCTGCGGCTCTCCGCCGGCGCGGTCTACCGCCTCGGCGTGGCTTCGCGCAGCGTGGCGGCCATCGTTGGCGGCTACGTGCTGGCCGCGCTGGTCACCATGCTGCTGTCGGTGAGCCTGCCCATGGCCCGCTCCGAAGCCGTCATGACTGCCACCCTGCTGTCGTTTGCCATCTATACCTGCGCCGTGATGTGGGTCTTCGCCACGCGCAGCGCCCTGCGCGCCTGGCTGGGCCTGGCGATCCCCGCCGCCGTCATCGCCGCCATCCTGCAGTCGATGGACGCACTATCCTGGAGTCTCGCATGAAAGAAGGTTTCCGCCAGTCGATGGCATGGCTGCACACCTGGTCCGGCCTGCTCGTCTGCTGGATCTTGCTGCTGGTGTTTTGCGCCGGCACCGCCAGCTACTACCGCAATGAAATCACCCTGTGGATGCAGCCCGAATTGCATGGCGCCGCCGCCAGCCAGGTGAGCACCGAGGAAGCTGCCAGCGTCGCGCAAAAAGCGATGGAAGAGCGGGCCACGGGCGCCACGCGCTGGTTCATCAGCCTGCCCGGCGAGCGCAATCCCGCCACGCAGCTGGGCTGGAGCAAGCCGTCGCAACCCGGAGAAAAGAAACGCGGACGGCGCGGCAATTTTCATAGCGAAAAAGCCGACCCGGCGACGGGCGAGGTGCTGTCGAAGCCGCGCGAGACGCGGGGCGGCGAATTTCTCTACCGCCTGCACTTCGACCTGCACTACATGTCCGCCATCTGGGGCCGCTGGATCGTGGGTTTCTGCGCCATGTTCATGTTCGTCTCCATCATCAGCGGCATCGTCACGCACAAGCGCATCTTCAAGGACCTGTTTACCTTCCGGCCGAAAAAGGGCCAGCGCTCGTGGCTCGACGCGCACAATGTGACGGCCGTGCTGGCCCTGCCCTACCACATCATGATTACCTACACGGGACTGGTCACCTTGATGTTCCTGTACATGCCGTCTGGCGCCACGGCCGCCTACAAGGGCGACCAGGACGCCTTCTTTGCCGAAGCGTTTCCCGGTCGCTCGGGCGACAGCAAGCCGGCCGGCGTGGCCGCGCCACTGACGTCGCTCGCGCCCCTCGTGCGCCAGGCGGAACAGTACTGGGGCGGCGGCAAGGTCGAACGCATTTCCGTCAACCACCCGGGCGATGCCAACGCCACCATTTCGCTGACGCGCGCCGGTGGACGCGACATGTCGTCGAAGCAGCCATCGATGGACTTCGATGGCGTTTCCGGCAAGCTGCTGTCGGCCGATGGCGACGCGCAGCCCGGCGCGGCCGCCACGCAAGGCGTGATGGTCGGCCTGCACGTCGCGCATTTCGGCGGGCCGCTGCTGCGCGCCCTGTTCTTCCTCTCCGGCCTGGCCGGCTGCGCCATGGTCGCCACGGGCGCCCTGCTGTGGGCCGTCAAAACGCGCCAGAAGCAGGCCAAGGCGCTGGCCGCCGGCAAGCGCGCCAGCTTCGGCCTGCGCCTGGTCGAGGCGCTCAACATCGGCGCCATCGCCGGCATTCCGATCGCCTTCGGCGCCTACTTCTGGGCCAACCGCCTGCTGTCGGTGACGATGGAAGACCGGCCGAAAGAGGAAATCGCCTGCTTCTTCGGCGCCTGGGCCCTGGCCGCCATCATCGCCCAGCTGCGCCCGTCGCGCGCGATGTGGCGCATGCAGCTGGCCGTCGGCGCCTTCCTGCTGGCATCGCTGCCCGTGCTGAACGTCTTTACCACCGGCTCGCACCTGGGCGTGACCCTGTTCCTGGGCCGCGGCCCCGTGGCGGTGGCCGCCTTCGACCTGGTGGTGCTGGTGCTGGGCCTGGGCCTCGCGTATGCGGCGTTCAAATTGAAACCGCTGCCCGTGAAGGCGACCAAGGCAACACTGGTGAAACCGGCGCAAACGATGGAGGCCGCATGATGGAGCTGTTAGCCAATTTCCTTGTCTTTGCCCTGTGCTATGCAGGCATGTCTTCGCTGTGCCTGGCGATGGACCGCCACTATGCCGACCTGCACGGGCGCGGCGCCGAACCGCCCGCGCCGCTGCGCCGCCGCCTGCAGTGGGCCGGCTGGCTGGCGCTGGCGGCCGGTCTGGCCTGGGCCATGCACATCGCCGGCGGCGGCTACGGCCTCGTCTACTGGGTCGGCAGCCTGACGGGCTGCGGCTTGCTGCTGATCTGGCTGCTGCCCTATGCGCCCCACCAGGCCATGCGCCTGGCGCGCATGATCGGCGTGGCGGCCGTGCTGGCCGCCATCGCGCTGGCCATTCTGTAGAGATAGTCCTGTGCCGCCACGGCGGGGCGGCAAGCGCGTGGCGGCACAGCAACAGCGCATTGCGCCAGCACGCTCGCCGCGCTAAAATGAGAATAATTCTTATTTGCATTAAGGTATTCTCCACCATGCCAGGCAGTCCGTTCGCGCCCTCCCCCTGCTGCCCACGCAGCTGGAAAGCCACTACCGCGCACACCACGGCTGGCTGGCGCACTGGCTGCAGCGGCGCCTGGGCAATGCTGCCGAGGCAGCCGACCTGATGCAGGACACCTTCGCGCGCCTGCTGACCGGCCCGTCGGCGCAGCCGCAAACGCCGGCCCTGCGCGCGCCGAAAGCCTACCTGGCGACAGTCGCCAAACACCTGCTGATCAACCACTTGCGCCGCCAGTCGCTGGAACGCGCGTGGCTGGCCGCGCTCGCTGCCCTGCCCGAACACCATATGCCATCGACCGAGCAGCGCGCGGAAATCCTGCAGGCGCTGCAAGCGGTCGATGCCATGCTCGATGGCTTGAAACCGAAGGTGCGCGCCGTCTTCATCATGGCGCAGATCGAAGGCCATGCGTACGCGGACATCGCCGCGCAGCTGGGCATCGGCGAGCGCTCCGTGAAGCGCTACATGGCCGAGGCCCTGACCGAATGCGTGCTGCTGGCGCCGGACCTGCTGCCATGAGCGCGGCCGCTCCACCATCTCCGCTATCGCGCAAGGTGGCGCGCCAGGCCGTCGAATGGTATTTGCTGGAGCAGTCGGGCCAGGCCACGCCGGATGACCTGGCGGCGTCGGCCCGATGGCGCGCACTCGACCCGGAACACGCGCGCGCCTGGCACAGGGTGCAACAGGTGAGCCAGACGGCGAATCTGCTGCCGCCGGATCTGGCCGTGCCCGTGCTGCGCCGGCCGCAACGCCGCGTGGCCGTGCAGGTGCTGCTGGCGCTGATGGCCACGCCCGCCGCCTGGCTGCTGGTGCGCCACGAGATGCTGGCCGATTACCGCAGCGGCGTGGGCGAACGGCGCGAAGTATCGTTGCCCGATGGAGGCACCCTGGTGCTCAACACGGACAGCGCCGTCGATGTGGCGTATGGCGCCACCGAACGCCGGCTGACCTTGCGCCGCGGCGAAGTGCTGGTGCAAACGCGCCCCGACCACGCGGGCAGCCGACCTTTCATCGTCGCCACTTGCCATGGCCGGATCCGCGCACTGGGGACGCGCTTCACCGTGCGCGTCGACGACGACAGCAGCCGCGTGACGGTGCTCGAACACGCGGTGGAAATCACGCCGCGCGCGCCGTCCGCCACCGTGCGTACGCTAACAAAGGGCCAGCAAAGCCGCTTCGACGCCAGCCACGCCGGCCTGCCCACGCCGACGCCGCCGCAAGCCGATGCGTGGGCGCACGGCATGCTGGCGGCGCAGGACATGCGCCTCGATGCCTTCGCCGCAGAATTGTCACGCTACCGCCCCGGCCTGCTGCGCGTGGAGCCGCAAGTGGCGGGCTTGCGCCTGTCAGGCGCCTTCCAGCTCGATGACACGGACGCCGTGCTGGAAAGCCTGACACGCATGCTGCCCGTCGACGTGCTATACCGCACCCCGTACTGGATCACCCTCACGGCCCGCAAAAAATAGTTTATAAAAGTTGGCCCTTTTTTCGCCTTGGCCTGTCCTGTCGGTATTGCAACGACATTTTGCAACGACACTCCACCAGAAAGGCCTGACCATGCACCCACTCCGTTTGACTCCCCGCGCGCGCCCATCGGCAGCGCTGTGATCCTGCTGTCGCTGGCGCAGGCGCCGGCCATGGCGGCCGATGCCACCGCGCCGGCCGCCGCGCAAACGGCCTTCACCGTTCCGGCGGGCGAGCTGTCCGCCGCCATCGCCAGCTTTGCCATCGAGGCCAAGGTGAGCGTGGGCGCGGCGGCCGAACTGCTGCAAGGCGTGCGCACGCCGGGCCTGAGTGGCAACTACACGGTGCCGCAGGCACTGGCGCGCCTGCTGGCGGGCACTGGCCTGGAAGCGCTGCCCAGCGGGGAACGCAGCTACGTGCTGCGCAAGGCGGGCACAGCGTCGCCCGCCGCGCCGATCGCCGCCACCCTGGACGAAGTGGCCGTCAGCTCCAGCGCCCTGCGCGACGGCACCACGGAAGGCAAGCGGAGCTACGCGGGCCTGACCAGCGCCACGCGTTTGAACCTGTCGCTGCGCGAAACGCCGCAAGCCGTCAGCGTCATCACGCGCCAGCAGATCGAAGACCAGGGCTTGCGCACATTGCAGGATGTGCTGCTGCAGGCGCCCGGCATCACGGTCGACCATTCCTCGAGCACGCGCGAATACGACCAGGTGTTTTCACGCGGCTTCGAAGTGACCTCGTATATGTTCGACGGCATCCCGACCAGCAAGAACCTGGAAGCGCGCACCTACGACATGGCCATCTACGACCGCGTCGAGATCATCCGCGGCGCGACGGGCCTGATCAGCGGCACGGGCAGCCCGTCGGCCGCCATCAACCTGGTGCGCAAGCGTCCGGGCCGCAGCTTTGCCGCCACGGCCGGCGCGCAGCTGGGATCATGGGACCGCTACCGCATCGAAGGCGATGTCTCGACGCCCTTGACGGCGGACGGCAAGGTCCGCGCGCGCCTCGTCGCCGCGCATGAAGACCAGCGCTCGTTCATCGACCGCTACCAGCAGAAAAAGGATGTGCTGTATGCGATCGTCGAAGCGGACCTGTCGCCCTCCACGGTGCTCAGCGCCGGCGTCAACTACCAGAAGGAAAAGCTCAAGGGCGCAGGACGCGACTTTCCCATGTTCTATGCCGACGGCTCGCAGACCAGTTTTCCCCGCTCGATGAACGGCACCACGGCGTGGAGCACGTATGACCGCGAGCAGAGCATGCTGTTCGCCACGCTCGACCATTATTTCGACAACGACTGGATCGCCAAGGTGGCCGTCAGCCGCAGCAGCAACCAGTACGATGCCTTGCAGGGCTTTTCCGGCAATGGCTACCCGGACCGCGTGACGGGTGGCGGCATGAAACTGTGGCTGGCCAACTGGCATAGCAAGCCGCAGCAAACCTCGCTCGACGCCTATGTCAGCGGCCCGTTCCAGGCCTTCGGCCGCAAGCACGAATTGGTGCTGGGCGTGAGCGCCTCGGAACTCAAGACGAACAGCCCCATTTATCCGGGCTGGCGCCTCGACGGCTATGACTATACGGTGCCCGATATCCATGCCTGGAATGGCGCCATGCCGGTACCCGACTACAGCGGCACGCGCCAGGGGAGCTCGTACGACAAGGAACAGGAAAGCGGCCTGTATTCGACCCTGCGCCTGCGTCCGACGGACGCGCTGTCGGTGATCCTCGGCGCGCGCCTGTCGTACTGGAAGCGCGACATCCGCAGCGATTATGTCAACGGCACGAAGCTGTACGACGCCATGCGCGAAAACGGCAAGATCACGCCGTATGCGGGCCTCGTCTATGACCTGGGCCAGCACTGGTCGGCCTACGCCAGCTACACCAGCATCTTCACGCCGCAAAGCCAGCGCGACGTCAACAGCCACTTCCTGGCGCCGCTGGAAGGCAAGAACTACGAAGTGGGCGCGAAGGGCGAATTCTTCGGCGGCAAGCTCACCACCAGCGCCGCCCTCTTCCAGCTGAAGCAGGAAAACCTGGCCGAAGCCGATCCGGGCAATGTCTGGATCATCGGCACGGGCGGCGGCTCCTACGCCTACCATACGGTCAAGGGCGCCACCACGCGCGGCTTCGAGGCGGAAGTATCGGGCCAGCTGCGTCCCGACTGGCAACTGACGGCCAGCTATGCTTACAGCCGCATCCGCAATGCCGCCGGCGCACGCATCCAGACCAACCAGCCGCAAAACATGGCCAAGCTGTGGACCACCTGGCGCCTGGCGCAAGGCCTGCCGGGTCTGGTGCTGGGCGGCGGCGTGAACTGGCAGAGCGATATCTACATGGATGACCGCGGACCGCATGGCGAACGCTTCACGCAGAAGGCATATGCCGTGGCGGGCCTGATGGCGCAGTATCAGCTCAGTCCACAACTGCTGGCGACCCTGAACGTCAACAATGTCTTCGACAAGAAGTACTACTCGACGGGCATGGGTGGCTACTATGGCGATCCGCGCAACGCCATGCTGTCGCTGCGCTATCAGTTCTGAATGGCTTCACTGTTATTGAGCAGCGCCTCGATGCCCTCGGGCGCCATGGCGCGGCCGAGAAAATAGCCAAACGCCTCGTCGCAACCCATCTCGGCCAGCAGTTCCAGCTGCTCGCCGCTTTCCACGCCGCCGGCGATGGTGCGCAGGCCGAGCGTGCGCGCCATCGCCACGATGGCGCGCACCATGGCGCCGTCGCCGCCCGGCTTGCCCACGTCGTCGACGAAGCACTTTTCGATCTTCACGGCATCCGTGGGGAAGCGTTTCAGGTAGTGCAGCGAAGCGTCGCCCGTGCCGAAATCGCTGACGGCAATCGCCATGCCCAGCTGGCGGAACTGGCGCAATATCAGCTCGCAGTTCTGATTGCGGTCGATCAGGATGCCGGCGGCGATTTCCAGCTCGATGCAGTGGCCCGGCACGCCGGCCGCCTCCAGCGCGGCGGCGAAATTGCGCGCGATATCGCGCTGGTAGAACTGACGCGCCGACAGGCTGACGGACACCGTCAGCATCTGCCCCTGCGCGATCCAGCTGCGCGCCTGTTCCACCGCCGTGGCCATCACCCAGGCCCCCACCGGCAGGATCATGGCGCTTTCTTCCAGCACCGGCAAGAAATCGAGCGGCATCATCAGGCCCAGTTCCGGGTGCTTCCAGCGCAGCAGCGCCTTGACGCCCGTGATCGTGCGCGTCTTCAAGTCCATGCGCGGCTGGTAGAACAGGGCGAACTCGTTGCGTTCGAGCGCATGGCGCAGGGCCGTCTCGAGGATGGTGCGCGAATACGACTGTGTCTGCATGCGCGGCGCGTAGCGCAGGCAGGTGCCAGGCGCGTGGCGCTTGGCCGCGTACATGGCCAGGTCGGCTTTTTCGATCAGCGCATTGACGTCGTCGTCGTCGTCCGGGTACAGGGCCACGCCCACGCTGGCCGCCACCGACAGGCTGTATTCGCCGATGACGAAGGGCGCGGCGATGGCGCCGACGATTTTCTCGGCCACCCGCTCCGCATCGTGCGCCGTGCGCAATTCCGTCAGCAGGATGATGAATTCGTCGCCGCCCTGGCGCGCCACCGTGTCGACCTTGCGCACGCACTGCTGCACCCGGCGCGCGAACTCCGTCAGCACCTGGTCGCCCACGTCGTGCCCCAGGCTGTCGTTGATGGATTTGAAGCGGTCGATGTCGACGAACAGTACGGCCAGCAAAGCCTGGTGGCGGCGTGCGTAGGCGATGCCGTGCTCGAAGCGGATCTGGAAATGCAGGCGGTTCGGCAGCCCCGTCAAGCCGTCGTGGTGGGCGATGAATTCCAGCTGCTGCTCGGCGCGCCGGCGCGCCGACACATCGTGCAGCAGCAGCACCGCGCCGCCCTGCGCCAGCGGCGCGCAGCTGTACTGCACGTCGATGCGCTTGCCATCGAGATGACGCAGCAGGACGGCGCCGCGCACCACCTCCAGCACTTCCTGGCGCGCCACGCAGTCGCGCACCTGGCGCGCCGCATCGATGGGCGTACCGTCATGGAACAGTGGCAGCAGCTGCGTCACGGGCTGGCCCAGGCCATCGTCGCCCAGCCGCTCGCCCATGGCGCTGGCGCGGGGATTCAGGTAGCGCACCACGCCATCGCGGTCGGTGCCGATGACGGCCGCCGGCAACGCATGCAGCAGCGCCAGCGCATCGGCCATACGCTGCGCCTGCGCCGCCTGCAGCTCTACGCCCGTCGCATGGCGAAGGCGCCACGTGCGCGCCGCCTGCCACTGGCAGGCCAGCAGCAAGCTCAGCATCACGGCCAGGGTCAGGCACAGCGCCAGCAGCAGCGCCGTCATGCGTCACCCGGCAGGCGGAAAGTGAGAAACATGGTTTTCCTTTGCAACGCGCGCCATGCGGCCGGGCGCAGATACATGCGGAAAGGAAATAGTATAAGAATTTCGGCACGATATTTGCCTGATCGGGCGCCGCTTGACTGGTGTCAATCACGGCGAGGCGTGCTCACTGTTGCAATCCTCCCACAGATAATCTCACCAATTATTGCAACAATTGCTGCATCGCACTAAAATGAGAATGATTCTCATTCCTTGAAATCAACTCCATTCATCTGAGTCCCTGCGCCCAGGCCAGGGCAGCAGCGGCATGGCCAGGCAAGCCAGGCGCAACACTCCCCCCAGCGACGCATATTTTGAAACAGGCATCCGCCTGCTTCATCCACCACAGCATCGCGACACCGGGAGTAGTCAATGACAATACACAGCGCACAGCGCAAGGCCGCCGCGTTGGCGCCGACCCTCATGGCCGCGGCCATTCTCGGCACCCTGGGTGCACCAGCCCATGGCCAGGCGCAGCAGCAGGAACAGAATCTGCCCGAGGTGCGCGTCAACGCGCAGGCCGCCTC
The DNA here is from genome assembly GCF_023509035.1 of Janthinobacterium lividum. Taxonomy (NCBI): domain Bacteria; kingdom Pseudomonadati; phylum Pseudomonadota; class Betaproteobacteria; order Burkholderiales; family Oxalobacteraceae; genus Janthinobacterium; species Janthinobacterium lividum. The sequence goes on along the minus strand of NZ_CP075583.1, from coordinate 2,229,376 downwards.
CGCCACCACCGAAGGCAGCGGCTCCTACACCAGCGGCAGCATGAACGCGGCCACACGCCTGAACCTGTCCGTGCGCGAGACGCCGCAATCGGTCAGCGTCGTCACACGCCAGCAAATGGACGACATGAATATCCGCTCGGTCGAGGACATCGCCAATATCACGCCGGGTTTGAGCCTGAACAAGGGCGCCACCGAGCGCGCCAGCTTTTATTCGCGCGGTTTCTCGATCAGCAATTTCACGGAAGACGGCCTGACCATGTCGGCCGACGGCGACACCCTGGGTTTTGCCACCCTGGCCATGTACGACCGGGTCGAAATCCTGCGCGGCGCGGCCGGCATGCTCAATGGCGTGGGCAACCCGTCGGGCACGATGAATTTTGTACGCAAACGCCCTACGGCGGAGAACGAGGTGTCGCTCACGGGCAGCATCGGCCGCTACAACGACTACCGCGGCGAAGTCGATGCGCGCGGCGCGCTGAACCAGGCGGGCAGCCTGCGCGGGCGCGCCGTGGCCGCCTACCAGGATAGCGACACGTTCATCTCGAACTACCGCCACAAGCGCGCCCTGCTCTACGCCACCGCCGATGCCGATCTGTCGCGCGACACGACCCTGAGCGTGGGCTTCCACGTCAACGACGAGCGCAATCCCGGCTCCACGTGGTACGGCTTGCCAACGGCGCTCGATGGCAGTTTCCTGCCGCTCGACCGCTCGGCCAGCAACGCGCCCGACTGGACCTTCTGGAACAAGAAAAACACGCGCCTGTTCGCCGAACTCGAACACCGGCTGGGCAACGGCTGGAAGGTAAAACTGGCGGCGCAGGCGCTGCAGGACGAACTCGACTCCGTCGTCACGGGCATCGCCCGCGTGCCGAAGACGAATCTGTTCCGCCTCAGCGCGGCCAACGCCTTTGTCTACGACCGCCAGCAGCGCATTGTCGATGCGCAGGCAGCCGGCCCTTTCAGCCTGCTGGGCCGCCGCCATGAAATCGTGTTCGGCGCCAACTACCGCACGCGCGATACCGAGGACAAGGGCTACAAGTCGGTACCCGACTACAGCTACACCTTCAACCCCGTGCGCTGGGATACGGGCGCGCCCGTGAAACCCGCGATCGGCACGTTCTATTATGGCCAGGACAGCAAGACGAAACAGACGGGCGTCTACACGACGGCCCGCTTCAGCCTGGCCGATCCGCTGGCCCTGCTGGTGGGCGGCCGCGTCGACTGGTACGACTACCGCGCCGTCAACATGTTTACGGGCGCGCGCTCCGGCTACAAGGTGAGCCGGGAAGTCACGCCATATGCGGGCCTGGTGTACGACGTCGACGCCCACCATTCGCTGTACGGCAGCTGGACCAGCATCTTCAATCCGCAAAGCGCCGTCGACAGGAATGGCGTGCTGCTCGATCCCGTCACGGGCATCAACATGGAAGCGGGCGTGAAGGGCGAATACTTCGGCGGCGCGCTGAACGCCTCGGCGGCCGTGTTCCGCATCGTGCAAAAGAACCTGGCGACAGCGCTGCCGCTGACGCAGTGCGGCCCCGGCCTGCTGTCATGCTCCGAGGCGGCCGGTGAAGTACGCAGCGATGGGTTTGAACTGAGCGTGTCCGGCGCGTTGACGCCGCGCTGGCAGGTGAGCGCGGGCTTTACCTACAACACGGCCGAATACGCCAAGGCGCAAGGCAGCAATGCCGTCGGCGCGCGCTATGCGGCCGAGCGCCCCAGCCGCCTGCTGCGACTGTCCACCAGCTATCGCCTGTCCGATGCGTGGCGCGTCGGCGGCGCGCTGCGGGCGCAGAACCATATCTACAAGACCAACAGCGCCATCCGCCAGGGCGGCTACGCGGTGGCCGACCTGAACGCGGGCTGGCAAGTGAACCGCCAGCTCGACGTGCGCCTGAGCGTGACCAACGTCTTCGACCGCAGCTACTACCAGGCCATCAGCAGCATCGACAGCGGCAATGCATTCGGCGATCCCCGCAGCGCCGTACTGACGGCGAAGTACACGTTTTAAGCCAGCGCCAGCCGGCCCGGCTTCAGTTCCGGCGCCGACGCCAGCGCCGGCGCCGCATGCAGCTTGAAGATGCTGACGGCGTCGGCCAGGCTGGCCGCCTGCTGCTGCAGCGCATCCGCGGCGGCGGCGGCCTGCTCCACCAGGGCCGCGTTCTGCTGCGTCACGCCATCCATCTGGCTGATGGCGATGCTGATCTGCTCGATGCCGTCACGCTGTTCCACGCTGGCCACGGCGATCTCGCCGATGATGGCGTTGACGCGCTGCACGCTGCTCACCACGTCATCCATCGTGCGCCCCGCCTGGCCTGCCAGCACGCTGCCCTCTTCCACCGTACGCACGGATTCGCCGATCAGCTGCTTGATTTCCATGGCTGCCGCAGCCGAGCGGTGCGCCAGGCTGCGCACTTCGGTGGCCACGACGGCAAAACCGCGTCCCTGCTCGCCCGCGCGCGCCGCTTCCACGGCCGCATTCAGGGCCAGGATATTCGTCTGGAAGGCGATGCCGTCGATGACGGCAATGATGTCGACGATGCGCTTCGACGAGGCATTGATATGGCTCATGGTCTGCACCACCTGCGCCACGGCAGCGCCACCCCGCTGCGCCACGTCGGACGCGCCGCCGGCCAGCCGGCGCGCCTGGTCGGCGTTGTCGTTATTCTGCCGCACGGTGGACGTCAGCTCGATCATCGAGGCGGCCGTTTCTTCCAGCGAGCTGGCTTGCTCTTCCGTGCGCGAAGACAGGTCCATGTTGCCGCTGGCAATTTCACCGGACGCCGTGGCGATGGCGTCCGTGCCGGCGCGCACCCGTCCCACGATGGCGGCCAGGTTGCCGCTCATCGCCTTTAAAGCGCGCAGCAGGTCGCCGATTTCATCGCGGCTGCTGTCGGCCACCACGGCGCGCAAATCGCCGGCCGCCACCTGCTGGGCAATGCCGACGGCCGCGCCCAGCGGCACGGTGATGCTGCGGATCAGCCACCATACGGTGATTGACCCCACGACCAGGGTCACCAGCACGGTCGCCAGCATGGCGATGCTGGCACTGCGGTGCGCGGCGCCGTCCTGCTCCTTCATCTGCGCCATCAAGCTGTGCGACTGCTTGCCGATGCCCGCGACGATGGCGTCAATCTGGCGCGTCGGTTCGCGGTCCATGCCCTTGACCAGCGCATCGACGGTCTGGGCGCTGTCGGCGCGCGCGCCATCATACTTTTGCAGCGCCGCCAGGTAGCTCACGCCCAGCGCGTCGTGCGCCTGCAGCGCCTGCTCCACGGGCGCCGTGTCGAGCTTCAGCGCCCCCATCATCGCCTGCAGGCTTTTCAATTCCTTGCGCGTCTGCGCGCCACTGGTGACGAAGGCTTCGCGGTAGCGCTGAAAGGCGGCCGCATCGCCGCCGCGCAGCAGGATGTTTTTCCACTCCTGCACCTGGATCTTGAACTCCACCTGCGCGCTGCGCGCCGCGTCCACCGCTTCCGTCAGGGCCACGGCACGCTGCATGGCGTCCGCACTGCGCGCGCTGGCCGCGTCGAGCGCGCTCCAGCCGCGCACGCCGACGAACACCAGCGCAAGAAAGAAGAAGGCGCCCAACAGACCCAGGCGGACGGAGATTTTCAGATTCGCGAGTTGCATGTGTTTCTCCCTGCGGCAAGAACAGGATGGCAACAAAGGCGCCGCCAAATCTATCCAATTCTCACCAAATAAAGAAATCATGCGGCGCGCTCAGTGAAAAACCAAGCAGCGCTTTCGCTAAAGAAACACTTTCAACATAGAAACAACAAATTACACGGGAAGATTGACTATCTGGCCATATTGCCACGCCCGCAGCATGGTCAGCCAGGCAATCTTGCCGGCGGCGTCAGCGCGCCGCTGCGGCCGCTCCCGCGAACTCTTCGCGCAGCAGCGGATACAAACGCCGGTAGCGCGCCAGCCGCTCGTCCAGCACGGCGGACGCTTGCGGCGCGACCGTTTCCTGCACGGGCGGGCGCATGCACACCTGCGCGGGCGGCAAGCCCGTCACCGCCATCTGCGCCAGGCGCGCCGCGCCCATGGTGCCGCCGGCCACGCCATGGTCGTGGCGCAGCACGTGCAAACCCGACGCATTCGCGCACAGCTGGGCCCAGAAGCGGCTGCGCGAACCGCCGCCCACGAACGACGCTTCTTCCAGCTGCGTGCCGGCACTGCGCAGGGCCGCATTGCCGTCGGCCATGGCAAAGGCCACGCCTTCCATCACGCTGTAGGCCAGCTCGGCACGCCCGTGTTCCGTCGACAAGCCGAAAAACACGCCGCGCGCGGAAGCATCGTTATGCGGCGTGCGTTCGCCGCTCAGGTAGGGCAGGAAGACCGGCGCCGTGCGCGCCTCCACGCTTTCGGCCAGGCTTGCCAACTCGCCGATGTCACTCGACTGCGTCAGCCGCGCCACCCAACTGAGGCTGGACGCGGCGCTGAGAATCACACTCATCTGGTGCCAGCGCTCGGGCAGGCAATGGCAGAAGGCGTGCACGCCCTGGCCTGGATTGGGCGCGAAGCCATCGCTGCCGGCGAACAGCACGCCGGACGTCCCCAGCGACAGCAGGCCGGCGCCCGGCTCCACCACGCCCAGGCCCACGGCGGCCGCCGCATTGTCTCCCGCGCCGCCGGCCAGCAGCACCGTGTGCGCGATGCCCCACTCCTGGCACAGGGAGGATCGCACCTGCGCGGCGGCGGCGCTGCCTTCGACCAGGCGCGGCATGTGCTCGCGCGTCAAACCCGTGGCGGCAAGCATGCGCTCGGACCAGTCTCGTTTGGCCACGTCCAGCCACAGGGTGCCGGAAGCGTCGGACATGTCGGAGACATATTCCCCCGTCAGGCGCAGCGCCACGTAATCCTTCGGCAGCAAGACCTTGGCCGTGGCGCGAAACAGCGAGGGTTCGTACTTTTGCAGCCACAGCAACTTGGGCGCCGTGAAACCGGGCATGGCCTGGTTGCCCGTGATGGCGCGCGACTCGGGTACCAGCGCCTCGAGCTCGACGCATTCGGAGAACGCGCGCGTATCGTTCCACAGGATGGCCGCGCGCAGCACGTGCTGCTGCTTGTCGAGCAGGGTGGCGCCATGCATCTGGCCCGACAGGGCGATACCGCGCAAGCCGGAAAACGCCACTGGTTGCGCACTGCGGATGGCGGCGATGACGTCCAGGGTGGCGTGCCACCAGTCTTCGGGATTCTGTTCCGACCAGCCGGGATGGGGACTGGAGACGCGCAGGGTCACGCCGGCGCTGGCAAGAATGGTTTGGGCGTCATCGGTGAGGATGGCCTTGACTTCGGAAGTGCCGATATCGATACCGAGATAAGTCATTTGATTCCAGAAAAAAGTTAAGAATGGCCATCGCCGGATGGCTCGGGCATGTTCATCAGCAGGCAGGAGCGGAATTTCGACGGCGACATCTGCTTGTGCGCCAAAAACTGGCGGTTGAAATTGGAAAGGTTGTTGAATCCCGTGCGGTAGCAGATATCGGTGACCTTCATGTCCGTGTTCATCAGCAGCTCGCAGGCCAGCGCGATGCGCTCCTGGTTCACGTATTGAATGAAGGACGTGCCCGTGTGCTTGCGGAAGAAACGCGTGAACTTGAGCGTATTCATCTCCGCCACGTCGGCCACGTCCTGCTCGCAAAAATCGAGCGTGATGTTCTGCTTGATATAGGCCAGCACCAGATTGATGGTCGACGACATGTAGCGGCCCGCCTGCGCCAGGTAAGTCACGCTGGCCAGCGGGCGCCGCTCGCGGCAGTCGCACAGCTCGCCGAACAGGCGCGTAAACAGTTCGACCCGGCGCAATCCCTGCGCCGTCGTCAATTCCTTCATCAGCGGCACCAGGCGCAGGCCCAGCGCATCGGGAAATTGCAAGCCCCTGCCAGCCTCGCCCAGCAGGGCTTTCAGGGGAGCCATTTCCGGAAACAGCAGCGCGCAACGTTCGATGAAATCGCTGGAAAACTGCAGCACCAGGTCGCGCTCGGGCAAGACCACGCCTTCCGGCAGTTCGCTGACCCAGTTATGCGGCAGGTTTGGCCCTGTCAAGATCAGATTGCCCGCCCCGTAACTGCCGATATGGTCGCCGATAAAAAATTTGCCGCTCGATGTAATGATGAAATGCAGTTCGTACTCGGGATGAAAATGCCATTTCGCCACGGTGTGCGGAAAGCCGTGCGCCCAGGCACGAAACGATTCGTGGATCGGTTTGTGGATCAGTTCCAGGTCAGGCGTCACGGCAGTTCCCTTGCACGGTCTCGGTCACCCTATTCTAACCACTTACCTGACCACTGAGCGCCGTGGCCAGCCCGCTATCGGCGTCGAACAAATGCATGTGTTCCTCGTCGAAGGCCAGCGCCAGGGGCTGGCCCACCTGCGCCGCGCTGTTGGCCGCATTCGCCGGCAGCAGGGCCGACAGGCTCAAGGCGCCGCACTGAAAGCTGATCAGCGCTTCGGCGCCCAGCAGCTCGACCAGGTCGATCACGCACGCCAGGCCATGCGTGCCTGTCTTCTCTTGCGACAGCGCCGCGCGCAAGTGGTTAGGCCGCAGGCCGAAGACCACGCGCGTGCCCGCCTGCATCGGGGCAAAGCGGGGAGAAATCAATGGCCAGCGGTAGCCGGCGCATACGAGCACGGTCTGCCCCCCTCCTTCTCGACGACGCCGTCGATGAAGTTCATGGCCGGCGTGCCGATGAAGCCGGCCGCGAACAGGGTGCGCGGATGGTTGTACAGTTCCGCCGGCGTGCCTATCTGCTCGATATGCCCGCCCTTCATCAGCACCACCCGGTCGGCCAAGGTCATCGCCTCGAGCTGGTCGTGCGTGACGTACAGGGTGGTGGTGCGCAGGCGGCGGTGCAGGCGCTTGATGTCGGCGCGCAGCTGCGCGCGCAGCTTGGCATCCAGGTTCGACAGCGGTTCGTCGAACAGGAATACTTGCGGCGTCTTGATCATGGCGCGTGCAATCGCCGTGCGCTGCTGCTGGCCGCCCGACATGGCGCGCGGCTTGCGCTCGAGCAGGCTGTCCAGGCTGAGGATGGCCGCCACCTCGCGCACGCGCCGCTCGATTTCGTCGTTCGGCACCTTCAGGCGGCGCAGGCCGAAAGCGATATTGTCGTAGTACCGTCATGTGCGGGTACAGCGCGTAGTTCTGGAACACCATCGCCACGTTGCGCGCGCGCGGCGGCAAATCGTTAACGATGGCGCCGCCGATGTACAGCTCACCGCCGCTGATGTCTTCCAGTCCCGCGATCATGCGCAACAGGGTCGACTTGCCGCAGCCCGATGGCCCCAGCAGGACGATAAATTCGCCGTCATCGATCTCCAGATCAAACGGCTGCAGCACGGCCGTCTTCTCGTCATACGTCTTGTGCAGCTGCCTGCAGGCGATATTTGCCATGATTAGTCTCCTGCCAGTTCAATTTGTATCTTGACGTCGCGCGGATGGCCCTGAGCCGCTTCCTCGAACGCCTGTACACCGTCGGCAAAGCCGAAGGTGCGCGAAATGAAGGGCTTGACGTCGATCTTGCCGGAGGCCAGCAAGGCGATGGCGCGCGGGAAGACGTTCGCGTAGCGGAACACCGACTCGATGCGCACTTCCTTGGCCTGGATGGCAACGATATCGAAAGGGACGTTCTCGGGCGGCATGCCGACCAACACCAGGCAGCCGTTCGGACACAGCAGGTCGATGATGTTGTCATAGGCGCGCATGCTGCCGCTGGCCTCGAAAACGATGTCTGCGCCCCAGCCATCGGTGGCCTCGCGCACCGTGTCGGCCAGGCTGGCCTGGCGCACGTCGACCGTGGTCACGGCGCGGTTATCGGCGAACAGGGCCAGTTTTTCCGGCACCAGGTCGGCCAGGATCACGCGCGAGCAACCGCCCGCCAGCGCGGCCAGCGCATTCATGGCGCCGATGGTGCCGGCGCCGATGACCACGGCCACATCGCCCGGCTTGATGGCCGCCTTCTTCGCCGCCTGCAAGCCGATGGCCAGCGGTTCGACGATAGCGCCTTCGCCAAAGCTGACGTTATCGGGCAGCTTGAAGGTAAATGCAGCCGGATGCACGACGTACGGCGTGAGGCAGCCGTGGATGGGCGGCGTGGCCCAAAAGCGCACGGCCGGATCGAGGTTGTACAGGCCGCGCATGGTGGCGGGCGAATCGAACTGCGGCACGCCCGGCTCCATGCAGACCCTGTCGCCCACTTTCAGGTGCGTCACTTCTGCGCCCACTTCGGCCACCACGCCGGAAGCTTCGTGACCGAGCACCATCGGCGCTTCGACGGCGAAGGGGCCGATCTTTCCATGCTTGAAATAGTGCACATCGCTGCCGCAGATGCCCACCGTGTGGATCTTGATTTTCACGTCGCGCGGGCCGACGACAAGCGGCATGTCGATGTCGCGCAAGGTGATTTTTTCCGCCTGTTCCAGTACGAGTGCTTGCATGATGAATTCCTTTTATTTGTGTTTGAGCATGGAGTTGAGCAGCCGTCCCAGGATGCCGACGAACAGCAGTGGCGGCAGCGCCAGCAGCACGGTGGAGGCGTTCACCACGCCCCACGGCACTTCCTGGCCCATCGAAGTAAAGGCCGACGCCACTACGGGCAGGGTCATGCTTTTCGATGAGGTAAGCGCCAGCGCAATCATCAGTTCATTCCAGACCAGCACGAAACTGAAGACGATACCGCCCATCAGGGTCTTCGATGCCACCGGCAGTGCCACGTGCCAGAACACCTGGCAAGGGCCGTAGCCGTCCAGCGCCGCCGCTTCCTCGATCTCTTTCGGGATGCGGGCAAAGGCGGGTATCGACAGCCAGATGATGGTCGACAGGGTCACCAGCAGATACGTCACCACCATCGACAGGCGCGAGTCGTACAGGCCCAGGTCGATCCAGATCGAGATCAGGGGAATGGCGACGGCCACCGGCGGCAGGAAGCGCAAGGACAGCAGGAAGAACTGGATATCCTTCTTGGCCGGGATCGGATAGCGGGCGATCGCATACGCGGCCGGCACGCCCAGCACGGCGCCGGCAAGCACGGCCACGCCGACGATGGCCACGCTGTTGCCCAGGCCCGTCAGCACTTCCGGGCTGGCCAGCACCTGCTGGTAATTGGCCAGGGTCGGGCTGAAGAAAAAGCGTGGCACGGGCGTGACGATGTCCATCAACTCCTTGAAGGAATTGAGCACGGCCCACAGGATGGGGAACAGCGCCACCAGCACGATGAGAGTCGTAATGGCGGTAGTGGTGACGGCGCCAACGCCGCGCGTAACAGTCAGTTTTCCCATTTGGCGACCCGCTTCCAGAGTAAGGTGAAGATGACAGTCGTGGCCAGCATCATCAGCACGGCCATGCTGGACGCATACGACACCTTGCCCATCAGGCCGATGCCTTGCGCATACGCGTACATGTCCAGCGTTTCGGTGGAGATGCCGGGACCGCCCTTGGTCATCACGTAGATCAGGTCGAACGAGCGCAGCGACTCGACCATCTTGATGAACACGAGGCTCATGATGGGCACCTTCAGCATCGGCAGCGCAATATACGCATACACCTGTATCGTGCTGGCGTAGTCGAGGCGCGCCGCTTCCAGCGGTTCGGCAGGCAGGGTTTCCAGCAGCTTCAGGATGACGGCGCCAAAGAACAGGCCCCACTGCCAGATGTCGACCAGCGCCACCGCGTACAGGGCCGTGGCGGGATCGGACAGCAAGGCCGTGCCGCCCAGGCCCACGCATTCGAGCAGCCAGTTGAGGATGCCCATCAGCGGCGAATACATGAACTTCCAGATGAAGGCGGCCGACACGCGCGGCAGCAGCACGGGCACGATCAGGAGCAGCGCGATGACATCGCGGGTACGTCCCTTGATTCTCTCGAACAGGAACACGGCCAGCAGCACGCCGACGATCAGCGAGCCGGCCACGGTCACCACCTCCCAGATGGCCGACACCTGCACGGCATTGACGAAGCGGCGGTCGCCGAACAGGCGGAGAAAATTGGCAAAGCCGACGTAGTCGCTGTCGCTGTAGCGCAGCACGCGGTTTTGCAGGGCCAGGTTGATGGCGGCGATGCTGGGCACCAGGCCCAGTACCAGCAGGACCAGCAGCGGCAGCGTCAGGAAGACGGCCGGCAGCCAGGTGTGGCGTTTTTTACGGATAGTGTGTGGCATAGGAGAGACTCTCGCAACGGACTGTCAGGCACAGGGAAGCTGGCCACCGCCTTCGCGGGCGGCGGCTGAACGGCATGCGGCTTACTTTCTCTTGCTAGCCCGTTGCATCACTTCCGTCGCGTACTCGTTGGCCTCATCGAGCGCGCTCTGCACGTCGCCGCGCGTGCCCGTAAACACCTCCTCCAAAACCACGCCCAGGTTATCGCCTATGTCCGGCCATTCGGGGCTAGGCCAGATGGTGACGCGCGAGACCGGCGTGGTGTCCGTCAGGCCCGCCTGGATCTGCGGCTTGACATGCTTGCGGAAGTAGTCGCTGGCGATGGTGCTGCTGCGGTTGTAATCGCTGAAGACATTGTCTTTCAGACGCGCCTGCTCCTGTTCCTTGCCCGTGGCCCAGGCGATGAACTTGCCGGCAGCCTGGCGCGTGCATTCATCCTTCGCGCCCGTGGCGGAGATGGCCAGGCCATGGCCGTAGGCGGCCGATGCCAGCGGCGCAGGCGGGCGCACATAACCGACCTTGTCGACCACCGAGGATTTTTTCGGGTCTTCCATCCAGTCGGCAAATGGCGTCGACTCGATCATGAAGGCCACCTTGCCCGACCTGAATGCTTCGAGCGCATTGCTCCAGTCGTAGGTGGCGCCCCCGGGCGGCGAATACTTGAACAGTTCGCGGTACAGGGTTGTCGCCTTGACGGCCTGCGGCGAATTGAAGGTGGGTACGCCATCCTTTTCCCACTTGCCGCCGGCTGCCAGCATGAACGGCGCCCAGCGCCAGACATTCATGCCCGAGCCGCGCTGGCCCCGCGCCGCCCAGCCATACACATTCGGCGGATTATTCAGCTTCTTGACGGCGGCGACCAGTTCGTCGAGCGTCTTCGGCACGGCGACGCCGGCCTTTTCCAGCAGGTCGCGGCGGTAGAACAGGAAGTCGCTGCCGCCAATCAGGGGCGCGAAATACGCCACGCCCTTGTACGAGGCGACGGCGCGGCGGCCCGGCAGGAAGTCGTCATAGTCGGCGTCCTTGGGCAGGTATTTGAGCAGGGGAACGACCCAGCCGGCCGTGGCAAATTCGGCCACGTTGGCTTCGTCGATGTAATAGATCTGGTAGGAGCCGGCCTTGGTGGAAGCGTCGAGCCTGGCCTTCGAGCGGCGGTCGTTTTCGCCGAAATAGCTGATTTGTACCTTTGTGCCGTTTTTCTTTTCATACTCGGCCAGGGTCTTTTCCATCACGGTCAGGCCCAGGCTTTTTTGCGCCAGCACCTTGAGGACGGGCACCGAGCAGCTTTGCGCCGAGGCGTCGGCAAACCCGGCGGACATGAGGGCGCCCCATGCAACAGCAGTCATGATTTTCATAACACGTCTCCATTTTTATAGTCCGATGGTTTTCCACCGGTATGCCAACTATAAAAACAAAGACTGCGCACCACCACTACAAAAGACGCGGGTTTCTAAATACTTTTTTTCACTGATGTTTCACTTCGCCGATATGGGTTTGCCGCCTCAATCCTGGCGAAAATCCTTGCGATAGATATTCGTCTCCTTGCCCTCCGGCGGCAGGCGCGAGAAACGCTCGAAGCGCAACCCCAGCTTGTTGAGCAAATTGATCGACGTCTGGTTCTGCCGCGAAGTGATGCCGTACACGGTGGGCAGGCGCAGCACGTGCTGCGCATGGCGCATGACGGCGGCCGCCGCCTCGTAGGCATAGCCCTGGCCCCAATATGCGGGCAGCAGTGCGTAGCCGATGTCGGGACCGGGCAGGCTGGCGCGCAGTATCAGGCCGCAGATACCCATGGCGACGCCGTCGCTGCGCCCTTCGACGATGCAGAAGGCATACCCATGCTGGCGAAACTGCGCCATCGCTCCCGTCTCCAGGGCCGCGCGAGCCGCTTCCACGGTATGCAGGTTGCGCTGGCCGATATGGGCGATCCATGAGGGTTCGTTGACCAGCGCCAGGTAGAACGCCGCATCGTCGGGCGTGACGGTGCGCAGGCGCAAGCGGGGCGTCTCGATGACGGTGAGCGGCGCTGTCATGGCGCCGCTCATGCCGGCCACTGCATCGGGTCGGTCAGCAACTGGTACATCACGTAGGCGTCGACATAGCCGAGCTGCGCGTGGCGGTAGGCCAGCGGCAGGGTGGCGACGACCGTAAAGCCCAGCTTTTTCCACAAGGTGACGGCGGCCAGGTTGGTGCTGACAACGAAGTTGAACTGCATCGCCAGGAAGCCCGCGCGGCGCGCCTCCTCCATGCAATGCACGCCCAGCAGGCGGCCCACGCCCACGCCCTGCGCGGCAGGATCGACCATGAACGAGGCATTGGCCACGTGCGATCCATGGCCCGGCTGGTTCGCCACCAGCTTGTACATGCCCAGCAGGCGCTCGCTGCCCATCACGGCGACAAAGCTTTGCACGCCGGGGCCGAACCAGTAGGCGTGGCATTCTTCGCGCGTGGTATCGGAGGGGAAGGTATAGGTGTCGCCAGCGGCCACCAGAACCTGGAAGATGGCCCACATGGCGTCGAAATCGGCTTCGTTGGCCGGACGGATATCAATTTCTTTCAAGGCGGTGCTCCCGATAACAAGTGATGGCAGATTGTATCAGCGCCCCAGGCGGAAATTGACCGTCTCGGGCCGGCCCGGCAGTTGCAATCGGGCCCCGGCGCGCGGCGACTCGCTGACGACTTTCCCGCGCCGCAGCACCAGGCGCCGCGCCGCGCGCAGGCGCAGCGCTTCCACCGTGGAGCCGCAATCGAGGATCAGCAAGTCCGCATGGCAACCAGGCGCGATGCCGTAGCCATCGAGGCCCAGGATGCGCGCCGGCGTTTCCGTCACCGCCAGGAAGCAGTCGTGCATGGCTTGCTGGCCCGTCATCTGCGCCACGTGCAAGCCCATGTGCGCCACTTCCAGCATGTCGCCCGAACCGAGGCTGTACCACGGGTCCATCACGCAGTCGTGGCCAAAGGCGACGGGGATGCCGGCGGCCAGCATCTCGGGCACGCGCGTCATGCCGCGCCGCTTCGGATACGTATCGTGACGCGCCTGCAGGGTGATGTTGATGAGGGGGTTGGCAATGGCAGCCACGCCCGCCTCGCGGATCAGGGGCAGCAGTTTGCTCACATAATAATTGTCCATCGAATGCATGGACGTCAGGTGCGAGCCCGTCACCCTGCCCTGCATGCCAAGGCGCTGGCTGTGGAAGGCCAGGGTTTCGATATGGCGCGACAGCGGGTCGTCCGACTCGTCGCAATGCATGTCGACCATCAGGCCACGCTCGCAGGCAAATTCGCACAGCAGCCGCACGGATTCCGCGCCGTCCGCCATGGTGCGCTCGAAATGAGGGATGCCGCCGACCACGTCGACGCCCATGGCAATCGCGCGCTTCAGATTGTCGAAGGCGCCGGGACTGCGCAGGATGCCGTCCTGCGGGAACGCCACCAGCTGCAAATCGAGATACGGCGCCACCTGCCGCTTGACGTCGAGCAGCGCTTCGACGGCCAGCAGGCGCGGGTCGCAGATATCCACGTGCGAGCGGATGGCCAGCAAGCCGCGCGCCACGGCCCAGTCGCAATACTGCAGGGCGCGAGCCACCAGGGCGTCTTGCGTCAATTGCGGCTTCAGTTCGCCCCACAAGGCGATGCCTTCGAGCAAGGTGCCGGAGGCGTTCACGCGCGGCAGGCCATAGCTGAGCGTGGCGTCCATGTGGAAGTGGGCGTCGACGAACGGCGGCGTGACCAGGTCGCCAGCGGCGTCGATCTCTTGCGCGCCCATCACGGGCAAGGCGGGGCCGACGGCGGCGATGCGGCCGCCCTCGATGGCGATATCGATGGCGCGGCGCCCGTCGGGCAGGCTGGCATTGCGGATGACAAGGTCCATGCGGACACTCCTTCGGTTGACTACAGTATCTGGTGCTTCCAGCGCATTGCCCTCTTCTCGCTCAAGGATGTTGCAGTGCACGAATATACTCACTGGCAAAAGCGTAGCCATAAATTCGCCGACAACACCTTGCGCGTGCGCAAACTTCCTTCAAATGCTGCCAGGCGCATGAATGCAGCAAGCGCGCGCCAGGCACGCGGCACACGCCCTTGAGAAAATAGCTTTCAACTAACTCGAATCACCGCTAGAATATTCATATTGCGTTGCATCAAAATCAGTCCATGATCAGCTGTTCAGCACGCTACCCACTTTACAAAACGCGGCCAACTCTGGTTTTCGGGATTTTGCAGAGCGTTTTGCCAGCATTTTAATCCGTACAAAGGAGTAAATATGTTTCCGCTTCCAGAACAATTTTCCAGCGCCGCCAAGTCGCAACTGGAAAACCAGCTGCAAATCTTCAGCACCCTGACCAGTAAAGTCTTCGAAAGCGCCGAGAAAATCATCGCCCTGAACCTGAACGCAGGCAAGGCCGCCCTGTCACACACGGCAGAAACGGCGCAACACCTGCTGGTAACGCAGGACCCGCGCGACTTCTTCAGCTACAGCAGCAGCCAGGCACAGCCCAACATCGAGAGCGTGCTGGCCTACAGCCGCCAGCTGTTCGGCATCGCCTCGAGCACCCAGGCGGAATTGCTGGCCTCGGCCAAGGCCCGCCTCGATGCGGCCGCCCCGGCCATCGCAACCGCCCCGGCAGCGGTGAAGCCAGCACTGGCCGTGGTCGCACCTGCTGCTGCGCCCGCCGTTGCACCTGCACCTGCAGCCGCCCCAGCGCCCGTGGCCGCCAAGCCGGCCGAAGTGCTCAAGCCAGCCGCCAAGGCAGCGCCCGCCCCCGTTGCCGCACCCGTAGCCAAGCCAGTGGCAGCACCGGCCAAGGTTGCCGAGAAGATCGCCGACAAGCCCGCCGTGAAAGCGGTCGAAGCCAAGCCGGCAGCCAAGCCGGAAGCGGCCAAGCCAGCACCGGCACCCGCCGCCGCGCCATCGAAAGTGGCCGCGCCAGCACCGGCCAAGCCGGCCGCAAAACCATTTCCTTCGAGCAAACCAGTCGCCAAGCCGGCCAGCACCGCCGGCAAGACCGTGGCCAAGGTTGCCGTGAAGCACACCCCTGCGCCAGCCGCCAAGCCGGCAGCCAAGGCAGCCCCAAAAGGCACGCCATCGAAACAGCTCGACATGCTGGGCGGCGGCAAAGGCAGCGGCCGCAAGTAAGCCTCGCACACGGCACTGACGCAGAAAAACAACGGGCTACGGCCCGTTTTTTGCGTGTCCGTCCACAGCGCACTTTTCTACCTTGTTGTATCCTACGCGTACTTTCCGTCCGCGTGCCCGTCCTTCCGCCCCGCGACACCCCATTATTCAAAACAAAAGGTAACCATGAGTTTATCGAGGCTCATCGCCAGCTTCGTGCGTCAGCATTGGCCGGCGTATGCCGCCGCTGCCGTCATGCTGACAGGCGTGGCAACACTGACCGTCTGGATCCCGCGCCGCGTGGGCGCCATCATCGATGCACTGGCCGCGCACCGCATGACGGCTGCCGAACTGTGGCTTGAGCTGCTGACCCTGCTCGCCGTCGGCGTCGTCATCTACTTCCTGCGCGTGGGCTGGCGCATCACCCTGTTCAAGGCCGCCTACCAGCTTGGCGTGATGCTGCGCACGCGCTTCTACACGCGCATGTCGCAGCAGGGCGCGTCGTTCTACCAGAACCAGCGCACGGGCGACCTGATGGCGCTGGCGACCAATGACATCGACGCCATCGAAATGGCCGCCGGCGAAGCCATGCTGGCAGGCTTCGACGGCACCTTGACCCTGCTGATGGTGCTGGGCATCATGCTGCTGGGCGTGGACTGGCGCCTGGCCTGCATCGCCCTCTTGCCATTTCCGCTGATGGGACTGGCCTTCTGGCGCATTTCCAGCCATATCCATACGGCGTCGACGGATTCACTGAAGCGCTTTTCCGCGCTGAACGACCATGTGCAGGAATCGCTGTCGGGCGTGCGCACCTTGCGCGCCCTGGGCCTGGAAGAACGCAGCAGCGCCCAGTTTTCCACCCTGGCCGGCCACGCGGCCAACGCCAGCCTGACGGCGCAGCGCTGGGAAGCGGCATACGAACCGGCCGTCGGCCTGACCCTGACGGCCGCCACGGCGCTGACCCTGGGCCTGGGCGGCTACCTCGTGTGGCAAGACCAGCTGACCATCGGCGCGCTGACGAGCTTTTCCATGTACCTGGGCCAGCTGATCTGGCCCATGTTCGCCGCCGGCTGGGTGCTCTCCCTGATCGAACGGGGCCGCGCCGCCTGGCAGCGATTGCAACCGATGCTCGACGCGCCGCTGGCCATCGACGACCATGGCAGCATCGCCACGCTCACGCCCGGCCCCCTGCAATTGCAGGATATCGGCTTTGCCTACGCGGGCCAGACGGCGCCCGCGCTGTCCGGCATTTCGCTGCGCTTGCTGCCGGGCCAGACCCTGGGTCTCGTCGGTCCCACGGGCAGCGGCAAGTCGACCCTGCTGCGCGTGCTGCTGCGCCAGGTCACGCCGCAGTCGGGCACGGCCACGTGGAATGGCCAAGCGCTCGACGCCTATACCCTGCATGCGCTGCGCGCGGCCATCAGCTGGGTGCCGCAGGAGTCCTTTTTATTCTCCGCCACCATCGCCGACAATATCGCCCTGGCCCGTCCCGGCGCCACGCGCGAGGAGGTGGAACGGGCGGCGCAGCTGGCCGACATCCACGCCGATATTTTGCAGTTCCCCGACGGCTATGCCACCCACGTGGGCGAAAAGGGCATCACCCTGTCCGGCGGCCAGCGCCAGCGCGTGGCGATTGCCCGGGCCCTGCTGGCCGACAACGGCTTGCTGCTGCTCGACGATGCCCTATCCGCCGTCGACACGGGCACGGAAACGCGCATCCTGCAGCACCTGGAAGAACTGCGCGCGCGCCGCCCCGAACGCAGCGCCATCATCGCCAGCCACCGCCTAAGCGCCGTCGTCAACGCGGACCTGATCCTGGTCCTGCGCGACGGCCACGTCACGGAAACGGGCAACCACGACTCGCTGATGCAGCGCGACGGCTGGTATGCCAGCCAGTGGCGCTATCAACAACTGGAGGCCAGCCTCGATGCCATCTAAGACCGACCAAGCCAACGCCGCCACGCAATCCGTACGCCGCCAGGCCGCGCAAGCCATCGGCCTGCTGCGCCGCGCCGCCGCGCCCGACCTGCGCCATTTGTACTGGGCCACGTTCTGGCTGATTCTCGCCGCCGCCCTCGAAGTGACAGGGCCGATATTGGGCAAGGCCCTGATCGACCAGCATCTGCTGCCGCGCAACCTGGACTGGACGCGCATGTCCTTGCTGCTGGGCGGCTGCCTGCTGACGGGCTGGGTCGCTTCCGGCCTGCGCTATTTGCAGCTGGTGCGCCTGTCCGGCCTGGCCATGCGCTCGGTGCAGCGCCTGCGCGAAACCGTGTACCAGCACGTGCTGCGCCTGCCGATGAGTTTTTTCGATCGCGCCATCACGGGGCAACTGGTCAGCCGCGTCACCAACGACACGGAAGCGGTGAAATCGCTGTACGTGCAAGTGCTGTTCGTCATCCTCGATAGCTCCATCGTGCTGGTCGGCACCATGGCCGCCATGGCCTTCCTCGACTGGCGTTTGATGCTGATCGTGCTGGCCCTGCTGCCGGCCGTGCTGGTCATCGTCTTCCTGTACCAGCGCTGGAGCGCGCCGGCCGTCACGCGCGCGCGCGCCCTGCGCAGCGAAATCAATGGTCAGATCGCCGAATCGATAGGCGGCATGAGCGTGCTGCAGGCGAATAATGCGGAAAAGCGCTTCGGCGCGCGCTTCACGGGCATCAATCAGGACCACTACACGGCGCGCATGCAGGAATTGCGCGCCAACGCCTGGCTGCTGCGCCCCGCGCTCGACATGCTCAACATCGTGCTGCTGGCCGTCGTCATCTTCAGCTTCGGCCGGCGCGAGATGGGCGCCGTGGAAGTGGGCGTGCTGTACGCATTCATCAGCTACATCGCGCGCGTGATCGAACCGCTGATCCAGATCACCATGCAATTCAGCCAGTTGCAGCAGTCGGTGGTGGCCACGGCCCGCGTCTCGGCCCTGCTGGACGAAGCGCAGGCACTCGAACACGCTCAGGGAAGGGACGCACCGGCCTTACGGCATGCGAAAACGGACATCGATCTGCCCGCCGTCGACATCAAGAACCTGACCTTCGCCTACGTGGAAAACCAGCCCGTGCTGCACGAGCTGTCGCTGACCATCCCGCAAGGCGCCTTCTTTGGCATCGTCGGCCACACGGGCAGCGGCAAATCGACCTTGCTGTCGCTGCTGCTGCGCTTTTACCCCGTCACGCAGGGCAGCATCGCCATCAATGGCGTCGCCCTCGACAGCATCGACAACGAGCACTTCCGCGCCGACGTGGGCCTGGTGCCGCAAGACCCTTTCCTGCTGGCCGCCTCGGCGCGCGAAAACATCGACATGGGCCGCGGCTACACGCAGCAGCAGATCGAGACGGCCGCACGCGCCGCGCATGCGCACGACTTCATCGCCGCACTGGAACACGGCTACGACACGCCGCTGGGCGAAGGCGGCTCGCGCCTGTCGTCGGGGCAGAAGCAGCTGATCGCGATTGCCCGCGCGCTGGCCGGCCAGCCGCGCATTTTGCTGCTGGACGAAGCGACGTCGCGCATCGATAGCCAGACGGAGCAGATCGTGCAGCTGGCCCTCAACGAGTTGCGCGGCAAGGTCACCATCATCGCCATCGCCCACCGCCTGTCGACCATCCGCGAGGCCGACCGGATCATCGTGCTCAACCATGGCCGCATCACGGAAGCGGGCCCGCACGACGCCTTGATGCAGATCGAAGGCGGCCTGTACCAGCGCCTGTACCTGCTGCAGCAGCTGGCGCAGTAAAGAGGCCCTGTCAACGCCGGACGTGTGCACTTTCGCAAATTTCTGCGCCCCGCATGATATTTCTTGATTGCAACAGAATATAATCTGTTACAGACAGGTGGTCATTGCGGGAGCGGGACGTTGGCAGGCAGACAGAATCGGGCATCATGGCGAAAGGCGGATTGGCTGCTGGTATTGGCCTGCATGCTGCCGCCTGCCGCGCACGCCCAGGTCAGCAACCTCGAGCAGTATCTTGCCGCCGTGCGCGACGATGGCCGCTTCGTGCCCGCGCGCGCCCTGCAGCGCCTGCAAGAGGTGGAAACGCAGGCACGCAGCGCTCCCTTACCGGTACACGCGGAATTTCTTACCCAGCTGAGCAACGCCCGCATGCGGCTGGGGCAGAACGATATCGCCATGCAGCTGGCCGAGGAACTGATCGCCTACGCCCGCCTGAACAAGAGCGACGTGGCGCTGGCGAAAGGCATGCTCAACAAGGCCTACATCACGTTCGCCAGGAACGAGCGCCGCGCCTCGCACCTGCTGGCCTTTGAAGCGGAACGCATCGCCAACCGCACGGACGACTTGCCCGTGCGCGTGCAGGCCACCATCAGCGCGGGCCAGTCGTGGGCCGAGGAAGGCAATTTCCCGTTTGCGCTGGCCAAGCTGCAGGCGGCCGTCGACCTGGCGCGCCAGAGCAAATCCCCTTCCAGCCTGGCCGCCGCCCTGAATGCCCTCACCCTGCTGTACACGCAGATGCGCGAATACGACAAGGGCTTCGAGGTGCTCGACGAATTGCTGGCCGTGTCAGCCAGCCTGGCATCGCCGGGCCGCATGGCGCAGGCAAAGAATACGGAATACGGGCTGGCGCTCGACGCGCAACAGCCGCAGCGGGGCCAGCGCGCCCTGCTGGCGGCGCTGGCGCTGGAACGCCAGCTGGGCGCGCGCGGCATGGTCGCCGTCACCCTCGTCAATCTGTCGGACAGTTTCCTGAAGGAAGGCGATTACGCGCGCGCCCTGCGCTTTGCGAATGAAGCCATCACGGCGGCGCGCCTGGTCAACAATGAACAGGTGGAGGCGACGGCGCGCCTGAACATCGGCCAGGCGCTGATCGGCCAGGGACGCTTGCAGGAAGGCAAGCAAAGCGTGGCCACGGGCCTGGCCTACTACGAACGCACGGCCAACCAGCCGGAAATGCAGGCCGTGCTGCTGGAATACGGCATGGCGCTGGAAAAGGCGGGCGACCTGCGCGGCGCCGTCACGGCATATCACCGCGAGCGCGGCATTTCCAACCAGCTGTTCGAAAAGCAGCGGCAAAAGGCCGTGTACGAATTGCAGGAAAAGTATGAAGCGGAAAAGAAACAGCGCCAGATCGAGCTGCTGAGCCGCGAAAATCAGCTCAAGAGCACGGAAATCGACAATCGCCGCCTGCAGCAGCGCGTGTGGTGGCTGCTGGCGCTGGTACTGGCCATGGCGTCCGCCATCGTTGGCTTGCTGTACCGCAAGGTGCGCCATGCGAATGTGCAACTGAAGGTGAAAAACCAGGAACTCAAGCGCCAGAGCTCGCGCGACCCGCTGACGGCCCTGTACAACCGCCGCCATTTCCAGGAATTCATGCGCAGCCATGCGGGCAAGCCGCAACCGGCCTACGGCGGCGCCGATGTCGTGGGCGCACTGTTCCTGCTCGATGTCGACCATTTCAAGCACATCAACGACGCTTACGGCCATGCGGCAGGCGACCTGGTGCTGACGACGATCGCCGAAACCTTGCATGAGGTGTTGCGCGAAACGGACATGATCGTGCGCTGGGGCGGCGAGGAATTCCTCGCCTTCCTGCCTGCCGTCGCGCGCGACGGACTCGACGATATCGCGCGGCGCATCCTCAACGGCATGGCGGCACAGGTCATCCATTACCAGGGGCAGGCCATCAAGGTGCACGTGTCCGTGGGCTTTGCGCCCTATCCGCTGGCGCCGCTGGGACGGCCGCTCACGTGGGAACGCAGCGTCAACCTGATCGACATGGCGCTGTATCTGGCCAAGGCGCACGGGCGCAACCGGGCGTATGGCTTGCGCGGTTTTCAGCAAGTGGAAAGAACCACCCTGGAAGCGGTGGAGCAAGACCTGGAACGCGCGTGGCGCGACGGCTTTGTCGATTTGAGCGTGGTGCTGGGGGGAACGGACGGGAAGGATAGTGCAAGTACAGGGACAACGGCGCATGGCCGCCCGGCTGGCGCCAGCGATGGCGTGGCCGCAGCCGCCATCACCTGACGACAGCTGCGGGGACCGGGCCGGCAGAGACCGGCCCTGGCGCGATTACTTGTGCGCGGCGTCCTGCATCTTTTCGCCGGCTTTTTCCACTTTCTTGCCGACGGCATCGGCCGCTTCGCTCATTTTCTTGTCGGCGTCAGAGGCGACCTGATCCATCTTGGCGCTCGTATCGGCGGCGGCCTGGCTCACGGCGGCGTCGGCTTTGGTAGCGGCGGCCTTGATGTCGGCTTCAGCCTTGGCAGCGGCCGCATCGATCTTCTGGCCCGCTTGTTCCGCAGGACCTGCGGCGACATCACTCTTCTTCTGGCAGGCAGCCAATGCCACGACCATCATCCCGGCGGCGCACACGGTCATCCAATTTTTGCTTACTTTCATGATATTCCCTTTCATTGTTATCAAAAGACACAGATCAGTTTGCAATATACACCTGCCTAAAATTTTCTAGCGTGCGCTAACGCACATAAAAACAGGCTTTTGTGGCGTAGTTGTAAGCAATGGTATCTTGATATTTTTCAACCGTGTTTGCCCTGCGCCGGAGCGGGGGCCTGATAGCCATCCGTCAGCGTGCGCAGGAAGGCGATCACGTCGGCGATCTCCCCATCGTTCAGCGCCGGCGCCTGGCCCGGCTGGCGATCGAACGGCGCTTCCACGTTCACGTTCGCCGCCAGACCGGGCGGCAAGTCGTCGTATTTGCGCACCTTGCCGTTTCTATCTGTCGGATACCATTTTTGCGTCGCCGTATCGCGCTGCACGTAAAAACGCAGCACCTGCTCCAGGCTGTCAAAGCTGCCATTGTGGAAAAACACCTTGCGCAGGGCGACATTGCGCAGGGACGGCGTCTTGAAGCTGCCGCAGTACTCCTTGTGCTCTCTCAAGTCGGTGCGGTCCGGGCCACACAAGCCCATGTCGAAGAATGCCGGGTCCGCATTCGCCGGCAGTTTGCCGTTGCGCGGCACGCCGATATTGATCAAGCCGTAGTCCGTAAATTGCGGGAAGGCGCCGCCGGAAGTCACCTGGCTGATATGGCAGGACGCGCAATTGCCCTTGCGTTCATCGTTGAACAGGGCCAGGCCGCGCGCTTCCTGCGGCGTCAAGCTGGCCTGCTTGCGCAGCACGGCGTCGTACTTGCTCGTGTACGGATAGAAATCGGCAGGGCTTTCCTGGAACACTTCCAGCGACATCAGCGCCCAGCGCAAGGCCTGGCCCGGCTGCTCGAAGATATCCGCGCCATACGTCTGGCGAAACTGCGCCGCCAGCGGGCCGGCCTGCAATTTGGCGACGACGGCGGCCGCATCGCGGTTGCCCATCTCGCGTTTGGATAGCAGCGGCGCCAGGGCCTGCTCATGGCCCGACTGGGCGCGGCCATCCCAGTTGCGCCCGCCCGTGGGACCGGCGTCGACGCTGTCGTCGCCATCGTCGTCGTGATAATGCTCGGTGAATGCGGGCGCAGTCTGGAGATAGCGCAGCGAGGGCGCCGCGCGCGTGCCCGCATCCTTCAGTTCCGGGCCGCCCAGCTGCACCGCCAGAGCGTTCGGCGGCCCATACGCGTGTTCGGGACTGTGGCAGCTGGCGCACGACATCTTCCCCGACACGGACAGGCTAGGCTCAAAAAACA
This sequence comes from Janthinobacterium lividum, assembly GCF_023509035.1. Taxonomy (NCBI): domain Bacteria; kingdom Pseudomonadati; phylum Pseudomonadota; class Betaproteobacteria; order Burkholderiales; family Oxalobacteraceae; genus Janthinobacterium; species Janthinobacterium lividum. The sequence goes on along the minus strand of NZ_CP075583.1, from coordinate 2,206,507 downwards.
TGGCGCGGCCCATGGCCGTCATTGCCGCCACCGAGGGCTGGCGTTTCAGGGTGGGCGCGTAGGCCCCGGCCAGGTAGGCGGGCGCGGGCGCGGCCTGGGCGTCTTTCGGCGGCGCGGGCTGGCAGGCGGACAGCACGCAGATGGCCAGCAGCAGGGAGAGGTTCGTTTTCATCATGGGCTGGCAGCGTAGCAATGGCATATGACAACTGCGTGACAACACCCTGCAAAACCTAATGTATCAAGTCCGTACATTACGTCATGTAACAGGCGCTGACATGTCACAGAGCTGACATATTGCCTGCCTAGCATGCGACGTTTTCCAACCAGAAGGCTTGAACATGAAACCGCACGCCCGTCCCGTCTTACGTCCCCTGCCAATCTTGCTGTCGCTGGGCCTGGCCGCCTGCGGCAGCAACTACGCGATCACGCCCAGCACCACGGGCCAGGTGATCGGCAGCTACTATGAAAACGCCCAGGTGTGCCTGGAAAGCGTCAGCGCCAAACTGACGTGCGACAGCGCCTCCGCCGCCGTGCGCACGGCCGCCGACGGCAGCTACAAGCTCGACGGCCAGGGCGCCGTGCTGGTGACCATCGGCACGGACGCCATCCGCCATGAAACCATCGGCGACGCGGGCACCAAGGTCACGCAAAAACTGCTGCTGCGCGCGCCCGCCGGGCACAGCGCCTTCGTCAGCGCCCTGTCGACGGAGCTGGCGCAAGTCATGGACGGCAACGGCGGCGACTTTGCGGCCGCCAGCAGCAAACTGGCGGCGCGCCTCGGCGTGTCGGAAGGGGGCCTGGCGTCCGACTTCAACAAGGCCAGCGGCGACGAACTGGCGAAGCTGAAGGCGGAAAAACGCCAGCGTGACGGCCTTGATCGCCAGCGCCAGCGCGCAGGCGGCGCCCGCCGATGCGCTGGCCGCCCTGAACGGCGCGCTGGCGCTGAACAATATCCAGACCATCGTCGTCATCTACGCGGAAAACCGCGGCTTCGACAATCTGTACGGCCTGTTCCCGGGCGCCAACGGCGTACCGGGCGTCAACCCCACTTCCAGCACCGCCTATGTTCCGCAAAAAGACATCGACGGCAGCACCCTGCCCGTGCTGCCGCCCACCTGGGGCGGCATGACGGCGGCCGGCCAAAGCACCGTCATCACCCAGGCGCAGTCGGCCAACCTGCCGAACAAACCGTTCCAGATCGATGACGCCAGCAGCCCCCTGTACCTGCCGCAATCGGTGATCACGCGCGACCTCGTGCACCGCTTCTACAACAACCAGATGCAGATCAACGGCGGCGCCAACGACAAGTTCGCCGCGTATTCCGATGCGGGCGGCCTGTCCATGGGCTATTACGACGGCAGCAAGATGCAGTTGTGGGACATCGCCAAACAATATGCGCTGGCCGACAATCTGTTCATCGGCGCCTTCGGCGGCTCCTTCCTCACGCACCAGTACCTGATCTGCGCCTGCGCACCGACCTACCCGAATGCCGACACCTCAGTAGCCAAGGGATCGATTGCGAAGATCGACGTCGACGCCAACGGTAACTTCGTGCGCCTGACGCCGTCCGCCACGGCCCCAAGCACGGTCCTGAACGGCGCGCCCGCCTATGCCAACGACGGCGCGCTGACGCCGGCCGACAGCACGGGCATGTTCTATGCCGTCAATACCATGCAGCCACCGTTCCAGCCCAGCAGCAACGCGCCCGCGTCCGGCGACAGCAGCAAGTTGTATGCGGACACGGGCAAGGCCAACACCCTGCCGCAGCAAACGCAGACGAATATCGGCGACTTGCTCTCTGGCAAAAACATCGACTGGGCCTGGTATGCGGGCGCCTGGAAGGATACGACGGCACTGGCCACGGCCAGCGCGCGCGCCGGCAGCTTCCCGAATCCGCCGAACTTCCAGTTCCATCACCAGCCGTTCAATTACTTTGCCAACATGGACCCGGTGAAGGCGCCCGCCTACCGTGCTGCCCACCTGCGCGACTTCGACAGCCAGTTCCTGGCCGACGCGGGCGCCGGCAAGCTGCCGCCCGTAGCCTTCTACAAGCCGCAGGGCAACCTGAACCAGCATGCGGGCTACGCTAGCGTGGCCGACGGCGATGCGCACATCGCCAGCGTCATCGCCCAGCTGAAAAAGAGTCCGCAATGGAAGAACATGCTGGTCATCGTCACCTACGATGAAAACGGCGGCTTTTATGATCACGCCGCGCCGCCGAAGGGCGACCGCTGGGGTCCGGGCACGCGCGTGCCGGCCATCCTCGTCTCGCCATACGTGAAAAAAGGCTTGGTTGACCATACGCAATACGATTCGGCGTCCATCCTGCGCGCCATCACGCACCGCTTTGCGCTGCCCGTGCTCGACGGCTTGAACACGCGCGACAAGGCGCTGGTGGCCAATGGCGGCAAGCCGATGGGCGACTTCAGCGCGGCGCTGGCGCTGGTGCCGCAAGAGTAAGCGTCGATTCAAACGGCAACGCGACGCCCGCCCAGCCTGGCCGCGGCGGGCGTTTTACCTGTTGGCGCCAGGCTATTGTCCCGGCGCCGCGTCCAGCAAGGAGCGTTCGAGCAATTGCGACAGCGATGCGCGCAGCGCCTGCGTGCGCGCCACCAGTTCCGGCCGCTTGTAGCGCTCGGCGGCGATCAGGCTGCTTTCCAGGCAAACCCGGTCGCCCCTGGCCAGGCAGGCGTCGGCAGTGTCGAGCTGGGCGCTGGCTTGCGCCACTTTCACCTTGGCGTCGAGCTCCAGGGTGTCGGGATCGTCGCCCCAGCGTTTCACGTAGATGGCCAGGCGCGTGGCGGCCAACTCCGGCTCGCCCGCGTCGAGGGCCTGCTTGACGCTGCCTTGCAGCACCGTCCACGCCTGTGCCCGCTGCTGTTGCCTGTCGCAAGCGGCGGCGGACTTGGTGATGCTCGCCTGCAAGCGTTTAATTTGCGCGGCGGGTGCCTTGGCGCTTTTCAGCACAGCCAGCGCGCTGCGCGCTCCATCCAGGTCGCACTGCGCCGCCAGCGCAGTGGCGGCCTCGACCTGTTCCGCCACGCTGGCCGGCTTGTCCGCGGGCTTGTTGAAGAACCAGATACCGGTCAGCACCACGGCCGCCGCTATCCACGTGCGCAAGCGCACGGGCGGACGCGGTGGCGGCACCGAGCCCCGGGCGGCCGGTTTCGCGGGCGGCGGCTTGACTGGCGCGGGGGCCGCTGGCGGGACTGGCTTGGGAGCAGGATCATGATCAGGATCAGGAGCTGGCTTGGGCGCGGGTTGCGGTGCAGGAATGGGCGCAGGAATGGGGGCAGGAACAGGCGCAGCGACGGGTACCGGCGGTGGCATGCGCGGCACCGGGGGCGGCGCTGGCACTTTCTCCAGAACAGGCGCTTGCGCCACCTGGCGCGCGCCGCAAAACGGGCAATGCGCCACGCGCAGCGGCAAGATCCGGCCGCAAGCGGCGTTGATGCAAACGTCATTCACTGTTTCAAGCACATTCCAACCTTTTCCCGGGTGCGCCCGTTGCCCTGCGCACGTCTTGCTGGTTCATATCGTCATTCCTCTTGGCGAGCGCAGCGGCCAATGCTGTCGCCAGATCCCGGCTGCGCTGTTGCAATATTACCTTACGCGACAGCAAAAACGGCACGACGACCTGGCGCTTGGAGGGAAGACGACGCCAGGCCGGCCGATCGTCGAAGACGAGCAGCCCTGCCCGCTCCAGGCGCAGGCAAATATTATCGTGGTGTAGGGAGGGTACAGTCAGCCAGCACGGCGAGGCAAAGGAACAACACCCTGGCCAATCGTCCGCACGCCATGAACGCCTGAAAAATGCCCAGGGCCAGGCGCCACGCCGAAGACAGTACGTTAGTACGGCAAGGCAAAGCAACAACGGTCCGCATGCCATGACCACCTGAAAAATGCCCAGGGCTAGGCGCCAAGCCGAAGACAGTACGTTAGTACGGCGAGGCACAGGCAACAACGCCCTGGACATTTTTCAGCAGAAATCAGACTTTGACGCTTTCGGCTTTGGCGATAACAGTGCGGGGAATAATCTCATTCTCGGGGCAAGTCTCCATCGCCTCCGAATACGTCAGCCAGCGTTTCAGGCTATCCATATGGCGGATGGTGATACCCTTGCCATTGATATAGCCGATCTGCTCGAAATTGGCGGGGCTGGTGGTCAGCTTCGATACGGTGGGGGCATTATCGATCAGGCGATCATAGGCCTTGCGCGCCTTGTGTTCCCACTTCGCCAGCGCGGGATCGTCGAAACGGTTGCTTTCAAAATACACGGTGACGGTACGGTCGTGGTTGGCAAAGCCGACGATGGCCGCGCCCCTGCGTATCGTCAACAGCACATCTTCCTTGACGCTTGCGATGGGCACCAGCAGGGCCGCGCGGCCATCCGCATCGGGCCGTTCCATCGGAATATCTTGTCCAATCACACTCATCGCATCACACTCGTCGAAGTCTATTCATTGCACCATCCTCATCAGGAAGGTGTCGTCCCGCATCACATTGCACGAGCCGCCATGCGTACACACCGCATGCCACTCGTGTATCTGGCCTGTTTTACAAATAATACATTGCCATACGGCACTACACAAGATAATCGGCCGTCCCCGGTGGGGCTTGAGCATCCTTGCCACAGAAGCAAGCCTGAAACGGCGCGGTATCGACGACACGCCCGGCAACCGCCTTATAATGCCTGGTTTACCATACGCCAGACGAAATTCGCACCATGACGCTTCCCGAGAATGACACCAGCCGGCTCGACGCCATCAGCGCCGCCGCCACCGAAGTGGCCGCGCAAAACGTGGCCGACCTGCTGGCCATGGCCATCTGCCACCGCCCGGACGAACCGGCCCTGATCGTCTGCGACAAGCGCAGCTGGCTCAATGTCGTGCTGACGGAAGCGTATAGCCAGGCCTTGCCTGACGCCACCTTCATCGATTTCGACGAGGTCACGCCCGACGCCGTGCTAGCCGCGTTTGCCGAGCTGCCAGCCGGCAGCCTCGTCGTGCTGATCCAGTCGACCAGCTTCCGCCTGGAAGCGTTCCGCATCCGCATCGAGCTGTTCAAGCGGGGCTTGAAAGTGATCGAGCACGTGCATTTGTCGCGCATGCCCGGCGTGCAGGGTCTGCACTACATCGCCTCGCTGGCCTACGACCCCGCCTACTATCGCGGCGTCGGCCATGCGCTGAAGGCGCGCATCGACCGCGCCCGCCACGGCATGGTCGACAGCGGCGGCGAACAACTGGTCTTTGCTTCGCCGTTCGAATCGGCCAAGTTGAATATCGGCGACTACAGCGGCATGAACAATATCGGCGGTCAGTTTCCGCTGGGCGAAGTGTTTACGGAAGCGCAGGACCTGGAAGCGGTGAACGGGCGCGTGCGCATCTTCGTCTTTGGCGACACGCACTTCATGGTCAACCGTCCCGATACACCGATCACCCTGATCATCGAAAAGGGCCGCGTGACGGGCACCGAGCACGCCACGCCCGAATTCCTGGCCATGCTGGAGATCATCCGCGCGCATGAGGGCGAAGTATGGGTACGCGAACTGGGCTTCGGCATGAACCGCGCCTTTTCGCGCGAACAGCTGGTCAACGACATCGGCACGTATGAACGCATGTGCGGCATCCATCTGTCGCTGGGCGCCAAGCACGGCGTGTACGCCAAGCCGCAATTCAAGCGCAAGGATGCGCGCTACCACGTCGATATCTTCGCCGTCACGGAAGCCGTTTATCTGGACGACGAGCGCGTGTATGCCGATGGCGCGTGGACCGTGGAACCCGTCGCCTTCAACTGACCGTCAGCCAAAAAATCCCGCCGCCTCCAGCTCGCGGTCCCATGGCGGCACGGGTTGGTATTCGGCCACTAGGAAATCGATCAGCGCGCGCACCTTGGGCGACGGCTGGCGGCTAGCCGGATACAGCGCGCTCAAGTGATTCAGCGGCAGGTCCCAGCCGGACAGCACGGGCAGCAGGCTGCCATCGAGCAGATTGCGCCAGGCGAGGAACGTGGTGCTGTAGACGATGCCGAGTCCCCGCTGCGCCGCCTGGTGCAGCACCAGGCCATTGTTCGCAGTGAACCCCGCCTGCACGCGCACGCTCACCTCCTCGCGCTGTTCCCCTTCTCCACGCTGGAAATGCCAGTTCGTGCCATCGGTCAGGTGGCTGAAATGCAGGCACTGATGCTTCAGCAGCTCTTGCGGCGTCTGCGGCACGCCCCATTGCGCCAGGTAGGCGGGACTGGCGCACAGCACGGCGCGGCACGGCGCCAGCGGGCGCATGGCCAGCGCGCTACTGTCCGGGATGCCGCCGACCCGTATCGTCAAATCAAAACCGTGGCGTATCGGGTCGAGCAGCGCATCGTCGACAAACAACTCGGCCTGCACCTGCGGGTGCAGCAGGCTGAATCGGGCGACGGCATCGGCCAGCCACACGCTGCCGAAACTCGATGGCGCCTGGATGCGCAGCGGCCCGGCGAGCTCCGCCCCCCCACCGGCCTGCGCCACATGCGCCACCATGCGCGCCGCTTCCTGCGCCTGGCTGACGGTGGCCATGCACGGCGCCAGGTAGGCGCGGCCCGCATCCGTCAGGCTCACTTCGCGCGTGGAGCGGTGCAGCAGACGCGCATGCAGGCGTTCTTCCAGCTGCATGATGGTCTTGCTGACCATGGCCCGCGTCAGGCCCAGGCGCTGGCCGGCCACAGTGAAGCTGCGCTGGCGCGCCACTTCGACAAAGATTTCCATCGCTTTTAATTGATCCATGTCAAGGATTGTCTGCGTTTTAGCGACAATCTGTCAACCGACTACCAATTGTTTGCCGCCCTCACCCATCCTACAATGGCGCTTTTCATTGACCTCCGGAGCCGCCGCCATGCTGAATCAATCTCAACAAGAACAATACCAACGCGACGGCTACATCATCCTGCCCGATTTCAAGGGCGCGGACGAAATCGCCGCTTTGCGCGCGCGCGCCGAGCAGATTGTCAACGAATTCGATCCCAGCGTCAGCCAGTCCATCTTCACAACGCGCGACCAGGCGAAGAACACCAACGATTATTTTCTCGCCTCCGACAACACCATCCGCTGCTTCTTCGAGGAAGAGGCGTTCGGCGCGGACGGCCAGTTAAAGCAGGCCAAGTCCCTGTCGATCAACAAGATCGGCCATGCCATGCATGACCTAGACCCCGTTTTCCGCGCTTTTTCAGCCGACCCGAAGCTGGCCGAAGTGGCGCGCGACCTGGGCCTGGCGGATGCGCAGGTATGGCAATCGATGTACATTTTCAAACAGCCCGGCATCGGCGGCGAAGTGCGCTGGCACCAGGACGCCACGTATTTCGAGACCACGCCGATCAGCGTGACCACCTTCTGGTTCGCGCTGGAAGACGCGACCCTGGACAACGGCTGCCTGTGGGCGGAACCGGGCGGCCACCGCGGCCCGCTGCGCGAACGCTTCATCCGCAACGGCGACGCCGTGCGCGTGGAAAAACTCGACGCCATGCCCTGGCCCGACGACAGCACGGCCGTGCCACTGGAAGTCAAGGCGGGCGCCCTCGTCTGCTTCCACGGCTTGCTGCCCCATTACAGTGCGCCAAACCGCTCGCCCGTCTCGCGCCACGCCTATACCTTGCACGCCACCGATGGCCAGACGGAATACGCGGCCCACAACTGGATACAGCGCGACGCAGCGTTCCCCGTGCGGGGCTTCGTCTGATGCGCATCGATGTCTTTGCCGCCCATTGGGGCAATAACGAGCTGCCGCCCGAGGTCTTCATCGATAGGGTAGCGGCGGCGGGCTTCGACGGCATCGAGATGTCGCTGCCGCTGGACGCCGCCCTGCGCGAGGAGTGGACGGATCGCATCGCCAAGGCGGGACTGCAACTGATCGCCGCGCAGTGGGAAACCGTCTTCCACAGCGACTTCGAACTGCACCGCGCCGCCCTGGCCGAACTGCTGGAAAACGCCTGCCTGGCACGCCCCGTGCTGGTCAACACGCACACGGGCAAGGATTATTACAGCCAGGCGCAAAACGCAAAACTGCTCGATCTGGCCGCCGCCATCTCGGCAAAGCACGGCGTGCCCATCGTGCATGAAATCCACCGCAGCCGCTTCAGCGGCCACCCGATGCTGCTGCTGCCCTATTTGGCGCAGTATCCCGAGCTGCCATTGACGGCCGACCTGTCGCACTGGTGCTGCGCCTGCGAATCCCTGCTGGAAGACCAGCCGCAGACCCTGGCGCAGGTGCTGCCGCTGGTGCGCCACGTGCATGCGCGCGTGGGCCATGCGCAGGGCCCGCAGGTAGCCGACTTCCGCGCGCCGGAAGCGAAGGCCGCGCTCGACGCCCACCTGGCGTGGTGGGACGCCATCGTCGCGCTGCGCCGCGCGGCCGGCGCCGAGCGCATGACGTTCACACCGGAATTCGGCCCTGCGCCATACACGCAAACCCTGCCCTGGACGCAGCAACCCGTGACGGATGCCTGGGAACAGAACGTCGCCATGCTCGATCTGCTGCGCGCGCGGTACGCGCAGTAGTACGCCACGACCGCTCCCCATGCCCCGGGCCAGCCCGTCCGGGGCCCTGGCGCAGGCCAGCCACGCTTGTCATTAAGTAGCGCACTATATATACTGTGCCCATGGATACCACCACCGCCCCCAACCCCTTGCACCAGGTGCCGCGCCTGGATAGCCAGCTGTGCTTTGCGCTGTACTCGACCTCACTTGCCATGAACAAGCTGTACCGCAAGCTGCTGCGCAAGCTGGGCCTGACGTATTCGCAATACCTGGTGATGATGGTGCTGTGGGAGCGCGACGGCTTGACGGTGTCGGAAGTGGGCGAGCGCCTGTTCCTCGATTCGGCCACCCTGACGCCCTTGCTCAAGCGCATGGAGCAGTCGGGGCTGTTGACGCGCACACGCGCCGCCAGCGACGAGCGCCAGGTCATCATTTCCCTCACGGAACAGGGCGACCAGTTGCGCCACGAAGCAGCCCTGTTGCCCGAAGCCATACTGACGGCCAGCCACTGCAGCGTGGAACAGGTTGTGGACATGAAACAACAGCTGAACCAGTTGCGCGACAGCTTGATGAAAAGTGAGTAAAAGCGCCGCTTTTCCGAGCAAAATCAGGCAAAGCATCCCCCTGACAGCGCCAGGCAAAAGCTGGCGCAAAATCCGCCTTTCTTTATTACAAATCGATACATGGATGGCCTCACCCTGCGTATAGAATAGTTGCCACTATTTCCTTACAACAACATCAGGGTGAATATGCGCTTACCTTTCGGCTCCGTAGCCTCGTTGGCTCTCTGCTTTACCGTGTCGGCCTTCGCTGCCGAACCATTCGACGACAAGTTCCGCCAGCTCGAAGAGGTGCTGCCCACCCCGAACACCTACCGCACCGCCTCCGGCGCACCGGGCCACGCCTACTGGCAGCAGCGCGCCGACTACACCATCCGCGCCACCCTGGACGAGGCCAAACGCGAGATCGCCGGCAGCGGCACCATCACCTACCATAACCAGTCGCCCGACACCCTCGGCTACCTGTGGGTGCAATTGGACCAGAATATCTACAAGCCCGATTCCGACGCGCGCCGCATGACCACCGCGCCCTCGCGCCAGGCATGGGCCAAAACGGCCGGCGAAGAAACCATGAAATTCGAAGGCTTGCGCGGCATCCTGGCGCGCGGCGACTTCCAGGGCGGCTTCAATATCCGCGCCTTGAAAGGCGCCGATGGCCAGCCTTTGAAATATGTAGTAAACCGCACGATGATGCGCATCGACCTGCCGCAGCCTTTGAAACCGGGCCAGGACTTCGTCTTCCAGATCGACTGGGATTACCGCATCAATGAACAGAAGGTGCTGGGCGGGCGCGCCGGCTATGAAGTCTTCGACGACAAGAACGCCCTGTTCGAAGTGGCGCAGTGGTTCCCGCGCATGGCGGCCTATTACGACGCGGCCGGCTGGCAGCACAAGCAGTTCCTCGGCTCGGGCGAATTCACGCTGGAGTTCGGCGACTACGATGTGCAGCTGACCGTCCCTGCCGACCATATCGTCGCCTCTACGGGCGCGCTGCAAAACCCGCAGGACGTGCTCTCCGCCGCGCAGCGTGAACGCCTGGAAAAGGCCCGCAGCAGCGACAAGCCCGTCGTCATCGTCACGCAAAAAGAGGCGGAAGCGGCCGAAAAAACCGTCAGCCGCGCGCAAAAGACGTGGCACTTCAAGGCGGCCAACGTGCGCGATTTCGCCTGGGCCTCGAGCCGCAAGTTCATCTGGGATGCGCAGGGCTACAAGAAAGGCGGCAGCGATGTGATGGCCATGTCCTACTATCCGAAAGAGGGCAATCCGCTGTGGGAAAAGTACAGCACGCAAGCCATCGTGCACACGATTGAACAGTACAACAAGTACAGCATCGACTACCCGTACCCGACGGCCATCTCCGTCAACGGCCCCGTGGGCGGCATGGAGTATCCGATGATCTCGTTTAACGGCCCGCGCCCCGTCAAGGATAAGAAGACGGGCGAGCTGACCTACTCCAAGCGCACCAAGTATGGCTTGATCGGCGTGATCATCCACGAGGTGGGACACAACTACTACCCGATGATCATCAACTCGGACGAGCGCCAATGGACGTGGATGGACGAAGGCCTCAACACCTTCGTGCAATACCTGGCGCAGCAGGCGTGGGAAGAAAACTACCCGGCCTCGCGCGGCGAGCCGCGCGAAATCGTCGACTATATGCGTAGCCGCGACCAGGTGCCCATCATGACGAACTCCGAATCGCTGCTGCAGTTCGGTAACAACGCCTACGCCAAGCCGGCGGCGGGCCTGAACATCCTGCGCGAAACCATCCTCGGGCGCGAGCTGTTCGACTACGCGTTCAAGGAATATGCGCAGCGCTGGAAGTTCAAGCGCCCCACGCCCGCCGACTTTTTCCGCACCATGGAAGACGCTTCCGGCACGGACCTGGACTGGTTCTGGCGCGGCTGGTTCTATACGACCGACCCGGTCGACATCAGCATCGACGGCATCAGCGAATACGGCGTGAGCTCAAAAGATCCGGCAACGGAAAAAGCCTGGAAAAAGGCGCAAAAGGACGCCCAGCCGGAATCCGTCACGAGCCGCGCCAACAAGGGCATGCCGCGCCGGGTCGATGCGCATCCGGAGCTGAAGGACTTCTACAACCAGCACGACGATTTCACGGTGACCAACAAGGACCGCAACGCCTATGCCGAGGCGCTGGCCACTCTGGAACCGTGGGAAAAGGACCTGCTGAAACAGGGCAAGCACCTGTACCTGGTCGACCTGTCGAACGTGGGCGGCATGGTCATGCCCCTGATACTCGAAATCGAACTGAAAAGCGGCAAGAAGTACGTCGAGCGCGTGCCAGCCGAAGTGTGGCGCTACTCGCCGAAGAGAATCACCAAGGTCGTCATCACGGATGAACCGATGGTGGGCCTGGTGCAGGACCCGTACTGGGAAACGGCCGACATCGATACCAGCAACAATAGCTGGCCGAGAAAAGTCACGCCATCGCGCCTGGAACTGTTCAAGAGCGAGAAGTCGCCCAAGGATAACCTGATGCGCGATTTTCATACGCCGTTGAAAGGCAAGAACGGCGGCTCGGCCAAAGGCGACGAGGCGTGAAGCGCTGGCGCGCGCTGGCCGCCACCCTGCTGGCCTGCGCCAGCATGACGGCCGGCGCCCACAATTTCCACATGGGCATCGCCGACATCAGCTATAACGCGGCCAGCGGCAGCACGGAAGTGGTCCACACCTACACGGGCCACGATGTCGAGGCGCTGCTGACGAACCTGTACCAGCGCCAGTTCGACCTGGGCCAGGAAGACAGCGAAGCGGCGCTGCGCCGCTATGTCGAAAAGCAGTTTTATCTCGTGGGGCCGGACGGCAAGCGCCTGCGCCTGAACTGGGTCGGCATGAAGGTCAATGCCGACAACGTGGTGATCTTCCAGGAAATCGAACGCACGCGCCTGGCCCCCGCCACGCGCATCCATAACCAGCTGCTGACCGATTTCCTACCCAGCCAGCGCAATACCCTCAACGTGCAGGACAGCGGCGCCATCCAGACGCTGTTTTTCGACCGCCAGAACACGGAACTGCCGATCCGGTAAGCCCCGCCACATCCAGACAACCATGACGCCACGCTCTCTTGCCCTCCTCCTCGCCGCCCTGTTTTCACCCGCAGCCCACGCCGATGACATCTTCCAGCGCGTGCTGATCGACGGTTCGCGCCTGAACCAGCTGGGCGTGGCCGATTCGGCCAACGCGGGCAGCGTCACGCAAAAGCAGCTCGACGCGCGCACCAGCTACCGGCCCGGCGAATTGCTCGAAGCCGTGCCGGGGCTGATCGTCAGCCAGCATAGCGGCGAAGGCAAGGCCAACCAGTTCTACCTGCGCGGCTTCAACCTCGATCACGGCACGGACTTGCGTACCACCGTCGACGAGATGCCTGTCAACCAGCGCAGCCATGGCCACGGACAAGGCTGGACGGACCTGAACTTCCTGATCCCCGAACTGGCCATGCGCCTCGATTACAAAAAGGGGCCGTATTCGGCGGCACAAGGCGATTTTTCCTCGGCCGGCGCGGCGTCCGTCGTCTACGCAAACCGCCTGACGCAGGGCATCGCCAGCGTGGGCATCGGACAAAACGGCTTTCGCCGCGCCCTGCTGGCCGATACGCTCGATGCGGGCGACGGCAGCCTGCTGTACGCGCTCGAAGCGCAGCATAACGATGGCCCGTTCACGCAGCCGGACCGCTACCGCAAGCTCAATGGCGTGCTGCGCTACAGCGAGGGCTATGCCAACAATGGCTTCAACGTCACGGCCATGGCGTATGACGCCAGCTGGAATGCCACCGACCAGATTCCGCTGCGCGCCGTGCAGGACGGCACGCTGGGCCGCTTCGACGCCATCGATGCCAGCGACGGCGGCAAGGCGCAGCGCTACAGCCTGTCGGGCGCGTGGCGCCAGACCAGGGACGACGTGTCGTCCAAGGTCAGCGCGTATGTGATCGCCAACCGCCTGGCCCTGTTCTCGAATTTTACGTATGCGCTGGACGACCCAGATAACGGCGACCAGTTCGCCCAGCCCGACCGGCGCGTGACGTCCGGCCTCGACGCCAGCCATACCTGGCACCGCCACACGGACAGAGGCAGCAGCGACACCACCATCGGCCTGCAGCTACAGAACGACAATATCCACAATGGCCTGTACAACACGCGGCAGCGGCAGATCGTGTCGACCACGCGGCAAGACCATATCGTCGAATCGAGCATCGGCGTGTACGGCGAAAACAGCACGCGCTGGTCACGCTGGCTGCGCACCTTGGCCGGCCTGCGCGCGGACGCCTACCGCTTCGACGTGCGCAGCGACCGGCCGGAAAATTCGGGCACGGCCAGCGACCATTTGTTCAGCCCCAGCCTGAGCGTGATCGCGGGGCCATGGCGCGATACGGAAGCGTACATCAACATCGGCAATGGCTTTCACAGCAACGACGCGCGCGGCACGACGATCACGGTCGACCCGAAGACGGGCGAAACGGCCGACAAGGTCACGCCCCTGGTACGCTCGCGCGGACTGGAACTGGGCTTGCGTAGCGCCGCCATCGCCGGACTGCAAACGTCGCTGTCGCTGTACCGCCTGGACTTCGATTCCGAGCTGCTGTTCATCGGCGACGCGGGCGCCACCGAGGCGGGCCGCCCCAGCCGCCGCTATGGCATCGAGTTTTCCAGCTACTACAAGGCGGCCAGCTGGCTGTCGTTGGACCTGGACCTGGCATATGCGCGGGCACGCTCGCGCGGCAGCGACCCGGCCGGCGACTTCATCCCCGGCGCCATCGAAGGCGTGGCCCAGCTGGCCATGACGGTGACGCCGCTAGGGCCGTGGTCGGGTTCTTTGCGCCTGCGCTACTTCGGTCCGCGTCCCCTGATTGAAGACAACAGCGTGCGTTCGTCGGCCAGCGTGGGCTTGAACGGGCGCATCGCCTACCAGATCGAGAAGACCTTGCGCGTTGAGCTGGAAGGCTACAACCTGGCCAACCGGCGCGACTCGGCCATCGATTACTACTATGCCTCGCGCCTGCCCGGCGAGACGCAGCCCGTCGACGATATCCACTTCCATCCGGTGGAATCGCGCTCGCTGCGCCTGACCCTGGTAAAGAATTTTTAAGTAAACAAGAATAATTCTTATCGCACTGCACAGGAAACGCTGCGAAGTCGTAGAATGCCAGGCTGGATAAACTGAGACAGGCCGCGTTGCGGCCGGCACCGCCATGAGCACTTCCGCACCGATCTTTACCGACCCGTCCCACGTCAAGGACGCCTTGCGCGATGACGGCTATGCCGTCTTGCGCCCGCAGGACGTGGCCGCGCTGGCTGGCTGCCCGCTGGCCGCGCTGCGCGCGCTGGAACCGAGCTGGAATACCCTGGCGCTGGACAATTACCTGAAGGATGGCGGCCGCTATCGCCGCCGGCGCCACTCGTGCTTCGTGCAGGATGGCGAGCGCCTGACGCAGACGGCGCACCGTCCGCACTGGCAACCGGTGGAATACAACGCCCTGCACGGCGGCATGCACCGCCTGTTCGAACCGGTCGAAGCGGCTATCGTGGCGCAGCCGGCCTGGCAGCAGCTGATCCGCGCGCTGGGCGACGTCTGCTCGCAGGTCAAGGGCAGCCAGCCCTGGTTCATCGAGGCGCACCAGTTCCGCATCGATACGACCGATGGCATCGGCCGCCCCACGCCGGAAGGCGCGCACCGCGACGGCGTCGATTTCGTCGCCGTGCTGCTGATCGGGCGCGAACAGGTCAAGGGCGGCGAGACGCGCATCTTCGAGGCAGACGGCCCCAACGGCAAGCGCTTTACCCTGACCGAGCCATGGTCGCTGCTGCTGCTCGACGATGCAGCCGTGATCCACGAATCGACGCCGATCCAGCCCATCGGCGAACATGGACACCGCGATACGCTCGTGCTGACCTATCGCGCAGGCCAGTTCCAGGGCGAAAACTGACAGGCGGCCACAGCATTCCCTGTGGCCAAAATAGTTACTTGGAAGTTACTTTTGCAGACCTAAATCCGATATAGTCATACGATGTCGATATTGCGCGCTCACGGCGCCCAGCACCACCACACTGAAATTCTAGGAGAGGTCTGTGGACTCCAACAACCAAATCAAGCCTGACGAAATCGAGATCCTGATCGTCGAGGACAGCCCGACCCAGGCGGAGCGCCTGCGCCGCCTGATCCAGTCGCTGCACTATAACGCGCGCGTGGCGGCGAATGGCCAGCTGGCCCTGGCCGCCATCCGCGAGCGCAAGCCGCACCTGGTGCTGTCCGATATCGTCATGCCTGAAATGAATGGCTACGACCTGTGCCGCGCTATCAAGTCCGATCCGACCCTGCGCGACATCCCCGTGATCCTCGTCACCTCGCTCAACGATCCGAAGGACATCATCCGCGGCATCGAGTGCGGCGCCGACAATTTCATCCGCAAGCCCTACGCGGAAGACTACCTGCTCAACCGCATCAGCCACATGCTGATGAACCAGAAGCTGCGCAAGAACCAGAACGTGGAAATCGGCATCGCCCTGTACCTGGGCGACCAGAAGCATTTCATCAATGCGGAACGCCAGCAAATCCTCGATTTGCTCATTTCCACCTATGAACAGGCGGTGCAGGTCAACGGCGAACTGCAGGCGCGCGAACGCCAGGTGATCGAGCTGAACATGCGCCTGGCGCACCACGCGGCCGAACTGGAAACCACCAATCGCGAAATCGCCCTGAAAAACCTGGAACTGGCCGAAGCGAGCCGCATGAAGTCCGCCTTCATCGCGAACATGTCGCATGAACTGCGCACGCCGCTCAACGCCATCATCGGCTTCACGGGCGCGCTACTGATGAAACTCCCCGGCCCCCTGACGTCCGACCAGGACAAGCAACTGAACACCATCCGCGCCAGCGCGCGCCATCTGCTCTCGCTGATCAACGATATCCTCGACGTGGCCAAGATCGAGGCAGGCAAGCTGACCCTGTCGATCGAACCCGTGCACTGCCAGGAGCTGATGGCCGAAGTGGCCGATACCTTGCGCCCGCTGGCCCAGCAAAAAGGCCTGGCGCTGGAAATGGCACTGGGAGAAGCGGGCCAGCCGCCCGCCATCATCGACACGGACCGCCGCGCGCTGACGCAAATCCTCATCAACCTGCTCAACAACGCCATCAAGTTCACGGAACAAGGCACGGTGCGCATCAGCCTGGCCCAGCGCGAGGAAGACGGCGTGCTGGTGACGGAAATGAGCATCGCCGACAGTGGCGCCGGCATCAAGGAAGAAGACCAGGCCAAGCTGTTCCAGGCCTTCTCGCAGCTCGATTCCACCTCCACGCGCCACGTGGAAGGCGCGGGACTGGGCCTGTACCTGTGCCAGAACCTGGCCAACGCCATCGGCGGCGCCCTGTTCTTCAACAGCGACTACGGTTCCGGCAGCACATTTACGCTGGCCCTGCGCAGCAAGCCCTGATTCGGGTGCGCCGCAGCATAAACTGTGGATTTTTTGCCATCCAAAACAGACCGATACCGTAGTTCTACGGTATTGCACTGCACCATTTCCAGCGCTATAGTGGAACTGTCTCCTCCAATTCGTTCTCCGAACATTGGATTACGCCCGCGAATACAACCGCGGGCTTTTTTTTTGCCTGCGTTTTACATTATCTTCATCATTCCTTAACTAAATCAACCGACTTAGTTATATCAATCGTTTGAGATATATGATTAAATCTCCGGCATGATTGAAAAAAACGCCACCCCTACTTCCCATGCCGACGACGGGCGCAAGCCCCGTTCCGACGGCGAGCAGTCGCGCGAGCGGCTGCTGCATAGCGCCATCCGCCTGTTTGCCGAGCAGGGTTATGCCAAGACGTCCACGCGCGAACTGGCGCAGGCGGCCGGCACCAATGCGGCCGCCATCAGCTACTATTTTGGCGACAAGGCGGGCTTGTACCGCGCCGCCTTTGCGCAGCAGTCCTCCGATCCGCAAGACAATATCGCCCTGTACGAGCAACCCCATTTCACCTTGCGCCAAAGCCTGGAAGGCTTTTATGCGCAATTGCTCGCCCCCATGCAGCAAAGCGAGATCGCGCGCGACTGCATGCGCCTGTGGTGCCGCGAAATGCTCGAACCGACGGGTCTGTGGGCACACGAGATCGACCAGAACATCCGCCCCGAGCATGAAGCGCTCACGCGCGTGCTGGCGCGCCACCTGGGTGCGCCCGACAACAGCGACGACATGCACCGCCTGGCATTTTCCATCGCCTCGCTGGCCCTGCAGCACATGGTCGGCACCGAGGTGCTGCAAACCTTGCGTCCGCAACTGCTGGAATCGCCGCGCGCCATGGACACCTGGCTGGCGCGCATGACCGACTACGCGCTGGCCATGGCCGACGTGGAGCGCCGGCGCCTGGCCATTCCTCCCTCTACCCCCACCGCTCAATGACAAGAGAAGGACAAGCATGACGACTATTCAATGCACCGTTCAACGCGTCCTGGCCGCCAGCATCGTGCTGGCGCTGGGCGGTTGCGCCCTGCAGGGGCCGCCCGCAGCGGTGGCCGCCAGCGCACCGGCGCAGTGGCAGGCGCCGTTGCCGCATAACGGCAAGCTGACGGACCTGTCCAGCTGGTGGCAAGGCCAGGGCGACAGTCTGCTGGTGGAATTGATCACCGATGCGCAACAGGTCAGCCCGACCATCGCCGCCGCCGGCACGCGCATCGCGCAGGCGCGCGCGGACAGCATCGCCAGCGGCGCCGCGCTGGCGCCCACGCTCGACGCGACAGGCAGCGTGGTGCGCACCAGCCAGCAGTCGCAGCAACCCAGCGGCACCACCTCGCAGGCCGCGCTGCAGGCGTCGTGGGAAATCGACGTGTTCGGCGCCAACCGCGCCACGCGCAATGCGGCGCAGGAGCGCTACGACAGCGCGCGCGCAGGCTGGCATGAGGCCCGCGTCTCGGTCGCCGCCGAAGTGGCAAACCAGTACTACGCCTTGCGCACCTGCCAGCAATTGCAGGCAGTGTCCGAACAGGACGCCGTCTCGCGCCGCGACTCGGCACGCCTGACGGAACTGAGCGCCGGCGCCGGCTTCCAGCCGCCCGCCAACGCCGCCCTGGCCCGTGCCAGCGCCGCCGAAGGCGCCAGCCGCGCCATCGAACAACGCGCCGCCTGCGATGTGAATGTCAAGGCGCTGGTGGCCCTGTCGGCCATGCCGGAAGCGTCGCTGCGCCAGAAGCTGGCGGCCAGCCCTGCCGTCCTGCCCTCGCCCGTGGCGATTGCGGAACTGCCGGCACAAACCCTGGGCCAGCGTCCCGACATCTACAGCGCCGAACGCGAAGTGGCGGCGGCCAGCTTCGAAGTGCGCGGCGCGCAGGCGCAGCGCTATCCCCGTCTGAGCCTGGCCGGCTCCATCGGCAAGGGCAATATCCGCGCTGGCGGCACCAGCATCACGGCCAGCACCTGGAGCATCGGCCCGCTGGCCGTCAGCCTGCCCATCTTCGATGGCGGCACCCGCCGCGCCCAGGTCGATGCGGCGTCGGCGCGCTACGACGAAGCGGTGGTGAAATATCGTGCCGGCGTGCGCCAGGCCGTGCGCGAAGTGGAAGAGGCGCTGGTCAACCTGGCCAGCACGGACGAGCGCAGCAACTACGCCAAGACGGCACTGGAAGGCTACCGCGTGTCGTTCGTCGCTACAGAAGACCGCTACAAGAATGGCCTGGCCAGCCTGATCGAACTGGAAGACGCGCGCCGCACGCGCCTGGCCGCCGAAAACACGGTGGTCAACCTCGAGCGCGAACGCAGCGCCGCCTGGGTGGCGCTGTACCGCGCCGCCGGCGGCGGCTGGAACAGCAGCAGCGCCATCGCCAACAACGCACCTTGACGGATACGACAACATGAAAAAAATGACCTTGAAACCGATGGCACTGGCGCTGGCCGTCCTCTGTGTGGCGCTGGGCGCTGGCGTTACCCTGTACTCCCCGTCCTCCACCGCGGCAGACGACGCCAAGGACAAAAATGCGGCGCAAAAACCTGCCCTCACCGTCACCACGGCCAAGCCGCTAACGGCCAGCCTGCCCATCAAGCTGAAGGCCAACGGCAACGTGGCCGCCTGGCAGGAAGCCGTCATCGGCAGCGAATCGAACGGCTTGCGCCTGACGGACGTGCGCGTCAACGTGGGCGACGTCGTGCGCGCCGGCCAGGTGCTGGCCGTCTTTTCGAACGACACGGTGAACGCCGACGTGGCGCAAACGAAGGCCGCCGTGCTGGAAGCGGAAGCGAATGCAGCCGAGGCGGCCGCCAACGCGCAGCGCGCCCGCTCGCTGCAAAGCACGGGCGCCATCAGCGCGCAGCAAATCAGCCAATACCTGACAGCCGAACAGACGGCGAACGCGCGCATCGCGTCCGCCAAGGCGCAACTGGCGTCGCAGCAGCTGCGCCTGAAATACACGCAGGTGGTGGCGCCCGACAGCGGCATCATTTCCTCGCGCTCGGCCACCGTCGGTTCCGTCGTGGGCGCCGGCACGGAGCTGTTCCGCATGATCCGCCAGGGCCGCCTCGAGTGGCGCGCCGAAGTGACGGCCACCGAGCTGCTGAACCTGAAACCGGGTACCCTGGCGCAAGTCAAGGCGGCCAACGGCAGCGTCCTGACGGGCAAGGTGCGCATGATCGCTCCCACGGTCGACCCGCAGACCCGTTCCGCCCTCGTGTACGTGGATCTGCCGGCCAGCACCGGCAACAATGCGCCGTTCAAGGCCGGCATGTACGCCAGCGGCGAATTTGAACTGGGTACCTCGGGCGCGCTGACGGTGCCGCAGCAGGCGATCGCCGTGCGCGACGGCTTCAGCTACGTCTTCCGCCTGAATGCCGACCAGCGGGTCAGCCAGATCAAGGTGCAGGCCGGACGACGCCTGAGCGACCGCATCGAGATTTTAGGCGGCATCACGGCCGACACGACGATTGTCGTCAGCGGCGCCGGCTTCCTCAACGACGGCGACCTGGTACGTAATGTGCAAAACCCGGTGACAGCAGCGGCCAAGCCGGCCGCGGCGAAAAAGTAAGGAGAGACCATGAATTTTTCCTCCCTCTCGATCAAGAATCCTATCCCGGCCATCATGCTGTTCGCGCTGCTGACCCTGGCCGGTCTGCTGGCCTACAAGGCCAATCCGGTGCAGGATTTCCCCGACATCGAACTGCCCATCGTCACCGTCAGCGCGGTGCTGCCCGGCGCCGCGCCGGCCGCCCAGCTGGAAACGGAAGTGGCGCGCAAGATCGAAGACTCCGTCGCCACCCTGCAAGGCGTGAAAAACATCTACACCAAAGTGCTCGATGGCGTCGTCACAGTGACCGTTGAATTCATCCTGGAAAAGCAGATCGCCGAAGCCGTCAACGACGTGCGCGACGCCGTCGCGCGGGTCAAGGCGGACATGCCGGCCGAGCTGCGCGATCCCACCGTCACCAAGGCGTCCACGGCAGGCCGCGTGGTGCTGACCTTCATCGCCACGGCGAAACCAGGCGTGGACAACCCGCTCGACGCGCCCGACCTGTCGTGGTTCGTCGACAATACGGTGGCCAAGCGCCTGCTGACAGTGCCCGGCGTGGGCGCCGTCAACCGCGTGGGCGGCGTCTACCGCGAGATCCAGGTGGAACTCGACGAGGCGCGCATGGCGGCATTGAAAGTGTCGGCCCTCGACGTCTCGCGCCAGCTGCGCCTGGTGCAGCGCGAAGCGCCTGGTGGCAGGGGCGATATCAGCGGCGCCGAGCAATCGGTGCGCACCATCGCCACCGTCAAAACGGCCGATGAACTGTCGCGCGTGGAAGTGCCGCTGCCGGATGGACGCCATGTGCGCCTGGACCAGGTGGCCACCGTGCGCGATACGGTCGCCGAACCGCGCGCACTGGCCGAGCAGGATGGCAGGACCATCGTCGCCTTTGAAGTGTTCCGCACCAAGGGCGCCAGCGAAGTGGCCGTCGCCAAGGGCGCGCGTGCGGCCATCGCCGATCTGCAGAAGGAAAACCCCAACGTGGTGCTGCAGCAGTCGATCGACAATGCCTTCCCCGTCGAGGAAAATTTCGTGGGCTCGATGGAGCTGCTGTACGAAGGCGCGCTGCTGGCCGTGCTGGTGGTGTGGTGGTTCCTGCGCGACTGGCGCGCCACCCTGGTGGCCGCCGCCGCCCTGCCCCTGTCCGTGATGCCGGCTTTCCTCGGCATCTACTGGTTCGGCTACACGCTCAATACCGTCACCCTGCTGTCGCTGGCCCTGGTCGTCGGCGTGCTGGTCGACGACGCCATCGTGGAAATCGAAAACATCGAGCGCCATCTGCGCATGGGCAAGTCGCCCATGGAGGCGGCCATGGAAGCGGCCGACGAAATCGGCATGGCGGTGATCGCCACCACCTTCGCGCTGGTGGCCGTGTTCCTGCCGACGGCCTTCATGAGCGGCATTCCCGGCCTGTTCTTCAAGCAGTTCGGCTGGACGGCCGTGCTGGCCGTGCTGGCCTCGCTGGTGGTGGCACGCCTGCTCACGCCGATGATGGCCGCCTACCTATTGAAACCGCTGCCGCACAAGGAAGAACAGGATGGCTGGCTGATGACGCGCTACCTGACGGTCATGCGCTGGTGCCTGAACCACCGCGGCATCACGGCCATCGCTGCGGCCCTGTTCTTTATCGGCGCCATCGCGCTCGTGCCGCTGCTGCCAACGGGTTTCGTGCCGGCCGCCGACCGCGCGCAGACGCTGATCAACCTGGAACTGCCGCCCGGCTCCACCCTGGGCGAAACGCAGGCCGTGGCGGCACTGGCGCGCAATGCAGCCATGCAAACGCCCGGCATCAAGGGCGTCTTCAGTTCGATTGGCGGTGGCTCCAGCGGCGACGCCTTCGCCCCCGGCGCGGCGGCCGAGGCGCGCCGCGCCGTGCTGACCCTGACCACCATGCACCGCACCGAGCGCAAGGAATCGATGGCAGGTCTGGAAACCCAGCTGCGCCACAAGCTCGATACGATCCCCGGCGCCCGCTTCACGGTGGGTCCGCCCGACTCGGGCGTCAAGATGCAACTGGTGCTGCGCTCGGAAGACCCGGTGGCGCTGATGGCGGCGGCGCAAAAGGTCGAGCGCGAGCTGCGCGGCCTGAAAGGCATTGGCAACGTCAATTCCAGCGCCTCGCTGGTGCGCCCGGAAATCATCGTGCGTCCTGATTTCGCCAAGGCGGCCGACCTGGGCGTGACGGCGGCAGCCATCGGCGAAACAGTGCGCGTGGCCACGGCCGGCGACTACGACACGGACCTCACCAAAATGAACCTGCCGGAGCGGCAAGTGCCGATCCGCGTCAAGCTGCCTAACAGCGTGCGCGCCGACCTGGCCGCCATCGAGCGCCTGACGGTGCCC
Source organism: Janthinobacterium lividum (assembly GCF_023509035.1). Classification (NCBI taxonomy): domain Bacteria; kingdom Pseudomonadati; phylum Pseudomonadota; class Betaproteobacteria; order Burkholderiales; family Oxalobacteraceae; genus Janthinobacterium; species Janthinobacterium lividum. The sequence continues at coordinate 2,184,087 of NZ_CP075583.1, read as the reverse complement.
GGCAAGAATGGTCCGGTGCGCTTGGCGAACGTAGCCACGGTGACGATGGAAAGCGGCCCGGCGCAGATCGATCGTTTGAACCGCAGCCGCAACGTGACCCTCGACGTGGAACTCGGTTCGCGCACCCTCGGCGAACTGAATGAAGAAGCACGCGCGCTGCCGTCGATGAAGAATTTGCCGCCGTCCGTGAAGATCGCCGAACTGGGCGACGCGCAGGAGATGGCCTTGCTGTTCGCCAGCTTCGGCCTGGCCATGCTGATCGGCGTGCTGTGCATCTACTGCGTACTGGTGCTGCTGTTCAAGGACTTCATGCAGCCGGTGACCATTCTGGCGGCGCTGCCGCTGTCGATCGGCGGCGCCTTCGTGGCCCTCCTGATTACGGGCAGCGCCCTGTCGATGCCGTCGATGATCGGCCTGATCATGCTGATGGGGATTGTCACCAAGAACTCCATCCTGCTGGTCGACTATGCGATCCTGGCACGCCAGGCCGGCATGAACCGCTTCGATGCGCTGGTCGACGCCTGCCACAAGCGTAGCCGTCCCATCCTAATGACGACGATCGCCATGGGCGCCGGCATGATGCCGCTGGCGCTGGGCTGGGGCGCCGATCCCAGCTTCCGTTCGCCGATGGCCATTACCGTCATCGGCGGCCTGATCACGTCGACCTTACTGAGCCTGCTGGTGGTGCCGGCCGTGTTCACCTACATCGACGACCTGGAGCACCTGCTCAAGCGCGGCATGGCCAGACTGCGCCGCCAGAAGGCGCCGGCGCGGCGCGATGACAAGGTGGCGCTGGAAAAATAAGGGCCGCCATTGTTTGCAAAATCGCCCCTTGCGGGCAAGGAAGCGAAGGACCGGCCGCCAGGCCGCGCTCCCTCGCTTCCATCTATCTGGCATACTGCGCCCATTCTCAATGAACGCAATCTGCCCTGCCTATGAAATACCGCACCCCGCTCGTCCTGTTAATGGTATCCGCACTGCTCGGCGCCTGCTCGGACAAGACCGCCCCCGCCAGCGCCGACCTGGCAGCTGACGTGGTAAGCGATGTTCCCGCTGCCGCTGCCGACACGGCATCGGCCGAACACGTGCCGCCGCCGGCCGCCACCGCACCCAGGACGGAAGCGATGAACACGCCGCAGGCGCGCGAACGCGAAGTAGGCATGATGCGCGCCGTCTTCGGCAAGGACTACCGCAGCGACAGCGACGATGCGCTGGCCGACCTGTCCGATCCTGATAAGCACGTCGACAAACTCAGTTACGTGGTCAGCGCCGTCAGCCACAAGCTGCTGCCCGATGGCCGCGCCATCCTGGTGGCGAATGCGGAAACGGCCAACACGGAAGGCACGGCCGAATCGGCGCATGCCTCGTCGGGACTGCTGAATGTGTTTATCCTGACGCCCAAGGGTCAGCCGGAAGACGGCCAGTGGCAAGTCGTGAAACGACTGGAAAACATCGCCGCCCTGGGTTCATCGGGGCAGCTCGGCGAAGTGCACTGGGTCATGCTGGGCGCGAACAAGCCGGGGCTGGCGATCCGCCATGGCTATACGGGCCAGGGTTACACCATCACGCAACTGGCCCTGTTTGAAATCGGCGACGGCAAAGTGACCGCGCTCGATGGCGGCATCGACCTGTATTCAGACAATATGGGCGCCTGCACGCCGGACATGGAGGAGTGCTGGATGGTCAAGGGCCAGTGGCGCTTCGCCCCCGCGCGCAATGGAGGCGCCTACGACGACTTGCTGATCGACTTCACGGGCGCCTCCGAGAAGATCAAGCCCGGCGTCACGGTCAAGCCGGACGAGGACCCGCCGCGCATCGCCACGCCATTGAACGGACATGCGCGCTATGCTTTCGATGGCAAGGGATATAAATTAATTGAAGGGAAAAACACGGTGCCTGGCGTGTAAGAAAATACCCACCAGGCACCGCCATGCCGCTACCTGCGCGCCGCCTCCAGGCGCACCAGCAGCGGCGCATACATGGCACGCGTATGGCTGCTCCAGCGGGCCATGGCGCTGTCGATATCGAGCAGCAGGCGTTCCGACAACACCTTGTCGCCCCGCTGCAGCGCCCAGATCGCGCACTCGGCGCGGCACTCGAAGCTGTTGTAGCGCGTCAGCGCATCGTCAAATTCCGCCTTCGCTTCCGCCTGGCGCCCGCTTTGCGCCAGGGCGCGGGCCGTCAGCAGGGACACCATCTCGGGACGGAAATGGATGTCGCTGCGGCGGATGAATTCCAGGTGCGTCAGCGCTTCGGCGCCGCGCGCGCATTCCAGGTAGGCGCGCGCCGCGCCCAGGCGAATTTCCAGGTCCGATGAAAACGCTCCCTGCAGGCAGGCTTCATACGTCGATGCCGCTTCCTGCGCATCGCCCGCTTCGAGCAGCGCGCTGGCCAGGCGCATCTGGTTCTGCGCCGTCGGCGTGTACTCAAAGGCAGCCTTCGCCTCGCGCAATTCGCGGTTCGGATCGAGCACTTGCACGGCCACCGACGCGACCTTGCGCGCACCTTGCGGCAGGCGCGAATTGGGCAGGTAGATGGCGAAGAAATACACCACGCTGCCCAGCAGCGGGAACATGAATAAAATGAGCAGCCAGTACAGCTGCTGCCCGTTGCGCACCACGTGAATCGCAAAAATACCGCGATCAGGATGTGGATGCCTATGCCAAAAATCGTCATGCTGCGACCTCGTTCGTTCGTGACGGGAGCAGCTGGCACCATGCCGCTGCTTTCCCAGGCCAGAATATTACACCGGCCGCGGCAAACGGCAACGCCGTGCACGCGCGCCTATGGCGTCTTGGCCGACCAGCCGCCGCCCATGGCCCGGTACAGGTCGACCGAGGCAACAAGGATGCGCGTCTTCAGTTGCAGCAGCCCCACGTCGGCGCTGTACAGGGTGCGCTGGGCGTCGAGTTCTTCCAGGTACGAGGCATAGCCATTGCGGTAGCGGTTATGTGCGATGCGCAGGGTGTCAGCCGCGGTGGCGCGGCGCGCGTCGTTTTCCACGGCTTGCTGCTGCAGACGGTAGATGGCGCCCAGGCTGTTTTCCGTTTCGGCGAAGGCGTTGCGCACCACGTTTTCATACGTGTACGCCAGCTGGTCGCGCTGCGCGCCGGCCGCATCCGTCTGCGCCTGCACCCTGCCGCCATCAAACAGGGGACCGGCCGCCAAGGCCGTCAGGCGCCACAGCGCGGTCGGTGCATGCAGGAAATCGGTCAGGGTCGTGGCTTGCCCGCCGCCGACGGCCGTCAGCTTGAACGAGGGCAGCAGCTGGTCGCGCGTGGCGGCCAGGCTGGCGTTGGCGGCAGCCAGGTTATGTTCCGCGCGCGCGATGTCGGGCCGCCGGCGCAGCAATTCGGACGGCAGGCCGGCCGGCACGTCCGGCGCCGCCAGCTCGGCCAGGGGCAAGCCACGCGCGATGGGCCCGGGATTGCCGCCGACGAGGATGGCCAGCGCGTTTTCCTGTTCAAAGATCTGCCGCTGCAGCTGCGGCACCTGCTCGGCCGCCGCATGGTATTCCGATTGCGCCTGCAGCCATTCCAAGCGCGAACTGTAGCCCACCTCGAACTGCTTGCGCGCCAGTTCGCGCGACTGTTCGCGCAGCTGCAGGGTCGATTGCGTCAGCGCCAGCTGCGCGTCGAGTCCCCGCAGGTTCAGATAGGCCGTGGCCACGCTGGCAGCGATCGACAGGGCCGCCGCATCGAGGCTGGCCTGCTCGGCGCGGTAGCTCTCTCCCGCCGCATCGCTCAGACTGGCCAGCCGGCCCCACACATCGATTTCATAGCTGGCCTGCAGTTCCGCCTGGAAGACATTCGTCACATACGGCTTGCCACTGGCGGCCAGGGTGCGCGTGCGCGTCGGTGAGCCATCGAACGCCAGGTTCGGCGCGCGGTTCGCATCGGCCTGCGCCAGGCGCGCGCGGTATTCCTGCACGCGAGCGCGGGCCACGCGCAAGTCGCCATTGCGCGCCAGCGCCTCGCCCACCAGGTTGCTCAGGACCGGATCGCCGAAGGCTTGCCACCACAGCTGCTCCACATGCGCGCCATTTGGGCTAGCATCGGCTAATGGCGCAGCAGCCGCCTGCGCGCGCCAGCCGGACGGCAGTTGCAGGGCAGACAAAGGTTGTGGCGGCGCCTTGGCGGCGCAGCCGGCCAGCGCCAGCGCGGCGACCATCAGCAATGCGCGGCGTATCATGGCTTGGCCTTCGCGGGCGCCTTTTTCGGCGGCAGCGGCGGCGGTGCCGGATTCTCCGCCGAGTCATTCAGCACGGCCGACGTGTCGACGCTGACCACCACCGACATGCCAGGCACGAGGCGGCGCGCATTCGCCTGCCCCGCATCGATGCGGATGCGCACGGGAATGCGCTGGGCAATTTTGAGGTAGTTGCCCGTCGCATTATCGGCCGGCAGCACGGAAAATTCGGATCCCGTGGCCGGCGAGATGCGCTCCACCTGGCCAGTCAGCACGGCGCCATCCAGGGCGTCGACGTGGAAGGTGGCGCTCTGCCCTTCCTGCACACCATTCATTTGCGTTTCCTTGAAATTGGCAATCACCCACATCTGGCGCGGCACCAGCGCCATCAGCTGCGCGCCCGAATTCACGTAGGCGCCCTGGCGCACCGTTACCTGGCCCAATTGCCCATCGGATGGCGCCACGATGCGCGTGTTATCGAGGTCGATCTTCGCCGCCTTGACGGCCGCCTGCGCATTCGCCACGGCCGCTTCCAGGGCCTGCTTGTTGACCACCACGCTATGCACGCTTTGCTGGGCGATGTCGAGATTGGCCTTGGCTTGCGCCAGCGCGGCCGCCATCTGCGCCTGCGTGGCGCGCGACTGGTCGTGTTCGCGCTGCGACAGGGAACCATCTGCCACCAATTGTTCCACGCGATTCAGATCGGCGCTGGCCTTGCGTGCCTGCGCTTCTGCGTTGGCCAGTGCCGCTTCGCTGACGGAAATACCCGCCTGCGCGCTGGCTTTCTGCTGCGCCCAGTTCGACAGCGCCGCCTGCTGCGCGGCCAGCTGGGCCTGCGCCTGCTCGTAGCGCTGCTGGTAGATGCGGTCGTCGATGCGCACCAGCAGCTGCCCCTCCTTGACGTCCATGAAATCCTGCACCGTCACTTCCACCACATATCCCGACAACTGCGAGCCGATGATCGTCACCTGCCCGCGCACGGTGGCGTTTTCCGTCGTCACGATGGGACTGGTGAACGGCGGCAAACGCCACGCATACAGCACGATCAGCACGCCCACCAGGGCCACGGCGGCAAAGGCCAGCGCGGACAGCCACTGGTGGCGCCGGTCCGGCTGCGGCGGCGTGCTGCTTGCCGTGGGCGCTGGCGCAGCTGACGCCGCAGGTGCGGATGTCGGTGCAGGTGCCGGTACTGGAGGTGTGCTGTTATTTTCTGTCATTGCTCGGTTCCGAATTGGTAATGGGGACGATGGCCATGGCCGTCTGCGCATCGCGCACGGGGCCGACCAGGCGACGCGCGCCAGTGGTGATGCGGGTCCAGGACTGGCTGACCAGCATCCAGATCAAGGTGGCGATGGCGACGCCGGCGATCATCAAAAAAACGTCGTTATAGGCCAGCACATTGGCTTCGCGCGTGGCGATGGCGCCCAGACGCGCCACGCCCTGGGCGCTGCGCAAGGCAGGGTCCGTCAGCACGCCGCCGTAGCTGGCGGCGCCCGACTGCACGCGCGCGGCCACCTGCGGGTCGAGCATGGTCAGGTGCTCGACCAGGTAGCTGGAATGGTATTTTTCGCGCGCCGTCTGGATGGTGCCGACGATGGCCGACCCGAGCAAGCCGCCCAGGTTCTGCGTCATGGTAAACATCACGGAAAAACTCACCAGGTTGCGCGGTTCGGCGATCACGGCACCCATGCCGGCCACCATGGTGGGACCGAGGAAATACGTGCCGCCAAAGGCCAGCAGGAACTGGCTGACATACATGTTGACGGGGCGCGTCTGGCTGGTGGCGTGCGCGTCGATCAGGGCGCCGGCAGCGATCAGCAGCAGCGCAAACATCAGCGAGCGGTTCAGCGTGGCCGGATTGATCGTCAGCGCGCTGACCACCAGGCCCGCCACGCTGCCCAGGAGGACCACAATGAACAGGTTCTGCATCTGGTCCGTGTTCAAGCCCAGCGCCTGCAGGAAGCCGACCGCCCCCGTCGATTCGGACAGCACGATACGAAACAGCAGCACGGATAAAAACAGCTTGGCGATCTTGCCCGTGGTGAGCCAGCGCGTATTAAGCAGCGGGCGCGCGCGGTTATGCTCGATGGCCAGCGAGGCGGCGATCAGCACGATGGAGCACGCCAGGCACACGCCCACCCACTCGGACTCCATCCACCATGCCGTGCGCCCCTGCGCCAGCACGGCGCACAGCAGGGCCACGCCGGGCGCGAACAGGATGAAGGTGAGGAAGTCGAGCGGCTCGAACGTCTGCACGCGGTCGCCGGGCGGCAGTTTCAGGGCCAGTACGCAACCCAGCGCCAGCAGGGCCAGTCCCAGCTCGAACAGGTACAGGCCATGCCATTCGCCGATCTGCAGCAGTTCGGAGGTGAAGATGCGCGCCAGGGGCAAGGCCAGCTGGGCAAAGCCCAGGCCCAGCACCACGCCTTTCAGGCGGTGCCGCGCGGGAAACGCCTGCAGGGTGTAGTACAGCCCCAGCACGCCCAGCGCGCCGCCCACCATGCCATGCGCGGCGCGCACGGCGATCGCTGACGGCAAGGTATTGGCATACAAGTGGGCGAACGTCACCAGCGCATACAGCACCAGGAACGCTTCCGTAAACAGGCGCAGGCCGAACTGCTGGCGGAATTTCACCAGCAGCAGATTCATGGAAACGATGGTCATCACGTAGGCGGCCGGCAGCCACTGCATCTGGTAGGCATAGGCGGCCAGCGAACCTTGCAGGTTCAGCAAATTGGCCGTCACGAGGCCGTTGCCTAGTCCTCCCGTCAACGCGACGATCAGGCCGACGATGAAATACGCGACACGCTTGGGCGTCGAATGTTCGGGCATCGATGGCGACCCGGGCAAGGTCGGGCGTTCGCCCGGCCCCCAGGTGCGAGGTGTGTACTTGTCCATGCAGTAATCGCGATCCGGTTTGCTGAAGCCGTTCCTTGCTGCAACTCTACTGCTATTAAGCAAACAGTTGCAAATGAACAGTTCTAGTCAGCAGCATATCACCGCAGGAGGTTTTTATTGTTTACATCGTTGCATGGCGTTGCGCATGCAGGGTAGCATGCAACGGGACCGACAGGGGCCGGCCGATCCGGCCCCTGCGCTGATACAGGCGCTCACACCCTAGGCGGGTCCGTTTCGCGCGCAAACGCCCGGTGCGCGGCCAGCGCCTTCTTGAACGCCGCCACGGCTTTCACCACGTCGCCGGCGGGCGCGACGATGATGGCGGGATCCGGCTTGCCATCGTGCAGTGTCACCGGCACCCCTGCCTTATCCAGCAAGTCCTTGCCGGCGCCAATGGCCAGCATCGGCTTGCAGTGGCGGTATTGCAGGCGCAGGAAGTCGAGCGCATTGGCGTCGCTGCCCAGCTGCTGCACGGCGCCCTGGCCGTCCGGCAGCACGACGGCGTCGAACAGCACGGACGGTCCCGCTTCGAGCGAGATTTCCACGTCGAGCGGCACGCCGCCGCTGGTGTCGACTTTCCCCAGCTGGCTGCCCACCAGGCGCGGCACGGCGCCATCGGCCAGCAACGAGGCATAAATATTGCGCACCTGCGCGCCATCGCTGCCCGGTCCCACCAGGATGGCCACGCGCAGGGTATGGATACCCGTTTTGCCGGGGCGGAAAAAGAGCGACAAGGCCGGCGATGGCGGGTATGCCGGCAGCGGCTGCAGCGAGGCGCGCGGCATGACGGGCGGCAGCGCCAGGCCAAGGCCATCGGCCAGGCGCTGCGCCAGGCTGTCATCGACATTGCGCAGCATGGCGACGATGCGCTGGCGGATCGCCACCGTCTGCACCTTGCTCAGCTCAAAGCGGAACGCATGCACGATATGGTCTTGTTCGACCGCCGTCTGGCTGATCCAGAACAGGCGCGCCTGGGCATAATGCTCGGCGAATTTCTCGGGCTTGCCACGCACCTTGTCGCCTTCGGCGGAGGCGGGAAAGCTGTTGAAACCCCTGGCGCCCGCCTGGAACGGACAGCCGCCCGCCAGCGAATTGGGCTCGTACGCGACCCGGCCGCGGTTGATGGCCTGGCGATGGATGCCGTCGCGCTGGTTGTTGTGCACGGGCGCCAGCGGAGAATTAATGGGGATTTCATGAAAATTGGCGCCGCCCAGCCGCGTGATCTGCGTGTCCATATATGAGTGGATGCGGCCCTGCAGCAGCGGGTCGTTGGAAAAATCGATGCCGGGCACGACGTGCGCCGTGCAAAACGCCACCTGCTCCGTCTCGGCGAAAAAATTGTCGGGATTGCGGTTCAAGACCATTTTCCCGACGGGGACAAGCGGGACCAGTTCTTCGGGGATCAGTTTGGTGGGATCGAGCACGTCGAAGGGAAAGGCTTCCGCCTGCGCTTCCGTGAAGACCTGGAAGGACAGCTCGTATTCGGGATACGCGCCGCACTCGATGGCTTCCCACAAGTCGCGCCGGTGGAAATCGGAATCGGCGCCGCTGATCTTGACGGCTTCGTCCCACACGAGCGAGTGCGTGCCGGCCATCGGTGACCAGTGGAATTTGCAGAACACGGACTGGCCCTTGGCATTCACGAGGCGAAAGGTATGCACGCCGAAGCCCTGCATCATCCGATAACTGCGCGGGATGGCGCGGTCGGACATGGCCCACATCAGCATGTGCGTGATTTCCGGCGACAGTGACGCGAAATCCCAGAAGGTGTCATGCGCGCTGGCCGCCTGCGGCATGCCATTATGCGGCTCGGGCTTGACGGCGTGCACCAGATCGGGGAACTTCATCGAGTCCTGGATAAAAAAGACGGGGATGTTGTTACCCACCAGATCCCAGTTGCCCTCATCCGTATAAAACTTCACGGCGAAGCCGCGCACGTCGCGCGCCGTATCGGTCGAACCGCGTTCGCCGGCTACCGTGGAAAAGCGCACGAAGACGGGCGTGCGCTTGCCCGCCTTGGCGAACGGCGCGGCGCGCGTCAGCTTGCTTTGCTCCTTGTAGCATTCGAAATAGCCGTGGGCGGCAGAACCGCGTGCATGCACGACGCGTTCGGGGATGCGTTCATGGTCGAAATGCGTGAGCTTTTCACGCAGGATAAAATCTTCCATCAGGGTGGGGCCATGCAAGCCCGCCTTCAGCGAGTTCTGGTTATCGCCCACGGGCACGCCCTGATTGGTCGTCAGCACGCAGCCGCTATCGTCGCTACGGGCGCCATCGAGCGAGGCATTACGCGCATTTTCGCCCAACGCTGGCTGGCCATCTCCCGTCTTCGGAGACGGTATCGTTTCGCCCGTGGTGCTGGCCGTGGCCAGCGGTTCGCCGGCTGACACATGCACGCCCTCGACTGGCGCACGCGCCGCCTCGCCATACTGGCCGTCCTCTTTCGGATTGACGGCCATGGCGGCGGCCAACTGCTGGCTGGCTGCCGTCTTTTGCAGCAGCGCGCGGCTCATGTCATTGTCCGCCCCCAGGCTGTGCGGCGCGTTGCTGTCGGATGGGCCGGACATGCTGCTCAGGACGGAACCCGCACCGTCCGTAGACGGCGTTTTCTTGTTGCTAGCCATTACATCTCCTGTGAGTAGTCTGCCCCGGGAGAACGCTACAACTCCATCATTCAGCGCACAAACAGGGCAATCAAAATAATGATGGGAATAGGTATGCCGATCAACCACAACAAAATGGAGCGCATCATCACTCTCCTTTACTGCTTGCTACGAAGTAACCCCCAATAAATTATTGTGATTTCTGACTTCCATAATCGGCGCTCTGCGGCGTTGCCAGCTGCTAGCAGTGCTAGCACTGCTAGCAGCTGGCGCCTTGCATGGCATCCGATTCTGTTCGTCATAAATTCACACTAATTTCCCGAGGATTACTACCTTGTGCGCGTGGGCGCTGGCCCGCCGCGCCATGACGGCGTAGGGAGCAGCACCCACGACAGTACCTTCCAGGAAGGCGTAAAACCTATTTACGCGAACCCAGCAATTTCGACAGGCCGTAACCGGCCGCTGCCGCAATCAGCAGGGACACGGCCGGGCGCTCGCGCACGTAGCCACGCCCCGTCTCGCCGGCGCGCTGGCAGGCGGCGCCCAATTGCTTGCCGCGCGCCATCAGAGTTTCGGAAGCTTTGCTGACGGTGTCGCTGACCTGGTCGATGCGTTCACCCACCTGGTCCACGCCGTCATGAACGCGCGTGGCCACCTTGTCGGCGAGGGGCTGAGCCTGGCCCGCCACCTTGTCGATGGTGCGGTGCAAGTCCTGGCGGGTATCCTGGACGTTGCCATTCAAATCGGAGCTGGTTTTTTCAATCGCGTTCATGATGGTTTCCTTTAAAAGTGAATAATTTCAACCATGCTCGATGCCGTGACCGAATCATGATTCTCCCCCGCTTCCCGTAAAAAAGAAGCGGCTAAACGCTGCCAGGCTGAGCCAAATCAAACAGCGGATCAGCAGCAAGCTGTTAGCACTACCTTAACCCCGCCTGCTACGCGCCACCGTGCGCTGCCACACCTTGAAGCGCAGACTTAAATTCCTGTTGGAAATACCAATCCCCGCCAGCCTGGCGGGGCGGGAGAGGATCGTCCATGCGACGAACTCGATCTTGGTCGAATGCTGCCATTTCGGCCAATACGTGGCGCGGGGGAAGTAACGAGGAGCCATGCATAGTCCTTGCCTGAAGATGAAGCCAGCCTCATACAAATGTATGGATTTTTACAGGGTTTTTATGCATAATTCCCACAATAAAATCCATACATCAAGACGAAATGCCCCAATCCAAATCCATACAAAATGAAAGCCAGGCCAACGCCTGGATCACGCCGTTCGTGCAGCACGGCGGCCCGCGCTACCTGCAGATCGCCGACATGATCGAACGCGCGCTATCCGACGGCAGCCTGCGTCCCGGCGACCGCTTGCCGCCACAGCGCAGCCTGGCCGCCCTGTTCCAGGTCGACCTGACGACGGTAACGCGCGCCTACGACGAGGCCAAGCGCCGCAACCTGCTGGAGGGGCAGGGCGCGCGCGGCACCTATGTGGCGGCGCCGAAAGTGGAATTGACGCAGATGCTGGACCTGAGCATGAACATCCCGCCGCCGCCCGTGGGCGTGGATTTCGACGATCTGCTGAAACAGGGACTGGCGCAGGTGTTGCTGCGCACGGACAGCGATTTATTGATGAGCTATCACCTGGGTGGCGGTGGCAAGGCCGACCGCGCGGCCGGCGCCGCCTGGCTGGCGCCCATGTTCGGCCATGTCGACGCGGAGCACGTCGTGGCCTGTCCCGGCGCGCAGGCGGCGCTGGCGGCGCTGATATTAACCCTCAGCCGCCCCGGCGACAGCATCCTGACGGAAGCGGCCGTCTACCCGGGCTTGCGGTCGGCAGCGGGCCAGCTGAACCGCAAGGCCGTCGTCGTGGAAGCGGACGCCGACGGCATGCTGCCCGAAGCGCTGGAAAAGGCCTGCCGCAAGCACAACGCGCGCCTGGTGTATTTGAACCCGACCCTGCAAAACCCCACGGCGCACACCATGCCGGCCGCGCGCCGCCTGGCCATCACGCAAGCGGCGCAGCGCTGCGGCATGCACATCATCGAGGATGACCCGTACTGGCTGCTGGCCTCCGATGCGCCGCCCCCGCTGGCGCACTACGCGCCGGGCCACGTGTCGCATATCACCACCCTGTCGAAATGCCTCGCGCCCGGCCTGCGCATGGCCTACACCTTGATCGCCGATGCGCAGCTGCGCGAGCGCTTCCTGCATGCCCTGCGCTCGTTTTCCCTGATGGCCACGCCCGTGACGATGGCGCTGACGACGCAGTGGATACACGACGGCTCCGCGCACGCGCTGCTGGCCGGCATACGCAGCGAGGCCGATGCGCGCCAGGACGTCATCCGCACCATCCTGACGGGCACCAGCCACCCACACAGCGACGGCATCCATGTATGGTTTTCGCTGCCCAGTTACTGGACCTCGCGCGAACTGGCCGCCAGCGCCCGCGCCCAAGGCGTGGCCGTCACGGCTTCCGACGCCTTCTACGACAGCCGCCCGCCGAACGCCATCCGCATCTCGCTGGGCAGCATCCGCGACCGCGCGCGCCTGGCCAACGCATTAAAGAAATTATCCCTGCTGCTGGCGCACAAACCGGCCGTGCACCGGGAATTCGTGATTTAGCCGCGCAGCCTCGCATCGACCGAATAGCGTCCCGCGCCGCTGATGGCGATGGTGCCGAAGACGATGATCAGCAGCCAGCCGAACTGACCGTCGGCGATGCTCCAGTCAGGGTGCACGAGCAGCATCGACACGCCCAGCAGGAACAGCAGGGGCAGACAGGCCAGGCGCGTCAGCAAGCCAGCGGCAACCAGCAGCGGGCAAAGGATTTCCGCGAACAGGGCGCAGTACAGGGTGACGGCGCGGCCCAGGTGCAGCGGGTCGTCGATGTGCGCCAGTTCCTCGGAAAAATGCATCAGCTTGGGCAAGCCGTGCACGTGCAGCACCAGCAGCGCGCCCGCCACGCGCGCAAACAGCAAGCCGGCATCGGGTAAAAAGGGGCCGGCCAACGCCGCCATCCAGTTTTTCTTCATGTTTACTCCAGTGGGAAAGCCAGGCGGCGCGGCGCGCCGCCGCCCAGCCATCATAGGCAGGCGGGCGCCCGGGCGCGACTGGTCTTTTGGCAGAGGCGCCCGCGCGCGCAAAGGCCTAGACTGGCTGATGCCATCACTGGTCCAGGCCCCAACTGGCCCCTCCCCCATCCCCGAAGGAAACGTATCATGTCGAAGAAAATCGAAGCCGAAGAAGTCAACTCCCGCCGCAAGCTGCTCGTCAGCGTCGCCGGTGTCGCCGCAGGCGCGGGCCTGCTGGCCGCCGGTGGCGCCAGCGCCGCCGCCAAGCCTGCCGCTGCCGCTGCGCCGGGCAAGCTCAGCGTCAATAGCATCACCGTCAAGGACGGCACCGTCATCCATTTCAAGGACTGGGGCACGGGTACGCCCGTCGTCTTCAGCCACGGCTGGCCTTTGCAGGGCGATGCCTGGGAAGACCAGATGATGTTCCTGGCCAGCCACGGCTACCGCGTGATCGCGCACGACCGCCGCGGCCACGGCCTGTCCAGCCAGCCATGGCAGGGCAATGACATGGATACCTACGCCGATGACCTGGCCACCCTACTCGACGCGCTCGACATCAAGGGTGCGACCCTGGTCGGCCATTCGACGGGCGGCGGCGAAGTGGCGCGCTACATCGGCCGCCATGGCGAGAAACGCGTGGCCAAAGCCGTGCTGGTTGGCGCCGTGCCGCCGCAGATGGTCAAGTCGGATACCAATCCGGGCGGCTTGCCGATGTCCGTCTTCGATGGCATCCGCGCCGGCGTGCTGGCCGACCGCTCGCAATTTTTCAAGGACCTGACGGTGCCATTCTTCGGCGCCAACCGTCCCGGCAACAAAGTGTCGCAAGGCATGCGCGACACCTTCTGGCTGCAGGGCATGCAGTGCGGCATCAAGAACGCCTACGATTGCATCAAGCAGTTTTCCGAAACGGACTTCACGGCCGACCTGAAGAAAATCTCCGTGCCGACCCTGGTGGTGCACGGCGGCGACGACCAGATCGTGCCCATCGACGCTTCCGGCAAGGCCGCGGCCAAACTCATCAAGAACGCCAAGCTCGTCATATATGAAGGCGCGCCGCACGGCTTGCCGGCCACCCACAAAGACCGCCTGAACGAAGACTTGCTGGCCTTTATCAAGTCCTGATCGTCACTCGCTCCCAGCACCGCCAGCGCCTGGCGGTGCTTCTCGCCCCCGCCGGCGTCCCCGCCGCGCAAAATAACCGCCCGCCTCCCCCATTCGTATAACTGCCTTGCCTGCCGGGCCGTGCATACTTGTTGCAGCGCGGCATGAGCCGCGGCGAACGACAGGAGTCCCGCGATGGCCAGCATGCATTATTTCCCTCAGAAACAAGACCCCGGCATCGCGCAATCGCGGCGCATGGGCGGCATGGACGAATTTGCCGCATCGGTCGCGCACGAAGTGCGCCAGCCGCTGGCCGCCATCGCGCTCAATGCCGATGCCGCCTTGCGCTGGCTCGATCACGATCCGCCCCGCCTCGACGAGGCGCGCGCGGCGCTGGCCCTGGTCGCCAGCGCCGGCAGCCACGCCAGTGCCGTGCTGCGCAGCGTGCATGGCCTGGCCTGCAACGCGCCGGGCAGCCACGCTCATTTTGTGGCCGACGACGCCGTGCAAGACCTGCTGCCGCTGCTGCGCGCACCACTGCAGCAGCACGCGATCCACCTGGAAACGCAGCTGGCGCCGGGCCGCCCGCTGCTGCACGCCGACCCGGTGCAATTCCGGCAAGTCGTCCTGAACCTGCTGATGAACGCTATCGAGGCGCTGCGCGACACCAGCGGCCGGCCGCGCACGGTGCTACTGTCCTCGCACCTGGATGGAGTCGTGCAGCATTTCAGCATCGCCGACAATGGCGCCGGCATCGCGCCGCAGGCGGCCGGCCGTCTATACCACTCCCCTGTATACCAGCAAGCCGGACGGCATGGGCATGGGCCTGGCCATCTGCCGTCGCATCCTCGACGCGCATGGCGGCCGCCTGTGGCATGCGCCCGGCGCGCCCCACGGCAGCGTCTTCCACTTCACCCTGCCAGCGCCATGAGCACAGCCATGCACACGACCTTGCACACGACCATGCTCCGCGACGACGACGACGCTCCCCCTATCTCGCTGCTGATCGCCGACGACCACCCGCTGATCCTGGCCGGCCTGGCCTCGCTGATCGCGTCACTGCCTGGCTTACGCCTGCTGGGCCAGGCCGACACGGGCCGCGCCGCCGTGGAGCTGTACCGGCAATTGCGGCCCGACGTGGTGCTGATGGATTTGAACATGCCGGAAATGCATGGCGTCGAGGCGATCGAGCGCATCTGCGCAGACGACGCGCAAGCAAAGATCATCATCCTTACCACCTACCAGGGCGAGGACAATGTGCACCGGGCCCTGCGCGCCGGCGCGCGCGGGCTACCTGCTGAAGGATTCCGGCTTCCTGCAACTGACGCAGTGCATCCGCCAGGTGGCCGCCGGCAGGCACTACCTGCCGCCAGAACTGGCGGTGCAGCAGGCCGGCCGCATCGAGGCGAACCGCCTGTCGAAACGCGAACACGACATCCTGCTGCACCTGTCAGCGGGCAAGAGCAACAAGATGATCGCGCGCAGCGCCGGCATCGAGGTGGGCACTGTCAAATTTCATGTGAATAATATTTTGACCAAGCTCAACGTATCAAGCCGCACCGAGGCGGCCACGGTGGCCGCCCGGCGCGGCTTGCTGGGCGCGTTCTAGCGTAGCGACTCGGCAGACGGAATTCAGGCGGCGCTGTCGTCCTTCTGCTGCGGCGCGGCCTTGGCCAGTGTTGGCTTCGCTTCTACGCCACTGATCTTCGGCACGCATTCGCTGCGCAGCCACGACACCGTGATGGCCTCGCCCGCCATCAGGCGCTTGACGCTGGGGACGATCTGTTCGCCGATCAGCATGCCCAGCAGGCCGATCAGGGCTATCGCGGGCGGCGCCGGCGAGCGCACCTGCAAGACGGCGTAGATGATGCCAACCAGCAAACCCACGGCCAGCGAAATCACATATAACTTCATGGCGCATTCCTTTCGATGAAAAAAAAACGCCGCGCGCGGTCAGGCGCGCGGCGCATGGCACTGCCGCGCGGCGCTTACTTGGCCGGCACTGGCGCCAGGGTCACGTGGTCGCCATGGGTACGTTGCGGCGCCTTGTGCACCATCGTGTAAGCGTAGTCGACACCCATGCCGTAGGCGCCCGAATGTTCGCGCACGATGGCCATGACGGCGTCATAGGTTTCCTTGTGCGCCCAGTCGCGCTGCCATTCCAGCAGCACCTGCTGCCACGTCACGGGCACCACGCCAGCCTGGATCATGCGCTGCATGGCGTAGTCGTGCGCTTCCTTCGAAGTGCCGCCCGAGGCATCGGCCACCATATAGATCTCGTAATCGCCTTCGAGCATCGCGCACAGGGCGAAGCTGTTGTTGCACACTTCCGTCCACAGGCCCGACACGACGACCTTCTTCTTGCCGTTGGCGGCCAGCGCATCGCGCACCTTCTGGTCATCCCACGAATTCATCGAGCTGCGCTCGAGGATATCCTTGCCGGGGAAAACGTCGAGCAGTTCCGGATAGGTGTGGCCGGAGAAGCTTTCCGTTTCGACGGTGGTGATGATGGTGGGGATGTTGAACACTTTTGCGGCCTTGGCCAGGCCCACGGTATTGTTTTTCAGCGCCTGGCGGTCCATCGACTGCACGCCGAACGCCATTTGCGGCTGCTGGTCGATGAAGATGATCTGGCAATTGTCGGGGGTAAGGACTTCCAGTTTCGGATTGGTCATGATGTCATCCATGAAGAAAGGGTTGAGTGGGTACTGCCGTGCATCGTATGCCTGGCGGCGTGTCCGCACCACTATCTAAATATAGGCTGGCATGTAGCTTGTCCCCGGGCAATCCCCTCCTGCAGACCGGCGAGCACTGCGGTAAAATGCCTTTTGCTTACCCTGCTCCGACGACTCTTGATCGATAACTCCTCTTTGCCAGACAACATCATGTGCAGCGATACGGCACCGATACGCGTCCTCATCGCCGACGACCACCAGTTGCTGCTCGACGGCATCGCGGCCCTGCTGCGCGCCTTTCCCGGCGTTGTGCTGGCAGGCCAGGCCACCGATGGCCGGCAGGCGGTGCAGCAATTTGACGCGCTGCAGCCCGATGTCACGCTGATGGATTTGCAGATGCCGCTCATGAGCGGCCTTGACGCCATCGGCGCCATCCGCGCGCGCCATCCGCAGGCGCGCATCATCGTGCTGACCACCTACAAGGGCGATACGCAGGTGCTGCGCGCCATCCGCGCGGGCGCGTGCGGCTATGTGCTGAAAAGCGCCCTGCGCCACGAATTGCTGGCGGCGATACAAAACGTGCACGCGGGGCGGCGCCACATCACGCCCGAGATCGAGGCGGAGCTGGCGCTGTATGCCTGCAGCGACGTGCTGTCGAACCGCGAACTGGACGTGCTCAAGCAGGTTGCGCAAGGCAATTCCAACCGCGAAACAGGCGCCCTGCTGCAGATCAAGGAAGAAACCGTCAAGGCGCACATGAGTGCCATCCTGGCCAAGCTGGGCGCAAGGGACCGCACCCACGCCGTCACCATCGCCCTACGGCGCGGCATCCTCGACGCCTGAGCGGCGCCAGCGCTGCCACCAGCGGCGCAGCGGGCCGTGCTCTGCCGGCCAGGCGCGGCGCGCAGGCACTCGCAGGCGCCACTGCGTGCCACCCCCGTCACGCCCGCCCACAGACAGGCGCGCTCCGAGCCTGGCGGCGCGCTCGCGCATGCCGGGCATGCCCCAGTGTCCGGGAATCTGCCCGTTCGCCGCGACCACCGGCGGCAAGCCCTGGCCATCGTCGCGCACGAGCAGCTCGATGCCGCCGCACGCATAGCGCACCACCACTTCAACCACCTGCGCGCGCGCATGCTGAAAGGCGTTGCGCAGCGCTTCGCTGGCGATGCGGTAGATTTCATGCGCGGCGCGCGCATGCAGCAGACGCGCCTCGCCTTCTTCCGCGTAGCGGAACACGATACCGTGCTGCGCCGCCAGCCGCTCGCCTTCGCGCCGCAGGATGGCGCTCCAGCGCGCACCGGCGGCGTCGCCGGCGCGCAAGTCGTGCACGTGGTCGCGCCCCTCGCCCAGCATGCGGTCGGCGTCGTCGAGCGCGCGCAGCATGGCGGCGCGCGCGGGATCATCCTCGGCAATGGCCATGCTGGCATTGTGAAAGTGCAGGATCATCGCCTGCGTGCCCTGCAGCAGGGTATCGTGCAGCTCGCGCGCGATGCGTTCGCGCTCGGCCTGCTGCGCCTCCATCCGTGTCTGCAGGCGCGCGGCGTGCTGGCGCAGCCGCCATCGGTAAGCCCCATACGCGGCGGCCAGCAGCGCCGCTGCGCACAGGCTGCGGAACCACCAGGTCTGGTAAAAGGCGGGCAGCACGCGGAATGGCAATTGCGCCACCGTGCTGGCCACGCCGTCGCCATTCAAGGCCATCACCTGGAAACGGTAGGCGCCCGGTCCCAGGCCCGTGTATTGCGCCTGGCGCCGATCATCCGCGTTCTGCCAGTCCTTGTCATACCCTTCCAGCCGATAGCGGAAACGCAGGCGCGCCGGCGTGCCCAGGCTGCTGGCGTTGTAATCGAACTGCACGTCGCGCGTGCCGGCAGGCAGGCGCTCGTAGTCGGCGACGGCGACGCTCCGGCCATCGACCATCAAAGCGCCAATCTCGGCCTGCGGCGCCGGCAGCGGCAGCAGCAGTTGACGCGGGTCGATCCAGGAGGTCGCGCTCTGACGCGAAAACCAGATCCTGCCATCATCCGCTTCGGCTATCGAGCCGTTATGCAACAAACTCATTTTGCCGCTCAAGCCATCGGCGCCATCGTACAACTGCGCCTGCATGGGGTGGGATGGATCGCGCAGGGCCTGCACCACCTCGGCGGCGGCCACGCGCACGGCGCCATTACCCGCATTGAGCCACAGGCTGCCGTCGCGCGCGCGCAGCATGCCGACCACGCCGTCGAAGACGCCGGCCGCTGCGGCGCGCAGCGGCACGAAGCGCCCGCCGCGCCACAGCGCCAGGCCCCGCTGGCCACCCGCCAGCAGCTGGCCGCCGGTCTCAAACAGCGCTGGCGCCTTACCCAGGTTCAGGCCCTGCGCGGGACCATAACTGGCCAGGCGCCCGCCCTCGAGCACCGCCACGCTGCCGTCCGGATAGGACAGCCACAGGCGGCCGGCCGCATCGGCCAGCAGCACCAGCGGCACTTTGCGCCCGCCCTCGGGCAAGGCCGTTTCGCGCCGCCATGCGCCGCCCGTGTACTGGAACACGCCGGCGCCGCTGAAAATCGCCCACAGGCTGCCGTCGGGCGCGCTCACTGCCATGCGCACCCGTTTCAGGGCGGCCGCTTCCGGCGGATAGGCAATCGTCTCGAGCAGGCGGCCAACCTCGCCATCGAGCTGCAGCAAGCCGGCGCGGGTGCCGACGCGGATGCCGCGCGGCGCGGCCATGATGGCCGTGATGGGTCCCAGCGCGGGTGCGCGCAGCACCTTGCCGTCGGGCGCAACCAGCATCAGCGGCGCATCGCCTTCCCGCGACAGCCACATGCGGCCCCCGGTGCCGGGCGACAGCTGCTGGGCGCGGAAGACCTCGGGCACCTCCGGGCCCCCGCGCGCTGAGGATCACGGGCGCGGCCTGGCGAAAGCGGTCCAGGCCTGCATACGTGGAGACCCAGACATTGCCTTCGTTGTCATCGCACAGGGACCCGATCAGCACATTGCTCAAGCCGTCGCGGGGCAGGAACGATTCCGTGTCGCCGCTGATGCCCAGCTGTTGCGGCCCCAGCGCGCCGGCACTGCGCGTGCGGTGCAGGCCGAACTGGCTGTCGAACCACAGGGTGCCCTGGCGGTCGACCAGCATGCTGCCGCTGGTGCCGCTCGTATCGCGGTAGATCCAGCGATGGTCGAGCTGGTCGTAGCGCTCGAGCGTATCGATGATGCGGATGCCGCGCTGCTCCAGCAGATACAGGCGGCCGTCCGGTCCCTGCTGCGGTGGCGCGCGCAAGTCCAGGCCGCCCACGGGCGGCGCGAAGCGCGCCTGGCCCGGCTGCCAGAGGAACACGCCCTGTTCGCTGAACACGCCCAGCCTGCCGTCGCGGTCAGCAAATACGGCCGAGGCCTTTTGCGCCGTGTAGCCCTGCGCCGGCCCCATCGCCTGCCAGCGCCGACCATCGAAGCGCGAGACCCCGGCCACACCGGCGGCCCACACGGCGCCCGTGGCGTCGATGGCGAAACCCCAGACGGAACCGGGCCGCACACCCTGCGCCTCGCCGTAATTGCGCACCACGCCATCCTTGACATGGCTGATGCCGCCCACTTGCCAGCCCACCCACATGCCGCCGTCGGCTGCGCGCTTGAGGGCCAAGGTCACCGTATCGGGAAACGCGCCCTTGCGCGCGCGCAAGGGCGCGAAACGCAGGCCGTCAAAACGCACCAGGCCAGAATGGGTGCCCAGCCACAGGAAGCCGTCGCCGCCCTGGGCGATGACGCTGATATCGTCCGGCGCGCCATCCCTGGACGTCCAGCTGGTGTGCTGCAGCTGGTGAATGCCGCGCGCCGCGCCGATGGCCAGCCCGGGAGGGCTGAACAACAGCAGCAAGGGCAGGCAGCACAGCGCGGCCAGGACGGGCAGACGCATGGTGGGTCAGGCTGCCGGCACGGCTACGCGGCCGCTGCGGTGCTGCACGATGATCAGGCCAGCGAGCAGCAGCAAGGGCACGGCCAGCGCCACAAAGCCGACGGCCAGGTAGGCAAAGGCGGCGGCGATGGCGCCCAGGGCAAAGGCCAGCAGCGGCCAGAAGAACTTCCCGCAGCGCGCATGGGTGGCGCCATCGGCCGCGCCGCGCAGCACGTCGACGGTGTCGATGACGATCTGCGTCACGTTGCCCGTCATCATGGAAGTGGGCGCCAGGTGCGCCAGCAGCAGCCGGCTGGTGGCGCTGTGCACGCCCATGGCGGCCGTGCCCAGCAAGCCGGCCACCATGGCCATGGAACTGACATCCTTGCCGATCGGCTCGGCCAGGCAGCCAAACACCATGAAGCCGGCCAGCAAGGCCCACTGCAGCAGCATCGCCAGGGTCAGTGACGGGCCGGCGCGGCGCTCCACGGCCAGCACCATCAGGCGCGTAATGGCGACGCCGGCGATAAAGGCGGGGAAAGCGAGAAACTTCAGCAGGATGGACGCGCGCGATGCGTCCGCCAGGGCGGCGCCGATCAGCACGAAGTTACCCGTGACATGGGCCGTAAACAGGCCAAACAGGGCAATAAAACCCAGGGTATCGACATAGCCCGCTAAAAATCCCAGGCTGGTGCCGAACAAGCGGCTGTGTGGTGGCTGATCCATCGAATGACTCCTGATACTGTGCAATGCACTAAAAAAACGAAAAACGCGCCAGGGAAGCGCCCCGGCGCCACTGCCTGCATGGTAAGCCATGCGGCAGGCCGCCGCCCCCGTCATTCGGCCAGTACGCCACGGCCCACCTGATCTTTTGGCCCGTGTTCAACCGTGGGACCTCCGCTACACTGGACGACGTGACTTTCGCGCCGCGCACGCCGGCCCCCTCCCCCTGCACCGCAACCATGGAGCTGCACCATGCCAGAACATACCCTCCCCGCCACCGCCCCCTTGATCTTGCTCAATGGCTGCTTTCATACCGTCGATAAAAGCTGCCCGCAAGCGAGCGCGGTGGCCATCGCCGACGGCAAATTCCTCGCCGTCGGCGATGCCGACGACGTCATGCGCCACCGCGCGCCCGACAGCCGCGTGATCGACCTGGGTGGCCGCACCGTGATTCCCGGCCTGAACGACTCGCACCTGCACCTGATCCGTGGCGGCTTGAACTACAACCTGGAATTGCGCTGGGAAGGCGTGCCTTCGCTGGCCGACGCCCTGCGCATGCTCAAGGAACAGGCCCTGCGCACGCCGAACCCGCAATGGGTGCGCGTGGTCGGTGGCTGGAATGAATTCCAGTTCGCGGAAAAGCGCATGCCGACCCTCGATGAAATCAACGCCGCGGCGCCAGATACGCCCGTCTTCATCTTGCACCTGTACGACCGCGCCCTGCTCAACCGCGCCGCCTTGCGCGTGGTCGGCTACGATAAAAATACGCCGAATCCGCCCGGCGGCGAAATCGTGCGCGACGCTTCCGGCAACCCGACCGGCATGCTGATAGCACGCCCGAACGCCATGATTTTATATGCAACCCTGGCCAAGGGTCCGACCCTGCCGCGCGAATTGCAGGTCAACTCCACGCGCCAGTTCATGCGCGAACTCAATCGCCTCGGCCTGACCAGCGCCATCGACGCGGGCGGTGGCTTCCAGAATTATCCGGAAGACTACGCGGTGGTCGATCAGCTGGCAAGCGAAGGGCAGCTGACGATACGCATCGCCTACAACCTGTTCACGCAAAACAAGGGCCGCGAACTGGAAGATTTTGAAAAATGGACGGAGATGGTCACGCCGGGCCAGGGCGACGATTACTACCGCCATAACGGCGCCGGCGAAATGCTGGTGTTTTCCGCCGCCGACTTCGAGGATTTCCTCGAGCCGCGCCCGGACCTGGCGCCCGGCATGGACGACGAACTGGAAAAGGTGGTGCGCCACCTGGTCTCCAAACGCTGGCCCTTCCGCCTGCACGCCACCTATGACGAATCGATCGACCGCATGCTGACGGTCTTTGAAAAGGTCAACCGCGATATCCCGTTCGACGGCCTGCACTGGATGTTCGACCACTGCGAAACCATCACGCCGAAAAACATCGACCGGGTCAAGGCGCTGGGCGGCGGCATCGCCATCCAGCACCGCATGGCCTTCCAGGGCGAGTACTTTGTCGACCGCTACGGTGCCGAAGCGGCCAAGGCCACGCCGCCGATCGCGCGCATGCTGCAAACGGGCGTGCCGGTGGGCGGCGGCACCGACGCCACCAGGGTCGCCAGCTACAACCCGTGGACGGCGCTGTACTGGCTGGTATCGGGCCGCACCGTGGGCGGCTTGCGCCTGTACGACGCGGGCAGCCATTTGTCGCGCGACACGGCGCTGGAACTGTGGACGGCGGGCAGCGCTTGGTTCTCCAGCGAGCAAGGCAAGAAGGGCCGCATCCAGGAAGGCATGCTGGCCGACCTGGCCGTGCTGAGCGCGGATTTTTTCAGCATCGATGAAGAGGCGATCAAGTCGATCGAATCGGTGCTCACCATCGTCGGCGGCAAGATCGTCTACGGCCAGGCGGAATTTACCAAGCTGGCGCCGCCCCCGATTCCCGTGCTGCCCGACTGGTCGCCCGTGAAAAACGTGGCCGGCCACTACCGCGCCGCGCCGCCGCAAAAGAGCAGCGTCATGCAGCACCAGTGCCAGGGTGCCTGCGGCGTGCACGCCCACGCCCACGACGTGGCGCGCAAGAGTTCCGTGCCCGTCTCCAGCCACTCCGGCTTCTGGGGCGCGCTGGGGTGCAGCTGCTTTGCGTTTTGAGGCGCGGGTGAGGTGCGTGTTTTCATGCGCTGCCGGTGCCCTGGCACTGGCGGCAGCGCTGCCCGCCGCGGCACAAGAAAATGTGCAGCTGTACGGCCGCCTGAACGTGGCGGTCGAAGCGCTGCATGGTTCCGGCAGCGGTAACAACGTGCAGCGTGTCTCCAACAATCGCTCGGTACTCGGCTTTCGCGGCAGCGAAGACCTGGGCGGCGGCTGGCAGGCGCTGTTCCAGGTCGAGGGCACGCTGTCGCCCGACACGGGCACGGGGTCAATCGCCGCGCGCGACACGCGTGTCGGCATTGCCGGCCCGTGGGGCACGCTCTTTGCTGGCAACTGGACCCTGCCCTACAACAGCGCCACCTCCGCGCTCGACCCGTTTTATCCCACCACGGCCGGCTACATGAGCCTGATGGGCAACGGCGCGGGCGCCACCGAAAGCAATACCAGCAACACGTATTCCTTCGACCGGCGCCAGCAGAACAGCGTGCATTACTGGACGCCGCAGTGGCAGGGCTGGTCGCTGCGCGTGGCGCGTGGCATGGGGGAAGAACGCCCCGCCAGCGGCGCGCATCCGGCACTGACCTCGGCCGCCCTGATCTACGACGGCGGCGTCCTATATGCCACCCTGGCGCAGGAAGACCATCACGACTACCAGGGACGGGGCCTGACTGACCATGGCAGCAAGCTGGCCCTGGCCTGGAGGATCGACAGCGCCACGCAGCTGGCGGTGGTGCTGGAAAGCCTGCGCTACGCCACGCCCACGGGTGAGCTGCGCCGGCGCACGGCCTACTTTTCCGCCACAGCGCCAGTTCGGCCGCCACGGCCTGCGTTTCGGCCTGGCGCATGCCCAAAGCGCCAGCGGCAGCGCGCTGGAAACCATCGGCACGGTGCGTGCGGGAGCGGATACGGGCGCCACCCACGCCACCGCCGGCTATGACTACCAGCTATCGAAACGCAGCAGCCTGTATGCCTACTACACGCGCCTGGCCAACGGCCGCCACGGCATCGCCGACTTTGCCATCAACAGCCTGGGACGGGAAACAGAAACAAAGGGCGCCACCATGTCGGGCGTGGCGCTGGGGATAAGGCACAATTTCTGAGCGGCGCTCAGTCCCAGCAGACCGACAGCACGGTATAGCCCTCTGACGGCTCAGGAGCGTTGTCGGGCTTGCCATAAGGCCAGCCAGGGATGACGCCGTCGGCTTCCATGCCGGCGATCCAGCACTCAACCTCGTCCTGGCGTGCGGACGTGAAGATATGCACGTTTTCCGCAGCCGGAAAACGTTTCGCGTCCACGTCCGCCTGGCCATAATCGCACCAGTCCTGGTGCAAGCCGACCAGCACCTTTTCCACGTCCGGCCTGGCGGCGATCTCGCGGAACATGTCATACAGCTGCGCAATCGGCGGGCGGCCATAGCCCCACTGGTTCGGCGCGATCGACTCTTCATCGGTATTGCCTGCGAAGTAGAGATCGAGATCGACCACGGGGGCGTATCGCCATCGTCCACACCGGGCGAGGTCAGATACTGGTAGATTTTGTCGGGCATGGGTAAAGTTCCGTTGATGTGAAAGACAATGCAATATTGTAGTCTGCAGACCGTGTATCCCGGCGGAGCACCGCGCCTGGGTTCGAGCGCGCGGCCTGGCTTCAGTAAAAATTGCTCCCGTCAGCCATGGCGCTGAAATCAAGGACAACAAAAAACCCGCTGACTTTTGCAAGTAAGCGGGTTTTCTGATGAAACTTGGTGCCGTTGGCCGGAATCGAACTGGCGACCTTCACATTACGAATGTGCTGCTCTACCAACTGAGCTACAACGGCGAAGACCCACATTCTACAAACAATGCACAAAATTTGCTAGTGTCAACGCGAACTTTTTTGCATTTTTTTAGCGACCCGGCTGCGGGCCGCTGAAAATCGTGGAAAAGTGCGACTTTTTACTCAGCGTGGTAGGCCGTGACGCGGGCCACTTCGTCTTTCGAGCCGAGGAAGACGGGCACGCGCTGGTGCAGCTTGTGCGGGGCGATGTCCATGATGCGCTGCTGGCCGTCGGTGGCCGCGCCGCCGGCTTGCTCGACGATGAAGGCCATCGGGTTCGCTTCGTACATCAGGCGCAGCTTGCCGGGCATCGAGGTGTCGCGCAGGTCGGCCGGGTACATGAAGATGCCGCCACGGTTCAGGATGCGGTGCACGTCGGCCACCATCGAGGCGATCCAGCGCATGTTGAAGTTGGTGCCGCGCGGGCCCGTGTCGCCGGCCAGCAGTTCATCGACATAGCGTTTCACAGGCGGATGCCAGTGGCGCGCGTTCGACATATTGATGGCGAATTCCTTCGTCGTCGGCGGAATCTGCATATTGCTTTGCGTGAGGACCCACGAACCCATTTCGCGGTCCAGGGTGAAGCAGTTCACGCCATTGCCGAAGGTCAGCACCAGCATGGTTTGCGGGCCATACACGGCGTAGCCGGCAGCCACTTGCTTGGCACCCGCCTGCATGAAGTCCTGCTCGGTCGGCTGTCCCATGCCTTCCGGGGCTTTGAGCACCGAGAAGATGGTGCCGATGGACACATTGACATCGATGTTCGACGAGCCATCCAGTGGGTCGAACAGCAGCATGTATTCGCCCTTCGGATAGCGGTTCGGGATCGGGTGGATCGATTCCATCTCTTCCGACGCCATGGCCGCCAGGTGTCCGCCCCATTCGTTCGCTTCGAGCAGGATCTCGTTGGAGATGATGTCGAGTTTTTTCTGCACTTCGCCCTGCACGTTTTCCGTGTCGGCCGTGCCCAGCACCTCACCGAGGGCGCCCTTGCCGACAGCGTGGCTGATGGTTTTGCACGCGCGCGCGACGACTTCGATCAGCAGGCGCAGTTCGGCCGGAATGCTGTTGTTCGAGCGCTGCTCTTCAACCAGGTATTGCGTAAGACTGATGCGTTTCATGAAATCCCTCTGTTTTGATGTGTTATTGCGGTGTTAATTGGCCAATGCCTTGCTGACGACTTCCATCACGTCATTCGACAAACTGGCCTGGCCGGCGACTTTTTCCAGCGCATCGCGCATGTGGCTTTGCAGCGCGGGCACGTAACGGCGCCAGCGGTCCATGGAGCGCGCCAGGCGGGCGGCCACTTGCGGGTTCAGGGCGTCGAGCGCGATGACTTGCTCGGCCCAGAAGGCGTAGCCGCTGCCATCAGCCGCATGGAATTGCGACGGATTGCCGTTGGTGAAATTGAAGATCAGGCTGCGCGCGCGGTTCGGATTTTTCAGGGTGAAGGCCGGATGCGTCATCAACTGGCGTACGGCTTGCACATCGGTCGATGGCGCCGCCGCCTGCATGGCGAACCACTTGTCGACCACCAGCGCTTCGTTCTCGAAGTCGGCATAGAAACTGGCCAGGGCCGCCTGCGCGTGCGATGCGGAACCCGAATGCATCAGAGCGCCCAAGGCGGCCGCGCGGTCCGTCATGTTGCCGGCACCGTCGAACTGCTGCTGCGCCAGGGCCAGCTCTTGCGCGCCCGGTGCGATCAGCAAATAGGACAGGGCCAGGTTTTTCAACGCGCGCTTGCCGGCCGACAGGGCGTCCGGACTGTATTCGCCCGGCGTCTGGTTGGCGTGGTATTGCGCCAGCAATTCAGGTTTGAGCGCGGCCGCGATGGTGCGGCGCATAAACTGGCGCGCCGCATGGATCGCCTGCGGGTCGACTTGCGCCAGGCGCTCGGCGATGATGGTTTCCGACGGCAGGATCAGGGCCAGTTCGCGGAAGGCAGGATCGAGCGTTTCGTCGGCCAGCAGGGCGCGCTGCGCTTCGATGAAGGTGTCGTCCAGCGCCAAGGTCTCTCCGGCGGCGACGGCGCCGCTCAGTTTCAGCAGGCGTTCCATGGCCAGGCGCTGACCCGCTTCCCAGCGGTTGACCGGGTCGCTGTCGTGACGGAACAGGTGCAGCAGTTCGGCGTCAGTGTAATCATATTCCAGCACCACCGGCGCGGAAAAGTCGCGCAGCAGCGACGGTACGGGCGATTCCGCCACCTGCGTGAAGCGGAAGGTTTGCGAAGCTTGCGTCAATTCCAGCACGACGCTGGTAGCGCCGTTCGATGCCACGCCATCCACATACAGCGGCAGGTCGCAGCCGTCCGCTGCCAGCAAGCCGACGGTGACGGGAATGTGGAACGGCAGTTTTTTCGGCTGGCCCGGCGTGGCGGGGCAGCTTTGCGACAAGGTCAGCTCGAACGTCTGGCTGGCAGCGTCGTAGCGCGTGGAAGCCGTCACCACCGGTGTGCCGGCCTGGCTGTACCAGCGCTCGAACTGGGTAAAGTCGCGGCCATTCGCGTCCGCCATGGCGGCACGGAAGTCGTCGCACTGCACTGCCTGGCCATCATGGCGCTCGAAGTACAGGTCCATGCCCTTGCGGAAACCGTCGCGGCCCACCAGGGTCTGGACCATGCGCACCACTTCGGCGCCTTTTTCGTAGATCGTGACCGTGTAAAAGTTATTGATTTCGACGAAAGAATCCGGACGCACGGGATGCGCCATCGGACCGGCGTCTTCAGGGAACTGCGCCTGGCGCAGGGTGCGCACCTGGTCGATGCGCGTGACGGCGCGGCCCGTGTCCGTGCCGATCATGTCGGCCGAAAATTCCTGGTCGCGGAACACCGTCAAGCCTTCTTTCAGCGACAGCTGGAACCAGTCGCGGCACGTCACGCGGTTGCCGGTCCAGTTATGGAAGTATTCGTGGCCCACCACCGCTTCGATACCTGCGTAATCGACGTCGGTCGCCACGCGCGAATTGGCCAGCACATACTTGGTATTGAAGATGTTCAAACCCTTGTTTTCCATGGCGCCCATATTAAAGTCGCCCACGGCGACGATCATGAAGCGGTCCAGGTCCAGTTCCAGGCCGAAGCGCTCCTCGTCCCAGCGAATCGAGTTTTTCAGCGACTGCATGGCGTAGTCGGTTTTATCCAGGTTACCGTCTTCCACCCACACCTGCAGCAACACTTCGCGGCCGGACTTCAGGGTGTAGCGCTCTTCCTGGCACACCAGGCGCGCCGCCACCAGGGCGAACAGGTAGGATGGTTTCTTGAACGGGTCTTCCCACTTGGCGTAGTGGCGGCCATCACCGAGGTCGCCCTCTTCGATCAGGTTGCCGTTCGATAGCAGCACCGGATATTTGTCCTTGTCGGCGCGCAGCATGACCGTGTACTTGGCCATCACGTCCGGGCGGTCCGGGAAGAAGGTGATGCGGCGGAAGCCTTCGGCCTCGCACTGCGTGAAGAAATTGTGGTTCGACACGTACAGGCCGGACAGCGAGGTATTGTCTTGCGGCGCCAGCACGGTTTCGATATCGAGCGTAACATCGTCCGGTGCCTTTGGAATCGTCAGCATGCTGGCCGTCAGCTTGTACTGCGACGGTTTGAGCAGCTTGCCATTCAGGCGGACTTGCACCAGTTCAATATGTTCGCCGTGCAATTCGATGCTGCGGCTGGTGCTGACCGGGTTGTGGCGCATGCGGATCCGGCTCGCCACCACTGTGCGGGCGGGATCAAGATCGAAACCAAGTTCGACGCTGTCGACCAGGAAGCTGGGCGGCGTGTAATCTTTGCGGTAAATCGTCTGAGGGCTGTCTGTGCGCATAGGGATTTGGGTGGGAGCGGAGGCAAAAGCCTATTTTACCAACACCAGCCCCCCGATAGTCGCGATTCAGCTCAGGAATGTTGGATTCCCTTACACGCAGACATGCTCGGTAACATTCTGTAATAATGAATAGAAACAAATAGAACTATTCTTATAATACTAAGCGATGAATTGCGTCTACTATCAGGAGGTCATGCAATGAAACGATATCTCACCATCATGATGGCCGCATTGACCGTGTTGCTGACCGGATGCGCCACCACCATACGCAGCGATGTGACCGTCTTCCATGAGTGGCCTGCGCAATTGCAGGACAAATCGTATGCGTTTGAAGCGCCAGCGGCGGAAAACGACACGCTGGAATACCGCAGCTACCAGAACCTGGTGCGCGCGGAACTGGCCAAGCACGGCTTCGGCGAAGCTTCCGGCCCGGCTGCAGCCAATTTGCGCGTGGCGATGCAGTTTTCCACCGTCGACTATCCTGAGCGCGTGCTGCAGGCGTCAGATCCATTCTGGTATGGCCCTGGCTACTGGCCTGGCCGCTACGGCTACCGCTACGGCGCGTGGCCAGGCTATGGCCGCTTTGCCTACAACCCCTACTGGTATGGTCCGATGGACGTGGAAGAAAGCGTGCGCCATAAATACGAACGCGAATTGCGCGTGACGATCAATGACCGCAACGGCAAGAAACTGTACGACGTGACCGTGCAATCGACCAGCAACACGCGCGCCACGCCGCAGGTGATGCCTGCCATGGTGGCCAGCGCCTTTGCCGACTTCCCCGGCCAGAGTGGCGTGCCCCGTAAAGTCGAAGTCAAAATAGAATAATGATGTGGCAAGACAAAAAAACCGGCTTGTGCAGCAATGCGCAAGCCGGTTTTTTTATGCCTACGAATAATACGCCTCGGCGGCAAAGGTGAGCACGCCGATCAGGGCCACGGCCAGTAACAACACGATCAGCAGGCGGCCGGAACTTCGGCGTGCCGTCTTTTTCGCTGCCGCCGCTCATGGCACGATGATGGTCGAACCGGTCGTCTTGCGCCCTTCCAGGTCAATGTGCGCCTGGGCAATATGGGCCAGGCTGTAGCGCTGGTTGATCTCGATCTGCACTTCGCCACTGCTGACGACGCCGAACAGCGAAGTCGCCATCTCTTCCAGGTTCGCGCGGTTGGAGGCATAGCTGAACAGGGCCGGGCGCGTGAGGAAGAGCGAGCCGCGCGAGGCCAGTTCACTGAGGGTGAAGGCCGGCACGGGACCGGATGCGTTGCCGAAGCTGACCATCATGCCCAGCGGCGCCAGGCAGTCGAGCGAGCCTGTAAACGTGTCCTTGCCAATGGAATCGTAGACCACCGAGACGCCCTTG
This sequence comes from Janthinobacterium lividum, assembly GCF_023509035.1. NCBI lineage: Bacteria > Pseudomonadati > Pseudomonadota > Betaproteobacteria > Burkholderiales > Oxalobacteraceae > Janthinobacterium > Janthinobacterium lividum. Next base: position 2,153,845 of record NZ_CP075583.1, on the reverse strand, counting down.
CCGCCCGTGATCTCGCGCACGCGCTCGACGAAGTTTTCCGTGTTGTAGTTGATGACATGGGCCGCGCCGTGCGCCTTGGCCAGCGCCGCCTTTTCATCGGAACCAGCCGTGCCGATCAGGTTCACGCCCAGCACCTTCGCCCATTGGCAGGCAATCAGGCCCACGCCGCCCGCAGCCGCGTGAAACAGGATGGTATCGCCCGCCTTCAGGGCTACCGTGCGATGGAACAGGTATTGCACCGTCAAGCCTTGCAGCATCATGGCGGCGGCCGTGTCGAAAGCGATGCGCTCGGGCAGCACCAGCAGCAGGGCCGCCGGCAGGTTACGCTGCTGCGCATACGCGCCATTGATGCGCGCCGCATACGCCACCCGGTCGCCAACCTTGACTTCCGTGACGCCCTCGCCCACCGCCTCGACGATGCCCGCCCCCTCGACACCGAGGCCATTGGGCAGCGGCTGCGGATACAGGCCCGTGCGGAAATACACATCGATGAAATTGAGGCCGATGGCATCATGCTTCACGCGCGCTTCGCCGGGACCCGGCGGTGGCAGTTCCACGTCCACATACTCCATCACTTCCGGGCCGCCCACGCGCTGTACGCGGATGGCTTTGGTGGTAATCGTTGCGCTCACAATATGCTCCTTGAAGAAGAATGGGGGAAAACTTCAGGCGGCCGCGTTGGCCTGCGCCTGCAGCTGCGACAGCACCAGGTGCGCCGATGACAGATTCGTTGCGCACGCCACGTTGTGCACGTCGCAGGCGCGCACCAGGGCGTTGATGTCCGGCTCGTGCGGCTGCGGCGTCATCGGGTCACGCAGGAAGATCACGCAATCGATCAAGCCTTCCACCAGCAGCGAGCCGATCTGCAAGTCGCCGCCGAACGGCCCCGAATGCTTGCGTTCGACCTCCAGGCCCAGCTCGTTGATCAGGCGGCCGCCCGTGGTGCCCGTGGCCGACAGTTCGCAACCCTTCAAAAAGTCCAGGTATTCGCCCGCCAGGGTAATCATGTCATCTTTTTTTCTTGTCGTGGGCAATCAGGGCGATGCGTGTTTTCATGGTGAGGACCATTTCAGTGGGTGGAGGAATTATTTCTTTTTCGACAGCAAGTAAATACCGGCCAATACGAGGCTGGTGCCAGCCAGTTGCCAGTTGGTGATCGGTTCATCAAGGATCATGGCGCCCAGGAACAGGGTCGACACGGGGCCGATCATGCCCGCCTGCGAGGCGACGGGCGCGCCGATGCGTTCGACGGCGATCATCGTCATGAAGACGGGCATCACCGTGCAAAAGATGCCATTGAGCAAGGACAGGCCATACACGGGCATGGGCTGGATCAGCAGTTCGACGGGGCGCAAAATAAAAAACTGGGCGATGCAGGCAAAGCTGGCCACGCACATCGCGTAGGAAACGAGCCGCATCGAGCCGATGCGCTTGACCAGTTCACCCGAGCCCAACAGATACACGGCATACGAACAGGCCGAACCCAGCACGAGAGTCGACCCCAGCGCCACATTGCTCGCGCCGCCCTGTAAATCATGCACGAACACCAGCACGATGCCGCAATACGAGGTCAGCAAGGCCAGCCACTGCAAGCGGCTGATGCTCTGCTTGAAGTACACGGTGGTAATCAGGAGCACGAAGGTGGGCGTGAGAAACAGGATCAAGCGCTCCAGCCCCACGGAAATGTATTGCAAGCCCAGGAAGTCCAGATAGCTGGACAGGTAGTAGCCGACGAGACCCAGCCCGACGAGGCGCCAGCGGTCGCTGGTCGACAGCGGCGGCTCCGTGCGCATCTTCCACCAGGCGATGACGGCGAACACGGGCAGCGAGAAAATCATCCTGAAGGCGATCAGGGTGACGGCATCGATCTGGTAGCGGTACAGCAGCTTGGCGACGATGGCCTTGGTGGAAAACAGCACCGCCCCGCCCACGGCGATGGCCAGGCCACCAAGGTAGACGGAACGGGGAAGCGAGGGAGGAGATGCTTGCGGGGAACTGGAGCTCATGCCCAGATTGTAAGGCAAAAGCCGGGGTCAGACCTGGCGGGACTCGGCGTCCCCGTCTGACCCCAAATAAAACTGACGGCGGATTAAGAGACCACCACCGCCGCCGCGCCCGCCGTCACTGTCGCGGTCGTCACGCGCGCAATCACGTTGCTTGGTGCCGCGGTGCCGATCAGTTTATTTACCTGCTTGAACTGCGCCACCAGCTTGCCCGGCGTCAAGGTGACCACCGTGTAGCCCTGCGCATCCGTATTCAGATGCTTGAGCCACGGGTTGTTGCCCAGGCCGGACAATTGCTGCGCCAGGCCCAGCAGAGTTGTGCTGAAGTCAGCGCTCGCTTTCAAGCCAGCCTGCACGGCAGCCACCGTCGCATCGAGCTGCGCTTCCGGCACGCCCTTGGCGGCCAGGGCGCCGCGCAGTTGCACGCGCAACTGCTCCAGCAGGCTGTCCACCGTCGGGGCAGCCTTGCCCATAGTGTAATCGAGCAGGTTGACGTCCAGGTTGACCGTGCCCAGGCCCGTGACGGGAATGGCCAGCGGGTAGCTGACGAGGGTGCCGATATCGCCCATGCTGCCGGCGGCCGACTTCAGGTAGCTGAAGAAGGAATCGGAGCTCACGCCGGCCGACACCAGGTCCACCATGACGGGCGTGCCGCCGCCAGCCGCATCAAAATCATCGCTGACGGTGCCCGCAAAGAAGGAGTGGATATCGCCGGTAATCGCCACCACGTTGCCGATGGCATTCGTCTTCAGGTGCGCCATCAAATTCTTGCGCTCGCTGTTATAGCCATCCCACTGGTCGCAATTGAGCAGGAAACGCGTGAAAAATGGCGCCAGCGCCGCCTGCTGGCCGGAAGCGGCCACAAAACTCGATGCGGCACCCTTGGCCTGCACGTCGGGCTTGATCCAGCCAAAGGCGATCACTTGCGCGGCGGCGGCCGGCGAGCCGCTATTGTAGGCAGCCACCGTGATGCCGGCCTGGGCCGCGCTCAAGCCGGCGCCCACGGCAGCGGCGCCCTGCGCGCTGGCGTTGGCTGGCGCGCCGGCAATCGCCATGGCCGCCGTTTGCGCCAGGGTCGTCGATGCGTCCGCCGTCGAGGCAGCCACGATGGCCGAGGCCAGCGGCACGCTGCCGCCCACTAAAGGCAGCGTGCCGGCGATGGCCTTGCCCACGTTCGACATGGCGCTCAGCGCCAGCAAGGTGGCAATCGCATCCGTGCCATTCAAGCCCATGCGCAGCAATGACACTTCATTGCCCCACAGCTTCCAGGTGGACGTGGCGGCCTTCATCTTGCTTTTCCACCAGTCGCGCTGCGTGCTGCCCAGCATGCCAACGGCAGCCAGCGGGTCGGCGCCTGCCTTGGTGGCGGCCGCCATTTTCTGCCCTTCCACGCTGTCGAACAGCGCTTGCGGCACCAGGTAGCGGCTGCCGATGCTGCCCAGCGGCTTGCCCGTGGCCGGGTTGATGGTCGACTCGGCGATCGCATGGTCGGCGCGGTACAGGCGCTCGTCCGTCATCACCAGCTGCATCAGTTTGCCGAACTGGAAATCGCGGTAGATCTGGATGTTCTGGAACGTTGTTGCGGCGGCATCGAAGGTGACGTCGGCCGGCATGTACTCGAACCACGCCTGGTTGGCGCTGCGGCGGCGGGCCGGCTGATGCAAATCGCTGCCGTCGGCGGCCACGAGGCCCTCGTAGGTGGACGCGTCCTGCCAGGCGTCATCCGTAAATTCGTGGTCATCCCAGATGGCGATGAAGGCAAAGCGTTCGTGCACGGCTTGCAGGCGCGCATCGGTACGGTATTTCTTGTACAGGTAGCGGTAATCGGCCACCGTGGTGGCGTACTTGGCACCGGACGTGCCGCTTTTATACGTGCCGTCGGGCAGTTTCAGCTGGTCGTGGCGGCTTTCCACGGCGCCGCTCTGGAAGGCCTCGCCCACCGTTTCATAGATGTAATCGCCCAGGTGCACGATGAAATCGAGCGATTCGTTGGCGGCGATATGCGACAGCGCGCCCCAATGGTTGATGCTCCAGTCCTGGCACGTCAGGTAGGCGAACTGCAGCTGCGATACGTCGGCCGTGGCGGCGGGCGCCGTCTTGAAGCGGCCCACGTTCGAGCGCACATCGCCGGCGATGAACTGGTAAAAATACACCTGGCCCGGCTGCAAGCCCGTTACCTTGTGGCGCAGGGTATTGTCGAAATCGGCCTTCAGGGGCAACTTGGCGTCGACGATGGGCGTACCCAGCAGGGCCGTGTTGCCGCCCAGGGCGGCCGTATTGTCGCTGGCGCTGACGATCAGGCGCACGGCCACGTCGGCCTTGCCGGCAACGGCGGGCGCCACGGCATCGAAACTGGCGGGCACGACGCGCGTCCACAGCATGGCGCTGTCGGCGCGCGGATCGCCAGAGGCCACGCTTTGCGGGAATTTCCAGTCGCTGCCAGAAGCGAGCGGCACGCCAGGATCGCTGTAATCGGTGCTGCCGCAGGCGGCAAGGCCGGCAGTGGCCACTGACACGGTGATAAAGCCGCCCAATTTCAGAAATTGCCGCCTATCCATTTGACTTGCCATGATGTCGCGCCCTCGATATGGTGAAAGCGCGTCACTTTAGCAACAGATTGTGTCATCCTGATGACGGGGCCATGCCGCTTCGCGGGGGGCCGATATGCTAAAATGTCGGCCACAATTGAACACCCGTCTAAGGAAGATTCGACATGGCAGGACATAGCAAATGGGCCAATATCAAGCATAAAAAGGCTGCCACCGATGCCAAGCGTGGCAAAATCTGGACGCGCCTGATCAAGGAAATCACGGTCGCGGCCCGCATGGGCGGCGCCGATATCGCGGCCAATCCGCGCCTGCGCCTGGCCGTCGACAAGGCCGCCGATGCGAACATGCCAAAAGACAACGTCCAGCGCGCGATCAACCGCGGCAGCGGCGGCGTCGATGGCGCCAACTACGAAGAAGTGCGCTACGAAGGCTACGGCGTGGGCGGCGCAGCCGTCATCGTCGAATGCATGACCGACAACAAGGTGCGCACGGTGGCCGAAGTGCGCAACGCCTTCAACAAGAACGGCGGCAACATGGGCAATGAAGGCTCGGTCGCCTTCATGTTCCAGCATTGCGGCCAGTTGCTGTTCGCGCCGGGCACCGACGAAGACAAACTGATGGAAGCGGCCTTGGAAGCGGGCGCCGACGACGTCATCGCCGATGAAGAAGGCGGCTTCGAAGTGCTGACCCCCGTGCACGATTTCGCCACCGTCAAGGAAGCGCTGGAAGCGGCCGGCTTCAAGGCCGAAGTGGCCGAAGTCATCATGAAACCGGCGACGGAAACCGTCTACGCGGGCGACGACGCCATCAAGATGCAAAAGCTGATCGATGCGCTGGAACTGCTGGACGATGTCCAGGAAGTGTTTACGAACGCCCTGATCGAGAACTAAGCAACAACATCAAGGGCGGCACCGCCGCCCTGCAACCCACATTGAACGAACGGTCCCTATGAAAATTCTGGTAGTCGGCTCTGGCGGCCGCGAACACGCCCTGGCCTGGAAACTGGCCCAGTCCGAACGCATACAGATGGTGTATGTCGCGCCGGGCAACGGCGGCACCGCGCGCGATGCGCGCCTGGTCAATCTCGACATCAGCGACCCGCAATTGCTGGCCGATTTCGTTCAGCAGGAACACATCGGCCTGACGGTTGTCGGTCCGGAAGTGCCGCTGGCAGCGGGCATCGTCAACCTGTTCCGCTCGCGCGGCCTGAAAATCTTCGGCCCGACGAAAGAAGCGGCGCAGCTGGAATCGTCGAAAGACTTCGCCAAGGCCTTCATGCAGCGCCACGGCATCCCGACGGCCGCCTACCAGACGTTTTCCGACGTCGCTCCCGCGCACGCCTACGTCGACGCCATGGGCGCGCCTATCGTCATCAAGGCTGATGGCCTGGCCGCCGGCAAGGGCGTCGTCGTAGCCATGACCCTGGAAGAAGCGCACCAGGCTGTCGACATGATGCTGTCTGACAATCAGTTCGGCGACGCCGGCGCACGCATCGTCATCGAGGAATTTCTCGCCGGCGAAGAAGCGAGCTTCATCGTCATGTGCGACGGCAAGAACATCCTGCCACTGGCCACCAGCCAGGATCACAAACGCCTGAAGGACCACGACCAGGGCCCGAACACGGGCGGCATGGGCGCGTACTCGCCGGCCCCCATCGTCACGCCGGCCATGCATGCGCGCGTCATGCGCGAAATCATCGTGCCGACCATCCAGGGCATGGCCAAGGACGGCATCACGTTTTACGGGCTTCCTGTACGCCGGCCTGATGATCGACGACAAGGGCACGCCGAAGACCCTGGAATTCAACTGCCGCATGGGCGACCCGGAAACGCAGCCCATCATGGCGCGCCTGAAAACCGACCTGGTGACCGTCATGGAGCACGCCGTCAACGGCACGCTCGACGCCGTGGAGCTGGAATGGGACCGCCGCACGGCCGTTGGCGTCGTCATGGCCGCCGCCGGCTACCCGGACGATCCCGTCAAGGGCACGCCGATCGGCGACATCCCGGCCGAAACGCCAGACTCCGTCACCTTCCATGCGGGCACCCGCATCGAGGGCGAGCGCCTGGTCACCAACGGCGGCCGCGTGCTGTGCGTGGTGGGTCTGGGCGACAGCATCAAGATGGCGCAGAAACAGGCGTATGAAACCGTGGAAAAAATCCATTTCGACGGCGCGCAGTACCGCCGCGACATCGGCTGGCGCGGCCTGAAGCACTAAGCACGCCCCTGGCGGCAAACGGCGGGGCCGGCGCGGAATGCATCCGCCCCGGCCCCGTTTGCATAGGCGCGCCGGAAAAACAGGTCTTGCGCTAAGATTTTGCCTTTCAGGCAAAGTTACCGCCCATGACCAGTCACCTCCATCCCGCCCTCGCCCAGGTACGCCAACTCCGCCTGATCACGGAAAATGAACTCGACGACGCCACCGGCGAACTGGAGATCCTCGCCCTGGACGAGGAAGACGACGTCGACATGCCACGACTGGCGGCCGACGCGAGTGCCGCCGATGCGCTGGCATGGCTGCTGCTCACGGATCTGCTGCCGCAGGACGACTTCCTGCGGCGCGTACAGGATCTGCCGCGCCAGCATGACGGCGCGGCCCTGCTCGAGCGCCAGCAACTGGCCGCCGACGCGCTAAAGCTGGTCAACCGCCAGGCCATCGACACCCTGTACGACGAAGACCTGATCAACCAGTGGCAGCGCGACGCCGCCCACGCCAGCTTGCCAGAGAACCGCCTGCTCGCCTCGCCGATTGCCGCCCTGCGCGAGATGCTCCGGCAAGGCACCCTGACGGCGCAACAATTCGAGCTACTGCGCACGCGCCAGCACGGCTCGGAGCTTGGCCGCATCATCGTCGATGGCGCCGCGCGCCAGGCCCGCCGGGAGCGCCCCGCCTATGCGCGCCCTGGAACGTGGGTGGTGGCCGCGCTGCTACTGCTGGTACTGGCCTTTGCCGGCCGCGCCATCGTCTCCAGGCAGGCGCCCCCTCCCGCCGCGCCCCCGTCGCCGGGCAGGGCGTCGAACGGCCTGACCTGCAGCAGCGCGCCGCGCACGCCGTGGAAAGTGCGCGCGTGCCCGGCGCCGGCGCGGACCTGTCCATCACGGTGGTGCAGGACGACGCCACGCCAGCGGCGCCCTAAACCACAGCGCAAGCGACCACGCCGGCGGTCATCATGGCATACTGCCGTTTTGCCACCAATGCGGGGAAACCATGGCCTGGAATGAAGGATACGTGTCGGATATCGAGTACACCAACGGTTTTTACAGCGACCTGAGTCCGCATCACCTCAATTTCAGCTGCATCCTCAACGGCATCGAACCAGTGCCCCTGGATCAGCCCTACACCTACTTTGAGCTGGGCTTCGGCTGCGGCCAGACGCTCACCGTACTGGCAGCCGCCAATGCCAACGGCCAGTTCTACGGCAACGATTTCAATCCGGCCCATGTCGCTGGCGCACGCGCCCTGGCGGCAAAGGCTCAGCTGGACAATCTGACCCTGCTGGAAAACAGCTTTGAAGAATTGGCCCAGGGCCGCGTGCCCGATCTGCCGCAGTTCGACTTCATTACCCTGCACGGCATCTACACCTGGGTCAACCGGGAGAACCGCCAGCATATCGTCGACTTCATTGCGCGCTATCTGAAACCGGGCGGCATCGTATCACTCAGCTATAACGCCATGCCTGGATGGAGTTCCGCCCTGCCCCTGCAACGCCTGCTGCTGGAGTTTGCCGCCAACTTCCCCGGTCGCAGCGACTTGCAGATGCAGGCTGGCATCGCCTATGTGCAGCAGTTGCAGAACCTGCAGGCTGGCTACATCACGGACAATCCCGCACTCGCGCCGCGCCTCAATGCGCTCATCAACAGCGATCCCCATTACAGCGTGCATGAATACCTGAACCAGCACTGGGAGCCGCTGTACCACGCCGACGTGATGCGCGATGTGGCGCACGCCAAGCTCGATTTTGCAGGCTCCGCCGACCTGCCTTTTGCTTTTCCCGAGCTGTATCTGAACGCCGACCAGCAAGCCACCATCGACTTGCTGCCCGACGCGGCCATCCGCGAAATGATGAAGGATTATTTTCTCAATACCAGCTTCCGCAAGGATGTCCTGGTGCGGGGCGCACGCCGCATGGGGGCCGTGCGCCAGGCCGAATGTCTCGCCAGCATGCACCTGGCCATGCTGGTACCGCGCGCAAAAAAATGACCTTTACCTTCCAGACCAAGGCAGGCGTAGTAACAGGAAACGAGCAGGTCTACGGCGCCGTCTGCGACGCGCTGGCGACCGGCCCGCATAGCCTGGCCGAATTGGCCGCCCTGCCCTCCTTGCCCGGACAGAGCGTGCAAAGCCTGGCGGAGGTGGCGGCCATGCTGGTCACCGGCAGCCAGGTCGTGATGTATTTCCCGGGTGAGGCGCAGGGCGACAGCGGCGACGCAGCCGCGCACCGCCTGAACCAGGCCATCGGCGCACAGCTGCGCTACGGCGACAGCTACCGCATCCTGTGCTCTCCATTGACAGGCAGCGGTATCGACACGGAATTCATTGACCGGCTGCTGTTTTCGTTGCTGGCCCAAAAGCGAAAACAGCAGCCGGACCTGGCCACCTTACAGGCGCAGGCGGCCAGCGGCATGGCGCGCTGCGGGCGCCGCCTGCTCAAGGAGGGCGTGGCATGCGTTGACGAGGCAGCACACCAGCAACTGCTCAACGCCGCCATTGAGGAATTCCTGCGTGACAAACTGCCCGTGCTGCAGCAATTGCGCATACTGTAGCGCGCGCCGGTCACAGACGGTGCTCGCGGCCAGCCGCCAAACCACAGCGCCAGCGCCGCCCTATCACAAAAACGCGTAACAGGGTACAATCCGTCCTTACTTTTTATTTCGGCCTCGTCGGCCCACGCGATGTCGTCAACTCCCTCTCCTTCGGCCGTCAAGGCCTATTTGCTCGATTTGCAAAGCCGTATCGTGCAGGCGCTCGAAGCGCAGGACGGCAAGCCTTTCCTGACCGATACCTGGCAGCGCCCTGAGGGTGGTGGTGGCATTTCGCGGCTGATCGAAGAAGGCAATGTGTTCGAGCGGGGAGGCGTGAATTTTTCGCACGTCACCGGCGCCGCATTGCCGCCATCGGCAGCGGCCGCGCGCCCTGAGCTGGGCGGCAAGGCGTGGGAAGCGATGGGCGTGTCGCTGGTGCTGCATCCGCGTAATCCGTATGCGCCCACGGTGCACATGAACGTGCGTTTTTTCAGCACCGTCAATGCCAGTGGTGAACCCGTATGGTGGTTCGGCGGCGGCATGGACCTGACGCCGTATTATGGCGACGCGGGCGACGTGAAGCACTTTCACCAGGTGTGCCATGATGCGCTGGCGCCGTTTGGCGACGAACTGCATCCGAAGTTCAAGCAGTGGTGCGACGATTATTTCTACCTGAAGCACCGGCGCGAAGCGCGCGGCGCCGGTGGCATCTTCTTCGACGATTTCAATGCCCTGGGCTTTGACGACAGCTTTGCGATGATGCGCAGCGCCGGCGACGCCTTCGTCGAAGCCTATGTGCCGATCCTGGCGCGCCGCAAGGACACGCCCTACGGCGAACGCGAACGCGATTTCCAGTGCTACCGGCGCGGACGTTACGTCGAGTTCAACCTGGTGTTCGACCGCGGCACCCTGTTCGGCCTGCAGTCGGGCGGCCGCACCGAGGCGATCCTGATGTCGATGCCGCCCGTGGTCAAGTGGCGCTACGACTGGCACCCGGAAGCGGGCAGTCCCGAAGCGGCGTTGTATACTGACTTCCTCGTGCATCGCGACTGGCTGCAGGCGTGACCGAAGGTACTACGGCATGCGTCACGCTGCTGGGCGGCAGCTACGATCCGGTTCACATAGGGCATGTCGCGCTGGGTACGCATTTTTCCAGCCTGCTGCACGCGGATGAACTGCGCGTGATTCCGGCCGGCGCGCCCTGGCAAAAGGGAAACCTGGGCGCCACCGGCCAGCAGCGCGCCGAGATGGCCAGCCTGGCGTTTGCCGGCCTGCCCCTGCCGGTCGTGATCGACCGCCAGGAAATCGAGCGCAGTGAACAGGGCCAGTCCAGCTACACCATCGATACCTTGCGCCAGGTACGCACCGAGCTGGGAGTGCGCGCCTCCATCGTTTTCCTGATGGGCGCCGACCAGCTGCAGCGGCTCGCGACCTGGCGCGAATGGCAGCAATTATTTGAATACGCGCATATCTGCGTCGCGGCCCGCCCCGGCTTCGCGCTGAATGACACCGCAGTGCCGCAAGTGGTCGCCGAAGAATTTTCGCGCCGCCTGGGGTCACTGGAAAGCATCCGCAACACGCCGCACGGTCTGACTTATCTGGCACAGGACTTCGCGGTGGATATCTCCGCCACCGAAATACGTGCGGCATTACAACGGGGGAATCGGGCAAACTCGCTTGTTTCCCCGCTAGTGCTAGACTATATTGAACAACATAATTTATACAAAAGCTAAATGGACATCAAAAAACTGCAAACCCTCGTCGTTGACGCCCTTGAAGACGTCAAAGGCCAAGACATCGCTGTCTTCGAAACGAGTCACCTGACCAGCCTGTTCGACCGCATCGCGATCGTTTCCGGTACCTCGAACCGTCAAACCAAGGCGCTGGCCGCCTCGGTGCGCAACAAGGTCAAGGACGCCGGCGGCGACATCATCGGCATGGAAGGCGAGGAAACGGGTGAATGGGTGCTGGTCGATCTGGGCGACATGATCGTCCACATCATGCAAGCGCCTATCCGCGCCTACTACCGCCTGGAAGAAATCTGGGGCGACACCCCGGTCAAGCTGGGTGCCGCCAAGCGCGCACCGAAAAAAGCGGCCGGCGACGAGCCGAAAAAGGTCAGCGGCCATCTGGCAGCGAGCAAGGCCAATGTGGAAGCTACTCCTGTAATCGAGAAAAAGACACCGGCCAAGAAAGCCACGGCAACCACCGCCGCCAAGAAAGCCCCGGCGAAGAAAACCACCGCCTCCAAAGCCGTCGGCAAGACCGTGAAAGTCGCGCCAACCAAGACCGAAGCGGCTGCCGTGAAAGCCTTGAAAGCACTGCCAGAGAAAAAAGTGCGCGCCCCACGCGCGGCCAAGCCGGCAGCCGATGCTGCACCGGCAAAAACCGTGATCAAGCGTATCAAAAAAGTCGAAGCGTAAGCCTCGATGCAGCTCATCATCGCTGCGGTCGGCCATAAAATGCCGGCCTGGATAGAGACGGGCTTCGCGGAATACGCGAAGCGCATGCCGCCGGAATTGCGCATCGTGCTGAAAGAAATCAAGCCGGTGGAGCGTTCCGGCAGCAAGACCGCTGCCACGGCGATGGCGCTGGAACGCGAACGCATCGAAGCCGTCCTGCCCAAGGGCGTGCGCATCATCGCCCTCGACGAACGCGGCAAGGATCTGACCAGTGTCGGCCTGTCGCAGCAGTTGATGGCGTGGCAGCAGGATGGCCGCGACACCGCCTTTCTGATCGGCGGCGCCGACGGCCTCGATCCGCAACTCAAGGCACGTGCCGAAGGCATGCTGCGCATTTCCAGCATGACCCTGCCGCACGGCGTGGTGCGCGTGATCCTCGCCGAGCAGCTGTATCGTGCCTGGTCGATCACGCAAAACCACCCCTATCACCGCGTCTGAACTCCCCCATGAAAACGGCTGATCACAAGATCTACCTTGCTTCCAAAAGTCCGCGCCGGCGCGAACTGCTGCGCCAGATCGGCATCGATTTCGAATTGCTGCTGCTGCGCAGCGACGGCCCGCGCGGCGCCGACGTCACCGAGGAAGTCCTCCCCGGCGAGTCGGCGCTCGACTATGTCGCCCGCGTGTCGAATGAAAAAGCCGCCTTCGCCTGGGACCTGGTGCGCCGCCGCCACCTGACCCCACGCCCCGTGCTGGCAGCTGACACCACCGTCACCATCGATGGCGTCATCCTCGGCAAACCGGCCGACCGGGCTGAAGCCGTGGCGATGCTGCAGCAACTATCTGGCCGCACGCACGAAGTACTCACCTCGATCGCCGTGCATTACAAGGATTTCGCGGAACAGCGCACGCAGGTGTCGCAAGTACGCTTCGGCGTGCTCTCGCCCGCCTCCATCGCCGCCTACTGCGCCACGCCCGAGCCTTACGACAAGGCCGGCGGCTACGGCATCCAGGGCAGCGCCGCGCTGTTCGTCGAGCATATCGAAGGCAGCCATTCCGGCATCATGGGCCTGCCCCTGTACGAGACGGCGCAATTGCTGCGTGAAGCAGGTTTGCCCCTGCCCTGATCCCGGGTATGATGTCATTCGTTGCCTCCACTCCCGCGCCTCCATGAACGAAGACATCCTGATCAATATCACGCCGCAAGAAACGCGCGTCGCCCTCATCCTGCAGGGCGCCGTGCAGGAATTGCACATCGAGCGCACGCTCACGCGCGGCCTGGCCGGCAATGTGTATTCCGGCAAAGTGGTGCGGGTGTTGCCGGGCATGCAATCGGCCTTCATCGACATCGGCCTGGAGCGCGCCGCGTTCCTGCACGTGGCCGACATCTGGGAAGCGCGCGGCCACGACGGCCAGAACGCGACGCCGGCGCCGATCGAAAAAATCCTCTTTGACGGCCAGGTGCTGACGGTACAGGTGATCAAGGACCCGATCGGCACCAAGGGTGCGCGCCTGTCAACGCAGATTTCCATCGCCGGACGCATGCTGGTGTACCTGCCGCAAGACAAGCATATCGGCATCTCGCAGAAAATCGAAAAGGAAGCGGAGCGCGAACAGCTGCGCGTGCGCCTGCAAAGCCTGCTGCCTCCCGATGAAAAAGGTGGCTACATCGTACGCACCATGGCCGAGGACGCGTCCGACGCGGACCTGAAGGCGGACGTCGATTACCTGCGCAAGACCTGGAGCACCATCACGCATGGTGCGCGCACGCGTCCCGCCACCAGCCTGCTGCACCAGGACTTGAGCCTGGCGCAGCGCGTGCTGCGCGACTTCGTCGGCGATGAAACAGCCACTATCCAGGTCGACTCGCGCGAAAACTATGTGAAATTGCGCGAATTCGCGGAAATCTACACGCCCAGCGAACTGACGCGCTTGCAGCACTACACGGGCGAGCGCCCGTTGTTCGACCTGTACGGTGTGGAAGAAGAAATCCTGCGCGCACTGGGCCGCAGAGTCGACCTGAAATCGGGCGGCTACCTGATCGTCGACCAGACGGAAGCGATGACCACCATCGACGTCAACACGGGCGGCTTCGTGGGCGGGCGCAATTTCGCCGACACGATTTTCAAGACCAACCTGGAAGCGGCACATGCCATCGCGCGCCAACTGCGCCTGCGCAACCTGGGTGGCATCATCATCCTCGACTTCATCGACATGGATAATGCCGAGCACCGCAACGCCGTGCTGGCCGAACTGAAACGCACCCTGTCGCGCGACCGTACCAAGGTCTCGGTCAGCAATTTCTCGCCGCTGGGCCTGGTGGAAATGACGCGCAAGCGCACGCGCGAGTCGCTGGCCCACATCCTGTGCGAACCGTGTCCCGCCTGCGCCGGCAAGGGACAAGTCAAGACGTCGCGCACGATCTGCTATGAAATCCTGCGCGAACTGCTGCGCGAGGCCAAACAGTTCAACCCGCGCGAATTCCGCATCCTCGCCTCGCAGGAAGTGGTCGACCTGTTTTTGGAAGAAGAATCGCAGCACCTGGCCATGCTCGGTGATTTCATCGGCAAGAAAATCTCGCTGCAGGTGGAGAATGCCTACCACCAGGAGCAGTACGACGTGATTTTGATGTAGCCATGCCCGGCACCACCGCCTTCTGGCGCGACCCGTTTCTACCCCATGTGGAAAGCCGGCGCGCCTGCCGCAGCCGGGCGTGCTACAAGCCGCACAGCCATCCAACGTTTTCCATCGGCGCCGTCGACTCTGGCGGCAGCATCTTTACGGGCAGCAAAGACGGCACGGTCGTACTCGGCAATGGCAGCCTGGTGCTGGTGCCGGCCGGCTGCGTGCACGCCTGCAATCCCCTGCCCGACACCGTCTGGAGCTACCAGATGCTGCATCTCGATGCGCAATGGCTGCAGGCACACGCGCCGGTGCTCGATGGCGACACGGCGGCGGTATTGCATTGCCCGCTACTATATACGCAGTTTTGCGCCATGAATGCGCTGCTGTTTTCAACGGCCGGCGCGCCAGAGAAGGATGCGGCGCTGCTGGCGTTTCTGGGCGCCTGCGCCAGCGCCTGTGCAGACCCGCTGCCCTCGGAACGCAAGCCGGTGCCGCGGCAACTGGCGCCCGTGCTCGCAACGCTGCAGGAGCGGCCTTCGGCCAGCCTGCGGCAACTGGCACAAGCGGCAGGCCTGAGCCCTTATCAATTGATCCGCGCCTTCCGCGCCGCCACCGGCATGACGCCGCATGCGTACCAGTTGAACGCGCACATCAATCGCGCGCGCAGCCGCTTGCAGGCGGGGACGGCGTTGGCGCAGCTGGCGCATGAGCTGGGCTTTGCCGACCAGAGCCATCTGCAGCGCGTCTTCAAGGCGCATGCGGGCATCACGCCGGGGCGCTATCGCGGCCAAGGCGGCTAAGGCGCCTGCAATTTTCTTCAATACAGCTTGTCGCCGGCCCCAGCATACTCGCGCATCACCATTGCCGGAGCCGACTTACATGCAGGATTTCCTCTTCATCGCCGCTGCCCACTTTCTTTCCCTGCTATCGCCCGGTCCCGATTTTTTCCTGATCGCGCGCACCTCGCTGGCCCACGGCTGGCGCGGCGCCGCCGGCACGTGCATGGGCATTACCGTAGCCAATGCGGTGTTTATCTTGGCGGCGTTTGCAGGACTATCGGTGCTGCGGGCGGGCAGTACGGCATTCATGGTGGTGCGGCTGGCAGGATGCGCCTATCTGCTGTATCTGGGCTGGCTGTTCCTGCGCCATGCGGGCAAGAGCAGCCTGGATGCAAAGCCCGCCTCCGGCAAGGCGCGCTGGCGCGGCGGTGTCGCAATGGGGTTTGCCTCCGCCATCCTGAACCCGAAGAATGCGCTGTTCTATGTCAGCCTGGCCACCGTGCTGGCCGCCAGGCAGACGAGTCCCGCCGCGATGGTGGCGTATGGCGCGTGGATGGTCTTTGCCGTGCTGGCGTGGGATATGGCGGTGGCGCTGGCCATCGGCAGCACCGCCCTGCGGCAGCGCTTTGCGCGCACGCTGCCGACGCTGGAACGGCTGTCCGGGTGCATGCTGCTACTGCTGGCGGCAGCGCTGCTCGTCGATCTGGGCAGAAGCGCAGCCTGAGCGCCGCGCCCCCGCAGACCGCTAGTGCGATCCGGCGCCGGAAAACAGCTGAATCGTCAAAACGCCCGCGACGATCAGCGCGATACCCAGCATGGCCGCCACATCGAGTTTCTGGCCGAAAACAAAATAACCGATGGCGGCAGTCAGTACGATGCCCACGCCGGCCCAGACGGCATAGGCGATGCCTATCGGCAGGGTTTTCAAGGTCAGTGATAGAAAATAGAATGAGATGACATAACCGAGCACACAGGCCAGCGATGGCCACGGTTTGCTGAAGCCATGCGATGCTTTCAGGGCGCTGGTGGCGCCCACCTCGCCCAGGATGGCCAGGATCAGATACACATAGCTGTTCATGCATCCCCCTTTGCGCCCGCCAACGCTGCCGCCACCAGGGACTGCAGCGAGGTGGAAGGCCTGCCGATCAATTCGCTCAAATCGCGGCTGTCGCCAAGGACATCGCCGTGCGCCACGCCCATATCGGCACTGGCCAGCGTGGCCGCGACTGCCAGCGGAAATCCATGGCGCGCCAGCGGCCAATGGCCCGGCTGGGCATAATCGGCTTGGCGCACGACGATGCCCAGTTCCTCCAGATCGCGGGCCGCCGCGGGACGCCGCACGGCGGCCACGATCTGGCCTGCAGGCACACTTTTGAGCAATTCCCCTATTACCAGCCGGCCCAGTTGCCCTGTCGCTCCCGTCACACAGATCATTGTTTTCTCCCAAAAGATTCAAGCCCGCATCGCGCGTCTTTGCGCGTGCACAGGAAATGAATGATCCTATAAAAATCAAAATGAGTCAATATCGATTCATTTTAATTGCATTGGATTCTTTGGCACATTGCGACTTCGTCTGTCTTGGGTGACAATGGCTATTTGAGCGGAGGGCGGTAGGATGAATCAAGCTTGTCCATGGAAAGCCTGCCCATGCAGGGCGTGATCGACGACAAACTGGCCAACGCCCTGGCGCTGGCGGTGGCACGGCATCCCCGAGCCAATCTGCAACAACTCGCCGCGCTGGCGGGCATCAGCAAGGCCACCTTGTACCGCATCGCTCCCACGCGCGAAGCGGTCGTCACATTGCTGGCGACGCGTGCCAGCGACCATATGCGCAGCGCGCTGGAAAATGCCAGGCTGGACGAAGTCCCCTTCGCGGCGGCGCTGCAACGGCTGACCGAAGGCGTCATGCAAGGCAAGGAGTTGTATCTCTTCTGGAGCGCATCGCTATGGAGCGATTTGCACGATGCGAAAAACGATGAAGTGACGGGCTACACGCCGTCGTTCTACAGTGCGGCGCTGGAAGCGTACTTCCTGAATGGCCAGAAAGCGGGGGTGTTTCGCGTCGACATGTCGGCCAAATGGTTGGCGAAAGCGTATGACTTCCTGCTGTATGCGGCGGCCGAGTCGGCGCAAAAAGGCGAGATTGCCACGGTCGGCATCCCCGCCATGGTAGACCAGCTGTTCCTGGCGGGCGCCAGCACCGCGGACGCCGCGCGCATGGGCTGACGAAGGTGCTGCGCCCCTGCGCGGCAAATCAGACCAGGAACATGGCCGGATTGGCAGCACGGGGACTGGAAGTTCAGGCTGGCAGCGGGTCCAGGTAAAACACGGCATACACTTTCAGCGGCGTGGTTTCCGTCGCCTTTTCCGAACGCACGACGGAGCAGTCGTCAGCGGCCAGGCTGCGCCAGTTCTGGATGCCCGCCTTGGCGAACATGGCGTGCGCTGGGGCATTCGCGGCCAGGTCCAGCACCAGGCAGGCGTTGCGCGGGCCGGCGCCGTAGTTGACGGCGCGGATCTCGATGCCGAAGGTCGTCATCCACGGCTCCCACAAACCTTTTTCCTTGCCGGCCGCCATGCGGTCCAGCATGTCGCCGAAGCTCAGGCCTTTCTTGACGGTGCTGCGCAGGGCTTCCAGCGACGGCGCCAGACGGGGATCGGGCTGCTTGTTGCCAGCGCGGATCTCTGCGATCGCTTTCAATTCCTTGATGATGGCCGCATCGCGCTCCGTATAGTCGCGCATGCGCGCATAAAACTCGGCGTCGAGGAAGGGGTTGACGGTCAGCTTGGCGACGCCCTCTTCGCGGCGTTTCGGGGAAGGCGTGTTGGTTTTGGTCATGGCGATGGAGGGCAAAATACGTTGAGGGCCGCCAGTTTAACATCATGGCGCGTCGGCGGCGGCGTTAGCGCCGCTTTAATGTTACGCCTGGCGAGTGCGGGGCGGCCACTGCGGCGCGCGCACCAGGCAGCATGAAGTCACGCCGTGGCCCGAACAGGAAGACGGCACCCGCATACAGTCCCGCCAAGGGGAAGCGCACCTCCTTGAGCAACTGACGGAAAATGGCGATCGACTGCGCGCGAGTGACAGGAATGTCGGCGCGCCACTGGCACAGCACGTCATGCACGAGACTGGCATGATAGGTCGCTGGTAGGTCCAGGTGCTGCGCGCCATCGGGCGTGCCAAGGTAAAACAGGCCGAGCACGCTGATACAGGGCGAACAGCCATCCCAGGCATAGCCGGCGCGGATGCGGATCGCCGATTCGCGTATCGTCACCCACTCGTTTTCAAACTCTATGCCGTCAAGCAAGGGCGAGCAATAGCCATAGTCGCTGCGCAGCGCATAGCGCCAGGCGTTGCCGGGCATGCCGAAATTCTTCGGCATCAGCGGCCTCCGTGCTGTGCATGCCGCCGTTGTTGCCTATATGTCGTCTGCATGGCGTTGTCTTGATCATTATCAATATCAATATCAAGATTTAAACATACTCCAGCAAAAGAAGGGTAACAAGCGGCAGACTCAGGCGCGCGGCGGCGCCGTCGATTCGCGCACCACCAGTTCGGGTTTCAGGCGCACGTCGAGCACGGGGGAATCGGGCGAGGCTATGGTTTGCAGGATCAGCCGGGCCGCTTCCGTGCCGATGCCATGGTGGCGGATGCGGATGGTGGTCAGGGGCGGACGGATCATGTCCATGTACGGCATGTCGTTGTGGCCCACCACGGAAATATCTTCGGGGCAGCTCAAGCCCAGTTCGCGGATAGCGTCGTAGCAGCCGAGGGCCACCAGGTCGCTGCCCGTCACCACGGCCGTCGTCTGCGGCGACTGGCGCAGCAGTTCCAGCAGGGCCGCCTTGCCGCATTCGCGCGAATAGCCGCTGCTTTCAAACACAAATGCTTGCGAGGGATCGAGTTCGCTGGCCTGGATGGCTGCCAGGAAACCGAGGCGGCGCACGTGGCCCGTGGACAGGTTTTCCGGGCCGGCAATGTGCGCGATATGGCGGTGGCCCAGCGCCAGCAAGTGTTCCACGGCCAGGCGCATGCCGACCACGTCGTCGCTGACGACGCAGGACGCGACGCCCGTCTCGTCGCTGCGGTTGACGGTAACGACAGGCACATTCTGATCGATGCACATCTTGATGACGGGATCGTCGCGGCGCGCCGTGGCCAGGATCAGGCCATCGACCTGCTGCCCCAGCAGACGGTTAATGACGAACAATTGCTCCTCCTCGTCGGCCCCCACATTGGCGACGATGGCCAGGTAGCCGTGCTTGCGCAAGCCTTCCTCGATGCCCAGCAGGATAGGCGGGAAAACCGCGTTGGTAATGTCGGGCAAGACCACGCCGATGATGCGCGACTTGCGCGTGACGAGGGTGGAGGCGGCGCGGTTCGGCCGGTAGCCGAGGCGGCCCGCTTCGGCCAGCACGCGCGCGGCCACCTCGGCGCTGACCATTTGCCGCGTTGCCGGGTTCATCACGCGCGACACGGTGGAAAAGTGCACGCCGCTGGCCCGCGCAACGTCGCTTAAGGTGGGGTTCTTGTTTGTCATGGGCTTCCCGGATCGCAATACGGTGATTTTATCGCAAAAAATGCCCCTGCCGTCAAAAACCGAGCAAACGCTTGCATTGAAATAATACCGTTACCCAAAGCGGTTTTGATACGCTTAAGTACAATCCAGCCTTGACATCGTGCAAACGCTTGCATAACATGGTTCGGACTTACCACTCGGGCCCTGTATGCCCTTCCCAGAATTCTTATGTCTACTTCCCACAGCAAGCACGCCGAACAGAACGGCGAAACCTTCAACTTGAAAGAAGCCGCCCTCGCCTATCACGCGGAACCTCGCGCAGGCAAGATTTCCGTGACGCCAACCAAACCGCTGGGCGACGCCCGCGCGCTGACCCTGGCGTACTCGCCGGGCGTGGCCTTTGCCTGCGAAGCGATCGTGGAAGATCCGCGCACGGCCGGCATCTACACGTCGCGCAGCAACCTGGTGGCAGTGATCACCAATGGCACGGCCGTGCTGGGCCTGGGCGATATCGGTCCGCTGGCCAGCAAACCGGTGATGGAAGGCAAGGCCTGCCTGTTCAAGCAATTTGCCGACGTTGATGTGTTCGACATCGAACTGGCCGAGAACGATCCCGACCTGTTCATCGACACCGTGGTGCGCATGGAGCCGACCTTCGGCGGCATCAACCTGGAAGACATCAAGGCGCCGGACTGCTTCTATATCGAACAGCAGTTGCGCAAGCGCATGAACATTCCCGTCTTCCACGACGACCAGCATGGCACGGCCATCATCGTCGCGGCCGGCATTCTGAACGGCCTGGAACTGGTGGGCAAGGATATCGGCAATGTGAAAGTGGCCGTCTCGGGCGCCGGCGCGGCGTCGATCGCCTGCCTGGACCTGCTCGTCTCGCTGGGCCTGAACAAGTCGCTGCTGAAAGTATGCGACAGCCAGGGCGTGATCTACCCGGGCCGCGATGCCAGCATGGAAGAGAACAAGGCGCGCTACGCGAATGACACGAGCGACCGCGACCTGGCCGACGCCATGGTCGGCGCCGACATCTTCATCGGCGTCTCGAAGGGCGGCGTGGTCAGCGCGCAGATGGTCGAATCGATGGCCGCCAAGCCGCTGATCTTCGCCCTGGCCAATCCGCATCCGGAAATTGCCCCGGAGAAGGTGCATGCCGTACGCGACGACGCCATCGTCGCCACGGGCCGCTCGGACTACCCGAACCAGATCAACAACGTGCTGTGCTTCCCGTACATCTTCCGCGGCGCGCTCGACGTGGGCGCCACCACCATCAACGAAGAGATGAAGCTGGCCTGCGTGCGCGCCATCGCCGCCCTGGCCAAGGAACCATTGCCGGGCCACACCACCAGCGCCCTGACGCCGCTGCAACTGATTCCATCGCCGTTCGATGAACGTCTGCGCAGCTGGGTCGCGCCTGCCGTGTCGCAAGCGGCCATCGCCACCGGCGTGGCCACCCGCGTGCCAGCCATCGCCTGACACGCATGACAGGCCTTGCGGCCTTGGCAAAATAACAGCAAGTTACCATTGCTTACAAAAAAACCATGACTAAAAACCATGGTTTTTTTCATTCCCCCTTGAGACCGCCAATGTAGTTGTCGAAGAGTAAATTCCCGGGAACGTTTTTGCTGCCACCTTCGATTACAATGACGCCTACTTTATGTTGCTACAGTTGCCATAACGGCGACGACTTGCGTTACCAAGGATATTCATGCTCGGCCTGACTTCTGTTTGTGTTTTTCTTTTTTCAGCATTGGCGCTGGCTGTCACCAGCGGATATTCATTCGGAGCTCTGGCCCTTCTGCTCGCCAGCACCTGTCTGCTATGGAAACGTCCCCGCCTGAACCTGCAACGCCGGGATTATCTGATGCTCGGTACGCTACTGCTGTACTTCCTCATCTTTACAGCCAATATGTTGTACCACGGCGATCCGGCACGCGAACTCGACATGCCCCTGCGGGCACTGCTGGCCATGCCCGTGCTGCTGTTACTACTCGCTTATCCACCGCGGCCGGGGGCCTGGTGGAGCGGTTTGGCAATCGGTGCCATCACGGGGGCTGCCCTAGCGGCCACGCAATTTATTCCAAGTAGTCCCTTCCGGCCACAGGCCGCCACCAGCAACGCTATTCACTATGGCAATGTCAGCATGCTGTTTGGCATGTTAACGCTATGTGGGTTCGAATGGGCCATCAAACAGCGCCACCGAATCGCCTGGAGCGTATTGCTGCTGGCAGGTGGCTTCATCGGCATTTTCGGCTCAATTATCAGCGGCAGCCGCGGTGGCTGGCTGGCGCTGCCCGTCTGCGGATGCATATTTTTCGTCCATTATGCGAGATCACGCGGCAAGCACAACATGACTGGCCTGCTGACGGTGCTATTAGCCGTGGCGGTACTCTCCTACGCACTACCTAATTCACCTGTACTTGAGCGCGCTACAGATGCCGTAGAAGATTTGAAAAAATTTGAAGACAGCGACAATGTCAGCACGTCCGTCGGCCAAAGGCTGGAAATGTGGCGTACAGCATTAACTCTATCAGATGACCATATATGGCTCGGCATGGGGCGCAATGGCTATTTAGATGCAAAGAAAGAGCTATCGGCAGAAGGAAAAATGAGCGAAATCGTATTGCATT
The DNA here is from genome assembly GCF_023509035.1 of Janthinobacterium lividum. NCBI lineage: Bacteria > Pseudomonadati > Pseudomonadota > Betaproteobacteria > Burkholderiales > Oxalobacteraceae > Janthinobacterium > Janthinobacterium lividum. The sequence continues at coordinate 2,131,585 of NZ_CP075583.1, read as the reverse complement.
ACACCAATGCGCATAACGACTACATCGACTCCTTGGTCAAGCGCGGCATCTTCGGTTTGCTGGCCCTACTACTGCTATTTCTGCTGCCGTTGACCCTGTTTGCACGGGCCCTGCTGCGCAGCACCCCCTGCAGCCCAGCCATATGCGCTGGCAGGCGTGGTACTGTGCACCTGCTATATGATTTTTGGCCTGACGACAAGCTCGCTAACCTTGAACATTGGCATCATCATGCTGGTCTTCCCGATGGTGATGCTGTGGGCCATGCTGCGCCAGCAAGAACGCATTGCCTGAGCTCGTTTTTCGCCTGACCGTTTTTGCTGTCCCTGCAAGGAACCATACCGATGCTCACGCCCGACCTGAAGCGCCTCACCGCACTGCACGCGCCCTATAAGAAACATCTGGCCCTGGCCCTGCTGGCGATGGTCGTTACGGCGGCCACGGAACCGCTGCTGCCCTATGCACTCAAGCTGCTGCTCGACAATGGTTTTGGCGGCAAGGTGAATTTTTCCATCTGGCTGGTGCCGCTGATCGTCATCGGCATCTTTGCCATGCGCGGCACCTCGACATTTGCCAGCAGCTACCTGATGAGCTATGTCTCCACACGCATCCTCAACGAGTTGCGGCGCAGGATGTTTGCCAGCATGCTGAACCTGCCCATCGACTTCTACAACACGCACACGGTGGGCAAAGTCATCAACTCCATCATGTTCGAAGTGCAGCAGATCATCGAGATGGTGACCAAGGTGTTTTACCTCGATCGTACGCTCCTCGCTGACCGTGCTGGGCCTGCTCGCCTGGCTGCTGTACCTGAACTGGGTGCTGACCCTGGTAACCCTGGTGCTGCTGCCCCTGCTGACCATCGTCGTGCGCACCACGGGCAAGCGTCTGAAAAAACTCAACCGCGACTCGCTGGCCGTCAATGCCGAGCTGACCCAGGTCATCGAGGAAACCACGCGCGCCCAACAAGTGATCAAGATCTTTGGCGGCCAGGACTACGAAAAGTCGCGCTTCGAAGAGCGTGCCGAACAATTGCGCCGCTACAGCATGCGCATGACCACCACCTTTTCCGCCACCGTGCCCATCACGCAAGTGATCACGGCCGCCGCCGTAGCCCTGGTCATCGTGATGGCCCTGTTCCAATCGGAACAGGGGCAGATCACGGTCGGCGGCTTTGTCTCCTTCATCACGGCCATGCTGATGCTGCTGACGCCCTTGAAGCAACTGGCCGAAGTCAATGGTCCCCTGCAGCGCGGCATGGCCGCCGCCGAGGAAGTCTTCCATCTGATCGACAAGACACCGGAGCGCACGGGCGGCAAGCCGCTCGCTGGACGCTGCAGCGGCCACATCGAGTTCAAGGACGTGAGCTTTGTCTACCCCGGACATCAGGAACCAGCCCTGCGACACATCAACCTGAGCATAGAGCCTGGACAAACGGTCGCCTTTGTCGGCATGTCCGGCGGCGGCAAATCGACCCTGGTCAGTCTGCTGCCCGGCTTTTACTCGGCCAGCAGTGGTGATATCTTGCTCGATGGACAGAATATCGATGCCATCTCCCTGACCAGCCTGCGCAGCCAGATCGCCATGGTCAGCCAGCAGGTGGTGCTGTTCGACGATACCCTGGCCGCCAATATCGCGTATGGCGATGCGGCGCCGGACCGGCAACGCATCGAAGCGTCCGCAGCGGCCGCCTTCCTGTCGGACGTCATCGACGGCTTGCCCGACGGCCTGGAAACGCGTTTGGGCGACAATGGCTCGCGCCTGTCCGGCGGCCAGCGCCAGCGCGTGGCCATCGCCCGCGCGATTTACAAGGATGCGCCCATCCTGATCCTCGACGAAGCCACCTCGGCACTGGATACGGAAGCGGAACGGGCCGTGCAAGCGGCACTGGAACACCTGATGCAAGGTAAAACCACCCTCGTTATTGCTCATCGGCTATCAACAATTGAACGTGCGGACCGTATCGTGGTATTGTCACATGGGAAAATAATGGAAACCGGCAATCACCAGCAATTATTGGATGCCAACGGCGCCTATGCCAATCTGCATCGCATGCAATTTTCCCAGCAAGTGGTTTGACACCATCGAATGAATACCTGAAATCGTACTGATACATGACGCCTTTGATTCCCGCCGAACTTCTACAAAAGTCGGACAAAATTCTTTTCATCGCCCATCTGGCGCTGGGAGACTTTACGTACCTGCAAAACGGTTTCCGCGCCTTTGCCGCGGCCTATCCCCATATCCAGATCCACCTGTGGGTCGACGAAGTCCGCCGCACCTCCGACACCAGGCAATGGGAAAGCTTGCGTACCTATTCACTGTACGACTGGGTAGAGCAATCGGGCCTGTTCGCCAAGGTGTACCGCAAGACCTACAGCCCAGCGCTGTACGAAGAGTCACTGCGCGAGGCCAAAGCGGAACACTATCCTGTCGTCGTGTCATTGGCCCATGTACGGCCACAGCAGTACGCGGATCTTGCCCGCGCGATCAGCCCGAATGGACTGGTGATCGGCACGCGCAAACCGTTCAGCCCGCTGCGCCCCTGGCATTACCTGGCCTACCGCAAGATCGATGCCGTGCTGGCCTCGTATGCGGGACAGGATGCGGGCGAGCACCATATCAGCAGCGTCTATGCGGATTGGTTCCGTCAATTGACGGGACTCGACATTCCCGTGGCCGAACGCTATCCCTTCGTGCACATTCCCGAGCACGCGCTGCAGCAGGCGCAGCAGCAGTTGGCCGCCTGGGGCTTTGCCCCGCGCCAGGGGCCGCTCGTACTCCTGAACCCGTTTGCCAAGTCGCACAAGCGCAGCTGGCCGCTGGAACGCATCGTCGGGCTGATCGCGCGCATGCAGGCGATGCCGAAATGGCAGCATGCCTGTTTCCTGATCAATGCCATGCCGCAGGAGCTGGCCAAGGTGAATGCCGTCGTGCAGGCGCATGGATTGTCGCGCACGCAAGCCTTCAGCGCCGTCGACAACTTTTTCCAGCTGCCGGCCATGCTGGCGCAATGCGACCTGATTATTTCGGTGGAAACGTCGATCATGCATCTGGCGAACGCCGTGCATGTGCCTGTCGTGGCGTTGATGCGCAAGAAAAATCCGGAATGGGCACCGTTCGACAGCGCCAACAGCACCGTCATCACGGTGGCGCGGCGCAGCGACTGGGTCAAGGCGATCTCGGTCGATCAGGTATTGCAGACCATCACCTAGACAACGCTACAACGGCTAGCCGGTGCCCAGCATGCTGATGCGCACCAGGTCGGCCACATTATCGACACCCAGCTTGTCCATCAGGCGCGCCTTGTGCACTTCCACCGTGCGCACGGAAATGCCAAGTGCCGGGGCGATATCGCGGTTGTGCTGGCCCGTCACCACCAGATGCATCACTTCCCGTTCGCGCGGCGTCAAGGCGCGCAGCAAGGCTAGCCCCTCCACCTGGCGCAGCAGCTGGCCGCGCGCATGCGCCTCGCGCGAAAACGCTTCATCGATGGCTGCCAGCAGCTTGTCGTGGTCAAACGGTTTTTCCAGGAAATCGCTGGCCTGCGCCTTGAAAGCCTGGCGTGCCAAGGCGACGTCGCCATGTCCCGTGATAATGATGATGGGCAGCATACATTTGAGTTCCAGCAAACGCCGCTGCAGGCTCAGGCCATCCATGCCCGACATGCGGATATCGATCAGCAGGCAGCCAGCCCACTCGGGCCGCCAGCTGTGCAGGAAATCCTCGCCACAGGAAAACATGGCCGTACGGTAGCCTCGTATGCCCAACAGCAAACCTAGCGCATCACGCACGGCGGGATCGTCATCCACGATAAACACCGTCAAATTATTTGTCACCATAATCTCCTGTGGCGGCCGCACTGGCGCGCGCCAGGGGCAGGACAAAACGAAAAATACCATGCTTGCCCACTTCGGCCCATAGCTGGCCGCCATGCGCTTCGACGATGCTGCGGCTGAGCACCAGCCCCAGACCCAGGCCGCTGGCCTTGGTCGAGACGAACGGTTCGAACAGGCGTGCCGCCAGGCTATTGGAAATGCCGGGGCCGCTATCTTCCACGGACAGACGCAGCCGCCCGCCTTCGAGCCGTTCAGCCGAGACCGTGATGCGGCGCTGACCGCGCGGCTGGCCCATCACCGCATCCTGCGCATTGGCTAATAAATTACGCAACACCAGCTCGATTTGCAGGCGGTCGGCGTTGACGGCCAGCGGTGACGGCGGCGCCAGCACCAGCTCGATGCCATGCTCATGGAACAGCGGCGTAAACTGGCGCGCCATGCCCTCGATCAAGGCGCTCGCCTCCACCGCTTCGAGTTGCATCGCGCCCGTGCGGAAAAAGTCGCGCAGGCGGCGCACCACGTCTGCGGCGCGTCCCGATTCGACGATCATATGCCCCACGGCGCCCTGCAGCAAGGTGCCAGTCTCACCGCGTTCCAGCAAGTATTCGCACGCCTTGCCATAGGTCGACAAGGCCGTCAGCGGCTGGTTCAGCTCATGTGCGAGAGCCGCCGCCATCTCGCCAGCTGCCGCCAGGCGCATCGTGTGTTTCAGTTCGTCTGCCACCTGGCGCATTTCATCGACGACGATGCCGATAAAAAATCCCACGAGCGCCAGCACGGCGTCGAGCAATTGCAATTCATAGAACTGGATATCGACTGCATGCGTCCATTTCACCAAAGTGATGATGCACAGTTGCAATACGAACACGGCCAGCACGGCGCCATGCAAACCCTGGCGCGAGGCGGCCCAGATCACGGGGAGAAACAGGAAATAGAAATGCTTGTATTCGGAACGCACGATGGAACCGAACAGGCTCCACAACACGAAGCTGGCCAGGGCCAGATAGGCCAGCGTTTCCCAGCGCCAGACGGCCGCATGCAGACGTTCGCGCCCACGCTCGCTGAACAGCACCCAGATCAGTGGCATCGACACCAGCATGCCGACCGTGTCGCCGATGCCGAAACGCCAGACTGCCGTTGCCCATTCGCCGGCCGGGATGCGTCCCGTCAGCGACAGCAAGGAAATATAGCCGAGCGCATTGAGCACGGTGCCCAACAGCACGATGGCAACCCAGGCGCTCAGGCGGCGCCGGTTGTCGAAGATGTCGCTGCTGCTGAAACTGCGGCGCAAGACTGCACCGATACCGCCATAGCCGAGCACCAGCCACGCAGAACAGAGCAAGGTCAGGGGCAGGCCTGCCGGCAGGCAGCGCACCAGCACCTCGCCAGCCACCAGGGCGATAAACCACGGCAGCGCCGCCTTGCGGCCGTGGATCAGCCAAAATACCAGACCCAGCGCGGGATCGGGATTCCAGGGGGTGATGTTCAGCCCGTACATCGGATCGATATAGGTCGCCCAGTCAAACAGCAGATACAGGCCGACAAAGGCGGGATACGGCAGGTAGCGGGACAGGAATGGGCGCATAACGGTGTTTTTTAACTGTCCCGCATTATGCATCGCAAGCGTGCGCCACGCCATCTCATCTTGCGTTATAGGCACATGAAATAATCTTCATGCAATGTCGCAAGGCGCGCCAGCGCAATCAGGCCTCGGCCAGCGGCAAGCGCACCTCCACCAGCAAGCCCAGCCCGCCATTACCGCTGTGCAACTGAATCGTGCCGCCGTGCTGGCGCACGACGGAAGCGACGATGGACAAGCCCAGGCCGCTGCCCGGCTGGGCCTGCTGCGGCGCACGGAAAAAGCGGTCGAATACGCGTTCATACAGGGACGGCGCGATGCCCGGCCCCTGATCGGCCACATGCAACACGGCCTGGCCCCGCTCCGCATGCAGCGACACCGTCACGCTGCTGCCGCGCGGGCTGTACTTGATGGCGTTCTCCACCAGGTTGTCGATCAGCGAGACCAGGCTTTCGCGCTGTCCGGGTACGCTGAGCGAGACGCTGGCTTGCAATTCGAGTTCGATATCGCCTGCCTGGGCCAGGCCGGACAGGGCTGCCAGGCGGTCTTGCAGCAAGGTATCGAGCGCTTGGCGCCGCGGCAACTCGCCCCCGCCCGCCTGCACTTCGCTGCGCGTCAGCTGCAGCAACTGCCCCACCAGGCGCGCGGCCCGGTTGCCGCTGTTCAAGATACCGTCCAGCAGCTCTTGCTGGCGCGCATCATGCGCCTGCCCCTGCAAGGCCTCGACATTCACGCGCATGGCTGCCAGCGGCGTGCGCAGCTCATGCGTGGCATCGGCGATGAAGCTGCGTTCGCGCGCGGCGCTGGCATCGACCCGCTGCAACAGGGCATTGATATTGTCGACCAGCGCCGCCAGTTCGCCATGCGGCGGCTTGAACGCCAGAGGACGTAAATCCTGCGGCCCGCGCGCCGCCACCTCCTGCGCCACCTTGCGCCACGGGCGCATGGCAAGGCGGATCGACAGCCAGGCCGGCACCAGCAGGAACGGCAGGCTGATCAGTAAAGGCAGCAGGTAATAGCCGCGTGAATTGATCGTGACGAAAAATTGCCAGGCGCCGCCCACTTCCAGCACGGTCACGCGGGTGGCCCCTTCGACCAGGCTGCGGCTGCGCCAGGCCTGGCCCTTGATATACACCACTTCCATCTGCTCAGGGCCGGCGCTGCGGATGCCGCTGGGTGCTGCGGGGGACTTGTAGACCAGCTGGCCTTCGCGCCAGACCAGGATGCGCGGCGCCAGTTCCGGCACCTGGCCCATTTCAAATTCCTCGCGCAAGGCTTCGTCGATCGCGCGCAAGCTTTGCTCCTGGCGCTGCGGCTGCTCGGCCAGGTTATCGGCCACGCTGATAATGGCGTGCAAGACGCCGCGGCTCACCGTGTTCGCTTCGCTCGTCCCCTCGAACAGCACATACGCCACGGCCAGGCTCCACAGCACGGTCAGCATCAGCATTTGCGCCATCATCAGGCGGCGCACCAGGGTAGGCCGGCGCAGCATGGCCCAGAAACGCCCCATCATGCGCCAGCACCCGGCGGGGTGGATGTCTCGCCCTGCTGGTCGATGACGTAGCCAACGCCGCGTACGGTACGGATATAACCTTCGCCTATCTTGCGGCGCAAGTTACCCATATGCACATCCAGGGTATTGCTGGCATTGGCCAGTCCGCCGGGCAAGATGTGTTCTTCCAGCACACGCCGCGTGATGACCCGGTTGGCGCGCATCAGCAAGGTCTTCAGCAGAGCATATTCACTGGCGGTGAGCTCCACGGGCCGTCCATGCACGCTGACCCTGCGCGTGGGTACTTGCAGCAGCAGGCCGCGCAACTCGATGGTGTCGCCATCGAAGCCATAGCTGCGGCGTGCCAGGGCCCGCACGCGCGACAGCAGCTCGGCCAGCACAAACGGCTTCACCAGGTAATCGTCGGCGCCGCCGTCCAGGCCACGCAAACGCTGCTCCAGCGTATCGCGGGCGCTGAGGATCAGCACCGGCAGGCGCGCCGCGCGCAGCCGGGCCAGCAAATCGAGGCCATCGCCATCGGGCAAGCCCAGGTCCAGCAACACCAGTTCGCAACTGTCGTGCTCGATGCTGCGCGCCGCATCCTCCAGGCTGCGCACCCACACCACTTGCATGCCCTGGTCGCGCAAGGCAATCCGCACGCCATTGCCCAAGTCCATATCATCTTCAATCAGCAGTATCTTCATGGTGAGTATTAAACCACCGCAAGCTGAAGAATGGGTAAAGAAGCGCTCTTCATTCAATCTTAATAGAAGGCTCATTTTTTCTTCATGGCAAGGATGGATACTGCCAGCAGTCAATCGAGCCACTCCGGACTCGGTTCTCCACCTGACGGAAAACTCCATGCACGCATCTACAACCTTGTTGACCTCGCTGGCACTGGCCTTTGGCCTGAGCTTGAACCCCCTGGCCGCTGCGGCGGCCGAACCGCCTGCGGAAAATGTTTTCACCATCGGCGGCGGTGTCGCCGCCGTATCCAGCTATTCCGGCTCCAACAAGCTGTCGGCCGCGCCCCTGATCATCCTCGATTACGCCATGGCCAATGGCCTGTTCATCAGCACCTCGCGCGGCATCGGCTATGGCGGCCAGGCCGGGCCCTTCAGTTACAGCGCGGCCCTGGGCTACCGCGGCAACCGCGAAGACCACAAGCGCACGGGGGTCAACGGCTTCGGCGGCGACGACTACCTGAAAGGCATGGGCGAAGTCAAGGGCAACGCCAGCGCCCTGCTCAGCGCGGGCTATTCGCCATTGCCGGGCCTGTCGCTGAGCGTGTCGAGCGATATTCCCCTGTCGAATCGCGAAAATGGCGCAAACGTACATTTCGGCGCGACAGGCCAGATTTACGGCAGGTCCGATGCCAAGGGCATGCAGAAGGACAGCGTGAGCATCGGCGGCCAGCTGGGCTGGGGCGAGCGCAAGTACGTGCAGACCATGTATGGCGTGACGGCCACCCAGGCAGCAAATACCTCGTTCAAGCAACACACGCCCAAAGGCGGTTTCTATGAAGCCCAGGCCACGGTCAACTGGGAGCACCGCTTCGATGCGCGCTGGGGTATCAATACCCTGGTCGGCGTCGAGCGCCGCCTGGGCGACGCGGCCAAGAGCCCCATCGTGCAGCGCAAGACGTCCCCGATCGGCGCCGTGTATGTCACCTACCGCTATTAAAACAGAGGGGGCATAAGGGGAACCCGTACGCTGTTTCGCCAATTTACAGGGGGTGAGGGCATGGATAAGATGACTTGGTTTTCCGACTATGGCCATCCCAAGCATGCATGCATCGCGCCTTGCCCCGCAACGTCACCGCGCCCCGGACAGCGCCGCGGACGCGGGCGGCAAGCCGGGCCAGGATACCTTGCTGCTGCTCTTGCCCGTCAAGCGCGCCAGCGACATCATCTACGGCGCGCGCTACGCCAGGCGCCTGCAGGAATGGGGTATCCAGGTCAGCGTCAGCCTGCTGCACGTGACCCCGGCGCCACCGCGCCGGACCGATGGCTTGCCCCGGCACGATGCCGGTGAATGCCATGCGCTGGATCCGGCCACGCAGCAGATGATGTACGAGGCGGGACTGTATCTGAGCCGTTCGCAGCTCGCCTTCAGCACCCATATTTTTGCCGGCGAGCTGCTGTTTACGATCCTCGATACAGCTGAACTGCTTGGTTGCCACGAAATCGTCCTGCCGGCCCTGCGTCACAGTCCCTGGCAGCGCCGCTTTGCCGGTGCGCTGGCGCGCAAGCTGGCGCGCGCCACGCGCAGCGCCACGGTATTGCTGGCCGATACCGACGGCATGAGCGGGCCGCCACCTGCGTGAAGCGCCGCCGGCGCCCGGCCATCCACATACACATGGAAATTCTTTGATGACACAAGCTATTACCCTGCACGCGGGCCTGAGCAATATGCCGCCAGGCATGTCACGCGTGCGCGAGCTGCTCAAGCTGCAATTGCGGGCACAGCTGCAGCGCCAGCAGACGCGCATCTGGCTGCAGCTGCTTAATTCCCATCCCGTGTTCCAGGACTTGCTGCAAGCCTATCCGCGCATGATGCACAAGGTGTACCGTCATTACCTGAGCACGAACCTGTCGTGCCGCCAGCGCGTCACCTTGCTGGTCGAGCACTATCATTTCATCCTGCAAGAAGGCTGGGGCAAGTTGATGACGCAGGCGGCGCGCGCGCCGGTACGGCTGGGTTCCGTGCCGGGAAAATCGGGCGCACCCTACCACCTGCAGCTGTGTTCGCTACAACCGATGGACCGCGAAGGCGAGATGGTCTTGCAACTGGCGCGCGGCGATGACGTGATCTATTCAGTCGCGTTTACCTTTTTCGGTTCCCGCACGCGCGCCAGCATGGGCGTAGGCATCGGTTGCCTCCAGGGTCCGCGTGGCGCGGAAGGCTTGCGCCGTGTACGCGAGGCAACGCGTGACTTGCATGGCATGCGCCCCAAGGCCCTGATGGTGCGCCTGGTGCGCCAGCTGGGACATGAACATGGCTGCCGCAACATGGTACTGGTAGGCAACGCCAACCGCGCCGTCCATCATTCCGCAAAAAAGGGCCGTTTGTTCGCCGACTACAATGCCTTATGGCAAGAACTCGGCGCCCAGGCACGCAAGGATGGCGATTTTGAGCTGCCATGCGAAAACTTGCCCCTGCCTGCCCTGGAAGACATTCCCTCGAAGAAGCGCTCGGAAGCACGCAAACGCCACGAACTGACGCTGGCCATGATCAGCAGCTTGCGTAGCGGCCTCGACGCCCATCGCAGCCCGGTGCAGGTCGCCACGGCAGGCACTGCGGCAACCGCAAACAATGTACGGCAATCGGCCGATCTGGAAGACGACGACTACGCTTCCGCTGTCGCCTGAGGCCCCCGCCCCCCGCACGACGCCCCGCCCCCGCGTCGTTATTCGCCATCATTGCCGCACCACCGCTCCTCTTGCAGCACACGCTTCAACCCATGCGCCGCCCAATCCTGTTACGCTAGCACTATCGGTATGCACTGCGGTGCGCCGGTTCCCCCAACGCTTACTAGGAGGCATTCATGCGTGTAGACATCTACCGCCGGGCCGAGCACGACGGCATTTTTTCCTACCTCGCCGTGCCGGAAGGCAAGCTCATTCCAGAAGAAGTTACCAATACCGACTGGCAGTTGGAAGTACGCGCCAGCGAAGTGGCCGACGATGCCAAAGCCTTGCCCAACTACCATATTGAACAGCCGCACCAGCAGATCGCCGCCAAGGGCTATGCGATCACGGGCCTGAAAGACATGTAAACGAAAAAAAAGCCAAACCAGCATGTCTGCGGTTTGGCTTTGCTGTATGCGCCGGGCGGTGCCGGTCAGTATTCGACCGCCACTTCTTGCGCACCCAGCATTTGCTCCAGCGCCATCTGCAATTCATCCGATGGCGCCACTTTCCACTCGTCACCAAACTGCAGCACGCAACTGACGCCTTGCGGGCTGACCCGCGCGGCTATCGGCAAGCCCGTGTCGGCGCGGTGCGGCAGGATCACGTCACGGATGCGCTTGGCGTCCAGGGTGGCCGGCAAGGTCAGGCCCAGCTGGCGGCCATACTGCACACGCGCGGCGATGATGTCGAAGGCGCTCTCGGCCGTGATGCGCAAACCGCCCGAAAAACGGTCTTCCGACACCTTGCCCACGACGGCCAGGAATTCATCTTCCTTGAAGATTTTCCGGTTGGCGTCGAACAATTCGCCGTACACCGTCACTTCCACCGTGCCGCTCTTGTCATCGAGCGTGACGATGAGAATCTTGCCGCGCTGCGTCATCTGCGTGCGCAAGCCCGTGATGACGCCCGCCATCATGCGCGGCTCGCGCGACGGCGACAGTTCCGACAATTTCGTGCGCGCAAAACGGCGCGCCTCGGGCGCATACGAGTCGAACAAATGGCCGGACAGGTAAAAGCCCAGCGCGATCTTTTCTTCCGTCAGGCGCTGTTTATCAGTCCACACGGGTACTTTGACGTACTCGGGCGGCGCCACCATGTCGCTGTCGTCGCCGCCGAACAGGCTTACCTGGTTGGCCGCCTTGGCGGCCTGGTCGGCGCATTCCATGGCGAACGCCACGGACGCGAGCAGGATGGCGCGGTCGACCTTCAGGCAGTCGAAAGCGCCGCTGCGGATCAGGGACTCGATGGTGCGGCGGTTGATCTGCTTCTTGTCCACGCGCTTGCAGAAGTCGAACAAGCTCGTGAACGGCCCGCCCGCCTCGCGCGCGGCGATGATGGCTTCGATGGCATTCTGGCCCGAACCCTTCACGGCGCCCAGGCCATAGCGGATCTGCGTGACTTTCTTGCCGCTCACGGACGGCGCTGCACCGCTCGGCATGAAGCGGTAATCGGATTCGTTGATATCCGGCGGCAACAAGGTCAGCTTGCAGATTTCCAGCGAGTCTTCCACCAGGATCTTGATCTTGTCCGTGTCATCCATGGCCAGCGACAAGTTGGCAGCCATGAAGGCGGCCGTGTGGTGCGCTTTCAGGTAAGCCGTGTGGTACGACAGCAGAGCGTAGGCGGCGGCGTGCGATTTGTTGAAACCGTAGCCGGCGAACTTTTCCATCAAGTCGAAGATCTCGTCGGCCTTTTCCGCCGTCAAGCCGTCTTTCGCCGCACCGGCACGGAAGATCTCGCGGTGCTCGGCCATTTCCTCGGCCTTCTTTTTACCCATGGCGCGGCGCAACATGTCGGCGCCGCCCAGCGAGTAGCCGCCGACGATCTGCGCCATCTGCATCACCTGCTCCTGATACACCATGATGCCGTAGGTTTCGGACAGAATCGATTCCGTGCGCGGATCGGGATAATCGAAACGTTCGCCGTGCTTGCGTTTGCAGAAGTCGGGAATCAGGTCCATCGGACCGGGACGGTACAAGGCCACGAGCGCGATAATGTCTTCGAAACGGTCGGGACGCGCGTCTTTCAGCATGCCCTGCATGCCGCGCGACTCGAGCTGGAACACGGCCACGGTCTTGGCCTTGGTCAGCAAGTCATACGATGGCTTGTCGTTCAGCGGCAAGGTCGCCAGGTCAAAGTTCGCTTGCGCGGGATCGAGCTGCTTGATGTAGCGCACGGCGCGGTCGAGAATCGTCAGGGTCGTCAGACCCAAGAAGTCGAACTTCACGAGGCCGACGGCTTCCACGTCATCCTTGTCGTACTGCGATACGACGCCGGAATCCCCGCCCTGCGTGTACAGCGGGCAGAAATCCGTCAGCTTGCCGGGTGCAATCAGGACGCCCCCCGCGTGCATGCCGATATTGCGCGTGATGCCTTCGACTTGCTGCGCCAGGTCCAGCAGTTGCTTGACCTCTTCCTCGTTTTCCAGGCGCTCCTTGAGCAGCGGTTCCTCCTCGATGGCGTCGGCGATCGACACGGGTTTGCCCGGCTTGAACGGGATCAGCTTGGAGATGCCGTCGCAGAAGTTGTAGCCGAAGTCCATCACGCGGCCGACGTCGCGGATCGCGCCCTTGGCCGCCATGGTACCGAAGGTGGCGATCTGCGAAACGGCCTCCTTGCCATACAAATCCTTGACGTGCTGGATGACTCTGTCGCGCCCTTCCTGGCAAAAGTCAATATCGAAGTCGGGCATCGAGACCCGTTCGGGATTCAAGAAGCGCTCGAACAGCAGGTTGTACTGCAATGGGTCCAGGTCGGTAATGAGCAGCGAATACGCCACCAGCGAACCTGCACCCGAACCGCGGCCCGGGCCGACGGGCACGCCGTTTTCCTTGGCCCACTGGATAAACTCGGCCACGATCAGGAAGTAGCCGGGGAATTTCATGTTGCAAATCGTGTCCGTCTCGAATTTCAAGCGCGACTCGTAGCGCGGGCGCTCCTTTTCGCGCCGTTCCGGGTCCGGATACAGCTGGATCAAACGCTTTTCCAGGCCAGCCTGCGATTCGGCGACGAGGAACTGGTCGATCGTCATGCCGGGCGGCGTGGGGAAATTCGGCAATTGCGGCTTGCCCAGGGTCAGGGTCAGGTTGCAGCGCTTGGCGATTTCCACGGAATTGGCCAGCGCGGCCGGCAAGTCGGCGAACAATTCCGCCATGTCGGCCTGCGACAGGAAGCGCTGACTGTCGTTAAAACGTTTTACGCGCTTGGCGTTGGCCAGCATTTCGCCTTCGGCGATACAGGTCCTGGCTTCGTGGGCAATAAATTCCTCAGGGGAAATGAATTGCACGGGATGCGTGGCCACCACGGGTAAACCGAGCTTGGCCGCCAGGGCCACCGCGTGGCGCACCTGCGCTTCCTGGTTGGCCTGGCCGCCGCGCTGGATCTCAACATAGAAATGGCCGGGAAAAATCTCGGCCCAGCGTTGGGCGTTGCGTTCGGCCAGGGCCAGGTTGCCATTCTCGATAGCAATACCGACATCGCCGAAGTGCGCGCCGGACAGCACGATCAAGCCATCGGCCGCGCTTTCGCCCGGATACAGCTCATAGGTATTCGTCGCCAGCGCCTGCAGCCACTCGATACGCAGTTCGGCGCGGCCCTTGTACTGGTTCGTCAGCCAGGCCGTCGACAGCAGTTCGCACAGTTGCAGATAGCCCATGCGGTTCTTCGCCAGCAGCAGCAAGCGCGACGGCTTTTCGCGGTTGTCGTCATTCGTGATCCACACGTCGACGCCGACGATGGGCTTGATCCCCTTGCCACGCGCTTCCTTGTAGAACTTGACCATGCCAAACAGGTTCGACAGGTCGGTGACGGCCAGCGCCACCTGCTTGTCCTTCGCCGCCGCCTTGACCACGTCGTCGATGCGCACCAGGCCATCGACGATCGAGTACTCCGAGTGCACGCGCAAATGGACGAAGGCAGGACCGGGCTGCATCGCTTGCTGTGAACCTGCCGGAGCGCCGGCCTCTTGCATTACCATTTCCATCCTGTGTACCGTTTCGTGCAAAATTCAATGGGGTCTATTCTACCGCGTCGCGGGTGCGGACCGGGTATCCTGCCTGGCCTGTCGGGCTTATAATATCGGCTGTTCAGTCTAAGCCGATCGCCATCATGCAAGCCATCACCCCAGCAACACCCGCCGTTTCCGCCGCCGTCAGCCCGCTGGCCGCCAACCTCGCCGCCACCTTTGTCAATATCGCCGCGTATAAATTCATTACGCTAGCCGATACGGAAGCCATGCGTCCCTTGTATCAGGAGCAATGCCTGGCGCTGGAACTGAAAGGCACGATCCTGCTGACGCCGGAAGGCATCAACATGTTCCTGTCCGGCACGCGCGAGCATATCGACGCCTTCCTCGCCTGGGTCCGCAGCGACGAGCGTCTGGCCGATCTGGAATGGAAGGAAAGCTTGTCGAACGAGCAATCGCACAAGCGCATGCTGGTCAAGCTGAAAAAAGAAATCATCACCATGCGCATGCCGCTGATCAAGCCGGAGCTGGGCCGCGCCCCGTCCGTCGACGCGCACACGCTCAAGCGCTGGCTCGACGCCGGGGTCGACGATGCGGGCAAACCCGTCGTCATGATGGAAACGCGCAACGCCTTTGAAGTGGACGTGGGTACGTTTAACAACACGCTTGATTATCGCATCGACAAGTTTACGGAATTCCCGGCCGTGGCTGCCGCCCACAAGGATGAACTGGAAGGCAAGACTGTCGTCACCTTCTGCACGGGCGGCATCCGCTGCGAAAAGGCCGCCATCCACATGAAGGAAATCGGCTACGACAGCGTGTACCAGCTCGACGGCGGCATCCTGAAATATTTCGAGGAAGTGGGTGGCGAGCACTATACGGGCGACTGTTTCGTGTTCGACTACCGCACGGCCCTGAACCCGAAACTGGAACCGACGGAAACCGTGCAATGCTTCGTCTGCCGCGCCGTCGTCACGCCGCGTCAGCAACTGGCGCCGGAATATGTGTACGAGGTGTCTTGTCCAAACTGCTACGATAAAACGATGCCTTGATACGGTTCCGATGTCGCCATTTCCCAGGCGACATCTTTCAAAAAAATCAATTTCACAATGGCAATTGATCAGTATTTTCTCTGCCAAGTTTGGCGGTACCCAGACGGCTCAAAAAGCAAACAAATGTAACAATATTGGATTTGTTTGCCATTCTCATAAACACTAGCTTTCCCTGGCTCAGTGAGTCATGCGAAAGATGCAATCGACGGCTGCTTCGTACCGACCTGCCCATATGCGACTTGCCTATGGGAAAAGAACAACACACCCTGCGGAAAACGGTCACAAGTACGCGCGCAAACTGCTGCAAACATGGCAATTTAAGGGGTTCTGAATTATAATCAAGAGTTAAGGATTGATTGATGTTTTCAGTTATTAACATCATGGAATATATGCATCTTGGATAGACAGATTCTCGTTGCTTACTATTACTAAAGAAATGAATTAAGCAGCATCTCTTATTTGTATTTTTTTGCACAGGAAGCTCAGATGATTTTAGTGACAGGTGGCGCAGGCTTTATCGGATCGAATTTCGTTCTGGATTGGCTCCTGCAAAGTAATGAACCGGTAATTAATCTGGATAAGCTGACGTATGCAGGAAATCTGAATAACTTGCTGGCGGTGCAGAACGACCCGCGGCACCTGTTTGTCAAAGGCGATATCAATGACGGTGCCTTGCTGGCACAGCTGCTGGCAGAGTACAAGCCACGTGCCATCGTGCATTTCGCAGCGGAGAGCCATGTCGATCGTTCGATTCATGGACCAGCAGAGTTTATCAGCACCAATATCAATGGCACTTTCAGCCTGCTGGAAGCCGTGCGCGCCCACTGGCAAGCACTGCCTGAAGCAGAACGTGCGGCATTCCGCTTCCTGCATGTCTCGACCGATGAGGTGTACGGGACACTGGGACCGGACGATGCGCCGTTTACGGAAACCACGCCCTATGCGCCCAACAGCCCTTACTCGGCAACAAAGGCGGCATCGGACCATTTGGTGCGCTCCTATCATCACACGTATGGCTTGCCGACGCTGACCACCAATTGCTCGAATAATTATGGCTCTTACCACTTCCCGGAAAAGCTGATTCCCCTGATTATTGCCAACGCGCGCGCAGGCAAGCCCTTGCCTATCTATGGCGATGGCCAGCAGGTGCGCGACTGGCTGTATGTCAGCGATCACTGCACGGCCATTCGCCGGGTACTGGAAAGCGGACGCACGGGAGAAACCTACAATATCGGCGGCTGGAACGAAAAAGCCAATCTCGACGTCGTGCATACCCTGTGCGACATCCTCGATGAACTGCAGCCAAAGACAGGTGGCGGCAGTTACCGCGAACAGATCACTTATGTAACTGACCGCCCTGGCCATGACCGGCGCTACGCCATCGACGCGCGTAAGATTGAGCGCGAACTGGGCTGGAAGCCCGCTGAAACCTTCGATACGGGCATACGCAAGACGGTGCAATGGTATCTGGACAACGATGCATGGGTGCGCGACGTGCAATCCGGCGCCTACCTGACGTGGCTGGAAAAAAACTATACGGCCCGCGCCGAGCAGAATACGGAGTCCTGATGGAAACCAAACTGGCCCGCAAAGGCATTATCCTGGCTGGGGGGTCAGGCACACGCCTGTATCCCGTGACCATGTCGGTCTCGAAGCAACTGCTGCCCGTGTACGACAAGCCGATGATTTACTATCCGCTGACAACGTTGATGCTGGCGGGAATACGCGACATCCTGATCATTTCCACGCCCGCCGATACACCCCGTTTCCGGGAGTTGCTCGGTGACGGCAGCCAATGGGGGATTAACCTGAGCTATGCGGTACAGCCATCACCCGATGGCCTGGCACAGGCGTTCCTCATCGGCCGCGAGTTTCTTGGCGATGCACCCTCAGCATTAATTCTGGGCGACAATATTTATTATGGCCATGATTTCGAATCGAGCCTGTCTGCCGCGTCCGAGCGCACGGACGGCGCTACCGTATTTGCCTATCATGTACAAGATCCGGAGCGCTATGGCGTGGTGGAATTCGACGCCAATCAGCAAGCCATCAGCATCGAAGAAAAGCCCTTGCAGCCAAAGTCGAATTATGCCGTCACCGGCCTGTATTTTTACGACAAGGACATTGCCGATATCGCCGCATCGATCAAGCCGTCCGAGCGGGGCGAACTTGAAATCACCGATGTCAACCGCGTCTATCTGAACCGTGGCACGCTCAAGGTGGAACGCATGGGTCGCGGCATGGCCTGGCTCGATACGGGTACGCACGAGTCACTGCTCGAAGCCGGCCAATTTATTGCCACCATCGAACACCGCCAGGGCTTGAAAGTTGCCTGCCCTGAGGAAATTGCTTACCGCAAAGGCTACATTACTGCCACCCAGCTGGAACAACTGGCCCAACCGCTGAAAAAAAACGGTTACGGACAATATTTGTTACGCCTGTTGAATGATAAGATTTTTTAAGCCATGCAAATTCACACCACTGCCATTCCCGACGTATTGATCCTCGAACCCAAAGTATTTGGCGATGACCGGGGCTTTTTTACGAAAGTTTCAACCAGCAGCGCTTTGCCGACTTGACGGGTATTACGGCCAATTTCGTGCAGGATAACCACTCCAAGTCCAGCAAGAATGTCCTGCGCGGCCTGCACTATCAGATCCAGCAACCCCAAGGCAAGCTGGTACGCGTTACCGCAGGCGAAGTCTTTGACGTCGCGGTGGACTTGCGCGCTTCCTCCCCGACGTTTGGCAAATGGGTCGGCGTCGTACTGTCTGCCGAGAACAAACGTCAGCTCTGGATACCTGAAGGATTTGCCCACGGCTTCATAGTGGCCAGCGAGAGCGCCGAATTTCTCTACAAGACCACGGACTATTGGGCACCCGAGTTTGAGCGCAGCATTGCCTGGAATGATGCGGCTATCGGCATTGACTGGCCACTGCATGGCGAGTCCCCCATCCTGTCGGCGAAAGATCAACTGGGCAAGCAACTGGCAGCTGCCGAGGTCTTTGCATGAAAATCCTCATTACTGGCAAGACCGGCCAGCTTGGATATGCATTGCAGAAACGCCTGCAGGACATGGGTGAAGTGATAGCGCTGGACCGCTCGCAAATGGACTTGGCCGACCTCGATCAGGTTCGAAGCGTGATCCGCGCAATCGAGCCGGACCTGATTATCAATCCAGCTGCCTATACGGCGGTCGACAAGGCCGAGAATGAGCAGGCGCTGGCGATGCGCATCAATGGCGAGGCCCCAGGAGTCATGGCGCAAGAAGCCAAGCGGCTCGGTGCAGCCATCATCCACTACTCGACTGACTATGTCTTTGACGGCAGCAAGGGCAGTCCATACACGGAAGATGATGCAACGGGTCCTCTCAGTGCCTATGGCCGCAGCAAGCTGGCGGGCGAGCAGGCGGTGCGCGAAAGTGGCGCCAACCACCTGATATTGCGCACAAGCTGGATATACGGTGCGCATGGCAACAATTTTCTAAAGACGGTGCTCCGCCTGGCACAGGCGCGGGATGAGCTGCGCATCGTTGCAGATCAACATGGAGCCCCCACCTGTAGTGCCAGTATTGCCGATGCCACGGCCTGCGCCATTGACACGCTGGGCTCGCCCTCCGGTTTCGCAACGGCAGGGGACGCCTGGACTGATGCGTGGAAACAACATTCGGGCCTGTATCATCTGACTGCACAAGGGGAAACCACCTGGTATGGCTTTTCCAAAGCCATCTTGGACCATCCATCAACGTCCAGGAACCCTCCCGTCGTGCCCATTGCCACGCAAGACTACCCATTGCCGGCAACACGGCCAGCCTACTCGGTATTGTCCAGCGAGCGGTTTATCAAGACCTTCTGTGCGTTACCGGATTGGCATGATGCACTCACGCTTTGCCTCGACGGCATGGCCAAAGACAACAAACAGTAAGTAACAGAAGTTGTCAATTTAATAAAAATAACGGCGCTGGCCACATCCACTTCGATCAAGAGGAATAATTAATAATGAAAGCAGTCATTCTTGCCGGCGGCCTTGGCACCCGAATTTCCGAAGAAACACATCTCAAGCCAAAACCGATGATTGAAATTGGTGGCAAACCGATCCTGTGGCACATCATGAAGAGCTATTCAGCGCACGGCATTAATGATTTCGTGATTTGCTGCGGCTACAAGGGCTATGTGATCAAGGAATATTTCGCCAATTATTTTTTGCATACCTCCGATGTCACTTTCGATATGCAAAACAATCAGATGGAGGTACACGCACGCAATGCCGAGCCCTGGAAGGTCACCCTGGTCGATACCGGTGACGAAACCATGACGGGGGGCCGATTGAAGCGCGTCCGCCAATATCTGAATGATGAAGAAATGTTCTGCTTCACCTATGGCGACGGTGTCAGCGATGTCGACATCAGCGCGCTGGTCGACTTCCACCGCACGAATGGCAAGCTCGCCACCGTCACCGCGACCCAGCCACCAGGCCGCTTTGGCGCCCTGAGCCTGGACGGCCACAAGATCAACAGTTTCCAGGAAAAGCCGCAAGGGGACGGTGCCTGGATCAATGGCGGCTATTTTGTCCTTTCTCCAAAAGTCATCGACTTCATCAGTAATGATGCTACCGTCTGGGAAAAGGAACCGATGGAGAGCCTGGCCAAACAAGGTGAAATGAATGCCTTCTTCCACCATGGATTCTGGCAACCGATGGATACCTTGCGCGACAAGATTCATCTGGAAGAGCTGTGGCAATCGGGCAAGGCGCCCTGGAAGGCGATTTTATGAATCCCGCATTCTGGCAAGGAAAGCGTGTTTTCCTCACGGGGCATACCGGCTTCAAGGGCGGTTGGCTGAGCCTGTGGCTGCAGCAGCTTGGTGCCGACGTGACCGGCTATGCGTTGGAAGCGCCGACTAAGCCCAGCCTGTTTGAGGTGGCCAATGTGGCGCACGGCATGCAGTCGGTCATTGGCGACGTGCGCGATGGCGACGCCATCAAACGCGCCATGGCTGCCGCGCGCCCGGACATCGTGATTCACATGGCGGCACAGCCGCTGGTGCGCTACTCGTACGTGAACCCGGTGGAAACGTATGCCACCAACGTGATGGGCGTGGTCAACCTGCTCGAAGCCGTGCGTGCCACGCCAGGCGTGCGCGCGGTGGTGAATGTCACCAGCGACAAATGCTACGAAAACCGCGAGTGGCCTTGGGGCTACCGCGAAAACGAAGCCATGGGCGGTTATGACCCGTATAGCAACAGCAAGGGCTGTGCGGAACTCGTGACGGCCGGCTATCGTAGTTCTTTTTTCAATGCCAACAAGTACGCAGAACATGGCGTTGCCCTGGGCAGCGGTCGTGCTGGCAATGTCATCGGCGGTGGCGACTGGGCGCTGGATCGTCTGATTCCGGATATGCTGCGCGCCATCGGCGCTGGTGAGCCGGTGCTGATCCGCAATCCTCACGCCATCCGCCCGTGGCAGCATGTGCTCGAGCCGCTGAGCGGTTATCTGACGCTGGCGGAAAAACTGTATACGGAAGGCCCCGTGCATGCCGAGGGCTGGAACTTCGGTCCGCACGATACCGACGCCAAACCCGTTGAATGGATTATCGAGCGCATGACGCAAGAATGGGGCGCTGGAGCCTCATGGTCGCTCGACGGCCAGGAACATCCGCACGAAGCGACCTATCTGAAGCTCGATTGCTCCAAAGCACGTGGCCAGCTGGGCTGGCATCCGCGCTGGGACATTGGCCAGACCATCGCCAAAATTGTCGAGTGGCATAAGGCGTGCGACCAGGGTGCAGACATGCGTGTGTTCACCCTGGCGCAAATCGCCACCTATCAAAATACCTAATAAATTACCCAACAAATTGAAGGCTGTATCATGAACGAAGAACTGACCCAACAACAAATCCGCGAACAGATCGCTGCCCTGGTGGCGCAATATGGCGCACTGGCCAGCGTACCGAAACCATTCGAACCGGGCGTAACGGTGATTCCACCAGCCGGTAAAGTCGTTGGCGCCCCTGAGATGGGCCTGATGGTCGAAGCCTCGCTGGACGCCTGGCTGACCACGGGCCGTTTCAATGACGAATTCGAACAGCGCCTGGCCAAGTTCATCGGCGTCGAATTTCTGATCACGGTCAACTCTGGTTCGTCGGCCAACCTTGTGGCCTTCTCGGCGCTGACGTCGCCAAAACTGGGCGCGCGCGCCATCCAGCCTGGTGACGAAGTCATCGGTGTGGCGGCGGGCTTCCCGACCACCGTCAATCCTATTTTGCAGTTTGGCGCCGTGCCCGTGTTCGTCGACGTGGAACTGGGCACCTACAATATTGATGCCTCCAAGATCGAGGCGGCCATCACGGACAAGACCAAGGCCATCATGCTGGCGCATACCTTGGGCAATCCGTTCAACCTGGAAGTCATCGTCGCGCTGTGCAAGAAATACAATTTGTGGCTGGTTGAAGATTGCTGTGACGCCCTGGGCGCCACATATAATGGCCAGATGTGCGGTACTTTCGGCGATATCGGCACCATGAGTTTCTACCCTGCGCACCACATCACCATGGGCGAAGGCGGCGCAGTGTTTACCAACAATCCGGAACTGAAAGCGATTGCCGAATCGTTCCGCGACTGGGGCCGCGACTGCTATTGCGCGCCGGGCAAGGACAACACCTGCGGCCAACGCTTCTGCTGCAAGCTGGGCACGCTGCCGGACGGCTACGACCACAAGTACACCTACAGCCACCTGGGCTACAACCTGAAAATCACCGACATGCAGGCCGCTTGCGGCCTGGCGCAGATGGACCGCGCGGCCGGTTTTGTGCAGGCGCGCAAAGACAATTTCAACTACATGAAAAACGGCTTGCAAAGCTGTGCGGAGTTCCTGATCCTGCCTGAGGCGACGCCAAACTCGGATCCATCGTGGTTCGGCTTCCCGATCACGTTGCGCCCGGAAGCCAATGTGGACCGGGTCAACCTGCTGACGTTCCTCGATCAAAACAAGATTGGTACCCGCCTGCTGTTCGCCGGCAACCTGACACGCCAGCCGTACATGATCGGGCGTAACTACCGCGTCTCGGGCGAGCTGACGAATACCGACCGCATCATGCACGACACGCTGTGGATTGGCGTCTTCCCGGGTTTGACCAAGGAAATGATGGACTTCTCGATCAGCAAGATTGAAGAATTCTTTGGTGTGAATTTCTAAATTACATTATGAAACTACTAAAAGAACTCCTTCCCACCTGTTTTTTGCTTGAGCCTAGCCGCTTTGAAGATGCGCGTGGCACCTTTGTTAAAACCTATCATGAAGGTATTTGCAAAAGTTTAGGTGCCAATCTAGATATCCAAGAGGAGTTCTATTCTATTTCACGCAAGGACGTAATTCGCGGCATGCACTTTCAGCTGCCACCGCACGATCATGACAAGCTGGTTTACTGTACCCACGGCGCCGTCCGCGATGTGCTGCTAGACCTACGAAAAGGACCAAGTTACGGCAAAGTAGCTTCCGTCGACCTGTCTGGAGAAAACGGCCTGATGGTCTTTATTCCCAAAGGAATAGCCCATGGTTTTGTTGCGCTGACAGAGGAAGCGCTGATGCTGTACAAGACCAGCACGGTGCACACCCCGTCTGCCGACTGCGGCATCCACTGGAACAGCTTCGGATTCGATTGGCAAGTGACGCGACCGCTCCTGTCGGCGCGCGATGAGCAGCACGGCGTCTTTGCCGATTTCACTTCTCCGTTTTAATAGGATATCTTCCGTGAAAGTATTTCTTACTGGCGCTACCGGTTTTATAGGCAGTCAGCTGGTCAAACGTCTGCTTGGCGATAATCACGAGGTTGCAATCCTGGTACGTCAGCACTCTGATCTCAGCGTATTGCATGACGCTTTACCAAAGATTAACGTGCATATCCATGATGGCAGCTACCTCTCCTTATATGCTGCACTGGCGCAAACTCAGCCAGACGTCGTGTGTCACGTGGCCTCCTTGTTCCTGGCACAGCATAAACCGGAAGACGTGACCCGCCTGATCGAGTCAAATCTCGGCATGCCGACACAGTTGCTTGAGGCCATGCAACAGTTGGGCCTGCGTCGCCTGGTTAATACCGGCACGTCCTGGCAGCACTTTGAGGACGCTGCATACAACCCTGTTAACCTGTATGCGGCGACCAAACAAGCATTTGAGGATTTGCTGGCTTATTATGTATCAGCGCATGGTTTTCAGGCCATCACATTGAAGCTGTTCGACACTTACGGCCCCGGCGATACCCGTGCAAAATTGTTCAGCCTGTTGCGCAAGACAGCCCGCAGCGGCGTCAACCTACGTATGTCGCCGGGAGAGCAACTGCTCGACCTCGTGTACATCGATGACGTACTTGATGCCTATCTTTTGGCCATGCACCGCCTCCCGGCGGTTAGCGCAGCGGAATGCTATGCCGTCAGCAACCCCGAACGTCTGACATTGAAAGAGCTAGTGCAGGTCTACGGCGCCGTCGTAGGTAAAGACCTGCAGATCGAATGGGGTGGCCTTCCCTACCGTCCACGTGAAACCATGCAACCGTGTACACATCAGCCACGCCTGCCAGGTTGGCAACCACATATTACGTTGCAGCAGGGGATCGCACGCATGGAAGCCGACACGCTCATCGACGGCTTGCTGGTCGGGCAAAGTAAATGAAAAAAGACATGCTCTGGGGCTATCTGTCTCAGTTTTTACAGTACGGGGCAGCTTTGCTGGTTCTGCCATTATTACTGAGAAAACTGAGTAGTGCCGAGCTAGGCATCTGGTATGTCTTCATGACGATATCGGCTCTGGTGACGATGCTCGACCTCGGATTCACGCCCACGCTTGCGCGCAATGTCAGTTATGTCCTGGGCGGCGCGAAACGGCTGCTCAAGGATGGTTTCGAGGTGCTAAGCACACCTTCCCCTGTCGACTATAGCCTGTTCAACGCCATCATTCACGCAGCACGGCACATCTTCATGGTATTGGCCAGTTGCGCCTTCGTCTTGCTGGCCACGCTGGGTAGCTGGTATATCGTGCATGTATCGCAAGGGCAGATCGCCACGCAAGAAGTATTGCTTGCCTGGGGCGTGTTTGTTGTTGCTACAGTAATCAATCTGTATTACAAATACTATACGCCGTTGCTGCAAGGCCGCGGCCTGTATTCCGCCTTCTACAAATCGAGTGCTCTATCCAATCTCGGCTTCGTGATTGTCACGGCCATACTTTTGCAATGCGGACTGACCTTACTAGCGGTGGCGTTGGGATACCTTGTTTCGGCGCTCATTGGACGCTGGCTCAGCTGGTATTATTTTCACGACCAGTCTTTTCAGGCAGCCCTGCATCAGGCGCCGCCATCCAGCATCTCCACGCGTGATATTTTCGGCATTCTCTGGCATAACGCCTGGCGCATGGGCCTTGGGGTCATAGGCGCCTTCTTGATACTAAGAGCCAATACCCTGCTATCGTCAGCCTATCTGGGCTTGGCCACCACCGCCGCGTATGCATTGACGCTGCAGGTCTATTCCGTCTTGCAAAATATGTCGATGGTTTTGTTCAATATACAGCAACCTAAACTTGCACAATACCGTGTCGCCAATGAACCCGAGCGCCTGCGTCATACAATACAACTGGGCATCAGCTATGCACTCGGGATCTTTCTCTGTGGAGCAGTCATCCTAGTATGTTTTGGCCCGGCCATGATTAAATGGATCGGCGGTCAAACCGGACTGGTAGCATTACCGCTATTGATTTGGGTTGGGATCATGGTCCTGCTGGAATTGAACCACTCATTGGCTGCCAGCGTCATTGTCACCGGTAACCGTGTGCCATTTGTCAAACCAGCACTCGTTTCTGGGATGGCTATTGTAACGCTCTCATGGCTAGGCCTGCGATTCGGAGGAATGGGCCTGACGTGGCTCATTGCAAGTCAATTTACAGTACAACTCATCTATAACAATTGGAAATGGCCATATATGGTCTGGCTCGAACTGTATCGCAATACAGCGTCGCCTGCGGCCTCCTCGCACCATCAAATGAAAGTGTAACGTTTGAACATTCTTGATATTGAAGACCAGTTTGCCATTTGTGCAGATCGTCCTTCGTCACTCATCATTGATGGTGGCAAGCACGTCGTGCCAACACTGTCCATCATGATTCCGACCTATCGCCGCCCAGATATGCTGGCACAGGCGATTCGTTCGGTACTGGCCCAGGCAAGCGATATCGACTTCGAGATCGTCGTGGTGGACAACGATCATTCAATGAGCCAGCAAGTCGACGAGCTGATTCGTCAATTTGGCGATGCTCGCCTACGCCTGTTCCGCAACAGTGAGAACCTGGGCATGTTTGGCAATTGGAACCGCTGTATTGAACTGGCGCGCAGCGAATGGATTTCCATTTTGAATGATGATGATTTATTGCATCCAGATTTTGTCGCTGAAATGTTCTCAGTGTTGAACAAAGATACTTCGATCAGCCTGCTATACTGCCGATCTATTTTCATGGATGCCCGTGGCAATGCTAACCAGCAACTCAAAAACAGAGTCAAACAAAGCCTGAAAAATATCAAGAATACGTGGTTTTTTCCGCATTTGAGCCGAATTCCAATTTCCCACGTCTATATGGATGCACCCTCGAGTGCCCTTGGCCTGATTTTCAAACGTAGTCACGCCATGCAAATCGGTGGCTACAAGGCGTCCGCCTTTCCGAGTTCGGATTATGTATTTTTCACAATGTATTTCCTGCACTTCGGTGCAAGTAGGCTGAACAAGACTCTGGCGTATTATCGTATTCACGAAAATGAAACCGCCAATCCAGCCACCGGCGAAGGATTTATTGTGAAAAATATAGAATTGCGTAGCGCGCTGGAAAAATATGTCAATGTGCCACCATCACTGTTACGTCTTTATGCACAATTCTATGCATTGACCACGATAAAACAATATAAAAACTTCTGGAATATAGAGCTTGATCTCCCCCGCCTGCGCCGGGAACATGATTTGAGTGAACTGCCAGCCATACCATTTTTTCACCTAAGCAGACTTGCATTGCGCCTTTGCTTTCTCTTTTCTCGGAAAAAATAATTGAATTTAAATTCGAATTCAATAACATAATTAAATAATATTTTTATGATAAAAATAAATTCGCCGAAGAAAAAGATACTCATTGCCGCTTACGCCATTTCACCGTATTCAGGCTCCGAATTTGGCGTAGGATGGAATTTCGTTTCCAAGCTGAGCGCGTTTTATGACATTACCGTGATGTACGGAACATCCGGTGTCTGCATGGGAAATCGTGATGCGATGCTTCAATATCGCCAAAGCAATCCAGATGATGGCGTCAACTATGTGTATATCGAACCGAACCGACTGGTGCGTTTTTTCGACTGGATGAACCGCTCGATCACTCCTCTTTTCTTTTCCTTTTCTTACATGTTGTGGCAACGTCAGGTACTGACCACCGCAAGAAGAATGCAAGCAAATGAAAATTACAGCCTGGTACATCAGTTGAACACTATAGGATTCCGACATCCGGGTTTTTTGTGGAAGCTCGATCTACCCTTTGTCTGGGGCCCGGTCGGCGGAACTTCGAACTTAAACGATATATTTTTCCCTATCTTGGGCAAAGGAAACTATCTTCGACACAAGTTGAGAAACTGGACAAATAGCTATTTCCTGCAATACTCAGCACGCGTCAAGAATGCAGCAAAGGCAGCAAAGGCAATTTTTTCGGCCACCTCGGCTGATCGCGATAATCTTCAACATTTTCTGCATGTGGATTGCCAGATCATTCGTGAAAACTCGCTCTTGAATCTACGGGGTGCGATCAAGCCGACAGGTAGCGAAGTGCAATTTGTCTGGGCTGGCAGAATCGACGAACTCAAGGCTCTGAACCTTGTGCTGAGCGCCCTGAATCACTTGTCTACGCGACAGGACTGGCGTCTGCATATCATCGGTGACGGACCGTGCAAGGCGGCGCTGCAAGCACAATCCACTGCGTTGAAACTGGATCAGCGGATAATATGGCATGGACAGGTGCCGCGTGAGCAAGTGCTGGACATCATGCGTGAAGCCGATGTACACGTCATGCCGTCAATGATGGACAGCAATCCCACCGTATTGCTGGAGGCGTTTGAAATGGGCTTGCCCAGCATCGCGCTCGACCAGTTTGGCGCACGCGACCTGATAACGGCAGAAACTGGTTTCAAGGTAACGCTCAACACCGTGGAGAAAATCATTGAGCAGATAGCAGAGCATATGGCATTTTGTCTGAACAATCATGCGGCTCTCGACCACATGAAAACTAATGTCTTGCGGCGCCAAGCGGAACTGCACTGGGATGTGACAATACGCCAGGTACGCGACATCTATGAAAAGGTGACGCATGAGTGATTTTTTTTCAACGCTGGCGTCACGCGCAAGAAAAGAGAAATTCGCCATCGATCCTGACGTTCCCAAGGCCTATCTACTGCGTTTTTTCTCTGGCAAGGTCATTGACCTCTTGCGCGGGATTCTCGTGTTTCGACGCCTGAACGCGCGCATTTTCGTCGGCAAGAAGACAGAGATTTTGTGTGCATCGAAAATCCATACTGGCCGCTTCATCAAATTTTCGTCCCAATGCTATGTGGATGCACTGTCGCGCAATGGAATTCATCTGGGGGATAACTTTTCCCTAGGACGTGGTGCATCCATTGAATGCACCGGATCGCTGGCAACCTTGGGCAAGGGTTTCTCCGCAGGAAATAATGTAGGAATTGGCTCCTTCAGTTTCCTTGGCTGTGCGGGCGGCATTAGCATCGGCAATGACACCATACTGGGCAATTTTGTCAGCATGCATTCTGAAAATCACAATTTTGAGAGCAGCGGCATCCCCATCCGTCTGCAAGGCGTCACTCAGCAAGGCATACGCATAGGGAACAACTGCTGGATCGGCGCCAAGGCCACCATCCTGGATGGTGCTGACATTGGCGACAATACCGTAATTGCCGCTGGCGCGGTTGTCACTGCGGGGAAATATGAAGGCAACGCCGTATATGGCGGCGTTCCTGCACGTAAATTAAAATCACTCATCGCATGACGCAGATACCTCCTGTCTCCCCTACGGAGCCCGTAAAAATCGGCCTAGTCTTCTGCCATTTGCTAAATGATGCGTCCGGCAGTCCACGAGTACTGCGGGGTACCATCAGGGCATTGATTGACGACCCCGCTCGCGCAATACTCTTTGTTGGCTCCCAGGGCCGTGGCGTCTTGGAAACTTGCGGCATTCCAATCAGCCGTTATTGGTACCACCGTTCGCGGTTCCGTATCATTACTCTCTGCAATCTAATACTCAGCCAGATATTTCTGCTGTTTTCCTTGCTATGCCAACGCAACATAGCCAAAGATGCCGTGATTTATGTGAATACTCTGCTGCCTTTCGGTGGGGCACTATATGGCAAGCTCACTGGGCGCAAAGTCATCTATCATGTTCATGAGATATCCATAGAACCCAAGCCCCTGCGTCTATTGCTCTGCACGATCGCGCGCATATGCTCGGCCTATAATATTTATGTGTCGAAGTCGCACGCAGAAGCCCTGCCAATCGCCGGCGTGGCGGCCATGCAAATCTACAATACGCTCGATGCGGACTTCACGGCAATCGCGGCTCAAGCCAATTATCAACCGCGTCACGATGGCATCTTTACGATACTGATGCTGGCATCCCTGCGCGATTACAAGGGTGTGCCGGAAATGGTGGCACTCGCCGCCGCGATTATCGACCGTAAAGATGTCCAATTCGAACTAGTGGTCAACGACGATCAGGCGGCCATCACGCAATATTTTGCCCATATGCCAATAACGCCCAATCTGCGCGTATATCCTCGCACCGACAATCCTGCCATGTTTTATCAGCGTGCTGGAATGCTGCTCAACCTCTCGCGGGTGGATAGCTGGATTGAAACTTTCGGACTCACGGTGCTGGAAGGCATGGCCTTTGGTATACCCGTGCTTGTACCGCCATTGGGTGGGCCTGCAGAGCTGGTAAACGACATGCAGGAAGGATTTCTGGTCGACTCACGTGACTTTGCCCTGTTAAAACAAAGAACGTTGGCCCTTGCAGACGATACCGCCCTGTGCCATTCCATGTCGAAAGCGGCACGCGTCAGAGCTGACAATTTTTCACAAGAAAAGTTTTCCCAAGCGCTCAGGGGGCTCCTGAGGAAACTGCGATGATGCTACCAATACACTTGTCTTCATTTTAAAGACGTGCCCCTCCAATATCACGGGAAATAGTTTGTTAATCGGTAAAATAATCCACACGCCACGTCAGATCGGTGCGCCTTCGCAATTGCTATTCTGGGGCCTCTTGCTATCTGTACTCGGTCTCTTTTTCAGTTCCAACTATCTAAAACTGGGAAGCCTGTTTTTGACGGCGCTTTATATCATGCTACCGGTGAAAAAGGTCTGGCGCTATCGCGGTGAGAAGCTGGAACTCTACTTGTTGCTGCCATGCATCATTGGCCTGCTCTTTGCATGGAAGAACCAGCTGGCTGATACGGTTCGGGATATTTTATTTTTTCTAATTCCGTACATTTACTTTCTGGCAGGGAAAAGATTTTTCAAGCAAGGTGGGAATATACGCCAGCTGATTTATGGCTATTCGAAAATATATTGTGTTATATTTTTTCTGCTGCTGTGTTTCTTCTGGCTTGAAATGGGTTTTATTGGGGTGCTACAAATACGTGATTTTATCAGCCCTGGTAGTTTCCTGTTGGTTTACTGTATTGTAATACTGCATGAAAAACGAAAATCCTGGAAACAAGTATTGCACAGTCCCTGGTTTATTGCCGTACATGCCGTTTTTCTCGCCCAGTTTTCGCGCACCTATGTTCTTATTCTGGCGGCTTTTTTTCTTCTCTCCGGAAGAAAAATTTTCGACGCCAAAATAATGTGGCGCGCCTTGGCCCTTTTCATTCTTGCCGCGGCCGTTGCAGGCGCGTTTGGCTTATATGATTTGATCGGTGAAACACTGCATAAAGCAATATCAGAACTGCATTTTAATGAGGAATGGAATCCGGAAGACATCGGTACCAGCTATCGCGCCTACGAAATTTTTGCGGCATTTCGCGAATTCAAGAACTATCCAATCCTTAACGAGATTTTTGGTGGTGGATTTGGCGCATTAGTCCATCTCGACTTTCCGGTTCCCTTGGGCGGCGCCGAATACTCGGAAATTCCATGGATGCATAATGGCTATCTTTACATTCTCGTCAAGAGCGGACTGGCTGGCCTGCTGTGTTATCTCATTTTTTTACTAAAAATGTACAAACGTGCAAAACACTGCGCTGCCCCCCATGGCCGGATGATGATACTCGGCAGCATCGCAGGACTGTTACTGTCCAACATGGTCATCTGCGGCATCTTCAGCAATGAATCCGTATTCTGTTACATCGTGTTAGGTTATTTCTCAAGTTTTCTTGCAACAAAAAAAACAGGTTCACATTAATATGAAAAAAATCGCTATCGTAGGTTCCGTCGGATTACCAGCCAAATACGGAGGCTGGGAAACACTTGTTGACCACCTGACAGCGCGCTTGTCCACCTCCTTCGATTTCACCGTGTATTGCTGCGCTGAAAAATACCCGGAGAAACTGGCAACCTATAATAGCGCCAAGCTGGTCTACATCAACCTGGATGCCAACGGCATGCAGAGCATCATCTATGACCTGTGGTCGATGTTGAAAGCCATCCGTTATGCCGATACGATCGTGGTCTTGGGGGTTTCCGGCTGCGTCTTCATGCCTGTGCTGAAGCTCATGTCGCGCAAAAAATTTATCATCAATATTGATGGTCTCGAGTGGCGCCGGGCCAAATGGAGCGGCTTTGCCAAATGGTTCCTGAAACTATCGGAGTCAGCCGCCGTGCGCTATGCAGACCAAGTCGTGACCGACAACAAAGCAATTCAAGATTATGTCAAAACGCAATATGGACGCGATAGTGCACTGATCGCCTATGGTGGCGACCATGCAGTACGTCCACAGCGGGACAATGCCATACTGGAAAAATATAAACTCGATCGCGTGAAATACGCATTTAAAGTATGCCGCATCGAACCCGAAAATAATATCGACATGATTATCGAGGCATTCGCCAGCGCTCCCACGATGGATCTTGTCATCGTGGGGAACTGGGACAATAGCGAATATGGCAAGCAATTACGACAAAAGTATGCCGGCATTACCCATTTACATTTACTCGACCCAATCTACGATCACACTATCCTGAATCAGTTACGCGCTGCTTGCAAAGTGTATGTCCACGGCCACAGCGCCGGCGGAACCAATCCATCCTTGGTCGAAGCGATGAGCCTGGGCTTGCCAGTGCTTGCCTATGGCTGCATCTTCAACCGCGAAACTACCAACCAGCAGGCTTATTTTTTTGACACGTCAGCGGAATTAACTGAACTGCTGAACAGCCTGGATGAGGCCAAGCTGACGCTCTTGGGACAGCAGATGAAACAATTGGCGGATCAATTGTATACATGGGACAGAATTTCGAGCGGCTATGCACACATCTTTTAATCCCCGCAGTTTTCTTGTGACGGGTGCCTCGGGTTTTGTCGGCAGGGCATTGACACAGCACCTTGGCGTACAGGCCGGAACGCGCGTGGTGTGCGCTGCGCGTAGCCACATCCCATGCGCGGCGCCAAACATGACGTTCTTCCAGTGCGACGATGCGCTTGAAACGCAGGACTGGCGCGCGGCGCTCAACGGTGTGGAGGTGGTCATTCATCTTGCTGCCAGAGTCCACGTCATGCGAGACACGGCAGCGTCTCCTGCGGATGAGTTTCGTCGTATCAACGTGCAAGGCAGCATCAATGTGGCCCGCCAGGCAGCTGATGCCGGCATCCGCAGATTCATCTTCATCAGTTCTTTAAAGGTGAATGGGGAGCAGACGCTGCCTGGACACCCTTTCCAGGCCAGTGATGCTGCGAATCCACAAGACCCCTACGGCAGATCCAAATACGAAGCCGAACAGGCCCTGCTGGCCATTGGACGAGAAACGGGCATGGAAATCGTTATTCTGCGCCCACCGCTGATCTATGGGCCCGGCGTACGCGCTAATTTTGAACGATTGATACGTTTGGTACAGCGCGGTGTACCATTACCATTCGGCGCCGTACACAATGCCCGCAGTATGGTTGCACTGGAGAATTTTGTTGATTTGATTACGCTCAGCACATGGCATGCACAGGCACCGGGGAAAATATTCCTTGTGTCTGATGACCACGATGTCAGCATCGTACAGTTACTGCGCATGTTGGCAAACGGTATGAAAAAACATATTTGGCTGATACCCATTCCTCCCATCCTGATTGTGGCGTTGGCGCGCTTGGCAGGAAAATCGATAGATGCGAGCCGGCTGCTTGACTCCTTGCAGGTTGATATTAGCGAGACCAAACGCACACTGAACTGGCAGCCTCCCTATGCAATGCAGGACACCATCAATAAGACGGTGACTTCTTTTACTTCAAAACAATAAGAATACTCCAATGAAAAGATTATTTGATTTCGCCCTTTCGGCCGTGCTGCTGCTGGCCTTTGCCATCCCTATTCTCATCGTAGCCATACTTGTCAAGCAGACCTCCCCAGGCCCTGCCATTTACTGGTCGGATCGGGTCGGAGTGCGTAACAAGATCTTCCGCATGCCAAAGTTCCGTACGATGCGTATAGATACACCGGCTGTGGCAACGCACTTGCTAAGTAATCCTGGACAGTTCCTCACGCCAATAGGCTCCTTCCTGCGCAAGTCCAGCCTTGACGAGTTACCGCAATTGTGGAGTATTCTGCGCGGCGACATGAGTTTTGTCGGCCCCCGTCCTGCTCTGTTCAACCAACAGGATTTGATCGCGCTGCGGACCGAGTACGGCGTCGACCGCATACTGCCCGGCCTGACCGGCTGGGCACAGATAAATGGCCGCGATGAATTGCCGATTCCGGAAAAGGTCAAACTTGATCTGACCTATATGCAGCAGCAATCATTCTTATTCGACTTGAAAATTATCATCCTGACGGCACTCAAGGTAGTACGCCGTGATGGCGTCACACATTGATGAGTTTTACATTGGAAAAAGTATGGTTCTTGCAATGTTCCAACGATATGCAGTAAAACCAATGCTAACCCTTATCCTTTCTAAAGTAATTATTCGTCAAAATGAAATTAATTATTGATTTATCACGCTTTAAAAAACAGCTCATTGCTGTTACAGCTGATTTGATATTCTTGCCATTGACCTTTTGTCTGGCGATTATTTTGCGTTACGATGTCGTTAACCTGAACTTGTTCCTCAGCTATTTTTGGATCATCGTTGCGGCACCCATCGTCGCCATCCCCATCTTTATCAAAATTGGCCTGTACCGTGCCGTCATCCGCTTCATCGATCAGAAAATCGTGTATGTGGTCGTCTTCGGTGTCACGCTGTCGGTCGCTGTTTTACTGGCATTAGCGGGGCTATTGACACATATGGCAGGAGTCTCACGCGGCGTATTTGGTATTTACTGGGTGAGTGCCTTGACCTACGTGGTGGCCAGCCGCTTTCTCGCACGGGGTGTGCTACTACACCAAATGGGACGTCGCTATACTCGCGTTGCCATTTATGGCGCAGGCAAAGCGGGCGTGCAATTGGCCAGCGCCTTGCGTGCAGGCCGCGAGTACCTGCCAGTGGCGTTCATTGATGATATGAAAGAATTGCGCGATGCAACTATTTCTGGCATCAAAGTCCATCCGGTCAATGCACTTGCCGACGTAATCGAGAAATATGGGGTGAACGAGATACTGCTGGCCATGCCTGCCTTGAACAAAAGCGAACAGAAAAAAATCCTCAATAGCCTTGAACACCTGAAAGTGAAAATCAAAGTTACCCCGCCCGTGGAAAGCTTGGTCAGTGGCGAGTTACGCGTGCAAGATGTCCGCGACATCGAAATTGAAGATTTGCTGGGCCGTGACCAGGTATCGCCCGATCTGTCGCTGATATCAAGTTGCATTATCGGAAAATCCGTCATGGTAACGGGCGCTGGTGGCTCAATCGGTTCCGAACTGTGTCGCCAGATCATCCGATTGAAACCTTCGCGCCTCGTCTTGCTGGACATGTCCGAATTTGCTCTGTATTCCATCAAGCAGGAGTTAAAAAGCATCAATGAAGGATATGAGCTGGGAGTTGACATACTGCCCTTCCTCGGCAGCGTGCTCGATACCGAAAAATGTCAGCGCATCTTGCGGTCCTTTTCGGTGGAGACGCTGTATCATGCGGCGGCCTACAAACACGTGCCGTTGGTAGAACATAACCCCATTGAGGGAGTACGTAACAATGTTTTCGGCACGCTCAGCATTGCCAAGGCGGCGATGGCGGCCAATGTCAAATATTTTGTCCTGATTTCCACGGACAAAGCGGTACGCCCGACCAATGTGATGGGCACGACCAAGCGCCTTGCGGAACTCATTTTGCAGGCATTTACACGCGAACAGAGCCACACGCGCTTTTGCATGGTGCGTTTTGGCAATGTCCTGGGTTCGTCTGGCTCCGTCGTTCCCTTGTTCCGCCGGCAGATTGAGGCCGGCGGTCCCATCACGCTGACGCATCCGGAAATCACACGCTATTTCATGACCATTCCAGAGGCCGCCCAACTTGTCCTGCAGGCCGGCGCCATGGGCACCGGCGGCGATGTGTTCGTTCTTGACATGGGTGAGCCCGTGAAGATCATGGATCTGGCTGAACGCATGATCCATTTGAGTGGCCTGGAAGTGAAGAGCAAGTCAGCCCCAGATGGCATCGAAATACAGCATGTTGGTCTGCGGCCCGGCGAAAAGCTCTATGAAGAGTTATTGATTGGGGGCAATGTAGAAGGCACTGAGCATCCGCTCATCATGCGGGCAGAAGAGTCCGAAGTACCTTGGCAAGATTTGAAAAAGATCTTGGATGAAATGGATCTTGCATGCAATAACTTCAATTTCGAGGCGCTACGTAATCTGCTGCTGCGAGCTGTTCACGAATATGTACCGCAATGTGGTATCGAAGACCTGATCTGGACGGAACAGCAGCGTCAACAGGCTACACAACAAGATAAGTCGCCATCGTTCAACGATACCAATTTTTTGACATGAACGGAGCGCCTAACTGAAGACTGCTTTGAATAGAAAGGGAGAGGGGAGGGTGTAGGCAGCAAGACAAGGAAGCTAACAAATTGTAACAAATACCTATTTTCACGCCTCCCATTATTCCCTATAATATTTTGTGAAAAAATCTGTTCTCCGAAAAACGAGCCTCGAAAGAAATTGACTTCGCTTATTGCCCTTGACGCCGAATGTCTCCACTCAATAGAAATCAACCTACTCATCAAGAATAGCAGTACCGAACACATCCCATTCAGGCCACGGCATCTTCAGGCTGGATTGAGCGATATAGCAGGTTAGTCCTTTGAAACATCCCTACACTTTTTATCTTAAAAAGTGGCGAGCTGAAAAATTAAAAAAGAGAAATTATGGAAAAACATGACAAATTGAATGAAACGGAATTTTACGTTGAAGATGATGACTTCAATTTGACAAATTTCCTGACTATCTTATGGCAATCGCGCGGCGTGATCATAGCGGGAACTGCTTTGGTGACAGTACTCGGCACTTCCGGCGCCTTATTTCTTGGAAGATACCAAAGTGAAGGTTTTTTACAATTTGGCGGCGCCATTCCTGAAAAGAAAATAGAGAAAGACGGAAAAGAAATAAAAGAACAAGCACCGGGTATCGCTTTGGCTGACTACAAGCGCTACTCCTCACCATTAAACACCAGCGAACGTTTTTCCGAATTTGTCAGGCAAAACAATATGGAAAATGACCCTACTGTTATCGCTTTAAGTCAGACATTTTCCTCACGCGGGGGGATTGCAAAGGTGATCGAACCTATCTTTCCGTTCACCAAGCTTGATGCAAAAGAATTGATGAGTAGTACCAAGGATGCCGACAACAATGTCATCGCAGTTTCCATCAACTATGCGGCCAAGACACCGGAAAGCGCGCAACAAGCGGTGAGCTTGCTTGGACGATATACAGTCGACACAATTGTCTACATGATTTATACGGATATTTTACGCTTCAAAAATTCCGAAATTTCCGCTGCCATTACCAAGTTGGATAATAAAATCATTGAAAACAAGGAGAAGATCGACTCATATCAGCGCAAAGGGGTCAAGCTGAAGCAGATCGTTACACGCTATCCGGACGCTGCCAATCAAGCTTCCCGCCAGCTTGTATCAATAACCGAAGATACAGCGCGCTACCTCT
This sequence comes from Janthinobacterium lividum, assembly GCF_023509035.1. NCBI lineage: Bacteria > Pseudomonadati > Pseudomonadota > Betaproteobacteria > Burkholderiales > Oxalobacteraceae > Janthinobacterium > Janthinobacterium lividum. The sequence continues at coordinate 2,094,943 of NZ_CP075583.1, read as the reverse complement.
CACCACTTAGCCAACTGATGACTAGCGAAGTCGAGATTACGGAAGCGAATGAAGCCATCTACAAGGCAAAGCGGGAACAAAAGCAGTATATGATACTCGCAGAGTATTATGATCGCGCAAAAGCATTGGCTGAGAGCACAAAATCTGGCGAAGCCATTCTGCGAGGACTGGAGCCAATCAAGAAAACCGTTTTTGGCAACAAGGATATGGAAGACGAAACGATCAAGGAAGTCTATAACAAGATCAGTGTCGATAATAGTTCCGCAATTAGTCTCTATCTGGAAAAAACACGGTTTATTGCCGGCCCTAGCCTGCCTATGAATCGGACAACACGTACGTCAATAGCCCTGTTAGGCAGCCTACTGGCAGGCTTGGGTATTTCTATCTTTTTCGTGCTGGGACGTCGTTGGTGGAAGAATAACCGTCAACAGTTTCAAGGCTGATTGAGATAGCACACCCGGCGCCGGCGCCACCAACTGGTTTGACAGCCCTAAATATCGGGCTGTCGCCGGCACGGCATCTGAATTTCCTAACGCACGCCCACCAATGCCATATCACGGCGCACGGTAGATTCCACAGCATCTTCATCATAAAAAAACCCAAAAAGTCCGCGTTAAACTTTTTGGGTTTCATTCATCAATTCAGGGACCGTTGCTACCCGTGTTGCTACCCGTACTACAACGGGCAGCAGTCAGTCGCGACAAAAAAAGCGTCAACTCTTCAGCAAACCTCCCAGCAACGCGGCCACCTTCTGCTTCGGCTTGGCCGCGGCAGGCGCCATGCTGGCGGCAGCCGGGGCTACTACCTTGGCGGGCTCATACGGCTTCAGGAACCAGGGATCGGCCTTTTCACGGCGGGCGCCGGGACCAAAGGCGGGACGCGCACCGCGCTCGGCGGAGCGGCTGTCGCGGCTCTCGCCAGCATGGCGGCTCTCGGGGGCGCGCGCCGGACGCGCTTCGCCACCTTCGGTACGGCGCGGTGGGCGGCGCTCGCTGTCGCTGCTGCGGGCAGGAGCCGGATTGAAGCCCGTCAATTCGCCGCGCTTGATGCTTTGCTTGATGAGTTTCTCGATGTCGGCCAGCAAGCGCTCGTCTTTATCCGAGTAGATCGAAATGGCGTCGCCCGAGGCGCCGGCGCGGCCCGTGCGGCCAATGCGGTGCACATAGTCTTCCGCGTTGTACGGCAAGTCGAAGTTGATAACGCAAGGCAGGTCGGAAATGTCCAGGCCGCGCGCCGCCACGTCGGTGGCCACCAGGACGTCGATCTCGCCCTTCTTGAACGCCTCCAGCGCCGCCATGCGTTCCTGCTGGCTCTTGTCGCCGTGAATCGCCGTGGCGCTCATGCCTTCCTGTTCCAGCACGCGGGCCAGTCGCGAGGCGCCGATCTTGGTGTTCGAGAACACGATGACCTGCTTCAGGTCGCGCTGGCGCAGCAGATGGGCAACCAGGGCGTGCTTCTGGTCTTCCGTCACCTTGTAGACCACTTGCGTGACCTTGTCGGCCGTCTGGTTACTGCGCGCCACTTCAATCGTCAGCGGATCGTTGAGGAACGTGGCAGCCAGCTTCTTGATTTCTGGCGAGAACGTGGCCGAGAACATCAGGTTCTGACGCTGCTTCGGCAGCAAGTTGATGATGCGCTGCAAATCAGGCAGGAAGCCCATGTCCAGCATACGGTCGGCTTCATCCATGACCAGCATCTGCACCTGGCTCAGGCTGATGTTCCTTTGCTCGATATGATCGAGCAAGCGGCCCGGCGTGGCGATGACGATTTCCACGCCACCGCGCAGGATGACGGTTTGCGGCTTCATGTCCATGCCGCCGAAGACGACGGTCGAGCGCAGCGGCGTGTGCTTGGCGTAGGCCTTGACGTTTTCGGCCACCTGCACCGCCAGCTCACGCGTCGGCGTCAGGATCAGCGCGCGTACCGGGTGGCGTGCCGGCGACATGCTGCTGCTGGCATGCGCCATCAGCAACTGGATGATCGGCAAGGAAAAGCCGGCCGTCTTGCCGGTGCCCGTTTGCGCGGCACCCATCACATCGCGGCCTTGCAGCACCACGGGGATCGCTTGTTCCTGAATCGGTGTCGGATGGGTGTAGCCCTGGTCGGTCAGTGCGCGCTGGATTTCAGGCGCGAGGCCAAAGTCGGCAAAAGTCAGGCTGGGAGCAGCGGATGCGGCGGGTGCAGGAGCAGGAGCAGGTGCGACGGCGACGGGCGCCGCTTCAGGGGCAATCGCCGGGCTGGGCGTAGGAGTCGATTCGGTTTCAGACATAAATTTTCTGGTGTGCCTCCGCACTGCGGAAGCCATGCTTTCTCAATAAACAACATTTCGGGGCACAGGCAGCTCCGTCTTGCAAGCCATGGATCATTGCTCTTGCGGCACCTCTGTGCTCCGGGACATGCTGTATGGCGTATGCGGGAGCGTCGAAGAGATGTGCTGCGATGGCGGCGGAGATCGCGCCGGCGGAACATCGCGCGCAGAAGATACAATATCAGTGCTGTAAACGATACCCTAATTCACCGCAACTGTACACGGAAAACGTGATTTTTGAGCAAAAAGCGTTCCAGCAACGGCACGCCGGGATGCCGTATGATGCCAACTTCGATGCCAGCTCCGATGCCTGCTCCGCCGTCCCTGCCCTCACATGTCCACGCCGCCTTTACCCGACGATCCGCAACCGCAAGCGCCCAGCAAACCGGGCAATGACGAGTGCTGCCACAGCGGCTGCACCTTTTGCGTACTGGAAATGTACCAGGAAGACCTGGCCGCCTACGAAGAGGCCCTGAGGGCGTGGCAACAGCGCCAGCAAGCCGCTGCCCCACCGGCCGCCGCAGGTATCAAGAAGCCGCGCAAGCGCGCTTAACTTCATTCAATTAAAAACTTTCCCACTCGTCGACTGGCGCCGCGCGACGCGCCGTGCCGGCCAGTTGACGCGGCGCCGCTGCCGGCGCCACAGTTGCCGGCGCCTTGACGGTGACGGGCGCGCGCGGCCGGTTTGCAGAGGCGCTGGGCACGTTGAGCTTGAAGATGCTGACCACGGCGCTCAGACTGGCGGCCTGCTCCTGCATCGATTCGGCCGCTGCTGCCGCCTCTTCGACCAGCGCCGCATTTTGCTGCGTCACCTGGTCCATCTGGGCAATAGCCTGGTTGACTTGCTCGATACCGGCGCTCTGCTCGCTGCTGGCGGCGGTGATTTCGCTCATGATGTCCGTCACGCGGGTAATGCTGGCAACGATGTCATCCATCGTGCGGCCCGCCTGGCCCACCAGTTTCGATCCCGCCTCGACTTTCTCGACGGAATCACCGATCAAGACCTTGATATCCTTGGCCGCTGCGGCCGAGCGTTGCGCCAGGTTGCGCACTTCCGTTGCCACCACGGCAAAGCCGCGCCCCTGCTCGCCTGCGCGCGCCGCTTCGACGGCCGCATTCAGGGCCAGGATATTGGTCTGGAAAGCAATGCCGTCGATAACGGCGATGATGTCGACGATCTTGCGCGACGAGGCATTGATCGACGCCATCGTGCCCACCACTTCGCCGACGACCTTGCCGCCCTCGATGGCGATGCTCGACGAGGTCAGCGCCATGGTGTTGGCTTGGCGCGCATTGTCCGCATTCTGCTTCACGGTCGAAGTCAGCTCTTCCATTGACGAGGCCGTCTCTTCCAGTGAACTGGCCTGCTCTTCCGTGCGCGACGACAAATCCTGATTGCCGGCGGCAATCTGGCTCGACGCCGTGGCGATGGTATCGGTGCCGCTGCGCACTTGGCCCACCAAGCTTTGCAGGCTGGCATTCATGTCTTTCAGGGCCTGCATCAATTGCCCCGTTTCGTCTTGCGATTGCACAATAATATGTGCCGTCAAGTCGCCGGCCGCCACCTGGCGCGCTACGCCGACCGCCTCGATCAGCGGACGCGCCACGCTGCGCGCTACCCACAGCGCCAGCAGCATGCCGATGACGACAATACCCACCAGCAAGCCGATCAGGCTGGCGCGCGAGGCCGCATAGGTTGCATCGGCGCTGGCGCTCGATCGCACGCCGCCGTCCGTGTTAATCGACACCAGTTTATCGAGAACCACCATCATGTCCGCCATGACCTTGGCGGACGGCCCCACGGCCAGCGCGCGCGCTTCTTCCTTTTTCATCTCGCGAGACAGGCTCAGCATGGTTGCATGCAGGCGCAGGAATTCATCGTTGAGCACCAGGAAGCGCTCGAACACTTCCTTCTCGCCCGGTTCGGAAATCAGGCTGCGGTATTTGTCGCCGTCCACCTTCAGCTTGGCCTGCGTTTCCGTCATACGCGCTTCATTCTGCGCCATGTCGGCATCCTGCGCGGCCAGCATGTGCGCCAGTTCCCAGCGGCGGAAATCGCTGACATCGCTGCGCATGGACATGGCCGCCAGCACGCTGGGCATCCAGTTGTCGGACAAGTCCGTCGACGCGGTATTGATGCGCGCCATGGAAAAGATCGCCGACACGCCCAAAGCCGCCGTCAACAAGAGCACGGCGCCAAACGACAAGATCAGCTTGGTGGCAATTTTCAGATCAAAGAACCATTTCATGCTTTGCTTTCCTTCATTAAACGGGTAAACGGGACAAGACAGCCGCGCACTCGCAAAGGCACGGCGCGGGCGGTGAGGCGACCAAGGCAAGCATCTTCAAATTTCCGCAATGCAACATTTTATCACCGTCGTCCTGCGGCGTAGAGTGGTTTGATCGCTGCATGCGGCCAAAGTTCGCGGGTAGCGAGCAGCGCGGCGTATTTTTTGCGCAGACACCGTTATGTGCAAAGGGAAAAATGAAGGAACGGGCGTAGGAGTCGGATGACACGAGGCAATGTTCCTAGCCTACATAAGCACGTCGGCTCATCCGATGCCCGTCTGCGGCCTCTGGTTCTATAGTGGATACAAGATTCAGAACAACGCTAGCAAGCCAGAAAAGCAGCGCCATCCAACAAAATCAGAAGACGAGGCCCTACCATGTACAAAGCTTATAGCAACCTGACCCCAGCAACGCATAGCCATGCCGCCACCCAGCACAACTGGCAAGCCGCTCCCGCCACGCCCATGATCAGCATCACGGGCGCGCAACAGAATGAATTGCTGCGCGCCTTGTCGCGCGCCGATCTGGAGCGCTTGTTTTGCCAACTGGAACTGGTCGCTTTGCCTGCCGGCAAGCATCTGTTCGATTGCGGCGGCAAGATTGAATACACGTACTTCCCCACCAACGCCATCGTTTCCCTGCTGTATGTGATGGAAGACGGCGCCACCACTGAGATCGCCGTCATCGGCCGCGAAGGCGTGGCCGGCGTGGTGTTGTATGAAGCCGAGCGCGCCACCTGCACGGCCATCGTGCAAACGGCCGGCTACGGCTACCGCCTGAAAACAGCCTTTCTGCGCGAAGTGTTCAATGAAGGCGGTGCGCTGGCGCAATTGCTGATGCGCTATACCAGCGCCATGTTTGCGCAAATGGCGCAGAACGTGGTGGGTGGTCGTCATTGCAGCATCGAACAAAAACTGTGCCGCTGGCTGCTGGACCGCCTTGACCGTTCGCTGTCAAACGAGTTGAAGGTTACGCAAGACACCATGGCCAACATGCTGGGCGTGCGCCGCGAAAGCGTTACTGTCACAGCCCGCAAGCTACAGGACGAAGGCTTGATCCAGTACCGCCGCGGCACCGTCGAAGTGCTCGACCGCGAAGGCCTGGAAGCGGCCGCCGGCAATTGCTACAAGGCAGCGCGCGCCGGTTTCGAACAGTTCCGCAGCGGCATCAGCGCACACAATTAAGCCAGGTTGCAAGGTAGGGCGACAGAAAAGCAACACCTTGCATCACCATTTCCCACTTCGTCTTGCCTTGCAACAATCCAGCCTCTATCATTCCCGCTGAAATTACCCAATGGAAACTTTAGTTTCCATTGGCATATTTATCGCGTGATTAGACTAACGACTGGAGTCAGTAAGCATGAAACAGCAACACTTGATCGCCGCCCTGCTGGCAGGCATGTTCTGCGCAAGCCAAGCTCAGGCAGAAATGGCCATCGCCGCCGACGTGGGTACGACTGGCCTCGGCGCGCACCTGAGCGTGCCGCTGCAATCGAATTTGAATGCCCGTTTTGGCGTCGGCTTCCTGAATTACTCCTACGACTCCAGCACCGAAGACGTCGACTACAAGCTGAAACTCAAGCTGCGCACCTTCGACGCCCTGCTCGACTACTTTCCCATGGACGGCGCGTTCCGCGTGAGCGCCGGCGTCGTGTACAACGGCAACAAAATCGATGCCAAAGGCAAGCCGAACAAAAACGGCAGCTACACACTGAACGGCAACACCTATACGGCAGCCAGCGCGGGCCAACTGGACGGCACCATCGATTTCCGCAAGGTCGCACCCTACATCGGCATCGGCTGGGGCAACCCGGTGAAAGAGGCCGGCTGGGGCATTTCTAGCGACATCGGCGTATTGTTCCAAGGTTCGCCGAAAACCTCGCTGCGCAACACCGGCTGCGACCCGCTGGTATGCGCCGTCCTGAAAACGGACGTTGCCGCTGAAAACGAAAAACTGGCTGACAAGGTCAAGGATTTCAAGGCGTATCCGGTGCTGCGCATCAGCGCCAGCTACCGCTTCTAAGCACGCCGCCTGACGCCAAACCGCCAGGCAAGATAAAAGGCACGCCACGGCGTGCCTTTTTCATATCCTGGGTACCTGACAAGTACCGCAGGCCAGTGCAGCGAGCCTGGCCCGGCTAATCAGCCGGGCTGGTGACGGCCAGCCACCAGCCCGGCCTGGCATCTTCAAACGATTGATATTCGGGCGCAAAGGCCATCTGGGTGGGGTCATCAAAACTGCCCACCAGCAAGGCCACCGTGGGCGCATCATCGATGGCGCCGATGGAACTGCCACAAACAGCGCAAAAGGCCCGGCTGGAATATTCGGAAGAACGGTAGGTGGCCGGCGCACCGGCCGCACCCGTCCAGCACACTTGATCGCGCGCAAACTCCACCCAGGCTACCGTCGGCGCGCCCGTGTGCTGCTGGCAATTTCGGCAAGAACAGCTGTGCGGATTGCTGCCCTCGCCCGTCACTTCGAAGCGCACGGCGCCACATAGGCAGCCACCTGCCCGCATCACATTCTCCATTGCCTCTCCTCGTTTGCACCGTTGCGTACCCCGCCAGCGGACACGTACCCGGTACAATATTGCCATAAACCCTAATCCGACGCGACCCGCAGCACATCGCTCCGGCACTATGAAAGAATGAATGGAAGACATCAATTGCGAAGACTTGCCGCACATCCGCGTACTGGCAGGCGAAAACAGCAAGGGACCCGTATATGAAACCCTGCCCGCGCGCCAGATTGACGAGCACGTCTACGAACTGCTGGCCTCGCCCGGCCTGACCCTGAACCTGGCGCGCGGCGACATCGTCAACATCGCCGACCCGCTCGCCCCCGCCGAGGTATTAAAGCGCGGCGGCAACTTCTGCATCCAGGTCTATGCCGACAACGTGCCGCAAGAAGCAGTGGACCAGCTCGAACGCGATGTGCAAAACCAGCTGGGCGGCACCATGGATGGCCAGTACAAGGGCAATCTCACCTTCAGCGTGCCGGGACACCACGGCATCTACAACGTCAACGGCCCCTTCGACGCCTTCCGCACAGCGACGGGCGTGGAATGGTACTTCGCCAATATCTACGTCAACCTCGACGACGACGATGATGAAACCTTGCTCAACTGGTGGGTGGATATGTAATTGCCACTCAAGAATCTGACTCTAAGCTCTCCTCGCCAGCCGCCAGCGCCCCATGTGGCCGACACCAGACGAACTTGCCTGTCACTGGCTGGTACAGCAAGGGACTCTCATCGGAAATGGCCAGCAAGCAAGGCCAGCATGCGGCAAGCGCGGCCGGTGTCAACGCATAGGCGAGCGCCCGGCTGGCCATGAAAAACACGGGTGCCGCCCCGGCAGCATGAAAGTGGGAAGAGAGAAACGCGGCCGCGCGACCCTGCTGTGCGGGGTGCTCCTCGGAAACGGCATCAAATTCGGCCAGCCAGTCCGGCCCCGATACCGTCGGCTGCAAGCGATGCCCCTCACGCAACTGCATGGGGTGCGTCTCGTCAGGCTGGGCCGACACATGGCGCGTCCACAGCTGCACCGCAGCGGAGGGCGTCAGCGCGTGCACCTGCGCCAGTATCTGTGCCGACATGGAAAAATCGGCATCGAAGAACGGCCAGTCCAGCTCAGGCTGCAGTGGCCGGCCGGCGTAGCCGCCCAAGCCCCCTACGATTGAGTTGCTACCGCGCGAATAGCGCAGCAGGGCGATTTTATTGACGTTGACGGAGAGCTGGGTCATGGGCCGGAGTGAAGTGAGGGTAACAGTTCTGGCAGCAATTGTAGCGGACCGCCCGCACAGGCAAGGGCCAACCGAACTCAGCGCTACGTGCTACGATGCAAGATAGATTTCCACGCTTTCAATACATACCATGAGCTACCAGCTATTCCTGTTTGACCTCGACGATACCCTGCTCGATTTCAGGGCGTCTGAAAAACGTTCGTTCCTGCACACCATGCACGAACTAGGCTTGCGCGACGGCATCGATGAGCTGTTTTCCCAGTATCAGGCGATCAACGTCGACCTGTGGAAACGTTTCGAGACGGGTGACGTGAGCAAGGATTTCCTGAAGGTGGAGCGCTTCCGCAAGACGTTTGCACTGAACGGCATCGACATCGCCCCGGAACTGGCCAGCCGTTTGTATCTGGACTCCCTGCCGGACACGGTCGTGCTCATCGATGGCGCCAAGCAAGTGTGTGAAACGCTGTCGCGTATCGGTGAAGTGGGCATCATCACCAACGGCGTCGAGTCCATCCAGAACCGCCGTATCGCCGCATCCGGCCTGAGCGACTACATCTCCTTCGTCGCCACCTCCGAAGCATGCGGCCACGCCAAGCCGGACGTGCGTTTCTTCGAATACGCGGCCAACATGGCGCGCACGTTCAGCAAGGACACCTCCGTCATCATCGGCGACCGCCTGGACGCCGACATCCTCGGCGCCAACCGCTATGGCATCGACAGCTGCTGGTTCAACCCAGACAGCATGGCCAATACCTCGGCCGCCATCCCCACCTATGAAGTAGCCAGCCTGCATGACATCGTGCCGGCGCTGGACATGATGCAAGTCAAGCTGAAACAGGCTTGATCTACCACAAGCGCACCACCTGAAATACGCCGGCAGCGGCACGAAAACACGCCGCTACTCGCGTACCATCAGGACTCGTCCATCCTGGTGCCAGCCCATGCCTCCCTTTATCGTCCTGCTCGCCATCGCGGCCTTGATCCTGTTCTCTGTCATGCTGGCCAAGCGCCAGGCGGCCAAGTCCCACAAGCCGCTGAGGCTGCAAAGAAAATCCGTCATGACGGCGCGCGAACAGCAGATGTACCACCTGCTGCAAACGGCCTTGCCGGAATGCACCGTGCTGGCGCAAGTGGCGTTTTCCGCGCTGGTGACGGCGAAGGGATGGGCAGACAGAAACCGTTTCGACCGCAAGGTGGCCGATTTTGTCCTGTGCAGCAAGCAACTGAATGTCCTCGCCGTTATCGAGCTCGACGACTGCAGCCACGCTGGCCGCGAACGCCACGACAAGGAGCGCGACGCCATGCTCAGGCTGGCCGGCTATGTGACCTTGCGTTATGCAAACTTTCCCACGCAGCAGGCGCTGCGCGCCGATGTCGAAAAACTGCTACTGAAAAAAGCCGGCGTCGTATCTGTCTGATTACACCATCCAAACATCAGTCGCGCGTCAGCACTTCCAGCAACGTAATCTCGAAGATCAAATTGGAATGTGGCGGAATCAAGCCCACCTGCCGCTCGCCATACGCCAGCGCCGCCGGCACCCACAGCTTGCGCGTGCCACCGACCTGCATGCCATGCAAACCCAAAATCCAGCCCTGGATGACCTTGTTATTGCTCAATACGCAGCGAAAAGGCTCCCCACGTTTATGCGACGAGTCAAACTCCGTGCCATCTTCCAGCCAGCCCCGGTAGTGGGCAGTGATCAGCGCGCCACGCGCCGCTGCCTTGCCATCGCCCACCACAATATCGTCAATCTTCACTTCAGCCGTCATCTCGTTTCATCCTTCATCAATCGCCATGCCGCGATTGTACGACAGCACGAAAAAATCCCCGGCAGTCACCCGCCGGGGCTCATTCTATTACTGCTCAATTCTGGTGGGCCTCCCGTGAGTCGAACACGGCGCCAACGGATGATGAGTCAAACCAAGCTAACCACAAATCATCTGTAGTCAAATGACTTCAAAGGAAATTGAGTCACTGGACATAACTCAAATCAACTGTCCATGCGCTAACGATTCCAGCAAAATTCCGGCAGTTCTTCATGGAACTCCCAGCAAGGACAACACCTGATCCAGGCTTTCAATGTTATCCAAGACGGGACTTTTCCCTTTTCGCGCTAAGTGAACAGTATGTATCCCGAATGCTTGAGGGCCCGTGTAGTCGGCCAAAACTGTATCACCGACCATAAGAACCTGATCGGGCTGACAATCAAGGGCGTTACAAAGTACCTCGTATATACGAAAATTGGGCTTTGTTGCGCCAACTTCGAAGCTCCATGCATAAGCATCAAGTTTTTGTGGCAGCAATGCTGCAACAGGACTCGCATATGGTGCCGCTAAATTTGAGCAGATTGCAATCTTGTAACCAGCAGCACGTAAGCTGTTTAGCGTAGGAGCAGCGTCGAGAAAAAGTGATATAGACGCAAGCTCAGCCTGCAAATCACTTTCCAATTTAACAAGCGAGGCATGGTCAACACTTATCTTAAAGTGATCGGCCGCATCGACCAATCCCATACGAGCGGACATAATATCAACCGCAGCACTCGCGGGCACCTCGATCCCACTCTTGCGCCCCATCCGCATAAGTTTCGCGTACGGCCTACGCTTATCGTTAATGGTCGCAAGAGTACCGAATACATCAAAGGCAACCGCACGAACAGTACTCAAATTTTTAAGCAAGATACCTCCTTAGAAAATTTTACGTTGCAACAAAACATACCCCATCCAATTTTTGGTACGCGCGAACAATAAGCGCAGGTTTTCCTGACTCTACCGCGATAAACAAGGCGGTGACCGGGGCAATTCGGCCATTCAGGCACAAGCCCAACGATATCCGCATTGAACAAGGATGATGGCCTGTGCCGTACTCTTTACGAATGCAGGGTTGAACGGCAGGCAAAGTATGCAACACCTATACGCGCTCCGTACCGCTATAAAGATAAAATTAGTGACGAAGCCAGCTAGCCAGTTCAAACGACAAAACCTTGCGATGATTGTTTTGCGCATAAAAAAGCCCCAGCAGTCACCCGCCGGGGCTAATTCTATTACTGCTCAATTCTGGTGGGCCTCCCGTGAGTCGAACACGGCACCAACGGATTACGAAATCTACGTAATGATGGAAAACGTTACGTGTGTACCGCTGCTGTACCGAAAATTGGAGGAGCTGTACCGGGCGACTGATCGGCGGCCCACGGATTCGACAGCACCCTCCTTCTATTTTTATAAGCGGTGCGCTATCCTTGGAGTCAGATCGTTCATCAATGGCAGTTGCTGCGTCGGCTGGCTAATCCCTCGATTGTTTGAGCATTCTTCACCATGTTTTCAAAGACATATTTCTGAAGGCGCCGCGAGCGAGAGCGCAGCAGTAGCTGGGCGAAGTACCAGACCCGTCCAAGTGATTTTCCTTCAGTTCCGATATTTGAACAGCTGCTTCTACTATTCAGTATGTGTCTATCTGTTGCATGGATTCTTTGCACAAGAGATGAACTACAGCGAAGCTTCGTGGTCTCCTGAACTGTAATTCCTATGGTCGCGGACTGTAAACGGCAGTGATGTCGACGGCAGCAAGACAGAACGCGATGCTGTGAACGGTGCTTCATGGTTGTGCTTGGTGGTCTCCCGGTGGTGGTGTGACAGCGGTCTCCGCTTGTGCCAGCAAATAGTCGAGCATACGGATTGTGGCGTGTTCGATTGGCTGTGAGGTGTCTGCTGCCAACAAGCTACCTTGCACCATTGCAGGCGAAGTCAGAAAGCGGTCAGCGACAATAATGGTTGGCACAGCCCTGATAGCATAGCGGTGGCGCAGCGCTAACACGTGATCGATCTGTTGCTGCACAGCCGGAGCGTGATAGGCAGCTAGGAAAGCGGCCCGTTCGATGCCCAACTGGACCATGTAATCCGTAATCGCGCTTTCGCTATCGAGTATCAGTTTTTGCTGGTGGATCGCGGCAAAAATACTGCGATGCAGCTGTGCCGGATTAGGCAGAGTCTGCACTGCGTAATACAGACGTTGCAGTGGCACGTCACGTGCACTGAACGCTATCGGAACCCGTTGAAAATCAATTGCCCGCCGCTTTTGCAACCAGACGTTCAAGGGTTCATCAAAAGCATAGCAATGGCCGCATGAATACATGAAAAATTCGACGACCTCAACGGAACTGCGGGCCGGCGTGGAATGCCCAGGGTTTGCGTTTAATAATGTATAGCCTGCTTGATTGTCAGGCCTGTCGGTAGGCGCGCAGGCGACCAGCAACAAGCTGATGATGGCAAGTGCCCGGTACTGGTATAACGATATGGACATGATGTTATAGGTCTTGGATTATTCAAAAGATCGCATAGGTGATCACTAGCATGAGCACCCACAGACCGTTGCTCAGCACTTCCCACAGTGAAGTCACCATTTGCGAGGCCGACGCGTGGTCCTGCTTGTTTGAGGCCATTGCGCGCGTTCGGCTGATACGGTTGAGACGGTTGGCCGAGTCGCATGCGCCGGCCAGGGCGATGGCTGTTAATACCCCCAGCTTCGGATCGGCGGTGCCCAGCCATAGCGATGCAGGCAGGCTCAGTAACAGCGCCGGTATCAAAGCCGCCCAGCGCTTGGCAGCGCTGATCGTGGCTGGCGCTACCGGTGAGGATGCCAGCAAGTCCCACGCCTGTTCGCCGAAGACAATCAGGCGCGTCAGCATGCCGGCCAATGCCGCAGTCGCATACACAATGATGGCGGCAATGACGACGGGATGCAGGCTGTGGGTGCTGGCAGCCACAAAGGCCACCACCAGCCAAGCTGACTTGGCGGCTAGTCGGCTCAATAGCATGGGCTGGCGCAAAATAAGCAGCCACTCCTTGCACAACGCCAGCTTGCCCATGCTGTGGCCAAAGCGCAGGCGTATGCCGAACGCAAAGCCTGGTCTGCGGCGCGGCAGCTCGCTTCCCAGCTGCAGTGCGTGCAGGAAGCTGTGCTGGAGGTGCACGGTGGCAAGATGTGCCAGTCCGAACGCTGCAAGACAAAACAGCATCAGCGCGACCGGGATGCCCTGCAGCGCGTGCACTGGCAGCCAGAGCGGGCTTGTCGGTCCAAGCATGGCGCCGTCCTCCAGCAGCTGGCATAACGCTGTCTTGATATCGGTAGGGATGCTATGCCGTAATGCGGGCATAAAATACAGTCCCACGACGACGACAGTGCCGGGCACCTGCGCAACAATGGCGGTACGGCGTGGGCCGATCAAGCGGGCAAGCTGAAGGGTGATGATCATCCCACAACTGGCTGCGATAGTGGCCATCGCAACCAGCGCCGGATACAGTGCCAATAAGCGTGGCCGGCCAGTCAACAGGCCGATATGGATGATCGGGCTCACCAGGAACAGTACCAGCAGCAGCGTACCCAGCACCACGCCGCCCAGGCGCGCGCGCAGGATGGTGGCGCCAGATACGGGAGCGCACAGCAGGAGATCCAGGTCATGGCGGCCGTACATCACATGTACGCAGCGTATCATCGCGGCCGACAGCATCAAGATGAACAGCACAGCAGCGGCTGCACCGTCGAGATGGAGTTGTCCGATACTCTCCGTTGGCTGCCAGTAAGGCAAGGTTGGTAGCGCGCTCCATGCGACCACGTGCAGTACCAGATAGATCGTTGCAAACCAGCCCAGAATGGCCCCTGGCAGCGCGCGCCGGTTAGGGGCACGTTGCAGGGCGAGGCTGATGGCCGAAGCCGAGTCGGCGACAAACAGGCGTAGCTCGTGTCGCATCAGCCAGGGTGCGCCCCCGGCCGGAGCGACAGTACATCAGACAGTGCTCGCATGACTGCTTTCCGTCAGGCGCAGGAACACATCTTCCAGCGAGCCATCGCGCTGCTGCGCCTGCATCCGCAATTGATCAAGACTGCCCTCGCCGATAAGTCGTCCATGTTGAAGAATGCCAATGCGATCGGCCATGCGCTCGGCCACTTCGAGAATGTGCGTGGTCATGACGACAGTGCCGCCGTCCGCCGTATGGCGGTGTAGCAGATCTTTGACCTGGCGCGCAGCATGGGCATCGAGTCCAGTGAGCGGTTCGTCCAGAATAATGAGTTCGGGCTGGTGAATCAGGGCGCCAGCCAGCGCCAATTTCTGTTTCATGCCGCGGGAATAGCTTTCGGTCAGCTCCTGCGCGTGAGGCGCGAGTCCCAGCAGAGCCAGTAGCACCTCCGCACTAGCGGCAGCCTGGGCGGCGGGCACCTTCCACAGACCAGCCACAAAGACCAGATACTCCAGCGCAGTGAGCTTGCCATACAGCAGAGGTTCATCTGGCAAGTAGGCCACAGGGCGTTTCGCCGCCTCTGGCTGGGCAAGCAAATCGACCCCAAAGATGTGCACACTGCCGGCATCGGGCATTAACAGCCCCGTGGCCATGCGCAGGGTGGTGGTCTTGCCTGCACCGTTAACGCCCAGCAAAGCGTAGATTTCGCCGCGCCGCACGCGCAGGTCCAGCGCATCCACGACGGGCCGCTCAAATCTTTTGCTGAGCCCGCGCAGTTCTAGGGCATGGTTGTTCAAGACGGACATGTTTGTCTCCAAGAAAAGATATTCTTATTCAAAGCGCAGCGCCTCGATCGGGTCCAGGTTGGCGGCCTTTGCGGCCGGCAGAATGCCGAACAGCAAACCAACCAAGGTAGAAAATCCCAGCGCAAGGGTCATCGCCCACCACGGGATGGATGGCGCTGACAGGGCGGGGATCAGCGCGCTCGCCAGCAGTGACAGCAGGTAGCCAGCCACCACGCCGATGGCACCGCCCAGCAGCGACAGCATGGCCGCCTCCATCAGAAACTGCACGAGGATGTGATGGCGCTGTGCTCCCAGTGCCTTGCAGATACCAATTTCACGCGTCCGCTCAGTGACGGAAATCAACATGACGTTCATGATGCCGATGCCGCCAACCAATAGTGAAATACCAACAATCCCTGTCAGTACCAACGTCATTGATCCCACTACGCGGGACATGATTTCCTGCAGTTGCACGGCGGTGAAAATCTCGAAATCATCTTTGTCGCCGGGCTGAATCCGATGCAGCTGGCGCAGCAAACTGGCCGTGCGCTCCTGTACCGCCGCCAACTGCTCACTGTCGATGACATTGAAAGTCACCGCCAGATCGATTTGCGCTGGATCGGCCACCAACGACTGTCCAGTCGAGAATGGAATCAGCGCCTGATCATCCTGGGCGCCGCCAAATGCCTCCGCGTGGGGTTCGGTGACGCCGACCACCTTGAACCACTGCCCCCCAGCTCGATAAATTGCCCGATCGGATTGTTTGGCAGATGCAGCTTGTCCCGCAGCTTCTTGCCGATCACGCAGACGCGCCGGTGAGTGGCGACGTCATCATTGCTGATATAGCGGCCATATTGTGGTGTGGCCTGGCTCAGAAGCTGATAGTTGGGCGTGACGGCGCTGACTCTGGCAAAAACCGTGGTCGAAGCGTGCTTGATCGCGGTACCGTAGTCACCGAAGGGCGAAAAGGATGGCGCGATGTCGCTGATGTCCTCCACGTGGCGCACAATATGGCGGTAATCGTTGAAGGTGAGGCGGTTAAACCGGCCCTGCAGCGCTTGTTCAGGCGTGGTCAGCGAACGTATGCTAATGCTGTTGCTGCCGAGCCCTTTGAAATTGCTGGCGATAATGTCACCCAGCGCCTGGCTTAGGGCAACGATGGCGATAACCGAGGCGACGCCAATAATAATTCCCAGCATGGTCAGGACACTGCGGAAGCCATGGCTGCGAATGCTGGCCAGCGCCAGGCTAAAACTGTCGAGAACGTTATGCACCAACGTCCTCCATTGGCGTAAGGCCATCGGCGATCCGGCCATCCAGCAGCCGCACATGGCGGCGGCAGCGCGCTGCGATGTTGTGGTCGTGGGTGACGACGATCAGCGTGTGTCCTTCGGCGTGCAGTTCGTCAAACAGGGCCATGATCTCCGCCGTGGTGGCGCTGTCCAGATTGCCGGTGGGTTCGTCAGCCAGCAGCAGCGACGGCGCACTGCACAATGCGCGTGCAATCGCCACCCGCTGGCGCTGTCCGCCGGATAACTGGTTAGGCAGGTGCTGCATGCGGTGCTCCAATCGGACTTTGGCCAGCGCCGTGCGTGCCATCCTCTCGCGTTCGCTTCGCCGTACACCTTGATAGATAAGCGGCTGCATGACGTTCTGTAGTGCAGTGGCCCGTGTCAGCAGATTGAAGCTCTGGAAAATAAAGCCGATCTCGCGGCTACGCAGCGCCGCCAACTGCGCATCGTTCATGGCGGCCACATCAGCACCGCGGAACAGGTAACGTCCCGCCGTTGGACGGTCCAGGCAACCGAGGATGTTCATCAGCGTCGACTTGCCGGAGCCTGAGGTCCCTGTCAACGCCAGGTAGTCGTTGGTTTCCACCGTCAAATTGATCTTGTCCAGCGCGGTAATCGGCTCATCCCCCATGAGGAAGCTGCGTTCCACGTCGTGCAATGCCAGTAGTACGCTCATGAAGCCTCCATGGAGGGCGCCACACGGTCTCCACTCTTGAGTTGGCGCAGCACTTTGTACGGCCCGGTAATGATGGCGTCCCCAAGCTTGAGGCCGCTTATGACTTCCTGCCGTTCATCGTCGGCAATCCCCAGTTTCACCGGCTTGCGGGTGACGACGCCATCGCGCGCGACCAGTACATATTGGCCGGAGCTGGCTTCACGCTGGCGCGATGCGACGGTGCGGCGTTCGCCCAGTGCGGCTTCGGCGCTATCGCTCTTGTCGCCAGCTGGGCTGAGGATGGCCTGCAGCGGCGCGCTGAGCGCGGCGCCGGCACTGGCAGTGTAGATTTCTGCGCGGCAGCTCATGCCTGCATGCAAGAGCACGCCTGCGGCGTCAGCCAGCGAGAGTTTGATCAGGTAGCTGCGCGCCAAGGTGCCGTTACCTGCGACGCCATCGTTGCGTTGCGGGGAAAGCGCGATGGATTGTACCGCGCCGTGCAATACCCGGTCAGGATGTGCGGCAGTAAAAATGGCGACTTGCTGCCCTGCCCGAATGCGAGCGATATCAGCTTCGTCGACACTGATTTCCGCCATGAGAGTGCTGGTGTTGGCGATGGTCAGCAAGCTGGAACCGCGGTATCCGACCTGATTGGGCACGGCCGTCTCGCCGGTTTTGATGTCGATTGCCGTGACCGTGCCATTCAGCGGTGCTGTCACGACAGTCTTTGCGGCGCGGTCGACCGCCTGCTTGAGCACTGCTTTCGTCTGCTGCAGTGCCTCCGCGCTGTTGCGCAGCTGGATCCTGGCTTGGTCGAGCGCATACTGCGCATCTTCCAATGCCGACGGGGCGATCATCTGGTGACTGTACAGGGTTTGCTTGCGCTGGAACTGGATTTCCTGATTGTGCAAGGCGAGCCGTTGGTTGTCGATATTGATCTGTTGCTGGCGTACCACCGACTGCTGCTGCGCAACCTCGGCGCGTGATTGCGCATCATCGATGCGCAATAGCGCTTGCCCTGCTGTGACGCGCTCTCCTTCCTGGACGAGGATGGCCGTGACGCGGCCGATCACTTCGGACGACAGCTGTACCTGCTGCTGGTACATTAGCGTGCCGGAAGCTAGTACCGAAGCACGAATCTGGCGTGGCGCGGCGGCCTCCAGCGTGACCAACTGGGTATGTGCCGGACGCAGCACCCGAGTCAGAAAGGGCGCGGCAAACAGGGCAAACAGCACGGCCGTCATCATCACACCGCGTTTCACTTGATGAAGCCCTGCGAAATCACCAAGGCCCAACCGCCATAGACGATGAACGGCGGCAACAGTGCAATCGCCAGGCTGCTTGGCCAGCTACGGCGCGTCCAGCTACGCACACCGAGCGCGAGCAGCAGGATGCTCCAGATCAGGCCCACATCGATCGCTTCCGCAAAACCGATCCACGGGCCGCTTTGCAGTTGCAGCACCAGCTGGTTCAGTGAAAGCGGATGCACCTGGGAAGTACTGATCTGGCCGTCGGTGCTGAGCAGGATTTGTGCCGCCCCTGAGACTAGCAGCAGAAAATGCGGCATATTACTCCACACCACGAGGGCAAACCACTGGCGGAAGGAGCGGTTGAACGCCAGCAGTTTGGAAACGCCAAACAGGTAGAGCGCCATCAGCGCCCATCCGAGCGGCATCAGCAGCATGTCGTGCATCAAGGCGCTGGTCAGCAGCATCGGCCGCTGGATGGCCAGGCGAGCGGTTTCACGGACGTTCACGTCGGCGATGTTCAGCAGCGCTTGTTCCTTGAGCCACTCGAAATCCACCACGCTGTAGTACCAGGCCGAGACAGCCGCCGTGCTTAAAGTCAGTAGCAACAGCGGCGCCAGCCAAGTCGGGTATGTGTTTAGCGACGCGAACAGTTTGCGCGGTTCGGTGATAGCCTGGCTAAATTGGGTATTGAATGTTGGGCGCTCCTGCGTTGACGGAAGGGGCGTACGGGTATCGGAAATAGTCATGTGCTTAGTCCATTGAAAAAAATTTGTGTCGACTGCCTGAAACGTCAGCGTCTAACTGGCGACCGACTCCAGAGCGGTGATCGTTTGGGAGTGCTCGCGCAGCTTACCGCCGCGCAACTCGAAGATGCGGTCGCCATCAGAGATGGCCCCAGAGCGGTGGGCAACAATGATGCGTGTTAACCGCAATTGGCGAACCACCTGGCTAATGTGCCGTTCATTGTCATTGTCGAGATGGCTGGTGGCCTCGTCCAATGCCAGGATACGGGGTTGCTTGTACAACGCCCGTGCCAGCAGGATGCGCTGCTTCTGGCCGCCGGAGAACACATTCCCCATTTCGCCGACCAATGTTTGATAAGTCATCGGCGTCGCCATGATCTCACTGTCTATCGCGGCCTGTCGTGCGCACTCCCGTACCCGTTCTGGCTCGGCGTCACGGGCGAAAAAGCTGATGTTGTCCGCGACCGAACCCTGCTGCAAGGTGTCGTCCTGCATTACTGCGCCAACGAGCTTACGGTAGTTTGATAGTCCTATTGTGGGTACAGGTATGCCGTCTAGCAGCATCTCGCCCACGGTGGGCTCCAGCAAACCCATCAGTATTTTGCATAGCGTGGACTTGCCGCAGCCGCTTGCGCCAGTCAGAACCACACTTTCGCCGGCGGTGATATGCAAGTCGATGCCATCTAAAATCCACGGGTCGGCTGGTGAATGGCGGAAGCGTATCTGCTTGAGCGTGATGGTGCCCTTTATCTGACTGAGATCGACCTGACTAGGCTGCGCTGGCTCCATTGGCTCGTGGACGATGCCGCTCAGACGTTCGGCATGCAGCCGGGTCATGTTCATATCCGCGAACAGGTTGATAAGGCGCGTCGCACGGCTCGAAAAAATCATGGCATACATGCTGCAGGCCATTAGCATACCGACGCTCATGGCGTGATCCATCACCAGACCTGCCCCAAGATAGAATATCCCCAGTGCTTGCACGCTAAAAATTGCTGTGTTGAGAATCTTGGCCAGGGCGATGATGCGTTGCCGCCTAGCCTCACAATTGGCGGCATTTTGCTTCAGGTTGAGCCAGCGCGCACTGCGATCACTTTCTTGGCCGTATAGGCGGATCGCTGTCATCGATCGTAACGTCTCAAGGAAATAGCTGCGCTCCTTGGCGTGCATCAGCAAGCCATCGTTGGTGGCATTGCGTAACGGTTCCAGCATCAACTCGCGCACTACCCAATACACCAGCACGCATCCCAGTGTGAGCAGCGCCAGTTGACAGGAGTAAACAAACAAGATTATCAGCGACAGCAGCGCCAACATCAAATCCAGCACCGTCTCCAACATCACGCTGGTGAGGGTGTTTTGCATTATCGTGATACTCTCGAAACGCGATGTGATATCACCCAGGTGGCGCTTCTCAAAGTAGGCGACCGGCAAGCGTGTCAGGTGGCTAAACACGCGCGCCACCCATTGTAAATTCACCTCGAAGCTCCAGCGCATCAGGAATTGAGAGCGCGCGAAGTCGATGGCCGTATATATTGCGATCAGCAGCAGAAAGGCGCAGAACAGCGTCGTCAGAAAAGGTCGGTTACCCGACAGGATCACCTCGTCGATAACGACCTGATTGAATATGGGAAGTACCACGGCGAACAGTTCCAGTGCGGCCGACCATAACAGCAGTTGCAGCGTGGCGCGACGCAGACCGCGAATCGGACCGATCAGGCTGCGTAGCGACAGCGGTACCGTGTGATCGTGGCGCTCGAAGCCTGGTGCCGGAGTGAATTCCATTGCAATTCCGGTAAAGGATGTTGACACCTGTCCCAGCGAAAGCCGACGTTCGCCTAGTGCAGGATCGAACACGATGACGCCGCGCGCACCGCGCAGCACCCGTGTCAGCACCACGAAATGGTTCAAGTTCCAATGCAGGATGCAGGGTAATTTCAATTCTGGAAGATCCTCCAACTCTAGCCGTAGGGGACGTGCGGCCAGTTCCAATGCGCTGGCATGCCTGATCAGCTCTGCCACACTGGCGCCCCGTTGGCTGGCGGCGAATTTATGCCGCATGCCAGGCATGTCGTAAATTTTTCCGTGATGAGAAGAAATCATTGCTAGACACGCCAGGCCGCACTCGCTGGATTCTCCCTGTAACACGACTCTCTGTTTCATGTTCGATTTCCTAACAGCCATCGGGACAGCGGGGTAGGCGCTTGCGGTAAATTGACCTCAAGCAACAGCCCCGCTGGAACTTTTTTTGTTTGGCCGTTATCCCGAATTTCGGGAGTTAACAGCGACAGCGTCATGCGTCGGTAAGTGATGGTGTCGAGGTTGCCGCCATTTGCTGTGCGGCGCAGTTTGGCTTGTACGCCTTCCGGTAGACCCTTGGCGTATAGAAAACCGGTGTCGACCGTGTGCACGATGCCGATTTGAAGACCATATTTTTGATAAGGATAGGCGTCGTAGTGCAGCCTGACGCGTTGACCAGGGGTGAGGGCTGCGGCGTTAATGACCGGGACAAAAACAGTAGCCACGACAACAGTGTTCGTGGGTCCGGACGCTAGCGTCTCGGTGACGCCGGCGGCGGAGATATTTTTAGCGACAGTACCGTAGACGATAATGAGCAAAAGCATCAGTGCCATGCCCATGCTGGCAACGGTGATCGCCCAACCTGATATGGAATGTAATACGCGAATTTCGCCAAAATCGCCAGAGCTATTCCCCGACAAGACTTCAGAGCGAAAAGTGTTTTTTTCTACGACCGGCGCCATTGATTCTAAAATTTCTATTCTATTATATTGCGCTTATCGCGTTATAAAGTACCTGAATGGGTTACCCCCTGATTAAATATAAGGGAACAACCCATTAAGTTAATTCAAAAAATCAACCGCAAAATTTTCCACCAAGCCAACCACCGAGGGCGGCGCCGACGGTTCCGCCAACGATAGCGCCAGCTGGGCCGCCACTTGCACCGAGTGCAGCACCGAATCCACCAGTGAAGGCGGTATATATGTCATTGCACATAGCGGCGCCACTTACTACTTCGAACTCTTCTACAGCTAATTCACGAACTGCCATTAGTTTCTCCATCAAATTACGGTTCTAGACTTAAACGGAAGTCTCCACCGATTAATGACCAACCCGGATGGTCAGCCATGAATTCGTTAAGTTTTTTTGATATTGTTTTCATCAACTATTAATTTGATATTAACTGGAATCCTCTTTAATAACAAATGACCTTTTCTCATAACGATATGATGATTTTTTTGAATCCCATCCCTATTCCATTCAATTTGAAAGCTGCAGGTAATATTTTCCCGTAAATTAGATTCATATTTTTCCGTCAATTGAATTCATGGACCATTTCCCAATCACGGTTGTGATTGCACGAGCTGCTGTTCAGCTCTTTTTCAAGCTAGGACAGATCGCAGTAGCGTTTGCAAAACATGCAGCCAAATCAGCTTTCAACAACTCCGTGCGAACGAAGCTACAACGCTCCACTAATTCCGCGACTTCGCTTAACGTCAGCAGTTCATTTACCTTGGCGCGTTCCAGGAGGCAGAGACTTGTTCGTTTGCTAGAAGGATTACTTTTCTTGCGTTCAACGTTCAGCTTATTCTGCATAAGGTCGCGTTTTTCGCGGCTCGAAACGCCTTGTATTAAGTTGCACTGAAAATTGACCCATTTTCCCAACTTCGACGCTGGCACCCTCGTGACCAGGTCCCAATACGAGAAATCGCCAGGCGACTGGATATCTCACGCAATACCGTCCGACGCTATCTGCGATCGGAAAACAGTGAGCCCTCCTATGCGGAGCGGCGATCAGTTAGCGGATTAGACGAATACTCGGTGCAGCTATCGGAGTGGCTCAAGGCCGAGACGACTAAGCCGCGTAAGCAGCGGCGCAATTTGAAGCAGATCCATGAGGACCTGAAAGAGCTGGGCGATGCTGGGTCATACGACCGCGTGGCAGCGTTTGCCAGGCAGTGTAAGGCGGGTCAAACAGAGTGGGGCAATTCTGCGATGAAACGAACAGGCATTCTTTTGCCAGTCACTTTATGATGAATGGCGGCAACATCTTAGTCTTGCAATGTATTCTTGGGCATGCACTCTAACAATGACAATGCGTTATGCGCACCTGGCTCCAGTGCATTTACAAGAAACAAAACTTCTCAACCCACTAGCGCCCCTTAAAGCAGCTTGAGTCTCAATCCAGGGATCAGAAAAGTCTAAGACACAGAAGAAAATTCATCCGTGTCCTTGGAAAGTAGTTAGAAATCGTGAGGCAATGCTCAAAGATCCTGCCAAACGCTGAAACTCGGTTGACACTTTGTTGACAGTAGAAATGCAAAAGGACTTAGGTTTTCACCTAAGTCCTTGATTTAATTGGTGGGCCTCCCGTGAGTCGAACACGGCACCAACGGATTATGAGTCCGCTGCTCTAACCAAGCATGAGCTAGAGGCCCGGAAACTGCGACGTGGCGGCGCTGTTGATGCCCGCCTCGCGCGACCGTTTTGGAAACGGACACGCGAGGATAGGGGTATCAGGGGCGCACGTCAAGCCCTATTGGCTTCTAGTTGCCTTCCAAGAAGCTTTTCAGCTTGTCGGAGCGCGATGGGTGGCGCAGCTTGCGCAGCGCCTTGGCTTCGATCTGGCGGATGCGCTCGCGCGTCACGTCAAATTGCTTGCCCACTTCTTCCAGGGTATGGTCGGTGGACATCTCGATGCCGAAACGCATGCGCAGCACTTTCGCTTCGCGTGGCGTCAGGGAATCGAGCACGTCCTTGACCACGCCGCGCATGGACGCGTGCAAGGCTGCGTCGGCCGGCGCCAGGGTGTTGTTGTCCTCGATGAAGTCGCCCAGGTGGGAATCGTCGTCGTCGCCGATCGGCGTTTCCATCGAGATCGGTTCCTTGGCGATTTTCATGATCTTGCGGATCTTGTCCTCGGGCATCTCCATCTTGATGGCCAGGGTAGCCGGATCGGGTTCCGCGCCCGTTTCCTGCAGGATCTGGCGGGAAATCCGGTTCATCTTGTTGATCGTCTCGATCATGTGCACGGGAATGCGGATCGTGCGCGCCTGGTCGGCGATCGAGCGCGTGATGGCCTGGCGGATCCACCAGGTCGCATACGTCGAGAACTTGTAGCCGCGGCGGTACTCGAACTTGTCGACCGCCTTCATCAGGCCGATATTGCCTTCCTGGATTAAGTCGAGGAATTGCAAGCCGCGGTTCGTGTATTTCTTGGCGATCGAAATGACCAGGCGCAAGTTGGCCTCCGTCATTTCGCGCTTGGCCTTGCGCGCCTTCATTTCACCGGCCGCCATCTGACGGTTGATGTTGCGCAAGTCCGGCAGCGGCAAGACGACGCGCGCCTGCAGGTCGATCAGGCGCTGCTGCAGTTCCTTGACGGTCGGAATGTTGCGGCCCAGGATGGCGCTGTACGCGTGTCCTGCGTTGACTTCGCCATCAACCCAGTCGAGGTTGGTTTCATTGCCGGGGAAGACCTTGATGAAGTGGGCGCGCGGCATGCCGCAGCGGTTCACGGCCACGTCGAGGATCTGCTTCTCGATATGGCGCACTTCGTCGACCTGGCCACGCAGGGTATCGCACAGCTTTTCCACGACCTTGGCCGTGAAACGGATACCCAGCAACTCTTGCGAAATGGCTTCCTGCGCCTTGGCGTAGGGCTTGGAGTTGTAGCCTTCCTTTTCGAAGGCACGGCGCATCTTGTCGAACTGCTGCGAAATGACGGCGAATTTTTCCAGCGCCGTGCGTTTCAGGGTTTCCAGCTGTTCGACGGAGAAACCGGCCGCGCCGGAAGCGCTCGCCTCTTCCTCTTCTTCGACTTCCTCTTCTTCCGCCTCGCCCTCTTCCTCGTCTTCTTCGACGGGAGCAGCCACGACAGGGGCGGCGGCGACCGGTTCGTTTTCATCGACGAGGCCGTCGACGATTTCGTCGATCTTGATCTCATCGTTGGCGATGCGATCGGCGGCGGCGATGATCTCGGCGATCGTCACGGGGCAGGCGGAAATGGCCTGGATCATGTCTTTCAAGCCATCTTCGATGCGCTTGGCAATCTCGATCTCGCCTTCGCGCGTCAGCAGCTCGACCGAGCCCATTTCGCGCATATACATGCGCACGGGATCGGTGGTGCGGCCAAAGTCGGAGTCGACGGTCGACAATGCGGCCTCGGCCGCCGCTTCCGCCTCGTCATCGCTGGTGACGACGGCAACGTTATCGGACAGCAACAACGTTTCCGCATCGGGCGCGTGCTCGTAGACGGCGATACCCATGTCATTGAAGGTACCGATGATGCCTTCGATGGCTTCCGGGTCGACGATGTTTTCGGGCAAGTGATCGTTGATTTCCGCATAGGTCAGGAAACCGCGTTCCTTGCCGAACTTGATCAGTGTCTTGAGTTTCTGGCGCCGGCGCTCGAGTTCTTCCTCGCTCGCTTCCGTGTCGGACGAGAACGCATCCTTCAACAGCGCGCGCTCTTTCGCCTTCCGATCCTTGGCCTTGGCCTTGTCGACGGCCTTCAGTTCGGCCCGCTCGACGGCATTCAGGGCGGCGACTTCATCATTTTCTGGCTGGAATTCTTTTGGCTTGCGGCCGCGGCGGCCTGGCACTTTTACCGACGGCAAGACATAGCCGGACGTATCGATGGCTGCCAGGGTGGCAGCGTCGGTGGTCTGGCTGACCACGGGCGCGCTGGTGATGCGCGCTTCTGGCCGGTCGAGCGCCTTTTCGGCTTTCGTGGTAACTTTAGTGGGCTTTACAGCCGCTTTGGATTCTGGTTTCTTGATTGGCACAGGCGCTTTCGATTACACAACGACTTGCTTTACGGTGGATTAGGATAAAGTTTGCTGCCAGTTCCCTGTCTACCTGCGGGAACCACCATCTTCGAACCTGCCGACAACGCAAATTCGACACTGTTACGTTACTTACACCTCATCGGCCACGATCCGCGGGAAGCGCAGCAATTCCTGTCCACCGGCTGTTGCCAGCCGCCTCGGCAAAAATTCCTGCATCGACCGCGTTGGGAGCGAGAGCCTGGCGCGGCTTGCCAGCGTCTGCAAGCCATGCCCGCAACGCCGAAAACGCCAGTTGGCTCTGGCCGCCGACACGATCCACCGCGCCGATCAAGAGCCTAACTTACTGAAAACAAATACTATTTACGAAATAGAACTAGCTTGCCAAAGCACACAATACTTAGCATTTAATTATAGCACGCGAAAAATGTTTTTCCAGTGCGCGACATACCCTCAGAGCAAGGTTATCTATTCACCAACTCGGCATCACGCTCACGCTCCAGCTCGCCTTGCTCCTGCATGATTTCGCGGTAGCGTACACCAATTTTCTCGGATGGCAAACCCGACGCGAACAATTGCTGCAATTCCGCCTTCAAGGCATTCAATTTGATCTCGCGGATGGTGCTCACCAGCCACGACAATTCGCTGTCGTAATCGGATTCCGTGCCGGCCGCGATCTCGCCGATGATCTCGTCATATTCGCTGCCCAGCTCCTTCAATTGCTGCGCCAGCGCGGCGAAACTGCCATGCTCGCCCAGCGCCTGCCCTACAGCCACCAACTGCCCCAGGCTGTGGGCTGCGTCCGGCCCCAGGTGCTGGAAAGCAGTCAGGGCGGCCTCGTCGATGCGCATGGTCAGGGGCGGATGCGCCACCAGCATGCGCATGATCTTCAATTCCAGCCCGACAGGAACGGGGCGACCCGATTTCGGCGGCGCGCGGCGCGCCACGGCAACGGGTTTCGCCAGCTCGAACAGGGCTTCGATCTCAGCCGGCGTGGACTGCGTCAGTTGCGCCAGACCGCGCACGATCTGCAGGCGCAACGACGACGGCGCCATCAGCTGCAGCAGGGGCTTGGCGTCGAACTGCACGCGGGCGCGCCCTTCCGGCTCCGACAAATCATGCTCGCCCGACACCTCTTTCAGCAAGAATTGCGACAGCGGCATGGCTTCATGCACTTGCTGCTCGAAGCCTTCGGCGCCGAATTCGCGGATATAGCTGTCCGGATCGTGTTCCGACGGCAGGAACAGGAATTTGATGGTTTTATTGTCCGACACGTGGGCCAGGCTTGCTTCCAGCGCGCGGCGCGCGGCGCGGCGGCCGGCCTTGTCGCCGTCGAAGCTGAAAATCACGTTATCCGTCTGGCGCAGCAGTTTTTGCACGTGGGTGGGCGTGCACGCCGTGCCCAGGGTCGCCACCGCTTGCGGGAAACCCATCTGCGCCAGCGCCACCACGTCCATATAGCCTTCCGTCACCAGCACATAGCCGGCGTCGCGGATGGCCTGGCGCGCCTCGAACAGCCCATATAGTTCGAATCCCTTGGAAAACAAGGGGGTTTCCGGCGAGTTCAGGTATTTCGGTTCGCCATGGTCGAGCACGCGGCCGCCAAAGGCGATCACTTGCCCCTTCGTATTGCGGATCGGAAACATGATACGTTCACGGAAACGATCGTAGCGCTTGCGGTTGTTGCCCTCTTCATCGACCTTGTCGATCACGAGACCAGCCTCGGCCAGGGCCACCACGTCGTAGTCGGGGAAGACGGAGCGTAAATTGTCCCAGCCGCCGGGCGCGAATCCCATGCCGAAGCGAGCGGCCACTTCGCCTGTCAAGCCCCGGTTCTTCAGGTAGGCGATGGCTTCCGGCGCGTGGCGCAATTGCCCCCGGTAATAATCGCACGCCTGCGTCATGGCGTCGGACAGGGCCATGCTTTGCGCCTGGATCTGCGCGCGCTGGGCCGGCGGGATCTTGTCGTCCGCTTCCGGTACAACCATGCCCACGTTCTGCGCCAGATCCTTGACGGCGTCGACAAAGCCCATGCCCGAGTACTCGATCAGGAAGCCGATCGAAGTGCCATGCGCGCCACAGCCGAAGCAGTGATAGAACTGCTTGGTGGGGCTGACGGTAAAGCTGGGCGATTTTTCACTGTGGAACGGGCACAAGCCCATGAAATTGGCGCCACCTTTTTTCAGTTGCACATAGCGCCCCACGACATCGACGATATCGACGCGGTTGAGCAAATCGGAAATGAAGGATTGAGGTATCACTGGCTAGGGCGGGTCTTGTTATAGGTCAGACTATACTACCGCACGTGGCCTGAGGTTGAGCCAGGTCAACGTGTGAGCGATTGAGCGGCTGCCAGCATGGGCCGGCAGCCGATTACTACTATTGTATGCTTACGCTGCTGGCGTCAAGGCTTTCTTGACAAGCGCGGAAACAACGGTCATGTCGGCGCGACCAGCCAGCTTTGGCTTGACGATGGCCATCACCTTGCCCATGTCTTGCGGACCGGCTGCGCCCGAGGCAGCCACGGCGGCAGCCACTTCGGCCGCCACTTCTTCGTCCGACAGGCCGGCAGGCATGTAGCCCGTCAGATGCACCAGCTCGGCTTTTTCGATGTCGGCCAGGTCGGCACGACCACCGGCCTCGAACTGGGTGATCGAATCCTTGCGCTGCTTGATCATCTTTTCCACGATGGCCGTCACGTGGGCATCCGTCAATTCGATGCGCTCGTCGACTTCCTTGCGCTTGATTTCCGCCAGCAACAGGCGAATCGTGCCCAGCTTGCCCGCTTCCTTGGCGCGCATGGCGTTTTTCATGTCTTCGGTAATTTGTTCTTTCAAGCTCATGGCAATCCTCGTGTTGGTAAGTGGGGTTCGATGCTCGTGCACGCAGACTAAGCAGGCGGCCACAAAAGCGAAAACCCGCTGCGGCGAACCGGAGCGGGTATGCGACTCATCTGAAGTATCACTCCAGGCGAATCAAAACAAAACCCGTGGCGAACAATGCGCCGAACTACCCGGGTTGGTTCTGACTGAACAGTCTTAGAATAATTTTTTCGGCAGTTGTTGGCTGCGGATGCGTTTGTAATGACGCTTTACAGCAGCTGCCAGCTTGCGCTTGCGCTCAGCTGTTGGCTTTTCGTAGAATTCGCGTGCGCGCAATTCGGTCAGCAGACCCGTTTTTTCGATGGTGCGTTTGAAGCGACGCATTGCGACTTCGAACGGCTCGTTTTCTTTAAGGCGAATAGTGGTCATGTAAAATTCAAACCGTTGAGGTGGTGTATAGGAAGAGATAGATGGTAGCAGCTTTTATTCGAAAAGGGAAGCCCCTCCCCACTTGCGTGCGGCATGCAGCCTGCGGTCGCTGCCGGAATGTGGCGTAAACCACGCACCGGGGTCGGCGCACCGGGCGCCAGAACCCCATCCTACAGATTTGCTTACTGCAAGGCAATACCTGCCGCCACGCCGGAAGCCCAGGCCCACTGGAAGTTGTAGCCGCCCAGCCAGCCCGTCACGTCAACCGCTTCGCCGATGAAATACAGGCCCGGCACTTTATTGGCCATCATGGTCTGCTGCGACAGTTCACGCGTATCAATGCCGCCGCGCGTCACTTCGGCCTTGCGGTAGCCTTCGGAACCGTTCGGTACGATGGACCAGGCGTTGATGGCTAGCCCCAGCTTGCGCAACTGCGCGTCAGGCATGTCGGCGATGCGCGCGTCCGGCGCCAGGCCGTTGACGGCCAGCAAGCAGTCGGCCAGGCGCTGCGGCAGCCATTGCGCGACGATATTGCCCAGCTGCTTCTTCAAGGTGCCCTTGCCTTCAATCAAGGTCTGCGCCACGTCCACTTCCGGCAACAAGTTGATGACGATGGGCTCGCCCGGCAGCCAGTAGCTGGAAATTTGCAGGATCGCCGGGCCCGACAGGCCGCGGTGGGTGAACAGCAAATCTTCGCGGAAACGCGCACCCGTTGCCTTGCGGCCTTTCAAGCTGCCCGTTTCCACATCGACTTCCAGCGCGATGCCGGACAATTCCGCGAACGGCGCCCAACTGGCCGCATCGAACGTCAGCGGCACCAAAGCCGGACGCGGTTCGACCATCGTCAAATCGAATTGTTTGGCGATGCGGTAAGCAAAATCCGTGGCGCCGATCTTCGGGATCGACAGGCCCCCCGTGGCGATGACGATACTGGCTGTCTCGATGTCGCCGCTGTCCGTCTGCAGCACGAAGCCGCCATCGTCTTGCTGGACAACATTGTCGATCTTGCACGGCATACGCCAGTGCACGCCGCCAGCGGCGCACTCATCCTTGAGCATGTCGATGATCTGCTCGGCCGATTCATTGCAGAATTGCTGGCCCTTGTGCTTCTCGTGGTAGCCGATGCGGTATTTTTTCACCAGCGCGAGGAAATCCTGCGGCGTGTAGCGCGACAGCGCGCTCTTGCAGAAATGGGGGTTTTCCGAGAGGAAATTTTGTGGAGTGGCGTTAATATTGGTGAAATTACACCGTCCACCACCCGAGATGCGGATCTTTTCGGCCAGCTTGGCCGCGTGATCGATCAACACCACGCGCTTGCCTTGCTGGGCGGCAACAGCCGCACACATCATGCCGGCCGCGCCCGCGCCGATCACTGCCACATCAAATTGTTTTGCCATAAAAATTCCGCTCACCGCTGATTACAAAGACGCCATTGTAAACTGCGGCGACGCGGCTAGCGCGGCCGTGCTGCAATCTGCCGCGATGCCATCAGGCATTGCTCCACCTGCTCGGCGATCGATGGCGGCACGGGCACCTCGCCGCGCAGCACGGCCGCGATCCATTCGGCCGTGGTGGCCGCATCGCGCTCGGCCGGCAAATGCGGCAACTCTTCCACCAGCAACTGTTTTTCCACCAGCACCGTGCGTTCGCTCCCGTGAAACCAGTCGATCTGCTGCGCCTTGTTGGCGTTGGCCACCGTCTCGCCTTCCGTGCCGCGCATCAGGAAGGCGTCGCCGCGCGCAGGATCAGAGGCGGTCAGGAAATATTCACCGAGCATTTCCAGGTATTCCGGATGCGTGTACGACACCAGGCGCAAGGCGGGCCCGGCGAAGGGCTGCATGATTTTCACCAGGGTATGCGTGGAATTGCGCACGCCCAACACGCGCCGCAGCGACAGCATGTGTGCCAGGCGCGGCGCCAGTGATGCTATGGGCAGGAAGGCGGCTTCCCCGCGCGCCATGGCGGCCTCGGCTTGCGCATGGTCCGGCGAGGCCGGCACGCCCAGCGCTGCCAGCACTTCGGCCGTGGTGATGCGGCCCAGGTCGCTGGTGACGCCGTGCACGAGCACGGGCGCGCCCGCGCGCGCCAGCTGCAGCGCCAGCAAAGCCGTCAGATTGGCCATCTTGCGTGCGCCGTTGTAGCTGGGAATGATGATCGGGGCAAATTCACCGGCCGGCGCGGCCAGCGGGGCGAACGACGCTTCGGCAGAGTCGAGGAAGCCGGCAATCTCGTCCACGGATTCGCCCTTGATGCGCATAGCCAGCAAAATGCCGCCCAGTTCCAGGTCCGACACGCGGCCCTCGAGCATGGCGCGGTACAGGGCGCGGGCGTCGTCGCGCGTCATGCTGCGCGCGCCGTTCTTGCCGCGTCCTATTTCTTTGATGAAACGTGCTGCGGGGAATGGTTCACCGGCCACATCGGTATGGGGGATGGAAACAGTCGTCATGGCGCCAGCTTACACGGATTTTTCCCCTTGCAGACGGGCTGGAAGAGGCCATAGGCGCCAATGCAACAGTCTTTCAAGCTATTTCCTGGATAAATGTGCATCGCGACTGCATCCAAATGCGCCACCGCTACGTATAAGACTACATGGGAGGGACTCATCATGGAACACGCAAGCAAAGAGGAAAGCGCCTTCGCCGGCATCGAAACGAGCAAGCTGATGCTGAAGGCCGTACTGCTCTCGGGCGGCGAAGTGCTGTGCAAGGCGCTGGAAAACGACATGGCCGGCTACCGCTGGCTGCGCAGCTGGCTGCAAAAGAACGACGTGCCCGTCATGGGCTTGCGCGTCTGCATGCGCCTCGATATGCCGTACAGCGAGGGGCCTGCCCGCATGCTGGCCGACATGGGCATGCTGGTCTGCGATGCCCAGCCGGCGCAGCTGGAAGAATACATACGCGACCAAGGCTTGCCCGGGGACGCGGCGCACAGCGCCGCGGTGCTGGCCAATTACGGCAAGGACAGGCGCCCCGCGCGCTGGGCGCCGCCCTCACCCGCCTACGTGGAACTGCGGCTATGGCTGCGCCGCCTGCACGCCATGGAAGGCGTGCGCCAGCAGGAATCGGCGCGCCTCGATGCGCATCTGCGGGCCGGCCAGCATGCGCTGCATGCCCTGCTGTGCCAGCAGATCGCCTGCCT
The DNA here is from genome assembly GCF_023509035.1 of Janthinobacterium lividum. Classification (NCBI taxonomy): domain Bacteria; kingdom Pseudomonadati; phylum Pseudomonadota; class Betaproteobacteria; order Burkholderiales; family Oxalobacteraceae; genus Janthinobacterium; species Janthinobacterium lividum. The sequence continues at coordinate 2,062,952 of NZ_CP075583.1, read as the reverse complement.
GGACGCACAGATACGCCAGCACGAAAGCGCCATCCTCGAGCATGTGCGGCGCCATCCCGGCCTGCCCCGACCGCCTGAACTGGCCGGCAACTACCAGCGCATCGCCCGCTACACCTTTGGCGCCAGCCTGGCCGGCGGCCATTGAGCGCACAGGCGGCGGCGTGCCGGCCCTGCCATAAAAACAACTGATGCATTCCCGTTTTAGCGCCATCCCCGCCGCCAGGCCGCATTTCCGCTACACTATTGCCTCTTAAAGAACGCAATAGCGAAAGCCGAGCCAGAATCATGAATACGCCAGACATCGAAAATATCAACGTCACCTCCTTCGCGCCCATGCCGACACCGGCCGAACTGCACGCCAAGCTGCCCCTGTCGGAAAGCGCCTTCGACACCGTCAGCCGCGGCCGCGAAGCGCTGCGCAACATCATCGACCGCAAGGACCAGCGCCTGTTCGTCGTCGTCGGTCCGTGCTCCATTCACGACCCCGTCGCCGGCCTCGATTACGCGCGCCGCTTGAAAGCGCTGCAAGAGGAAGTCAAGGACACGATGCTGCTGGTGATGCGCGTGTATTTCGAAAAACCGCGTACCACCACGGGCTGGAAGGGTTATATCAACGACCCGTACATGGACGACTCGTTCAAGGTCAACGAAGGCATGGAAAAGGCACGCCAGTTCCTGCTCGACGTGTGCGAACTGGGCCTGCCCACCGCCACCGAAGCGCTGGACCCGATCTCGCCGCAATACCTGGGCGACCTGATCGCCTGGACCGCCATCGGCGCGCGCACCACGGAATCGCAGACCCACCGCGAAATGTCGTCCGGCCTGTCGACGCCAGTCGGCTTCAAGAACGGCACCGATGGCGACATCAGCATCGCCGTCAACGCCATCCTGTCGTCGGCGCACCCGCACTCCTTCCTGGGCATTAACGCCGAAGGCAATGTGGCCATCGTGCGCACGCGCGGCAACGCGTACGGCCACGTCGTGCTGCGCGGCGGCGACGGCCGTCCGAACTACGATTCGGTCTCGATCGCCATCGCCGAACAGGCGCTGGCCAAGGCCAAGCTGCCGGCCAACCTGGTGGTCGACTGCTCGCACGCGAACAGCTACAAAAAGCCGGAACTGCAGCCGCTGGTGATGGCCGATGTGGTCAACCAGATCCGCCAGGGCAACCGCTCGCTGGTGGGTGTGATGATCGAATCGAACATCGTCAGCGGCAACCAGAAGATCCCGCAAGACCTGTCGCAACTGACCTACGGCTGCTCCGTCACCGACGGCTGCATCGACTGGGATACGACGGCCACCATGCTGCGCGATGCGCATGCGCACTTGTTAAGCCGCCCGGCGTAAGGCTCTCGCGGATACGAAAAACGGCGCCCTGTGCGCCGTTTTTGCTTTTCCCTCCATTATGCCATCTGCACATGCGGCAGCACGGCGAACGATCCCGCCAGCGCCTGTTCGGCCTTGCTGGCCGGTATATTGAGTTCATTGACGTCCAGGTAGATACGCCCGTCCATGATACGCACGGCGTACATGCGCGCCATGCCCTGCACCGGCGCCACCAGGCGGCCCGAATCGAGCTCGATGATCCAGCTGTTCTTCGGCCCCATCAGGTTTTTCTCCATCACTACCCCGTGCGCCAGCGGACCGCCCAGGCCGGGCACCGTGTCGAGCAGCGCATACACCGTGTCATCCACCGTGCGAAACAGCGCCACGCCGGGCAAATCCTGCCACGCCAGGCCCCGCTGCACCATGCGCGCGCCCGCCAGCGGCATGTCCTTCAGGCGGCAAATCATTTTCCATTGTTCTGGCATCGCAAGCTCCCGTGAATAAGCACAGAGTGCGATAAGCAAGAGCGGTGCCAGTGCCGGCGGGGAAGCGCCAAGGTGGCATTCCACCACGCAAGGCCATGATGCACTAGCAGAGCGCAAAAATAGTCGGCAACGGTGCATGCAAATAAATGCCGTGCGACAAACAAAGCATTACCTTAGTGTAATTTTATTAATTACATGTATTATTAGCATGTATTTTCAATATGATTTCACTGAAAACTTCCCCCTTCCCAACAACGAGGTTCATATGCATCCTTACATACGACTCGCAGCAATCGGTTTCGCCGCATTCCTGATGAACCCAGGCGCGCATGCCGCGCCTCCCACCGACCTCGGCTCCCTCACCATCGACTATCCGGCGGGAGTTCAATACTGGTTTGACAAACCAGCAAGTCCCACGCTCGTTTCCAGCACACCGGGAGCGGCCACCCTGGATTTCGGCGCGGGCTTGAACAAATACAACGCGCCCCCCTCCTTGGCACGCAATCATTTCAGCTGACGGCAAAGCCTGGCTACAAGATCACCGGCTTCTCCTATTCATCGCAACTGTCCGGCCTATTGCAGGACAGTGAGGCGCCGACGGGCTACAGCGGGCAAGCGGGCCATGCCACCAGCATCGCCACGGCCTATCTCGCCGTGCGCGACACAGATGGCAAGCAGTTGAGTCTGGTGGGAGCAAAGGCGGAAAATATCAATGGAAGCAGCCTGCTCAGTTTCGATACCGGCCTGCTGAACCTGCCTGATACAGTCAGCCTTAGCCTCGAAGGCAATCTATTCCTCCAGCTTGGCTATGGTTATTATTACAATGAGTTTGGCGACGAACGGAAAGTGCCATCGAGTGGATGGCTGGGCGCCGAAAATTCCTTCCTGACTATCCATACCGCCGCTCTGCCAGTACCGGAACCGTCGACCTGGATGATGCTGTTGAGCGGCCTGCTGCTGCCGTGGGCCGTCAGCCGTCGCCAAGCGCGCGCGCGAGCTGCCTGAGCGCTCCTGAACATGGGTGCAAATGCCACATGGCGCTTGCACCCTGGAACCAGCTTGTGGTCTTTCCTTTACAATGGCGGATTACTCCTCCCTATTTAGCACCTTCATGATTGTTCTTGGCGTCGAATCCTCCTGTGACGAAACCGGCCTGGCCTTGTACGACACGCAACGCGGCCTGCTGTCGCACGCCCTCTACTCGCAAGTAGCCATGCACGAGCAATATGGCGGCGTGGTGCCGGAACTGGCGTCGCGCGACCATATCCGCCGCGCCATCCCGCTGCTGGAAGAAACCCTGGCCAAGGCCGGCATCACCCTGCCCGAGATCGACGCCATCGCCTACACGCAAGGCCCGGGATTGGCCGGCGCGCTGCTGGTGGGTTCCTCCGTTGCCTGCAGCCTGGGCCTGGCCATCAACAAGCCGGTGCTCGGCATCCACCACCTGGAAGGCCATCTGCTGTCGCCGCTGCTGGCATCCGAGCCGCCGGAATTCCCCTTCATCGCCCTGCTGGTGTCGGGCGGCCATACGCAGTTGATGCGCGTCGATGGCGTGGGCCAGTACACGATGCTGGGCGAAACGCTCGATGATGCGGCCGGCGAGGCGTTCGACAAGTCGGCCAAACTGCTGGGCCTAGGTTATCCGGGTGGCCCCGCCATTTCGCGCCTGGCCGAATTCGGCGACCCGCTGGCGTATAAACTGCCACGCCCGATGCTGCACTCGAAGGATTTCAATTTCAGTTTCTCCGGCCTGAAAACGGCCGTGCTGACGGTGGTGAAGAACCATGAAGAAAAAGTCATCGCCAATATCTGCGAGCAGGACAAGGCGAATATCGCGCGCGGCTTCGTCGACGCCATCGTCGACGTGCTGACGGCCAAATGCGTGTCGGCCCTCAAGCACACGGGTTTGAAACGCCTGGTGATCGCCGGCGGCGTGGGCGCCAACGCACAACTGCGCGCTTCGCTCAACGCGGCCGCCACCAAGAAGCGCTTCAAGGTGTATTACCCGGAGCTGGAATTCTGTACCGATAACGGCGCCATGATCGCCTTCGCCGGCGCCATGCGCCTGCAAATCAATCCCGACGCCGCCAAGCGCGATTACTCGTTCAACGTGCGCCCGCGCTGGCCGCTGGACGAGATCCGCGAAGTCTGATCACTCCAGCAGGAAGTTGCGCGCGCCCGCCAGGGCCGCGCCCTCCGCCACCGTCTCATCCTTCAATTCCACGCCCGACAGCTGCCGGCTGAACGCCTGCGACAGCAGGTAGTGCAGCCGGTACGCCGCCTGCGCATACGCCAGCCCCTCGGGACGCACGTTCGAGATGCAGTTGCGGCGCTCGTCCAGCAAACCCGCTGTCGGCGCCCACGTCAGGTACAGGCCCAGGCTGTCTGGAGAACTCAAGCCCGGCCGCTCGCCGATCAACACCAGCACGGCCTTCGCCTGCAGCAATTGCCCCACCTCGTCGCCGATGGCCACCCTTCCCTGCGCCACGATATGTACCGGCGACAGCGTCCACGCTTCCAGCACCAGCCGTTCGCGCAAGGCGGCCAGGAACGGCGCCGCGTGGCGCTGCACGGCCAGCGCAGACAGGCCATCAGCTGCCACCAGCGCCAGGTCGATGCCCGTAGCAGCGGCGGCCAGCCGCGCGCATGAAACGTCATCGAGCCGGCGCCCCAGGTCTGGCCGCTGCAGATATTCGGCGCGCGTGGCGGCGGCGCTATGCAGCTGCACGCAGTCTTGCCCCTGCGCGGCCAAGGCGCGTGCCAGGGCCTCGCCGTCAAGCGCCAGGTGCACGGCGTCACGCGCCCGCGCGTGGGCCAGCTGGAACGCCAGCTGCGCGCTGGTCGGCACGCTCACGCCGCGGCGCCCCAGCGCGATGCGCGCCGCCGTATGCGCGCGCAGCGCTTGCCACGGATTGTTCCCGTCCATGCCTACCTCCTAGGTGTCCAGGCGCAGCAGGGCCGCCTGGAAGGCCGGCGCCGGTACCGCGCTCAGGCGGCCCTGCGCATCGGTGATCTGCATGCGCGCCAACCAGGCCTCGAATTCGGGCGCAGGACGCAAGCCTAGCACGCGGCGCGCATACAGGGCGTCGTGGAACGAGGTGCTCTGGTAGCCAAGCATGATGTCGTCCGCGCCCGGCACGCCCATGATGAAATTGCAGCCAGCCACGCCCAGCATGGTCAGCAAGGCGTCCATGTCGTCCTGGTCCGCTTCCGCATGGTTGGTGTAGCACACGTCGCAGCCCATGGGCAGCCCCAGCAGCTTGGCGCAGAAATGGTCTTCCAGCCCAGCGCGCATGATCTGCTTGCCGTCGTACAGGTATTCAGGGCCGATGAAACCCACCACCGAATTGACCAGCAGCGGTTGATACGCGCGCGCCACCGCATACGCGCGCGCTTCGCACGTCTGCTGGTCCATGCCGTGGTGCGCGCCGGCCGACAGGGCGCTGCCCTGCCCCGTCTCGAAATACATGACGTTGTTGCCCACCGTGCCGCGCCCCAGCGACAGGGCCGCCGCCTGCCCCTCGGCCAGCAGCGCCAGGTCGATGCCGAAGCTGCGGTTGGCCGCCTGCGTGCCCGCCACCGACTGGAATACCAGGTCGACGGGCGCGCCGCGGCGTATCGCCTCGAGGGTATTGGTGATATGCGTGAGCACGCACGACTGGGTGGGAATCTGGTACTGGCCGATGACGGCGTCGAGCAGGTGCAGCAGCGAGACCACCTGCGCCACATTGTCGGTGGCGGGATTGATGCCGATCACGGCGTCACCGCTGCCCAGCAGCAGGCCATCGAGGATGGAGGCGGCAATCCCCGTGGCGTCGTCCGTCGGGTGGTTCGGCTGCAGCCGCGTGGACAAACGGCTCGCCAGGCCCAGGGTATTGCGCAAGGCCGTGACGACCTTGCACTTGCGGGCCACCAGCACCAGGTCCTGCAGGCGCATCAGCTTCGACACGGCCGCCGCCATTTCCGGCGTGATGCCGGCGGCGACGCGGGCCAGCGTTTGCGTATCCGTCGCGTCATCGAGCAGCCAGTCGCGGAAATCGCCCACGCACAGGTGAGAGATCGGCGCAAAGGCGGCGCGCGCATGCGAGTCGATGATCAGGCGCGTGACTTCATCGTCTTCGTACGGCACCAGCGCCTCGTTGAGGAACAGCGACAGCGGCACGTCCGCCAGCGCCAGCTGCGCCGCCACCCGCTCCCGCGCGCTGGCGGCCGCCACACCCGCCAGCACGTCACCCGAACGGGGCGGCGAGGCCTTCGCCAGCAGCTCCTTCAGGCTCACGAATGCATAGGTATGGCTGTCTATCGTATGGCTGAAGCGGGGCATAGCTTGTGCTCCAAGGCATCTCCAATGCCCCATTCTACGCCAGGCTACAGGCTGCGCAGCGCCCCTTCCAGCTGCGGATGGCGGAAGACAAAGCCGTCAGCCAGCATCCGGCGCGGTGCGACCCGCTGGCCTTCCACCAGCAAGTCCGCCTGCTCGCCCAACAAGGCACGCATGACGAAGGCCGGCGTGGGCATGAAGCTGGGGCGGTGCAGCACCGCACCCGCCACCTGGGCGAAGCGGCGCTGCTCGATGGCTTCCGGCGCGCAGAAGTTGTAGGCGCCGCCCACTGCCTGTGCTTCGCTGCGGCGCGCCAGGTGGGCGATGCCGCGGATGACGTCGCGCACATGCACCCACGTGACCCACTGCTTGCCGCTGCCCAGCGGGCCGCCCACGCCGAAGCGGATCGGCAAGAGCATCTGCGGCAGCGAACCCTGGTGGCCGAAGACGAGGCCGAAGCGCATGCAGCCTACCTGGACGCCGTAGCGCTCCGCCTGGTGCGCGGCCGCTTCCCATTCCTGGCATAGCTGCGACATGAAGATGGCTTGCGGCGCGCTGTCTTCAGCCAATTCCGTCGCGTCGCCCTGCGGCTGCACGCCGTAATAGCCGATGGCCGATGCCGACAGCAGCACCCGTGGCTTGTGCTGCGCGCGGGCGATCCACGCCACCAGGTCCTGCGTCAGCGCCACGCGGCTGCGGCGCAAGGTCTCCTTGCGCGCGTCCGTCCAGCGACGCCCGACGATGCGCGCGCCGGCCAGGTTGACCACCATGTCGATGCCTTGCGCATCCGCCAATTCGTCCAGCGACCGGATGCAGCGCACCTGGCCGTCAAACGTCCACGCGGCCTGTTTCGGCTGGCGCGTCAGCACCGTCACCGCATGGCCGTCGGCCAGCAAGGCGCTGACCAACTGCTGGCCGATGAAACCCGTGGCGCCCGTCACCAGCACGGACTGCGGCGCGGCGGCAAAGCGCAGGTGCTCCTCTTGTTCTTGCTTCTCCTGCACCTTGCGCCGGCCCAGCTGCCACACGGCATACGCGTCGCGCAGGCCGGACAAGCCCACGCCCACGCCGCACAGGGCGAGGAAGACGCTGAGCCAGCCATACGGCTGCCACACGAGGGCCGTCGGCAAGCTCGCCCACTCGCTGCTGTTCAGGGCCAGCAGCGCGATGAAGGCGCCCGCGTTGATCGCCAGCACCGTATGCGTGACTCGCTCGGTGGCGGGCAAGAGGCGGGTCTGGTCTTCCACGACGAAGTCCCACAGGGTCAGCACGATTTCCACGCCAAACACGATCACCAGGACCCAGGCCCAGGCGCCATGCCACTCCCACGCCGCCAGGCCCACGAACAGCAGGCTGTAGATCAGGGCGCGGGTCGCGTGGATGGTCAATTCGAGGCGCGCCGATGCCTTTTGCGGCAGCGCCTCCGTGATTTCATGATGGTAGATGGTGTCGAAGGCGCCCAGGCAGCCTTGCGCCGCCATCAGTTGCAGGGCCAGCAAATGCGTATTCATGGTGTCTCCTTGTGATGCTCCGGTGCGGCGGATTCGCGGAACACGCCCACTTGCGTAAACGTGGTGCCGAACAGGGCGTGGCGGATCTCGATGCGGATATTGAACTGCTGCGGCGTCTCGTTGCGATGGCACAGATAGGTCTTGCCGGGCGTGAGCACGCCGGGAAGCGGCATCCGCCAGCCGAAAAGATCCCAAAAATAACCGTCGCTGGTGAAGTGCAGGTTGCCATCCTCGACATGCAGCACCAGCTTCATGCCCAGGCCCATGCCGACGTATTCGAGCACTTCCCCCTTCGCGCTTTCAGCCATGTATGAGGTGAAGCGGATCGGCGCGCGACCATGCAGGCGATAGGTGCGCTGCTTGAAGATGAAGGGGCAGCCAGGACGCGAATAGACTTCGATATCGACGGGGAAGTCGTGGTCGTCGTACGGAATCAGGGCGCCATCGATGAAGGGGCGCGTCAGCCATCCCAGCACCTTGCCCAGGCGCGAACTGGTGAGTTCACTGAGCGTGCCCCGGTAGTACAGGGGCTGGCCCGGCGCGGGATTTTTCTCGAAGCGGCGGCGGATATCCGGATGCAGGGTGAGCCACTGTTCGCCCATCACCTTCTTGAACAGTTCTCCTTCAGAGGGGCCGTTCATGATTTTCTGCGCTTGCCAGGTTTTTCTTCCGGGCTGAGGAACTTGGCTACCTTGCCGCCCATCGACAGCATGCGCTGCAGGGTTGCCGGCGGCAGGTTCTTGTAGTCGCTGTAGGTGCTGCTGAGCATTTCCAGGAAGGCCAGCACTTCACCCATGCGCTCCAGGGTGGCCGGTGGAATGGCCGCATCGTGCTCGCCCTCGATCGCGCATTCGCGCAGCACCGTCAGGGTAGGATCGATCTCGCGCCGCTTGCGCTCTTCCATGATGACCCGGAAGATTTCCCACACATCCTGCAGGGCGACAAAGTGGTCGCGCCGGTCCCCCATCACGTGCGTGATGCGCGCCAGGCCCCAGCTTTGCAATTCCTTCAGGCTGTTGCTGACGTTCGAGCGGGCCACGTTCAGGCTGGCCGCGATATCTTCCGCCGTCAGCGGTTCGTTGGCCAGGAACAGCAGCGCGTGAATTTGCGCCACCGTGCGGTTGACGCCCCAGCGGGTACCCATTTCCCCCAATGGAGAATGTATTTTTGCGTGGTGGGACTCAGTTCCATGATTTTCTCTTATTTCTGTCGTTACAGAAATGTAAGACGGAACGGAAACCGAGTCAAGCACGATTCGTCAGGTGTGAGCGGGTGGCTGGCCCATGGCGCGCAGGAACGCTTGCTGCGAAGCGTGCAGCTGGCCGTAACCGAGTTCGCGGTACACGAGGCCGTGGCGCGGCGCCAGTTCAGCCAGGATGCGCGCCAGCGCCGGGTAGTGGCGGTGGTTCCAGGTGGGGAACAAATGGTGTGTCAGATGCAGATTCAAGCCGCCGAGCCAGTAGCCCAGCCAGCGCAGGCGGCGCGGTTTCGGCGTCCAGTCGCACGCCGTATAAAACGTGTGCTGGTACCAGTTGTGCGGCAGGGTACCGTCTTGCCCCGGCTGGAAAAACTCCACTTCAGCCCAGTGCGTGCCGAGGATCAGCGCCACCAGTGCGCACGAGGCGATCATCTGGCCCACGAAATACGCACCCAGCACCACGCCCCAACCCATGCCGTGCTGCTGCAGCACCCATATGGGCAGCGCCAGCACCAGCGCCACGTGGCCCAGTTTCCAGCCCAGGAACGACAGCCAGCCGCGCCAACCCTGCAGGCGGCTGTGCGCGGCCACGGGGGTCTTGCCGAAGCGATCGAGCCAGTCGCCATACCAGTTCAAATAAGGCAGCGACAGGGCCGCCACCAGCGGCCAGTACAGGTATTGATAGCGGTATTGGGGCGACCAGCTTTGGTACGGCGTCTGGCGCAGGAAGGGATTCGGTTCCGTGTCGAGGTCATAGCCCTCCACGTTGGCATACGTGTGATGAAAATGCACGTGGCGGATGGTCCAGAAATCCGTATCCACGCCCACGGGCAAGCCCACCAGGCGGATCAGAATGCGGTTCCAGGCTCCCTGGCGGAAGACGGCGCTGTGGGCCGCATCGTGCAAGGTGTTCATGGCCAGCGCCATGGCCAGGACCAGGCAAGCCACATAGCTGGCGACAAACGGCCAGGTGCTGCCGGCGTTCAAGGCCAGCGCATACAGCCCCACCGTCAGCGTGGCCAGGAAGATGGTTTTCGCATGCAGCCACGCGTCGCCAAAGCGGTGTTTTCCTTCGTGCGCCAGATAGGCGTCGGCGCGCGCGCGCAGTTCGCGGCGGAAGGCGGAATCGCGCGCGGGCTGGAAGCGCAGCGGCGGCAAAGGAGGTACAGGCGTCACGCGCGCGTCCTGGTCGCCGCAGGCCACCACAGGCGGCGCGCGCCGTCCAGGCCATGCGCCAGCAGCGCGGCCAGGAAGACCATGCCCCACACATCGCGCGCGCCATACCAGCCCAGATACAGGGCCGGCATGGCCAGGGCGATGGCGACCCAGGCGACGGCGCCCCAACGGCGCGCATCCGACAGGCCGCCCAGCGCCAGGGTGCCGCCAAAAATCAGCGCGAACAGGATGGCTTGCTGCGCGCCCGCCAGCGCCGCTTCATGGTTGACGTAATAAATAACCAGGCCAAACAAGATCACGCCACCGCTGCCGATGAACAGTTCGGGTACCTCGAAAGTGCCGCGCGACTGCCAGTGGGGGAAGCGTGCGCGCAGCCATTTGAACAACTTACCGTTGCTGGCCAACAGGGGATTGTGCGTGGGCGTCATGCCCTTCACGCCATAGCGCATTTCCACGCCCTCGAGTTCGGGCTGGAAGCTGCCGAACAGCCTGTCCCACAGCAGCAGGGTGCCGCCGAAATTGCGGTTAATGTAGCGCTTGTCGGTGCCGTGGTGTACGCGGTGGTGCGAGGGCGTGACCATGAAACGATCGAGGATGCCAGACTTGTTCACCAGCGCATTGTGGTTATAGAACTGCACCGTGTAATGCAGGGACGAGACGACGAGGAAGATTTCCAGCGGCACGCCCAGCACAGCCAGGATGGCGATGAAGGGAAAATTCGTCAGCGACGAATACCAGGAATTGCGCACGCCCAGCGACAGGTTGAAATGCTCGCCCTGGTGGTGCACCACGTGCACGGCCCACAGCAAGGGGATTTTATGGTGCAGCCGGTGCATCCAGTAAAAGCACAGGTCCCAGGCAAAAAAAGCGAACACCCACTGCGCGGCCACCGGCCACTGGTCGACGATGTGCAGGTTCACATGGCGCAGCAACAGGGCGAAGGCCGCCACTTCCACACCGCGGAACACCCACATCAATATATGCCCGGAATTGAGGTTGAAGATCACGTCCTTCCACGGCACGGGTGTCTTGCGCACCCATTTCAGGATCAGCAGTTCGGCCAGCACAAAGGCCAGCATGATCAAAAACGACAGGGCAAAAGGAGTCATCATGGTGCGGTTTTTATGGAAACGGCGCGGCGGGCAGCCAAGGATACCTGTATTTTGGCCAGCATGCCGCCAGCGATGCCAACAAACAGGCCGGCGGCCAGGTCGATGCTCACGTGCCGGCGCAGCGCGATGATGGCGTAGCAGATGGCCAGGCCCAGCACCACGGCCAGCGCGGAGCGCACCATATGGCGCCTGTCGCACAAGGCCCACACGCATAGCAAAGTCAGGGCGCCATGCAGCGAAGGCAGGCAGTTTTGCGTGGAGTCCGCCGCCTGCAGCATGCGCAGCGCCTGCGTGCTCCAGGCGCTGCCCTCACCCACGGGCGGATACGCGAGGGTGGTCGGATACAGCAGGAAAACCACGCCGCAGGCCAGGGCGGAAATCGCCATGGCGCGCGCCAGCCAGCGCACCCTCACCGCTTCGGCCGCCAGGTAGGCGTACGGGATCAGGATGAAGAAGGACAGGTACAGCCAGATGGCGGAGTCGCTGTAGGCAATGGCGCGGTCGATGCCCGTTTCAGGCAAGAGTACCCCCTGCCCTTGCAGCAGGTCGCTGGAAAAATACACGAGACCGACGCTGCCCCAGCCGGCCAGCAAATGCAGCAGGCGGCTGCGTACAGTCATGGAAGAAGGGTTCATGCGGTCGCAAGGCGCCGTATGCGGCGCCGTTTCATGGTAGGGTCAAAGGGAGGCAGTTCACCGCTCGTCGTCCAGGCCAGGCCATCGGCGGCCACGCCCAGGCCGCGCAGCACCGTTGCCAGGTGATCGCGCAGGGTGGCCAGGCCAGCGTCGTCCAGGGCCGCGTGCAGCTGCAAGGACGCGTCGCCCGATTGCAGCAGGCGGTAGTCGGCGTCCGGCGGCAAGGCTTGCGCGAAGGCGCGCGTCAGCACATCGGCAAACACGGCGACGGGGCGCCGCCGCCGTTCGCCGACAACATGGATGATAGGGATGGCAAGAACAGCATGTCGTCGCAGCGCCCTTCGATGCCATCGATGGCACGCGTGGCGCGGCCGCACGGGCATGGCGTGGCGCGCGCGATCAGGATGTCGTCCAGGCGGTAGCGCACGATGGGCTGCGTGATGCGCGTAAAGTCGGTAATCACGGGCACGAAGCGACGCTGTTCCCCATCGAGCCACTGCGGCTCGATGCGCACATATTCCTCGTTCAGGTGCAGCACGCCATGTTCGCAGCTGCTGGCGAGGAAACCTTCGGTGGCCTGGTAGATTTCATGCACGGCGCCAAACGCCTGCACGATCAGCGCGCGGTCCTGCGCTTCCAGCACTTCGGCCACCGAGATGACTTTTTCGGCGCCAGCGCCAGGCTGCCATCGATGACGCGCAAGGCCAGCTGGCGCAGCACCTGGGCCGGCGCGACGATGACGGAGGGCCGATATTGCGCCAGCTGCGCGCACAGGCTGTCGAAGGGCTGGAACAGGTCGTAGAAGGCAAAGGTCAGCCACGGCGAGCGCACTGCCGTGTACAGATTGCTGTTCGCGCGCAGGAACAGCGCGACCCGTTCGCCGGAAAACAGGCCGTCGGGCAGCGCCTTGGCCAGCATCACGCCCGCCCATTGCGCCTTTTCGCGTGGGCTGACGGTAAACACGGCGCGCTGCGACGAGGTGCCCGACGACAGGCCCACCGTGATGTCACCGACGGCTGGCGTGAAGTCGCGGCTATGCTCGGCCGCCATGGCCGCATCCATCGCCTGCGCCAAAGTCACCCCCTCGGTATTCATGGTATCGAAATGTTCGAGCATCAGCGCCTTGTTCATGGTTGGCCACTGCGCCAGGGGCAAGCTGCGGTACGGCGCAAAGTAACTGCTGCGCGCACACAAGGTATCGATGAAACGGGCCAGTTGTCGCTGCTGGTAGGCGTCCAGCTGCGCGCGGTCCGCAAAACGCAAACGGCGCGTGCGCCAGTACGCCAATAACAGCCAGAAAATACGCTTCACGGGCGGCCCGCCACGGCAAGATAGTCGACCGTGTCTTCATGCGTGATGCGGATCTGCGCATTGCCCGACTGGTGCAACTGGTGCAAGCGGTTCAGGGTGGCGTAGTAGGGCGCGCGCTTGTGCTGGATGAGGAAGGACAGTTCCGACGGTCCGCGCAGCTGCTGAAAACTTTCCGGCACCCAGGCCGCGTCCGACGCCAGCAAGGTCCAGCCGCCCTCCTGCAACACGAAGGCGCCGAGATGACCGATGGCGTGGCCGGGCAAGTCGACGATGTAAATCTCGCCCGTGCCGCTGACGTCGCGCCCATGCGTGAATGGCAGCAGGGCGGCCGGCAAGGCCGTCTCGGGCACGCTTTCGACAAAACTCAATCGATCCGACATATCGTTCGGCAGCAGCTCGGGCACGAAGGCCTGGCGCACGGCGGCCACGCCGGACAGGCCGCGCACTGCGTCCCAGCCCGTTTTAGAGGCCATCAGCCGCGCGCCGGGAAAGTCGCGCAGGCCGGCGATATGGTCGGCGTGGAAGTGCGACAGCAGCAAGGTGTGGATATCGCCCGGCGATACGCCATGCGCGCGCAACTGGCCATGCAGGGATTCGTGCGCATCGAAGGAAATCGGCGTCACCCACGCGTACATGCGGTACACGCCTTTCGACGTGGCGGCGCGAAAGTGCTCGGCGTAACCGGTGTCCCACAGGTACAGGCCCGCGCGCGTCTCGATCAGGTAGGCACGCGAGGGGAAGCAGCGGCTGGCCAACCCGCTGCCTTTCAAGACCATGCAGGATGGATGCGTGCAGTGGCCGACGCGAAACGCGGTGATGCTAGCCATTGCGCTCCTTGCCCACCTTGTGCGCGGCAGCTTCCTGGCGCATCCACTGTGCCGTCAAGGCGATGCCTTCCTGCAGGCTGACGATGGGACGGTAGCCGAGCACTTTGCGCGCCTTGGCGTTATCGAGCGTCATGTCGAAACTGAGCGCGCCGATGCTGTAGGGCGTCAGCGATGGCTCGCGGCGCGTGAAGCGCGAGGCGAACTGCATCAGGCGGGCAAGCAGCGCCAGCACGCGATACGGCACGCTGACGATCTCGAACGGCTGCTGCAGATGCTCGCAGAACAAGGTTCGCAAGATGTCACACAGGCGCGCCGGTTCGCCATTCGTGATGTTGAAGGCAGCGCCGGAAACGATGGTCTTGTGCACGGTGGCCAGCCACATCGCGTGCACGACATTGTCGACATAAGTGATGTCGATGGTGGCCGCCCCGCCGTTGGGCAGGGGCAGCTTGCCGCCGCGCTGTTCCAGCACGCGCGCCAGGCGCGGGATCAGCACCTGGTCGTGCGGGCCGAAGATGGCGCGCGGGCGCAGGATCACGCAGGTCATGCCGCGGTGGCGGTCGACCGACTCCTGCACCAGTTTTTCCGCCATGGCCTTGCTGCGCGCATAGGCGTTGACGAAGGCATCGGGGCGGAAGGTTTCCGGCACGTCGTAGCGGTTGTGATAATCGAAATAGATGGCCGGGGTGGAGATGTGCACGAAGCGCGCCACGTGCAGGCTGGCGGCCGCGCGCAGCAACTGGGCCGTGGCCGTGACGTTGGCGGCGATGAAGTCGCGCTCGGGGCCCCAGGGCGACGACAGCGCGGCGCAGTGCCAGACGGTATCCATGCCGCGCACCAGCTCGTCGACCTGGCGCGGCGATGCTTGCGCCAGATCAAGCGCGACGAATTGCGCACCCATGCGTTCAAGTTCGCGGCCGACAGCAGCGTTGCGGCCCGTGGCGCGCACTTCCACGCCTTGCGCCAGCAGCGTGCGCACGGCATTGCGCCCCAGCCCGCCCGTCGCTCCCGTGACCAGTATCCGCCTCATCACACCACCTTCACAGGTCAAGAATCATGCCGCCGATGGTCAGGCCTGCGGCCGTGCCCATCATCAGCAAACGCTGGCCTGCCACGGCCCGCCCCGTCATCACCGCCTCGTGCAGGGCGGTAGGCAAGGACGCGGCCACCTGGTTGCCATGCGTTTCAAAGATCTTGATGATTTTAGCATCGGGAACGTCAAGGATGCGCGCCGCATGCGCGAGCCCCAGCGGGCTGGCCTGGTGCGGCACGACCACGTCGACTTTTTCCAATCCCGCCCCCGATTCCTGCATTAGTTCCGTGAGGAAATCCGGCATCACCTTGACGGCCAGGCGGAACACGGCCTTGCCATCCATGCGGAACAGATAGTCGCCCGGTTCGCAGCCGTTGCGCGGGTTGCGCTCGGTGCCGCCGCCGCGAATTTCGCAGTAGCGCCGCCCTTCCGGATACGTACCCATCTTGTAGGCGCGGATGCCGGCGCTGCCATCGCCCCGCTCGACGATGACGGCGGCGGCGCCGTCGCCAAAGATCATCGACGCTTCCGGCTCGCTCCAGTCGACGCCGCGCGAGGCGAGGTCGGACGAAACGATGGCGATGCGCCGGTAGGCGCCGCCGGCCAGCATCGAGGCGGCCACGCGGAAGGCTGCCATGAAACTGAGGCAGCTGGCGTTGACGTCGAAGCTTTGCGTGCCTGGCGGCAAGCCTGCATGTTCGGCAACGAAGCAGGCCGTGTTCGGCAAGGCTTGCTCGGGCACGCCGCAGGCGCAGATCAAAAGATCGATGTCGGCCGGACGCAGGCTGGCGTTCTTCAGCGCGTCGAGCAGAGCAGCGGCGCCCAGCTGGCTTTGCGATTCATCGGGCGCAGCGACAAAGCGCGACAGCACGCCGCTCTTGCGCAAGGTGTAGCCGGCCGGATGGCCCAGTTTCAGGTCCAGGCTTGCGGAAGTCACGCTATGCGACGGCACGGCTTTGCCCGTCGCGATCAGGCGAACTGGAATCATGTTGGCCTTAAAAAAGTAAAGTAAATACGGTTTATGAATTAATCGCGTGCCAGCGGCGGCAATGCAACACCGCAGTTCTTGCAGAAATTGGCATCGTCATCGAGCCCTTCTTTCAGGCACGTGGGGCAGGTACGCGTGGTGACCAGCTTGGAACTGCGCTGTACCGTCATTTCGGCGCTGATAATGCCGGTAGGCACTGCCAGGATGCCCCAGCCGAGCAGCATCATCAGCGAAGCGATGGTGCGCCCGATGTCGGTGCGCGGCGTGATATCGCCGAAACCGACCGTGGTCATGGTGCTGATGGCCCAGTATATCGACGTGGGGATACTGCTGTAACCGTTATCCGGCCCTTCCACGACATACATCACAGTACCCAGCAGAAAGACCACCATCATGACGAAAGACAAGAAAATGAGGATCTTGCGCCGGCTGGCCAGCAAGGCCCGCCCCAGCACCGTGTATTCATGCACATAAGACGTGAGCTTGAGGATACGGAACATGCGCAGCAGGCGCAAAATGCGCACGTCGATCAGCACGTGCGCGCCTGGCAGCAGCAAGCCGATGTAGGTCGGCACGATGGCCAGCAAGTCGATAATGCCGAAAAAACTCTTGGCGTAGCGCACCGGATGCTTCAGGCACGCCAGGCGGGCAAAATATTCGATGGTAAATAAAATAGTAAAAAACCATTCCAGCGCCGTCAGCCAAGTGCCATAGCGCTCGGCCACGGACGCGACACTGCTGAGAACGACCACTGTCACGCTGATCAGGATGGCGGCGATCAGCAGCAAATCGAAGGCGCGGCCCGTGCGCGTTTCCGCCTCGAAAATGACGGTGTACACCTGCTCGCGCCAGCCCCGCTCGGGCTTGCCATATTTTTGCTGCGTTTCCTGGGCCGCCAGCTGCTGCGGCGTCAGGGGCGCCGCTCCGCTCTTCGTCGCGGCTTTCATGTGGTTAGTGTGCTCATATACTATTATTGTATAGATAATTTACAAAGCACGACGACACGCACGCTTGCACTACGACAGCTTTTTCGCCAGCAACACGGCATTGCGCCGGTCGCGCTCCGCTTGCACGATGTCCGTCGTGCGCGCTTCCGAGAGGCCCACCGTATGCAGCACGGTGGCCGTCAGTTGCAGCGCCGATTCCAGCGCCTCGGGCACGACCAGGGTAGCGCCCGCCTGTATCAGGGCCACGGCATGCGCCTCGTCGCGAGCCCGCGCATACACGGGCAACTGCGGATATTCGCGGCGGATCGATTTCACGGCATGCAGCACGGACGCCGCATGGTCCATGGTCAGTACCACGGCGGCAGCCCGGTCCGCATTCACCTTTTGCAACAATTCCGCGCGCGACGCATCGCCAAAATACACGGGGAAACCGCGCGGATGCAGGGTCGTCACCAGCCGCGCATCATTTTCAATCGCCACATACGCGATATCCTGCTCCGTCAGCACCTTGGCCAGCAACTGCCCCACCCGGCCGAAACCGGCGATGATGACGGTGCTGCCCTGCGGCGGCAGCGCGCCATGCGCCAGGTCCGCCAGTTGATGGTGGTGGCGCTTTTCCCACCAGTTGCCGAAAGCGCGCGCCGCCTTCGCCAGCGCCGGCGTGGCGAACAGGCTCAGGCCCACCACCAGCATGACGAATTGCGCCACCTGCGGGCCGATCAGCTTGGTACCGAGTGCATACGCGACGACGATGAAGGCGAACTCGCCGCCCTGCCCCAGCAGCACGCCCGTTTCCACGGCGCGCCCCCAGTGAAAGCCGCCGATGCGGAAAATCACGCTGATGACCAGGGTCTTCAGCGCAAACAGGCTCAGCACGGCCAGGGGAATCAAAACCGGCGACTTGAGGATTTCGCGCACGTCGATCTGCATGCCCACGGACATGAAGAACAGCCCCATCAGCAAACCCTTGAAGGGCTCGATCGTCACTTCCACTTCGTGGCGAAATTCCGTCTCCGCCAGCAGCAAGCCGGCCAGCAAGGCGCCCAGCGCCATCGACAGGCCCGCCAGGTACGTCAAGCCAGCGATGCCCAGGGTGCTGAGCAGGGTCAAAGCCATGAACACGTCCGGCTGGCGTTTCTTGACGAAAAACTGGAACAGGGGGCGAATCACCCTGCGTCCCAGCAGATAGATCAGCAGGATGGCGCCCGCCGATTTCACGGCCGCAAAACTGAGCAGATACGCCAGGTCGTCGCTGCGCCCGCTGGCGAAGACATCAATCAAGATGAACAGCGGCACCACCATCAAATCCTGGAACATCAAGATGGAAAAGCCCGCCTGGCCGGCTGGCGTCTGCAGGGAGCGCAGGTCGGTGAGCAGCTGCATCACCACGGCCGTGGACGACAGCGACAGCACCAGGCCCAGCACGATGGACGCTTCCAGCGACAGGCCAAAGTAATACGCGACACTGCCGATCAGACAGGCGCTGACAGCCACCTGCCCCACGCCCGCACCAAACACCCAGCGCCGCAGCGCCCACAGCCGTTCCGTCGACAGTTCCAGGCCGATCATGAACATCAAAAACATCACACCCAGCTCGGCCAGGCCGCTGACTTGCTCGGCGCGCACGAATGAGAAATACGTCAGCCACGTGAAGTCACCGGCCCACAGGCCGAAGCCGAAGGGGCCAAACAGGGCGCCGACGGCCAGGAAGCCGAGGACCTGGTTGACCTTCAGGCGTTGCAATAGCGGAATAAAAATCCCGGCCAGGGCGAGAAACAGCAGGGTTTCTCGCAAATAAGGTAAGGCGTGTTGCTCTTCCAAGATAATCCTAACTTAATGACATCAATGCTGAATTGCTAGTGTCGCATGCGCGGCCATGGCGAAGTCAGTGCACACACGATATTTTTCCACAAGGCAATACTTCCGCTACTGGAGATCCGCTGGCGGCGGCGCCAGCATGTCCGCACGGGGGCGGTCCCAGCCCGGCACGTAGGCGGGACACGGCCGGCTACGGAACTGTTGCAGTTCCACCGTCGTAAAGTTGGGCAACATGCCGGGATTGAAACGCACATCCGTCAGCTTGCCCGCATTCAAGCTGGGCATGCGGGCAAAGCGGAACCAGGCGTCGACATAGCAATTGTCCGACTGCAAGGCGCGCAAGGTCGCCAGGCTGCCCGCCGCCTGGGCGGACACGGCAATGCCGGACGCCAGTTGCTGCCCTTGCTTGCCCGTTTCGGCCAGCCCGGCCGGGCAGGCGGCGGGCGCCAGCGACTGGGGCAGCAGGCTCAGGGTGCCGCGCCGCAAGGTGTACACGTCTGTCTTGCTGTCGAGCGATACATAGATCCAGCACAGGGGATTGCTGGGAAACGCCGTCATCGCCACATCCCACACGCGCGTGCCCGGATCGAGTCGCTGCACGGCCGCCTCGATGCGGCTACGGCCGATGGCCGAGGCCACGCCCTGCGTGCCAATAAAAGTGGCAGCCAGCGCGAAGGCCAGCAGCAGCGGTCCGCGCCCCCGCTCGCCGGCCCGTCCCTGCAGCACGGCCAGGATCACGCCCAGCCCCAGTAGAATCGCCAGCGAGGCGGGCGCCAGATAGGTTTTATGGGTGAAGAAGCACAGGGCCGCCGCCAAGGCCGCCAGCAGCACGCTTTTGACGATGCCGTAGTGCAAGGACATGATCACGGGCACGCCCAGCAAGACCCAGAACATGGGCTCGACAATGAAGACCATGTCGCCATACAACCAGCGGCTGTTGAAGGGATAGAACGGGTGCAAGCCATAGGAATTGAGGAAATCCATGCCCATGTGCAAGCAGAATCCCAGCAACAGACAAGCCGCCAGGCCCAGCCGGGCGGGCACGCTCTCCTTCAGCAGCCGGCGCGCGCCGGGCCACAGCAGCCACAGCAAGGCCAGCAACAGCAGCGCCTGCGGCAAGGCCAGCAGCAAGGTATGCGTATGGCCACGGTGGTGCAACATGTAGCCGAAGGGGCGCGGCAGCAAGCGGGTGAGTACCAGGTCCAGGTCGGGCGCGTTGCTGGTAAACCAGGCAGTAAACAGAAACAGCGCGCGCCGGGTGCGCTGGGCGGGGGCTTGCGGCTCGGGCGGCAGGCTGCGGTGTACCAGTTCGCCGACCCCGAGGCCGATGACCGAATGCGTAATATTATCCATCGGGCAATTTTACAGGATGGCCGCCCCGGCGTGCTCTTGTGCTACAGCTTCTCCAGCTGCTCACCGCGCATGCCCACCAGCAAGGCACGGCCATCGGGCAGCACGCGGAACTCGCCATAGCGGGCTTTTTCCCAGCGCGCCGCCTCGCCTTCCTTGAAGAACCAGGCATCGCTGACCAGCACCCAGCGCCCATCCTTCGGCGCCAGCTCAAGCAGGAATTCGCCCGGCGCCAGCGCCTCTTTGGTGTACGGGCGTTGCAGCTCGGCTACCCCGCGCGCATCGCGCGTGGCCACCACGAGGGGCCGGCCAGGCGCCCTGTCCACGCTGGCCAAGGTGGAGAGGACGCCCAGGTTGACGAAATTGAGGCGCATGTAGTCGCCCTGCATCAGCGAGCGGGGATCGACGGGTTCCAGCGCCACGTAGATCGCCTCCCCTTTGGCAATGAGTTGCTCTTTTTGCCAGATGCCGCCGTTGGCGACCAGCAACACCAGCAGCAAGCCCCCCAGCACGCCCAGGCGCACGGCGCGGCGTTCGCCGGTCACGCCCGCTGGTTTGCTTTCCACCAGGTGCAGCACGGCGCCGCGCATGGCCAGCCACGACAGGGCGCACAGCACGGCGCCGGCCACGGCCAGAAGCGCCGCCTTGCTGGCCAGTGGCCAGGCCAGCTGGTAATAAAAGCTGCCGAGTATCCACGCTGCCGCCAGCGCGGCCGCCACGGCCACACGCGAGCGCCCGCTCGTCAAACAATACGCGAGGATCAGCAGCACGGGACCGAGCGCCGGCATGAACCACGCCAGCACGATCAACACCAGCCCCACGCCGATGGCGGGCAACTGGCGCAACGCCGGCCAGCGCCAGCCCGTCCAGGCAGCGGCCGCCGTGGCCAGCACGAGCGATACCCCATTCAACGCCTGCGCATACCAGGCACCGGCCTGGTGTCGGGTCACTTCGCGCGCCACCTCGCCGGCAAAACCACCACCCAAGGCACCGCCCAGCATGAAGGTCATGCCGGACCAGAAGACCAGCCCCAGCAAGATTGCCAGGACCCACCCCGTCGACAGCGATTCCAGGAAGGCGGCGATGGGCGCGCCACGGCCATCGTCGAAGGCCTGCTTCTGCAGCCAGTGGGCCCCCAGCCAGAGGGCCAGGGCCAGCATCCAGGCCAGATACAGTTCCGTGGGGTCGTTCTCGAAAATCCAGTCGCGCGTGCTGTCGACGATGCCCAGCCCCAGCAAGCCGCAGGCGACCAGTCCCAGCAGCACGCGCAGCCAGTCGCGCGGCAAGGCGGCGGCCGCCAGCAGACACGTCAGGCATAGCAGCAGGGAAGCCGTCTGCGTGGAATAGTCGCGAAACAGGGCATAGCCGAGCAAGCCGCCGCCCACCAGCAGGCAGGGCACGGCCAGTTGCTCGACAAACAGCGCCACGCCGCGCGCGCGGATCAGCAGTACGGCCGCCACCAGCACGATGGCGGCCACGACATACGCGCCAGGACCGTGGCGCACGACGCTTTCCAGGCCCACGCCTAGCGCAATCATCAGGGGAATGGCAGCCAGCCAGGCGCCGAAGGCCGTCATCAGCACCAGCGGCCACGGCCGTACATCCTGCACCGGCCGGGTGGCGTCGGGCGGCAACAGGCCGGTGCGCGTGGCGTCGTCGATCAGGGTGGCGAGCGCATCGGCTCGCTGACTATTCATCTTGTTCATGCTGCCTCCTGGCGCGTGCGCCACAGAATACCTTGCACGGTCAGCGCCAGCAGCACGGCAGCCAGCAAGCCCAGCATAACCAGCTTGCCGACGCTATCGCCTCCTCCACGAAGCAGCACGCGCGCCAGGCCACCCACGAGCAAGATATTCAGGCCCAGCGCGACGGCGCTCAGTCCGAACACGTCAAAGTAGCGGCGCGTGGCCAGCAAAACGCCGGCGACGGCCAGCAAGCCCAATCCTGCCCAGTACGGCGATTCGACCTCGCCGCCGAACAAGGCACTGACGGCCGTGCCCGTGATAAGGATGGTGGCCAGCACCAGACCCAGGCGCAAGGCCCAGTTGCCTGCGCCCGTCCAGCGCGCCAGCAGGGGCGAGACGAACGCACAGGCAATCAGCACGGCCAGCCAGCCGCTGACAAAAATGCTCAGATCGGCCGAATCGATGCGCCAGCTGTGCTGCGCATGCGCCTGCATCCACAAGGTGGCGGCCGTGGCCAGCACCAACATCCACGGTGTCCACAGCACATCGCTGCGCGCCACCAGACACAGGGGCAGCGCCAGCGCGGCCCACAGGGCGAACAATTGCCAGGGATCGGCGCCCGTCTGGTAGGTCTGGCCGAAATACGCGAACAGGCCGCCGATGGCCAGCAAGGCCAGCAGCAGCAAGGGCACGCGCGCCTTGGGTACGGCGAAGGCGCCCACGCAGGTGGCGGCAAACACCCCTTGCAGCAGGGCAAAGCGGCCCATGCGGCCCAGGTCTTCCCAGTTGGCAGCGACCCAGCAGATCAAGCCCATGCCCAGCAGCGCGGCGCCCAGCACGGCCACGCCACGCGGCAGCCAGTAGGCAAGGCGCGCCGGTTCGCGCTGGAAGCCGGCCACTTCCTGCAACTGCCGGGTTTGTTGGGCATCGAGCGCATAGTCCGAGGCGAGTTGGTACACGGCGAGGCGTAAATCCATCGTCTGCTTTCTGTTTGAATTGTCAGGAAATCGGGGAAGTAAGGTCAGCGCGCTATGCTCACGCCGCGCCAGAAGGCGACGTGGCCGGCAATTTGCTTGGCGGCATCCTTGGGCTGGGGGTAATACCAGGCCGCGTTGGCATTCGTCTGGCCATCGACGACGAGGTCGTAATAGCTGGCCGTGCCCTTCCATGGGCAGATGCTCGTGTGGCTGCTGGGACGCAGGTAGTCCTGCGTCACCTTTGACAAAGGAAAATATACATTGTTTTCAACGACTTGCACCTGCGCATCGGTGGCTTGCGCGATGACGGCGCCATTCCAGCTGGCTGTTGGCATTTGACTATCCTCCTTCTGCGCCGAGTGTAGCGCAAAAAGTCTGCCATGGCGCGCGCCGTTGGCGCCCCGCTCAAGCGCCGGCGATGATCTGGCGCAAGGCTCGCTCGAACACCTCGGGCGGCTGGCCGCCGGAAATCAGGTGGCGCTCGTTGATGATGACGGCGGGCACCGAGTTGATGCCGTTCTGCTGGTAGAACTGCTCTTGCGCGCGCACCTCGTCCGCATAGGCATTCGATGCCAGCACCTCGGCCGCTTTGACGGTGTCCAGCCCTACCTTGCCAGCCACGGCCAGCAAGACCTCGTGCGAGGACGGATCCTGGCCCTGCGTGAAATACGCATCGAACAGCGCCATTTTCAATGCCTTCTGGCGCCCTTCCAGCGCGGCCCAGTGCAGCAAACGGTGCGCATCGAAGGTGTTGTAGATGCGGCCGCGCTTGTCCATGGCAAAGGTAAAGCCCAGCTGCTCGCCGCGCGCGCGAATCGCTTCGCGCGACTGCACCATCTGTTCCGGGGTGGAACCGTATTTGCGGGCGATGTGTTCACCGATATCCTCGCCTTCGGGCGGCATATTGGCGTTCAGTTCGAAAGGCTGGAAATGGATGTCGGCCTGGACGGTGTCTTGCAGCTTGTCCAGCGCCTGCTCCAGCGATTTCAGGCCGACCACGCACCAGGGACAGGAAACGTCGGAAACGAAATCGATACGGACGGGAGTGGGAGTGGTGGAAACAGTCATGGTGGGCAGCCTTTGCGCGAGTCGGTGGCGGCCGCACCGCGCGGCGCCGCAAGCACAGCATATGCGTGCGGGCCGCGGGAAATCAAGCGCTTACTTCTTCTTGCCAGCGGCCTTGGCCGCGTCCTTCTTGCCGCCGATCTTGCTTTCCTTGCCAGAGAGCAAGTTAGCGATGTTCTGGCTGTGGCGGTAAGCCAGCAGCACGCTCATGACGATGACGGCCAGCAAGATCGGATCGACGCCGAACAGCAAGCCATAGTAAAACGGCGCGAACAGGGCCGCCACCAGGGCTGCCAGCGAGGAATAGCGGAAGGCATAGGCGATGATCAGCCAGGTAGCCAGGGTTGCCAGGCCCAGCCATGGATTAATGCCCAGCAACACACCAAGGGCCGTGGCTACGCCCTTGCCGCCGACGAAGCGGAAGAATACGGGCCACAGATGACCGAGGAAGACGGCGATGGCCACCAGGGCCACGGCCGTGTCGCCCACGCCCAGCGCGGTGGAAAAATGGTCGGCTAGGAACACGGCCAGCCAGCCCTTGGCGCCATCGCCCAGCAGGGTCATGATGGCCGCGCCCTTGTTGCCGCTGCGCAGCACGTTGGTGGCGCCCGGATTTTTCGAGCCATAGGTGCGCGGATCGGCAATGCCGTAGACCTTGCTCATCACCACGGCAAACGATATCGAGCCGAGCAAGTAAGCGGCCACTGTCATTGCCACGGTTGTGATTACTGGATTCATTTCTTCCCTTTATTGTGTTTATTACACCAGCATCGAGGCTGGCGCAGCAGAATATACACCAGCGCCCCGCCTACGGACAGGGCGGGGGCTGGATTTCTTAATCTGACACTTAATCCTGCAAGGCGCACTGCACCGGCTTGGCTTGCAACAAATCAACCAGCACTTGCGGCGCCAGCGAGACGAGAAAACCGCGCCGCCCGCCATTGATATAGATGCGGTCGAGCGCCAGGATCGATTGCTCCACATACACGGGCATGGCCTTCTTCGTGCCGAAAGGCGAGGTGCCGCCGATCATGTAGCCGGAATGGCGCTGCGCCACTTCGGGCTTGCACGGCTCGACGGCCTTGCAGCCGATGGCGCGCGCCAGGTTCTTGGTCGACACCTTGCAATCGCCATGCATGAGCACGATCATCGGCTTGGCCGCTTCATCCTGCATCACCAGGGTCTTGATCACCGCGTGTTCGGGCACGTTCAGTTCGCGCGCCGAGACGCTGGTGCCGCCGTGTTCCTCGTACGGATACGGGTGCTCTTCGAAGGAAACTTGATGCTTGCGCAGCAGCTGCGTCGCCTGGGTTTCGGAAATATGCTCTTTTTTAGCCATGCGTGATACGCTGATCGTTCAGTGAGGAGTGCTAATTATGCAGGAAGAAATCCGCTTTGCCACATTCAATGTCTGCAACCTGGCTCCCGCCGGGGCGAAATTGTATGACAACCTGGAACCGTTGAGCCTGGCGCAATACGAAGCCAAGGCGGAGTGGACGGCGCGGCAAATCGACCTGCTCGACGCCGACGTGATCGGTTTCCAGGAAATTTTCTCGCAAGCGGCCTTGCGCGACGTGCTGTCGCGCACGCGCCATTACCGCGAAGCCACCCTGGCCGGCTACGATGCGACGGATACCGGCGGACGCATGCTGCCCACGGTGGCGCTCGTGTCGCGCCTGCCGCTGGCCGGCGCTGGTGCCACCTGGGCAAATTTCCCGGCCGGCGTGACCGTGTCCGCCGATGACAATGCCTGCCGCTTCGCCCGCGCGCCCCTGCATGTGCAGGTCATCTTGCCTGGCGGACAACTCACCGACGTCGTCGTGGTGCATTTGAAATCGCGCCGGCCCGACTACCGCCACGGCGACGGCAACGATGCCGCTGCCTATGCGCTGGCCAACCTGCGCTCGCTGCAGCGGCGCGGCGCGGAAGCCGTGGCCCTGCGCATGCTGGCAAGCGAACTGGGCCATAGCGGCCGTCCCCGCATCGTGCTGGGCGACTTCAACGATATCGCCAATGCCGTCACCACGTCCATCGTCATGGGGGCGGGCGCGCCTTGCGAACCAGGCATGGAAATGCGCGCGCGCCTGTACGACGCCAACGCCATCCAGCTGCGCCAGGACGCCTTGCGCCACGTGGGCTACACGAATATCCATGACAGCGCCTACATGACGATCGACCACATTCTCGTGTCCGAGCATTTCCACGCCGCCTCGCCGCGCGCCATCGGCGTGATGCAGGAAGTAACTTATCTCAACGACCATTTGCTGCTGGGTCTACCGCACTCTTCCGACCACGGCCAGGTGCTGGCTCGCATCAAACTGCTGGGAAATATTGATTAATGCAACAACTAATGTAACAAGGTCGCCAGCGCACTGCCTTCGACTTGCGCGCTGGCATAGCGCCCCTGATATTGCTGGCAGCCCTGCGCCCGTAGATACGCCAGTTGCTGCGCCGTTTCCACCCCTTCGGCAATCACCCCCAGTTGCAGCTCACGCGCCATGGCGATGATGGCGGCGGCCACAGCCGTGTCGGACTCGCCTTCCGCCGCAGCTGGCAGGAACGAGGGATCGATTTTCAACTTGTCTACCGGATAATGGCGCAGATTGGCCAGCCGCGAATAGCCGGTGCCGAAGTCGTCGATGGCCAGCCTGGCGCCCAGCGCCCGCAGCTGCGCCAGCGCGCCCGCCAGGCGCGCGCCGCCCTTCATCAGCAAGGACTCCGTCACTTCCAGTTCCAGGCACGCGGCAGGCAGACCCGACACGCTCAAGGCTTCTTGCACACTATGCAATAAATTATTGTGCAGGCATTGCGCCGGCGACAGATTCACGGACACGCGCCAGGCATGGCCCGCATCATGCCAGGCGCGCGCGCGCAGGCAGGCGTGGCGCAGCACCCAGTTGCCAATCGACACCATCAAGCCGCATTCCTCGGCCACGGCGATGAAGCGCTCGGGCGACAGCAGGCCCAGTTGCGGGTGGTGCCAGCGCAGCAGGGCTTCGGCACCGAGTATCTGCCCGCTGGCAACATCGAGCGCGGGCTGGAATTCCAGCACGAATTCATCGCGGCCCAGCGCGGCGCGCAAGCCTTGCTCCAGGCTGGCCCGCTCGACGATTTGCGCATTCATCTCGGCATTGAAAAACTGGAAATTGTTGCGCCCGCTTTCCTTGGCGTGGTACATGGCGATGTCGGCGTTGTGCACCAGGGTGTCGACGCTGTCGCCATCGCTGGGAAAGATGGCCACGCCGATCGAGGTCGACACGTGCAATTCGTATTCGCCCAACTGGTACACCTGCGTGACGGCATGCAGCAGGCTGGACGCCACATGGGCCACCTGGTCGATGCCGCCCACCTCGGCCAGGATGATGATGAACTCGTCGCCGCCATGGCGGCTCACCGTGTCGACGCCGCGCACGCAGCGCGCCAGGCGCCGCGCCACTTCCTTGAGCAGCAAGTCGCCCACGTGGTGGCCCATGCTGTCATTGATATACTTGAAATCGTCGAGGTCCAGGTACAAAATGGCCAGCATGCTCAACTTGCGCCGCGCGGCCGCCAGGGCCAGCGAAAGCCGGTCCAGCAGCAGCACCCGGTTCGGCAAGTCGGTAAGGAAATCGTGCTCTGCCAGGTGGCGCGTGTGCTCCTCGTTCTTCTTGCGCTCACTGATATCGCTGAGGATGGCCAGGTAATTGCTCAATTGCCCCTGGCTGTCGCGGATGGCCGTCAGCGACAGCCAGGCCGGGTAGCGCCCGCCCCCTTGCGCTGGCCCACGATATCGCCTTGCCAATAGCCGTTGGCATCGACCTCGTTCCACACCTGGTCGAAAAACGCCGGCGCGTCCGGCTCCATGCCGTGCGGGACGAAGGGTTTGCCCAGCATGTCGTCCGGGCTATAGCCGCTGATCTCGCTGTACGCGGGATTCACGCTGACGACGCGCTGCTGCGGGTCCATCACCACGATGGCGACACTTGCATGCTCGATGACCTGTACCGACAGGTACAGGGCCCGCTCGGCCAGTTTACGCGAGGAAATATCGCGTATCACGGCGTAACACAGACAGGTATGGTCAAGCGTGACGGAGGTGAGCAGCACTTCGCCCCAGAACAGCCGGCCCGCGCACGTCTGATAGCGCCAGTCGTAGCGGCAATTACCGTCGGCATGGGCCTGCGCCGCAAACTGCGTGCCGCGCAACGATGACAATTCGCCATCGTGCTGGCGTAAGGGCGAAAAGTCGCTGAGGCGGCGCCCCAGCAGCTGTGGCCGGTCTTCGCATTGAAACAGGGCAATGGCGGCCGGGTTGGCCTCGGCGATGTATTCGTCGCGCAGCAGCACGATGGCGTCGGCAGACTTTTCGTACAACTGGCGAAAATTGTCGCCCATCCGCAGCAAGGCGCCGTGCGCTGCGCCATCCTGACCGCTGGCCGTGATGTCGACATCGATGCACACCACTTGCCGCACGCGCCCGGACTGCATGACAGGGAACACGGTGGAACAGATGCAGCGCGGCGCGGCGCCATCGGCGTCCAGCTTCCACAACCGTGCGCTGCACGCCTTGCCGCTCTCCCACACGGCCGCCAGTTCGCCGGCAAGCTCCTCGGCCACGTTGGCGGCGCCTGGCATCGAGGCGGCCACCCTGGCCCATGGCTGGCCCAGCGCCAGCTCGGCCGTCACGCCATACAGGCGCGCCGCACCAAAGCTCCAGTAGCGCACGATGCCATCGCGGTCGATGCCGCGCACGGCCAGGCCCGGTGCCTGTTCAACGGCGGCAACAATGATGGTCAGCAAGTCCAGCGCCTTGCCGGCCGGCCCGGCCTGCGGTTCAGCAGCGGCCAGCAAACGGCCCGGCGACGGCGCGGCTCCGGTAATCCGATCAGACATCAGCCCCCGTGGCGCGGCCGCACGGCAACCGGAAGGCGAATGGCCTGTCCGGTGGCGCAACCATCCCGACCATTCTTGCGCGCCGGCGAATCGGCTTCTTGAGGATGCGCAAGCATCGTGATGTGCGCGGCGTCCATGCTGGCAGTTGTCTTTGGTCGCCGTTTTTTGCATTCCAGCCCCGATTTTGTGCAATCTGTCGCACGGCGATGGCGGCCGGACTTGAATCTTCCTAAAGTGGCAACATGCGCATCGCCGTGAACGGCCGCAGCGGCAGGCGTGTTGTCTGCGGCCGCCACGGTGATGCGCTACCCGAATTCCCCCGGCCAGCGACAGGCCGGGTCCGCACCGAGACCTGGCGCCGAGTCCCTGCGCCGCTCCTGACTAAAAAACCTATGAAAAACGAGACCCTGCCCCCCGCCTCTCCCCTTGCTGCCACGCGCCGCCGGCGCTGGCGCACCCCCGTACTGATCCTGGTCGTGCTGGGCCTGGCGGGCGGCGGCTGGACGGTGATGCAATCGAAGCAGCAAGCCGCCAAGGCTGCCGAACTGCAAGCGAACAAGAAGAAGGAGCAGGCAAAGACGCCCGTGCATGAGCTGGCGCAAGGCGACGTGGCCGCCATCGATGCGCGCGCGCTCAGCATCAGCCTGCCCCTGTCCGGCTCGCTGGCGCCCGTGACCCAAGCCACCATCAAGGCCAAGGTCTCCGGCGTGATCCAGGAAACGACCTTGCAGGAAGGCCAGCCGGTGGTCAATGGGCAAGTTCTCGTGCGCCTGGACGCGGCCGACCAGCGCGCTCGCCTGACGCAGCAGCAAGCCATGCTCGACGAAGCGCAGGCGCGCCTGTCGATGGCCAGCAAGAATGAAGCGAACAGTCAGGCGCTGCTCAAGCAAAAATACATTTCGCAGACAGCTTACGACACGACGCAAAACTCGGTCGACCTGGCGCGCGCCAACGTCAAGTCCGCCGCCGCCATGGTCGACATCGCCCGCATCGCGCTGGCCGACACGGTGATCCGCGCACCGATGGCCGGCATCGTCAGCAAGCGCCACCTGCAGGCCGGCGAAAAAGTCTCGCCCGACATGCCCGTCTACACCATCGTCAACCTGGCGCAGCTGACCCTGGAAGCGCCCGTGCCCAGCGCGGACATCCCCCGCATCAAGCTGGGCCAGGACGTGCACTTCAAGGTCGACGGCTTCGGCGCGCGCGACTTCGCCGGCAAGGTCGCGCGCATCAACCCCACCACCGAGAGCGGCTCGCGCGCCATGCTGGTCTACATCGCCGTCGACAATGGCGATGGCGCGCTGCGCGGCGGCATGTTCGCCAAGGGCAGCATCGTTACCGAGCGATCAATCGTGGCGCCGCTGGTGCCGTTGACGGCCGTGCGCAATGAAAAGCAGGGTCCCGTCGTGTATGCGCTGGTCAACAACAAGGTGGTCGCGCAACCCGTCACGCTGGGACTGCGCAACGAGGATGAAGGTTACGCCGAGGTCAAGTCCGGCCTGGTGCCGGGCACGAAAGTCATCATCGCCAGACTCGATGGCGTCAAACCGGGCCACGGCGTGACCTTCGCCGCGCCAGCCAGTGCGCCCGCCGCGCCGGCAGCCGTGCTGGCACGGAAGGATTAAATCATGTGGATGACCAAAGTCAGTATTCAAAACCCCGTCTTCGCCACCATGGTCATGGTGGCGCTGGTGGTGCTGGGCATCTTCTCCTACCGTGGCCTGGGCGTGGAAAGCATGCCCAGCGTGCAGTTTCCGTTCGCCGCCATTGAAGTGAACTACCCGGGTGCCTCGCCCGAAGCCGTGGAAAACGACATCACGCGCCCCATCGAGGACGCCGTCAACACCGTCAGCGGCATCAAGACCATCCGCGCCAACTCGTGGGAAGGACGCGCCGGCATCTACCTGGAATTCGAGCTGTCGACCAACATGGACAAGGCCATGCAGGACTTGCGCGACAAGGTGGCCCTGGTGCGCCCGCGCTTCCCGAAAGAAGCCAAGGACCCGTTCATCGCCCGCGCCGAAGGCGACAACGAACGCCCCATCGCCACCATCGTGCTGACGTCGACCGGGCATGACTTGCGCTCGCTGTCGACCATGACGGAGCAGATCATCAGCAAGCGCTTCCAGGGCGTGGCCGGCGTGGGGCAAGTCAAGCTGCGCGGCCTTCGCGCGCGCCAGATCCTCATCAGCATGAAACCGATCGAACTCAATGCCCAGGGCATCGGCGTCGATGAAGTCATCCGCGCCATCCAGGCCACGAATACCAATTTGCCGGCCGGCTCCATCAGCCATGGCGCTGCCGAACAGCTGGTGCGCGTGGAAGGCAAGATCAAGGATGCGCGCGAATTCGGCAAGATCATAGTCGCGCGCCGCGCCATCGGCCCCGTCTACCTGGACCAGGTAGCCACCGTGGTCGACGGCGAACAGGAAGAATTGTCGATCTCGCGCATGAACGGCCAGCAAGCCGTGACCATGGAAATCACCAAGGTGCAGGACGCCAACGTGGTGGAAGTGGGCACCGGCATCCTGAAAGTGGCGGCCGACCTGCAAAAGACGCTGCCGCCCGATATCAAGCTGCGCGTGCTGGACGACGAATCGGAACGCGTGCAAAGCCAGCTCAATAACGTCAAGCGCACCATCATCGAAGGCGCCGTGCTGACCATGGTGATCGTCTTCCTGTTCCTGCACTCGTGGCGCTCGACCATCATCACGGGCTTGACCCTGCCAATCTCCGTGCTGGCCAGCTTCATCGCCATGAAGGCCTTCGGCTTCACCCTGAACTTCCTGACCCTGATGGCGCTGTCCCTGTGCATCGGCCTGTTGATCGATGACGCCATCGTCGTGCGCGAAAACATCGTGCGCCACCTGGGCATGGGCAAGAACCACTACAAGGCGGCCAACGACGGCACCAATGAAATCGGCCTGGCCGTGATGGCCACCACGTTCGCCATCGTCGCCGTGTTCGTGCCGGTGGCCTTCATGGACGGCATCATCGGCCGCTTCTTCCTGCAGTTCGGCATCACCGTGGCGGTCGCCGTTCTCGTCTCCCTGTTCGTCAGCTTCACGCTCGACCCCATGTTGTCGTCCGTCTGGCGCGACCCCGTCAAGGACCGCTTCAAGTACGCGCCGTGGCTGGGCCGCTTCATGGCCTGGATCGAGACAGGCATCGACCGCCTGCACGTCTGGTACGGCAAGGTACTGGAAGTGGCCCTGCGCTGGCGCAAGACGACGCTGGCCACGGCCGTCGCGCTGTTCGCGGGCAGCCTGATGCTCGTGCCCATGATCGGCGGCGAGATGTTCCCGGAAACGGACCAGGGCTGGGTCAACCTGCGCTTCAAGACGCCCGTCGGTTCCAGCCTCGCCTACACGGATTCCAAGGTGCGCCAGATCGAAACGGCCCTGAAGGAATTTCCCGAAATCGACAGTCTCGTGGCCAATATCGGCACGCCGGATGGACGCAATGCGGCCGAGGTGAACCTGAAACTGACGGACCTCAAGACGCACAAGCGCCGCTCGCAGCAGGAACTGGAAAAGCTGATCCGCGAACGCCTGGCGCCGATTGCCGGCATCACCCTGTCGGTCGGCAACCGCCCCATCTTCATCGCCATCCTGGGCACGGATGAAGGCGAGCTCGATGAAGTGGCGCACCGCCTGATGGACAAGATGCGCACCATCAAGGGCCTGGCCGACATGGAATACAGCCAGGAAGGCGCCAATCCGTCGACCACCGTGAAGATCAACAACGAGCTGGCCAGCGACCTGGGCTTGTCGGTGCAGCAGATCGGCAATGCCCTGCGTCCGTTTGTCGCGGGCGACACGGTCAGTCACTGGCTGGCGTCCGACGGGCAAAACTACGATGTCAACGTGCAGCTGCCCAAATCGGGCCGTCAGAAAGTGGCCGACCTGGCCGACCTGTCGCTGGCGTCCAGCAAGCTCGATGCGAATGGCAAGCCGATCATGATTCCGCTGCGCCAGGTGGTCGAATTCGTGCCGTCGTCCAGCCCGCAGGTGCTGAAACGCCAGGCCTTGCAGCGCCGCGTCGCCATCTATGCGGGCGTGCAGGGCCGTCCTGCCGGCGACGTCGACGCTGACGTGCAGAAAGCCATCAAGTCCATCGACCTGCCGCCCGGCGTGCGCTTCGACGTGGCCGGCAATGCGCAGCAGATGGCTGAAACCATGGGCGGCGCGATGATGGCCCTGGGGATCGCCGTGATTTTCATCTACCTGGTGCTCGCGTCCCAGTTCGGCAGCTTTTTGCAGCCAATCGCCATCATGGTGTCCTTGCCGCTGTCGCTGATCGGCGTGCTGCTGGCCCTCCTGATCACGGGCAGTACCCTGAACATCTTCTCCGTGATCGGCTTCATCATGCTGATGGGCTTAGTCACCAAAAATGCGATTCTGCTGGTCGACTTCACCAACCAGCGCCAGCGCGAAGGACTGGGGCAATTCGAGGCGCTGATGGAAGCGGGGCAAGTACGTTTGCGCCCCATCCTGATGACGACCCTGGCGATGGTGTTCGGCATGCTGCCGATGGCCATCGGCATGGGCGACGGCGGTGAATCGCAGGCGCCGATGGGCCGCGCCGTCATCGGCGGCGTCATCACCTCGACCCTGTTGACGCTGGTGGTGGTGCCCGTCGCCTACACCTACCTCGACAGCCTGGGCAAGCGCGCCGCGCGCTTTTTCGGCGGTAGCGGCGGCGAGCACGCCCACGCCGAATCCGGCGACGATGGCAAAGCGCACGCCCACTGATTTACCGGTCGCCTTCACCGTCCCCGCATTGGCGGGGACGACGCGGCGGCTTCCTGAAGAGAGCTTCAGTTGACCAAAGCAGCCCCACTGGCTAGACTGTCCCCGTTATCAATGATATGGAGTGACTCGTGGGTGCTTGTTCCAGTGACAGTAGTCGATTGACCATCGGCGATCGGCCTTAGGCAAGACGCGCGCATTCCGCCCGCCCTGCCTTCGGCAAGGTGCGGTTTTACCAGCGGCGATGTCCATTCGCCGCCACTCCCTCCTCATCGTTCCACCGTTATCGTCTGCTGCCCCCTTTCGGGTGAATTGTCTTCGCCCTTGCACTCGCCTGTTCCTCCCCAGCCGGGAGAAACTGATGGTGGTATTTGACTTTGCGCTGCGCGTTGCCGCGGCATTGACCCTGGGCGCCATGATAGGCGCCGAACGCCAGCTGCGCCAGCGCATGGCGGGCCTGCGCACGAACGCGCTGGTGTCCGTCGGCGCCTCGCTGTTCGTGATGGTTTCCGTGCTCGAAGGCGATAGCGCCGGCCATATGCGTATCGCCGCGCAGGTGGTGTCGGGCATCGGCTTTCTGGGCGCCGGCGTCATCATGCGAGAAGGCATGACGGTGCGCGGCTTGAACACGGCCGCCACCCTGTGGTGCTCGGCCGCTATCGGCATTCTGTGCGGCCTGGGGTTTGCCCTGGAAGCGGCCATCGGCACGGGGTTCGTGCTGGTCGCCAACCTGGTGCTGCGCCACCTGGCGCAGCGCATCAACGCCCACGGCAGCGACGCGGGCATCGAGACGGAAAGCATCTACCGCGTCACGGCCGTGTGCGAGGCGGAGCAGGAAGTCCAGGTGCGCAAGCTGATGCTGCGCTTGATCAGCGGCATGCCAGCCCTGATGCTGCAATCCTTGCACAGCGAGGATGCCGCGCACGCCGGGCGCATCGAAGTGCGGGCCGACCTGCTCACGCCCTTGTCCAGCCTGGGATTGCTGGAGCAGATCGTCAGCCAGGTCAGCCTGGAAGGCAGCGTCTCGGCCGTGCGCTGGGCGCTGGTCAACAACGCGGAATTTGTCGCAGAGCGAGGAGTGTGATGATGAAAAAATTCTTCCATTGGTTTGCCAGACGCGGTCCTGTCGTGGCCACCTACCGCCTGACCGTCACCTGCCCTGCGGCGCAAGCGGACCACGTCGTGCGCCTGCTGCTGGCCGAACTCAAGGGCGCCGGCCTGGCGCCGTCGCAGATGCTGCGCAGCTGGGACGAGGCCCGGCAAGTGGTGCGCCTGATCGCCACGGTGCTGTGCCAGGCCGTGCAGCGCGCCGTGCTGGTGCGCTTCGTCAACCGTGCGGGCGCCTGGCCGCAAGTACGGCAAGTGCGCTGGGAAGGCGTGGCGCCCTCAATTTGACGCGGGCAGGCGCAGGAGGAACAGCGCGCCACCTTCCGGGCGATTCTGCGCCTCAATACTGCCGCCGTACGCATGCACGATGGCTTGTGACAGGGCCAGGCCCAGGCCGAAGCCGGGCGCCTCGCCCGCGCGCGCCTGGGCGCCCCGGTAAAAACGTTCAAACAGATGCGGCAAGTCTTCCACGCCGATGCCCGGTCCCGCGTCGGCAACGCCCACCAGCGCGTGCTCGCCCTCGCGCGCCACGTGCACGGTGATGCTGCTGCCGGACGGTGAAAACTTCACGGCGTTATCCAGCAGATTGGCCAGCACCAGGTCCACCGGGCCGGCCGCCACCCGCGCCTGCACGGGCGCGCCTGCATCAAAAACGATGCGGATGCCGCGCTGCGCTGCCGCCTTTTCCAGGCGCTGCGCGGCCGCCTGCACGAGCGGATTGAGTGCGATGGTTTCCACGGCATTGCGCTCCTGTCCCACGTCCAGGCGCGTGAGCATCAAGAGTTCTTCCACCAGGGTCGTCAGGCGCTGCACTTCATCGAGGCAGGACGCCAGCGCGTCGACATACTCGGGCGACTCGCGCGGGCGGCGCAGGGTGATTTCGATTTCCGTGCGCAGGCGCGACAGGGGCGAGCGCAATTCGTGCGAGGCGTCGGCCGTGAAGCGGCGCTGCGCATCATAGCCGTGCTCCAGGCGGTCCAGCATGGCGTTCAGGGTATCGACCAGGCGGCCGATTTCGTCCTGCGTGCCGGGATGGGGCAGGCGCTGGTGCAGGCTGGCTTCGCCGATCGAATGCGCCTGGTCCACCACGTCGTCGATGGCGCCCAGCACGCGGCGCGTGAGCATTTCGCCGGCCAGTCCCACGGCCGCCAGCAAGGCCAGCGCCATGGCGCCAAACAGCACGGTGGCCGCGGCCAGCACATGATTGGTGTCGTCGAGCGAACCGGCCACCTGCACCGCCAGGCCTGCGCCGGATGAAGACACGGGAATCGAGACCATGCGCAGCGGCTCTTCGCCAAACTTGGGCAGGGTTTCGAAGACGGTGTCGCCGGCCGCCAGGCGCGCCAGCAGGGCGGGAGGCGCCGGCAGCTGCGCCGCCTCCAGGTTGCGGCTGCGCGCCAGCACGCGGCCTTCGCCATCGATGATCTGCACCAGGCGGTCGAGGCGCGTCAATGAGGGCGGCGCCAGGCCCGGCGCCACCTCGTGCACCTGCACGGGATGGCGCGGCGCGGCCGGCAGCATGGCCATTTCCGTCTCGGCCAGCGCCAGCAGGGCCGCATCGAGCTGGCCATGCACGGCGCGCGACAGGCCCCAGTAGCCGGCCAGCGCCGTGCAGGCGACGATGGCGAGGATGACGGCCAGGTGCACCAGCAGCAATCGCTTGCGAAAGCTAGCCACCATTGTTTTCCGCCAGGCGGAAACCGCGTCCGCGCACCGTATGAATCAAGGGCGGCAGGCCCGGCGCATCCACTTTTCCTCGCAGGTTGCGCACGTGGACGTCGATCAGGTTGTCGATGCCGATCAGGTCCGCCTGCCATATCTGCTCGGCCAGACGCGCGCGGCTGACCACTTCGCCCGCCTGGCGCAGCAGGATCAATAGAATCGCATATTCCTTGGGTGTCAGCACCAGCGGCGTACCGGCCCGCGTCGCCTGGTGGCTGACGGGATCGAGCGTCAAATCGGCCAGCGCCAGCACCAGCGGGCGGCTGATGTCAGAGCGGCGCAGCAAGGCGCGGATGCGCGCCAGCAGCTCCTCGAATTCGAACGGTTTGGTCAGGTAATCGTCGGCGCCCGTGTTCAGGCCGGCCACCCGGTCGGCCGTGGCGTCGCGCGCGGTCAGCATCAGCACGGGCGTCTGGATGCCACGCGCGCGCAAGTCGCGGCAAAAATCGATGCCCTGCTTGCCCGGCAACATCCAGTCCAGCACGATCACGTCGTAGTCGACGGCGTAGCTTTCATCCTCGCCCTCTTCCGCGCTGTGCGCCACGTCAATGACAAAGCCTTCTTCCTGCAAGCCACGGGCCAGCAGGCGCGCCGCCTTGCGGTCGTCTTCCACCAGGAGGATTCTCATGCCAGCCTTTCGCGTCGCGCCCTGTTTTCCATGCTGGCATTTTACCGCGCTCCACCGCGCGCGCACCGAACCTGAAGAATGATTCAGGCATTCTTGGGCGCTTCTTCAGGACCACATTGCTATGCTTTCCCGGCGCTGTCATATCTCTGCCCGCGCCCCCTCTGACCGCCCGCCTGGGCACGGCATCCACGCATGCCCCATCACCATCAATAACAAGGAAACCCGGGATGAACACGACCACCCGCAACGCCCTGGGCGCCAGCTGCGCCCTCGCTCTCGCTTGTTCGGCCCTGGCCGGCTGCGCCAAGCCGACGGCGGCAGCCATGCCCGCCGCTCAAACCATGCACCTGGACGACGGCAGCATCGCCGTCGACAAGATGTCGCCGCTGCGCCAGCGCCTGCAGGTCGCCGCCGTGCAGGAACAGGAGATCGCCACGCAGACGGAGGCGCCAGGCAGCATCGAAGCGATGCCGGAAAAACTGGTGAAAATCACGCCGCCCCTGGCCGGCCGGATCACGCGCTTGCAGCGCGCCCTGGGCGACAGCGTGAAGGCGGGCGACCCGCTGTTCACCCTGGACTCGGCGGAACTGAGCGCCGCCTACGCGGACGACAGCAAGGCGAAGTCCGCCCTGCTACAGGCGCGCCAGGAACTGCAGCGCCAGAAAACCCTGTTCGAGGCAGAAATCGCCGCGCGCAAGGAGTACGAATCGGCGCAGGCAGCTTTTGCGCAGGCCGGCAGCGACGCCCAGGCCAGCGCCGACAAGCTGGCCCAGTACGGCGCCGGCGCACGCGGCACACGCGGCACCCGCCGCGACTATGTCCTGCGTTCACCGATCGCCGGCACCGTGATCGCCATGGAAGGCGCCCAGGGCGGCTACTGGAACGATATCAACGCGCCCGTCATGACGGTGGCCGACCTGTCCACCGTGTGGCTGTCGGCCAACGTGGCCGAGAGGGACCTGGCGCAGGTGGCCGTGGGACAAAAGGCCAGCATCAAGGTCGACGCCTGGCCCGGCAAGGCTGTCGAGGGCAAGGTCGCGTATGTGGGCGCCGTGCTCGATCCCGAGACGCGCACGGTGAAGGTGCGCGTGGCCATCGACAACCGCACCGGCACCTTCAAGCCCGGCATGTTTGCCCACGCGGGATTCGCCGGCGCCAGCCGCCGCGCCCTCCTCGTGCCTGCGGCGGCCGTACTGCAAAGCGGACCCTCGACGCGCGTGATGGTGGAGCGCAGCCCGCTGGTATTCACGCCGCGCACGGTGGAAGTGGGTGCCAGCCATGGCGACCAAGTGGAAATCGTCTCGGGCTTGCGCGCGGGCGAACGCATCGTCGTCAAGGAAGGAGTGCTGCTCAATGATTGACCGTTTCATCGCCACCTGCTGCCAGCGGCGCGGCATCGTCTGGCTGGTACTGCTGTTCGTCGCCGCCTACGGCGTCTACTGCTGGAAGCAGCTGCCCATCGAAGCCTATCCCGACATCGCCGACGTCACCTCGCAAATCGTCACGCAGGTGCCGGGCCTGGGCGCCGAGGAAATCGAGCAGCAGATCACGATTCCACTGGAACGCGCCCTGCTCGGCACGCCCGGCATGCATGTGCTGCGCACGCGCAGCCTGTTCGCCCTGTCGCTGATCACGGTCGTGTTCGAGGATGGCAGCGACGGCTACTTCACGCGCGAGCGCTTGCAGGAGCGCCTGGCCAGCGTGAACCTGCCGTACGACGCCAAGCCGGGGCTCGATCCCTATACCTCGCCGACGGGCGAAATCTACCGCTACACGCTGGAATCGAAAACGCGCTCCTTGCGCGAACTGTCCGAGCTGCAGTTCTGGACCGTGATACCGCGCCTGCAGCAAGTGCGCGGCGTAGCCGACGTCAGCAATTTCGGCGGCCTGACGACGCAATTCATGCTGGAACTCGATCCCGCAAAACTCGACAGCTACGGTTTCTCGCTGGCACAGGTCAAGGACGCCATCAACGCCAACAACATCAGCGGTGGCGGCAGCGTCATCGACCGCGGCCAGCAATCGTACGTGGTGCGCGGCGTGGGCTTGCTGCATTCGCTCGACGACATGGGCAATGTCGTCGTCAGCAGCAAGGACGGCGTGCCCGTGCTGGTGAAGGACCTGGGCAAGCTCGCCTACGGCAACGTGGAGCGGCGCGGCATCCTGGGCAAGGATGACAACCCCGACACCATCGAAGGCATCACCCTGCTGCTGAAGGATTTCAATCCGTCCGAGGCGCTGGCCGGCATCCATGCGGCCGTCGATGACTTGAACGCCAATGTGCTGCCAAAGGATGTGAAAGTGGTGCCCTACCTGGACCGCAGCTCGCTGATCGACGCCACCCTGCACACGGTCAGTTATACCTTGGGCGAAGGCATGCTGCTGGTCGCCCTCGTGCTGCTGCTGTTCCTGGGCAGCCCGCGCGCGGCCGCCATCGTTGCGCTGACGATCCCGCTGGCCCTGCTGATCGCCTTCATCTTCATGCACCACTTTAAAATTCCCGCCAATTTGCTGTCGCTGGGGGCGATCGACTTCGGCATCCTCGTCGACGGTTCCGTGGTGGTGCTGGAAAACATGCTGCGCCGCCGCGAGCGCGAGCAGGAGCGGCCCCTCACCCTGCAGGACGCCATCGAGGCGACCCTGCAGGTGGCGCGCCCCATCATGTTCGGCATGGCCGTCATCATTGCCGCCTACCTGCCCCTGTTCGCCTTCCAGCGCATCGAATACAAGCTGTTCTCGCCGATGGCATATGCTGTGGGCGCGGCACTCGTGGGTGCACTGGTGGTGGCGCTGGTGCTGATCCCGGGCCTGGCCTGGCTGGCCTTGCGCAAGCCGCGTCGCGCCTTCCATAACCGCGCGCTGGAAAAGCTGACGGCCGCGTACGGGCGCTTCCTCGAGCGCACGGTGGGCAAGAAGCGCTGGGTAGCCGCCGTCTGCGCCGCCTCGCTGGCGGGTCTGGCCCTGCTGGGCGGCAGCATCGGACGCGACTTCCTGCCCTATCTCGATGAAGGCTCGTTGTGGCTGCAGGTGCAGATGCCGCCCGGCATCACCCTGGACAAGGCGTCCGAGATGGCCAGTGAGCTGCGCCGCGCCGCGCTGGAATTCCCGGAAGTATCGACCATCGTCACACAGACGGGGCGCAACGACGACGGCACCGATTACTGGACACCGTCGCACATCGAGGCCAGCGTGGGACTGCATCCGTACAAAAGCTGGAAGTCAGGCATGAGCAAGCAGCAGCTGATCGCGAAAATGAACGCGCGCTTCGCCCGCATGCCCGGCGTCACGGTGGCCTTCATGCAACCGATGATCGATGGCGTGCAGGATAAATTGTCGGGCGCGCACAGCGACCTGACGGTGAAAATCTTCGGCAACGACCTCGATGAAGTGCGCGCCATCGCCGGCAAGGTGGCAAATGCCCTGAAGACTGTTCATGGCGCCTCCGACGTGGCCGTGGACGTGGAGCCGCCGCTGCCCAACCTGAAGGTGGAACTGGACCGCGCGAAGGCGGCCCGCTACGGCATCAACGCGGCCGACGTGGCCGACCTGATTGCCACCGGCATCGGCGGCGCGCCCATCGGCCAGGTGTACGTGGGCGAGAAAAGCTACGACATTGCCGTGCGCTTCCCGCCCGCCACGCGTTCCAGCCCGGACGCCATCGCCAAGCTGATGCTCAACGCCGCCAACGGCGCGAGGATTCCGCTGGCGCAGGTGGCAAACATCAGCACCACCTCGGGCGAAAGCGTGATCGTGCGCGAAATGGGACGGCGCCACATCATCGTGCGCCTGAATGCCCGTGGGCGTGACCTGGCCGGCTTCCTGGCCGAAGCGCGCCCGCTGGTGGCGCAAGCCGTGGCAAACGAGCACCAGCGCATCAGCGTCGAATGGGGCGGCCAGTTCGAAAACCTGCAGCGCGCGCAAAGCCGCTTGGCCCTGATCCTGCCGATGACCCTCGGCGCCATGTTTTTGCTGCTGTTTGGCCAGTTCCGCAACCTGCGACAGCCCGCGCTGGTCTTGCTGGCCGTGCCGCTGGCCATGCTGGGCGGCCTGGCCGCGCTGCACCTGCGCGGCATGACCTTGAACGTGTCGAGCGCCGTCGGTTTCATCGCCCTGTTCGGCGTGGCCGTCTTGAATGCCGTGCTGATGCTGGCGCAGATCAACCGCTTGCGCGCCGACGAAGGCCGCAGTTTGCGCGAGGCCGTGCTGGAAGGGGCGCGCGACCGCATGCGCCCCGTGCTGATGACGGCCACCGTGGCGGCCCTGGGTTTGACACCCGCCATGCTGGCGACAGGCCTGGGCAGCGACGTGCAGCGCCCGCTGGCCACCGTCGTGGTGGGCGGCCTGGTGACGGCGACGGCGCTGACCCTGCTGCTGTTACCGGCCCTGTATTACCTGATCGAGGCGCACGTACACAAACGCCAGAACGATACCGAAGGAGTAAACCATGACACGTTTTAATCTGCTGCTGGCGGCCTGGCTGATCGCCCCCTGCGTCAGCGCCGGCCCCTTGAGCTTCGAGACCTATCTGTCCGCCGTGGAAAGCCACAGCCTGGAACTGCAGGCGCAGCAGGAAGGCATCACGTCGGTCAAGGCCGGCATCGGCATCGCCGGCCTGCGTCCCGATCCCGAATTCACCCTGGGCGCCACGCGCGAAACGGTAGCCACAGGAGGACACCGTCCCGTCACATGGAACCCGGCCATCAGCATGGCCATCGAGACGGGCGGCAAGCGCGCCGCGCGCTTGAAGGCGGCGCACAGCAATGTCGCGCTGGCCGAAGAGACGGTGGCCGGCTTCAGGAGCGAACTATATGGCACGGCCGCAGCCGCGTTCACGGAAGCGTGCCGCACACGCGAAGTCGCCGCGCGCAAGGAGCAGACCATGGCGGCCCTGTCGAAGGTGGTCGAGGCGAACGCCGTGCGGCGCAAGGCGGGCGACGTGGGCGGCATCGAGCTGCTGCAGTCGCGCGTGGAACGCGATCAATTCCAGGCAGAACTGGCGCAGGCGCGCAGTGAGGCTGACAGCGCCATGCTGGCCCTGTCGCCGCCTCTGGGGCGCCAGTTCGATGCGCTGTTTCCCGATGTGCAGCTGGCCTGCGACTTCGCCGCATACGAGAACAAGGATGCCAGCGTGCTGGTGCCGCAAGCGCTCGACGCGCGCAGCGATGTGCGTGTCGCCCGCGCCACCCTGGACAATCTGCGCGACGGCGCGGCGCTGGTGCGCGCCAACCGCGCCGTCGATCCCACCGTCACGCTTGGCCTGGCCGCCGCGCGCGGCTACCATGACGGCATCGACGCCAGCGGCAATCCCGTCGATGGCTCGCCCCGCTCACGCGCATTGAGCCTGTCGCTGGCCATCCCCATTCCCCTGTCGCGGCGCGACAAGGGCGACATCGTGCAGGCGGAATCCGGCGTGACACAGGCCATGCTGGCCCTGCGCCAGGCCGAACTGACAGCGGAAACGCAAGTGCGCACGGCGCAGCGGCAGCTGCGTGCGGCACAGGACAGGCTGGCGCGCTACCGCGACGGCGTGCTGGTCGACGCGCAAAAGGTGGTCGATGGCATGCGTTTGTCTTACTTCAGCGGCAATGCGTCGCTGCTGGAATGGCTGGCGGCGCAGCGTTCGGCCGATGAGGCTTACCAGGGCTATGTGCAGGCGCGCGCCGATGCCGCCATCGCCAGCACGCAGCTGCAACTGGCGATCGGCCAGCGGCCGCGCTTGTAGCGGGGGAAGGTAGAACGAGGAGTGACCGGCGCGGCGATGCCGCACCGGTCGTCAGGAACGGGGAATTACTGCGGCTGGGCGGGCGCGTCGCCTTCGGCGGCCGGATCTGCATCGACGTCGGCGTCGTCCGCTTCCGGCTCATCGCCTTCGCTGCCATCGGCCGGCTTGGGATTGTTTTTCGCTTCCAGCTTGCGCCTGGCTTTTTCCTCGGCTTTCTTCTTCTTTTCCAGCTCTTTTTGCCGTTTTTCGTATTGGAAATTTGTCTTGGCCATTTACTACCTCTTTAGTTTTTAGATGTTACAGATAAGCACATAAGGCACATTATGACGTAATTGAACCA
Organism: Janthinobacterium lividum; assembly: GCF_023509035.1. Lineage (NCBI taxonomy): Bacteria > Pseudomonadati > Pseudomonadota > Betaproteobacteria > Burkholderiales > Oxalobacteraceae > Janthinobacterium > Janthinobacterium lividum. The sequence continues at coordinate 2,020,045 of NZ_CP075583.1, read as the reverse complement.
AACACCAAATGTTTAGCCTCGCGGATGATGCTGCGCATGCAGCAGTTTCAGCCGTTCGCGGGCCACATGCGTATAAATCTGTGTGGTGGAAATATCGGAGTGCCCCAGTAACAATTGCACAACACGCAAGTCCGCGCCATGGTTCAGCAAATGCGTGGCGAACGCGTGGCGCAGGGTATGTGGTGACAGCGGCGCCGTGATGCCGGCGCTCAGCGCGTGTTTCTTGATGATGACCCAGAACATTTGCCGCGTCATGGCGCCCCCGCGCCGCGTGACGAACAGCGCATCGTCCATCTGGCCGTCGAGAATGACGCCGCGCGCTTCCTTCAGGTAGCGCTCGATCCACAGCCGCGCCTGCTCACCGAACGGCACCAGCCGCGTCTTGCTGCCCTTACCCGTGATGCGCAGCACGCCATCGTTCAGGCTCAGCTCCACGGATTTCAAGTCCACCAATTCCGACACGCGCAAGCCACTCGCGTACATAAGTTCCAGCATCGTGCGCTCGCGCAGGCCCAGCGGCGTGCTCACGTCGGGCGCCGCCAGCAGCGCTTCCACCTGCGCTTCGCTCAGGGTATGCACGAAGCGCGCCGGCTGCTTGGCCGAGACCATCTTCAGGCACGGGTCCGCTGCGATATGTTTTTGCCGCAGGGCCAGCTGGTAAAAACGCTTGAGCACGGACAGGCGCCGGTTCGACGACGTCGCCTTGCTCTCGTCGTGACGGGCGGCGAAATATGCTTCGATGTCGGCCGTGGAGACCTCGTACAGGCCCTCGCGTCCGGGCCGCGCCACTTCCAGCCAGCGCGCAAACAAGCGCATGTCGCGCCGGTAGGCGTCCAGCGAGTTTTTCGACAGGCCGTCTTCCAGCCACAGGCTGTCGCAGAATTCATCGATCAGGGTGGTGTTGTCCGGCGCCAGCAGGCTGTTCATCATAGGTAAGCCGCCACGCCTTCATGCGCCAGCAGCCAGCGCTTCACGCCCAGGTGGAATCCCGTGGCGTCGTCGTGATGGGCAAAGCCACCCAGGCCGCCAGCGGCCGTGACCCGGTGGCAGGGTATGACCACGGGAAACCAGTTGGCGCCGCAGGCCTGGCCCACGGCACGCGGTGCCGAGCCGATCAGGCGCGCCACGTCACCATACGTGCGCACCTGGCCGCGCGGAATGCCGGCAATCGCTGTCCATACGCTTTGCTGGTAGGCGCTGCCCGAGGCGGCCAGCGGCAGGTCAAAGACATAATCGGGATCGAGGAAATAGCGCGCCAGTTGCTGGCAGGCCCGCTCGGAGACGGCATCCTGCGGCGCCTTCTCGTCGAAGTGCGGCGGCAGGTAGACCAGTTCGCATAACTGGCCATCCTGCACGCGCACGCCCATGGCGCCGAAAGGCGCGGCCACGATGGCGCTGAACAGTTCACTGCCCTGTTGTTTTTTCATCTGCTGATCATTATTCAAGTGTGGCATATATGCAACCTGCTGGCGCCGCAAACAGCGCCACGGGAATTATGCACCGACTTTGGGCGTGTCGGCGGACGTTTCCCCCGCACGAAAAAAAAGCGCACCAGTCGGTGCGCTTCAAATATTGCTTCACGTTCCCGGTCGTTTGGGTCCGCCGGTGCCGGCTTGTGGCCGCAGACAGCTATGACTCAACAACTTCTGTGAAACGTGTGTCTCCTCAATATATCCCCGGTATCAATACCGTTTTTATAGACCACTCCCCCACTAACCGTGTTACCAATTCTGTATTTCAGCCTTGCTACCTGGGCGTATAAACATATACGTGTTTCCCCTTAAGGCTGCCCATCATAGCGCATTTATTCGGCCGGATCGACTTTTTTTGCACCATGACGGGGACAGATGCTTTAGCTTTAAATTAAATGAGCAGACACGCCAGCACTTGTGATATGCCATCTGCGGCGGAACTGCCAGCAACTACTTTGCACTTTCCCGGTTGATGGCGGAAATCCACTCTCGGCCAATGCGGCCTTCCATGGTTTTCTGCACCGGCGCCAGGGCGCGACGCCACTCCGCCTGCTCCTGCAACGTCAAGGTGTATATCTGCGTCTTGCCGCTCTTGCGGATCGCCTCCAGGGCCTTGTCGTTGTCGCTCTGCGCAATCGCCTTTTCAAAGGTGGTCGCTTCCTTCATGGCCTTTTCCAGCTGACTGCGTATATCGGATGGCAAGCCATCCCAGAACTTCTTGTTGACGATGACGGCGTAACCCAGGTAGCCATGGTTGGAAACGGTCAGGTGCTTTTGTACTTCATGCATCTTTTGCGTGTACATGTTCGACGGCGGGTTTTCCGTACCGTCGACCACGCCCGTTTGCAAGGCGCGGTAGGCTTCCGAAAACGCCAGCGCCTGGGGGTTGGCACCCAGTGCGCGCATCTGCGCATCAAGCACGTTCGACGACTGGATGCGCATCTTCAGGCCCTTGAAGTCGGCTGGATGGTGCAGCGGCCGGTTGGCGGACATCACCTTGAAACCGTTATCCCAGTAGGCCAGGCCCGTGATGCCCTTCGGCTCAAGCTTTTTCAGCAGGCCCTTGCCGACTTCGCCTTCGGTGACGTTATACAGTGCCGTCTTGGTGGGGAAGATATAGGGCAGGTCGAAAACCTCGAACTCTTTCACGCCCAGCGGGCCGAACTTGGCCAGCGAGGGCGCCAGCATTTGCACGGCGCCCAGTTGCAGGGCTTCAAGTTCTTCCTTGTCCTTGTACAACTGGCTGTTCGGGTAAAGTTCCACCCGGACCTTGCCGTGCGTGGCCTTCTCGGCCAGCAGTTTGAAACGCTCTGCCGCCTGGCCTTTCGGCGTCTCGGGCGCGACCACGTGGCTGAATTTGATGACGATGGGCGCCTGTGCCTGGACGGGAACGCCAAAGCCAGCGCCGATCGCCACGCAGAGCATGGCCAGCATAGATTTCATTTGCATTGCGGTCTCCGTGGCGATATCAGATGCCTTATTATTGATCTGCGCCGATAATGTGCGAAAGAAATCAACGAAACTATTGTGGTTAACCACAATAGTTTCGGCCTAAGAACGCGCTACCCTGCGAGCCATGAAAATACCACCCACCTTCGCGCGCCGCCTGCAGTTTACCAGTCCCGTGCGTTGGCTGCTGCCGGTGATCCTGCTGCTGCTGTTCCTCGCCATCCTGTTCTGGCTGCCATGGCAGGCACGCCAGATGGAAAGCAATGAGCGCCAGGAGCAGCTGATCGCCGATACGCTGTGGGTCGAGCAGACGATCCGCTTCCAACTGGCGCGCAATGAAGAAAGCCTGTACAACCTGGGCGCAGACACCGCCAGCGGCGTCGTGCCGCCTGCGCGGGTGCGCGAGCGGCTGCAGCAAATGCTCAGAAATGGCCGCGAGTTGCAGCGCGTGGTCTGGCTCAATGCCGCTGGCAAGGTACTGGCGTCGAGCGACAGCACCTTGCCACAAGAAGCCAGCACGCTACTCTCGCCTGCTTCTCTGACAACGGGCGACAATGCCCGCCGGCTGCACCGTGGCCAGTATGCGCAGCCTGCGCGGCACAGCGGCTTTCCCGACGCGCCGCCGGGCGCCATGCTGATGGATTACCACCAGCCCCTGTTCGATGGCCAGCGCTATGTAGGCAGTCTGGTGGCCACCTATCAGATCAGCAGCCTGCTCGATGAAATGGTGCCGTGGTGGTTCGCCCAGGATAATCAGATTTCGCTGATCGACCGCGACGACAAGGTACTGGTGCAGCGCGCCGCCGCCGGTCCCGGCCACGGCGTGTACACGCACAAGCGGGCGCTCGACGTGCCAGGCGCGAACATCACCCTGTTTACCGACAGCGTGAAAAGCCAGCCCAAGCTGCTGCCCAATTTGCTGGTCGGCTCCGTCATCGCCCTGTCGCTGGGTTTGCTGTGGAGCTTGCTGGCCCTGTGGCGGCATATTTCGCGCCGCCTGGTGGCCGAAGGCGCGCTGCGCCAGCAGATGCTGTTTCGCACGGCGATGGAAAACTCGCTGGTGACGGGCATGCGCGCGCGCGACCTGGAAGGGCGCGTCACCTATGTCAATCCCGCGTTTTGCCAGATCGTCGGCTATCCGCCCGAGGAAATCCTGGGGCGCTTGCCGCCCATGCCCTACTGGGTGCCCGAGGCGCTGGAAGAATACCAGCAGCGCTTCGTCAAGGCCCTGGCCGGCAATCCCACGCCGCAGTTCGAAACCTATTTCCAGCGCCCCGGCGGCACGCGCGTGGCGGTGCTGATCTTCGAAGCGCCGCTGGTGGACAAGAACGGCCAGCAGACAGGCTGGATGGGTTCCGTGCTCGATATCTCGGACCGCAAGCGGGTCGAGGAACTGAATCGCCAGCAGCAGGAAAAACTGCAAACGAGTTCGCGCCTGGCCACCATGGGCGAGCTGGCATCGATGCTGGCGCATGAGCTGAACCAGCCGCTGGCGGCCATTTCCAGCTACACCACGGGGGCGCTGAACCTGATCCGCCGCGCCATCGAGCATGACGCCCCGGTCGATCCGGGCACCCTGAAACCGGCGCTGGAACAGGCCAGCGCGCAGGCGCAGCGGGCCGGCCAGATCATCCGCAGCGTGCACGATTTCGTGCGCAAGAGCGAGCCGCAGCGCCAGGATATCGCCATCCGCACCCTGATCGACGGCATCCGCGCGCTGATCGACCTGCAGGCGCGCAAATACTATGTCACCATCCAGGAAGAGCTGCCGCCGGACCTGCCGCTGCTGCGCGCCGACCCCGTGATGATCGAGCAGGTGCTGCTGAACCTGACGCGCAATGCCATCGAGGCAATGCAGGATGCGGCGCCGGGACGGCGTATCATGCGCCTGCGGGCCAGTCACGACGCGCAGCAAGGCATGGTGACGGTGGATGTGATCGATCATGGCCACGGCATCCCGCAGGACGTGGCCGAGCGGCTGTTTTCGCCGTTTTTCTCGACCAAGTCCGAAGGCATGGGCATGGGCCTGAATATCTGCCGCACCGCCATCGAATTTCACGGCGGCGCGCTGACCTTCAATGCCAACCCAGCTGGCGGTACTATCTTTACATTCAGTGTGCCGGCCGCGCCGCGCGCGCCGCACTAACCAATAACGAATAACGACGAGCCGGAGACCCCATGCTACACATCATCGACGACGAAGAGGTCGTACGCGACTCCCTGTCCTGGCTGGCCGCCTCGCGCAGCATCGAAGCGCGCAACTACGCCAGCGCCCAGCAATTCCTCGATAGCCTGGACGGAAGCTTCGACGCCGCCGGCGACTGCGTGCTGCTCGACGTGCGCATGCCCGACATGAACGGCATCGCCCTGTTCGACCAGCTGGTCAAGCGCGACCTGACGGCGCGCCTGCCCGTGATTTTCCTCACCGGCCACGGCGACGTCCCGATGGCCGTCGACAGCCTGAAACGGGGCGCCTTCGATTTTTTTGAAAAGCCGTTCAACGACAACGACCTGATGGATCGCGTGCAGCAGGGCCTGGCCAACTCGCGCCAGGCCGGCGAACTGGCCGCCGTGCACGCGCGCCTGGCCACCCTGTCGACGCGCGAACGCGAAGTGCTGGACCTGATTTTGGCGGGCAAGATGAACAAGGTGGTGGCCGACAAGCTGGGTATCAGCATGCGCACCGTGGAAGTCCACCGCGCGCATATCTTCGACAAGATGCAGGTCAAGACGGCGGTGGAGCTGGCGGGGTTGTTGAAGTAAGGAGTGTCCTGTACGCTTAACGCGTCAGCATGACAGTCGAGACCTTGCTGTCGGCCACGGTGACTTCCGTCGTGATCGTACCGCCTTGCTTGCTTTCGACGGGGGTGAATGCGCCGGGATAGAACACAGACCAGCTCACGTTGGTGGTGACGTAATACGTGCCATCGGGCACATCCGTGAATTCGAACCTTCCTTCGCTGTCGGCCATGGTCGTACGGTCATAGTCACGGATCTTCGGACTGACGGTGCCGACTACCTGGCGTTTATACAGCGACGCCGGCAACATCGCCAGCTTGCGCGCATATTCCGTCTTCGGACGCAAGGTGACCTTCTCGCCACCAGCCTTCTTGAATTCGCCGCCTTTGGTCTTCATGAAGGCCTGTCCCTTGACGCCGCCACTGCCGATTTTACTCAAGGCATCATATTCCGCCTGCTGGAATTCTGGCATGACAACAGGCGGACGCGGAGTGGAACACCCCATCAGCACAACAGCCAGCACACTCAAAAATAGTAATTTCAACATTTCCTCCTGAATATTATTTCCCAAAAAAAACAATTATATGCAATTGAAAAGTTAAAAACCAGACAATCATTTCATGCGCAGTACGAGCCGGCTGGTGGGGCTGTTCAGTAATTATTCATCATGATGCTCGTGGTGCTCCGCCGCCCCATGCTTCCAATAGCTCGCCACATGCAGATGCTGCTTCGGCACCCCGACTTCGATAAAGTGCCCGCGCAAACCCTGCACCTGCGCGTGCTCGCACGCGACCCACACATAGCCATCGCCATCCTGCGGCAAGGGAACTTGCGCCAACGCTTCCAGCAGCAGCGGCCCCTTGCGGCCATTGCGCGCCACCCAGCGCACGTCCAGGTGCGCCGCGCAATCGAGCGCGATCCGTTCGCCGTCTTCGACGATCTCGATCACGGCCATCGCTCGCGCCGTGGCTGGCAGCTGCTCCAGGCGGCGGGCAATCGCCGGCAAGGCCGTCTGGTCGCCCACCAGCACATACCAGTCGAAGTCCAACGGCACCAGCATCGAGCCGCGCGGGCCGCCAACGCCCAGGGTCTGGCCGGGCGCAGCTTGCGCCGCCCAGCTGGCCGCGGGGCCGTCGCCATGCAGCACGAAGTCGATTTCCAGCTCGCGCCGTTCTGCGTCGTAGCGGCGCGGCGTGTAGTTGCGGGCGATGGGACGCGCGCCTTGCGCGTACTGGATGGGATTCGGGCCATTGCCCAGCACGGGAAACACGGGCGCTGTCTCGCCCGGTGCAGGGAAGAACAGTTTCACGTGGTCGTCGTGCGCCGGCGAGACAAAGCCTTCCAGGTCGTCGCCCGACAGGGTGATGCGGCGCATATGCGGCGTCAGCTGCTCGGTGCGCACGACGGTCAGTACGCGCAGTTTCAAGTCATGCCGCACGCGCTCGATGGCGTGCTGGCGTGGCGCTGTAGGTAATGCAGTAGTCATTGCTTATCCTTGTAAAGTTGGCTCAGTGGCCGTCGACGATGGCGTTCGCCGCCTGTTCCAGCACGGCGGAGACGCGCTCGGCTTCCGCATCGCTCCAGTTGGTCTTGTTCAGCAACAGCGCATGCTTGAGGGTATGCATGGCCTGGCGCACGCGCTCGGGCAAGGCGTTGCGCGCCTGGACGCGGGCGAACATGTCGAGGCGGGCCAGGATGCCGTCCACCTGGGCGCGGTTCTCGTCGAGATATGCGCGCCCCAGGTCCGTGATGGTGTAGAGTTTCTTGCCGCTGGCGCTTTCGGAGGACGTCACATGGTCCTGCTCTTCCAGCAGGGTCAAGGTCGGATACACGGCGCCCGGGCTGGGGGCATACGCGCCGCCGCAACGTTCTTCGATGGCCTTGATGATCTCATAGCCGTGACGGGGGCTGATTTCGATCAGCGCCAGCACGATCAGCGGCAAGTCGCCGCGGCCGAAGACGCGCTCGGCCCGCTCGCCGCGCCCACCGCGCCCGCCAGGACCACCACCCATGCCGTCGCCGCGCTCGTCGAAGCCGCGCGGGCCGCGGCCATGCATGAAGTGTTCGTGGCGATGTTCGCCGTGGTGGTGATGCTGCTGGCCGCAATGGCCGTGATGATGGTGATGGCCGCCGTGGCCGTATTCAGCGTGGTGTGAGTTTCTCATGTTTTCTCTTTAAAGATATATCGTTAGTAGGTATCGCCATTTTATAACGATATATCGATAAGTCAAGGGAAAATTTGTTATGCTCGTCTTTCCCCCATCCACACGTCCATGCCATGCCCGACAAAACCGCCTTTGATAAAATGTTTGTGAAAAATGCCAAGACCCTGGCCGTGCTCAATGACGGCGGCGAGCTTGCGGCCTTGCTGGCGCAACTGCCGCCGGAGCGGCTGGTAGGGGAAGGTGAAATGGCCGACTGGCTATTGCTGTTTGCGCGCAGCCGCGCGGAACTGGAGCAGTACCTGCCGGCCGCGCAGGCGCGCCTGGCGCCGGGCGGCGCGCTGTGGGTGGCGTACCGCAAGGGCGGCGTGAAGGCTGGCAGCGACATCCACCGCGACGATCTGCGCAGTTTTGCGCACGCAATAGGACTCGACAGCGTGGCGATGATCGCGATCGATAGTGTGTGGTCGGCGCTGCGCCTGAAGCAGGTTTAAACGAAAATCAAACGATGCCGTGCAGCGCCAGCGCCCATTCGACGTGTTCGCGCACGATGGCCGACGGGTGTTCACGGCGCGACAGCAGGGCCGTGACGATGTCGGCCTGGCCTCGGGCCTTGGCGGCCGCGTTGCCCATGCCGACGGCCAGGTTGCGCAGCCAGCGTTCGTGGCCGATGCGGCGAATCGCGCTGCCTTCCATGCGGCGGTTGAATTCCTCTTCCGTCCAGGCGAACAGTTCCACCATGCCCGCGCTGCCCAGGCTGTGGCGCTCGTCGAAGTCCGGTACGACGGCGCGCTGGGCGAACTTGTTCCATGGGCAGACGGTCTGGCAATCGTCGCAGCCGTACACCTTGTTGCCGATCAAGGGGCGCATCTCGACGGGAATGGCGCCCTTCAATTCGATCGTCAGGTAAGAGATGCAGCGGCGCGCGTCGAGCTGGTACGGCCCCAGGATGGCTTGCGTCGGGCACACCGTGATGCACGCCGAGCACTGGCCGCAGCGCGCAATTTCCGGCGGGTCCACCGGCAGCGGCACGTCGATGAGGATCTCGCCAAGGAAGAAGAAGGAGCCGCCCTGGCGGTTGATCAGCAAGGTGTGCTTGCCGCGCCAGCCCAAGCCGCCCTTTTGCGCCAGCTCGACTTCCATCACGGGCGCCGAATCGCTGAAGACGCGGTAGCCGAAGTCGCCGATCTCGCCCTTGATGCGCTCGGCCAGCTGCTGTAGGCGCGAACGCATGACCTTGTGATAGTCGCGGCCCCGCGCATACACGGAGATCACGGCCGCCGCAGGATCGGCGTCGCGCGCAGCCTCTTGCGCGCGCCAGTCGGGCCCCAGCGCGGGCGGCAGGTAATTCATGCGCGCGCTGATGGCGCGCACCGTACCCGGCACCAGTTCGGCCGGGCGCGCGCGCTTCATGCCGTGGCTGGCCATGTAATCCATTTCGCCGTGATACCCTGCATCTAGCCAGGCTTGCAAGGGCGCTTCCATGTGCGACAGGTCCACGTCGGCGATACGCACCTCGGCAAAACCCAGCTCGCGCCCCCATTCTTTAATGGTGCGCGCCAGGACGGCGAGATCGGTGACGGAGGCGGACATAGGGGACTTTACGGAAAACGGCAGGCGCGCGGGCGGTTACAATGACGGCAGCCTCTATTTTATGCGATATTACTCACACCAATCGACAATGACCGAACACTTCAAAGCCCACCTCCACGACGAAGCCGGTACCGCCGCGCTGGGCGCCGCGCTGGCGCGCGCGCTGGCGCCGGGCCTGGCAATCTACCTGCACGGCGACCTGGGTGCCGGCAAGACAGCCCTCACGCGCGCCCTGCTGCACGCGGCCGGCCATGCGGGCCACGTGAAAAGCCCCACCTACACCTTGTCCGAACCGTACACGGTGCAGCTCGATGGCCAGGGCGTCAACGTCATCCACTTCGACCTGTACCGCATGGGCAGCGCCGAGGAATTCCTCGACGCCGGTTTTCGCGAAGACTTCGACGGCCGCAATATCTGCATCGTCGAATGGCCGGAGAAAGCCGAACCGGTGCTGCCGCCGGCCGACCTGAATATTTATTTGAACGTTGCGGGTACAGGACGTGATGTAGAATTGCAAGCGTCTTCTGAATTGGGTCTGTCATGCCTTCACCGTCTCAAATTCGCCCCGAACCTTTGATCTCCTCGCCCATCACCCGGCGCACGGTACTCAAGGCCGGCGGCACCCTGCTGTTGTCCGTGTTCGCGCCCATGTCGGCGATGGCGGCGCAAATTCTCGCCGTGCGTGTCTGGCCGGCCGAGGACTACACCCGCGTCACCCTGGAAAACGACAGCATCCTCAAGGCGACCCACTTCATCGTCAAGGACCCGGAACGGCTGGTGGTTGACATCGAAGGGCTGGAACTCAATCCCACCTTGAAGGGCCTGGTGGCGAAGATCCAGTCGAACGACCCGTATATCAAGCAGGTGCGCGTGGGCCAGAACCGACCCAACGTGGTGCGCCTGGTGTTCGACCTGAAAGAGGAAGTCACGCCGCAGCTGTTTACCCTGCCGCCGGCCGGCTCCTACAACCACCGTTTGATCTTCGACCTGTATCCCGTGCGCGAGCCGGACCTGATCGCGCAAATGATCGAAAAGGGCGACTGGTCGAGCGACCCGGCCAAGCCACCGATGGCAGGCACGCATACGCCGCCGCCCGCGCTGCCCCTGCCCGAGAGCGGCAAGCCGCCTGTGGCCGTCGCCCCGCCAGTGGTCGCCATCGTGCCGCCGGTACCCGATATCCGCCCGGAACAGCGCCCCGAAGCGCGCCCGTTGCCTGGCCAGAAAGTGGTGCGCATGATTACCATCGCGCTCGATCCCGGCCATGGCGGCGAAGACCCGGGCGCCATGGGCAGCCGGGGCAGCCGTGAAAAAGACGTGGTGCTGGCCATCGCCAAGCGCCTCAAGACCAAGCTGGAACTGCAACCGAACATGCGCGTCATGCTCACGCGCGACGCCGACTTCTTCGTCCCGCTGGGCATGCGCGTGGAAAAAGCGCGCAAGGTGCAGGCCGACCTGTTCGTCTCGATCCACGCCGATGCGTTCATCCAGCCGACGGCGCGCGGCTCGTCCGTCTTCGTGCTGTCCGAAAAGGGCGCCACCTCGACGGCCGCACGCTGGCTGGCCAACAAGGAAAACCAGGCCGACCTGATCGGCGGCGTGAACGTGAAGAACCACGACAAGCAGCTGGCCAGCGTGCTGCTTGACCTGTCGACGACGGCGCAGATCAATGACAGCATGAAGCTGGGCAAGGCCGTGCTGCGCGAAATCGGCGGCATCAACCGCCTGCACAAGGGTTCCGTCGAGCAGGCCGGCTTCGCCGTGCTGAAAGCCCCGGACATTCCCTCCATCCTGATCGAAACGGCTTTCATCTCGAATCCGGAAGAAGAAGCCAAGCTGACCGACAACGGCTACCAGGACCAGATGGCCGACGCCATCGTCACGGGCATCAAGAATTACTTTGCCAAGAATCCGCCGCTGGCGAAAAGCCGCCTGACCTGACATGGACACCCGCATGAGCAACAGCACTTTTGGCCAGCTGCCGGCCGTGACCATCCGCGCCGCCGATGGCGCGCAAGCGACCGTCACCCTGTACGGCGGCCACCTGGTCTCGTGGCAGACCAGCGATGGCCAGGAGCGCCTGTTCTGCAGCCGCGCATCCAGCCTCGATGGCAGCCGCGCCATCCGTGGCGGCGTGCCCGTGATCTTTCCCCAGTTCGGCGCACGCGGCACGGGCATGCGCCACGGCTTTGCGCGCGTGGCGACGTGGCAGCTGGAATCGACCGGCGACGCCGATGGCGCTGCATGGGCGCAATTTTCCCTGACCCAGGCTGACTTGCCGGAAGCGATCGCCGCCAGCTGGCCTTGGGCCTTCACCCTGCGCCTGCGCGTGGCGGTGCAAGGCCAATCGCTGGAGCTGAACCTGTCCGTGCACAACACGGGCGAGCAGGCGTTCCCGTTCTCGGCCGCCCTGCACAGCTATTTTGCGATTGATCAATTGAGCGAAGCGCGCGTTGGCGGCTTGCAGCGCGTGCGCTATTCGGACGAGACGCCGCAAGATGCCTTGCAGGCGGAAGAGGTGCTGCAATTCGCGGACAAGCTGGACCGCATTTATTACCAGTTGCCGGGCGCCTTGCACCTGCAGTCTGGCAGCCACACGCTGCGCCTGGAGCAGCAGGGCTTTACGGATGCCGTCGTGTGGAACCCTGGCGCGCAAGACGCCGCCTCCCTGCCCGACCTGGCCGACGACGAATACCAGCGCTTCATCTGCATCGAACCGGCCCTGATCCAGCCCGATACTCTGGCCGCCGGCGCCGAGTGGGTCGGCCGCCAGCACCTCGAATTCGTTTAATTCGACTCTTTGATGATGCGTCCATTCCCCGGTTGGATGGGACGTGCATTTAACGGATACAAGCGGCTGAACAGCGCCATCTGCGCCGGCGAGGCCTGGACCGGCTGCTTCATCACCATCCACAGCACGCCTTCGCTGCAAGGTGGCTCCGTCATCGATCCCATGTAGGTGTAGTAATCGCGCCGCGCCGGCAGCATTTCGGCCGGGTCGAGCAGGATCGTGGGATGCATGGTCTCGAATTTTTCCAGCGGCAGATTGTTCCACACGGTCTGGATGGTCGCTTGCGGCGCGCCCCGCTCCAGCAGCAGCGCCAGCACGGCTTGACGCCCTTCCGCGTCGCGGTGCACCAGGTGTATCACCATTTCAAAGGCCTTGCCATTGATGCGCTCTTCGGACGGGCGGTGGAAATGGAATTGCTGCAGCTCGAACATGCGGTTTTGCACCGTGATGTAATTGCCGCCACTCACGCCCACCTGCACCGTGTGGCCGTTATCGACCACATTGAACGACGATGGATGGTAGTCAAAACTGATCTGCTCGAGCTCCACCTTCATGCCATCGCGGATATCGATCGGCGACTGGCGGTTGCCATTGCCGCACTTGGCCCAGTCGACATTGATCTTGCTCCAGTTGGCCGGGCCGCTGTCGCCCTCGTACGACCAGTGCGTGCCGCGCGCCACGGGCGGCGGTGGCGGCGGCGCGGCCTTCACCACGGCGGCGCGCTTGGCGCGGGCGGCGGCGCGGGCCGCCTGGGTGGCGCGCATTTCCGCCAGGCGCGCCGCGATGCGTTCGGACAGGTCGACTTCGGCCGCTTCTTCCTTCTCGCGCGCAGTGGGCGCGACGACAACAGGCGCCTTGGCCTCCTTGCCCTTCACCGATTCGGTCAGGGTTTTCATGGCGGCCGCGCGCGCCGACGCCGACATGGGCGCGCTCGCAGGCGCGGATGCGGCGGCGCTCGCCGAAGCGGGGGCATCTTTGGCGCTTGCCATGACCGCCATCGCGGCAAGGCTGCAAGCTAACAGGGCGCTCAAATGTCGCATGGAAATCCAGAAAGTGAGAATACCCTCTGGTTTTACGGCTGGAAAGCAACAAAACTTGAATCAGCGTGGGAGTAAAACAGAAACGACGAAGAGAAAAACGGGATCCGGGGCCGGCTGCGGGCTGTGCCGCAGCGCGCTTGCCCCGGATCCATGCGGGCTTACGCCGACTTGCCGACCATGCGCTTGTAGAGTTTCCACATGCCGCCCAGTACCACCGGCACGACGGCGGCGCCGACACCGATCAGCACGATCAAGGTCAGGTGGTCGCGGATCCACGGGATATTGCCGAAGAAGTAGCCCGCCGTCACCAGACCGACCACCCACAACAGGGCGCCCGTCACGTTGTACATCTGGAAGCGCGCATGCGTCATGTCGGAAATGCCGGCCACGAACGGGGCGAAGGTGCGCACCACCGGCACGAAACGGGCCAGGATGATGGTCTTGCCACCGTGCTTTTCAAAGAATTCATGCGTACGGCGCATGGCATCCTTGTTGATCCAGCGGTAATCGTGGGTAAACACCCTTTGCCCGATGGCCTCGCCTATCCAGTAATTGAGCGTGTTGCCCGTGACGGCGGCCGTCACCAGCAAGGCGATCAGCAAGCCCAGGTGCATCTGTCCCGTCGCGCAAAACGCGCCGGCGATAAACAATAAGGTATCTCCAGGGAAGAAAAACAGTACCACGAGGCCGGTTTCGCAAAAAATAATGGCAAACAGCACTGCATACACGAGGGTACCGTACTGCTCGATCAAGAGACCCAGCGTCTTGTCGACATGCACGATCATGTCGAGGAATTGCACAAAATCCATATATTTTTCCCTAAAGGTAGCGGCGGAATCATACACCACCCGGACAGCGCAACGGCAGTCCCCGGGCCGATATTTCATGATTAATTCGGCAGCGCCCTTGGCGGCGTGGCATTTTAAGTAAAGGTTAAGGAATTGGCGTATCGGCAGACAACTATCACAATTGCGATATGCAATGTTTTTCCAACGAAATATTGCCATTCCGGTATACACTTTCTGACCAGCGCAACCCGCGCCGACCAGGAGAAAACATGCATCGATCCCCACTGAGCGGCCTGACCATGGCCACCGTACTGGGCCTTGCTCATCTGACTGCCCACGCGGCGCCCGTCCAGATCCAGGCGCCCGCCGAACTGCCTGCCAAGGCGACCTTGGCCGACGTGATCAAGGCCTCGAAACCGTCCGACTGGCGTCCGCTGGACCCGGACAACACCCTGTACCTGGACATTCCCGCCGGCCGCGTCGTGATCGAACTGGCGCCCGATTTCGCGCCCAAGCACGTGGCCAACATCAAGGCCCTGGTGGCCGAACAGTATTACGACGGCCTGGCCATCACGCGCGCGCAGGACAACTGGGTGGCGCAGTGGGGCGATCCGAACGAGAAAAATCCCAAGCCGATCCAGCACGCCCAACGCACCCTGCCCGGCGAATTCACCGTGCCCTTGAAAAACGTCAAGAGCTTCACCCGCCTGCCGGACCTCGATGGCTATGCGCCGCAAGTGGGCCATTCGAACGGTTTCCCGTCCGCGCGCGATCCGAAGTCCGGCACGGCCTGGCTCACGCATTGCTATGCGACCGTGGGCGTGGGTCGCGACAGCGCAAGCGACAGCGGCGGCGGTACGGAGCTGTACGCCGTCATCGGCCAGTCGCCGCGCCACCTGGATCGCGACATCACTGTCGTCGGCAGAGTCGTCTCCGGCATGCCATTGCTGTCGACCCTGCCGCGCGGCACGGGCCCCATGGGCTTTTATGACAGTCCCGAGAAAAACGTGCCGATCAAGGCCATCCGCCTGGCCGCCAGCGTACAGCCCGAGCAGCGCGCGAACCTGGAAGTGATGCGCACCGACAGCGCCGCCTACCAGGCCGTGCTGGAAGCCCAGCGCCACCGCGGCGGCCCGTGGAGCAAGGTCACGGCTGGCCACGTCGACCTGTGCAATGCGCCGATACCGGTGCGGGAGGTGGGCAAGTAAGACCAGCCGCAAGGCAAGGGCTGGGGTCAGCCCCCGGATGCGTTGGCGCCACGCTTTGCGTTGCCGCCGTTGAAGGTCTGACCCCGGTATAATCGCAGCATGAACGCTCCCATCACGCCCCACCGCCCGATCCAGGCCTTGCCTGACCAGTTGATTTCGCAAATCGCCGCCGGCGAGGTGGTCGAGCGGCCATCGGCAGTCGTCAAGGAGCTGCTGGAAAACGCGCTCGACTCGGGCGCCACGCAGATCACGGTGCGACTGGAAGAAGGGGGCGTGAAACGCATCGCCATCACCGATAACGGGCGCGGCATCGACAAGGATCAGTTGCCGCTGGCCCTGGCGCGCCACGCCACCTCGAAGATCGCCTCCCTGCACGACCTGGAAAACGTGGGCACGCTGGGTTTCCGCGGCGAGGCGCTGGCCTCGATCGCGTCGGTGGCCGCCGTCACCCTGACTTCACGCACGGCGGACGCGGCCCATGCGTGGGAAATCGTCGGCTCGCACAATGGCAGCGTCTCGCCATCATCGGGCGCGCATGGCACCACGGTCGACGTGCAAGACCTGTATTTCAACACGCCCGCGCGCCGCAAATTCCTCAAATCGGAGCAGACGGAATACGGCCACTGCGCCGAAGTCGTGCGCCGCATCGCCCTGGCGCGGCCGGACGTGGCGTTCTCGCTGTCGCACAATGGCCGCACCATCGACCAGTGGAATATCAGCGAACTGGCCAAACGCAGCGCCCACATCCTCGGCAATGACTTCGCCGAAGCGCGCCTGGCGCTGGACGAATCGGCCGGCACCCTGCGCATTCACGGCTTTGCCGGCTTGCCGACGGCGTCCAAGGCGCGTGCCGACGGCCAGTTCTTTTATGTCAACGGGCGCTTCGTGCGCGACAAGCTGCTGGTGCACGCCGTGCGCATGGCGTACCAGGACGTGCTGCACGGCGACCGCTTCCCCTCGTATGTGCTGGCGCTCGATCTCGACCCGGCCCTGGTCGACGTCAACGTGCACCCGTCGAAGATCGAAGTGCGCTTCCGCGACAGCCGTTCCGTACACCAGTTCGTCTTCCACGCCGTGCAGCGCGCGCTGGCGCAAACGTCGGCCACGGCGTTTGGCAGCGTGCCAGCGCCGCTGCCGGCCGCCTCCACCCTGGGCGGCGATACTGCCGGCGCGGGTTTGGGTGGCCCCGGCATCTGGCGCCGCGAGCAGACGCAGACGTCGTTCGGCGCGCAATTCACGAATACCTTTGCGCCCGCCTCGCCCGGCGCGAACCGCCCCTTCTTTGCCGACGCGCCAGGTATCGCCCAGGACACGGCGGCCTACGGCGCCCTGTTCGGCGGCGCCGCTGCCAACTCTCCCATCACGCAGGTGGAACCGTATATCGCCTCGCCCGAAGCGATGGCGCGCGAAGAGTATCCGCTGGGCTTTGCCCTGGCCCAGCTGCATGGCATTTACATCCTGGCGCAAAACACCAAGGGCCTGGTGCTGGTCGACATGCACGCGGCGCACGAGCGCATCCTGTACGAGCAGCTGAAAAACGCGCTGCAGGCGCAAGTCTCGGGCCAGGACATGCAGGTGCAATCGCTCCTGATACCCGTGACGTTCTACGCGGACGCCATCGAAGTGTCGACGGCGAATGAAAACCAGGACACATTAAAAGCGCTGGGCTTCGACATCGCCGCCCTGTCGCCCACCACCCTGGCCGTGCGTTCCGTGCCGACCCTGCTGAAAAACGCCGACGCGCAAACCCTGGCCCGCGACGTGCTGCGCGACGTACGCGAATACGGCGGCTCGCGCGTGCTGATCGAGCGCCAGAACGAATTGCTCGGCACCCTGGCCTGCCACACGGCCGTGCGCGCCAACCGGATCTTGTCGGTACAGGAAATGAATGCCCTCTTGCGCCAGATGGAGAGCACGGAACGCGCCGACCAGTGCAACCATGGCCGGCCGACGTGGGTGCAGGTCGAGATTAACGCGCTCGATAAACTGTTCCTGCGCGGGCAGTAGGTCGGATTAGCACAGCATAATCCGACCTACTGCACCACCTTACAAGAGTCAACATGCAAAACACTCAACACCTCCCCCTGGCCGTCGCCATCATGGGCCCCACGGCCAGCGGCAAGACGGCCAGTGCGCTGGCCATCGCGCAAGCCATTCCGTCCGAGATCATCTCCGTCGATTCCGCCCTCGTCTACCGGGGCATGGACATCGGCACGGCCAAGCCGTCGAAAGAGGAACTGGCCCAGGTACCGCATCATTTGATCGACATCATCGACCCGCTCGATGCGTATTCCGTGGCGCAGTTCCGCAACGACACCCTGCGCCTGGTGAGCGAGATCTCCGCGCGCGGCAAGCTGCCGCTGCTCGTCGGCGGCACCATGCTGTACTTCAAGGGCCTGGCCGATGGCCTCGACGACTTGCCCGGCGCCGATCCTGCCTTGCGCGCCCAGCTGGAAGAGGACGCGGCCGCCATCGGCTGGCCCGCCATGCATGCGCGCCTGGCGCAGCAGGACCCCGTCACGGCCGCGCGCCTTGCGCCAGCCGATGCGCAGCGCATCGGCCGCGCGCTGGAAATCATCGCCCTGTCCGGCCAGCCCATGTCGGCCCTGCTGGCCCGGCGCGAAAAGACCGTGCTGCCATTTCAATTGCAATCGTTCGCGCTGGAACCGTCGGACCGCGCCGTGCTGCATGCGCGCATCGCCACGCGTTTCGACCTCATGCTGAAGAACGACGCCCTGCTCGATGAAGTGGAGCAGCTGCGTCGGCGCGGCGACCTGCATCCGGGCCTGCCCTCGATGCGCTGCGTGGGCTACCGCCAGGCCTGGGAATATCTCGATGGCCGCATCGACCGCGCCGCCTTGCGCGAAACGGGCATCATCGCCACGCGCCAGCTGGCCAAGCGCCAGCTGACCTGGCTACGCGCCATGCCGGAACGCATCGTCATCGATTGCCTGGGCGCTGATCCGGCCGCGTCCATGCTGACGCAGATTCAACCGTTGCTGAAATAATCATTCCTACGCTGGCGCGTGAAAAATCCGCACATTTTTTTGCGCCGGCATTGACAAGGAAATGGGAAGACTGGATAATGCTCGGCTGTTGGGTGATATAGCTCAGTTGGTTAGAGCACAGCATTCATAATGCTGGGGTCGGTGGTTCAAGTCCACCTATCACCACCAAAGAACAAGGATCATGGTTTTGCCATGATCGCAACCAGCATCCGGTCTGACCGGTCTGTTTGGTGATATAGCTCAGTTGGTTAGAGCACAGCATTCATAATGCTGGGGTCGGTGGTTCAAGTCCACCTATCACCACCAAGAATTAGCCGCACCGAAAAACCCGCAACTGCCCCGTGCAGCGGCGGGTTTTTTCATTTCCGGCACCGCCGCGCATGCGGCCTGAACACAACACCTGCCCCATCCGCATGCAATCGGGGATTGTGGCAAGCCGCCACTGGCGCTTACAATGAGAATAATTCTCATTTATATTAATCATCACTCATGTCCATCGCCCAGCCCAGCCTGCAACAGCAAGTGCAGTCGCTCTACAGCGAGCATCACGGCTGGCTGGTCGGCTGGCTGCGCAAAAAACTCAGCTGCCCGCATGGCGCCGCCGATGTTGCGCAAGACACGTTCGTGCGCATCATCGCCTCGCGCGACGCGCTGTTCGGCATGCGCGAGCCGCGCGCCTATCTGTCCACCACGGCGAAGCGATTGCTGCTCGACCGCGCGCGCCGCCAGATACTCGAGCGCAGCTACCTGGCGGAACTGGCCCTGCTGGCCGACAGCCTGCCCGGCGCACCCTCGCCGGACGAGATACTGATGGCCGTGCAGGCGCTCGAGCAGATCGCCACAGCGCTGGGCGGCTTATCAGCCAAGGCACGTGAGGCCTTTTTGCTGCACTACCTGGAAGAACAGCCGCAGGCCGCCGTCGCGGCGCAACTGAACGTCTCCACGCGCATGGTGCAAAAATACCTGGTGCAAGCCTTGCTGGCGTGCCGCCACGCCTGCCCAGCGATGGCGGCATGAATAGCCCCCGCACCGATGTGGCAGCCGAGCAGGCCGCGCACTGGATCGTGCGCCTGAGCGCCGACGACCCGGCCGAGCGCGACACCGCGCAGGCCGGCTTCGCCGCCTGGAAGGCGGCCGACCCGCTGCACGCGACAGTGGCCGCCGGCATGGAAAACCTGCTGCGTCAGTTGAACGCCGTGCGCGAGCCGGCCGGCGGCGACCATAGGCCCGCGCGCGCCGCCCTGGCCGCCATCGCCCAAAAGCATCCCCGCCAGCGTCTGCGCCAGCTGGCTGCGGCCAGCGCCGTAGCCGTGCTGGTGCTGACAGGTGCGCTGGTCATCAGCGAGCGCCCCGCCTACCTGCTGGCCGACCTGCGCAGCCCCACGGGACAATGGCACACGCACACTCTCGCCGATGGCAGCCAGATTACCCTGGGCAGCGACAGCGCCGTCAACGTGCGTTTCAATGCGGGCGAGCGGCATGTGGAGCTGGTGCGTGGCGACATCCTCGTCGACGTGGCCAAGGATGCGCAGCGCCCCTTCATCGTTGACAGCAAGCAGGCGGCGATCCGCGCGCTGGGCACGCGTTTCAGCGTGCGCAGGGACGATGGCGCCACCATCCTGAGCATGCTGGAATCCAAAGTGCTGGCGCAAGTGCCGCAGCATCCGGCCGTCGTGGTGCAGGCGGGCCAGCGCACGCGCATCACGGACAATGGCGTGGGGCCGTTGACGGCCATCGATGCAGCCAGCGTGCAGGACGCGTGGCGCGCGCGCCAGCTGGTGGTCGACGACTTGCCGCTGGCCGAGGTGCTCGACGAACTGGCGCGCCACCGCCCCGGCCAGCTGCATTACGACCGCGCGCAGATCGCCGGCATCCGCGTGGCCGCCGTGCTGCCGCTGGACGACACGGACAAGGCGCTGCAGCTGTTGATCGACAATTTCCCGCAGCTGCGCATCCGCATGCTGACGCGCTACCTGGTGATGGTCGACGCCCCCGCCAGCGGTCCCGCCAAAAAATAAATCAGAAAATTGTGCGTTCGCGGTTCCACTTTGCGCGTCTCGTGCGTCAAGGCAGCTGAGATCATTCAAAAAAGGCTGTCACCATGTACGCTCAAGTCGTTGCCGTTTCGTCCCCGAACACCCTGCGCACGCGTCTGCGCCCGCTGGCCCTGGCGGCCATGCTGCTGGCTGGCGCCGGCCTGCATGTCCAGGCAGTCGCCCAGGCCGTGCCGGCTATCGCCAGCTACGCCATCCCCGCCGGTCCGCTGGCCGGCGCCCTGAACCGCTATGCCCAGCAGGCGGGCGTGTCCATCGTCATCGACGCCTCCAAGGTGCAGGGTTTGACCAGCGCAGGCCTGAAAGGCAGCTACGCCATCGAGGACGGCTTCGCCGTGCTGCTGCGCGGCAGCGGCTACGCCATCGGCAAGACGCCTACAGGCTATGTGCTGGTGGCCGCGCCGGCGTCCGCACCCACGGCGGCGACCAGTGCCGCCTCGGCGGCCGAGCGCACCATGCCCTCGATTACCATCGTCGGCCAGGCCGAACAAGGCGCCACCACGGAAGGCAGCGGTTCCTACACGGCACGCAAGATCAGCATCGGCAAGGGTGAGCAATCGATGAAGGACATCCCGCAATCGGTGAGCGTGCTGACACGCCAGCGCCTGGACGACCAGGGCATCACGGACTTGCGTGTAGCCGTCAACAACGTCACCGGCGTGGTGGGCGTGCATGGCGTGGGCCCGGGCGTGGTGATCACGGCGCGCGGCTTCCAGATCGATCAATGGCAGTACGACGGCGTGCCAATCGACCGCAACACCTATGCGCTGGGTAACTGGGGCCAGGAAAACATGGTCATCTACGACCGCCTGGAAGTGCTGCGCGGCGCCTCCGGCATGCTGGTCGGCACGGGCAGCCCCGGTGGTTCCGTCAGCCTGGTACGCAAGCGCCCGACCGCCGCGCGCAGTGTCAGCATGACGGCGCGCGCCGGCTCGTGGGACCATTATGGCGCCCAGCTCGACGTCAGCAGCCCCTTGAACGCGGACGCCAGCCTGCGCGGGCGCGTTATTGTCGATGAAGACGATACCCACTCCTTCGTCGATCAGGTGTGGAGCAAGAACCGCACCCTGTACGCGGCGCTCGACTATGACCTGGGACCGGCCACCACCCTGGGCCTGGCCATCAGCAACGTCAATGACCACGGCCGCCCCACCTTCATCGGCCTGCCCCGTTACGCTGACGGCAGCGCGCTGAACCTGCCCCGCTCCACCTTCACGGGCGCCGACTGGAACCGCAGCGAAGCCAGGCAAACCAACGTGTACCTCGACCTGGAACACCATTTCAACAGCCAGTGGAGCCTGAAGGCATCGGCCGTGAACATGAAGGAAAACACCAGCTCCGTGCACCAGCGCGTGGCCTTGCCCATCAAGCCCGACGGCAGCGGCGCGAGCTATGGCGACTTTGGCATGGATTTCGACAACCGCAAGCGTGGCATCGATACCTACGTACGCGGCAAATTCGACGGCCTGGGCATGGCGCAGGAAGTCCTCGTGGGCGCCAGCTATGTCACGATGGCGTCGGACGACGTCTATGCCCGCGTCTGGGAATCCGGTGCGGACGTCTTCAACATCAGGCACAACCGCCCATGGCAAGATATCGACAGCATCGCCGCGCGCCCGAAGGGCGTGCGTCCCGTCAGCACTTACGAAATACGCCAGAAAGGTCTGTATGGCAGCTGGAACGGCCAGTTGACGGGCAAGCTGAAAGCCGTGCTGGGCGGACGCTTCAGCTGGTACGACTTCCTGTATGCGACGCCCAAAGGTCCTGAAGAACAGCTCAACGCCACCGCCAAGTTCACGCCATCGGCGGCACTGATCTACGCGCTCGATCCGCAATGGTCGGCCTACGCCAGCTATGCCGACATCTTCACGCCGCAAAGTATCCGCGATGCGCAAGACAAGGTCCTCAAGCCCGTCACGGGCACCAACTACGAGGCGGGCATCAAGGGTGAGCTGATGGACGGCAAGGTCAACACCTCGCTGGCCGTGTTCCGCTACGACCACAAGAACCGTGCCGTCACCGACTATGATGGTGGCATGGTGTGCCCCGACGGGTACTGCTCGCGCGCCTCGGGCAAGGTGCGCAGCCAGGGCCTGGAAGCGGAAGTGTCGGGCGAAGTGGCGCGCGGCTTGCAGCTGTCGGCCGGCTACGCCTATACGACGACGACCTATCTGAACGACCAGGACAATCAGGGCAAGGTTTTTTCCACCTGGACGCCGAAACACATGCTGCGTGTTTGGTCCAGCTATACCCTGCCCGGCGCTTGGGACAAGTTCAGCGTGGGCGCCGGCGTCAACACGCAAAGCCATACGGTCGATACCGCATACAAGTTCAAGGTTGCCGGCTTCTCGATCTGGAATGCGCGCCTGGCCTGGCAAGCCACGCCGCAGGTGGCCCTGTCGGTCAACGTCAACAATGTTCTCGACAAGCGCTATATCATCCCGGCCTACAACAACACCACTTCGAACAACTACTATGGCGACCCGCGCAACGTGCAGTTCACCCTGAAGTATACGCCGAAGTGGTAGGCTGACACGCTGCGGTGACGAAACAGGCGGGCCGGCATTATGCCGTGCCCGCCTTTTTTTCGTTCAGTGCTAGGCTTGTAGTCGAGAAATTATCCACCAAGAAAAACCATGTCCCCTTCGCGTCCCCTGTCCAGCATACTGCTGGCCCTTGCCACCTGCGCCAGTCCCGCCCTCGCCTTCGACGGCTACTATCAAACCAAGACGCCCTACGCGCCGCAGCAGGACCCCGCCACCTGTGCCGCGCCCCCGACAGGCTTCCAGCCCATCTACACGCAGATGGTGGCGCGCCACGGTTCGCGCGGATTGACCGGCATGAAGAGCGACGCGGCCCTGTATGCGATGTGGCAGCAGGCCGCCGCGCAGGATGCGCTCACGCCTTTGGGACGCGAACTGGGTCCCGACATCCTGGCCCTGATGAAGGCAAATGCCTTGCTTGGGTATGGCGTGGCCGGCATCGAACGGCCCGGCTACGGCAATCTGTCGCAGACGGGCATCGAGGAACACCGGCAACTGGCCGTGCGCCTGCTGGCGCGCCTGCCCACCCTGTTTGCGCAAGTCGGGCAAGATGCCGCGACGGCGCCGCGCCAGCTCGTCACCATCCATTCCGGCGTGGACCGCGCACGCGACAGTGCGCGCTTTTTCACGCAGTCGCTGCTCGAACACGCACCCGCGCTGGCGCCCTTGTTGTACCTGCCGCCTGCGCCCGCGCCGTATCCGCAGGGACGCGCACCCGTGCTGCAGCCCGATGGCGTCAACCGCTTCCTGCTGTACGCGCACAAGCTGGCGCCGCAGACGGATTTTGTCGCCGATCGCGCCAATCCGCATTACGCCACCTACGCCGCCAGCCAGGCCTACCAGCGCTACGAAAGGACCAAGCAGCTGCATGCGCTGATGGATGCCCCGGCCAGGCAGCCGGAAGCGGCTGCGCATGCGCGCCATGTACTCGAACGGCTGTTCACCCCGGCCTTCCTGGCGCAGTTTAACGGCGGCACCACCAACTATGCGGACACGGGCAGCTACACCTTCACCAGCGCGGACGGCAAGCTCACGCGCACCATGACGGGCAGCGGCAAGACCGTCATCCGCAGCCTGAATGCGGCCGCCACGAAACTGTATGAGCTGTATGCGATCGCCGCCGGCATGCGACATGAAGTGCCGGCCGATTTCAGCCGCTACATGCCTGCCGAGGATGCGCGCTACTACGCATATGTCGCCGACCACGAGGATTTTTACCAGAAAGGGCCGGCCACCACGGCCAGCGCAGGCGTGACCTGGCGTTTCGCGCTGGCCTTGCGCGAGGATTTTTTCAAGGAGGTCGACGCGCTGGCCAAGGGAGATTTGCGCCACGCGGCCAAGCTGCGCTTCACGCACGCCGAGATGATCATTCCGCTCGCTTCGGCCATGGGCTTGAAGCAGGTGCTGGCGCCGCTGCCGGCATCGGCCAGCTACAGTTATCAGACTAATCCGTGGCGCGGCCAGGACGTCTCGCCGCTGGCGGCCAACATGCAGTGGGATGTGTACCGCAACGGCGAAGGACAGCTCATCGTGCGCCTGCTGTACAACGAAAAGGAAACCGACTTCCAGGCCGCTTGCGACGGCGCCCGCATCGCGCCGGGCAGCGTCTTCTATGACTACACGGGTCTGAAAGCCTGTTACGGCCACGCGGCGGCGCAATAAAAAAACCGCCAGCTTGAAGGCTGGCGGTTTGTAGGGTGCTCACACGGCGTGCGCGCTTACTGCGCTTACTGCCAGGCTTCCTTGCCCGCGCGTGGCTTGCCCACCATCAGCAGCGCGCCCAGGGTCAGCACGGCCGCCAGCGACAGGTAGTAGCCCACGTATTGCAAGCCGTAGTTGGTGGCCAGCCAGGTGGCGATGTATGGCGCCAGCGAAGCGCCCAGGATACCGGCCAGGTTGAACGTCAGCGAGGCGCCCGTGTAGCGTACTTCGGGTGGGAACAGCTCGGACAGCATCGTGCCCAGCGGTCCATAGGTCATGCCCATCAGGCCCAGGCCGACAGCCATGAAGACGGTCACTTCCCACGTCACGCCGGAACCGAACATGGGCGCCAGCACCAGGCCGAAGATGGCGATGGCGACGGAAACCCAGATCAGGGTGGCGCGGCGGCCGCGGCGGTCGGCCAGCACGGCTGAAAACGGAATCGTCAGGGCAAAGAACAGCACGGCGAACAGCTGCACGACAAGGAATTCCTTGCGCGTGAAGCCCAGCTTGGTCGTACCCCAGCTCAGTGCGAACACCGTCATCAGGTAGAACAGCACGAAGGTAGCCAGGGCGATGATGGTGCCCAGGAACAGCATGCGGCCATGCTGGCGGAACACGGTGGCGACGGGCAGTTTGACGACCTCGTTCTTGTCGATGACTTTCTGGAAGTCCGGCGTTTCCGTGATCTTCAGACGCACATACAGGCCGACGATGACCAGCAGCGCGCTGGCGAGGAAGGGGATGCGCCAGCCGTAGCTGAAGAACTGTTCATCGGTCATGGTTTCGCTGAGCAGCAGGAAGATGCCGCCCGACAGGAAGAAGCCGATCGGCGCACCCAGCTGCGGGAACATGCCGTACCAGGCGCGCTTGCCCGGCGGCGCGTTTTCCGTTGCCAGCAGCACCGCGCCGCCCCACTCGCCACCCAGGCCCAGTCCCTGCCCGAAACGGCACAGCGCCAGCAGCAGCGGCGCCAGGGTGCCGATGGCGGCATACGTGGGCAGCAAGCCGATGATGACGGTGGAGATACCCATGGTCAGCAAGGCTGCCACCAGGGTGGCCTTGCGGCCGACGCGGTCGCCGAAGTGGCCGAACACGGCCGAGCCGATGGGGCGGGCGAAGAAGGCGATGGCGAAGGTGGCCAGCGACTGCAGCACGGCGGCCGACGGATCGCCGGCGGGGAAGAACAGTTTCGGGAACACCAGCACGGCGGCGGTGGCGTAGATATAAAAGTCAAAGAACTCGATGGTGGTGCCGATCAGGCTGGCGAACAGCACCGTGCCGGGGGAATTTTTCTTGGGGGAGGTGCTCCGGGGCTTACTCATTTACTGCGCTCCTTGGGGAGGGTGTCTAAAGGCCATTCTCTGGATGTTTTTTCAGGCAGCAGCACAGCACGTTGTCTAGGCGCGTTGTTGGCATATCATAGCCGTGCGCGCCAGCGTTTGCTGCGCATTTGCTACTAAATTTGCAAACAAAAACAACGGTTTTTGTTGCCGTAGCGAACTGCCGGCAACATGCGCTAACGCGCTGTGATCAGTGCTGATTTAGAGAAACAACGGTCGTGCGCCATCCGGTTACCCGGGGCACGGCAGGAAAGGCGTCAGGGGATGGGCGACGTGTATCAGGCCCGGCGTATCGCCAGGCATTCCGTACCAGACCCGCGCGTCGGCATCGCGGCATCGGTCATTTGTGGTGAATCCTTGCCTGCGGCCCCTCCGGGTGGAGCGGGCCGGCGATGATCGCGCCTGCATCCCGAAGGATGCGGTTGATCTTGCTGTAAGCGGCTTATCATACGCGCAGTGGTGCACTGCGGCAAGATAATGCAAGCCAGTCAGGCCTCAATCATGGCAAACGCCCTGGCGATCTCCGCGCTGTCGAGCGGGCGCACGAGGCGCGCCACTTCCTGGCCATCTTTCAAAAAAATCAGGGTCGGCCACAGTTTCACCCGGAATGAACGCCCGAGCGCGCGGCCGGGGCCGTCTTCCACGCGCAAGTGCGGCACCCCGGGGTGCTGCGCAAAGGCGGCGGCCAGCGGCGCCTGGGTGGCGCGGCAGTGGCCGCACCAGCCCGTGCCAAATTCCAGCAGGGCCGGCCCCGTCAAGGCGTCGATCTCCGCGCGCGCTGGTTGGGCTACGGAATAGGTGTCGCTCATCATGCCAGTCTCCTAGACAGCTTAGACCACTTTCATGCGCAAGGTGCCCAGGCCATCGATGGCCCCCACCAGCTCGTCGCCGCGCTGCACGGCCGCCACGCCGGCCGGCGTGCCCGTATAAATCAGGTCGCCTGGCTGCAAGCTAAAGTAGGTCGACAGGTCGGCGATGGTTTCGGCCACGTTCCAGATCAGCATGTCGATGGTGCTGCCTTGACGCAGCTCACCATTCACGTGCAGGGTGATGGCGGCATGGCTGACGTCGCCCGCCTGCGCGGCCGGGGTGATGGGGCCGATGGGCGCCGAGTGCTCGAAGGCCTTGCCCGTCTCCCATGGACGGCCCTGCTTTTTCGCTGCGCCCTGCACGTCGCGGCGCGTCATGTCCAGGCCTATCGCATAACCCCAGACGTGGCTCAGCGCATCGGCCACGCCGATGTCGCTGCCGCCCTTGCCGATGGCTACCACCAGTTCCATCTCGTGCTGGAAATCCTGCGTCTGCGCCGGATATGGCAGTTCGCCCGTCGTGCCGGCAGCCACGGGCAGCACGGCGTCGTTTGGTTTCATGAAGAAAAACGGCGCCTCGCGGCCCGTGTGGCCCATTTCCTTGGCATGGTCGACATAGTTGCGGCCCACGCAATAAATGCGGTGGACCGGGAAAGTATCAACGCTGCCGGTGACGGGAACGCTGGGCTGGATCGGTGCGGGAATGACATACGGCATGAAGACTCCTGATCGGCACGATAAAAAGGCGGGTATAAAAAAGGGCACCGCGGTGCCCCCTATTTTACGACAACGTTACTTCAGCAGGCCCGAGCGGCTCGGGTCCGGCATGCGGATGGCGACGATGAAGGAAATCAGGCACATGATGGTCACGTACCAATAGAAGTACTCTTCCACGTGCCAGGCCTTGAACTGCAGCGCCACGTATTCGGCCGAACCACCGAACATGGCGTTGGCGACCGCATACGACAGGCCCACGCCCAGCGCGCGCACTTCGACGGGGAACATTTCCGCCTTGATCAAGCCGCTGATCGAGGTGTAGAAACTGATGATGGCCAGCGCGATGATGATCAAGCCAAACGCCGCGTACGGGCTGGTGATGTCTTTCAGGGCATGCATGATCGGCAGCACGCACAGGGTGGCCAGGCCGCCGAAGAACAGCATTGAGGTGCGGCGGCCGATGCGGTCGGACAGGGCGCCGAACACCGGTTGCAGAATCATGTACACCAGCAAGGCGCAGGTCATGACGGCGCTGGCCGTCTTGGTATCCATGCCGGCCGTGTTGACGAGGTATTTCTGCATGTAGGTGGTAAACGTGTAGAACACGAGCGAGCCGCCGGCCGTGAAGCCCAGCACGGTGACAAAGGCGCGCTTGTGCTTGAGCAAGCCGCGCAGGCTGCCCGCGTCCTTGTCCTTGCGCTCGCTGGCGGTGGTCGTTTCCGTCAGGGATTTACGCAGGTTCAGCGATACCAGGGCCGCCAGGGCGCCGAAGACGAACGGGATGCGCCAGCCCCAGGCGCGCAGCTCTTCCAGCGTCAGCAATTGTTGCAAGACCACCAGCACCAGCAAGGCCAGCAGCTGGCCGCCGATCAGGGTCACGTACTGGAACGAGGCAAAGAAACCGCGCTTGCCCGATTCCGACACTTCACTCATGTAAGTGGCGCTGGTACCGTATTCGCCACCGACAGACAGGCCCTGGAACAGCCGCGCCACCAGCAACAGGAACGGGGCGAAGGCGCCGATGGTTTCGTACGTGGGCAGCACGGCGATCATCAAAGAACCGCCGCACATCATCAGCACGGAAATCATCATCGACTGGCGCCGGCCGTATTTGTCGGCGATGCGGCCGAACAGCCAGCCGCCCACCGGGCGCATGAGGAAACCGGCGGCAAAGATGCCGGCCGTCTGCAACAACTGGGTGGTGGGGTTACCGGAAGGGAAAAAAGCGTGCGAAAAGTACAGCGCGCAGAACGAGTAAATGTAGAAGTCGAACCATTCGACCAGGTTACCGGAGGAAGCGCCAATGATGGCCTTGATGCGCTGCTGGGAAGTCAGCTGCGCAACGTCATGCGGAGTATCGTGGGATGTCATATCAATCTTCTTGTTCGTGTGAAAAAGCCAACGCCAGCCCCGTTGCCCGGGCCGGTTTTGCATCATACGCCCTTGACCAGGGGCAAAAAGGCGCCCGGCATACGCGTTAATACGTACTGCCGGCAACTTTTTTTCGCCTGCGGGCGCGTGGAATCAGACCCGTTCCAGCACCAGCGCAATACCCTGCCCCACGCCGATGCACATGGTACAGAGCGCATAGCGTCCGCCCGTGCGGTGCAGCTGGTTGACGGCCGTCATGGCCAGACGCGCGCCAGAGGCGCCCAGCGGATGGCCCAGGGCAATGGCGCCGCCGTTCGGGTTGACGCGCGGGTCGTCATCGCGCAAGCCCAACTGGCGCAGCACGGCCAAGCCCTGCGCGGCAAACGCTTCGTTCAGTT
The DNA here is from genome assembly GCF_023509035.1 of Janthinobacterium lividum. Taxonomy (NCBI): domain Bacteria; kingdom Pseudomonadati; phylum Pseudomonadota; class Betaproteobacteria; order Burkholderiales; family Oxalobacteraceae; genus Janthinobacterium; species Janthinobacterium lividum. Next base: position 1,990,862 of record NZ_CP075583.1, on the reverse strand, counting down.
CGATGACGTCGAAGTCGGCAAGAGTCAAACCCGTCATGGCCAGCACTTTCAGGGTGGCGGGCGCGGGGCCGATGCCCATGATGCGCGGCGCCACGCCGGCCGTCGCCATGGCAACGACGCGGGCGCGCGGCGTCAGGCCAAAGCGGGCCGCGTTCGCCTCGTCGGCCAGCAGCAGCGCCGCCGCGCCATCGTTGACGCCGGACGCGTTGCCGGCAGTAATCGTGCCGTCCGCGCGCACGACGGGTTTCAACTTGGCCAGGGTGTCCAGCGTGGTGGCGCGCGGATGCTCGTCGCGGGCAACGATGAAGGGTTCGCCCTTCTTTTGCGCGATGCTGACGGGACAGATTTCACTGTCAAATACGCCCGCCTGTTGCGCCGCCAGCGCTTTTATCTGGCTGGCCAGGGCGAACGCATCCTGGTCAGCGCGGCTGATGCCAAACTCGACGGCCACATTTTCCGCCGTTTCCGGCATCGAGTCGACGCCGTACTGGGCCTTCATCAAGGGATTGATGAAGCGCCAGCCGATGGTCGTGTCTTCCATTTTCATGCCGCGCGAAAAGGCGCTGTCGGCCTTGCCCATGACAAACGGTGCGCGGCTCATGCTTTCCACGCCGCCAGCGATCAGCAAGCCCGCTTCGCCGCTCTTGATGAAGCGCGCGGCGCTGCCGATGGCGTCCAGGCCCGAGCCGCAAAGCCGGTTCAGGGTGGCGCCCGGCACGCTGTCGGGCAAGCCGGCCAGCAGCGCGGCCATGCGCGCCACGTTGCGGTTGTCCTCGCCCGCCTGGTTGGCGCAGCCGTACAGCACGTCCGTGACGGCGGTCCAGTCCACGTTCGGGCTGCGCGCCATCAAGGCACGGATGGGCACGGCGCCCAGGTCGTCGGCGCGCACGCCGGACAGGCCGCCGCCATAGCGGCCAAACGGCGTACGCTGGGCGTCGCAGATATAAGCGTGGTGCATGTTCTTTCCTCCAAGAAAGTGGTTTGCGTATTGATCGTGAATTAACGTCCGTCCGTCAGCGGCACGGCCGTCAAGGCTTGCAGCTGTTCAAAACTCAAGCCATCGGCCAGTTCGACGACCGTGGCGCCGTTTGGCCCCAGATCGAGCACGGCCAGGTCGCTGTAAATGCGGCTGACGCATGCGATGCCCGTGAGCGGGTAGCTGCACGCCTGCACCAGCTTGCTTTCACCTGTCTTCGTCAGCAATTCCATCATGACCCAGGTTTTTTTCGCGCCAATGGCCAGGTCCATGGCCCCGCCCACGGCGGGAATGGCGTCCGGCGCCCCCGTATGCCAGTTGGCCAGGTCGCCCGTGGCGGACACTTGAAAAGCGCCCAGCACGCAGATGTCCAGATGGCCGCCGCGCATCATGGCGAAGCTGTCGGCATGATGAAAATAGCTGCCGCCCGCCAGCAGGGTGACGGGCTGCTTGCCCGCGTTGATCAGGTCGTAATCTTCCTCGCCCGGCGCGGGCGCGGGGCCCATGCCGATCACGCCATTTTCGCTGTGCAGGATGATGTCGGCGCCAGCCGGCAAGTGATTCGCCACCAGGGTCGGCAAGCCGATACCCAGGTTGACGACGGCGCCCTCATGAATGTCGGCCGCCACGCGGGCCGCCATTTGATCTCGATTCCATTTATGCATTTGATACTCCTCAGGCAGCTTTGAAGCCGGCGGGGCCGGTGGCCGTGCGCGGTACTTGCACGAGGCGCTGCACGAACAGGCCCGGCGTGATGACGTGCTCGGGATCGATGCTGCCCAATTCGGCAACTTCATGCACGGAAGCAATGCTGACTTTCGCGGCCATGGCCATGATGGGGCCGAAGTTGCGCGCCGTCTTGCGGTAGGTCAGGTTGCCCCAGCGGTCGCCCTGCTCCGCCTTGATCAGCGCGAAATCGGCGTGGATCGGCGACTCGAACACATACATGCGGCCATCGATCTCGCGCGTTTCCTTGCCCTTGGCCAAGTCCGTGCCATAGCCCGTGGGCGTAAAAAAGCCGCCGATGCCGGCACCGGCGGCGCGGATGCGCTCGGCCAGATTCCCCTGCGGCACCAGTTCCAGTTCCAGCTTGCCCGCGCGGTACAGCGCGTCAAAAACGTGGGAATCGGCCTGGCGGGGGAAGGAGCAGATGATCTTGCGCACTTGCCCGTTTTTCAACAGGGCGGCCAGGCCCGTATCGCCATTGCCCGCGTTGTTATTGACGATGACGAGGTCGCGCGCGCCCTGGGCGATCAAGCCGTCGATCAGCTCGGCCGGCTGGCCCGCGCCGCCGAAGCCGCCAATCATGACGGTGGCGCCATCGTGGATATCGGCCAGCGCCTCTAGGACGCTGGAACGCAATTTGTCGATCATTGCCTGTCTCCTCCAAATCAAACTCATCAACCACTTGTTCGTATAACGAACAAATATTCGTATTTAGAACTTATTCGTGAGAATATGCCTGATCGGGGCGCTTGTCAATTTGCCGTTTTCGCCAGCGCCATGGCTATAATTGCCACCTTGACCAATTGGAATTGCCATGACCGCACGCAGCAGCACGCCCCTTTCCGCCGAAGAAACCATGGAAGCCGACGGCGCGCCCCGTCCCGGCGACAGCTATGTGCAATCGTTCGCGCGGGGCCTGGCCGTGCTGCGCAGCTTTGGCGCCGACGCGCCGCAACAGACCCTGAGCGAAGTGGCGGAACGGGCGCAGCTGACGCGCGCAGGCGCGCGGCGCATCTTGCTCACCTTGCTGCATCTCGGTTATGTGGAAGCGGACGGGCGCCTGTTCCGCCTGACGCCCAAGGTGCTCGACCTCGGTTACGCCTATCTGTCGTCCTTGCCCGTGTGGACGCAGGCGCAGCCGCTGCTGGAAGAATTGATGCACACCTTGCGCCAGTCGTGCTCGGCCACCGTGCTCGACGGCGACGACATCGTGTATGTCGTGCGCCTGTCCGCGCACCGCACCATGTCGATCAACCTGGGCATCGGCAGCCGCCTGCCCGCCTACTGCACTTCGATGGGCAGGGTATTGCTGTCGGGCCTGGCGCCCGACGTGCTGCGCGAACGGCTGTCGAAGATGGCGCTGCTGAAAATCACGCCGGCGACCAAGGTCGATATCGAAGTCTTGATGGAAGAGATTGCGCAAGTGCGGCGCCAGGGCTGGTGCCTGGTGCAGGAAGAGCTGGAACAGGGCTTGATCGCCCTGGCCGCGCCCGTGTTCGACCGGGCTGGCAAGGTGGTGGCGGCGATCAATGTCAGCGGCCAGACGGCGGGGCCGTCCGTGGCGCACCTGCTGGAACACAGCCTGCCGAAACTGCTCGATACGGCAAGCCGGGTCAGCGCCCTGGTGCGGGTGCAGCAGTGATTATTTCTTGAACCTTATTTCTTAAACTTCGCGCACGGGTCCGGGCGCGGCTGCGCCGGCATCGTTTGCGTCAAGTCGAACGTGCCCTTGTAGCCGCTGCCGCCCTGCTCCAGGTAGCCGATGCTGCGCACGTTCAGTTGCGGATCGGCCAGCTTCAGCCAGCGGGGCACGCCGATATCCTTGCGCACATGCTCATTGCCGGCGATCAGCACCACATCGCGCGGCGCCTGGTCGCGGATCAGCTTGGCCATCCAGATATCGCGCGCCACCTGGGCATTGACGACACCTTTGATCATCATGTCGGACAGCATATTGCAGCGGGCCGCCTGGACTTCCTTCTCTTGCCCGTCCAGGATATCGGCCGGCACGGGCGCGGCCAGATACGTGGCCACCATGGCGGGCGGCATCGCCCATTGGATGCCGTCGCGCACGATGCGTGAGGCATCGGCCGGCGACAGATTGCCGGCAACCAGACTCAGCTGGTAGCTGATGACGAGGTCCAGCACGGGCCGGTACAAGCTCCAGTCCCAGCGCGGCTGTTCCATCACGCGGATGATGCAATCGGGGTCGGCGCAATCGCGCGCGGCGCGCGTCAGCAAGGCCTGGTTTTCGCGGTCGAACTGTTCCATGACAATCACGGGACGCCAGCCGGCCGCCAGGCGGCGGCGCAATTCCTCGACGCGCAGGCGCTGGCCTTGCACATTGTCATAGACTTCGCCCAGCAGCAACACTCGCGGATTGGGCAAGGCGTCGGCCACGGGCACGGGAGCGGGCGGCGCTTCCTTCTTCAGCAAGCTGCCGCAGGCGGCCAGCGCCAGAACGCTGCACAACAGGGCGGCGCGCGCGCCGGCGCGGAAAATCACGGTCTTCATGTAAGCGGGTATCCAAAGTGGCGATGCGCCAGATTGTACCGTCTCAAGCAGGCGCCGGCAGCTTGCGGTGCTCCAGTACTTCAAACAGGGCCATGCCGGCCAGCATGGCGCCGACAAACATCCAGGCCTTCGGCTGGCCCGCCAGCAGGGACACGAGGGCGGGGCCGGGACAGAAACCGGCGATGCCCCAGCCCGCGCCAAAGGCCAGGCTGCCCAGCAGCAAGCGCCGGTCGATGCGCCGCGCCGCCGGCAATTGCATGGGCTCGCCCAGCAGCGCCGTGCTGCGCCGCCGCGCCAGCCAGAAGGCCGGCAGGGCCACGCCGATGGCGCCGCCCATCACCAGCGCCAGCGATGGATCCCAGGCGCCGGCCAGGTCGAGGAAACCGAGCACCTTGGCCGGATTGCCCATGCCGGAGACGATCAGGCCCAGGCCAAAGACGAGGCCGCTCAACATGGAAAGGATCAGCTTGCTCATAAGCTTGCTCACAGATGGCGCAACAGGTAGACGGTGAGGAAACCGGCCGCCATGAAGGCACAAGTGGCCGCCAGCGAACGGGGAGATAGGCGCGACAGGCCGCATACGCCGTGGCCGCTGGTGCAGCCGGCGCCATAGCGCACGCCCACGCCCACCAGCAGGCCCGCCACGATCAAAGCGGGCGTGCCCGCGTCGATCTGCACCGGCGGCAAGGTTTGCCACACCTGGTATAGCAGAGGCGTGCCGACCAGGCCGGCAAGAAACGCAATGCGCCAGCCCAGGTCGCCACTGCGCGGGCGCAGCAGGCCGCCGAGGATGCCGCTGATGCCGGCGATGCGCCCATTGAACAAAATCAGAAGGGCAGCCGCCAGGCCGATCAGCATGCCGCCGGCCAGCGAGGCCCACGGCGTGAAATGCTGCCAGGCTATGCTCATGGCAGGGCTCAGTCCGCTTCGTCGTTGAACGGGGCGCGCGGCGCGCAAAATTGCGCGTACAGCACTTGCAGCACGGCCAGCACGGGTGCACTGGCGACACGGTAATAGATCTGCTTGCCGTCGCGCCGCGTGGCCACCAGCATCTCTTCGCGCAGCACGCCCAGCTGCTGCGACAGGGTCGGCTGGCCGATGCCTACTTTTTGTTCGAGGTCGCTGACGCAATGCTCGCCCTGTGATAGCTGGCACAGCAGCATCAAACGGTCGGCATTGCCCATGGCCTTGAGCAGCGAGCTGGCCTTGTAGGCCGAGCCACGCATGGCGTCGAGCTTGTATTCGGCGTGTTGTGGTGCAACTGTCTCCATCTTTCCCTCCCACAGGCGGTCATATTAATCATCGTGCGATAAACAATATACTAATCAATATATTGTTTTCCTGCTGGCGATTCGCACAAAAAAACAACAGTGTTTTTCAGCGATAGCGTGCTCATGCCAAGTGTGAGGCAGCGATAGCCTTCGCGCTATCAAAATGATAAATATTCGTAATTTAAAGCAAATATACGTAGCAAAATTGCCACGATTTGTGATGTAATAATATCTCTTCAGAAAAATCGTGATACGCCCCAGTACAGGCGCATTGTCCGTCCAAGCGCAGGCCGGTTTCGGCCGCGCCGCACGGTGAACCAGGGAGTCAAAGATGAAGATACTTCAGTCGCTATGCATGACCATGCTGACGCTGTCGGCCAGTGCAGGGAATGCGGTGGCAACCGGCGCTGACACGCCAGGCAACCCGCATGCAATACACGCCCAAGTCGTGAGCGACGACAGTTTCGGCTTCAATAACACTGCGGACAATCCCGGCTGGGAAACACCGGACTTGCCGTATGCGCGCCTGCTGGCGCAGAGCACGACGCTGAATGCCCCCCACGCTGGCGCAGCGCCGGTGTGCGCCAGGGCGCACTGCCGCCGCCCACCGCCACCAACACCCCTGCCGTACAGCACGCGAATGTGCCGCCGCCCGTGCCCGAAGCGAGCATGGTCTCGATGCTGCTGGTGGGACTGGGCTTGCTGGCCTTTAGCATGCACGGTGAAAAACAGGAAAAATTCGATAGCTGAGCTTATTTCGGTGGCCGATGCCGCTGCGTTAAAAAAAAATTCCGCCTTGCGCGGAATTTTTTTGGCTGCCTTGCCTGTCTATGCTCACTTGTCCAGCAGGCGGCAAACTCTTTCGATATTACCGACAGGAATGCCTGACTTCAGGGCGCGCGCGATGCAGGCCGCCTTGTCCGTGCCCGAGGCGGAAATGAGCACGAAGGCCGTGCCCAGGGCGCTGACGGCGACCAGCAAGATCAGCACCCCCTTGACGATATCCCAGTTCATGGCGCTTCAGCAATCTCATACGTGAAATCATAATAATGCTTGCCGCCTTCGATGCGGATGAGCAGGCTGCCCGACAGCCCTTGCAACTGCTGCGTCCCCGTATCGGACACCACCGTCACTGACAAGGCGGGCGCGCCGCGCGTCATGCTGCCGCTGTGCTGCAAATAAAAACTGCCGTGACGCCCGTCCAGGCTGCCTTCCACCCGCTCCAGCGCCACATAGCCTGCCGAGCCGGCCACGGCGGCGCGCACGCTGAGCATCTCGCCCTGCGCGCTGGCGTCGAGGGCGCCGTGGTAGCGCTTGGCTAGCGACAGGCGTCCCAGCCCCGATTGCGCGGCCGTGTCCGACAAGGTTTCCGGGGTGATGGTGACGTCGAAGGTACCGGTAATGGAAGGCATCAGTGCTCCTTGGAAAATGAGGATGTGGCTGCCGCATCGGGCCCGTTCAGCAGCGCATGTAATTTTTGCATGGTCGCCCAATTGCGCGAGGTGACGCCATCGCCCAGCAGCACGCCCAGCGCCGCCACCACCTTGCTGGCCAGCACGCCATCGGGACACCAGGCATACGCAGCCCATCGCCCCAAGGCCAGCGCTTCCGGCTGCCACGGCCGCTGCAAGAGCGGCGCAAGGCGCTGGACATCGGCCGGATTGTTCAGCACCAAGGTCAGCAGACGGGCCGCATCGGCCGCCGGCGCCAGGGGGTTTTGTTCGATCAGTTCGGCAAACTGGCTGGCCGACAGCACCGTCACTCTGGCCGCCACGCCCAATTTCAGCACCAGTGCTTCCTCGATGCGGGCAGCGGCATCGGCCGGCGCCACCTTGCCCCCGTCATACACGACGTTGCCGCTGTTGAGTACAGTACGCACCTGCGCAAAACCCAGGTCGCCCAGCAGCTTGCGCAAGTCGGCCATGGCCACGCGCTTGGCGCGGCCCACATTGATCCCGCGCAAAAGCGCCACTTGCTGACTATCTTCTAGCTGTGCCATATCTCTTCTCCTTGCCTATGCCGGGCTGCTGCTGCTTTCCGGCAACGGCGTCACCATGGGCAGGCGCAACAGGAACGTCGCGCCCTGGCCCAAGATGCTGCTGACCGTGATGGTGCCGCCAAACTGCTTGGCAATCAAGTTGAACACGATATTCAAGCCCAGTCCCGTGCCGCCCTGCCCGCGCCGCGTGGTGACAAACGGGTCGAACACGCGGTCGAGCATGTCGGGCGCGATGCCGCGGCCGTTGTCGCGCACCTGCATGGCGATCGCGTCGCCGTCGCGGCGCACGCCGATATGGATATTGCCGGCCGTGTCCGCATCGAAGGCATGCTCGACACAGTTCAACACCAGGTTGGTCAACACCTGCGCCAGCGCGCCCGGATAGCTGTCGAGCATGATGTCAGGCGGACAATCGATATCGATGCGGATGCGCGTCTTTTTCAGGGTCGGTTGCAGGCTCGAGATCACTTCACCGATATAGTCGCGCAATTCGAACAAACGGCGCGCCTCGCTGACCTGGTCGACGGCGATCTGCTTGAAGCTATGGATCAGGTGCGCGGCGCGATAGGCATTGTTCATGATCAGCCGCGCGCTCTCGCCGGCCGTTTCCAGGTAGCGCACGATATCGGTCTTCTTTACGCCGCCGCCAGCCACCGCCGCGCTGATGTGATCGGTGGCTTCCTTCAGCACCGAGGCGCTGGTCAGCGCGATGCCGACCGGGGTGTTGATTTCATGCGCCACCCCCGCCACCAGGCTGCCCAGCGAGGCCAGGCGTTCCGACTGCAGCAACGATTCCTGCGCGCGGCGCAGCTCGTCCATGGCCTGCGCCGTCTCCTGCTGCGAGCGGCGCGCCATGTCTTCCGCTTCGCGGCTGCCCTCGATGATAGACTTGAGCTTGCGCTGCACGGCATTGAAGCCGCGGATCACGTCGCCCAGTTCGTCGCGCCGGTTTTCCGGCAACTCTTCGACGTCATCGCTGCCGCGCGTGGCCAGGTCGAACAAGCCGTCGCGCAACTGCTTCAAGGGGTCGAAAACGATACGCAGGCTCAGCGCAAGGGCGCCCACCAAAATGATGTCAAGCAGCAACACTTCCAGCACCTTGCGCCGCACTTCGCCGCGCAGGGCTGCATCGATCTGGGCGCGGCTGAAATTGACGATGACCTTGCCGACGATCACCGGCTTGCCGCCCGTGGCCGCGGCCACGGCGTCGCGAAATACCAGTGGCGCCTCGACGGGCGTGCCACCCATGGCCACGTCGGCAGTCAGCGGCGCGAGAGTGCCGGAGGCGTCGCGCACTTCGCCCGCGAACAGGCCGACCGAAGCGTCGTAGACGCGGATGCCGACCAGTTCCGGCGGCAGCATTTCGGCTGCGACGATGCTGTCGACCTTGGATTTATCGAGGTCCCACAGGGCCGAAGGCAAGCTGGTCTGCAAGCGCGTGAGCACGCCGCTGCGCAGGCGCGCACTGCCCGATTCGAGTTCCTGGCTCAGTGTATATTGGGTGTAGGTACCCGAAATGCCCAGCACCAGGGTGACGATCACGACAAAAAGCAAGGTCAGCCGGACTTTGATACTCACCATCAATCAATACTCCCCGGGCCAGGCCGGCCGCCGCCCGCGGCGCGGGAGCAGAGACGTCAGCGGACAACAGCCTGAATCAAATGTACGGTATGACATGCTTAATGGCAAGATTTACAGCAGCCCTATTTTCCACAGGGGCCTTGATACAGGTTGAGACATTGCGTCATGGCAATGGTAATATCCCGCAATCATCTAAGGAGTCGTCATGGCGGTCATGCATCAACATCTACCCCTGGAACAAGTTCGTCCTGGCATGGTCTTGTCGGATGTCTTGCTCGATGCGCATGGACAAGTGCTGTTGCCGCAAGGCGCGGTATTGACGGAAAACATGCTGGCCCTGATGCCGCGCCACGGCATCGACATGCTGCCGATCCAGGCGCCGCCACCGTCACCCGAAGAAATCGCCGCGCAACAGGCGGCCGATAGCGAACGGCTGGCCTACCTGTTCCGCAAGCACAACCCGGACGATCCTCTGGACGCGGCCACCACCTTGCTGCGCAACTATGTCACGGCTTACCGCCTGGGTACGGGAGAGGCCGCATGAGCACCCAGTTGACGCTCGACGATATCGTCGCCCACCTCGATGACTTGCCTTCGTTGCCCGCCGTCGTCATGGAACTGTTGAACAGCATCGACCAGGAAGATGTCGATATTTCCGTGCTGGCCAAAAAAGTGTCATACGACCAGGCGCTGACGGCAAAAACCCTGCGCCTGGCCAACTCGTCGCAATATGGCTTGCAAGTGAAGGCCACCACCATCCAGCAGGCGATCACTTACCTGGGTTTCCAGACCACGCGCAGCCTGATCACGTCGGCCGCCATCACGGGCTGCTTCCCGGAAGGACGCTGCCCCGGCTTTGACGACAAGGCCTTCTGGCGCCATTCGGTGGCGACGGCCGCCTGCGCCAAGGTGCTGGCGCGGCAAATCCGCTTCAACCAGGATTACGCCTTCACGGCCGGCTTGCTGCATAACATCGGCCGCCTGGTGCTGGTCAGCAGCTTTCCCGCGCACTATGCGCAAGTCATCGCGCACCAGGCCGCGCACGATTGCAGCCTGCTCGAAGCGGAGCAAACCGTGCTGGGCGTGGATCACGTGCAGGCAGGCGTGGCACTGGCCGAACACTGGAATTTTTCCGACACCATGCGCCTGGCGCTGGCCAATTACCTGCAGCCGGAAACGCCGGGGGCAGGCTTCCTCGCGTCGCTGATCCACGTGGCCAACGCGCTTGTTTGCGCGCTCGACCTGGCGCAGGCGGGCGACGACCTGGTGCCGCGCGTCTCGCCGGTGGCCTGGGATGCGCTGGGCCTGGGTGAAGACACGTATCTGCAGCTGTTCCGCGAAACGGAACTGCGCTACGACGAAATCACCTCCGCACTGCTGAGCTAAGCACTGCCGCAAACGCAAACGGCTCTCGCTGCGTAGCGAAAGCCGTCAGGGGTACTGCGGTGTATCCATGCTGCCCGGTCCACGCCAGCCTGTTGCCGCCAGCAGCTACGCAAGCGGCACAGTCAGCGTACAACCGCCACATCAGTGCGCGTAATTCGATTCTTGCGCATCGCCGCGGTCTTCCGCTTTTGGACGGCCCTGGGCGTCAGACAGACGATACTTGGTGCGGCGGTCGCCCATCAAGTCACGCAAGTCACGGATGCTCATGCCCGTCACTTCGTGCATGCGGATCAGCAGCGAGGCGCCGACCGGCAAGCGGTGGTGGCGAATCTTGCTGATGACGGGTGGCGCCACTTCGAGCAGACGCGACAGGGCCGCATCGTTTTTCAGCTGCATCTTGCTCAGCAGAATATCCAGCAGGTGATTCGGGTTGTAAGTCTCTTGCGATGCTAATGCATGATGTGCCATGATTTTTCCTCGTCTGGTGAATGTAGAAAATAATGCCGATACGAACTTAAGGCTGGCTTAGAGTGTTCAAATAAACGTCTTTCCAACTTATTCAGCCCTCCCCTCTTATCGCACTGCCTGCACAGGACTCGCACAGCCACGCCCAGCCAACGTACGCAACTTGCCGCGTGAGTAAAAGCACGTGCAATTCACCGACGTGAATTGCATATAAGACAATATACTAGCCCAAACACGCCGCATCTGCGCCTCGCGCAAACTTCCTGATTGTTAAATATCAATCAAGCTGCTAGTTGGCTTGGCAACGATGCCATTTCAACACATTAGGATGCCAGCGCGCGCGCACAAGGCTTTGCAGCAACTTGTTACAAATCAATGGTGTCGTACGGCAATAAATGCTTTTAAGCATCACGACAGATAGCGGCATAAGCAGGCGACAACCTTGTCGGCAAGGTAAGCACAACATGGCCCGCCCCGGCGATTTACGCTAAACTATGGCCAGAACTTGCAGCGAACCTGCCAGCGGGAAGCCAGAGGCGCCTGGTCGCTCAACCGCCGCCTTCCACCCCGGGCAGCGCACAGCGCAAGCCCCCTGCGCAGCTTATTTTCCGCCACACTCATTTGCCACACTTATTTGCCGCCACATTTACCGATAAGCACCCGACTCCATGCAGAAAAAAGTATTCATTAAAACCTTCGGCTGCCAAATGAACGAGTACGACTCGGACAAGATGGCCGACGTGCTGGGCGCTTCCGATGGCCTGGTGCGCACCGACACGCCGGAAGATGCCGATGTGATCCTGCTCAACACTTGCTCCGTGCGCGAAAAGGCACAGGAAAAAGTGTTTTCCGACCTGGGCCGTTTGCGCGAGCTGAAACTGGCCAAGCCGCACCTCTTGATCGGCGTGGGCGGCTGCGTGGCGTCGCAGGAAGGCGACGCCATCGTCAAGCGCGCGCCGTATGTCGACATGGTCTTCGGCCCGCAAACCCTGCACCGCCTGCCGCAAATGATCGAACTGCGCCGTTCGAGCGGCGCCTCGCAGGTGGACATCAGCTTCCCGGAAATCGAAAAGTTCGACCACATGCCGCCGGCCAAGGTGGAAGGCGCTTCGGCGTTCGTCTCCATCATGGAAGGCTGCAGCAAATACTGCAGCTACTGCGTCGTGCCCTACACGCGCGGCGAGGAAGTGTCGCGCCGCTTCGAGGACGTGCTGACGGAAGTGGCGGGCCTGGCCGCCCAGGGCGTCAAGGAAATCACCCTGCTGGGGCAAAACGTGAACGCCTACCGCGGCGCGATGGAAGGCGGAGACATTGCCGACTTCGCCCTGCTGCTCGAATACGTGGCCGACATTCCCGGCATCGAACGCATGCGCTTCGTCACCAGCCATCCGAAGGAATTCACGCAGCGCCTGATCGACGCCTACGCGAAGATCCCGCAGCTGGTCGACCATCTGTACCTGCCGGCGCAGCACGGCTCCGACAAGATCCTCGGCGCCATGAAGCGCGGCTACACGGGCCTCGAATACAAGTCCATCATCCGCCGCATTCGCGCCGTGCGCCCGAACATGGCCATTTCGTCTGACTTCATCGTCGGTTTCCCTGGCGAGACCCAGGCCGATTTCGACGCCATGATGAAGCTGATCGCGGACGTCGGCTTCGACAACAGCTACAGTTTCATCTTCAGCAAGCGCCCCGGCACACCCGCCGCCAGCCTGGAAGACGATACGCCGCATGACGTCAAGCTGGCCCGTTTGCAGCAGTTGCAGGCGGCCATCGACGCCAACACGCGCAAATACAGCCTGGCCATGGTGGGCACGGTGCAAACCATCCTCGTCGAAGGCCGCTCCAAAAAGGATACGGACGACAGCGAGCTGCAAGGCCGCACCGAAAAACAACCGCGTGGTCAATTTCGACGCCGGCCCGGACGCGCTGCAGCTGGTCGGCCAACTGGTCGACGTGCGCATCACCGAAAGCCATTCCTACACCCTGCGCGGCGAACTCGTCGCCAGCGCACCCGCATTGAAAAGAGCCAGTTGAAAACCAAAGCCCCGATACAGCCGCATTACTTCACCCCCGAGCCGCTGGACAACACGCGCCTGGCGCACCTGTGCGGACCGCTCGATGAAAACCTGCGCCAGATTTCCGCCGCCCTCGACGTGACGATCTTCCGCCGCGGCGAGAAATTCATCGTCGGCGGCAGCAATGCCGAGCGCGCCGTGGAAATCCTCGAACAGTTCTACGCCATCGCCAACAAGGTCGTGCCGCTGGAAGAAGTGCAGCTGGCCCTGGTCGAACAGCGCGCGGGCCTGTCCGCCGCCTCGGAACACCACGCCAATGCGCCCATCAGCACTTTCGTCGAACCGGACATCGCCAGTCCCGTGCTGAAAACCCGCCGCAGCGACCTGCGCGGACGCACCCCGCACCAGATTGCCTACCTGCGCGACATCCTCGAACACGACATCAGCTTCGGCGTGGGTCCTGCCGGCACGGGTAAAACCTATCTGGCCGTCGCCTGCGCCGTCGACGCGCTCGAACGCGACGCCGTCAAACGCATCATCCTCACGCGCCCCGCCGTCGAAGCGGGCGAACGCCTGGGCTTCCTGCCGGGCGACCTGGCGCAAAAAGGTCGACCCGTATCTGCGTCCCCTGTACGACGCGCTGTACGATTTGCTGGGCTTTGACCGCACGCAAAAACTGTTCGAAAAACAGGTGATCGAGATCGCCCCGCTGGCCTACATGCGCGGGCGCACCCTGAACCACGCCTTCGTCATCCTCGATGAAGCGCAAAACACCACCGTCGAACAGATGAAGATGTTCTTGACGCGCATCGGCTTTGGCAGCAAGGCCGTGGTGACGGGCGACGTGACGCAAGTCGACCTGCACAAGAGCCAGACGAGCGGCCTGATCGACGCCGTGCACGTATTGAAAGACGTACGCGGCATCGGCTTCACACAATTTAACAGCACCGACGTGGTGCGCCACCCGCTCGTCGCGCGCATCGTCGACGCCTATGAAACGGCGCAAGCGGCCGGCGCCAACGCCGCCCAGTTACTCCCCTTATTGAAACCAGCTGCCGCCAAAAATGTCCGAAAAAAATAAACTGTCCCTGTCCGTGCAATACCCGGATGCCCGCCTGGAAACCCTGATCACGCGGCCGAAAGTGCGCCGCTGGGTCAAGGCGGCCCTGTTTGCCCCGGCCGAATTCACCATCCGCTTCGTCGATGCGGAAGAAGGCCGCAGCCTGAACCGCGACTACCGCGAAAAGGACTACGCCACCAACGTGCTGACGTTCGCCTACAACGAAGGCGAAGAGTTAAGCGACGACGAGCCTACGCGCGCCGACATCATCCTGTGCACGGACGTGCTGGAAAAGGAAGCGCAAGAACAAAAGAAGAGCGTGGAAGAGCACACGGCCCATTTGATCGTGCACGGCGTGCTGCATGCGCAGGGCTACGACCACATGGATGACGAGGAAGCCACCGAGATGGAGGGCCTGGAAACGGAAATCCTCGCGAAACTCGGCATTACCGACCCGTACAAGGAGTAAGACCATGGGAACCTGGGCCACCGACGCCTTCGGCAACGACTACGCCATGGATTGGGCGCAGGATTTGCACGAATATAAAACCCTGGAATTGGTCGAGACGACGCTCGACAATGTCATCGACAGCACGGAAGCGGAGCTGGAAGCGCCGTTCGCCGCCGAGGCGCTGGCCGCGCTGGAAGTGATCGCGCGCCTCCTGGGCAAGCCGGGCGAGGACGACCCGGCCACCGCGGAAGTGGACGAATGGGTCGCCGCCTGCAAGAAGAAAGTCACGCCACCGCTGCTGGAAAAGGCGCGCCTGGCGTTCGACAAGATCGGCGCGGAAGCGTCGGAACTGCGCCAGCTATGGCAGGACAGCGAGCATTTCGCCGACTGGCAGGCGGACGTAGCGGCCTTACGCGCGCGCGTGCTGGGCCAAGAAGCGGCGTAAAAGATCGCGCAACGGCGCACTTAAACGTATTAAATTTGCATCAAAAGCGGGGAAATCCGGTATTCCCCCACTTTTGGTGTATCCTATATCCCTTCGCAACAACGGCTCACGCCTCCTATGCCCGAGCACCCTAGTGGCGTCAGAACTGACGTCAAGCCCCACCGGTCACTGTTTGAACGCCTGACCGCACTCATATCCCCCGAGCCAGAGAACCGTGCAGAATTGCTCGAAGTTCTACACGATGCGCATGAACGCAAGCTGATCGACGCCGACGCCCTGTCGATGATCGAAGGCGTGTTCCAGGTATCGGATCTCTGTGCGCGCGACATCATGATTCCCCGTTCGCAGATGGATGTCATCGACATCAGCAAGCCGATCGAGGAATGGATGCCGGAAGTCCTGTCCACCGCCCACTCGCGCTTCCCCGCGATCGAAGGCGAGCGCGACAAGGTCATCGGTATCCTGCTGGCGAAAGACTTGCTGCGTTATTACGCAGAAGAAACTTTCGACGTGCGCGACATGCTGCGCCCCGCCATCTTCATCCCCGAATCGAAACGCCTGAATGTGCTGCTGCGCGATTTCCGCGCCAACCACAATCACATGGCCATCGTCGTCGATGAATACAGCGGCGTCGCCGGCCTGATCACCATCGAAGACGTGCTGGAACAGATCGTCGGCGATATCGAGGACGAATACGACTTCGACGAAGCCGAGGACAATATCCTCTCGCTCAAGGAAGGCCAGTTCGGCCCCCGCTGGCGTGTCAAGGCGCTGACCGAGATCGAACAGTTCAACGAAGAAGTGGGCAGCCACCTGGTGGACGACGATGTCGACACCATCGGCGGCCTCGTTTCGAAGTACCTGGGCCGCATGGCGCACAAGGGCGATATTTTCGACCTGGGCAATCTGCGCTTCGAGGTGCTGCGCGCGGATGCGCGCCAGGTGCACGTGCTGCTCGTCGAGCGCCTGCCCAATGTGCCGGAACTGGAACTCTGACATGCGCGTGCTGTAAATGCGTTTCAGACGCTCAGATCCCAACGCCCCCGCCAAACCGCCCCGCAGCACGTGGGCGCGCATGCTGACTGCTGCCGTTGCCGGCGCCGTCGCCGTGCTGGCGTT
This sequence comes from Janthinobacterium lividum, assembly GCF_023509035.1. Taxonomy (NCBI): domain Bacteria; kingdom Pseudomonadati; phylum Pseudomonadota; class Betaproteobacteria; order Burkholderiales; family Oxalobacteraceae; genus Janthinobacterium; species Janthinobacterium lividum. The sequence goes on along the minus strand of NZ_CP075583.1, from coordinate 1,974,851 downwards.
CGCCCCTTTCGGCTACTGGCCCTTGCAAATCCTCAGCCTGGGCGTGCTGTTCTACCAAGTACTGCGCGGGTCCAGCGTGAAAAGCGGCGCGTTGATCGGCTGGGCCTACGGCTTCGGCTGGTGCGCGGCCGGCACGCACTGGCTGTATATCTCCATGCACCGCTATGGCGACATGGCCGCGCCGCTGGCGGTCATTGCCGTGGCCCTGCTGGCCCTGCTGATGGCCATTTACGTGGCCCTGGCCATGGGAGCGGCCGCCTGGCTGCGCCAGCGCTGGGTGCTGTCCCTGCCCGCCATGACCCTGCTGGTGCTGCCTGCGACATGGACCCTGTTCGAATGGACGCGCGGCTGGCTGTTTACGGGTTTCCCGTGGCTGGCCACCGGCTACGCCCACAATACGAGCCCGCTGGCCGGCTTTGCCCCCATCGTCGGCGCGTATGGCCTGGGCTGGCTGGCGGCCCTGTCCGCCGGCACCCTGCTACTGCTGACGCACCGCACGCGCTGGAGCGCGCTGGGCGGCGTCATCGCGCTGTACGCGGCCGGCGTTGGCCTGCAATACGTGAACTGGACCCACCCGGTCGGACGTCCGATCACGGTGCGCCTGTTGCAGGGCAATGTGCCGCAGCAGCAGAAATTCGATCCCGGCTTCGTGCTGGGCGCCTTGCAAATGTACCAGAGCGCCATCACCAGCGCGCCGGCCGACCTGATCGCCACGCCGGAAACGGCCGTCACCGTGCTGCCGCACCAGCTGCCGCCCGGCTACCTCGATAGCCTGGGCACGTACGCGCAGCAGACGGGCAGCACGATCCTGGTCGGCATGCCCGTGCTCGACGAACAGCAGCGCTTCTACAATGCGGCGCTGGGGATCACGCCCAACGGCACGCCAGGACCGTACTACCAGTACCGCAAGCACCATCTGGTGCCGTTCGGCGAATTCGTGCCGCCCGGCCTGCACTGGTTTGTCGCCATGATGGCCATCCCGCTGGGCGACATGGGCCGCGGCGCCGAGGTGCAGGCGCCGCTCCAGGTGCGCGACCAGCTGGTGCTACCGAATATCTGCTACGAAGACTTGTTTGGCGAAGAAATCGCCGGCCAGCTGGCCAGCGCCCACCGCCATGGCAAGCAGTCGGCGTCCGTACTGCTGAATATCTCGAACCTGGCCTGGTTTGGCGACTCGATCGCCATCCCGCAGCATTTGCAGATTTCACAGATGCGCAGCCTGGAAACGGGCCGCCCCATGCTGCGCTCAACGAATACGGGCGCCACCGCCGTCATCGACGGCAAGGGCGTGGTGCAAAGCCTGCTGCCGCCGGAACAGCAAGCCACCCTGGCGGCCAAGGTGCAGGGCATGGGCGGCATGACGCCATACATTCTGTATGGCAATAAACTGGTGCTGGCCATGGCCGCACTGGCCCTGCTGGCGGCCTTCCTGCTGTCGCGCGCCGCCCGCCGTGGCCGCGCCGGGCAGCAATAAGCGGCCGATATTGTCCGAAGAGTCACAGTGGGTCCGTAAAAACCGCTAAAATTAGCAAAACCCCGGCCCGGACGCGCTTCCAAGCATGCGCCCGGGCTTCAAGCAAACCCTTACAGCGCGCAGGCTCCCGCGCGGCGAACTCATACGATGCTCACATTTCAACAAATTATCCTGACCTTGCAAACCTATTGGGACAAGCAAGGTTGCGCCCTGCTCCAGCCTTACGACATGGAAGTCGGCGCCGGCACCTTCCACACAGGTACCTTCCTGCGCGCGATCGGCCCGGAACCGTGGCGCGCCGCGTATGTGCAGCCGTCGCGCCGCCCGAAAGATGGCCGCTATGGCGAAAACCCGAACCGCATGCAGCACTACTACCAGTACCAGGTGGTCTTGAAGCCGGCGCCGGAAAACATCCTCGACCTGTATCTGGGTTCGCTGGCCGCACTGGGCCTGGACTTGAAGCAGAATGACGTGCGCTTCGTCGAAGACGACTGGGAAAGCCCGACCCTGGGCGCCTGGGGCCTGGGCTGGGAAGTCTGGCTGAACGGCATGGAAGTGACCCAATTTACCTACTTCCAGCAAGTGGGCGGCCTCGATTGCAAGCCCGTGCTGGGCGAAATCACCTACGGCATCGAACGCCTGGCCATGTATCTCCAGGGCGTGGAAAACGTGTACGACCTGGTGTGGACGGAGTGGGAAGAGAACGGCGTCACGAAGAAGCTGACCTACGGCGACGTCTTCCACCAGAACGAGGTGGAACAGTCGACCTACAACTTCGAGCACGCGAATACGGACCTGCTGTTCGAACAGTTCGGCAACTACGAGGCGGAAGCCAAGCGCCTGATCGAGCTGCAACTGACCTTGCCCGCCTATGAAAAGATCATGAAGGCGTCGCACAGCTTCAACATGCTCGATGCGCGCGGCGCCATCTCGGTGACGGAACGCGCCGCCTACATCGGCCGCGTGCGCACCCTGTCGCGCCTGGTGGCGCAAGCGTATTACGACTCGCGCGAGCGCCTCGGTTTCCCGATGCTGCCTGCCGCAGACCAACTCGCCGCCGCTTGATCACCTAGCTCATACACCGCCGTACCAGACAAGAACACCATGAACCAAACACTGCTCATTGAACTGCTGACCGAAGAATTGCCGCCGAAAGCGCTGGCCAAACTGGGCGCCGCCTTCACGGCCGGCATCGTCAACGGCCTGAAAGCGCGCGACTTCCTGGAAGCCGACAGCGTCGCCACCAGCTACGCCACGCCGCGCCGCCTGGCCGTCTCCATCACCAACGTGCGCGAAGTCTCGCCCGATAAGTCCATCCGCGAAAAAGTCTTGCCCGTCTCCGTGGCGCTGGACGCGAATGGCAACGGCACGCCCCCGCTGGCCAAGAAACTGGCCGCGCTGGGCTTCCCCGAGCTGACGGTGGCCGAGCTGGAACGCGCCGCCGACGGCAAGGCCGAAAGCTTCTTCTACACGTACACGGCACCAGGCAGCAAACTGGAAACTGGCGCACAGGCGGCCTTGATGGAATCGGCCGCCAAACTGCCGATTCCAAAACTGATGAGCTATCAGCGCCCGGACGGCACGACCGTGCAATTCGTGCGTCCGGCCCACAGCCTGATCGCCCTGCACGGCATCAATATCCTGCCTCTGACCCTGCTGGGACTCAGCGCAGGCCGCACCACCCTGGGCCACCGCTTCCTCACCGACGGCGCGCCGATCACCATCGCGCACGCGGAAAACTATGCGCCGTCCCTGATCCTCAACGCCAGCGTCATCGCCAGCAACGAGGAACGCAAGGAGCGCATCCGTGCCCAGTTGCTGGACAAGGCCGGCGCCGACCAGGTGCTGATGCCTGAAGCGCTGCTCGACGAAGTCACCGCGCTGGTCGAATGGCCGGTCGTGTATGAGTGCCACTTCGAGGAAGAATTCCTGGCCGTGCCGCAGGAATGCCTGATCCTGACCATGCAGACGAACCAGAAATATTTTGCGCTGACCGACAGCGAAGGCAAGCTGCGCTCGCGCTTCCTGATCGTCTCGAACATCGAGACGGATACGCCAGAACACATCATCGGCGGCAACGAGCGCGTCGTGCGCCCGCGCCTGTCCGACGCCAAGTTCTTCTTCGAGCAGGACAAAAAGAAGACCCTGGCATCGCGTCTGCCACTGCTGGCCAACGTCGTCTACCACAACAAACTGGGCACGCAAGCGGCACGCACAGAGCGCGTCAAGTCGCTGGCCGGCACCATCGCGGCAAAATTGGGTGGCGACGTGACCCTGGCCGAACGTGGCGCACTGCTGGCCAAGGCCGATTTGCTGACCGACATGGTGGGCGAATTCCCCGAGCTGCAAGGCATCATGGGCACGTATTACGCGCGCCATGACGGCGAGCCGGAAGAAGTGGCGCTGGCCGCCTCCGAGCACTACCAGCCGCGCTTTGCCGGCGACAGCCTGCCATCGACCGCCACCGGGACCGCCGTGGCCCTGGCCGACAAGCTCGAAACCCTGGTCGGCATCTGGTCCATCGGCCTGGCGCCGACGGGCGACAAGGATCCGTTCGCGCTGCGCCGCCACGCCCTGGGCGTGCTGCGCATGCTGCTGGAAAAGCGTTTGCCTTTGTCGATCCAGGGCTTGCTGGCGGATGCGGCCGCGCAATTCGCAGCCATTCCCGGCTTTAAGGATCCGGTCGCGGACGTCACCACCTTCATGCTGGACCGCTTGCGCGGCATCCTGCGCGAGCGCGGTTTCTCGCCGAATGAAATCGAAGCCGTCGTGGCGCAAAACCCGGATCGCCTGGACGACATCGTGCAGCGCCTGGAAGCCGTGCAGGCGTTTGCCGCCTTGCCGGAAAGCGCCTCGCTGGCAGCCGCCAACAAGCGCATCACGAACATCCTGAAAAAGAACGAGGAAGCGCTCAAGCTGGTCGCTGACACTGGCGTCAGGGTGGCGCTGCTGCAGGACGAAGCGGAGAAAAAACTCGCCGCCGCCGTCTCGCGCGTGCAGCCGGAAGTCGACGCGGCCTTTGCCAAGGGCGATTTTACCAGCACCCTGCAAACGCTGGCGCAGCTGCGTGACAATGTCGATGGCTTCTTCAATGACGTGATGGTGATGGCCGAGGATGTCGCCCTGCGCAACAACCGCCTGGCCTTGCTGTCGTCCTTGCACGGCATGATGAACCGCGTGGCCGACATTTCCAAGCTGGCGGCATAATGGGCACGCCGGCGCTGAAACTGATTATTCTCGACCGCGACGGCGTCATTAATCATGACTCGCCGGACTTCATCAAGTCGCCTGCCGAATGGCTGCCGATCCCCGGCTCGCTTGAAGCGATCGCCCGCCTGAATCAGGCTGGTTATCGCGTCGTCATCGCCTCGAACCAGTCGGGCATCGCGCGCGAATATTTCGACATGACGGTGTTGAACGCGATCCACCAGAAGATGCACACCCTGGCGCAGCAGGTGGGCGCCGATATCGACGCCATCTTCTTTTGCCCGCACGCGGGCGCGGACAATTGCGACTGCCGCAAGCCCAAGCCCGGCATGTTCCATGAAATCTCGCAGCGCTATAACACCAGCCTAAAAGGCGTGCCCACCGTCGGCGATTCGCTGCGCGACCTGCAGGCCGGTTTCATCAGCGGCTGCGTGCCCTACCTGGTCTTGACGGGCAAGGGCGAAAAAACCAACGAAACGGGTGGCCTGCCGCCTGGCACCCAGGTCTTCCCCGACCTGGCCGCCGTCGTCAGCCATTTGCTCAAGGCGCCATCGGCACCGGCGCCCACCGTGGCGTTCAGTATTTAATCTTCGGAGAACCGCATTGCGTAATATTTCCCTGTTCCTGCGATCCCTGCTGTTCATGATCATCATGATCGTGGCCACCATCGTCTGGGCCTGCGTGTGCTTTTTTGCCGCGCCATTGAGCTACAACAAGCGCTATTGGGTCACCTCGCGCTGGAACGTGTTTATCCTGTGGTGTGCCAAGGTCATTTGCGGCATCCGCTATGAAGTCAAGGGCGCCGAGAATTTCCCCGATGCGCCGGCCATCGTGCTGTCGAAGCACCAGTCGGCCTGGGAAACCATCTTTTTGCTTCCCAGCCTGCCACGCCCGCTCGTGTATGTGTTCAAGAAGGAGATTTTGTACATCCCGTTTTTCGGCTGGGCCATGGCGCTGCTGCGCATGATCCCCATCGACCGCAAACAGGGCAAGCATGCGTTCAAGAGCGTCGTCGCCCATGGCAAGCGCCGCCTGGCCGATGGCCAATGGATTATCATGTTCCCGGAAGGCACCCGCATCCCCGTGGGCCAGGCGGGCAAGTACAAGAGTGGCGGCACGCGTCTGGCCATCGCCACGGGCGCCGTAGTGGTGCCGATTGCGCATAATTCAGGCGAATGCTGGCCCAAGCAGTCATTCCTCAAACGCCCGGGACTGATCACCGTCTCGATAGGCAAACCGATCTCGCCGGAAGGGCAAACCCCGGACAGCATGATGCAACAGGTGGAAAATTGGATAGAATCAGAAATGCGCGTCATTTCGCCTCACGCCTACAACGCTGGCTAGACGGCATCAGCGCGGTCATCCAGGAGCCGACACTGCGCCAGCAGATGAAGACCATCAAGGTCGGCGACCAGCAACTGGATTTGTTCGCGCATGACGTCTCGACCAGCACGCCCCCGGCGGTGCGCCCCACGGCACCGCCAGCGCCGCCCGTGGCGCCACCACTTCACGTTCCAGCGTGGCCGGTAGTGCCCGTGCCACCCGTCGCTGTTCCTTCATCCCCTCCCCTGCCTTCCCCGCCACGCATCGCCGATGGCCCGCCATTGCGCCAGTTGCAGCTGGGCAGCCACCTCGTCGAATTCGCCCTGCGCCGCTCCACACGCCGCTCCATCGGCTTCATGATCGACGATAACGGCTTGCGCGTCACGGCACCCAAGCGCGTCACCCTGGCCGAAATCGACAACGCCATCCGCGCCAAGCAAGGCTGGATCGTCTCGAAACTGCTGGAGCGGGGCGAGCGCAAGGTGCAGCGCCAGCAGCGCCCGCCCGTGGCATGGGTCGATGGCGCCGTGCTGCCGTATCTTGGTGGCGAAATCACCTTGCGACTGCACCAGGCGCCGCGCCACCGCGCCAGCTTCCAGCGCGAGACGAATGAACTGCACGTATGGGTCACGCCTGCGGGCAGCGAGCAGCAGTTGAAGGAAAAAGTGAAGGGCTGGTTCCAGCACGAGGCACGCCAGCTGTTCGAAGCGCGCCTGGACGTGTATGCGGACAAGCTGGGCGTGCGCTACGATTCATTGTCGCTATCGTCGGCCGGCACGCGCTGGGGCAGCTGCACCATCGAGCGCAAGATCCGCCTGAACTGGCGTTTGATCCACTTCGCCCTGCCGCTCATCGACTACGTGGTGGCGCACGAACTGTCGCACCTACTGGAAATGAACCACAGCCCCCGCTTCTGGGCCACCGTGGAATCGATTTATCCCGATTATGATGGGGCCAAACAGGCGCTCAGAAAGCGCTCGCAAGAGCTTCCAGTCCTGTTTACTTAAGCTGCCAGTAAAGGCTGGATGGCCGCGATGGTACGCGGCGTGGCGCCCCGGTGCTGGTTGGCAAACGCCAGCGCTTTAACTCCCATGGAAGATAAACGCGCCGGATCCTGCAGCAATGCCGACGCCTGCGCCATCAGCGCATCGGCGTCCGCCACCCGCGCGGCGGCGCCGGCGGCAATCGCCTGCTCGGTCACCAGCGCAAAGTTGAAGGTATGGGGACCGATCAGCACGGGCTTGCCCAGGGCCGCCGGCTCGATCAGGTTTTGCCCGCCCAGCGGCAGCAGGCTGCCGCCGACGAAAGCGCAATCGCAGGCCGCGTAATAGGCAAACATCTCGCCCATCGAATCGCCCAGCAGCACCTGCGTGCCCGCGGCAACGGCGTCGTCCTGCGTCAGGCCGGACCTGCGCTGCACGGCCAGGCCATGCGCGGCGATCATTTTTTCCACCTCGTCAAAGCGCTGCGGATGGCGCGGCACAATCAGCAGCAGCGCGTCAGATGGCAGGCTGGCGCGTGCCAGCGCCTCAAGGATCAACTGTTCTTCCCCTTCGCGCGTGCTGGCGCACAGCAGCACGGGACGTGTACCGATGGCGCCGCGCAGCCAGGCGCCCGTCGCCAGCGCAGCCTCGGGCACGACGACGTCGAACTTGATGCTGCCCGTGACGACCACGTCCTGCACGCCCAGCTGGCGCACGCGATCGGCGTCGTCCTGCGTCTGCGCCGCCACCAGGGTGATGCCGCGCGCGGCATCGGCAATGAGCTTGCCCAGGCGCTGCGCCTTGCCCAGCGAGCGCTGCGACAGGCGCGCGTTGGCCAGCACCACGGGCACGCCGTGGCGATTGCATTGGTGGATCAGATTCGGCCACACTTCCGTCTCCATCAGGATGCAGATGCGCGGCGCGAAATGACGAATGAAACTGGCCGGCATGGCGCCCGTGTCATACGGCAGATAGCTTTGCACCAGGCGCGCGCCGTGTTTCGCGAACAGGGATTTACCCGTGGCGCGCCCGGTGGGCGTCATGTGCGTGAGGACGATGCGGCACGCGGGCCATGCGGCCAGCAGCGCATCGATCAACGGCTCGGCCGCGCGCGTCTCGCCGACGGAGACGGCGTGCAGCCAGATGGTATCCGTAGCAGGCGTCGGCTGGCGCCCGTAAAAACCCAGGCGCTCGCCCCAGTGCTGGCGGTAGCCGGGTTCCTGGCGTCCGCGCAGCCACAGCCGCGCCAGCACCAGGGGCAAGGCCAGCCACCAGGCGAGGGTATAAAGAAGTCGCATGATTGTTTAATGTTGAAGTCAGGCGGTTGAAGTCAGGCGGGAGGGTAATCGGCCAGCAGGCGCTGTGCCGCGGCCAGCACTTCCGGCACGCCGGGCGGCGCACCCTTGTCGCCCAGGTTGATGATTTTCGGCGACCAGTTGCCTTCCGTCTTCCACAGCGGCGAATCGGCATAGATTTCCACCGTCGGACGCACAAAGGCGGCGGCGATATGCGTGAGGCCCGTATCGACGCCGATCACCAGCGCCGCGTGGCGCGCCAGCAGGGTGGCGTTGCCCATCGACAGTTTCGGCAGCACGCGCGCGTTGGACAGGCTGGCCGCCAGTTGTTCGGCTTCCGCCTTTTCCTTGGGCGAACCCCAGGGCAGCAAAATCGGCATGGGCGCGAGCGCGTGGCCGAGGGCGATCCAGTTTTCCGGCGCCCATTTCTTGGCGTCGCGCGCCGTGCCATGGAAATACACGCAGTACGGCGCCTCGCCCATCCAGTCCGGGCGCGGTTCGTTGCCCGATACTTCCGGCAAGCCGAAATCGGCGGGCGTGTCGACCGTGTAGCCGAGTGCGGCGCCGGCCACCAGGCGGCCGCGCGCTACCGCATGGGTGCGCGGGTCGAGCGGAATGCTCTTCGTGTGAAACAGACGCGAGATGCCTTCGTAGCCGGAGCCTTCGCTGCCATTGGCCAGGCCGACCTTCTGTCCGCCCGGCACCAGGCGCGCGGCGCCCATGATGATGCCCGTTTTGAGCAAGCCCTGGGTATCGAACACATAATCGTAGCGCGTCTGGCGCAGGCTGCGGAAGAAGGCGGCGATTTCCGCGCGCGTCTCTTTCTTGCCCAGGCTCTTGCGCCAGCGCCGCAGCGCGAACGGGAAGATGGTACCCACGCGCGGGTTCAGGCGCACCAGGCTGACGTAACCCTCTTCAACCACCCAGTCGATGGTCGCATCCGGGAAATGGCAGGCGATGTCTGCCACCATGGGCAGGTTATGCAACACGTCGCCCAGCGAGGACACCCGCACCAGCAGGATTTTCAAGGGCGCCTGTGCGCCAGGTTGACCGGCCATGCTGTCAGAACGGCAGTACAGCGTCTGGCTTGGCGGCCAGGATCACGCTCTTGAACTGCCCCTGGATGCGCGCCAGGGCTTGTGGCGTTTCCGCTTCGAAGCGCATGACGATCACCGGCGTGGTGTTCGACGAGCGGGCCAGGCCGAAGCCGTCCGCGTATTCCACGCGCAAGCCGTCAATGGTGATGATCTGTTCATTGCCGGGGAAGACGGCGTCGCGGCGCAACATGTCCATCAGCGCGACGTTCTCGCCTTCCTTCAGTTCCAGGTGCAGTTCCGGCGTGCTGTCGGACTGCGGCAGGGAGTTCAACAGGGCGGAAGGATCGGCTTCGCGCGTGAGGATCTCCAGCAGGCGCGCGGCCGAATACAGGCCGTCGTCGAAACCGTACCAGCGGTCCTTGAAGAAGATATGGCCGCTCATTTCGCCGCCCAGCGGCGCACCCGTCTCGCGCAGCTTGGCTTTCACCAGCGAGTGGCCAGTCTTGTACATCAGCGGCACGCCGCCATGCTTGCTGATCCACGGCGCCAGGTGGCGCGTGCATTTCACGTCGTACAGGATTTGCGCGCCCGGATGGCGGGTCAGCACGTCGGCCGCAAACAGCATCATCTGGCGGTCAGGGTAGATGATCTGGCCATCCTTGGTGACCACGCCCAGGCGATCGCCGTCGCCGTCGAAAGCGATACCGATTTCGGCGTCCGTCTCGGCCAGGCAGCGGATCAGGTCTTGCAGGTTTTCCGGATGCGCCGGGTCCGGGTGGTGATTCGGGAAATTGCCATCGACTTCGCAGAACAGCTCGATGACTTCGCAGCCCATGCCGCGGAACAGGTCGCCCGCGAACGCGCCGGCCACGCCATTGCCGCAGTCGACGGCAATCTTGATCGGCCGCGCCAGCTTGACGTCGCCCAGGATGCGCTCCAGATAGGCGGCGCGGATATCGTGCGTGGCATAGGTTCCCGGGTTGGCAACGTCCTTGACGCTGGCGCTGCCGTCGTGCGCGACGATGCTGTGGTACAGCGCCTGGATAGCTTCGCCGTGGATCGCTTCGCCGGCCAGCACCATCTTGAAGCCGTTGTAGTCGGGTGGATTATGGCTGCCCGTGACCATGATGCCGGAATGCGTGTCGAGCACATTCGTGCCGAAGTAGACCATCGGCGTGGCCACCACGCCCAGGTCGATCACGTCGACACCTGCCGCTTGCAAGCCCTGCGCCAGCGCCGCCGTCAATTCCGGTCCCGACAGGCGGCCATCGCGGCCAATCACGACCCGCTGCTCGCCCTTGGCCAGGGCGGCCTGGCCAAATGCCTGACCGATCTTGTGGGCCACGCTGGCATCGAGGGTTTTAGCGATGATGCCGCGAATATCGTAGGCCTTGAAGATCGTTCTGGACAATGGAAGCATGGTATGGGCGGTATAAGTAGGGTCAAATAGGGTGCCTGGCAAGGTGCAGCGCGCAACTGACAGCTTGCTACTGCGCCAAGAGTATACCGAATTATACGCGCAGCAGATCGATAGACTTGCCCGATTCCACCCATTGTTTGACCCACAGCGGCTGGCGGCCACGGCCTGTCCATTGCTCGTTCGCATTGTCAGGATGGCGGTAACGCACCGCGACTTTGCCCGTGCGCGGGTGCAAGCCGTCGAGTATCAGCTGTTTCAACGGAATACCCGCCTGCTGCGCGATGGCCATGATCTGTTCGCGCGCCTTGTTCAAATCTTCACGTTCGCGGCTGTTCAATTCCTGCTTGACATTATCTTCCAGCTTGCGCAATTCCAGCATCGTCATCATTGACAGATCCATCCCGTATATCCTTTACATTGTTAAATAATAAAATAAGCGTGAAATATACTACATTGTATAAACATCTGCGCACCGCTGCATAATCCATCGTCATTTTAATCACGGCCATCGACTTATTTATCTGCTCAACATTAAGATTAAATGAGGAATATGCCGAAAACACGCGTAATAAATAAATAGGCAAGGATGAATCGCATGCCGGCTTGCCAGCGCATGCGGCTTGCAAGGCTGGCATGGCGCGGCTATTCATTCAGAAAATGCGCTGGCGGATTAATATCGATGTACTCCTGCGGGAAATGAAGACCATTAAATCCGCATGCGGCATAATCGGTATCCGATTTTTCCCTCCCGCCGGTCGCGCGCACAATTGATCACAGGCCGGCAATGTACCCAACGCCAGAGGGCTGGCATGCTTATAATGCAGACGTGTAGTTCACTTCACCCCAGCACATATGAAAACTTACTTTATCGGCGATCTGCAAGGCTGCCATGCACAAACCATCGAACTGATCGAATGGATCCAGGCGGCGGCAAGCGGTCCGTACCGTCTGCTGTTCGCGGGCGACCTGATCAATCGCGGCCCGGCCTCGCTGGCCACCCTGCGCCACGTGTACGCGCTGGCGCAGCAGGGCCTGGCCGACAGTGTCCTGGGCAACCATGACTTGCACCTGCTGGCCGTGGCCAACGGCATCCGGCCTGAGCATGCGTCCGATACGCTGGCCGAGATCCTCGACGCGCCCGATCGCGACGAGTTGATCACCTGGCTGCGCCACCGGCCGCTCGCCCTGCAGCACCAGGGGCATGTGCTCGTGCATGCGGGCTTGCTGCCGCAATGGAGCGCAGCCCAGGCCCTGTCCCTGAGCGGGGAAGTGTCCGCCATGCTGCGCAGTGACGGCTGGGTGGCGTTCCTGCGCACCATGTACGGCAACGAGCCGGCCGCCTGGCGCGACGACCTGCAGGGCGCCGACCGGCTGCGCTGCATCGTCAACGCCATGACGCGGCTGCGCTTTTGCACGCCGGATGGCGTGATGGACTTCAAGATGAAGGAGAGCGGCAGCCCTCCGCCAGGCTCCGGCCTGCTGCCCTGGTTCGACGTACCGGGCAGGCGCAGCGCGGGCGACACCATCGTCTTCGGCCACTGGTCGGCGCTGGGATTGCAGTTGCGGGAGCACCTGATCGGCCTCGATAGCGGCTGCGTCTGGGGCGGAAAACTGTCGGCCGTGTGCCTGGAAGACCGCTCGCTGCTGCAAGTCGACTGTCCCGCTTTCCAGCAGCACAGTGGCAAGCGGTAAGTGATAGTGGCAAGTGGTAACCATGGCGCGCATATGCTTAGTCGAAATCGGTCGTTTGCGTTGCCGCGCGTGGCCCTTATGATGCAACTTTCATGATGCAGCTTTTGCCTGTGCGATCCCATGCCCCCTGATACCGACAGACTGGCGCGTTGGCTGCTCGGCAGCCTGGAACTCGACACCGCCGTCCTGCATGTGGGCCAGTACTGCGGCCGCTGGCGCGCTTCCACGGCGGGCCGGGAACTGGGCAGCTTTCACCTGGTGCTCGATGGCCACTGCTATTTGCACCTCGACGGGGCGGCGCCGATTGCGCTCGGCCCGCGCGACGGCGTCTTCCTGCTGCGCGACTTGCCACACTTCCTCAGTCCCCACAGCGACCCGCTGCATGCGGTGAGCGCGCAAGCCATGCTGCCGCTGCAAGCGCCGACGGAGCAGCCGGCGACGGCGCTGGCCTGCGGCTTCTTTCAATTTCGCGGCGCCCTCTCCACACTGATCGTCGACTCCTTCCCGCCGTATCTGCTGATACGCGGCGATGCGCCCGCCTTTAGCGCCGCCGCCGCGCTGTTCGACTTGATCCTGGCCGAGGCGGGCGGCGATCCGGAACAGCCGTCGCCGCTCATCGCGCGCCTGGTCGAACTGCTGTTCTTTTACCTGATTCGCCATGTGGCGCAGGGCGAGCAAGTGGCGGCCGGCCTGCTGTCACTGCTGCACCAGCCCGCATTTTCGCCGCTGCTCGAACGCATGCTCGACGCCCCCGCCGACGACTGGTCGATCGAGAACATGGCCAAGGCCGCCTGCATGTCGCGCGCCAGCTTTTGCAAACATTTCGCCAGTGCCAGCGGCCACTCGCCGGCCCAATTCCTGCTCCTGCTGCGCATGAAGATCGCCGCACGGCGCCTGCATGACGGCGTCTCCGTCGAACGCGCGGCCGAACTGGTGGGCTACCGCTCGCACGCCGCCTTTACGCGCGCCTTCAAGCGGGTCACCGGCGAGCAGCCTGGCGCCTACCGGCGCGACCAGCGCCAGCGCCAGCGCCAGCGCCAGCTGGCCAGCTAAATCAAGAATCACACAATCGCAGACGAACGAGCACAAAAGGACGACGCTGACGTCTGTTACCTGCACGGCATGGCCGATATAATGGCCGGGTGACTTACTAACTTAGCAAGGTACCCCATGTCCCGTCTGACGCTGCACACTCTCGATACCGCCCCGGCCGACAGCCGCCCCTTCGTGGAAAAGGCCATCGCCAACAACGGCTACCTGCCCAACCTGATCGGCGTACTGGCCAATGCCCCGCTGGCACTGGAAACCTATCTGACCGTCTCCGGCATCAATGCGCGCGCCAGCCTGACGTTGATGGAACGCGAAGTGGTGCAGATCACGGCCGCGCGCATCCATGGCTGCGATTTCTGCATCGCCGGCCATAGCGCCATCTCGCTGAAAAAAGCGGGCCAGACGCCCGATACCGTGCGCGCCCTGCAGCATGGCCAGCCGACGGGCGACGTCAAGCTGGACGCTGTCGCCGCCTTCGCCACGGCCGTCATCGCCACGCGCGGCGCCGTCAGCGACGCCGAATATCAAACCTTCCTGGCAGCCGGCTACAACGAGCAACAGGCGCTGGAAGTCGTGCTGGGCATCAGCCTGGCCACCCTGTGCAATTTCTCCAACAGCCTGGCCGGAACGCCCGTCAATCCGCAATTGACGCCCTACTTGCCTGGCGCCGTCTGACATGGCCCACCTCCATCACTGGCTGCACACGCACGCCGACCAGCTCGACCAATCGTCTGAACTGGCTGAAACCATCGTGCCGGCCCTCGCTGGCGACCAGCTGCTGGCCATCGGCGTGCCACAGGAACACGGCGGCGCGGGCGGCGACGTGCGCGACGCCATCGACGCCATCGCCAAAGTAGCCGAGCAATCTGTGACGGCCGCTTTTGTCTTCTGGGGCCAGCGCTGCTTCATCGAATTCCTGCTGCAAAGCGAGAACCGCGCGCTGGCCGAGCGCCGCTTGCCAGGCCTGCTGGCAGGCACGCAGGCGGGCGCCAGCGGCTTGTCGAACGCCATGAAATTCTTGTCCGGCATCGAGCAGTTGCAAATCACGGGCGCGCGCCAGGATGACGGCTTGCTGGTCGATGGTGGCCTGGCGTGGGTGACGAACTTGCGCAAGGCGGGCTTTGTCGCGGCAGCCGCCGTGGCGCCGAACGATGGCGCGCCCCCGTCATCGTCGCCTTCGACAGCGGCACGGCAGGCGTCAAGCGCAGCGACGACCTGGACCTGATCGCACTGCGCGGCAGCAATACGGCCTCCGTCAAGCTGACGCAGGTGCACATCCCCGCTGCGGACATCATCAGCGACAATGCGCCAGCCTGGCTGCCGCAGGTGCGCCCATCGTTCCTCGGCATGCAGTGCGGCCTGTCTATCGGCCTGGCGCGCGCCAGTCTGGCGCAGGCGGCGCAAATTTCCACCGGTTCGCGCAACCAGCTCACGCCACGCATCGAAGCGCTGCAAGCCACCCTGGAAAGCGCCGTCGGCACCTTGCTGGCCGGCGTGCAAGATGGCCGCTTCAAGACGCAGGCGCCGGCCATGTTCCGCCTGCGCATACAGCTGGCCGACGTGCTGCAGCAGGCACTGATGCTGGAACTGCAAGCCATGGGCGGGCGCGCCTACCTGAACGCCGAACAGCAAGGCTTTGCCCGCCGCTGGCGCGAATCGTCGTTCATCCCCATCGTCACCCCCAGCCTGACGCAATTGCAATCGGCCTTGCAGCTGTTCGACAGCCAGCAGGCGGCCAAGGCCGCGGGAGCGCCCGCATGACGGCAGCGGCGCAAGACTGGGCGCTGCAGGCGCAGGACCTCAGCTACGCCTATCCCGGCACGGCGCCCGTGTTCCAGCACGTCTCGCTGGGCGTGCGCAAGCGCGAAATCGTCTGCCTGCTGGGCGGCAGCGGCTGCGGCAAATCGAGCCTGCTGCGCGTGCTGGCCGGCTTGCAGCCGCCGTCCACGGGCGAGATTCAATTCCTCGACGCGCCCATGCGCGAACCGGATCCGCGCAGCGCCCTCGTCTTCCAGCAAGCCAGTTTGCTCCCCTGGCTGAACGTCACGGGCAATGCCGGTTTCGGCCTGGACTTCAAGCACCAGCCGCAGCTCACGCGCGAAGCGCACCAGGCGCGCGTGGCGCAAGCCATCGACGCGGTGGGCTTGAAGGGCCGCGAAAAGCTGTATCCGTCCGCGCTGTCGGGCGGCATGGCGCAGCGCGTGGCCTTGGCGCGCGCGCTGGCGCGCGAACCGGAACTGCTGTTCGCCGATGAACCATTTTCCGCCCTCGACGCCATCACCCGCGCCGAAATGCAATCGCTGCTGGTCGACGTGGTACACCGCTGGCACACGGCCGTGCTACTCGTCACGCACGATATCGATGAAGCCATCCTGGTGGCCGACCGCATCTTGCTCATGGGCGGCAAGCCCGGCAACATCGTGCGCGAATGGCCCGTCGCCATCGCCCAGCCGCGCATCGGCCATAGCGCCGAAGTGATCACCCTCAAGATGGAGATCCTCGACGCCCTGCAGGCGCTGCAAAAGCAGGATCAAACGCCCGCCTTCGCCCCCCTTTAATTGACCGGAGCACTTCCATGTCCATCCCAGAAAATAACAAACCCCTGCATATCTGCGTCTCGTCAGATTGCGACTGCGGCCTGACGCGGCGCGACTTCCTGCGCATGTCGGCCCTGGCCACGGCCAGCGTTGCCTCACCCCTGCTGTTCGCCGGCGACGCCATGGCCCAGCAAGGTCCGAAAGGCGACGACCAGCCCGTAAAGATCGGCTACCTGCCGATCACCGACGCCACCCCGCTGCTCGTCGCCCACGCCCGGAAGCTGTTCGAAGCGGAAGGCTTGCAGGCGGAAACGCCGCGTTTGTTCCGCAGCTGGGCGCAGATCATCGAAGCCTTCGTCGCCGGCCAGGTCAACGTCATCCATCTGCTGTCGCCGGCCACCCTGTGGGTGCGCTATGGCGCCAAGTTCCCTGCAAAAGTCGTCGCCTGGAACCACGTCAACGGCTCCGCACTGACGGTGGCCAACGAGATCAACAAGGTCTCCGACCTGGGCGGGCGCACGGTCGCCATCCCGTTCTGGTACTCGATCCACAACATCCTGCTGCAGCAAATCCTGTCCTCGAATGGCCTGACCCCGGTCACGCGCGCGCGCAACGCGGCCATCAAGCCGAATGAAGTCAACCTGATCGTGCTGGCGCCGGCCGAAATGGTCTCGGCCCTGGCCAGCAAGTCCATCGCCGGCTACATCGTGGCCGAGCCGTTCAATGCGGCGGCCGAAAACGCCGGCATCGGCAAGATCCTGCGCTTCTCGGGCGACGTGTGGAAAAACCATGCGTGCTGCGTCACGTTCCTGTCCGAGCGCGACATCAACACGCGTCCCGAATGGGCGCAGAAAGTCACCAACGCCATCGTCAAGGCGCAGCTGTGGACGCGCTCGAACCAGGTCGATACAGCCAAACTGCTGTCGAACGTGGGCGAGCACCGCTACACGCCGCATCCGCTGCAGGTGCTGACCAAAGTATTGGCTACCACCGATTACGCCGGCTATGAAAAGCAGGGCCTGATCGTGCACAAGAACTGGCAGCAGCGCCGCATCGACTTCCAGCCCTATCCGTTTGCCTCGTACACGGAAGAACTGGTGCGCGCCATCGGCCGCACCAAGGTCGAAGGCGATACGCGCTTCCTGGCGAACCTCGATCCGAAGTTCGCCGCGCGCGACCTGGTCGATGACCGCTTCGTGCGCAAGGCCATCACGGCAGTCGGCGGCCCCGCCGCCTTCGGCTTGCCGGCCAACCTGCTGCGCAGCGAAACCGTGGCGGTCTGACGATGACAAGCAAGTTGTTCACGAAGTTCGGCCTGCCCCTGGTGGGGCTGGCCTGTGCCTTGCTGCTGTGGTCCATGGGCGTAACGGCGCTGGAGAAATCCACGCCCATCGCCACCGCCTTTGCACCGCTGCCCACGGCGCTGGCGTTCAAGGAAATGCTGGGCGGTTCGGATATCTGGCTGCACGTGGTATTGAGCCTGCAAAGGGTGGCCGTTGGCCTGGGGTTGGCCATTGTCATCGGCGTGCCGCTGGGCGTGCTGGTGGCCATGTCGAAAAGCTTTTCCGGCGCGGCCATGCCGCTGTTCCAGCTGCTGCGCATGATTTCACCGCTGTCGTGGATGCCGATCGCCGTGATGGTGCTGGGTGTCGGTGACGCTCCCGTGTACTTCCTGCTGGCGTTTGCGGCCGTCTGGCCGATTTTGCTCAATACGGCAGCCGGCGTGGCGCGGCTCGATCCGAACTGGCTGTTGCTGGCGCGCAGCCTGTCAGCCACGCGCAGCGAGATTGTCTTCAAGGTGATTTTGCCTGGCATCACGGCCGACATCCTGACGGGCGTGCGCCTGGCCATCGGCATCATCTGGATCGTGCTGGTGCCGGCGGAAATGCTGGGCGTGTCGGCCGGTCTCGGTTACTTCATCCTCGACACGCGCGACCGCCTCGCCTATTCGGAATTGATGGCCGCCATCGTGCTGATCGGCATACTCGGTTTCATCCTCGACTACCTGGCACGCGCCGCGCATGCGCGCTGGCTGCACGTGAAGAACTAAGCCAATGAGCTAGGCCGTCTTTTCCAGCGGCAGCGTGGCGGCCACCGCCGCCTGCGTTGCCGCTGCCAGTTCACGCCGGTGCGCGTCCAGCGTCGCCACTGGCGCCAGACAGGTCAGGCGCGCCGTGATGGGTGGGCCGCTCAAGATTGCCACCATGCTTTGCGCAAAGCTCATCTCGCCGATGAAGTCGACGGCGTGATGCAACTCCCCCTTGTCATCCACATACACGAGCGCGAACGGCTGCACCGGCACTTGCGCGTCGATGGCCGCCTCGAACAGATTTGCGTGAAACGGCAGGATCTGGCCTTGCGCGGCGGTCGTGCCTTCGGGGAAGAACGCGATGCGCTCGCCCGCCGTCAATTTATCCACCAGGCCCTGGAAAATCAAACGCAGGTCGCGCTTGCTGCCGCGCGAAATGAAGATGGTGCCGGCGCGTCCCGCCAGCCAGCCGAGGATCGGCCAGGCGCGGATTTCCGCCTTGGCGACAAAACGGCAGGGGTGGACGGCATTGATGACGAAGATGTCGAGCCACGAGACGTGGTTCGCCACCACCATCGCATGGTCGAGGGCCGGCAGGCTGTCTGCCGGCTGCGCCACGTGCACGCCGCAGATATCGAGCAGCTGCGTCGACCAGCGGCGGATGCGCCGGTTGCGCCCTTCCAGGTCCAGCCAGGGAAAGAGCACGGCGCTCTTGGCCATGCCGCAGCTCAGGTGAATGGCGATGCGCGCGAGGCGGTAGGTAAGCAGAAGTTTCAAATCACACCAACAAATAAACCAGAACCGAAATCCGGGAGCAGACAAGGAATGCCGGGGCAGCCTGCCCCGGTCCATGGATCTGATTTTTTAACGCTGAAACGCCACCTGTCCAGCCACGATGGTCGCCTTGACGATGCCGCTCAGTTCATAGCCGAGGAAAGGCGTGTGCTTGCCCTGGCTGGCCAGCGATGCCGACGACACGGTCCAGCGCGCGGCAGGATCGAAGACGCAAATGTCGGCCGCTTCGCCCACGGCCAGGCTGCCGGCCGGGATGCCGGCGACACGGGCCGCGTCGGACGTGACCTTGGCCACGGCGCGCGCCAGCGGACGGGCGCCAGCTTGCGGCTGCGCCAGCGCATAGTCGTCGGCCCATTTCAGGGCCAGCGACAGCAGCAGTTCCAGGCCAGTGGCGCCCGGCGACGCTTCGCCGAAGGGCAGCAGTTTTTCATCATCGTCGACAGGCGTGTGGTCCGAGCACATGGCGTCGACCGTGCCGTCGAGCAGGCCGGCGCGGATCGCGTCGCGGTCGCGCTGGCTGCGGAACGGCGGCGTCACGCGCGCGTTCCGGATCGAAAAAGCCGATGTCGGCGTCCGTCAGGTGCACATGGTGCACGCCCACGTCGCAGGTGACGGGCAAGCCTTCGGCCTTGGCAGCGCGGATCAGTTCCAGGCCAGCCGCCGACGAGATGCGGCACAGGTGCACGCGCGCGCGGCTGGCGCGCATCAATTCAAAGATCGTGTGCAGGGCGATGGTTTCGGACATCACGGGCACGCCGGACAAGCCCAGGCGCGAGGCCAGCGGACCGCTGTGGGCGATGCCGCCGCGGCCGATATGCGGATCCTGCGGGCGCAGCCAGACGGTGTAGCCGAAGGTGTTCGCGTACTGCATGGCGCGCAGCAGCACGGTGGTGTCTTCGATCGGCTCTTCCGCTTGCGCGAAGCCGATGCAACCTGCTTCCGTCAGCTCGGCCATCTCCGTCAGCGACTTGCCTTTCAAGCCCATGGTCAGTGCGCCCAACGGGTGCACGTGCGCCTTGTTCTGCGTCTTGGCGCGGTATTTCAGCATTTCCACCAGGCCCGGCTCGTCGAGCACGGGATCGGTGTCGGGCGGGCACACCAGGCTCGTGACGCCGCCTTGCAGGGCAGCCTGCAATTCCGATTCCAAGGTCGCCTTGTATTCGTAGCCAGGCTCGCGCAGGCGCGCCGACAGGTCGACCAGGCCGGGGAAACCACCAGGCCGGCCGCGTCAAAGGTGGTGTCAGCGGTAAAACCGGCCGGGGCGCTGCCCACGGCCAGCACTTTGCCGTCGGCGATAAACAGGTCTTGCAAGCCATCGATGCCGTTGGCAGGGTCGATCAGGTGGCCGTTCTTGATATGTAGTGTCGTCATGCTCGCTTACTCGTCCTTGGGCTATCAGCCCTGATTACCAGCCAAAATACTCATCACCGCCATGCGCACGGCGATACCGAACGTCACCTGCGGCAAGATCACCGCCTGCGGACCGTCGGCCACGGCCGAATCGATTTCCACGCCGCGGTTCATCGGGCCCGGATGCATGACGATGGCGTCCGGTTTCGCCAGCGCCAGGCGCTCGGGCGTGAGGCCGTAGCTCTTGAAATATTCCTGCGCCGATGGCAGCAGCGCGCCGCTCATGCGTTCATTTTGCAGGCGCAGCATGATGATCACGTCCACGCCTTTCAATCCTTCATCCATATTGGTGAAGGTGCGCACGCCCATTTGCTCCAGGCCGCCCGGCAGCAGGGTGTGCGGGCCGATGGCGCGCACTTCGGGCACGCCCAGGGTGGTCAGCGCGTGGATGTCGGAACGGGCAACGCGGCTGTGCAGGATATCGCCCACGATGGCCACCGTCAGGTTGGTGAAATCCTTCTTGTAGTGGCGGATCGTGTACATGTCGAGCAAGCCCTGAGTCGGGTGCGCATGGCGTCCGTCGCCCGCGTTGACGACGTGGACGTGCGGCTGCTTCGTGTCGATCAGATGCTTGGCGATCAGGTAGGGCGCGCCCGACTGCGCATGGCGCACGACGAACATGTCGGCATGCATGGCCGACAGGTTGTCGATGGTGTCGAGCAGGGACTCGCCCTTGCTGGCCGACGACGCCTGGATGTTCAGGTTGATGACGTCGGCCGACAGGCGTTTCGAGGCAATCTCGAAGGTGGTGCGGGTGCGCGTGGAGTTTTCAAAGAACAGATTGAAAACGCTCTTGCCGCGCATCAGCGGCACCTTTTTCACATCGCGGTCGGAGATGCCAACGAACGAGGAAGCGGTATCGAGGATGTGGTTGACGATAGACTTCGGCAAGCCTTCAATCGTCAGCAGATGTTGCAGTTCGCCGTGTTTATTCAGTTGCGGATTAAGCATGGTGGGTATCTATGGTGAGCGTGAATTTTCCATCGTCGGCTTGCTTCAGGACCAGGGCCTGGCCCGGCGGCACGGCAGTGAAGGCGGCCACGAAATCGGCGGCTACCGGCAACTGACGTTCGCCGCGGTCGACCAGGGCGGCCAGCATGATCTTCGCCGGGCGGCCATAGTCGAACAATTCATTAATGGCCGCGCGCGTGGTGCGGCCCGTGTACAGCACGTCGTCGACCAGCAGGATGGTGGCGCCGGCCACGTCAAAACTGATTTGCGTCGGCTTGACGTCCGCATGCAGGCCCTTCTGGGCGAAGTCGTCGCGATAGAACGAGACGTCGAGCACGCCCAGGCGGTCGAGCAGGTTCAGGTCGCGCGCCAGGCGTTCAGCCAGCCAGGCGCCGCCCGAATGGATGCCGACGATGGCCACGTTGGGGATGCCCGCCAGGCCGCTCTGCACCTGTTGCAGCAAGACCGCGTATAGGGCCTCGGCGTCGAGTTGGGAAGGATTCGTAGGATGCGGCATAGAGTTCTTGATCATTCAGGATTGGGGCTAAAGTCAGATTAATAATTCGCGTCGAAATACTGTTGCAGGATGATGGCGGCGGCGCGGTCATCGATGACTTCACCGCGCTTGGCGGCGATGACGGCCGAGGAATAACGCTCGTCGACCAGTTCCACGGGCAGGTTGAAGCGGCCATACACCTGGTTGGCGAAACGGCGGCAGCGCGCGCTCATTTCGTGTTCCGTGCCGTCCGGATGACTGGGCAAGCCCACCACGATGCGGCTCGCGCCCCACTCCTTGATCAGGCTATCGATGGCGGCAAACTTCGGCTCGTTCGCCGTGGCCGTGATCACGCTGAGCGGCTTGGCCTGGCAAATCATGGTATTGCCGATGGCCACGCCGATGCGTTTCAAGCCGAAATCGAAGGCGAGGATGGTGTCGATGGCGTCACCGCTCATGCGTGTCCGGCCTCGCTCGCCAACATGAGGGGATCGATGCCCAGCAACTTGATGGCCGCCACGTAGCGCTGCTCGATGGGGAAATCGAACAGGATGTCGGCCGAGGCGCCCACCGTCAGCCAGCCGTTGCGTCCGATCTCGTCTTCCAGCTGGCCCGGACTCCAGCCCGAGTAGCCGATCGAGACCAGCATGCGCTCGGGACCATCGCCCTTGGCGACGGCTTCGAGCACGTCGATCGAGGTGGTAAACGCCACTTCATCGGTCACCGTCAGCGACGAGGAATAGCGCGCGCCCGGCGTATGCAGCACGAAGCCGCGGTCGTCTTGCACGGGGCCGCCGAACATGATCGGTTCGTTGATGATGGGCGTGTCGCTGCCGGCTGCCAGTTTCAGGTCGATGCGGTCGAACAGCACTTCCATGGTCATGTCGGTGGGTTTGTTGATGACAACGCCCAGCACGCCGTTTTCATTATGTTCACACACGTAGACGACCGTGCCGCCGAAGATCGGATCTTGCATGGCCGGCATCGCAATCAGGAAATGGTTGGCCAGATTCAGGGTGGAGGAACCGGTCGCGGCCGGCTCTCCCACACCCTGCATCAAACGATGTCCTGGTAGAGTCTGCTCGATTTTACTCTTTTTCATACGCGATGCTCTCTCTGTGGGCTTGCTGGCAAGTCTCGCTTACCCCGCTATCGTACGCTTGGCACATCCTGCCGCGAATGTTGGGCGGCGAGAATCGTGTTGCCAAGCGCTATTCTTGTTATGTTGTAAATTAATTATTTATTCGCTGCGCCATGCGGCGACATCCTGCACGCTTGACGACTTGTTCAATGACTTGTTCAATATCAAACATCGCTTTGCCTGCAGGCACATTTCAATGCCAATTGTAAAATTGATTGCAAAATCGCTGTCGCACATAAAGCAGCATGAACTTACCCGGTAGTTTACACTGAATTGCCGCGGCAGCGACGCCAATGGCACGACGTGAGCGGCCATAAAGCCCTGTTGGCGGCAAAAAATAGCCTATCTTTGACCCTGAACACGCGAAATAATGACAATCAAGACTTCCCTGGTGTGGTTCCGGCGCGATCTGCGCGCGTTTGACCATGCTGCACTGCATCACGCCCTGCGCCAGAGCCAGGCCGTGCATTGCGTCTTCGTATACGACACCGCCATCCTGGCAGCCCTGCCGCGCCGCGACCGGCGGGTCGATTTCATCCATGCCAGCGTGGCCGAGCTGGCCGGCGAGCTGCGCCAGCTAGGCGGCGACCTGATCGTGCTGCACGCGGACGCCGCCGAGGCCATCCCGCGCCTGGCTGCCGAATTGAACGCCGACGCCGTCTTTGCCAACCACGACTACGAGCCGCAAGCCATCGCGCGCGACGCCACCGTGGCCGCCGCGCTCACGCTAGACGCCCGCCTGTGGTTCAGCTTCAAGGACCAGGTGATCTTTGAAAAGGACGAGGTGCTGACGCTCTCGGCCAAGCCGTACACCGTCTACACGCCATACAAGAATGCCTGGCTGAAGAAAATGCGCGCCGAACCCGCCTGCCTGGCGCCGTTCGCAATCGAGCCGCACGCGGCCAACCTGGCGCCGCCGCGCACCAGCACCCCGGCGCCCCTGCCCACCCTGGGCGAGCTGGGTTTCGAGGCCAGCAACCTGGCCGAACTGGCCATTCCCACCGGCATGTCGGGCGCCAGCACACTGTTCGAAGATTTCCTTGCTCGCGTGGCCCGCTATGACGTGGCGCGCGATTTCCCCGCCTTGAAGGGGCCGTCCTACCTGTCCATGCATCTGCGCTTCGGCACCGTGTCGCTGCGCTACCTGGTGCGCACCGTCGTCGACCTGATGGACCGGGGCGGCGGCGGCGATGGCGCGCCCGTGTGGCTGGCCGAACTGATCTGGCGCGATTTCTACGCCATGATTTTGTACCAAAACCCGCATGTGGAAGGCGGCGCCTTCAAACCAGCCTACGACGCCATCGCCTGGGAAACGGGGCCCGAGGCCGATGCTGCCTTTGCCGCCTGGTGCGAGGGGCGCACCGGCTATCCGCTGGTGGACGCGGCGATGGCACAGCTGAACCAGACGGGTTACATGCACAACCGCCTGCGCATGGTCACGGCCTGCTTTTTGATCAAGGACCTGGGCATCGACTGGCGCCGCGGCGAAGCGTATTTCGCGCTGCACCTGAACGACTTCGACCTGGCGTCGAACAACGGCGGCTGGCAATGGGCTTCGTCGTCAGGCTGCGACGCACAGCCCTACTTCCGCATTTTCAATCCCATCACACAGTCGGAAAAATTCGATGCCAGCGGGCGCTTCATCCGCCGCTACCTGCCGCAGCTGAAGGCGCTGGGCGACAAGGAAATCCACGCGCCCTGGCTGGTGCCGCGCATGCTGCTCGACCAAAAAAACATCGTGCTGGGACGCGACTATCCTGAACCGCTGGTGCAGCACGACGAGGCGCGCAAGGAAACCCTGGAGCGCTATGAAGTGGTCAAGGTGGTGAGATAAGGCAGGAAGCGGCGAGGCCACGCACCGCTGCCGCGTTCAATTCGCATCGCCTGTCGTGAACGCCGTCCAGACCGACCGCCAGGCGCCGTGCGGAAGTTTCGCCTGCATGGAAAGGGAAAGTCCGCCCGTTCCCAGCGGCTCACCTGGCTGCCATGGCGCACTGTCCAGCTTATTGTCAATGCTCAGCGCCCGCGCCCTTCCCACGTCGACATTGATCATTTCCCGGGTGTCGTAGCCGACTTCCAGGATGGGATGCAGCACCCTCCCCACCCCTGTCAAATACAAGGTATCGACATGGACATCGGGTTTATCAAAACGTTCATACTGCCTCGTCGCGGCGGATTTGAATCCCTTGGCCATGGCGATGCCGATGGTGGCCGGGCCATCGCATCCCAGCAGCGCGGCGAGTGCCCAATAGTCATGATCGGCACTGACCAGCCTGGACAGGCAGCGCTCTATCCATGCTGACTCATCGGCCCTGAACGCATGCCAGTAGGGCTTCAGCGAGTTTTGGAGGTAGCCCACTTCGTGCAGCGCGCCGACGAAGTTGATTTGCCTGTCGATGGAGTCGATATCCTGCAACAGATGGGCTGCTGCTGCTGCGACCGCATGCTCACCTTTGCTTGTGGCTTTGTCTTCGAGTTTTTTCAGTTTGGCGTGAAGGCTCATTATTTTCCTGGGCGGTGATGCACGCCTGTTATGGTTGCTGATATGTTTCGGACCCAGCCCCCGTCAGCAAACGCTGCACCTCCGCCAGCAATTCCTCTTCCTGGAACGGCTTGCCGAAATACGCATTCACGCCCAGCTCGAACGCATGCGCGCGGTGCTTGTCCGCGCTGCGCGAGGTGATCATGATGACGGGGATGGCGCGCGTCTTGTCATCGCTGCGCACATTGCGCGTCAAATCAAAACCATCCATGCGCGGCATTTCCACGTCGACCAGCAGCACGGCCGGCATGGCAGCCGGCTCCAGCGCATGCAGCTGTTCCAGCGCATCGACGCCATCCTTGGCCAGCAGCACCTGGTAGCCTTCGCGCTCGAATAAACGCTGCATCACGCGGCGCACCGTCAGCGAATCGTCGACCACCATCACGCGCACGGCTGGCACGGCCAGTGCGCTGGAAGCGGCATGCTGCTCGCTGCTGGCCAGCGCATACTGCGACAGCAGTTCAGGATGATGCTCCAGGTGCTGCGCCAGCGCCACCGGGTTCAGGATCAGCACGATATCGCCCGTGCCCAGCACCGTGGCGCCGGCGATGCCGGGCATGCGCGCCAGTTGCGGGCCCACGTGCTTGACCACGACTTCGCGGTTGCCCAACACGTCATCGACCTGCAAAGCCAGCCTGTCATTGCCATTCCTCAGCAACAGCACGGGCGCGTAACGCTGCGTGGCCTGCGCCACCGGCGTCTCGCCCAGCATGGCCGACAGGTGATGCAGCGCCAGCGACTGCCCGTGCGACTCGATGCGCCCGGCCGCCCGCACCTGCTCCAGCTGCTCGCCTTTCAGGTGCAGCACCTGCTCCACCAGCACCGATGGCAAGGCATACGTCTTGCCGTTGGCCGCCAGCAGCACCACTTGCGTGACGGCCAGGGTCAGCGGCAGGTGGATGGTGAAGCGCATGCCAAGGCCTGCTTGCGTCAGCGTTTCCACGCGCCCGCCCAGGGCCAGTGCTTCGGAGCGCACGATGTCCATGCCAAAACCGCGCCCGGCCAGTTCCGTCAGGCTGTCGGCCGTGGAAAAACCGGGCGTGAAAATCAGCTCGGCCGCCTGCGCGTCGGTCAAAGGCGCATCCGTCGTCACCAGGCCGGCGCCGTGCGCCTTGACGCGGATGCGTTCCAGGTCCAGCCCGGCGCCATCGTCAGAAAAAGCGATCGCCACTTCATTGCCCTGCTGGCTGACCTGCACCAGCAGCTCGCCCGTCTCGCTCTTGCCCCCTACCAGGCGCGCATCGCGCGGCTCGACGCCGTGCACGATGGCGTTGCGCAGCAGGTGCTCGAAGGGCGCGGCCATGCGTTCAAGCACGCTGCGGTCGATCTCCACGCCACCGCCGCGGATATCGAGGTTGACCCGCTTGTCGACTTCCTTGGCGCTTTGCCGCGCCACGCGGAACAGGCGTTCGGCGATGCTGGCAAACGGCACCATGCGGATCTGCATCAGGTCGCGCTGCAACTCGCGCGTCAGCCGCGCCTGCAGTACCAGGTCGTCCGTCACCGCATCGACGCTGTGGCTGAGGTTTTCATGGAACGAGGCCACGTCGTTGACGCTTTCGGCCATCATGCGCGTGAGTTCCTGCAGGCGCGTAAAGCGGTCGAATTCAAGCGGGTCGAATTCGCGCTCGCTGCCGACGGCCATGCGCGAGGCGATCTGCGATTCGGCCTGCATTTCCACTTCGCGCAGCTGACGCCGCAGGCGCGCCAGGTTGTCGGAAAACTCGGCTAGCGAAGCACCCAGCACACCAACTTCATTTTCCATTTTAGAACGCGTGATCGACACTTCGCCGGCCTGGTTCACCAGGCGGTCGAGGATATCGGCGCGCACGCGCACCAGCGCCGCCTTCGGTTCGGCGGCCGGCGTGTCTTCCATGCCCGGCAGAGGCAGCAAGGGCTGCTGCAACTGCTCGAACAGGTGCAACGCATGGTCGTAATGGGCCAGCAATTCCTCGAAGGCTTGCGGCGTGGCGGTACCCGCATGCAGCATGTTTTCGATGTGCGTCTCGATTTCATGCGCATGCTGGCCCAGGCGCATGGCGCCGGCCATGCGCGCGCTGCCCTTGACCGTATGCAGGGTGCGCAGCAGCATCTGCGCCTGGCCGCTGTCGTGCGGCTGCTGCTGCCAGCTGCGCAGCGCTTCACCGATCTGCGGCAACAGGTCGGCGCCCTCCTCCAGGAAGACGGACAATAAATCGAGGTCGAGTTCATCGCTGATGCCGGCGCTCGCCGCCAGCAGCGCGGCCGCATCGGCCGGCATGATGGTGGGCGCCGGCGCTTCCGGCGCCGCATGTTCCAACGGCGGTGCGTGCTCGAAACCGGCGTCGAACAGGTCGTCGCTGGCGCCGCGGTCGTGTGCCAGCGCCTGCGTCGGCGCATCAGCCGCAGCCGGCTGCAGCGCGTCGGCGACGATGCTTGCATACGTCGCCTCGAACAAGGTCTCGAGCTGCGGCGCAGGAATCTCGGCCAATGCGTCGGCCGGCGCGTCGGCCAGCGGCTCGGCGGGCTGCGCCGGCGCACCGACGATGCTGGCGTAAGCGGCCGCAAACAGGGCGTCGAGCCGGTCTTCCTGGCTCTCGCCAGGCGGCGCCGTCAGGGCGCGCCACAGGGTGTTGAGCGCTTCGATCATGTCCGGCTGCGTTGGCGCCAGGTCGCCCAGCGCGAACGCCTGCAGCATTTGCGCTATGCGCTGCGTGGCCTGCTCCAGCACGTCGTGCTGCGCGGCGCGCAGGCCGGCCAGTGGCGGCACCACCGTCTCGATCACCGTCTCGAGCGCGTGCGCCAGGTCGCGCAGGGACTGGAAGCCGACCGTGCCCGACGTTCCCGCCAGGGTATGCACGGCTTGCAGCGCCTCCGCGCTGACGGCGCGCTGTTCATGGCGCCATTCGCCGAAGTCGCGCGTCAGCACGCGCAGCAATTCATCCGTCTCGGCCAGGTAGATGTTGTACAAGGGAAGGCTGATGCGCAGTTCGCCCACATGCTTGAGGTTATCGTCAGGCGCTTCGTGGAGCGTGGGCGCAGTGGCGGAAGGAAAACCGATCACATTGCCATTGCTGGCCACCAGCGCGGCCGGGCGCGGCTTGCGCAGTTCGAACGGCCCGCCTTCGCGCACGCGCTCGGCCGCCGCCAGCAGCATGCCGGCCTCGCGCTCGCGCCCTGCGCCGCCTTCCAGTTCGGCCACCCATTCGCTGAGCTGGTACCAGCCGTAATTGAGCAAGGTAAACAGATCATCGCTGACGGAGCGCGCTTCGGCCAGCCAGGTATTCATGACGCGCTCGATGGCGCCGGCCGCTTCGGCAAACTGCGCCAGGCCGATCATGCGGCTACTGCCTTTCAGGGTATGGAACGAGCGGCGCAGCATCGCCAGGTGGTCGCCGCTGGCGGCCTGCTCGCGCGGCAGGGCTAAGGTGGTGTCGATAAAGGCCAGCACTTCGCGCGCTTCGGCGGTGAAGATGTCGAGCATCTCGGCATCGACATCGGTGACTGCCGGCGCGGCATCCATGCCGGCAGGCGCGGCGGGCGCCAGGGCCTGGTCGAGCAATGGCACCGGCACGGCGCCGGCGGCGGCGACTTTTTCAAAGGGCAGGGCGCGGAAGGTGCCGGCGGCGGCATCGAAATGGAAACGCCCGCTGGCCGCCTGCGCGTTGCGGCCCAGCATATCGATAAAAAAGCCCAGCGCGCTGACATTTTGCGCGATCTCGTCGAGCGCCTCGGCATGCGCCTCCGCCTTGGCATCCGCATTGGCGTCACCACCGGCCAGCTGCCGCACGGCCGCATCGACCTGCAGCACGGCGGCGCGCGCATCTTCCTGTCCCAGCCCGGCCAACTGCTGCTGCAACTGCCCCAGCACAGGCGCGACGCCATCGAGGGCTCCCGCCCCCGCCCCCACCCCCGCTGCATCCGCGTAATACGCATTGAGCACCTTTTCCACCTGGCGCAGGCCCGTCTTCATATCCTCGGCCAGCGCGGCCACAGTCTGGCCCTGCTCGATCTGGCGCGACAGCTCGCCCGCCGTGACGGGCGGCGGCGCTTCGCCGGCCAGCAGCGCCTGCAGGCGCGCGGCGATGGTTTCCGCATTGCCGGCGAAATCGTCGGGCAGGCGGCGCACCTGCTCCAGGCCCGTATCGGCAAACAGCAGCGCCATGCCGATTTCATTCTCCAGGGCCGCACTGCGCCCGCTGGCCACGGCTTGCCGCGCCACCGCCGCGCATTCGCGCAGCAGGCTGGCCAGGGCCGGCTGCTTCAGGGACTCCACATGTGCCGCCACGTCTTGCAGCGATGCGTCAAAATCCGTGCCCAGGGCTGGATCAAGGTCGGCTTGCACCAGGCGGCCCCAGCTGGCGCGCGCCTGCGCCAGGGCCGTGCGGGCGCCTTGCAAGGCATCCTGGTCGACCTGGCCGTAGCGCCGCGTTTCCACGTCGGCGGGTACCTGTCCCTCCAGCGCGAAGGCGGCGCGCAGCTGGCGTGCCTCCGGCGTCGGCTCGTGTGTCGCGGCGATGAAGAACAGGGCGTCGCGCAACATCGATTCGGGCAGGCTGGCCGTGCCCTGCGCCAGGCGGCGCAACTGCAGGTTGATCAGGCCGAACAACTGTTTGACGTTGAGCGTGCCCATGCCCTCGCCGCTGGCCGCCAGCCCTGCAAACGCCTGCATGGCGAACCAGAAGGTGCGCGCCGGCGCCTCCTGCTGCGCGTCGGCCACCAGGGTCAAGGTGGCGTGCAGGTCGCCCGCGTGCTGGCGCCGCGCCGCGTCATCCTGCGCCTTCAGGAAGGGCAGCAGGGACTTTTCAAAACGCCCGCGCCAGGCCGGATAATCGGCCGCCAGGGGCGTCTCTGCCAGCGCGATGGCGTGCCCTTCCAGCATCGACGAAGGCGGGAAAAACAGGTCGGCCGGGTGTATGCGCTCGGCGCCCAGCATGGTTTGCAGGTCGCGGTAGTAGGGGAACAAACGCGTCGGCTGCGGCGGCGTGCCGGCCACCAGGTCTTCCAGGTATTCGGTCAGGGCCTGATACAGTTCGGCGACGACTTGCGCATGGTCCAGCGTATATTCCAGGCTGCCATCGCGAAAGCGCGCCAGCGCCTGTTCCGCGCCGTCCGTCAGCAGGCTGGCGCCGGCCACGTCCACCATCACCAGTGCGCCATGCGCCTGGTGCAGATGCGAGCGCGCATGCTGCAGGGCCGTGGCGCGTTCCTCGCGCTCGCGGCCACCCGCCTCGAACAGGGCCGTTTTCGAGCGGCCCAGCGCTTCACGGATTTCCACCATCACCCACGACAAAGGTTCGCTGTCGAACGGCTTGGACTGCTGTGGACTATCAGGTGTGCTCATGCATGCCTCGGTAAGGAAATCGCCTGGACTGGCGCGGCGTTCAGGCGGCGACGCGGAAGCGCGACACCGAATTTTTCAGTTCCTGCGCCAGCATCGACAGTTTATGGATCGATTGCGCCGTTTGCTGCGTGCCATCCTGGGTTTGCTCCGTCACGCTCAGGATATGCTGGATATTCAAGGCCACGCCGCTGGCCGAACCGGCCTGCGTGCCGGTGGCGAACGAGATGCCCTGGATCAGTTCGGCCAGGTGTTTCGACACCTGGCTGATGTCGTTCAAGGCGGCGCCGGCCGCATCGGACAGGCGTGCGCCTTCGACCACGCCCTGCGTGGAGGTTTCCATCGCCCGCGTCGCATCCTGGGTGTCGGCCTGGATGGTGCGCACCAGCGCGCCGATCTGCTTGGCGGCGGCGGCCGAGCGTTCGGCCAGGCGCTGCACTTCCTCGGCGACGACCGAGAAGCCGCGCCCCGCCTCGCCGGCCGAGGCGGCCTGGATGGCGGCGTTTAGCGCCAGCACGTTGGTCTGCTCGGTGATGTCGGAAATGAGCTCGGTGATCTCGCCGATTTCCTGCGACGATTCGCCCAGGCGCTTGATGCGCTTGGAGGTATCCTGGATCTGCTCGCGGATTTCATGCATGCCCTTGATGGCGTTTTCCACCGCCGTCGAACCCTGCTGCGCCGCCGCCACCGACTGGCGCGCCACGTCGGCCGAGACGCTGGCCGACTTCGACACGTCGGTAATCGCATTGGCCATCTTGACCACGGTGGCGCTGACGCCCTGGATTTCGCGCGACTGCTGCTGCGACGCGATCAGCAGCTTGCTGGAGATGCTTTGCGCCTGCGTCGAGGCGCGGTTGACCTGTTCGGCCGTCGCCGTCACCCTCCCCACCAGGCCGCGCAACTCCTCGACCGTGTAGTTGACGGAATCGGCGATGGCGCCCGTGATGTCTTCCGACACGGTGGCCTGTACCGTCAGGTCGCCATCGGCGACCTTCTGCAATTCGTTCATCAGACGCAGGATGGCCGCCTGGTTCTGCTCATTCTTGGCCTTGGCCTGCTCTTCCTTTTCCTGCGACAGCAGGCGCAGGATTTCCGCTTCCTGGCGCCGCCGCTCGGCGTCGCGCGTGCGGTTGACGGAGTCCTGCAGCAGTACCCTGCCGATGCCGGCCGCCGCGATCAGGGTCAGCAACACGCCGCCGACCATCATCCAGAAAGCGACGCCCAGGGTTTCCTGGTTCACGTGGTACATCTGCTGCAGCAGGGTCAGACGCTGGCGCAGGTCTTCATTCTCGTTAAAGATCAGCTGCTCTGCGCTTTTCGCCGCACTGAATTTGTCGAGCCGGTCGAGTATCGACGAGACCAGCTTCTGGTACGTGTCGAAACTGGCTTTCAGCGCCACCAGCCGGTCGCGCAGTTCGGCGTCGCGCGTGGGCGCCAATTGCAGCGACACGCTGCCATTGAGCAAGCCTTCGACGGCGGTGCGGAAATACGTCGTGTCGCGCCCCAGCGAAAACGCCGTTTCCGAGCTGATGCTGCCCGACGACAGGAACTCGCTGGCGCTGCGGCTCATGCGCTGGCTCAGCATCATCAGGCGGCCGATGACGGCCAGGTCACGCGCATTGCCGCCGCGCTGCACCTTCAGGGCCGCGATTTCCTCGGTCTGCGCCAGCAGCGCCGGCGACAGCGCATTCAATTGCTGCAAGGTCTTGTCGAATTCGCCCAGCTCCGGTTTCAGGCGCAAGATGGTGCTGGCCGCGCGGTCGCTACTGGCCCATTTCTTGCGCGCGTCAGCCACCGCCGCCAGCAGGCCGGAACGCGACTCGCCGATATCGCGCCCGTGATACGTCCCGCCGCGCAGCATCAGGCGGAAATCCTGATTCAGTTCATTACGGCTTTCCTCAAGCTGGCGGAAGGCTTCCGGATTGCCTTGCACGGCGTTCGGCGCGGCCTTGCCGATGCGCTGCGAATGCATCAGCGCATCGCTGGCCAGCTGCGTCTGCGCCGAGGCGATATTGCCGCTGCGCGTATTCAGTCCCACGAACAGCAGGCTGGCGGCCAGGCTCAGGGCCATCACCGTCGACAGTATGCTCAATTGTTTTTGCAGTGGCAAATGGCCGATCAGCGGCAGCTTCCAGTCCCCGGCCGGCGCGTTGGCCAGCGACTTGCGCCGTCCCAGCGCGTCGCGCAGGCGCAGCGGCAGGTCGGCCGCCGATGCCGGGTCCCCGGGCGCGTGCTGCGCTTCGGGCATGCCGGCCGCCAGGATAGGAGAATTGGCACCCATCAGCAAATATCCTTGTGGTCGGGGAAGCCGCCAAAGCCGGCATCGAGGAAGCGCTCCGCTTGCGCCAGCTGCGCCAGGTCCAGGCGCAGCCAGTGCTGCCCTTCACTGTCGCGCAGCGCCTGCGCCGCCCACGATGGGAGCACACCCTGCGGCGCATCCGGCAAGGGCACCGATTGCATCGTGCGCAACTGGCGCAGGCCCAGTACGCGTTCGACCAGCAGGGCGCAATTGAGGCCCAGGCGGGGAGAAAACGTGATGATGCGGCAGTGATTGCCGGACGCGCAAGCCGGTTCGCCCATGTAGCGGGCCAGGTCGACGACCCCCGTCAGGCGTCCGCGCATGGCCGCCAGGCCCAGGTACCAGTCCTGCGCCAGCGGCACGCCCTGGATCTGCACGCCGGCGGCAATGACGATTTCACCGAGCTGCGTCAGGTCGAGCAGGCACGGCCTGCCACCGAGCATCACGCCCAGTTCCTTGCGCGCTGCCAGCGCGCCGCTGCGCGCGGCCTGTATCCGCTCGATCAATTGCAGCTGATACTGGCGCAAGCGCCCCTGCCGCGCGCCCGTCTCGAAGGATGGCATGGCGGCGGACGGGAAAGCCGCGGTGGGCACGCCGTGACCTGGCATCGTCTGCATTCTCAGGAAATCGCGGCGATCTTGGCCAGCAGCTCGGCTTCCACCACCGGCTTGACCAGGTAATCGCGCGCGCCCTGGCGCAAGCCCCAGATGCGATCCGTTTCCTGGCTCTTGCTGGAGCAGATAATCACCGGCACGTCCTGCAGTTCGGGATCGCGCGCGATGGCGCGCGTGATCTGGAAGCCATTCGCACCGGGCATCACCACGTCCATCAGGATCAGGTCGGGCCTGGCCTGCTTGAGTTGCGCCAGCGCGTCGGCGCCGTCCTGCGCCGTGAGGACGGCATAACCGGCACGCACCAGCATCTCGCTCAGGTAGTAGCGTTCTGTCGGCGAGTCATCGACGATCAGAATTGTGTGTATGGCCATCTGCTTCCTTGCTGCGTTGTCTATCAATAAAACCACTTACTCAAAATGCCCGGCCAGGTGCAAGCGCACGGCCTCCAGCAGCGCTTCGCGCGCCAGCGGCTTGGCCAGGCAGGCGCTGGCGCCTGCCATGGCGCCGCGCGCGCGGTCGAACAAGCCTTCCTTCGACGACAGCATCAGCACCGGCGTGGCGTGATACGCCGCACTGGCCTTGATCAGCGCACAGGTGCGGTAGCCGTCCAGGCGCGGCATCACAATGTCGCACACGATCAACGCCGGCTGGCAGTCGGCGATCTTGGCCAGGGCCTCGAAGCCGTTTTCCGCCACCACCACGCGATAACCGGCCTCGCCCAATATCTTCGCGGCCGCGCTGCGTATCGTCGCGCTGTCGTCGATGACGAGTATCGTGGCGCTGGCGCACACGGCATCGGACGGTGCCTCAGGTAGAAAGGGACGCGTCATGTGATTATTCGACAATTTTTCATACCATAGCACAGGCTGCCGCAATAGCTGCGTGCGGCAGCGGCATCCCATGGACCTCGATTAATTACAGCGCCACCATCTCGAAATCATCCTTGCGCGCACCGCATTCAGGACAGGTCCAGTTCATCGGAACATCGGCCCAACGCGTGCCGGGAGCGATGTCTTCGTCAGGCAGACCGGCCGCTTCATCATAAACCCAGCCGCAAATAAGACACATCCACGTTTGGAATTGCTGCGTTGTTTCGTTGCTACTCACGTTCTGCCACCCTTCAATCAAGTAAAATGCTGAATTAGGTATCTTAATCTACCCGCCGTGCAAAACCAAACTTCTCCCCTCATATTAAGCTTCGGCGTGTCCGATCCGGTCGGCGCGATCGGTATCCAGGCCGACCTGGCCACGTTTTCAGCCTTCGGCTGCCATGGACTGTCCGTCACCACGGGCCTGCTGATCAGCGATACGGCGCGCGTGGAAGACGTGCAGGCGGTCGACCCGGACTGGGTTTCCGACCAGGCGCGCGTGCTGCTGGAAGACATGTCCGTCGCCGCCATCAAGATCGGCGCCCTGGGCAGCGTGGAAAACGTCACGGCCATCGCCGAAATCGTCTCCGACTATCCGAACGTGCCGCTGATCCTCGATCCCTTCATTTCGGCGCTGCCGGAACAGGGCATGGACGACGAAGACATCCTCACGGCCGTGCGCCAACTGCTGATCCCGCAAACGACCCTGCTGGTGCTCTCGCCGGTGGAACTGGAGCGCCTGGCCGAGACCTGGCGCGATGCCGATCCGGACGACACGCTGCAAAACGACGTCGATTACCTGGTGGCCCTGGGCTGCGAATATGTACTCGTCACGGGCATGCCGGCCGATGCCAGCAAGTCCGGCACGGCCGAAGGCAAGTTGCGCGCCAATACCCTGTTCGGCGAAGACGGCGTGGTGCGTCACGACGTATGGCAGCACCTGCCCGGCATCTTCAACGGCGCCGGCAGCACCCTGTCGGCGGCGGCCACCGCCCTGCTGGCCCTGGCGGAAAACGAAGACGATGTGCCGCAGGTGGTCGTGGCGGCGCAGGAATTTACCAACGGCGCGCTGGCCCACGCGCAGCGCCACGGCATGGGCAAGCTGGTGCCGAACCGGCTGTTCCGGCAGCAGCGCCAGCGCGGCGCCCAATAAACACCGACCAGACGACACAGGCAACGATCCACTTTCAAGGCACGATTATCATGACGACGACTTCACAGAACGACATCCTGTTTGCCCGCGCACAAAAAACCACGCCAGGCGGCGTCAATTCGCCCGTGCGCGCCTTCCGCTCCGTGGGCGGCACGCCGCGCTTCATCACGCGCGCCGAAGGCCCGTACTTCTGGGACGCGGACGGCAAGCGCTATATCGACTATATCGGCTCGTGGGGCCCGGCCATCGTCGGCCACGCCCACCCGGAAGTGGTAAAAGCGGTGCAGGATGCGGCCGCGCTGGGCCTGTCGTTCGGCGCGCCGACCGAAGGCGAAGTGCTGATGGCTGAGGAAATCACGCGCCTGGTGCCGTCGATCGAGCAGGTGCGCCTAGTCTCCTCGGGCACGGAAGCGACCATGAGCGCACTGCGCCTGGCGCGCGGCGCCACGGGACGCGACAAGATCGTCAAGTTCGAAGGCTGCTACCACGGCCACGCCGATTCGCTGCTGGTGAAAGCGGGCAGCGGCCTGCTCACCTTCGGCAACCCGACGTCGGCCGGCGTGCCGGAAGACTTCGTCAAGCACACCCTGGTGCTCGACTATAACAACGTGGAACAGCTGAAGGACGCCTTCGACAGCTTCGGCGCGGAAATCGCCTGCGTCATCGTCGAACCCGTGGCCGGCAACATGAACCTGGTGAAAGCCACGCCGGCATTCCTGCAAGCGATGCGCGAACTGTGCACGCAGCACGGCGCCCTGCTCATTTTCGATGAAGTCATGTGCGGCTTGCGCGTGGCCCTGGGCGGCGCGCAGGCGCTGTACGGCATCAAGCCCGATCTCACCGCGCTGGGCAAGGTAATCGGCGGCGGCATGCCGGTGGCCGCCTTTGGCGGCAGCGCCGCGCTGATGCACCACATGGCGCCGCTGGGCGCCGTCTACCAGGCCGGTACTTTGTCAGGCAACCCGGTCGCCGTGGCGGCCGGCATGGCCACCTTGAAACTGATCCAGCAGCCCGGCTTCTACGAGCAGCTGGGCGCCACGGCCAAGCGCCTGGCCGAAGGCCTGACCGCCGCCGCAAAGGAGGCCGGCGTGGTCTTCTGCGCCGACTACATCGGCGGCATGTTCGGTATCTATTTCAGCGCCACCCCACCGACCAGCTACGCGGAAATGATGGCGGGCGACCGCAGCAAGTTCAACGCCTTCTTCCACGCCATGCTGGACGAAGGCGTGTACTTCGCGCCCGCCGCCTTCGAAGCGGGCTTTGTCTCGGCGCAGCACGATGATGCCGTCATCGACGCCACCATCGCTGCCGCGCGCAAGGTGTTTGCCAAGCTCGCGTAAAGTTATACCACCGCGGTGTCCATCACTGCGGCCACCAGCGCCGGCAAACTGGCCATGTCGCTGAACACGACATGCGCGCCGGCCGCCTTCAGGCGCGCTTCCTGGCCGGCGGCAATATGCCCGCCGCCGATGAATCCCAATACCGTCATGCCCGCCGCCACGGCAGCCGTCACGCCCGTGACGCTGTCTTCCAGCACCAGGCACTGGCCCGGCGGCACGCCAAAGGCGGCAGCTGCCGCCAGGTAGACGCCCGGATGCGGCTTGGCATGGCCGACCAGGTCTGGCGTAAACACGCGTTGATCGAACAGCGGCGCCATGCCCGTGCGCTCGAGCGAGGACAGCACGCGCGCACTGACGCTGTTCGAGGCCACGGCCTTGGGCAGGGGAATGGCGGCCAGCGCCTGCGCCACGCCGGGCACGGCGCGCAATTGCGCATCGCAAGCTACGTCGACGGCATTGCCGATAGCCATGATCTCGTCGGCCGGCAATTGCGGCAAGCCCAGCTCCTTGTAGATATCCTGCATCAGCGGCACCAGGCGCTGGCCCAGGCGCGGCTCGATCAAGCCTTGCAGGGTAACCCCCTCAGGCAGGTTCGGCAGGCGCGGCCCCAGCAATTCCAGCAGCGCTTGCAGGGCCACGGCTTCGCTGTCGACCAGCACGCCATCGCAGTCGCTGATCAAATGGGTAAAGCGCGGTAGGGTGGTGGCGGTATCAGGCATGGACTCTCCAGAAGGCAACGGTGACGGGAAATGCGGCGGCCAGCCGGCCAAGGCTGGCATCGCAACGATCATAGGTGGAACAGGCGGAAGCTACCACGCAGAAAACGTCTCAATGACGATACTTTTCTGCAAAAAGCAGCCAACGGGGAAAAGAATGGGGCGCCAGGCAAGCGTCGACGCGCAAATACCAATTCAATACCACGCAATACCAGTGATTATCGCTGATTTTTGAAATTGCTGCGCTCGCCTTGAAATCCGGGGAGATCCGGTGGCGGCGCCGGGGCGCTGACGCGTCCCGGCAAAGAGGGCTTATTTCAGCCAGCCGCGGTGGCGGAAGTACAGGAAGGGCGCGATGGCGCTGGTGACCATCAAACCCCAGGCCCACGGATAGCCGAACGACCACTCCAGTTCCGGCATCAGCTTGAAGTTCATGCCGTACACGCTGGCGATCAGGGTGGGCGGCAGGAAGGCCACGCTGGCCACCGAGAAGATCTTGATGATCTTGTTCTGGTTGATGTTGATGAAGCCGACGGTGGCATCCATCAGGAAGTTGATCTTGTCGAACAGGAAAGACGTATGGCCATCGAGCGATTCGATGTCGCGCAAAATCTGCCGCGCTTCCTCGAACTGCTCGGAATTCAATAAGCGGCCGCGCATCAAAAAGCTCACGGCGCGGCGCGTATCCATCATGTTGCGGCGGATACGGCCATTCAAATCTTCCTCGTGGGCAATCGCGTTCAGCGCTTCGGCCGCGTGCGCATCGGTAAACTCCTTTTGCAGCACGCGTGTGCTGACTTCTTCCAGGTTCTGGTAGATGCCTTCGAGCACGTCGGCCGAATATTCGGCATCGGTGGCGTACAGGTCGAGCAGCACGTCCATGTAGTCGGCAATCGAGCCTGGCCGCGAGCGGGCGCGCATGCGCACCAGGCGAAACACGGGCAAGTCGTCCGTATGCATGGAAAACAGGATCTTGCGGGCAAGAATGAAGGCTACCGTGATGACGCGCGACGGGCCGTCGTCTTCTTCGCGCAAAAAGTCCGTGCGCAGGTGCAAGTCGCCGTTTTCCGCTTCGTAATAGCGGGCCGACGCTTCAATATCCTTGACTTCGTCTTCGCCCGGCAGGGTGACGTTATAGATGGCCTTGACCCAGGCCCGTTCATCATCGGTGGGGTCGGTCAGGTCGACCCACACCGGTTCGGCATTTTCGAGGTCTGCGCGGCTGTCGATCGGCACCTGGTTGAGCCGGCCATTCTGTAATACAAAGACATTGATCATGCGCGCTCTCAGCCGGATGTTGGGTTATCGTGATGTGCTGGCGCTGGCGCCAAAAATGAAAACAGCGCAAGTGTACCCGCAAAGGCCTTTTCACGACCACCCCCGGCAGCGCTTTTTCGCGGAAAAAGTGCGGCGTTGCACCAACGGGGCCGATTAAGATGCTGCTTCGCAATAGTGCCAATTAAGCAGCCTTAATTTTATGGAAATAAAGCCAGCGGCCATCAAGGCAATTCCGCCGCCCCCATGCGGCGCAGGATGACACTTGTGCGTCGGTTCAGGTAACCCGTATCGCGGTGACTGTCATAAAAGCGGGGATTCGGCAGCATCACGGCCAGTTTCGCCGCCTGTCCGGCGCTCAGGCCGGCCGCGCTGACACGGTAATAGTGGCGCCCGGCAGCTTCCGCGCCAAAGATGCCCGTGCCAAACTCCACCACGTTCAAATAAATCTCGAAAATGCGCTGCTTTTCCATCAGGCTTTCCAGCATATACGTGATGATCAGTTCCTGGCCCTTGCGCACATAGCTGCGCGAACCGGACAGGAAAAGATTCTTCGCCAGCTGCTGCGTGATGGTGGAGCCGCCCGCCACGACCTTTTGCTTCTTGCTGTTTTTTTCATATGCCTTTTGCAAGGCTTCCCAGTCCACGCCTTCATGTTCGGAGAAATTCGCGTCTTCCGAAGCGATGATGGCCCGTTTCAGATTATTCGAGATGCGGTTGTACGGCACCCACGTCTGCTTGATCGTGGCATTGGGATTCTTGTCCTGCAAGACAGACAACTGTTCGCGCATGAAGGCCGTGCTGGACGGATTGTGGTCGATCCACCACCAGATTTGCAGGAAGAAATACAGTTGCACGACGAGGAAGGCCAGCACGGGGACGACGAACAGCCACTTGATCCAGCCGTAGCGGCTGCCGCCGCCGGTCTTACGCTGGCCCTTCTTGCCGGCGCTCACAGGGCACTGCGCAATTGCGCCAGCAAGTCCTGCGTCTGCGGCCGCACGCCGCGCCACACGTAAAACGCTACTGCCGCCTGCTCCACCAGCATGCCCAGGCCGTCGCGCACCTGCGCGCCATGCTGCGCGGCAAAGTCCATGAAGACGGTGGGCTGGGCGCCGTACATCATGTCCAGCGCCAGGGTGTGGCTGCCGAAGATACCCGCGGGCACGGGCGGCAAGTCGCCCGCGAGGCTGGCCGCAGTGGCATTGATGACGATATCGAACTGGCCCTCCGGCTGCGTGTAGCCGCCGGCGCGCAGTTGCTCGGGGTGAGCCTGCGCATCGGCAAACTGCGCCCCCAGCGCCTCGGCTGTGGCCACGGTGCGATTGGCAATGAAAATTTCCTGCGGCCCCTGTTCCAGCAAGGGCAGCACCACGCCGCGCGCCGCACCACCCGCGCCCAGCAGCAGGATGCGCTTGCCGGCGATGGTCACGCCCGCGTTGCGGACGATGTCCGCCACCAGGCCCGCGCCATCGGTATTGTCGCCAAGAATGGTGGCGCCATCGAAACGCAGGGTATTGACGGCGCCGGCCGCTTGCGCACGCGGCGTCAGCTCGGTGGCCAGCGCGCACGCGTCCAGTTTGAAGGGCACCGTCACATTCGCGCCCTTGCCGCCCTCGGCGGCAAACGTACGGGCCGCCAGGGCAAAGCCGTCCAGCGGCGCCAGCCGGCGCTCATAGGCCATGGCTTGACCTGTCTGCAGGGCAAACGCGGCGTGGATCAGGGGGGACTTGCTGTGGGCGATGGGATTGCCGAAGACGCAATATTGATCAAGATGTAGTTCGTGTGTACTCAATTGCTGCCGCCAGTCAGGTTAGCTTCCATTTTTTCTTCGCGCGTAAATTTGAAGCGGGTGATGACAACCCACAGGTCATCCTTGTCACTCGACAACATATTCGGTGGAAAACGACCGTAGGGCGCCGCGCGGCGCACGATGGCCAGGGCCGCCGCATCCAGCGCCGGGTTGCCCGAGCTTTTCTCCACGCGCGCGCCGCCTTCCTTCTGATAAATCGTGCCGTCCTGGAAGATGGGGATGTAGACGACCAGTTCGCCATACATCTTGCGGCCATTCTTTTGCGGAAAATTCAGGGTGCCGATTTCCTCGATGCGCTTTTGCAAGGTCTTGTAATACATGGCATAGCCGACCTCCTGCGTGCTGGGCGTAATGAAGGTCTTGCGGGGACGCTTGTTCTGGTCTTCCACAGTCTGGCTGATTTCGGCCGCCATGCGCGCGATGGCCTTGCTGCTTTCCATCAAGTCCGAACCGGACGCCAGCGGATTGGGCTTGTCCTTTTCCGTGACGGGCGCGGCGCTGTAAGGCGTCGGCTTGGCCGCCTGGGTCAGCAATTCCTGCTGCTTCTGCTCCAGCTCGGCGATGCGCCGGGCGCTGGCCTTGACGCTATCGCCCTCTTCCACCTTGCGCATGTCGGGCAAGGGTGACTTGGCGCGGCCCTTGTCGGCCTGTCCACCACCGTCGAGATTGGCTTGCGCCAGGGCCTCGGCCTTCAGCGGCTTGTTCGCATGCTTGGCATTGACCAGGATCACTTCCAGGCCGGGATCAGTGGCCACGGCCCGCTGCGGAGCCGGGGCGACAAAATGCATCGCCAGCAAGACGCCGTGCGCCAGCAGCGATACCGCCACGGCTATCATCAGGAAACGATACTCTCGGAAAGACTTCACGCGCAACCCAGTTCGCAACAAGCACAAGATACAAGATGGCTGAATTCTACGTCAAAGGGCGGTGCCGGCAACAGTTTTCAGCACCGCCTTGGTGGCCCCACTGGCGCCTTACTTGACCTCGGGTTCGCTGACCACGTCTTCGCTGGCCAGTTCCGCCACTTCCGCATCGGCGTCGCTGACCTGGTTCGCCGCTTCCGGCGATGCTTCCGGCGCTACGTCGCCCTCGTCACCACCTGCGTCGCCAGATTCTTCCTCGTAGTCGAGCTCGGCATTGGCCGCCGCATCCGGCACGGCGGCGATTTCCAGCAGGCGCGCTTCGATGCTCAGGTCGACTTCATCCCAGCGCAGCAAGTCCAGTTTCACCTGGGCGCCGCGCGCCACCGATGGCATGCCCGGCAGCTTGATGACCAGCGGAATGTCGACCAGGCGCAGGATTTCATCTTTCAGCACGACGGCATCGACCTGGCGCGCGTTTTCCTGGTGCAGCCAGCGCAAGCACCAGTAGCGTTCCATGTTCGACTGGAAATCGCCATACGCGGCATAGGCGGCGTCGAAGGCCGAAACGATGGCGAACAGGTTGGCGTCACGCGGCTTGAAGGGCGCCACCAGCGGCGCAGTCACGCCATGCTCGGCGCAGGCGATGATTTGCCACTGGTTCACCAGATCCGTATAGCGGCGCAAGGGCGAAGTGCTCCACGCATATTGATCCACGCCCAGGCCTTGGTGCGGCGCCGCATGGGTGACCATGCGCACCTGCATCTTTGCAGCCCAGCTATTGCCGCTGCCGCCGCCCTGGCTGCGGTAGATGCCCGGCACGCCATGGTCGTGCAGCATCTTGCCCCACGTGCTGTTGGCAAAAATCATCAATTCGGCGACGATTTTGTCCAGCGGCGCGCCACGCTTGCGGCGCGCCACGGTGACGATATCGTTTTCTACATAGAAATTGAAATCGACACGGTTATTCTGTTCCGGCTTCAGGCCGAACGCTTCGCGCTTCTTCATGCGGCCCTGCTCCAGCTGCTGCGCCCATTGCCACAGCACAGCGAAATCGGCCTTGTGCGGATAGTCGCCTTCGCC
Source organism: Janthinobacterium lividum (assembly GCF_023509035.1). Taxonomy (NCBI): domain Bacteria; kingdom Pseudomonadati; phylum Pseudomonadota; class Betaproteobacteria; order Burkholderiales; family Oxalobacteraceae; genus Janthinobacterium; species Janthinobacterium lividum. Next base: position 1,932,127 of record NZ_CP075583.1, on the reverse strand, counting down.
GCTGGCCAGGGTTTCCTCGTTGACCACGTCGTCGAGCTGGTTATGGCGCAAGTTGCTGGCAATCGGCACCAGTTCGGCGCGCGTCTGCGTGCTGACCACGGCCCAGTCCGCTTTCGGGTCCAGCGTTGCGTACAGCGACAGGGCCGGGCACGTCGTGCCTTCCGCGAGCGTGAAAGCATTCACGATTTCGTCCGGCAGCATGGTGATCTTGTCGCCCGGCATGTAGACGGTCGACATGCGCTGGCGCGCCATCTTGTCGATCACGTCTTCCGGACGGATGCCCAGGCCCGGCGCGGCAATGTGGATGCCTACTTTCACGGTGCCGTCCGGCAAGGGCTGCACGGAGAAGGCATCGTCGATCTCGGTGGTGGTCACGTCGTCGATGGAGAAGGCGGCCACGTCGGCCAGCGGCAGCTTGGTCGTCACGGTGGGTACGGGCACGCTCGGGAAGCCTGCACCCTTGGGGAAATTTTCAAAGAGGAACTTCGACAGGTGCAAGTCTTTCGGCGAAGCAATACCGCCGACGGCCAGCATCAGGCGCGGCGGCGTCGTGTGCAATTCCGTGCACGCCGCTTCCAGCGCCTTGTATTCGATGGTGTTCTTGTCCGGCTTGAACAGCAGTTGCAGCACCATAGGCTGCATCGATGCCGGCAAGCGGTTCTGCTTCAGTTCTTCCACATAGCTTGCCTGCACCAGCGCCTGCTGTTTTTTCTTTTCGATGCCGGCCAGGGCCGCCTTCAGGGACGCTTCCGGCGCCGCCTTGTAGCGGCCACGGCCTTTCTTGTAGAAATACACGGGCGCCGAATGCAGGGCCAGGATCAGGCCGGCCGCTTCCGGCGGCAACGGTGCGTGGCCGAAATACTCGGCGCCCAGCTCGGCAAAGCCGAACTCGTCTTCGCCCGCCACTTCCCACAGGAAATCGAGATCGATCTCGGCAGCAACAGCCTTGGCTTGCTCGAGCAGCTCGGCCGGGGCCGGCTTTTCATACTGCAGCAGCACATCCTTGACCTTGACCTTGGTGCGCTTGCCGCTGGCCATTTCGACCTGGTACGCTTCACCCGCTTGCGACAGGACCGTGCCGACCTTGAAATCGCCGGATTCTTCAAAAAATAGATTCATTGTTATGCTTTGTTTATTAATGTGTCGGTTGCAACGGTGCGAGTGATGGACGTCAACTCCAGCACCGCCGGCAAAAATACTTCTGTTACCAGCAGCAATCCCTGGTGACGCTGATACAGGCAGCGGCGGGCAAAAAACAGCGACTTGTCATCGGCGCGCCGCCCTTCCAGTGCCAGCGCCGCCTGCGCCCGCTGCACCAGCGGGTGCCCGGCGCGCAAGCGGGCAAATTCCAGTGCACCGCGGCGTACCATGCGGTCGCCAAACAGGGTCGTGCCCAGCGAACGCTCGCCCAGCGCGGAAAACAAGGGCCAGTCCGTGGCCGTCGCCTGCATGGGCACGACGGTATGGCCAAACACGGCCGGTCTGTTATCACAACGCAACAACACTTCGCGTTCCCACACCCGGCCTGCGCGGTGTAAAACCAATGATGGCGGCCTCGTCGCTCAAACAGCGCGCTGTTTCCTGGTGCAAACATTGCACGCGAAATGCCTGACTATGCGCTTTCAGCTTGGCCGTCAGCGAACCTCCGCCCGTGAGCCAGTGGCGCAAGGCCGGCGGCGCATTGACGGCATTCACGTGCGCATGCCATTGCGCCTGCCGCAGCGACCCCGGCCTCACCGGGCCGCGTCCGCAGGGATGCCGCAAAAGGCCAGCACGGGCGCCAGGTAATCGGCAAATTCGCTGATGCCATGGTCGCTGCCGTCGATGACGCACTGCTGCGCCCCTTGATAATGCGCCACCATGTCGCGGTAGTCGAGTACTTCATCGCCGGTGGCGGCAATCAGGAAATAGCGTTGCGGCTCAGTAATTTTCTCTACGGCAAAGGTTCCCAGCTCGGCGATGTATTCGCGCTTGAACTCGAATGGCTTGTCCGAATGGAACTCGGTCGTCACGCCCACATGCTGTTCCAGATCGATCAGGGGCACGATGGCAGGATTGAGCAGCACGGCGCGGCAACCGAGCTGCTCGGCCAGCCAAGTGGCGTAATAGCCGCCCAGCGAGGAGCCGATTATCGTCAATTCGGCTGGCGCCACGTCTTTGACCAATGACAAGGCCAGTGCGATGGCCAGTTTCGGCGAAGCTGGCAATTGCGGGCACAGCCACTCTGCTTCCCGGCCCAGCGCCTGCATTTGCGCGGCCAGCAGGCGCGACTTCATCGACAGGGGCGACGAGCGAAATCCATGCAGGTACAAAATCATCGGCCCAGCGCCTCCAGCAATTTCTGGTGCACGCCGCCAAAGCCGCCGTTGCTCATGACCACGATCTGGTCGCCGGGACGGGCGGCAGCGGCCACGGCCGCCACCAAGGTATCGATGTCTTCATAGGCGCTGGCAATCTTGCCCAGCGGCGCCAGCGCGTCGCCCAGGCTCCAGCCCAGCGCGGCATGGCTGCCGAAACCGAAGACCAGGTCAGCATCCTTGAGGCTGCCAGGCAGCGCATCTTTCATGGCGCCCAGCTTCATGGTGTTCGAACGCGGTTCCAGCACGGCCAGGATACGGGCGCTGCTGCCGACGGTTTGGCTCATTTTCTGGCGCAGCCCGCCCACCGTGGTGGCGATGGCCGTCGGGTGATGCGCGAAATCGTCGTACACGGTAATGTTGTTGACCACGCCGCGCACTTCCATGCGGCGCTTGACGCTCTCGAACGTGGCCAGCGCGGCGCAGGCCTGGGCAATGGGCACGCCCACATGGCGGGCGGCGGCGATGGCCGCCAGCGCATTGCTGCGGTTATGCTTGCCCGTGAGCGCCCACGCCACATGGCCTTCCTGCTGGCCATTGAAATACACGTCGAAGCTGCCATCGGCCTGCTCTTGCAGTTGCCAGTTGGCATCCTGACCAAAACTTTCCTTTTCACTCCAGCAACCGCGCGCCAGCACGCGCTGCAGCGACGCTTCGTCGCCGTTGAACACCAGGCGGCCGATGCCGGGCACGGTGCGCACCAGATGGTGGAATTGCGTCTCGATCGCGTGCAGATCGGGGAAGATGTCGGCGTGATCATATTCCAGGTTATTCATGATGGCCGTCTTCGCATGGTAATGCACGAACTTGCTGCGCTTGTCGAAGAAGGCCGTGTCGTATTCATCGGCTTCGATGACGAAGAAGTCCGAATCGGCGCTCTTGCCGTCAATCTTGCCGCTGAGGCGGGCGGAAATGCCAAAGTTCATCGGCACGCCGCCGATCAGGAAGCCCGGCGCGTAGCCCGCGTCTTCGAGTATCCAGGCCAGCATGGCCGAAGTGGTCGTCTTGCCATGCGTGCCAGCCACGGCCAGCACCCATCGATTGCGCAAGATGTGTTCGCCGATCCACTGCGGGCCGGAGACATACGGCAGGCTGCGGTTGAGAATTTCTTCCACCAGCGGGTTGCCGCGCGAAACCACATTGCCAATCACATACAAATCCGGGTTCAGCTTGGTTTGTTCCGGATCAAAGCCCAGGATCAGTTCGATTCCCTGCGATTCCAGCTGGGTGCTCATCGGCGGATACACGTTGGCATCGCAACCAGTGACTTTATGGCCGGCTTCCTTGGCCAGGACAGCCAGGCCGCCCATGAAGGTACCGCAAATGCCGAGAATATGAATATGCATGTGATCAGTGCGAAAGGTGCTCGGTTAGTAAGTAAGACGGTGGGATAAAAAAGTGCAAGTGCAGGATTTTACCTGACGCCATGACTTTTTCCGCTTCGGAGTATCATCTCGCTCATGACGAACGATGCATTTGACGATAGCGCGCAGTTGCGCCTGGAAATCGCCGCCGCTGCCGCGCGCCTCGTGGCGCAGGATGGCGCCGACTATGGCAGCGCCAAGCGCAAGGCGGCGCGGCAAGTCCTGGGCGACGCGCCGAACCTGCCCAATGTACTGCCTGACAACGACCTGATCGAAGAGCAGGTGCGGCAATACAATGCCCTGTTCCTGGCCGACAGCCAGCCGGCACGGCTATTCCAGCTGCGCACGATCGCGCTGCAGGTGATGGAAGCGTTGCAACAATTTCATCCCCTGCTCAGCGGCCCCCGTGCTCAATGGCACGGCCGGCCCCCATGACGAGATCTATTTGCAGTTGTTTGCCGAGAGCGCCAAGGAGATCCACATCTTCCTGCTGAATAAAAATGTCGTGCTCGACATGTCGGAAAGCCCGCATTTCAAAGGAGCGCGTTATGATGCGGTCGAGACAGCCAGTTTCTTGTGGAAAAACGAAGGCGTGCACGCGGCCATGTATGAGCTCGATGATATGCGCGGCGCGCTGAAAGCCAAGGCGGACGGAAAAGTGCTGCGCACCGACATCGCCGGGCTGCGCAGCCTGCTGGCCGCCAGCCTCGCCGATGGCGTGCCGGCTGCCGACTAACATTGATATAGATAAAGTTATGACAAAAAAGAATTGGATCGCCTGCGCCATCGTGGCGCTGATGTTTGGCGGCATGGGCGCTTACGTCGGTTTGAGCAAGGAAAAAGCGAAAATAGCGGGGAAAGAAGCGGGACCGCTGACGACCGCCATCGCGCCAGGCGCGACGGGTCCCGTCAACGAGCTGTATGCGCTGTCCCTGCCAGACGCGGCGGGCGCCACGCAAGCCTTGTCGCAATGGAAAGGCAAGAATTTGCTGGTCAATTTCTGGGCGCCGTGGTGCCCACCTTGCGTGGAAGAAATGCCAGAGTTATCCGAAGTACAAGGCCACTATGCGGCGAAAAACCTGCAGGTCATCGGCATCGGTATCGATTCGGCCAGCAATATTGCCACCTTTGCCAGCAAGTTCAAGATCGCCTATCCCGTGTATGTGTCCGGCATGAGCGGCACTGACCTGTCGCGTCATTTTGGCAATGCCACGGGCGGTTTGCCCTTTACGGTGCTGATCGGCGCCGATGGCGAAGTCAAAAAGACCTATCTGGGCCGCTTGAAATTTGATCAGTTGCGCGCCGATCTGGATAAATTGTAAATTCGGAGCGTGCTTTTTTCTCTTGCCAATGCGTATCTTTGGCGGCAAAATGCGGAACTTTCGCTAAAACGGTCTTCCATACATGGCAAAAAACCTCCTTCTGCTCAACGGTCCCAACCTGAATTTGCTGGGAACGCGCGAGCCTGAGGTCTACGGCGCCAGCACCTTGGCCGATATCGAGCAGGCAGCAATGGCGCAAGCCATGGCGGCCGGTGCCGACCTGGTCTGCTTTCAAAGCAACCATGAAGGCGCGCTGATCGACCGCATCCATGCCGCGCGAGCGGAAGGGATCGATGCCATCGTCATCAATCCGGGCGGCCTGACCCATACCAGCGTTGCCTTGCGCGATGCGCTGGCCGGGGTCGCCATCCCGTTCGTGGAAGTCCATATCTCGAATATTTATCAACGCGAAACGTTTCGACATCACTCATTTCTCAGCGCGATCGCGCAGGGGACGATCTGCGGCCTGGGTATCGATGGATATCGGTTTGCCATCGACTTTGCGCTTAAAAAACGTTAATCTACGCGATCTGCACGCATTTAGCGCGGCGATAGGTTCTGGACATCACCGCATCACTCATAAAACAAACTACATTCCTAGGGGTTTTACATGGATCTACGAAAACTCAAGACCTTGATCGACCTGGTCGCCGAATCGGATATCGCAGAGCTGGAAGTTACCGAAGGCGAAAGCAAGGTTCGCATCGTCAAATCGTCGGCCATGCCGCAAAACCAGATGGTCATGATGCAGCCGCAAGGCATGCAAGCCCAATACCAGCCAGCCGCGCCAGCCGCCGCCCCCGCTGCGGCAGCTGCCGTCGTGGTCGCCGCCGAGCCAACGGGCTATGTGGTCAAGTCGCCGATGGTCGGTACCTTCTACCGCTCCTCCGCTCCTGGCAGCGCCGCCTATGTTGAAGTGGGCTCGACCGTCAAGGAAGGTGATACCCTGTGCATCATCGAAGCGATGAAGCTCCTGAATGAAATCGACTCCGATAAAGCCGGTGTCGTGACCCAGATCCTGGTCGAAAACGGCCAACCGGTCGAATTCGGTCAACCCTTGTTTGTGATCGGCTAAAACCCAGTCCACACGGCCGGCAACGGCCGTTTGCAGTTTTAGCCCCTCACACTTGTTGTTTCGCCGGCTCGCCGGCTCTCACAGACATACGCGAACCTACCATGTTTGAAAAAATCCTGATTGCCAACCGTGGTGAAATTGCCCTCCGTATTCAGCGCGCCTGCCGCGAAATGGGCATTAAAACGGTTGTAGTCCACTCCGAAGCCGACAAGGACGCGAAATACGTCAAGCTGGCCGACGAATCCGTTTGTATCGGCCCGGCCCAGTCGTCCCTGAGCTACCTGAACATGCCCGCCATCATCAGCGCCGCTGAAGTGACGGACGCGCAAGCGATTCACCCAGGCTATGGCTTCCTGTCGGAAAATGCCGACTTTGCCGAACGCGTCGAGAAATCGGGCTTCGTCTTCATCGGCCCCCGCTCCGAATCGATCCGTTTGATGGGCGACAAAGTGTCGGCCAAGCAAACCATGATCAAGGCTGGCGTACCGTGCGTGCCCGGCTCGGAAGGTGCGTTGCCGGACGATCCGAAAGCGATCGTGCAAATTGCCCGCAAGATCGGCTATCCGGTCATCATCAAGGCTGCCGGTGGCGGTGGCGGACGCGGCATGCGCGTGGTGCACACGGAAGCGGCCCTGATCAACGCCGTGGCGATGACCAAGACGGAAGCCGGCACGGCTTTTGGCAACCCTGAAGTGTATATGGAGAAGTACCTGGAAAATCCGCGCCACGTGGAAATCCAGATCCTCGCCGACGAACACAAGAACGCCGTCTGGCTGGGCGAGCGCGACTGCTCCATGCAGCGCCGCCACCAGAAAGTCATCGAAGAAGCACCGGCGCCGGGCATTCCGCGCAAACTCATCGAGAAAATTGGCGACCGTTGCGCCGAAGCGTGCCGCAAGATCGGCTACCGCGGCGCCGGCACGTTTGAATTCCTGTACGAAAACGGCGAATTCTATTTCATTGAAATGAATACCCGCGTGCAAGTGGAACATCCGGTCACCGAGATGATCACCGGCATCGACATCGTGCAAGAGCAGATCCGCATCGCCGCCGGCGAAAAACTGCGTTTCCGCCAGCGCGACGTCTTGCTGTCGGGCCACGCCATCGAGTGCCGCATCAACGCCGAAGATCCCTTCAAGTTCACGCCATCGCCAGGCAAGATCGTCTCGTGGCATGCGCCGGGCGGCCCTGGCATCCGCGTCGACTCGCACGCCTACGCCGGCTACTACGTGCCGCCGCACTACGACTCGATGATCGGCAAAGTGATCGCTTACGGCGCCACGCGCGAGCAAGCGATCCGCCGCATGCAGATCGCCCTGTCCGAAATGGTGGTCGAAGGCATCAACACGAACATCGCCCTGCACCGCGAGCTGATGATCGACGCGCGCTTCATCGAAGGCGGCACCAACATTCACTATCTGGAACAGAAACTGGCCGACATGCCGGACCTGGGCAAGAACCTGAATGGCGGCAGCCCCAGCATCGCCAAGAAGTCCGAAATCAAGGCGGGCGCATGAGCTGGACGGAAATCGTCATCGAAATCGCCCGTGACAACGCCGAGGCCATGTCCGACGCGTTGATGGAAGCGGGCGCCCTGTCGGTCTCGGTGGAAGACGCCGATGAAGGCACGGATGCCGAGCAGCCCTTGTTTGGCGAGCCTGGCATGGAACCGAAGGAAGCGGCGTGGGAACGCAGCCGCGTGGTGGCGCTGACCGACGTCGACGCCGACCAGGCCGCCATCGTGGCTGCCGCAGCCCAGGCTGTCGGCATGGCGGAAGTTCCCGCCTTTACCATGCGCCCCGTGGAAGAGCAGGACTGGGTGCGCCTGACCCAGTCGCAATTCGCACCGATTCACATCGGCAAGAATATCTGGGTCGTACCCAGCTGGCACGAGGCACCGGACCCTGACGGCCTGATCCTGGAACTGGATCCGGGCCTGGCCTTCGGTACGGGCAGCCATCCGACCACGCGCCTGTGCATGGAATGGCTGGAAGCCAACCCCGCCCCTGGCAAGACCGTGCTCGACTACGGTTGCGGTTCCGGCATCCTGGCCATGGTGGCCAAGAAACTCGGTGCGGAAACGGTCGCCGGCGTCGATATCGACCCGCAAGCGATCGAATCGGCGCGCGACAATGCCGAACGCAACCAGTGCGAAATCGAATATTTCTTGCCAGACACGTTTGCCACCTCGGCACACGCCACGGCCAAGTTTGACATCGTCGTCGCCAATATCCTGTCGAGCCCATTGAAACTGATGGCGCCAATGCTGTCGGGCCGTGTCGCCGATGGCGGCGCGCTGATCCTGTCCGGCGTGCTGGCACGCCAGGCGGAAGAAGTGGCCGCTGCCTATGCACCGTTCATCCAGCTGGGTGTGTGGGCCGAACAAGACGGCTGGGTGGCCCTGCATGGCCGCCTGGGCACCACGCAAGCGCCTGCGCCCCGCGCGGAAGGTGCATAAGCACAGCAATGGCCCTCGCCACCAAATGCCCCCATTGCAACACGATATTTCGGGTCGCTGCTGACCAATTGAAGTTACGTGGGGGCATCGTGCGCTGTGGCACGTGCAGGGAAGTGTTTGACGGCAATGCCGCGCTGGTCGATCCGGCCGCGGCATCGCCGTTTTTAACCTCCGCTTCCGTCCCTGCCGCACCCCTGCCGACCAGTTACCCGGCCGACAACAGCCTGCCGTCCGCCACGGACGACGAACCCATTTATTCCCTCGATTTCGACACTTCGTTCGATCCGTTCGGCATCTTGCCGGAAACGGCGCAGCTCAAGGACGATGCAGACAATGGCGAACACATCGAGCTGGACCTCGACGTCAGCCTGCCTGCCGAGGTGCCGGCCGACGCACCGCTCGAACTGCCTGCAGCAACTGCACCAGAGGCGCCCGAACCACCGTTGCCCCAGCCGATGGCGCCCTTCAAGCGCCGCCAGGTCGATGACGCGCCCGCCTTCGCCACGTATTTGCGCGATAGCCGCCGCGAACCGAACCTGGAAACGGTGGCAACCCCGGCAGCCCCAGCCGAAAAAGTCAGCCTGGACAAGCCTGCACCCGCGCGCCGGGAACCCACGTTCGACGACCAGCCAGACACACCGCAGCCAGCCGCCCCCATCGCAGCGGATCCAGCCGACGATCAGGAGGAGCCAGTCCTGCCGCCGGCCGACGACGAGCCGGCCTTCGTCACTCAGGGCCGGCGCCGCGAACAGAGCGGCAAGGCCTTGCGCGTGGCCATGGCAGCCGGCTCGGCAGTGCTGTTGCTTTTGTTATTCCTGCAAGTGATGACCACCTTCCGCAATCCGCTGGCGGCGCAATTTCCACAGTGGAAGCCGACTCTGGTCGCACTGTGCAAGCTCAGTAACTGCCAGGTCGACTTGCCGGCGCAGATCGAGGCGCTGGCCATCGAGCAAGGCGAGTTGCAGACCTTGAAGGAACAAACTTTCTCCTACGTCTCGCTGCTGCGCAACCAGAGCCGCAGCGTGCAAGCCTGGCCAAGCATCGAACTGATACTCAACGACGCCAACGACAAGCCGGTCTTGCGCCGCGTGATCGCGCCGCGTGACTACCTGCCGGCCACGATCGACGTGAGCAAGGGGTTTGCGCCGCGTTCGGAACAAACCATCAAACTGTATTTTGCATTAGACCAGCTCACGGCGTCTGGCTACCATATCGCCATCTTTTACCCTTAAGAGACACTATCATGACCAAAACATCGCTGATCTGCGGCTCGCTTGCCACCGACACCATCATGCAATTCCCCGGCCGCTTCGGCGAATCCCTGCTGGCCGACCAGTTGCACAAGGTGAACGTCTCCTTCCTCGTGCCCACCATGCGCACGGAGTTCGGCGGTTGCTCGGGCAACATCGCCTACAGCCTGAAAATGCTGGGCGGTGACCCGCGCATCGTCGGCGTCATGGGGCAAGATAGCGCCGCCTACCTGGAACGCCTGCAAAAGCTGGGCATTTCCACCGCCAACATCCTGATCAAGGCCGACAGCTACAACGCGCAGTGCTTCGTCACGGCCGATGCGGACAATAACCAGATCAATGCCTTCCACCCGGGCGCCATGTCGTTTGCGCATGAAAACCCGATCGCCAATGCAGGGCCGGCCAAGGTCGCCATCATTTCGCCGGACGGCGACCAGGGCATGCTCAAGCACGCCGCTGACCTGGCCGAGCTGGGCATCCCCTTCATGTTCGACCCGGGTCAACAGTTGCCACGTTTCAATGGCGAACAGTTGATCGATTTCATCAACAAAGCCACGTATGTGTCGGCCAACGACTATGAAATGGAAATGTTGATGGAGCGTACGGGCTTGACCCTGCCGGAAATCGCCAGCCGCCTGGAAGCGCTGATCGTCACGCGTGGCGAAAAGGGCTCGGAAATCTATACGGACGTCAAGCGCATCGACATTCCTGTCGTGGCCGCCAAGGAAGTGCTGGACCCGACCGGTTGCGGCGACGCCTACCGTGCCGGCTTGCTGTTCGGCATCACCAACGACCTGGGCTGGGAAACCAGCGGCCGCCTGGCCAGCCTGCTGGGCGCCATCAAGATCGCCACCCAGGGCGCGCAAAACCATGTGTTTACGCCTGAAAGCATTGCCGAACAGTTCGAAGCGGCGTTCGGCTACCGCTATTAATATGTAGTCCGGTCGGCTTGCGCCCAAGCGCCAGGCCGACCTTCTCGCATTACCTCACCACAATAATCATCCCCACCAGCACTTGCGCGATCTGCAGCAAGATCAGCGCCACCAGCAGCGACAGGTCCAGGCTGCCCACCAGCGGTACCACCTTGCGTATCGGACGCAGCAGCGGCTCGTTCAGGGCCCGTACAAACGGCGCCAGCGGCGCATGCGGGTTGACCCAGCTGAAGATGGCTTCGATGATCAGCAAGGCCATGAAACCGTAGAGTATCCATTGCAGGAAGCGTTGCAGTGACTTGAGCAGCACGACCTCGACGGGATGGCCGGAAATAAACAGCACCGAACTGGCCAGCAGCACGATCAGGAAGGCGCCGATCAGGCTGGCCCAGTCATACCCGCCCACGCCCGGCACCACGCGGCGCAGGGGGCGCACCAGCCAGTCGGACAATTGAAACGTGAATTGCGCCACCGACGAGGGCGGCCGCACGCGCACCGCCTGCATCCAGAAGCGCAGCAGCAACACGCCGCCCAGCAAGGTGGCGATGGTATCAACGATCAATGTAAGGATAACGATCAGCACGACTAATTCTCCAAAAAAAAACGCTGTGTGATTGAGTCACACAGCGGCGTGTTGCCTCATCCAGGCACCCGTATCGTTGGAATTACGATGGGCGGGTGCTGGTCGGGAATGGCCAGGCTGCAGCCGGTGCCAACACGGTTTTTGCTACAGGTGCGATAGGTGCCGATGGTTTGGCGACAGGAGCTGCCTTCTTCGGTGCGGCCTTTTTAGGCGCGGCCTTCTTGGCGGCTGGCTTGGCGGCCACGGCGGCTGGTGCCGCTGGAGCTGCTGCCGGCGCTGCTGCTGGTGCGGCTGCCACGACTGGCGCTACGGCTGGCTTGGCGGCAGGTTTCGCTGCTGCTTTCGCTGCCGGCTTCGCTGCTACCTTGGCCGCTGGCTTCGCTGCAACCTTGGCGGCAGGTTTCGCTGCTGCTTTGGCTGCCGGCTTGGCTGCGACTTTCGCCGCTGGCTTGGCGGCAACTTTCGCTGCCGGCTTCGCTGCTACCTTGGCCGCTGGCTTGGCTGCAGCTTTTGCTGCTGGCTTCGCTGCTACCTTGGCCGCTGGCTTGGCTGCCGCTTTTGCTGCTGGCTTCGCTGCTACCTTGGCTGCTACCTTGGCTGCTGGCTTGGCTGCCGCTTTTGCTGCTGGCTTCGCTGCTACCTTGGCCGCTGGCTTGGCTACTGCTTTTGCTGCTGGCTTAGCTGCTGCTTTGGCGGCCGGCTTCGCTGCTGCCTTGGCGACGACTTTTTCGCTGCTGGCTTGGCTGCCGCTTTGGCGGCCGGTTTCGCTGCTGCCTTGGCTGCAGGTTTCGCTGCGGCTTTTTTCACTGCGGGCTTGGCTGCGGCCTTGGCCGCTGGCTTGGCTGCCGCTTTTGCTGCTGGCTTCGCTGCTGCCTTGGCGACGACTTTTTCGCTGCTGGCTTGGCTGCTGCCTTGGCGGCCGGTTTCGCTGCTGCCTTGGCTGCAGGTTTCGCTGCGGCTTTTTTCACTGCTGGCTTGGCTGCTGCCTTGGCGACAGGTTTGGCTGCGGCTTTTACTGCTGGCTTCGCGGCCGGTTTGGCTACGGCTTTTTTCGCTACTGGCTTGGCTGCTGCCTTCGCTGCAGGTTTCGCTGCGGCTTTCGCTGCCGGCTTTGCTGCTGCCTTGGCCGCTGGTTTTGCTGCGGCTTTCGCTACTGGCTTGGCAGCCGCTTTTGCTGCAGGCTTGGCTGCGGCTTTGGCGACTGGTTTGGCGGCTGGTTTTGCTGCGGCTTTGGCAGCTGGTTTAGCGGCAACCGTTTTCGCTGCGGCTGCCGGCTTCTTCGCGGCAGGAGCAGCCTTGGCGGCTGGTTTCTTTACTTCTGATTTCTTAGCGGCTGTTGCCATTTGTATCTCCTTCATCTGAGATGAGAAATTTAAGCTACAAGATTTAAACCCGTCCGACCCACCACAGGGATAGGCCAGGCGAATTATTCATCGGCACAAACGGTCGTTTGCGCTAATGAATTCGGCACCAGCTGAACTGCTGCAACTCCTCACGTTTGCAGCACTTCAGCCATCGTCGGTGCCACCCTGCTTATCTCGCAGCCGGTGGCAAAGTCTGAATTCGGTCATTCGTTTTCGATGCCGTGCGTTTTTTCGCTCCTCGCATCGCGCTCGCCACAACACCTATGCGTCAAATAAAAAACCGCCATGCCTGAAAAAATTCGGGCACGGCGGCAGACGAAAACGGTGTGGTTTTGTGCATATCCGTGTAAATCTGTATCCCTGTTTTGCGAGGTTTTTTCGCTACCGCGCTGGTTAAAAAACCCCGCATTTTAACGCTCGCATTTGCAATCTCATAAAGTACACGAAAACCTTGTCAATGCGCAACCGGCACGACACGTTTTCGCCCGCTTTTTTGCACGATACGCGTGCTATCGCACAATCGCGCGGCAAATGCCGCCGCCAGCGTCTCCGGAAATGATTTTTTGGCTGCGCGATACGGCCATACACGGCATGCGAAAATCCTGGCGCAAGCGTCGTCGCATGGCGGGATGATGCACGCATTTTTCCGCCGCCATGCACGCAAAAAAAAAAGCGCCGTCATGATGACGGCGCTTTTGGGCGTTGACTGAAAAAGGCTTACTCCCAGTTCAGCGCACCACCGGTTTGGTACTCGGTCACGCGCGTTTCAAAGAAGTTGCGTTCCTTCTTCATGTCGATCATCTCGCTCATCCACGGGAACGGGTTTTCTTCCTGCGCGAACAGCGGCTCGATGCCGATCTGCTGCGCGCGGCGGTTGGCGATGAAGCGCAAGTAGCCCTTGAACATCGGCGCGTTCAGACCCAGCACGCCGCGCGGCATGGTGTCTTCCGCGTAGGCGTATTCCAGTTCCACGGCCTTCATGAACAGGTCCTTGATCTCTTCGCGGAAGGCGGCCGTCCACAACTGCGGGTTTTCCATCTTGATCGTGTTGATCAAGTCGATGCCGAAGTTGCAGTGCATCGATTCGTCGCGCAGGATGTACTGGTACTGCTCGGCGGCGCCCATCATCTTGTTCTGGCGGCCCAGTGCCAGGATCTGCGTGAAGCCGACATAGAAGAACAGTCCTTCCATCAGGCAGGCAAACACGATCAGCGATTTCAACAGCTTCTGGTCGTTTTCCACCGTGCCGGTGACAAACGCAGGGTCGGTCAGCGTGTTGATGAACGGAATCAGGAATTCATCCTTGTCGCGGATCGACTTGACTTCGTTGTAGGCGTTGAAGATTTCGCCTTCGTCCAGGCCCAGGGATTCCACGATGTACTGGTAGGCGTGCGTATGGATCGCTTCCTCGAACGCCTGGCGCAGCAGGTACTGGCGGCACTCGGGCGCCGTGATGTGGCGATAGGTGCCCAGCACGATGTTGTTAGCGGCCAGCGAGTCGGCCGTCACGAAGAAGCCCAGGTTGCGCTTGACCAGGCGGCGCTCGTCGTCCGTCAGGCCATTCGGGTTTTTCCACAGCTCAATATCGCGCTGCATGTTGACTTCCTGCGGCATCCAATGGTTGGCGCAGCCGGCCAGGTATTTGTCCCATGCCCATTTATATTTGAACGGCACCAGCTGGTTGACGTCCGTCTTGCCGTTGATGATGCGCTTGTCGTCGGCATTCACGCGGCGCGCCACTTGCTCGGCGTTCGCTTCGGACGGCTCGGCACCTGCCGGCAGGTTCAATTCGGTATTTCCCAGTGGCGCTTGCTGCGCCGGACGCGGCACAGCTGCCGACGTGGTTTCATCATCCCATGACAACGACATATTCTTCTTCCTTTCCATGCCGGCGAGCCGGCGATCCGCAACAGGCCCGTTGAATCGGACAATACGGACATTAACAACATTGAATCAGCCCGACCGTGCCGGGCTGACAACTAAAATCTTATTGGCAGGCTTCGCATTCCTCAAAGCCATCATCACCCGGACGCAGGTAGCAAGCTTCGCCATCGGCGTCGTCCGCTGCCGCTGTCACTACCGGCGCCACGGCCACTGCTGCTGCCGCCACGACCGCCGCCTGGGCGCTCTGCGCGCTGGCCGACATGCCGCCATCGACTGCCACGGCGTTCAGGGCGCCCGTCTTGGAGGTCGATTTCTCCATGTGGGTAGCGGCGATGGTACGCAGGTAGTAGGTGGTTTTCAGGCCACGCAGCCATGCCAGCTTGTAGGTCTCGTCCAGTTTCTTGCCCGATGCGCCAGCCATGTAGATGTTCAGCGACTGGGCCTGGTCGATCCACTTCTGGCGACGCGAAGCCGCTTCCACCAGCCAGCTTGGCGACACTTCAAAGGCGGTCGCGTAGATATCGCGCAAGTCTTGCGGGATACGGTCGATCTTCACCAGCGAGCCGTCAAAGTATTTCAGGTCGGAGATCATGACTTCATCCCACAGGTCGCGTGCCTTCAGGTCGCGCACAAGGTAGCCGTTGATCTCGGTGAATTCGCCCGACAGGTTCGATTTCACGTACAGGTTCTGGAACGTCGGCTCGATACAGGCCGATACGCCGATGATGTTCGAAATCGTCGCCGTCGGGGCGATCGCCACGCAGTTCGAGTTGCGCATGCCGAACTTGGCGATGCGTTCGCGCACCGGGGTCCAGTCCATGGCCGACGAAGAATCGACTTCCAGGTAGCCGCCGCGCTCTTCGGCCAGCAGTTTGACCGAGTCCTGTGGCAGGATGCCACGGTCCCACAGCGAACCGGCATACGATTCATAGCGGCCGCGCTCTTCGGCCAGTTCCGTCGACGCCAGGTAGGCGTAGTAGCACACGGCTTCCATCGAGGTGTCGGCAAACGACACGGCGGCGTCCGAGGCGAACGGGATGCGCATCATGTGCAGGCAGTCCTGGAAGCCCATCACGCCCATGCCGACCGGACGGTGGCGCATGTTCGAATTGCGCGCCTTGTCGACGGCGTAGTAATTGATGTCGATGACGTTGTCGAGCATGCGCATGGCGGTGCGGATGGTCTTGGCCAGCTTGACGTGATCGAGCTTGCCTTCCTTCATGTGCGCCGGCATGTTCACGGAACCGAGGTTGCAGACGGCGATTTCATCAGGGCCCGTGTTCAGCGTGATTTCCGTGCACAGGTTCGAGCTGTGGACGACGCCGACGTGCGACTGCGGGCTGCGGATGTTGCAAGGATCCTTGAACGTGATCCATGGGTGGCCCGTTTCAAACAGCATCGACAGCATCTTGCGCCACAGGTCCAGCGCGGCGATCTTCTTGAACGAACGTATTTCGCCGGCGGCGGCCTTGGCTTCGTAGCCCAGGTAGGCCTTTTCAAAGGCCTTGCCGACCAGGTCGTGCAAGTCCGGCGTTTCGGATGGCGAGAACAGGGTCCACTCGCCTTTTTCCATGACGCGCTTCATGAACATGTCGGGAATCCAGTTCGCCGTGTTCATGTCGTGCGTGCGGCGGCGGTCGTCGCCCGTGTTCTTGCGCAGGTCGAGGAATTCCTCGATGTCCATGTGCCAGGTTTCCAGGTAGGCGCAGACGGCGCCCTTGCGCTTGCCGCCCTGGTTGACTGCCACGGCCGTGTCGTTCACCACTTTCAGGAACGGCACCACGCCTTGCGACTTGCCGTTGGTGCCCTTGATGTGGGCGCCCAGGGCGCGCACTGGCGTCCAGTCGTTGCCCAGGCCGCCGGCGTACTTGGCCAGCAAGGCGTTGTCCTTGATGGCGTCGTAGATGCCTTCCAGGTCATCCGAGACGGTGCTCAGGTAGCACGACGACAGCTGCGAGCGCAGGGTGCCCGAGTTGAACAGGGTCGGCGTCGAGCTCATGAAGTCGAACGAGGACAGCAGCTTGTAGAACTCGATGGCGCGCGCTTCGCGGTCCGCCTCGTTCAGCGACAGGCCCATGGCCACGCGCATGTAGAAGGCCTGCGGCATTTCGATGCGCACGTCATGGATGTGCAGGAAGTAGCGGTCATACAGGGTTTGCAGGCCGATGTAGCCAAATTGCAAGTCGCGGTCGGCCACGATGGCTTTCGCCAGGCGTTCCAGGTCGAAACTGGCGAGTACCGGGTTCAGCAGGTCGTTGGCGATGCCCTTGGCGATGTATTGCGGGAAATACGTCAGGTATTCGGCGGCTGCGGCCGCTTGCGGCACTTCCTTGCCGAACACTTCCTTGCGCACCGTGTGCAGCAGGATGCGGGCCGTGACCTGGCTGTAGGCCGGGTCTTTTTCCATCAGCGCGCGGGCCGCCAGGATGGCCGACTTGTGCAGCTCTTCGACGGGCACGCCGTCATACAGGTTCTTCACGGTTTCAGCCAGGATGGCGTCGGCATCGACGTGCTTTTCCAGGCCGGCGCAGGCGGCGTTGATCAGGTCACGCACTTCCTGCATGTCCAGCAGGCGGCGCACGCCGTTGTCGGTGACGTTCAGCTGAGGCGCTGTGACTTGCGCGGAAGCGCCCTGCGCTTCCTTCTGCAGACGGCGCTCTTCCATGTGCTTGGCGCGGTACAGCACGTAGGCACGCGCCACGTCGTGCTCACCCGAACGCATCAGCGACAGCTCCACCTGGTCTTGCACGTCTTCTATATGGAAGGTGCCGCCGCCCGGATGGCGACGCACCAGCGCAGCGACGACGCCGTCGGTCAGCTGTTCCACCAGTTCGCGGATGCGTGCAGAGGCTGCGCCCTGGCCGCCGTTAACGGCCAAAAACGCCTTGGTCATGGCGATGGCGATCTTCGAAGGCTCAAATGCCACCACCGCGCCGTTGCGGCGGATGATGCGATAGTCGCCCAATGCCGCGCCCGTGCTCGCTACGCTGTTGGCCGCGCCTGGCGCTGGCGATACTGGCGTTGGATGGATGGAAATATCTTGTGGTGATTGCATTGAAGCTCCCGTTGTCAGCTAAAGTCAGCCTGCAGTTTTGCTGCCGCGTGTGTTGTTGAATAGAACGCCCGATGGTCAGGGTTTCTTCAGGTATTTGTTGCTAAATAGTAAATTCATAATGCATAAAACAGTGTCAGTATCCATATCGCCACACCGCACTGCCCGGCTGGCGCGAAACACGATCAAGGGTGATAAACCGCCAGTTCCAGTGCTTTATCAGCAATCCGGGTAGCTTTGATAATAATTCTGAAAACGTCTGTGATGGCACTACATATAGTCTTTACATCCAACTTCTACACTAATTGTAGTGCCCATCGAAGGGCGATGCAATAGTTTTCCGGCATCCGTCAGCGTAATTTTTTGTATTTTCATATACGATTTCGGTTGACTTTTCAGGGCATGGATGGAAAGCCCAATCCCCGCGAAGTAAGCGCTAACGCAGCTTGCCCGCGCAGGGTTTCCAGCCAGCATTCTTGATAAAAATGCCAGTCAAAAAACGGCCCCGGATCCGTCTTCCTCCCCGGCGCGATATGCTCGTGGCCGCGTACTTGGGACAGCCCGTAGCGCGTCACCAGCGCCGCCGTCAGCGCCGCCAGGACATGGTATTGCCGCCGCTGGAAGGGCACATCGTCCGCGCCTTCCATTTCGATACCGATGGAATAGCCATTGCACTGCGGGCGTCCTTCGAAGGTGGACACGCCCGCATGCCAGGCACGTTGATCAGTAGAAACATATTGCAACAGCGCACCATCGCGCCGCACAAAAAAGTGCGCCGACACCTGCAAGCCACGCAGGTCGGCGAAAGAAGGATCGGCATTATAATCTACCCGGCCGGTAAACAAGTCCGACACATGCGGTCCGCCAAAGTGGCCGCCCGGCAAGCTGATATTATGGATCACCAGCAAATCGACTTGCGCACCGTCAGGGCGCGCATCGTGGTATGGCGAGTCATAGCGCAGCGCGCCGTCGCACCAGCCGTCTTCATCTATCGTCCATGCGCTCATCAAGTAAGGCTTCCTGTATCGTCAATTTCTGCATGCGGTAACGCAACTGGCGCACGCTGAGGCCCAGCTGGCGCGCCGCCCGCGCGCGGTGGTAGCGCGCCTGCACCAGCGCCAGCATGATCATGTCGCGCTCGGCCTGGCGCAAGTACACGTCCAGCGGCAGGACGTGGGCCACGCCATGCGGCGCCATGCCGGGCAGGCACAGTTGCCGCTCCGGCACGGCCGGCAGTGCCGGCGCCGCCCGCAACGGCATGGCGCCCGCAGCGGACGGCAAGGCCAGCCCGTCGGGCGCGATCACGCCGCCGTCGGCAAAGGCCAGCGCCCGCTCCAGCACGTTTTCCAGTTCGCGCACATTGCCGGGAAACGCATACGCGGCCAGGGCCGCCAGCACCGGCGGCGCCAGGCTCACGGCCCGGCCTGGCGACAGGCGCGCGAGGATCACCTCACATAATACCTGCAGATCGCCGCGCCGCTCGCGCAGCGGCGGCAGCGCCAGCTCGATCACATTAAGGCGGTAAAACAGGTCCTGGCGAAACGTGCCGGCGGCCACGCCGCGCGCCAGGCCATGCTGGCTGGCGCACAGGATGCGCACGTCGATGGCCTCGTCAGTACTGCCGCCCAGCTTGCGCACGCGGCGCTCCTGCAGCACGCGCAACAGCTTCACCTGCATGGCCAGCGGCAGATCATCGACTTCGTCGAGCAGCAAACTGCCGCCATGGGCCGCCTGGAACAAGCCCTGGCGCTCGTGCAGCGCGCCCGTATAGGCGCCCGGGCGGCAGCCGAAGAATTCCGCTTCCATCAGCGCTTCGGGAATGGCGCCGCAATTGACGGCGATAAACGGGAAGCTGGCGCGCGCGCCCTGTGCATGGATGGCGCGCGCCGCCAGTTCCTTGCCCGTGCCCGATTCGCCGCGGATGGCCACCGGCGCGCCACAGCGGGCGATGCGGCCGATCTGCGCGCGCAGCGCCTGCATGGGCAGCGAGTTGCCGCTCAGTTGCGGCGCCGGCGGCATGCCGGCGGAGTTCACTGTATGCGGGCTGAGGCTGGGGCTGGACATGGGACGCGCCTTTCTGCAATGGCGGTGGCGAACCGCTTGCTGCAGATGCTACGCCGGACGGATGCCGGGGGACGTTACGATACGGATGAGCAACGTGCGCGGGCCTGCCCTTACAGCGTGGCGTGCGCGTGGCTGCAGTAGTCGTGGCCCTTGGCCTGCACGTTTTCTGAAGCCGGGTAGTACACGCCGCAGTGGGCGCAGCACAGCATCAGCTCGGCATCCGGCAATTCCTGCGGCCGCACCGGCGGCGCATACGGGTTCGGCCGCTGCTGCTGTTGCGCGCGGGCCCGTTGCTGCATGCCACGGATTTTGCTGCGGATAGCAAACAGCACCAGGAACACCAGTGCCAGCCAGAATAAAACACGTGTCATGCGTATCCTCGGTGTAAAACCACTTCCAGTACAAAACGGCTGCCGACATAGGCCAGCAGCAAGGTGGCGAATCCGGCCAGCGTAAAACTCAGGGCCGTCTTGCCGCGCCAGCCGCGAAAGCGGCGGCCTGCCAGCAGTGAGGCAAACAACAGCCACGACAGCATGGTAAACACGGATTTGTGATCCCAGTTGAGCGCCTTGCCAAATAATTGCTCGGAAAACACGATGCCCGACAGCACGGTCAGGCTGAGCAGGATGAAGCCCAGGCCGATCATGCGGAACAGCAGCTTTTCCATCGTCAGCAAGGCTGGCAGCTGGTCCAGCGCCGTGCCGATGAAGCCGCGGCTTTCGCTGCGCGTATGCAGGCGCGATTCCTGCAGCGCCATCAGTACGGCGTGAAAGGCGGCAATCGTCAAGGTGCTGTAGGCGAGCACGGCCACCGCGATATGCCAGCCGAAGACGGCCGACTTGCCTTCCATGCTGACCTGGCTGCCAGGAAAGGCCCAGGCCAGGCCGATGGCGATGACGGCGCTGGGCATGACCATGCGGCGCAGTCCGTCCAGGCTGAAATTGCGGTTCTCTATCCAGTAGGCACCCACCGAGACCCACAGCGCGGCCGACAGCATGGCTGAAAAGCCGAAGCGCAAGGTGCCCGGCGCCATCAGGTCGAACCACAGGGTGGCGGCGTGGGCCAGCCAGGCGACGCCGGTCAGGCCGGCAATGAGCCGGGCACGCGATGAGGGAAGCACCGCGCACACCGCGTACAACAGGGCGGCGATGAAAAAGAAATAGATCTGCATAGTTTAAGTTTACACCATAGCCGACAAGCGCGATTCAGGCGACAGCCCGGGTGACAGGCACGACGCCGCCATCCAATGCCGCAAGCCTGCCATGATATCGCGCCTGAGGCGCAACGGGGTGGCGCACCCTCAAGATTTCGGCAATCTTTCTTGCGACGCACGGTCGCCGCGCCGCAGGCACGTTGCCATCCTGATTAGCCAGTCCTATAATTATGTCCACGTAGCAATATTATCCACCCTGACGCCACCGCCCCCCTCGCCATGTCTTTTCGAAAATTTTCCTGGACCTGTCTCCTGCTGGCCGCCTGCACGGTCTTAAGCGGCTGCATGAAAGATACGCCTTCCCACTCCACGTATGAAGAGTACTTCCGTACGTCGATCCAAAGCTATGACCTGTACAAGCAGTACTTCGACATCGCGAAGCTGGAAAAGCTCAATGGCTGGAAAGAAAACGAACAGTACGAAATCAAGGGCTCGGCCATCCTGCGCGCCAAGGTGGGTTACCTGGAATTGCTGGCCGACGTGGCCGACAAGCTCGAAGCAGAGGCGAAGACGGACAGCTCCGTGGGCATGACCATGGGCCTGGGCCTGATGGCGCGCGGCATGGGCGGAGAGAACAAGGTTTTCCGCGACTTCTGGGCGCAACAGCAGGAAAAGAAGGCGATTCCCGCGCCGCTGCTGGCCCGCCAGGCAGCGATGACGGCCGAGCGTTTCGAGAACCTGCTGCAATGGTCGGACCAGATCGTGCAAGACAATTACGGCGCCATCATCAACCGCCAGCTCAAGAAAGGCGATGAGCTGACCCGCATCTACACGCTGAGCTTCCGGCAGACGGAGAAGGGCTGGATGGGTTTTAACGCCCGCTAAGGCCGCCCCGCCACAAACTCCGCGCCAGCACTGGCGCGGAGTTTTTTTTCATGGTTTCCTGATTTACTTCACATTCAGGCTCTTTTTCGCCTGCTCCAGCAAGTCCGTCTTGACCCAGTCCTTGGCCACGGGCGGTTTCGTCATGCGGCCCACGCCCGTTTTCACCATCACGTCCGTGGTCACCTGGATATGCTCTGGCGTGATGTCATACGAATACGGCGAATTGCTGATCGCGTCGTCGAAGTCGTCCTTCGTGATCTGGCCGCGGAACACGACTTCGCGCACATACTTTTCCGCCGTCGCCTTGTTGTCGATAAAGGCCTTGGTGGCTTCGACGAAGCAGCGCATGAATTTTTCCGCGACGGGACGGCGTTCCTTGTAGAACTTTTTCCGTCATCACCATGGTCCGAACGGGTTCGCCGATCGGCGTGTCGTACGGTTTGATGACTTCGGTGCCGAAGCCCTTGTTGATGGCTTGCGACGATTGCGGTTCCGACTGCATCATGGCGTCGATATTCTTGCCCATCAGCGCCTGGTTCAAGTCGGCGTAGGCCAGGAACACCAGCTGCACGTCCTTGCCCTTGGTTTCGGAATACGTCAGGCCCGCCTGCGACAGCTCGGCCAGCAGCAGCACTTCCTGGATCCCGCCGCGCGTCACGCCCACGCGCTTGCCCTTGAGTTCCTTGACGCTGGCGATCTTTTGCCCGGCGCCCGCCACCAGGCGCGCACCGCCCTTGGCAAAGCCGGCCACCACGTAGATGGGCGCACCGCCGGCGCGGCCGGAAATGGCCGCTTCGGACGCCGTCGCCCCCACGTCCAGCTCGCCCGCGATAATCGCCTGCATCACGTCGAGGCCCTTGGCGAAGATATGCTCTTCGACCTTGATGCCGCACTTGGGCGCGATTTCCTTGATGTACGACACGGCGCCGTAATGGGCGAATTTCAAGTTGCCCAAGCGTACGACTTCCTGCGCCTGTGCCTGGACGGCGCCCATGCCGAAGGCCAGCATGACGGCGGCGGCGATACCGGTCTTCAAGATTGATTTTTGCTG
This sequence comes from Janthinobacterium lividum, assembly GCF_023509035.1. NCBI lineage: Bacteria > Pseudomonadati > Pseudomonadota > Betaproteobacteria > Burkholderiales > Oxalobacteraceae > Janthinobacterium > Janthinobacterium lividum. The sequence goes on along the minus strand of NZ_CP075583.1, from coordinate 1,909,333 downwards.
CATCGGGTTCTCCTGTGGTGATTGGTGTGTGCCCGCAAGGGCAAAACTACGCGAAACACAGCTTTTTTTATTATGGGGAGATAGTACCGCGTGTTAGAGCCAGGGCAACATTTTTTTGCCGGCAGCCACGCTGCCGGCATTGTTACAACAGCCGGCTTACTGCCCGGCCAGCGCCACGACAGGATCGAGTCCCGACGCCTTGCGCGCCGGCATGAAGCCAAACACCAGCCCCGTCACCACGGCGCAGGCAAACGCGCCGGCGATGGCGCTCAGTGAAAAGATCACCGGTACGTCCCATACCAGCAGCAAGCCGGCCACCGTCACGCCGACCACGATGCCGGCCACGCCGCCCACCACCGACACCAGCACGGCTTCGGTGAGGAACTGGCGCAGGATGTCGCGCCGGCGCGCGCCCGTCGCCATGCGGATGCCGATTTCGCGCGTGCGCTCGCGCACCGTCATCAGCATCACGTTCATGACGCCGATGCCCCCCACCACCAGGGAGACTGCCGCGATCAGGCTGAGCATCATGGTCATGTTGTCCTGCGTCTTGGCTTCGGCGGCGATCGACGCGGCCGCGTTGCTGATGCCATAGTCGCGGATGCGGTGGCGCTCGAACATGGTGGCGTCGACCGCCGCCTCCACCTCGGTCACGCGCTTGACGTCGGCCACCGCCATCACCGTGTACGTCGGCTCGCGCTGGCCGAAGACGCGGATGCCGGCCGTGGAAAACGGCAACAGCAGCACGTCATCTTCATCCTTCTCCCCCGTCAGCGCGCCCTTCGCGCTCATCACACCGATCACCTGGAACGGCACGTTGCCGATCAGGATGCTCTGCCCCACGGGGTTGGCCACGTCGGGCATCAGCTTTTCCGCCAGGTGCGCGCCCAGCACGGCCACGGTGGCCATCTCGCGCTCGTCTTCCTCCGTAAAGAAGCCGCCCTTGGCCAGCGGCCAGGTCTGGATCTGCGGCAGGGCCGGCCCCGTGCCGCGCACATAGGTCTGTACGTCGAGGTTGCCGTGGCGTATCACCTTGTTGCCCGTGACATTCGGCAGCACGTGGGTGATGCCCGGCACGTCTTTCAGCGCATCGAGGTCGGCCAGGGTGATGCTGCGCCCGGGGATGCGCGAGCTTTCGCCGCGCGACGCCATGTACAGCAAGTTCGAGCCGAACGCGCCCAGCTGCGCCATCACCTGCTGGCGCGTGCCCAGGCCGATGGCCAGCATGACGATCACGGAGGCCACGCCGATGACGATGCCCAGCAGCGTCAAGCCCGTGCGGAAGCGGTTGATCCACAGCACGCGCCAGGCGGCGCGCGCCGCGTCGAGCAATTCCGTGCCCAGCGACGCGCCCCCATCGTGCGCACAGTGGGCGGCGCGCGACATGTCCAGCGGCGGCAGGGCCGTCGACGTGGCGGGGATGGCGATGGCGCCCGAGTCTGCGATGATTTCGCCATCGCTGATCTCGATCACGCGGCGCGCCTGGGCCGCCACCTTGCGGTCATGCGTAATGAGGATGATGGTGTGGCCCGCGTCGGCCAGTTCGCCCAGCAGCGCCATGACTTCGGCGCCGCTGCTGCTGTCCAGGGCTCCCGTCGGTTCATCGGCGAGGATGATGCGTCCGCCATTCATCAGGGCGCGCGCAATCGACACGCGCTGCTGCTGCCCGCCCGACAATTGATTCGGCCGGTGGTCGAGCCGCTCACCCAGGCCCAGGCGCTTGAGCAGCGCTTCCGAGCGGGCGTGGCGGGCGGCGGCCGGCATGCCCGCGTACAGGGCCGGCACTTCCACGTTTTCGCGCGCCGATTCGGTGGCGATCAGGTGATAACCCTGGAAGACGAAGCCGAACGCTTCGCGCCGCAGCCACGCCAGTTCATCGGGATTCAGGCTGGCCACGTCCTGGCCGGCGAAGCGGTAGGTGCCGTCGCTGGGACGGTCAAGGCACCCGAGCAGATGCATCAGGGTCGATTTACCGGAACCGGACGCCCCCACGATGGCGACGAATTCGCCGGCGCCTATCGACAGGGTCAGGCCGCGCAGCACTTCCACGGCCGGCGCGCCGTCATGACCGCCGTAGCGCTTGCGGATACCCTGCAGTTCAATCAGAGGCGGCGGCTGGCCAGACTCTCCTGCTTGTCCCAATGATGCGGCCTCGCTCATGGCGCTCACAGCTGGAACCTGCTGGCGCCGCTGCTGGCCGGCTGCTCGCCCGTGACCAGCAATTCGCCTTCGCGCAAGCCTTGCAGCACTTCCGCGCTGAGGCGGTTGCGCACGCCCACGGTGACGGCGCGCGTATCGACCTTGCCGTCCGCATCCATCACGCGGGCCGTGAACTGCCCCGGCTTGGCGCCTTCCTCGGTCGATGGTTTCAGGGCCGGCAAGGGCACGGCCAGCACATTGTTTGCCTCGGCCGTGACAAACACCACTTGCGCCGTCATCTGCGGCATCAGTTCGCCATCGGCGTTATCCACGTCGAACAGCACTGTATACAGGATCACCTTGCTGGTCGACGGCGCCAGGGCCGTGCCGGCGGCGGAACCACCGGGCACCGGCGGGGCCGGCAGCACTTGCCGCACCTTGCCGCTCCAGCGCCGCTGGTCGCCGCCCAGGGTGGTGAAGTACACGGGCATGTCCGGGCGCACGCGGCGCACGTCTGCTTCCGACACTTCCGTCCACACCGTCATGGCCGACAGATCGGCGATGCGCAGGATGTTCGGCGTCTGGTACGTGGCGTTCAGGGTTTGCCCTTCTTTCGCGTCCAGGCCCACGACCTTGCCGGCCATCGGCGCGTAGATGCGCGTATAGCCTAGGCGCGCCTCGTCCGCCTTCAGGCTGGCCTGGGTCTGGTCGATCTGCGCCTTCAGGTGGTCGATCTTGGCGCCGGCCGAGGCCAGGGTGGCTTCGGCCGTTTCCAGGTCGGCCAAAGGCGTCGAATCAAACTTGGCCATCTGCTTCTGGCGCACGTGCTGCTGGCCCGCCAGGCGGTGCTGCGCCTGCTGGTCGGCAAGTTGCGCGCGCAAGCCCGCCAGGGCGGCGCGGCCCGCGTCGACCGTGGCTTGCTGCACGCTGGGGTCGATCTCGGCCAGCAACTGGCCTTTTTCCACGGCGCTGCCGGGCTGCACGTGCAGGCGCGTGATCTGGCCCGACACCTGCGCGCCTACGTCGACATAGGTTTGCGGCTGCAGGGTGCCGATGGCCGTCACACTGGCCTCGATGTTGCCGCGCTTGACGGGCGCCGTGTCGAACACGGTGCTCGGGCCGCGCGTGGCCCACAGTGCACCGGCGCCAAACAGCGCCAGCAAGACCACGCCGCCGAGGATGCGGGCGCGGCGGGAAGGCAGGCGGGCCGCCATCAGGAAGCCTCCTTGCGGTTGCAGGTAAAGTAAAACGGTGTCGCCAGGCGTGAAAAATACATCGGTCTATCCTTGAAAATGGCGGTGAACATCACCGCAGGAACGTTACAAGACCTGCCAGCGCGGCGACGGCTGCCAGCAGGGAACTACGCAACAGCAATCGGGGGGCATACGGCAACAGCAAGGCCACCAGCAGCGCTCCCGCACCGATGAATCCCAGCCAGGCGACGACGCCGACGGTGGCGCTCCAGCCGGCCACGCAGGGCCAGATGGCAAGCGCCAGCAACAGTGCGCCGGCCAGTTGCAGCGCGCGCCGCACGTTCGGCGCCGCGTCCCTGCCCCAGACCTGGCCATGATGGCGGTCCATCGCCAGCGAGAGGCTGGCCATGCCCGCATACGACAGTCCCAGCGCGCACAGGATGGTATTAATCATGACTGTCCTTCCGTATTGACTTGCAGGCTGGCCGTGGACGTTTCCCTGGCGGCGGCTTTTTTCAGCGGTTTTTCCTTGCGCTTGTGGACTTTCCACGCACCCCAGGCGGCCAGCAGGCCGAAGGCCATGCTGCCCAGTTCCACGCCGGCGCTTTCCCAATCGCCGCGCGCGACCTGCGCCACCAGGTTGTCGCCGGTGCTCAGCACATTCAGGAGGGGCAGCAACAGGCACAGGGCGGCCAGCAGGCACAGTTGCTCGATCCACGCGCGCTTTTCCGCGCGCAGACAGGCGTGCACCAGCATCAGGAACCAGACGCCGAAGAAGGCGCGCACTTCCCAGCCGGCGCGGTGCTCGAGGCCGACGGGGATCAGGCGGTTGGCCCACAGGAAGCCCACGCAGGCGATGGCCAGGCCGGCAATCGCCGCCACGTTCAGGCATTCGATGACGCGGTACACGCGCTGCGTGTAGGCGCCGAACTCGCCGCCGGACTTCTGGCGCCGCTTGACCAGGAACAGGATGGCGCCCGTGCCCATCATGGCCGTACCGGCCAGGCCGCAGAAGAAGTACAGCCAGCGCATCGGCGTGCCGCCAAAGCCGACCATGTGCAAGTTCGACATGACGGAGCGCGTCAGACCGGCGCCGCCCGTATCCGACTCGCCCGGCCGGCGCATGGCGACCTGCTCGCCCGTGGCCAGCGCATAGCAGGCCCTGCCCGAATTGGCGCTGATCCGTTCCAGCAAATCCGCGTCCTCGTTCCAGCCATACATGCACACGCGCATGGAGGCGTCATTCGGATTGTCCAGCACCACGGCGCGGATTTCCTGGCCGATGGCCTGTTCGGCGCGCAGCGCGAACGATTCCAGTGCGGGAATGGCCAGCGGCTGTCCCGACCGCGCAGGCTTGCCCGCATCGTTCCAGTCGGCCAGGAAGGCCTTCTTGGAATTGTCCATGCCGTACTGCGCCACCACGGGGGCCGGCACATAGTCATCGCTGAAAAATGCCAGGCCCGTATAGGCGATCATGAACTGGAACGGTAACGTCAGCACGGCCACCGCGTTGTGCGCGTCGAGCCACGAACGCTGGCCCTTGGCCGGGCGGAAGGTAAAGAAATCCTTGAAGATGCGCTTGTGCGTGATGACGCCGCTCACCAGCGCCACCAGCATGATCATGGTGGTGATGGCGACGATCCACACGCCGATGCGTCCCGCGTGCAGCTCGTAGTGGAAATCGACGAAATGGTGGCCGCCGATGGTTTCGCGTTCCGTTGCCTCACGCGCATGCTCGATGACGGCGCCCGTCAGCGGATCGAGATCCGCCGAGCCATAGCCGCCACTGGGCTGGAACCAGTAAGCGGACAGGCCGTGGCCGGGACGCTGCACGGGCCAGATTTCCCACATGTCCGCCTTCGGGTGCTCCTTCGCCATGAAGTCGAGCGCCAGTTCCAGGCGGTGCGCGCGGTCCGTGACCTTCGGCAGCGGCGGATCGTTCGCGTGCGCCGCCTCTTCCAGCGCGTGTTCAGGCGTCATCCAGTGGCCGATCGGGTCGTCGAAGACGGCCAGGGTGCCGGTCAGGAAAATGGCGAACAACAGCCAGGAAATCCACAGGCCGCTCCACGTATGCAGCCAAGCCATGGCCTGGCGCAAGCCGCCCTGCTGTGGCGTCTTGACCACTTTATCTACCTTGACGGCGTTCATGCGGCACCTCGCGACAGCAGCATGCCGATGCCGCCGCAGACGATGGCCGGCAGCAGCATGCCGAGCCAGACGCGGCGCAGGTCTTGCACGGCAAAGACCCAGATCACGGCGCAGGTGTAGACGACGAAGGCGCTCAGGGTGGCCGTCAGCACGGCTTCGGCGCGCGACAGCGGCAGCACGGCCGACAGCAGCACGGCCACGCCGGACGTCAGCGCATAGCCGCCAAAGATGGCGGCGAGCACGCGCGAGAACAACATCATGTTGGCCGATTTCATCATCGCGGCGCTCCCTGTGGCACACGCTGGCTCACGCCATTGCTGGCGTGGGCCAGATTCAACTGCACATCCATAAGCCTTGCATCCTTCATCAAGATAGATCATTCAAAAGTGATTATTTACAGTTTGTAGTTCAATGTCAGCATCAGGTTGCGCGGCGTGCCCACCAAGTTGCCTAACACATCGGAGTAGATGCTCTGGTAATAGCGCTTGTCCAGCGCATTGTTGACGTTCAGGCGCAGCTCGGCGCGGCTGTCGATTTGCCACGCGGCGTTCAAGCCCACGATCGCGTAGCGGCCCTGGCGCAGATGGTAGGTGCCTTCCTTCGACTCGGTCGCGCCCTGCCCGTACACCGAAGCGCCGACGCGCCAGCCCTGCGCCGCGCCGGACAGGCGGTAGCTGGTGGCCAGCTTGAGCTGCTGGCGCGGATAGCGGCTGTTGAAATCCTTGCCGATATTGGCCGGATCGCTGTCGCGCGTAAATTGCGCCTTCACATACGTAAAACCGGCCGACAGCTGCCAGTCGGGCGTCAGGGCGCCCGCCACGTCCAGCTCCACGCCTTCGCTGCGCACTTCGCCCGACGCGCGCTTGCACAAGCCCCACGTGCTGCCGGGGCAGGGATTCGGGCCGGCCAGGTCGTCCACGCCGCGGTTTTGCTGGCGGATCTGGAACACGGCCGCGCTGGCATTGAGGGCGCCGCCGAAGTATTCGCCCTTCACGCCCGCTTCGTAATTGGTGCCGCTGACCGGCTTCAGGGGCTGTCCGTTGGCGTCGGTGGACGCTTGCGGCTGGAATATCTCGGTCCAGCTGGCGTACACAGAATGCTGCTTGTCGAGGTCATACACGACACCGGCGTAAGGCGTGAATTCGCGCGCCACCGAGTAGCCGGCATCGTCCTTGTACCAGCTCACGCGCCCGCCCAGCACCAGCGACAGCGGCTCGGCCAGGCGCATGCGCGTACCCGCATACACGCCGCTTTGTTCGGTGATGCTGGCCGTGCCCCACTGCGCATAGTTGATGACGGGACGCGCCACGCTGCCCGCATCCCAGTGGTAGGGGTCTATCACCGGCGCGTTCTCTTTCCAGCTGTACGGCGCCCAGCCGCCATAGCTGTTTTTCGACGAACGGCGGTGGCTGGCGCCGACGGTCAGCTCGTGCTCGCGGCCGAACAGGCTGTAGCTGCCGCTGGCATAGGCGTCATAGCTGGTGTTGGCCAGTTCGGCGCTGTAGCTTTGCGAATTGAAGCGCAGGGTGTCGCCGCGGCGGCTGATGCCGGAAAACGTCGTGTCGATCTCGGGCGTCTTGCGCGTGGCGGCCAGCTTGGCCTTCCAGCCATTGCCGAAGCGGTGTTCCAGTTCGGCGAAGATGGTCTTGTCCGTCTGGCGCCAGGCATCGAAGTCGGTGCCCAGGTAAGTCGAGCGGGGTAAATTCAGAAAGCGGCCGTCGGCGGCCGTCACCACGCCCGTCGTGACGCCGTCGTTATCCGTCTTGCGGTAGTGGGCGCCCAGGGTCACCGTGGTGTCGGGGCGCAAATCGGCTTCGATGATGCCGTACAGCTGGTGATTGCGGCCATGCAGCACGTCGACAAAATCCTTCTTGTCCTGCACCGTCGCGACGATACGCCCGCGCAGGGTCTTCGCTTCGTTGAGCGCGTTGGCCGCGTCGGCTTCCAGGCGGTAGTTGCTCCAGCTGCCGATGCTGGCCGAGAACGACGCTTGCGGCGTGGCCGTCGGGCGCTTGCGTACCATGTTGATGGCCGCGCTGGGCGTGCCGCTGCCCGTCATCAGGCCCGTGGCGCCGCGCACCACCTCGATGCGGTCATAGATGGCCAGGTCGTCATTGTCTCCATTGAAGGTGCCGTTCGCGCCCAGGCTGGTAGGCAAGCCATCGAACAGGATGTTGTCGACTGGAAAGCCGCGTGCGCTGAAACTGCCTGAATCACCCGTAAAGTTGCCCTTTTGCATGACCAGCCCCGTGATCGACTGCACGGCGTCGTCCAGGGTCGTGATGCCTAGGTCATCGATCTGCTGGCGCGTCAGCACGCTGACCGACTGCGGCGTCTCGCGCAGCGACAGATTGAGCTTGGTTGCCGTATTGCTCACGCCCGTTGTGTAGGAGCCGCTGCCTTCCGTTGTCCCATCGCGCCCTGCCGTGACGGACACGCCGAGCATGGTTTGCTCGGTGGCGGGAGCGACAGGCGTGGCCTGCTGCGCCAGCGCCGGCAGGCTGGCGGCCAGGCACAAGGCGGCCGCCGCTTGCGCCAGCGGACGCAGTGCGGAGTGAGACGATGGCAAACTGACAAAATGCAAAGCGTGCGACATGAAAATTCCTGATGGTGGCGTCATGAGACGGTGAAAAACAGGCGCCCTACTCTGTAGGTGCCGCGAAAACGAAAAACGGGCAGCCGGATGGCTGAATATTTTTGCGCAGCGTGCTATGGCGCCGGTTCGACGCTGACCCAATACCGCGTGCGGCTGCGCACCTGCACCGGCAGCGAGTTGGGCAGCATGTTCAAAATACGCTGGGTATCGGCCAGCGGGAACACGCCCGACAGGCGCAGCTGGGCCACTTCCGGCACGCAATGAATCAAGCCGGGGCGATAGCGGGCCAGGTCGGCCAGGAAATCGCCCAGGGTCACGTCGTCGACGATCAGCTGCCCGCGTGACCAGGCATCCGCATACGCATCGATGGCGTGCGGCGCGTCCGGCGCATGGCGGGAAAATGCCGCGCCGCGCCCGGCCGTCAGCAGCAAGGGTGCACCGATGCCGTCGCGGGGGCGGATTTCAACGGCGCTGTCAAATACGTCCACGGTGCTGTAGCCATCCTGCTGGCGCACGGCAAAGCGCGTGCCCAGCGCGCGCACCAGGCCTTCGCGCGTGGCCACTTCCAGCGGCGCGTCTCTGCCGATGCCGTCACCGCTGGTGACGAGGATCTCGCCGGCCAGCAGCTCGATCAGGCGGCGGCTGGCGTCGAAACGCACGTTCACGGCCGATCCCGTATTCAGGCTGAGCACACTGCCATCGTCCAGCACCACCTCGCGCCGCTCGCCCGTGGCTGTGCGATAGTCGGCGCGCAGGGCGCGCACGCCATCCCAGGCGCCCGTCTGCGCGGCCAGCATGCCGCCGCCGGCCGCCACGCCCAGCCACGCCAGCAACTGGCGCCGCTTGCCATTGACGGCTTGCTGCTGCGTGCCGGCCAGCGCCTGCGCGGCCGCACCGCGGTGCATGCCGTTGAACCGCTGCGACACCGCGTCGATATGCTGCCAGGCCCGTTCATGCTCCGGGTCGGCCCCACGCCAGCGCTGCCAGGCGGCGTATTCCGCTTCGCTTGCCTCATCCGACATCAGCACGGTCAGCCACTCGGCCGCGTCCTGCTGCACCTCCTCGCGGATGGCTGCCGCGGCTGCGGGGTCTGCCACCGTGCTCATGCTGGCAGGGAGAAAAACACCTGGCGGTTGGCACGCGTCAGATATTGCTTGACCGAGCTGGCTGACACCTTCAGGCGCGCGGCGATCTCGCTATAGCTGAGGCCTTCGAGCTGCGCCAGCAAGAACGCCGTGCGCACGGGCGCAGGCAAGCCGTCGAGGGCCGCATCGATTTCCTGCAAGGCTTCCAGCGCCAGCAACCGTTCTTCGGGCGCGGGCGCCACCTCGGGCGGCAGGCAAGCCAGCGCCTCTAGATAGGCGTCTTCCAGCACTTGCCGGCGGTAGCGGTGCGCCACCAGCCGCCGCGCGATGGTGGCAAGGAAAGGCCGCGCTTCACGGATCTGCGGCGCGGAATCGGCCGTCAGCACGCTGATGAAAGTGTCTTGCGCCAGGTCCGCCGCTTCGCCCGCATTGCCCAGCTTATGCCGCAGCCATCCCTGCAGCCAGCCGTGATGGCTGCTGTAGAGCGCGTGCAGGTCTTGTTGCTGGGCAAAATCGGCGGCCGACATGGCATCCCTTTCCGGTCAAGCGCGACGCGCCTGCGAATGTAAATAAGAATTATTCTCATTTTAACCGTGCAATGCCTTTCATGCAATCGCGGCATTGGCAGAAATACCAACTAATTCAAAAGCAGGCCAACCGCCAGGCGATGCAGCGCAGGACCGTCAGCCACCCGCGATAAGGTAAAATGACGCCCATCGTCCGGCTTGCGCCGCCCACTCCCAAGCTTTTCATTGCAGGTTCATCATGCTAGATAATCTCACCCAACGGCTTGCCAAAGTCGTCAAGACCATGCGCGGCGAGGCGCGCCTGACCGAAGCGAACACCGCCGACATGCTGCGCGAAGTGCGCCTGGCGCTGCTCGAAGCCGACGTCGCCCTGCCCGCCGTGCGCGAATTCATCGCCAAAGTCAAAGAAAAAGCCATGGGCGAGGATGTCATTTCCTCGCTGACGCCAGGCCAGGCCCTGGTTGGCGTAGTGCAGCGCGAACTGGCCGCCCTGATGGGCGCCGATCTGGGACCGGAAGCGTCGCAGATCAGCTTTGCGCAGCAGCCGCCCGCCATCATCCTGATGGCCGGTTTGCAGGGTGTGGGTAAAACCACCACCGTCGGCAAGCTGGCGAAATACCTGAAGGAAGAAAAGAAGAAGAAAGTGCTGACCGTCTCGGCCGACGTATACCGTCCCGCCGCGATCGCCCAGCTGCAATCGGTCACCGCCCAGGTGGGCGCCGACTTCTTCCCGTCCACCAGCACGGACAAGCCGGTCGATATCGCCCTGGCCGCGCTGGACTGGGCGAAAAAGCATTACCACGACGTGCTGATCATCGATACGGCGGGCCGCCTCGGTATCGACGAAGAGATGATGCGCGAAATCGCCGCCGTCCACGGCGCCGTGAAACCGATCGAAACCCTGTTTGTCGTCGACGCCATGCTGGGCCAGGACGCCATCAACACGGCGAAGGCCTTCAACGATGCGCTGCCGCTGACGGGTATCGTGCTGACCAAGCTCGACGGTGACGCGCGCGGCGGTGCGGCCCTGTCCGTGCGCCACATCACGGGCAAGCCGATCAAGTTTGCCGGTGTCTCGGAAAAACTCGACGGCCTGGAAGCGTTCGACCCGACCCGCATGGCCAACCGTATCCTGGGCATGGGCGACATCCTCGCCCTGGTAGAAGAGGCGCGCAAGGGCGTCGACAGCAAGGCGGCAGCCGACCTGGCGCAAAAAATCAAGGTCGGCGGCAAGTTCGACATGAACGACTTCAAGGCGCAACTGGGTCAAATGAAGAAAATGGGCGGCATGGCCAACCTGATGGACAAGCTGCCGGCCCAGTTCCAGCAGGCGGCAGGCGGCAAGAACATGGATCAAGCCGATAAACAGGTGCGCCGCATGTGCGGCATCATCGACTCGATGACGCCGCAGGAACGCGCCAAGCCTGAACTGATCAAGGCCACGCGCAAGCGCCGCATCGCCGCCGGCGCCGGCGTGCAAGTGCAGGAAGTGAACCGCATGCTGACGCAATTCGAGCAAATGCAGACGATGATGAAGAAATTGTCGGGCGGCGGCATGATGAAGATGATGCGCAGTATGAAGGGTATGATGCCCGGCATGAGGTAGTGGAAGGCTTCAAAATCCGCTGCGCGGGGCGCTTTGCGGCCGGCGATGCTCAGCGCACTAGAGTGCGCTTGCGCTTCTCGGCCACAAATCATCCCCGCTCGCTGTGATTTTGAAGGCCTTTTTTACGCCGCGTGAGACGTAGTTCAAGTCAAGAAACACCGTTATAAAATCATGCCGGATTGCATTTTCATGCGTCCGGCATCGTTTCTTCCCTCCCCCGCAATACCCCTCCCCGCATAGCCAGCAACCATGCCATTTACGGGCAAAAACGCCGTTCTGCGCTCTCAAGCGGTGCGCCCGGGCGACAGCATGGCCATTTCCCTGCTTTTTCCTCGTGAAAACGTGAAAAACACTTGCATACAAGGTAAATCCACACCAATATTAGCCGTGCGATTAATTGCGCAATTTCCCATGTGTTTGTTAAGGAGGCTCGAAGATGGCAACAGCCAAAAAAACCCCAGTAGCAGCGCCAGCCAAAGCAGCAGCAGCCAAGCCTGCAGCAGCCAAGAAAGCAGCACCCGCAGCCAAAGCAGCAGCTAAACCAGCAGCGGCGAAGAAAGCGGCAGCACCGGCAACACCACGCAAGCCAAACGCAGCATTCATGAAAGCAATGACGCCATCGAAAGAGTTGGCCGCCGTTGTTGGCGCAGCACCACTGCCGCGCACGGAAGTGACCAAAAAGGTATGGGATTACATCAAAAAACTCGATCTGCAAGATCCGGCCAACCGCCGCATGATCAATGCGGACGACAAGCTGAAAGCAGTTTTCGGCGGCAAAGCCCAAGTCTCCATGTTTGAAATGACGAAACTGATCTCCGATCATTTGAAATAATCAGATACGCGCCGGCTAACACCGAGCGAGTGCCCCGCCGCATCACTGCGAGCGGGGCATTTTTTTGCTTGCCATTCACCCGGCCGGCCTGAATTCCCACTGTTTCCAGGCCGCCCGCACGGCATTCGGATACTCGGCCCGTCCCCGGCTGCCGTTATACCGCCCCAGCGCCAGGTATAAATCCCCTCGCTCCATATCCAGGTACATGCGCAAAATCGCGCAGCCGTAGCGCAGGTTTGTCTGCATGTGGAACAGCTTGCTGCGGTCGCTGTCGCCGATGACGCCCGTCCAGAACGGCATCACCTGCATGTAACCGCGCGCGCCGGCCAGCGAGACGGCATATTTACGGTAGGCCGATTCCACCTGGATCAGGCCCAGCACCAGAGCCGGCTCCAAGCCCGCGCGGCGCGCTTCATACCAGACCGTTTCCAGGAATTCCGTGCGCAACTGCGCGTCCGGCAGCTTGCGCTGCAGGCGTTGCGACATTTGCGCCAGCCATTGCTGGTAGCGCTGCAAATCGGCGGACGTGGCAAATTTGGGCTGCGGCGGGCGTTCGTCGCGAATCGCGTGCGACAGGGCCAGGCGGACGGAGTCGGCCAGCGCCTCCTCCTTCTGGTTGCCGGCCTGCGCCAAGGGAGCGCAGGCCAGGCAGGCGGCCAGCGCGAGCGCGCCAGCCGTTTTACTTACCGGTATGCGCTTCACTGCGCCATTTTGCCCTGGATGAAGGCGACGATCTCGTCCGGCGCCACGCCGGTTGCTTCCGCGTCGCGACGGCCCTGGTATTCCAGCTTGCCTTCTTTCAAGCCCCGTTCGCCGATGACGATGCGGTGCGGCACGCCAATCAGTTCCCAGTCAGCAAACATGGCGCCAGGACGCAAGCCGCGGTCGTCGACGATGACGTCGACACCAGCGCCTTGCAAGGCCGCATACAGCTTCTCCGTCTCTTCCTTGACCAGTTCGCTGCGGTCCATGCCCATCGGGCACAGCACCACCTCGAATGGCGCGATCGACGCCGGCCAGATGATGCCCTTGTCGTCGAAGTTCTGTTCGATGGCGGCGCCCAGGATGCGCGTCACGCCGATGCCGTAGCAACCCATCTGCAGCGGCGCAGGCTTGCCGTTTTCGTCGAGGAAGGTGGCTTTCATGCTTTCCGAGTACGCCGTACCCAGTTGGAACACGTGGCCCACTTCGATGCCGCGTTCGATCGCCAACGCGCCCTGGCCATCCGGCGAAGCGTCGCCAGCGACGACATTGCGCAAGTCGGCCACGATGGCAGGCTCGGCCACGTCACGGCCCCAGTTGGCGCCCGTGTAGTGGAAACCGGCGTCATTCGCGCCGCAGACGAAGTCGCTCATGTGGGCGACCGTGCGGTCCGCCACCACGGTGACCGGTGCTTTCGTGCCGATCGGGCCCAGGTAGCCGGGAATCGTGCCGTAGACTTCCAGGATTTCCGCTTCCGTCGAGAAACGATGACCGGCCAGGCCGGCAACCTTGCCAACCTTGATCTCGTTCAATTCATGGTCGCCGCGCAGCAGCAGCATGAAATGCTGTTTCGTGACTTTCTCGTCCTTGCCCGTCGTTTCCACCGTCAGGGCGATGGTTTTCACGGTTTGCGACAGATCGATACCCAGCAGGGCAGCCACGGTTTCGCACTTGACGGTGTCCGGCGTGGCCGTTTTCGTCAGCGCCTGGGCGGCAGCTGGGCGCTCGCCCGCTGGCGGCAGCGCTTCGGCCGCTTCCATATTGGCGGCGTAGTCGGACGTCGGGCAGTACACGAGCGCGTCTTCACCCGTGTGGGCAATGACGTGGAATTCATGCGAACCGGAACCGCCGATGGCGCCGTTGTCGGCTGCCACGGCGCGGAATTGCAAGCCGAAACGCGTGAAGATGCGCGTGTAGGCGTCAAACATGACCTTGTACGACGCTTGCATGCCAGCCAGGTCGCGGTCGAACGAGTAAGCGTCCTTCATGGTGAATTCGCGGCCGCGCATCAGGCCGAAGCGTGGGCGGCGCTCGTCGCGGAACTTGGTCTGGATATGATAAAAGTTCAACGGCAACTGGCGGTAGGACTTGATTTCCGTGCGCACGACGTCCGTGATGACTTCTTCCGATGTCGGCTGGATCGCGTATTCGCGGCCGTGGCGGTCTTTCACGCGCATCAGTTCGTCGCCCATCTTGGTCCAGCGGCCCGTTTCCTGCCACAGTTCGGCCGGCTGCACGAGCGGCATCAGCAGTTCGATACCGGCGGCTTTATTCATCTCGTCACGGATGATGGCTTCCACCTTGCGGATCACGCGCAAGCCCATCGGCATGTAGGTATAGATGCCGGAACCGAGGCGTTTGATCATGCCTGCACGCATCATCAATTGGTGGCTGACGATTTCCGCGTCAGAAGGTGCATCTTTAAGTGTGGAAATAAAAAAACGGGAGGCGCGCATAACGGTGAATTCTTTTTAAAAAGAGAGGGTTATAATCAACCTAATTTTAAAGGATTAGCTGGCTGATGCGTCCATACTTTACACAAATGCGCTCAATTGGTGCGATTCCGGCGCTTTTCGCACCCCGAAAAGGTCGCCGGCTTGCGAAGTTGTGGGTAATTATGTAAAAAAGGACGCACTGTCGCAGAAAGTTTGAGGTGCATTATGCTCGACCGTGAAGGGTTTCGGCCCAACGTCGGCATCATCCTGCTAAACGCCCAGAACGAGGTGTGGTGGGGCAAGCGGGTGCGCGAGCACTCATGGCAGTTTCCGCAAGGCGGTATCAAATATGGCGAAACACCGGAACAAGCCATGTTTCGCGAACTTGAAGAGGAAATCGGACTCAGACAGGAACACGTCAAAATTGTCGGCCGCACCCGCGACTGGCTGCGCTATGAAGTGCCAGACCACTTCATCAAGCGCGAGATTCGCGGCCATTACCGTGGCCAGAAGCAGATTTGGTTTCTGCTGAGAATGTGCGCGCGCGATAACGACGTCAATCTGCGCCTGACCGACCATCCCGAGTTCGACGCCTGGCGCTGGCATGAGTACTGGGTCCCGCTCGATGTCGTCATTGAATTTAAACGCGATGTCTACCAGCGCGCCTTGCAGGAGCTGTCCCGCTTCCTGACCTGGCCCGTGCATGGCAACGCACAGCAAGCGCACCGCCACACCTCGCGCTACCTGCGCCAGCCCCATGCGCCACGGGCACAGGACGGTGCGGCACTGGCCAAGCCTTGCGACGGCATTGCCGCCGAAGGGTGTACGCCCGAGCTGATCTTGCCGGGCAAGGGGTAGTCCACCGCAATGAACGCACTCTCCCACGCAAAAGGGGCAGCCTGAACAGGCTGCCCCTTTTTTCATGCCGGCAGGAAACTTCCCTGCCGGTCAGACTGACTTAGTTTGCTGCCGGCGCTGGCGCAGCGGCGGGAACGTCCAGCGTAATCGCTTTGAGACCCAGGATGTTGCTGCTGTAGTGGCGGATCTTGTTGGCCAGAGCCGGGTCGTTGTTCAGCTTTTGACCGTACGACGGCACCATTTCCACCATCTTCGCTTGCCATTCCGGCGTGGCCAGGCGGCTCTTGAATGCCGTTTGCAGCACCTTGATCATGATCGGCGGCGCGGTCGAGGCGCCTGGCGATGCACCCAGCAGGGCAACGATGCTGCCATCGGCGGCGCCGACGACTTCCGTGCCGAACTGCAGCAAGCCGCCTTTGACAGGGTCATCCTTGACGATCTGCACGCGCTGGCCCGCGTTTTGCAAGGTCCAGTCTTCCATCTTGGCGTTCGGCAAGTATTCGCGCAGGGTTTTCAAACGATCTTCCGGCGTGTTCATGACTTGCTCGACCAGGTATTTCGTCAGTGGAATATTGTCGTAGCCAGCTTGCAGCATGGGTTTTACATTGCCCGTGCCGATCGAGGCAGGCAAATCGATCCACGAACCGTTTTTCAGGAACTTCGTCGAGAAGGTGGCAAACGGGCCAAACAGCAGGGCTTTCTTGCCATCGATGATGCGCGTATCGAGATGCGGCACGGACATCGGCGGCGAACCGACGGATGCCTTGCCGTAGACCTTGGCCGCATGCGCCGCCACCAGTTCCGGATTGGTGGTGACCAGCCATTGGCCGCCCACCGGCACGCCGCCGTAGCCCTTGGCTTCAGGAATGCCCGATTTTTCCAGCAGTGGCAGCGAACCGCCACCGGCGCCGATGAAGACGAACTTGGCGCGCATGGTCTTTTCCTTGCCGGCGTTCAAGTCTTTCACCGTCACGTTCCACACGCCATCGGCGCCGCGCTGGATGTCTTCCACCTGATGGCGCAGGTGCAGAACCATGCCATGGCTGTCCGTCAGGTATTTCACCAGACCGCGCGTGAGATTGCCGAAATTGACGTCGGTACCGATTTCCATGCGTGTCGCGGCCACTTTCTGGCCTTTGTCGCGCCCTTGCATGACCAGCGGTGCCCACTGTTCGATCTGCGCCTGGTCTTCCGAGAACAGCATGCCCTTGAACAGGTTTTCCTTTTGCAGCGCGGCATAGCGCTTCTTCAAAAAGGCAATATTGTCGTCACCCCAGACAAAGGCCATGTGCGGCACATTGTTGATAAAGGTTTGCGGGGCGCCCAGGTGCTTGTTGGCTACCTGATAAGCCCAGAATTGCTTGGAAATTTCGAATTGCTCGTTGATGGCAACGGCTTTCTTGGTCTCGATGCTGCCGTCGGCCGCTTCCGGCGTGTAATTCAACTCGGCAAATGCCGAGTGGCCCGTGCCCGCGTTGTTCATCGCATCCGAGCTTTCGGCGGCCACGGAATCGAGGCGCTCAACCATTTCCATCGTCAGCGACGGATCGAGTTCCTTGAGCATGCTGCCCAGGGTGGCGCTCATGGTGCCGGCGCCGATCAGCAGCACGTCGACCGGTTTTTCGGACGAGGCCGGAGGGGTCTTGTCACATGCCGCCAGGATCAGGCACGACATCAAAAGTAATAGCGATTTACGCATACGTAACTCCGTTTATGAATACTGAAGGATGATTCTTGCGCGCCACCGTGGCGGCACCATCGCGGCTATCGGCTGATCTGACGAAAAACAGCCAGCACTCCGGCGCGCCGAGACGGCCGGACAGGTCGATGTCGATGGTGATAGGCATGCTGCCGCGCTCCGGGATAAGCCAGGAGCAAGATCTGGTGGCAAAGGTGCGGGCAATGGCAACACGGAATGGCAATAAAATCGCCGTCATGTCCAGTGCAAATATCAAGAACGGCGATTTTATCACCGTTATTTGACGCCGCCGGGCCGCGGCGGTAGTGGATAATACTTACTGCAGGGTATTAAATAACGGTGACCATCGGGTCATGAAAACGGGCGCCAGACGGCAAAAAGGGCATCCCCGATGCCCTTTATTTATGTACGCGGTACAATGCCGGCTGCCCTTTAGCCATAGTCCTTCAGCCATGTTCAACCCCTCTTCCGACGATGTGCGCCGCTTCTTTTGCGACACTTTGCGCAAGCACCGCGCCCATGAAATCCTCACGCCGATGGAAGCCATCGCGCTCGACTGGATCCTCGAACACCCCGAGTATGAAAACGAGTTGAGCGACGTTGAAGCGGCGCTGGCGCGCGATTACTCCGTCGAAGGTGGACAAGCCAATCCTTTCCTGCACCTGTCCATGCATCTGTCGATCACGGAGCAGGTCCAGGTTGACCAGCCGCGCGGCATCCGCCCGGCCGTCCAGCAACTCACCCAGCGCCTCGACTCGGCCCATGCAGCCCAGCACGAAGTGATGGAATGCCTGGGCCAGATGATCTGGGCTTCGCAGCGCTCGGGCTTGCCGCCCGATACGGACGCCTACATAGACTGCGTCCGCCGCCGCTAACCTGGCTACACCGCCTGCGGCTGCAGTACAGTTGCCTTCGGCGCCTTGTCCAACAACCCCAGCACCACCTGCAACGCCATCGCGATGGCGCCGACGATGAAGACCACGTCGCCGAAGGTGCGTATCCAGCGCAGGTTCTGCAGCAGCGGCTGCTGCATGAACTCCTCGCTACGCGCATACCACAGGCCTTCCGTCACGCTGGCGTGGAACTGGATGATGCCTATCGGCAGCAAGCTGGTAAAGATCATCAGCACCAGGCCCGCATTCAAGCCCCAGAACGCCGTCTTCATCAACGCAGGGTTGAAGCGGTAGTCGGGACGCAGATAGCGCAGCACCAGCAAGGTAAAGCCCAGCGCCAGGAAACCGTACACGCCGAACAGCGCCGCATGCGCATGCACGGGGGTCGTGTTCAGGCCCTGGATATAGTACAAGGCCACGGGCGGGTTGATCATGAAGCCCAGCACGCCTGCGCCCAGCATATTCCAGAAGGCGACGGCGACAAAGCACATCATGGGCCAGCGCAGCTGCTCCATCCACTGCGCACGCTCCTTCAAGCGCCAGTTTTCCCACGCTTCATGCCCCAGCACGATCAGCGGCACCACTTCCAGCGCGCTGAAGCTGGCGCCGATGGCCATCACGGGCGTGGTGGTGCCGGCAAAGTACAGGTGGTGGAAGGTGCCGGGAATCCCGCCCAGCATGAACAGCGAGGCCGACGCCAGGCTGGCGGCCGTGGCCATCCGCACCGACACCAGGCCCAGGGTCGAGAAGATGAAGGCCAGCGCCGTGGTGGCGAACACTTCGAAGAAGCCTTCCACCCACAGGTGCACCACCCACCAGCGCCAGTATTCCATCACCGACAGATGCGTGCGTTCGCCGTAGAACAGGCCGGCGCCATAGAACAGGCCGATGGCGCCCACGGACGCCGTCAGCAGCGCCAGCAGGTTCTTGTCGCCGCCCGGCTTGCGCAGGGCCGGCACCACGCCGCGCAGCATCAACACCAACCACAGCAGGATGCCGATATATTTGCCGATTTGCCACAAACGCCCCAGGTCCACATATTCATAGCCTTGATGGCCGAGCCAGAAATTCCACTCGGGCGGCATCACTTGCGCAATGGCCAGGTAGTTGCCGATGAAGGAGCCGACCACCACGGCGACGAGGGCCCAGAACAGCACATCGACGCCCAGGCGCTGCCACTTGGGATCCTTGCCGCCATTGATCAGGGGCGCGAGGAACAGGCCGGCGGCCAGGAAGCCCGTGGCGATCCAGAACAGCGCGGCCTGGATATGCCAGGTGCGCGTGAGCGCATACGGGAACCAGCGCGACACGTCGATGCCGTAGAACTGCTGCCCTTCCACCGTGTAATGCGCCGTAAAGCCGCCGATGAAGACCTGGAAGATGAACAGCGCCACCACCAGGAACAGGTATTTTCCCAGTCCCCGCTGCGAAGGCGTCAGCGCGAAAGTGGTGAGCGGATCGCGCGGACCGGCGGCCGGCAGCGCTTCGTCGTGGTCGCGCAAAAAGGCCCAGCCCCAGACGAGGAAGCCCACGCCGGCCAGCAGCACCACCACGCTGGCGACCGACCAGACGAGGTTTTCGCCGCTGGGCTGGTTGCCGATCAGCGGTTCATGCGGCCAGTTGTTCGTATAGGTCACTTTCTGGCCTGGACGCTCGGTAGCGGCGGCCCACGCCGTCCAGAAGAAGAACTGCGTCATCTGCGCGCGTCGTTCGGCGCTGGGCAGGGTGTTTTCCTTCATGGCGAAATGCTCGCGGCTGGCGTGCAGCGCAGGCGCGTCGGAGAAAAGCTGGTCGTAATAGTGCGCCGTGTTGGCGATGGCTTGCACGCGGCGCGCCGACAGGCGCAGCACTTGCGCCTCATCGGTCCGGTTGCCGCGGTATTCCATCTTGAGCGCTTCGCGCAGCGCCGCCTGCGCGGGGCCGTCGAGCGCCGCGTACGCCTTGCCATGCTGCTCTTGCGCGGCCAGTTCCAGCCAGGCCGTCAATTCGCGGTGCAGCCAGTCGGCCGTCCAGTCGGGCGCCTGGTAGGCGCCGTGGCCCCAGATGGAACCCAGCTGCATGCCGCCGACGGATTGCCAGGCCGTCTGGCCGTCGAGGATGCCCTCGCGGTCGAACAGTTGCCGGCCATCCTGAGCCAGCACTTGTGCGGGAATGGGCGGCGCCTGCCGGTAGACTTCGACGCCGTAGTAGCCGAGTAGCGAAAACGTCACGATCAGCACACCGATCAGGGTGAACCAGAGTTTTTTGTAGGGACCCATGGGTCTTTCCTTTGTCAGTGCACCACGGCCGGCGCAAAGCGCTCGAACAGGATATTGTTTTCGGTATGGATGTGCGCCATCAGGTCTGCACGGAAGGTGCGCAAGCCCGTGTACAGCGCGCGCCAGGTGGTGCAGGCGCCGGCCGGCGCGGTGATATCGTTCGTCATTGCCTCCATGGCGCGCAAGGCCACGCCATGGTCGTCATGCTCCATGCGCATCACGTTGATGGGCGCGCCGGCCCGGGGCCCCTGGCCGCGCACGATCATCGGGAACAGCACGTCTTCTTCCTTGCGCATATGGCTTTCCAGCTCCTGCGCCATGGCCGACAGATGTTCCGCGAGCCCGTGCGGACAGTCGGCGCGGTCGCCATGTACCTGCTCGACCTTGCGTGCCAGGCGTATCAGCTCGGGCAGCTGCTCGCGGTGCACGGCGTGGTAGCGCGCCAGGAGGTGTTCCACCAGCTCGGTGGCCGAGGCGTCCTGCCAGTCACGCTCGCCGCTGGTATCTGCGCGCTCTGCCAGCAACCGCAGTTCCGCGACGATGGGCGCCGTATCCACGCCGGCCGCTTCGGCCGCCGCGCGCAGGGTCTTGTTGCCGCCGCAGCAGAAATCCAGGCGGTGCGCATCGAACAGGCGCGTGGCGCCAGGGATGCGGCGGGCCAGCTGGCCCAGGGATAGCTCGATCATTTCCATAACAGCTCCTTGAGGATGAATAGGCAGATTTATTGCACCGCGCCCGCGTGGTAGACGCCGGGCACGGGTTCGCCAGTCACTTCCAGCACGCCCACGGCGCCCTTGCCGGCGCGCGACAGCGCATGGTCGACCAGCAGATAGCTGCCCGGATGCTGTACCTTGAGTTCGACGATGGTCGCGCCGCCCGGTGCCACCAAGGTGGTTTGCACGTCGTGTTTCGGGCTGCTGATCGAGCCTTCGCTGTACACGTTGTCGAAGATCTCGCCGATGATGTGGAAGGACGAAATCTTGTTCGGGCCACCGACGCCGAAATAGATGCGCACCGTCTCGCCGACTTTCGCCTGCAGTTTGTGCGTCTTGCTCAGGGCGCCCACTTCGCCGTTGAAGACGTAGTAGTCGGGAAGTTCATTGGCCATTTTTTCCAGGTTCGGTTCCTGGTGCACGGGCGCGCCGTGCGGACGACCCGTGTACATCTCGCCCTGCATCACGTAATACTCGCGGTCCACCTTCGACAGGCCGCCTTCCGGTTCGACCAGGATCATGCCGTACATGCCGGCCGCGATATGCTGTGGCACCAGCGGCGTGGCGCAGTGGTACACAAACAGGCCGGGATTGAGCGCCTTGAAGGTGACGGTTTTTTCCTGCCCCGGCGCCACCTGCGTATGCTGTCCGCCGCCATGGCCGCCCGTCACGGCGTGCAGGTCGATCGAGTGGATCATCTTGCTGTCCTTGGCGTTGAACAGGGTCAGTTCCACCGTGTCGCCCACCTTCGCGCGCAGCATGGGGCCCGGTACTTGCCGGTTGAAGGTCCAGTAGGTAAAGCTGGTGCCGTCATCGAGCTTGCCCGGCAGTTCCACCGTCTCCATGCGGTATTTCAGGGTTTGCGGCGCGCGCGCACCGATGGCGGCGGGTACCTGCGCCGGGTTGGCCGCCACGCTGACGGCAGAGGGATCGGGGCCGCGCATCGGCGACGGCGCGGGTGTGTACAGGGCCAGCGCGGCGGCCTGGCTGGACTCGTTGGCAGCGCTGCCGGCGCCAGCAGCCTTCGGTGCTCCGGCTTCGGCCAGCGACGTGCCGCTCACTTCCAGCTTGCCTTCCATGCCGATCTGGCGGTGGCCGGGAATCGAGCAGTAATAGGTGAACGTGCCGGCGCGCGTGACCTTGAAGCGAACGCTGGTGCTGCCGCTATTGGCGCTGAACTTGGCCGAGGCCACGTTGAGCTCCGGGATCAGCAGGTCGTGCTCGGCGCCTTCGCCGCTTTTCAGCACGAGTTCCACCGTGTCGCCCACCTTGGCCGCCAGCACGGGGTTGACCTGGCCCTTGGCGTCGATGAACACCATCTTGCCGTCGACGATATTGGTTTGCAGTTCATAGCGCTTGAGCGTCGCAGCGGCGGAGGGTTGGCTGGCAGCGGCCGCAGTGGCGGCAACGCTGGCCGGCAGGCTCGCCTGGGCTTGCACGGACAGGGGCATGGCCAGGACGCAGACGGCGGCGGCAATGGCGCGGAGGGAGGGAGTCGTTTTCATCAAGCTTTCCTTGGTCTTGTATGCCGGTTCGGCACTCTTACCTAGGCAAACCGTGTGCCAGGAAAAACTTGTTTTAAATCAACGATTTGAAAAATGCAGGGTCGGTATGACCCTCTTTGGACGTGGTCCGTTGTACCCTGCATGGTACTTATGACCACCACTGCCATCCACCTGCTGTTACTCACCGACCTGGTCGCCGATCTGCCCGTGGCCGTGCGCCTGCAGCGCCTCGTGGGCAGCCTGCGCGCCCACTTCGGCTGCGAGGCCGTGGCCTTGCTCAAGCTCGACGGCGAACACTTGCGCCCCGTGGCGATGGCCGGCCTGGCCAGCGACGCACTGGGACGCCGCTTCGCCGTCACCGACCACCCGCGCCTGGCCGCCATCCTGCAGCGGCGCGGCGTGCTGTGCTTCCATCACGACAGCTCCCTGCCCGATCCGTATGATGGCCTGATCGCCGAGCGGGCAGGCGAACCGCTGCCCGTGCACGACTGCATGGGCATGGCGCTGGACCTGGAAGGCGAACGTTGGGGCGTGATCACGCTCGACGCGCTGCAGGTGGGCACCTTCGATGTGCAGGCGCAGCGCGACCTGGGCGAACTGGCCTGCGCCATCGAGGCGGCCGTGCGCGTGACCCGCCTGGAGACGGAAATCCGCGCCCTGCGCCTGTCGGGCGGCGCCATGCTGGCCAATGCGCAGGCGCCGCGCGAGGAACACGACTTCGTCGGCCAGAGCAGCGCCATCACGCATTTGCTGCACGAATTGCAGGTGGTGGCCGATTCCGAGCTGCCCGTGCTGCTGCTGGGAGAGACGGGCGTGGGCAAGGAATTGTGCGCGCACCGCCTGCACCGGCTGTCGCGCCGCGCGGGCAAGCCCCTGATCCACGTCAATTGCGCGGCCTTGCCCGAGTCCTTGGCCGAAAGCGAATTGTTTGGTCATGTACGGGGCGCGTTTTCCGGTGCCGTCAGCGACCGGCCCGGACGTTTCGAGGCGGCCGAAGGAGGCACCCTGTTTCTCGATGAAGTAGGCGAATTGCCGCTGTCGATACAGGCCAAGCTGCTGCGCACCTTGCAAAATGGCGAAATCCAGCGCCTGGGCGCGGACCGGCCGCGCCGGGTCAACGTGCGCGTGATCGCCGCCACCAACCGCAGCCTGCGCGAGCATGTGCGCGACGGCTCGTTCCGCGCCGACTTGTATCACCGTTTGTCCGTGTATCCCGTACCGATTCCGCCGCTGCGCGAGCGGGGCAATGACGTACTGCTGCTGGCCGGCGGTTTCCTGGAACTGAACCGCGCGCGTCTGGGCCTGCGCAGCCTGCGCCTGTCCGCCGCAGCGGAAAACGCCTTATGCCATTACCGCTGGCCCGGCAATGTGCGCGAACTGGAACATGTGATCAGCCGGGCCGCGCTGAAAGCCGTGATCCGCGGCGCGAACCGCAAGGACATCGTGACCCTGGAAACGGATATGCTCGACCTCGATGCGCTGGAAGCGCCGGCCGGCACGGAGGCGCTGCCGCCAGTACCAGGCGCGTGCGGCACGCCGGCGCCGCTACTGTCCATGCATCAGATCGTGGAAGCGAGCCAGCGCCAGGCCATCCGGCAAGCACTGGTCCTGCATCAGGATAACTGGGCTGCCGCGGCGCGGCAACTGGGGCTGGACGCCAGCAACTTGCACAAGCTGGCACGCCGGGTCGGGCTGAAAGCCTGACCCGGGCTAAAACTCAGCGGTGAATGACCAGGGTGGTCGGCAGGCTGTGCAGATAGGCGGCCAGGTCCTTGATGTCCTGGTTGCTCAGCGGTTTCACCTGGCCCGTCATGATGGCGTTGTTGCGGCCGTTGGCCTTGTCGCCCCGTTTATACGTCGTCAAGGCGTGTTCCAGGTAGTCCTTGTGCTGGCCCGCCAATTTCGGGTACGACGGGTCGATGGGCGAACCGTAATCCTTGCCGTGGCAGGTGGCGCAGCTGTATTTTTCGGCCAGGGCCTTGCCTGTGTTGATATTGCCGGCGGCGCTGGCGCCGAACGAGACGGTGGCGCAAACGAGGGCGGCGAGTAGTTTTTTCATCTGGCTGGTCCTCAGTTCGGCTTGGCTTGTTGCGCATAATACGCGGCGACGTCGGCGATATCCTGGTCCGACAGGCTGCTGGCGATGCCCTTCATGCTGGGGTGCTTGCGGTCGCCTTTCTTGTAGGCTTGCAGTGCATTCTCGATATATTTTGCCGGCTGGCCGCCGATCATCGGCACCTGGAACACTTCGGGGAAGGTCGCCTTGTAACCGGGAATGCCGTGGCAACCGATACACATTTCCACCTTGGCAGTCGCTGCCTTGGCGTTTCCTACAATGTCAGCCGCTGTGACGGCATTTGCTATGCCGGCAAGCACGAGAAGTGCAAATATTTTTTTCATAGTGGCAATGTGAACAAAGGTAATCGGAGAAACGCCAGAGCTGGTTTTTTTTGATTTTATGTGTTGACTTTAAATATAGACAATTAAACTGTTGATTGCCGATTCTAACCAAGATGTTCTTGCAAGTCCACTCACAAAAAATGCACTGTCGCAGGCGGGCACAGGCCGCCCGCGTGGCAGTACGCCACAGTTCTGTTTATACTTGTCCTTTCCCTACTTTGGCAGACCGCTCATGCAAGCACAGCACCCCCAGCAAGGCCAACGCTTCGAAGGTTCCGACAGCTATGTCGCCACCGCCGACCTGAAACTGGCCGTGAATGCGGCGCTGACCCTGCAGCGTCCGCTGCTGATCAAGGGCGAACCGGGCACGGGCAAGACCATGCTGGCCGAGGAAGTGGCTGCCGCGCTGAACATGCCGCTGATGCAATGGCATATCAAATCGACCACCAAGGCGCAGCAGGGCCTGTACGAATACGACGCCGTGTCGCGCCTGCGCGATTCGCAGCTGGGCGACGAGCGCGTGCGCGACATCCAGAACTACATCGTCAAGGGCGTGCTGTGGCAGGCGTTCACGGCGCCCGAGCCGGTGGTGCTGCTGATCGATGAAATCGACAAGGCCGACATCGAATTCCCGAACGACCTGCTGCGCGAACTGGACCGCATGGAATTCTATGTCTATGAAACGCGCGAAATGGTCACGGCGCGCCATCGTCCGCTGGTCATCATCACCTCGAACAACGAGAAGGAATTGCCGGACGCCTTCTTGCGCCGCTGCTTCTTCCATTACATCAAATTCCCGGACAAGGATACGATGGAGCAGATCGTCGCCGTCCACTACCCGCACCTGAAACAGGAATTGCTGGCGCAGGCCCTGCAAACCTTCTATGAAGTGCGCGACGTGCCCGGCCTGAAGAAAAAACCGTCGACGTCGGAATTCCTCGACTGGCTCAAACTCCTGCTGGCCGAAGACATCCCCGCCGAAGCGCTGCGCAGCAAGGACAACAAGGCTGTCGTGCCGCCGCTGCACGGTGCACTGCTGAAAAACGAGCAGGACGTGCACCTGTTCGAGCGCCTGATGTTCATGTCGCGCACCAACCGCTAAGGAGCGCCGGTGAACGACATCAGCCCGGACAAAGTCTTCGTTCCCCTGGAACTGCACGGCATCCGCCTCGAAGCGCTGGCGCCGCACCACGCGGCTGGCCTGCGCGCGGCAGCCACGGATGGCGAGCTGTGGAATCTGCGCGTCACCTCCGTGCCCGAACCGGACCAGGTGGACCAGTACATTTTCAAGGGCATCGAGATGCGCCCTTCGCGCTTCGCCTTTGCCGTCATCGACGTGGCCAGCGGCGAGGTGCTCGGCACCACCAGCTACCACGACGTGGTGCCAGAGGTCAAACGCCTGGAAATCGGCTACACCTGGTATGCGAAGCGCTGCCAGCGCAGCCACGTCAACACCACCTGCAAATTGCTGCTGCTGGCGCACGCCTTCGACACGCTCGGCTGCGCGCTGGTGGGCCTGCGCACCGACAATTTCAACCACGCCTCGCAGGCGGCCATCGAACGCCTGGGCGCGAAAAAGGATGGCGTGCTGCGCCACCATGCGCTGCGCCGCGACGGCACCGTGCGCGACACCGTCATGTACAGCATCACGCGCGGCGAGTGGCCGGAAATCGCCGCCCATTTGCGCTACAAGCTGGCGCAGCGTCCCATCGCCGCACTGCCCCGCGCGGGAGAGCCGGCGCCATGCTGATCGATTTCTTCTTCACGCTCAAGGATGCGAAAATTCCCGTCTCGATCAAGGAGTTTCTGACCCTGCTCGAAGCACTGCAAAAGAACGTCATCGACGCTTCGATGGACGATTTTTACTATCTGGCGCGCCTGACCCTGGTCAAGGATGAAGCCCATTTCGACAAGTTCGACCGCGCCTTTGCGCAGTACTTCAAGGGCGTCAACGCGGCCTTCGAGACGAACGCGGCGATTCCTCTCGACTGGCTGCTGAAACGCATGCAGCGCGAGCTGTCCGAGGAACAGAAAGCGCAGCTGGAAAAATTCGGCTACGACAAGCTGATGGACCGCCTGAACGAGCTGCTGAAGGAGCAGAAGGAGCGCCACGAAGGCGGCAGCAAGTGGATCGGCACGGGCGGCACGTCGCCGTTCCGGCAATGGCGGCACGAACCCGGAAGGCATCCGCATCGGCGGCAAGGGTGGCAACCGCACGGCCGTGAAAGTATGGGAAGCGCGCAGCTACAAGGATTACGACGGCGAGCGCGAACTGGGCACGCGCAACATCAAGGTGGCGCTGCGCCGCCTGCGCAAGTTCGCGCGCGAAGGCGCGGAAGACGAACTGGCGCTCGACGCCACCATCGCTGCAACGGCGAATAACGCGGGCTATCTGGACATCAAGATGCGGCCCGAGCGCAAGAACCGCATCAAGGTGCTGATGCTGCTCGACGTGGGCGGCAGCATGGACGACCATATCGAGCGCACCGAGGAACTGTTTTCGGCGGCGAAGACGGAATTCAAGAACATGGAGTTCTTTTACTTCCATAACTGCGTCTACGACTACCTGTGGAAGAACAACCGGCGCCGCAACGCCGAGCGTTTTCCCACCTGGGACGTGCTGCGCAAGTACCCGCCCGACACCAAGCTGATTTTCGTCGGCGACGCCACCATGAGCCCCTATGAAATCCTGCAGCCGGGCGGCAGTGTCGAATACAACAACGAAGAAGCGGGATCGACGTGGCTCGCGCGCTTTACCCAGGCGTTCCCGAAATTCATCTGGCTCAATCCGGAAGCAGAAGGCCTGTGGCAGTACCGCCAGTCGATCGGCGTGATGCGGCAACTGATGAACAACCGCATGTTCCCCCTGTCGATCGACGGGCTGGAACGGGGCATGCGTCTGCTCAGTAAATAACAGCACGCAACAAAAAGTCCATGGCGGCAGGGGGCCGCCATGCCGTACACTGCGACACGGCACTACCGTGCGGAGCATCTCCGCTGCGGGCGGGTACCATACGCTGATACCAGCCCTGCCCAACCTGCTGCATCCTGTGCGCGGCCGCCATGGCCGCGACACTGTTCGATTGCGCACATCGTGCGCGCCTTCTGCTCCGGTAGAATCGGCGCATCG
Source organism: Janthinobacterium lividum (assembly GCF_023509035.1). Lineage (NCBI taxonomy): Bacteria > Pseudomonadati > Pseudomonadota > Betaproteobacteria > Burkholderiales > Oxalobacteraceae > Janthinobacterium > Janthinobacterium lividum. The sequence goes on along the minus strand of NZ_CP075583.1, from coordinate 1,881,334 downwards.
CTCTGCGCAAACTATGCACCATCGCTGCACCACGACATTACCGCGCCAGCCCCCGTGCTGCCGGCCGGTGCCAGCGCCATTTTCAAAGGAATGAGCATGCAAAGTCTGATCTCGATCGCCGCCGACCTGTCCTGGCCGTTTGCCATTACCCTGGCCTGGGTGGTGGGCGAATTCGGCCACCGCTGGACTGGCCTGCCGCGCATCAGTTTTTACGGCGTGATCGGTTTCGTCCTCGCGCAGACGCAGGTGGGCATCCTGCCGCAGACGGACGCCGGCCCCATGCTGGTGCTGGCCGACGTGGCCTTCGGCCTGATCCTGTTCGAGGTAGGCTACCGCATCAACCTGCGCTGGCTGAAGAACAATCCGTGGATCGCCGTCACGGGCCTGGTCGAATCCCTGCTGACCTTTGCCGTCGTCTACTTCATCGGCATCGAATTCGGCAGCACCTCGATGACGGCGCTGCTGCTGGCGTCCCTGGCCATGTCCACCTCGCCGGCCACCATCATGCGCGTCATCAACGAGGAACGCAGCTCGGGCCAGGTCACGGAACGCATCGTCCACCTCACCGCCCTCAATTGCGTACTGGCCGTCTTCACGTTCAACATCATCGTCGGCTTCTGGATGTTCCAGAGCTCCACCGACCTGATCGAAGCGAGCAGCAGCAGCGCCGCCGTGCTGGCCGCCTCCGTGGCCGCCGGCACCGTCTTCGGCATCGTCGTGCCGGCCATGCTGCGCCGCCTGGGCAACATGGCGCAGGACGCCACCGTCGCGTTCGCGCTGTCGGTGATGCTGCTCGTCGCCCTGACCTACACCACCAGCCTGTCGCCGCTGCTGGCCACCCTCACTTTCGGCCTGGTGGCGCGCCACCGCCGTGTCGCCTTCAGCCAGGCGCAGCGCAATTTCGGCGCGCTGGGCGAGCTGCTGACGGTGCTGCTGTTCGTGTATGCCGCCTCGACCCTGGAGTGGGCCAGCGTGACAGCTGGCGCGGGCCTTGCCCTGGCCGTCGTCGGCGGGCGATTGCTGACGAAAGTCGTCGGCGTGGCCGCGTTTTCGCATGTCAGCGGCATTTCCTGGCGCAAGGGGGTGCTGACGGGCGTGGCGCTGACGCCCGTCTCCGTCTTCATCATCCTGCTGCTGGAACACGCGCGCCAGCACGGCGTGAACTTCGGCGACGAATTGAATGCGCTGGCCGCCGTCACCCTGGGCCTGGAACTGATCGGCCCCGTGCTGGTGCAGCGCGTGCTGATGCTGGCAAAAGAAACCCACGAAATCAAGGAGCGCTAAATGCCGCTGGAACCCTTTGGCCAATCGGCCGCGCTGACCTTCGGCGTCGAACTCGAACTGCAACTGGTGAACCTGTCGGACTATGACTTGACGGCCGCCAGCCCCGACCTGCTGCATCTGCTGAACAAGAAACCGTTCCCCGGCAACGTCACGCCGGAAATCACCGAGAGCATGATCGAGATTAACTCGAGCGTACACACGCATCATGGGCCCCTGCTGGAACAGTTGCAGGAAATCCGCGACACCTTGATCACGGCCGGCGATAAGCTCAATATCGGCATCGCGGGCGGCGGCACGCACCCGTTCCAGCAATGGTCGTCGCAAAAGATCTTTTCCAAGCCCCGCTTTCAGGAGATTTCGGAACTGTACGGTTACCTGGCCAAGCAGTTCACCATCTTCGGCCAGCACGTGCACATCGGCTGCGCCTCGGGCGACGACGCCATGTTCCTGCTGCATTCGCTGAACCGCTACATCCCCCACTTCATCGCCCTGTCGGCTTCCTCGCCCTACGTGCAGGGACGCGACACCCTGTTCGATTCGGCGCGCCTGAACTCCGTGTTCGCCTTCCCCATGAGCGGGCGCGCGCCGTTTACACTGAGCTGGGACCAGTTCTCCAACGAGTACTTCGCCAAGATGGAGAACACGGGCATCATCAAGAGCATGAAGGATTTTTACTGGGATATCCGTCCCAAGCCGGAGTTCGGCACCATCGAACTGCGCGTGTGCGACACGCCGCTGACGGTGGAGCGGGCCGCCGCGCTGGCCGCCTACCTGCAGGCGCTATGCCGCTACCTGCTCGAACGCCGCGAAACGCCGCCGGTGGAAGACGATTACCTCGTGTATAACTACAACCGCTTCCAGGCTTGCCGCTTCGGCCTCGATGGCGCCATCACGCATCCGAAAACCTACGAAACGATGTCGCTGCGCGAAGACATCATGACCACCCTGCGCAAGATGGAGCCGCACGCCGAGGCGCTGGGCAGCACGCCGGCCCTGAAACACCTGTCGGACGTGGCCAAGCAGTGGAGCGATGCGCAATACCTGCGCAAGCAGCACAGCCTGCAGGGCAGTGCCGAGGGCATGGTTGATTCGGCGATCCGCTGCTTCCGTGGTGAACCGATGAATTACTGAGGATGCCTGGCCAAACCTGCTGCGCGTCGGCATAGGCGGCCTGCGATGCTCACCGTACCTTCGTACGGTTGCGCTTCTTAGCCACCTCTCCCTTCCGCTCGCGACGGTTTTGCCAGTCATCGTGATTTTTACCCCGACAACGCAACCCAAAAAACCACACCCCATCTCCCCCGTCATTTACAGCATCCTCCCCCGCTTGTTACAATAAGTGAGAATGATTCTTATTATTGTTTAAAAACACCAGCCCATCCGGGCCGGCCATGCAAGGGGAACGCGATGCCGCTGGCAGAGCCGCTACAAAGCCAGGACATCGCGACACTGTACGCCGACCACCACGGCTGGCTGCAGGGCTGGCTGCGTAAAAAACTCGGCAGCACAGCTTGCGCGGCCGATGTGGCGCATGACACCTTCATGCGCCTGCTCGACCGCGAAGACGCCGTCGCCGCGCGCGAGCCGCGCGCCTTGCTCGCCACTGTCGCGCAGCGCGTGCTGTTCAACCATTACCGCCGCCAGAAACTGGAACAGGCTTACCTCGACGTGCTGGCGCAGCTGCCGCCCCTGCACACACCGTCGCCGGAAGATCGGGCAATGCTGCTGGCCACCGTGTTTGAACTCGACCGCATGCTCGACGGCTTGCCGCCTCCCGTCAAAAGGGCTTTTTTACTACGCCAGCTCGACGAACTGCCGCAGGATGATATCGCGCGCCAGCTCGGCATCTCGCTGGCCACGGTGAAACGCCATCTGCAGCGGGCCGGCAGCGCCACGCAGGCGTGGCAGCAGCTGCAAACGCAGCACGAGCATCTGCCGCCCACGGCGCACGCGAGCCTGCTGCGCGCCTGCGTGCAAGCCAACGCGCCGCGCCGCCATGCCGTCAAGACCCTGGCCCTGCTGCTGGCCTGCGGCACCTCGCTGTATGCGTTTGAACGCCGCAGCCCATGGCGCGGCTGGACGGCCGACTATCGCACGGGCGTCAACCAACGCCGCGTGGTGACCTTGAACGATGGTACGCAGCTCACGCTCAACACCAGCAGCGCCGTCAATATCGCTTACGACGGCGCACAGCGCCGGATTGAATTGCTGGCCGGTGAAATCTTCATCGCCACCGGCAAGGATGCGCTACAACGCCCCTTCTTCGTCGACACGCCGCATGGCAGCCTGCAGGCGCTGGGCACACGGTTCACCGTGCGCCTGCACGAGCAATACGCCAGCGCCGGCGTGCTCGAAGGGGCCGTCGCCGTGCTGGCCGGCGATGGCGCACAGCGCCTGGTGCTGCGTCCCGGCGAAGGCGCGCATTTCGACGGTGCGGGTGTGCACCGCCAGGCGCTGACGCCCTATGGCGGCGCCTGGCTCGATGGCATGCTGGTGGCGCGCGACATGCGCCTGGCCGATTTCCTCGCCGAGCTGTCGCGCTACAGCAACCATCCGCTGGCCTGCACGCCGGCAATCGCCGGCTTGCGCGTCTCCGGCTCCTACCCGCTGGCCGATGTCAATGCCATCCTCGACGCCGTCAGCGCCAGCCTGCGGCTGCGGCGCAATACCGTCACGCGCTTCTGGGGCCATCAGGTGGTGCGCATCGAACTGGCGGCCCACTGAAAAATATTTTCAGCAAAGTGAGCTGTTTCACCGTGCTCGCGTGACTTGGAAGGTAGGCAGTCTCCATCTTGCGCATCCACGAAAGGTTTTATTCCATGCACCACGCTTCGCGTTCCCTCCTTACCCGCACCGTACTTGCCTGCGCCCTGTCGCAGATCGGCATGGCCCTGGCCCTGCCGGCGCTAGCCCAGGCACAAACCCGGCAAGTACGCAGCTACAGCATCCCCGCAGGTTCCTTGGGCGATGTGCTGACACGCTTCGGCAGCGACAGCGCCATCCTGCTGTCGTTCTCCAGCGATGCCATGCAAGGCTTGCGCAGCGCCGGCCTGCAGGGCAGCTACAGCTTGCAGGAAGGCTTCCGCGTGCTGCTGGCGGGCAGCGGCCTGCAAGCGGTGCCGCAATCGAATGGCGGCTACCTGCTGCAAAAGATCCCCGCCAGCGCGAACACCCCCTCGGCGGACAGCCGCGGCGTGGCCGTCATGAGCGGCGTCACGGTGGTAGCGGCGGCAGAGCGCAACGCCGCCACCAGCGGCACGGGCAGCTATACGGGCGGCCCCGCCAGCGGCGCCACGGGCCTGGCCCTGACGCAGCGCGAAACGCCGCAGTCGCTGACCATCGTCACGCGCCAGCAGATGGATGACCAGAACAGCAACGCCGTTTCCGACGCCATGAAGAACGTCAATGGCGTGAGCGTGCAAAACTACGACAGCGACCGCTGGAGCTTCCAGGCGCGCGGCTTTGCCGTCACCAATTTCCAGTACGACGGCGTGTCGGCTATCTATGACGGCGTCTACGACTGGGGTACAACGAACAGTGACATGGCCATCTACGACCGCATCGAAGTGCTGAAAGGCGCGACGGGCCTGATGAGCGGTTCGGGCGACCCGTCGGCCACCGTCAACATGGTGCGCAAGCGCCCCACCGCCGAATTCGAGGGTTCGGCCACCCTGGGCGCGGGATCGTGGGACAACTACCGCGGCGAAGTCGATGTTTCCGGCCCCCTCAATGAAAACCGCTCGGTGCGCGGCCGCCTGGTGGGCGCCTACCAGGACAAGCATTCCTACCTGGACCGCTACACGCAGCAGAAATCGGTCGCCTACGGCATCATCGAGGCGGACCTGACACCCGTCACCCTGCTGACGGCCGGCTTCACGCATCAGGATTACAAGCCGCGCGGCTCCACCTGGACGGGTTTCCCTGTCCTGCTTTCCGACGGCACGCGCACGGATTTCCCCACTTCGTGGAATCCGGCCACCGACTGGAGCCGCCGCGACATGCAGAACACCACCCTATTCACGTCGTTGGAACACAGCTTCGCCAACGCGTGGAAAGTGACATTGAGCGCCAACCAGCTGCGCAGCAAGCATGACAGCGTGCTCGGTTCGGCCAGCGGCGGCAATCCACGCCCCGACACAGGCGCAGGCACCTTTTTCTTCATGGGCAAATACAAGGGCGACCGCCGCCAGACCACCGTCAACGTGGACGCCAGCGGACCGTTTACGGCTTTTGGCCGCCAGCATGAAGCGATGTTCGGCTATTCCACGTCGACGGCAAAGCAGGATGGCCCCGTCTACGAATCGGTCTATCCGACCCTCGACAACAGTTACTTTGACTGGCGCGGCCAGTATGCGGAACCGGCGTTCAAGCGCCTGGGCAACGACAACGACAGTACGCGCCAGAACGGCCTGTATGGCGCCGTGCGCCTGCATCCCGTTGACGCGCTGTCCGTCATCGTCGGCGCGCGCGTCAGCAACTACAAGCAGGAACAGGACCGCACTTTCTTCGACGCCGACACCGCGCGCATCAAGTCGCGCATCGAGGAAAACAACGTCATCACGCCGTATGCGGGCGTCGTGTATGACCTCGACAAGACATATTCCGTCTTCGGCAGCTACACGAGCATCTTCGCGCCGCAGAGCAACCGCGACGTGAACCGCAACTTCCTGTCGCCCGTGCGCGGCAAGGGTATCGAGGCGGGCGTGAAGGCAGAGTATTTGGATGGCAAGGTCAATGCCAGCGCGTCCCTGTTCCAGATCCGTCAAAGCAACGTGGCCAGTTCCGTGGGCGAAGTCAACGGCGAAGAAGCATATAAAGCCATCGACGGCGTCACCAGCCGCGGCGTGGAAATGGAAGTGACGGGCGAAGTGGCCAAGGATGTGAAGCTGAGCGCCGGCTACACCTACACCCACGTGCGCGACGCGGATGGCAAGGATGTATTTTCCACCATGCTGCAAACGACGCAGCCTGCCCACCTGGTGCGCGTACAGGGCACGTGGCGCCTGCCGGCCAGCCTGGACAAGCTGACCGTCGGTGGCGGCATCAACTGGCAAAGCAGCTACTACGGCAATATCTGGAATCCCGCCATCGAGGACAATTCGCGCATCAAGCAGGGCGGCTACGCGCTGGTCAACCTGATGGCCCGTTACGAGATCAGCAAGAACGTCACGGCCAGCGTCAACGTGAACAACCTGCTGGACAAGAAGTACTTCACGGGACTGGGCCTGTTCCAGACGGGCTTTTATGGCGAACCGCGCAATGTGATGTTCACCGTGCGCACGAAGTTTTAATCAGCTTCCGTACAGCGCCAGCGCCCAGGCTGGCGGGCGCAACTCCAGCGCCAGCGACAGGTAAGCGGGATCGAAGCGCGCCGCCAGCAGGTACACATTGGCGGCGCCCTTCGGCTCCCAGTTCCCCGTAAAGCCCTTTTCACCGGCCGCCACGCGCTTGCGGTCGAAGGGCACGGCGCTTTTCGCGAACTCCTCGTGCGTCTTTCTGCCCTGCGCGTATGGCGCCAGCCAGGCCAGCGCCTCGGCCAGGCGCCGCGCTTCCGGCGCGCCATACCAGTCGTCGCCATGCGCCTGCGCCATCAGGGCTGTCGTCAGCAGCGGCTCCAGGCTGTAGGTGGTGTAATGCAGGGCGTCGCGCTGCTCGAAGTCGAAGGGCACGCCGCCGGCGCCGATATTGCGCGGCACGTGCGCCAGGAAGCGCTCTTTCGCACGCGCGATCAGCAAGGCGTCGCCCGTGACATACGCGGCGGCGGTGCCGATCTTGATGCGGTGGCTATGCCAGTTATTGCGCGCCGTGGACGGACCGCCCACCTTGATGGGATCGCTCAGATACCCCTGCGCCAGGGTGCGGCAAAATACCCGCACCTGCTCGCGCTCCACGCCGTTCAGGCGCTCCTGTACCAGGTCAAAACCCATCAGCAGGCTGGCCAGCTCCGTCTCGTCGACGGGGCTGAACGATGGCTGATATGTACCGCTCCAGGCCAGCAGCAACTGGCGCGCAGCCTCGAAATGCGCCATCTCGCCCGATAACCTCCAGGCCAGCGCCTGCAAGCGCGCCTGGCGCCAGTCTTCCTGCGCCTGCTGGCTGGTCTCGCGCCCGTCTTCTCCCTTCAGCAAGCCGCCCGTACGCACTTCGGCCATCAGGTGCACGGGCCGCGCCGCATCCTTGCGCGCCGCCTTGACCACCTGTTCGGCAATAGCCGGCGCCACCCGCGCCTTGAGCGTGCGCGCGCGCGCGGCGGACGTCAGCGCAAACGGCAGCACGCCATCACGCGGGTGCGGCGCCGCGCGCAAGCCGACCAGGGGCAGCGCCAGCAGGCCGGCCAGCACAGTGCGCCGGCGGATCAGATGCGTACTCAAAACCGCGTCTCCCGCGCCGCGCGCAAAAAGTTATCGAGAATGGGCGTGCAATCGAGCAGTTCGACGCCGCCCGCCGAATGAAATTCCGGGTGCCACTGCAAGCCCATGACGAAGCGGGCCCGCTGGTAGCGGATGGCTTCGACGATATTGTCCCCTTGCGAATACGCTTCCACGGTGACGTCGCGCCCCAGGTCCTTGACCGACTGGTGGTGGATGGAGTTGACGAGCGCCTCGCCCGCCTTCGGGAACATGCCCGCCAGTGACGAGCCTTTCGGGAAGACGATGCTGTGGCGGTGGCGGTCATACAGGTCGTTGACGTGCGAGGTGGCGCCTTCCACGTCCGAGGCGATGTCCTGGTACAGAGTGCCGCCAAAGCCCACGTTGATGAGCTGGCAGCCGCGGCAAATGCCCAGCACGGGCTTGCCCGCGTCGACGAATTCATGCAGCAATTCCAGTTCGTACAAGTCGCGCGCGCGGTCGCCGCTCCATTCGGGCCGCGTGGCCGCCTCGGAATACGTCTGCGGCGAAACGTCGGCGCCGCCCTGCAGCACCAGGCCGTCCAGGTGGCGCGCATAGTGGCGCAAGGTGATATTGCTCGGGTGTAGCTGGCCACTGGTATTGACGGTCGGGATCATGAACACCAGTACGTCGCGCGACATGACCCACTGCGCAATCGACTCTTCCAGGTATTGCAGGTTCTTGCTGCGCAGGCCAGTGGCGCCCGGCTCCGGGTGGAAAATACGCGCCGAGATGCCGATGCGCAGGGTACGCCGCATGAAATCGCGGCTGGCCTTGTCGCGCATGGAGCGGTAGCGCGACGAGATCACCCGCCAGGCCAGCGCCAGCGGAGTGTCGTTATCCTTCAGGTAGCGCGGCGCCGCATCGCGCGCACGGTGGTCGTCGTCGGGTGCCCTGCCCACCCGGTCGGGCCTGGAAGGCGCCGCGGGATCGGCGGAAGGGGGATGCTGGGGATCTTTTTCGTCTGACATGGCAAGGCTGACTGAAAGCGGAGACGTTTTCAATATAAACCCCTGTCCCGGAAAGCACGATTCAATTTTGTAACAAAAGCCCACGCGCGGCGCATTCGCGCAACACGCCCATGCCCGACGCATACAGTCCGTTTACGCCGGCGGCCCCGCTTTTTAGAGAATCTTTACGTCCCCGCTGCTAATCTTGAACGTACCTCAACCACCGCTGCAAAGCCACCATGGAACCCCATTCACGCCTGCAAATGCATCAAGCGCATCAAGCACTGCCCCACCGCCATCCCCGCCTGCCCACTTTCCTCATGCATATCACGGTCGACAAAGCCTGCCTGGCCGAGCTGCGCCAGCTGGTCGTCAGGACCTGCGGCGGCATGCTGTCATTCATGCGCGTCGAGGCGGTCGACCACGCCGAACGCATGAAAGTCTGGCTGTGCGTGACGGAACCGGCCCTGCGCCTGACCATGGATGCCGTCATGCGACTGCTGCCGGCGGCGGAATTTGGCCGCATCAGCCAGGGGAAATCGCTATGAACCAGTATGCCTGCGACCACGCGATGTCTTCAATGCGCATCACCGCACACTTCCAGGGCATCTGGGTGCCGATGGTGACGCCATTCCGTGATGGCGATGGCGAAATCGACTTCGACGCCGCCCAGCAGCTCGCGTGCGAACTGGCCGCCAGCGGCATCGATGGCCTGGTGGTGTGCGGCACCACGGGCGAAGCGGCCATGCTGAGCGCCGCGGAACAGACCATGCTGCTCGATAGCGTACTGGAAGCCGTCGGCCCCCGCTTTCCCGTCGTGATGGGGATCGGCGGCAGCGATACGCGCGGCGTCGTCGCCACGGTGCAGCGCTACAACGATCATCCGCTGGCCGGCCTGCTGGTTTCCGCGCCGTCATATGTACGCCCGTCGCAGGACGGCATCGTGCGCCACTTCCAGGCCATCGCCGCCGCCACCGACCAGTCCATCGTGCTGTACAACGTGCCGGCGCGCACGGGCGTCAACATCGAACCGCAGACGGCGGCCCTGCTGGCGCGTGACTCGCACTTCGTCGCCATCAAGGAAGCGGGCGGCAAGCTGCAGCAACTGGGCGAACTGCTGCTCGACACGCGCCTGGACGTCTTGTGCGGAGACGATGCGCTGCTGCTGGCCAGCCTGTCCATGGGCGGCCACGGCGCCATGTCGGCCGCCGCCCAGGTACGCCCCGACCTGTACGCGCAGTTGTACCACCTCGTCAGGCAGGGCCGCCACGGCGCCGCCGGCGCCCTGTTCAAGACCATGCTGCCCGTCATCCGCCTGCTGTTTGCCGAACCGAATCCCGCTCCCGTGAAGGCGGCGCTGGCCATGCAGGGCAAGGTGCGCGACGCATTGCGCCTGCCGATGACGCCGATGTCTTCCGCCGGCCAGGCCGCCCTGGCCGCAGCACTCGAGCCCCTGATGGAACTGCCCGTATGGACCGCCAGCGACAGGGATGCGCCGCGCGAAGGCTGTCTGCTGCAGCTGGTCTCCCCTGCCAACATCATGCCAGCCGTGCGCCAAGATGATCATCGCCATCACGGATGAACGCGGAGGGATGGAGAAATCCATCCTGGCCGGGCGGCTGGCCGCCTCGCGCGCGCTGGCCGGACGCAAGGTGTTGCTGCTCGATGCCGATCCGCGCCAGGGCGCTATGGCGCAGGCCAGGAACATGCACGACGGCGCCATGCACGGCAGCCTGACGCGGCCGCGCCTGATGGCGCGCGCCATCAGCGCCAAGGGCTTGCAGCCGGAGCTGGAACACCTGGTGAACTGCTACCACGATATCGTCATCGACAGCGAAGGCCGCGACTCCATGGGTAGCCGTTCGGCCCTGATCGCCGCGCGCGTGCTGGTGGTGCCGCTGGACGGCGTCGTCGACGCCGCCGCGCAGGCATGCCTGGCGCGCCGCATCGCGCACGCGCGCAGCGTCAATCCGGACCTACGGGTCCTGCTGGCAACAGACACACAAGCGGCGCCCGCCCATGCCCTGGCCGCACAGATTCCGGCCGCCCGCGTGGTCAGCCTGGGACAGCTGTATTGCGCCGTTTTCAACCTGCCTGCCTAGAGTACCTAACATAACCTACTGCGCGTCGCGATTTACGGCCTCCGATGCTCACTGTGCATTCGCACAGCTGCGCGTCTCAGCCGCAACTCACTGCCGCTCGCTACGGTTCTGTTAGGCGCTCTTAAGTACACAAAAAAGGCGGCGCATGCGCCGCCTCTCCTCTCATCTCCGTCAATTAAAACGTTTTGCTGACCGTCAGCTGCAACGCCGTCTTGCCCATGAATTTACCGTTCACTGGCGAGGCATAGGCCGACTTGCCAGCGTTCGTGCCGATCACGGCCAGCGCACCTGTCACGATACCGAAGTCGCGCGTGACGCCCACTTTCCAGTCCGTATAGCTAGCCGCGTCGTTGTTTTTGACCTTCTGATGGCCCGCATGCAGGTTGCCGGTCCAGCCGTTCGTCAGATCGATATTCGCGCCGATGTCCAGGTAGCCGCTGTTCTTGCTGTTGATGATGCCGAACAGGTTCGAGACGGCGTGCGAATATTTGATATAGGCAGGGCCGTACGACAGCTGGCCGTAGACTTCCTGCGTGTCCGCGTCAGCCAGGCCGTCGATGTGCTTCAAGCCGTTGTCCGCATACACATACGCCAGCACGCCCACGTCATAGCCGATATCGGCCGTCAACTGGCCGCGCTTGCCCGCATACAGGTCCACTTCCACGTCGCCGCTGCCACCCGCGTCCTTGGTCCACTTGATGGTGGAGGCCCAGGCGCCGGCATACAGGCCCGTCGGGTTGTTGACATAATCGACGCCGCCCTGCAGCGCGGGTTTCAAGCGCGTCTGCGAGATACCGCGGTAGCGGTAGTCGGACACGCCGGCCACGTTGAAGCTGACGTCATTATCGGGCTTGGCTTCATCCGCGTGGGCCAGGCTGCCCGTAAAGGCGGTGGCGACGGCAAGTGCAAGTAACATTTTATTCATGGTTTTTTCTTCTTCATGGGTGGTATGGGCCTTTGCCAACATGGCGCAGCTGGCCCGCCGCTGCAAAATTGGGGGTAAAGCGTCCCCCTGGCGCGCGCAGCGCCTGTTTTCAAACAGGGGAAACAACAGGTGTTAGTTAGAGCGGCAGCAGCAGCCGGTAGCCGACGGCCGTTTCCGTCAGCAGGTACTGCGGCTGGGCCGGATCGGCTTCCAGCTTCTGGCGCAGATGGCCCATGTAGATGCGCAGGTAGTGGCCGTTTTCGCTGTTCGACGGCCCCCACACTTCACGCAGCAGTTGCGGATTGGTGACCACCCTGCCCGCGTTTTTCACCAGCACCGACAACAAGCGGAATTCCGTCGGCGTCATGTGCACCAGCTGCTTGTTGCGCGTCACCAGGCGGTCCTTCAGGTCAACGCGCACATCGCCAAACTGCACCACGCCATCGTCGCTGGCGGCGGGCTGGCGCTGGCGGCGCAGGGTGGCGCGCACGCGGGCCAGCAGTTCGCCCACGCCGAACGGCTTGGTAAGATAGTCGTCGGCACCCGCATCGAGCGCACGGATCTTGTCCTGCTCGTCGACCCGCGCCGACAGCACGATGATGGGCACGGCCGACCATTTGCGGATGTCGGCGATGAAATCGATGCCATCACCGTCGGGCAGGCCCAGGTCCAGCACGATCAGGTCGGGCCGGCGCGTGCCGGCATCGATCAGGCCCCGCTGCATGGTGGCGGATTCGAAAATCTGCCAGCCCTCGTCTTCCAGCGCGGCGCGCACGAAGCGGCGGATCTGCGGTTCATCCTCGACCAGCAAGGCGGTGGCGGAAGGTTCGTTCATGTTGGTTTTCCTGTTTCATGGTCGTTGGCGTCATCGAGCTCGATCTCCGGCGGCGCCGGGGGCGTGCCCAGCGGCAAGCTGAAGACGATGGCAGCGCCCTGTCCCGGCGTGTGCGGCTGCGCGTGGATGGTGCCGCCGTGCGCTTCGACGATGGCGCGGCAAATGGCCAGCCCCAACCCGACGCCCGGCTTGTTCGATTCGCGCTCGCCGCGCGTAAATTTTTCAAAGATGGCTTCTTCGCGGCCGGGCGGCAAGCCCGGGCCATCGTCAAACACCGTCACCTGCAGGAACTGGCCGTGCACCCCGGCCGCGACCGTGATGGTGCTGCCGGACGGCGATACTTGGCTGCGTTTTCCAGCAGATTGCACAGCACCCGCTCGATCAGCACGGCGTCATAGCGCACCAGCGGCAAGTCCGGCGCCAGCTGCGTCTGCACGGCATGCTGCTGCAATTGCGGGCCGCTGGCGCGCAGCGCGCTACCCACCACTTCTTCCAACGCCTGCCATTGCAGGTTCAGGCGCACCTGTCCGCTCTCGATGCGCGCCATGTCCAGCAAGTTCGCCACCAGGGCGCTCATGCGCACGGTTTCGGACTGCAGCGAGCGCGCCATGTCCAGCTGCGCGGGCGACAGCGCTGGCCGGGACAAGGCCAGCGATTCGGCCAGGCCCACCAGCGACGTCAAGGGTGTGCGCAAGTCGTGCGACAGGGCCGCCAGCAGCGAATTGCGCAACCGCTCGGACTCCATCTGCAGCAACGCGCCCTGAGCCACGTCGATGTAGTGCACGCGTTCGAGCGCGATGGCCGCCAGCGCGGCAAAGGTATCGAGGTGCTGGCGCTGTTCCGGCACCAGCAGCCAGCGCCCCCGCTGCGCGCCCTCGAGCGGCAGCAGCGCCAGCACGCCACGCGTGCGCATCGGTGCGATCAGCGGCAGGTAGAAAATGGGCGAAGCCGGCAAGGTATCCGTGCCCGTCCCCGCCGCCTGCGCATGGTCGAAGGCCCACTGCGCGATGCCGACATCGAGCGGCTCGCCACCATTCGGGGCCTGCAAGCTGCCCTCGTCATCGGGCAGCAGCAAGGTGGCGCGCGCGCGGAAAGCCCGTTCGATGGCGCTTTTCGTGATGTCGAAAATCTGCTCCGTCTGCAGCACGCCGGACAGCTCCCTCGAGAACTCGTACAGGGCGCGGGCGCGCGCTTCGCGGTGCGAGGCCACGCGGGCCTGGAAACGCAGGCCGGCCGTCAGGTGGCCCGTGATCAGGCCCACGGCCAGCATCACGCCAAAGGTAATCACATACTGGAAATCGCCCACGGCAAACGAGAAGCGCGGCGGCACGAAGACGAAATCGAAGCAGGCCACGCCCACCAGGCTGGCCAGCGCCGCCGGCCCGCGTCCCAGGCGCACGGCCACCAGCACCACCGTCAGCAGGGACAGCATGGCGATATTGGCCAAGTCCAGATAGGGTTGCAGGGGGACCGAGGCGAGGGCCGTGGCCAGGCTGGCGCCAGCGGCCAGGATGTAGCGCCAATGGCGCGATGGCCGGCGCGGCGCCTCCGCATCTTCGCCGGCCGCGCGCCGGGGCGCCGCATCGGCAGGCGGCAAGCCCACCTCGATCAAATCGATATCGGGCGCCAGGCTGGCCATGCGCGCGGCTGGCGGCGTGTGCCACAGGCGTGCCAATGCGCCAGCGCGACCACGGCCCACGATGACTTTCGAGATATTCGCGTTGCGCGCATACTCGACCACAGCGCCGGCGATGTCGGCGGACGGCACAATGGCCGTGCGCGCGCCCAGGTCCTGCGCCAGTTTCAGGGTTGTCAGGATGCGTTCGCGCTGGCGCGCCGGCAGGCGCTGCAAACGGGGCGTTTCCACATACAGCGCATGCCATTCCGCATTCAGCTGGCTGGCCAGGCGCGCCGTGCTGCGGATCACGTGCTCGCCCCCCGCGTGCGGTCCCACGCAGGCCAGCAGCGCGGCGCCCGTCTTCCACACAGGATTGATCGATTTTTCGACGCGGTAGGCTTGCACGTCGTCCTGCACCCGGTCCGCCGTGCGGCGCAAGGCCAGTTCGCGCAAGGCGATCAGATTACCCTTGCGGAAAAAATGCTGGGACGCCCGCTCGGCCTGCAGCGGCTGATACACCTTGCCCTGCTTCAGGCGGCGCAGCAGTTCATCGGCGGGGATATCGACCAGCACCACTTCGTCGGCGCGGTCGAACACCGTGTCGGGCAGGGTCTCGGCCACGCGCACGCCGGTAATCCCCCCACCACATCATTGAGGCTTTCCAGGTGCTGCACATTGACGGTGGAGAGCACGTCAATGCCGGCCGCCAGCAATTCTTCGACATCCTGCCAGCGCTTCGGATGGCGCGAACCGGCCACGTTCGAGTGGGCCAGTTCATCCATCAGTATCAGCGGCGGCGCGCGCCGCAAGGCTTCGTCCAGGTCGAACTCGAACAGGGTCTTGCCCCGGTACTCGATGGCCTTCAGGGGAAGCACGGGCAAGCCGTCGAGCTGGGCCGCCGTATCCTGGCGCCCATGCGTCTCCACCACGCCCACCAGCAAGTCCTGGCCATCGGCCAGCAATTTGCGGGCGGCCGCCAGCATCGCGTAGGTCTTGCCGACACCGGCCGAAGCGCCAAAATAAATGCGCAGCCGGCCGCGCGCGGCTTTCTTTTCCTGCGCCTGCACTTGCGCCAGCAGGGCATCAGGGTCGGGGCGTTGGCTGTCGTTGGGGAGCATGGGCATCTTTAATATCAAAACCAGGGGCAAAACCGGCGGCTCTGCCCCTGCATCATCTTACTTCGCGGCCGCATCGAGCGCCAGATTCAGTTCCAGCACATTCACCCGCGGTTCGCCGAAAAAGCCGATATACGCGGTTTTCTGCACCTTGGCGATGGCGTTTTCCACCTGCGCCAGCGGTACGGCGCGCACGCGGGCCACGCGCGGCGCCTGGTACAGGGCGCCCGCCAGGCTGATTTCCGGATCCAGGCCGCTGCTCGACGCCGTCACCAGGTCGACGGGAACGGCGCGCGTGTTGCCGGGGTCAGCTTCCTTCAGGGCGGCGATGCGCGCCTTGACGGCGTCCACCAGGGCCGGATTGGTCGGTCCTTGGTTCGAGCCACCCGAACCGGCGCCGTTATTCGCCATCGGCGCGGTAGCCGATGGCCGGCCCCAGAAATACTTGGGCGAGGTGAAGGACTGGCCGATCAGGGTGGAGCCGACGGGCTTTCCGCCACGCTCGACAATGCTGCCGTTGACTTCATCGTTGAAAGCCAGCTGCCCGATACCGGCCGTGGCAAACGGATAGACGACGCCGCAGATCACGGTCAGCGCGGCAAACAGGACCAGGGCGGGACGTACGATAGTGCTCATGATGGTTCCTTTAGACTAAATTGAGTACGGACAGCAGCATGTCGATCAGCTTGATCCCGATGAAGGGCAGGACGATGCCGCCCAGGCCGTAGATCAGCAGGTTGCGGCGCAACAGGCTGGCCGCGCCGATGGCCCGGTATTGCACGCCTTTTAAGGCCAGCGGAATCAGCACGACGATGATCAGCGCATTGAAGATCACGGCCGACATGATGGCCGAGGCGGGGCTGGCCAGGTGCATGATGTCCAGCGCCTTCAATTGCGGATAGGTGCCCACGAAGGCGGCCGGGATGATGGCGAAGTACTTGGCGATGTCGTTCGAAATCGAGAACGTCGTCAGCGAACCGCGCGTCATCAGCATCTGCTTGCCGATTTCAACGATTTCCAGCAGCTTGGTGGGGTTCGAGTCCAGGTCGACCATATTGCCCGCCTCTTTCGCCGCCTGCGTGCCCGAATTCATGGCCACGGCCACGTCGGCCTGGGCCAGCGCCGGCGCATCGTTGGTGCCGTCGCCCGTCATGGCCACCAGGCGGCCTTCGGACTGGTAGCTGCGGATGAGTTTCAGCTTGTCTTCCGGCGTCGCTTCGGCGAGGAAATCGTCCACGCCCGCTTCGGCGGCAATCGCCGCTGCCGTCAGCTTGTTGTCACCCGTGATCATGACGGTCTTGATGCCCATGCGGCGCAATTCCGCAAAGCGCTCCTTGATGCCGCCCTTGACGATATCTTTCAGCTCCACGGTGCCCATGACGCGGCCGTCATCGACCACCACCAGCGGCGTGCTGCCGCGG
Organism: Janthinobacterium lividum; assembly: GCF_023509035.1. Classification (NCBI taxonomy): domain Bacteria; kingdom Pseudomonadati; phylum Pseudomonadota; class Betaproteobacteria; order Burkholderiales; family Oxalobacteraceae; genus Janthinobacterium; species Janthinobacterium lividum. Next base: position 1,864,695 of record NZ_CP075583.1, on the reverse strand, counting down.
CGCGCGATGTCGTCGACGGCGCGTCCCACTTCTGCCGGATACGGCTGGCCCAGCGCTTCCACGTACTTTTTCATGGAATCGGCCGCGCCCTTGCGCAGCTGGCGCACCTGCTGCTCGCCCGGGATATCCACACCACTCATGCGCGTCTGCGCCGTGAAGGGCACGAAGGTGGCGTGCAGGCTGGCCATCTCGCGTTCGCGGATATTGAACTTCTGCTTGGCCAGCACGACGATGCTGCGCCCTTCCGGCGTTTCATCGGCCAGGGAGGCCAGTTGCGCCGCATCGGCCAGCTGCTGCTCCGTCACGCCGGGAGCCGGCACAAAGCTGGAAGCCTGGCGGTTGCCCAGGGTGATGGTGCCCGTTTTATCGAGCAGCAGCACGTCCACGTCGCCGGCCGCTTCCACGGCGCGGCCCGAGGTGGCGATCACATTGGCCTGCATCATGCGGCTCATGCCGGCCACGCCGATGGCGGACAACAGACCGCCGATGGTGGTCGGAATCAGGCACACGAGCAGCGCGATCAGCACGGTGATCGTCACCGGCGTGCCGCTGCCGGCCGCCGCCACGGAAAACAGCGAGTACGGCAGCAAGGTCACGGTGACGATCAGGAACACGATCGACAGGGCGACGAGCAAAATCGTCAGGGCGATCTCGTTCGGCGTCTTCTGGCGCTTGGCGCCTTCGACCATGGCGATCATGCGGTCGATGAAGGCTTCGCCGGGGTTGACGGAGACGCGCACCAGCAGCCAGTCCGACAGCACGCGGGTGCCGCCCGTGACGGCGGAAAAGTCGCCGCCCGACTCGCGGATGACGGGCGCCGATTCGCCCGTGATGGCGCTTTCGTCGACGGAGGCCACGCCGGCCGTCACTTCACCGTCGGCGGGAATCACGTCACCCGCCTCGACCAGCACTGTCATGCCCTTGCGCAGGTCGGTGGCCGGTGTGGGCAGCCAGGAAGTGCCGTATTTCGGCGTTTGCATTTTCTTTGCCATCACCGTCTGCTTCAAAGCACGCAGCGAGGCCGCCTGTGCCTTGCTGCGGCCTTCGGCCAGCGCTTCTGCGAAATTCGCGAACAGCACGGTAAAACCACAGCCACACGGCGACGGCGATGATGAAGCCGAACGGCGCTTCACCCTGGCCGTTCAGGGCCTGGATGGCCAGCAGGGTCGTGATGATGCTGCCGACATAGACGACGAACATCACGGGGCTGCGCCACTGCGTGCGGGGGTCGAGTTTTTTGAACGCATCGACGATGGCAGGGCCGATCAGTGCGGAATCGAACAAGGTCAGGCTTGTGCGTGACATGGTAGCCTCTTATTTTGTAAAAAGTTGCAGGTGTTCGACGATCGGGCCCAGGGCCAGCGCGGGAACGTAATTCAATACACCGACCAGCACGACGACGCCGATCAGCAGGCCGATGAACATGGGGCCGTGCGTGGGCATGGTGCCGGCATTGGCCGACAGGCGCTGCTTGGCTGCCAGCGAACCGGCCACCGCCAGCACTGGCACGATCACGCCGAAGCGGCCGAACCACATGGCGATCGCCAGCATCACGTTATAGAACGGCGTATTGGCGGACAGGCCGGCAAACGCGCTGCCGTTGTTGTTGGCGGCCGACGTGAAGGCGTACAGGATTTCCGAGAAGCCGTGCGCGCCGGGATTGGCCACGCCGACCGTGCCCGGTTCAACCATCACGGCGATCGCCGTGCCCGTCAATACCAGTGCTGGCGTGACCAGGATGGCCAGTGACACCATCTTCATTTCATAAGCCTGGATTTTCTTGCCCAGGTATTCAGGTGTGCGGCCGATCATCAGGCCGGCGATGAAGACGGCCAGGATGGCGAACATCAGCATGCCGTACAAGCCCGTGCCCACGCCGCCGAAAATCACTTCGCCAAACTGCATCAGCAGCAGCGGCACCATGCCGCCCAGGGGCATGTAAGAGTCGTGCATGGAATTGACGGCGCCGCACGATGCCGCCGTCGTCACCGCCGCGAACAGGGTCGAGGAGCTGATGCCGAAGCGCGTTTCCTTGCCTTCCATATTGCCGCCCGATTGCAGGCTGCTGGCCTGCTGGTCCACGCCCAGCGCTTGCAAGGCGGGATTGGCTTGCTGTTCGGCGCTCATCACGCCGGCCGTCATGACTACAAAGATCAGGGTCATGGCGGCCAGCACGGCCCAACCCTGGCGCAGGTCGCCCACCATGCGGCCGAACGTGAAGCACAGGCCGGCGGGAATGATGAAGATGGCCAGCATCTGCAGGAAGTTCGACAGCACGGTCGGATTTTCATACGGGTGCGAGGAATTGGCATTGAAGAAGCCGCCGCCATTCGTACCCAGCAGCTTGATCGATTCCTGCGACGCGACGGGGCCCATGGCGATCGTCTGCGTTGTCGCCACTTGCGCTTCCATCACGGGTTTACCGGCGGCGTCCAGCACGGGCTGGCCATCGGGCGTCACTTTCGGCGTTTCATACGCCACGTGGTCGAGCAGGGTCACTTCCTTGTAGGCGGAAAAATTCTGGATCATGCCTTCGCCCATGAAGACGACGGACAGGGCCAAGGACAGCGGCAGCAGGATGTACAGGGTCGAGCGCACCAGGTCGACCCAGAAATTACCGATCGATTTACCCGAGCGCGAGGCGAAGCCGCGCACCAACGCGAAGATCACGGCGATACCGGTGGCCGCCGAAAAGAAGTTCTGGCAGGCCAGGCCCAGCATCTGGGTCAGGTAGCTCATGGTCTGTTCGCCGCCGTAGCCCTGCCAGTTGGTATTGGCGACGAAGCTGACGGTGGTATTGAACGAGGAATCGGGGCTGACAGCGCCGAGGCCCTGGGGATTCAAGGGCAAGAAGCCTTGCAGGCGCTGCAGGCCGTATCTACGAAGACGGCGCCCACGGTATTGAAAACGATCAGGGCGATGGCGTAGCTTTTCCAGCCCATGGCCTTGTCGGCGGGAAGGCCGGACCAGCGGTACAGCAGGTTTTCCAGCTTTTGCAGCCAGCCCAGGCCGCGCACGGGGCCATCGCCAGCCACCCTGGCCATGTACAGGCCCAGCGGATAGCCGGCGGCCAGCAGCACAGCCAGGAAGGCCACCAATAACAGTATCGATTGCGTCGTCATCACAGTTCCTCCGCCTTCAGCAGCGCCACCAGCAGGTACACGAGCAGGCCAGCCGAGACCACGGCGCCCAGCACATAAAACGCGTTCATTTGACGCTCCCTAATTTGTCGCAAGCGACGGCAAAGCCGGCCGCCACGACGAAAAACACGGCAATCAAGCCGAGATACACGAGATCCATTCCCACCCTCACACAGGTTTGTTTTGATAGTGAGCAGATTAGCCAAAAGGGTCTAAAAAATTCGTAAAGACTGGGTAGGCAGCTGTAAACAAGATGTAAAAACGGGGGCTTTACCGCATAAAATCGTCCACTGCAGGCGCAAAACGGGAGGGCGCAGCGCACCATTGTTGCCAAGGAGTAGCGCCATTGCCCGCCGATCAAGATAGAATGCGCGAGCGTCCGCACAAGGACGCCATGCCTGCCGCACTGCCCTCCCCCAGTGACGCTGGACGGGATATACTGTATATTCATACAGTTATCGCCGCCGCTGTCATTGCGCCCCGCAGTGCCCTGGCCTGGCGTTCCAACCACTGTATTTACTTAGCTTGAACACGTATGGCCACTAAAAAACCAGCATCCGACTACAGCGAATCATCCATCCGTGTCCTGAAAGGACTGGAACCCGTCAAGCAGCGCCCGGGGATGTACACCCGCACTGAAAATCCGCTGCACATCATTCAGGAAGTGATCGACAATGCCTCCGACGAGGCGCTGGGCGGTCATTGCACGCATATCGCCGTGACGCAAAACACGGATGGCAGCATCACCGTCGAAGACAATGGCCGCGGCATTCCCGTCGGCCTGCACCCGGAAGAAGGCGTGCCGACGGTGGAAATCGTGTTTACACGGCTGCACGCGGGCGGCAAGTTCGACAAGGGCTCGGGCGGCGCCTACGCGTTCTCGGGCGGCTTGCACGGCGTCGGCGTGTCCGTCACCAATGCGCTGTCGACGCGCCTGGAAATCACCGTCTGGCGCAAGGAAAGCGACGGCAACGGCTTGCATCACATGGTGTTTGCCAATGGCGACGTGATCGAGCCCCTGAATTCCCGCCCCGCTCCGCGCGACGGCAAGAAGTCGGGCACGCGCGTCACGGCCTGGCCCGATGCAAAATACTTTGATTCGCCCAACATCTCGCAAACCGAGCTGCAGCGCCTGCTCCGCTCGAAGGCCGTGCTGCTGCCCGGCGTGACCGTCACCCTGACCAACGCGAAAACCGGCGACACGCAGACCTGGCAGTACGCGGAAGGCTTGCGCGGTTACCTGACCGAAACGCTGGCACAGGTATCGAATGGCGAAACCCTGATTCCCCTGTTCGAAGGCGCACAGTACGCGGGCCCGGACTCGGAAGGCTTTGCCGAAGGCGAAGGCGCGGCCTGGGTAGTGGCGTGGACGGAAGAAGGCGCCATCGTGCGCGAATCGTATGTCAACCTGATTCCCACCTCGAATGGCGGCACGCACGAATCGGGCTTGCGCGACGGCCTGTTCGGCGCCATGAAAAACTTCGTCGAAATGCACTCGCTGCTGCCGAAAGGCGTGAAGCTGCTGCCGGAAGACGTGTTCGCGCGCGCTTCCTTCGTGCTGTCGGCGAAAGTGCTGGACCCGCAATTCCAGGGTCAGATCAAGGAGCGCCTGAACTCGCGCGACGCCGTGCGACTCGTTTCGACCTTCACCAAGCCGCCGCTGGAACTGTGGCTGAACCAGCACGTCGACTACGGCAAGAAGCTGGCCGAGCTGGTGATCAAGCAGGCGCAATCGCGCCAGCGTTCGCTGCAAAAGGTGGAAAAGAAAAAATCCTCGGGCGTGGCCGTCTTGCCGGGCAAGCTGACCGACTGCGAATCGTCGGACATCACGCGCAATGAACTGTTCCTCGTCGAGGGCGACTCGGCGGGCGGTTCGGCCAAGATGGGCCGCGACAAGGAATTCCAGGCGATCCTGCCCCTGCGCGGCAAGGTCTTGAACTCGTGGGAGACGGACCGCGACCGCCTGTTCGCCAATAACGAGATCCACGACATTGCGGTCGCCATCGGCGTCGACCCGCATAGCGTGGGTGACTCGCCCGACCTGTCCGGTCTGCGCTACGGCAAGATTTGCATCCTGTCGGACGCGGACGTGGACGGCTCGCACATCCAGGTACTGCTGCTGACGCTCTTCTTCAAGCACTTCCCCGCGCTGATCAACAAGGGCCACATCTGCATCGCCCGCCCGCCTTTGTACCGCGTGGACGCGCCGGCGCGCGGCAAGAAGCCGATGCAGAAAATCTACGCGCTCGACGACGGCGAATTGGTCGCCATCGAAGACAAGCTGCGCAAGGAAGGCGTGAAACAGGGCGCCTGGTCGATCTCGCGCTTCAAGGGCCTGGGCGAGATGAACGCCGAGCAGCTGTGGGAAACGACGATGAACCCGGACACGCGCCGTTTGCTGCCCGTCACGCTCGGGGAAATCGACCACATGGCCTCCGCTTCCCGCTTCAATATGTTGATGGGCAAAGGCGAAGCGGCAGGACGCCGCGCCTGGATCGAAGAACACGGCAATGAGGCGGAGGCGGATATCTGATGATCATCGGTATCGACCTGGGCACCACCAACAGCCTGGTCGCCATCTGGCGCGACGGCAAGGCTTCCATCATCCCGAATGCGCTCGGTGAACACCTGACGCCGTCGTGCGTGAGCATCGATGACGACGGCACCGTACTGGTGGGCCGCGCGGCGCGCGAGCGCCTGCAGACGCACCCGCAATTGACGGCGGCCGTCTTCAAGCGCTACATGGGCAGTGAAAAGAAGATCTCCCTCGGCACGCAGCAATTCCGTCCGGAAGAACTGTCGTCGATGGTGCTGCGCGCGCTGAAGGAAGATGCCGAAGCCTTCCTGGGCCACAAGGTCGAGGAAGCCATCATCACCGTGCCCGCGTATTTCAGCGACGCCCAGCGCAAGGCCACGCGCATCGCCGGCCAGCTGGCGGGCTTGCGCGTGGAGCGGCTGCTGAACGAACCGACGGCCGCCGCGCTGGCCTACGGCATCCGCGACAAGGAACAGGAAAGCAAATTTCTCGTCTTCGACCTGGGCGGCGGCACGTTTGACGTGTCGATCCTGGAGCTGTTCGAAGGCGTGATGGAAGTGCGCGCCTCGGCCGGCGACAATTTCCTCGGCGGCGAAGACTTCGTCACGGTGCTGGTCGACGCCTTCCTGGAAGGCAGCGGCTTGCGTGACGCAGCCGGCAGCCGCCTGTTCGATCCGCGCCAGCAGCAGTTGCTGCGCGATGAAGCCGAGCGCGTCAAGCGCCTGCTGTCTGACCAGCCATCCGTACGCATGGCCACGCGCTACCAGGACAAGGAATACAGCTGGGAGATCAGCGAAGATAAACTGGCGCAGCTGTGCGAGCCCCTGCTGGCCCGCCTGCGCCTGCCCGTGGAACGGGCGCTGCGCGACGCCACCATCCGCGCCGCGGAACTCGATGAAGTGGTGCTGGCCGGCGGCGCCACGCGCATGCCGCTGGTGCGCAAGCTCGTGTCGCGCATGTTCGGCCGCTTCCCCGCCATTCACCTGGACCCGGACGAAGCCGTGGCGCTGGGCGCCGCCGTGCAGGCCGGCCTCAAGATGCGCGACGCGGCCCTCGACGAAGTGGTCATGACGGACGTGGCGCCATATTCGCTGGGCATTTCGATTTCGCGCCAGATTGGCCCGAACCAGTATGAGGGCGGGCATTACCTGCCCATCATCGAGCGCAACTCCGTGGTGCCCGTCTCGCGCACGGAAAACATCACCACCATTTACGACAACCAGAAGGAAATCAACGTGGCAATCTTCCAGGGCGAGTCGCGCCTGGTGGCTGACAACGTCTTCCTCGGCAAGATCAGCTTCCCGATTCCCGCGAAAAAAGCGGGCGAGATCGGCATCGACGTGCGCTTCACCTACGACGTCAGCGGCGTGCTGGAAGCGGAAGTGACGGTGCTGGCCACGCAGGAACGCCACAAGATGATCATCAGCGACAACGCAGGCGTGATGACGCCAGAGCAGATCGAGCAGCGCTTTGCAGAATTGACCGACCTGAAGATCCACCCGCGCGAGCAGATGGAAAACCGCACCCTGGTCACGCGCGCCGACCGGCTGTACGAACAGTCGCTGGGCGACGTACGCCAGTATCTGGCAGCGCACACGGCCAACTTCCAGGCCGCGCTGGAAACGCAGGACCCGAACACCATCCGCAAGGCGCGCCAGGCGCTCGACGACGTGTTGCGCCAGGTCGAGAGCGAGAGCTTCCTGTAAATGGACGGCGGCATGCACAACGGACAGCGCAGCCTGTGGGCAATCCTGGGCACGGAGCCGACCGGTGACGAGCGCGCCCTCAAGCGCGCGTATGCGAAGCGCTTGAAGGTGACGCGTCCCGAAGACGATCCGGCCGCCTTCCAGGAACTGCGCGAAGCGTATGAATACGCGCTGCGCCATGCGCACCTGTTTGCCGAGGAATTGCCGGAACCACAAGCGGTGGCGGCCGAAGCAGAAGCGCCCCCCATGGAACCGGCCGAGCTGTGGGGCGTCATCGACGACGCCGCGCAGGAGCCGCCCGCAGAACTGTGGGGCGTCATAGCCCAGGAGCAAACGTCACCGCCAGAACAATGGGGCGTGGTCGTCATCGATCCGGCGCAGGAAGCGGCCAACCTGTGGCAAGGCTGCCTGGCGCTGACGCGGCACGCCGATGCCGGCGATGTGCTGGCCCGCATGCTGCAGGACGACGCCATGCTGAACCTCGACGTGCGCGAGGAATTCGAGCTATGCGCGCTGCGCTATTGCGCCAGCGCCGGCTATGACCTGGCGCTGCGCCAGGCCCTGTTCGAGCAGCTGGGCTGGGACCGCGATTTTTCCTACCTGGCGCGCAGTCATGCGGACCTGGTGCGCGGCGCCGTGCAGCGCTACCGGGCGGACCGCTCGTTCGCCCATTTCAGCGACAATCGCGACAGCTACCCTGGCCTGGACTGCATCATGTCGCAACAGCCGCCATCAGCCTATGCGCGCCAGCTGTTCGACCAAAAATTCACGCTGCAGCTGCGCGAGCTGCTGCACGCCATACGCTGGCAGCACGCCGAGATGCTGGCCTACAAGCTCGATACGGATTTGTTTGAGCAATGGGAGCAGGCGGTTTTCTCCAAGCGCTACTTCAAGCAGACGGCGCTCGCTTCGGGCGGTCTGGGTTTCGTGCTTCACTTCATGCTCGCGGGCGTGCTCGATGCGGCCGGCTTCAAGCTCGGCGACACGGCGGCCTATTCCAGCCTGCTGGGCTTCCAGGCCCTCGCCTTCGCGCTGCTGGCCATGCATGCCTTGCGCTGGCCGCAGCCGCTGTTCACGCGCCTGGAAGCGCTGCAAGAGTCGCTGCAGGAACGCCTGCCCGTGCTGTGGAAGCGGCCCGGCTTGCGGCAACTGAGCTGGATCGTGCCCTATCTCGTGCTGGCCTTGCTGCTGTTTCTGCCCGAACGCAGCGAGACCATGCGCCTCATTACCTCGGCCGGCTTGTGCGCGTCGGCCCTGCTCGCCTATGCGATGAACCGCCAGCTGCTGCATGGCACGCTGCTGCTCCTTGTCCTCGGCCTGTCGCTGTTCGGCGCCATGTTCATGAGCGGCAAAGGCCAGTCGGCGCTGGCCGTCGGCGAGGCCATGCCCTTGATATTTTGCCTGGCGGCGCTGGCCCTGCGCAGCGCCACCGGCCTGTATGGCGATTGCGACTGGCCAGAGGCGCTCTTGCCGCGCCTGCGCGTGGCATGGCTGACCGGCTGTGCGGGCTTGCTGTCGTTACTGTATGTGCAGCAGCTGCCGGCCGCCCTCGTCGGCGCCGCGCTGTATGCCTGGTCCTGCGCCGGCTTGCTGTTTTCCCCCAGCGATTTCAAGTGGCGGAGCATGTGGCCGCTGGTGCTGGCGCCGTCCATCGCCAGCGTCGTGCTGGCCAACCTGGCCCCGGCAATGGGGGCGCAACCCATCATGCATCACAGCATCGAAGTAGCCATGGCCGTGCTGTATTTCACCGTGCGCTATATGTATCTGACTTACCGGCTGTCGTCAGCCAAACCCGGGCTGTCATAATCAGCCCCACGAATTCAACCGCAACCACTTAACACCGAAACAAGCGCCATGTCCACACAAACCAATTTATTTGACGATGCCCAGCCTGAGCCGATCGAGCCGGATGAACCGGTATTCGACGGCGAAGCGCTGACCCTCTCCACTTTCGCCGAGCGCGCCTATCTCGATTACGCCATCTCCGTCGTCAAGGGCCGCGCCCTGCCCGACGTCTGCGACGGCCAGAAGCCCGTGCAGCGCCGCATCCTGTATGCGATGAATGAGCTGGGACTCAATTCCACGGCGAAGCCCCGCAAATCGGCGGCCGTGGTCGGCGACGTGCTGGGTAAATTGCATCCGCACGGCGACCAGTCCGTGTACGACGCGCTGGTGCGCATGGCGCAGGATTTCTCGCTGCGCTACCCGCTGATCGATGGCCAGGGCAACTTCGGCTCGCGCGACGGTGATGGCGCGGCGGCCATGCGTTACACGGAAGCGCGCCTGACGCCGATCGCCAAGCTACTGATGGATGAAATCGGCATGGGCACGGTGGACTTCCAGCCCAACTACGACGGTTCGACGGAAGAACCGAAGCTGCTGCCGGCGCGCCTGCCGATGGTGCTGCTGAACGGCGCCTCCGGCATCGCCGTCGGCCTGGCGACGGAAATCCCGTCGCACAATCTGGCGGAAGTGGCAAAAGCAGCTGTCGCCATGATCCGCGATCCGAAGATGACGCACGCCGAGCTGATGGCCATCATTCCCGGCCCCGACTTCCCCGGCGGCGGCCAGATCATCACGCCGCCCTCGCAGATCCAGGACATGTATGCGAGCGGCCGTGGCAGCATGAAGGTGCGCGCGCGCTGGAAGATCGAAGAGCTGGCGCGCGGCCAGTGGCAAGCCGTCGTGACGGAACTGCCGCCGGGCACCTCGTCGCAAAAGGTGCTGGAAGAAATCGAGGAACTGACGAATCCGAAGATCAAGCTGGGCAAGAAGGCGCTGTCGCCGGACCAGGTGGCCCTGAAGGCGCTGATCCTCAATTCGCTCGACACCATCCGCGACGAATCGGGCCGCGCCGCACCCGTGCGCCTGGTGTTCGAACCGAAGTCGAAGAACCAGGACCAGACGGAATTCATGCTGATGCTGCTGGCGCACACCTCGCTGGAATCGTCGACCTCGATCAACCTGGTGATGATCGGCGGCGATGGTCGTCCGCGCCAAAAAGGGCTGGGCGACATCCTGCGCGAGTGGATCGATTTCCGCTTCGAGACCGTCACGCGCCGCACAGGCTACAAACTGGGCAAGGTCAAGGACCGCATCCATATCCTGGAAGGACGCGAAGCGATCCTGCTCAATATCGACAAGGTGATCCAGATCATCCGCAATTCGGATGAACCGAAGGCGGCCCTGATCGAAGCGTTCAAGCTGTCCGAACGCCAGGCCGACGACATCCTGGAAATCCGCTTGCGCCAGCTGGCGCGCCTGGAAACGATCAAGATCCAGCAAGAGCTGGCCGAGCTGCGCAAGGAAGAAAAGTCGTTGCAAGACCTGCTCGACAACCCGGGGTCGATGAAGCGCGCCATCATCCGCGAAATCGAAGCGGACGCCAAGCAGTTCGGCGACGCGCGCCGCACCCTGATCGAAGAAGCGCAAAAAGCCGTGGCGGAACAGAAGGTCGTCGATGAGCCGGTCACCGTCATCATTTCGGAAAAAGGCTGGGTGCGCGCACGCACCGGCATCGGCCACGATGCGGCGCAGTTCACGTTCAAGGCGGGCGACAGCCTGCATGGCGCCTTCGAATGCCGCACGGTCGACACCCTGCTCGGCTTTGGCAACAACGGCAAGATTTACTCGGTTCCCGTCTCGGCGCTGCCCAATGCGCGCGGTGACGGCGTGCCGATCACGACCTTGTGCGACCTGAGCGGCGGCACGCCGGGCAACGCCGTGCGCATCCTCCATTACTTTGCAGGCAATGGCGCCACCAGCTTGCTGCTGGCGACGAGCGCCGGCTACGGCTTCATTGCCAAGGCGGGCGACATGACGAGCCGCCTGAAAGGCGGCAAGGCCTTCATCACCCTTGATGACGGCGACGTGCCTCTGGCGCCGAAAGTCATCCCCGATGCGGCCAGCGCCCTGGCCTGCCTGACGGAAGGCGCGCGCCTGCTGGTGTTCGGCCTCGATGAAATGAAGACCCTGTCCAAGGGCGGCACGGGCGTCAAGCTGATCGACCTCGATGCCAAGGACAAGCTGCTGGCCGTGCAGCCGATCACCCAGCGCGGCGTGGTGGTCTCGGGCATCGGCCGGGCCTCAAAACCGCAGGATGCGTCGCTGGGCGCCACGGCCCTGGCCGAGCATTTCGGCAAGCGCGCGAAGAAGGGCAAGGCGCTGGCGGCCAAGCTGAAACCGGTGTCCATGGCGGCCATCGGCTGATCGCCACCCGGCCATACGAAAAGACAGGTTCGCCTGTCTTTTTTTTCGCCTGGCGCGCGTACCGGCAGCATCAGAAATAATTTTACAAATATGTCCCGCGTTCCCGTTATCCCTGCAGGCATGCCACCGGCACGCCGCCCACGGACAGGAGAGCAAGGATGACAAACAACGTTTCAGGCAGGCTGCCATGCAGCGCTTGACCCCGGCCGAACGACTGGTGGCGGCCATGGCGGCCGAAGGATTGCCGTATAAAAGCATCGCCAGGGAACTGGGCAAGTCTCCGGCCACCGTGCGCAACCAGCTGCATGCGATTTACCAGAAGCTGGACGTGGGCAACCGCACGGCGCTCGCGCACAAGCTGCGCGGCATGCCTTAAGGCCGCGACAGGCGCAGCACGTCGGGCGTCGCTTCAACGATGTCGATCACGTCCTGCACCCCGGCGGCATCGCCCAGCGCATAGCGCCCCATGCCCAGCGGACGCAGCCGGGTAACGGGGCCGGCGCGGGGACGATCGTCGGGGCCGGGCGCCATGGACGTCAATGTCGCCTCCCCTTGCGCCATGGCGCCGGCAGGCGCGCCGAACTCGAGCACCTTGCGCCCCTTGCGGCTGGGAGGAAAGGCAAACGTGGCCGTGGGCCGGTACACCTCGATACCGTCTGCATCCTCCTCGAAGGAATGCGTCCAGCTACCGCTGGGCAGTGCCGTTGTCATGCCGTGCATGCCGCCTCCCGTTTAACACATTGACGTCAGAAACACGATACCACGCCGCCCAGGCTTTCATAGCCGCTCACGGAGGGCGACCAGGCCGTGCCGTTCCACGCCTTGTGGAACAGGGCGCCGTTCGTGCCCGTGACAAACACGTCGAGGCGGTTCGGCGCCCAGGCCGTGGCGCGCGGACGCGAGGTGCACACGCCGCCCAGGTTTTCAAACCCCGTCAAGGAAGGCGACCAAGCAGATCCATTCCACGCCTTGTGGTACAGGGCGCTGTCCGTGCCGATGACGAACAGGTCGAGCCGGTTGGGCGCCCACGACACGGCCTCCACTTCGCCCACGCAGACGCCGCCCAGGCGTTCGAAGCCGTCGTTGGAAGGGCCCCATTTCGCGCCATCCCACCACTTGTGGTACAGCGCGCCATCGGTGCCGGTGACAAAGACGTCGAGGCGGTTCGGACCCCACGCCACCGCCTTCGGCGACGAGGTGCAGATGCCGCCCAGGCGCTCATAGCCCGTCAGCGACGGGCCCCAGGCCGTGCCGTTCCACCACTTGTGGTACAGGGCCCGGTCCGTGCCGATGACGAAGACATCGAGGCGGTTCGGTCCCCACGCCACGGCTTCCGGCTGGCCCAGGCAGATGCCGCCCATGGCTTCGTACCCCGTCAGCGACGGCCCCCAGGCCGCGCCATTCCACCACTTGTGATACAGGCCACGGTCCGTGCCGACGACAAACACGTCGAGGCGATTCGGGCCCCAGGCAACGGCGCGCGGGTCGCCCACGCACAAGCCGCCCATCGCTTCATAGCCGGTCAGGGACGGTCCCCAGGCCGTGCCGTTCCACCATTTGTGGAACAAGCCGCTGTCGGTGCCCGTGACGAACACGTCGAGCCGGTTCGGCCCCCACGACACCACCTGCGGCGCACTGGTACAGATGCCGCCCTGGCCTTCATAGCCGGTGACGGACGGCGCCCAGGCCGTGCCATTCCAGGCCTTGTGATTGAGCGCGCGGTCCGTGCCCAGCACAAAGACGTCGAGGCGGTTCGCGCCCCAGGCCACGACGGGAGAAGAGCTCTGGCGCGGCGTGGCGCCCGTGCCGCCCGTCCCCGTGCCGATGCTGGCACGCGGGCCATCGAGGCAAGCCTGCATGCGCGCCACCTGGCCTGTCGTGAACATGAACATGGCCGGATCGTCGACATAATCCATATAGTTCATGAACATGTCGCCATTCGGCCCGTTGCTGCAAGACACCTTGGGAAACGAGGGCTGGCCCGTGTTCGGCCCGCCCTGGTTCGGCGTGTCGGCCACGTTGTCCGTGCCCGAGCATCCCGTGCCGTCGTCGCCCCAGATATGGTTCAGGTTCAGCCAGTGACCGATTTCATGCGTGGCCGTGCGCCCCAGGTGGAACGGTGGCGCCGCCGTGCCGGTCGTGCCAAAGGCCGATTGCAGGATCACCACGCCGTCGGTGGCGGCCGGGCCGCCGGGAAACTGCGCGTAACCCAGCAAGCCGCCGCCCAGCTGGCACACCCAGATATTCAGGTAACTGTCAGCCGGCCAGGCATCCATGCCACCCGTCGCCTGCGCCTTGACGGCATCGTCCGCGCCAAAGGACGTTACGGTCGTCTGGCGCCGCTCGATGCCGCTGGTGGCCGCGCCATGCGGATCGATCGTGGCCAGCACAAACTCCACGCGCGCATCGGCCGTCAGCGGCAGGAAGGGCGCCGGCGTGCCGTTCACATCCGGATTGACGCGGCGGAAGTCACGATTGAGCACATCGAGCTGGCTGGCGATCTGCGCATCTGAAATATTCTGCGCGGCCGTATTCCACACCACGTGCACGGCCACCGGTATCTGCGTCACGCCGGAACGTCCGGCAATGCCGCTGTCGCCCTCGTATAATCCGGCCAGGTTTTCGATATCGGCGCGCACACCGGCATAGGAAGGATCTTCGGTCAGCAGGCGGCGATGCACATCCATCGTGGCGCAGGTGCGCGTCTGCGGCGTGCCCCCTCCCTGGCCACCGCCGTCGCCGCCCATGCCACCTCCGCCGCCCCCGCTATCGCGGTCGCCGCCCATGCCGCCGCCATCGCCCACGTGCATGCAACTGGCGCCAGCCATGCCCTGCGATGCCTGCTGCATGCCTCCACCCGGCATGGCGCCGGCATCCGCAGCGACCGCGCCCTGGGTGAGCGCAGCCTGGTCCGCGTAGGACACGCCCAGGCGCAGCCCCGGCATCGCATCGCCTCCGGCCGCATCAGCGTCGGCCTGCATGTCACCTTCGACCGGCATGGACTGCATGGCGGACATGGCTGGCGTGGCTTCAGCCGAACCGGTAACCGGTGATTTTTTCGTTTTATCGGTGCTCATGATGTCTCCCTTTGTCTGTGTGCCAGTTCACTATGGCACGGCGAAAAGAGGAGCATTTGTGCCAGATCAAGACTGGCAAGCGGTGCCAAAGGAAAGTGGCAGACGAAAAAAAAAAGACAGCCGAAGCTGTCTTTGGTGCTTGCAGGCCGTGGCCCGCAAACGGGGAATTACTTGGCGGCGGCTGCCTTGACTTCAGCGTCGGCCTTGGCCTTGGCTTCTTCCGTCTTGGTGGCGGCGAGGGCCTTATCGGCGTTCGCTTCCACTTTTTCCTTGGCGACCTTGGCGTTCGCTTTCACTGCAGCCTTGGTGGCTTTCGCATCGGCCTTGGCATCGGTTTTATCCGCCTTGGCTTCCGCTTTCAGCTTGTCTTCCGCATCGGCGTTGACGACTTTGTCGTGGGCCTTGGCCTTGGTTTTATTGGCCTTGTGATGGGCGTCGGCTTTCTTTTCGTCGGCCTTCATTTCGGCCTTGGCGACATTCGCGTCAGCCTTGGCATCGACCTTGGCTTCCGAAGCGGCAGCTTTGTTGACGTCTTTTTGCGCGGAAGCCTGGGCTTTCACGACAGCTTCCGTGGCCGGTGCGGTTTGAGCGAAGGCGGCGGTAGCAAACAGGGTGGCGATCAGTGCGGCGAGTAATTTGTTCATGATGTGACCTTTCAATATGGATTCGAGTTATTTTTACTAAAGGCGGGCAAAATGTTCAAAATTTGCCAGGCATCGCGCTGTTTCTTGATGTAGCGCAATGGCATGACTTCATAGTAAAGATAACTGGCAAACCACACAGTGCGTTAGCGCACTCAACGGAAAATATGTGCAATTCGGCAAATTTCCCATTGAGTGCGATGGCGCTGTCAAATCCTCATGCGCTCACGGCCAAGGCCGCGTGGCGTGCCGCCACCCACTCTTCATTGGCCGGTTCCACGCCCACCACGATGCGGCTGGCATCGCTGGAAATGCGGCTGGCATCGCGCGCATTGGCCTCCGCATCGAGCACGGGACCAATAAAACCCAGCTCGGCGCAGATGCGCTGGCGCAGTTCGGCGCTGTGCTCGCCGATACCGGCCGTAAACACCAGCATGTCCAGTCCACCCAACACGGCCGTCAGGGCGCCGATTTCGCGCACGATGCGGCGGATATATAAAGCCAGCGCGGCGCGGATGCGCTCGCCCGTGGCATCCTGCCGGTCCTGCTGCGCCAGCAGCACGGGCGGATCGGCCGACACGCCCGACACGCCCAGCAAGCCCGATTCGTGGTACAGCACATGCGCCACCTTTTCCAGCGACAGTTTTTCGATCTCCATCAGATAGATGACGGCGCCCGGATCGAGCGAACCGCAGCGCGTGCCCATCATCAGGCCATCGAGCGCGGAAAAGCCCATGGTGGTGGCCACGCTGTGCAAATTCTCCATGGCGCACAGGCTGGCGCCGCTGCCCAGGTGGGCCACGATGACCTTGCCGCGCGCGACAGCACCAAAACGCTGCTCCAGCACCAGCGACTGGTATTCATACGACAGGCCGTGGAAGCCATAGCGGCGCAAACCCCTCTCCCACGCATCGTAAGGCAGGGCCAGCATCTGCTCGACCTGCGGCACCGTGTGGTGGAAGGCCGTGTCGAAGCACGCCACCTGGGCGATATCGGGGCGCGATTCCAGCAGCACCTCGATCGCCTCCAGGGCGAACGGCTGGTGCAGGGGCGCCAGCGGCACAAAACTTTTCAGGTCCGCCAGCACCTTGACGTCGATGCGTACGGGGGTGAAATACTTGCTGCCGCCATGCACCACGCGGTGCGCCACGGCGCGCAGCGTACGCCCGTCCAGCTGCGCCACGACTTGCGCGCGGATGTATTCGAGGGCCGCGTGGTGCGGCTGCTCTGCATCGAGCTGCAAGGCGACTGCCGGCAGGCCGCCGGCGCGGTAAGTGGCGTTTTCGCGGCCAATGCCTTCGACCTTGCCGCTCCATTGCGGCTGCTGCGGCAGCACGCCGTCCGCTTGCTCGAACAGGGCGAACTTGATGCTCGACGAGCCGCAATTGAGCACCAGGATCAGGGCGCCATCGGCGGCATGTTGGACTGGTGCGTTCATGGCGGCGTGCTCCGGTAATGGTTGGCCAGCATCACGGCGATGGCGCACGAGGCGATGCGGCTGGCGCGCGAATCGGCGCGGCTGGTCAGAATGACGGGGACCTTCGCGCCCAGCACGATGCCGGCGCTGTCCGCGTCGCCCATGTACTCAAGCTGCTTGGCCAGCATATTGCCGCTTTCCAGGTCGGGCACCAGCAAAATATCGGCGCGGCCCGCCACCTCGGAAACGATGCCCTTGACGGTGGCGGCGGCGATCGAGACGGCGTTGTCGAAGGCCAGCGGGCCGTCGAGGATCGCCCCGGTGATCTGCCCACGGTCGGCCATCTTGCACAGGGCGGCCGCGTCCAGGGTGGCAGGCATGTCCGCGTTCACCGTTTCCACGGCGGCCAGGATGGCCACGCGCGGCATGGCCACGCCGATCACGTGCGCCAGGTCGATGGCGTTGCGCACGATGTCGGCCTTCATGGCCAGGTTCGGCGCGATATTGATGGCCGCGTCGGTGATGATGAAGGGGCGCGGATAGGCAGGCGTCTGCATCAGGAAGCAGTGGCTGATGCGGCGCTTGGTGCGCAGGCCGGCGCTGGCCGACAGCACGGCCGACATCAGTTCATCCGTGTGCAGGCTGCCCTTCATCAGCGCCTCGACTTCGCCCTTGCCCGCCAGTTCTGCGCCGCGCGCGGCGGCCGCATGGCTATGCTCGACGTCCTCGAAGGCGATGCCTTCCAGGCTCAGGCCCGCTTCCAGGGCCACCGCCTCCAGGCGCGCGCGCGGCGCCACCAGCACGGGCGTGATCAGGCCGGCAGCATGCGCGTCGAGCGCGCCCGACAGGCTCAGTTCATCGCAAGGGTGGATCACGGCCACCCTGATCGGACCCAGGGTGCGCGCGTGTTCCAGCAGGCGCCGCGTGCCGTCGCCGTTATGCAGGCGCACTTCGGGCAGGGTGGCGCGCTTGCGTTCGATCTGCTCCGCGGGCGCGATCACCTGCGCCTCGCCATCGAGCACCACGGCGCCATGCTGGTTGACGCAGCGGCAAGCCAGGGTCACGTGGCGGCTGCGCGGCTCGAGCGCCGTGACGGTAACGCTGATGGCCAGCGTATCGCCCACGCGCACGGGCTGCAGGAAGCGCAGGGTCTGGCCCGTGTAAACCGTGCCGGCGCCGGGCAGACGGGTGCCCAGCACGGCGGAAATAAGGGCCGCGCCCCACATGCCGTGGGCGATGACGCCCTCGTAGCGGGTGGCGGCGGCAAATTCGGTATCTAGGTGCTGCGGGTTGTCATCGCCCGACATCACCGCGAACAGGGCGATATCGTCCATGCTCAGGGTGCGCGTAATGCTGGCGGTGTCGCCGATGGCGATCTGGTCGAAGGTGCGGTTACGCACGATATTCAAATCATCGTCTTGGGTAGTAATCATCGTGGTCTTCTAGGCAGGGGTAATGTGTTTGGCCGGCTTGTCTTTCGGCCCCTTATGAGATGCGCGCGCGTCCGGCGGCAGCGCCTTCGCTTGCTCCTTGACTGCGCGGTCGAAGACCTCCAGCATCTGCTGCAGGCTCGCTTCCTCGTCCGGAGTCGGCGCTTCGGGCACTTGCAGCACTTGCTGCAGCCATTCGGCCAGTGCGCCAATATCGTCCGGGTTGGCGCGCGACAGCAAGGACGGCAAGGCGGCGATGGCCGCATCGAAATCATGCAGCATCAAACGCGCCTGCTGGCGCACGATGCCGCGGAATTCCTCCATGCTGACATCCTGACGGTATTGCGGCTTGATCAATTTGAGGGCCAGATTGACCCTGCGCTCGTCGGCGATCATGCGGAAGCGGTAGATGTAGAACAGCGCGCGCACGGCCGCTTCCACCAGGCCGCCGCGCTGCATGTCCTCGTCCATCTTGCGCGTTTCGCAGCGCACGTATTCGCAATGCTCGGGCGAGATGCCGGGATGGGGACGCGGCGGCGTGGCGTCGCCGATGGCTTGTCCCGTCAGTGCCTGCACCAGCGGCGAACCGTACACCAGGTCGAAGGTGGTTTCCTGCACCGTATCGCGCCAGTCGCGCCAGCTGTTCAAGCCGGCCGTGATGGCGCCGGAGATGGCTTCCTGTATGGCCAGCAGCGGGTTGTCGGGCGATACCGGCTGGCGCTGGGCGCGCACTTTTTCCGCCTCCTTGGCCACCAGCCTGGCCAGCGGATTATGGTCAGTCCAGCGTTCGTACGACACGCGCAGCGGATGCGCGAGCTGCAGGAAGCGCGCCGCCTGCGGCGTGACCATGGCGCGCACCCACGGCTGCGCAAACGTGCGATACAGGGCCAGGTTCACTTCGGATACGCGCGCGGCAGCGGCGAATTTGCGGTCGTTTTCCACGCTTGGCTGCACGATGGCGCGCACGTCCTCGATGCCGCGGTGTTCGACCTGCAGCACGTAGTCGCCGCTGGCCAGGTCGGCGTTCGGCGTATCGGGCGTCTTGTCGACGATCCGCGCTTCGTAGATGCCGGCCGGCAGCAGGTTGATGAGATCGATATTGCTGGCGAATTTCTGGTGTTCCTTGTGTCCCACCTTGGCCGAGACGAAAATGCCCAGGTGGCCGATGCTGTCATGCACGGCATACACGATGGTCTGGTCGTGCATCAGCACATCGTTATCGTCGCGGTACAGGTCCGTGATCCATCCCAGGGCCTGCGGCGGTGGCGTGATGTTGTCGCCGTTCGAGCAGAACACGACGATGGGCGAGCGGATATTGCGCAAGTCCAGGCGCACGCCGTCGGAGGTGATCAATTCCGCCGTGGCCAGGCGGTTGCCGATGAACAGATTGTCGACGATGTACTGCATCTCGACGTCGTTGAGGAACACGTGGCCGCCCCAGTATTTTTCAAATTCCAGATAACGGGGCGCTTCCGTATCGATGTTCGCGTACAGGTTGTACTGCTTGCTCCACAGGGTGTTGGCCGGGTTCAGCTTCTCGAAATTCTGCACCAGGCTGGCGCCGTCGAAACGGCCGTTGCCCAGGTCGCCCGCCAGCGCCGTGGCCCAGCTGCCGCCCATCAGGCCACCCGCATAGCGCATCGGATTGCGGCCATGCCAGCCGGCCCAGTAGGACACGGGCGCGCCGGCCACGATGATGGGGCCGAACAACTCCGGGCGCATGGCCGCCGTCATGAGGATTTGCCAGCCGGCCTGGCAATTGCCGATGACGACGGGCTTGCCCTCGCTGAGCGGATGCAGGGCGATGACTTTTTCCAGGAAGGCCGCCTCGGCGTGCATCACGTCTTCCACCGTCTGTCCCGGCACGGGATCGGGCAGGAAGCCGATGAAGTAGCACGGGTGGCCCGCGCGCAGGGCCACGCCGATCTCGCTCTCGGCCTTGAAGCCGCCGATGCCGGGGCCGTGGCCCGCGCGCGGATCGACGACGACGAAGGGGCGCTTCGATGGATCAGGTTCGGGCGCATCGGGCGTCAAGATGCGCGCTAGGCCGTAGTTGACGGGACGCGCCAGCTCCAGGCCGGACATCACCAGTTCGGCGGGGAAGTCCAGCACGTTCGGCACTTCCTCGGCCAGATGCTCCTGGTACTGGTTGCCGCGCCGGCGCATCACGTCCGCGTACAGCACGATGCGCTGCCACGAGTCGCGCGCATAGTCGCCCAGCACGCCCAGCGACGGCAAGCCGCCGGTGGAAAAAAATGGTGCAGCTTCGATCTTCATGGCTATCCTTTTCATGCAAAAAAACGCCGGACCATTCCGGCGCGGGGGCTACGCCATCTGGCTGATGGTCTTGCGAAAGCGCGCCAGAGCGAAGGTAAAACAGGGCCGTGCCGATGGCCAGCAAGGCCAGGAACGGTTTCCACACCACGTCGATGCCGGCGCCCCGGTACAGGATCGCCTGGCTCAATTCGACGAAATGCGTGGTCGGTGCGATCAGCATGATGTTCTGCACCAGTTCGGGCATGCTTTCGCGCGGCGTGCTGCCACCCGAGAGCATCTGCAGCGGCAGCAGCACGAGGATCAGCAGCATGCCGAACTGCGGCATGCTGCGCGCCACGGTGGCGAGGAAAATACCCATCGAGGTGGTGGCAAACAGGTGCAGGGCCGCGCCGCACAGGAATAGCGCGATCGAGCCTTCGATCGGCACGTGCAGCATGCCGCGCACCACCAGGTTCAGCGACAGGGCGGCGGCCAGCAGCACCACCAGGCCCATCGACCAGACCTTGCCCAGCATGATCTCGGCCGGCGTCACGGGCATCACCAGCAAATGTTCGATGGTGCCGTGTTCGCGCTCGCGTATCAGGGCCGCGCCGGTGAGGATGATCGACAGCATCGTCACCTGGTTGATGATTTCCATCAGCGAGCCAAACCACGCCTGGCTCAGCGATGGATTGAATCGCGCGCGCATCACCAGCTCCACCGGCGAGACGGTCGCACCCCGGTAGCGTCTGGCGAATTCGGACACCTCGCCGGCGACGATCTGCTGGATGTAACCGCTGCCGCTGAAGGCCTGGCTCATGCGCGTCGCGTCGACGTTCAACTGCAGTTCCGCCTGGCGCCCGCCCAGCACGTCGGCCTGCAGCTTGGGCGGTATCGTCAGCACGAAGGTGTACTGGCCCGCGTCCAGGCCCGCATCGACCTGGCTCTGGTTGATCATGGCTGGCGGCGTGAACTGCGGCGGGAAGAAGGCCGAGGCGATGCGCCCGGACAGGGGCGAGCCATCCTCGTCGACGATGGCGATCGACGCCATGTGCAGGGTTTCCGGCTTGGCCGTGGCGGCCACGTAGATGGCCAGCGTAAAGGTATACAAAATCAGGATCAGCATCATGGGATCGCGGATCAGGCTCCAGATTTCCTTCACGCCCAGGCGGAAGATATTTTCAAGGTGGCGCATACGCTTACGACTCCTGTTTCTTCAGCAGCGCCACCGTCACGCCGAGGATCACGGGAATGGCGACGAGCAGGGGCCAGAACGAGGCGTGCAGGTCGCCAAAGCCCAGCGCCTTGTTGAACACGCCCCGGCTGATATTGAGCATGTGCGTGGCCGGGTACATCAGGCCGATGGCCTTGCCCACGCCTTCCATCGACGAGACGGGATTGAGCAGGCCGGAAAACTGGATGGCCGGGATCATGGTGCCGATCATGGTCACGAACAGGGCCGCGATCTGGCTGCGCGTAAACGTCGAGGCGAACAGGCCGATGCCGGTGGCGCAGATATTGAAGATGAATGTGGCGCCGATCAGGGTCGGCAAGCTGCCCTTGATCGGCACGCCGAAGGCGGTAACCGCCAGCAGCGCCATGAGGACGAAATTGAGCATGGCCAGCAGCACGTACGGCACCTGCTTGCCGAGCAAGAATTCCAGGCGCGTGACGGGCGTCACGTACAGGTTGATGATGGAGCCCAGTTCCTTTTCGCGCACCACGGACAGCGCCGCCAGCATGGCCGGCAGCATCAGCAGCAGCAAGGGAATCACGGCCGGCACCATGGCGGGCAGGCTTTTCACGTCCGGGTTGTAGCGGTAGCGCGTCTGGATGGCGACGGGGTTGCTCATCGTGATGCCATAGCGGTGCAAGGCCTGGTCGGCCAGCCACAGCTGATGCATGCCTTGCACGTAGCCTTGCACGGTTTCCGCGCGCATCGGCATGGCGCCGTCGATCCATGCGCCCACCTGCGCCGGCGCGCCGCGCTGCACGT
The DNA here is from genome assembly GCF_023509035.1 of Janthinobacterium lividum. NCBI lineage: Bacteria > Pseudomonadati > Pseudomonadota > Betaproteobacteria > Burkholderiales > Oxalobacteraceae > Janthinobacterium > Janthinobacterium lividum. Next base: position 1,842,287 of record NZ_CP075583.1, on the reverse strand, counting down.
CGCGCGCGAAGCCGGGCGGAATCTCGATGGCCAGCGACAGTTCGCCGCTGCGCATGCGCCGGTCGATATCGGCATAGTCACGCAGCGGCGGGCGCTCGACGAAGTAGCGCGAACCGGCCAGGTTGTTCGTGTAATTCTGGCTCAGGGTCGTCTGGTCGTGGTCAAGTACCGCATAACTGAGGTCTTCGACGTCCAGGCTGATGCCGAAGCCGATGACGAACAGCAGCAGCACGGAGCCACCCAGCGCCAGGGTCAGGCGCACGGGGTCGCGCCGCAGTTCCAGGGTTTCGCGCCACATGTAGCTGAGCATGCGCCCCAGGCTGAAGCGGCTGCGCTGCTGCCGGTGTTCCTGCTGTGGCGCGGTCGCATCCGCCTTCTGTGGGGGCGCCTCGCTTTCCTGCGCCGCCGGCGCCGTGCCGCCGCCCGCCTCTTCCAGATAGGCGATGAAGGCCGCTTCCAGCGATGGCGCGCCCTTCTTGCGCACCAGTTCGGCCGGCGCATCGCTGACCAGCACTTTACCGGCATGCATCAGCGAGATGCGGTCGCAGCGCTCGGCCTCGTTCATGAAGTGGGTGGAAATGAAGATGGTGACGCGGTCGCGCCGCGCCAGCTCGATCATCAGGCGCCAGAAATTGTCGCGCGCGATGGGGTCGACGCCGGACGTCGGCTCGTCGAGGATCAGCATTTCCGGCTTGTGCACCATGGCCACGGCCAGCGACAGGCGCTGGCGTATGCCCAGCGGCAGGCTGTCGGGCAAGTCGTCCATCACTGCGCGCAAGTCGAAGCGCTGCGCCATCTCGTCGATGCGGGCGTCGATTTCGCTGGCGGGCACGTGGAACAGGCGCGCGTGCAGCACCAGATTCTGGCGCACCGTCAGCTCGCTGTACAGCGAGAAGGCCTGCGACATGTAGCCGACCCTGCGGCGCGTGTCGATATCGTTGGAATCGACTTCCTTGCCGAACAGCCAGGCCTTGCCTTCCGTGGCCGGCAGCAGGCCCGTGAGCATCTTCATGGTGGTCGACTTGCCGCAGCCGTTAGAGCCGAGAAAGCCGAAGATCTCGCCGCGGCCGATGCGGAAATTCACATGGTCGACGGCCGTGAAATCGCCGAAGCGCATGGTCAGGTCTTGCGCCTCGATGGCGACGTCCTGCGCGCTGGCTGCGTCCAGCGGCGTGATCACCACGGGCTGGTGCCCCGCGCGCTTGGCTTCGGGCAGCAGCTTGATGAAGGCCGCTTCCAGGTTGCTGCTGTCCGTGCGCGCCAGCAGTTCGGCCGGCGTGCCCGTATCGAGCACCTTGCCATCATCCATGGCGACCAGCCAGTCGAAGCGCTGCGCCTCGTCCATGTAGGCGGTGGCCACCATCACGCTCATTTGCGGACGCTGCACGCGGATGCCGGCGATCAGGTCCCAGAACTGGGCGCGCGCCAGTGGATCGACGCCGGTGGTCGGCTCATCGAGAATGAGCAGGTCGGGATCGTGGATCAGCGCGCAGCACAGGCCCAGTTTCTGCTTCATGCCGCCCGACAGCTTGCCCGCCGGGCGCGCCAGGAAGGGCTGCAGACCCGTGCTGCGGGTCAGCTGGTCGATGCGGCGCCGGCGTTCGGCCGCGTCATGGCCGAACAGGCGCGCGAAAAACTGGAGGTTTTCCTCGACCGACAGGGTCGGGTACAGATTCTTGCCCAGGCCTTGCGGCATGTAGGCGATGCGGGGACAGACGTCGTCGCGGTGACGCGCATCGCGCATGTCGCCGCCCAGCGCCATGACGCTGCCCTGCTGCACGGCGCGCGCGCCGGCCACCAGCGACAGCAGGCTCGATTTGCCCACGCCATCGGGCCCGATCAAGCCCACCATGCGGCCGGCCGGCACGTCGAGGTCGATGGCGGCTAGCGCCACCGTCTTGCCGTAATGCTGGCTGACGCCCCGGATGCTGACGACGAAATTGTTCACATCCATGGTCACTGCGGAACCTTCGTCGTCAGTTCAGCGGGCCATGCCTGCTTTGCATCGAGACGCACCCACGCCACGCCGGGCAAGCCCACTTTCACCAGGGCCAGGTGCTTTTGCAGCAGCTCGCGGCTGATCTGCGCCTTGACGCGGAACATCAGCTTCTGGCGCTCGCTGGCCGTTTCCACCGTCTTCGGCGTGAACTGCGCGCTGGCGGCGACAAACGAGATCGTTGCCGGAATCACGTAGTTGGGCGCCGCGTCGAGGATGATGCGCACTTCGCCGCCCATCGCCACCTTGCCGGCCGCCGTCTCGGGCAGGAAAAAGGTCATGTAGACGTCCGACAGATCGACCAGGTTGAGCACCTTGCCGCCGCCCGCCAGCACTTCGCCCTGCTGCGCCACCAGGTATTGCACGCGGCCGTCGCGCGGCGCCGTCAGCTGGCCGTCGGCCAGGTCGGAATCGATGCGCGCCGTGGTCGCCTCGGCGGCGACGACGGCGGAACGCGAGCCGACCACCTGCGCCTTGGCCGCGTCGATGGCCGCCCTGCGCCGCACGTCACCTGCGCCTTGGCCGCATTCAGGGCCGCGGCCACGCTGCGCACGCGGGCGCGGTCGTCGTCGAGTTCCTGCACCGAGGAAGCGCCCTCTTTCGACAGGGTTTCGGAACGGGCCAGGCGGCGCTTGGCCGCATCGAGTTCGCTTTCGCGCTGCGCCACCATGGCCAGTGCGGCCGCCTTGTCACTCTCGCGCACGGCCACCTGCGCCTGCGCGCCGACCACGGCGTCGGACGCTTGCTGCTGGCGCGCGCGCGCGCTCCGTCGCGCTGGGCAGTCAGGGAATCGACCTGCATGGTGGCCAGCGGCTGGCCCGCCTTGACGAAGTCGCCCTCGCGCACGAGGATCTCCTTGACCCGGCCGGCCAGCTTGGTGGCGACATCGATTTCCGTCGCTTCGATGCGGCCATTGCCGCTGACAAAACCTTCGCCAGGTCCCGTGGGACGCATTTTTTGCCAGGCCACATAACCCAGCACGAGAACGGCCACGACCAGCGCCGCGGGGATGAGTTTTTTCTTCAGTTGAGCATTCATGGTATCGGGGCGATCAAATTAGTGGGTGGAAGCGGCGACGGAGCTGGCGGAGGTGTTGGCAAGTACGCCGCCGCCCAGCGCCGCATACAGGCTGACCTGGCTCGAGAGCAGCGCGCGGCGCGTCTGCACCAGTTGCTGCTCCACAGTCAGCAGGTCGCGCTGCGCATCGAGCACTTCCAGGTAGGGCGCGGCACCGTTGTCGTAGCGCAGCTTGGCCAGGCGCGCCCGTTCGCTCTGCGCGGCCAGGGTGGTCTTGCCGATGTCGACCTGCAGCGCCAGCCAGCGCCGGTTCGACAGCGCGTCGGCCACTTCGCGGAAGGCGCCCTGCACGCTCTTTTCATAGTTGGCCACGGCCACGTCGCGGCGTACCTCGGCCAGGTCCATATTGGCGCGCAGGCGGCCTGCGTCAAAGATCGGCAGCACCAGGCGCGGCGCGAGATTCCAGGCGCCGCTGCCAGAATCGAACAGGCCGTTCAATTCCGCGCTGGCCGTGCCGTAGGCCGCCGTCAGCGAAATCGTCGGGAAGAAGGCGGCGCGCGCGGCGCCGATATTGGCTTGCGCGGCACGCAGCTGATGTTCGGCCGCGATCAGGTCGGGACGTTGCGTGAGTAAAGCCGAGGGCAGGCCCGCATGCAGTGGCTGCAGCACGCTGGCGTCGTCGAAGCGGCGCGTGTCAGGCGTCAGGTCGACGGGGCCGCCCACCAGTTGGGCCAGCGCGTGCGCCTGCACGGCGCGCGCCTGTTCCAGCTGGGCCGACAGCGACAAGGCCTGGCTGAGCAAGGTTTCCACCTGCGTCAGGTCCAGCTTGGAAATCGAACCCACCTCGAATCGGCGCGTGAAGATGCGCAGCGATTCGGCCCGGCTGTCGACCGTGGCGCGCGCCAGCGCCACCCGTTCATCGAGTTCGCGCAAGCCCAGGTAGCCATTGGCCACCTGCGCCACCAGGGCCACGCCGACGGCGCGGCGCGCCTCGTCGCTGGCCAGCAGGGTTTGCAGCGCGCTGTCCTTCAGGCTGCGCACGCGGCCCCAGAAATCGAGCTCCCAGGCGCTCACGTTCAAGCCCGTTTGGTACTGCGCACTCGTCATGGGGCGGCCCGTCACGCTCAGGTCACCGGGCACGCGCGCGCGGCTGCCGGAGGCGCCCAGCGCGATGGTGGGAAATTGTTCGGCGCGCTGGATGCCATACGCGGCGCGCGCCTCTTCCACGCGCAGGGCAGCGATGCGGATATCGCGGTTGCTGGCCAACGCCTGCGCAATCAGCGCCTGCAGGCGCGGGTCGGCAAAGTAGGCTTGCCAGGCGACGTCGGGCGCCTGCGCGCCGGGCGGATCCGTCTCCGGATACTGCGCCGCCACGGGCAGCGGCGGTGGCGCAAACGGCGGCGCCATCGAGGCGCAGCCGGCCAGCAGCAGGCTGGCGGCCAGCGCCGCTACTCGGGCGCAGGAGGGCAAAACGGAGACAGCCATGATCATTTTCTTCCAGTCAATTCAGAATGTTGTAGCCGCCATCGACATATAAGGTGCCGCCCGTGATGGCGCGCGCGCCGTCGCCGGCGAGGAAGGCGCACAGCGCGCCCACGTCCTCGATGGTGGCCAGGCGCCGCATGGGCGAGCGTTCGATGGCGTCGGCCATCAGGCGGTCGAAATGGGCGATGCCGGAAGCGGCACGCGTTTCCAAAGGACCGGGCGAAATGGCGTTGACGCGGATGCCTTGCGGGCCCAGTTCGGCGGCCAGGTAGCGCACCGACGCCTCCAGCGCCGCCTTCACGGGACCCATCAGGCCATAGTCGGCGATGACTTCCTCCGCGCCCAGGTAGCTCATGGTCATCAAGCTGCCGCCGTCCGGCATCAGCGGTTCGGCCAGCTTCGCCATGCGCATGAAGGAGTGGCAGGAAATATCCATCGCCTGCGCAAAACCGTCGGCGGAACTGTCCGTCACGCGGCCATGCAAGTCCTGCTTCGGCGCGTAGGCGATGGAATGGACGAGGAAGTCGAGCCGCCCCCACTGCCGTTCGATCTGCGCGAACAGCGCTTCGAGCTGGCCCGCAACGGCCACGTCGAGCGGCGCCATGATGGCCGCCGACAGTTGCAACGCCAGCGGCTCCACGTGTGGACGGGCCTTGTCATTGAGCCAGGTCACGGCCAGTTCGGCGCCGGCCGCGCGCAGTGCGCTGGCGCAGCCCCAGGCGATGCTTTGCGCATTGGCGATGCCGATCACCAGGCCCCGCTTGCCCTGCAAAGGCAAGTGCTGGCGCAAATCGGCCGTCATGCCTGGACCGGACGCAGGGCGGGCCACGGCGTGGCCGCATGCACGGATCGCACCGCGCCGGCGCGCATGGCGGAGGCGCACATGGCCAGAGTGACGCCGCCGGCACGCGCATACGGCAAGGCGATGGGAGTGTGGGGATGTAAGGTACTGCACGCGTCAGGCGCGGGGGTCTGCATCTTCATGAATCGGCTTCCGTCACTGAAATTCGAGGCACGCACCAGTGCGTTTTCGGGGAACTGGTACGGGGCGAAAATTACTCTACAGCATTTAGATACGTGATTCGCGATGAGTCCGATCCGCATGCATAACGCTTTTGAGCTAGGTCAACTATAAGTGCGATTGCGGCAATGCAACATTGATGTAAATCAAATTTTACCGCAATATTATCTAAATGAAATATTTTTCAGGCAAGCGTGCGGACGTACTTATTTAATAACATCGCTGGGCTGGCGGGAAGAAAAGGGAGTGCGTCAGCGACAATTGGTATTGCCTGAAAAGCAAGCGATGCTGGGCAGGGGCGACAGGCAAACTGTGGGGAGAGGCAGAAAGGGGCCATGCTATTGCGTTGCAGCATGGCCCACCATGCATGACAGGACAGAGATGAACGGTCTTATTTTGCCGGCGCCGCGGCGGGACGCGAATACAGGTCGATGATGGTGCTGATGCCATCTTGGCAAACGGAGCAGAACGTCTCGCTGCGGTCGAACATGATGCATTGCATCTCCGGCCGGTAGTAGCCGGACGACTCATAGTTGGCGCCCTCGAAGGCGCCCACCGCATGGCGCTGCGGCGCCTTCGAGAACAGTTGCTGCGTATACGCCAGGTCGGCCTTGAACAAGTCGCTCATCTCGCTTTCCGGGCGGTTTTGCGCACGCAGGGCCGCGCGCTGCTTCTGGTACTCGCGCGCATGGCTGTCGTACGCCTCCTTCGGCCATGGCGTCGGCAGCGATGTGCCCGCCTTGACGTGGTTCTTCCATTTCAGTTTGGCCGGATCGCGCAGCGCCGTGGCGTTCGGCTCCCACGGCTCCTGGCGTTCACCGTTGGATTGATAGGCCACGGGCGAGGTGTAGTACTCGTCGGCCAGGCCGGCAAAATGGTGGCCGAATTCATGCACGAACAGGTAATTGGCCCAGTCGTTGTTCGCCGCCGCCGTGCTGAACTGGCCGAAGATGCCGCCGCCGCCGTAGGTATCGTTGTTGACGAGGATTTCGATGAATTCATACGGCGCATATTGCGCCAGGTCGCGCAGGGCGCGGTTGTCCGTCGTCAGCACATAGCGCTCGCTGCCGAAGATGTCGTAGCGCGTACCCAGCGGCGAGGCGTGATGCACGCCCGTCGAGGGACGCGACACGCCCGACTCCTGGGTCGGCGCAGCCATGGCCCACACGTTGAAGTCATTGGCCCGCTCGCGAAATGGCGAGACGGTAAACAGGTGCTCGGCCAATTTTCGCGCCGTCGCTTCGAACTTGCCCATTTCGGCCGCCGTATAGCCATCGCCCATGATCAGGAGGTCGACCTTGCCGGACGACGGGCCACTGATGCGGATCGGGATCGGCTTGACGGGCGCCGGCGGCTGCTTGCGGATCACGTCCTGCGCGGCAGGGTCAACATCGGTGCTCCACACCACGGAAAACAGACCGCGCTCGTCACGCTTGAGGATGCGCACGCGCACGGGATGCTCGGGCTGCGGGAAGCGCACGGATTCCTGGAAGGCGCGCGTGGTGGTTTTCGCTTCATCCGTGCTGGCCCACTCGCCGAAGATGGTGGAAAAGCCGCGCGAGTACAGCACCTTGCCCGACTTGATATCGACCACTTCCAGCAGGTTGTTGCCACGGTTGCTGTCGTCGATGGGGCGCGCCGGATTGCCCGGCCATGGCAGGGGCTCGACCAGCACGCGCTCGACCGCATAATGTTCGCCCAGCGCATTGCCGCTGTGCTGGTAATCGAGGCGCATGGTGGCCGGCAACACAGCACTGGTCGCCTGCGCGACAGGAAGCATGCCGGCGGCCAGCGCCAGCGCGCAGAGGAAGGATCGAATCGGGGTCTGCTGCATGTCATTCCTAAAACGGTAGAAAAACAGGTGAAGGGAACGGTTTTCCAAACAATCAGCGGGCCTGCCGGCAGGTGTAGGGGAAACCGCTCCGGCACATTGTAGCGAGAGGAAGCGAGCGTGCAAAGCGTCCATTTCACACGCTACGCTTGACCAGGCGAGGCTATCGATTTATATTAGACTGATTAGTCGATTAATTAAAGGAACAGCCCCCCATGCGCACCATCGATCCCGGCAAACACGCGGCGCGCCGCGACGCCATCCTCGCCGCCGCGCGCAGCTGCTTTGCGCGCAAGGGCTTTCACCAGACCAGCACCGCCGCCATCTGCGCGCAAGCGGGCATGAGTCCCGGTAACCTGTTTCATTACTTCCCCACCAAGCAAGCCATCATCGCCGCCATCGTCGACCAGGAAGGCGGCGAGACGGCCGCCTATTTCGCTGGCGCGCAAGGCAGCGCCGATGCGTACGGCGCCCTGCTCGACTTCATGGACCTGGTGCTGGCGCTGGCGGCCGACGCGGACTTTGCGGCACTGGCGCTGGAAATTTCCGCAGAGGCGATGCGCGACACGGATATCGCGGCCAGGGTGGCGCGCAATGACGCCAGCCTGCGCCGCGGCCTGCAAACCTTGCTGGAAGAGGCGGCCGCGCGGAGCCAGATCGACGCCGCGCTGGACGCCGCGCAAACGGCCAGCTGGATCGCCGCACTGATCGACGGCATCTTCAACCGGGTCGCCGTCGATCCCCATTACGCGCCGCTGGCGCAGCGGGCCAGCCTGCACCTGTTATTGGCGCGCTTCCTGCGCCCTGCCCTGTCATGAGCGGCGCCATGAGCGGCTCACCAAGCACACCATCGACGCGCATCGCCGACGTCGACGCCCTGCGCGGCTGCGCCCTGTTCGGCATTTTGGTCGTCAATATCGGCGCCTTCGCCACGCCCTGGTTCGGCCTGGGCATGACCGATCCGGCCTTTCACGGCGGCGTGGACCGCGCCACGCATTTTCTCGTCGCCCTGCTGTTCGAGACCAAGTTCTACCTGCTGTTTTCCTTCCTGTTCGGCTACAGCTTCACCTTGCAGTTGCAGGCGGCGGCGCGCGCCGACGCGCCGTTCGTGCCGCGCATGCTGCGCCGGCAAGCGGGCCTGTGGCTGATCGGCGCCCTGCATGCCGTGCTCCTGTTTCATGGCGATATACTCACCACCTACGCCGTGCTGGGCATCGTGCTGCTGGCGCTGCACCGCTGCGGCGAACGCCAGGCACTGTCCCTGGCGTTGATTCTCGTCACCGTCTGCGTGGCATTCTGGGCAGGCATGGCCTGGCTGCAAAGCCTGCAGCCGGCGGGCGACGCCGCGGACAACGCCGTGGCGATGGCGCAAAAGGCGGCAAGCGCGCTGGCCGCCTATCGCGCCACGCCGGCCGCCGTCGTCAATCAGCATCTGCGCGAACTGAGTGAAATCTGGATCGTCCTGCTGCTGGTGCAGGCGCCCTGCGCGCTGGCCATGTTCCTGTGCGGCCTGGCCGCCGGCAAGCGCGAGATGCTGCTGCACGCAAGCGCTTATCTGCCGCTGCGGCGCCGCCTTCTGTGGGCCGGCACGCTGGTGGGGCTGCCCGGCGCCGCCATCTATGCGTGGACTTCCGTGTATGGGGACAGCCAGGCATGGCAGGTGGCGGGACTGGCCGTGGGCCTGGCAAGCGCGCCGCTGCTGGCGGGCGCTTACCTGGCGCTGGCGCTGGCCCTGTTCGAGCGCCTGCGCGACGGCACGCTGTTTTCCCTGCTGGCCGACACGGGCCGCATGGCCCTGTCGAACTACCTGCTGCAGTCGGCCATCTGCGCCTGGCTGTTCCTCGCGTATGGCGCGCGCCTGATGGGCAGCGTCTCGCCGCTGGGCGCCCTGGCGCTGGCCGTCATCCTCTTTTGCATGCAGCTGCCACTGAGCCGCTGGTGGCTGCGCGGCCACGCGTATGGCCCTGTCGAATGGCTGCTCAGGGCACTGACGATCGCCGCGTGGCCCCGCTGGCGGCGCGCCGCTTACTTGTAGCGGTACAGGGGCTGGCGCAACTGGATGGGGCGGATGTCGAGGCGCAGCTTCAGCACCGAATACGCTTCCGCCTCGGTCGAGCTGTAGCCGACACTGTTGACCGTTTTACTGAAGCGGAACTCGAAGCCCAGGTCCGGATACGGATCGCGCGGGTTGCCGAAGGCGATGCCGATGGCTTCCTGCTGCGCGTTGTCGATCAGGTTGCCCATCAGGTCGAGCACCGCGTTATTGCCGAGAATATCGTTGGTAAAACACGGGCTCGCGCATGTCGGGCTGGTTCGGATCGAGCTTGTTGTCGGCCTTGTCCGGCGACGGTGTAAACACGCGCGTGACGAGGTTGAATTTGTCGCCCCGGTCCAGGTAGCTGATGGCGGCGTTGCTGATATTGAAATTTTTCACGCCGCGGTCGCTGATGGCGCCCGACAGGTCGATCAGCAAGGCGCCGCTATAGCCGATGACTTCCACGTCGCGCATGGCGTCGACCACCATGGCGCTGTTTTCATCGATGCCCAGTCCCAGGTGATAGCCTTTTTTCAGCATCACGGGAATCATGCGCGCAAAGCGCCCGCGCACCAGCAGATGCTGGTCCACGAAGACATCGCTGCCGATGAAGCCCAGGCCCGGCGCAATCTCGCGCCCGTCCGTGACGCCCATCTTGAGCATGTCGAGCACGGGCTTGGCGTCGTAAAACATGGTGGTGCTCATGATGGCCGCGCCGGCGCTGGAACCGGCGATCACGCCACCATTGCGGTAGACCAACCAGATGGCTTCCAGCGCGGCCGTGCGGCTGCCGTCCGGGCGCAGCAAGGCTTGCGTGATGCGTCCCTGGTCGCCGCCGGCAAAATAGATACCGCTGGCCGACTTGATCTGCGTGACGATGGCCGGGTCTTCGGCTGCCTTGCGGTAGTCGCGATTGGCCAGCTTGACGGCCAGCGGCACGAAAAAGGCGTCGGCACCATATTGGTTCAGCTTCTTGATGATGCTTTCACCCGATTTTTCCGGGTTCATCGCGGCCGAGGCCAGCACGGCGATGCGCGCGCCTGGCCCGCCCGACAACTTGACGATGCGCTGCCAGACTTCGGCATTGTCGGCGCGCAGGCCGCCGCCAATGATGACGAGGGTGCCCTGCGGGGCACTGCCGATGGCACTGCCGCCAGGCGCCGCCACGGCATGGAAGCTGCACAATGCCAGCGCGAACAGCAGCGCGGCGCGGAAGGTGTGATACAGGCTTGCGGATGATTTCATGGTGCCTCTCGAATACAAGGAAAGTGGCGCACACTTGTTGCTACAGGCGCGCGCCCTTGCTGCCAAAACTTCTGCTTGCAACCCAACTGCCTCGAACTACGATACTACTTGCTGCATATGACAGCGTTGTTGCGGTATCTCCACGCTTCTATGTAAAACTGCTTACTTGAAGCTGTAATTGGCGCTGGCATAGAAGCGCCGGCCGCGCGGGTCCGTGTAGGTCGGGTCATAGCCGGAGAGGAAAAAGTACGCCTGGTTCGAGTACGGCGGACTCGTATTGAACAAATTCTGTATGCCCGCGCGCAGCTTGAACTGCTTGCTGACGGCATACGCGCCGGACATGTCCCACAGCGTGTAGGCCTTCACCCGGTTCGGCTTGACCACGCTGCCATCGTCCGTGTTGATGGCCGAATTCTGGTCATCGTAGCCGCTTGAATACGTGTTCGACAGACTGGCCGAATACGGGCCATTGTCCCAGTCCAGGGTAATCGTATGGCGCCAGCGCTGCACCACGCCGTCCGTGACGAATTTATTCAGGTTGCTGATAAAGACGTCGCCGGGGCTGGTCTGGATTTTCGAATCGAGCACATAGGTGCCGCTCAAATGGCCGCCGAAACGTCCCCACGCCGTTTGCACGCCATGCAGGTCGGCCGTCAGGTCGATGCCCGCAGCTTTTTGTGCGCCCCGGTTCTCCTTGCGCAGCTCGATATAATCGATTTCATTGTCCTTGTTGCGGTGTACCAGGTCGCCATACTTGGCCAGGTTACCGAGGATGATGTCGTCGCCGATTTCGCTGATCAGGTCCGTGCGCTTGATGTTCCAATAGTCGGCGCTGAAGGTCCAGTGCTGACTTGGTTCGAGTACCAGGCCGGCCGTAAACCGACGGCTACGTTCCGGTTTCAGCTTGTCGTTGCTGTAGCGACGCGTATCCCAGTTGTCGGCGCAGACGGAGTAATCATCGTTCTCGCTCGCGCAATACACGGGATCGGGCAAGGTCGCCGTGCTGCTATAGGCAGTGGGCCGGTGCAAGTCCGACATCGATGGCGCGCGGAAGCCCTTGCCGGCCGAAGCGCGTAGCAGCACCTGCTTGCTGGGCATATAGGTCAGCCCGATCTTGGGACTGAGGGCGCCGCCTACCTGCTGGTAGTGGTCGTAACGGCCAGACAACTGCGCCTGCCACTGCTTGGTAAATGGCAGCAGCAATTCGCTGTAGATGGCTTGCACCTTGCGGCTGTCGCTGGTGGCCACGCCGCCTTCGGGCGCCGCGTCGTTGTTGATGTTATCGCTCATCAGCAACGCCGATGGACGGAACTCCGTGCGTTCGCGGCGCACTTCGCCGCCCACGGCCAGCGCCATGTCGCCGCCACCCAGCGCCATCAGCGCGCGCGATGCCTTGAAGTCGAGCGCATCCATGGTGCCGCGCGCATGCCGTACTTCGTCATTGACCTGGATGCTGTCGAGCAGCGCCTTGCCCTTCGCGCCCGATGGGCCGAACGGGTTGATGTCGCCAGAGGCGATGCCCTCCAACAGCTTGTCGTACAGGACATAACCATGCGTATCGCGGTCCTTCACGACATTGACGCTGTGATTGAAGCCCACGTCGTAATCCCAGCCGGCGAGCGTGCCGCTGGCGCCCACCACGAAGCGCTGGCTCTCGCTGGTCAGCTGACTGGTGCGCATGCCCGCCTCGTTCAGGCGCATGCGCAGTTCCAATTCGCGCGCAGTCGGATTGCCGTCTTCGTCGACGATGCTATCGAGGCCGGTATTGGCCAGCTGCGGCACCTTGCTGTAATCGAGATAGCCGATCACACGCGCCGACGAGCCCACGTAATAGCTGCGCGAACGGCTCAGCGCCACTTCCGCGTACAACTGGTGGTCGTTATTCAGCTTCAGTACGCCGCGCGTGAGCAAGTTCTGCTTGTCCGTCTTCGGATACAGCTCCGTGTCGCCCATGTAATCGTAGGTACAGGCATCGACGCCGCCCGTTCCCGCCGGCAGGTACAGGTTGGCCGGTGGCGAACAGTTCGGGATCGACAGATTGATCTGGCGGTTGCTAATCGGCCGGCCATTGAGCAGGAAGCCATTGTCCTGCAAATAGTCGCGCTGCTCCCCCGACAGGCGGATATTCGCCGGGCTGGTAAAACTCGACAGCAAATGCCCCAGGCGCTGCGGAACCTGCAGGTTCGGGATGAACTTGCGCTGCGAGGAGCTGAGGCGGTCCGTCTTTTGCATGTCGACCACGGCAAAGATATTGTAGCCATCCGTCGCCAGGTCGCCCGTACCGGCCGTGATGCTGGCCGTGCGCTTGCCGGCGCCCCCTTCATCGGTGCGGCTGCCGTAAACGTTCAGCTCCACGCCCTGATAATCCTTGCGCGTAATAAAATTGATGACGCCGCCGATGGCGTCCGTGCCGTACAGGGCCGATGCGCCGTCGAGCAGCACTTCCACGCGCTGCAGGGCGGCGGCGGGGATATTATTCAGGTCCACGCCCGCATCGTCGCCGGGCGAGGCAAAGTTGGCCATGCGCCGGCCATTGAGCAGCACCAGCGTCGATGACGTGCCCACGCCGCGCAGGTTGGCGCTGTTGAAGCCGCGCTGGTCGCCGCCGATATTGATGCTGGCGCCATCGGTCAAGCCGCCCACGTTGGCCGACACGCGCGCCATCAGCTCGGCCGCCGTCGTCACGCCCGCCTTTTCGATATCGGCACGCGTGATGATCTGTACCGGCAGCGCCGTCTCCGACTCCAGCCGCTTGATGGCCGACCCCGTGATTTCCACGCGCTGCATTTTTTCGGCGCAGGCTCGCCATCCTGCTCCTGCGCTTGCGCCTGAGCGCCGCTGGCCAGCATGCCCAGCGTCGCCGACACGCCCAAGGCCCCCAGTGCCAGGCGCATAGCATGCGCCAGCGCCGACTCGCGTGGCCGTACGCAGCTGCCGTCTTGTTTTTCTGCTTGCATGCAAAATCTCCCCGATGGTGTTATTGCTGATTTTTATAATGACTGCGGCACTGCCTTGCGCTGCTTTGCTGCTGTTTTCCGGGTGCCCTGCACACCATGTTCGCCGCCGTACAGATAGGCGGCGATGACTTCGCTCAAGCGGGCCGCTTTTTCAACGTTCTTCTTGTTCGATACCATCAGCGCCACGGCCAGCGCCTCGATCATGGCCAGCGCCGTGCTGGCGCTGCTGGGCAGGACGGGATGCGTGCTTTGCGCATACAGCGCGTGGTCGGCCAGTTCGGCCAGGGGGGACGCGGGCGAATCGGTGAGCGCCACGATGCAGGCGCCGCGGTCGCGCGCGAAGCTGGCCAGGCCGATGCAATCGAGCGTATAACGGGGGAACGAGATCACCACCAGCACGTCCTGCGCCGTCAGGTTGACCAGATGGCCGGCCGCCACTTCCGAGCCGCCGATGCCCACCACTTCCACCACATGCGGACAAAACGGCTGCAGATGCTGCACCAGCATGCCGGCCAGGTTGGCCGACAGGCCAAAACCCATCACATACACCACCTTGGCGCGCGTCAGGCGGCGCACCACGGCCTGCATGGCGTGCGGCGACAGGGCGTCGGATGTGGCGGCGATGTTCGCGGCCGCATATTCCAGGCTTTCCGTGACGGGCGACGTGGCGCGCGCGCGGCGCTCTATCGTGCGGCGCAACTTGTCGACGGGCTGCAAAAGCGATTGCAGGGTTTCGGCCATGGCGCCGCGCATGGCCGAATAATTCTTCTGGCCGATGTCGCGTGCGAAGCGGCTGATGGTGGCCGTCGATACCTGGCAGCTGTCGGCCAGTTCCTCGATGCCCAGCGCCGTCACCCGCATCTGGTTGCGCAGCAGGTAATCGGCGATCTGCCGCTGCGACGCCGAGCCGCTGGCCAGCACGTGCATCAGCGCCTGCCCCAGCGGCGATTGCGCGAACGCGGCATCGGGCGACGATAGGGCGGTGGCCGCTGGCGTGCGGGAACTGCTGCGTGCAGGACTGGCGGATGATTTCATATCACTGGCGGCCTGTGTTCTTGTGCATGGCGGATGACGAAAATAAAAGGCGAAAACGGGTCGCTGGAACTTACTGTACTCATATCAAAAAGAAAACTCAACAAATATTTGTAAAAGGATTTTCATTGATTTACTTCGTGAAAATAATGCTACATAATCGATCGAAATCCATCAACCGCGCCCCGTTTTGGGGCGAACTCACCATGCAAGTACAACAGCATCCCATTTCCACCGCGCACGCCAGCGTAGCGTGCCAGTTGAGCAGCTTCCACTTTGGCGCCGCGGCTGCCGACAGCCGCAGCGGCAAGAAGGTCTACATCCAGGCGGCGCTGCATGCGGATGAGGTGCCGGGCATGCTGGTATCGCAATTTCTGCGCCGCGAACTACTGGCGCTGGAAGCGGCGGGCAAGGTGCATGGCGAAATCATCCTGGTGCCGGCCGCCAACCCGATCGGCCTGGCGCAAGCCATCCATGGCGCGCCGTTCGGCCGCTTCGACCTGACCACCGGCATCAACTTCAACCGCGCCTACCGCCATGTGGCCGATGAACTGAAAACCACGCTCGATGGCCAACTGGGACAGGATGCGCAAGCCAACGTGGCGCTGATACGCCGGCACGCGCGCGCCGCCGTCGCCGCCTGGCGCCCGTCCACGGATGCGGAGACGCTGAAGAAAACCCTGCTGGGCATGGCCATCGACGCCGACATCGTGCTCGACCTGCATTGCGATAACGAGGCGGCCCTGCACATTTACACAGGCACGCCGCTGGCCGCGCAGATCGCGCCGCTGTCCGCGCTGCTGGGCGCGCGCGCCGTGCTGCTGGAGCTGGCGGCCGGCGAAGAGCCGTTCGACGAAGCCTGCAGCCGATTGTGGTGGGATCTCGACGCGCACTTCAAGGGACGCTATCCGATTCCTGCCGCCTGCCTGTCGACCACCGTCGAGTTGCGCGGCGAAGTGGAAGTGAGCTACGCCCTGGCCGAACGCGATGCCACCGCCCTGCTGCGTTTTCTCGCCATCGAGGGCGTGCTGGAGATCGACGGCGCCGGCGACGACCTGCCCGCCCCGCAATGCGAGCCGACGCCGCTGGCCGGCGTGGAACCGATACTCGCGCCGCATCACGGCGTACTGGTCTACCTGCGCGAAATGGGCGACGTGCTGGCCGCCGGCGACGCGGTAGCCGACCTGATCGACCCTGTCAGCGGCGAGACGACGACCTTGCGCTGCACGGTCGCCGGCGTCTTTTTGCGCGCAGCGCCCACCGCCACGTCTTGCGCGGCATGAACGTCGGCAAGGTCGCCGGCGCCGTCGCCTTCCGCGGCGGCAGCCTGCTGAGCCAATGACGCCATGAGAAAATTCAAGCTCCCCAATACCTTCGTCCTGCTGTGCGGCATCCTAGCCATGATCGCCCTGGCCACCTGGCTGGTACCGGGCGGGAAATTCGACACGCAACTGGTGAACGGCAAGCAGCTGATCATCCCCGGCACGTTTCACTATGTCGACAACAAGCCGCAGGGACTCGCCGCCCTGATGATGGCGCCCATCAAGGGCTTCGTCGACGCCAGCCTGATCATCGGCTTCGTGCTGATCGTCGGCGGCGCCTTCGCCGTGCTGCAAAAAACGGAAGCCTTCGATTCCCTGATCAAGGCCATCGCCAAGGCGCATACCAGTTCGCGCTTCGTGCGCGCCGCCATCATCCCCGTGTTCTTCACCATGTTCTCGCTCGGTGGCGCCACTTTCGGCATGAACGAGGAAGCGATTCCCTTCATCCTGATCTTCGTGCCGCTGGCCCTGGCCCTGGGCTACGACACCATCACGGGCGTGTCGATCCCCTTCATCGGCTCGCAGGTGGGCTTTTCCGCCGCGTTCCTGAACCCGTTCAATGTCGGCATCGCGCAGGGCATCGCCGGCGTGCCGATCTTTTCCGGCATCGGCTACCGCCTGATCGTGTGGGCCATCGCCACGGCGGTCAGCATCGTGTTTTTGATGTGGTACGCGGCGCGCATCAAGCGCCATCCGGAAAAAAGCCCGACCTATCTGCTCGACATTGAAAAGCGCCGTGAACACTCGATGGACCTGGACAGCTTTGCCGGCATGACGCGCACGCACCGCGCCGTACTGTGGATTTTCATGGCGACCTTGCTGACGATGGTCGTCGGCGTCGTCAAGTATGACTGGTTCATCGATGAAATCGCCGCCCTGTTCCTGGTGATGGCCATCGTCGTCGGCCTGGTCGGCCGGCTCGACATGGACAGCCTGGTGGCGTCTTTCGTGCAGGGCGCGCGTGACATGGTGAGCGTGGCGCTGGTCATCGCGCTGGCGCGCGGCACTATGATCCTGGCGCGCGATGCGCAGATCATCGACACCATGCTGCATGCATTGACGCCCCTGGTGGCCTCGTCGAGTCCCGTCTTCGCCGCGCAAAAGATGTTCTTCATGCAGTCGGTGATCAACTTCTTCATCCATTCGGGCAGCGGCCAGGCGGCTCTTACCATGCCCATCATGGCGCCGCTGGCCGATCTGGTGGGCGTGACGCGCCAGACCGCCATCCTCGCCTTCCAGTTCGGTGAATTCACCACGCCGATGATCCCCACTTCCGGCATTACCGTCGGCGTGCTGGCGCTGGCGCGCGTGCCCTGGATTACGTGGGCCAAGTGGATGATCCCGCTGCAGCTGATCTACCTGGTGCTGGCGCTGCTGCTGCTGATTCCCCCCTGCCTGATGCACTGGCAGTAAAACAACGCCACGGCGATGCACAGTCGCCGTGCCGTTCTTATTTTCGGTACGCCTGTCCGTACGCGCCATCGACGCTGCCCTTTGCCCAGTCGGCCATCAGATCGTAAAACCCGGGCGTGACGACGGTGGGTTTGCGCGTTCCATCCGGCGCCTGCGCGTAGCTGCGCATGCCGTGATCGGCCTGCGGGAAGAGGTAGACCGCGATGGCCTGGCCCTGGCCGCGCAATGCCGTCAGGCGCTCCACGGTGACAGCCGGCGGCGCCTGGCGGTCATCCTCTGCCAAGGCCCATAACTGCGGCACTGTGACCTGGCGCAATACCTGCACCGGATCTTGCGACCAGTCGACACCGAGCTTGTCGAACTGCGGCACGCCATGCTTGCGCAGCTCATCGACCGGCATGCCCAGCAACACGCCCGTGTAGCCTCCCTTGATGAGGCCAAACCACGCCTCCTTGCCGAACTGCTGCTGGAATGCCGCCAGGTCGTCCAGGCCATCCTTATAGCCGGATTTGACGATTCTTGCCGTGATATCCGTCACCATCCTGGCCTTGGCGATGACGTCGCCGCCATAGCCTTTGTCCCGCAATTCCATGGCGACCTGCGCCGCATCCTGCTCCGTGATATCGGCCACCAGGCCATAGCCGATGCCGAGAAATTCCGCCTTGGCGCGCGCCTGCGCCAGCGGGGCGATCCAGCCACCCTGGCTCACGCCCATCAGGCCGAAACGGCCGTAGCGGCCTTGCGCCAGTCGTCTTGCTTCGCGCGACGCGGCCACCAGGTCATCCGCCAGGCGCGGAAAATTCTGCGTATATTCGCCTTCGGACAGCCCCGTGCCACGCTTGTCATACACGAAAACGGACACGCCCCGTCCAACCATCTGATAAGGATCGCGCGCGCGGTCGATCCAGCCGCTGCCTTCGGAACCATGCGCATACACGACCAGCGGCGTGTCCTTGCCTGCGCCCGGCACTTCCAGCAAGCGGCCAGCGAGCATGACGCCGCCGGATTCAAAGCGCGTATTGGCTTCAGCCACTGCCACTTTCGGCCAGCGCTCCTTGCCCCTGACAAGCACGGCGTCCTTTCCGCACGCGACCAGTGCCCCGGCATCCTGCGTGTTGCCAACGGTCCCGTCGCTAAAGGTATAGCCGTACCCTTTGCCCCCTTTGGTGACGGCGACGAAACCCGTCTGGTCCTGGCGAAAAATGCCCGTCTCGCAAGGCGCCGGGCTGAATGCCTCCGGCATGGGAGCGGCAGTCGCCGTGAACGATACGGCAAGGAGAGGCCAGAGAAAAGAAGAGGTCATGGAGTCAGGGTCCGATAGGGGGCTGTCGCGTTGTTGATCAAGAAAACGGTGATATCAGGGCAAGACCGGGGCCGCGCGCAAACCGCCGCAGCTGTTCAACACCGATAAATATCGGGGAAATACCGCTCCATCAGCGCCTCCGGCCTGAGCGGCGCAGTAAAACCGTGGCGCGCATACAAGCCATGCGCCGTGCTGGTGGCCAGCATGAAACGACGCAAGCCCTGCAAGTCCGGATGTGCCATCACGGCCTCCATCAGGCGCTTGCTGTAGCCGCGGCCGCGGCACTCTTCCAGCACATACACGTCGACCAGATAGGCAAACGTGGCGTAGTCGCTGACCACGCGGGCGAACGCCACCTGGCGGCCGTCCAGCGTGCCGCCAAAGCATAGCGAATGGTCGATGGCGCGCTGTACTGTGGCCTGCGTGATGCCGATGGCCCATGTCGATTGCGTGCTGAGAAAATGGTGGATGGCGGGAACGTCGAGTTCCGCCTTGTCGGTACTGATCATCAAAGGTGGCATTGTGCAAGCCTTGCTATCGTTGAAAACACGATCATCGGTCTTTTTTGTGCGGCTGTCACCAGGGCTGGAAAGAAATGGGGGCGCCACCCGTCCAGACTGTCCGTGATGCGATACTGCTGTTTGCTGCGAATATCTTTCGTACTGCCTGCATTGCTTGGCCGCGCTTACAGGGCGGCTTTTTCTTCCGCGCTCAGACGCTTGGCGCTGACATACACGGTGTGCATGGTGGCTTGATCGGCACTGGCAAGGATGGGTGCCGGCGCGGCGCGGAACTTCGGCACGGCGGCAGTGGCCAGGCTGGTGGCTGCGGCGATGGCGATGATGGCAACGAAGATGGCTTCCATGTTTTTAGCGATGTTCATGATATTTTCCTTGAGGTTGAGGAGCGTTGCTGTTTGTCCTGCGATGATTGAACTGTAGGCCTATCGCCCCCGAACTGCCATCGGATTGCGACCAAACGCACGATTCGCGGGACAGAATACAAAAAGCCCGGATGGAGCGCGCAACAGCACCCGCAGCGAGGCATTTGACGCGTGCCAGCCCCATTCCTGGCCATTTCAGCGCCCTGCAAGGCCCTAAAAGCCCTACCGCCGGCCAACCTTGTTTATAATCGCCCTACACTAAAGGACTTCTTTCATGACTGATCAATTCTCCAAAAAGGGCGAAGCCTGGTCGGCCCGGTTTTCCGAACCGGTCTCGGACCTCGTCAAGCGCTACACAGCTTCTGTATTTTTTGACAAGCGCCTGGCGCTGTTCGACATCGAAGGTTCGCTGGCCCATGCGGAAATGCTGCATGCGCAAGCCATCATCAGCCCGGCCGACTACGCGGAAATCCAGCGCGGCATGGCGCAAATCTCGCAGGAAATCGCCGCCGGCCAGTTCGAATGGCTGCTGGACCTGGAAGATGTCCACCTGAATATCGAAAAACGCCTGACCGAACTGGTAGGCGATGCGGGCAAGCGCCTGCACACGGGCCGTTCGCGCAACGACCAGGTGGCCACCGACATCCGCCTGTACGTGCGCTCCGCCATCGACGACATCACCGCCCTGCTGGCGACGTTCCGCAGCGCGCTGACGGACCTGGCCGAGCAGCATGCCGACACCATCATGCCGGGCTTTACCCACATGCAGGTGGCCCAGCCGATCACCTTCGGCCACCACATGCTGGCGTATGTTGAAATGTTCGGCCGCGACGCCGAGCGCATGGCCGACTGCCGCAAGCGCGTCAACCGCCTGCCGCTGGGCGCCGCCGCCCTAGCCGGCACCACCTTCCCCATCGACCGCCTGCGCGTGGCCAAGACCCTGGGCTTCGACGACGTGTGCCACAACTCGCTCGACGCCGTGTCGGACCGCGACTTCGCCATCGAATTTTGCGCCGCCTCCGCCGTGCTGATGATGCACGTGTCGCGCATGGCCGAGGAACTGGTGATCTGGATGAGCCCACGCATCGGCTTCATCGACATCGCCGACCGCTTCTGTACCGGCTCGTCGATCATGCCGCAAAAGAAGAACCCGGACGTGCCGGAACTGGCACGTGGCAAGACGGGCCGCGTGTATGGCCACCTGATCGGCTTGCTGACCCTGATGAAAGGCCAGCCGCTGGCCTACAACAAGGACAACCAGGAAGACAAGGAACCGCTGTTCGACACCGTCGACACCGTCATCGACACCCTGCGCATCTTCGCCGACATGGCCGGCGGCATCACGGTGAAACCGGAAGCAATGCGCGCGGCAGCCCTGCAAGGCTACGCCACGGCGACCGACCTGGCCGACTACCTGGTCAAGAAGGGCTTGCCGTTCCGCGATGCCCATGAAGCGGTGGCCCTGGCCGTGCGCGCCTGCGTCGATGCTGGTTGCGACCTGGCCGACCTGTCGCTCGAGCAGCTGCGCGCGTTTTCCCCGTTGACGGGCGAAGACGTGTTTGCGGTGCTGACCCTGGAAGGCTCCGTTGCCGCGCGCGACCACGTGGGCGGCACCGCGCCACGCCAGGTGCGCGCCGCGATCGCCCGCGTGCGTACGCAGCTGGAAAAATAAACGGGCTCCGTCCCGCCAGCGCCCCGCTGCATCACTGCAGCGGGGCGTTTTTCATGGCTATGTCACCGTCAAGTGTGGGAATACTCCCAGCGCGGCTTTCAATAACGTTTCTGGTGAACGAATGCGCCTGGCGTCGAGTATCCAGCGCCATCCCAGATAGTTCGGCATGTAGCGCGTCGCCACGCCGTGAAACGGCCGTAGCCATTCGCGCAAGCGGCTGTGATAGGCGTTGACGTTCTGCACATGAGCGGCGCCCCATACCCGGATGCCGGCGCGCAAGTTGACGGCCTGGTGGCTGATGCCTGCTTCCCTCGCAAAAGCCCGATAGGCGGCATGGCCGTCCGTGACGAGCAGGATATCCTGGTCGATGACGGGCAACAAACAGCGGTGCAGCTGCGCCTTCGTCAGCGCGCCTCTGCCCGTGACGAAATCGAGGGTCTGGCCCGTGCGATCGCGCACCACCAGGATGCAGACCTGTTCATTCGATACGCCGCGCTGGTGCGCATGGCCGCCCCGGCGGCGGGCCGGACGCGTCATCTGCCTGGCTCCCTTTTCCGATTCCAGCACGTATAACTCGTCGGCCTCGGCGATGCCATGCAGGCCATGCGGCCGGTCCGTCTTGGCTACGCTGAGAAAACGGTGCCGCCAGCGAAACGTGGTGTTGCGATGCACGCCCAATTGGCTAGCCGCCTGGCGCACCGAGGCGGAGCCGAGCAGGCAATCGGCATACTCGATCCACAACGATTTATAGCGCAAGTGCGCCAGGGGAGTCCCCGTCAAGGCATTGAAGGTGCGCCCGCAAGGTACACAGCGGTAGCGCTGCAGGCCGTGCGCATGGCCATGCCGGTGCAGGTGGTGCGAGTGGCAGGCGGGACAGGCCAATCGCGGCTGCACCACACTTTCCAGCAGCGCAACGGTCGCGTCGTGTGGCGCGTTGCCACGCAGCAGGGCCATGCCTGCCTGCCGCTGGCGCCGGTTCAACTGAGCAAACTGCGCAATAAAGCTGAGCCATTTATTTGGCTGCATGATCTGCTCCCTGGGTGGTGAGTATGCAGAGTCAGACAGCACTGCCAAGGGAAGATTCCGGCATTTCCCCTATTTGCCGATGACAGAGCCTTTTTCATTGCGCGACGATTTTCGACAGCACGGCAAAAGCGGCCCCCGTCTGCGACACCTCCAGCAGCAGGGTCAGCTCCGTATACGTGCAGATGATGTTGATCAAATTGATACGCTCCCAGGCCAGACGCTTGAGGATGGCGTGATACACGCCCGGCGTATAGCAGGTTTCAGGCGACAGGTGCAAGGTCACGGCCGTCACCCGCTCCAGGCGCGCCAGTTCCTGCTCGCTGCCAAAAACCTCTTCCACCAGCGCGTGCAGGCTGCGGCTGCAGATCACCATCACCTCGTTGACGCCGCGCGTGACCGTGATGAAGGTACCACGCTGGGGTGCGGCCAGCGCCAGCAACTGGCGCTGGCAGGTATACGTCTGGTCAGAGTAACGGTAGGTAAAAATCATCAGCTCGCTGCGCGTGCTCAATTCTCCCGCGCGGTGCGCCAGCACGATCTCGCCGCTTTTCTGCTGTGGCATCCGTTCGGCCAGTCGGCGCAGCGCCATCACCACGGCGGCCTGTCCCACCGGTTTCCATAAGTCGCTCTGTAATTGCGGCTGCAGCTGGCGCGCCAGTTCCGACAGGTTAAGCAAGCCCCGGCCCAATCCCTCGCTGAGAAAGGCCGATTCCATCACGATCTGTTCCACTTTGGTCGCTATCGAAAGCATAGTTCGTCGGGCCGGTGATTCCGGTGCACGCACCAGGAGCCGGCACCCCTTCCTGAAAAAAGGATGCGCTGCGCCATCGGCCACGCCAGGCGGCGCGGTCGGACTCACTGAAAAGTATGCCCTCGCGGGGGAAGGGCCGGGTAGCGGCGGCTAGGAAGGCGGATGCAGCATGAAGGCCGCTCCAGAGGGGAAATGGCTGAAACCAACAGCAGAAAACAGAACTGACGTCATGTGAAACTCCCGATTTTTTTCCCGATGCGCTGTATCTGGACGCGGTCATTGCCGCGTGCGCTTTTTTGTCTTCGCGTGGTTCGCTGGGGACAACGCGAAGAGCTAGTGTAGATCGCAACATTTAAAAAAGGCAACAGTGTTTTTCCAACAGAACACGCCATTAGGGGAAGTAGTCCAAAACAAAAGTTGCAGCTTGTGATAGATCAAACTTTCCAATGATGCAGCGCCGATAAATGTTCAATTCTTAACAAAAATTCGCGTAGTGACCCATTTCTTGAATTTTTTGACATGGCGATCTCGACAAGTTTAGTGTCCCCCTACCCGGCGTCATGCCACCACAAAACGGCAGGCTATCCGCCCGCCGCCAGGCACGCCGGGGTGGCCATCAGGCATCGCGGCCAGCTCATTCACCATTTCCTTAACCGATACCATGGAGCAGAAATGAATTTACGTTTGACGATAGTTGCCGCATCCATCGCCGCCCTGCCGCTGATGGCCACCACGGCAGACGCCGCCACGCCGCTGCCACAGACCTTGATGGCTGCCCCGGTCACCCTGGCATCTCCACAAGAGAACGCCAGCTTGGTCAACAAGCTGGCCGCGCAGGCACGCAGCCGCGGCCTGAATACCGAACATGGCTTTGCCGTCGGCGCCCAGCATCCGGGCGTCAGCGGCACGCGCGTGAGCCGCGTACAGCACACTTACAAGGGCTTGCCCGTCTTCGGTTCCGAGACAGTAGTGGTCAGCAACAGCGCCGGCGACATCGTCAGCGAATCCGTGTCGGACCGCGCTTCCGGCCTCGGTAGCGGCGGCGTCAATTCCGTCACCCGCAGCGCCACCACCGATATCGACACCACGCCGGCCATCAGCGCCGCCGCCGCCATCGCCGCCGCCGTGAAAAGCATCGGCGTGCCGGCCGTCGACCACGTGCCGCCGCATGCGCAACTGCTGATCTACCCCGTGATGAAAACGGTGCGCGTGGCCGGTGCCGAGAACAAGTCGGAAGCCGCGCTGAACGCCCTCGACGTACAGGACGTGGTCGACCACTACGAGCTGGCCTACCTGGTACAGACGCGCATGATCAGCGGTAACAAGCCCGTTTACTATGACACCGTCGTCAGCGCCAAAGATGGCCGCATCCTGCGTCAATGGAAAGCCCTGAAAACCGTCGCCGGCATCGGCAACAGCCAGTACAACGGCCAGGTGCCACTCAACACCACGCTCACGGGCAGCACCTACACCATGAAGGACCCCAGCCGGGGCACGGGCGGCAGCTTCGGCGGCATGGCCATCACGAATGCCAACCACGGCACCACCTCGGGCAGCGTGTACAGCAGCACCAGCAATACCTGGGGCGACGGCCAGCAATACATCAACGGCGGCAGCACCACCAACGCCAACGGCCAGACGGCGGCCGTGAACGCGATGTGGGGCCTGATGAACACCTACGACACGCACAAGAATGTGCTGGGCTGGTCCAGCCTGGACGGCAACAACACGGCCACCCACATCGCCGCCCACGTCAACACGGCTTACGACAACGCCTATTACGACAGCAGCTGCAAGTGCATGTACATCGGCGACGGCGGCAGCTCGTTCAACAACCTCGGTTCCATCGACGTGATCGGCCATGAAATGGGCCACGGCATCACGGACGCCACATCGGGCCTGATCTACTCGCAGGAGTCGGGCGGCTTGAACGAATCGAGCTCGGATATCGCCGGCGAAATGGTAGAAGCGTATGCGCGCGCCGGCGGCACGGGTACCACGATTCCCAACACGGGCAACGATTGGATGACGGGCAAGGAAATCGCCAAGAATGGCCAGCCGCTGCGCTGGCTGTACAAGCCGAGCAAGGATGGCAGCAGCCCGAATGCGTGGAGCAGCACCATCAAGAACCTTGACGTCCACTACAGCAGCGGCCCGAACAACCGCATGTTCTACTTCCTGTCGCAAGGCTCGAATTCCACGTCCAGCAGCGACTACTACAGCTCCTACCTGAACAAGAGCCCGCTGGCCATGACCGGTATCGGCAGCGACAAGGCTTACCGCATCTGGTTCAAGGCTGCCACCACCAAGTTTACCTCGTCGACCAACTACGCCGACGCGCGCAACAAGGTGCTGCTGGCAGCCGAGGAACTGTATGGCGTGGGCAGTGCCGAGGCTATCGCCGTCAAGCGCGCGTATGCGGCCATCAACGTGGGCGCCGACGTCGATGAATCGACCACGGGCGGCGCGGTGACCATCACCAGCCAGCCGGCCAGCATCACCGTCGCACCGGGCGCCACCGCCTCGTTCGCCGTGGGCGCGGGCGGCGGCACGGCACCGTACACCTACAAGTGGTACCGCAACGGCGCCGTGATCAGCGGCGCCACGTCGCCAGCCTACAGCTTCACCACTGTGGCGACCGACAACGGCGCCGTCTTCAAGGCGACGGTGACGGATGCCTCGTCGCCTGCCGTGACGGCCACGTCGAACAACGCCACGCTGACGGTGGGCACGAGCAGCGCCACCGAACGCGTGACGAACGGCGGCTTCGAGTCTGGCGCCACGGGTTGGAGCGGCACCACGGGCGCCATCGGCACCTTCACGGGACAAACCGCGTACGAAGGCACGCAGTACGCCTGGCTGGGCGGCAATGGCGCCACGGCTAGCGAATCGCTGACGCAAAGCGTGGCCATTCCGGCCGCCGCCACCTCGGCCAGCCTGACCTTCGCGCTGCATATCGACACGGCTGAAACGGGCAATACCGTGTACGACAAGCTGGTCGTCACCGTGAAGAACAGCGCCGGTACGGTGCTGGGTACCCTGGCCTCGTACTCGAACGTGAACAAGGCGGCCGGCTACCAGATCCGCACCTTCGACCTGATCGCCTACAAGGGTCAGACCGTGCAGATCTCGTTTGCCGCGACCGAGGATGCCTCGCTGCAAACCTCGTTCGTGATCGACAAGGTCAGCCTCGTCACCCAGTAAGCGGCTGAACATGCGGGCAAGCCATCGATTCAAGGGCTTGCCCGCACAACATGATTGATTTTCTGGCAATTCCAGTCTACCCTGAGGCAGTGATTGCATCTTGCCTGCTGCCGGTACCCGCGACGAATTGAACTTTTTTTGGATTGTTCCTGACCGATGCCTACTTCGACCTTGTCCGCACGCGCATTCCCCTCTTCCTCTCACCCCATTTTCACGCCCCTGGCCCTCACCATGCTCGCCTGAGCCGACGATGCAGTTCCACCTCCAGGTGCAGGGCCCGGCGGGCAGCCAGGCGCTGGCCATCGACGCCGCCAGCGAGGCCGAGGCAATCCGCGCGGCCGTGCGCGGCGGCTGGCGCGTGCTAGCCGTCGACGATGGCGCTGCGCAGGAGGTGGGCGCCGTGCTGCGTCCCGGCAAGCAAGGCCTGCCCCTGCTGCAATTCAGCCAGGAGCTGCTGGCCCTGCTCGAAGCGGGCCTGAACCTGGGCGAGGCCATGGCCACCCTGCACAACAAGGAAACGCGCCCCGGCGCCAAGGCCACCCTGGCCGCCATCGTGCTCACCCTGCAGCAGGGGCAGAGCTTTTCCGACACCCTGGCCGGTTTCCCAGACATCTTCCCCGACATTTACATCGCCACCGTGCATGCGGCCGAACGCTCGGGCAACCTGCCCGAGGCGCTGGCGCGCTTCGTCGGCTACCAGCTGCAGTTCGACGCCATCCGCAAAAAGCTCATTTCCGCCGCCATCTACCCGTGCATGCTGCTCGTCGTCGGCGGCCTGGTGACCCTGTTCCTGCTCGGCTACGTGGTGCCGAAGTTCAGCGTCGTCTACGAAAGCTCGGGCCGCGAGATTCCCTGGATGTCGCAAATGCTGCTCGGTTTTGGCCAGACCCTGGCCGCGCATCCGCTGCTGTGCGCCAGCGCGCTGGCCGCCGTGGTGGCCGCCGTGGTCTTTGGCATCGCCAATGCCGGCGCGCGCCAGGCCATGGTCTTGCGCCTGCTGCGCCTGCCCGTGCTGGCCGGGAAGGCGGCGGAGTTCCGCCTGGCCCGCTTCTACCGCGCACTGAGCCTGCTGCTGCACGCGGGCATCCCCCTGCACAAGGCGCTGGCCATGGTGGCCCCCATGCTGCTGCCGGCGCAACAGGAACAGTTGGCGCAGGCGCGCCGCGCGGTGCAGGAAGGCATGCCGTTTTCCACCGCGCTGGAACACGCCAGCATGGCCACGCCGGTGGCGCAATCGCTGCTGAAAGTGGGCGAAAACACAGGCCGCCTGGGCGACATGCTGGAACGCTCGGCCAAGTTCCACGACGAGGAATTCGCCCGCTGGGTGGACTGGGCCTCGCGCCTGCTCGAGCCGCTCCTGATGACCATCATCGGCGTGGTGATCGGCGGCGTGGTGGTGCTGATGTACATGCCGATCTTTGAACTGGCCGGGAGCTTATCTTGAAGTTCATGTCATGAACGCGCGCGACGAAGAACGTACCGTCCTCGATGCGGCCATGCTGCGCCGGGCCCACGCCAGCGCGCTGGAACAGGGTCGCCCGCAGATGGCCGTGCTGCAGGAAACGGCGGCCCTGCCGCCCGAAGTCTTTTTGCGCCAGCTTGCCGCCCTGTTCCGCTACCCGGCATGGACGATGGCCGAGCTGCAGGCCGCCTTGCCCGCCTTTGCCCTGCTGCCCTACACCGATTGCGCCCAGCGCGACTGCGTGCTGCTGCAACCGGGCGCCCCCGGCGCGCCGCCCGTGCTCGTCATCGGCAACCCGTTTGCCGAAGACCTGCTGCAATGGGCCGACTTTGCCCTGTCCACGCCCTTCACGGTGGCGCTGGCGCACCCGGACGACCTGGCCGCCTATTTGCTGCAGCAGGAAAGCGTGCAGCAGGCGATGCAGGAAATGCAGCATCAGGATGATGACAGTGACGTGCCGGGACTGGACCAGAGCATCGAGGACATTTCCCTGATCCGCATCAGCGAGGACAGCAGCCCGGTAGTCAAACTGGTGAACTCCACCATCTACGACGCCCTGAAATTCCAGGCCAGCGACATCCACCTCGAATGCGACGTGGCCAGCCTGGTCATCAAGTACCGCGTCGACGGCGTGCTGGTGCAGGCGGGCCAGGTGCAGGGATTGGCGATGGCCGAGCAAATCATCTCGCGCATCAAGGTCATGGCCGACCTGGACATCGCCGAGCGCCGCATCCCGCAGGATGGCCGCTTCAAGGTGCGCGTCAAAGGGGCGGAAATCGACTTTCGCGTCTCCATCATGCCCAATATCTTTGGCGAGGACGCCGTGCTACGCCTGCTGGACCGGCGCGCGCTGACGGAGGCGGCGCAGGCGCTGCGCCTGGAAAGCCTGGGCCTGAACGAGGACGCCATCGAGCAGATCCGCCGTCTGGCCGCCAAGCCGCACGGCATGCTGCTGGTGACAGGGCCCACCGGTTCCGGCAAGACCACCACGCTGTACGCGTCCATCACGGAAATCAATACGGGACGCGACAAGATCGTCACCATCGAAGACCCCGTCGAATACCGCTTGCCGCGCGTGCTGCAGATCCCCGTCAACGAAAAGAAGGGACTGACGTTCGCGCGCGGCCTGCGCTCCATCCTGCGCCACGATCCCGACAAGATCATGATCGGCGAAATCCGCGACGACGAGACGGCGCAGATCGCCGTGCAGGCCGCGCTCACGGGCCACCTGGTGTTTACCACCGTACACGCGAACAACGTCTTTGATGTCGTCGGCCGCTTCCTGCACATGGGCGTCGATGCCTACAGCTTTGCGGCGGCCCTGAACGGCATCGTGGCGCAGCGCCTGCTGCGCCTCAATTGCGCCCATTGCGCCGTCGACGCCAGCGCCGAGGTGCTGGCCGATGCGCAGCAGCTGCGCGATAGCGGCCTGGCCCTGCACCAGGTACAGGACTGGCAATTCATGGCCGGCAAGGGTTGCGGCCACTGCCGCGGCACCGGCTACAAGGGCCGCAAGGCCGTCGCCGAGGTCCTGATGCTCAGCGACGCCATGCGCGAAATGATCTGCACGCGTGCGCCCCTGAGCCAGATGAAGGAAGAGGCCGCGCGCAACGGTTTTCGCCTGGCGCGCGAAGCGGGCCTGGACCTGGTGCGGCGTGGCGAAACCACTTTAGCGGAGCTCAATCGTGTCACTTATTGAACGTGTTACCCGAGCCACCCTGTGCCTGCACCTGGCGCCGCACGGGTTGCACGGCGTGCTGCGCCGCGCCGGCCGTCCCGTGGCCGACAGCGCCTTCCACCTGCCCATTGCGAACCCCGACGCCGACTGGGAAGTGGCGCTGGCCGCCCTGCGCGGCTGGCTCGAACAGCACAATGAAAAAAAACTACCGCTGGCCGTCAGCCTGGCCAGCCGCTGGTGCGCCATGCTGATGATGCCGTGGAGCGGCGCCCTGCTCGACCGGAGCAGCGCACAGCGCTTCCTGCATAGCCAGTTCGCTGCCGTGTATGGCGATGGTGCACGCGCCTGGCGCCTGGCTACCGACGATGCACCTTATGGCAAGCCGCGCCTGGCCTGCGGCATCGATGCGGCCTTGCTGCAGGGCGTGCAGGAGGCGGCGGCCGCGCATGGCCGGCGCTGCCTGTCCATCGAACCCATCGTCGGGCCGGCCTGGCGCAGCATCGCCGGCGAGAAACCCGCCGCCTTCGCCCTGGTGGAAGCGGGACGGCTGCTGCTGGCAACGACGAGCGGTGGGCGCATCACGGCGCTGCACAGCCAGTCTTGCGGCGCCGCTTGGGGCGACGAACTGGATCGGGCGTGGCGGCGCTGGAATTTACGCGCGCCGCAGCTGGACGCCATCGAACACGTGGCGCTGCTCGACCTGAGCGGCGTGCCGCAGGAGGATCTGCCTGGGCGCTTCCAGCCCCTCCCCGTGGCCGGCGCGGCCCACCTGATGCGGGAGACAGCATGGGCCTGAGCCGCCTGGAATTACTGGCACCCGGAGCAAAGCAGACCTTCAAAGGCTGGCGCCTGGCCCTGTGCCTGGCGGGCGGCTTGATGCTGCTGCCAGCCGCCGTGTACTGGCTGGTGCAGGCGCAGGAAACGCGGCGCCTGGAGGCGCAACTGACGCAGTTGCAGCCCGCGCGCCCCGTGCGCGCGCCCCTCTCGGCAAGCCAGCAGCGTGAACGCGACCTCGAACTGAAACAGGTGGCCGCCGCCGTGCGCCAGCTTAACCTGCCCGTCACGCGCCTGGTCAGGACGGTGCAGCCGCCACGCGACGTGCGCATCGCCTTGCTGGGACTGGACCTGAACGCGCAGCAGGGACAGGATGGCGCCAGCGTCCTGAAAATCGCCGCCGAGGCAGAAACGCCGCAGGACATGCTCAACTACCTGGCCTTCCTGAACCAGCAACCCATGTTCAGCTCCGTGTATTTGCTCAAGCACGAGATGAATGCGAACGCCCCCGAACACCCTTACCGTTTTCAGCTGGAGGCGCAATGGCGGCAATAAAACCCGTACTAAAAGCCAGCGCTCCCGTGGCCCGTCCAGGCCTGCAGCTGCGCATGCCGCAGCGCCTGCAGTGGGAAGCGCAACGGCTGTGGCGTAGCCTGGGCTGGCCTTGCGCCATCGGGGCGGCCTGCCTGGCACTGGCCGCTTTCGCCATGCAGCAGGGCGATGCGCTGGCCGAACGCCAGCAGCAACTGGCGGCGCAACTGGCCGCTGCGGCCAGACAGTCGGCGCTGCCGCCGGCGGCCATCACGCTCGATGCCGATGCGGACAGCCTGGCCGCCTTTCACGCCTACCTGCCCGCGCATGACAGCATTCCAGAACAGTTGAAGGCATTGCTGGAGGTAGCGCAAAAGAGCGGCGTCACCCTGGCCAAGGCGGACTACAAGCCGCAAGAGGATGGCAACACTGCCTTTTTGCGCTACCAGATCACCCTGCCCGTAAAAGCCGAATACGCGCAGCTGCAAACCTTTATCGTCGACGCCCTGCAGGACCTGCCCACCCTGACCCTCGACTCCGTGCTCTTCAAGCGCGAGCAGATCGAGGCGGGCGAGATCGACGCGCGCATCCAGTTCATCCTGCTGGTGAAAAAAAGCGGAGGTACGCCGATGAAAAAAGCCGTATTGGGTGTGGCCGCCGTGGCGACCTTGCTGGCCGCCCTCTTCGCGCCCGAGGATGAAGGCAGCATCGTGGGGCCGGCCACGGCCACCACGCGCCAGGTGGAGCGGGTGGCGGTCGCGCCTCTCGCTGCAGCCACTGTTGCTGCGCAAACCGATCGCGCGCTGGCCATCCATCCGCGCCGGGCGCTGGAGGACGAGGAAGCGGCCACCCTGTTCGCCAAGCAAAGCTGGCAGCCGGAGACGCCGAAAAAGATCATGCTCGACCAGCTGGCAACCCAGGCGGCACTCCCTGCAGCCCGCGCCGATGCGAACGCGCCGCCACCGCTGCCCTTTCAATTCCTGGGCCGCTTTGTCGATGAAGGCAAGGCCGCCTACTTCCTGCAGGCGGGTGATCGCAACGTGGTGGCGCGCCCCGGCGACACGCTCGAAGAGCGTTACCGCTTCGACGGCGTGGTGCAAGGCGCCCTGCAATTTACCTATCTGCCGCTCAACCTGAAACAGACACTCGCCGTAGGGGACCTCAATTGAAACGACGCGCCGCACGTATGTCTCGTACTCTCCTCACCCTGCTCCCGATGCTGTCCCTGCTGGCCGCCTGCGCCGGCAACCAGGCCTACAACGATGGCCAGGCCATGCTGGGCGCCGGCCGCACGGAACAGGGCCTGGCCCTGCTGGAACAGGCGGCGCAAGCCGAGCCGACCAACGCCAAGTACCGCATCGCCGTCACGAATGGCAGGATGCGCGCGCTGAACAACCTGAATGGCCGCGCCGAAGCGTTGCGCCAGCAGGGCAAGCTGACCGAGGCGCAAGCGCTGTACCAGCAGGCGCTGGCGCTGGACGCCAGCAACGACGTGGCGCAACGGGGCCTGGCCGGCGTGGCGCAGGATGAACGGCACCGCAAGCTGGTGCAGGAAGCGCAGGCCAGCTACCAGCGCGGCGGCGAAGCGAATATCGCGCAGGCGCAGGAAGCCTTGCGCCAGGTGCTGCAGGAGCGCCCCGCGCAGCGCGAAGCGCTGGCCCTGAAAAGCCGCATCGGCGAGGCGCAGTCGAAAAGCCTGCCCGCCGGCGGCAAGCTGGCCGCCGCCTACAGGAAACCAGTCACCCTCGAGTTTCGCGACGCGCCGCTGCGCTCCGTGTTTGACTTCATCAGCAAGGTGTCGGGACTGAACTTCGTCTTCGACAAGGAAGTCGACCCCGCCCTGCGCGCCACCATTTCCGTGCGCGACACCAGCATCGAAGAGGCGATTGCCATGCTGTTGGGCGCCAACCAGCTGGAGCAAAGCGTCACCAGCGACAAGTCGATCACGATCTACCCGAACACGCCGCAAAAGGTGAAGGATTACCAGCAGCTCGTGGTGCGCACCTTCTTTCTCGCCAATGCGGACGTCAAGACAGTGGCGTTCTCCATCAAGACCCTGCTCAAGGCCAAGGACGTCGTCACCGATGAACGCCTGGGCATCATCATGCTGCGCGATACGCCGGAAATGGTGCGCATGGCCGAGCGCATCATCAACGTGCAGGATCTGGCCGACCCGGAAGTGATGCTGGAAGTGGAAGTGCTGGAAGTCAAGCGCACGCGCCTGATGGAACTGGGCGTGCGCTGGCCCGACCAGGCCAGCCTGACCTTGGCCGGCGTCGGCAGCGGCTTGGGCGGCCTGAAGGTGGCGGACCTGCACCGCATCAATGGCGACAATATCAACCTGGGCATCGGCGGCGTCACCCTGAACGCCAACAAGACGGACAGCGACAGCAATATCCTGGCCAACCCGCGCATCCGCGTGCGCAACAAGGAAAAGGCCAAAATCCTCATCGGCGATCGCGTGCCCGTCATTACCGTCACGACGAATAACGGCGTCAGTTCCGACAGCGTCAACTACATCGACGTGGGCTTGAAGCTCGACGTCGAGCCGAACGTCTACCTGGACGACGAGGTGGCCATCAAGATCAACCTGGAAGTGTCGAACGTCGTCAAGGAAGTGATCAGCAAGACGGGCACGCAGGCATACCAGATCGGCACGCGTAGCGCTTCCACCGTGCTGCGATTGAAGGATGGCGAGACGCAGGTGCTGGCAGGCTTGATCAGCGACGAAGACCGGGGCACGGCCAACAAGGTGCCCGGCGTGGGCGAACTGCCCGTGCTGAACCGCCTGTTCGGCAGCCAGAAGGACGACGCCATGCGCAGCGAGATCGTGCTGTCGATCACGCCGCGCCTGCTGCGCAGCATCCGCCGCCCGGACCTGATGACGGCCGAATTCAACTCGGGCACCGAGGCATCCGTGGGCGGCCGCGCCAGCGTCGGCGGCAGCCCTGAGGCTATCGCCACGCCCGAGCAAGCCGCCCCGCGCAGCGGCTCGCCCATGACGGGCGGCGACGAGGCGCCGGCGGCAGGCGAGAAGGCCACTGTCAAGGGTGGCCAGTGAGGTGGTCTGTGAAGCAGCAGGGATTTACTTTCATCGAGCTGATGATCACCCTGGCCATCATGGCGACCCTGGCCACGGTGGCCGTGCCGATGGCGCAGGTAGCCTTGCAACGGGCGAAGGAACAGCAATTGCGCAACGCCCTGATCGAGATCCGGGAAGCCATCGATGCCTACAAGCGCGCCTCGGACAATGGCCGCATCAAGCTGTCGCTGGGCGCATCCGGCTATCCGAAAAAACTCGATGAACTGGTCGAGGGCGTGCCCGACCAGCGCAGTCCCTCGAAGCAGAACATCTATTTTTTGCGCCGCCTGCCGCGCGACCCGTTCCAGCCCAGGGAAGAAGGCAGCGCGGCCGATAGCTGGAGCAAGCGCGCCTATGCCTCGCCACCCGACAATCCCAGCGAAGGCGAAGACGTATTCGACGTCGCCTCGCACTCGACCAAGGTGGGCCTGAACGGCGTGCCGCTCAAGGAATGGTGATCGCCATGCATTCAACTTCCCCGCGCCGCGGCTTTACACTGGTCGAACTGCTGGTGGTGCTGGCGATCATCTCGCTGCTGCTGACGATCGCCATTCCCCGCTATTTCGGCTCGGTGGAAAAATCCAAGGAAGTCGCGCTGAAGGAAAACCTGCAGGTGCTCAGGAGCGGCCTGGATAAGTACTATGCCGACAAGGGCGAGTATCCGGCCGCGCTGGCCGACCTGGTGACCCACCATTACTTCCGCAGCGTGCCGCTGGACCCCGTCACGGAGTCCGCCACCACCTGGCAGCTGATCCCTTCGCCCAATGGCGAGATCGGTGGCGTGGCCGACGTGCGCAGCGGGGCCAAGGGCAAGACGCGCGAGGGCATCCCCTTTGAGCAGCTCTAGTTTCCGGCGCCGCGCACGGGGCTTCGCGTATATCTGGACCCTGATGCTGGTGGCCTTCATGGGCGTGGGCCTGGTGCTGGCCAGCGAATTGCATGCCACGGCCACGCGGCGCGACAAGGAGCGCGAGCTGCTGTTCATCGGCCATGAATTCCGCAATGCGCTGGGCCGTTACTACGACAGCACGCCGGGCGACGGGCGGCCCCGCTATCCCTTGACCTTGCAGGAATTGCTGCGCGACCCGCGCTTTGCCAACGCCCGGCGGCATCTACGCCGCCTGTATGCGGACCCCGTCACGGGCAAGGCGGAATGGGGCCTGCTGCGGCAGGACGGACGCATCGTCGGCATCCATTCGCTGTCGCCGGAGATCCCCATCAAACAGGACAATTTTCTCGACGAAGACGCCAGCCTGCGCCGCAAGCAGCGCTACGCGGACTGGCAATTCACCTATCCGCACGACCTGGTATTGGCCCCGCCCGATGCCGCTGGCAGCGCGCCTGGACTCAAGCCGAAAGGCGCAAACTGATATCATGCGTCCTTTCCGAATCACGCATCGAACAAAGGAGCAGGCATGAGCATAGGTGGCATTTCCATCGAACAGGCATTGGCATCGTTGGCGGACATGACGGGCGGCATGGTCGCCATCGGCAAGGACGAACATGCGCAACGCATCGCCAAGGCGCAAGCCTTCATGCGCGAGCAGGGCATCGCCGCGATCTACCTGAACGCGGGCGCCAACCTTACCTATTTCACAGGCACCAAATGGTATGCCAGCGAACGCATGGTGGGCGCCATCCTGCCGGCCAGCGGCGACATCGAATACATCGCTCCCGCCTTCGAGGAAAGCACCTTGACGGGCTTCATGCTCATCGAGGGCAATGTCAATTGTTGGGAAGAGCATGAAAGCCCGTACCAGCTGTTCGTCGACGTTCTGGCACGCATGGGCGTGGTACAGGACGCGCACCAGCCGCCGCGCGTGGGCATCTGCGAAAGCGCCGCTTTCTTCATCTACGACGGCATCCGGCCGCTGGCCCCCGGCTATGCGCTGGAAAACGCGCGCACCGTCACGGCGTATTGCCGCAGCCGCAAGTCACAGGCGGAAATCGCCCTGATGCAGCGCGTGATGGACATGACCCTGGCCGTGCACGTGGCCACGGCCAGCATGCTGTACGAAGGCATCACGACGGTGGAAGTGGAAGAATTTATCCAGCGCGCACACCGCAAGGTGGGAGCGCCCCGCTCGTATTTCTGCATCGTGCTGTTCGGCGAAGCGACGGCCTACCCGCATGGCGTGAACTATGTGCAGACCTTGAAAGCGGGCGACACGGTGCTGATCGACACGGGCTGCCAGGTGATGAACTACATCTCCGACATCACGCGCACCTATGTGTTTGGTACGATCAGCGCGCGCCAGCGCAGCGTGTGGAACAGCGAAAAAGCCGCGCAGGCCGCCGCATTCGCCGCCGCACAGTTGGGCGTGCCCTGCGGCGACGTGGACCGCGCCGCGCGCGTCTCGCTGGAGGCAAATGGCTTCGGCCCAGGCTACAAGCTGCCTGGCCTGCCGCACCGCACGGGCCACGGCATCGGCCTCGATATCCACGAGTGGCCTTACCTGGTAGGCAATGACACGACGCCGCTCGACGTGGGCATGTGCTTCTCGAACGAGCCGATGATCTGCATTCCCGGCGAATTCGGCATCCGCCACGAAGACCATTTCTACATGACGGAAAACGGTCCGCGCTGGTTCACCGAGCCAGCGCACAGCATCGACGATCCGTTCGGGCTGCAGGCCTAAGCCGCCCGCGCCAATGCCAGCCGCCGTGCCGCCGGTGCGGTGGCAATCGCCGGCACGCCGCCCTGCGCCAGCTTGAACACGGCCAGCGCCATGCCCAGCTGCACGGCCTGTTCCTGCAGCGATTCCGCCGCCGCCGACGCCTCTTCCACCAGTGCGGAATTTTGCTGCGTCATCTGGTCCATGCTGCCGATGGCCACGCCGATATCGCCGATGCCGGCGCTTTGCGCCTGGCTGGCGGTGCTGATTTCGGCCATGATGTCGGCCACCTTTTTCACGGAATCGACGATCTGGCCCATGGTCAGCCCCGCCTCGTCGACCAGCTTCGAACCCACGTTGACCTTGGCCACCGAATCACCGATCAATTGCTTGATTTCGCGCGCCGCTGCCGCGCTGCGCTGCGCCAGGTTGCGCACTTCGGATGCAACCACGGCAAAGCCGCGTCCCTGTTCGCCCGCGCGCGCCGCTTCCACGGCCGCATTCAAGGCCAGGATGTTCGTCTGGAAGGCGATGCCGTCGATAACGCCGATGATGTCGACGATGCGTCTGGATGAATCGTTGATCTCGCCCATGGTGGTGACCACCTGGCTGACCACCTGCCCACCCTTCACGGCAACCGAGGATGCCGACAGCACCAGTTCATGCGCCTGCCCTGCATTGGCGGCGTTGTCGCGCACGGTGGAGGTCAGGCTGTCCATGCTGCGCGCCGTCTGATCCAGGCTGCCCGCCTGCGATTCCGTGCGCGCGGCCAGGTCCGCATTGCCCTGCGCGATTTCAGCGCTGGCCACCTGGATGGTTTCAGCCGACGCCTTGATGTCGGAGACCATGCCACTGAGCTTGGCCCGCATGTCCTTCAGCGCCGCCAGCAGGCTGGCCTGGTCGCCGGTCTCGGTGGATATCTCCATCGAAAGGTCGCCATCGGCCACGGCGCGCGCGATCTGGCGCGCATATTCGGGTTCGCCGCCCAGTTGCTGCCAGATGGCGCGCACGACGAAGTGGGACACGGCCACCAGGCAGACGATGACGGCCAGCGCCACGGCGATGCTGGTATTGAGCGCATTGCGCACATTGGCCGCGCTGCGTTCGATACCCTGCTTGAATTGCAATTGCGCCTGTTCGTTGGTCTTTGCCAGGTCCGTGTTGAGCACTGCCAGCGCGCCCTGCATGCGCGCCACGGTCGCTTGCGGGTCGCCCTCTTCCATTTCCAGCATGATGCGCGCCGCGCTCAGCGCCGGCGCATAGTAGGCATCGAATTCTTTGGCCAGACGCTGGCCCTGCTCGCGCTGGCCGGGAATCGCCGCAAAGGCATCCAGCTTGGCGCGCAGCTTGACTGCCTGGCCGCCGACTTGCCCGATACGCTCCTTGTCGCCTTCGCTGACGGCATCGCGCAGCGCGTCGCCGACGGCGGCCACGTCCAGGGTCAGCGACTTGGCCATGTCGAGCACGGGATAGTCGGCGCTTTCGGTGGCGTGGATGGAATTGAGCGTGGCCGTGGACAGATAGGCGCTGACGGCCAGCCCCAGCCCGAAAATCACGGCCGAGACGACGGGCAGCGCCCATATCTTGCGTTTGATGCTCATTGCTGTCTCCTGATGTTGATGAATTATCGGGCCGCCGCATGGCGCGCGGCCCGAACCGGCTTTATGGCGCCGTCAGCACCACTTTGACGGTGCCGTCGACGGCACTCTTTTCGATATAGCCGATGGCTTTCGGATCGGCCGCGACAGCCTTCTTCACGTCGGCGCTATTGGCCACCTCCTTCGGCAAGGTCGCCTTGCCCGTGAAGACCAGCTTGGACCACAGGGCCTTGGCTTGCGAGGGCTCCTTGTCCGTCACCTTCTTGTAGAACTCGGCGCGCACGGGGGCGCTTTCCGGCTGGTCGATCGGCGTCATGGCCGTCGATTTACCGAGAAAAAATTGCGCTACCTGTTCGTTCGTCATGGCACCGGCGGCGCTCTTCGGATTGACCACCACGACCACTTCGGCCATGGCGGGAACAGCGGTCGACAGCGCCAGCAAGGCAGCCACATTCACGATCAATGGTTTCATGCGGCGCTCCTTAGAAAACGAAATCGATGGCGGCGGCGGCCACCGTGACGGGACCATGGAAGCCAGGCTTGGCTTGCACGAACAGGCCCGGGCCATTCTTCGGCTTGATGCGGTCGATCTGCACTTTCAGCGCGGCCGAACGGTGGAAGTCCCAGCGCACGCCGATGCTGTCCGTCGATTGCTCCAGCTGGTTGCGCATGGTGGCCAGGGTCTCGACACCAGCCGACAGGGCGCGCAGGGTCGGCGTGCAGGCGGCAGGATAGCCGGCAGGGCAGGCAGCCGGCACGGTGTTGTTCACGCGGCCATCGGCCTTCAGGCTGGCGTGGCTGTAATACGGCAGGAAGGCGCCGATGCGGTAGCCGCCCATCACGTACCACGAGGTACTGTCGCTGACATAGCTGTCCGTCTTGCGCTTCGCATATTCGGACTGCACCAGCACGTTGTTCCAGTCCAGGCCCAGGCCCACGGACGTGAATGACGCCTTCTTGTCCTTGACTTCCAGCGCATCAGCC
This sequence comes from Janthinobacterium lividum, assembly GCF_023509035.1. Classification (NCBI taxonomy): domain Bacteria; kingdom Pseudomonadati; phylum Pseudomonadota; class Betaproteobacteria; order Burkholderiales; family Oxalobacteraceae; genus Janthinobacterium; species Janthinobacterium lividum. The sequence continues at coordinate 1,803,370 of NZ_CP075583.1, read as the reverse complement.
AGCGCGCCCAGCTGGGCAATCTTGTAGCCGCTGCCGGCCGCGCGCAAGCTGCCCATCAAGGTATTCAGGCTGGGCGAATCGTTGATCGTCAGCTTGGTCTCGGCACGGCCAAAGCGCACGGTGACGGGACCATGTTCGGCCACCACGTTGAGGGCGACGATGGACTTGCCTTCCACCTGCACGGTCGACGCGGGACCCGTGGCCAGGGTGGCCTTGGTGCGGCCCAGCGCCAGCTGCGTGGTGATGCTGGTGTCGCCCGCGCTGAACTGATAGGTGCCGTCGATGCCGTCGATGCTGTTGAGGGGAACCTGCGAATACATTTCGCCGGGCGGGCGCAGCATGGTGTTGGCATAGCCCACGTTGCGGTAATCGGAAATCATGAAGACGGGCAGGCCCATGCGGCCGACGCGCACGCTGAAGCTTTCCGATAGCTTGGCCTTGGCGAAAGCCCAGGCCAGTTCGGCACCGAAATCATCCTCGCCATCCTTGCGCGCCAGTCCCTGCACGGTAGCCGACAGCCAGGGATTGACGGTGACATTTGCTTGCAGGCCCAGGTTGGAATCGACACCGGTGCGGGCGGTGCGGCCGGCGCCGGCAGCCTGGTTAGGGCGCGCAAACTGCGCGTTGTCGGTATCGGCCATGGTCAGGGCAGCACTGCCGTAACCGCTGATCTTGACCGCGGGGTCGGCGACCTCTTCGGCATAGGCATGGCTGATGGCCAGGGGCATGGCCAGCAGGAAAATCAGGACGTGTTTATTCATAGTAATTAAATACCCGTAGCGGTGAACGTGGAGTGGACTCGAGGTCGTTGGTTCACCGGCCGTAAAAGGCCGGGTCCGTTTTTTCGCGCCGCCAGCGCGTCGTGGAGCGTGCTTGGCGGCGTGACCAGTGAGTAAAACCATGCTACAGAGAAAAGGTTTTACGTTGGAAAGTTTTCTTGAGGCAATGAGCAAATTCGCCGCTTTTCACGATAAAAGCACGCGTTCTAGAGGGGTTTATCTAAATAGCACGCCGTTCAAAACCACACTTTCACTATATTTTTCATACACTTATGGATAATTCAAGACGAACGAAACTTGGATAAAAAAAGCGCCACCCGCGCAAAGATCGCGGGTAGCGCCGTTCACACCAGTCCTGCCGGAGACGCTTACTCGCGCTTCGACACCAGGGTCAGAATGTCGTAACTGGCCACCAGTTCCTCGTTCTGGTTCGTCACCTGCACGTCCCACGCGACCACGCCCTGGCCCACGCCAAAGACGTCCTTGCGGTTGCGGTCGACCTTGCGCTTGCACGTCAGACGGGCGCGGATGGTGTCGCCAATCGCCACCGGCGCGACGAAGCGCAGGTTGTCCAGGCCATAGTTGGCCAGCACGGGACCGACGCCAGGCGAGACGAACAGGCCGGCAGCAGCCGACAGCACGAAGTAGCCATGGGCGATGCGCTTGCCGAACTGCGATTCCTTGGCCGCGATTTCGTCGAAGTGCATGTAGAAGAAGTCGCCCGAGATGCCGCCAAAGGCGACGATGTCCGCTTCGCTGACGGTGCGGCGATGCGTAAGCAGCGAGTCGCCCGTCTTCAAGTCTTCGAAGTGCTTGCGGAACGGGTGGATCGGGCTTTCGTTGACGTCCGCGCCGCGCACGTATTCGCCGGTGATCGCCGCCAGCATGGTCGGCGAGCCTTGCACGGCCGCCCGTTGCAGGTAGTGGCGCACGGCGCGCACGCCACCCAGTTCCTCGCCGCCGCCCGCGCGGCCAGGGCCGCCGTGCTTCAGTTGCGGCAAGGGCGAGCCATGACCGGTCGAATCGACGGAGGCCACGCGTTCAAGCACATGTACACGGCCATGCGTGGCCGCCACTTGCGGCACAACGCGCGCGGCGATCTTCGGATCGCGCGTCACCAGGGTGCTCACCAGGCTGCCCTTGCCGCGCGCGGCCAGAGCCAGCGCTTCATCGATATCGTTGTAGCCCATCATGGTGCTGACGGGGCCGAATGCTTCCACGTCATGCACGGCGTCGTTGCCGAAGGCGTCGCGGCACAGCAACAAAGTCGGCGAGAAGAAGCTGCCGTCAAGGGCGCCATCGCCAACGGGACTAAAACCGTCGGCCGCGCCGAACACCACTTCATTTCCTTGCGAGAGCGTGGCGACCCGCTCCGCCACGTCATTCTGCTGTTCTTTCGAGGCCAGCGCGCCCATGCGCACGCCTTCGATGGACGGGTCGCCCACCACCACCTTGGCCAGGCGTTCGCGCAGGCGCGTGCCGACGGCGTCCATCAGGTGCTCGGGCACGATGATGCGGCGAATCGCCGTGCACTTCTGGCCCGACTTGCCCGTCATCTCGCGCACGACTTCCTTGACGAACAGGTCGAATTCCACGTCGTCTGGCGTGACGTCCGGCGCCAGGATGGCGCAGTTGAGCGAATCGGCTTCACCGTTGAAGGGTACGGACTGGGCGATCAGGTTCGGATTCGTACGCAACTTGGCGGCCGTGGCGGCCGATCCCGTAAAGGTGACGAAGTCCTGGCCATTCAGGCGGTCCAGCAAATCGCCCGTGGAGCCGATCACCAGCTGCAGACTGCCGGCCGGCAGCAAGCCCGATTCATGCATCATGCGCACGACGGCCTGCGTCAGGTAGCTCGTCGCCGTGGCCGGCTTGGCGATGCAGGGCATGGCCGCCAGGAAGCTGGGCGCGAATTTTTCCAGCAAGCCCCAGATGGGGAAGTTGAAGGCGTTGATGTGCACGGCCAGGCCGCCGCGCGGCACCAGGATGTGCGTGCCGGCGAAGCCGCCCTTCTTGCCCAGCGCGATGGCCGGGCCTTCATGCAGCACGTTCGACGACGGCAGCTCGTTGCTGCCCATGCTGGCGTAGGCGAACAGGGTGCCCGTGCCGCCTTCGATGTCGACCCAGCTATCGGCGCGTGTGGCGCCCGACAGGTGCGAGATCGCATACAGCTCTTCCTTGCGCTCGACCAGGTACAGGGCCAGCGCCTTCAGGCGCGCGGCGCGCTGCTGGAAGTCCAGTGCCATCAGGCCCGGCACGCCCGTCTTGCGGGCATACGTAACGGCTTCGTCGAAATCGATCTTTTCCGCATGCGTGTGATAGATGACGTGGTTGTTCAAGGCGCTGTGCAGGGGCACGGCGGCGCTTTCGCCCAGCCAGCGACCGGCGATCAGGCTTTGCAGGGTGGATATGTGAGCCATGTGTACTACTCCTATGTTGGTTTTACTGCGCTGCGGCGTTCTTGTGCAAATGCAGCGGCAAGGCGGATTCGAAATTCAGGCGCTGGCGGCCGGCCTCGACTTCCGTCAGGGCTTCCACTTCGCGCATCGTCTGCATGGAGCGCACGGCCAGTTCGTGGTACTGGCCCGTGCCCGAACTTTTCCATTTGATTTCATCGTCGGTGAGCGTCCGTATCACCTTGGCGGGCGTGCCCACCACCATGCTGCGCGGCGCGACGATCATGCCCGCCTTCACAAAACTCATGGCCGCGACGATGGTTTCCTCGCCGATGATGGCGTTGTCCATCACCACCGCATTCATGCCGACGAGCGCATTGCGACCGATGCGGCAGCCATGCAGCACGGCGCCATGGCCGATATGGCCGTCGACTTCGACCACCGTGTCGCAGCCGGGAAAACCGTGCATGACGCAGGTATCCTGCAGATTGGCGCCCTCTTCCAGGATCAATCGGCCGAAGTCGCCGCGGATCGAGGCCAGCGGGCCGATGTAGCAGCGCGGACCGACGATCACGTCGCCAATCAGCACGGCCGACGGGTGCACATAGGCGCTGGGGTGGACGACGGGGGTGACGCCGTTGATTTCGTAGACTTTGACCATACAGACTCCTTACATGCCCAGATAGGCACTTTGTACCTGCTCGTTATGCAGCAATTCAGGACCGGGACCGGACAGCGTGATGGCACCCGTCTCGATCACGTAGCCCACGTCCGCGATCGACAGGGCGGCGTGCGCGTTCTGCTCGACGAGGAAGATGGTGATGCCCTGGTCGCGCAGTTCGGCCACAATGCGGAAGATTTCCGCGATCAAGAGCGGCGCCAGGCCCATGCTCGGTTCGTCGAGCAGCAGCAATTGCGGACGGCCCATCAGCGCGCGCGCCATGGCCAGCATCTGCTGCTGCCCGCCCGACAAGGTCCCGGCCAGCAGCAGCCGCTTTTCCTTCAAAATCGGGAACAGGCCGTACATGCGTTCCATATCGCCCGCCACGTCCTGTGCCGGGCGCGTAAAGGCGCCCAGCCGCAGATTGTCTTCCACCGTCATGGGGCCGAACACTTGCCGCCCTTCCGGCACCTGGCAGATACCGGCACGCACGCGCCTGTCGGCGCTCATGCGGCTGACATCCTGGCCGGCGAAGGCGATGCTGCCGGCGCTGATCGGCTGCACGCCGGAAATCGCCCGCAAAAGCGTGGTCTTGCCGGCGCCATTCGCGCCCACCAGCGCCACCAGCTGGCCCTGGCGCACCTGCAAGTCGATGCCATGCAGGGCCTGAATGCGGCCGTAATGGCTGGTCAAGCCGGCGATATCGAGCACCAGCGGAGTTTGAGGTTTTTCCAGCATCATGCAGCCACTCCCAGATATGCCGCCACCACGTCGGGGTTCGCGCGCACCTCGGCGGCAGTCCCTTCGGCCAGCTTCTTGCCATAGTCGAGCACCAGGATATGGTCCGACAGATTCATCACCAGTTTCATGTCATGCTCGACCAGCACCACCGTCACGCCCGATTGCGCCACCTTGCGTATCAAGGCTTCGATCTCGCCCGTCTCCGTATGGTTCAGGCCAGCCGCCGGTTCATCGAGCAGCAGCACTTTCGGCTTGGCCGCCAGCGCGCGGGCGATTTCCAGGCGTTTCAAGGCGCCATACGACATCTGTCCCGCCTCGTCATCGATATGCCGGCCCACGCCGACAAACTCCATCAAGCCCGCCGCCTCGTCGCGGCAAGCGGCATCGGCACGGCGCACGGACGGCAGGCGCAGCATGGAGGCGAACAGGTTCTGGTTCAGGCGCAAATGCGCACCCACCATCACGTTGTCGATGGCGGTCATGTTCATGCACACTTGCAGATTCTGGAAGGTGCGGCTCATGCCGCGCCGCGCCAACGCATCGGGCGACATGGCGGCCACGTTCTCGCCATTGAGCAAAATCTCGCCCTTGCTCGGCGTGTACACGCCCGTGATCAGGTTGAACAGCGTCGTCTTGCCGGCGCCATTCGGCCCGATCACGGAATGAATATTGCCTTCCTTGACGGTAAAGCTCACATCCTGCACCGCATGCACGCCGCCAAAACTCTTGCTCAGATTATTAATCGTCAGCATCTCATACCTCCTGAGCGGATTTGACGGGTGCCTTGGGCGTGACGGCCCGCTTGCGCGAACGGCTGGCCAGGCTGGGTACCAGACCCTTGGGCATGAAAATCATGGTGGCCATCAGGATCACGCCGAAGACCACCGTTTCCCAGCCTTCGAAACTGGACAGCAGTTGCGGCAGGATCGTCAGCAGGGCCGCGCCGATGATGGAACCGAAAATCGACGCCATGCCGCCCACCACGACCATCGTCACCAGCTCGATCGAGTGGAAAAAGCCGGCCAGGTTGGGGGTAATGAAACCGATGTAATGGGCGCTGATGCTGCCCGCGATACTGGCAATGACGGCCGACAGCACGAACACGCGCACCTTGAAGCGGGTCGTATCGACGCCGACCACGCGGGCCGCCACTTCCGAGCCGTGGATGGCCTGCAGCGCGCGCCCGACGGGCGAATCGATCAGGTTCAGGGCCAGCCACGTCACCAGCAACAGCAGCACGGCGCAGACCAGGTACCAAGATTTCTCACCGCTGATTTCCAGGCCGGCGACACTGAAGGCGGAGACGCCGATGCCGTCCGGGCCACCCGTCCACTGCGTCTCGTTGTTGATGACGATGGAAATGATGATGCCCAGTCCCAGGGTCGCCATGGCCAGGGTATGGCCCTTGAGCTTCAATACGGGGCGGGCCAGCAACAGCGCCAGCAGTCCAGTAGCGACGGCGCCGGCGGCCAGCGCCGCCAACGGCGGCCAGCCATAGTGCGTGGTCAGCACGGCCGACGCATACGCGCCCAGGCCATAAAAGCCCGCATGGCCCAGGCTGATCTGGCCCGTATAGCCCATCAGGAGGTTCAGGCCGATGACGACGATGGCGTTCAGGGCAATGCGGATCGCCACGTCATAGTAGAACGCATTGCTGAGGAACAGCGGCAGGATGGCCAGCACCAGGGCCAGCACCAGCAAGCCACCGTGGCGCGAGCGAGTCAAGAAATTCTTCATACACGCTCCGAATTTTTAGCGCCAAACAAGCCTTGCGGCAGGAAGAACAGGATCAATAAAATCAGCACGAAGGGCACGGCGTCCTTGTAGGCCGAGGAGATGTAGCCGGCCGTCATGGCTTCGGCGATGCCCAGGATCAGGCCACCGGCAATCGCGCCCGCGCCACCGCCCAGGCCACCCAATACGGCGGCGACAAAGCCTTTCAGGCCCAGCATGATGCCCGCGTCATACGAGGTATACGTGATCGGCGCAACAAGGATGCCGCCCGCCGCGCCCAGCAAGGCCGACAGGCCGAACGAGAACAGCAGTACCTTGCGCGTGTTGATGCCCACCAGTTGCGCGGCCAGCTTGTTGTGCGAAGTGGCCAGCATGGCCTTGCCCATCAGGGTGCGACCGAAGAACCAGCCCAAGACCAGCACGATGACGACGGTCACGCCCAGCACCCACAGGCTTTGCGGCAGCAGGCTGGCGCCCAAAAATTCGATCGGCGCGTCGCCGGAAAAGGCCGGCAGAGAGTGCGTATCCTTGCCCAGCCAGATTTGCACGAGGCCGCGCAGCACCAGGGAGGCGCCGATGGTAATGATCAGGAGGGTGATGACCTGCGCGTTCTGCGCCGGCTCGATCACGGTTTTTTCCATCAGCAGGCCAACGATACCGGTGGCGATGACGGCCAGGATGATGGCCAGCGGCAGCGGCACGCCGGCGGCGGACATCACGGCGGCCAGCATCCCGCCCAGCATGATGAATTCGCCCTGGGCGAAGTTGATCACGCCGCTGGTGTTGTAGATGATGGTAAAGCCCAGCGCCGCCAGCGCATAGGCGGAACCGACCGTCATCCCGGAATATAGAAATTGTAGAAATTGAGCGACTTCCATGGTGTCTCCATTATGTTCGGCTATGCGCGGACCACCTTCGAGGGCGGCCCGCGTAGGTACTTCTGGCTTACCTTATTTCGAACATCATTTCGACAATTGCCATTCGCCGTTCTTCACTTCCACCATGCGGAAAGCCGACAGGTCCAGGCCCATGTGGTCTTTCGCCGACATGTTGAAGACGCCGGTCGTGCCCACAAAACCCTTGGTCGTTTCCAGCGCCGCCCGCACTTTTTCGCGATCCGTGCCACCGGCGCGCTTGATGGCGTCCACCGACAGGTTCAGCGCGTCGAGCGCATAGCCGCCGAAGGTCGACGGATCGATCTTGTAGCGCTCCTTGTACGTCTTGTCGTAGCCGACCACGATGGCTTTCTGCGCATCAGCGTCAGGCAGCATGGCGCCGATCAGCAGGGCCGGCGTTGGCAGGCGCACGCCTTCGGCGGCCTTGCCCGACAGCTTCAGGTACTCGTCCGATGCCACGCCATGCGACTGGTACAGCGGCAACGCGGCCATGCCCAACTGGCCGTAGTTCTTGGTCACGACCGCCGGGCCCTGGCCCAGGCCGAAGACGAAGACGGCTTGCACGCCGGCGGTGTTCTTGATGCGCGTGAGTTGCGCCGTGATGTCCGTGTCTTTCGGGCCGTAGGTTTCATCGGCCACCAGCGTGATGCCATATTTGGAAGCGACGATCTGCGATTCCTTGCGGCCCGAAGCGCCGAAGCCGCTCGTTTCCGACAGCAGGCCCACCTTGCTGATACCGCGCTTCTTCATGTCCTCGAACACCTTCTCGGCCGCCATGCGGTCCGTATGCGGCGTCTTGAACACCCATTTTTTCACGGGATCGATGATCACCACGGCGCCCGCCAGCGAGATGAACGGCATGCTGGCTCGCTCCACCAGCGGCGCCATCGCCATCGTCGCGCCGGTGGTGGTGCCGCCGATCAGCACGTCGACCTTGTCCGACTCGATCAGGCGCTTGGTAAAACCGTTGGCCTTGGCCGCATCGCTGCCATCGTCGTAATGCACGAGTTCCAGCTTGCGCCCCAGGACGCCGCCGGCCGCATTGATTTTCTCGATATACAGCTGCAGGGTTTTCAGTTCAGGGTCGCCCAGGAAGGCGGCAGGTCCCGTGACGGACAGCACGGAACCGATCTTGATGTTATCGGCCGCATACGCGCCTGCGGCGGACATGGCCAGCACGCCGGCGATCAGGGTTTTCTTGAAGATATTGGCAATCATTGTGGTCTCCACCAGGTTGGCACTACGGTCAATGTATGGTTGGCGCTTTTTTTACAAGCCTGCGCCTTTTTTTAATTTTTTATACGCGTTCAATCACTACAGCAATTCCCTGCCCCACGCCGATGCACATGGTGCACAGCGCATAGCGCCCGCCCGTGCGTTCCAGCTGGTTCAATGCCGCCATAACCAGGCGCGCGCCCGATGCGCCCAGCGGGTGGCCGATGGCAATCGCCCCGCCATTCGGATTCACGTGGGCCGCATCGTCCGCCAGGCCCAGGTCGCGCGTCACGGCCAGGGCCTGCGCGGCAAACGCTTCATTGAGTTCGATCACATCCATCTGCTCGATGGTCAATCCTGTCTGCGCCAGCACCTTGCGCGACGCAGGCGACGGGCCAAAGCCCATGATGCGCGGCGCCAGACCGGCCGTGGCCATGCCCAGCACTTTTGCGCGCGGCGTCAATTTGTATTTATCGACAGCGGCGGCGGACGCCAGCAGGATGGCGCAGGCGCCATCGTTCAAGCCCGAGGCATTGCCGGCCGTGACGCTGCCGTCCGCTTTCACGACGCCCTTGAGTTTCGCCAGCATCTCGATCGAGGTATCTGGACGTGGATGTTCGTCCATCGTCACCAACTTCGGTTCGCCTTTTTTCTGCGGCACGGCAACAGGCACGATTTCACGATCGAAGACGCCGGCCGCATGGGCGGCGGCCCAGCGCTGCTGGCTGCGCAGAGCCAGACTATCCTGGTCGGCGCGGCTGATGCCAAATTCCAAGGCCACGTTTTCCGCCGTTTCCGGCATGGTGTCGATGCCGTACTGCGTTTTCATCTTGCCGTTGACGAAGCGCCAGCCCAGGGTCGTATCTTCGATTTTCGCCGCGCGTGAAAAGGCGCTGTCGGCCTTGCCCATCACGAAAGGCGCGCGCGTCATGCTTTCCACGCCGCCGGCGATGATCAGTTCCGCCTCGCCCGCCTTGATGGAGCGGGCAGCCATACCCACAGCGTCCAGGCTGGAGCCGCACAGGCGGTTGATGGTATTGGCGGGCACGTCGGCCGGCAAGCCGGCCAGCAACGCGGCCATGCGGCCCACGTTCCGGTTATCTTCGCCCGCCTGGTTGGCGCAGCCGTAGAACACGTCGTCGATGGCGGACCAGTCGACGGACGGGTTGCGGGCGATCAGCGCGGCAATCGGCAGCGCGCCCAGGTCGTCCGCGCGCACGCTGGACAGCGCGCCGCCATAGCGGCCAAAGGGAGTGCGCACAGCGTCACAGATAAAGGCTTCGTTCATGGTCTATCCTGCTTGATCGATGTAGAGAAAATTAGGAGAAAATCTTCGGACGCTGGTCAACCACGCGGCGGGCCTTGCCCGTCAGGGTGCGTTCGATGCCGGCAGCGGCCACCAGGCGCACGCGCGTGCTCACGCCCACGTGCGTCTTGATGCGGTGTTCCAGCTCGCGCGCCAGGGCGTCCGATTCACTGGCCGAGATGGTGGTAGTGAGGTCGAGGCGCAGCTCGGCGATCACTTCGAGCTTGTCGAGGTGGCCGTCGCGCGTGACCACCAGCTGGTATTGCGGCGCCAGCTTCGGCATTTTGAGGATCAGCTCTTCGATCTGCGTGGGGAAGACGTTCACGCCGCGGATGATCAGCATGTCGTCCGAACGGCCCGTGATCTTGCCGATGCGGCGCATCGAGCGCGAGGTCGGCGGCAGCAAGCGGGTCAGGTCGCGCGTGCGGTAGCGGATGATGGGCAGCGCTTCTTTCGACAGCGAGGTAAACACCAGCTCGCCCTCTGCGCCGTCCGGCAGCACTTCGCCCGTTTCCGGATCGATGATTTCCGGGTAAAAATGGTCTTCCCAGATGACAGGACCATCCTTGCTTTCGATGCATTCAGACGCCACGCCAGGCCCCATCACTTCGGACAGGCCATAGATATCGACGGCGTCGATGCCGGCGCGCGCCTCGATTTCCGAACGCATGGCGTCCGTCCACGGCTCGGCGCCGAAGATACCCACCTTCAGCGACGATTCGGCCGGGTCGAGGCCCTGGCGCGTGAATTCCTCGATGATGTTGAGCATGTACGATGGCGTGACCATGATGATGGACGGCTTGAAATCCTGGATCAGTTGCACCTGCTTTTCCGTCTGCCCGCCGGACATCGGAATGACGGTGCAGCCCAGGCGCTCGGCGCCATAATGCGCACCCAGGCCGCCCGTGAACAGGCCATAGCCGTAGGAGATATGCACCATGTCGCCCGCGCGACCGCCGCCGGCGCGGATCGAACGCGCCACCACATTGGCCCAGGTATCGATATCGTTCTGCGTGTAGCCGACCACCGTGGCCTTGCCCGTGGTGCCGCTCGACGCGTGGATGCGTACCACTTGCTCGCGCGGCACGGCAAACAGGCCAAACGGGTAATTATCGCGCAAGACTTTTTTATCGGTGAACGGGAATTTCGACAAGTCGGACAGCGACTTCAGGTCGTCCGGATGCACGCCCGCTTCGTCAAAAGCGGCACGGTAATGGGGCACGTTGTCATACGCGTGCTTGAGCGTCCATTTCATGCGTTCGAGCTGCAGCGCCTGCAGTTCATCCTTGCTGGCGCGTTCGATCGGCTCCAGGTCATTCGGGGCGGGATAGCGTTGGACCATCATTGTCTCCTAATTGGTTCTTTAACTTTTCAAATCAGCTGCGGCAGTTCAAAGCTGCTCTTGTCACTTCACCCGCTAATAACTTCTCCGGCCACGCGGATCGACTTGCCGCGGAAGAGCGCGATGGCGCGTCCTTCCTGGTTGCTGACCTTGACGTCGTAGACGCCGCTCTTGCCGGCCAGCGCCTGTTCGACGGCGTGCGCCGTCAGCACGTCGCCCTCGCGGCCCGGCGCCAGGTAATCGATGGTGCAGCCGGCGCCGACCGTGTTCATGTTGTAGCTGTTGCAGGCAAACGCGAAGGCACTGTCGGCCAGGGCGAAGATGAAACCGCCATGGCAGGTCTGGTGGCCATTGAGCATGTCGGCTCGCACCGTCATCGTCATGCGCGCATGGCCGGGGCCCACTTCGGCCAGGGCGATGCCCATGGCAGCGGTGGCGTTGTCGCGCGACAGCATGGAGGCGGCGGCCGCTTCGGCCAGGGCCTGGGCGGCGTGGATATGCTCTACTTTATGCATGAAACTGTGCTCCATTGGCGAGTTTGCGGCGCAGCAGCGGCGAGACTCTGTAGCGGTCTTCGCCATAGCCTTGCGCCAGGTGGTGCAGCACGGCCACGATGTGTTGAACGCCTACCGCATCGGCCCAGGCCAGCGGTCCGCGCGGATAGTTGACTCCCTTCTGCATCGCGATATCGACGGCGGCCACCGTGCACACACCCTGGTTGACGGCGTCGGCCGCCTCGTTTGCCAGCATGGCGACCGTGCGCATGACGGCCAGGCCAGGCACGTCGTCCAGGCGCGTGACGATGAAACCGGCAGCCTGGAACAGGCCGACGACGGCCGCATAGGCGGCGCCGCTGCACTGGTCGGCACGGGCCACGGCGATGCGCTTGGCTCCGGCGTAATCGAGCGCCAGGTCGAACAGCACCGTGTCCGGATGCTGGTTGTCGTGCGCGCGCTGGGTAGCGCTACGGCCGTCGGTCAGATAAATCGCAGCGCCATGGCAATGCAGGGCGGGCGCCTCGTCGTGCGCCTGGCCTTCCTGCGTCACACGGCGGCTGACAGTGATGCCGGCCTGCTCCAGGCGTTGTACCAGGCTGCGAATGATGCCGCTGTGGCCACGGCCATCGCCGCCGATGGCGGCCGACAGGGCGACGAATTCCGGTTTCGGCTGCGCGCCTTCCGCCTGCGCCACGGGGGTAGCGGCGCCTTCGCCGTACAGGTAAAAGCCACGGCCCGATTTGCGGCCGAGGAAACCGGCGTTGACCATTTCCTGCTGCAGCACGGACGGCGTGAAGCGCGGGTCGTTGAAATAGGCGCCGAACACGGATTGCGTGACGGAGAAATTCACGTCGTGGCCAATCAGGTCCATCAGCTCGAAGGGCCCCATGCGGAAACCGCCCGCTTCGCGCAGCACGGCGTCGATGGTGGCGGCATCGCCCGCCTGTTCGTTCAACAGGCGCCAGCCTTCCGCATAAAACGGACGCGCGACGCGGTTGACGATGAAGCCGGGCGTCGATTTAGCATGCACGGGGTTCTTGCCCCAGGCGATAGAGGTAGCGTAGACGGTGTCGGCCACTTGCTCGCTGGTGGCCAGGCCACTGATCACTTCGACCAACGCCATCAGGGGCACGGGATTAAAGAAGTGCATGCCGACCAGGCGTTCAGGGCGGCGCAGCTTGGCGGCGATGGCCGTGACGGAAATCGACGAGGTGTTCGTCGCCAGGATGCAGTCGTCACTGACCAGCGCTTCGAGCTCGGCGAACAGGCCGCGCTTGACGTCGAGGTTTTCCACGATGGCTTCCACCACCAGGGATGCATCACTCACCTCGGCCAGGCTGCCAGCCGCCTGCAGGCGCGCCGTGGCGGCGGTAGCTTCGTCAAACGTCATGCGGCCCTTCTCGGCCAGCTTCGCATACATCTTGCCGATGTCGGCCAGCGCCTTGCTGACCGCTTCCGCGCGCGTGTCGTACAGTTTTACGCGGTAACCGGCGGCGGCGGCTACCTGCGCGATACCGGCGCCCATGGCGCCGCTGCCGATGACGGCGACGATACTGTTGTTGTCCAAAGCTGCCATATCAATGTCCCTTGAATCGCGGTGTGCGCTTTTCCATGAAGGCGGCCACGCCTTCGCGGTAATCGTCGCTGTTACCGAGATCGCTCATCATGCGCGCTTCCAGCGCCAGCTGCTGCGGCAAGGTATTCGCGCCGCTGGCGGCCAGCGCCTGCTTGGTATAGGCCAGGCCCTTGGTCGGCGCCGTGGAAAAGTGCACGGCCAGCTTGCGCGTTTCTTCCGCCAGCTGGGCGTCGTCCACGCATTTCCAGATCAAGCCCCAGTCTTCCGCTTTTTCCGCCGTCAGCTTTTCGCCGAGCATGGCCAGGCCCATGGCGCGCGCCGAACCGATCAGGCGTGGCAGGAAGAAGGTGCCGCCCGTGTCCGGGATCAGGCCCAGTTTGCAGAACACTTCCACGAAACTGGCCGACTTGCCGGCGATGACGATGTCGCACGCCAGCGCCAGGTTGGCGCCCGCGCCGGCGGCCACGCCGTTGACGGCGCAAATCACGGGCATCGGCAAGGCCTTCAAGGCCAGCACCAGCGGCGCATAGTTCTTTTCCACCGACTCGCCCAGGTCCACGCCCTTCGAGCCGGGTTCCACGGCGCGGTCGGACAGATCCTGGCCCGCGCAAAATCCGCGGCCCGCGCCCGTCAGCACGAAGACGCGCACGGCACTGTCGGCGTTCACTTTCGCTATCGCGTCACGCACTTCCTCGTGCATGGCTTGCGTAAAACTGTTGAGCTTGTCGGGGCGGTTCAGGGTCAGGGTGGCGATGCCCTGCTCAATGGTGAAGAGGATATTTTGGTAGCTCATGGCGTCTCGCTTTTTAATGGGTACGGCAGGGCACCAGCCCTGCGCCGGCTTTATTCAGCCTGGTCGAAGTCGACCACGACCTTGTCGGTGAGCGGGAAACTCTGGCAGCTAAGGACGAAGCCGCGCGCCACTTCATAGTCTTCCAGCGCGTAGTTGACATCCATCTCGACCTTGCCGTCGAGGATCTTGCAGCGGCAGGTCGAGCATACGCCACCCTTGCACGAGTAGCGCATGTCGATGCCCTGACGCAGACCCGCATCGAGGATGGATTCCTTGTCCTTGTCCATCGTGAAGGTGGTGTGGTTGCCATCCATGATGACGGTCACTTCCGTTTCATTCACGGCGCCCGCATCGAGCTGCGCGCGCGGCTTGTGGGCGTTTTTCGGGATGCTGGCGGCGAACAGTTCGATCTTGATATTTTGCTTCGGCATGCCGGCCGCCTGCAGGGCGGCGGAGACGCCCAGCATCATGTCTTCCGGGCCGCAGATGAAGGCGTTGTCGTAGTCTTCGACACGGATCCAATGCTGCAGGAACTGCTCGCATTTTTCCTGCGTGATGCGACCGTTGAACAATTCGATATCCTGCTGCTCGCGGCTCATCACGTAGACCAGGTTCAGGCGCTCCAGGTACACATCCTTCAAGTCCGTCAATTCTTCCTTGAAAATGACGGACGACGAGGCGCGGTTGCCGTAGAACAGGGTGAAACGGCTCAGGGGTTCCGTCAGCAGGGTCGTCTTGATGATGGAGAGGATGGGCGTGATGCCGCTGCCGGCCGCAAACGCCAGGTAGTGCTTGCGGTTGACGCAGTCGAGCGGCACATTGAAGTGTCCCATGGGCGGCATCACCTCGATGGTGGCGCCGGCTTTCAGAGTGTCATTCGCCCAGGTGGAAAAGGCGCCGCCGGGCGTGCGCTTGATGGCCACGCGCAAGGTGCCGTCCTGCACCGCCGAACAGATGGAATACGAGCGGCGCACGTCTTCCGCATTGATATTGGCGCGCAGGGTCAGGTGCTGGCCCTGCTGGAAGCGGAACTGCTGCTGCAGTTCGGCTGGCACGTCGAACGTGACGGCGATGGTGTCGCGCGTTTCGTTGCGCACGTTCGATACGCACAGCGGATAAAATTTACTCATGCTTCATCTCCAGTTTCTTCGGAACGTGTGCCTGATTTTTTTAGTGGCACTTGAAGTAGTCAAACGGTTCGCGGCAATCCAGGCATTTGTACAGGGCCTTGCACGGCGTGGAGCCGAACTGGCTGGTCAGCTGCGTATGCGTGGAACCGCAGTTCGGACAGATCACGTCCAGCTTCGGCATCGCCTGGCGCTTGACGCCACCTTTCAATCCGCTGATGTCGATCACCTGCTGCTGCGGCGGGGCGATGCCATAGCCTTTCAGCTTGGCCTTGCCCGATTCGCTCATCCAGTCCGTGGTCCACGCGGGCGCCAGCTGGTTCACCAGCGTCACCTTGGCCACGCCATGGCTGCGCAAGGCCTCCGTGACGGCGTCGGCGATCACCTGCATGGCCGGGCAGCCCGAATACGTGGGCGTGATCGTCACGATGCACTCGTCGCTGCCAACGACATCGACGGCGCGCACGATACCCAGGTCCACCACCGAAATGACGGGGATTTCCGGGTCCGGCACGTCGCCCAGCCAGGTCCAGACCTGGGCGGCGTCCAGCGCTGCCGTAGCCGTGTTCATTACCACTCCGCCCCGGGATAGGCGCGCTGCAGGAACTGCATCTCGGCCAGAATAAAACCCAGGTGTTCCGTGTGCGTGCCCTGCTTGCCGCCCTTTTGCATCCAGGCGTCGGGCGCCGGCATGACAAGCGTCGCTTCGGCGAAGATCTCGGCCACGTGTTCGAGGAAAGCCCGGCGCAACACGTCCGATGGCGGCGCGATGCCGGCGGCGACCATGGCCTGGTCGACGGCGTCGTACTTGAACATCTCGCCCGTGAACATCCACAGCTTGTCGGCGGCGGCCTGCGTTCTCGCGTGGCTGTCCGCCGTGCCGTCGCCGAGACGCACGATCAGGTCGCCGCTGCGGCGCAGGTGATACGTCACTTCCTTGATCGACTTTTGCGCCACTTCGACGATGCGCGCGTCAGCCGATTTGCTCAGTTCCAGCAGCTGGAAGTAGTGCCAGCTGTCGAAGAAGAACTGGCGCATCATGGTGTCGGCGTAATTGTCGTTCGGCTGTTCGACCAGCAGGCAGTTCTTGAAGTCGTGGGCGTCGCGCAAAAAGGCGATGTCGTCCTCGTCGCGGCCCGCGTTTTCCAGTTCGGCCGCATAGCTGAACCACAAGCGCGTCTGGCCCAGCAAGTCCAGCGCCACATTGGTCAGCGCCATGTCTTCTTCCAGCGCCGGGCCCTTGCCGCACAGCTGCGACAGCTGCTGGCTGAGGATCAGGGCATTGTCGCCCAGGCGCAGGAGGTAATTGACTTTGTCATCCATTACAGGCGCTCCCATCACAGGTTCTTGACTTCTTCCGGCATCGGGAAGAAAGTGGGATGGCGGTACACCTTGCTGTTCGACGGTTCGAACAGGGCGCCCTTGTCGCCCGGGCTGCTGGCGACGATATCGGCCGCGCGTACCACCCAGATGCTCACGCCTTCATTGCGGCGCGTGTAGACGTCGCGCGCATGGTTGACCGCCATGGTGGCGTCGGAAGCGTGCAGGCTACCCACATGCTTGTGCGCCAGGCCGTGCTGGCTGCGGATGAAAACTTCCCACAATGGCCATTCTTTGCTCATGTTGCTATCCCCTATCTGTCTTATTGATATTCAGGCTGCCGCTTTGCTAGCGGCTTGCTTGTCTGCGTAGGCGACCAAGGCATCGCGGAACCATACACCGTCTTCATACGCTTTCACGCGTGTTTGCAAACGTTCGCGGTTGCACGGGCCATTGCCCTTCAAGACATTATTGAACTCGGACCAGTCGATCTCGCCGAATTCATAATGGCCCGTTTCCGCATTGAACTTCAGGTCGGGATCGGGCACGGTCAGGCCCAGGTATTCGATTTGCGGCACGGTCTGGTCGACCATGCGCTGGCGCAATTCATCGTTCGAGAACAGCTTGATACGCCATTGCGCGGATTGGGCGCTGTTGACGGAAGCGGCGTCGGACGGACCGAACATCATCAGGGAAGGCCACCACCAGCGGTTCAGCGCATCCTGCGCCATGGCTTTCTGCTCTGGCGTGCCCTTGCACAGCGACATCATGATGTCGTAGCCCTGGCGCGCATGGAACGATTCTTCCTTGCAGACGCGGATCATGGCGCGCGCATACGGGCCATACGAGCAGCGGCACAGGGGAATCTGGTTGATGATGGCGGAGCCGTCGACCAGCCAGCCGATGGCGCCCATGTCGGCCCACGACAAGGTGGGATAGTTAAAGATGCTGGAATATTTGGCTTTGCCCGAGTGCAAGGCAGCCAGCAAGTCGTCGCGCGACACGCCCAGGGTTTCCGCGGCGCTATACAGGTACAGGCCGTGGCCCGCTTCGTCCTGGATCTTCGCCAGCAGGATGGACTTGCGTTTCAGGGTCGGCGCGCGCGTGACCCAGTTGCCTTCCGGCAATTGGCCGACGATTTCCGAGTGCGCGTGCTGCGAAATTTGGCGGATCAGGGTCTTGCGGTAGGCGTCCGGCATCCAGTCCTTGGCCTCGATCTTGATGCCTTCGTCGATGCGCGCCTGGAAAGCGCGCTCTTCCTGGCCCATCTCGTCGATGGAGCGGACGTTCTTGAGGCCGGTTTCAACCATTTGTGCGTACATGATCTGTCTCCCATGTCTTTGATTTTGCGCAGCAACGCGGTGCGATGAACAGATAATACGATACAAAAAACGATTTGCATACACTTGATATGAATCATTTTAAAAATTCGTATCTTGTGCAGCTTTTTTGTGCGTATGATATTGCTTAGGAGAACACTACGGAGCGCCACCAGCGCTTCCGGAAAATTATTGCCGCGCTACCCGCGCAGCCAAGTAAACTGCTGCTTTTATTGAACCGACCGCAACACGGCCAGACCGGAACCACATGAAGAACACCCGCTGCACGGCATGGATAGCCGATTTCCTGGAAAGTGACCCACCACGCTCGAAGTCCCTGGTGATGACCATCTTTGGCGACGCCATCGTGCCGCGCGGTGGCGCCATCTGGCTGGGCAGCCTGATCGAACTGCTGGCGCCCTTCGGCGTCAATGACCGTTTATTGCGCACCAGCGTGTTCCGCCTGGCGCAGGAAGGCTGGCTCAGCTCGCAGCGCGACGGCCGCCGCAGCGCCTATACGATACGCCCGGAGGCGCTGGCCCGCTTCGAACGCGCTTATCGCCGCATCTATGCGCCGCTGGTCGTGCACTGGGACGGCAGCTGGACCCTGGTGATCGGGCCGGCCGGCAGCATCGGCGCCGCAGAGCGGGGGCACTGCGCAAGGAATTATTGTGGGCGGGCTATGGCTTGATCTCTCCCGGCATCTTTGGCCACCCGGCCAGCAATACGGAGGCGCTGGAAGATATCCTCGTGCGCAACGAGGTGCAGGGCAAGCTGTATGTCTGCCACACCACGGAGTTGCCGGGCGTGAGCACGCGTCCCCTGCGTGACATGGTGGGCGACTGCTGGGACTTGTCTGAAGTGATGGCGGGCTACGAAAAATTCATCGCCAGCTTCCAGCCGCTGCTGACGCTGCTGCAAGAAGCGCCCGTGTTCGATGCCGAGCAAGCGTTCGTCATCCGTTCGCTGCTGACGCACGCCTACCGCCGCGTGCAGTTGCACGACCCGCAGTTGCCCGTCGAACTGTTGCCCGAACCGTGGCCCGGCACACAAGCCTATGCGCTGGCGCGCGACCTGTACCGCCTCACGTATGCGGCCGCCGAGGAACATATCCTGTCCACCTTGCGGCGCGAGGATGCGCAGGCGCCGGACGTGGAGCCGTGGTTCTACGAGCGTTTTGGCGGGCTGTAGGGGTCAGACCCTGCGGATCTGACCCCAGCTTACTGCTTCACTACCACCTGCTTAGCGCCAGCCAACAAATCCTGCCCCAGCTTTTCCAGCGCAATGGCCTGCCCCAGCATGGTGTCGAGGATGGCGACGCTGAAGGTAAATTCGGCCGGAGTCGTATAGCCAGGGAAACGTATGATGCGCAGCAATTCCTGCAAGGTCGTGCCCTTGCCCAGGTGCGCCAGGGCATCGCTGAGGGCGCTGATTTTCTTTTCAAGTTCCCGTATGTGTTTGCCGTTGTCATCCATGATGATCTCCCTTGTCGGAGCTTCCACGTTAGCAAAGCATGTCCTGGATCGTTTGCGCCAGCACAAAGGCCACGGCAAAACAGGTATCATCGCGCCATTGCACACGATGCAAAACCCATACGTTTTTATCAGGAACACTCATGACCATTAAAATCAGCCAGCAATTCGACGCCGGCGCGATCGAGGTGCTGCGCGCCGACGATGCCCAATCCATCGAGCTGAACATCCGCAAGGATTCCCACGCCGACATCACGCAGTGGTTTTACTTCCGCCTGCAAGGCGCGCAAGGCGAGGCGTGCACGATCCGCTTCATGAATGCAGGCAAGTCGGCCTACCCGGACGGCTGGAAAGACTACCAGGCCGTGGCCAGCTACGACCGCGAAACCTGGTTCCGCGTGCCCACCAGCTTTGACGGCACCGTGATGACGATCAACCATACGCCGGAAGAAGAAAGCGTGTACTACGCCTACTTCGAACCGTATCCATGGGACCGCCACCTGGCCCTGATCGACAGCGCGCAAGCGTCGCCGCTGGTGCGCCTGATCGACCTGGGCAGCACCGTGGAAGGCCGCGACATGAATCTGCTGGTGGTCGGCGACGCCGATGCCGAGAAAAAAGTCTGGGTCATCGCACGCCAGCATCCGGGTGAAACGATGGCTGAATGGTTTGTCGAAGGCATGCTCGAAGCCTTGCTGGACCAGGCCAATCCGTTTGCCCGCCAGTGCCTGCAGGACGCCGTCTTCTACGTGGTGCCGAACATGAACCCGGACGGTTCCGTGCATGGCAACCTGCGCACCAACGCGGCCGGCGCCAACCTGAACCGCGAATGGATGACGCCGACCATGGAGCGCAGCCCGGAAGTGTTCCTGGTGAAACAGAAAATGCATGAAATCGGCTGCGACCTGTTCCTCGACGTGCATGGCGACGAAGGCTTGCCTTACGTCTTCGTGGCCGGCAGCGACGCGCTGGAAAATTTCACGCCAGCACAAAAGGCCGAGCAAAACCGCTTCATCGCCGACTTCAAGGTGGCCAGCCCCGACTTCCAGGATGAGCACGGCTATGAAGACGGCCCATTCACGCCGGAAGTGCTGACCATGGGTTCGCCCCACATCACGCACGCCTTCGGCTGCCTGTCGCTGACCCTGGAACTGCCGTTCAAGGACAACGCCAACGATCCCGACCCGCAAACGGGCTGGAGCGGGGCCCGCAGCGCCGCTCTGGGCGCGGCCGTGCTGCAACCGATCCTGTCCACACTGCGCGCCTGATTGACGCATGACACCGGCCCGTCGAGCACGACGAGCCATGCCGGCGGCACCTCTGCCGCCGATTGTTCCCCCGCCTTCTTCTTGCGCAGCGCAGCATCGCTCATCGTTGCCACGCCGGCCATTGCTGCCTATGCTGGGCGCTGCATTGCCTGCCCCTCCCCTTGCCGATAACTACCCCGCATATGACCATCAAAGACCAGCCACGCGCTGAAACGCGATTTTCACCGGCCTGATTTGCACACGCGTGCATATTCTTGCTTGTTGGCTTGCACGGCATGCCAGGTACGGCGGCCGAACTCAGTCCTGCCGCACAGCGAGAGCGGCGCATCTTCCACGATGCCAGCCTGTCCGCTTCGGGCGCGCAGTCGTGCGCCAGTTGCCATGACCCGGCCCGCGCTTACGCACGCGGCAACAAGCTGGCCATACAACTGGGCGGCGCCGATGGCCAGGCGCACGGCTACCGCGCCACGCCATCACTGCGCTACCTGAAACACAATCCGCCCTTCCGCTTTGATGAGGAAGGCGCGCCCAACGGCGGCATCAACCGCGACGGCCGCGATGGCAGCCTGGCAGAACAGGCGGAAAGACCGTTCTTGGCAGCGCATGAAATGGCCAATGCCAGCACGGATGCAGTGGTGAAACGACTGCGCAAGGGCAGTTACGCGCAAGCATTCCGGCGCGTCTTAGGCGACGCCATTTTTGCGCAACCACACCAGGCATTCAGCCGCATCACCTATGCTTTGCAGCAATTCCAGCAGGAAGAGCCGGACTTTCACCGCTACGATTCCAAATATGACGTCTACCTGGCCAACAAGGTTCCGCTGGAACTAGCTCAATAACGTACCCGCCAGGTACCGCGCCAACGTGAACGTCAAGGAAGTACCGTTCGACCGCAAGCGCGGCATGGCGCCGGCGCCGGCGGCGGGCGAGATCGAGGATATGGTGAAGTTCCCCCCTGACGGATGGCTATCAAGTCCAGCAGTAAAGCGTGGGGCGTTCCAGCGCCGGAACGCCCCCACCCTTGGCAACTACCCGCGCACCACCTTGCGCAGGGCATCGACCAGCCGGTCCAGATGCGACTCGGGCGTAAAGATGCCCGGCGTGACGCGCACGCAACGCGCCGCTGGCCAGGCCATCGCGCGGCACGGCAAAGATGCCGTATTCCTGCACCAGCTTTTTCGACAGGGCATAACTGTCGGCCACGCTGGTCTTGCCCTTTAAGCGGAAAGAGGCGATGGCGCTCGTCAGGCGCGCATCGGATGACGCCAGCACTTCGATGCCATCGATGCCGCATGCCGCTTCCACCCAGCGGTTGCGCAGCAGCCGAAGCCGCGCTTGCTTGTTGGCCACGCCGATTTGCGCGTGCAAGTCCAGCGCCGCCGGCAGGCTCAGGTAGGCGGCGAAATTCACCGTGCCCGTATGCACGCGGGTGCGGATGTCGTCGCCCGCCTTTTCTCCAAGATAAGGGTCGATATCGGCCACCCTGCCCCGCTTGATGTAGGCAGCGCCCACACCCACGGGCGCGCCTATCCATTTGTGCAGGTTGATGCCGGCAAAGTCCGCCTGCAGGTCAGGAATCGTCATGTCCAGCTGGCCAAAGCCGTGCGCCGTATCGACGATGACATCGATGCCCCGCGCGCGCGCCAGGCGGCTGATCTCGGCCACTGGCAAGACCATGCCGTTGCGGTGATTGACATGCGTGAGCAGCATCAATTTCAGCTTCGGATGACGTTCCATGGCGGCAATATAGGCAGCAAGCACATTGTCATGCGTAAACGGTTCCGGGATGTCAATCGATACCACCTGGGCGCCGCGCCGCTGCTGCAGCCAACGCGTGACGGTGATCATATTGTCGTAATCGATATCCGCATACAGCACCGCATCGCCCGGCTGAAGGCGGTTGTAGCCGGCGATCAAGACTTGCAGCGCTTCCGTGGCGCCCCGCGTCAGCACGATTTCATCGGTAGCCACGCCCAGCGCCCTGGCCGCCGCCGCGCGCGCCGCCTCGAAATCGGCAGGAAAGCGCATGCGCGCATACCAGGCGTTGTGGCGGTTGACCATGCTCAATTGCTGCTCATAATGACGCAGCACGGGCCTGGCCATCGAACCCCAGAAGGCGTTGTCCAGTTGCACGATGGCATCGGTAGTGTCGTATTGCGCGGCCACGGCTTGCCAGTAAGCCTGGTTGCCAGCCAGCATCTCCGACGTGGTGCCGGCGGGCACCAGTGGCAACGGGGGAGCCAAGGCGGCGGCGGACGCTGCCGCCGCCGATCCTGCGCCCGCCGTCAAGGGCAGCGCAGCCGCCAGCGAACCCGCGCGCAACAAGGCGCGGCGTTGTGGATTCATCATCATCTCCCCTTAAAATTTCACTTTGTACTCGACGTACAGGTTGCGCCCGTCCGTGTCGTACGGCGCATTGCGCGAATAGATCAGACCGCGGCTGGCCTGGAAGCTTGCTTCATCGGGATACTTGTCCAGCACGTTGTCGATCCCCACGCGCACGGACTGTTTGTCGCTGATCTTGTAGCTGGCCGCCAGGTCAAGAAATTGCATGGCGCCAAAGCGCTGGAAGATATCGCCCGTCGCATTGCCGGAATTGTCCGTCCAAGCGCCGTAATAGCGTACGCGGGCCAGGGTATTCCAATTGCCCAGGTCATAGTTGCCGCTGATGGTGGCTTTCTGGCGCGGCAGCCGCTCCTCGAACACCTGGCGCTGGGCCGGATTGGTCACCAGGCTGGACTTGCCGCCATCGACCTTGGTGGTGTTGTAGTTGTAGGCCAGGGTCAGGTTCAGCTTGCCGTCGCCGATACGGCTCAGGTGGCTGCCGACGATATCGATGCCGCGCGTGGTGGTGTCGAAGTCGTTCGTGAAATAGCTGACGGAGGTGTAGCGCAACGGGTTGGCCACGCCAGCGGGCACGGCAAACGCGGCGGACGTGCTGAAGCGGTCGCTGACCTTGATGTCATACACGTCGACGGAACCGGAAAAACCACCCGGCGTCTTCCACGTAAAGCCCAGCGACAGGTTTTTCGATTTTTCCGGCTTCAGCGCCTGCGCACCGAGCAGGATGGCCAGCGGGTCGTTGTTGGCCAGGCGGCCGCTGGTAAACAACAGCAGGGTCTTGGTGTCGAGGCCTTGATTCGTGCTGTTGGTATTCGACTGGCCGGGCGTTGGCGCACGGAAACCCGTCGAGTAGGAGCCGCGCAGGGCCATGTCCGCGCTCAAGGCGTAACGGGCCGACAACTTGCCGTTGACGGTGCTGCCAAATTCCGAGAAATGCTCGTAGCGGGCGGCGCCGCCCAGGCTCAGGGCCTTGCTGACGGGCACTTCCACATCCAGGTAGGCGGCATAACTGTCCTGGCCCCAACTGCCCGCCTGGCGGTCGCTGAAGCCCGGTGCGCCGTTCGCGTTCGCATCGAGGCCGATGGCCGCGCCCGGCCCCACCGTCCAGGATGCCGCATCGCCCGCCTTCACGCCATAGGTTTCATTGCGCGCTTCCGCGCCAAACGCGATGTTCACCGGTTGCGGCAAAGATGCCACGGGCAATTCATAATTAAAATTGGCGTTGAGAATCTTTTCCGCCTGCGACAACTGGCCCAGGTAAAACGACGTCGGGCTGGTCGGCCCCATCGAGGCGTTGATGGAATTGGCCAAGTTATAGTCGATGCGGTTGCGGCCGTAGGAAGCGCTGACATCCCAACCGAAGCGCTCGTTGAAGCGACCACGCACACCGGCCACCAGTTGTAAATCATCCTGGTCGTTCGAATAACTGGGGCTGAAACCAAGCGGATACAGGCTGCGCAAATCCCAGCCGGGGAACAGGTTGCTGGTTTTATACGCGCCCGTGCTGGTGTCGGGATTCCGCCAGTTGAAGTCCGAGGTGCCGTCACTGCGGCTGAACAGGCCGAAACCGTACAGGTCCACCGTGTCGGACAGGGCCATGCTGGCATTGAAACCGATGCGCTTGCTGTCGAGCTCAGGCTGGCCCCAGCGCTGCACGGGATTGGGCACCTTCAATTCCGGATGCGCATGTTGAAAAGCGATGGCATCGGCCCGCTGGCGCGTGCGCGAGGTGGGGTCGGACTGGGCCAGCGCGCCGAAAATCGTCGCCTTGCCCGTCTCGCCAAACGCAAAGCCCGTCTTCAGATTGAGCTCGTTGCCCTTGCCGTCGCCTTCCGAATATTGCGAGTGGTGCAAGGAAAGCTCCGTGCCCAGCGTATCGTCGAGGATGATGTTGATCACGCCGGCAATCGCATCGGAGCCGTACTGGGCCGAAGCGCCATCGCGCAGCACTTCGATGCGCTTGATGGCGGACACGGGAATCTGCGCCAGGTCCGGCGCTTGCGCGCCGCGCGCGCCCAGCAGCGCGCTACGGTGGAAGCGCTTGCCATTGATCAGCACCAGGGTCTGGTCCGGCGACAGGCCGCGCAAAGTGGCTGGACGCACGAAGACTTGCCCATCGGCCATCGGCAAGCGCTGCACCACATACGAGGGAACCAATTGCGCCAGCACATCGTTCAAGTCCGATGATGCGACGGCGCCAATATCTTCGCGGTTGAACACATCCACGGGCGCCATGGTGTCGAACTGCGTGCGGTTGCTGCCGCGCGTGCCGGTGACGATCACCGCTTGCGGTGCATCCAGGGTATCGCTGGCAGCAGCTGGTGCGGCGGACGCATCGCCATGGGCTTGCGCCTGGGTGAAGAACAGCGCGTTCATGGCACACAACAGGGCCACCGCGCGGGCGATGCGGGTACGGGAGTAGGTCATGGAGAGTTCACTATGCAGGTTGGATCAACAACGACGCGTCACCGCAAGATTCGCATCTTGCATGAAATATCACGAAGTTCGGCTTACTTACATTAAAAGCATCTAAATCACGCAAATAACGTCAGGTGGCCACATCATACGAAGCGAATATTTCCGCCGTATGACGGACCAGATCACTGCACAGAAAACCACAGGGGCAAGAAAAAAGGCGCCTGCGGCGCCTTTGACAAGGGGGAATGATCCGCTCAGCCGCCGGCAACCACCATGCTCTCGATGAGAATGGAACCCGTCTGCTTGGTGCCGCGGCGCAAGGCGTCGGCGCCCACGGCCACGATGTTGCGCAGCATGTCCTTCATGTTGCCGGCGATAGTGATTTCTTCCACCGGATACTGGATCACACCGTTTTCCACCCAGAAACCGGAGGCGCCGCGCGAATAGTCGCCCGTCACGTAATTGGTTCCTTGTCCCATCAGTTCCGTCACCAGCAAGCCCGTGCCCAGTTTTTTCAACATGGCGACGAAATCGTCGGTGGCGGCCGTCAGGTTCGAGGTCAGGTACAGATTGTGCGAACCGCCCGCGTTGCCCGTCGTCTGCATGCCCAGCTTGCGGGCCGTGTAAGTCGACAGGAAATAGCCTTGCACCACGCCATCCTTGACGACGTCGCGGCTGACGGTTTTCACGCCCTCTTCGTCGAACGGCGCGGAACCGACGCCACCGATCACGTGCGGGTCTTCAAAGATCTGCACGTGCGAGGGCAGCACTTGCGTGCCAAGGGAATCGTTCAGGAAAGTGGATTTGCGGTACAGGGCGCCGCCCGAGGTCGCTTGTACATAGGTACCGAGCAAACCGGCCGCCAGTGGCGCCTCGAACAGCACGGGACAGGTGCGCGTGCCCAGTTTGCGCGCGTTCAGGCGCGACAGGGCGCGCTCGGCGGCATAGCGGCCGATGGCTTCCGGGCTGGCCATTTTGGAGGCGTCGCGCACGGACGAATACCAGTCGTCGCGCTGCATCTTCGCACCCTTGCCGGCGATGGGCGCCACGGACAGGGTGTGCCGCGAAAACGGGTAGCCGCCGATAAAGCCGCGCGAATTGGCGGACACAAAGTGCGATTGCTGCACGTGCACGCTGGCCCCCTCGCTGTTCGTGATGCGCGGATCGACGGCGAACGCGGCCGCTTCGGCCCGCTGGGCCAGCACGACGGCTTCCTCGGTGGAAATCAGCCAGGGATAGAACAGTTGCAAGTCGCGGGGGGACATTTCCAGCATGTCGGCGTCGGCCAGGCCCGCGCAATCGTCCTCGGCCGTGAAGCGGGCGATGTTGTAGGCGGCGTCCACCGTGGCGCGCAGGGCGGATGGCGAAAAATCGGACGTGCTGGCATTGCCGCGCTTCTTGCCGACAAACACGGTCACGCCCATGCCCTTGTCCTTGTTTTGCTCGATCGTCTCGATCTTGCCTTTTCGTACAGCAACGGAGAGGCCACCGCCTACACTGACTTCGACGGCTGCGTCGGTGCCGCCCGCTTCCCGCGCAAAAGACAACACATCACGGGCTAGTTGCTGCAATTGCTCTTGACTATGGGTAAATACGGAGTCGTTCATGCGCTGTTTTCTTCGGAAAGCCGCTAAAAAGGTTATCATAGCAGTCGTTTACAGTTTACAGGTGCGGCCTACGCGGCCAATCCCGCCTTATCATGCCAAATCCAAACCGGGGAGCTTGCGGCTTCCAATCCACCGAATTCGAACAGGAGTATGAACGTCCTTCGAAGTCGGAACTCAAGCGCCAGATGACCGTCCTGCAAAAGCTGGGCGAAGAACTCGTCAATGAGGCACGCGACCGCGTCAAGCGCGTCCCGATGCCGGAAGACGTGCGCGACGCCATTCTCGAATGCCAGCAAATCAAGGATCACGAAGGCCGCCGCCGCCAGCTGCAATACGTGGGCAAGAAGATGCGCACCCTGGATGAGGAAGAAGTTGCCGCCATCCAACGCACCATCGATAGCTGGAAAGGCTTGTCGAAAGCCGACACGGCCAATATGCACGCGATGGAACGTCGCCGCGACAAACTCTTGACGGACGACAAGGCCCTGACCGTCTTGCTGTCGGAAAACCCGGAACTGGACGTGCAGCACCTGCGCACCCTGATCCGCAATGCCCGCAAGGAGCAGGCCGAGAACAAGCCGCCAAAAGCCTACCGTGAAATCTTCCAGATCTTGAAAGAGATCGCCAAGAAGAAAAACAGCGGCAAGAAAGATGCCGACGAAGATGACGCAGAAGCGGAAGACGACGAGTAACTTACCGTCCGAAACGCAAGGATGGACAAAAAACCGGGATAATCCCGGTTTTATTGTTTTTAAGACACTCCAGACTTTTTATAGGTGACCGATGTCCACCACTCTCGAAGACGAATTGATTATCGGCCTCGTGTCGATCTCGGACCGCGCCAGCGGCGGCGTGTATGAAGACCTGGGCATCCCCGCCCTGGAAAGCTGGCTGTCCGCCGCCATCCGCACGCCTTTCCGCCTGGAAAAGCGTTTGATCCCGGACGAGCGCTCGCAAATTGAAAACACCCTGATCGACATGGTCGACCTGAGCCACTGCCATCTGATCCTGACGACGGGCGGCACGGGCCCGGCGCGGCGCGATGTGACGCCGGACGCCACGCTCAGCGTCGGGACCAAGGAAATGCCCGGTTTCGGCGAACAGATGCGCCAGATCAGCCTGCAATTCGTGCCGACGGCGATCTTGTCGCGCCAGGTGGCCGTGATCCGCGAGACGCCCGAGCGCGCCGCCCTGATCATGAACTTGCCGGGCCAACCGAAAGCCATCAAGGAAACCCTGGAAGGCTTGAAGGATGCCGACGGCGTGCAACTGGTCAACGGCATCTTTGCCGCCGTCCCCTATTGCATCGACCTCATCGGTGGTCCCTACATGGAAACCGATCCAGCCATCTGCAAGGCCTTCCGTCCCAAATCGGCGCTGCGTCCGGCGCAACCCATACCTGAGGAAAATACATGAGCACCTTGCTGGAAACCATAGAACTCGACAGTGCACCAAACCCCACCGTCTCCATCATCTGGATGCACGGCCTGGGCGCCGACGGCAACGACTTCGTGCCCCTGGTGAAAGAACTCGACCTGCGCGGCTGCCCCGCCATCCGCTTCATTTTCCCCAGCGCCGGCACCATGCCCGTCACCATCAACAACGGTTATGTGATGCGCGCCTGGTACGACATCCTCGTGAACGACCTCGTGCGCCGCGAAGACGAGAACGGCTTGCGCGCCTCGCAGGCACAGGTCGAAGCACTGATCGCACGCGAAAAGGCACGCGGCATTCCCGCCAGCCGCATCATCCTGGCCGGCTTCTCGCAAGGCTGCGCCATGACCTTGCAAACGGGCTTGCGCCATGCGGAACCGCTGGCCGGCCTGATGTGCCTGTCCGGCTATCTGCCGCTGGCCGACAAGACGGCTCTTGAGCGCACACCGGCAAGCCTGCAAACGCCCATCTTCATGGCGCACGGCACGGCCGACCCGGTAGTGCCGATCGGCCGCGCACAGCAGTCGCGCGACTTGCTCACCGGCATGGGTTACAAGGTGGAGTGGCACGAGTACATGATGCAGCATTCGCTGTGCCAGGAAGAGATCGACGCCATCGGCGCGTGGCTGAAAAAAGTGCTGGCATAAAATAAAACAGGCGCAGCTTTCTGCCGCGCCTGTTGTTGTACGGAACGCCGGGAACAATCAGTTCGCCGGCGTTTTTGCATTCCAGATTTTCAACATATCGGGCGACGCTTCCGAGCGAATGCCGTTGTCCGTCAGCACCGATTCCGTCGCTGCCAGCATGTCCTTGCGGGGCACGACGACCATTTCCGCATCGCGCTGCTGGAAGCGGAATGTCAGCAACTCATCCGTCTGGTCGCGCAGCAAGGCCACCAGGTGCGCCAGGCTGCGCACGCGCACGCCATTGACGGAATCGACGACCGAGAAGAAACGGGTACTGTAGCCATTCATCAGCTTGTGCGGGAAGAATGGCGCGGCGATCACCACCAGTTCTTCGCGCTCGCTATCGGGCGCATCGCCGCGCCGCGTGGCCAGTGGATTGCCGGCAAACGCCATGCCGCCCAGCATCGCTGGATTACCATTCGGCGCCGCCATGAATTCCGTGCTGGCGCGCGAAAACACCATGGGTCCAAAAATGAAATAGGACGGGTAATTGCCCTGCAGGCCGCTAATGAGCATCGGATGCGCCGCCGAGACGGGCACCTTGATTTTCAGGGGCGCGCCCTGGCGCACCACCGTCAACGGCAACTGGCCGTCTTTTGCCAGTTGCTGCACCCGGTACTGGAAGCGCACGCGGCTGTTGGCATTCAGCTTGACCATGCCCTGGTTATCGATGGGAAAATCGCCGATATGCGTGATG
This sequence comes from Janthinobacterium lividum, assembly GCF_023509035.1. Classification (NCBI taxonomy): domain Bacteria; kingdom Pseudomonadati; phylum Pseudomonadota; class Betaproteobacteria; order Burkholderiales; family Oxalobacteraceae; genus Janthinobacterium; species Janthinobacterium lividum. Next base: position 1,773,743 of record NZ_CP075583.1, on the reverse strand, counting down.
ACATCCCATTCCTTGAGCGGATAGGCGGCATCCTTGCTGGCCGGCGACATCACGACAGCGCCCTCGACCCCCTTGGCCAGTTTCAGGTAGGTGCGCAGCGCGGGATTTTCCAGCGTTTGCGTCACGTCACGCATGGCCGGCTTGCCCTGGGGCGCGCCACTGTCCTGGTCGCGCAGGAACAGCTCGATTTCCTCGTTGGGGATGATGTAGCCGATGTTTTGCGCATTCAGCATGCCGGCAAAGGCCAGGCCGATCATCTTGTCGCCAGCAATCACGGGGCCGCCGCTATTGCCTGGATTAATGGCCGCATCGATCTGGATGCGCAAGCCGGACACGGGGAAGTTGTAGCGCACGAATTCGATGCGCGAGACGATGCCCTTGGTGATCGACAACGACGTGCCGCCCGTCGGATAGCCATACGCCAGCACGGCATCGCGCACATCCGGCAAGACATTGGCGCGCGGCACCGCTTTATGGCTGGCGAAAAAACTGTCGTCGTCGATTTTCAGCAAGGCCAGGTCCATGCCGCGCGAGATGGCCAGCACGGTCGCCGGTATCTTGTCGCCAGCGCCATTCGCCTGGATCTGCACCTGGCTGGCATAGCCGACCACGTGGGCATTGGTGAGGATGCGGCGGCCTTCGATGACCACGCCGGAACCCGTCACCTCTTGCGGCGCAGCCTTGCTCCACGGCTTGTACGGATCGGGGCCCCGCAGGGTGGAAAACACCTTGACGACTGAATTTTCCAGGGCGGAAGCGCTGGGGCTAGCGCTAGCGGCGGTCTCGGCGGCAAGCGCACGCACCATTATCAATGGGCAAAAGAAAGGGCCAGCGCCAGGAAGGCGCGGCCCATCAGGGTGGAGCACGGACGAGTTTTTCATTGAGCTTTTTTAGCAATGGAAGGGAAGTAAAATTATATATTGAATAATTTCAACTTCATTACACTTTGTCCATCTTTTCCCGAAGAAGTCCTCGAATCAGGCGGGCAAAGGCGGTACGCCCAAGGCCGGGACCGCCGTCTGCGCGCCATTCATGACCATGGCCAGGAAGGTGTAATAGCCATTGATACCCATCAAGTCGACCACGCCGTGCTCACCGAACAGTGCCAGCGCGCGCGCATACGTGGCATCGCTGACGCGCTTGTTCTGCTGCAGCTCGATGCAGAAGTCGTGCACGGCTTGCTCATCTTCTTTCAGGGCAAGCGGTGCGCGCCGCGCGGCGATGGCGTCCACGGCCGCTTGCGCGATGCCGTTCTGCACCGCCAGCGGCGTATGGATGGCCCACTCGACTTGCTGGTCCCACTGGCGCGCCGTCACCAGGATCGCCAGTTCCGACAGCCGCGTGCCGATGGCGCTGCGGTAGCGCAAATATTCTCCCATGCGCTGCGCCGTTTCCATCAGCTCGGGGCTGCGGATCAGCGGCACGAAGGGGCCGTACAGCGCCCCGCGTGGACCGTCGATGATGGCTTGAGCGGCCGCGCGCTGCTGCGGGTCCAGCTGCGTCAAAGGCAGCGGCGGCAAACGGTCGATATCGCTACCGGCCATCAGGCAGTCCAGGCGACCACTTCCTGCTGCTGTTCGCCGAGGCCGGCGATGCCCAGGCGCATGCTATCGCCCTTTTTCAGGAAACGCTGCGGCTTGCGGCCCTGGCCCACACCAGGTGGCGTGCCCGTGGCGATGACGTCGCCCGGTTCCAGGGTCATGAATTGCGACAAATAGCTGACGATCTGCGCCACCGAGAAGATCATGGTTTGCGTATTTCCGGTCTGCATGCGCTTGCCATTGACTTCCAGGTACAGGTCCAAATCCTGCTCGTCGATGACTTCATCGCGCGTCACCAGCCACGGACCGACGGGGCCGAAGGTGTCGCAACCCTTGCCTTTATCCCACTGGCCGCCCCGCTCCAGCTGGAACGAGCGCTCGGAAATGTCGTTGACGACGCAGTAACCAGCCACGTATTTCAGGGCATCCTCTTCGCTCACGTATTGCGCGCGCGTACCGATGATCACGCCCAGCTCCACTTCCCAGTCTGTCTTCTTGGAACCTTTGGGCAACACGACATTGTCGTCCGGGCCATTCAGGCATGTAATTGCCTTCATGAAGACGATGGGTTCGGCCGGAATCGGCATGCCGGACTCGGCCGCGTGATCCGCGTAATTGAGGCCGATGCCGATGAACTTGCCGACTTTCGCCAGCGGCACGCCGAAGCGTGGATTGCCGCGCACCAGGGGCAAGGTCTTTTCGTCGACCTTGGCCAGCTTGCGCAAAACCTTGTCGGACAGTTGTGCGCCGTCAATATCGGCAATCACGCCGGACAGGTCGCGCAGTTTGCCTTCTTCATCGATCAGGCCCGGTTTTTCCTTGCCTGGACGTCCATAACGAACGAGTTTCATAGTCTTCCTTGGAGTTGATCATTGCCGCTGTGCAGGCCGCCATTTTACCGGATGGCCCGGCACGCCTGTAGCGGCGAATGAAAAACATCGCGAGTCCCGGCAGTTGCAAGGCCGCCAGAACGCCAAACGCCGCCTGGTACGCCTGCGGCGGATACTGCTGCTGGCTGTTCAAGGGCCAGCAGCCGAGGATAAGGCCAAAGCCCGCCTGCACCAGGAAGGCGCCTGTGAAAATGAGCAAATTCAAGCAGGTGGCCGCCCTGCCCGTCAAGCTGGCCGGCATGCTTTGCGCGACGATCGCATACTCGAGGCCCGTCACCGTGCCCAGCAAGGTAAAACAGCACGGACAGCAAAGGCAGGCTGGGCACCACATTGCATGCCATCGCCACTTGCACGGCGACAAACAGGACGATGCCGGCGGCCGCCACTTGCATGGGTTCAATGCCGCGCCGGCCAGCCCATTCCGTTAACATGCCCATGCCGATGGCGCCGAAGATGACGGCCGCCATGCCCAGGTACAACATATACGCCACGCTGTCGTCGGACAAGCCGCCCACGTCGGCCAGCCAGCGCCCCACCCACAAGCCCTGCACGCCAAAGAACACCGTGTGCGGCAGCAGGATCAGCGCGATGGTGCGGCGAAAACCGCGATCACGGTACACGCTCCACACGCTGACCTTGCTCACCGCGTGCGCGGCGGCAGGCACGGGCATGGCCGGCGACAGCAGGCGGATCAGCAAGCCGATGGCCAGCGCCGCCAGCGCCAGGACCAGGAAGACGCCGCGCCAGTCCGTGTAATGCAGGGCCAGCTTGACGGGCATGGTGGCCGTGGCCGCGCCCAGGCCGCCCACGGCGATCAGGTAGCCATGCACGGAAGGCAGGCGAGATGGCGCAATTGCGCACGAGATCGCTTTCACTGCGGCCATGAAGCAGCCACCCAGGCCTGCCCCCATCAAGGCGCGCGCCCACATCAGTTCAGCAAAATTGTGGCCCCGGCTGAACAGCCACACGCCCACGGCCGCCAGTGCCAGCAGCCACAGTTGCGCCGTGCGGGGACCGTAGCGGTCGAGCGCCATGCCAACCGGCAGTTGCACCAGCGCAAAGGCGAGAAAAAAGGCGCTGGTCAGCAGGCCCAGCTGGGCTGGGGTCAGGGCGATGGTGCCCAGCAGTTCAGCCGTCAGTACGGCATTGACGCCGCGTAGCAGGCACGACAGGTAATGACCGAGCGCGAACGGCAGGAACACCAGACAAAACACGGCCACCCCGGAACGGGAAGAGGCGCCGGCGCCGTGCATGCTCAGGCGGCCCGTGCCAGGCGGATGATTTTGTGCGGCAGCTGCGGCATAGGCTCATCCGTTTCAAAGAAAAACTTGTCGTGGCCAAAGGCCGGTTTCAAATCATCCAACCACGTCGCTTCCGCATCGAATTTCGCATAAAACGGCCGGCGCACCCAGTCCGGGTTGCGCGCCTGCAAAAATTGCAGGGCAAACAGTTTTTCGCCATTGATGGTAACGATGCCATCGATGACGACCTTGCCAGGGAAGGTACTCATGGAGGGCCCGCGCACCGTGCGCGACAGGCCCGACACCATCTGGTAGGCGGCCTGGAAAATCTCGTACGCCTTCGCCAAGGGCAACTCGAAATAGCCGCGCGGCCCCGTATCGCGTTCGACAAACATGTAATACGGAATCGCCCCCAGGCGCGTACCCGTCTGCCATAGTTCCGCCCAGCTTGCCGGGTCTTCATTGATGTGGCGGATCAGCGGCCCCTGCATGCGCAAGGTGGCGCCCGTGGAGACGATGCGTTTCACGGCTTGCTGCGCGATGTCCTGGCGCAACTCGACGGCATGGCTGTAATGGCCCATCACGGCCAGGTTCTTGCCCGCCTTGACGATGCGCTCGAACAGGCGCATCAGCTCATCCGCATCGCGGTCGGACACGAAGCGCTGCGGCCAATACGCCACCGCCTTGGTGCCGATGCGGATGTTCTGGATGTGTTCCAGGCCCGGCGCTAGCAGCGGCTCAAGGTAGGCGGCCAGTTGCCGCGTATTCATGATCATCGGGTCGCCGCCCGTGATCAGCACGTCCGTCACTTCCGGATGCAGTTTCAGGTAGGCGGCCAGCTCATGCGACTCGCGCGCATCAAACTTCATGTCGTCCATGCCGACGAACTGGGGCCAGCGGAAGCAGAAGGTGCAATACGCGTGGCACGTCTGGCCGGCGCTGGGGAAAAAACAGCACCGTCTGCGCATATTTATGCTGCAGGCCCCGCACTGGCGCATCGTTGACCCGGGGCACGTTGTGCGTCATCTGGCCGGCCGGGTGGGGATTCATGCCCAGGCGCAAGCCATGCACATAGGCGTCGATAGCAGCCTTGTCCCGTTGCACCAGCACCAGGTCGCGCAAGTGCGCATACTGCTCGGGCGACAGCATGTCGCGGTGGGGGAAGACGAGGCGATAGATGGGGTCGTCAGGGATGTTGCTCCAGTCGATCAACTGATCGAGCACATAGGCATTCGTGCGAAATGGCAAGACGTGCGACACCACTTGCACGGCTTCGCGCTGCTCTTCCGGCAGCCATTCCCACTGCCGCGCCTGTTGAATGGTGTGCCGCGTATACGGCTTGAACTTGGGTGAAAACGGCTCGGTAATGAGTGCGGACACGATAGTCTCCCTGCCTGTAAATAGCGACAACCTTCATGAAATCAGCCTTATATCAGCCAATTCCAGCCTCTTCCTCCCCCATGCCACATCCTTCGACATGCTGTGAAAGTCATCATAGTTCTTGCTATTCGGAACCAAATTGCTACATATCAACAAGCGCTCGATACGTTGCACGGTGCCTACAAGCAACACCTTAGTTTGTTCCATCGCAATTTGATGGAAGCGTCGGCGACGTAAATTACGACTTGGCAACATATCCCTCGATATCACAAGGAGCTTTCATGAAACGCTTATTCACGGGTAGCCTGCTGTGCCTGGCATTTGTCGGCGGCAGCGTCAATGCCGCAGTCGAAGCAACGGAAAAAGACGCCATCGCCATGGCCGAACGGGGCGCCGCCTTCATGAAGGCACATGGCAAGGAAGAAATGATGAAGAAAATCACGGCGAAAGACCCGGACTTCGTGCAGGGCTCGCTATATGTGGACATGCGCGACATCAAGACGGGCATCGTGCTGGCCCACCCCATCAATCCCTCCATCGTGGGCAAGGATTTGACGGATGTGCCCGATGCGAATGGCAAGAAATATCGCCGTGAAATCATCGAGCTGGCGCAAAAACAGGGCAAGGGCTGGGTCGATTACCAGTACAAGAATCCCACCAGCGGCAAGATCGAGCCGAAGACCACGTACATCCTGCGCGTCAACGATGTGGTGCTCGAAGCGGGGATCTACAAAAAATAAGGCAGGGGCGGCGCGCCCACATCTCGCGCTGCCTGCGGTTGAACAGCCATAGCCAGGAGTCAAGCATGCTCAATACACTACGCATCGGACCAAAATTATTGCTGGCACCCACCCTGGTCTTGCTGCTGCTGATACTCAGCTCGAGCGGCGCCTGGTATGGCATGGTGCGGCAAAATGCCTCGCTGGAAAACATGGTGCGGGTGCGCATCACGCACTTGAAGGCGGCGGCCGACGTACTTGGCGAGGCCAGGCATGTGCACGGCAATATGTACCAGTTGCTGTCGTGGACGAATGGCAGCTTCGCCAAGGCCCGCCTCGATGCATTGGAGCAACAGATCAAGGCGCGCCATGCGGCCATCGGCACCCAGCTGGCCACGCTGCGTTCCACCGCCACGGGCGCCGAGCGCACCCTGGTCGATGCGGCCATCACAGCACTGGCCGGCTATCGCAAGGCCGTGCTGGAAACCATGGAAATGGCGCAGATGGACCAGTCGATCGCCACCAATTCCATGCTCAAGGCGGAAACCCAGTTCGTCCAGTTCAATACGCAGCTGGCGCAACTGTCGGCCCTGGAAACGACGCTCAGCAGCCAGGCCCATGCGACAGCCAGCGCCGAGTTTCGCAGCCTGGGCTGGAGCCTGCTGCTGACGGTGCTGCTATCGATCCTCGTCTCCATCGTGGTGACCATACTGGTGCGCCGCGCCATGCTGGCGGAAATTCGCGGCATTGCCGACGCCGTGCAAGACTTGGCGGCGGGCAAGCTGATGGCCGGCGCGCCCAAGCAGGGCAATGACGAGATCGCCGCCACGTCGCGCGTGCTGGACCAGACCATCGCTCACCTGAACCAGACCTTGCGCACCATCATGGGCGCCGTGCAATCGATCGACACGGCCTCGCACGAAATTGCCACCGGCAATCTGGATTTATCGGCACGCACGGAAATGCAAGCCAGTTCGCTGGAGGAAACGTCGAGCGCCATGGAAGCGCTGACGCGAGCCGTCAATGACAACGCCGACAACGCCCAGCTGGCCTGCGAGCTAGCGGGGCAAGCCTCCACCCTGGCAGTGCAAGGGGGAGAATCGATGCAACAGGCGGTGACGACGATGGCGACCATACGCGCCAATTCGCGCCAGATCGTGGATATTATCGGCGTGATCGACGGCATTTCCTTCCAGACCAATATCCTCGCGCTGAATGCGGCGGTGGAAGCGGCGCGCGCGGGCGAGCAAGGCCGCGGCTTTGCCGTGGTGGCGTCCGAAGTGCGCACCCTGGCGCAGCGCTCGGCGCAGGCGGCCAGGGAAATCAAGACGCTGATCGCCACCTCGGTCACCACCATCGATGGCGGCAGCGTGGCCGTACAGCAGGCGGGCGACAGCATGGGCGCCATCGTTGCATCGGTGCAGCAAGTCAATGAGATCATCCAGCGCGTGAAACAGGCCAGCGCCGAGCAGGCGTCGGGCATCACGGAAGTGAATCAGGCCGTCACGCAAATGGATGACGTCACCCAGCAAAATGCGGCCCTGGTGGAGCAGGCGGCAGCGGCGGCAGCCAGTTTGCAGGACCAGGCCGTCAAATTGTCGGCGGCCGTGGCCGTGTTCACCTTGGACGAGCAGCCCGCGAAGCTGGCCGGGCACACCGAGAACGAGGCATTCCAGCTTCCAGCCGGCGCCGTCAAGGAAACGGAACGGCGCGCGCTGCACAGCCCGCTACGCGGAAAGTCGGGCCAGCGTGGCGCCATGGATGCGCCACAGCACCGGCGCAGCTAGATAACAGGCGTACGCATCCGCTTGCTCAGGTAGCGCGAATCGGCCAGCACGAAGCGCCATGGCGTGTCCATCGCCTTTGAAATGCCGATGCGCGGCCCCGCCTGCACCGTCACCTCGTCCTCGCGCTCCAGCAGCAGGAAAGGCGGCGCATCGAGCGCCAGTCGGTTATGCATATGCGAGACACCGAGCGCCTGGCACACCTTGCCCGGCCCCGAGCACAGCAGCCGCACATCTTCGACGCCGCGCCGTTCGCGCATGATATCGAGTCCCTCCAGCGGCTCGATGGCGCGGATCAGCACGCCCGCGCCATGCCCCGCTTCGCGGCACACAAAGTTCAGGCACCAGTGGATACCGTACGAGCGGTAGACATAGGCGTGCGCGGGCGGGCCGAACATGGCCGCATTGCGCGGCGTCATGCCCCCATACGTGTGCGAGGCCGGATCGAGCCGGTCATACGCTTCCGTTTCCACGATGCGTCCACCGACGCCCTCAACCAGCACGGTCACGCCGATCAGCTGGCGCGCCACGCTACTGGAATCGTCCGCAAAATCGATACCCGCGAGGATTTTTTTCATCAGGCAATTGTACTGCCGCGCATCCCGCCGCACGTCTTGCCGCGCCATGAAAACAAATAAAACTTAATCTTTTCACCATAAATAACAAGATGGTCATCATCGTAAAATAACGAAAATCGCGGCTGGGCCCGGGCAAAACGGGGATTTTTGCGAGAATATATTGCAGAGATGAACTATTGCCATGCATAAACAGCGATAATCGTCGGGCACTGCGCCAGACGCTCATGAAGCGGGCAGCGGCAGTGCACGACAGAATAAGCACCGGGCACAAAAATGATGATGAAAGCGTGATGATGAGAGCGGCAGCGCAAAAGCAGATAGTGCAGGAAGATCCGGTTGACGCCTTGATGCGTTCCATCCGTATCCCGCCGCGTCCCAGCCTGCTGGTCGACCTGCAGCGCGAACTGGCCGAAGACGACCCGTCGCCGCGCCGCATCGCACGCATCATCGCCGACGACGTCGGCATGTCGGGTGCCCTGCTCAAGCTGGCCAACTCGCCCTTCTATGGCGCCGCGCGCAAGGCCAAGTCCGTCGAGCAAGGCATTAACTTTCTCGGCATCAACCAATGCAGCGCCATGATGACGGGCTTGCTGGCACGCCAGGCGCTGGAAGCGGAAGGCGTGGAACTAACCAACTTCTGGGATGTATCGGCCAAGCGCGCGCGCGCCCTGGTATTTACCTCGCGCAAGTTGCGCATCGCCCCGCCCGACATCGCCCACACCTTCGGCCTGTTCTGCGATATCGGCGTGCCCTTGCTGATGAACCGCTTTCCCGACTACGTCAACACCTACGCGGCAGCGGCCAACGATGCGCACAATTGTTTTACGACACTGGAAGACGCGCGCCACCAGACCAACCACGCGGCCATCGGCTGCTTGCTGGCGCGCAACTGGGGCCTGTCTTCCGACGTATCCTGGGCGATTTTGCACCACCACGACTACACGGTGCTGGCTGACCCGTCCACGGATGACGCCATCCGCTCGCTCGTCGCCCTGTCGCTGCTGGCCGAAAAGGGCATTCAGCGCTACCATGGCAACAGTACCTCGCTGGAGTGGGACAAGGGCGGCGAACTTGCTTGCCAGCATCTCGGCCTGTCGCAGGAAGAAGCCGCCGACCTGCTCGACGAATTGCACGAGATGTTCGATACCGACCATTGAGGTATCAGGCGTCCGCGTCCGCCTGTATGATCTGTCCCGGCGCCTGGCAAAGCCTTGGCGCCTGTTTCCGTTTGCCTGACCCATCTTTCTTAACCTGTTGATCGCCATGCCCAAAAATAAGCGCCCTGTTCCCCGTAAATCCGCCAACACGCCTGAAGACAAGGATGAAGCCGTCACGCGCATGCTGTGCACGATGGCCCTGAACCTGGCGGAGCAGGAAGACAGCGAATCGCAGGGCACGGTGCTGGCCGAACAAGCCGTCGAGTTCGGCCGCCTGATCCGCAAGGCCTTGAATCAGAAGAAGGATGAAATCCTGTACGACGCCATCGAGCGCGCCAAGTACGAAGACGTGGGCGCCTACCAGTATTTGCGCAGCCACATCGAAGAAGCGGCATCCATTTCCGTGATCCGCCGCGAGAATGCCCCGGCCATGGAAATCAACGCCTTTGTCGTGCCCCTGCTGGTGCAAAGCACGGGCGGCCTGAAGGAAGCGGACAGCTTCCAGGACCAGGACGCTTTCGAAGCGCTGGTGAAAAGTTTCCAGCAGGCGCAGCTGGAAAGCGCCAAGGCCAAGGTGGTCTTGATGAGCCATGCCTACGACCTCGATGAAATCGACCGCATCACGTATAGCCATTTGCACGAGATGGTGCGCGATGCCTACGCGTCGATGACAGACAAGAAAATCGCCGCCACGCCGGGCCTGGAAAGCAGCATCGTCGGCTGGAGCGAGACGGCTTTCGGACCGCAGGACACCGCCGTCGAACTGCGCTTCCTGCTGGGCTTTGCCCTCAAGCGCGTGGACGACCCGTTCTATGCGGAACCGAAGGATGAAGCGGCGCTCGATGCCTGGTTCGATGCGCGCATGGCCCGCTATCAGCAATGGACGACGGAAGTGGGCGAGCTCGTCAAGCGCTGCCTGGCGCCGGCCGGCAACACCCTGGAAGTGAGCTTCCTCTACCAGGATCTGTTCCATGGCGGCAAGGAACAAGGCATGAGCGAGTATGCGATGCTGCAGATGATGTCCGGCATCAACCATGCATTGGCGGAAAACAATGTGGATGCGGGCGACGTCTCGGTGGTCGTCGGCCCGGCCGATGAGCATGGCGAAATGCTGTTGCGCGTCAATGTCAGCACGACGGGCGGCCAACTGCTGCACAGCGCCGACAAGCCGCTGGACCTGGCCGCCGACCTGCAGGACGAAGTCGACGACATCTGCGATGCGCTGGCCACCATCGGCGTGACGCAATTATCGGTCGCGCTGAAATTCGACGCCAAGGGACAGCCGCTGGAAGCGCAGCCGTACGCACCGGCGTAAGCAACTGACGCCCCGCATTACAAGGGCTGCAATGTTTTCCATTGCAGCAACTTGGCGCCATACGCGAGCGTGTAGGCGGGGCTGCTCGAGGGCAAGCAGACGATGCGGTAACGCTGCGCGTGTTCGCCCAGCACCTTGATGCCCAGCTTCGCCGCCGTGCCGCCGTTGAAGGCGATCGTGTGCAGTTGCGGCAGGCTGGCGGCCAGGGCCACCAGGTCGTTATCGTCGCGGGCGCGGATGTTGCTGTCGAGGCTGCCCGTGCGCTGCGCCTGCGCCACCACGTCCCACAGGCCCACGCCCTGCGCCAGCAAGGTGTTTAACCGCGCCTCATAGGGCTGGCTGGTCAAGTCCACGCCCAGCACTTCGCCCAGCAGCATCCAGAACTTGTTTTGCGGATGCGCATAGTACTGGCTGTGCGCCAGCGATTTTTCGCCGGGCAGGCTGCCCAGTATCAGCAGGTGCGTGTTGGCATCGACGACGGGATCGAAACAGCGCTTGCGCGGGTCGGCGGCAGTGTCTGGCAAGAAAGCTGGGCTATTCAAATGAGAGGTCAGGAAGGGAAAACGAAGGGCCATTTTACCCGGCCACGCGACGGTGTAGAATTCCCGCACAACCTTCCCCACACAAGAGACCGCCCATGCGCACCATCGACACCCTGCTGGCCCAGTATGGCGAAAGCCACCGCAACCACGTCAATGAATGGGTGCATATCGTGTGCGTGCCGCTGATCGTGTTCAGCTTGCTGGGGCTGCTGTGGAGCGTGCATCCCAGCGTGGCGCTGCTCGGCAGTATTCTGGCCTTATACTATTATTACAAGCTGTCGCGCCCGTTTGCGGCGGGCATGCTGGCGATGCTGGCCGCCATGCTGGGCCTGCTGCTGCTCATGCCCCCGCTGACCATCCTGCCCGTGTCGCTGGCGCTGTTCGTGCTCGCCTGGATAGGCCAATTCATCGGCCACCAGATCGAAGGCAAGAAACCGTCGTTCCTCGACGATTTGCGCTTTTTACTGGTGGGGCCGCTGTTCGTGCTGGGATTTTTGTACCGGCGCCTGCGGCTGGCGTATTGAGCGGCAGGCGGCATCAAGTGGCAGTAACAGATTTTTACTATTCGCAACTAGTTATCTAAGGTAAGTGTCCTTATGATAAGTCATCATCTGCCGGTCGACGCAATCGGCAACTAACTTTTTGTCCAAGGGAGTCCCACATGAAAGCACCAATTATTGCAGTGGCATTGCTCGCCGCCCTGGCTGGCTGCGCCGTACAACCGAACTCGGCGAATGTGTACAACGCGCGCCAGGCGCAGAATGAACAGTCGGTTCGCATGGGTACGGTTGAATCCGTGCGCCAAGTGACCATCGACAAGGGTGAAACGGGCACGGGCGTGCTGGCTGGCGCGGCGCTGGGCGGCGTGGCCGGCTCGGCAGTCGGTGGCGGCAAGGGCGCCATCGCGGCCAGCATCCTCGGCGCCGTCGCCGGCGGCATGGCGGGCAAGAGCATCGAAGCGAACGCGTCCAACAAACCCGGCCTGGAAATCACCGTGCGCCTGGACAATGGCGACATGCGCGCCATCGTGCAAGACGCGGATGAACTGTTCCGTCCGGGCGAGCGCGTGCGCCTGCTGTCGGATGGCCGCAAGACCCGCGTCACCCACTGATCTGCTTGCCGGCGCATGCGCTCAGCCGAAGGCGCCGGCAGCCATCAGCAAGGCCGAGGGGTGCAGCCAGATGGCCATCAAGGTTGTCACGATGACATACACAAGCACGCTCCATACTTTGATCTGCAGTGAGGCTGGCATGGCGGTCCTCCTTTCAAGATACAATTCAGAAAATATTTACTTGATAATAAAGTAAATATTTTCATAAATTCAACATTTTCCAGAAGCACTGCGCTGCCTCAATGCCTGGGTGTCTCCTGACGGCTCATCGAGCAAGCTCGACCAAGACTCGCCATCCCTGCGCGATGCCCGTATACTTGCGCGATGTCCTCTCCTCTCCTGTTCATCATAGCCTGCCTGATCTGGGGCTCCACCTTCTGGGCCATCACCTTGCAGCTGGGCGATGTCGCCCCCGCCGTTTCCGTGGTCTACCGCTTCGGCCTCGCGTCCGCCACCCTGTTTGCCTGGTGCGCCTTGCGCGGCGATACCTTGCGCCTGCCCTGGCGCGCGCAAAAATGGATGCTGCTGCAAGGCCTGGCATCCTTCGCCCTCAGCTATGTGTGCACGTATAGTTCGGAGCAATACCTGGTCTCGGCCCTCGTCAGCGTGCTGTTCGCGCTGATGGTGTTCTGGACGCCATTGCTCAACCGCATCGCCTTCGGCACGCCCATCACCTGGAGCACCTGCTGCGCGGCGTTTGTCGCCATCTGCGGCATCGTGCTGCTGTTTTACCAGTCCATCGGCGCAGCGCTGCAAGATATTATGGGCGGCGGCAATGGCCACTTCCTGCTCGGCTTCATGCTGGCCCTGGTGGCTACCGTGTCTAGCACGGCGGGCAATGCCCTCGTCATGAAAGTGCGCGAGCATTCCGGCAACGTGATGCTGACCATGGCCTGGACCATGCTGTGGGGCACCTTGATGGTGGCCGCCTGGGCCGTCGCCACGGGCCAGTCCTGGCAGTTGCCCGCGCGCCCCAGTTACTGGATGGGATTGGTGTACCTGGCCATCTTCGGCTCGGTGATCGCCTTCAGCGCGTATTTCACTTTAATCGCCCGCATCGGCACGCAAAAGACCGTGTATATCGGCGTCGTCACCCCCGTCATTTCCGTGCTGCTGTCGGTGCAGTTCGAACACTACCGGCCCGCCGCCATCGAATGGGTGGGCATGGTGCTGTGCCTGTCCAGCGTGGCCTGGGCCCTGACGTCAGGCGCGCGCAAGACGAATACCATTGCTTCCCTTTCCACCACTCCATCAACAAAGGCAACATGAGCACTTCTTCCTCCCTCGCCATTCGTCCCGCGACCGCATCCGACGTGGCCGCCATCTTTGGCATGATCCATGAACTGGCCGTGTTTGAAAAACTCGAACACATGATGATCGCCAAGGAATCCATGCTGCATGACAGCCTGTTCGGCACCCATCCTGCATGCGAAGCGCTGGTCGGCGAGGAACGTGGCGAGGTGGTGACGTTCGCGCTGTTTTTCCATAATTTTTCCACCTTCTTATGCCGCAAGGGGCTGTACCTGGAAGACCTGTATGTGAAGCAATCGGCGCGCGGCAAGGGCTATGGCAAGCAGATGCTGGTGGCGCTGGCGCAACTGGCCGTCGAACGCGATTGCGGCCGCTTCGAATGGTCGGTGCTGGACTGGAATGAAAACGCGATCAACTTCTACAAGGGTATGGGCGCGGACGTGATGCCGGACTGGCGCATCTGCAGGGTCGCCGGCGATGCCTTGACGCAATTGTCGGCGGGTACGCCGAAACCAGCCTGATTGGAGAGGGAACGGTAGCGAGCGGATGCGATTTGTGGCCGAGAAGCGGAACTGTACGCGAGGTACGGTGAGCATCGCAGGCCGCAAGGCGCGCCGCGCAGTAAGTTCCAAAAAAATCCCCGCGGGCTAGCGGCACCGCGGGGTGAACCCATTGTCAAGTGGGAGGGGGAGAATGCAATCAACGGTTATCAATATAAACGCTACGACTTGTCACCGCGCCGACCTTTACATTTGCTTACCGGGCCTTACATTTTCCTTAAATCTGTCAGCTAACTGTACATCTTTGACCACAGTTTATTTCCGTGGCTCAATCAATGTGCCGTGCAAACCGATATGTTGTTGCGTAAGCCCACTGCCCCGCTGCGCATTTTTATAGATTTGGTACACTGTGAAGCAGGCGATGCAGCCAGCAACCACGGCAAAAATGACCATGCGACGCTCCTTGAATATGCTTGAAGGTATCAGGGGGATCAAAGCCTGCGGCTGATGTTAGCCAGGCAGGGGAGATTCAGTGTGGCATCTTCGGCCTGGGGGGCATTGCGCGATGTCAAACGCGTCAATTTGACGGGGTCATGGCGTTTGATATGGCGCAAAGTGGCGGCATTCCGCTCACACAAAATGAACGCATCATTACGCACCTGGGAGCCACATCATGAATGTCTCTGCCAAACCGCTCGTCATGAAAATCTACCGCGCCTACCTGCGCTCCCGCCTGGAACGCTATACACGCGACTTGCAAGCCATCGCCGAACAGCGCGAGAACGACTTCCAGGCCGAACGCATCCTGCACCAGGCTGTCGTTTCGGTGCGCTCCAAACTGCACTCGCTGTAACCGTGATGCCGTCAGCGCTGCCGGCCGGCCACGGCCCAGCGCTCCACCAGCTCGAACAAGCCTTGCGTCAGCAGGGCCAGCACGGCTGCGGGGATGGCGCCGGCCAGCAGCATGTCGTTGTCATTCAGCGCCAGACCGATGGTGATGCGTTCGCCATAACCGCCCGCGCCGATGAAGGCGGCGATGGTGGCCGTGCCCACGCTCATCACGGCCGCCGTTTTCACGCCCGCCAGCATGACAGGCAAGGCCAGCGGCAAGTCGACGTGCAGCAAGCGGTCACGCCGGCGCATGCCCAGCGCCAGCGCCGCCATGCGCAAGCCTTGCGGTACCTGCAGGATGCCCGTGCAGGTGTTGCGCACGATGGGTAGCAAGGCATACACAAATAGGGCCACCAGGGCCGGCACTGTGCCGATCACGCCCAGCACGGGTATCAATATTGCCAGCAAGGCCAGGGACGGCACCGTCTGCAGCACGCCGACGAAGGCCAGCACCGTTTGCCGCAGCGGCGCCGAAAACGCCGCCAGCACGCCCAGCGGAATGCCGATCAGGCAGGCCAGGGCGACCGACAGCAGCACCAGGGTCAGATGCTGGCGCGTCAGGGTCCACAAATCGTCGCCGATGATTTTATCGAGCAGCTTGCTGCGCGCGGCGGCTGGTTTATCGGCCTGCGTGCCGGAGGCCAGCCATTGCCGCGCCACGTCAGAAAAAGTCTTGCCATCGATTTCCACGGCCGCATTCATGGCGATCATGTCGCTCTCGCTGATGCGCCCCTGCAAGCCTTGCAGCGCGTGCCAGGCGGCGGGAAAGCGCTGCGGCACGTCGAGCCGGTACAGGAGCATGGCGTCGTAACGGGGAAAATACTGCTGCGTGTCGGCCAGCACGCGCAAGCCGTACTGGCGTATCTTCGCGTCCGTCGAATAAATGTCGATCACGTCCACCTGGCGCTGCGCCAGCGCTTCATAGGCGATGCCGTGATCGAGCCCGCGCGGGCGCTGCGGCAAGCCATAACGCGCGGCCAGGCCCGGCCAGCCATCGACACGGCCGATGAATTCATGCGACAGACCGAATTTCAGGGCCGGATGTTGGGCCAGCTGCGCCAGGCTGGCGATGCCCGTTTCATCGCCGCGCATGGCCAGCGCATAGGTATTGTTGAACCCCAGCGGCACGGCCACGCCCAGGCCCAGCGCCGCCAGCTCGCGCCGCATCTGCGCCAGGTCGATGGCTTTATCATGCTTGAGGATTTCGCTGGCTATGGTGCCCATGTATTCGGCATACACGTCGATGCTGCCGGCCTGCAGCGCGGCGAGCACGATGGCCGTGTTGCCCAGGCCCTGGCGGTGTTCCGCCTTGACGTGCGGCGCGGCGCTCTGCTGGAGGATTTCGCCGAGAATATACGATTCCGTAAAGCGTTTCGAGCCCACCTTCAAGGTGCCGCCGTCCAGGGCATGCGCAGGCGCGGTGGCGAAGACTAGCAACAACAGCAGGTAAACAACACGCACGCGGCGCTCCAGGACGAATGATCAATCCGGCAAGCTTACCACCGGCGCGCGCCAGACACCGCCATGCACCACGCCCGCGCACGGGTTCAAGCCCAGCGCATACGCCAGGTCGGCCGGGCGCGCGATGCGCCACAGGGCGAAATCGGCGCGCTTGCCCACCACCAGGCTGCCCGTCTGATCCTGCAAACCCAGCGCGCGCGCCGCGTGGCACGTAGCACCGGCCAGCGCTTCCTGCGGTGTCAGCCGCCACAAGGTGCACGCCATGTTCATCGCCAGCAGCAAGGACGTCATGGGCGACGTGCCCGGGTTGCAATCGGTGGACACGGCCATCGGCACGCCCGCCGCGCGCAAGGCCGCCACGGGTGGCGGCTGCGTCTCGCGCAAAAAGTAATACGCTCCCGGCAGCAGCACGGCCACCGTGCCATGCTGCGCCATGGCGGCGATGCCCTCTGCCGACAAGAATTCCAGGTGGTCGGCTGACAGGCCGCCATAGCGCGCCACCAGCGCCGCGCCGCCCTGATCCGACAGCTGCTCCGCATGCAATTTGACGGGCAGGCCCAGCGCCGTCGCCGCGTCAAACATGCGCTGCGTTTGCGCCGGGGTAAAACCGATGCGCTCGCAAAACGCATCGACGGCGTCGACCAGGCCGTCACTGGCCAGCTGGGGCAGCATCTGTGCGCACAACAGGTCGATATACGCGTCGGGCTGGCCCGCATACTCGGGCGGCAGCGCGTGCGCGCCGAGGAAAGTGGTGCGCACGGACACCGGCAGCTGTTCCCCTATCCTGCGCGCCACGCGCAGCATCTTCGCTTCGCTGTCCGCGTCGAGACCATAGCCGGACTTGATCTCCAGGGTGGTCACGCCCTCGGCCAGCAGCGCCAGCACGCGGGGCAGGCTTTGCCGCAGCAGTTCGTCGTCACTGGCCGCGCGCGTGGCGCGCACGGTGGACATGATGCCGCCGCCGGCGCGGCTGATGTCTTCATAGCTGGCGCCATTCAGGCGCGCCTCGAATTCGTCGCTGCGGTTGCCCGCGTGGACGATGTGCGTATGGCAGTCGATCAGGCCAGGCGTCAGCCAGCAGCCCTGGCCGTCGTGCAGCATCGCACCACTGGCCGGCAACTCGTCGCCCGGGCCGAACCAGGCGATGCGGCCATCCTTGACGGCGATGGCCGCGTCCAGCAGCTCGCCATAGCCATGCTCCATCGTGGCCAGGTGGACGTTGTGGATGACCATATCCCAGTCTTGCATGGCTTTTCTCTCCTAGGTAAAACAGGTCGACGCACAATACGGCCGAACGCTGCAAGGCGTCGAGCCGCCATTCCTGCGCATCGTCGGCGTCCAGCAGCAGCGCGTCATGGCGGCCCAGCGCGAACTGCAAGTCGCCACCGCGCGCCACCACGTGGCCTTCACCGGCGACAAACAGCAGGGTCGTCGCGCTGCGCCGCGCCAGCTTGCCCGGCGCCGTGATTCTTTCCAGCTGGTGACGGCAGCGGTCGCGCCGCGTCATCACATTGAAATCCGTCGTCGTCCCCTTGACTTGCGCCACCACGGCCGCCTCGCCGGGAAACCACAGCATCGGCTGCGCCGCGCTCAAGCTCACCTTGCGCGTGCCGTCGAGCGTCAACTGCACGCTGTCGCCATCGACCAGCATCAGGCTGCGGTCAATGCCGGGAAAGCTGGAAAACGGCCCGCTGGCCGTGATCGTCGCCAGGCTGATACGCCAGTCGAATTCCATCATGCTGGCGCCCGGTGGCGAAATGGCGATTTCCATCGTGCTGCCGCCGCCATTTTTCCACGGCGCGGCGCGCAGGCATTCCTGTGGGATGAAGGTCGCCATCAGAGCGCCCTCAGTTGCGCCAGGGTGCGCTTGTAGGCACTGGCGATGGCGTCCTGCGCCACATGGCGCCCGCCGCGCACCTGCCACTGGCCGCCGCACAGCACATCGCGCACCAGATTGTCGTTGCCGCAGAAGAGTACGCTGCCCAGCACATCGGCGACGGCCACGCCGCACAGGTTCACATGCGCGTCGTCGAGCACCAGCAAGTCGGCGCGGCAGCCCGGCGCCAGGGCACCGAGCTTGCGCCCGGCCGCCTGCGCGCCACCCCCGCAGGGCCGCCTGCCACAGGTAGTCGCCCACATGGCGTTCATCCGGCGTGGCCGCCACATTGCGCTGCTGGCGCTGCAAGCGCTGGCCATATTCGAGCCAGCGCAATTCTTCGATGGGTGACTGCGACACATGGCTGTCGCTGCCAACGCCGAAACGCCCGCCGGCGGCGATGAATTCGGCCAGCGGGAACAGGCCGTCGCCCAGATTCGCTTCCGTCGTCGGGCACAGGCCCGCCACGGCGCCGCTGGCGGCCATCAGCGCCACTTCATCGGGCTGCACATGCGTGGCATGCACGAGGCACCAGCGCGCGTCGACGTCGACGTGGTCGTACAAATACTGCACCGGGCGCCGGCCACTGTAATCGAGACTCTGGCGCACTTCGCCCTGCTGCTCGGCGATGTGGATGTGGATGGGGCGACCAGCTGGCAACGCTTGCGTCACTTCGCGGATCTGCGCCACGCCGGCGGCGCGCAGCGAGTGCGGCGCAAAGCCCACCTCCACCTGCCCGCCGCGCTGCGGCGCCAGCGCCTCGACGATGCGCAAGACATCGTCCGCACCGGTGCGAAAACGCGCCTGCTCCGCTTTCAACGGCTGTTCGCCAAAGCCCGCATGGCTGTACAGCACGGGCAGCATGGTCACGCCGATGCCGCTGAGGCGCGCCGCGGCCAGCACTCTTTCCGCCGTTTCAGCCGGACGCGCATACAGCGCACCGGACATATCGCGCTGCAGGTAGTGGAATTCGCAGACAGCCGTGTAGCCATGGCGCAGGCATTCGGCAAACAGCTGCGCGGCGATGGTCTCCATCTGTTCCGGCGTGATGTGGCGCGCGAAGCGGTACATCAGCTCGCGCCAGGTCCAGAAGCTGTCAGGTGCATGATCAAGTTCGCCGCCGGCGACTTCCGTCATGCCGCCCAGCGCCCGCTGGAAGGCATGCGAATGCAGGTTGACCATGCCTGGCAAGACATACTCCACCACGTCCACGCTAAGCGGCGAAGCTGCATCCTCCCGGATGTGCGTCAAATCCCCATTCCTGTCCCATTCCAGCAGCACGTCGCGGCGCCAGCCCTGCGGCAGCAACGCATGGCGGGCAAACAGACTCGTTTTCAACGCGCCACCCATGCCACGGCCGCTTCCATCATCTGGCGCAGCAGCGGTTGCACTTGCGCGGCCAGGTCGGGCCGGTAGCCGAACGGCGCCGCCTCATCCATGTACAGGCACTGGCACATCTCCAGCTGGATCGCATGCACGCAGTTTTCCGGCTGGCCGTAATGGCGCGTGATATGCCCGCCCTTGAAGCGGCCGTTCAAGGCCACGGTGAATTCATCCTGCGCGCGCACGATATTGACCACGGCGGACGTCAGGCCCGTATCGCAACTGGCGCCATCGGCCGTGCCGAAGTTCAGGTCGGGCAGCTTGCCGTCAAAGAAGCGCGGCACATGCGAGGCGATGGAATGGGCATCCCACAGCACCACGGCGCCATGCACGCGCAGCAAGCGGTCCAGTTCCGCGCGCAGCTGCGCATGATACGGCACCCAGTAGCGCTGCAGCCGCTGCCGCATGTCTTGCTCATCCGGTTCGCGGCCGGCCAGGTACAACGGTTCGCGGTGAAAGGTATCGTTCGGCAACAAGCCCGTCGTATCCTGGCCCGGATACAGATTCGTGTCTTCCTGCGGGCGGTTCAAGTCGATGGTGTAGCGCGACCAGCGCGCCGACAGCACCGACGCATCCATCTCCTGCAAAAAGCCATACAGCTCGCGCAGATGCCAGTCCGTATCGGCCTTGAGGAAGGCCTGCGGCGTCATGCGCGCGGCGATATCGTCGGGTATGTCGGTGCCCACGTGGGGCACCGACACGAGCAGCGGAATGCTGCCTTCGTTGAAGCGGAAGTCCATGCTTGTCTCCTTGCGCCCGCTCAGGCGTACAGCGGGGCGAACAAATTCTTGCACGTGCTGCTCAACTCACCCTGCAGCACCATCTGCTTGGCCGCCTCGATATCGGGTGCGAAGAAGCGGTCGGCGTCGAAGAACGGCACTTTCTGGCGCAGCTGGTGATGTACATGTTCCAGGTGCGGCGAAGTTTTCAGCGGACGGTGGAAATCAATGCCCTGCGCGGCGGCCAGCAGCTCGATACCGACGATGACGGCCGTGTTGTGCGCCATGTCGTCCAGGCGGCGCCCGGCGAACGTAGCCATGCTCACATGGTCTTCCTGGTTGGCCGACGTGGGCAGGCTGTCGACGCTGGCCGGATGCGCGAGCGACTTGTTTTCCGACGCCAGCGCAGCAGCCGTCACGTGGGCGATCATGAAGCCGGAATTGACGCCGGGGTCGCGCACGAGGAAGGGCGGCAGGCCGGACAGCGTGGCGTCGATCAGCAGCGCGATGCGGCGCTCGGCCAGCGCGCCGATTTCAGCGATCGCCAGCGCCAGCGTGTCTGCCGCAAAGGCGACAGGTTCGGCGTGGAAGTTCCCGCCCGAGACGATTTCCGCCTGCCCGTTGGGGCCATCCTGGAAGATCAGCGGATTGTCGGTGACGGCATTGGCCTCGATCAGCAGGGTACGGCCCACATTGCCGATCAAATCGAGGCAGGCGCCCATGACTTGCGGCTGGCAACGCAGGCTGTACGGGTCCTGCACGCGCTCGTCGCCTTCCAGGTGCGAAGCACGGATCGCGCTGTGCGCCACCAGTTGGCGGTACATCTGCGCGGCCAGGATTTGCCCCGGCTGTCCGCGCACGGCATGCACGCGCGCGTCGAACGGTGAGTCGCTGCCCTTGGCAGCGTCGAGCGACAGCGCGCCCGTGACCATGGCCGCTTCCAGCAGGCGCTCGGCCATGAACAGGCCATGCAACGTCAGCGCGTTCGACACTTGCGTGCCGTTGATCAGGGCCAGTCCCTCTTTTGCCGCCAGCACCACGGGGGCGATGCCAGCCTGCGCCAGCGCGTCCGGCGCCGGCATCAATTCGCCGTTGACGCGCACATCGCCCACGCCCAGCATAGCCAGGGTCATGTGCGACAGCGGCGCCAGGTCGCCCGAGGCACCCACGGAGCCCTTGGCGGGAATGGCCGGCATGATGCCCGCGTTGTACAGGGCGATCAGGGTGTCGACGATCAGCGGGCGCACGCCGGAAAAGCCGCGCGCCAGGCTGCCGATCTTCATCAGCATGATCAGACGCACGACGGCGTCCGACAGCAGCTCGCCCGTGCCGACGGAGTGCGACAGGATCAGATTGCGCTGCAATTGCTCGAGTTTTTCATCGGGGATGCGCGTCTTGGCGAGCAAGCCGAAGCCCGTGTTGATGCCATACGCCGCATCGCCCTTGGCGACGATGGCTTGCACGGCGGCGGCCGACGCTTCGATGACGGGATAGGCTTCGGCGGCGAGGATCAGTTTCGCGGGTGCGGCCCAGACGGCGCGCAGGTCGGCCAGGGTCATCGCGCCCGGTTTCAGGGTCCAACTTTTGGCATGCTGTGTCATAGTCATTCGAATCAATATCTCAAGGAAGCATTGGAAGAATCAGGCCGTTGCGCTTGGCGCAGGCGGCCGCTGTTTCATAGCCGGCATCGGCATGGCGCATCACGCCCGAGCCACTGTCATTGACCAGCACCCTGGCCAGGCGTTTCGCCGCGCTGTCCGTGCCGTCGGCCACGATGACCATGCCCGCATGCTGAGAATACCCCATTCCCACGCCGCCGCCATGGTGCAGCGAGACCCAGGTGGCGCCGCCGGCCGTGTTCAGCATGGCGTTGAGCAGCGGCCAGTCGGAAACGGCGTCCGTGCCGTCCTTCATGCTTTCCGTCTCGCGGTTCGGGCTGGCGACGGAACCCGTATCGAGGTGGTCGCGGCCGATGACGATCGGCGCCTTCAGCTCGCCCGTGCGCACCATCTCGTTGAAGGCCAGACCGGCGATATGGCGTTCACCCAGTCCCAGCCAGCAGATACGCGCCGGCAGGCCCTGGAAGGCGATGCGCTCGCGCGCCATGTCCAGCCAGTGGTGCACCTGCTTGTGATGCGGGAACAGCTCCTTGATCTTCGCATCCGTTTTGTAAATGTCTTCCGGATCACCCGACAGGGCCACCCAGCGGAACGGGCCCCGTCCTTCGCAAAATTGCGGGCGGATGTAGGCGGGCACGAAACCGGGGAAGTCGAAGGCGTTCTGCACGCCCTGGTCGAACGCCACCTGGCGGATGTTGTTGCCGTAATCGACCGTATGCACGCCCATGGCGTGGAAATCGAGCATGGCTTGCACATGGGCGGCGCAGGAATCGGCGGCGGCCACCGTCAGGCGCGCATGGCGTTGCGGGTCCTGCTGCGCAGCCTTCCAATCCGACACACTCCAGCCGCGCGGCAGATAGCCGTTGACCAGGTCATGCGCGGAGGTCTGGTCCGTCACCAGGTCGGGCACCAGGCCGCCCGCTTTCGCGCGGCGCACCAGTTCCGGCAGCACTTCGGCCGCGTTGCCCAGCAGGCCAATGGAAATGGCTTCCTTGCGCCCGGTATGGAATTTCACCAGTTCCAGGGCTTCGTCCAGGCTGGCCGCCTGCTTGTCCAGGTAGCGCGTGCGCAGACGGAAATCGATGCTGCTTTGCTGGCATTCGATATTGAGCGACACGGCGCCCGCCATGGTGGCGGCCAGCGGCTGCGCGCCGCCCATGCCGCCCAGGCCCGCCGTCAAGATCCAGCGCCCGCCCCAGTCGCCGCCGAAATGCTGGCGCCCCGCCTCGGCGAAGGTTTCATACGTGCCCTGCACGATGCCCTGCGTGCCAATATAAATCCAGCTGCCGGCCGTCATCTGGCCGTACATGAACAGACCCTGGCGATCGAGTTCGTTGAAGTGTTCCCAGTTGGCCCATTTCGGCACCAGGTTGGAGTTCGCGATCAGCACGCGCGGCGCGTCCGCGTGGGTCTGGAATACGCCCACCGGCTTGCCGGACTGGATCAGCAAGGTCTGGTCGTCTTCCAGTTCGCGCAGCGAGGCGAGGATCTGGTCGAAACAGGCCCAGTTGCGGGCCGCGCGGCCGATGCCGCCGTAGACGACCAGGTGCTGCGGATTTTCCGCCACTTCCGGGTCCAGATTGTTTTGCAACATGCGGTAGGCCGCCTCGGCCTGCCAACTCTTGCAAGCCATGACCGTGCCGCGCGGGGCGCGGATGGTACGGCTGGCATCAAAGCGTGGATCGGTGTCCATTGTGCTGTTCATGCTGTCTCCTCGTAGGGTGCGAGCGGACATGCGTGGTCCGCTCTGGTGCTCCCAGCATAGGTTGTCTATACAACCAAGTCAACAGATTTTTGCAAGCGTAAACTGTCTATTTTTTCTCGAACACGCGCTTGCCCGCCACCCACGTCTGCAGCACCTGCGTCTTGCCGATGGCTGCCGGCGCGACGGTAAACAGGTCCTGGTCGACGACGATGAAGTCCGCCCATTTGCCTGCTTCCAAGGTGCCGATGACCTTTTCCTGGTGCGCCGCCCAAGCCGCGTCGAGCGTGAAGCAGCGCAGCGCTTCCGTCACCGTCATCGCCTGCTGCGGATACCAGCCACCGGCCGGGAATCCTTCGCTGTTTTGCCGCGTGACGGCCGCGTGGATGCCCTCGAACGGATTCGGCGACTCGATGGGGAAATCCGAACCGCAGGCGATGCGCGAACCCTGCTTGAGGAAGGTGCGCCATGCATACGCGCCCTTGATGCGCTCGTGGCCCACGCGCTGCTCCGCCATGTTCTGATCGGACGTGGCGTGTGTGGGCTGCATCGACGGGACGATGCCCAGGCTTTTGAAACGGGGGATGTCGGACAACTGCACCACCTGCGCGTGTTCCATGCGATGGCGCAGGTCCTCGCTGCGGTATTGCGCGGTCAAGGCTTCATAGCCGTCGAGGATTTGATGGTTGCCCGCGTCACCGATGGCGTGCACATTCACCTGGTAGCCGGCGCGCATGGCTTTTTCCATCTTCGCGCGCATGGCGCCGTCCTGGTAGAACAGCAGGCCGCTGGTGGTCGGATCGTCGCTGTAGGGCGCCAGCAGGGCCGCGCCGCGGCTGCCCAGGGCGCCGTCGGACAGCAGTTTGACGGCGCGCAAGGCGTACATGTCGCGCGCGTAGCTGTTCAACGGGCCATTCTTCGACAGCGCGTCGAAATCTTCCGTCGTGTCGGCAATCATGCCGTACACGCGCACCGTCAGCTTGCCGTGGTCCGCATAATCGCGGAACAATCGGTCCTGCATCTGGCCGATGCCCGCATCATGCACGCTGGTCAGCCCCACTTGCGACAATTGCGCCAGCGCGCCATCGAGGGCGGCGCGGTTTTCCACGTCGCCCGGCTTGGGTAGCACGGCGTCCATCAAATCCATGGCGTTATCGACCAGCACACCGGTGGCATTGCCGTCCGCGTCGCGTTCGATCTTGCCGCCGGCGGGATCAGGCGTGGCGCGCGTGATGCCGGCCAGCGCCAGCGCGCGGCTGTTGGCCCAGCCAGCGTGGCCATCGACGCGGCGCAACCACACGGGCCGCGCGCTTTCGGCCTCATCGAGTTCCAGGGCTGTGGGAAAGCGCCCAAGCTTCCAGATTTCCTGGTTCCAGCCATTGCCGACGACCCAGCTGCGTTCCGGATGCGCACGCGCGAAGTCGCCCACGGCCTGCACGGCGGCCGACAGCGACGAAGAGCCATACAGCATCACGCCGCTGGCGATGGTCCCAAGGCCGAACACGTGGCCATGCGCGTCGATCAGGCCCGGCAGCACGGTTTTTCCCTGCACGTCGACGTGCAGGGCGCCCTTGGCCGCCTTGCGTTTCACCTGCGCGGCGCTGCCGACGGCGAGCAGCTTGCCCGCGTCGTCAAACGCCAGCGCCGTGAAACGCACCACCTTGCCGTTCGCGTTGAGCGTGTAGCCGTTGGCATTGTCGATGACGGTATCGGCGTGGGCTTGGCCCAAGGTGCCCAGGCAGGCAAGAACAAGCAGGGTGCGGCGCAATGGCGGGGTCGGCATTTCCATCTCCAGGTCTTTTAAGTAAATGAGTGAAAAGACGAGTGTATAGAAATTGGCAAAATGGTCAAAGCACGCGCGCCTTGCGCCCAGTCAATACTTCCCCACCGCCACTGACCCTACGCTGGCGTTTTAACGGGGAGTCCCCATGGCCAGGCACCATGTCATCAGCACCACCGCTTGCGACGTCTTCTTAAAACTCGTGGCGCACCAGAAAAAAAGCCTGGGTGCGCGCTTCGACAGCATCATCGTCACCTTCAGCGCCGACGGCCAGCCCGTGCTGGGCGCCACCCTGCGCAACGCGACAAGCGGCTGCGAACTGCACCGCCTGGCCGGCCAGCCCGACGAATGCTGGTGCTGCGGCTACGACGAGCAGCTGGAATTCGTCTCGCCCGCCAACGTACCGCTGGCGCACGCCGACTACCGCCTCACCTTGAGCAATGGCGAAACGTGGACGGGCACGACGGATGCGAAGGGGCGCACGGGGCGCGTCGCCAGCAAGCGGGAAGAGCAAATTACCCAGGCCGAATTCCTGCCGCACGCGGATAAATCGCCATGCTGCGCCGCCGCGCCAAAACACTTAGCGCCTGCCGTCAAGGTCGTCCAGCTCGATGGCATCAAGACGACCGACAAGGATGTCGGTTCGTCCGTCAGACAGGTCAAAGTGAAGGACAAGGTTCGCCCGCTGACCAGGGGCGAGATCGACATGGCCTGGATGCTGTTCCAGGATGCGATCGACTACGGCAAGGTCAAGGTGCATGGAGAGCCGTATCTATGGTTTGGCTTGCAGCCGAAGGATGTGGCAATGACACCGGATGGGGAGATATATTTTCATGCATTGGACTACAAGGAGGACTTTTCCAAAGAAAAAGATAGTCTGAAACACTGGTTTATGCACGAAATGGTTCATGTTTGGCAGTACCAACTCGGATATCAAGTAAAACTGCGGGGAGCCATTCGCTTGGGGCTGGACTACAAATATACCTTGCTCCCTAATCAGAAATTATCCAGCCATGACATGGAAGCGCAAGGTGATTTATTGGCGGACTACTTTGTGCTGAAGTTTTTAACTTCCCACTCGCGCCATGCGCCAACAACGCTATAAAAACTCCGGAGAACTGTTTAAGAAGGTACTCAATGATTTTTTTAACGACCGTAAGAACCCGAAAAACATGCCTGGCAACGATATTGACCATGAGCCTATATTCGATATTCCCTGACACATGGGCATATTCCCGCATGGCAGAAGCAGTTATCCAATCGGCGCAGGGCATCCCCTGCTTCTCAATTACAAAAAAGGAAGAGGCGCGCAATGGCCTGCCATTTCTTGGCGCACTAATGGTTTCTGACATGTCCGTGCAACCAGTAAAAGAAGTATGGGGATTCTCCCTACCGCCAGACATGACGTTAGCCATCCGTGCCAGCACATGCATCCGCTATGGAAGCATGCCTACCGGCGCGACGGGCATACGCGCTGAAAAACTGATACCCGGGCATTTTTATCATGTGTTCTTGAATGGCAGCCCCCAAGATCCGTCCGATCCAACGTATGGCTACCAAGGAAAATTCTGCGTGGCAACGACGGCGGCTGGCGGCCAACAAGTTATTTCTATTAACAGCGACATGCAGGCCTGGATCGATGAAGTCTGCCCAACGCATCCTTAACAGCATGCCCTTGCGTCATAATACTCTGTTCATTCTGCTTGCGGTCTCGAGCATGAATAGCTGCGCGCGCTCACGCATGGCCGATGCCGAAGTCACCTCGATCAATGGCGTTCCCTGTTTTAGCATTTCAAAGAAGGAAGAGAGACGCAACGGCCAGCCCTTCCTCGGCGCCTTGAGCGTGTCAGACGTGACGGTCAAGCCAACGACGGAAATATGGGGGTTTCTCCTGACCGGTGGCAAGAAAATCCCGTTGTCATCAAGCAGTTGCATTCTTATGGGGATATCCCGTCCGGCGCCGAGGCTTCCCCTGCGCCTGAACTGAAGACGGGCAGAGTGTACGAAGTATTTCTGAATGGCAGGTCTATGGATGCTGCCGATCCAACCTATGGATATGTGGCGAAATTCTGCCTCGTACAGCAACTCTCTGCCAAGCCACGTCTTGTCGTCATCCAAAGCGATACACAGGCCTGGCTGGATGATACGTGCCCAGCTAAAAATACTGTCCCATAGAAGGTATGCCATGAATCATCGTCACCATATTCTTTGCCTGCTGACAACATTGACGAGCATGGATGCCTCGGCGTGGTCGCGCATGGCTGAAGCCGAGATTAGCTCATTCAAAGGTATGCCATGCTTCACCATCTCAAAAAGAGAGGAACGACGGAATGGAACGCCGATGCTTGGCGCACTCATGGTTTACGATATATCCATAAAACCGCCTGTAGAGGTCTGGTCCTTCATTCTCCCTGGAGCGACGACCCTCCCCATGCATGCAAAAACCTGCTATTTGTATGGCCAAGTACCGGCAGGAGCCGAATCGACTGCCGCGACGATGCTGAAAACAGACAGGATGTACAGCGTCTTTTTGAATGGCAGACCGGATGATCCCTCCGATTCGACTCGTGGTTATAGAGGAAAATTTTGCCTGACCAACGACCCGGCAGGTCAGCAAAAAATCATTGCTATCAACAGTGATATGCAGGAGTGGCGCACTGAAATCTGCCCACCCCACCCATCGCGCCCCTAGTCCGACTCACCAGGCCTCGTTTTCCAAAACAGCCCGAGCTTACTTTTCTTCCTCCCCCGCTGCGCCGGCGCCCTGAACCATTCCTCCGGCGGCACCACATGCGATTCTTTCGGGTCATCGATGTAATGCGGCGAGGTGATCTGCACGTCGAATTCGTTGAAGACATCGATGATGTTCTGGTGCAAGCGGTTCAGCACCTCGGCGCGCTGGCGAGGGACTTCGGCGCTGGCGTAGGCGACCAGGCGGTATTGCACGTAGTAATCTTGCAGCGCCAGCTGCATCACGTAGGGTTTCGGCGTGGTGGACAGTTCCGTCGTGCGGGACGCGGCCAGTTCCAGCATGGCGTGCACTTGCCGCCACGGCGTGGCGTAGCCGATGGTGACGGTGGAATCGAGTACGAAGCCGCCGCCGGGCTGGGCGCGCGAATAGTTCTTTGTCGTTTGCGACATCACCCAGGCGTTTGGCAAGGCCACCTCTTCCCCGAGGCCCGTGCGCAGCCGCGTTTCGAACATGCCCACGTCAACCACCGTGCCTTCGCTGTCGCCCACGCGCACATATTCTCCCTTGCGCAGGGCGCGCGTGTACATCAGGATCAGGCCGCTGGCGCCCTGGCCGACGATGCTCGACGCGCCGATCGAGACCATCAGGCCCACCAGCACGGACAGGCCCTGGAAGGCGGCAGTATGCGAGCCGGGCAGATACGGATACGCCATGGCCAGCGCGAACAGCCAGATCACCACGCTGGCGATGCGGCGCGTCGGCAGGGCCGTGTCCTTGTCCAGCCAGCCGATTTGCAATTCGCCGCTTTCCACGCGCTTGAACAGCGAGGCTGCTGTGGCGGCAATCAGGCGCGCGATGGCGAAGATCACGCACACCAGCACCAGCCCCGGCAAGGCGCCGATGATGGCGTGGAAGACGTCGGCCGCCACGTCGAACAGGTAGCCGCTCAGGCTTTCGCCCCAGGAACGCGTGTAAGGCAGGCGGCCCAGCACGAAGGCTGCCCACAGATACGTGGCCATCAGGCGCAAGCCCCATAGCACGGCGCTGAGCAGTTGATACGCGAAGGCGATGTAGTGCTCGGCATCGAGCACGCGCACGTTTTTCAGGCGCACATCGCGCAGGCGCGAGGCCAGCAGGATGCCGCTGCGGCGCTTGGCCCAGTGATAAAAGCGTGTCAGGCCCAGCCACACCAGCCAGAACACGAGGGTGGCGGCAGCGCAGACGGCGGCGGCGATCGCCAGGTAGCGCCAGCTGTTCTGCTCGCGGTAATCGAGCACAGCCTTGCTCAACTCAGCGGCCGCCATTTTCGCCACGCTTTCCGTCGTGTCGCCGGCCAGCTGGTTGACGTCGCCAGGCACGACGACGAACAGCTGCACGCCATCGAGCAGCACTTGCGTGCCTTCGGGAATCATGCGCGTGCTCGTCTGCAAGGGGCCGTTCTTCGCCAGCACGCCTTCCAGGCGGCGCTGCGCGCCGATCGCGCGCTCATCGGGCGGATAGCCGGCCAGCGCGGCGCGGAAGACGAATACTTTGCGGTTGGCAAACATCAGCGGCGCCGTCCTGGCGGCCGCAGCTTGCGCTGGCGCCACGACAGACGCAGCCTCCGCAACGAACGCTGGCACGCCATCGTCCGCATGGGCTGCAGGCAGCAGGAAAATGGTCAACAGGCACAACAGGCAAAGCAACGCGGACATGGCGGAAATGAAAGAGTGACAAGGAGCAGCCATCATGCCATGTAATCCTGGAAACTCAAGCGTCGCACCTGATGTTCAGCTCGCATCATGAAAAATGATGCCCAGGGTGTGACGCAGGCCCGAACGCAGGCGCGATACGCCGTGGCGCATGTTCACGCGGTAACTGCCGCGCGTGCCATTCACGGGGCGCTGCGCGACGGGAAAGAGGACGGCGTCGCCCTGCGCCAGCGGCACGACCTCTGCGCGCGACTGCATGCGCGGGCGCTGCTCCGTCAGCACGAACTCGCCGCCCGTGAAATCCTCGTGCGGGCGCGACAGCAATACCGCCAGTTGCAGCGGGAACACGTGCTCGCCATACAGGTCCTGGTGCAGGCAGTTGTAATCGCCTGCGCGGTAGCGCAGCAGCAAGGGCGTGGGCCGGGTTTGCCCTGCCGCATGGCAGCGCGCGAGGAAGTCCCCGTGCACCACAGGAAAGCGGCTATCGAGGCCCATGGCAGCGTGCCAGCGGTTGGCAATGGCCGCCAGCGGCGGATACAAGGCAGCGCGCAGCTCGGCGACCGGCTCCGGCAGCGGATAGGCCAAGTACTGGTACTCACCCTGTCCAAAACCATGGCGCTGCATCACCACCTTGCTGCGAAAACGCGACGCGTCGTCATACTGCGCCGCCAGCGCCGCGCACTGCGCAGGATTCAGCAAGCCCGGCACGACGGCGCAGCCGTATTGATTCAGCTCATCCTCGATCTGGCGCCAGTCCAGCGCCCTCATCGCTCGCCCTCGCGTTCCAGCAGTGCCTGCTTGCGCTCCACGCCCCAGCGGTAGCCGGACAGCGCGCCATCGTTGCGCACCACCCTGTGGCAGGGGATGGCGACGGCCAGCGCATTGGCCGCGCAGGCACCCGCCACGGCGCGCGCGCCTTGCGGGGCGCCGATGCGCCGCGCCAGTTCGGCATAACTGACTGTGCTGCCGGCGGGAATCTCGCGCAAGGCTTGCCACACGCGCTGCTGGAACACCGTGCCGCGCACGTCGAGCGGCAAGTCCAGTCCCAGGCCCGGCGCCTCGACCAGGCCGACCACTTGCGCCACCGTTCGCTCGTACTCGGGCTCTGCACCGCGCAGCTCGGCACGGGGAAAACGGTCTTGCAAGTCGCGCAGCAGCACTTCCGGGTCGTCGTCGATCAAAATGGCGCAAATCCCCTTGTCCGTGCTGGCCACGAGGATGGCACCCAGCGAGCAGGCGCCGATGGCAAAGCGGATCACGGCGCCGCTGCCGCCGGCGCGAAACGCGCCCGGCGTCATGCCTAGCAGGCTCGGCGTGGCCGCATACAGGCGGCCGCTGGAATTGAAGCCGGCCGCATATAAGGTTTCGGTGACATTCGCGGCGCCCTGCAAGCCCGCCTTCAGGCGCTCACCGCGCCGCGCCGCCGCATACGCTTTCGGCGTAATGCCCGTGTGCGCCTTGAAGACGCGGTGAAAGTGAAAGCGGCTCATGCCAGCCGCTTGCGCCAGGCTGTCCAGGTCAGGCAACTCGTCGCTGGCGTCGATCAAACGGCAGATATCGGCCACGATGGCCGCCTGGCGCTGGGCCAGCGGCGGCAAGTTGGGTTTGCAGCGCAGGCAGGGACGAAAACCGGCCGCCTCCGCCTGCTCGCAACTGGCGTGGAAAGCCACATTGCGGCGCAAGGCGGGGCGCGCGGCGCAGGAAGGCCGGCAATACACGCCCGTCGTGCGCACCGAATAATAAAAGACGCCGTCGGCATCGGGTGCGCGCCGCTGCAGGGCATCCCAGCGTTCATCGTCAGTCAGATAAGCGTGTTCCATGGCAAACTCCGTGCAGGTCAATAGTAAGTCACCAGCATAGCCAGCGCCAATGCGCGCCACACTCCGGCGCTTGCTTTTGAATTCAAAAAAAAGGCTGGCGGCAGGCATCGTGCTCGGTGCTAAAATCGGCCATCGCGCCTCCAGCCGGCGGCGCGCCCTGCCCGCGCCCCGGAGAAACCGCATTGGACGACCACAATACACAAGAAAATACGCCCATTTTCCAGCGCATCAAGGATTTTCTGCTGGCCGGCATCGCGGCCGGCCGCTGGAAGGAAGGCGACGTGATTCCCTCCGAGCAAGCCTTGGTCAAGCAATTCGGCGTCTCGCGCATGACGGTCAACCGCGCCGTGCGCGAACTGACCAGCGAGCAGGTGCTGACGCGGCGCCAGGGTTCCGGCACCTATGTGGCGCAGCAAAAGTATCAGGCGACCTTGTTGGAAATCAAGAGTATCGCCGATGAAGTGCGGGCGCGCGGACATATCCACCGCAGCAGCTTGCAATTGCTGGAACGCACCAAAGCCTCTGATTTGCTGGCCAAGCAATTCGGTCTGCCGCCGGAACACCCGCTGTTTCATTCGCTGATCGTGCATTTTGAGAATGGCGTGCCGATCCAGGTGGAAGACCGCTGGGTCAATCCCGAGTGCGCGCCCGACTACATGACGCAGGATTTTTCCAGCATCACGCCGAACGAATACCTGATGGCCGCCGCCCCCTTGCAAGGCGCCACCTACAGCATCGAAGCGCTGTCGGCGCCGCGCGACATCGCCGAAATGCTGGCCATCGACACCAAACAGCCATGCCTGGTGCTGCGCCGCCAGACGCGCTCGGGCGGCAAGATCGCCTCGATCGCCACCATGTGGCATCCCGGACACCGCTATCAGTTTGCGGGCAGCTTCGCCTGAGGCCATCGCCACGATTGAGTAGCACGATTTCACGCAAACTTTCTCACGAATTCTCACCAAATCGCGAAAAAAACAGCCATTCCGGGGTAAAAAAATCCCGTTTTGGCCGTTTCTGAACTTAAATACTCCGAGCAAATATTCGATGCTATAGTTGCCGCCAGAAAGCGCCGCAGGCGTTTATTTGAGCGCGCCTCTTGTACTGCCAGCCTAGTCCAATCACGCCCCAGAAAGGGATGCATTTGTCGTATTGCAGCCACACGAGTTTCAGCGCACGTCGCCCACGGCGCCGTGCGCTGCGCCGGCTCGCTCGTACGATGCTGGCGGCAGGCATGGCGCTTTCGCTGCCGGTGCAGGCGGCGGCGCACGGCATGGGGCCGACACTGCTGTGGCCGTATGCTGCCGCCAGTGCCACCGCCCTGGCGGGACTGGCTTGCTGGCAAGCCTGGCGCTTGCGCCAGCAGTTGCGCCACCAGCCCCAGCCCGCGCATGCCCAGGCTGAACAGGATGCCGTGCAAGCATTGCGCGGCGCCACCATGGCCGGCTGGACCTGGCGGCGCCAATCCGACCGGCTGCAGTTCGCGCCCCAGTACCAGGACGTGTTGGGCGACAAGCATGCCAGGCTCGAGCATGCACTGGCCGACTGGCTGGCCGAAGTCCACCGCGATGACCGGGCGCGCCTGAGTCTGGCATTTCGCCAGCATCTGGACGGCCAGGCGCCCGGCACCTTCAATTGCGAATTCCGTTTGCGGCACAGCGATGGCCACTGGCGCTGGCTGCTGGCGCGCGGCGCCGTCCTGTCGCGCGCCTCGGATGGCGCCGCCACGCAAGCCAGCGGCATCGTCTGCGATATCAGCGAGCGCAAGCAGGACGAACAATCGCGCATGCGCTCGCTGCTGGAAGCGGCGCCCGAAGCCATGCTGGTCGCCGACGTCGAGGGCAAGGTGCATTACGCCAACCAGATCGGCGCGCGCTGTTTCGGCTATCCGCTGGCCGAATTGACGGGCATGTCGCTGGAGCAATTGGTGCCGGAAAGCACGACCAGCCAATCCGTGAGCGACCCGCAAGGGCGGCACAGCCTGCCAGGCCGGGTGATGATGGCACGCCGCCGCGACGGCACGCACTTCCCCGCCAAGGTCAGCCTGTCGCCGTTGCGCATGGCCGGCCAGGTGTTTTCCATCGTCTCGCTGCGCGACATGACGCAGCGGCAACGCGCCGAGGAAGCGCTGCACGCCAGTTCGGAACGCTATCGCCTGATCGTGCAGACGGCCGCCGAAGGCATCTGGATGACGGATGCGAACGGCAAGACCACTTTCGTCAACCCAAAGATGGCGCACATGCTGGGCTATACGGTGCAGGAAATGCTGGGCCGTCCCCTGCTCGACTTCATGGACCGCGACAGCCAGCTGCTGA
Organism: Janthinobacterium lividum; assembly: GCF_023509035.1. NCBI lineage: Bacteria > Pseudomonadati > Pseudomonadota > Betaproteobacteria > Burkholderiales > Oxalobacteraceae > Janthinobacterium > Janthinobacterium lividum. The sequence continues at coordinate 1,739,788 of NZ_CP075583.1, read as the reverse complement.
TGCAGCGTCGCCTGGCCAGCCACGGCAGCCAGGCCAGCCAGCCGGACCAGGTCGATTTCCGTTTCTTCCGCAAGGATCAGTCCAGTCTGTGGGGCTTGCTGTCGAGCACCAGCATCCAGTCGGACAACGGCGAGCCGGGCGGCACGCTGGCGATGATTACCGACATCACCGAGCGGCGCCAGGCGTCGATCGCGCTGTCGAACTCGAGCCAGCGCATGGCGTCCGTCTTCGGCGCCGTGACGAACGGCCTGGTGGTGCAGGACAGCCACGGTCACATCCTGGAAAGCAATGCCGCCGCCGAACGCATGCTGGCGGCCAGTCCGGCCGGCAACAGCCTGTGGCAAGCCATCCACGAGGACGGTTCCCCCTTCGACCAGCGCAGCCATCCCGTGCACATCACCCTGTCGACGGGTGTCGCCATGCGCGACGTGCTGATGGGCGTGCAACAGCCCGACGGCAGCCTGTCGTGGCTATCCGTGAATACCGAGGCCATCCGCGATGAGTATGGCAAGGTGGGCATGGTCGTGGCCAGCCTGACGGACATCACGTATCACAAGCGCAGCGAAAGCGCCTTGCGCGAACTCAATGAGCATCTGGAAGAGCGCGTGGCGCAGCGCACGGAGCAGCTGGACCAGGCCAAGCAGGTGGCCGAAGAAGCGAGCCTGGCGAAGGGACAATTCCTGGCCAACATGAGTCATGAAATCCGCACGCCGATGAATGGCGTGATCGGCATGGCGTATCTGGCCCTCAAAACTGATTTGGAACCGCGCCAGCGCGACTACCTGGAAAAAATCCGCTTCGCCGGAGAACATTTGCTGGGCATCATCGACGATATCCTCGACATCTCGAAAATCGAGGCGGGCAAGCTGGAAATCGAGCGCGTCAACTTCAGTTTCGACCACGTGGTGCAAACCCTGATGACGGTGGTGGCGCCGCGCGCCGCCGGCAAGAACCTGGAACTGCTGTTCGAAATCGACCCGCAATTGCCCGCCGTGCTCGTGGGCGACCCGCTGCGCCTGGGGCAAGTGCTGATCAACTACGCCAATAACGCCATCAAGTTCAGCGAACAGGGCAGCATTACCGTGAAAGTGCGCAAGGTAGTGGCGGACGCCAAACACTGCCTCGTGCGCTTTGAAGTGTGCGACCACGGCATCGGCCTGTCGCAGGATGAAATGAGTAAATTGTTCCAGTCCTTCCAGCAAGCTGACACCTCCACCACGCGCGAATATGGCGGCACGGGCCTGGGCCTGGCCATCTGCAAGCAATTGGCGCAGCTGATGGGCGGCGACGTGGGCGTCGACAGCCGTCCCGGCGCCGGCAGCACCTTCTGGTTCACGGCCAACCTGGGCATTTCTGACCAGGCCGCGCCCGCCATGCTCGACAGCATGGTGCAGACGGCGGCCGCCATGCGCGCCAGCGCCGACGCGGCCCTGGTGATGCGCACGCTCAAGCATGCGCGCATCCTGCTGGTGGAAGACAACACTTTCAACCAGCAAGTGGCGCTGGAATTGCTGGAGGAAGCGGGCGCCTCCGTCTGCCTGGCCAACAATGGCGAAGAGGCGCTCGACCTGCTGCGCCAGACCCAGTTCGACTGCGTGCTGATGGACGTGCAGATGCCGCTGATGGATGGCCTGCAAGCGACGCGCCACATCCGCGCCGACCCGCAACTGGCGCACCTGCGCGTGCTTGCCATGACGGCCACGGCCACCAGCGAAGACCGCGTGCGCTGCCTGGAAGCGGGCATGGACGATTTCATTTCCAAGCCCATCCAGCCGGCCATGATGTACCAGACCATCGCCAGCTGGCTGCCGGCGCACGAAACGCCGCCACCACCGGCGCGCAGCCGCGCCGCGCCCGCCTTCAAGACCACCCTGGCGGGCGATCCGCAGGTGATCGACCTGTCCATCCTGGCCAAGTTGCTGGGCTACAACCCTGAAAAGGTGCGCAAGTTCGCCTTCAAGTTCCTGCAGACCACGCAAGACGGCTTTGGCGACATCGACGCGGCCCTGGCGCGCGGCGACGTGCATCAGGTGCGCGAACTGGGGCACCGTATCAAGTCGTCGGCGCGCACCGTGGGCGCCCTGGGACTCGCCGACCTGTGCCACAACCTGGAAACCCTGGCGCCGGGCGAACCGGCCGACGAGGCGGAGCGGGCGCAGCGCATCGTCGCGCGCCTGTGGCCCCTGCTGGAACAGATTACCGAACAAATCATGAATAACACCAGCTTTGCCAATGACGATTAGCTATCGCCAAATTGGGTTGCGGCAAGGTATCGGCATCGACAGCGATGCATATCAACAGAAAGACATGACGATGAACACTGTATCAAACCAAGCAAGCCCGGAACACAATGAAGCAGGCCTGGCGCCGTTGCGCGTGCTGCTGCTGGACGACGACGTTTTCATGCTCGACGTGCTCAGCGACATGCTCGAGCAAATGGGCCCTTTCGACATCCGCTGCGAGTCGCACAGCGAACAGGCGCTGGCTGCCCTGAAGCAGCACCAGCCCGACCTTCTGATCTGCGACCTGTCCATGCCCGACATCGACGGCATCGAATTCTTGCGCATGGCGGCTGAAAACGGCTTCCGTGGCGGCGTGGTCCTGCTGTCAGGCCTGCATTCGGCCGTGCGCCTGGCGGCCGAACGCCTGGCCGTGGCCAACGGCCTGCATATATTGGGCACCTTCCGCAAGCCGATGGAAAGCGCGGAATTGCAGCTCATGGTGAACTTGCAACTGCAGCACACGGCGCGTCTGGCCAGCACGCAAGCCTGAGCGCGCAGGCCGGCCGGGAGGGCGGACACGACGCTGCGGGCCAGCAGGCATGCGGCTTTGCCGCCCTGCCGGCGCGCGCAGGAGCGATATGCTGGCGATATGCCTCAAGTTTTTCTGCAATAATCGCCACGCTTTGAAAAAATGGGTTATTATTTCAGCCATCCCCGCCTGCATACCTCTGGTCGCGTCTTCCAAGAACATTGAATTTGTGCCCATTGTCCCCATCTTCTAACTGCATTCCAGGAAGCATGGATGGCGAACCAGCGTATGGTTAATTCCAGGCATTATTGATCCCACCCTCATTTGAGGAAAATATGAGCGAAAATATCAAACACATTAGCGATGCATCTTTTGAAGCAGACGTCCTGAAATCCGAGTTGCCAGTACTGGTCGACTTCTGGGCAGAATGGTGCGGTCCGTGCAAGGCCATCGCCCCGATCCTGGAAGAAGTGGCCAAGGAATACGCCGGCCGCATCCAGATCGCCAAGATGGACGTGGACGCCAACCAGGCAGTGCCTGCCAAGTTCGGCATCCGCGGCATCCCGACCCTGATCCTGTTCAAGGATGGTGTTGCAGCTGCTCAAAAAGTGGGTGCCATGGCCAAGGGTCAGTTGACCGCTTTCGTCGACAGCAACATTTAATGTATGATGGGCAGCGCTGCGCCCGCAGCGCCGCCTGACTGGAACGACCGGGAAGCGGCTTTGCCCTCATTCGTGCACAGCCTTCCCAATAATTAATCAACGCCACGCAGTCCCCTCCCCTACCTTTACATCCCGTCTCGGGACACTCAACACATATGCATTTATCCGAACTAAAGGCCCTACACGTATCCGCCCTGCTTGAGATGGCGATCGGTCTTGACATTGACAACGCAGCCCGCTTGCGCAAACAGGAGCTGATGTTCGCTATCCTGAAAAAACGCGCCAAGTCCGGCGAACAGATTTTTGGCGACGGCGCCCTGGAAGTGCTGCCTGACGGCTTCGGCTTCCTGCGCTCGCCTGACGCCAGCTACATGGCGTCCACCGACGACATTTACATCTCCCCTTCGCAAATCCGCCGCTTCAATCTGCACACCGGCGATTCGATCGAGGGCGAGGTACGGACCCCGAAAGATGGCGAACGCTATTTCGCATTGGTCAAAGTCGACAAGGTCAACGGCGAATCGCCGGAGATGTCGAAACACCGCATCCTGTTTGAAAACCTGACGCCGCTGCACCCGAACGAGCCGCTGCGCCTGGAACGTGAAATGAATGGCCAGGAAAACATCACCGGCCGCATCATCGACCTGATCGCCCCGATCGGCAAAGGCCAGCGCGGCTTGCTGGTGGCATCACCGAAATCCGGTAAATCCGTGATCCTGCAGCACATCGCGCATGCAATCACGGCAAATCATCCGGACATCACCCTGATCGTGCTGCTGATCGACGAACGTCCGGAAGAAGTTACCGAAATGCAACGCTCGGTACGCGGCGAAGTCGTCGCTTCGACCTTCGACGAACCGGCCACGCGCCACGTGCAAGTGGCCGAGATGGTGCTGGAAAAAGCCAAGCGCCTGGTCGAAATGAAAAAGACGTGGTGATCCTGCTCGACTCGATCACCCGCCTGGCACGCGCCTACAACACCGTCATCCCTGCCTCGGGCAAGGTCCTGACCGGTGGTGTCGACGCGAACGCGCTGCAACGTCCAAAACGCTTCTTCGGCGCCGCGCGCAATATCGAAGAAGGCGGCTCGCTGACCATCATCGCCACGGCGCTGATCGAAACGGGTTCGCGCATGGATGACGTGATCTTTGAAGAATTCAAGGGTACCGGCAACATGGAAGTCCATCTGGAGCGCCGCCTGGCCGAGAAACGTGTCTATCCGGCAATTAACCTGAACAAATCGGGTACCCGCCGCGAAGAACTGCTGATCAAGCCGAACGAGCTGCAAAAAATCTGGATCCTGCGCAAGTTGCTGTACTCGATGGACGAGATCGAGGCGATGGAGTTCATTCTGGACAAGATGAAAGCCACCAAAAACAATGCCGAATTCTTCGACATGATGCGACGCGGTGGCTGATTTTCGGGGTCAGACCCGACGGGTCTGACCCCAGCCCTCCGTTGATCATCATGCGAAAGCCGCTCATTGAGCGGCTTTTTTATTGCCGTCCGCCCGAAAGCGCTATATAATCGACGGTTGCATTATTTTAAACCCTGGCAAGTGATCGGCAATCGGGTCAAGAAGCAGGACGACCGACGAAGTGCTGTTTGGCTACCAAACTAGAGAGAAGACCATGAAAGTCGATACCCATCCAGAATACCGCGAAGTTGTTTTCCACGATCTGTCGTGCGATTTCAAATTCGTTACCCGCTCGACCATCCAAACCCGCGAAAAAATCACCCACGACGGTAAAGAATACCCACTGGTGAAGATCGAGGTTTCGGCTGAATCGCACCCATTCTTCACGGGCAAGCACAAAATCGTCGATACCGCTGGTCGCGTCGAGAAGTTCCGTCAGAAATTCGGTTCGGTTGGTTCGAAAACCGCAGTCGCAGCAGGCTAATTTTTGCCGCTCTGCGGCAAAAAAGGGCAGCTTCGGCTACCAGAGAAAAGGCAGCTACGGCTGCCTTTTTTGTCTTTGGCCGCTTTACTTTATACTCGCGCATACCCGACGCCATTCGTCGCGTCTTGCCATTTTTCTGATACCGAATATCGATGAAGCCAGTCCGCCTTCCCGCCGCTGCCACACTCGCGCTGCCACGATGGGCCTTGTTTGCGCTCGGCCTGCTGTACATCCTGCCTGGCCTGATCGGCCGCGAACCGTGGAAGAACGATGATGCCGCCAGTTTCGGCATCATGTGGACCATGGCGCATGGCGGCCTGAACGACTGGCTGTGGCCCAACGTGGCCGGCCTGTCACTGCCCGATGAAGGCCCGCTGACTTTCTGGCTGGGCGCCATTTTCATCAAGCTGTTCGGCTGGATCGACGGCGACGTCTTTGGCGCGCGCATGTCGACCATCGGCATCTTCGTCGTCAGCACCCTGTCCGTCTGGTACACCGCCTTCAACCTGGGCCGGCGCAACGATGCCCAGCCGCTGCGCCTGGCCTTCGGCGGCCAGCCCGAGCCGAACGATTTCGGCCGCACCCTGGCCGATGCCGCCGTGCTCATCTACCTGGGCTGCCTGGGACTGCTGCAGCACAGCCACGACATCACGGCCGAAGCGCTATACGTGTCCCTGATGGCCTACCTGCTGTACCGCGCCGTGCGCTACATGGAAGGCCCGTCCGTGCGCAATGCGGCCCTGCTGGGCCTGGCGATGGGCGGCCTGACCCTCGCGCGCGGCTGGATCACGCCGGCAGCGCTGAGCATCGCCCTGCTGCTGTGCACCGTCTTCCTGCGCCTGCCACTGCTGCGCAGCGTGCGCCACCTGGCGCTGGCCATCCTGATCGGCGTCGCGCTGACCCTCGTCTGGCTGCTGCCGGGCGAATGGCTGAAACCATACGGCCATTCGCCGCTGCACGCCTGGATGGAGTGGAATTGCCGCCAGTTCAGCGCCCCGAGCCTGAAAAGCGTGCAGTATTTCTTGCGTGTCGGCATCTGGTTCTTCTGGCCCGCTTGGCCTTTCGCCGCCTGGGCCGTGTATGCCTGGCGCCGCCAGCACCACGTGCTGCACATCGTCGTGCCGCTGACCTTTGTCGCCATGCTGGCCATCCTGGGCCTGTGCCATCCCGATCCCGATCCAAGCCAATTGCTGCCGTTGCTGCCGCCGCTGGCCGTAATGGCCGCGTTTGGCTTGCTGACCATGAAACGGGGCGCCATCAATGCCATCGACTGGTTCTCCGTGATGGTGCTGACCATCTGCGCCCTCGCGCTGTGGCTGTTCTGGTTCGCCATCCTGACGGGCTGGCCGCCGAAACTGGCGCATAATGCCCTGAAACTCATGCCTGGCTTCAAGCCCGAGCTGGACTTGCTGGCCTTTTTCGTGGCCGCCTGCGTCAGCGCGGGCTGGGTGGCGCTGGTGCACTGGCGCATTTCGCGCCAGCCGGCCGTGCTGTGGCGCGCCGTGGTCCTGTCGTCCGGTGGCCTGATCCTGATCTGGGTGCTGATCATGACCTTGTTCCTGCCGCCGCTGAACTACAGCAAAAGCTACGCCAGCGTGGCGCACCAGATTTCCGTTCACCTGCCGCCAGGCAGCAAGTGCATCAACAGCAATGTCGGCGCCGCACAGCGCGCCTCGTTCGCCTACTACGGCCACCTGCCGTTTGCCAGCGTGGGGCAGCAGCAATGTGATGTGTTCTTGTTGCAAGACAGCATCAAGGTGCCTGACAGCAAGGAGCAACTGCCCGAGCACCATGGCGCGGACTGGATCAAGCTGTGGGAAGGGCGCCGCCCCACGGATGACGTGGAACGCTTCCGCCTGTACCAGCGCGTCAGATAAGCAGCAAAAAACCGGGCCAGCCCCGGTTTTTTTATGTCCGACAGGCAATCACGGACGACAGGAAAAGTGTTGCCTTAAAATATAGTCAATTACCTAAATTGAACTAAAATTGTTTTTTAGATTATAATAGCCGGCTGCGCGATGGCGGTGTCTTGCTTTCCCGCCCTATTCGTCCCCCAATTCACTATGAGATTGTCCATGAAATTATTTAGCAGCCGCACCTTGCCGCTCATCAGCGCCGCCCTGTTCGCTTTCTCCTTCAGCGCTACGGCCCAGGCCACCGTGATTGACCTCGGCGTCGCCAATGGCTACTCGGCCTTTATCTTCGGCAACATCGGCAGCAGCGGCGCCAGCGGCTTCACCAGCGTCGGCGGCAGCATTGCCGCTGGTGGCAATATCTACCTGGACAACTACAACGTCGGCACGAATAAAACGCCAGGCAGCGCGACCAACGCGATCGTTGCTGGCGGTAACCTGAACACGGGCTGGGGCACCATCGGTGGTTCCGCCGTATATGGCGTCAGCAATCCCAACGCCACGCTGACCGCCCCACAATGGTTCCCAACCGACAGCATCAGCAAGGGCAATGCTTCCACCCTGGATTTTGCGACCGCCCAGCAACAGCTGACGACCCTGTCGGGCGACGTGGCCAAGCTGCAATCGAACGGCTCCGTGATCTCGCAATCGGGCGGCTTCAAGCTGGTGGGCGACATCAACGCCGACGTCAATGTCTTCACCATCTCTGCCAACAACCTGCATAACCTGAGCCTGGACCTGTCTTCGCTGAAAAGCACGGCCAGCATCATCATCAACGGCACGGCTACCGACATCACCATGAGTGGTGGCTTCGACAATTTCGGCAGCTTCGCCGACCGCACCCTGCTCAATTTCGCCAACGCCACCACCACCAACCTGAACAACGTCGGCATCAACGGCAGCATCCTGGCGCCAAACAGCGCGTTTTCCGGTTCGGGCAGCATGAACGGCACCCTGATCGCCAATTCGGTCAACTCGGTCAATTATGGCCACGTCTCGATGAACGGCGCCGGCTTCAACACGGTGAACGTCTCGGCCGTGCCAGAACCAGGCACCTACGCCATGCTGCTGGCCGGCCTGGGCTTGCTGGCGTTCATGCGCCGCCGCACTCCGGCACGCGCACCGCAAGCCGCGATGGCCTGAGCTTTACGCTGAATCAATAAAAAAACACCGGGCCGCGCGAGCGTCCCGGTGTTTTTTTATGTGCCAGCAAAAAGCTTAATCCGTGCCCAGCCCCAAGTCAGTCGCCACCTGCTGGCGCAATAAATATTTCTGGATCTTGCCCGTCACCGTCATGGGGAATTCCTCGACGAAACGCACGTAACGGGGAATCTTGTAATAAGCGATCTGCCCATCGCAAAAGGCGCGGATGTCGTCGCTGGTGGCCTGCGTGCCCGGTCGCAAGATGATGCAAGCGCACAACTCTTCGCCATACTTGGCGTCCGGCACGCCCACGCATTGCACATCGAGCACGCTCGGGTGGCGGTACAGGAATTCCTCGACTTCGCGCGGATAGATATTTTCGCCGCCACGGATGACCATGTCCTTCGAGCGGCCGACGATGCTGCAAAAGCCGTTGGCGTCGATCACGGCCAGGTCGCCCGTGTGCATCCAGCGCGCCGCGTCGATGGCCTCACTGGTTTTTTCAGGGTCGCCCCAGTAGCCCTGCATCACGGAATAGCCGCGCGTGAGCAATTCGCCCTTTTCGCCACGCGGCACGATGCGTCCTTCCGCATCGATGATTTTCACCTCCAGGTGCGGATGGACGCGGCCGATGGACGACACGCGCATTTCGCGCGGGTCTTCGATCGCCGTCTGGAAGCTGACGGGCGACGTTTCCGTCATGCCGTACGCAATCGTGATTTCCGCCATGTGCATCAATTCGATGACGCGCGTCATGACTTCCATCGGGCACGGCGAGCCGGCCATGATGCCGGTGCGCAAGTTCGACAGGTCGTATTGCTTGAAATCAGGATGGTCGAGGATGGCAATGAACATGGTCGGCACGCCATGCAAGCCCGTGCAGCGCTCGGCCTGCACGGTTTCCAGCACGCCTTTCGGGTCGAAGCCTTCGCCGGGAAACACCATGGCCGCGCCATGCGTCACGCAGGCCAGGTTGCCCAGTACCATGCCGAAACAGTGGTACAGAGGCACGGGAATGCACAAGCGATCCTGTTGCGTCAGGCGCATGGCTTCGCCGATGAAAAAACCGTTATTCAGGATATTGTGGTGCGTCAAGGTGGCGCCTTTCGGCGCGCCCGTGGTGCCGGACGTGAACTGAATATTGACGGCATCGTCAAACTGCAAGGTGGCGCTCACCTCTTCCAGGTGCGCCAGGTCGACGTCGGAGATACCCGCCATCAAGGCGTCGAAGTTGTGCATGCCGGGTGTGGCGGCCGCGCCCAGGCGGATGACGTGGCGCAACTGGGGCAGGCGCGGCGACTGCAGGGCGCCCGCGCGCGAACGGGCAATTTCCGGCACCACGTCCTGCACGATGGCCAGGTAGTCGCTGGACTTGAAGCTGGGCGACAGGATCAGTGCGCTGCATTGCACCTTGTCGAGCACGTATTCGAGTTCCGAGCGCCGGTAGGCGGGATTGATGTTGACCATGATCAAGCCGGCTTTCGCCGTGGCGAACTGCGTCAGCACCCATTCCGCGCAATTTTGCGACCAGATGCCGACCCGGTCGCCCGGCTGCAAGCCCAGCTTCAGCAGGCCGGCGGCCAGCCGGTGCACGCGCTGCTGGAACTCAAGATACGTCCAGCGCACGTTCTGGTGCGCCACGATCAGGGCGTCGTGCTGGCCGTAGCGGGCAGCGATGCCGTCCAGGTAAGCGCCTATCGTTTCGCCGATCAACGGCGTCTCGTGGGCGCCGTGTACATAACTCATTGCTTGCATGCTGTCTCCAGGGTGTGTGGCGCGACGCGCTCTTGTTATCGTCTTCGATGCAGAAAATTATAGCCGCAACCGCCCCCACCCTGCGTCAGCTTGCTGTAATGTGCAGGCCAGCACACCAGACACTCACGGCACCATGACAGGCAATACCCAGCACCCCCTCGAACAGGGCTTCATCCTGACCCGCCACTGGCGCGATACCAGCGCTGGTACGGAAGTCGATTTCTGGCTGGCAACGGACGCCGGGCCCCGCCACGTGCGCCTGCCCGTGCAGACGGCGGTCGCCTTCCTTCCCATGGAGCAGCAGGAACAAGCGCAACAGCTGCTGCGCGGCGAGCGCCATGCGGAGCTGCGTCCCCTGTCGCTGTGCGATTTCCAGCACCGCCCCGTGCTGGGGCTGTACTGCAAGCAATACCGGCATTTGCTGAAGCTGGAAAAACAGTTGCGCGCGTACGGCGTCGATGTGTACGAAGCCGACATCCGCCCGCCCGAGCGCTACCTGATGGAGCGTTTTATTACAGCGCCGGTATCGTTCAGCGGAGACACCCTGCAGGAAGTGCAGCTGAGGCCGGCGCCCGGCTATCGCCCCACCTTGAAACTGGTGTCGCTCGATATCGAGACGACGGCGTATGGCGAGCTGTATTCTTTGGCGCTGGAAGGCTGCGGCCAGCGCCAGGTCTACATGCTGGGATCGCCAAACGGCGTCGACGGGGAACGCGACTTCGACCTCGAATACTGCGACTCGCGCGCACAGATCCTCGAACGCTTGAACACGTGGATGGAGCGCCACGATCCGGACGCCATCATCGGCTGGAACCTGGTGCAGTTCGACTTGCGCGTGCTGCGCGAACACGCCGAACGCTACCAGGTGCCCTTGCGGCTGGGGCGGGGCGGCGCCGTGATGGAATGGCGCGAACATGGCGGCAAGCAGGAACACTATTTTGCCGCTGCGGCGGGCCGGCTGATCATCGACGGCATCGAAGCCTTGAAGTCGGCGACGTGGAATTTCTCCTCGTTCAGCCTGGAAAACGTGGCGCAAACGCTGTTGGGCGAAGGCAAGTCCATCGACAATCCCTACCAGCGCATGGCCGAGATCGACCGGCGTTTCCGTGAGGATAAGCCGGCGCTGGCGCGCTACAACCTCAAGGATTGCGAACTGGTCACGCGCATCTTTGCCAAGACCGAGTTGCTGACCTTCTTGCTGGAACGGGCCAGCGTGACGGGCCTGGCGGCCGACCGCAGCGGCGGCTCCGTGGCCGCCTTCGAGCACCTGTACTTGCCGCTGATGCACCGGCAGGGTTATGTGGCGCCCAACCTGGGCGATGTCTCCGGCGACAACAGCCCCGGCGGCTTCGTCATGGATTCGCAGTCGGGGCTGTACGATTCCGTGCTGGTGCTCGACTATAAAAGCCTGTACCCGTCCATCATCCGCACCTTTTTGATCGACCCGGTGGGCCTGGTGGTGGGCACCAGCGGCGACGAAGCCGATACCGTGCCCGGCTACCGGGGCGCGCAGTTTTCAAGGGTCAAACATTGCCTGCCCGCCATCGTGGAACAAGTGTGGCAAGGACGCGAGACGGCCAAGCGCGAGCGCAACGCGCCCCTGTCGCAGGCGTTAAAAATCATCATGAACGCGTTTTATGGCGTGCTGGGGTCAAGCGGCTGCCGCTTTTTCGACCCGCGCCTGGCCTCGTCGATCACCTTGCGCGGCCACGACATCATGCACCGCACGCGGGAACTGATCACCGAGCAGGGTTACCAGGTGATCTATGGCGACACGGATTCCACCTTTGTGTGGCTCAAAACAGCGCATAGCGACGAAGAGGCGGGCAAGATCGGCCGCGCCCTGGTGACGCACGTGAATGCCTGGTGGGATGCCTACCTGCGCGAAGAATTTGGCCTGGAGAATGCGCTGGAGCTGGAATTCGAGACGCATTACCGGCGTTTCCTGATGCCCACCATCCGCGGCTCGGAAGAAGGCAGCAAGAAACGCTACGCGGGCCTGGTGGGCAAACCCGACGGCAGCGAACAGATGGTCTACAAGGGCCTGGAAACGGTGCGCAGCGACTGGACGCCGCTGGCGCAGCAATTCCAGCAAGCCTTGTACCTGCGCATCTTCCAGCGCGCCGCCTACCAGGATTATGTGCGCGACTATGTGGCGCGCACGGTGCGTGGCGAATTCGATACTTTATTGGTCTACCGCAAGCGCTTGCGCCGCCCGCTCGGCGACTACCAGCGCAACGTGCCGCCCCACGTGCGCGCGGCGCGCACGGCCGACGCCTACAACCTGGCGCAGGGACGACCATTGCAATACCAGAATGGCGGCTGGATCAGCTATGTCATCACGGTAGCGGGGCCGGAGCCGCTGGAAACCCAGCGCTCGCCCATCGACTACCACCACTACCTGACGCGCCAGCTGCAGCCGGTGGCCGACGCGATACTGCCGTTTCTGGGCGACGATTTTTCGCGCCTTGTGTCCGGCCAGCAGGATTTGTTTTAGATCAATTTTACTTACCAGCATGGCCAAGCTGGGGTAATATCGGCGCCTGCCAGGCCAGTCCGCAGGCGCTATGCGCCGGGGCAGCGTAAAATACGCCATGGCGAAAGAATAAGAGCTGCATGAAGAAGAAGATGCCATTCCAGTCGAGAATCATTCGCAACAGGATCTTCCCCGCTGAAATGGCGCATAATTTAACACTATGTTGAACCAGCAGGCAGTAGCACTAGCCGTCTGCCCTGCTAATTTTTGATTGAATTGACACCATGACCGAGATCACGTCCTTAAGAGACATCCCGCAAAAAAATATCTTCCGCAAGGGCGACACCTTTGTACTGTTCGGCGAGCTGTTCGGCCGCGGCTATGTGAATGGCTTGCTGGACGAAGCGCGCAAGGCAGGCATGAATATCGTCGGCATGACGGTCGGCCGCCGCGATGAAAACATGGCGCTGCGCCCGCTGAACGCGGAAGAGCTGGCCGAAGCCGAAGCCAACCTGGGCGGCCGCATCATCAATGTGCCGCTGATGGCCGGTTTCGACCTCGACGCGCCAGCCGGCGAACCGACCCCGACGGCCCTGCTGGCCGACATGACCCTGAAGAGCTGGCAAGAAGACAAGCTGGACTGGGCGCAGATCGAACGCTGCCGCGAAGCCGGCATCGCCCGCTTCAGCGCTTCCGTGGCGAAAGCCATGGCGGAACTGGACAGCCTGATCCCTGACGGCAGCAATGTATATTTCGCCCACACCATGGCTGGCGGCATTCCGAAAGTCAAAGTCTTCCTAGCCATCGCCAACCGCATCTACAAGGGCCGCGGCGAGCGCTTCATGTCCTCGCGCGCCCTGCTCGACAGCGACCTGGGCAAATTGATCCTGATGAACTTCGACGAAGTCACGGCCAATACCCTGCAGCACCTGATCGACGGCAGCGCCGCCATCCGCGCCCGCATCGAGCAAGCTGGCGGCCAGGTGCGCTACAGCGCCTACGGCTACCACGGCACCGAGATCCTGATCGACGGCAAATACCAGTGGCAAACGTATAGCAACTACACGCAAGGCCTGGCAAAGATGCGCCTGGAAAACGTGGCCAAGGCCGCGTGGGAAAAAGGCATCAAGGCCACCGTCTTCAACTGCCCGGAAATCCGCACGAACTCGTCCGACATTTTCGTCGGCGTGGAACTGTCCCTGTTCCCCCTGCTCGACGCGCTGAAAAAGAAGGCGGCAGCGCCTGGGCCGAAGAGCAATGGAAAATCTGCCAGGGCTTGCTGGAAGACGGCGTCTCGCTGCAAGACTTGCTCGACCGTATCGCCGCCTACAACGGCGACGCCACCAGCGTGCAGTTCCGCAACTTCGCCGCCTGGCCGATGAACAACACGCCAGAGCTGGCCGACGTCATGATCGGCACTTCGGACGACATCACCAAGCTGCACAAGGACCGCAAGGAACTGATCACCGACCATCTGAGCTCGCTGGTACTGGAAGGCACGGGCCCGCTGATGTTCCACGCCATGTCGGAGCCGCAAGCCCCCGTCATCTGGCTCAACCACGACATCATCGCGCGCCAGTTAAACTCCGTGCATAACTGATACTGGCCCAGCCGCCGTCCGACAACGCCGTCCCGGGTCTACGCCCCGGACGGCGTTTTTCATGCAAAGGCAGCGTCCGATTAATGGGCTAAACCATATGCCAAGCGAAAAACTTGCCGGATCGCGATAAATCAGTGATAATGCGTCTCGCGTTGCCGGGATGGCGGAATAGGTAGACGCACGGGACTCAAAATCCCGCGCTGGAAACAGCGTGCCGGTTCGATTCCGGCTCCCGGCACCACAGAACATGTTTTGGCAGTACCTGATCAAACCCGCCCATCGCCAGATGCTGCGGGTTTTTTTGCGCCAACAGCTAGCCTCAGTTGCAACCCCGCCTTCACACCTTCCCACTCCGTATCGACAATGCTGAAACGCACGCAATTGCGCTTGCGGCCATCCGCCTATCCAAACGGCCGCACGCCAAACAGCACGCCGTGCAGCCAGAACGCCAGCAGCAGCCACAGCGCACAGCCCGCGACTATGGCGATCAAGGTGCCTGCCATGGTGCCGCCCGGGTATGCCACCCCGGCCGCGCGGTCGCGCTGCACGGCGGAATACATATCCACTGACGACCAAACGAGAAAGCCGCCGAACAGCAGCACGTCGGCCACGTTGCCATTGGCCAGCAGATGCGCGACTGCCCAGAGTTGCGTGCCCAGCAGCATGGGGTGGTGCACCAGGGTCTTGATGCGGTTGCGCGGCACATTGGCCGCCGCCAGTAAAATCAGCGACAACAGCATCAGCAGGCCGCTGGCGTGACGCAAGCCCATGGGTGGCGTCCACAGCACCTGCGGCTGCTGGCGCGCCAGGCCGTAGCCCCAGATGATCAGGCCCAGCCCGGCAAACGCCACGAGGGAATACAGCCCCTTCCAGCGCTTTTCGCCGAGGCGCGCCAGCTGGGCGCCGCGCCAGCCATCGGCGACGATACGCACCGAGTGCAAGCCCAGGAACAGCAGCAAACCGAGTATCAGCACAATCATCGCCCTCTCCCTCAGTCAATACCAGCCATCAAGCATAAACGACACCATGACCGGTGCCGTCCGTCCAGATCAACGTTCCTCGCGATAGTAATCGCAGCCTTCAAACGTGGTGCGCAGCGCCTGTTGCAGCTGGGCGTAGCGCTCCGGCGTCAAATTAAAACGCACGTCGATCTGGCCGTCGTCATCCATCTGCATGGCCGCCTCGGCATCCATCTGCACGGACAATCGGTTCGGATGCAGGATCACCGCGTGCATGCGGCCGTACCAAGCAAATTCCTGGCCGCCATATTCGATGTAGGGTTCGTCCATGCCCATGGCCACGTCCTGCTCGCCATACTCGTCGGCGCGCTGCAGCATCAGGTAGACGGGCTCGCCTTTGCCGGCGGGCGCGGCCAGGGTGGTGATCAGGGCGTCGTCTTCATTGATAACGGACAACTCGGTGGCGGTAAATCCTGCGGACATGGCGTGCTTTCAACAAATAGAGGGATGCCGCCACCATAGCGCAAAAGCCGCCTGGACGACATAGCGCGCGGCGAAAAAAGCATGCCGCCACGGAAATCCATCGCCGCCTATAATTGCCTCTCCAAACTATTTCTACAGGAGACCACTTTGACCGCAACATCGCCCTACTCCACCCGCCTGGCCATTCCCGCCATCGCCACCTACCAGCACCTGCGCGTTGCCGCCGGTCTGAGCGCGAAAACCACCGAGGCGGCAGCCAAGGGCTTGCCCAACTCCCTGTTTGCCGTGCAAATCCTGCATGGCGACGAGGTGGTGGGCATGGGTCGTATCATCGGCGATGGCGGTTGCTTCTTCCAGGTAGTCGATATCGCCGTGCTGCCGGCCCACCAGGGCAAGGGCCTGGGCAAGCTGATCATGCGCGAAATCCGCCGGTTCATCGACAGCGACGTGCCGGAAAGCGCGTATGTCAGCCTGATCGCCGATGGCCAGGCGCAAGACCTGTATGCGCAATTCGGTTTCAAGCATACGGCGCCCGCCTCGGTCGGCATGGCGCTGAAACGCTAGGCGCCCGATGCCGGCCTGGCTGCTATCCAGCATGACGCTGGCGCTGCTGTTGAGCGCTGCCGCCTGGCGGACCGAGCGCCTGCTGCATCGGCGCGGGCGCACGACGCGCTGGTTGTGGCTGGCGGCCATCGCCACGTCCGTCACCTTGCCCCTGGCGTGGCTGCCCGGCGTGCTGGCGGCCATGCCGGCGGAACAGGCGCAGCTGAAACTGGGCTGGTTTGTCTTGTCGGTGGGCATGCTGCTGCTGTTGGCGCTGCGCAGCGTCTGGCTGCTGTCGCACCAGCTCCGCTGGCAGAAAACAGCGTTATTGGGCACGCCCGTCTTCCTCAGCGGCGGCATCGGCCCCTGCGTGGCGGGGCTGCTGCGGCCCCGCATCGTGATGCCCGTCTGGCTTTCGCTGATTCCACCCCGGCAGCAGGCGCTGCTGCTGGCGCACGCGCAATGCCGGCTGGCCGCGCGCGACCCGCAGCTGCTGGCCCTGGCCTACGCATTGATCGTGCTCATGCCGTGGAACCTGCCTCTGTGGTGGCAGGTGCACCGGCTGCGCTTTGCCATCGAAGTCGATTGCGACGCGCGCATGCTGGCGCACGGCCACGCGCTGCGCGACTACGCCTTCGTCCTGCGCCGGCACGGCCAGTATTATTCGGGCTTGACGGGCGCCTCGCCCATCGTGCTGATCGACCCGCGCGCACTGCGCCGGCGCCGCCATCTGATGGGCAGATTTACCCGGGATCAGGCAGCGAACTTGCTATAGTAGCGGCAATGCCGCGCAGCGCGCCCGCGCCCCGGTTCCCACCTTAGAAATCAGAGAGATACCATGCTTTACCTGCTTGCCATCGTGATCGTCATCGCCCTGCTGTATTACGTCTTCAGCGGCCGCACGCCCGTGAAACCGTTGCACAAGCCGCTCGTCTCGGTGCGTCAGTACGTGCCGGCGATCCCTCCCGGCGCACCCGCGCATCACTGGAGCGATGAGGGGCGCTTTGCGTCGGAAGTGGAAAACGAATCGATGTACCAGCCCGCCATCGCCAAACTGGCCGGCGAGCACGGTCCCGGTAACGCGGAAGAAAAATGCCTGGCCCTGCTCATCTGCGACGACGCCAACCCGTTCCAGGACAAGGCCATCGCCGTCTTCATTGATGGCCAACTGGTCGGCTACCTGTCGCACAACGACGCCCTGCGCCTGCGCCGCAACCTGGGCCGCATGGACCTGGTAGGCCAGCTGACCTCGTGCGACGCCGTCATCCGCGGCGGCGGCCTGTGGAACGGCAAGCGCTTGTCGTATGCCGTCTGGCTGGATTTGCAGCCCTACAATTAAGTGAACTCCCGCCACGGCCAGCGTTGTTGCGTCACACAAGCAAGTACCGGACAGATGGCGCCGGCGCCGATGCAGACCACTGGAAGGGCAAGGAGTTCAAGACCATTATCGCTGGCTGTGCCCCGAACATATTGATGCATATCAAGTAGATCGGCATTTTCAGGAAATGGCATTGCAAATGACCATGGCGTGTCTCTTTTTGACCCATATCAAGTCCTCCATAAGAAAACCGCCGCTAGGCACGGCAATGCTGGACTTGCCCGTGTTGCCGTTCTAGCCTTGTTGCCATCCTGACTACCGAGTGACAACATGGCTTACAAATCCATCCTCGTCCACGCCGACCTGTCGCGCCCGTGCTGATGGCACATTGAGATCAAGCGCGCCAAGTCTGTTTGTTAAATAGCTATAATTGCCTGATTACTTACTTCAAGGCAATGTACATGGAGCAACAACTATTCAATTGGGGTAGCACCCTGGCGCCGTTCGGCAGCGATCTGCTGTGGACCGTCCTGCCGTGGATGCTGCTGTATGGCGTGATCGGCTTTGTGCTGGCGGTCGGCATCTGCTATCAGCTGGCCAGAAAATGCCTGCTGGTGCGCCGTCCGCCTGCCTGGCATGTGGCCGCCAAACTCAGCTATGTGTTGATACTGGTCGCGCTGCCGCTCCTCGCTGGCGGGTTTGGCGCCGTACACAGCGTGCACCGCGTGGTCAGCCAGGCCCTTGAGCGCGACCTGCAACCGGTGTTCGAAGCACAGATGCCAGCGCTGCGCGTCTACCTGGAACAGCAGGTCAAGCTGATCGCCCCGGGCCAGCCCATCAGCATGCGCAGCCTGATCGAGCCATTCGTGCAAGGCATGTATTACCGACCCACATCCAGCAGTTACTGGGAACGCAGCAAAGCGCGCTGGATCAATGAATTCATTCTGCGCCGCGGCAGCGTGCTGCTGACGCAAGTGCTGCAGGAACAGCTGATCGCCAGGGTCGGCCTGCTCGGTGAAGCGCTCAAGGGCGCCAACTTCCGTGGACAGGCGACGGGCGAACTGGCCACGCTGGGCACCGATCTGGCCGTGCGCCTGACCACCGATGTGGCGCGCCAGGCCGACTTCAGCAAACTCGACAAGTCAGTGCCGATGATTTTCATCGACGCCATCAAACAGCAGGCCAGCGCCTATTTCAACTCGCTCAAGATTACGCTGGGCCTGTTCACGCTGGTAGCGCTGCTGCTGGTGTGGGGCGAGATCATGTTGTACCGCCACTATTACCTGCGCCGCCATCCGGCCACGGCCCTGCCCGTGGCGCCAATGTAAAAAAGCCACCTCTCCTTGCGGATGAGGTGGCTTTTCATGAGCAGCTAACGCTTAGACTTTACGCTGGGCGACTGCATCGACCACGCACAGGGCCGTCATGTTGACGATGCGGCGCACGGTGGCCGATGGCGTCAGGATGTGCACGGGCTTGGCACAGCCGAGCAGGATCGGGCCCACGGCGATGCCATTGCCGGCTGCCGTCTTCACCAGGTTGTACGCGATGTTGGCCGATTCGATGTTCGGCATGACGAGCAGGTTGGCGTCGTTCTTCAGTGCCGAGTTTGGCATGAGTTTTTGACGCAGCTTGCTGTCGAGGGCCGTATCGCCGTGCATTTCGCCGTCGATTTCCAGGTCAGGCGCGCGTTCCTTGATGATGGCCAGCGCGGCGCGCATCTTTTGCGCCGAGGCGCTGTCGCTGGAACCGAAGTTTGAGTGCGACAGCAAGGCCGCGCGCGGCGACAGGCCGAAACGGGTCATCTCTTCGGCGGCCATGATGGTGATCTCGGCCAATTGTTCGGCGTCCGGGTTTTCATTGACGTGCGTGTCGACCATCACCAGTTGGCGTTCCGGCATGATCAAGACGTTCATGGCGGCGTAGACATTGCTGCCGGCGCGCTTGCCCAGCACCTGGTCGATGTATTTCAGGTGCAGCTGGGTGGTGCCGAAGGTGCCGCAGATCATGCCGTCGGCGTCGCCCTTGTGGATCATCATCGAACCGATCAGGGTGTGGCGGCGGCGCATTTCCAGCTTCGCGTATTCCTCGGTAACGCCCTTGCGGCTGGTCATGGCGTAATACGTGTTCCAGTATTCGCGATAGCGCTCGTCGAAGTCCGGGTTGATGACGTCGAAGTCGACGCCTTGCTTGAGGCGCAGGCCGAATTTCTGGATGCGCGCTTCGAGCACGGGCGGACGGCCGACCAGGATAGGACGCGCCAGTTTTTCATCGACCACCACTTGCACGGCGCGCAGCACGCGCTCTTCTTCGCCTTCGGCGTAGACGATGCGTTTGAGCTCGGCCGGCGTGGATTTGGCCATCAGGAACAGCGGCTTCATGAAGGTGCCGCTGCGGTAGACGAATTGCTGCAGGCTGTCCGCGTACGCTTGCAGATCCTTGATCGGACGCGTGGCGACGCCCGATTCCTCAGCCGCCTTGGCGACCGCTGGCGCGATCTTGATCAGCAAACGGGGATCGAACGGCATCGGGATCAGGTATTCAGGACCGAACGACAGGTTGCTGATGCCGTAGGTGGTGGCGACGATGTCGGACTGCTCGGCATGCGCCAGGTCGGCGATCGCGTGCACGACGGCGATTTCCATTTCGCGCGTGATCGTCGTCGCGCCGCAATCGAGGGCGCCGCGGAAGATGTACGGGAAGCACAGCACGTTGTTGACCTGGTTCGGATAGTCCGAACGGCCCGTGGCGATGATGGCGTCGCTGCGCACGGCCTTGACTTCTTCCGGCAGGATTTCCGGATTCGGGTTGGCCAGCGCCAGGATCAGCGGGTTCGGCGCCATCTTGCGCACCATGTCTTGCTTCAGCACGCCGCCGGCGGAGACGCCGAGGAAAATGTCGGCGTCCGGGATGATCTCGGCCAGGGTGCGCAGCGGCGTGTCTTGCGCGAAGCGTTCCTTGTCCGGGTCCATCAGTTCCGTGCGGCCCTTGTAGACGACACCGGCCAGGTCGGTGACGTAGATGTTTTTTCAGCGGGAAGCCCAGGTCGACGATCAGGTCCAGGCAAGCCAGCGCCGCGGCGCCCGCGCCCGAGACGACCAGTTTGCAGTCCTCGATTTTCTTGCCGACGGCTTTCAGGCCGTTCAGGATGGCCGCGCCGACGATGATGGCGGTGCCGTGCTGGTCGTCATGGAAGACGGGAATCTTCATGCGGTCACGCAGCTGGCGCTCGATGTAGAAGCACTCGGGCGCCTTGATGTCTTCCAGGTTCACGCCGCCAAAGGTCGGTTCCAGCGAAGCGATGATGTCGACCAGCTTGTCCGGGTCCATCTCGTTGATTTCGATGTCGAAGACGTCGATGCCGGCGAACTTCTTGAACAGCACGCCCTTGCCTTCCATCACCGGCTTGGCGGCCAGCGGGCCGATATTGCCCAGTCCCAGCACGGCCGTGCCGTTGGTGATGACGGCCACCAGGTTGCCGCGCGCCGTATATTTATAGGCATTGGCAGGATCGATGACGATTTCTTCGCAGGGAGCGGCCACGCCTGGCGAGTAGGCCAGTGCCAGGTCGCGCTGGTTGGTCAGTTGTTTGGTCGGCGTCACGCTGATTTTGCCGGGGCGCGGGCACTCGTGATACTCGAGTGCGGCCAAGCGCAATTGTTGACGCAATTCTTCTTTTTTATCAGATGACGAATCCATGCTGTGCTGCCTTCCTGTTTGGTCGATCGGGTGTTCCGGATTTTATCAGACCGATTCTTTCAATTAGCTAGGTATTTTCCGCTAGCCACAGTCTGATATCACGAAAACGCATAACCTAGCATTGTAAGGCCGTCCGGCGGCACAAACGCTCCGAACAGGAAAAACTATCAAATTTTAGATTTCAATTAGTTTTTTTTATGAGTCACCGGGAGCACGCCACAGCGGCAGCGCCTCGACGGCGCGCTCGATATCGTCCATCTCGTCCGCTCCCAGGGTCGTGTCGAACGGCGCGGACAGGATGCTGCGCATCAGCGCCAGGCGGGTCGTGGCTTGCTGCGCGTCGATGAAGCGCGTCGTCTCCGCGCAATACTGCGCGCGGCGCTGGGCATCGGCGCCGTCATCGTCGCCGTCGGGATAATAATGACGGCCGATGTGATGCAGCGACTGCAGCAGGAATTCGATTTCGCGCAAGATGCGCAGCGCATCCTCGCCGGACAGCACGATGCGGCGGTTGGCGGGCAACAGGGAGGGTGGCGTGGCTGGGCTATTCAAAATTTTCATCGACCAGAAATGCATAGTCGTTATCGATCAGCATTTGCAGATAGGCATCAAAGCTGTCGGCGATGACCTGATAGTTGTCTGGGTCATGCAGGAAGCGCACGACCTGTCCCACCGTGCCCGACGCCGTGGGCGTGAAATCGATATACAGCCGCGAGGAGCCGCCATTGTTCATGCAATGCGAAAAACACAGGCGCTGGCCCTGCTTGATGCCGGCGTCGATGCGCACGTCGACGATGCCGGGGTCGTCTTCCAGGTAATGGCCATAGATATCGGCGATGCTGCGCTGGTTCGCTTGCCCGTCCTCCAGTATCTGCTCGACGGAACTCAAATAATACGGATACTCGAACACGTCCGAGCCCAGCATGTACACCAGCACCGTGCCGCTGGCATACTCCTGGTAGTAAGTGCCGTTGTACTTGCCCAGCAAGCGCAGCAAGCTGTCAGGGCACAGCGGATACGTTAGGCGCAGGCTGGCCAGTTGCGCCGCGCTGGCGCCGCTGGCCAGCGCCAGCTCCGCCAACGGCTCCGGCGGCAATGCCTTGAGTACACCTGCGAGATAGTGGTCGACGATATCCATACGTGGCTGGTTCCTGATTTGACGAGTTGGCGCAATATAGCAGCTCAGGATACGCGGCCGGCGCACGGCTGGACCAGCATTCCGCCCGGCGCGAAGCGCACGGCGATCAGCAACAACACCACCACGCCACCGGCCATCACCATCCACGCCTGGGCCAGGCTGGACGAGTGCTGGCGGATCAGGCCGGCAATGAACGGCATGCTGCTGGCGATGATGTAACCGCCGCCCTGCACAAAGCCCAGCAGCGCGCCGGCGCCGGCCGGGTCACGCACGTGGTCCATGCTGACGATCAGCGACAGGGGAAACAGGGAGCCGATGCCGCAGCCCAGCAGGATCACGGCCGGCAGCGCCAGTTGCGCGGGTGCCACGATCAGGCAAGCCAGGCCGGCCAGCACGGATAGCAAGACGGTCAGCAACAGGATACGGCGGTCGGGAAAGCGGTGGATGATGCTGGAAATAACCAGTCCCGCCAGCACTTCCACCAGGGTCAGGCCACCGAGCAGCAAGCCGCTGTCGGCCGCACTCCAGCCCAGCTCCGTATAAAACGGTGGCAGCCAGGCCAGCACCAGCGTATAGGCGCCCGTGCCGATGCCAAAGAACACCATCAGCAGCCAGGCGCGACCGCTGCCCACGGGCAGGCTGGCGCCCGCGCCGCTGGCCACCTCCACGCGCGAAGCGGCTGCGCGGCGCCACAGCAGCGCGGCGGCCACGGCAGGCAGGGCCCACAGGGCCAGCAGCGCTTGCCAGCCCAAGCTTTGCGCCAGCGGGGAAGCGGAGGCGGCGGCAATGGCCGCGCCGCCCATGATGCCCGTCGTATAAAACCCCATCAACTGGCCTGCCCGCGCGGGGAAATGGCGCTTGATGAAGGCCGGCAGCAGCGCCTGCACCAGTGCAATGCCCAGGCCACCCAGGGCCGCCGTGGCGATCAGGCCGCCGCTGCCATGCAAGGGCCAGCGCAGCGCGCAGGCGGCAGCGATGATGGCGATGCCCAGCGAGATGCCGCGCGCCACGCCCAGGCGGCGCTGCAGTTGCGCGCCCAGCAAGGCGCACACGCCCATGGCGAACACGGGCACGGTGGTCAGCAAGCCCGCGTCGGCATTGTTGATGCCGGTGCTGACCTGGATGCTGTCAAGCAAGGGGCCGATGGCCGCCAGGATGGGGCGCAGGTTCAAGCCCAGCAGGATGATGGCGGCCACCAGCAGGGCCGAGGAAGCGGAAGAAGAAGGGGAAGTGGCAGGTCGTGCGGAAGGCATGGGATAGTCCTTGCCTCGCTGGGAGGCACATGGTTTAATGCGTCATCAGTATGACTCGATGAAAAGTATCTTAACATAAAGATAGAAATCTATCTTGAGGTCGAGATAAATGGATGCCCCATGACAGATACCCCGCAAGAACACACGCGCGCGCAATTTGCCGCCGCACAATGGCAGCGCGAAATGCCGCAGATGGATACCCGTGCCATGCAGCTGGTGGGCCAGCTGGGCACGGTGGCGCAGCTGATGGCGCGCGACTGGCTCAACCCGCTATTTGCCGAACACGGCTTGCAACCGGGCGAATTCGACGTGCTTGCCACCTTGCGCCGCTCGGGCGCGCCCTACAGCCTGACGCCGACGGCCCTGTACGAGGCGGCCATGCTGTCTTCGGGCGGCATGACCAACCGCATCGACCGGCTGGAAGCGGCCGGCCTGATCGAGCGCCAGAAACATCCGACGGACCGGCGCGGCGTGCTGGTGGCCCTGACACAAAGGGGATTGGAACTGATTGAACATCTGGTGCTGCTGCACGTGGAAAACGAGCGCGCGATGCTGTCGGCGCTTAGCGCGGACGAACAGCGCCAACTAGACGAGTTGCTGGCCAAGCTGCTGCAGAGCATGGCGCAGGCGAAGAAAGGCTAGGAAAGCAGGTGCGCCAGCTCGCGCAGCGCCGCATTGCCGCGCCGGGCCAGGCGCTGCAGTTCGGCAGTGTCACGGCTGTCGTACAGGGCCTGGACATGGCCCACGCTGGCCGCGCGCAAGTCGATATCGCTGTCGCGGTCTGGAACATGGGCGTCGGCCACGTGACCCTCGACGAGGGTCAGATAGTAATGACGGGGCTTGCCGCGCAAGTTGGCGGAAAACTGCAGCACCAGGCCGCTGTCGAACAGCAGGGCGCCGCTGCGGCCCCCTGCTCGAGCAGCACGCGAAACGCCGGCAAAGGCTGCCGCGCCGCGCGCAGGAAGCCGGCCAGGTGCACCTGCTCACCGAGGTCCAGGCCATTCGCGCCCAGCTGGCCACGCTGCAGATACAGCTTGAACGATGCCCGCACGGGCCGGCCGGCGCGGCGGAACAGGCGTTCGTCCTCGTACAGGCACAGCTGGCCGCCGTCGCTGATGGCATCGAAGCCGCGCGCCACCAGCTCCTGCGCCTCGAAAGTGGTAAGGCCGACGGCTTGCGGATCGCGCAACCAGCCATGGTCCAGCCAGGATTGCAACAGGACGTGAATATCAAGGATGGGCATAGTAAGCTGCTCGGCAGTGGCAAAGGCGCCTATTGTATGCCAGCCTATAATAGCCGGGCCACACCATCATTCAACGAACAGACCACGCCATGGCCCCACACGACGCGCTTTCCGAATTCGACCTGATCAAACAATATTTCGTGCGCCAGCGCCCCGGCCACGCCACCCTGGGCATCGGCGACGATTGCGCGCTGCTCACGCCCGGCGCCGGCAAGCAGATCGCCATCTCCTCGGACATGCTGGTCGAAGACCGGCACTTCTTCGCCGGCGCCGACGCCCGCATGCTGGGCCACAAAAGCCTGGCCGTGAACCTGTCCGACCTGGCCGCCATGGGCGCGCGCCCCGTGGCATTTACCCTGGCCCTGTCGCTGCCGCAAGCGGAACGCGCCTGGCTGGCGGGCTTTGCCGAAGGCCTGTTTGCACTGGCCGATGAATTTGGCTGCGAATTGATCGGCGGCGACACCACCAAGGGGCCCTTGAATATCTGCATCACCGTGTTTGGCGAACTGGCGCCGGGCCAGGCCCTGCGCCGCAGCGCGGCCGTGGCGGGCGATGATATCTGGGTCAGCGGCGCCGTGGGCGACGCGCGCCTGGCGCTGGCCGGCTACCGCATGGAACAGGAGCTGGCGCCAGCCGACCTGCTGATGGCCGCCGCGCGCATGCACACGCCCACGCCGCGCGTGGCGCTGGGCTGCGCCCTGGCCGAAGCGGGCCTCGCGCATGCGGCCATCGACATTTCAGATGGGCTGGTGGGAGACCTTGGCCACATATTAAAAGCCTCGCAGGTGGGCGCCACCCTCGACGTCGACGCCCTGCCTGCCGGCCCCGTGCTGGCGCAACAAGCAACCATCCTGCGCCGCCGCTACACGGCCGCCGGCGGCGACGACTATGAACTGTGCTTCACGGCGCCCGCCTCGTCGCGCGACGCCATCGCCGCCCTGGCGGCAAGCTGCGGCACGCCCGTCACACGCGTGGGCAGCATCGAGGCGCAATCAGGCTTGCGGCTGGTGGATGCGGCGGGACAGCCGCTGGATCTGGCCTTGAGTTCTTTCGACCACTTCAGCGAATAAAAATAAGGAATCAGCAGAATCAGCAGAATCAGCGTACCGCCACGCGCGCCAGCCCCGGCTGGTTCACCATCCAGTAGTGTTGGAAGGCCAGGCGGATGTTGTCGCGCAGCTGGGTGTCATCCCACGGTTTCGTATAAAAACGGTAGATGGCGCCCCGGTTGATCGAGTCGAGCACGGCTTCCAGGCCCGTGTAGCCGGACAGGATGATGCGGATGGTTTCCGGGTACAGTTCCTTCACCTTGCTGAGGAACTCCGTGCCGCTCATGCTGGGCATGCGCTGGTCGCAGACGATGACGTGCACCCGGTGCAGGGCCAGCATTTCAAACCCTTCGGCCGGCGTGCTGGCCGTGAGAATTTGATAGCCCTCGGGACGGAACAGGCGGTGCAAGGACGACAGCACGTTGACGTCGTCGTCAACGATGAGCAGGGTCTGCGCCGGCTGGGCGGCCGGATCGTGGCCGGGCGGCAGGCCGGCGCCGGCGACGATCATCTGCCCCAGCTCCAGCGCCGGCAGGGCGCGGCTGAAATAAAAGCCCTGGATTTCATCGCAGCGGTTGCGCCGCAGGTATTCCAGCTGCGGGCGCGATTCCACGCCCTCGGCCACCACGCTCAGTTTCAGGCTGTGCGCCATGCTGACGATGGCCAGCGCGATGGCCGCGTCGTTCGGGTTGCTGGTGATGTTGCGCACGAAGGCGATGTCGATTTTGAGCTTGTCGATGGGGAAACGCTGCAGGTAGGCGAGGCTCGAGTAACCGGTGCCGAAATCGTCGATGGCCACCTTCACGCCGATTTTCTTCAGTTTGCCCAGCACGACAATGGTGCGCTCGGCGTTCGACATCAGCGCCGTTTCCGTCAATTCCAGTTCCAGCAGTTCGGGTGCCACATCGTGCTGCGCCAGCGCGCGCGTCACTTCGCCTTCCAGGTCGCCTTCGGCAAACTGGCGGCTCGACACATTCACGGCCACGTGCACGGGTCCCACTTCACTGTCGCGCCACTCGGCGATCTGGCGGCAGGCGGCCTGGATCACCCAGGCGCCCACGCGCACGATCAGGCCCGTGTCTTCCAGCACCGGCACGAATTCGGCCGGCGCCACCAGGCCGTAGCCGGGACGGCGCCAGCGCAGCAGCGCTTCCACGCCGCTGATGCGGCCCGTGCGCAAATCCACTTTCGGCTGGTAGTACAGGATGAACTGATCCTGTTCGAGCGCATGGCGCAGCGCCAGTTCCAGGTCCAGGCGCGCGAGCACTTGCACGTTCATGCCGGCCGTGAAAAAGCGGTAGCCGTCGCGGCCCGCCTGCTTGGCGCCGCCCATGGCCGTATTCGCGTATTTAATGAGCGTTTCAGGGTCGGTCGCGTCGTCCGGATACATGGCGATGCCGATGCTGGCCGTCAGGGTAGCCGCATGGCCGCGCAAGTCGAACGGCGCGCGCAAGGCTTCGCGCACCTGGTTGGCCACCGCCACGGCTTCCTGCTGGTTGCGGCTCATGGTGAGAATCAGCGCGAATTCGTCGTTGCCCAGGCGTCCCACCGTGTCGCGCAGGCGCACGCATTCGACCAGGCGGTTGCTGAACTGGCGCAGCAGTTCGTCGCCCAGCGCCGCGCCCAGGGTGTCGTTGATGCTTTTAAAACGGTCCAGCGCGATGAACAGCACCACGATGCGCCAGCTTTTTTCCTGCGCCAGGTCGACGGCCTGGGCCAGCGTCTGGTAGAACAGGCTGCGGTTCGGCAACCCCGTCAAGCCATCGTAGTGGGCCAGGTGCTTCAGGCGCTCCTGCGCCTGGCGCCGCTCGCTGATGTCGCGCGCCACGGCGATCAGCAGCAAGCCGCCCGCACCCTGCCCGCCCGCCACGGGCGCCTGCGCATACCAGTGCCAGCCCAGTTCCACGGGCACCAGGCTCAGGTCGCGCCGCACTAGTTCGCATTCCGTCACTTCCGTGGCCAGGTGGGCCGGGCCGCCCGGCAGTGCGGCCAGCGGCGGGGCCGGCGGCGACGGCAGCAAGGTGCCGGGCGCCAGCGCCAGTAGTTCGGTGCGGGTATAGCCGAGCAGGCGGCAAGCGCCGTCGTTGACGTCGACCAGGGTCATGCCCAGTAGGTCGACGAGGAAGATGGCGTCGGTGGTGGCATCCACGGCGCCACGAAAGCGCTGCAGTTCTGCCGTGCGCTGGCCCACCGTGCGTTCGAGCAGCGTGTTGTAGTGACGCGCGGCGCGGTGCAGCAGCCGCACTTCGAGCATGTTGCGGATGCGCGTGAGCACCTCGAGCGCGTCGAAGGGCTTGCTGATGAAGTCACGCGCGCCCGCTTCCAGCGCCGCCAGCTTGGCGTCCGGGTCGGCGGCGATCACCAGCACGGGCAGATAACCTTCCAGCTCAAGCGGGCGCAGCGCATCCATCACGGCATAGCCGTTCATGCCGGGCATGACCAGGTCGAGGATGATCAGGTCGAACTGCTGCTGCTGGTGCAGGCCGGCCACGGCGCGCGCGTCGAGGGTGCTGGTGAGAGACGTGTAACCGCCGCTTTGCAGCAAATGCTCGAGCAGGCGCAAATTGACTTCCTGGTCGTCGACGATGAGAATTTTCGCCGCATAGATATCGGCCTGGCTGATCATGGCGCGCCTGTTCCCTTCTGCCGGCGTTGCTGCGCCACATAGGCCAGGGTGCTGTTGATCGCCTCGGTAAATTCGTCGAGGTTGATCGGCTTGGTCAGATAGCGGTAAAAGCCCAGCGCCATGCTGCGCTCCACGTCGCCCGGCATGGCGTTGGCCGTCAGGGCGATGACGGGGATGTGCGCCGTGCGCGGATCGGCGCGCAACAGTTTCAGCGCGTCCGTGCCATTCACGTTTGGCAGGTTGATGTCCATCAGTATCAGTTGCGGCAAATGCGTGCGCGCCATTTCCACGCCCAGGCGGCCATCCGTTGCCGTCAACAGCTGCAATTGCGGGCAGTAGCGCACGATTTCCTCGACCAGGGTCAGGTTGGCGGGATTGTCTTCCACGTACAGCAAGGTGACGGGGGCGCTATTCTCGAGCAACGCCCCGGCCAGGTCCGGCCGCGGCATGGCCAGTGCTGCCGGCGCGGGCAAGGCATCGACCACGCGCAGCTCGATCCAGAAGGTGCTGCCCTCGCCGGGTGCGCTGGTCACGCCGATGCTGCCATCCATCAGCTCCACCAGGCGCTTGGTGACCACCAGGCCGATGCCGCTGCCCTCTTCCGTGCCGCCCTCTTGCCCCAGCCGGTTGAAGGGCTGGAACAGCAGCGCCACCTGTTCGCCGGTGAGGCCTACGCCCGTGTCGCGCACACTGATGCGCACCCGGCCGCCCGCCTGCGGCTTGCAATCGATGGCCACCTGCCCCTGCTCGCGGTTGTACTTGAGCGCATTCGACAGCAGGTTCAATAAAATCTGCTTGAGGCGCGTGCGGTCGGCCAGCACGTTCAGGGGACAGGCGTCGGGAAAGGCCATGCCGATGCCGCGCTGGCTGGCCAGCGGCGCGATCATGTCGCGGCATTCCTGCAAGATGGCGTCCAGGGCCACCGGTTCCAGCGACAGGCTGACCGTGCCCGATTCCACCTTGGCCAGGTCGAGGATTTCATTGATCAAGGTCAGCAGGTGGCGCCCCGATTTCAGGATATGGCCGGCGAACTCCTTCTTTTGCTCCAGGGTCGACGGCAGGCGGTCGGAACTGAGGATTTGCGCGAAACCCAGGATAGCGTTCAGCGGAGTGCGCAATTCATGGCTCATCGACGACAGGAAAGCCGACTTGGCATAGTTGGCGCTGCGCGCCTCTTCCATCGCCATGGCCAGTTCGCCATTCGTCATTTCCAGCTGCATCGTGCGCTCGTGCACGCGCACTTCCAGCTCCTGGTTCAGGCGCATGACTTCCTGCTGCGCCTGGGTGCGCCGCTCGCCCTCGCGCGCCAGCTCGCCGTTCGAGCGCTCCAGCGCCTGCGTGCGCAGCTCGATCTCGGCCAGCATCTTGTTGAAGGAATCGACCAGCTGCGCCACTTCGTCGTCGCTGAGCTTGCGCGCGCGGCGCGAGTAGTCGCCCGTCTCGATCACTTCGCGCGCCACGTCGGCGATATCGAGGATGGGCTGCGTGATGACGAAATCGAGGCGGCGCAGCAGCAGCAAGGCCACCAGCAGCGCCAGCACCGTCACGCCCAACGCGATGGCCAGGTAATCGGCCGTGCGGCCGGCCAGCTCATAGTCGGCGCGCAGATACACGGTGCCCAGCAGTTCGCCATTGTCGATGATGGGCTTGAACAATTCCACCGAGCTGCCCTGGATGCTTTCACCTTCCTTGCCCACCTTCGCCGGCAGCTCGCCCACGCGCTCATTTGCGCGGTAGCTGGCGAACAGGCTGCCATCGGCCTTGTACAGGGCGCCGGCCGTCACGCGCGGGCGGATGCGCATCAGGTTGAGGTTTTCCAGCGCCAGGCGTTCGTCGTCGAAGGCCAGCGCGGCCGAGCTCATGTGGCCCAGCAGCTCGGCCTGGGTACTGATGTCGGCCACCAGGTTGCGGTGGTAGGCGCGCAAGTCGTAGACGACGATGGTGCCCAGCGAAATGACGAGCGCCACCAGGGTGGTCAGCAAGACCACCGACATCAGTTTGTGGCGGATGGAACGCAGTCTGATCATCTAGGCGCCCCCCGTTTGCACGCGATAGGCGGCCAGCAGCATGCGCGCGCTGATGCGGATATGCGCCTGCGCCACAGGCTTCAGGGCGACGTCGAAGCGCACCTTATCCTCGGCCATCACAAAATTGATCATGCTGCCCATCGCGTAGACCTCATCCGAATCGGACACCGTCAGCAACGCCAGGCCACGGCTGGCGGCCAGCATCTCCTGCAGCGCCATTTTCTCCAGCGCACCCAGGTACAGCACGTGCAGCCCCGTCAGCGCTTCGCCGCGGCGCACTTTTTTTCACCTGCACGGCGCGGCCGTTGACGCTATGCCCGGCCACGCTCTGTTCGAGCTGCTCGGCCAGCGCATCGGCGCCCGCCACGCCGATCACCAGCGGAGAATCGGGCCGGGCAAAACTGCCATCGGGCCATTCGACATAGCCGGCAAACTTGTACAGATACGCGGCCTTGACCTGGCGTTCCAGCTCTCCCTGCACCTGCACCTGCACCTGCGCCCGCGCATCGGCGCACAGCACGCCCAGGAGCAGCAATAGCCAGCCCCAGCGGAGAGAGCGGCGGCCTGCGCCGCGCACGGGGCGGCGCAGGGGGCCAGGATGACGCCACCAGGTCCAGTTAAAAATCAGCATGACAACCGAGTAAAGATAATGCATACGAAGGCGCGGCACCATGCCGCCTGCCGGTTCGAGCGATGCACACCAGGGTGGCGCAGCGGCAGCCCGCCTGCCGGCCCGAAGTGGTAGCAAATGTATAAAAGAGTGTACGCATTTTCGCTGTTACCGGGGAAAGTTTCTTTTACCGTTGGCCATGCTACAGTCTTGCCATCATTTTCACCGCATACAGGAGTCATCCATGAGCAAGGAACTCGTCCCCCTTTCCACCGCGGTCGGCCTGGCCTTGCAGGCGAAGGGCCTGCTGCTGGCCACGGCTGAATCGTGCACGGGCGGTGGCGTGGCACAGGCCGTCACGGATATTTCAGGCTCGAGCGCCTGGTTCGAACGGGGCTTCGTCACCTATTCCAACGGAGCGAAGACCGGCATGCTGGGCGTGCCCGCCGAGCTGATCGCCGCACACGGCGCCGTCAGCGAGGAAGTGGCCGCCGCCATGGCGCAAGGCGCCCTGGCCCACAGCGAAGCCCAGGTAGCCGTCTCGACCACGGGCATCGCCGGCCCCACGGGCGGCGTGCCCGGCAAGCCCGTCGGCACTGTCAGCTTCGGCTGGGCCATGGAGGGGCGCGTCCAGACGCAGCGGCTGGTGTTTGCGGGCGATCGCCAGGCGGTGCGCGAGCAGGCCGTGGCGCACGCGCTGCGTGAGCTGCTGCGTTTTATCCAGTAGCATCGGCGATACAGGCGCGGTCGCGGCCCGCCTGCTTGGCCGCGTACAGGGCGCTGTCGGCGCGCATCAGCAATTCGTGGCGGCCCGCGCCATGGCGCGGGTATTCAGCGATGCCGGCCGAGAAGGTGCAGCCGGACAGGCTGTGCGGCGCCTGCCGGATCAGCAGCTGGCGGTAGCGCGCGGCGATATCGTCGATCTTGTGCGCCGCGATGCTGCTGTCGGCTTCGCGCAACAACAGGCAGAATTCCTCGCCGCCATAACGGCAGACCATGTCGCTGCCGCGCAGCTGGCTTTCCACCAGGCGCGCGAACTGGATCAGCACTTCATCGCCAAAGTTGTGCCCGTAGGTGTCGTTGACGCGCTTGAAGAAATCCAGGTCGATGATGGCGATGGCCACGGGCGCATCCGCATCGGCCGCGTGCAGGATGGCATTGAGGCAGGTTTCAAAATGGCGGCGGTTGTACAGACCCGTCAGGTGGTCGCGCATGGCCTGCTCCTTCAGGCTGTCCTGCAGGGAATTGACATGCAGGATCTGGTGCGCCAGTTCGCGGTTCAGGTGCTCGAGCTTGACGTTTTCCGATTCGCGCGCCGCCTGCAGTTCCAGCGCCTTGTCGCGCTCGGCCTTCAGGCTGTGCATTTCCTTTTCCAGGTTGCGCATCAGGCTGCGCGAGGCGCGCGCCGACTTGCTGCTGGCCTCGTACGCGGCCTGGTATTGCTGCAGGAAACCATACGCGGCCTGCCATTCGCCCAGCTGGGCATTGATATCGGACAAGCCGCGCAAAATCTGCTGCTGGTGAAACGGATTGCGCGTCCAGCTCAGCAGGCTGTGCGCCTGCGTCAGGGACGCCAGGGCCTGCGCCGTCTGGCCCGCGTGCAGATCCAGCTTGCCGCGCACCAGCCACGCATGCATCTGCTCTTCCAGGTCCTGGCCGCGGCGCGCGTACTCTTCGGCCCGCAACAGCAGTTGCAAGGCGCTCTCGGGCTGCTGCAGCAGGATGGCGGCGTGGGCGGCGATGCAGAACAAGAAGGCGCGCACGGCCAGGTCTTCTTCCGGCCACTCATAAAACGGTTCCACCAGCGCCAGCGCCTCGGCCGGCTTGCCTGTGGCTAATAAACACATGGCCAGGTTGGCCGAGACGATGGTTTGCTGGTATTTGAGCTTTTGCGTGCCGATGATCTCGAGCGCCTCGACCAGCAGGGGAATGGCGTCTTCGTCATTGCCCAGGTCATGCTGAGACGACGCCAGGTTCGACAGGCTGTTGACCCGGTGCGCGGGGCTGCCGAAACGCTCGGCGATGTCGAGCGCCAGCAGGAAATTGCGCGGGCCGTCCTGGGTATCGCCACGGTTCAGGGCATCGACGCCCAGGCGCGCGTACAGCATGAACTTGTGCAGCGAGTCGGGTATCTGCGCAGCCTGGCTGCGCGCCTGCAGGAAATGCTGCTCGGCATCGGCAAAATCGCCGCGCCGGCTCGCATACGCGCCTTGCAGGGCAGCCACTTCCATGGCCCCTTCCAGGTCGCCGCTGTGCTGGAAATACGCGCCCAGGCGCTCGCACGACGGCTCGGCCTCGCCCGCGTAATACGCCAGCCAGCAATGATTGAGTTCCGCATACGCGCCGCCGCGCGCATACTGTTGCCGTTGCGCCGCCGCCAGCGCCATTTGCGCCAGCCGGCGTGCCTGGCGGCGGTTGCCGACCAGGCAAGACAGGGCTTGCTGATTCAGACGGTCAATATCGGCTTTATCGAGACTGGAGATCGGCACTGCGTCCTCGTTCACACTCTGGGGTGGATTTTTCACACAAAACTTGCTCTGTATCAATGGTATCCTGATTAACATCATAACCAGATTCGCTGTTCCGCATGGCATATTTGCAAAGGATTGTGGTAAAAATGCCAGTCGTGGCCTGGCCGGGCGCCCGGGCCGCTGTCACGGAACTTTGATTGTCACTGACGCAACAACTTGGAGTAGTCGCAATGCAAAACACGGTACATTTCATCCTGCAGGGCAAGGGCGGCATCGGCAAGACCCTCGTCTCGACCCTGCTGGCCCAGTGGATAGGCGGCAAGGACGACACGCCTTTGCGCTGCTATGACACCGATCAGGAAAACGCCACGTTCTCGCGCTACAAGGCGATGAACGTCAAGCATGTGCCCGTGATGACGGATGCACGCAACATCGATCCGAAACGCTTTGACGCGCTGATGATCGATATCCTCGACACAGACGGCAACTGCGTGGTCGACAATGGCGCGAACACGTTTTCGCCGCTGATGGGCTATCTGCTGGAAAACGACTGTTTTTCGCTGCTGGAAGAATCGGGCCGCAAGGTGTACATCCACACCATCGTCGGCGGCGGCGACACCCTGCACGACACGGCCACGGGTTTTGTCGCGACAGCCCAATCGACGACAGTGCCGCTGGTGCTATGGCAAAACGAACACTTCGGCCTGCTGCAATCGGCGTCAGGCAAACAATTCGTCGAATCGCAGTCGTATGCCGACAACCGTACGCGCGTGAAAGGCAGCATCACCTTGAGCCAGCGCAATCCCGACACCTTCGGCGCGGACGTCAAGAAAATGAACACGGCACGCCTGACGATGCAGGAAGTGCTGCAGAACGACAAGTTCAATATCATGGAAAAGCAGCGCATCAAGGTCGTCTACCGCGACATCTTCGAACAGCTCGACAAGGTGCAATGGTAGATGGACCAGCACAAACTGCGCAGCCACGTGTTCGACAAGACGGGCATCAAGGTCGACGTCGATGACCCGATATTTGCCCTCGTGGCGCTGAACGAAGCCGTGCTGGCGGAAACCGTCGAGCGCCAGCTGGCCCTGCTGGACGCCGCCACGCAAGCGCTGGCGGCGCAGGCGCGCGCGGCAGGCGGCTTGCCGGTGCTGCCGGCGGCAGCCATGCCTCAGTCTGTGCCGGAAGCGCCAGCGCCCTGGTTTACGCCGCGCGAATGGCGAATGCTGGGCGCTGCCGCCCTCGTCTCTCTCGCCAGCGCGCTGCTGGTGCTGGGTGGCGCGGCCCTGCTGTATAAACTGTAGCACCGACCGTAGCACCTTCCCGCTGCGCCAGCCACGAGCAAGCAGCAGCGTCTTCTCCACCTATCCCTGGAAGCGTGCATGAAACCGATCAAACTGCTGGCCCTCCCCGCTCTGCTGCTGTCGCTGTACGGCGCCCCGCTCTCCCTCAGCCACGCCGCCGATGCGGCCCTCGCGACGGGCGCGACATCCGTGCCCAATATCGCCTACGAAAAATACACCTTGCCGAACGGCCTCGACGTCATTCTCGTGGAAGACCATAAATTGCCCGTCACGGCCGTCAATATCTGGTACCACGTGGGCCCGGCCAATGAAGCGCCGGGCCTGACGGGCTTTGCCCACCTGTTCGAGCACATGATGTTTGCCGCCACCAAGCACGTGCCGCGCGGCATGGCCGACCAGCTGCTCGAAGGCGCGGGCGCCACCGATTCGAACGGCAGCACGGACTTCGACCGCACCAATTATTTCGACACGGTGCCGTCGAACCAGCTGGAACTGGCCCTGTGGACCCATTCCGACCGCATGGGCTACCTGCTGGACGTGCTCGACCAGACGGCGCTGACGAACCAGCAGGACGTGGTGCGCAACGAACGCCGCCAGAGCGTGGAAAACGCGCCGTACGGCATCGTGCAGGAAGCCCTGTACCACCAGCTGTTTCCAAAGACCCACCCGTATTACGCCAGCGTCATCGGTTCACACGCGGACATCCAGAATGCGAAACTGGCCGACATCAAGGATTTCTTTAGCAAATACTATGGTCCCAACAACGCCAGCCTGGTGATCGCCGGCGACATCGACAAGGCGAAAACCAAGGAACTGGTCAACAAATACTTCGGCAGTTTCAAGAGCGGCCCGGCCGTGACCAAGCCCGATGTCGTAACGCCGCCCATCACGCAGGAACGCCGCATCGTGGTACAGGACCGGGTCGAGTTGCCGCGCGTCTTCATGGCCTGGCTGACGCCGTCTGCCTACACCAAGGATGACGCGGAACTGTCGATGGCGGCGCACATCCTGGCCGGCGGCAAGTCCAGCCGCCTATATAAATCGCTCGTGTACGACAAGCAGATCGCCCAGGACGTGGGCGCCAGCCAGGGCTCCAACGCCCTCACCTCCATCTTCACCATCGACGCGACGGCGCGCCCCGGCCACCAGCCCGAGGAAATCGAGCAAGCCTTGCAGGCGGAGCTGGAGCAATTGCGCGACCAGGGTCCCACCGAGAAAGAACTGGAACGGGCGCGCAACAGCATCGAGACCAACATGCTGAGCCAGGTGGAAAAAATGGGCGGGCACGGCGTGGCCAACTTGCTCAACGAATACAACCAATACCTGGGCGACCCCGGCTACCTGGCCAAGGATATCCAGCGCTACCGCCAGGTAACGGTGGCCGGCGTGCAGCGCGCCGTGGACACCTACCTGAAGAACCAGTCGCGCGTCGTCGTCTACGGCGTGCCCGGCAAGCCGGACCTGGGCGCGGAAGTGCCGACGCCGGCGCCTGGCAAGGTCAAGCCTGCGCCTGGCACGGCCATCAATGCGGACGAGCCATGGCGCAATGCCGTGCCGAAGGCTGGTCCCGCACCGAAGATTGTTTTACCGCAAGGAAAATCGTTCACCCTGGCGAACGGTTTGACCGTGATCCACCACTACAACCCGGCCGTGCCGCTCGTGGCGAGCCAGTTGGTGGTGAAAAGCGGCTCGGGCGCCAATCCGCTGGCGCAGCCGGGCTTGTCGAGCTTTACGGCGCAATTGCTGCAGGAAGGCACGGCCACGCGCACGGCGCCGCAAATCGCCGACGACGTGGCGCAGCTGGGCGCCCTGCTGAGCACCGGCTCCGGCACGGATGCGTCGTTTGCCCAGCTCACGTCGCTCAAAGCCACGTTCCCGCAAGCGCTCGACGTGCTGGCCGACGTGGTGCTGCACCCGCAATTCCCCTCAGCCGAAGTGGAGCGCCAGCGCGCCAGCCGCATCGGACAGCTGGCACAGCAGCGCGAAAACGCGGGCGCGGTGGCCGCGCGGGTGGAAGCGGCGGCCCTGTACGGCCCGCAGCATCCGTATGGCTATATCCAGCTGGGCACGGAAGCGGCGCTGAAAGCGGCCAGCCGCGCCGACCTGCAAGCGTTCTGGCAGCAGCATTACTTGCCCAACAATGCGGCCCTGATCGTCTCGGGCGATATCGGCGAAGCGGAATTGAAGGCCTTGGCGGAAGCCAAGTTCGGCAGCTGGAAGGCAGGCGCGGTGACGCCGGCCGTGGCCGCCGCACCGCAGACGACGAAGGCAAAACTGATTTTGGTCGACAAGCCGGGTGCGCCGCAAACAGCCGTGCGCCTGTCCGCCATCGCCGTGCCGCGCGCCACACCCGATTACGCGCCGCTGCAAGTGATGAACGCGGCGCTGGGCGGCTTGTTTACCAGCCGCCTGAACACCAACTTGCGCGAAGAAAAAGGTTACACGTATGGCGTGCGCTCGCAATTCCAGTACCGCAATCAGCCTGGACCGTTCTCGATTGCCGCCAGCGTGCGCACCGATGTGACGGGTCCGGCCGTGTCGGAAACCGTCAAGGAAATCCGCGCCATGATCGCCAAGCCCTTGAGCAGCAAGGAATTAGCGAATGCGCGCAATTCACAAGTGCTGTCCTTGCCGGGCCAGTTCGACACGAATGCCAGCATCAGCGCCAGCATGGCGAACGCGTATATTTACGGCCTGGGCCTCGACTATTACACGACCTTGCCGCAGCGCTTTGCCAGCGTGACGGACAAGCAGGTGCAACAGGTAGCGAAAAAATACCTGCAGCCGGAAAAACTAATCGTCATCGGCGTGGGCGACAAGGCGAAGATCACCCCGCAGTTGTCCAAGCTGAAACTGGCGCCGGTGGAATTGCGCGATGCCGAAGGTAACGTCAAGTAAGCGGGATTAGCGGCGCCGGAACAGGACAGCCTTGTCCATCAGCGCCGCGATCGCCACGCCCGCCGTGTAGGCGATCAAATCACCCCAGCCAAAGGTGGAACCCAGCACCAGGTGCCCCAGCGGATGCGCGCGCAGCGCGACGATCCACGGCGTCTGGATCAGCTGGCCGAATTCCACGGCAAAGCAGATCAGCAAGGACCACAAGGCCAGTTGCCACGTGCGCATGCGCGTGGCGAGGACGCCCAGCGCAAAGACGATCATCATGGCCCACAGGGCATCGCCCGGATATTTTCCCAATGCAGCGGGAAGGAATTGGGGATAGGCGCGCGAGGCCAGGCCCAGCGCGATGACAGCCACGGTTGCGCCCACCTGCAGCAGGCGGCGGCGTTCAGGTTTTACCAGGAACATATTTCCATTCAAAGGCACAATACGGGCCGAACCATTGCGGCCCGTCCGATATTGTACTGCGCGGTCGCGTCCGGCTGCAGCCTATCGCATCAACCCAGGTCGACATGCTGCGCCAGGAAATCAAGGAATACGCGCACGCGCAGCGGCACATGCCCGCCTTGCCCCACGAAGACAGCATGCACTTCCTCGCTGTCGCCCGGGTTGCATTCTTCCAGCACGGCCTGCAAGCGGCCGGCCGCGATATCGGCGCGCACCTGGAAGGCGCCCAGGCGCGCCAGTCCCAGTCCCGCCAGCGCCAGTTGCCGCAAAGCTTCGCCATCGCTGGCTTGCGCATTGCCGGAGACCGGCACGACGACGTCACCCTCGGGCAGGCGCAGCGGCCAGCCCGAGCGGGCGCGCGCATAATTGGCGTCAAGCAGATTGTGCGCGGGCAAGTCCGCCGCCAGCAGCGGCGTGCCGCGCCGCGCCAGGTAGCTTGGCGCCGCCACGATCACCATGCGCGTCTGGCCCAGCTTGCGCGCCAGCAGGCTGGAACTTTTCAAGGGACCGGCCCGCACGGCCACGTCCGTGCGCTGCTCGAGGATATCGACCACTTCATCCGTGAGCACGATATCGAGCGTCACCTGCGGATAGCGTTCGAGAAACAGTGGCGCCAGCGGCAACAAAAAATGCTGGCCGAACGGCACGTTCGCGTTGACCCGTATTTTTCCGCGCGGCACATCCTGCACGCCGGCACAGCGCTCGGCCTCGTCCAGGGCCGCCAGCACGTGCCGCCCCCGTTCATACAGGCCGCAGCCCTCGGCCGTCAGTTGCAGCTGGCGCGTGGAGCGGTTCAGCAGTCGCGCGCCCAGGCGCTCTTCCAGCCGAGAGACGAGCTTGCTGACGGCCGACGGCGTCATGCCGCAAACGCGCGCGGCGGCGGAAAAACCGCCCAGTTCGACCACGCGCACAAACACTTCCAGCTCGCCGGAACGATTCACTTCCAATCTGGCCATTGTGAATTCAACTCATAAATGTTCTTCGTTGAGATAGTCTAGTACATAAATGGCTTTGCTTTCATCATGCGGACATTCCCCTAGCTGAAGCGAGACACCATGCAACAATTTTCCATCCTCCCCGCCGCCCTGCTGAGCCTGGCACTGAGTACAGGTCCTGTCCAGGCCGCCAATGCAGATACCGCCTGGCTGGCCAGCTGGACGGCCAGCCCGCAAGCCGTGTGGGGCGCCGACTTCCTCTTCCCATCCAACGTACCCGCCGTGCTGCGAGCGAACACCGTACGCCAGGTGGCGCGCCTCAGCGTGGGCGGCCCGCGCCTGCGCATCGTGCTGTCGAATGCGTATGGCAAGGTGCCGCTGCGCATCGGCGCCGCCACCGTGGCCCTGGCAGAGAGCGGTTCGGCGATCCGCCCGGACAGCCTGCGCACGCTCACATTTTCTGGCCAGACAGCGGCCAGCGTGGCGCCGGGCGCGCCGCTCGTCAGCGACCCCGTCGACCTGTCCGTGCCAGACCTGGCGCGGCTGACGGTGAGCATCCACCTGCCGCAGGCCAGTCCCGTCTCCACGTTTCACTGGGATGGCCACGAAACGGCGTGGATCGCGCCGCATGACCAGACGCGGGCCGCGCGCATCGATCACGCGCCTGACATGCAAGCCACCACGGCACGCCTTTTACTGAGTGCAATCCAGGTGGAAGCGGCGCCGGCGGCGCAAGCCGTGGCCATCCTTGGCGATTCGATTACCGATGGCGCCAGCGCCAGCCTGGGGAAGGACACGCGCTGGCCCGACGTGCTGGCAGAACGCCTGGCGCCGCATGGGGTGGCCGTGATCAATGCAGGCATTTCCGGCGCACGCCTGCTGGCCGACGGCATGGGAGACAACGCCCTGGCGCGTTTTGAGCGCGACGTGCTGGCGCAGCCTGGCGTGCGCACGGTGGTCGTCTTGTTGGGGATCAATGACATCAGCTGGCCCGGCACGGCGTTTGCGCCACAGGCACCAAGGCCCACCCTGGAGGAACTGACAAGCGGCTACGCCCAGCTGATCGCCCAGGCCCGCAGCCGTGGCGTGCGCGTGGTCGGCGCCACGTTGACGCCGTTCGCAGGCGCCCTGCCCGGCACGCCGCTGAGCGACTATTATCAGCCGGAGAAAGATGCGCTGCGCCGGCAACTGAACGCGTGGATACGCGGCAGAGGCCATTTTGACGCCGTGCTCGACTTCGACTATTGGGCGCGCGACCCGGCCCATCCGCTGCGCCTGCTGCCCGCTTACGACTCGGGCGACCACCTGCACCCTGGCGACGCGGGCAACCGGGCGCTGGCGGAAAAGATCGACCTCTCGCTACTGTTTCAAGATCAGTCGCCCAAGCCCGCGTACAGGGCCGTGCTCAGGTAGCGCTCGCCGAACGACGGGATGATGGTGACGATGGTCTTGCCCGCGTTTTCCGGGCGGTGCGCTACTTGCAGGGCGGCCCACAGGGCGGCGCCCGACGAGATGCCGACCAACAGGCCTTCGTCGCTGGCGGCCAGGCGCGCCGTGGCGAATGCATCGTCATTCTTGACGCAGATGATTTCGTCGTAGATGGCCGTGTTGAGAATCTGCGGTACGAAACCAGCGCCGATGCCCTGGATCGGGTGCGGCCCTTTCGTGCCTTTCGACAGCATCGGCGACGCTTCCGGTTCCACGGCAATCACTTGCAGGCCAGGCTTGCGTTCCTTCAGCACTTCGCCGATGCCCGTGATCGTGCCGCCCGTGCCCACGCCGGCCACGATGATGTCCACTTGCCCATCCGTGTCGCGCCAGATTTCCTCGGCCGTCGTGGCGCGGTGGATGGCGGGATTGGCGGGATTGTTGAATTGCTGCAGCATCAAATAGCGCGGGTCGGCCGCCACCATTTCCTCGGCCTTGCGGATGGCGCCCAGCATGCCTTCGCTGCCGGGCGTGAGCACCAGTTCGGCGCCGTAGGCGCGCAGCAGGATGCGCCGTTCGCGGCTCATGGTGTCGGGCATGACCAGGGTGCAGCGGTAGCCGCGCGCGGCGCAGACCATGGCCAGCGCGATGCCCGTGTTGCCGCTGGTGGGCTCGACGATGACGGTATCGGGATGGATCTTGCCTGCGGCTTCGGCCGCGACGATCATGGACAGGCCGATGCGGTCCTTGACGCTGTGCGCGGGATTGTAGAATTCGAGTTTGGCCAGGATGGTGGCCACACTGCCAGCGGCGATGCGGTTGATGCGCACCAGGGGGTATTGCCGATCAGTTCAGTGACGTCGTTGGCGATGTTCATGGGAGTCTCCACAGCTATATCAGAAAATCCCAGTCTACCGCTTTTTCACGGCAGCGCACGTGGTGCGCTGCCGAAACTGAACAATTACTTCACGTCCAGCAATTCCACATCGAAGATCAGTGCCGAGTTCGGCGGAATGTCGCCATTGCCGGCGCCGCGCGGACCATACGCCAGTTCGCCTGGAATGATCAGGGTGCGCTTGCCGCCCACTTTCATGCCGGCCACGCCCTGGTCCCAGCCCTTGATGACCATGCCCTTGCCGAGCGGGAAGTCAAACGGGCCACGGCCCACGGAGCTGTCGAACTTCTTGCCGCGCGAATCTTTCGCTAGGGGACGGTACAACCAGCCCGTGTAGTGCACGGTGACGTTACTGCCGACGGACGCTTCCTTGCCCGTGCCGACCTTGTTGTCGATCAGGATCAATTTATCGGCGACAGGGCCGGGGCTCAGCGAGACGGCGGAGGCGGGAACAGGCGCTGGCGCCTGTGCCTGCGCCAGCGACGCGGCGACGGAGCAGATCAGGGCAAACAAAACGGAGCTACGCGTCATGATGTATTCTTTCATTGAGTTTCGGTGAGATCTCTGCCAAGTAGGTTGTCGGAAATTATTGTGAAGTTATGACGAACAGAACCGGATGCTCTGCAAGGCGCCCGCTGCGACGCAGTGCGAGCACTGCTAGCAGCGGGCAACACCGCGGAGCGCCGGGTATGGAAGTCAGAAATCACAATAATTTATTACGCCCTACTTAATGCAAACCGGCAGGGAACGCCAATAATAGCAAACCGCCGCAACGATAGGAAAAACTTGTCGCCCGATGCACATTGCCCCCGTCTGTTTTACGCCCTGTGGCCCGATGCGGCCACGCGCACAGCCCTGGCCGCCTGGCAGGCGCGCCTGGAGGGCAAGCCCGTGCATGCCGACAAGCTGCACCTGACCCTGGCCTTCCTGGGCCAGCGCCCGGCCAGCGAGCTGCCGGCCCTGCTCGACATCCTGGCGCACATACCGGCGCGCGCCATGCCCTTGCTGTTCGATCACGCCAGCCACTTTACGCAGCTGGCGCTCACCTGGGCCGCCCTGGCGCAAGCCTCGCCCGCCTTGCTCGCCTTGCGCGCGGCCTGCATGCATGACCTGGCGGCACAAGGACTGGCGCCCCGCTTCGAGCACGACCGCTTTACGCCGCACGTGACCCTGGCGCGCCAGGCGCCGCCGCCGGCCATCGGTGACTTCGCGCCCATCGCCTGGCAGGCGGATGAACTGGTGCTGGTGGAATCGCTCAAGAGCAGCGGCGACTACCGCATCCTGGCCAGCAGGAGGCTGACCTAAGCAGCGTGATTCAGGCAGCGTCCGGCACTGGCACTGGCGCCGCGGCTAGTTTGTCCTGACGCAAGCTTTTCAGCGCATGGGCGGCCGCCACCATGCCGAAGCTGGCCGTCACCACCACGCTGGAACCGAAGCCGGCGCAATTCAAGCCCGTCACACCGGCGGACGTGCCATCGATGGCGCACGCTTCCGCGCTTTCTGGCGTGCTCAACGGCTCCATGGAAAACACGGCGTCGACATTGAATTTGTTTTTCACACCACGGGGAAAACCATATTCGGTACGCAACAGTTTTCGTACGCGCTTGAGCAGCGGCTCCTGTTCCGTTTTCGACAAATCGCGCACGGCGATCAGGGTCGGGTCCGTCTGCCCGCCCGCGCTGCCGATGGTCAGCATGGGGACATTGCGCGCGCGGCAATACGCGATCACGGCTGCCTTGGCCTTGGCATTGTCGATGGCGTCGACCAGATAGTCGAAATCGCGCCCGCCCAGCAATTGCTCGAGGTTATCAGGGGTAATAAAATCCTCGATCTGCGTAACCTGGCAAAACGGGTTGATCAGTTCGATGCGCTCGGCCAGGGCCGTGATCTTGGCCTTGCCGATGGTGTCGCTCATGGCCTGGATCTGGCGATTGATATTCGACTCGGCAACATTATCGAGGTCGATCAGGGTCAGGCGACCGACGGCGCTGCGCGCCAGCGCTTCGACGATCCAGGAACCGACGCCGCCCACGCCGATCACACACACATGGGCGGCGCGGAAGCGTTCCAACGCCGGGGCGCCATACAGGCGGGCAATGCCGCCGAAACGCCGCTCAAAATCGATCTCGGTCAAGTCCATGGAAATTAGTTCATTGGTGGAGGTATGCATGGCGCCATTTTAACGGACACTGCGCTGGCGGATATTCTAAAATAGCCGAATTGACACAGCGACAAGAGCAACTGTCGCCGCGCCCCCACACCGCCCACCACGAGAACTCGCCATGACCTCTCCCCTGTTCGACTCCGTTCCCGGCTTTGACCAGCCCATCGCCGTGCTCAAGCATTGCCACGACAAGATCCGCAAGCAACTGACGACCCTGCAAAACCTGCTGGGCCACCTGGCGCAGCACGGCAACACGGCGGATGCGCAGCAGGCGGCCAAGGCGGTGTTGCAATATTTCAATAAAGCCGCCCATTTGCACCATGACGATGAAGAGCAGGACTTGATGCCCATGCTGCAAACGACCGCCACGGGCGACGATGCCGCGCTGCTGACGACCCTCGTGCCGGAAATCCTGGCCGACCACCTGCGCATGGACCAGGCCTGGCTGACCCTGCGCCCGGAACTGGACGCCATCGCCGCCGGCACGGGCACACAATTGTCCGCCGATGGCGTGCGCGACTATGTCGC
Source organism: Janthinobacterium lividum (assembly GCF_023509035.1). Taxonomy (NCBI): domain Bacteria; kingdom Pseudomonadati; phylum Pseudomonadota; class Betaproteobacteria; order Burkholderiales; family Oxalobacteraceae; genus Janthinobacterium; species Janthinobacterium lividum. The sequence goes on along the minus strand of NZ_CP075583.1, from coordinate 1,695,566 downwards.
CGCCTACCAGGCCCACATGAGCAAGGAAGAGGGCCAGCTGGCGCCCATGGCCAAGCGCCTGTTCAGCGCGCAACAGATGGAGCAGCTGGGCACGGCCATGCAGCGCCGCCGGGGCATCGCGCCCGATGCGCCAGAAGCCCCCGCAGCGCCGGACGCGGCCGCCGTGCTGGCGGCCATGCGCACCGACTACGTGCAGTCCAGCCTGAGCGAGACGGACGTGCTGGCCGATCCCATCGCCCAGTTCCAGAAATGGTTTGCCGAGGCCGTCAACGCCCAGGTAATGGAGCCGAACGCCATGGACTTGTCCACCGTCAGTCCCGATGGCAAGCCCAGTTCGCGCATCGTGCTGATCAAGCAGTTCGACGAGCGTGGCTTTACCTGGTACACGAATTACAACAGCGACAAGGGCCAGCAGCTCGAGCACAATCCGCACGCCGCCCTGCTGTTCTTCTGGCGCGAGCTGGAACGGCAAGTGCGCATCGAAGGCACGGTGGTGAAAACCACGGCGGCCGAGAGCGACGAATATTTCAATGTGCGCCCCCTGCAAAGCCGCTTGTCGGCGATTGCCTCGCAGCAAAGTACGCCCATCGACAGCCGGGCCGCGCTGGAACACAATTATGAGGCCGTGGCCGCCGCTATCGGCGACGCGCAGCCGCCGCGCCCGGCCCACTGGGGCGGTTACCGCTTGCAAGCGGAACGCATCGAATTCTGGCAGGGGCGCCGTTCGCGCTTCCATGACCGCATCGTGTTTACCCGCGGTGCTGACGGGCAATGGAGCATGCAGCGTTTGCAACCCTGAGCAGGATAAGCAAGGCGGCGCAAAGCAAGCTGGTCAATATAGGTGTAGGCTATGAGGGTAGAAGTTACTAAATGACATTGTTTCTCAATTTTCGGCCCCAGCTGGGGTTGCTGCATTGGAGGCCATTTTGTTTGTACAAAACCAACTCAAGTCCTGGATCGCCAGCATCCGCAGCAAGACCGCCTTGCCGCTACGCATAGAATTGTGGAATGGCCAGCATGTCGACCTGTCCAGCGAAGCGCCCAGAGTCACCATCCGCCTGCCGACCGTCGCCTCGGCCCGCTATCTGCTGAACCCGTCGCTGGCCAACCTGGGCTCGGCCTATGTGGAAGGCAATATCGAGGTCAAGGGCACGGCGATGGACATGATAGCCATCTGCAATGCCCTGGCGCGCAACACCTTGAAGCCGGAAGGCAAGCTGGCCCGCATCGTGCGCAGCTTTACGCACGACAAGAGCAAGGATGCCGAAGCCATCCGCTACCACTACGACGTGTCGAACGCGTTCTATGAACAGTTTCTCGACCCCGCCCTCGTGTATTCCTGCGCCTATTTCGAACACGGCGATGAAACCCTGGCCCAGGCGCAAGTCAAGAAGATCGACCATATCCTAAAAAAATCCAGCTGCAGCCGGGCCAGACCCTGCTTGACATCGGTTGCGGCTGGGGCGCGCTCGTGATCCGTGCCGCACAGCAATATGGCGCCCGCTGCGTGGGCGTGACCCTCTCGGAAAACCAGTACGCGCTGGCGCGCGAGCGCGTGGAGGCGGCCGGTCTGGCGCACCTGATCGATATCCGTCTGCAGGATTACCGCGATGTCACGGGCCAGTTCGACCGCATCACCAGCGTGGGCATGTTCGAGCATGTGGGCCTCAAGCATTTGCCCGACTACTTTGCCATCATCAACAAGCTGCTGGCGCCGGACGGCATGGCGATGAACCACGGCATCACCTCGACCGACCCGGACAATGGCGAAACGCCGTATGGTGGCGGCGAATTCATCGAAAAATATGTGTTTCCCCACGGCGAGCTGGCGCACATCGGCAATGTGCTCAAGACCATGCAGCAAGGGGGACTGGAAGTGCTGGACGTGGAAAACCTGCGCCGCCACTATGCGCGCACCTGCGCCCTGTGGACGGAAAATTTCGAAGCCCATGCCGAGCAAATTCGTCCGCTGGCGGGCGAACGGCGCTTCCGCATCTGGCACGTCTACCTTGCCGGCTGCGCCTATGCCTTCGAACAAGATTTGATCAGCCTGTACCAGATCGTCTGCGTGAAGGCGGGCCGGCGCTCCTCCACCCTGCCCTGGTCGCGCAACTACATGTATGCGCAGGAGACGAGGCCGGCGCCCGTGCTCACGCCGTGATTGGCGCGCGCGGCGTTCACTTCAGGCGGCCCGCATACATGGCGCGGAACTTCTCCACCTTGGGCACGACGACAAGGGCGCAATAGCCTTGCAAGGGATGCTGCTCGACGTAATTCTGGTGGTAATCCTCGGCCGGATAAAAGGTGGCTGCCGGCGCCAGCTGCGTGACGATGGGCGCATCCCACACGCCGGCCATCTCGGCCAGTACCTTGCGCGCCACGCTTTCCTGTCCGGCTGACTGATAATAGATGACGGAGCGGAATTGCGTGCCGACATCGTTTCCCTGGCGATTCAGGGTGGTGGGGTCGTGCAGCGTAAAAAAGATTTCCAGCAAATCGTGGTAAGCGATGATGGCGGGATCGAATTCCAGGCGCACCACTTCCGCGTGGCCCGTGTCGCCCGCGCACACCTGCTCATACCTGGGATCGGGAACGCTGCCTCCCGTGTAGCCGGACTCGACGCGCGTCACGCCGCGCACTTCCGCGTACACGGCAGCGTGGCACCAGAAACAGCCACCGCCGAATACCGCCACTTCCGTCTGTTGATTCATGATGCCCTCCCGCAACGCCACTGCGACGTATCATTTCACTACTGTAACGCAAAGCGCCAGGGTCTGCAGAGCCGCTTGAAACGGCGCGTGGTGCATCGCACATTGGGGGCGTGCCGGCCACGATTGCGCTGGCTCGGCCGATTTTTGGCATAATGTCAGCAAATAGACAGGTCACCCATGAACACACGCTCTCCCCGCGCGCCAGCGCAAGAATTCGATACGACACATTTCCGCCAGGCGCTGTCGCAGTTTGCCACCGGCGTGACGGTCATTACGACGCGCCTGGCCGACGGCAGTTTCCGCGGCTTGACGGCCAGCTCCTTCAATTCCGTCTCGCTGTCACCGCCCCTGGTGCTGTGGAGTCTCGGTTCCGTGGCGAACAGCATGCCCATCTTCAGCGGCAACTCGCATTACGTCATCAATGTGCTGGGCGCCGACCAGGCGGAACTGGCGCAGCGCTTTGCGCGCCGCACGCCGAATCCCTTCGACGACGTCGAATACGAACTGTCACGCACGGGCCAGCCCATCCTGAAAGGCGCGTCGGCCTGGTTCGAATGCCACAACCGCAGCCGCTATCCGGAAGGCGACCACGTCATTTTCGTGGGCGAGGTGGAACAATGCGCGTTTGCCGCGCAGCCGCCCTTGATCTTCCACAATGGAAAATTCAATACACCGCCAGCCTGAGCGGGACAAAAAAAAATCCGCCGAGGCGGATTTTTTTGTCACTGGGCAAACTCAGAACTTGTAGCCGATGCCCACGCTCAAGGCAATCGGGTCGAGCTTGATATCCTGCGTCTGGCCCGTCGAGAAAGTCGCCTTGGTCTTCAGAAAAGTTTTGACCACGGCCACGTCGGCAAACCAGCGCTCGTTGAAGGCTAGCGTGCTACCGATCTGCAAGCTGGCGGCGATCTTGTTCTTCATGCGGTAGGTGACCGGCGATCCGCCCGGATCCAGCAAGGCCGTCATCTGGCCCGAACCCGTTTCCTTCTGGAAATAGGCATACGTGATGCCCGCGCCCACGTAAGGACGGATCATCGCATTGGGCTGGAAGAAACGGTACTGGATGAAGGCCGTCGGTGGCAGCACTTCTGCCGTCCCCAGCTTGCCTGTGCCCTTGATAGCGCCATCACCCACCAGATCATGCTTGTACGGCACACCCAGATCGAGTTCGGCGGAAATATTGTCCGTGACCATGTAGGCAAAGGTCAGGATGGGCTTGGTATCCGACTTGACGTCGGCTTTCGTGCCCGGCAAGGCTGGCGCGGAAATATCGCCACTATCGACATGCGGCGTGATCTTGTTGATGCCGACCTTGGCCGTCCAGGTGCCTGCGCTTTGCGCCGAAGCGCCCGTCGCCATGGCCATCGCGGCGGCTGCGGCCAGCACGCGTACAGCGGTATTCAAACGATTCTTCATCTTGTCTCCTGATTCAGTATGTACGGAGTGTTCCGCTTTCGAGTCTTGTCGCTGCCGGCACCGGCCGCGCCTACCAGGCACAACCGGTGCGGCCATCCCTTACAGCCAGCCCCGCACGACCATGTCCTTGGCCACGTAGCGGGCCAGCAACAGGTTATTGAACGGCGTAGGGTGCACATCGTCGGCATACGAGTAGTGGCTGACGTCGCCCGCTTTCAGGTTCGTGCCATTGCAGACCAGCGAGCTGCCCAGAATATTGCCTGGCGCACTCAAGTCGCACGCCGTCTCGCTGACGTTGGTCAAGCCATACGGGCCAGGATTGACGCCCTGGTCATGGCTGACGGCAAACACGTCGACCAGCAAGACTTTCGCATTGCCGTTCAGGCCGCCGCTCAGTTCGCCATTGAAGGCGCTGACCATGGCATTGATGAGCGCCTTGGTGTTGGCATCCTTGCTCAAGCCCGATGGCGTACCGGCCACGTCCGGCAGGTTGTTGACCACCACATAGTTGGCGCCCTTGGCGATGATCTGGTCCTTGACCAGCGCCACCAGTTCGGTGCCCGCTTGTTTCATGGCGGCAACCAGCAATGGTCCCTGGGCCGCGGCAAAGTCGGCACCGGCCTTGGCGCCGGCAGCGGCCCCAGCCGCGTTACCGGTGACCGTCGCATCGGCTTGCGCCTTGGTGACCAGCGGGCCATACACGGCTGGCGCAGCCACCGCCGTATCGCCGCCGGCGGCCGCCGCTTGCACAGCAGCGGTCACGATCGAGGCCGAGGTGGCGCCCGGCGCCGCAGCGGCTGCCGCCACAGCCGCGCCGATGGATTGCGCCGCCGTGGCTTGGTTAGTGGCGCGCGCTGCCAAGGCAGCGACCAAGTTGGAGGCAAAGGCTTTGGCACCGGCATCGGCGCCCGCTTTCGCGCCGGCAGCTTGGCCTGCGGCAGTCGCCCCCGCCTGCAATGCGCCCAGTTGGTACAGCACGTCATTACCGCCCGCCATCACGAAAACGGCTTCCGTGCCGCTGAACTTGCCGCCGGAAACAGCCAGGTGGTTCGCGATCTGCGTCACCACGGGAACGGTCAGGGCGCCCAGCGCGCTGCCCGTCGCCTTGTTGTTCGGGCCAACCGGATTGGTCACGCGCGAGCCGCCCATGGCGTAGCCGAAGCAGCCGGCATGCTTGACGCGTGGCACGGACAGGCCTTGCGCCGCATTGCCTTCCAGGCCAGTCTCGGCGGCGCATGGCGCGGCCAGGCCGAATTGCGCGGCCAGGTGCTCGGTCCAGTTCTTGCCCGTCAATTCAGGATTGATCTTGGTATTGTCGCCATTGATGGTGAACTTGCCGCCACCTTTCGCCAGCACCGTGCCCACAGCATACGAACCAACATCGGACAGGCTGTCGCCGAACGACACCTGCGCCGTGTATTTGACTTTCAAGGTTTGATCACCGCCACTGGCGCCGCCGCAACCTGCCAGGACAGCCGCAGCCAGCACGGCCAGCGCGAATTTTGTTTGATGCATTTTGTCTCCTCGGTCTTTTTTCTGGTTTCTAAACGAACGGGCGTGCTATTCGCTACCCAACTAATATGCCATCGTTCCTCAGGCTTGTATAGAAAATATGTTTTAAAAATCAACGAAATAACAACACCGCCGGTGCCCTGTCATGACCGGGCGATCCGCTGAATTATGGAGGAATTAGTATGTTTCGTGGCAAGCATCTCTATTGCGCTGCATCAATAAAAAGCCCCTTTCGGGGCTTTTTATTAGGCGGACAGGAATTGCTGCAAGATACCACTTGAGCCGAACGCGGCACGCCGCAAACGGTCGTTGACGCCCAGCCACGCGGGGCCGGTCGGCGGTGCTTCGACGAGTATCAGCTCGGCGCCGACCTGGTCCATCGTGCGCAGCGAGGCATACAGTGCATGCGCGTAATTTTCCGGGCTGGCCGCCAGGCGCACGCTGGCGCTGGCCGGCGGCAGATCCGAGTAGTGGATCAGGGCCACGCGGCGCCCGTCGTTGAGCAGGCGGTTCAAGGTGGCGCACACGTCGTCGCTGTGCTGCATCGCAACAGGCGTATGTGGTGCGTAATGCGATTCCAGCGTGCCCGAGGCGCGCGGCGCGGCCGCATCCGCCACGGCCGGTGCGCGGCCAATGACGGCGGCGATCTGCTCGCTGCTGATATGACCGGGACGCAACAGCACGGGACCGTGCGTGGCCAGGCGCGACAGGTCGACGATGGTCGATTCGATGCCCACGTCGCTCTGTCCGCCATCGAGGACCAGGCCCAACAAGCCGCTAGCGAGTTCCGCCGCGAATTCATCGCGCACATGCTGCGCCGTGGTGGGGCTGACATTGCCGAATTTGTTTGCCGACGGCGCCGCCAGGCCGCCTTTGCCGCCCTTGAAGGTGCGTAGCAAGGCGATAGCCACCGGATGCGATGGGCAGCGCAAGCCCACCGTGTCCTGGCCGCCGGAGACGGCATCGGGGATATGCGCGGCGCGCCTGACGATCAGGGTCAGCGGACCGGGCCAGAAGGCAGCCACCAGTTGCTCCGCTTCCTGCGGGATATCGTCGGACCAGTGCGCCAGGTCGGCGCCGGGCGCCACGTGCACGATCACAGGGTGATCCGAGGGACGGCCCTTGGCTTCGTAGATGCGCGCCACGGCAGCCGGGTTTTCCGCATCGGCGCCCAGGCCGTACACCGTTTCCGTCGGGAAGGCGACGAGGCCGCCCGCTTCCAGCACGGCAGCGGCGGCTTCCAGATCTTGTGCGGGCACGCTCACGGCGTGATTCCCAGGATCAGGCAGGCGTCGCGCAGGCGCTGCTGTGCCTCTTGCAAGGTGGCGGCAATCAGGGTCAGGTGGCCCATCTTGCGGCCACGGCGCGGATCGTCCTTGCCATACAGATGCAAACAGGCGCCCGGCAGCGCCAGCACCTGGTCCCACGCCGGTTCGCAGGCGGCATCGCTGCCGTCGGCAAACCAGGCGTCGCCCAGGATGTTGAGCATCACGGCCGGCGAATGCTGGCGCACGTCGCCCAGCGGCAAGCGCGCCATGGCCCGCACCTGCTGCGCGAACTGGCTCGTGACGCAGGCATCCATCGTGTAATGGCCGCTGTTGTGCGGACGTGGCGCCATTTCGTTGACCACCAGGCTACCGTCGGTCAGCACGAAAAATTCGATGCACAGCACGCCGACATAGCCGAGTTCGGCGACCATGGCTTGCGCCGCCCGCTGCGCCTTGGCGGCGCAGTCGTCCGACACATTCGGGCCCGGCACGGTGGTGGTAAACAGCACGCCGTCGCGGTGCACGTTTTCGGCGATCGGATACACGACCGACTGGCCATCCACGCCGCGCGCCGTCAGCACCGACACTTCATACGCCAGCGGCAGCATTTTTTCCAACAGGCAAGTGACCTCGCCCATTTCCGCGAACGCGGCGCGCACCTCGTCGCGCGTGCGCACGCGGAACTGGCCCTTGCCGTCATAGCCCATGCGCACGGTTTTCAGGATGCCCGGCAGCAAATCGTCGACTATGCTGTCGATATCTGCCTGCGTGGCGATGACCATGTGCGGCGCCGGCAGCACGCCCGACTTGGCCGCGCAGTCGACAAAGAAACGCTTTTCCGCGATGCGGTCTTGCGCCACCGACACGCCGTGCGCATCCGGCGCCACGAACACGCGTTCGGCCAGGCGCGACAGGCTGTCGGCCGGCACGTTCTCGAATTCCGTGGTGACGGCTAGGCATTGCGCGGCCAGGGCGTCGAGGCCAGCAGCATCGCTGTAGCCGGCATTGACCAGGCGCTGCGCCACCTGCCCCGCAGGGCAGGCGTCGGACGGTTCCAGTACAGCCACTTGATAGCCCATGCTCTGAGCGGCCTGGGCAAACATGCGGCCGAGCTGGCCGCCGCCCATCACGCCCAGCCACGCCGGTGGGTTGGCGGCGGGCAGCAATGGGGAAGTCGATTTACTATTCATTATTTTTCAAGCACATTATTCAGGCAAGACCATGGCCTTGGCGGCGGCCGTTTGCGTGGCGCGGAAGGCTTCCAAGCGCTCGGCCAGGGCGTCGTCGTTAGCGGCAAGCATCGCCACCGCCGTCAGCGCCGCATTCGCCGCGCCCGCTTCGCCGATGGCGAAGGTGGCTACTGGCACGCCCTTGGGCATTTGCAGGATGGACAGCATGGAATCTTCGCCGCGCAAGTATTTCGACGGCACGGGCACGCCCAGCACGGGCACGATGGTCATCGCCGCCACCATACCAGGCAGGTGGGCGGCGCCGCCGGCGCCGGCGATGATGGCGCGCAAGCCGCGCGCGCGCGCACTTTTCGCGTACGCATACATCTCGTCGGGCATGCGGTGCGCGGAAATGACTTGCGCTTCGTACGGCACGCCAAACTGTTTCAGCATGGCAACCGCATTCTGCATCACGTCCCAGTCCGAGGACGAACCCATGATGACGCCGACCAGCGGCTTGGGGTTCAATTTTTGCTCAGTCATCTCAGGCCTTCAGCTTCTCGCCCGTCAGGCGTTCGATGGCTTCGAAGTACTTGGCCTGGGTTTTTTCGATGACGTCGGCCGGCAGCGCGGGCGCTGGTGCGGTCTTGCCCCAGGTCAGCGTTTCCAGGTAGTCGCGCACGAATTGCTTGTCGAACGAAGGCGGCGAGATGCCCGGCTGATACGAATCGGCGGGCCAGAAGCGCGACGAGTCGGCCGTCAGTACTTCATCCATCAGATGCATGACGCCGTTGTCATCCAGGCCAAATTCAAACTTGGTGTCGGCGATGATGATGCCGCGCGTGGCAGCGTACTCGGCGGCAGCTTTGTACAGCGCGATGGCGACGTCACGCATCTTGGCGGCCAGTTCGGCACCGATGCGCTCTTCCATTTCAGCAAAGCTGATGTTTTCATCATGCTCGCCCAGCTCGGCCTTGGCTGCCGGCGTGAAGATCGGTTCCGGCAGTTTTTCCGCCTGTTGCAGGCCGGCTGGCAGCGCGATGCCGCAGATGCTGCCCGTCTCCTGATAATCTTTCCAGCCCGAACCGATGATGTAGCCGCGCACGACTGCCTCGACCATGATGGGTTTCAAGCGCTTGGCCACGACGGCGCGGCCTTGCACTTGTTCCACTTCCTCGGGCGCCACCACGGATTCCGGCGCCACGCCGGTCAGGTGGTTCGGCACGATATGGCCCAGTTTCTCGAACCAGAAGTCGCTCATCTGGTTGAGGACCTTGCCCTTGCCGGGGATAGGCTCGTTCATGACGACATCGAAGGCCGACAGGCGGTCCGTGGTGACGATCAGTATCTTGTCGTCGCCAACGGCGTAGTTATCGCGGACCTTGCCGTGGCCCAGCAATGGCAGGGAGTGGATGGAAGTCTGATAGAGGCTGTTCATAGCGGGGGAATAGTTGGATGAAACGAAACCGGCAGGCAGGGGGTGCCCGCCGGTCGAGAAAATCGGGCACGGAGCATTGCTTCCGACCCGTTCCAGACAGAATTTTACTTCACAATTTGCGACAGCTCGCCGGCCTTGTAGCGCTCGGCCATTTTTTCCATCGTGATGACCTTAATCTTCGACGCCTGGCCTTCGCAGCCGAAAGCCTGCATACGCGCGCGCACGATTTGCTCTGCGGCGGTACGGGCTGGCTTCAGGAAGTCGCGCGGGTCGAATTTCGATGGATTTTCAAACAGGTACTTGCGGATCGCGGCCGTCATCGCCAGGCGGATGTCGGTATCGATGTTGATCTTGCGCACGCCGTGACGGATGCCTTCCTGGATTTCCTCGACTGGCACGCCGTAAGTTTCCTTCATGTCACCGCCGAATTCGCGGATGATGGCCAGCAATTCCTGCGGCACCGACGAGGAACCGTGCATCACCAGGTGGGTGTTCGGGATGCGCGCGTGGATTTCCTTGATGCGGTCGATGGCCAGGATGTCGCCCGTAGGCTTGCGCGTGAATTTATACGCGCCGTGCGAGGTGCCGATGGCGATCGCCAGGGCGTCGCACTGGGTGCGCTGCACGAAGTCGGCCGCTTGCGCCACGTCCGTCAGCAGTTGCTCGCGGGTCATGGTGCCGTCGGCGCCGTGGCCATCTTCCTTGTCGCCCTTCATGGTTTCCAGCGAACCGAGCACGCCCAGTTCCGCTTCCACCGTCACACCGATGGCGTGCGAGAATTTCACCACTTCACGCGACACTTCCACGTTGTACTCGTAGGAAGCGACCGACTTGCCGTCCGCTTCCAGCGAACCGTCCATCATCACGGACGTGAAGCCCGAGCGGATGGCGGCCATGCAGACGGCCGGCGACTGGCCGTGATCCTGGTGCATGACGACGGGAATGTGCGGATACGCTTCGACGGCGGCGTCGATCAGGTGGCGCAGGAATGCTTCACCGGCGTACTTGCGCGCGCCAGCGGACGCTTGCATGATCACCGGGCTGTTGAGCGCATCGGCGGCAGCCATGATGGCTTGTACTTGCTCCAGGTTATTGACGTTGAAAGCAGGAATGCCATAACCGTTTTCGGCGGCATGGTCCAGCAGTTGACGCATGGATACGAGAGACATGGTAATACTCCAGAGAACAATAGAAACTGTTGCGGCGCTTCGCGGCTAACTGCCGCGCCGGCGCCTGAATTCTTGGGCCTTTATTCAAACTCGCAGACTGTCACAATTTTCAATGCATTCGTGCCGCCCACCTGGCCCATCGGCTCGCCCCAGGTGACGACGATCATGTCACCCTTTCTGACGATGCCCTGCGCCACCAGCAGCTCTTCTGCCTGCTTCAGCACTTGCGCACTGGGGGCGTTCTGCATCAGATGATACGCCCGAACATTGCGGTACAGCGCGGCTTTGCGCAAAGTGGTCACACTGGGCGTGAGCGCGTAGATCGGCGTGTCGATACTGTGGCGGCTCATCCACAAGGCGGTGGAACCGGATTCCGTCAGCGCCACAATGGCTTTCACGCGCAAATGGTGGGCCGTAAACAGCGCGCCATATGCGATCGACTGGTCGATGCGGGTAAAGGTGACGTTGAGGAAATCGGCATCGAGCTTGTTGTATTCGGACAGTTCCGCTTCGACGCAAATGGCGGCCATCATTTCCACCGTCTCGATCGGGTACTTGCCCGAGGCCGTCTCGGCCGAGGTCATGACGGCATCCGTGCCATCGAGCACGGCATTGGCCACGTCGGATACTTCGGCGCGGGTCGGCACGGCGTTGACGATCATCGATTCCATCATCTGCGTGGCAGTAATGGCCAGTTTATTCGATGCGCGCGCCATCTTGATCATGCGCTTTTGCAAGGCCGGCACAGCCGCATTGCCCACTTCGACCGCCAGGTCGCCACGGGCCACCATGATGCCGTCGGAAGCATCCAAGATTTCCTGCAGGGCAGGAATGGCTTCCGCGCGCTCGATCTTGGCGATCATCATCGGCTTGTGGTGGTACGGTTCGCCGGCGATATTGGCCAGCTGGCGCGCCATTTCCATGTCGGTCGCGCATTTCGGGAAGGAAATAGCCAGATAGTCGGCCTGGAAACTCATGGCCGTCTTGATATCTTCCATATCCTTGGCCGTCAGCGCCGGCGCGGACAGGCCGCCGCCCTGGCGGTTGATGCCTTTGTTGTTCGACAACTCGCCACCGATCTTGACGGTGGTGTGAATTTCGCTGCCGTGGATGCGCTCGACGATCAGCACGATGAGGCCGTCGTTCAGCAACAGCACGTCGCCCTTGTGCAGGTCGCGCGGCAGGGCCTTGTAATCGAGGCCGACACGCTCCTGGTTGCCCAGTTCGCCGTTTTCTCCCCACTTGGCGTCGAGGATGAAGCGCGCGCCCGCTTCGAGCTCGATGCGCGTGTTTTCAAACTTGCCGACGCGAATCTTCGGGCCCTGCATGTCGGCCATGATGGCCACTTCGCGGCCGCACTCGGCCGCCGCCAGGCGCACCAGCGCCGCGCGGTCGATATGGTCTTGCGCCTTGCCGTGGGAAAAATTCAAACGCACCACATCGACGCCCGCACGTATCATCTTCACCAGGATATCGAAGTCGGTGGAGGCGGGGCCGATTGTTGCTACGATTTTTGTACCGCGTGGCATAGGAGTCCTTGTGCGCGAGCGAAGGTGAGCAAGGCCGGCTCGATGCTGCATCCGGCAAGGTAAAAGCGCAGCGGTCAGGCTGCGCTTGGTGGCACTACAGTCAGGCTGTATCAGCCAGCACGTTGCATGAGAATTTCCACTGCGGGCAAAGTCTTGCCTTCCAGGAACTCCAGGAAAGCGCCGCCGCCCGTCGAGATATAGCTGATTTTATCGGTAATGTCGTATTTTGCAATCGCCGCCAGGGTGTCGCCACCACCAGCGATGGAAAATGCTTTCGACTCGGCAATGGCCAAGGCCAGGGTCTTGGTGCCGTTGCCGAACTGGTCGAATTCGAACACGCCTACGGGGCCGTTCCACACGATGGTGCCGGCAGCGGCGATCTGCTGCGCCAGCAGGGCCGCCGTTTTCGGGCCGATATCGAGGATCATGTCGTCGTCCGCCACGTCGGCCACGTCCTTGACAGTGGCGGCGGCCGTAGGCGAAAACTCCTTGGCGCACACGACATCGACGGGAATCGGCACTTGCGCGCCGCGCTTGGCCATGATCTCAATGATGGCCTTGGCTTCTTCGACGAGTTCCGCTTCCACCAGCGACTTGCCGACATTCAAGCCGACGGCCTTCATGAAGGTGTTGGCGATGCCGCCACCGACGATCAGGTTATCGACCTTGTCGGACAGGGCTTTCAGGATGGTCAGCTTGCTCGATACTTTCGAACCAGCAACAATGGCCAGCAGCGGGCGGGCTGGGGCGTGCAAAGCTTTCCCCAGTGCATCGAGTTCGGCGGCCAGCAGCGGGCCGGCGCAGGCGACGGGAGCGAACTTGGCGATGCCGTGCGTGGATGCCTCGGCGCGGTGGGCCGTGCCGAACGCGTCATTGACGTAGATATCGCACAGCTTGGCCATTTTTTGCGCCAGCTCATCGCTGTTTTTCTTTTCGCCCTTGTTCACGCGTACGTTTTCCAGCAGGACGACCTGGCCGGCGGCCAGGTTTTCCAGACCGGCGCCGTCGACCCAATTTTGTTTCAGTGCAACTTCCTGGCCCAGCAACTCGGACAAGCGGGCGGCCACGGGCGCCAGGCTGTCGGCAGGCTTGAACTCGCCTTCCGTCGGACGGCCCAGGTGCGACGTCACCATGACGGCAGCGCCAGCGTCGAGCGCGGCGCGGATGGCCGGCACCGAGGCGCGGATGCGCGTATCTTCGGTGATCTTGCCACTGTCATCTTGCGGAACGTTCAGGTCGGCGCGGATAAACACGCGCTTGCCTTGCAGTGCATTTTGGGCGATCAAATCTTGCAGACGGATGAAGTTGAGAACAGCTGACATGGCGATCCAAATGACGAGTGGAAGGAAGTGCGCTATTTTACCGCAATGACCAGACCAAATCCCCGATTTGTCCTGCTTTACTGAAAAACATGCAACAGTCGCAAGCCCGTGAAAACCAGCATGCCAAACACAATGGTTTGCAGCATATTGCGGCGGATCACAAAAAAGAGCGTGGCGGCAATACCCGACAAGAGTTTCAAATTCGATAATTCGAAGTGCACTTGCTGCCCTTCCATCAGCATGTCGGGCGCGATGATGGCCGCCAGCGCGCAGGCCGGCGCATAGCGCAGCATCTCGCCCACGCGGCGCGGAATGGTGATGTGGTGGCCGATCAGCCAGAAGGTGCTGCGCGTGGCGGCTGTCGCCACCACCAGCACGGCGATGGCGATCCACACGTCGGCCCTGCCCCAGTCTATGCCGTCAAACATGGCGTTTTGTCCATTTTTCTGTCAACTCTTCCACGGCCATGGCGCTGACCATGCCCACCAGCACGGCCACCAGCAAGCCCAGTTTATACGGCAGGCTGAAGGCCAGCACGGCCACCGTGCCCGCCACCAGCACCCCGCACAGGGCCGCGCGGCTGAGAATCAGCGGCACCGTCACGCACAGGATGGCCAGGGTCCCGGCAAAACCCAGTCCCCATTCGGCCGGCACGACGGCGCCCAGCACGATGCCGATGAAGGAACCGATTTGCCAGGCCAGCCAGTTGGGATAAATCAAGCCTTTCAGGAAAGGCAGCTTGGCCGGGTCCGGCGTTTCGTGCGGGTAACGTTGCAGGAACAGGCCCACCGTGATGTCGCCCGCCACATAGCCGAGCGCAAAGCGCTGGCGCCACGGCAGATGGGCGAAATGGGGTGCCAGCAGCACGGAAAAAGATAACAAAACGCAAATTGACGACGAGGGCCGTGGCGAAGATCACCCACACGGGCGCGTGTGCGGCCAGCAGGGGCAAGGACGCGAGCTGGGCCGAACCGGCAAAGACGAACAGGGTCATGGCTCCCGCCTGCGCCACCGTCAGGCCGCTTTTCACCATGGCCACCCCCACCACCATGCCCCAGGCGGCGATGCCCAGCAGGGTGGGCGCCCCAAGGTTCAGACCGGCGCGCCAGGCGTCTTTCAGCACGGCCTCATCGCTGGCGGCCGGGACGGCGTTCACGCGGCTCTCCAGCAGGCGCACTGTGGTAACTGCACAACAATGGTGCGCGGGGCGCATGGGCGCAACGGTAATACCGGCAAGGCAAATCCAGTCAGTGTGGCGCTGCAGCTGCCATATTTCCGCAAAAACCCGCGCCGCAGCCGAAGATGATCAAGGCGCCATTTTAGCCATGATTTTTGCTGTCTGCCTGAATCCGTTAAAATCGTGCTTTTGGCAGCAGCCGACTTCCTTCCATACAGCCTCACGGAGCATGACAAGATGACAAAAACCACCCAGCCAGCGGTCGAACTCGACAGTAAAGACTTGCCAGCCCACTGCCCTAACCCGGCCATGCCGCTGTGGTCGTCGCATCCGCGCGTGTTCCTGGAATTCAACAAGGACGGTATCGCCAAGTGCCCTTACTGCGGCACGGCCTACACCCTGAAGGAAGGCGCCAGCGCCGGCCATCATTAAACTGCCCAGCGGCGCGCCCCCAGCGCGCCGTTTTCATTTGCACCTCTGAGTGACATATATACCGCTCAAGCCGGAGTCGTCATGAAACGTCTGAAAGAACTCAATGGCAGCGCCGCCGAAGTCGAAGCGGCGTTCTACGATGCCTTGCACCGCGCCGACCTCGAAGCGCTGATGGCGCTATGGGCCGACGATGAAGAGATCGTCTGCATCCACCCGGGCGGCGCGCGCCTGATCGGCCATGCCGCCATCCGCGCCTCGTGGGAAACCATCCTGGCGGGTGGCGGCCTGCATATCGTGCCGGCACAGCTGCATGAAACGCACAACCTGATGAGTTCCGTGCACACGGTAATCGAAGGCGTCACCCAGGAAGAAAACGGCCCGGCGCATCTGCTGGCCACGAATGTGTATGTGAAAACGCCGCGCGGCTGGCGCATCGTGCTGCACCACGCGTCCATGGCGCCGGGTGGCGCGCCGGCAGACGACGCGGGGACGCAGATCCTGCACTGATGTCTTTGCCTCTTATCTACAACGCCCCCTATACCGCCCCGCTCTGGCTGCCTGGCGGCCACGCGCAGACGATTTATCCGGCCGTGTGCCTCGCCAAGCCGGCCGTGGCCTTCCGCCGCGAACGCTGGCAAGCGCCCGATGGCGACTTCGTCGATGTCGACCTGGTCGACGGCCAGCCGGGCCAGCCCTTCGTGGTGCTGTTCCATGGCCTGGAAGGGTCGTCAAACAGCCATTACGCGCGCGCCCTGATGGCGGAGGTGGCCGCGCGCGGCTGGTCGGGCGCCGTGCCGCATTTTCGCGGCTGCTCGGGCGAAGCAAACCTGGCGCCCCGCTTTTACCATTCGGGCGATGCGCAGGAAGTGGACTGGATCGTGCAGCGCCTGCGCCCGCGCGCCACAGGGAAGTTTTACGCGGCCGGCGTGTCGCTGGGTGGCAACGCCCTGCTGTGCTGGCTGGGCCAGTCGCAGCACCAGGCCAATTTCATCGATGCGGCGGCGGCCGTGTCGGCCCCGCTGGATCTAGCGCAAGGGGGCAAGGCCCTGTCGACCGGCGCCAACCGGCTCTACACGCGCATGTTTCTGAACACGCTCAAACCGAAATGCCTGGCCAAGCTGGAACAGTTTCCCGGCCTGTTTGCGCGCGAGGCCATGCTGGCCGCACGCGACTTGCACGCCTTCGACAATGTCGTCACGGCGCCCCTGCACGGCTACCGCGACGCCGACGATTACTGGCACCGCGCCAGCGCCAAGCACGTCATCTCGGACATCACCGTGCCGACCCTGGTACTGAATGCGCAAAATGATCCCTTCCTGCCCGGGCGCTTCTTGCCGCGCAGCGCCGCGCCGAAGGTCACGCTCGAGTATCCGCGCCACGGCGGCCACGTCGGCTTTGCCACAGGCAAGTTGCCGGGAAGCACACGCTGGCTGCCGCAACGGCTGATCCATTTTTTTGAAGATGGCAACACGGCGCCATCGGCGCCGCAAACCTGTCACGCTGACGACGCGCGCACTCACACGGAAAACGCTACACATGGATGAACTCGTCAAACAGGCGCTGGCCAAATGGCCGAACGTGCCCCACTGCTACGGCTGGCTGGGCCTCGATGCACGCGGCCACTGGCGCATGCGCGACCAGCATGCGCAACAGCAACAACTGCCCGGCGACAAGATCGCCCACGCGGCCCTGTTGAACTTTATCAACCGCAATTACGGCCAGGACGAACGCGGTTGCTGGTTTTTCCAGAATGGCCCGCAGCGCGTGTACGTGAATCTGGAAGCGACGCCGTATATCGCCCGCAGCGATCCGCAGCACGGTTTTGTCTTGCAGACGGATACGCCGCTGGCGCAAATCGAGCAGGCTTACCTGTGCGACAACGGTGCGCTGATCCTGCGCCAGGGCGATATCGTGGCGCAGGTCGATGACCGCGACATGGCGCACGTGCTGGCGTCGCTGCGCGTCGATGGCCAGCAGGCCAGCGACGAAGCCCTGCTGGCGTGGCTGGAAGAGCGCCGGGGCAAGCTGACCCTATTGCATGACGGCACGAAGATTGCCGTGCAACCGCTGCGCTACGATGCCGTGCAGCAGACCTTCGGTTTCCAGCCCGCGCCGCAAGCCGAATAGGAATTAACCCTTCTGGTCCTTGATCTGCTCGCGGCGCTTTTCCTGCAATTCCCGCTCGCGCGCATCGATCACGGCCTGGTCATAAAAAGTCGCGTCCGTCGATTTGCGGGCGATCGTCAGCTGGTCCAGTGCGGCCATGGTGGCGCCCTGCAGCACGTAGGATTCGGCCAGCGCCATGTGCTGCAAGGTCATCTTGCCCTGGTCCGCATAGGCTTTCGCCAGTAAATCGTACAGTTCCGGCTCTTCCTTGTAGAGCTGCACCTGTTCGCGCAGGTACAAGGTCGATTGCTCCAGCTTGCCGGCAGCCATCAGTGCTTCCGCATACTGGTGGGCAATGCCGCGCGAGAGGGGAAACTGCTGGCGTGCCGCATCGGCCGCCTTCAAAGCCTGTTGCGCCACTTCCTTCTTCTGCGCCGGCATCAGGAGCACTTCCAGCCCCATCGCCGCCAGCAGGGAATTGGGGGCCTGCGTGCCGCCCGAGGTAAACACATTCGGCCCGGCCGGCTGGTGCAGGGCCGCATTGGCCGCATCGAGTTCCTTTTGCGCCTCGGCTGGCTTGCCCTGCTTGACGGCGACAAAGGACAAGCCATAGTGGGCGGCCGTCACCTGGAAACGGCTTTGCTGTTCCAGCTGCGTCTTGAAGACAGCCTTGGCATTCAACAGGCCTTGCACGCTTTCATCCTGCAGCACGCGGGCGCGGGCCCGGGCCAGGTGGAAACTCAGGCTGTCCGCACGCTGCTTGTAGGGCTGCTCGCGGATGCGCGCCTGGATGTCGGCGATGCGTTCCGTCGTCAGCGGGTGGGTCTGCAGGTAGGCGGGCATCAGGTCGCTGTACGAACGGCTGGCCGCCTGCATGCGGCCGAAGAAGGCCACCATGCCGGTGGTGTCGAAACCGGCCTCGCCCATGATCTGGAAACCGATGCGGTCCGCCTCCCGTTCTGCGTCGCGGCCGAAATTGAGCTGGCGCTGGATGGCCAGGCCCTGGCCGGCGGCAAACACACCCATGGCCACGTCGCCGCCCGCGCGCGAAGCGAGCGCCGCCAGCAGCATGGCGGCCAGCGGCATTAGGGCATCTTGGCGCTGCTGGCCCAGCATGCGCGCGATATGGCGCTGCGCCACGTGGCCGATCTCATGCGACAGCACGGAAGCCAGTTCCGCCTCCGTTTGCGCCGCCAGCACCAGGGCCGAGTGCACGCCGATGAAGCCGCCGGGCAAGGCAAACGCGTTCAACTGGGGATCGCGCACGGCAAAGAAGAAATAGTCGTAATTCGTTTCGCCGCGCACGCTGGGGCGCGCCGCCACGAGGGCGTTGCCGAAGGTATTCAGGTATTCCAGCAAGGGCGCGTCGTCGAGGTAATCGCGGTCGCCGCGGATGCCGCGCATGATTTCCTCGCCGATCTTGCGCTCCATCGCCGGCGACAGGTCATCGCGCGACGTATCGCCCAGGTTCGGCAGATTCGGCGCCGGCGGCACGGCCAGCGGCGTCCAGCTGCCGGCCGGCTTGGCTGCCACGCTGGCGGCCGGCGCCGCTGGCGCGGACGTATAGGTTTGCGCCAGCGCACCTGGCGCAGCACAGCACAGGGCGGCCAGCACCGAAGCGCGCCGGGCGCCGCGCAGCCATGCCGCACCGGCGTTTTCAAGGACGATCGGAAGGGTAGTTTTTGAATTCACGGGTGCTATCATACCTTGTTAGCAGCGCCCATTCCCACGCGTCATGCCGGTGGCATAACGTAGTGGCCCGGCGTGCCGCCGCCCCGATTTCCTCACCTATTTTGACACCATGACAACAGCAGACAAGCAAGGCCCCGCCGGGGAACTGACCCATTTCGACGCCACGGGCCAGGCCCATATGGTGGACGTGGGCAGCAAGGAAGACACGCGCCGCAGCGCCGTGGCCGCCGGCACCATCCGCATGCAGCCCGCCACCCTGGCCTTGATTATTTCCGGCAACGCCAAGAAAGGCGACGTGCTGGGCATCGCCCGCATCGCCGCCATCATGGGCGCCAAGCGCACCAGCGATCTGATTCCCCTGTGCCACCCGCTGGCCCTCACGCGCGTTACCGTCGATTTTGAAGTGGATGAAGCGGCCAACAGCGTGCACTGCCGCGCCCAGGTCGACACTACGGGCAAGACGGGCGTGGAAATGGAAGCGCTCACTTCCGTGCAAATCGGCTTGTTGACGATCTACGACATGTGCAAGGCCGTCGACCGGGGCATGGTCATGACGAATGTGCGCGTGCTGGAAAAGCATGGCGGCAAGTCGGGCGATTGGACGGCGGCGTTGTAAGCTTTTGATTCAATTGATAAAAAACCCCCAATTGTGGCGGAAATTTTGGCGAGCTGTATGGCCTTAGCGCCATCAGGCCATCTGTGCACCAGCAAGCGGACGGTAGTTGGATAAAGTATCAACGCCACCAGGTCGGCGATTGCTGATCGGTCCAGGCTCAGGACGCTGGGCTCGAAACACGGATCTCATTGCCCACCGTGCGCACGTTCAGACCGAGGCCCACATGCAGCAGACGCGCAAAGGCCTCGACATTGTCCGCATCGAAGACGCCGCCCATGGCGATACGCGCGGTGGCGTCGTCCTCGATCACCAACTGCTTGCGCCCGTAGCGATTGAACTGGCGTGCGGCATCGGCCAGGCTGACTTGATCGAAGACCAGCTTGCCTTGCAGCCAGCTCAGACCCGCGTTCAACTGCTGGCTGGATTTCTTGGTCACCAAAACGTTGCTGACATCGGCCACGGCAGCTTCATCGCGCGCCAATACAGTCGGGCTGCTGCGCGCGGTCTTTACCTGCACGCGGCCTTCCAGAACGGCCACGCGCAAGCTGTCGCCTTCGAGAAATAGTGAAAATTTTGTGCCCAGCACGGTGACGGTCTGCTGCCCGGCGTGGATGACAAAAGGCCGTTGGGCGTCATGGGCGATATCGAAAAAGGCCTCGCCCTGATCCAGCCACACCTCGCGTGCCTGCGGCGTCACGGCCGTGCGTAGTTGCGTGGCCGTATTGAGTGTCAAGCGTGAACCATCGGCCAGGGCCACCGATTCGCGCTGACCACGCGCGGTGGCATAGGTCTGCATAGTGCGCGACCCACCAAAATCGGTCACCAGTTCCAGGGCAAGCAAGGTCAGGCAAAGGCCGGCGGCCGCGCGGTAGACCGGCGGTCGCGCCAGCCAGGCCCAGCGCGCACGCTGCGGCTGCCCGGCCGCCAGGGGCGCACTCGACGCCTGCAGCGCGCGCAAGCGATCGGCCCGACGCCAGGCATGGTCCAGGCGCAAAAAGGCAACGCGGTGGACGGTCGATGCTTTTAGCCAAGCGTCCAGCGCTTGCTGTCGCTCCTGTGGCCAGGATTCGGCGCTGTGGTCGCGCTCGGCAATCCAGTCGGCCGCCCGGGCTTCTATCTGTGTGAGTTTGTCGGTTGTCATTGTAAGGTTCCTCTCTTGCGCAGCGCTGCCGAAGGACTCACGGCACTGCCATCACCGTCCTGCCGGGCCGCCTGCAACGCCGCAGCCAAGGCGCGCACGCCCTTGGAGACCTGGCGCTCTACCGTATCTTCGGTGATCCCCATGCGCGAGGCTACTTCGCGCTGGGACAAGCCGTCGATCTTTCTCAGCTCAATAACTTCGCGGCAACGGGCAGGCAACAAATTCAAGGCAAGTTGCAACAGCCGCAGTTCGCTGCGCGCCGCCAGATGGCGTTCGGGGCTCAGTTCGTCGATCGTCGGCGCCAGCGTATCCATATTGGCAAAGGTTTCGATCGACACAATCTGCAGGCGGCGTGCCCGGTCGATCAACAGGTTACGCGCCGTCGACAGCATAAATGCCTGCGCCGACTCGGGCCGGCGCTGCGCGCAGCCATCGAAGACGCGCGCATAAACTTCCTGCCGCAAATCGGCAATCTCCCCGCGCATCGCGCCAGTTACGGCGCAAATAGCGTTCGAGTACCCCCTCCAGCGGCAGTACCTGTTCGACAAACCAGGCGTTCAACTCATCATCTTTCAAACGAGACCCCTCGCGTTTTGAAGCTCAGCCATCAGCCTACCTATTAAGACGAAGCGGCGCAGAAAATCCGGCATCGTAAAAAAAATATTTTCTGATATTAAAAAAATCACGCCACGTACCGGATTGCAGCGAGGTCTTCGTCTTTGTTTTACGGAGACAGCCAATAAAGAAAGAAAATAATGAAACCAAAAAATAGTTTGAACTTTTTGCGGCGCACGCCGTACCGGATTGTGGCGAGCTGTTCGTCTTTGTTTGACAGAGACACCATACCGGGGAAGCGAACGATGAAACCGACAACAAGATGGAAGCTCCTGGCCCGCCTGGCCTTGTGCAGCGCTGTGGCATTGTGCACCAGTGCGCAAGCCCAAGTGCGCAGTTTCGATATAGCAGGTGGCGAATTGAAAGCCGCGCTCGATGCCTATGCGGCGCAGTCGGGTACACAACTGATCTATAAAATCGAGGACGTCAAGGGCCGCAGCAGTAAAGGTCTCAAGCGCGCACTGCCGACCGAGGAAGCCCTGCACCAGTTGCTCGAAGGCACCTCCCTGTCGGTGCGTCGCGACGTCTCGGGGGCCGTGCTGATCTTCGTCGAGGCGCCGCCGAAGCCGGAGAAGAGCAGCGAGAACGAAGCGGCCGTGATCGACTCCGTCGTCGTCAGCGCCACCCGGCGCCGCGAGCCGGCGCGCGAAGTCCCGATGCAGGTATCGAGTCTGTCAACGGAGAAACTGAGCCGCGCTGGCGCCAAGACCCTGCAGGACTATCTGGGCAATGAAGCCGGCGTCGATGTCAAGAGCACCGGCGGTCCCGGCATTGGCACCTTGACGATCCGCGGTGTCAGTACCGGTGTCCAGACCATTTCGACTGTCGGCGTATATATCGACGACGTGGCCTTCGGTTCCAGTACCGCCACGGCGAACGGCGCGCAGATGGCCCTGGACATGGCTTTGCTGGATCTCAATCACATCGAGTTGCTGCGCGGACCGCAGGGCACGCTCTACGGCGCCAGCGCAATGGGGGGCTTGCTCAAGTACGTCACCAATGAACCCAATACCTCGGAGTTCTCCGGCAAGGTGGTGGTGAGCGGGGCGGGCACGCGGGGCGGAGGCGCCAGCCATACGCTCAGCGCAGTCGTCAATGCGCCACTGAAGGAAGATGTCGCGGGGCTGCGTGTCTCGGCCTTCCGCGATCACGCAGGCGGCAGCGTAGATAGTGAAGGAGTGGTCAGTCGCCGGGACAGCGACCGCGGCAGCAGCAGCGGTGCACGTGTTTCCCTGTTGCTCATGCCAAGTAATCAATTCAGACTGCGGCTGACCGGCACCACCCAGCAAATCCGCCGCGACGGCATCGACTTTGTCGACTACAACCCCGCCACCGGACGTGCCGTCGGGGGCGAGACGAGCCGGCGCCTGTATATTGCCGAGCCCTATGGCGTCAAGATCGATCTGCTGGCGGCCGATCTCGAATATGACTTTGGCTGGGCACGGCTCAATTCGATTACCTCCCGGCAGCGCGTACGGTCAAATGCCCTCACCGACCTGAGCTCCGCCTATGTGCCACTATTGTCCGGCTTAGGCATCAATGTAGGCGGTGCGGCGGCGATAGTTGACGTTGCGCTGGACAAGACCACGCAAGAGCTGCGCCTGACGTCCAAGCCAGACAAACAACTTGAATGGCTGGCCGGCTTCTATTACAACCAGGAAAACACCACTAACCGGCAGCATGGCGCCACGACGCTAGTGGACGGAGCACCCGGTCCGGATCTGCTGGATGTCACGTTGCCGGCCCAATATAAAGAGACGGCGCTGTATGGCGACCTGACCTGGAAGCTGGCGAGCAAGCTGGCTGTCACTGGCGGCCTCAGATTTGCGCGCAACAAGCAGCATAACGTGCAGCACTCCGATGGCCTACTGTCTGGCGGCGCGAAAATCATCGATGCCCGTTCCAGCGACACCAGCCGCACCTGGTTGCTGACCGCGCGCTATGACTTGACGCCAGGCAGCTCTATCTATGGGCGCGCAGCGACCGGCTACCGGCCCGGCGGCCCCAACGCGGTGTTCAGCGATCCGCGTACCGGCGCGTCGAGCGGACCTGGAACATTTCAACCGGATACGCTTGCCAGCTACGAACTCGGCTACAAAGCAGAACTGTTGGGCAAACGCTTGTCTGTCGCCGCATCCGTGTTCCAGCTGAACTGGAAAAACCTGCAGCAGTACCTGCCGGTCAACGGCCTCTCGGTGATCGTCAATGCCGGCGCGGCGCGCGTGCGGGGCGCCGAACTGATGCTCGGCTATCGGCCTGACGCGCATTGGACATTGGCTGGCAACGCCGCCTACATCGATGCAGTATTGAGTGAAAATGCACCCGGCCTGGATGCCGTGGCCGGTACGCGCCTGCCCAGCAGTGCACGCTTTTCGGCCAGTCTCAGCGCCAACTATGCGTTTGATCTGGCCGGTTTTGCCAGCTATGCCGGGGTGGCGCAGCGTTATGTCGGCGAGCGCAATGCAGGCTTCGCTGGCAGTACGGCGCTACCACTGTACCGCTTGCCGGCCTACACGCTGACCGATCTGCAGGCCGGGATCGATTTCAAGCATTCCAGCCTTGCGCTATTCGTGCGCAATGCGTTCGACCAGCGCGCGCAGCTCGCGGCCGACAGCACGGTACAGGCGCTTGGCGGCCCGGCCTGGGTTTCGCTGGCCCAGGCACGCACGCTGGGCGCGACCTTGACAGTGCCGTTCTAAGCGCAGACACGGTCAAGTCCCCGGCGGCAATGCCGCCGGTTCCACCTTCATTTTCTTCTCAGGGCTACGCTCATGGATATTCACGCCTCGCATTTTGCTCCGCCGTCGAAGCCTGCCGCCTCGCCTGCGCGCAGCTGGCTGGCTGGCTACGGTTTGCTCGTGCTGGTCGTTGCCACCATTTTCAATGCGCTGGACAGGCAGATACTCGGGCTGCTGGCCGAACCCATGCGCCATAGCCTGGGCCTGTCGGACACCAAGCTGGGCCTGCTGCAAGGCGTCGGCATTACTTTGTTCGTGGGTGTGGCCGCCGTGCCGCTGGGCTGGCTGGCCGACCGCTTTGGCCGTCGCGCACTGCTGGCTGCCTGCGTACTGGTGTGGACCGCCGCCACCGCAGCTTGCGGCCTGGCACATGATTTTTCCGCCCTGTTCCTCGCGGCCATCGGCTTGGGCATTGGTGAGGCCGGTCTCACCCCCATCATCTATGGGCTGATCCCGCAGATCGTGTCCGAGCGACGCCGCGTGCTGGCCAATGGCATCTATACGCTGGCGGTGATCCTGGGTTCGGGTCTGGGCATTACGCTCAGCGGCGCCTTGGTGCAGGCCTTGGACAGCGTGCGTCCCATGCTGCCGTCCGCGTTGCAGGCGCTGGAATCTTGGCGCCTGGCCTTTCTCATCGTTGCGCTGCCGGGTCCGCTGGTGGCGCTGGCGGTTTTGCTGATACGCCTGCATCCCGGGCGCGCTGACGCCGATGTGCCGATGGCGGGTGCCAAGTCTGCCCTGCCGGCGTATTTTCGCGCCCATGGCCGAACCATGGTCTATGTGTTTGGCGGCTCCGGCCTGTTGGCACTCGCGCTCGCAGCCAGCGTCAATTGGGCGCCTATCGTCGCGGCGCGCGTATTTGGCGCAACGGCGGCGCAGGTCGGGCAAGGTATCGGCCTGTCCTATTTGCTGGGCACGTTAGCCGGTGCGGTGCTGGGGGCAGTCGGCGTGAAGCTGTTACGGCGCCGCGTGGGGCTGGCCACGCCGATTCGCGTCGTCGCCATCGGTTCGGCCCTGGCCGCGCTGGCGTCGCTGCTGATGCTTGCCGTGCACAGCGCCGCGGGTCTGTATCTGCTGTTTGGCGTTCAAGTGGCGGCGCTGATTGCCGGCAGCGTGTTGATGCCGACCCTGCTGCAAGACATGACCCCGGCAGCATTGCGTTCCAGGCTCATCGCCATTGGCTCCGGAGTGAGCGTGGGCCTGAGCGTATTGAGTCCGGTGCTGGTCGGCGCGCTGTCCGATCTGCTGCAGTCCAGCGCGCAGGGGCTGCTGATCGCGATGGCTGGCGTCGGTGCCGTCGGCTTCGCATTGGCCTCCGTCGTGATGCGGGCGGCCGAACAACCGTTTGTGAAAACCATCGAAAAAATCCACCTTGACCTCGCATTGCGCGAGGCCTGATTCCTCACAGGAGATACCATGAACCAACTCACAACGACCACAACCATCACCGGCATCGCTGCGCTGGACGAGCTGTTCCACCCCTTCAACCGTAGCGATGCACCGGGCCTGGTGGTTGGCGTGGCACAGCACGGAAAATGCGTTTATCGACGCGGCTTCGGCCTGGCCAGCATCGAGCTGGGCGTGGCCAATACGGCCTGGACGCGCATGCGGATCGGCTCGACAAGCAAGCACTTCACTTGCCTGGCGGCCCTCCTGCTGGCCGAGGACGGCAAGCTCGATATCGATGCCGGAGTGCGCCGCCATTTCCCCTCGCTGCCGCTGCTACAGGGCGATCCGACCCTGCGCCAGCTCATGACGCATACCAGCGGCTATCGCTGCTTCATGGACCTGTCCTCCCTGGCCGACGGCATGGCCATCAAGCCACAAGGCCAGGCCCCTCGCCGCCCAGCTGCGCCAGACGGCTGTCAACTTCGCGCCAGGCGAAAAGATGACTTATTGCAACGGCGGCTACCACCTGCTGTCCCTGGTGATCGAAAAGGTCGCCGGCATGCCCTTCGAGCAATTCCTTCAGCAGCGCATCCTGGCGCCGTTGGGGATGCAGGACACGGCCTCCGTGCCCAGTGATTTCGAGATCCATGCCGGCCTGGCCTGCCTGTATGTGCCGCGCGCGCCGGAGCAGGGCGGCGGCTGGCGGCGGGGCATCTTCCCGACCGAGGAATTGCGTGGCGAGGGCGCCATGATTTCCACGCTGGACGATATGTTCACCTGGCTCGCCCATCTGCGCGCAGAGAAGAAGACGGTAGGCAGCGAGGCCAGCTGGCAGCAGATGATGACCCGCACGACGCTGAACAACGGCCTCGTCAATCCGTATGGCCTGGGCCTGATGTTGCACGACTACCGCGGCATCGACGTAATCCAGCATTCCGGGGGCGTTGTCGGCGGCACCTGCCAGATGATCACCGTGCCCGGCCAGGCACTGGACATCATTATCATGAGCAATGGCGCGCCCGCTAATCCTATCGAGCTGGGCAACAGGATCATCGACATCATGCTCGGCGATGCCTTGCTCGGCATGGCAAAGGAGCAAGCGGCAGCCGCGCGCTTCACGCCGATGCTGGGAGCACGCTACCACGCAAGCGCCTCGGGCCTGGTATGTGGCTTTGCCGAAACGCCCGAGGGACGGCTGGGCCTGACCTTTCTGGACGGACTACCGGTACCGCTGACGCAGGACGGCGATGTCTTGCGCGTGGATTTCGAGGACATGGCGATCGGACCACTGGCGCTGCAGAGCGCTGCGCTGGCCGTGGAAAACCAGCCGCTGCCATCCACCTTGGCCATCAGCGAAGCGGGCCATGTCGAATACTATGAGCGCCTGCCGGTCACAGCGCCGCCCTTGGCCGAGGTGGCACCAGCTTTGCTGGGACGCTACCATGCGTCCGACCTGCAAGCGGAAGCTTTGCTACGCTTCGACGGCGCGCAGCTGTTGCTGGAGGTGTCCGGCCCTTATGGTGGCGACGTGATGGTGCTCGAGGCATTTTCGGACCTGGTGTTCGGCCTGCGCTTCGGTGGCGAATATCCGCCGTTGCGCGGGGTGCTGAGCGTCGAGCGGTCGGCCGGTTCCATCACCGCATTGCGCGTCAATACGCCGCGTACCCGCAATCTGCGCTTTGAGCGCATGGCCGGCTGAAGGGGGCAGGATGAAATTCTTCATTGCTCAGCTAGCCACCGAGACCAACACCTTCGCGCCTACCCCCACCGGCCGCGGCAGTTTCGAGGCCTGTGGCATTTACTACGGCGATGCCAGCCTCAAAGCGCCAGACGATACCGGTGCGGTCATGCACGCTTTCCGCTCGATGATGGTGGACGATGGCCATCAGGTCGTCGAAGGCCTGTGCGCCCTAGCCGAGCCGTCCGGCCGTACTGTGCGCGCCGTGTACGAGGAGCTGCGCGAACAGTTGCTGGCCGATCTGCGCGCAGCCCTGCCAGTCGATGCGGTACAGCTGATGCTGCACGGGGCGATGGTGGCCGATGGCTATGACGATTGCGAAGGGGACTTGCTGATGCGCGTGCGCGAAATCGTCGGGCCCGCAGTGCCTGTCGGTGTCGAACTCGATCTGCACTGTCATTTCACCGAACTGATGCGTGTATCGGCAGACGTCATCATCGCTTTTAAGCAATATCCCCATACGGATATCGTGGAGCGCGCGCATGAACTCTATCGCATCCTGGTCGACATGCATGCCGGACGCGTACGTCCGAGCACGGCGGTGTTCGATTGCAAGATGGTGGGAAACTGGCAAACCACGCGCGAACCGATGGCCAGCTTCGTCAAGCGCATGCAGTCCTTCGAAGGGCGCGACGGCGTCCTGTCGATCTCGCTGGGTCATGGCTTCGCCTGGGGCGACGTAGCCGATTCAGGCGCCAGGTTGTGGGTCGTTACCGATAACTGCCCGGTGCTGGCCGCGCCCCTTGCCGAACAGCTGGGACGCGAGTTCTGGGCGCTGCGCGAGCTGATAGGCGGCAACGTGCTGCCGCTCGATGCCGCGCTTGACCTGGCAATCGAACAAACGCGCGGGCAGGATGGCGGACCTGTCGTGCTGGCCGACGTGGCCGACAACCCTGGCGGTGGCGCGCCTGGCGATTCGACCTTCGTGCTGCGGCGGCTACTCGAGCGCGGCATTGGCAATGTGGCCATCGGCGCGTTCTGGGATCTTGGTGCGATCCAGATCTGCAAGGACGCCGGTGTCGGCGCGACGCTGAACCTGCGCGTGGGCGGTAAATGCGGCCCCAGTTCGGGCCAGGCGATCGATTTGCGCGCGACAGTACGCGCCGTCGTCGAGGACCACAGCCATAGCGCCGCCGCCATTGGTGGGCGGGCGCCACTGGGCACCTGCGTCTGGCTCGAGTGCGAGAACAAGGTGCACCTCTTGCTGGCTTCGCTGCGTGGCCAAGTGTTTTCCCCCGAGGCCTTTACCGGTGTCGGCTTGAGTCTGGCCGACAAGAAGCTGGTAGTGGTCAAGTCCGCGATACATTTTTACGCCGAGTTCGCGCCCATCGCCCGGTCGGTGCTCTACGCCTCGACCCCGGGCGCCATCGCCCCCGATTGCGCCGCCATCGCCTACCAGGTGCGCAAGCTTGACTACTGGCCGCGAGTGGCTCACCCGCACGCCGGCTGGCCTTGAATCGATTTGAACGGAAACCACATGCTCTTACTTCGCACACCTTCCGTGGCAGAGCCGCTGCGCCGGCGCCTGGAAACCTTGGCCGCGGCCATTACACATCAAGAGGAAACCTGTCATGACGATTGAATGCAAGATCGCGCTGGAACACTGGCCTCTGCAAGAGCCTTTTGAAATCGCCAATGAAATCATGACGGCCATTGACGTGCTGGTCGTGCGCCTGCGCGACGCGCAGGGCAATATCGGTTGGGGCGAGGCCGCAGGCGTTAGCTACGACGGCGAGACGCCACAGTCCATCGCTGCGCAAATCGGTGCGGTGCAGCCCTTGCTTCACGCCGGTCTGTCGAGTGCCGATCTGATGCAATGGCTGCCGATCGGCGGCGCGCGCAATGCGCTCGATTGCGCGCTGTGGGATTTGCGCGCCAAGCAGACAGGCCAACCGGCCTGGCAACTGGCTGGCCGCAAGCAGGTGAGCCCTGTACTGACTGCTTACACTATCGGACTCGGCAGCGAGGCCGACGTGCGGCGCAAAATCCGCGCCGCGCGTCATTTTCCGCTGTTAAAGCTCAAGGCCGATGCCACGCGGCACACCGAGATGGTGCGTCTTGCGCGTGAGGAGCATCCAGACGCCCGGCTATTGATCGATGCCAACCAGGCCTGGAGCCGCCAGCTGCTGGAACACATCTTGCCCGAGCTGCATGCCCAGGGCGTCGAACTGATCGAGCAGCCCGTGCCTCGCGGCACGGACGCCCAGCTTGATGGCCTGCGGAGCCCGATCCCACTGGCTGCGGACGAGTCATGCACCGACCGCGGCTCCCTGGTCGGCTTGCTTGGCCGCTATCAATTCATCAACATCAAACTCGACAAGTGCGGTGGCCTTACCGAGGCACTCGCCCTGGCCAGCAGGGCGCGCGAGCTGGGATTCCGTCTCATGGTGGGCAATATGGGCGGCACCTCGCTGGCGATGGCGCCGGCGCATCTGGTGGCACAGGAATGCACCTATGTCGACCTCGATGGACCGCTGCTCCTGCACGAGGACCGCTCCCAGGGGATGTGCTACCAGGCGGCGCTATTGAGCGCGGCGGAGCCTGGCCTGTGGGGTTAGCACTTTTGAAGGACGATTTTGAAAATCAGGCATGGCTCGCCGTAATGGCTGCATCGCGCACGCTGGACAGGCTGCGCTCGGCCTTTGCGCACCTGCTTCGACCTACCCTGCGGTGTGATTTACCCGGGCGCCCTGCTATAAACACGAAACGAAAGAACACATGGAATTCAAGATCAAGGAAAAGGACAGCGGCAGCGCCTGCATCGCAGTCGGCGTTTTCGAGCAGCGGCGCTTGTCGCTGGAAGCTCAGACGCTGGATAGTGACGGAAGCATCTCGCTGGCGGTGCGCTCGGGTGACATCAGCGGCAAGCCAGGTTCCACGCTATTGCTGCGTGGTGTGGGCGGCATGGCCCGGGTGCTGCTGGTCGGGCTGGGCAAGGAAGCTGCCGTGACCGACACTATTTTCCTCACGGCAGTGCGCGCAATGCTCAAGGCATTCGCCACCCTGAATGCGGTCCAGGCAACTGTTGCGCTCCCACTGGATGCGGTGGCGGAGCGCGATCGCTGCTGGGCCATCGCCTGCCTGGTGGCGGCCGCGCGGGACAGCGTGTTCCGTCGCGACGGACTGAAAAGCCGCAAAGAAACATCGGCCGCCGGGGTGCGGCGCATTGTGCTTGCCACAAAACCGGATGCGGCGGCCAACCTGGCGCTGGCGCAGGCACAGGCCACTGCGAATGGCGTTGATCTGTGCAAGCAACTAGGCAACCTGCCAGCGAATATCTGCACGCCGGCTTATCTGGCTGAAGCCGCCCGCCAGCTGGGCCGCGACTGGGGTATGGGCGTACAGGTATTGGATCGTCAGCAAATCGAACAGCTGGGCATGCGCTGCTTGCTCGCTGTGGCCGATGGCAGCGATGCGCCGCCGTACTTCATCATTTTGAAACATATGGGTGGGAAATTCAAGCAGGCACCAGTGATACTGGTCGGCAAAGGCATCACCTTCGACTCTGGCGGCATCTCGCTAAAGCCTGGCGACGGCATGGACGAGATGAAATACGATATGTGCGGTGGCGGCGCTGTGCTGGGCACATTCCGCGCCATCGCCGAGTTGCGCTTGCCCTTGAATGTGATAGGCCTTGTGGCGGCGTGCGAAAACATGCCTTCCGGACGCGCCGTCAAGCCTGGCGACATCGTCACCTCGATGAGCGGGCTGACCATCGAGGTACAAAATACAGATGCAGAAGGACGCATGGTGCTGTGCGACGCGCTCACTTACGCAGCGCGTTTCAAGCCTGCGGCCGTCGTCGATATCGCTACGCTGACCGGTGCTTGTGTAACGGCACTTGGTCAACACCATTCCGGCTTGTTTAGCCGGGCCGATACGGCACACGACGTACTGGCCAATGAATTGCTCGCGGCCGGACACGCTAGTAGCGACCTCGCTTGGCGCATGCCACTCCACGACGCCTATCAAGAGCAGATCAAGTCCACTTGCGCAGACCTGGCCAATCTCGGCACGCCAGGCGCCGGTAGTATTACGGCAGCGTGCTTCCTTGAGAACTTTACGCGCACCTACAACTGGGCCCACCTCGATATTGCTGGTCCCGCCTGGGAACACGGCGGGACCAAGGGCGCCAGCGGTCGCCCCGTCCCGCTCCTGGTCACCTTCCTGCTTGCGCGGGCGCAGAATGTCAATCGACTCTGACTGCTAGCGTCCGCTCTGCTGCGAAGGACACGCGGCACTCACGCTTCGCTGGCATGCCGCACTCAATTCCTGTGATGAGCAGGTAAATCTGTCGCCAACGGTGATTTTTCACCTGCATGCCTATTGAAAACATCGGAGATGGACGGTGGCAGTGCTGATTTGCTACACGACAACAGCGTCCGGCCTCCTGCCCCTGAGCCGGCGCAAATCGCTCAGCAGCCACACGGCGCATGCCAGGCACAGCACGATGATGGCGATCGACAGGGGCAAGTGAAATTGCGCCAACCCCGCCAGCGCGAAGCCGGCGTGGATCAGGAAGGTGCCCACGCCCAGCGTGGCGCACACTGCCGCATAGCGGGGCGCTTGTTTGGTATCCAGCAAGACATGCCGGTAACCGGCCAGCACCAGGGCAATGGCCGCCAGATTAAACACCAGGAAACCCTGCACGCCGCCCGGCAAATGAAACATCTCCCACTCTTTCCAGTAGGCAGCGTCGATTTGATGCAGGATCAGGGACAACATGGTCCAGAAGTAGCTGCGCGGCATAATATCTACTACATTCGTCAATATTGATGCAATTGTAAAGCCTGCATCGCGCACCGACACAGGCACATGGCATTTTTCTATGCCAATATGAAATTCATTGATATAAATGCTTTTTCATCAAGAAATCATGCATACTGCGATTCGACAATATCCAGATGAGCATCGCATGACAAGCAACAAGCCCGCCGCGGAAAGCAAGCTCCAGGACTTCGAATTCGAGGCCATGCATCTGCAGGTGGGGGGACGCATCCAGTTCATCACGCACCGCACCATCAAACCCATCCAGCATTTCTCGACCGTGATCGGCTATGTGAAAGATGAGTACCTGATCGTCAAGATTCCCACGGAAAACGGCGCGTCCATCGTGCTCAACGAGGGTGACAAGCTGACCATCCGCGTGTTTTCCGGCGTTACCGTGTGTTCGTTTTCCTGCAGCGTCCTACGCATCTTCGGTCGCCCGCTCAATTATGTCCACCTGAGCTTTCCCGACGCCATCCAGGGCACCAGCCTGCGCACGGCCATGCGCGTAAAAGTGGACATTCCGGCGCAGCTCAGCTACCGCGACGTAGCGGCCGTGCCCGTGTTTATCGTCAACCTCAGCGTTTCGGGCGCGCTGATCGAGGCGCCCAGCATGCTCACGCCGGACGACGAAGGCGTGACGCTCAGCTTTACCCTGCTGGTGCAGCCGAACAAGCATCAGATGCGCGTCAATACGCGCGCGCGCATCCAGAACGTCAGTGTGGGCAAGCCATCGAATGGCCACGCCGCCGAGGTAGCGGAAATCTATACGTATGGCGTGCAATTCATCGACCTGGAACCGACCCACTACACCCTGCTGCAAAACCTCACCTATGAAGCGCTGATCGCGGACCGGCAAAAAATCGTCTGACACTGGCGCGGAAGGCGCCGCTCACTGCGTCGCCACTACCTTCGGAATATTGTTCCTGGTAATGGCTTCCCTGGCCGCCGCATTCGTCACGCTGGTACTGTTAAACCAGCTCAGGCTGCTGGAGCCGACCTGCAGCTCCATGCTCACCGTCTGACCGCCCATGCCGCTTCCCATGTCGCCCGCCAGAGTCAGCTCGATATTGCCCTTGTCGACCTTGGCGCTGGCCACCTCGCGCGTCGGGCTAAACACGGGGATGGCGCTGGGCACGGCCTGGGTGGGGGGTGCTGCAGGCGGTAGCCAGCCCACCGTTTTCCTGCACGCACAGGGCCACGGCCGTTTTCAACGGGGCAGCGGCGGCCAGCACGTTGCTGACCTTGGCCCGCATCGTATAGTCTCCATACTGGGGAATGGCCACGGCCGCCAGGATGCCGGCGATGGCCACCACGATCATCAGTTCTATCAGGGTAAATCCGCTTTGCGCGCGCATCGTATCCTCCCATGGTGCATTGCTCACGCCGTGCATGGTGCAAGCGCCATGCCAGCGGCGCGCCCGGGCAGCGGCAGTACGCACGGAAAGAAAAGCGACACATTTGGGCCGGATCGGACCAGCAGCGTCGCCCCCGGCCGGGAATCGGCCTGTCTTGCGGACAAAAAAAAGGAGCCGAAGCTCCTTTTTTGTACTGCGGTGACCAGGCTGGAATTACAGCATGGCTTTCAGCAGACGCGCCATTTCCGACGGGTTTTTGGTCACGGTAATGCCGCAAGCTTCCATGATTTCCAGCTTGGCTTGTGCCGTATCGGCACCGCCCGAGATCAGCGCGCCGGCGTGGCCCATGCGCTTGCCTGGAGGAGCGGTCACGCCAGCGATGAAGCCAACGACCGGTTTTTTCATGTTGTCTTTGATCCAATAAGCCGCGTTGGCTTCGTCTGGACCACCGATTTCGCCGATCATGATGACCGCGTCGGTATCTGGATCATCATTGAACATCTTCATGATGTCGATGTGTTTCAGACCGTTGATCGGGTCGCCGCCGATGCCGACTGCCGACGATTGGCCCAGGCCCAGTGCGGTCAATTGACCCACTGCTTCATAGGTCAGGGTACCCGAACGCGACACCACGCCGATGCGGCCTTTTTTATGGATGTGACCTGGCATGATGCCGATCTTGATTTCGTCTGGCGTGATCAAGCCTGGGCAGTTAGGGCCCAGCAGCAAGGTTTTGCTGTTGGCTTTAGCCATGCGATCTTTCAGGGCCATCATGTCACGTACAGGAATGCCTTCGGTGATGCAAATGGCCAGATCCATTTCAGCTTCGACAGCTTCCCAGATCGCCGCTGCCGCACCTGCTGGCGGCACGTAGATCACGGAAACGTTAGCGCCGGTTTCTTTTTTCGCTTCGGTGACGTTAGCGAAAATAGGAATGCCTTCGAAGTCTTCGCCGGCTTTCTTCGGGTTCACGCCTGCCACGAAGGCAGCTTTGCCGTTTGCGTAGTCGCGGCAACCGCGGGTATGGAACTGGCCGGTCTTGCCGGTGATCCCTTGGGTAACGACTTTGGTATCTTTATTGATCAGAATGGACATGTTGATTCCTTAATTAAGCTTGACCGGCAGCAGCGGCAACGACGCTCTTGGCTGCATCTTCCATGGTGTCGGCTGCGATGATAGGCAGACCGGAATCGGCCAGCATCTTTTTGCCCAGGTCTTCGTTGGTGCCCTTCATGCGCACGACCAGTGGCACGTTCAGCGAGACGGCTTTCACCGCGGCGATAACGCCTTCGGCGATCACGTCACAACGCATGATGCCGCCGAAAATGTTCACCAGGATGGCTTTCAGGCCTGGATTTTTCAGCATGATCTTGAACGCTTCGGTCACTTTTTCTGCCGTGGCACCGCCGCCGACGTCCAGGAAGTTGGCTGGCTCGCCGCCGAACAGCTTGATGGTGTCCATGGTAGCCATGGCCAGGCCGGCGCCGTTTACCAGGCAACCGATATTGCCGTCGAGCGAGATGTAGGCCAAGTCGAATTTCGACGCTTCGATTTCAGCTGGATCTTCTTCGTCCAGATCGCGCAGGGCGACGATTTCCGGATGACGGAACAGCGCGTTCGGGTCAAAGTTGAACTTGGCGTCCAGGGCGATGACTTTGCCGCTGCCAGTGACGATCAGCGGATTGATCTCGGCCAGCGAGCAGTCGGTTTCCCAGTACGCTTTGTACAGGCCTTGCAGGTTGACGCGAGCGTCGGCGATGGAACCGGCAGGCACGCCGATTTTG
Organism: Janthinobacterium lividum; assembly: GCF_023509035.1. Lineage (NCBI taxonomy): Bacteria > Pseudomonadati > Pseudomonadota > Betaproteobacteria > Burkholderiales > Oxalobacteraceae > Janthinobacterium > Janthinobacterium lividum. The sequence continues at coordinate 1,660,479 of NZ_CP075583.1, read as the reverse complement.
GTCGCGATGTCGTCTGCCTGGGCATCGGTCAGGCCAACGCCCGGATCGATGGTGACGTGGTGGATCTTCTCTGGGTGGCTCTCGGCCACTTCTTCGATGTCCATGCCGCCTTCGGACGACGCCATCAGGACGATTTTCTGGGTGACGCGGTCGGTGACCAGCGAAACGTACAGTTCTTGTTTGATGTCGGCGCCTTCTTCCACCAGCAGGCGGTTGACTTTCTGGCCTTCGGCGCTGGTCTGGTGCGTGATCAGCTGCATGCCCATGATCTGGTCAGCGTATTCCTTGACCTGTTCCATCGATTTCGCCACTTTGACGCCGCCGCCCTTGCCGCGGCCACCTGCGTGGATCTGTGCCTTGACGACCCATACCGGGCCGCCCAGGGTTTCCGCAGCCTTGACTGCCTCGTCGACGGACATGCACGGGATACCGCGTGGTACCGTCACTCCGTACTGCCGGAGGATTTCTTTGGCTTGATACTCATGGATTTTCATGCTGGCTTCCCTTCTGATACTGATGTGTAAAAATACGGTTAGTGGTGCAAAAAAAACAGGAAAAACAGAGCGCCGGGGTCACGCCTTGGCTACCCAGCGCGGGTAATACTGTGCAACTGCCCCGCCATCGGTGCGCAGGGCGTGGCATTTGTCGAGTTGAAACGGCTTTTCATGCGACAAGTCAGCATTCTCACCGTCACGGGTCGACCAGACATCGCCGGCAAATGCCTGAACCGTCGCAGTCGGCAAGACTTGCGCCAGTTCGGTCAAATGGGTACAGCCAGCGATTCCCGCCAGGCGCTGTTTCAAGTCGCGGCGGAAATTCTTCAATAAATTCAAACCGATCAGCGCGCTGTAAGCGGGGCCGATGGTATCGCAAAAACCGGGATAGGGCACGGCATCGGAGGCAGCTTCGGCCTCGACAATGTTCAGTTCGCGATCGACGGTAATGCGTAGGTGGAGGTCATGCAGAGGGGAGCCGGCGGGACGGGGGCCGGAGGCCAGGGTCGCGTCATAGCTTTTGATATCGGTGATATGGGCGTCAATATCCCACAGGCCGTCGTCGCGCACATACGCTTGGACGTCGATAACGCGGGAGTGCCGTAGGGCGCGCCGGGATACGGGAGTTGACAGGGGCATAAGACCGATGCCGCTTGCGCGGCCATAATTTAGTAAGCAGCCATGTGCATAAAGCACGCCGTTCGCAGCTTCTACGAACAGCAACCGCACCTGCGGCGCCGCAAAAACCCTAAAAGTGTAGCACACTGGGCGCCGGTTGCGCCGCAACATAATTTTTCATTGCTTTGATAAAAACATTTCAAAGTACAAAGAATCCACATGCAAATTAACGCTGTTATCACGAATAGTGATGATAGATATGAACGATGAGCGGCGCGAAATACCTCAACTTGCCGCGCCTGCCAGGCAAACGGCAGCACGGGCAGACCTGGCCCTACGCAGCGCAACAATATGCCATCCAATTGACAAGCTGATGACAAGCAAAGTGAACTTACCAGTAAAACAATGATCGGGAGCGAGGTTGCCTTGCAGGCAAGGCACAGGACAACTATGAACTGTTGCAGAAGGAACACAACCGGGCCGGGAGGGTCCGCGGCCAGGCATGGCCTTTGGCCAGCCGGACGGCCAACGGCACGCGCCTAGTCGTCTTCCGGCTCCAGCCCCTTCAAGGCCACTTGCACGGCGCGTTGGGAAAAACCGCGCTGCATCAGGAAGCGCATCTGCTTGTTGCGCTGCTCGGCATCCTGCGCCACCTCGCCAAATTTGCGACGCCACACCTCGCAGGCGCGCGCCACTTCCCCTTCGGCCAGGCCCGCCTTGAGTTCCTGCAGCGCCTCGCCCCCGATGCCATGGCTTTGCAATTCCGCCATGATGCGGCTATTGCCGAAGCGGGCCGAGCGACGATGGATCAGCGACTCGGAAAAACGTTCCTGCGACAGCCAGTTGGCCTTTTCCAGGCTGTCGAGCAAGGCTTCCACGTCATCGCCCTCCTGCGCATGCCGCTGCAGCTTGCGCCGCAATTCCATGCGGCTGTGTTCGCGCATCGACAGAAAGCGTAGCGCCCTGCCCTTCAGGCTTAGTTGTACTGCGGCCATACACCCACCTTGTCTTTCATTCCACGATCAAGCCACCCAAACACAATCGCCGCCCGGCGCAACAGCGCGGGACGGCGATCGTGGTGACACCTTGCCAGACACCATCCGCAAACGCGAATGATGGCTGGCGGCAGCTTACTCGGCAGCCTTGGCTTCCGCAGCCTTGGCAGCCTTGTCGGCGGCTTTATCCGCTTTTTCCGGCTTTTCAGCAGCCAGCGGCGGCAGTTCGCGCACGCCCAGCGAAGCGCGGACCTTGTTTTCGATTTCGCGGGCCAGTGCCGGACGCTCTTGCAGGAAGGCGCGGGCGTTGTCCTTGCCCTGGCCGATGCGTTCGCCGTTGTAGCTGTACCACGAACCGGATTTTTCCACGATCTTGGCATCCGAGCCCAAGTCCAGGATTTCGCCTTCGCGCGAGGTGCCGGCGCCGTACAGGATGTCGAAGTGCGCTTCCTTGAACGGTGGCGCGATCTTGTTCTTGACGACCTTGACCTTGGTTTCGTTGCCGATCACTTCATCGCCGGACTTGATCGAGCCGGTGCGGCGGATATCCAGGCGCACGGAGGCGTAGAATTTCAGCGCATTGCCGCCGGTGGTCGTTTCCGGGCTGCCGAACATCACGCCGATCTTCATGCGGATCTGGTTGATGAAGATGACCAGGGTATTGGTGCGGTTGATGGAACCGGTCAGCTTGCGCAGGGCTTGCGACATCAGGCGCGCTTGCAAGCCTGGCAGGGAATCGCCCATGTCGCCTTCGATCTCGGCGCGTGGCGTCAGCGCGGCCACGGAGTCGATGACGACGAGGTCGACGCTGCCCGAACGCACGAGGGCGTCGCAGATTTCCAGCGCCTGCTCGCCCGTGTCCGGTTGCGAGATCAGCAATTCATGCAGGTTCACGCCCAGCTTTTGCGCGTAACCGACGTCCAGCGCGTGCTCGGCATCGATAAAGGCGCAAGTGCCGCCCAATTTTTGCATTTCAGCGATGGTTTGCAGGGTCAGGGTGGTTTTACCCGACGATTCCGGACCGTAGATCTCCACCACGCGGCCGCGCGGCAAGCCGCCCACGCCCAGCGCGATATCGAGGCCGAGCGAACCGGTCGACACGACTTGCACTTCTTCGATCGCTGCGCTGGCATCCATGCGCATGACCGAACCTTTGCCAAACTGCTTCTCGATCTGCGCCAGTGCGGCGGCGAGCGCCTTGGCTTTTTCCGATGCGGGTACTACAGCTTTTTTATCGTCCATATGTTCTTTCAGCCGTTCTACAGTTGCAGATTCACGTGAATCCTGCAGCCTGCGATAGCGCCAGTGGGTTAAATTCTTTACACAGACAGTACTGTATAAAAAAACAGTGATCAATGCAAGCGGAACGTGGATTTGTTTTGAAACAGATCAATACAAGCCTGGTTTTTCACAAAAACTCGCTACCTTGCGGAAAATGAAACACAATACAAACTTCTACCGCCGCAAGCATAGGAAGTGCACCATGCGTATTTTACTTGCCGAAGATGACAGCGTGCTGGCCGATGGCCTGACCCGCTCGCTGCGCCAGTCCGGTTATGCGATCGACTACGTCAAGACTGGTCAAGAGGCCGATACGGCCCTGTCCACCCAGGAATTCGACCTGCTGATCCTCGACTTGGGCTTGCCCAAGATGTCCGGCCTGGAAGTGCTGCGCCGCCTGCGCGCGCGCGCCTCGCTGCTGCCGGTGCTGATCCTGACGGCCGCCGATTCCATCGAGCAACGCGTGAATGGCCTCGACCTGGGTGCCGATGATTATATGGCCAAGCCGTTCGCCCTGTCGGAACTGGAGGCAAGAGTGCGCGCCCTGACGCGCCGCGGCGCCGGCGGCGGCGCCACCATCATCAAGCACGGCCCCCTCAGCTACGACCAGGTGGGGCGCAGCGCCTACATCAACGACCAGATGCTCGACTTGTCTGCGCGCGAACTGGGCTTGCTGGAAATCTTGCTGGGCCGCACCGGCCGCCTCGTCTCGAAAGAGCAGCTGGTCGACCACCTGTGCGAATGGGGCGAAGAAGTGTCGAACAACGCCATCGAAGTGTATGTCCACCGCTTGCGCAAGAAGATCGAAGTGGGCGGCGTGCGTATCGCCACCGTGCGCGGCCTCGGCTATTGCCTGGAAAAATACTCGGAAGCGGCGCGCCTGAACGCCGAAGCGGGCGAGTCGGCAAGCCCGCCCAGCGGACCCGCCAGCAAGTGAAGGCGCGCGAGGCGCCAGCGGACGAGGCGGACGACGACGACTGGTTCGAGCCGCCCACCACGGAACAGGATGACACCATCGAGCACTCGCTGTTCGGCGAAATCCTCGACTGGATGCTGGCGCCCTTGCTGCTGCTGTGGCCAATGAGCATTGCCATCACCTATCTGGTGGCCAAGGGCATCGCCAATCAGCCCTTCGACCATGCGCTGGAAGACAGCGTGACGGTGCTCACGCAGCAGGTCAAGCAAGCCGACGGCGCCATGCTGCGCCGCGCGCCGGAAAAGAACGGCAAGGGCCGCGATTTTCTGCGCGGTGACGATATCGACACCCTGTATTACCTGGTGGTAGGTCCGCGCGGCGAATACCTCGACGGCGACCGCGATTTGCCGCCGCCGCAAGACCCTGACAAATACCGCAGCGGCATGGTGCTGTTTCGCAACGACACCATCTACGGCACGCCCGTGCGCGTGGCGTTCAGCTATCTCGACATTCCTTCCAGCAACGACGATGAACCGCACCGCGCGCTGGTGCAAGTGGCCGAGACGCTGGAAAAACGGGCCCAGCTGGCCAATGAAATCATCAAGGGCGTGATTTTGCCGCAGTTCATCATCCTGCCCGTGATCCTGGCCCTGGTCTGGTTTGCCCTGGCACGCGGCCTGTCGCCGCTGGCGCAATTGCAGGAGCGCATACGCGCCCGGCCGCCCGACGATTTGAGCCCCATCGAATCGGGCCAGGTGCCCGAGGAAATCACGCCGCTGGTCGGTTCGCTCAACGAGATGCTGGCGCGGCTGTCTCTGTCAATCGACATGCAGAAACGCTTCATCGCCGATGCCGCGCACCAGATGAAAACGCCGCTGGCCGGCATGCGCATGCAATCCGAGCTGGCCCTGCGCCAGACTGACCACGACGAGATTCACCGCTCGCTGCTGCAACTGGCAAAAAGTTCGGAAGCGGCCACGCGCCTCGTCAACCAGCTGCTGGCCCTGGCGCGCGCGGAAAACCAGCCGCAGGCGGGCACGGCGTTCGAGCCGATCGAGCTGAGCGAAATGGCGCGCGGCGTGGTGCAGGACTGGGTGCAGGCCTCGTTCGCCCAGCATATCGACCTGGGCTTCGAACAGCCCGCCTATGCGATCATGATTTCCGGCAATGCCATGATGCTGCGTGAACTGCTGAGCAACCTGATCGACAATGCCCTGCGCTACACGCCGGCCGGCGGCAGCGTCACGGTACGCGTGCGCAGCACCCTGGAGCTGGCCATCCTGGAAGTGGAAGATACGGGTCCCGGCATACCGCAGACTGAGCGGGCGCACGTGTTCGAACGCTTTTACCGCATTCTCGGCAGCAATGTCGACGGTAGCGGCCTGGGCCTGGCCATCGTGCGCGAGATTGCCCAGCAGCATGGCGCCGAAGTCGATATTTTTAACAATCCGCGCGCGCACTCGCCGAAGCTGCCGGGCACCCTGCTGCGCCTGAGCATCGCCCTGCTGTTGCCGGACGCGCCAGAAGAGGATGACATCACGTATGGATAAGCCCAGCCCACCCGTTCCCCTGGCGCGGCCGGCGCGCACGCCCAGCCCCGAACTGCAGGCGCGCCTCGATATACACTGGCACAAGACGCGGCGCCTGACGGCCATCCTGTTGCTGATCTGGCTGCTGACGGGCTTCCTGACCGTGTTTTATGCGCGCGAGCTGTTGCATCTGAACCTGTTCGGCTGGCCGCTGCCCTTTTATATGGCGGCCCAGGGCGCCTCGCTGGTGTACCTGGCCATCATCGCCTTCTATGCCTGGCGCATGCGGCGCCTCGACCAGGCTTTTCATGCCGAGGAGCACGCATGAGCGGTCATCCCAGCTTTTTTGCACGCCTGTGCCGCTACTACCTGCTGTTTACCGCCGGTTTCGCCGCCTTCCTGCTAGCCCTGTCCGTGCTGGAGCAGGAAGGCATGCCGCGCGCGTGGATCGGCTACCTGTTCATGCTCGTCACCATCACGCTGTACGCCACCATCGGCGTCATCAGCCGCACCTCGAACGTCACCGAATACTATGTGGCGGGACGCCGGGTACCGGCCATGTTCAACGGCATGGCCACGGCCGCCGACTGGATTTCGGCGGCCAGCTTCATCAGCCTGGCCGGCGGCCTGTACCTGAACGGCTTCGACGGCCTGGCCTTCATCATGGGCTGGACGGGCGGCTATTGCCTGGTGGCGCTCCTGATCGCCCCCTACCTGCGCAAGTTCAGCCAATACACGATTCCAGATTTCCTCGCCGCCCGCTACGGCAGCGGCACCGACAAACGGGGTGCCAGCGTGCGCGTGGTGGCCGTGGCCGCCACCATCATCGTGTCGTTTACGTATGTCGTGGCGCAGATTTACGCCGTCGGCCTGATCGCCTCGCGCTTCACGGGCGTGGATTTTTCCGTCGGCATCTTCCTGGGTCTGGCCAGCATCCTCGTCTGCTCCTTTCTTGGCGGCATGCGCGCCATTACCTGGACGCAGGTGGCCCAGTACATCATCATCCTCGTCGCTTTTCTGATCCCCGCCATATGGCTGTCGGTCAAGCATGCGGACAATCCCGTGCCGCAGATCGCCTACGGCAAGGTGCTGCCGCAACTGAGCGCCCGCGAACACGTGCTGGAAACGGACCCGAAAGAAAACGAGGTGCGCGCCATTTTCCGCCAGCGCGCGCAAAGCTACCAGGCGCGCATAGACGGCTTGCCCGCATCCTGGGAACAAGGCCATCTGGCGGCCCAGCGCCAGCTCGATAGTTTGCGCCAGCGCAATGCCTCGCTATTCGACATCCGCAACGCGGAACGCTACCTGATCGCGTATCCGAAGAGTCCCGACGAGGCACGCGTGCTGTGGCAAGCCGCGCAGGCACAGAATCAGAAACGCGCAGAGCCGATCATTCCACACGCGCAGCCATTCCCCGCCGCCAACCGGGAGCAGTCCGACATCAAGCGCAACAATTTCCTGGCCCTCGTGTTTTGCATGATGCTGGGCACAGCCGCCCTGCCGCATATCCTCATGCGATCGTACACCACGCCCTCCGTGCACGAAACGCGCGTCTCCGTCTTCTGGACCCTGTTCTTCATCTTGTTGATCTATCTCACGATTCCCGCGCTGGCCGTGCTGGTCAAGTACGATATTTACTCCGCTCTGGTGGGCACGCAATACACGAACCTGCCCACCTGGGTGTCGTACTGGGCCAACGTGGACAAGCTCAGTCCCCTGATCAGCATCGTCGACGTCAACCGCGACGGCATCGTGCAACTGGCGGAAATTTCCATCGACGCCGACGTGCTGGTGCTGGCCACGCCCGAGATCGCTGGCCTGCCCTACGTGATTTCCGGCTTGGTGGCGGCCGGCGGCCTGGCTGCCGCCCTGTCAACGGCCGACGGTTTGCTGCTGGCCATCTCCAACGCCCTGTCGCACGACATCTATTACAAGGTGGTCGACCCCACCGCCTCGACGCAAAAGCGCGTGACGATTTCAAAATTGCTGCTGCTGGCCGTGGCCTTCATCGCCGCCTATGCCGCCTCGCAAAAACCGGCCGACATCCTGTCGCTGGTGGGCGTGGCGTTTTCCCTTGCCGCCTCGACCCTGTTCCCGCCGCTGGTGCTGGGCGTCTTCTGGAAGCGCGCCAACTACCAGGGCGCGCTGGCCGGCATGCTGACGGGCTTTGGCGTGTGCCTGTATTACATGCTGCACACGAGCACCATGTTGGGCGGCAATGCCAGCGGTCAATGGATGCATATCGCGCCCATTTCCGCCGGCATCTTCGGCGTGCCGGCCGGCCTGGCAGCCGCCGTGCTGGTCAGCTGGCTGACACCGGCGCCGGGGCGGCGCAGCAACGGGCTGGTCGAGCATATCCGCGCGCCGGAATGAGTAGCGCATCGACTCGGGCAAACGGGTGAACATTCTCCAGCGCCACAACGATATACTTTGACCCATATTAATCCAATGATAATATATTGCCTTAAGATAATTTTCAAAAGGGAAACATGTTTGGCAAGCATTTGAGCGTTGCGCTACTCGCGTCATTGGGCATGTTGGTCACGGCGCCAGCCGCATTGGCGATAGCTGCAGTAGCTGAGGCGACAACCACGCCAGCGGCCGCACCGGGCACACTGATTCCCATCGAAAATTTTTTCGAGAACAATTCCTTCAGCGGCACCATCCTTTCGCCCGACGGCCGTCGCCTGGCCGTGCGCGTGGCGCCTGCCGGGCAGCGCGTGCGCCTGGCCGTGCTGGAACTGGCGAGCATGCAAGTCAAGGTGGTGGCGTTTTTCAGCGATGCCGACGTGAATGTCTTTCGCTGGGTAAATGATCAACGCCTGGTCTTCGACCTGGCGGATCGGCAGCTGGCGCAAGGCGCGCTACGCTATGGCCCCGGCCTGTACGCCGTCAACGCCGACGGCAGCAATTATCGGCAACTGGTCACGCGCACTGACTTCCGGCAAAATAAGCGCGCCATCTTGATGCTGCCATGGAATACATTCCTGATTGAAAGTATCGGCGACCAGCAATCGGACGACGTGTTTGTCGCACAACCCGAATTTACGCGCCCTGGCGAAATCAATGACTCGGCGTTGCTGCGCCTCAATACCAGTACGGGCATCGTCAAAACCATCGCGCAGCCGCCCGGCACGCGCAACTGGTTGTTCGACAAGCAAGGCCAGCTGCGCGTCGCGCAGGTACGCAACGGCGCCCAGGAAGAAATCCATTACCGCGACAGCGTCGAGGCGCCGTGGCGCACGCTGGCCCGCTTCGACGCCTACAGCGGCGGCAAGGATGCGTTCACGCCCGCATTTTTCGCCCCAGATGGCACCCTGTACGTGCATGCCCACCATGGCCGCGACAAGCTGGCCCTGTACCGCTACGACCTGGAAAAGAACCGCCTCGATGACACGCCCCTGGCCGCCTCGCCCGACTTCGACGTGCAGGCGGAAATGCTGGGCAGCAGCGGACGCCTGCTGGGTTTGCGCTATGAAACCGATGCGCAAACCACACAGTGGCTTGATGAAAAAATGCAGCTCATGCAAAAGCAGGTGAATGCCTTGCTGCCCATGAGCGTCAATAGCCTGTCCACCGGCTGGCGTTCGGCCACGCCCTTCATCCTGGTGCGCAGCGTTTCCGATACCATGCCGACCACCTATCACCTGTTCAACAGCGAGACAGGCAGCTTGAGCGTGCTGGGCAGCGCCCGTCCCGCCATCCTGCCGTCGCAGATGGCGAACAAGGACTTGCGGCACTACAAGGCACGCGATGGCCTCGACATTCCCGCTTGGCTGACCACTCCAAAAGGAGGGGCAAAAAAGCGTCCCATGGTGGTACTCGTGCATGGCGGCCCCTGGGTGCGCGGCAGCTGGAACTGGAATGCCGAAAGCCAATTCCTGGCCTCGCGCGGCTATGTGGTGCTGGAACCGGAATACCGCGGCAGCACCGGCTACGGCCAGCATCACTTCCAGGCAGGCTGGAAGCAATGGGGCTTGAAGATGCAGGACGACATCGCCGATGGCGCGCGCTGGGCGATTGCCGAAGGCATTGCTGACCCGCAGCGCATCTGCATCGCCGGCGCCAGCTATGGCGGCTATGCCGCCTTGATGGGCCTGGTCAACGATCCGGAGCTGTTCCGCTGCGGCATCGACTGGGTCGGCGTCACCGACATCGAGCTGCTGCGCAATGGCAGCTGGGGCGGCTACTCGGACGTGTCCGAGCACTACCGCCAATACGGCATGCCCGTGCTGATCGGCGACCCCGTCAAGGATGCGGCCCAGTTCAAGGCCACCTCGCCGCTGCAGCAGGCAGCGCGCATCACGCAACCCTTGCTGCTGGCCTACGGCAGCGCCGACCAGCGCGTGCCGCTGCCCCATGGCCGCAAGTTCTACGATGCCGTGCGCAAGACCAACGCGCAGGTGGAATGGGTCGAGTACGCCACGGAAGGCCACGGCTGGGCCTTACCGGCCACCCGCTACGATTTCTGGCAGCGGGTGGAGAAATTTCTGGCGCGCAATATCGGGCTAGGCAGCGTCAGCCAATAACGCCGCGTCGTCGCTGTATGCATGCCCTGCCGTTGTTATGAGTTACCGAGGATATAAAGAATGATGTTGTCGATCTTGCCGAAATTACCCCGCTGCGTGCTATTCCCCCTGATGCTTGCGCTTGCGCCCCCTGCCGTTTGCGCAGGCACAAGTCCAGGAAACGCCGGCCGCTCCTGCCGCTGCCGCATCCGCGCTGCCGACGAGCCTGTTCTTTGCTCCCCGCTCGCTGGGCGGTGCCGCGCTGTCGCCCGATGGGCGCTTCCTGGCGATGCGCGTCCGGCCTGCCGGCGAGCGGCAGCGGGTGCGCCTGAGCGTGCTGGAACTGGCGAGCATGCAAGCCAAGGTCGTGGCCTATTTCAACGATGCGGATATCGCCAACTTCCAGTGGGTCAATAACGAACGCCTAGCCTACAGCCTGGTGGACCGGCAACGGGGCCAGGGAAGGCAGCGGTTTGCATCGGGCATGTTCGCCGTGAACAAGGATGGCAGCGGCTACCGCCAATTGGCCACCCGCGAAGGCATCGTACGCGACAGGCCTGGCATGCTGTTGCAGCCATGGTCAACTTTCCTGATCGACAATATCAGTGCGCAGACCGGTAACTTCGTCTACGTCTGGCGTACCCATCTGAGCCGCCTGAACTCGATCGCCGACACCTCGACGGGCCGCCTCAACACGCTAACGGGTGGCTACGAAACCGTCAACATGCCGCCGGACCTGCTGTACTGGATGAGCGACTCGGGTGTGGCCTGGCGCATGGACAAGGAATTTGCGGACAAGCGCAACATGGCCTACACCTTCGACCGGCCAGCCGGCACCTGGCGCAAGCTGGCCCAGGTGATACCGGCAGATGCGACCGGCGAAGCCATTGCCCCCGCCTTCCTGGCACCAGACGGCCAGTTGTATGTGTATGCGCGCAATGGCGGCGACAAGCTGGCGTTGTACCGTTTTGACCAGCAAGGCCAGCGGCTCGATGGCGCACCGCTGCTCGCATCGCCCGATTATGATATCCAGGCCAGCATGGTGCATAACGATGCCAAACTGCTGGGCATCCGCTACAGGACCGATGCGGAAACCACCTTGTGGCTCGATGCGGACATGCAGGCCATGCAGCAAGCAGTCAATGCGCGCCTGCCCACCACGGTCAATACGCTGAGCGTAGCGCAACGCACGGATGCGCCCTACGTGCTCGTGTCGAGCTGGTCCGATGTCCAGCCCCCATCTATCGCTTGCTTGAGCGGGCAAGCGGCAAGTTGATACCTTTGGGCAAAGCCTATCCCGCCGTTGCCGCCGAGCGCATGGCATCAAGACAATTGCTACACATCAAAGCCCGCGACGGCCTGACGATACCCGCCTGGCTAACTTTGCCCAAGGGCAGCGGCCGCCAGCAGCCGCTGGTGGTGCTGATTCATGATGGTCCGTGGCAGCGCGGCGACTGGGGCTGGGATCCGGCCAGCCAATTCCTGGCCTCGCGCGGCTATGCCGTCCTGGAGCCCGATTACCGGGGCAGCACGGGACTGGGCGCGCGCCATTTCCGCGCCGGCTGGAAGCAATGGGGCCTGGCCATGCAGGACGATATCGCCGATGCGGCGCGCTGGGCCATTGCAGAAGGCATCGCCGATCCGCAGCGCATTTGCCTGGCCGGTGGCGGCTATGGCGGCTATGCCACCCTGATGGGACTGGGACGCGATCCGGCCCTGTTCCGCTGCGGCATAGCCTGGTCCAGCATCCCTGACTTGCGGGAGCTCAAAGATGAAGTCAACTGGTGGCTCGATGACGATTTGCGCAACAGCAATGAGCAATACACGCTGGCCATGCTGCTGGGCGACGCGGACAATGACAAGGCCTTGCTGCGCGAGAATTCACCACGCCACCAGCCTGCCCGCATCAACGCCCCACTGCTGATGGCCCACGGCTACACCGACCATATCGTGCCCACGTCCGATGCGCGCGCGCTATTTGACGCCATCCACAAGACCAATGCGCATGCCCAATGGATAGAGTACGGCGATGAAGGGCACGATTGGGTCCTGCCGCAAACCCATGTCGACTTCTGGCAGCAGAGCGAACAGTTCCTCGACAGGTATATCGGAAAACACAGCGCGGCCGCAAAAAGGAGTAGGCTGGAGGGCCGTTCCATTTACAAGGAAATCCCATGCCGTCTGGAAAAATTCTTGTTGCCCAGGGAGGCGGCCCCACCGCCGTCATCAACCAGTCGCTGGTGGGCGTGGTGCTCGAATCGCGGCGTTTTCAACATGTCACGCGCGTGTATGGCGCGCTGCATGGCGTGCGCGGCATCGTCAATGAAGAATTCGTCGATCTGACGCAGGAAACCAGCCACAACCTGGAACTGGTGGCCGCCACGCCGTCCTCTGCCCTCGGCTCCACGCGCGACAAGCCCGATATTGCCTACTGCCAGCAAATCTTCGAAGTGCTGCGCGCACACGAGATCGAGCATTTCTTCTACATCGGCGGCAACGACTCGTCCGACACGGTGCGCATCGTCAGCGAGGAAGCGCACAAGGCCGGCTATCCGCTGCGCTGCATCCACATCCCGAAAACCATCGACAACGACCTGGTGGGCAGCGACCACACGCCTGGCTTTCCCTCGGCCGCGCGTTTCGTCGCACAGGCCTTCGCCGGCGCCAACCTCGACAACGCGGCCTTGCCCGGCGTCTACGTGGGCGTGGTGATGGGACGCCACGCGGGCTTTTTGACGGCCGCCTCGGCGCTGGGCAAGAAGTTCCCCGACGATGGCCCTCACCTGATCTACCTGCCCGAGCGCGTCTTCGTACTGGAAAACTTTCTTGCCGACGTGAAGGCGACCTATGAAAAATATGGCCGCTGCGTGGTTGCCGTCTCGGAAGGCATTCACGATGCCTCGGGCGAGCCGATCGCCAGCCTGCTGGCCCAGGAAGTAGAACGCGATGCGCACGGCAATGTGCAATTGTCGGGCACGGGCGCGCTGGCCGACCTGCTGTGCGACGAAATCAAGGCCAAGCTGGGCATCAAGCGCGTGCGTGGCGATACCTTCGGCTATCTGCAGCGCTCCTTCATCGGTTGCGTCTCCGACGTCGACCAGCGCGAGGCGCGCGAAGTGGGAGAGAAGGCGGTGCAGTTCGCCATGTGGGGCGACCGCGACGGTTCCGTCGCCATCAAGCGCACGGGCTTTTATTCCGTCGACTACGAGTTGCTGCCCCTGACGGAAGTGGCGGGCAAGACGCGCACCATGGAAGACGAATTCATCAGCGCCAGCGGCACCGACGTAACGGATGCCTTCCGCCTGTATCTGCGCCCGCTGCTGGGCTCGGGCATGCCGGATGCGTTTCGCCTGCGGGCGGCCAAGGTGGCGAAGGTGCTGAAACCCTAGCTGGACTCCGGCATCTTCGCCAGCGGCCTGATGCCCATCATCGCCACCTTTCTGCTGAAAACGGGCAATGGCGAGCCATGGCACATCGTCGGCTACATCCTGTTCCCCTCCCTCGTTTCGGCCGTCAGCGTGGCCATGATCGGCAGGGGTGGCTCGCAGCCGGATGGCCGCATGAAGCCGGCGCACGCAAGGTAAGACATCCGGACGTAAAAAAAGGCAGGCCTCTCGCGAGTGCCTGCCTGTTCTGTGCGCGCTAAAACTTAGATCACGATGGTTTGGTGCTCATCGCCCACGCGCGCGCGGATGGTACCGATGCGCGAGACGCTTTCGCCGGCCGCTTGCAATTGCGCGATAGCGGCGTCGGCGTTTTCCTGCGAGACGATGACGGTCATGCCGATGCCGCAGTTGAAGACGCGGTGCATCTCGGCGTCAGCCACGCCGCCGTGCTGTTGCAGCCATGTGAACAACGGTGGCATGGTCCATGCCTTCGAGTCCAGCTCAGCTACCAGGCCAGGCTGCAGCACGCGCGGAATGTTTTCCACCAGGCCGCCACCGGTGATGTGCACCATGCCTTTGACTTCCATGGCATCCATCAGCGCCAGCAATGGCTTGACGTAGATGCGCGTCGGTTGCATCAGCACGTCGGCCAGCTTGCGGCCGTGGAAATCGCCTTCCAGGTCAGGTTTCGCCACTTCGATGATCTTGCGCACCAGCGAGTAACCGTTCGAGTGCACGCCCGACGAGGCCAGGCCCAGCACCACGTCGCCCGGAGCGATCTTGGTGCCGTCGATGATTTTCGATTTTTCCACGGCGCCGACGGCAAAGCCTGCCAGATCGTATTCGCCGGCCGGATACATGCTCGGCATTTCCGCCGTTTCGCCGCCGATCAGCGCGCAGCCAGCTTGTTCGCAACCCTGGGCGATGCCCTTGATGACGTCGGTGGCGATGGCAACGTCCAGCTTGCCGCAAGCGAAGTAGTCGAGGAAGAACAGCGGTTCGGCGCCTTGCACCAGGATATCGTTGACGCTCATGGCGACCAGGTCGATGCCGACCGTGTCGTGGCGGTTCAGTTCGAACGCCAGGCGCAATTTGGTGCCGACGCCGTCGGTGCCCGAGACCAGCACCGGTTCCTTGTACTTCTTGCTGATTTCAAACATGGCGCCAAAACCGCCCAGGCCGCCCATCACGCCTTCGCGCAGGGTGCGCTTGGCAAACGGCTTGATTGCTTCGACTAAAGCGTCGCCTGCGTCGATATCGACGCCAGCGTCACGGTAGGAAAGGGAAACATTAGAAGTCTGGTTCATGGTGTGGTGGCAGCGGAGGCGGTAAAATAGAAGGCGGATACCCGCCGACACGCGCGCGCAAGCATGTTTTTCAACATCGTGCGGCAGGGCGCCAGCGGGTGAATTCGGTCGATCAAGTCGCTATTTTATCAAACTGCCCCGCCATTTCGTAATTAACTGCCTTTTTTTAACGCAACAGCACAAACTACATGCCATTCGCCATCACCGCCGAACAGAAGCAAACAGCATTTTGGATCGCGGTCTGGCTGGCATTCTTGCTGCTGCTCGTCAGCCTGGGCCCCATCCTGACGCCCTTCCTGGCCGCCGCCATCCTCGCCTACGTGCTCAATCCCGGCGTGGACCGCCTGCAACGCCTCCATTACCAGCGCTTTTACGTGCCCCGTCCGCTGGCCGTGCTGATCGTCGTAGTGTTGTTTTTCCTCGCCATTACGGCGCTGGTGCTGATTGTCGTGCCTGTGTTGCAAAAGGAAATTCCGTTGCTGCAGGCGCAAATCCCGCAATTTCTGAACAAGGCGAACGACTTCCTGGCGCCGAAACTGCGCGACCTGGGCATCCGCGTGCGGCTTGACGGCACCGGCATCAAGCGCATGCTGAGCCAGCAGATGGCCACCAGCGGCGATGAAATCTGGAGCACCGTGCTGGCCTCGGCCCGTATTGGCGGCACGGCCGTGCTGGGCTGGCTGGCCACCGTCGTGCTGATTCCCGTGGTGCTGTTCTACCTGTTGCTGGACTGGCATCCGATGCTGGCGCGCATCGCAAGCGCCGTACCGCGACGCTGGGTCGGCCGCACGGTGGGCATGGCGCAGGAAGTCGACACCCTGCTGGCGCAATACCTGCGCGGCCAGTTGCTCGTCATGCTGGTGCTGGCCACGTATTACTCGGCGGCGCTGGCCATCGCCGGTTTTGAAGTGGCATTGCCTGTGGGCATCATCACGGGCTTGCTGGTGTTCATCCCCTACCTGGGCTTCGGCCTGGGGTTGATGCTGGCGCTGATCGCCGCCCTGCTGCAGTTTGCCGACTGGAGCGGCGTCATCGCCGTGGCCGTCATCTACGGCTGCGGCCAGGTCATCGAAGGCTTTTTCCTCACGCCGCGCCTGGTGGGCGAGCGCATCGGTCTGAACCCGCTGGCCGTGATCTTCGCCTTATTGGCCTTCGGACAACTATTCGGTTTCGTCGGCGTTTTGCTCGCTTTACCCGCTTCTGCCGTCCTGATGGTCGCTTTTAAGCATCTAAGACGCCACTACCTGTCCAGCACCTTCTATAATGCATGACAAGGTGACTGACATAAGCTACTGCGCGTCGCACTTTGCGGCCGGCGATGCTCACCGTACTATAGTACGGTTGCGCTTCTCGGCCACAAATCGCTGCCGCTCGCTACGCTTCTGTCAGGCACTCGATACGACTACAATGTTAAATTAATAAAAATCCAACAACAGCGACGACGACGCACAAGCAGTAATGAAAAACAGGACAAGGCGTACGCCATGAAACAACTGGTGCTCGATTTAGGCACAGACCAGGCGCACAGCCTCGATACCTTCGAGGTGGGACAGAATGCCGAAGTGGCGCAGCTGATGCGCCAGTTCGCCGCACGCACTTCGCGCGAACATTTTGCCTATCTGTGGGGCGAACTGGCCGCCGGCAAGAGCCACCTGCTCAAGGCCCTGGCCAGCACCGAGCGCGCGCGTTACATTTCGCCTTTCTCGATCGAGTCCGAATTCGTGTATTCGCCTGACGTGGATTTGTACCTGCTCGACGACTGCGAAAAGCTGTCGCCGCTGGCGCAGATCGATGCCTTTGCCCTGTTCAACGAAATCCGCGCCAACAAGGCCTACATGGTATGCAGCGGCGCCGTGCCGCCCGCCGTGCTGCCCGTGCGCGAAGACTTGCGCACGCGCATGGGCTGGGGCCTGATCTATCAAATCCACGGCTTGACCGACGATGAAAAAATCGCCGCCCTGACCCAGGCGGCCACCACCCGCGGCTTGACCTTGTCGCCGGGCGTGTTACCCTATCTGCTGTCCCATTTCCGGCGCGACATGCGTTCGCTGTCGACGATGCTGGACTCTCTTGACCTCTACTCCCTTGAAACCCAACGCCCGATCACCTTGCCATTGTTGCGCGAGTTGCTGCAGGCGGAAGCGAAAGAATGATGAATCTGGCCCTGTTTGACCTCGACCACACCTTGCTGCCCATCGACTCGGATCACGAGTGGGGCGAATTCCTGGTACGCATCGGTGCCGTGGACGCCGCCGAATTCACCCGCCGCAACGACGAATTTTTCGCGCAATACCAGGCCGGCACGCTCGATCCGGTGGAATACCTGGAATTTTCCCTCGGTACACTGGCGCAATTCCCGCGCGAACGCCTGGAAGCGCTGCACCGGCAATTCATGGCCGAAGTGGTCATCCCGGCCATCCGCCCGGAAGTCTTGGCCTTGCTGAAACAGCACCAGGACGCGGGCGACCTGCTGGCCATCGTCACGGCGACCAACCATTTCATCACCAAACCCATCGCCGATGCGCTGGGCGTCGAGCATCTGCTGGCCGCCATGCCCGAATATGACGAACAAGGCAATGTCACGGGCAAGCTGCTGGGCACGCCGACCCTGGGCGCGGGCAAGCTGACCCACACCCACGCCTGGCTGGAAAAAATGGGCAAGGAACTGGGACAATTCGAGCGCAGCTATTTTTACAGCGATTCGCACAACGACATTCCCTTGCTGTCAGTCGTTACCCACCCTGTCGCGACCAATCCCAACACCGCTTTGAGCGCACATGCATCCCTCCACGGCTGGCCATCACTCCACTTATTCAATGATTAAAAAATTCATCCGCAAGATCCTCGGCGTTAAAAAAGAGGCAGCGCGCGACACCACGGCACCCATCGTGCTCGGTTCTGCGCAACACGGAATCGACCCGAAACTGGTGTCGTCGAATGCCATCCGCGTCACCAGCAGCCTGCAGGAAGCGGGTTTTGAGGCCTTTGTCGTCGGCGGCGCCGTGCGCGACCTGCTGCTGGGCGTGAAGCCGAAAGACTTCGACATCGCCACCAACGCCACGCCGGAACAGGTCAAACGCCTGTTCCGCCGCGCCTTCATCATCGGCAAGCGCTTCCAGATCGTGCACGTGATGTTCGGCCAGGATTTGCTGGAAGTGACGACCTTCCGCGGCGCCGGCGCCGACTCCGCGCCCAAGGATGAACATGGCCGCGTCCTGCGCGACAACACCTTCGGTCTGCAGCACGAAGATGCGCTGCGCCGCGACTTCACCATCAACGCCATGTACTACAACCCGGCCACGCAGGAAGTGCTCGATTACCACGGCGGCGTGGAAGACATCCGCGCCAAGACCCTGCGCATGATCGGCAAGCCGGAAGAGCGCTACCGCGAAGACCCCGTGCGCATGCTGCGCGTGGTGCGCTTTGCCGCCAAGCTGAAATTCACCATCGAGCCGCACACGGCCGCGCCGATCCCCATCATGGCGCCGCTGATCAACAACGTGCCCGCGCCGCGCGTGTTCGACGAAATGCTGAAACTGCTGATGAGCGGCCACGCGCTGGCCTGCCTGCAGCAGTTGCGCAAGGAAGGCTTGCATCACGGCCTGCTGCCGCTGCTCGACGTGGTGCTGGAACAGCCGCTGGGCGCGAAGTTCGTCACCCTGGCGCTGGACGCCACGGATCAACGCATCGCCGCCGGCAAGACCGTCTCGCCAGGCTTTTTGTTTGCCTCACTGCTGTGGCACCAGGTGCTGGAAAAATGGACGGCCTACCGCGCCGCCGGCGAGTCGACCATCCCCGCGCTGCACCTGGCGGCCGACGACGTGCTCGATTCGCAAACGGAAAAGCTGGCCTTGCAGCGCAAGATCGGTTCCGACATGCGCGACATCTGGTCGATGCAGCCGCGCTTCGAGCGCCGGGTCGGCAAGGCGCCATACAAATTGCTGGAGCACCTGCGCTTTCGCGCCGGCTACGACTTCCTGCTGCTGCGCTGCGCCTCGGGCGAGATCGACATGGACATCGGCGAATGGTGGACGGCCTTTTATGAAGGCGACGAGGAAACGCGCGAAGCGCTGCTCGTCAGCGCCAATGCCGCGCCGGGCGCCGTCAAGAAGAAGCGTCCGCCGCGCCGCAGCACGCGCAGCAAGACGGGCACGAGCGGCTCGGCCACCGGCAGCAACAGCGACGAATAATGGACGCGCTTGCACAAGTGACCGCTTACATCGGCATCGGGGCGAACCTGGGCGACGCGCGCGCGAATGTGCAGGATGCGCTTGCGCGCCTGGCGCGCCTGCCCGGCGCCTCGCTGATCGACGCCTCGGCCAGCTACCGCACGGCGCCCATCGATTCAAGCGGTGACGACTACATCAACGCCGTGGCGCGCCTCACGACCACCCTGCCGGCAGAGGAACTGCTGCTGGCCCTGCACGCCATCGAGGCGGCGCACGGGCGCGAGCGGCCTTACCGCAACGCTCCGCGCACCCTGGACCTGGACTTGCTGCTGTACGGCGATGAACAGATCGCCAGCCCGACCTTGACGGTGCCGCATCCACGCCTGGCAGAGCGCGCCTTCGTGCTGGTGCCGCTGCTGGCCCTGGCGCCCGCCATCGTCGTGCCGGGACTCGGGCCGGCGCAGGACTACCTGGCAAGCGTCGCTGACCAGGCCATCAGCCAGCTCTGACCCCAGCTCCGACCGTTCTCGCTCCCATCCTCTACAATGCCGCTCCTGCAGCACGCCGCATAAAGTACTACACTAGCGGCGTCGCAATCGCATCACCCCCTTTCACTCTAGAGAATACCTATGTCCGCTTATTTGCAAGGAACAGATCTGGCCGCAAAAGACAAGGCTGCCACGCCGGCGCCGGCGCCATCCAAGCCTGTCGCCAACAAGGCCGTGACCATCCATACGCTGGCCACGCTGCGCGCCGCCCGTGAAAAGATCACCATGCTGACCTGCTATGACGCCAGTTTCGCGTCCCTGATGGACCGCTGCGGCGTGGAGATCCTGCTGATCGGCGATTCGCTCGGCATGGTCTGCAACGGCCACAACTCCACCCTGCCCGTCACCGTGGCCGAACTGGCCTATCACACGGCGTCCGTGGCGCGCGGCTCCAAGTCCGCCATGATCATGTCCGACCTGCCGTTCGGCGCCTATGGCACGCCCGAAACGGCGTACGCGAATGCCGTCATCCTGATGCAGGCGGGCGCGCACATGATCAAGATCGAAGGCGGCGCCTGGCTGGCCGAGACCGTCCGCTTCCTCACCGAGCGTGGCATCCCCATCTGCGCCCACATCGGCCTGACGCCGCAATCGGTGCACCAGCTGGGCGGCTACAAGGTGCAGGGCAAGAGCACGGAAAGCGCGGCGGAACTGAAGAACGACGCGCTGGTGCTGCAAAACGCGGGCGCCGCCATCGTGCTGATGGAAGCCATGCCGTCGCAGCTGGGCAAGGAAGTCACCGACATGCTGACGATCCCCACCATCGGCATCGGCGCAGGTCCCGACTGCTCGGGCCAGGTGCTGGTCATGCACGACATGCTGGGCGTCTTCCCAGGCCGCAAGGCGCGCTTCGTACGCAACTTCATGGAAGGCGCGGCCAGCATCGACGACGCCGTCACCGGCTATGTAAAAGCCGTCAAGGATGGCAGCTTCCCGGCACTGGAACACTGCTTCTGATGTAGTCTATTGAGGCGATATCGCCCCGGTACTCGCCAGGGCGATTTTTTCGCGCAGCGTTTCTGTCCGTACAAAGGCCACCTCCAGGCCAAAGAACTGGCCGATACGGTTCAGCGTCTGGATGGTCGGATTGCCCTTTCCACTCTCGATCTCCTTGATGACCTTCGTGCTCACGCCCCGGTGCGTCGCAAACTCTGCCTGCGTCATACGCGAGATGGCGCGCATTTCCTTGACGGCGTGCTGTAGCGTGACGGCTCCTGCTTCAATGGCTTCGTAAAGCACAGCCCTGCGCTGCCGCAACTCTTCCTTGTCAACGGTCTTTTTCGTACGCGCCATGTCAGTGCTCTCCCAATGCCTTGAGCTGTTCGATCTGCCCGGCGATATGTGGCCGGAGGAAAGCAATGATGTCATCATCCACGCCTGCCTCCTGCATATGCTGTTCCAGCGCCGCCAGTTGCTGGGCAAATCCGTATAGCGCGAGGCGAACCTGCTGGTGCTCCATGTCCGGCATGCCGATCGTAGCCAGTATCGTCGTCCAGTCATGCAGCTCGTTTTTTGTATCCGGGTGATACCAGCGCGCCGCGCGTGGTATGCCATCCGGGTCCAGGTACATCGGCGCAAAATCGAACAGCGGCGTGAGGCGCACCTCGGCACCAACTTGCTGTACCGCCGTATTGCGTGCGTGATTATCGGTATTGCGCATGGCCAGGTTCAATATATCGCGTTTGAGAAATTCAATGGTTTCCGCAGTCTTGTCGCTGACGACGGCGCGCAGCGCCTGCAATAGCACGAACTGGCTGGGCGTGGCTTCAAAGCCAACGATAGCTGCCAGCGAAGCGGCGCTTTCCTGATGCAGTCGCAGCACTTTTCCATCCCGGATGCGGCGGTCAAAACGGGGAATGAACAAGGTATCGTCCTGGTAGCGCAGCTGGCCTTCGGTGCGCAAGCCCACCGCGCGCGCCACAGTCATGTACGCGGCTTCATTTCTCAATACCTTGGCGTCGCTGGCGGTCTTTCCGCGCGGACGCTTGACGATGAAATGCGCAGCCGCGTACTGGTCCGCCAGGGCGCTATCGGCATGCCAGAGACCAGCATGGTCGGTGGTCAGCAGATATTTTGGCGCCGCTCCTTGCACCCCCAGGCTGCCGGCGGCCAGCATGCCATGCATCAGCATGCGCTCATTGAAGGCATCGCCGCGACCTATGATCTCGTCCAATGAAAAGCCGGGCAGCGGCTTGCCCTTGTCGTGGCGATTCATATGTTGTGCGTAGTACTGCACGGCCTCGGCGATGCGCACGCGCCCGACGGGATTGAATGCGCCGGCACACGCCAGCGCAAAGTCGGCAGCCGGACCATCGGCCTGTTGAAGCTGCCCAAGCAGATATGTCCGTCCGCTTCCCTGGGGAATCAGGTCAAAGATAAAGGCTGGCCATTGCGCCAACTTCTGCATCTCTGCCGTGACGGGAAAACGCAGCGAGACGGGTCCACTCTCAAGCTTGAAGAAAGCATAGTCGAGGTCATACTCGAACAGGGCACCGGTACGTGGATTGCCGCCTGCAGGTTCAAGCAAAGTCAGCGATGCGCAATCGTGCCACGCATCATCATGAAAAATTTGAAAATGGCACTGCATGGCGGCTCCACTGGATCTTATAGTAGCTAATTGTGTTCAGTTTATCCTTAAATTAGCACTTATACGATCCAAATTTCAGCAGCCACAGCGCCACGAAAAAATAAATAGACCTTAAAAGAACTATTTCAAGCCATCAACAGCCTTAAATAGTCCTTTTAAGTTCCATAAGCAAATTAACCCACTTGTATCCACGTCGTCTTCAGCTCCGTGTACTTGTCCAGCGCGTGCAGCGACTTGTCACGCCCGTTGCCCGACTGCTTGTAGCCGCCGAACGGCACGGTGATGTCGTCGCCGTCGTACTGGTTGACGTGCACGGTGCCGGCACGCAGGGCGCGCGCCGTCTGGATGGCCTTGCTAATGTCGGACGTCCACACGGCCGCCTGCAAGCCGTACGGCGTGGCGTTGGCCTGTTTGATGGCCTCGGCGATATCCGTAAAGCCCAGCACGGACAGCACAGGGCCGAAGATCTCTTCGCGCGCAATCGTCATGCCGGCGTCCACGCCAAAGATGGTCGGCTGCACGTAATAGCCGCCCGTCTCAAGACGCACGGCCTCGCCGCCGCCGAGCAGCTGTGCGCCTTCGTTCTTGCCGGCCGCGATATAGCCCATGACGGTGTTCATCTGCGTGGCGTCGACGATGGCGCCCATGACGGTGGCTTCGTCGAGCGGGTCACCGGGCTGGAAACGGGGCAGCATGGCCAATGCCTTGGCCAGAAATTCTTCCTTGATCGATTCTTCCACGAACAGACGCGAGGGCGCGTTGCAGCTTTCGCCCTGGTTGAAAAAGATGGAACCGACGGCAGCCGCCACGGCCTTGTCCAGGTCCGGGCAATCGGCGCAGACGATATTGGCGGACTTGCCGCCCAATTCCGTCCACGCCCGTTTCAAATTCGACTGGCCCGCCATCTGCACGATCAATTTTCCCGTGCGCGTGGAACCCGTAAAGCCGATGCAATCGACATCCACGTGCAACGCCAGAGCGGCGCCGGCCTCGTTACCGTAGCCTGGCAGCACGTTGAAGACGCCGGCCGGCAAGCCCGCTTCCAGCGCGATGTCGGCCAGGCGCAGTGCCGTAAGCGGTGATTTTTCAGACGGTTTCAATATCACGCTGTTGCCGGCCGCGAGGGCTGGTGCGATCTTCCAGGCGGCCATGATCATCGGGTAGTTCCACGGCACGATGGCGGCAACGACACCCACCGGTTCGCGCGTGATCAGGGCCAGGCTGTTGGCCGGGGTAGGCGCGATTTCATCGTAAACCTTGTCGATCGCCTCGCCATACCAGCGCAGGCAGTTGGCCGTGGCGCCCACGTCCACGCTCTGGCTATACTTGATCGGCTTACCCATGTCCAGGGTTTCCAGCAAGGCCAGCTCGGGGCCGTATTTCTGCACCAGGTCGGCAAACTTGATCAGCACGCGCTTGCGCTGCGCGGGCGACTTGCCTGCCCAACGGCCGTCGTCAAAAGCGGCACGGGCGGCCTGCACGGCCGTGTCCACGTCCGCACTATCGCAGCGGGCCACTTGCCCCAGCAGGCGCCCATCGATGGGCGACAGATTGTCGAAAGTCTGGCCGGACCTGGCCCAGGCGCGCTCGCCGTTGATGAAGGCGCGTCCATCGATCGTGAGCGCTGCGGCCCGCGCATGCCAACTGGTGTTTTCCGTCATGGTCGTCTCCTGCAAGGTGAAAACGCCAGCTTACTCCTAGTCTGCCGAATAGGCCGCAGACATCTGCTTGCGGCGTTTCCGGTCGGCGCGCGCCAGCATCACGGCATACGCGATCACGGCGAGCGTCACCACCAGGATGGTCAGCGCGGCGATGGCATTGACGCGCGGATCGAGCCCCAGGCGCGCGCGCGAGAAGATCACCAGCGGCATCGTCGTCGAACCGGGGCCGGACAGGAAGGCCGACAGCACCACGTCATCGAGCGACAGGGTGAATGTCAGCAGCCAGGCAGAGGCCAGCGCCTGCGTGATGTTCGGCAGGGTGACGAGGAAGAACACCTGGTGCGCGCGGCAGCCCAGGTCCATCGCCGCTTCGGCCAGCGACTTGCTCATCTCCTGCAGGCGCGACTGCACCACCACGGCCGCATACGCCATGCCCAGCAAGGTGTGGCCGAGCCAGATGGTCAGCACGCCGCGCTCGGGGAAACCGAAGACTTTTTGCATGGACACCAGCATCAGCAGCAGCGACAGGCCGATGATCACTTCCGGCATCACCAAAGGCGCGCTGACCATGGCGGAAAACAGCGTGCGGCCACGGAAGCGCTGGTAGCTGCTCAAGGCGAAAGCGGCAAACGTGCCCAGGATGACAGACGATGTGGCCGACATGAAGGCGATCTTCAAGGACAAACCGAAGCCCGAGATGATTTCCGTATCGCTCATCAACTCGCTGTACCAGCGCAGCGAAAAGCCGCTCCACACCATGTCCTGGCGCGAGCTGTTGAACGAGAAGACGATCAGCACGATGATGGGCAGGTAGAGGAACAGATAGCCCAGCGAGAGCCAGCCGCGCCCGAACCAGCGCTGCAGGAAGGTAGGTCCGTTCATGTGCGCTCCTCCGCGTCCTGGTCCGTCTTGTATTTGTTAAAAATGGCCATCGGCACGAGGATCAGCAAGACCACCAGCACCGTCACCGACGAAGCCATGGCCCAGTCGTTATTGGTGAAATATTCATCCCACAGCACGCGGCCGATCATCAAGGTTTCCGGGCCGCCCAGCAGCTCGGGAATCACGTATTCGCCCACGGACGGAATGAACACCAGCATGGCGCCGGCGATGATGCCCGACTTTGACAGCGGCACGGTGATGCGCCAGAACGCTTGCAAAGGGGTGGCGCCCAGGTCGGCCGCCGCTTCCAGATAGCGCATGTCCATTTTCACCAGATTCGCATACAGGGGCAGGATCATGAAGGGCAGATAGGCGTACACCATGCCGACCACCAGCGAAAACGAGGTGTTCATCATGTGCAGCGGTTCCTGCACGACGCCCAGCGCGATCAGCAGGTCGTTGAGCAAGCCGTGGTTGGCCAGGATGCCCTTCCACGCATACACGCGCAGCAGGAAGGAGGTCCAGAACGGCAGCATCACCAGCATCATCAGCACGGGGCGGATCGAGGGTTTGGCGCGCGCCATGAAGTAGGCGAACGGGTAGCCGATGAACAGACAGATGGCGGTGGTGATCGCCGCATATTTCAAGGAACTGAGATAGGTGAGCAAATACAGTTCATCGGCGGCGATGAACAGGTAGTTGGCGATTTTGACCTTCAGCACGACGATGCCGTCGACGTACGACAGCAAGCCACCGAACGGACTGCCCGCCGTGTCCATGTCGGACAGGCTGATGCGCAGCACGATCAGGAAGGGAACCAGAAAAGCGGCCGCGAGGAACAGCGAAGGCACGGCGATGACGGCGTTGCGCCCAGTGACCCAGCGCAGGGTGACAAGGTTACGCAGCGATTGCAAAATGGGCGTCATGATGGCCTCAGCTGGTCAGCACGACGATGTCGGCGCCATCCCACCACAGCCACACGCGCTGCTCGCGCTCGAGGCGCGCGGCGTCGTGGCGGGCCGCGTTGGTGCGCGAGACTTTCACCACCGTGCCGCTGTCGAGGCGCACATGGTAACTGGTTTCATTGCCAAAATATGCCATGGCGACGATCACGCCCTGGGCGCAGTTGTAGCCATGTTCCGCTGGCGACGCGCGCTCTTCCAAAGCAGGTGGCTCGATCTGGATGCCGATTTTTTCGGGGCGCACGGCTACCGAGACATCCATGCCCAGGTTGCCCGTGATGCCGTGCGAGACATAGTGTTCGCCATCGGGCGTGGCGATCACCACGTGATCCGGTTCGTCCTGCGTGATGCTGCCGTCGAACAGGTTGACGCTGCCGATGAAGTCGGCCACAAAACGGCAGTTCGGCGTCTCGTAGATTTCGCCGGGCGCGCCCACCTGCAGGATGCGCCCTTCACTCATGACGGCGATGCGCGTGGCCATGCTCATCGCCTCGTCCTGGTCGTGCGTGACCATCACGCAGGTCACGCCCACCTGCTCGATGATGTTCACCAGTTCCATCTGCGTGCGTTCGCGCAGTTTCTTGTCGAGCGCGCCCAGCGGTTCGTCGAGCAGCAGCAATTGCGGCCGCTTGGCCAGGCTGCGCGCCAGCGCCACGCGCTGCTGCTGCCCGCCCGACAGCTGGTGCGGCTTGCGCTTCGCGTATTGGCCCAGCTGCACCAGCGCCAGCATCTGCTCGACCCGCGCCGCCACTTCCGCTTTCGGCAAGCCGTCGCGGCGCAGGCCGAAGGCAATGTTGTCCCACACGGACAGATGGGGGAACAGCGCGTACGACTGGAACATCATGTTGATCGGCCGCTGGTGCGGCGGCACATCGACGATGCTGTTGCCCGCCAGGGCGATGCGCCCCGACGTCGGCGTCTCGAAACCGGCCAGCATGCGCAGCAGGGTCGACTTGCCGCAACCTGAACTGCCCAGCAGGGCGAAGATCTCGCCCTTGTTGATCGTCACGGAAATATCATTGACGGCGCTCACGCCATCGAATTCCTTGACCAGTTGATCAATCAGCAAGAAAGGCGCTGGGGCGTCGTTGGCCGACGCGGCTGGTGTTGCTATCGTCATGTGTGGGTGGCTTCAGGGTAAGTGGGTGTCAAAATGAAAAACTGGCCGCTGTAGTAGCGGCCAAGATGGAAGTTTAGCGGAACTGCCGCCATTGCGGTCCAAAAAATGCGCAGATGGCGGCAAAATGGGGCAAAAACCTACACCCAGCCCTTCGCCTGCACGTCCGCATGGGTCTTGTCCAGGCACACCCGTATCAAGCCCACCATTTCATCGATCTGCGCGCGCGTCATGACCAGCGGCGGGGCGACGATCATGCGTTCGCCCACGGCGCGCATGATGACGCCATTGTCGAACATGTGGCCGCGGCAGATCATGCCCACGCCCTGGTTCTCGTCGAACAGCTCGTTCTCGTGCACGGTGGCGCCCTTCTTGCGCACCAGGTTCAGGCCCGCAACCAGGCCGCAGCTGTCCGCATAGCCGACCAGCGGATGTTCGCCCAGGCTGGCAAAGCACTGTTTCAGGTAGGGTCCCGTATCGTCGGCCACCTTCGCCACCAGCTGCTCTTCTTCGATGATGCGGATGTTTTCCAGCGCGGCCGCGCAGGCCACGGGATGGCCCGAATACGTGAAACCGTGCGTGAATTCGCCGCCCTGCTCGATGAGCACCTTGGCCACCCTGTTGCCCACCAGCACGCCGCCCAGGGGCACATAGCCCGAGGTGACGCCCTTGGCAAAGGTGATCAGGTCCGGCTTGATGCCGAACAGTTCGGAGCCGAACCAGCGCCCCAGGCGGCCGAAGCCGCAGATGACTTCATCGGCGATGAGCAAAATGCCGTGCTTGTCGCAGATGCGCTGAATCTCGGGCCAGTAGGTCGATGGCGGGATGATCACGCCACCGGCGCCCTGCACCGGCTCGCCGATGAAGGCGGCCACCTTGTCGGCGCCGATTTCCAGGATTTTGTCTTCCAGCCAGCCGGCCGCTTTTACACCGAATTCCTCGGGAGTCAATCCGTGGCCCGATTCCAGGTAATTGGGCTGGCCGATGTGCGCGATGCCGGGTATCGGCAAGCCGCCCTGCGCATGCATGCCATCCATGCCCCCCAGCGACGCCCCCGCCACCGTGCTGCCGTGATACGCGTTGTGGCGGCTGATGATGGTGTGGCGCTCCTTGTAGCCAAGGATGTCCCAGTAGCGGCGCACCATGCGCAAATTCGTATCGTTGCCTTCGGAGCCGGAACTGGTGAAGAACACGTGCTGGAACTGCGGCGGCGAAATTTGCGCCAGCTTGGCGGCCAGCTGTGCGGCTGGCACGTTGGTCGTGCCAAAGAAGCTGTTATAGAAGGGCAGCGTCTCCATCTGCCGGTACACGGCTTGCGAAATCGACGTGCGGCCATAACCCACGTTCACGCACCACAGGCCCGACATGCCGTCGACGATTTTCTTGCCCTGGCTATCCCACAGGTAGACGCCATCGCCGCGCACCATCACCCTGGCGCCTTTCGATGCCAGGTCCTGGAAATCGGTGAATGGATGCAGGTAGTGGGCCGAGTCCATCTGCTGGATGGCCGACGTGTCATATACCTGCGGCGCCGCGTTTTTCTGCGCCACGGAGGCGACCAGGGCGGCGCTCGGCGCCAGCGGATTGTTTGTTGTGCTCATGCGTGCTCCTTTTAAACGTGCAATAACAAGTGCTCGCGCTCCCACGGGCTGATGACCGTCATGAATTCCTGGTGCTCCAGGTCCTTGATAGCCGCATACACGTCGATGAAGCGCTCGCCCAGCACCGTGCGCAGCTTGTCTTCCGCGCGCAGCAACTGCAGGGCCTCGGGCAAGCCTTGCGGCAGTTCGAATTTCATGTCGTAGGCGCTGCCCACCATCATCGGCGTCGCTTCCAGCTGCTCCGTCATGCCGAGATAGCCGCAGGCCAGCGTGACGGCCAGGGCCAGGTAGGGATTCGCGTCGGCGCCGATGATGCGGTTTTCCACGCGGCGGTCCTGCACGCCAGACTCTGGCACGCGGAAGCCCACGGTGCGGTTGTCCAGGCCCCACTGGATGTTGATGGGCGCCGCCGTGTGGCGCACGATGCGGCGGTAGGAGTTCACGTACGGCGCGACGATGGCCATGGCCGACGGCATGTAGCGCTGCAAGCCCGCGATGTAATGCTTGAAGATGGGCGCGGCCGATCCATCCTCGTTGCTGAAGATATTCAGCCCCGTCTTCGCATCGACGACGCTCTGGTGCACATGCATGGCGGACCCCGGCTCGCCGGCCATCGGCTTGGCCATGAAGGTGGCGTACATATCGTGTTTCAAGGCCGCTTCACGCAGGGTGCGCTTGAAGAAGAAGACCTTGTCGGCCAGGCCCAATGGATCGCCGTGCAGGAAGTTGATTTCCATCTGCCCCGCGCCGATTTCGTGGATCAGGGTGTCGACGTCAAGGTTCATCAGTTCGCAATAATCGTAGATATCCTCGAACAGCGGATCGAACTCGTTGACGGCGTCGATGCTGTACACCTGGCGACTGGTCTCGGCCCGGCCGCTGCGCCCGATGGGCGGCTTCAAAGGCAGGTCCGGATCCGTGTTCTTCGCCGTCAGGTAAAACTCCAGTTCGGGCGCCACCACGGGCTTCCAACCCTTGTCCGCATACAGTTTCAGCACGCGCCGCAACACAGATCTTGGAGCAAAATCGACCAGCATGCCGTCGGCAAAATAACAGTCGTGGATGACTTGCGCAGTGGGGTCAGTGGCCCACGGCACCATGGTGATGGTGGTGGGATCGGCCTTTAAAATCATGTCGCGGTCGGTGCTGGAAATGGCGCGGTCGTAGCCGCCATCGTCGACCGGGTAATTGCCCGTCACCGTCATGCCCAGTACCGCTTCCGGGATGCGCATGCCGCGCTCCTGGGTGAATTTCCCGCGCGGCAGGATCTTCCCGCGCGCCACGCCCGTCAAATCGGGGACCAGGCATTCGATTTCCGTGACGCGCTTTTCATTGAGCCACAAATCCATATCCGTATAGGTGAAATTTTCGCGTATTGCCATGTTTCCCTCTCGTTGATCTTGATCGAACACCGCGTACTGCGTGCGGCGCGCCTGTCATCCTGTCTTTCTATGCTGCTGTTCCTGGTAATCGCGGCAGGCCTGGCCGAAGGCATCGAACAGCCGCATCGACTGCGGATTGTCTTCCACCTGCCATTCCGGATGCCATTGCACGGCCAGGGTAAAACCGGGGGCGCTGGCCACCGTGTACGCTTCCACCAGGCCGTCGTCGGCCAGGGCTTCCACCAGCAAGCCATCGGCCAGCCGGGCGATGCCCTGGCCATGCAGGGAATTGACCATCATTTCGCTCTCGCCGCCCAGCAGCCGTGACAGCAGGCCGTCGGGCATCAACTGGATGCGATGCGCGGGGGCGTACTGATGCGCCAGGGGATCGAGCACGTTTTCACGATGGTCCTGCATGCCCGGCACCGCATGCACGGCCTGGTGCAAGCCGCCGCCCAGGGCCACGTTGACTTCCTGGAAGCCGCGGCAGATGGCGAGCAGGGGCAGCTGGCGCGCCAGCGCGGCGCGGATCAGGGGCAAGGTGGTGGCGTCGCGCGCGGGGTCTTGCGGCAGGTCGGGATGCAGGATGTCTTCGCCATACAGGCGAGCATCGACGTTCGAGGCCGAACCGGTCAGCATGACGCCATCGGCGATGCGCAGCGCCGCTTCCAGGTCCGCGTCAAGGCCCAGAGCGGGCAGCAACAGCGGCATGCAGCCGGCGCCGCGCAGCACGGCGTGCAGGTATTTGTCCTGCGCCATGTGCCAGACGTGGCTGCCAAGCTGGCGCTGGCAAGCGGGAACGAGAACGATGGGACGGCGCATAGAGCTTCCTCGCTGGCGTGACGATCCAATGACAGCGCCATGACAGCGCTGCCGCTCGCTTCACTGTACAGCAGAGCCGGCAGGGGCGGCCACACCGATGGACGTGGCCAGCGGTGGCACACATCGCCTACACTACGGCTTTGCAATATTGCCCTTATTAAAATCATCATATGCCCGTCTGGCGCCAAACACCAGCGCCGCAGGCAAAGTCCCTTACTTTCCCATGCATCCACACCGTTTACCAGCCATCCCGAGTTCCACTTCCACGCTGCGGGGGCAGCCATGAAGCACATGCCGTGGCGCGACTTCTTCGCCCTCGTGGTCAGCATCGGCGTGGTCGGCCTGGGCCTGGGCGCGACCATGCCGCTCACCGCCTTGACCCTGCACCAGCGCGGCGTTGGCACGGACATCATCGGCATGATCACGGCCGTCAGCGCCCTCGGCATCCTGGCCGCCTCGCCATTCGTCTCGCGCTGGGTGGGACGTTTCGGCGCGCGCGCCACCATGCTGGGCGCCGTGTGGGTGGCGTCGCTGGCGACGATCGCCATGCAGTTCACCGATCACCTGCTTGCGTGGAGCGTGCTGCGCTTCCTGTTTGGCGGCGCCATGGGCGTGCTGTTCACCATTGGCGAAGCGTGGGTCAACCGCCTGGCACCCGACAATTCGCGGGGACGCGTGGTAGCCATGTACACCACCAGTTTCACTTTCTTCCAGCTGATCGGCCCTGCCCTGGTGGCCCTGTTCAACGACAAGATCAGCTGGAGCTTCGCCGCCTGCGGCCTGCTGTTTTTGCTGGCCGTGCCGGGATTGATGCTGATCTCGAACGGCGGCCCGGAACGCGAGCCGGAAGAACATGGCGTGAAATGGACCTTGATCCTGCCGCGCATGCCGATGATCGTGCTCGGCGCCGCCTTCTTTGCCCTGTTCGATACGCTGGCATTGAGCCTGTTGCCGCTGTACGCGATGGAGCACGGCATCAGCACGGACCTGGCCCTGCTGTCGGCCACCGTGGTGCTGGTGGGCGATACGGGCCTGCAGTTCGCACTGGGATGGATGGCCGACCGCTTCGGCCGCGCCAAAGTCCACGCAGGTTGTGGCGTGGCCGTCTGCCTGCTGCTGCCGCTGCTGCCGTTTGCCGTCGGTACGCCGTGGCTGTGGTGGACCTTGCTGCTGTTGCTGGGCGCGGCGGCGGGCGGCATCTACATGTTGGCGCTGGTGGCCTGCGGTGAGCGTTTCACGGGACTGTCGCTGACCAGCGCCAGCGCCATCGTCAACGCCACCTGGGGCGTGACCAGCGGCGGCGGCCCCCTGCTGACGGGCGTGCTGATGCAATCGGTGGGCGTGAACGCCCTGCCGGCCGTGATGTGGGTATGCGCCGCCATTTTCGTCGGCAGCGCCGTGTGGGAACGCAGGAAGGGGATCGTGTAACGCGCGCTACTTCGGTACTTTTTCCAGGCGCTGCCGCAGCTCCTCGGCCACAGGATAATCGGGATACGCCTGCCGGAAGGCCGTCCACTCCTCGCGTGCCGGCGCACCTTCGCCCGCTTTTAACATGGCGTCGATCTTCACCAGCCATACACCAGCATCGAGCCTGGCCGGCGGCGGCAGCGGCAGCGGAGCCGACTTTGCCACGACGGGAGCGGGCATGGACAGCGCGCGCTGCACCGGTGCCTGGCGCTGCAGGCTGGCCTCGGCCTGCATGGCAGCTTGCTGCTCCATTGCCCGCTGCATGTCCGTGGCTGGCGGCGGTGGAGGCGGCGGTGCCAGTTCAGGCGGCGGCGCTGGCTTGGCTGCTGCCATGGCGCGCGGCGCTGGCGCTGGCACTCGCGCCGGTGCTGGCGCCTGCACGGGTGCCACGGGTGCCGTGGAGACGGCAGCTTGCGGCACTGGCGCCGCAGCCGGCATCACCTCCTGCGTGACAGGTTCCCCGACCACGGGAAATTGCGCTGGCTTCGAGCCGAACCAGTCGACGCCGATCAGGTTTTACCGTCAGCAGCACGGCCGCCGCCAGTCCCAGCGGAACGCGCCAGCGCTGCAGATAGTCCGGGGATTTCTTGGCGGGCAAGGTGCGCAGCACGCCATCGGCGCTGTCGTTCGCGGCCGCCGGCTTGTGCAGGGCCTTTTCCGCGTCCGCCAAAATGGCCGCATCGAGCGCGCTGGAAGGCGCGGGCTGCGGCAAACTGGCCAGCAGCGCGTTCAATTCTTGGTCGTGATCATCTTGATGATCTGTATCGTGCGTAGTCATGCCTGTCCTCCCGCGCCAGCGGCGCTGTCCAAGCCCGCGCGCAATTTCTGCATGGCGTAGCGCAGCCGGCTCTTGACGGTTTCCGCTTCCGCCCCCGTCACCACGGCGATCTCGAGGATGCTCATGCCGCTGAACTGCTGCAGCACCAGCGCTTCCTTTTGTTCCACGGGCAGCGCGGCGATGGCCGCATGCAGCAGCGCATGCTGCTGTTTCTGCTCCAGCGATTGCGGCGGCGATGCGCCCTCGTCGGCCAGCTCGCCTGCTTCCCCTTGTTCCTGCCCTTCCCGCTGGCGCAGGAGGTCGATCAGGCGGTTGCGCGCGATCTGGTACAGATAGGTGCGGAACGCCGCCTGCGGCTGGTAGCCCGTGCGCGCAGCATGCAGGCTGGCCCACGCATCCTGCACGATCTCGTCCACCCACGCGCGACGCGGCGCACGCCAGGCCACGAAGCGGTACAGGCCCTGGCTATGGCGCCGGTACAATTCGCGAAACGACGGCAGGTCGCCGGCGCTGTAGCGCAGCATCAGGTCTTCATCCGTCGCGGTCAATAAAGTGTCGGGCATGCGGACCAGTGTAGCCGAACTGCGCGGCAGCGACAATTTACATGCTCCTTCAGCGTGCGGCAGGTGCATAACTGACGCGGCGCACTTCGCGGATCTGCCCCTCCTTGAGCGCCCCTTCCACCACTTCATAGCCGAGCAGGGCGAAGACCCGGCCCTGCAGGAACAGGGGCCGCGCATTGCCATACCAGTCCACGCAGGACGCGCGGCAGCCGTCGTCCGGCGTTTGGCCAGGCCGCGCCGCCAGCGCGCCCATCTCCGTCAACTGCAAGCCGCTGTTACGCAGATAGAGCACGGATGCGGCTGACTTGTTGAGGCCAGGCCGCTCGTCCGCGTCCAGGATGGGCAGCCCGATCATGCCCTCGCTGGCCGTTTGTGGCTTGTAGAAAAAGCCGTGGCTGCGCGACTCGCCCTGCGCCGCATCGGCGCGGATGTAGCGCGTGGCAATCGCCGCCTGCGCCCCCAGGCGGATGCTGCTGAAGTGCAGATCCTTGCCCTGCGCGCCGATCACTACGGCATCATTGCCCAGCGCCTCGATGCGCTCCACGCCGTGCGGCAGAGACAAGGCTTGCACGCTGCCCGCATCGGCCCAGCGCACGGCATACAGGGGCTGGCGCGGCCAGGCCTGGTCCGCCTGCCGTCGACCGCCATTGCCCGGATTGCCGTACAACAGATAGGACCCCACATAGCGGTTCTGCAGACCGTAGCCGCCACCACCGGGCAGCGGCTTGTAGCTGCTGGCGGGCGTACTGTCGCGGCCATCGGAAAACGACGTCAATGGCACGCGCAGCAAGGCCATGTCGCCGCGGCCCCG
Organism: Janthinobacterium lividum; assembly: GCF_023509035.1. NCBI lineage: Bacteria > Pseudomonadati > Pseudomonadota > Betaproteobacteria > Burkholderiales > Oxalobacteraceae > Janthinobacterium > Janthinobacterium lividum. The sequence continues at coordinate 1,626,095 of NZ_CP075583.1, read as the reverse complement.
CGCGCCATCCCACATGGCGTCGCCCTGGCCTTCGGCGCGCAGCAAGACGTTCAGGTGGCCATCCACGCTTTCCAGGAACGAGAACTGGTCGACGGGCGCGCCCGCCACCTTCAGGGCGCTGGGCGCCGAACCATCGAGGGGAATGCGGAACACGCCCGAGTCGCGGCCCCGGCGCGTCGTCCACACGAAAACGGATTCGCCCGACACATAAAATACGCGGCCCTGCGGCCCCATCACGGCGGTCGCTTCGCAGCGCATGTCGCGCTGCGCCAGGTCGCACACGGTGACCGTGTGCAGGGTCAGGCCGGCGCCCGGTTCGGGCTCTTCATCGGTGCGGTAAATGCGCGTGGCAGGGGCGATGCGCTTGAAGTCGGACGGCACCGTATCGGGACGCCAGCGGCGCAGCGCCGGGAAGCCGCCAAAGGGGTCACCCCGGTGCAAGTTCAGCGACAGGGGCGAATAGAACACCAGTTTGCTGCCGATCAGCCGGCTGGCGTAATTGCGCGACGAATAGTAATCGTTGGAGCGCAAGTGATACGTGGCGCGGTAGGCCAGCTTGCCGTCCGCAGCGATGTCGAACAGGCCGATCTCCGTGCCGCCACGGCTGTAGCTGTAGCCGATGACCACCACCGTGTCGCCGTCGATCAGCATCTCGTCATACCAGCTGCCCGACGGATCGCTGCCCGGCGCGAACGCGTCAAGCGCCGCGACGGGTTGCAGGGCCTTGCCATCCACCTGCACGGTAAAACAGCTTGCCGCGCCTGAGCATCACCAGGTGCTTGCCATGCAGCTTGACGATGCCGCCTTCGTCCACGCCCGCCGTCTGCACATTGGTGACGGATTCCGCCGCCTCCGCCGATGCAACCGGCGCGGCTTTCGCCGCCATCGGTGCGACAGGGGCCGGCGGCGCCGCCGCCGTGTACTGCGCCGAATACTGCGCCGTGGCGCGCTGCAGTTTCTGCTGCTCCCTTTGCAGGGCCGCCTGGCGCGCCTGCAACTGCTGCAGGTAGCTGCTCAAGGCCTGCTCGCTGGCGAACGGCGCCAGGGTCTTGCGCGGCGCCGTGCCGGCGGCATGGCAGCCTGCCGACAGCAGCAGGGACAGTATCAATGTAATCTTGAGGGCGCTGGACATCGCTTCTTCTCCGGTTGGCTGGGGTGTCAAGCATGAAACGCAGCGGCGCAGAAAAAGGGGTTAAAGGCGCGTAAAAATATTCACGCGGCTACTGCCTTACTCAAAACCGCGTATGCGATCGCCATTGAAATTCGGCAGGCGCCACTCGAAGTGCAGGGCCAGGAAACGGAACAGGAAGCCGGCGCCGATGGACGCCAGCTGCGCCACCGAGCTGTCGACCTTGAAATACAGCAGGCCCACATACAGGCTGCCCGTAAACAGGGCGACGGTGGCATACACTTCGCGCTGCAGTACGAGGGGAATCTGGTTGCACAGGATATCGCGCAGCAGGCCGCCAAAGACACCCGTGATCATCCCCGCCAGCACGACGATGGCCGGATGCATCTTGGCCGACATGGCGATGTCGCAGCCGATCACGCAAAACGCCACCAGGCCCAGTCCATCGACCAGCAGGAAGATGGCGCGCAGATGATGCAGGTAGCGCGCGACAAAGGCCGTGACGATGGCCGCGCCGATGGTAAACAGCAGGTACTCGGGATGCGCGATCCAGCCCAGCGGATAGTGTCCCAGCAGCACGTCACGCACAGTGCCGCCACCGAGCGCCGTGACAGTGCCGATCATGCAGATGCCGAACAAATCCATGCCGCGCCGCATGCCCATGATGGCGCCGGACATCGCTTCGGCGACAATCGCCACCAAATAAATCGTATATAACAGCATGCTCTTATTCTTCCGAAAATGATTTGAGAATTTGTTCGCGTTCGCGCGCTTCGCTCAAGGTGCGCGCCTCGCTCGTGCCCGTGCCGGAGCCGCCATCGCCAGCTTCACCGTGCGCCATGCGCGTATCCGCACCGCCACTGCCGCAGCTGACACTGCTGTGGATAAAGGCAAAGTTATCCTTCAGGCAGTCGCCGGCCAGGTATTCGGCATACACGTAATCGCCGTCGAGCAGGGCCAGGCCTGGCGGTTCGGCCAGCACCCGTTCGCGGCGGCCCTGCACGGCCACTTGCATGTAGTCGCGCCAGACGGGCAACGCCAAAGCCCCCCGTGGCGTTGCCCAGGCTTTTCGGCTGGTCGTAACCGAGCCAGACGACGGACACGAGGCCCGAGGAATAGCCTGCGAACCAGGCGTCATACGCGTTATTCGATGTCCCCGTCTTGCCGGCCGCGTCGCCGCGTCCCAGCGCCAGCGCGCCGCGTCCCGTGCCGCTCTTGACAACGTCGCGCAGCATGCTGTCCATGACGTAGGCGTTGCGCGTGGAGATGACTTGCGTGCCTGGCGCCGGCTCGCCCTTGGCGCGTGGCGCCGCATCGCTGAACAGCACCGCGCCGCTGCGGCTGCGCACTTCCTTGATCAGCTTTGGCGGCATCTGCACACCACCATTGGCGAAGACGGCATACGATTGCGCCAGTTGCAGCGGCGTGACGGCGCCCGCGCCCAGCGCCAGCGGCAGGGAGACGGGATTGCGCGCACCCTCGAAGCCGAAGCGCGTGGCGTAGTGCTGCACGTAGCCGGGACCGGCCGCTTGCATCAGGCTGACGGCCACGAGGTTTTTCGAGCGCACGAGGCCGCGCCGCACGCTGATGAAGCCTTCATAGTTGTTGCCGTAATTGCGCGGACGCCACAGCTGCGCGCCCGTTTCCTGCGGCAGCAGCAAGCGCTGCGTATCGTCCACGGCCGTGCCGGGGAAATATCCCTTTTCCAGCGCCGCCGAATACACGAAGGGCTTGAAGCTGGAACCGGGCTGGCGGTAGGCCTGCATGGCGTGGTTGTAGTGGTTGCGGTAGAAATCGAAGCCGCCCGCCATGGCGACGATTTCGCCGCTGTGCGCCTCGACGGAAATGAGCGCGCCTTCCATTTCGGGCAACTGGCTCACCAGCCAGCGCTTCTTTGTCGCGTCGTGCACCACGCGGATGACGCTGCCCTCGACGATGGCGCGCTTGCCATCCCATTGCAGCTTGCCACCCAGGTGCGCATCCGATGCCATCAGCACGATCTCGTCGCCATTGCGCAACTGCGCCGTCAGCTGGCGCTTGCCGGTGGTCTCCACCTTGCGCACCAGGGCGGCGCGCACTTCTCCGCTGTCCGGATAGGGGGCCAGCTGGCGCGCCACGCTGTCTTCGGAGGCGGCCAGGCGCGCTTCCGGGCCACGATAGCCGCGTCGCGCCTGCGCATTCAATAGCCCATCGCGCAGCGACTTGTCGGCCGCGATTTGCGGCGCCATGCGGATGGTGGTCGTCACGTCCAGGCCCATGCTGTAGGCGCCTTCGGGATAGCTTTGCAGGATCAGCTGGCGCGCTTCCTCGACCGCATACGCGGCCGCGTGCACGGAGCTGTTGCGGTCCTTGTTCAGGGCCAGTTTTTCCGCCACGGCCGCGTCGTATTCGGCCGGCGTGATGTAGCCGAGTTCGCGCATGCGCTGCAGGATGTAATGCTGGCGCACGGTGGCACGCTGCGGATTGGCGACGGGGTTATAGGCCGACGGGGCCTTCGGCAAACCGGCCAGCATGGCCGCTTCGGCGATGCTGATCTCGGCCAGGGGCTTGTCGAAATAAATGTTCGAGGCGGCAGAAAAACCGTAGGAACGCTCGCCCAGGTAAATCTGGTTCATATACAGTTCCAGCAGCTTGTCCTTGCCGTAGTGCTGTTCCAGCTTGTAGGCAAGCAGCATCTCCGTCAGCTTGCGCTGCACGGTTTTTTCGCGCGACAGGAAAAAGTCGCGCGCCACCTGCATGGTGATGGTGCTGGCGCCCTGCGCGTGGTGACCCGTGACGACGTTGGCGAGCGTGGCGCGCGTCAAGCCATAGAAATCGACGGCGCCGTGTTCGTAGAAACGCGCATCCTCGATGGCCAGCAAGGCCTGGCGCATGCGCAGCGGGATGCCTTTCAAGGGCAAAAATTCGCGGCGTTCTTCGCCGTATTCGGCCAGCAGTTCGCCTTCGCTGGAAAAAATGCGCAGCGGCAGCGCAGGCTTGTACTGCGCCAGGTGCTCGACGGCTGGCAAGTCCTGCCACGCCTGGCGCAGCCACCAGCCGCCCGCCAGCGCGCCGGCCAGGCCCAGGCCCAGGGTCAATCCCAGGCCGAATTTCAGATTGCGCGCCAGCTTCGACTGGGGCTTGCGGGTGGTGTTGTCGTTCGCTTGTGCTTCCATGGTGGTATTTCCTTGCTGCCAGGAGGCCGCATACAGGTATGCGGCACTCCATCAAAGAGGCATTGTGCACTGCAACACACCCATCCTTATCAAAAGTAAGTATTATTTAGTATTGATAAATTTTTCTTATGCAAGGCAATGACCATGGATCTCAATCCCAAGCACACGGAAGCGTTCCGCGCCGTCGTTGAAACGGGCAGCTTCGAGCAGGCGGCGCTGCGGCTGCACCTGACGTCGCCCGCCATTTCGCAGCGGGTACGGGCGCTGGAAAGTCAGCTGGGTAATGCGCTGATCGTGCGCAGCCGTCCCGCGCGCGCCACGCGCATGGGCCAGCGCCTGATGCAGTATCTGAAGCGCGCCAAGCTGCTGGAAGCGGACTTGCAGGCGGAGCTGGCGGTGCAGCAGGATGCCCCGCTGACCCTGGTGCTGGCGCTGAACGCGGATTCGATGGGCACCTGGTTTTTTCCGGCCCTGTCGGAAGTGCTGATACGCGAAAGGGTGCTGCTGGACCTGACCGTGGAAGACCAGGACCACACGTACACCTTGCTGGAGACGGGCATGGCCATCGGTTGCATCAGCACGGAGGCAAAACCCATGCGCGGCTGCACGGCCGAGCCGCTGGGCGTGATGCGCTACTGGCTGGTGGCCACGCCCGCGTTCCGCCAGCAGTGGTTCCCGCACGGGCTGACGCGCAAGGCGGCGCGCACGGCGCCCGTCGTCGCCTACACGCGCAAGGACACCTTGCAATCGTCGTTCTTGCAACAGGCGCTGGGGTTGCCCGAGGGAGCCTACCCCTGCCATTACGTGCCAGGCGCCACCTCGCACTTCAACGCCATCCGCTATGGCCTCGGCTATGGCATGGTGCCCGAACTGCTGCTGAAAGCGAATACGGATGGCGAGCTGGTGGAAATGCTCACGCCGAAGACCCCGGCCGACGTGGCCCTGTACTGGCACACGTGGAAGGTCCAGTCGCCGCGCATGGAGCAGCTGTCGCGGCAAATCATCGCGGCGGCGCGCAAAATCTTGAAGTAGCTATCGCTGCATGCCCCAGCGTTTCAAAGTGACGCGCTCCAGGCTGCGAAAGCCGATGTTTTCCACCAGCAGCCCGATGACGATGACGGCCGCCAGGCCGGCGAACACCTTGTCCGTGTACAGCTCGTTGCGGTTCTGGAAGATATACCAGCCCAGGCCGCCCTGCCCCGATGTGGTGCCAAATACCAGCTCGGCCGCGATCAGCGTGCGCCAGGCAAACGCCCAGCCGATCTTCAAGCCCGAGACGATGGAGGGCAAGGCGCCCGGCACGAGGATGTGCAGCACCAGGCGCAAGCCGTTCAGCCCGTAATTGCGGCCCGCCATGCGCAGGGTTTCCGGTACGCCCTGGAAACCCGCATACGTGTTCAGTGCCAGCGGCCACATCACGGAATGGACGATGACGAAGATCAGGCTGGCGCGGCCCAGGCCGAACCACAGCAGGGCCAGCGGCAGCAGGGCAATCGCCGGCAAGGGATTCAACATGGCCGTCAGGGTTTCCAGCACGTCGCGCCCGAGGCGGCTGGACACTGCCAGCAAGGTCAGCACGAAGGCGGCCAGCACGCCCACCGCATAGCCCTGCAGCAAGACGACCAGGGACGCGGCTGTACGCGTGAGCAATTCACCGCTGGCGATGCCGCCGATAAACGCCTGCGCCGTCTGCAGAAAGCTTGGCAGCAATAGATCGTTCTGCGTCCAGCGCGCCGCGCCTTCCCACAGCAGAGCCAGGCTGAGCAAAATCAAGACCTTGCGCCACAAGGCGTGCTGGCTCAAGCGCTGCCAGCGCGACAGCGGCTGCTCGACGGTGACGCCAGCCGGCGGCGGCGCCGCATACACGAACTCCTGGCGGATCGGCGCTTCCAGCAGCACGCTCATACGGCCTCCCGTTGCGCGCTGCCTGCGTGCGGAACAGGAACAACGTCCTCATCGAACAGCAAGCCGTGGATGCGGCTGCTGGCCGCCTGGAATTCCGCGCTGCCGGCGCTGTGCAAGCCGAACTGATGACTGTTCAATTCGGCGCGCACCCTGCCCGGATGGGGCGACAGCAGCAGAATGCGGTTGCCCACGACCAAGGCTTCCTCGATCGAATGCGTGACGAACACGAGCGTAAAACGCAGCTCTTCCCACAAGCGGCTCAGCTCTTCCTGCATCTTGCGCCGCGTCAAGGCATCGAGGGCGGCAAACGGCTCGTCCATCAGCAGCACTTCCGGCTGCATGGCCAGCGCACGGGCGATGGCTACGCGCTGCTTCATGCCGCCCGACAAGGTATGCGGATGGGCATCCTCAAAGCCGGCCAGGCCCACCTTGGCGATCCAGTGATGGGCGCGCTCGCGGGCCGCCACCTTGTCCAGCCGCTTGCTGGCCAGCAAGGGGAACATGACGTTTTCCAGCACCGTTTTCCACGGCGGCAACTGGTCGAACTCCTGGAACACGACGACCCTGTCCGGCCCCGGTCTATGAATGGGCTGCCCCTGCATGGCGATGCTGCCAGCGCGCGGAGCGATGAAGCCGGCCACGGCTTTCAGCAGTGACGACTTGCCGCAGCCCGATGGCCCCAGCAGCACGAAACGGTCGCCGCGGAACACGTCGAAACTGACGTCATGCGTGGCGCGCACGGTGCGCTGCTCCGTGCGGTACTCCAGGCTGACATTCTTGACGCTGAGAAGTGGCTGCAGCGCAACCGGAGGACGTACCAGGTGAAAGGCGGGTGCGTTCATGTCAGCCTCCTTGCGTGATGGCAGGGTCATCAAAGAAATAATCGCGCCAGCTGTCGGGCAGGTTGCGGATGGCGCTCACGCGGTGCAGGAATTGCGCCAGGCCATAGGTGTTTTGCGGCGCGATCTTGAATTGCACTTGCGGGTTGGCAAAGATTTTCAGCAGCAAATTGCGGTCCACCTTGCTTTTATTCACCTTGATATAGATGTCGGCCGCGCCTTGCGGATTGCTGCTCGCATACTGCGCCGCTTCCGCCAGCGCGGCGATGAAGGCGCGATAGGTCTTCGGATTATCCTTGCGGTATTTTTCCGTCGCATACAGCAGGGTCGATGAGCTGGGTCCGCCTTGCACGTCATACGAGTTCAGGATGATGTGGGCGTTCGGGTTCTGCGCCAGTTCCTGCTCCTGGAACGGCGAGTTGCCGAAGTGGCCGCTCAGTTCCGTTCCGCCGGCGATGATGGCGGCGGCCGCGTCCGGGTGCGGCAGGGTTTGCGTGATTTTATCGAGGCGGGCAAATTCCTTGTCGCCCCACAGCTTCGCCACCGCCATTTGCAAAATCCTCGCCTGGACGGAAACGGAGACGGCGGGCAAGGCGATGCGGTCCTTGTCCGTCAAGTCCGCCAGGCTTTTCACCTTGGGGTTGTTGCTGACCAAGTAGTAAGGGAAATTGCCCAAGGACGCCACGCCGCGCACGTTCTGCCGGCCTTTTGTGCGGTCCCAGATGGTCAACAGCGGCCCCAGGCCGGCCCCCGCGATATCGATATTGCCGGACAACAAAGCGTCATTGATGGCCGGGCCGCCGGACAGGGTGATCCACTCGACCTTCACGTCGACGCCCTGCTGCTTGCCATGCTTTTCAATCAGCTTTTGTTCCTGCGCAATATTGAGCAGCAAGAAGGTGATGCCATGCTGGCCCGCGATGCGGATCTGTCCTTCGGCCCGGGCCATGGGCATCGCCATGCCTGTCAAACACAGCATGGCGATGGCGGCGAACAAGCGGCGGCGGGCAAAGGTAAAGATCGGCAACATGGACACTCCTTGGGTCGGATCAACAGTCAAAGTCAGTACGGCGCATCGCCCTCAATAGTGGTGCGATACAACTTGCGGCGCTGGTCGGGCGGACACCCCGTCGCCAGATGCATCAGGGAGCGGTTATCCCAGAACACCAGGTCATGCGGCTGCCAGCGGTGCCGATACAGGTGCTCGGGGCGCACGCTGTGGGCAAACAGTTCGTCGAGCAGGGAACGGCTTTCATCGTCAGGCAAGCCGACGACGCGCGTGGTGAAATGCTCGCTGACGAACAGGGCGCGCCGTCCCGTTTCCGGGTGCACGCGCACCACGGGATGCGTGACGGGTTTGACTTCATCGATCTGCGCCTGCGTCAAGGCGGGCCGCCAGGGATTGCGGCGGCGCAATTCCTCATACTGGCTCAGGTAGCTGTGTTCGGCACGGGCGCCGCGCACGGCGTGGCGCAGCGCGGCCGGCAAGCTTTCCCAGGCCAGGTGCATATTCGCAAACACGGTATCGCCTCCGTCCTGCGGCAACTCTTGCGCGTGCAGCATGGAGCCGAGGCTGGGCACTTCCTTGTACGACAAATCGGAATGCCAGAAATGGCCCGCGTCGCCCAGGCCGATGGGCTGACCATCTTCGACGATGTTCGAGATGATCAGCACTTCCGGCTGCGTGGGCAGCTGGAACTGGCGCAGCACGTGGATTTGCAACGGGCCGAAGCGGCGGCTGAAATCGACTTGCTGCTGCGGCGTGATGCGCTGGTCGCGGAACACCAGCACGTGATGGTCGAGGTGGGCGTGGTGCAGGCGCTGGAAGTCGCCCAGCGACAGCGGCTGCGCCAGGTCCAGCCCCAGCACTTGTGCGCCGAGCGGCGCATCGAAAGTCTCGATACGGAACTGGCTGGTGGACTGCACGGGTTTCATGACGGCCGACATGGGAATTCGCCAAGAGTCTGGGGAAGTCCACTGTATGCCGGCCGGCCCTGCTTGCAAACGAAGCATTTACTATATGGATATGCGCGGCGCGTTGCGCCACGCGGCAACAGGCACTGTCACGCAATGGCACAGCAACAGCGCGCTGGCCCTTGCTTAGATATCTCCCAGGCAAAAACCTGGCTGCGCCGATTACGCCGTTGCTTCGTAGCGAGCCAGGCGGGTCGCCATGCGCGGCGCCAGCTCGTGGCCGGCCGTGACGGTCACTTCCAAGTCGTTCAGCAAGCCATCCTTCAAGCCATAGACCCAGCCATGAACGCTGAGTTCCTGGCCCCGTTCCCACGCATCTTGCACGACGGTGGTCTGGCACACGTTCAAGACTTGTTCGACCACGTTCAGTTCGCACAGGCGGTCGCCGCGCTGGCGGCTGGTCAGCACGTCGCCCAGATAGCGCTCATGCTTCTGCCCCACGTCCTGCACATGGCGCAGCCAGTTGTCGACCAGGCCGATACGCGTGCCCGTCATGGCCGCATGCACGCCCTTGCAGCCATAATGGCCGACGATGATGACATGTTTGACTTTCAGAACGTCCACGGCAAATTGCAGGACGGACAGGCAATTGAGGTCGGAATGCACGACCACGTTGGCAATATTACGGTGCACAAACACGTCGCCAGGCGCCATGCCCAGCAATTCGTTGGCGGGCACGCGGCTGTCGGAACAGCCGATCCACAGGTATTCGGGCGACGTTTGCGCTTCCAGGTTCTTGAAGAAGTTCGGGTCTTTCGCCACCATCGAGTCGGCCCAGCGGCGGTTACGCTGCAGCAGTTCCGCCAGGGCCGGGCCATTTTTCTGTTCGGTCATATCGCTCCCATTGTGTGAGTACGACTAAATTGGCGGCAGATCGCGCCCATAGGCCGGCGATGTGCGCAATTTCTCAGTCGTGGTGAAAAAAACGCCGGGATGTTTTAAGCATCCCGGCGCCTGGTATTACGTGTGCTTACTCAAAAAAATCCTTGACCTTGTCTTTCCAGGTCTTGCTTTGCGGACTGTGCTTGGCACCGCCCTCGGTGGTCGACTTTTCAAAGTCGCGCAGCAGGTCTTTCTGTTTTTCCGTCAGTTTCACCGGTGTTTCGATGGCCACGTGGCAGAACAGGTCGCCCGCGTAACCGGAACGCACGCCCTTGATGCCCTTGCCTTTCAGGCGGAAGGTTTTACCCGATTGGGTGCCTTCCGGGATCGTGAACGACACTTTGCCGTTCAGGGTAGGCACTTCGATTTCGCCGCCCAGGGCCGCCTTGGTGAACGAAATCGGCATTTCGCAATGCAGGTCGTCGCCTTCGCGCTGGAACACGGCGTGCGGCTTGATGTGGATTTCCACATACAGGTCGCCCGCCGGGCCGCCATTCGTGCCCGGTTCGCCGTTGCCGGACGAACGGATACGCATGCCGTTGTCGATACCGACTGGAATTTTCACTTCCAGGGTCTTGTTGCGCTTGATGCGACCGGCGCCGCCGCATGGCGTGCACGGGTCGGTGATGACCTTGCCGCTGCCATGGCATTTCGGGCAGGTTTGCTGGATGCTGAAGAAACCTTGCTGCATGCGCACCTGGCCGTGACCACCGCAAGTGCCGCAAGTGGTCGGCGAGGTGCCCGGCTTGGCGCCGCTGCCGTGGCACGTGTCGCACTTGTCCCAGCTCGGCACGCGGATGGTCGTGTCGAAGCCGTGAGCAGCTTGCTCCAGTGTAATTTCCAGGTTATAGCGCAAGTCGGCGCCACGGTACACCTGTGGACCCGCATTGCGGCTGCGTCCGCCGCCACCGCCAAAGATGTCGCCGAAGATATCGCCGAAGCTGTCGGCAAAGCCGCCAGCACCGCCGCCGAAGCCGCCACCGCCGCCCATGTTCGGGTCCACGCCAGCGTGACCATAACGGTCATACGCATCGCGCTTTTCCGGATTGGTCAGCATCTCGTAGGCTTCTTTGACTTCCTTAAACTTTTCTTCCGATTCCTTGCTATCCGGATTGCGGTCCGGATGGTATTTCATCGCCAGTTTACGGTAAGACTTTTTGATCTCTTCTTCCGAAGCATTTTTTGCGACACCGAGTGTCTCGTAAAAATCACGCTTTGCCATGTTGTCGGCACCTTGCAGTCTATCTACTGATGTAAAAATTACACGAAAAAGCCGAGTCGAGTGCTGCACTGGGCAACGACTCGGCTCGGCCGGTCTTCGCGGCTAATCCCGCGATGTAGCGTTCAGCCCGGCTGCCCCCAGTTCATGGGAGCGCAAGACATTACTTGCTGTCTTTGACTTCTTTGAAGTCAGCGTCAACAACGTCGTCTTGCTTGGCGCCTGCGTCCGATGCGCCAGCAGCTTGCTGTGCACCTTCCGCGCCGCCGGCAGCTTGCTGCGCTTGCATGTCGGCATACATTTTTTCGCCCAGTTTCTGCGATGCGCTCGACAGTGCTTCCACCTTGGCGTCGATCTCAGCCTTGTCGCCCGCCTTGATGCTTGCTTCCAGGTCGGTGATGGCCGCTTCGATCTTCTCTTTCTCGCCCGCATCCAGCTTGTCGCCGTATTCGGTCAAGGATTTCCGGGTCGAGTGTACCAGAGCATCGGCCTGGTTGCGCGACTCGGCCAATTCTTTGACCTTCTTGTCTTCTTCCGCGTTCAACTCGGCGTCTTTCACCATCTTCTGGATTTCAGCCTCGGTCAAGCCGGAATTGGCCTTGATCGTGATCTTGTTTTCCTTGCCGGTGGCCTTGTCTTTCGCGCCGACATGCAAGATGCCGTTGGCGTCGATGTCGAAGGTCACTTCGATCTGTGGCGTACCACGCGATGCTGGTGGGATACCTTCCAGATTGAATTCGCCCAGGCCCTTGTTGCCGGCGGCGATTTCGCGCTCACCCTGGAAGACCTTGATGGTCACCGCAGGCTGGTTGTCGTCGGCCGTCGAGAACACCTGGCTGAACTTGGTCGGAATCGTCGTGTTTTTGTGGATCATCTTGGTCATCACGCCGCCCAGGGTTTCGATACCCAGGGACAGAGGGGTGACGTCCAGCAACAGCAAGTCCTTGCGTTCGCCCGACAGGACCGAACCTTGAATCGCTGCGCCCACGGCGACGGCTTCGTCCGGGTTCACGTCCTTGCGTGGATCCTTGCCGAAGAATTCCTTCACTTTTTCCTGCACCTTCGGCATACGCGTCATACCGCCGACCAGGATAATGTCATCGATGTCCGACACTTTCACGCCAGCATCTTTGATGGCGATGCGGCATGGTTCCATCGTGGCCGTGATCAGCTCTTCCACCAGGGATTCCAGCTTGGCGCGGGTCATCTTCAGGTTCAAGTGGACCGGTGCGCCGTTCGCCATGGCGATGTACGGCTCGTTGATCTCGGTTTGTTGCGACGACGACAACTCGATCTTCGCGCGCTCGGCCGAAGCCTTGATGCGCTGCAGGGCGATCGGATCTTTTTCAGATCGATGCCGTTGATCTTCTTGAACTCGTCGATGATGTAATCGATGACGCGTTGGTCGAAGTCTTCGCCGCCCAGGAAGGTGTCGCCGTTGGTCGACAGCACTTCAAATTGTTTCTCACCATCAACATCTGCGATTTCGATGATCGACACGTCGAACGTACCGCCACCCAAGTCATACACGGCGATTTTACGGTCGCCTTTTTCGGTCTTGTCCAGGCCGAACGCCAGCGCTGCCGCGGTTGGCTCGTTGATGATGCGCTTGACGTCCAGGCCAGCGATACGGCCGGCATCCTTGGTCGCTTGACGCTGCGAGTCGTTGAAGTACGCAGGCACGGTGATGACGGCTTCGGTGACTTCTTCACCGAGGTAGTCTTCTGCCGTTTTCTTCATCTTGCGCAGGACTTCAGCCGAAATTTGCGGCGGCGCCAGTTTTTTGTCGCGTACGCCGATCCACGCATCGCCGTTGTCGGCTTTCATGATTTGGTACGGCATCAGCGCGATGTCTTTTTGGACTTCTTTTTCGTCGAACTTGCGACCGATCAGACGCTTGACTGCGTACAGCGTGTTTTTCGGATTGGTCACGGCCTGGCGTTTCGCTGGCGCGCCGACGAGAATTTCGCCATCTTCTTGATAAGCAATAATCGACGGCGTCGTGCGTGCGCCTTCAGCGTTTTCGATTACCTTTGGTTGACCGTTTTCCATGATGGAAACGCAGGAATTCGTGGTTCCCAGATCGATACCGATAATTCTACCCATGATTTTTTTCCTTTTATTTGCTAGATTTCAGATGGTTCTTATATGTGGCAAAGCGGCATGGTTTCAAGGCTTGCTTGATGCCGCACTCTGATTATTTTGCTTGCGCGGTCGTTACAATGGCTGGACGCAGCAGGCGGTCCGCAATCATATAGCCCTTTTGCAGGACTGACACGATGGTATTGGCTTCCTGCTCCGCTGGCACCACGGCAACAGCCTGGTGTTTCATCGGATCGAGCTTTTCACCCTGCACTGGCAATACTTCCACCAGGCGGTTGCGCTCGAACGCGGCGTTCAATTGCTTCAGGGTCATCTCGACGCCTTCTTTCAGCGATTCGATGGTCGGTGCTTCCACCGTCAGCGCCGTTTCCAGGCTGTCTTTCACCGGCACCATGGCTTCGGCAAAGCTTTCCACTGCGAATTTATGTGCTTTAGCAACATCTTCCTGCGCGCGGCGGCGGATATTTTCGCCATCAGCCTTGGCGCGCATGAAGGCATCGTGCATCTCTGCAAGACGCGCTTCGGTACTCGCCAGCTGCTCTTCCAAAGTAGGCTCTGCGGGAGTCGATGGGGCAGTCGCCGCGGCGTCCGCTTGCGGATTAGGTACAGCTTGGTTTTCCTGATCTTGCATCTGAAAAGCTCCTACAATCAATGACTTAAATGAGTTAGTCTAACTATCTTTACAACACTAACGGGCAGATGGGGCTATATCCTATTGTTTCAAGGGGTATGTGCGGCAAAACCAGGATTACATCGATCCATGTTACAGCTTATTACAAAACGCTACCCATTCCGGACAGCGATCCGTGCGCGCGCCCCCTTGATTTTCCAGGCTTCCCACGGCAAAGCGGGCATTCTACCAGCCCCGCCGCAGCCATCGCCACTGGCGGTGTTGCTATTTGAAAAACCCCTTGGCCACGCCAGACATGACAAAGCCGCGCAAGCGCGGCTTTCTTGATGATATTGGATACCGGCAGCGACTGCTTAATTCGGCGCGCCCAGGGCCAGCGCCGCCTCGCGCGCCTGCTCGCCCGCTTTCTTGTCCGCTTCACGCTGCGCCGCCGTCTTCATCGTAGGCCAGCCTATCATGTGCTGTTCCGCAATTTCCACCAGGCCCGCGATCCAGGCTGGCGTTTCGTTCAGGCAAGCGATGTAATGAAACTGCTGGCCGCCAGCCGTTTCAAAATCATGCTTGGCTTCCATGGCGATCTCTTCCAGCGTTTCCAGGCAATCGCTGGTAAAGCCCGGGCACAGCAGATCGACGCGCTTGACGCCCTGTTGCGCCAGCGCTATTAGGGTGGGCGCCGTGTACGGCTGCAGCCATTCGGCCTTGCCAAAGCGCGACTGGAAGGTCACCACATATTGATCTTTAGCTAATTTTAACTTTTCCGCCAGCAGGCGCGCCGTTTTCAGGCATTGGCAGTGGTAGGGGTCGCCCAGCAGCAAGGTGCGCTTGGGGACGCCATGAAAACTCATCACCAGTTTTTCGGGACGGCCATGCGCCTCCCAGTGGTTCAGCACGGAGTCGCGCAAGGCGTCGATATACGTGTCGTGCTCGTGATATTGCTTAATAAAGCGCAATTCCGGCACATTGCGCACCGTGGCGTAATGGGCAAACACGGCGTCGTAGATGGAACCCGTCGTCGTGCCCGAATATTGCGGATAGGCAGGCAGGATGGCGATGCGCTCACAGCCTTCGCTTTTCAGCTTGGCCAGCACGTCGGGCAAGGAAGGCGAACCGTAGCGCATGGCCATGGCCACCGTCACGCCATCATGGCCCCGCTCGGCCAGGGCGCCGGCCAGCAACTTGGCCTGCTTTTGCGTGTGCACTTTCAGGGGCGAGCCTTCCCGCGTCCAGATCGACGCGTATTTCTTGGCCGACTGGCCAGAGCGGAAAGGCAGGATGATCAGGTTCAGGATGAACCACCAGACGATGCGGGGAATCTCCACCACGCGCGGATCCGACAAAAATTGCTTCAGGTAGCGTCGCACGGCCGACGAGGTCGGTGCATCGGGCGTGCCCAGGTTGACCAGCACCACGGCGCTGCGGTCGATACTGCCATGCGTGTACGGCGGTTCTGTTTGAAATGACATGAAGGCTCTTCGAAGGCGTTGGATGGATAGCCAGTTATTATAGTTGCATTGAGTTAATAGCGAGGCACTGGGGTCAGACCCTCAATGCCGCTAACGTCAAGCTCGGCGCTAACGCATCCGGGGGTCTGACCCCGGATTTAAGCCTGCGTTTAAATCGCCAGCAACTCGCGTGCATGCTTGCGCGTGGTGGCCGTGATTTCCAGGCCGCCCAGCATGCGCGCCACTTCTTCCACCCTGGCCTTGGCGTCGAGCATGTCGATGCGCGACGCCGTCTTGCCATTGTCCAGGGTGCTTTTTGCCACCTGGAAATGCTGATTGGCCTGGCTGGCCACTTGCGGCAAGTGGGTCACGCACAGCACTTGCCGTCCCTGCCCCAGGCGTTTCAACAGGCGCCCCACGACTTCGGCGACGGCGCCGCCGATGCCGCTGTCGACCTCATCGAAGATCAAGGTCGGCGTGGTGGTGGCGTGCGAGGTGATGACGGAGATGGCCAACGCGATGCGCGCCAGTTCGCCGCCGGAAGCGACTTTCGCCAGGGATCGGGGTGCCGTGCCCGCATGGCCCGCGACGAGGAACTCGACTTGCTCGAGCCCGTGGGCGGCCGGTTCGCACGCGTGCAGGGCGATTTCAAAGCTGCCGCCCGTCATGCTCAGTTCCTGCATGGCGCGCGTGACGGCTTGCCCCAGCTCCAGGGCGGCGGCGCGGCGCGTGTCGGACAGGCGCTCGGCCACGCTGCGGTACTCGGCCTCGATCTTCGCTTCCTGGCGCAGCAGGCCCTCGATGTCGGAAGCGTCGGCCAGGTGCTGCAGCTTTTCCGACAGCTTGGCGTGTTCCTCCGGCAATTCTTCGGGCGTGACGCGAAATTTGCGGGCCGTGCTGTGCATGGCTTCCATGCGCGCGTCGAGCTGGTGCAGCCGCTCCGGGTCCAGCTCGACCCGGTCCAGGTAATTGTTCAGTGCGTACACGGATTCCTGCAGCTGGATGCGCGACGATTCGATCAGGTCGACGATCGGCTGCAATTCCGCGTCGACGGAGACGAGCTTGCCCAGCTTCTGGTTCAGGGCCGACAGTTGCGACACGATGGGATGGTCTTCCGACTCGGAAATGAGGGACAGGGCTTCCTGCGCCCCTTCCAGCAGGCTGGCCGCGTGCGACAGGCGGCTGTGCTCGTTCGTGATCTCCGTCCACTCGCCGGGCTTGGCGGCCAGTTTTTCCAGTTCGCCCACTTGCCATTCCAGACGTTCGCGCTCATACAGCACGTTGGCGGCATTCGTTTCGAATTCTTCGCGCTGGCGCACGAGGGCACGCCAGCGCTTGTGCAGCGCCGCCACTTGCCGCGCATCCTGCTCCGCGCCCGCTTCGCGCGCCGTCGCCTGGCCGTCGAGCAAGGCGCGCTGCGCCTCACTTTTCAACAAGGACTGGTGCGCGTGCTGGCCGTGGATGTCGACCAGCATGTCGCCCAGTTCGCGCAGCTGCGCGGCCGTCGCGGGGATGCCGTTGATGTACGCTTTCGAGCGGCCCGCATTGTCGATCACGCGGCGCAACAGGGCACCGCCATCGTCGTTGGCGAATTCATGCGCCACCAGCCAGGCCTGCGCCACCTCGCTGACGGAGAAGTCGGCCGTGATGTCGGCCTTGGCCGCGCCTTCACGCACCACGCTGGCGTCACCGCGCCCGCCCAGCGCCAGGGTCAGCGCATCGATGAGGATGGACTTGCCGGCGCCCGTCTCACCCGTCAGCACGCTGAAGCCGGCGGAAAATTCCAGTTCAATGGTATCGACAATGACAAAATCGCGAATGGACAGTGTATGGAGCATGGCTTCTGTGGTTAGGCGGCGCACCGCGGGTTAGCGTGGAGAAAATGTTAGCTGAGCTTGCCCTCGCCCGACGGGTACTCATTCCAGTGCAATTTTTCACGCAGGGTGTTGTAGTAACTCCACCCTTCCGGATGCAGGAAGGTAATCGTATGCGGCGAACGGCGGATGAGGATGCGGTCTTGCTGCACCAGGCTGGCAAAGGTCTGCATGTCGAAATTGACGCTGATATCGCGCCCGCGCACGATTTCCACGACGATCTGGCTGGAATCGGGCAGGACGATGGGGCGATTCGACAGCGCATGTGGAGCGATGGGCACGAGCACGATGCCGCCCAGGGTCGGATGCAGCAAAGGGCCGCCGGCCGACAGCGAGTACGCGGTCGAGCCCGTCGGCGTGGAAATGATCAAGCCATCCGAACGCTGGTTGTACATGAAATGGCCATCGACCTCGACGCGCAATTCGGCCATGCCGGCGCCGGCGCCGCGCGCGACGACGACATCGTTGACGGCCATGCCCACGTGAATCGACTCACCGTCACGCAGCACACTGCCTTCGAGCAAGGTGCGGCGTTCGGCCTTGAAGCGGCCACCGAGAATTTGCGCCAGCACGGGCAGCATGCGCTCAAGCGGAATATCCGTCATGAAACCCAAGCGCCCCTGATTGATACCGATCAAAGGTACGTCGAATGGCGCCAGCTGGCGCGCAATGCCCAGCATGGTGCCGTCGCCACCCATGACGATGGCGCAATCGGCGGCGGCGCCGATCTCGGCCGGCGACATGGCGCGCACGCCGGGAAACGCCAGGTTCAGGTGTGCGGCCGTCTCCGCCTCAAACACCACCGTGTGGCCCAGCACTTGCAGGAAATCGACGATGCTTTTCACGGGCTCGGCAATGCCATCCGTATTCTGGCGCACGACCAGGGCGATGGTCTTGGCACCCAGGTTGAAGCGCTCGCCGGGGCTGCTGGCAAGGTCGCGGCTGGCTGTTCGGCGCGCTGTTCGGCGTGTGTATCGACGGGCATAAGAGTCTCGGAAGTGAATTCGGTGGCAAACCGCCCCAGGCAGTCGCGTCGCACGCCGGCATCGAATAATACTGTATATATGCACAGTATAGTGCGGCTGCCGTGTGCCCGCAAGGGGCGTTCTTGGTATTGCACGCAGTGTAGCGCAGAAAAAGAATCGTTCATGCGTGCGCCAGCGCTCCCAACATGGATATATCCGCTTGCAGGCGGCCTGTCACGGCAGGACACTGAGCTTACGTCAACTTTCCTGTCAGGAGGCCATATGGTTACCCAGCATAGCGAACGCAAGATCAATACCGATGAAAAGGTCAAGAATGACGGTGTCGACCGTCTGCCGCACGAGCGCGATGAATCGCCCGATGCGCAAAACGTGCGTCCGCGCAAAATCATGCAACAGGCGGCCAGCGACCTGGAACAGGGCCTGGTTGACACGGATCGCCACGCCCAGCCCGGCGTGGAAAAGGTCAAGCCCGCCGCCCCGCAGCAAGCCCGCCCCGACGCGCAGCTGGAACCAAAGAAGGCGCGCTGAATCGAACTGTCACGCACCGCTATCTTTCCGGAGTACGCCATGCACCGCTACGTCTGTTCATTCCTGCTGGCCGCTGCCTGCGGCACCACGATCGCCCACGCCCAGGCGCCCGCCATGCCCGTGGGTTTTGGTCCGCAACCCGCCCTGCCCGCGCCAGACAAGCAGTTCATTCCCACCGTTAATGTGGCGCCCGTGCAGCGCTGGACGGCCGCGCAGCGCCCCGCCGTTGCGGCGGGCCTGGCCATCCAGGCGTATGCACGCGACCTCGACCATCCGCGCTGGCTGTACGTGCTGCCGAATGGCGATGTGCTGGTGGCGGAAACGAATGCCCCGCCGAAACCGGACGACGGCAAGGGCATCAAGGGCGCCATCATGCAGATGCAAATGAAAAAGGCGGGCGCGGCCACGCCCAGCGCCAACCGCATCACCCTGCTGCGCGGCATCGACGCGCACGGCGTGGCGCAGACGCGCAGCGTATTCCTGCAAGGACTGAACTCGCCCTTTGGCATGGCCCTGGTCGGCAACGAGCTGTACATCGCCAATGCCGATGCGCTGATGCGCTTTCCTTACGTCGCCGGGCAAACGGCCATCACGGCGCCGGGCGTCAAGGTGATGGATTTGCCGGGCGGGCCCATCAATCACCACTGGACCAAGAACGTCGTCGCCAGCGCCGACGGCAAATTTCTCTATGTTTCCGTCGGTTCGAACAGCAATGTGGGCGAAAACGGCATGGGGGCCGAGGATGGCCGCGCCGCCATCTGGCAAGTCACGCGCGCGACAGGCAAGGCACGCGTGTATGCCACGGGCTTGCGCAATCCGAACGGCATGGCGTGGCAGCCGCACAGCGGGATACTGTGGACGACCGTCAATGAACGCGACGAGCTGGGCAACGACCTGGTGCCCGACTACATGACCTCCGTCAAGAATGGCGCCTTCTATGGCTGGCCCTACAGTTATTTCGGCCAGCACGTCGATGCGCGGGTCAAGCCGCCGCGCCCCGAACTGGTGGCCACCGCCATCGCGCCCGACTACGCGCTGGGTGCACACACGGCTTCGCTGGGTCTGGCGTTTTATGACGGCACCTTGCTGCCCGCCCGCTACCGGGGCGGCGCCTTCATCGGCCAGCACGGCTCGTGGAACCGCAAGCCTTTCAGCGGCTATAAAGTCATTTATGTGCCCTTTGCCAATGGCGTGCCCAGCGGGCCACCGCAAGATGTCGTCAGCGGTTTCCTCGACGGCAATGGCAAGGCGCAGGGGCGCCCCGTTGGCGTGGCCGTCGACAAGGCGGGCGCGCTGCTGGTAGCGGACGACGTGGGCAATGTCGTCTGGCGCGTGACGCCGGCGCCGTGAGCGCCGATGCGCCGCGCATGCCCCCTGTGTGACGCAACGAACGGAAGGGCAAGGGTGGGGCGCGCATGATGGACGCTCGAACCACGCAAGGAGTACATCATGAAAAAAACAGGATCAGCCGTCTGGAGTGGCGGCCTTAAAGATGGCAAAGGGTTTATTTCCACCCAAAGCGGCGCGCTCGACAATGTGGCATATGGCTTCAACACGCGCTTTGAAGACGGTCCCGGCAGCAATCCGGAAGAACTGATCGGCGCTGCCCATGCCGCCTGCTTCACCATGGCCCTGTCCGGGCAACTGGGCGAGGCGGGTTTGCGCGCCACGGCCCTGAAAACCACAGCCGATGTCAGCCTGGAAAAAATCGATGGCAGCTATGCCATCACGGCCGTGCACCTGACCCTGGTGGCCAGCATTCCCGGCGCCACCGAAGAAGCGTTCCAGGACGCGGCCCTGCGCGCCAAGCTCGGCTGCCCCGTGTCCAAGTTGCTGGCCACGGAAATCACCCTGGACGCCCATCTGGAGTAAATCCTGGGGCACTGACGTCACCGTCCGCTGCTGTCCTGCACCAGGGCAGCCGGGGCGGTCTCGGCAAGAAAGCCGTAAAACGCATAAAATCCTGCCATTCCCCTATCATCATCAAGGATTTACAATGCGTATTTTGCACACCATGTTACGGGTCGGCGACCTGCAGCGCTCCATCGATTTTTACACCAAGGTCCTGGGCATGAAATTGCTGCGCACCAGCGACAACCCGGAATACCAGTACACGCTGGCCTTCGTCGGCTACGGCTCGAATCCCGACCACGCGGAACTGGAACTGACGTATAACTATGGCACCACCAGCTACGAGCTGGGCACGGCCTATGGCCACATCGCCATCTCGGCCGACGATATCGTCGCCGCTTGCGACGCGGCACGGGCGAATGGCGGCAACGTCACGCGCGAACCGGGCCCGGTGAAAGGTGGCAACACGGTCATCGCCTTCATCACCGACCCGGACGGCTACAAGATCGAATTGATCGAACGCAAGTTCGATGGCCAGGGCGGCGGCTTGTAATACCTCAGTCTGGCTCGGCGGCCTGTGCGATGGCCGCGCGTAGCCAGGCGACGCCCGCATCGCCCTCCGTGCGGCGGTGCCGTATCACTTCAAACGCAAACGGCGCGATGGCAAACGGCACAGCGTACAGCGCCAGCCCTTGCGCCGCGCTTCCCTGCAAGGCGCGCCGCGCCACCGTCAGGATCAAGTCCGTCCCCATCACGACATCCGGTGCGACCGTCCAGTACGGCACACGCACGGCGATGCGGCGCGTCTGGCCCAGCTGGGCCAGAGCCGCGTCGACTTCGGCCGCCATGCCGCCTTCGCTGGACGCCACCAGCACATGGGGGCGCGCCAGGTAGGTGTCCAAACTCAAGGTTTCGCCATCTGCCAGGCTGGCCGGATCGAGCGCGCACACGAACGTTTCCTCGAACAGGGTTTCTCTATGTAACTGCTCGGGCAGTTGCGGAAACACGCCCAGCGCCAGGTCGATCTCGCCATCCTGCACGCCAGCGATCACGGCCGGGCGGCTGGCGTAGCTGATGGCCAGATCGATGCCGGGCGCTTCCACGCGCAAACGCCGCAGCAAAGCGGGCAAGATCAACGCCGCGCCGTAATCCGACATGGCCAGGCGAAACACGCGCTGCGCCGTGGCCGCCTCGAAGACGGCGCCGCCCAGCACGGAGCGCACGCTTTGCAAGGCTTCGGCCAGGGGCCGCGCCAATTCCAGGGCGCGCGCCGTCGGCTGGAAGCCACCCTTGCCGCGCAGCAGCAGCGGGTCGTCGAGCAGATGGCGCAAGCGGGCCAGCGCATGACTGACGGCAGGCTGGCTCATGTGCAAGCGCTCCGCCGCGCGCGACAAATGGCGCTCGCTAAGCAACGCTTCCAGGATCACCAGCAAGTTCAAATCGACGGCGCGCAGATTATTCATTTGATGCATAGTTGGCTGACAAACTACGAATTGGATTTAATCACAACAGCATAATACGATGATCCCATCAACTCAACTGTGAGAGTCACACATGCATGGATGGATCACCGTATTTGCCCCGCTGGCCATGCTGGCCGGCGCCGTCGTCCCTTTCCAGGCGGGCGCGAATGCCGCGCTGGGCCGCAACCTGGGCCACCCGCTGTGGGCCACCATCGCCTCGCTGGCCGTCAGCGCCGTGCTCGCTTCGCTCGTGATGCTGGCCTGGCGGGTGCCGGCGCCCGATTTCCACCTCGCCGTGCGCGGTCCGGGCTGGTCCTGGCTGGGCGGCGCAGCCGGCGTGTTTTATATTACGGCCGCGCTGATGCTGGCGCCGCGCATGGGGTCGGGCCCCTTCATGGCGGCCGTCATCGGCGGGCAAATGCTGGCCGCGCTGGCCATCGACCGCTACGGCTTGCTGGGCTTTGCCGTCAAGCATATTTCTCCGCTGCATTGGGCAGGCGCGGGCCTGGTGGTGGCCGGTGTCGTACTCACCCAGATCGCCAACAGCCGCGCCGTCTGACAACACCTCAAGACGAAAAAAAACCAGCGCCGTCACCGGTACTGGTTTAATTTAAAACAAGACCGCGCTTACTTGTCGAGCAAGGCGTTGACGGGCATCAAATCCGTTTCCTTCAGGGTACCGGCCGCCGCCTTCAGGCGCAAGCCGTTCATGATGGTGTCGTAACGGGCTTTCGACAGGTCTTTTTGCGTCGAGAACAATTGTTTCTGCGCATTCAAGACGTCGATATTGATGCGTACGCCCACTTGATAGCCGAGCTGGTTCGACTCCAGCGCCGATTTGCTCGACACTTCCGCCGCTTCCAGCGCCTTGACTTGCGCCAGGCCGCTATTGACGCCCAGGAAAGCCTGGCGCGCGCCTTGCGAGGCCGCGCGGCGCGCCGTTTCCAGGTCGTTGCGGGCCTTGTTTTCCAGCGCAATCGATTCGCGCACCTTGCTGGTGACGGCAAAGCCGCTGAAGATCGGGATGCTCCACTGCACGCCGATGGCATTATTGTTGTTGCCGTTGCCATTGCCGCCACCCGAGGAATAGGTATGGCCAGCGTTGGCGATCAGGTCCAGGGTCGGGTAGTGGCCGGCGCGGTTGCGGCCGATGTCGCGCTTGGCCGATTCCACATTGAACTGGGCCGTGACGACGCCATAGTTCTGCTCTTCGGCAGACGACACCCACGGTTCGATGGCAGCCGGTTCGGGCGCGCTGATGACGACGCCCGTGCGCATCGGCGCCAAGGTGGTCGGCGCTTCGCCGATGATGGTTTGCAAGGCGCTGCGCTTGTTGGCCAGGTCATTGATGGCGGCAAATTCCTGCGCCACCACCAGGTCGTAGGCCGCTTGCGCCTCGTGCGTGTCGGTAATCGTTTGCGTACCGACTTCGAAATTGCGCTTGGCCGATGCCAGCTGCTCCGTCGTGGCGACCTTTTGCGCCTGCGTGGCGCCCAGGTTGTCCTGCGCGCTCAGCACATCGAAATACGCCTGCGCCACGCGGGTGATCAAGTCTTGCTGGACTTGCGCAAATTGCGCTTCAGCAATCGCTTGCGCCAGCTTGCTTTGCTGATAGGTTTCCCAGCGGTCCCAGCGGAACAGCGGCTGCGCCAGGGTCAGGTTGTAGCTGTTCGTGCGCACGTTCACGGATGGCGAAGTGATCTTGTTGCCGCCATTGTTCTGGACGATTTGCTCCTGATTGCCGCGCGTATTGCTGCCCGACGCAGAGATTTGCGGCAGCAAGCCTGCCAGCCCCTGCGGAACCCGCTCCATCCCGGCCGACAGGGCCGCGCGCGCGCTGGCGTACTGCGCGTCATTGGCCAGCGCCTGCTGGTACACCTGGATGAGATCGGCCGCCTGCGCTTGCAGCGAGCATGTCATCGAGACAAAGGCGCTGGTCATCAGCACGGCGATAAGGGGTTTCCGCATTGCATTTCTCCGTTGGAGTCGTCAAAAGTTGATGGAATCAAAAATCTGCTACCGCTTGCCTTGCGCCCGCCGGGTGAGCGGGGTACAGGCCTCCGCAGGCATGCAGGAAAACATGCCTGGGTGCATCTACTGCAAAATAACTTAGTATTTAGGCATCGCGCTGTCGACTTGCAGCGCCCAGGCATGCACACCGCCCGTCAAATTACTGATCTTGCCAAAACCATTGCGCTCCAGGAAGGCCGCCACTTGCATGCTGCGCATGCCGTGATGGCAGATGCAAACGATCTCGGCATCTTCATCGAGGTCATCGATGCGCGCAGGAATCGAGTTCATCTGCATCAGGGTGGCGCCATCGAGGTGGCACAGGTCGAACTCCCACTGTTCGCGCACATCGAGCAAAAACGGACGCGGGCGGGAAGGGTCAGCCAGCCAGGCGGCCAGCTGCGGTGCACTCAAATGCTCCATCGAATCGGTCGCCTCAGAACTTGAAATGCGACGGTGCCACGGCTTGCAATGGCGTAACATTGGTTTCAAACAGCTTGCGCGTGTCATAAGCCTTGTCCGAGCTGCGCGTGATCAGGTGCGCCGACATGATAGGCGCTTCGCCGATGATGGCCAGGATGCGGCCGCCGACTTTGACTTGTTGCAACAGTGCTTCCGGCAACACGGCCAGGGCGCCGGACACGACGATCACATCGTACGGTGCGCCCTTGCTCCAGCCCTGGGCGCCGTCGCCCAGTTCCACGGTCACATTCGTCACGCCGTTAGCGGCCAGGGTCTGCTCGGCCAAGGTTTTCAATTGGGGAACGATTTCCACGCTCGTCACATGACGTGCCTTGTGCGCCAGCAAAGCGGCCATGTAGCCGCTACCGGTGCCGATTTCCAGCACATTTTCATGCTTTTTGACGGCTACGTCTTGCAAAATGCGCGCTTCCAGCTTCGGCGTCAACATGCATTCGCCGCCACCCAGTGGAATTTCGGTATCGACGAAGGCCAGGTTTTTATAGGCGGCCGGCACGAAATCTTCACGCTTGACCACGTTCAACAGCTCCAATACGTCGATATCCAGTACGTCCCATGGACGGATTTGCTGTTCGATCATATTGAAGCGGGCTTGTTCGATATTCATCTTTGGACTCGGTAAGTGAAGTAATAATCCGCCATTTTATCGTTGAACTGGCTGAAAGCACATGTTAACCATAAAGACGAGGAATGGAGGGAATTTGCGACGATCTGCAGATTTGAGGGGGCGAACCTTGGAAAAGGGGCAACTGAACGGTAGAGGCAAGCTCTGCAGATCAACTTTTCCCGGGCGCCTCCACCTGCAGGCTGCGCAAGCTCATGTCGATAAAGGCATCCATGTAGGCGAGCGGATCGATATTCTTGACCTCGCATGGCAGGAAGGAGTGCGTCCACATCATCAGCATGGTGACGGGCGCGCTGAGGATGGTGCTGACCAGCACCGGATCGACCTGGCGGAATTCGCCGCGCTGCATGCCCCGTTCCAGCAGGCTGACGATCAGCCCATTGCCGCGCGTGACGACTTCTTCGTTGTAAAACTGCGCCAGTTCCGGAAAATTGTTCGCTTCGGCCAGCATCAGCTTGGTCAAACCGGCCAGCTTGGTGGCGCCGAATTCTTCCCACCACTGCATCATCACCTTGCGCAACAACTCGGCGCTGCTGCTGTCCGAAGCGGCCATGCTGTCTTCCGCCTCGCCGATCGACTGCACGATATTGTCGCGCACGACGGCCTTGAACAGCTCTTGCTTGTTCTCAAAGTACAGGTACAGCGTGCCTTTCGACACGCCAGCCCGCTTGGCCACATCCTCCAGGCGCGTCGATGCGAAGCCCCGTTCGACAAACAGGTCGAGGGCGGCGGCGAGCAATTCCTGCGGGCGGGCATCCTTGCGCCGCTCCCAGCGGGGCTTGGTATCAATCGGGGCTTGCATGTATCGTTCCGGGTAACTTACTTTTGAGTCATTAATGGTAGACCGGTCTACGGTCAAGGTCAAGCGCTGGCGTCGGGCGACACATGAGTTTGCACTAGCGACACATGAGTTTGCACTAGCGACACATGAGTTTGCACCATACGACACATGAGTTTGCACCAGACGTATCTAGATGATCAATGGCGTGTACATGTACGGCCACTAAACGGCACCTGAATTTACATAACAATCTGACACGAATTGCTGTCAACTAGGCCGTCAACTTAGTAGCACATAATACCAAATTAACTCCATCCACCGCCGCTAGACCTCAAGCGTAGTTGCTAGAGTGGAGAAGTTTGAAATATTGGCAAAAGCCAGAATCCGAGGATTTTTTGTAGCTATAGGAAAAGCACTAATCACAAATTGCCTCACCTCGCTTAAGCCAAGTTCACGGCAAAGCAAGTCGGCCCTCATTCGTTCTTTTTCTAGCGCTCTCTCATAATACTTATCTAGCCGTCGATTATATCGTGCGAAGACTTTACGCTCGGACTCTATTCGAGTTTGATCTAGAAAATTATTCTTGCATTGGACATTAAATATAATGTTATTTCGCACAGCAATCACATCGAATTCCTGACGATCAATACGTCGAATATTTTTAACTATAAATCCTTGCTTTTCTAGAGCTTCACGAACGCATTCTTCAAAAATATATCCACTTCTTATTTGATAACGCCTATTTTTATTTAGACAAAAATTTTTTAGTTGATTAAGGAATCTCCCCATCAATGGAACTGTAGATCGACAACCCTTTCCGACTTGAATAAATGCAGCAAATTCATTTACGTTAACTCCGTAATCCCCTCCCTTGTGCAAGAAAAGACTCCACTTTTTTCCGGAATAGAAAAATTCTCTAGCACATGAACAATAACGTCTATATCAATATTTAAATGGTAGTCATCATGACAAAATACTAGAAGCTCCTGCACCACCTGGGAAAATGACCAAAACAAAGTTTTATCCAAATTGAATTCATTGTACAATTCCGTTGTAATTATTATTTGATTACGAATATCGGCACATGAAAAAATTTTACCGTGATTCGGTTGCTCCAGCGAAACGGAATTTAAGGAATATCGTGTGATTTTCTCCATATCAACGACGGAAGTTCGTTCCGCATCTAAAAATAGATCATCTAATGGTTGATAACTATAATTACTAACCAGCTTTCCATCCTCATTCGTTAATTGAAAATCTTGAAATACCTCAGCCAACATTGCTTTCTGATGCAGTCCAGTAAGTTCAACACCGTTTTCAACCGCCTGCAATAGACGAGCAGCATCCTCGTTGGGATTGAAATTTTGATGGCCTTGACATACATCCGGCAATGTATATAGAAGTGCCACTATATGTCGTCGGCGTGACCTCAAAAACATGATGATTCCACCCACTGTCGAGAGCATTTCGGCAGTGTCGTAACGTTTTGCCACAAGTAGCGAAATCCGGAAGTTTGCAAACAGCAGAATCGTGAATTTTAATCGATACGCAACATCACTATCGAAACGCCGTCTCACGGCGACACCAAGAACATGAAGGAGCATTAGATTTTCTGTTATGGCCGAAAGCGGTGTATCTAAGAATTCTTGAGTTAGCACAGTTGGATCTTCAGTCGGAATGTTAATTAGTTCCTCAGCTCCGCGCAAAATATATTGCCATCCATCAATAGCACTTTTCGCGTCAAAAACAGATGCCAATTCATATATACCCTGCGAGTACTTTTCAATCTGTTCATCAAGCAAACTAATTGCGTCCATTCTAAATCACCTCTAGTAATGTTTGATGTCGAGAATTTTCTATCTGAAATTCAGTCCGTATACCGGGAATCACATGTGAATTGAAAACGACTTTACTATTTTTCCGCTCCTGCCCATAGCACACCAAGATCAACATCTTCACTATCTGTTTGTTTCGTACGTTCCAGCAGGTCAACTTGCAATGTCATCGGCAAATCAAATGCAGTGCCAGTAACAATACAACACCCTCTTGATAAATTAGGAATCTGGCTCTTTGAAATTTGATCCAACGTACTAATCGTGTTTTCTATCAAAAATAAATCACGATCATTTACGAGTCGGTGAATAAAAAAATTATGAATTTGCGAAACGATAGTGGGCGATATATCTGCAGGTCGTTGACTGGACAACGTCAAAAACATTCCAAATTTTCGCTCCTCCTTGATAATTTCCTCAAACAACTCAAGTCGATAATCCCTCCATACTTCGTGCTCTCGCGACGATTGCTCCGAAAGAATGTTATGGGCCTCATCGATGATGAGATGCATGGTCCTATCAGGCGGAGATGCAACAACACTTCGATGCTGGTTGTAGAAGTGTTTCGCGACGAGAAATGGCAGGATTTTTTTGACTTCCTGATTGCAATTCCTCAGCGAAATGACTGTTAGAATTTTCTCGTCAGCGTTGACATTAGTGATACTCACCACTTTTTTTAGGTGAGAAATCGCGACCTCAGCACGTTTGAGCAACGGCTGAATGTGCTCAAACTGAACGAAACCTGCCATAAGATCACGGGCAAGTTGAAGATGTGCCCTGATAACGAACTCATCTAACGAATTCAGATCATCAAATGTCACCGCATCAACTTGCGCCTGAAGCAGGTTGACATAGAGTATGCCATTCGCGTCAAAAAATCCTCTGTTTTGGGCTTGGAATTTGGCAGCGTGGCCATGCCATACAATTGTCGCAAGTGTGGATTCACTTGAATCGCCTCACACAGTCAAAAAGAGGCTATTCGAGAAGCCGCCTTAACAGCGGAAAGTATGATGGCACGTCTTTAGCAACCGGTCTCTGTTACACTTCGAATCTATGAATAACCCATCTTTTTACCAGACGACCCGGGAAGATAATCACTATCACCCTGCGCTTCGCCGCTTGCCTTTTTTTCTTTCGACCGGCGAGATGGCGTATTGCTCACTGCTTGAGTTCGATGAAGCCTATTTTGACGTGACCCTGTTCCAGCTCTGTCAAATTGCCTATCCAGCGGCAATAAAACAGAGCGTTCAAAAACGACAAGCCGAATATTTTTATGGCCGTCTAGCAGCGCGCCACGCACTCGCGCCGTTTGGACTCGACGATGAAGAAATTCACAGCGGTCCACTTCGAGAGCCGCAGTGGCCTTCAAAAGTTGTTGGCAGCATCTCGCACAATTCCCGCTATGCTGGCGCTGTTGTACTACCAAGTAAAACATGCGGCGGTATAGGCATTGACATTGAAACCGTTATCGATCATACCTTGCGGGATAGCATCATATCTATTGCCCTCAATCATCACGAAGTCGATAATTTACGGATATGGTCTAAAGAAATTCCGATGGAACAACTACTTACCATTGTTTTCTCCTGCAAGGAAAGTTTCTACAAGGCTGCCTTTCCGTCCGTCAAGGAAGTCTTTGACTTTAGTGCCGTGGAAATTTGCGTTATCGACAGTGAAAACAGAACGTTGCAACTCAGAGTACTTACCTCACTCTGCCCTACACTACCGCGCGGCATCATCCGAACCGCACGTTTCAGCATGATTGATATACGTACAGTATTCACAAGCTGTGACTGGCCGTCAATTATTCCATAGCGACAGTGGCGTTATCGCAACTGGCTTAATCATCTGTCAGCCACTTGACCTGCATCAGTCGCGTATGAAGAGAAAACTGACCCGATTTAGGCAAGCGCTGATTAATTCATCCGGTACCGTTCCGTGTGGCGCGCTGACCTGAGACATTAGCACTGCCTCCAACACCCGCGATCCATCATGCAAAAGAGCTTCTCAGACCTTGAGTACGCCGCCAAGAAAAAACTCAAGCGGCGTGACCGTTTCGTTGCCGAGATCAACAGCGTGACGCCATGGGGCGAACTGCATAAGCTCATTGAGCCGTTCTATCCAATAGTCGAGGGCACCGGTCGTCCACCGATCGGGCTGGCGCGCATGCTTCGCATGTACGTGGCCCAGTAGTGCTTTGGCTTGTCGGAGGAAGGCATCGAAGACGTAGTTTACGACAGCCAGTCGATCCGTGCCTTCGTCGGCATCGACCTCGGCCGGGAGTCGGCACCAGACGCGACGACGTTGCTGAAATTCCGGCACCTTCTGGAAGTGAACGGCCTGACGCGGCAAATATTCGGCACCATCAATGGGCATCTGGCTGACAAAGGTTTGATGATGCGTGAAGGCACCATTGTCGACGCCACGCTGATCGCCGCGCCGCCGTCGACGAAGAACAAGGATTGCAAGCGCGATCCTGAAATGCACCAGTCGAAGAAGGGCAACGTCTGACATTTTGACATGAAGGCGCATGTCGGCGTGGACGCCGCTTCGGGCCTGGTGCACACGGTCATCTGCACGGCAGGCAATGTCGCTGACGTGACACAGGCGTACGCATTGCTGCACGGCGAGCGGACCGTCGCGCTCGGCGACGCCAGCTATCAAGGCGTGGAAAAGCTGCCGGAAAACATCCGCAAATCGGTGACGTGGCACGTGGTCATGAAGCGTGCCAAACGCAAGGCGCTGCCCAAGAATAAACTGAGGCGACTGACGGAAAAGCTGGAACAGCTAAAAGCGAGCGTGCGGGCAAAAGTCGAACATCCGTTTCATGTTGTCAAGAACCTGTTTCATCATCGTAAACGTGATATCGCGGCCTAGCCAAGAACACTGCGCAGTGGTTCACATTCTTTGCCTTCGCCAATCTGCTGCCGGCCAGCGCTTTACGATCACAGAATCCCGTAGTCCGTCCTGATGACCGAAAGACGCGAAGCATCGCGTCAAATCGACCGAAAATGCGCTTGATCTGCTCACTGTTCGACCATTTGGTGCGCCAATCTCTCAAAAAAGCGAATTGATCAGCGCCTCCTTAGGCCATCACTCTCGGCGGTCGTTCGGATCGCAACAATTTTCCATTGTCCATCACTAGAATCTTATCGGCAATATGAAAGTACCGTTCATCATGGCTAATGACAATGATGACCTTATTACGCGCTCTAAGATCGGGTAAAATTTTCTCGTAAAAGACGGCCTTGAAGACTGGGTCTTGGTCTGCAGCCCATTCATCAAACAGGTAAAAACTCCGTTCGTCTAATAATGACACCAACAACGCAAGCCTCTTCTTTTGCCCATCCGACAAAGCTAGAGTTGAAAATTTACCATTTGTAACGTTCACTTTGGCATCAAGTTCCAGTGCTACGAGATAGGCATCGATTTGCACTTGCTGTGCGTCCGAAGTAGAAGTTAGCAGGCGATCAAACAAATAATAGTCAGTGAAAATTGCGCCAATCTGCTGACGGCAGCACAAAAGTGTTTCGGAAGTAACGATGGTATCGCCGAAACGAATTTCGCCTTCTGTTGGAACATAATGCAAAGTCAACAACTTGCTGAGCGTGGATTTTCCGGAACCATTACCTCCAACGATAAGCGTTATCTGACCACGTTCTACATCAAAGTCTACTGGGCCGACTTTGAATCCATATCCCGCCGGAGAGTGATGTTGAAAGCCTACACCTGTGAAATGCACAGTTGACCATTCAGGCAGAAATCCTGCTGTCAATGCGTTGGCTTCCACAGGCAACTCTGTAAATATTTCATCTACTTTATTATATGACACCTGTGCGATCACAATCACGGGGATACAATTCAAGATGGTAGCAACTGGACTGGTGACGTAGAGCAAGGCCATTATGACTCCGACCAGTTCGCTATTGGTAATGGCATGATAGTTGACGAAGATAAACGCGATCGCACCGATAACAAAAAAACTAATCAGATCGCCATAATTCATGGCGGCGCGAACAATGGTCGAACCACGCTTGTCGTATTTACTGACAATGGATTCAACTTCGCACAAAACCTTATTGAAATATATATCCTGTTTCTCATGATTAAGTTTTAGCTCCTTCGCGCCATAAATTAGCCCTTGGATCGCCTCCTGTAAATCGTCAGCCGCATGGCGAGCGCGCATAAAATCCTTATTGCCGAAATAAACCGGGACTTGGTAACTGATTATACCGAAAATGATTGCCCCTATCACAAACCAAAAGACGTTTGCGTTCATATACAGCAAGAAACCTAGCATTCCGATCAATGTTACTGTACTTATCAGTAAATCGGGCAAAACCCTGGCACCCATTACTATTCTCCCTACATCCATAGTTAAAACAGCAATTAACCGGGATGCTCCAACTCGCTCAAGAGCTATGATGGGCGCTGAAGCAATCCGGCGATAGATTTTCATCCTGAGTGCCACGGCGACGTCCATCGATACGCGCAAAAGAGTAATCTGAGAAAATGATCTCGCAATCAGAATGAAGCCACACAAGGATAAAAATACGGCTGCCAACTTAGGAGTTGCCACTTCGAGGCCAAAAACGTAGTACGCATTTGGATATGCTATTTCTTTCAGGGGGCCATATTCAGGACTGAGGCTATTCAGGACAATTGGAATTAAGAACGCATAGGCGACACCAGCAAGGGCGCCCAGTACGATGGAAACAAATACTTTATTAGCGGCCTTCTCACTAAACGCTTCATACAATTTCATTTTAATTCTTTCTTGGAATCTTTCGAAACCAATGTAAGGACATGCATCGGTGCTTTCCTGGATGTGAACCGAATATATTGGCCGCGACTATACAATAGCATCATGTCGTCATAATTCGAACTGAGTGGATGGCCGGACTGCCCGGTCGAGTTAATGAATTGGTAATCATCGAATTGTATAATCTGGCGAAATGTCGCACCCAACTGCTGTTCATAGCCGATCGAGGCTTTGTAATTCGCATCCGCAGCGTTAACAGTTGCGACGGATCCACCACTTGGTAGTTTTCGGCCAAATATTTTGTCTAGCAGCTTTACCTCACTAAAAGGAATGTGCCTAAAAGACATGACATGAACGGCGCCCCATGTCCAAGTGGACATTTGTTTCCCCTGCATTTTTTCCAGTTCACTTAGACTGCTGTTGAGTGCATGCCGCAGGGCATTTCCGCAATCGGGCACGGTATTCTGCGACCCGCACCAGTGTGAGTGGGGTGTCTTCAATATCATAATTAATGATTCTTCCGGCACATTTTCTGCGACGGCGTTCAAGTAGCGTTGCTCGAAAGCTCGGTTCCAGTTTCCTCGCAAAGCTCCAGTAAATAGTTGTTCTTTTAAATGACGCATCCAGACGGCATAGATTGCCGCGGCGGCACTGTCTGCGTTCATATCCCCGTGCCAATTTGTGAGTATACGAAGCGCTTCTTGCTGACGCGGTGTCTCAGGAATTAAAGATGTCAATACAGGTAACAAACGTTGCGCTTCCAGATCGCGCTGGTCGAGTTGAATTCGCTTCATGTCGTCAGGAGTCAAGCGAACACCCGTTTGCATGCGTTCTTCTAGCATTGCGGTAATGCGTTGTGCCCTTGCCGGTGGCGCCCAATCGTTAGAAATGAAATAGGGATAATTATCGCCAGTGATGCGATTATTAGCAGAAACAATATAGCCTTCAGGGGGTTAAATGTTCGCGGCAACGCGTCGAATGGAATATAGCCTTTCCAGTAATAATCGCCTCTCCATCCTGGCGCAGGAACACTGCCATTTCCCTTGGCTCGAATTGGAATACGGCCGACCCCGACATAACCGATATTTTTTGACAGGTCCATATAAACGATATTGAGCGCAGGCGCGACATGAAAACGGAGAGCGTCGTTGAACATTTTCCAGTCACGGGCATAGCTTAGTCGGAAGAATGACTCATATGTCGTATCTCCTTTATCCAGGGCGACCCAGCGAAGCGCTACCGGCATATCAAACGCTCCAATGACGTCGCTAATAATGGGACCATGTTCGCTTGTTCTGATCTGTACATTTACCGGCTCCAGCGCTGGGCGCAGCGTGGCCGGGAATGCAGCCTTCACGTGAAACTTCTCAATTCTTGTGTCAAATTCTTTCCAACTCGATCCAGTTCGATATCTGGCACGATCATTGCCGTCGACTTGCTCGAAGTATAGATCCTGCACATCGGCCATCATGTTTGTCCCACCCCAGGCGACCTGCTGATTTTGTCCAAATACGATAACCGGAAGGCCTACCAAACTCATACCTGATACGGCAAGTCGTCCGCCTTTCTGCGCGACCGGATACCAGATCGAAGGAATTTGCAATCCAGTATGAGTATCGTTGGCGAGTGAGGGTTGCCCGTTTGCCATGAATCGATCTCCGACTACCCAGGCATTACTACCAACGAAACGTCCGCCGATTTGCCACTGCGCTTGTATTTTGTCTTTTAAATCATGCAATCGTTGCAAGCCAGCTATTGCATCCCCATGGCCTGCTGACTGAATGACAGTCGGCCCATTCGCTGGATAGCCCGCAAATACAGCATTCAAGTCAGACGAATCCAGCAGCCGTCCCGCCAAGAAACGTTCAAGTTCCTGTCCGTAATTTCCACCTAAGTTTAGCGCCAGCAGTTTCACGACCGACAGAGAGTCCAGCGGTGTCCAGCGTACAGGGCGCATACTTAAAGCAACAAACTCAGGCGGCAAGGTTGAAGCGCCATCAAGCCAGGCATTCACACCATCGGCGTATGCCCGCAGCGATGCCTGTGCCTCGGCGCTAAGTGCAGGCATCGCTGCCGCAGCTGAATTTGACAAATTCAGGGTACGAAACCAAATATCTTGCTGAAGAAACTTCTCCCCCAATATCTCACTTAATCGCCCCTGCACCAACCTGCGTTGTATTTCCATCTGCCACATGCGATCCTGGGCATGCAAATATCCCATGGTGTAATATACGTCATGCTCATTATCCGCCGCGATCGAAGGCACGCCATTCTGGTCGCGCGTTACAGTCACGTTATGGGTAAGCTTGTCTACGCTTAAAACTGCTTCCGTACGTGGCAAGCTTTGACGAAAATACCAATTGGCAAAAACGATGCTAATACTAAGAGGGACAACAAGAAAAATTACGATTCGAGCTAATAACGGATGAGAACGAAACACAGAAAATCCTCTTGAAATTGAATGAATTGGAAAAGCGTTGGTAACGCCCAGACACAAGTCCAGACATCGATCACAAAGACAACTACAGTTTCATTTCATACACTATTTTTATCGCGCGATTACCGGCCACATATTCAAGCCGACGTTCAGTACTTTTACTGTAAGTATAGATATTTTCGGTAAGTGCCTGACGCTGCAAAAGATTGACGCCACTAATACGGATGCGCGCGCGCGGGTTCAGCGTCCACGCCGCATATACATCCAGTGTACGAGTACCAGATAAATGTTTCGACAAACTATCCGTAATGCGTGACGCAATTGCTCCAGACGCATTCAGATTGGCGCCAATCTGTAAGTCCTTGCTTCGCGTATAGTCGAAGCCCAAATTGGCCGTGTAGGGAACCTGATCCGGCAAACGTCCCGACGATCCATCCGCGAAAGTTAGGCGAGACCAATTTCGAGAAAAATTCGCACGTATATCCAAGGCTGGGGCGCTTGCGATGATGTTTTTTAACGGAAACGAGACATCTACCTCAAAACCCCGGGCGCTCGCCTTGCCTCCATTCACAGGCGCTGTAACCCATGCTCCATTGCTGACGTAAATTTCCGGAACAACAACTTGACTAATTTTTTTGCCGTATGCAGTCAGCGCCATCTGTCCCCCGCCCGCAAATGCATGCTCCAAACCAGCATCGATCCCCCAAGTCAGCTCAGGAAGCAGACTGGGGTTACCCTGACGATCCGGATTTGTCGGTCCGTTATCGTTATTAACTGTAAAACGGCGCGACATAAGACTGGCGGTTGCGGGTGGTTTGAAAGTCCGGCTGAGTGAAACACGCAGTTTATCGCTAGCTCCCCACGGCAGCTTGTAAACACTTTGCAAGACTGGACTCAATACGCTCGCAGTGTTTTGTACCGGAGCCAGAACGTTGCTGTCACTTTTTGTATTCAGCCATTCCCAACGCATCCCCAAATATATTAGCCAGTTCGCCGAAACGTTCCATTCATCTTGAGCGTAACCAGCCACTGTTCGAACCACTGCATCATATTCCTCAGCCAGATAAGCCCTTATTGGCTTGGTAGGGGCGCTGTCAGACTGGAAACGCCCCTCGTGGCGTTGCGTGTACGAGGCATCCCAACCGACAGCAAAGCCGTGCGCGCCCATGAGCGGCACAAGGTATTTTCCGCTGGTTGTCCAGGCCTTGTCGATTGCAGTCGAGTCGATAATTCTGAACAAAGTGCCACTGTCGCTTCCACCGCCGAGAAAATCGAAGTTACTCGAGCGTTCTCTATGATTGAACTGAATTTTTGTATCAAGTTTGCCGCCGCCGTCGATTCGATGTGTCCAGTTCACATCAGTGCGCAACGTACTGAATCGTGAGGAAGTGCCGCCAGAATTGTCCGGATACTCGCTAGGATCACCTATATAAACAGTTTCATCCGCAAGGAAAACATATTTTGAGCGTAGTGCCTCGACAAAGGATTGCCACACGAAGCTATCATTGCTAGACGGCACCCAAGTGAGGCGTGGCGCCAACGAAACACCGTCCACTGAAAGATCATTAACTTGCCGAGTTTGCCGGGATGATAAGGGCTGTCCTTGCGAGTCAACGACGTTAATATCGGTATGTACATCTTCCCTTGTCAGGCTGTGCTTCGCCACCATCGTCACGGTGTATGACAAAACCTCGCTTTTATCGGATACCTGCAACGTCGCGTTGGGCGACCATCCCGAATTATCCTTCATTGCGTTAAGCTTCAATTCCTGTTGCTTACTGCTGACACTGCGCCTGAGAATGATGTTGACGGTGCCAGCGACACCTTGCGCGCTCAAGTCAGCAGTTGCGCCGCGGATAATATCGACACGCTCAACCAAGTCCGGGGAAAGATTTGCAATCGAAAAACCTGGAGGGGCAGGATCGCCATTGATAAGAATTTGAGTGTACCCCCCGCCAAGACCACGCATGCGTAGTTCGCCAGCGACGAACGAGATTCCTGACACGCGTTTCAAGGTATCGACCAGTAACACATCACCATACTTGGTCAGCTCTTGCCGTCCGACGACAGTTTTCGACGCGGTACTGACATCGCTCGGCACTGTGCCTTTTAACTCCACCACTTGTATTTTACCGTCGTCAACAGTGGTTTGTGCCCTGGCGCTGAAACTTATCATGGCCAAGCATACAGCTACACTAATTCTATTTCTAGGAAAAATCATTAAATTACTTCCAAAATATTTTTGTATTGCGATCAACGTCGTTGCAGCATTCATGCGTGGGCATCCACCTCGTCGCCGGGCAGCCGCCGCGAAAGCACTTGCCCCAACGAAGCGGCGTGCCGTCCACGCACAATCGATTGATGGTCGCCATCGAGCACCGCGCTGAAAACGATATCCAGTCCCGCCGCAGACCACAGGACTGGCTCACCCGTAAGTTCGCCATGGCGCGCAGCGAAGAACTCTGCCGAACCCGCGCCAGATAAGCGGTATGTCGACAGAGCTTGTGCAATCGCACCGCGCACGTAGATATGGCGCTCCACTTCATCGATCGTCATGCCGAAGCGCTGAACCAGCATGCTCCCGACCTCATGTAGAATTTCCATAACGTTGTTCAATTTCGCCAGTCGAGTTAGCTCGTCGAGGTCAATGACCGCCGTCGCTTCCAAGTCAAGCAATAGACATCCCATTGCATAAAACTCGCTCAGGTCCGTACATGGAAGCGTCCAGCGCGCCCGAATCACTTCGTCGAAATGGAACTCGCTCTTTGCATCAATAAGGCCAAGAAACTCAACCTTTTGATCAGCACTATTGAGTTGGTGCGCGACCTCGCAAGCTATCAGCGCTCCGGCTGACCAGCCAGCAATACGGTATGGCCCGGTTGGCTGGACCGTTCGAATCGCGGCAACGTATCGCTGCGCCATAGCCTTCAGTGTAAGCAGTGGCGCCTCTCCCGCCGCGAGACCGGGGGCGGCCAATCCATAAACTGGAATACGCGGATCGATAAATGGTGCAAGCTCATGGGCATAAGCGGGAATACCACTTACCTCATGCATCAAGAACAACGCGCGATGGGTTCCTTCCGTACGGATTGGTACCAATGCTGCATCTGCTCCAAGAGTCAACTCCGTTGCAATCACCTCGCTGAAGCGCTTCAGCGATGGAGCCATGAAGAGATCCTGGAGTCGCATTGCGCGACCGAAGTGCAGCCCTACCCGCGACAGCATCTGGATCGCAAGCAGCGAATGACCGCCTAGATCAAAGAAGTTGTGGTGTCTTCCAACTTGAACGACTTGCAGCAGCTCCGACCAGATTGCAGCCAGTGCCTGTTCCACGTGGCCCAGCGGTGCGGCATAACCGTCGCTGACGTAACCGCCACCGTCCGGCGCCGGCAACGCATTTCTGTCCAGCTTGCCATTCGGCGTGAGCGGAAGACGCGCCAGCGGAATGAATGCTGCCGGCAGCATGAAGGCGGCGAGCCGGGTCGCCAGCGCCGAACGCACCGCTACCAAGTCTAGTTCCATGCTCTCGTCCGGCACCACGTATGCCACCAGGCGTTGGTCACCCGCCATATCCTCGCGCGCCAGCACCACCGCTTCGCGTATACCGGCGCAGCCAGCTAGGCAAGATTCAATTTCGCCAAGTTCAATACGGAAGCCGCGAATCTTGACCTGAAAATCGTTGCGGCCCAGATACTCGATGCTGCCATCGGCCAGCCTGCGGGCCAAATCGCCAGTCTTATACAGCCGCCCACCTACGCGCCCGCTAAATGAGTCCACGATAAACCGCTCAGCTGTCAATTCCGGCCGGCGGAGGTAGCCGCGGGCAACGCCCTCCCCGCCAATGAATATCTCTCCAGCCACTCCAAACGGAACCGGGTTGCAGAGATGATCCAGTAGATATATCTCCGTGTTAGCAATCGGCGCACCAACGGCCGGAACCACATGCTTATTGTCAAGTGTCTGTACTGCCGACCAGACCGTTGTTTCAGTCGGTCCATATAGATTCCAGACGACGGGAGTGTGGGTTAGCAGTTCAGTCGCCATTGCCGTCGGCATTGCTTCGCCTCCGCTCAGTACCTTCAATCGTTCCGCACCCCGCCAGCCATCCTCAAGCAATGCCCGCCACATCGACGGCGTTGCCTGCAATAAGGTGATCTGCTGCTCCGTAATCGCTCGCCACAGCATTCCCGGTTCCAACGTGACTCGACGATCGACCAGTACCACCAGTGCGCCGCTGATGAGCGGCAGGAAAATCTCCAGAACGGCGATATCGAACGAAATCGATGTGACATTCAGGACCCGCTCATGGGCCCCCCAGAAAGCGCTCGCTTGTAGCGAAGTCAATAAATTGACCACTCCTTGGTGCTTAACTTCCACACCTTTCGGTTTCCCGGTCGAGCCGGAGGTGTAGATCACGTAGACAGAATCCGCAGGCGAATTTATCAGAAGCGGGTTATATCCCGCACAGGAGCTTACAGCCGAGTCCGCGCCAACGAAATGGACGCGGAATGTCTGCATGCCGAAAGGTTCCCAAAGGGATTTTTGCGTTACCACCAAAGCAGGTTCGCTGTCGTCGAGCATGTATGCGATCCGTTCAACAGGATAGCTAGGATCGATCGGAACATATGCAGCGCCGGCCTTGAGCACAGCAAGCATCACAACGACCATGTCCGTGCATCGTTCCATGCAAATAGCCACCAGTTGGCCGTTGCCGATATGTTCACGACGCAAGTAATGCGCCAGCCGGTTGGCCCTTTCATTCAACTGCGCGTAGCTCAACGCCTGGTCTTCATACACCAGGGCCGTCGCATCCGGCGTGCGCGCCACCTGCTGCTCAAACAACTCGTGCAGGCAGGCGTCGCGCGGGTAATCGGCCGCCGTCGCGTTGAAACCGTACAACAGTTGCTGCCTTTCCGCATCCTCCAGCAGCGGCAGCGCAGCGACGCCCCTGCCCGAATCGGTCACCATCTCCGCCAGCAGCCGGCGCCAGTACCCAGCATAGCGCTCCACCGTCGCCGCATCGAACAGCGCGCAGGCATACTCGATGCCGCCCGCAATGCCGCCACCGGCTTCCTGGAGGCTCAGCGTAAGGTCGAACTTGGCCGTCACGGCCGCAGCACCGTCGATATTAGACAGTTGCAAGCCCGGCAAATCGAGCGTGCCGGACGGCGTGTTCTGCCAGGCGAACATGGTCTGGAACAGGGGCGCATGGGCCAAGCTACGGGCCGGCTGCAACAGTTCGACCACCTGTTCAAACGGCAAGTCCTGGTGCTGCTGGCCTGCAAGCACCTGTTGTTTGACCTGGGCCAACAGCTGTGCCACCGTCGGCTGCGCGCTCACGTCGATGCGCAGCGCCAGTGTGTTGACGAACAAGCCGATCAACGGCTCCAATTCGGCATGACTGCGCCCGGCCACAGGCGTGCCAACAACCACCTCGTCCTGGCCCGCCAGGCGGGCCAGCAATGCTGCCCAGCCAGCGAGCAGAGTCATGTACAGCGTCACACCATGGCGTTGGCTGAGTTGCTTGAGCTGCTGCACCAGCGGCCCTTCCAGCGCCAGTTCCAAGCGTGCGCCTACATAATCCTGCTGTAACGGCCGCGGCCGGTCTGTCGGCAGGGCCAGTAGTGCCGGCGCTCCCGCCAGCGCCTGCTTCCAATAGGCGTTGTGCTGCGCCAGTTCGACGGCATCGAGCCGCCCGCGCTGCCAGCTCGCATAGTCAGGATACTGGATCGCCAACGTCGGCAACGGATCTGCACGTCCCTGCACGTAGGCGCCATACAAGGCGCTCACTTCATTGAGCAGCACGCCCATCGACCAACCATCCGATACGATGTGGTGCATGGTCATCAACAGTACATGCTCCTGCTCGCCCATGCATACCAGACTGGCCCGGATCAGCGGACCGGCCTCCAGATCGAATAGCGCCACCGCCTGCGCCTGGTTCAGCGCACGCAAACGCCCGGGCGCGTCATCGTCGCCACGCAGGTCGTGCATGGCCAGCGTGAGCCCGATCTGCGCCCCGTCCACTACCTGATACACCGCGCCGTCCTGTTCCACGAAGCGGGTGCGCAGTGCCTCGTGGCGCGCCACGATCCGATCCAGCGTGCGCTCCAGCGCCACCCGGTCCAGTGCGCCTGTCAACCGCACCGCGCCAGGAATATGGTAGGCCTGGCTGACCCCTTCCATCTGCGCCAGGAACCACAGGCGCTGCTGGGCAAACGACAGCGCCAGCGGCCCGCCGCGCGGTACAGGCTTCAACCCGGGCAACGCCCGGGCCGCAGTCCCATCCAGACCTTGCGCAAGCTGCGCCAGCACCGGATTGGCAAACAGCGCGCCAAGTGCCAATTCCTGTCCCAAAACCTGACGTACTCGCGAGACCAGGCGTACCGCCAGCAGCGAGTGACCGCCCAGCGCGAAAAAGTCGTCTTGCCGCCCGACCCGCTCGACCTGCAGCAGCTCGGCCCAGATCGCCGCAAGCTTCTCTTCCACCTCGCCCTGCGGTGTCTCGTAGGCCTCGCTGGCATAAGCGTCGCCGCTCGGCACCGGCAAGGCTTTTCTGTCGAGCTTGCCGTTCGGCGTGAGCGGCAGGCGCGTCAGCAGCACGAACGCCGACGGCACCATGAAGGCGGCAAGCTGCGCCGCCAGCGCCGCCCGCACCACAGCCAGGTCCAGTTCGGCGCCCTCTTCAGGCACCAGGTAAGCCACTAGGCGCTGGTCGCCCGGCGCATCCTCGCGCGCCAGCACCACCGCCTCGCGTACGCCGGCGCAGCCGACCAGGCAAGTCTCGATCTCGCCAAGTTCGATGCGGAATCCACGGATCTTGACCTGGAAGTCGTTGCGACCCAGATACTCGATGCTGCCATCGGCCAGCCAGCGGCCAAGGTCGCCCGTCTTATACAAACGCGCCCCTGTCTCGTTGCTGAACGGGTCGGCAATGAAGCGCTCGGCCGTCAGTTCCGGTCGGTTCAGGTAGCCCCGCGCAACGCCAGCGCCACCGATATAAATCTCTCCTGTGCAACCAAATGGGACTGGCGACAGATATGCATCAAGTAAGTAAACCGCGCAGTTGGAAATGGGGAAACCAATATGTGGAAATGCGGCATTGCCGCAAATCAGGCCGACGGTGGCATCAACAGTGCATTCGGTCGGCCCATACATATTGTGGAATTGAGTCAACATCGAGGCGCCAAGGCGACGCCACACTGTCGCATTTATTGGCTCGCCACCTAGCAAGACGCTAGTTGGCGCGTACCCCCCGGTGTTAACAGTCCGGCTTCCAACAACAGCTCAAGCTGGGAGGGCGTGCTATCAAATGCATGGATCTGATACGCAGCGTAAAACGCGAGCAACTGCTCTCCGTCTGCACGTAAGACTTGCGGTACTGGATACAGACAGTGCCCGGAAAGCAACTGCAGGATACCTTTTAACGACATATCGAAAGAAAAGGAAGCATTCAATCCAATGCGTGAAGGCTGTGGACAGCGCTTGTGCGTCGATGCCTGCATTACCGCCCAGAAATTGACCACGCAACGGTGCTCCACCATCACGCCTTTCGGATTACCGGTCGAACCCGACGTGTAGATCACATATGCGAGGTTTCCGGCATGCGTCAAACAGGATTGATTGACAACCGGATTTTCTTCGACAAGCGTCCAGTCTGAATCCAGACAAAGTACAGGAACCGCTTCGTTGGGAAGTAATGATCGCAGGTTGTGCTGTGTCAGCAAGACCGTTAGCTTCGCTTCGTTGACGATGTACGCTAAACGTTCACTTGGATAGGCAGGATCGAGAGGCACGTAAGCGCCGCCGGCCTTGAGCGTGGCCAGCAAGCCAATCATCATGTCGAGGCCACGCTCGGCGCAGATGCCGACGAGGCGATCTGGTCCGACGCCCTGCGTGCGCAGGTAATGCGCCAGCCGGTTGGCCCTTTCATTCAACTGCGCGTAGCTCAACGCCTGGTCTTCATACACCAGGGCCGTCGCATCCGGCGTGCGCGCCACCTGCTGCTCAAACAACTCGTGCAGGCAGGCGTCGCGCGGGTAATCGGCCGCCGTCGCGTTGAAACCGTACAACAGTTGCTGCCTTTCCGCATCCTCCAGCAGCGGCAGCGCAGCGACGCCCCTGCCCGAATCGGTCACCATCTCCGCCAGCAGCCGGCGCCAGTACCCAGCATAGCGCTCCACCGTCGCCGCATCGAACAGCGCGCAGGCATACTCGATGCCGCCCGCAATGCCGCCACCGGCTTCCTGGAGGCTCAGCGTAAGGTCGAACTTGGCCGTCACGGCCGCAGCACCGTCGATATTAGACAGTTGCAAGCCCGGCAAATCGAGCGTGCCGGACGGCGTGTTCTGCCAGGCGAACATGGTCTGGAACAGGGGCGCATGGGCCAAGCTACGGGCCGGCTGCAACAGTTCGACCACCTGTTCAAACGGCAAGTCCTGGTGCTGCTGGCCTGCAAGCACCTGTTGTTTGACCTGGGC
This sequence comes from Janthinobacterium lividum, assembly GCF_023509035.1. Classification (NCBI taxonomy): domain Bacteria; kingdom Pseudomonadati; phylum Pseudomonadota; class Betaproteobacteria; order Burkholderiales; family Oxalobacteraceae; genus Janthinobacterium; species Janthinobacterium lividum. The sequence goes on along the minus strand of NZ_CP075583.1, from coordinate 1,582,707 downwards.
CAACAGCTGTGCCACCGTCGGCTGCGCGCTCACGTCGATGCGCAGCGCCAGTGTGTTGACGAACAAGCCGATCAACGGCTCCAATTCGGCATGACTGCGCCCGGCCACAGGCGTGCCAACAACCACCTCGTCCTGGCCCGCCAGGCGGGCCAGCAATGCTGCCCAGCCAGCGAGCAGAGTCATGTACAGCGTCACACCATGGCGTTGGCTGAGTTGCTTGAGCTGCTGCACCAGCGGCCCTTCCAGCGCCAGTTCCAAGCGTGCGCCTACATAATCCTGCTGTAACGGCCGCGGCCGGTCTGTCGGCAGGGCCAGTAGTGCCGGCGCTCCCGCCAGCGCCTGCTTCCAATAGGCGTTGTGCTGCGCCAGTTCGACGGCATCGAGCCGCCCGCGCTGCCAGCTCGCATAGTCAGGATACTGGATCGCCAACGTCGGCAACGGATCTGCACGTCCCTGCACGTAGGCGCCATACAAGGCGCTCACTTCATTGAGCAGCACGCCCATCGACCAACCATCCGATACGATGTGGTGCATGGTCATCAACAGTACATGCTCCTGCTCGCCCATGCATACCAGACTGGCCCGGATCAGCGGACCGGCCTCCAGATCGAATAGCGCCACCGCCTGCGCCTGGTTCAGCGCACGCAAACGCCCGGGCGCGTCATCGTCGCCACGCAGGTCGTGCATGGCCAGCGTGAGCCCGATCTGCGCCCCGTCCACTACCTGATACACCGCGCCGTCCTGTTCCACGAAGCGGGTGCGCAGTGCCTCGTGGCGCGCCACGATCCGATCCAGCGTGCGCTCCAGCGCCACCCGGTCCAGTGCGCCTGTCAACCGCACCGCGCCAGGAATATGGTAGGCCTGGCTGACCCCTTCCATCTGCGCCAGGAACCACAGGCGCTGCTGGGCAAACGACAGCGCCAGCGGCCCGCCGCGCGGTACAGGCTTCAACCCGGGCAACGCCCGGGCCGCAGTCCCATCCAGACCTTGCGCAAGCTGCGCCAGCACCGGATTGGCAAACAGCGCGCCAAGTGCCAATTCCTGTCCCAAAACCTGACGTACTCGCGAGACCAGGCGTACCGCCAGCAGCGAGTGACCGCCCAGCGCGAAAAAGTCGTCTTGCCGCCCGACCCGCTCGACCTGCAGCAGCTCGGCCCAGATCGCCGCAAGCTTCTCTTCCACCTCGCCCTGCGGTGTCTCGTAGGCCTCGCTGGCATAAGCGTCGCCGCTCGGCACCGGCAAGGCTTTTCTGTCGAGCTTGCCGTTCGGCGTGAGCGGCAGGCGCGTCAGCAGCACGAACGCCGACGGCACCATGAAGGCGGCAAGCTGCGCCGCCAGCGCCGCCCGCACCACAGCCAGGTCCAGTTCGGCGCCCTCTTCAGGCACCAGGTAAGCCACTAGGCGCTGGTCGCCCGGCGCATCCTCGCGCGCCAGCACCACCGCCTCGCGTACGCCGGCGCAGCCGACCAGGCAAGTCTCGATCTCGCCAAGTTCGATGCGGAATCCACGGATCTTGACCTGGAAGTCGTTGCGACCCAGATACTCGATGCTGCCATCGGCCAGCCAGCGGCCAAGGTCGCCCGTCTTATACAAACGCGCCCCTGTCTCGTTGCTGAACGGGTCGGCAATGAAGCGCTCGGCCGTCAGTTCCGGTCGGTTCAGGTAGCCCCGCGCAACGCCAGCGCCACCGATATACAGTTCACCAACGGAACCGATTGGGACGGGCTTCAAACGCGCATCAAGCACATACACCTGCGTGTTGGCGATCGGACGACCGATCGGAATCGCGACCACAGGCAGGATGCTATTAGCGTCGTAGGTGATAGCCGTGGCATTAATTGTTGTTTCGGTTGGACCATACATATTTGTCCAATCAATGTCACGCGTATTACACTTGGCGAACCACTGAACTAAATGCAGCAGCTCGGCCTTCTCACCACCGACGACGATACGACGAAGTTCCGAACTACATTGTGGCAAATCAGTCGATGCGTCGCCCGCCCAAGCATGCCAAAACGCCGTGGGCAAATCCGCCACGGTGATACGGTGCGTACGCAGGAAGGAAAAAAAGGTTGCGTCTGGCACCAACATATCCAGTGGCCGGAGCACAATTTCCGCGCCCACCGACAAGCCCGGAAATATCTCTACTACCGAGGTGTCGAAGCCGAATGACGCGAACTGGAGAATACGGTCGCCAGCATGCAATCCGCTACTGCGCGAGTAATCCAATACCGCGTTAACGACATTGTCATGCTGAACCATGACGCCTTTCGGCAGGCCGGTCGAGCCGGAGGTGTAGATCACGTAAGCCAGGCTGGCGGCATCGAACACCGGCTGATTACCGGTCATCCGTTCCATCCACAAAGCTGTGTCTCGGCCCAGGTCGATTCTCGCAACTGCCTCAGCAAGGCCGTGCGTGGCGGCGGCGCCTTCGCCATACGTCAGCATCAACACTGGCGCGCTATCTTGCAGCATGTAGGCCAGCCGCTCGCGGGGATAGGCCGGATCCAGCGGCACATAGGCGCCGCCGGCCTTGAGCGTCGCCAGCACGCCCACCACCATCTCCACCGAACGTTCGGTGCAAATCGCCACCAGGCGCTCCGGCCCGACACCTTGCTCTCGTAAGTAGCACGCCAGGCGGTTTGCCTGAGCGTTCAGTTCGGCATAGCTCAAAGACTGTCCGGCATGGACCAGCGCACTCGCGTCGGGTGTGCGCGCGACCTGCCGCTCAAACAATTCGTGCAAACAGCCTATGCCGAGAACCTCTGTGGCAGTCGCATTAAATCCATACAATAATTGTTCACGCTCGGCCAATGGCAATATCTCGACACTACTCAACGGACTCTCCGGCGCGTCTTCAAGCACCCGGACCAAGTCAGCAAGCGCAACCTGCATGTAGCGACAAACACGCAACGCTGCGACAGCATCGGTGACTTGGGCGGATAAAGTAAATCCCGTGCCAGTGTCGTCGATCGACAAGTTCACTGGATAATTTGAGTATTCCGCCGTGCCCAAGATTTGCACGCCGGCCCAATTTGGCGTCGCGTCAACTGCCACGCTGTGGCGATAATTGAGCAACGAAGAGAACAGCGGCAATGGTGCAGCAACACCGCTGCAACGCTGAGCCAGCGACAACGGCGCATGCTCGTGGCGCAGCAGCGCCGCCAGTTGGGCGTGTGTTGCACGTACCACATCAGCCACGCCGCGCTCATCGACAGAAACGCGCAGTGGCAACGTGTTGATGAACAATCCGGGTACCCGGTCCGCGTCGGCGCCGCCCTGCATGCGCCCGAACAGCACCGTACCGAATACCACGTCGGCCTTTCCGCAAACACGGCTGAGAACCTGCGCCCAGGCCTGGTGCATCACGCTGGCCGCGCTCACGCCTGTTTACGCGCCTGCTGGCGCACCCGCAGCGCCAGGCCGGCATCCAACTCGAACCGTCCTTCCTCGACTCCGCCCCCGTTGCCCTGCACGTCGATCAGCCCAAACGGAGCGGTCGGTTCATCCACGTCAGCCAACATTGCGGTGAAAAATGCCTCGTGTTCCTGTGCACTGCCCCCAAAGCGGGTCTGCGCCACGAAATTGCGGAACGGTACAGGCGAAGGTAAATGCGCCGCCTGTCCCTGCAGCAACGCGTGGATCTCACCTAATAAAATTTCCAGAGTCGTGTGGTCGCTCACCATATGGTGGACCAGCACCTGCAGCAACCAGCGGCCGTTCTCCGCATCCTCAACCATGAAACAGCGCAACAACGGCGCCTGGCGCAGGTCAATCCGGTGGTGGCGCGGATCGTAGCGCCGTCCGAGCTGTTCGACCACGGAGCCCAGCGCAGGGTCAAAGCACACCTGCTCGACCCGCAAAGGTGCGGCGCGCCAAACCACCTGGACCGGTTCGCGTACACCCTCCCACGCCACCGACGTGCGCAGGATGTCGTGCCGGTCAATGACAACCTGCAACGCCGCCAGGAACCCATCGAGCCGCGCGCGACCGTCGAAGGCGAGCAAGGTCGGCAGCAGATAGGCGTCACCCTGCCGCGTCATCAGATGATGGAACAGGATTCCTTCCTGCAGCGGCGCAAGAGGATAAATATCTTGTACATTGGCCGCGCCACCATCAACGCCGGCAACCACATGCGCGATCTCGGCCGCGTCAAGCTGCACCAGCGTCAGCATCTCCGGTGTGATCTCTTTACATCCGGCCGGAATGGCGTTGCCCGGCACGACCACGTCAGTAGCGCCGCCCACGGCAGCGGCCAGCGCAGCCACCGTGGGGGCTTCAAATAGTGCTCGTATATCCACCTGCAAGCTGGCGCGACGCATCTGCTCAACGAGTTTAACCACCAAAAGCGAGTGGCCGCCCAACTCGAAGAAGTTGTCTTGCCGCCCGACCCGGTCGACCTGCAGCAGCTCGGCCCAGATCGCCGCCAGCTTCTCTTCCACCTCGCCCTGAGGCACCTCGTAGACGCGGCTGACGTAGGCGTCGCCGTCCGGCACCGGCAGGGCTTTTCTGTCGAGCTTGCCGTTCGGCGTGAGCGGCAGGCGCGCCAGCGGCACGAACGCCGACGGCATCATGAAGGCGGCAAGCTGCGCCGCCAGCGCCGCCCGCACCACAGCCAGGTCCAGTTCGGCGCCCTCTTCGGGCACAAGGTAAGCCACCAGACGCTGGTCGCCCGGCACATCCTCGCGCGCCAGCACCACCGCTTCACGCACACCGGCGCAGTCGACCAGGCAAGCCTCGATCTCGCCAAGTTCGATGCGGAATCCACGGATCTTGACCTGGAAGTCGTTGCGGCCCAGATACTCGATGCTGCCATCGGCCAGCCAGCGGCCAAGGTCGCCCGTCTTGTACAAACGCGCCCCTGTCTCGCTGCTGAACGGGTCAACAATGAAGCGCTCTGTGGTCAGTTCAGGTTTATTGAAATATCCTATCGATACACCATCGCCGGCGATATAAATTTCACCGCCCACTCCGCCTGGCACTGGTTGTAAATAGCGATCCAAGATATATACCTGCGTATTAGCGACAGGGCATCCGATGTGCGCAATGAAACCAGTCTTGCGGGCCATCCTCATCCAAGTAGAGTAGGTTGTCGTTTCTGATGGCCCATACAAGTTAGCGACCTGGGTTGCCGTCGTTTCAACAAAAATTTTCTCGACCAGTGCGCGCTTGAGCGGTTCACCTGCCAGGTTAATCGTGCGCAACGTCGAAGGCAGACGGCCCGACTCGAGCAATGCGGTCATTGCCGACGGTACCGTATTGAGCAGCGTCACACCTTCTAGTGTTGCATCACCGAGCTCGAGGACATTGCGGACCAACCGTACCCGCCCTCCCATGCTCAGCGGCGCGAACAACTCGAATACAGCAAGGTCGAAGTTAATCGAGGTAGCGAACAGTGTTTCTTGTAGCTCCTCAGGCCGAAAGTTGGTACGTGCCCAGTGAACAAAGTTGACTGCGTTTTGATGAGTGATCATCACGCCCTTCGGTAGGCCGGTCGAACCAGAGGTGTAGATCAAATAAGCCACGTTAGCGGGCGCCGCCACCGATAGACCGCCGGGGTAACGGTGCGCCAATGGCAGGCTGGTGCGGTCAGGGATAATAAGAGTCAGCTCCATCTCGGCGAATCGCGCTGCCATGGCGGCGTCGGTAACCAGTACCGTCGGTTGGCTATCGGCCACCATGTACGCGAGGCGATCGGCTGGATACGCCGGGTCAAGAGGTATGTAAGCAGCCCCTGCTTTCAAGATTGCAAGCATGCTCACGACCATCTCGATACTGCGTCCCATACAAAGGGCAACACGCACATCGGCGCTCACTCCGACGCCGTGCAGACGCCAAGCCAGCTCGTCGGCATGGGCATTCAACTCAGCATAGCTCAACGCCTGGTCTTCATACACCAGGGCCGTCGCATCCGGCGTGCGCGCCACCTGCTGCTCAAACAACTCGTGCAGGCAGGCGTCGCGCGGGTAATCGGCCGCCGTCGCGTTGAAACCGTACAGCAGTTGCTGCCTTTCCGCATCCTCCAGCAGCGGCAGCGCAGCGACGCCCCTGCCCGAATCGGTCACCATCTCCGCCAGCAGCCGGCGCCAGTACCCAGCATAGCGCTCCACCGTCGCCGCATCGAACAGCGCGCAGGCATACTCGATGCCGCCCGCAATGCCGCCATCCTGCTCGCGCAGGTCCAGCGTAAGGTCGAACTTGGCCGTCACGGCCGCAGCACCGTCGATATTAGACAGTTGCAAGCCCGGCAAATCGAGCGTGCCGGACGGCGTGTTCTGCCAGGCGAACATGGTCTGGAACAGGGGCGCATGGGCCAAGCTACGGGTCGGCTGCAACAGTTCGACCACCTGTTCAAACGGCAAGTCCTGGTGCTGCTGGCCTGCAAGCACCTGTTGTTTGACCTGGGCCAACAGCTGTGCCACCGTCGGCTGCGCGCTCACGTCGATGCGCAGCGCCAGTGTGTTGACGAACAAGCCGATCAACGGCTCCAATTCGGCATGACTGCGCCCGGCCACAGGCGTGCCAACAACCACCTCGTCCTGGCCCGCCAGGCGGGCCAGCAATGCTGCCCAGCCAGCGAGCAGAGTCATGTACAGCGTCACACCATGGCGTTGGCTGAGTTGCTTGAGCTGCTGCACCAGCGACCCTTCCAGCGCCAGTTCCAAGCGTGCGCCTACATAATCCTGCTGTAACGGCCGCGGCCGGTCTGTCGGCAGGGCCAGTAGTGCCGGCGCTCCCGCCAGCGCCTGCTTCCAATAGGCGTTGTGCTGCGCCAGTTCGACAGCATCGAGCCGCCCGCGCTGCCAGCTCGCATAGTCAGGATACTGGATCGCCAACGTCGGCAACGGATCTGCACGTCCCTGCACGTAGGCGCCATACAAGGCGCTCACTTCATTGAGCAGCACGCCCATCGACCAACCATCCGATACGATGTGGTGCATGGTCATCAACAGTACATGCTCCTGCTCGCCCATGCATACCAGACTGGCCCGGATCAGCGGACCGGCCTCCAGATCGAATAGCGCCACCGCCTGCGCCTGGTTCAGCGCACGCAAACGCCCGGGCGCGTCATCGTCGCCACGCAGGTCGTGCATGGCCAGCGTGAGCCCGATCTGCGCCCCGTCCACTACCTGATACACCGCGCCGTCCTGTTCCACGAAGCGGGTGCGCAGTGCCTCGTGGCGCGCCACGATCCGATCCAGCGTGCGCTCCAGCGCCACCCGGTCCAGTGCGCCTGTCAACCGCACCGCGCCAGGAATATGGTAGGCCTGGCTGACCCCTTCCATCTGCGCCAGGAACCACAGGCGCTGCTGAGTAAACGACAGGGGAAACGGCGTGCCGTCTCGCCCGACCGGTGTAATTGTCTGAGTTGCCTGCCGTTTCAGATTTGCGGCCTTGGCCAGTGCCAGCAATTGCCGACGTTTATCCGCACTGTATTCGCCCATCGGTACTTTTGTCATTTGTGCCTGCTTTTAATGATTGTTATTATTGAACGCCATGCCCGCCTGACCGGCCAGTTCCTGCAAGTCATTAACGTCAAATTGCGCTAGTTGTGCGTCCACTACGCATTCTTCGAGCGTACTAATGGTGGGGCAGGCAAACAGCCTGGACAACGAAATTTCTACGCCAAACTCCGCTTTCACGCGCGAGATTACCTGGATCGCCAGTAGCGAGTGACCGCCCAACTTGAAGAAGTTGTCGTTCCGCCCGACCTGGTCGACCTGCAGCAGCTCGGCCCAGATCGCCGCAAGCTTCTCTTCCACCTCGCCCTGCGGTGTCTCGTAGGCCTCGCTGGCATAAGCGTCGCCGCTCGGCACCGGCAAGGCTTTTCTGTCGAGCTTGCCATTCGGTGTAAGCGGCAGGCGCGTCAGCAGCACGAACGCCGACGGCACCATGAAGGCGGCAAGCTGCGCCGCCAGCGCCGCCCGCACCACAGCCAGGTCCAGTTCGGCGCCCTCTTCAGGCACCAGGTAAGCCACTAGGCGCTGGTCGCCCGGCGCATCCTCGCGCGCCAGCACCACCGCCTCGCGTACGCCGGCGCAGCCGACCAGGCAAGTCTCGATTTCGCCTAGTTCGATGCGGAATCCACGGATCTTGACCTGGAAGTCGTTGCGGCCCAGATACTCGATGCTGCCATCGGCCAGCCAGCGGCCAAGGTCGCCCGTCTTATACAAACGCGCCCCTGTCTCGTTGCTGAACGGGTCGGCAATGAAGCGCTCGGCCGTCAGTTCCGGTCGGTTCAGGTAGCCCCGCGCGACGCCAGCGCCGCCGACATACAGTTCGCCAAGGACTCCGATCGCGACCACCTGTCGCCTAGAGTCCAGCAGATACAGTTGGGTATTCGCAATAGGCTTGCCAATCGGAAGGCTTTCCATAGGGTCTGCCGGATCCCATGTATGGAACGACACCACGTCAGACGCCTCGGTCGGACCGTAGGTGTTGCTAATGAGCGGATACCGTGCGGCGCCTTCGAAAGCCTGCCTGACTAGTCCTGTCTGGATTGGTTCGCCCCCGAGCATCACATGGCGTAGACTCGCTAGTTCCGCGTTGCCTCCCGTCGCGAGCAAAGGGTAAAAAGCGCTAGGCGCGCAATTAAGCAAGGTAATCTTCTTCTCCTCAATATACGATGAGAATTGCGCGGGATCATAACTATCAGGTGGCAAATGCAGCTCAGCGCCCGCGAACAACGTGGCATAAATATTTTTTTGCGTCAGGTCAAAGCTAAACGACGACAACAACAGCACCTTGTCGGTCGACGTAAATGCGAATTGCCTTCCGTACCACCAATTCAAATTGATGACGCCGCGCTGGTGCAATAGGGTACCCTTCGGTTGTCCGGTCGAACCCGAGGTGTAAATGACATAGGCCAAGTCGGTGGGGCCGGCGGAACTGGCACCTTGGAACGATGGCGGGGCGTATGGCACCGGCCCATTCTCGTTCAGACATAGCACGGGCAGACCGGAGCATGCGACTTTGTCAAGTAAGCGCTGCTGTGTCAGCACGATTACCGGAGCGCTATCTTGCAACATGTAGGCCAGCCGTTCCTGTGGATAGGCCGGATCGAGTGGCACGTACGCGCCGCCCGCTTTAAGAATTGCCAGCAAGCCGACGATCATCTCGAAGCCGCGTTCAGTACAGAGGCCAACCAGCTTGTCGGGTCCCACTCCATGTGTGCGAAGGTAGGCTGCCAGGCGATTGGCACGCTCGCTCAGTTGGGCATACGTCAGTGATTGGCCGCCCCATACAAGCGCGGTGGCATGTGGCGTACGCGCCACTTGCTGCTCGAATAGCTCATCCAGATTTTGCGCGTGCGGATACTCCACTGCTGTCGCATTGAACGAATGGAGCAACAGGTCGCGCTCGGACGCCGGCAGCATGTCGATATCGGCTACAGCGGTGTCCTGCGCTTCCTCCAAGGCTACCACCAAGTTGATGAGCGCAGCCTCCAGATAGCCACATACCCTCTCCGGTGACACAGTACTGTTCACCTGCGCCACTAGGACGAAATGATCTCCCATATCGTCAACGGCCATCGTTACCGGGTAATTCGTGCGCTCGCCGCCGCCAAGCGATTCGATCCCCATCCATGCCTCATCGGCGGGATTTGGTGCACTATGGCGATAATTGAAAAGCGATGAAAACAACGGCAATGGCGCGGCGACGCCACTGCAACGCTGGGCCAGAGCCAGCGGTGCGTGCTCGTGCCGTAACAGCGCCGACAACTGTGCGTGCGTAGCAAGCACAGCCTGTGCCACGCCGCGCCCATCGACAGCGATTCTGATCGGCAATGTATTGATGAACATACCCTGGGCGCGGTCAGCTCCCACGCCACCTTGCATACGCCCGAACAACACGGTGCCAAATACGACATCGCCCTTGCCACAAAGGCGGCTCAGGACTTGAGCCCAGGCCTGGTGCATCAAACTTGCCGTGCTCACACCCAATCTGCGTGACTGCTGGCGTACGCGGAGTGTTAAATCAACATCTAGCGTCAATCGCGCTTCCTTAATCCCGCCTCCATTGCCTTGCACATCCAGTAAAACCGAAAGGAGCAGTTGGTTGCTCTACGTCAGCCAACATTTCATTGAAGTAGGCTTCATGCTCCTGCACATTCATCCCGAGCCGCGCTTGTGCTACAAAATTTCTGAATGGCAAAGCAATTGGCAATTCTGCCATCCGGCCTTGCATAATCAAATAAATCTCTTCAATTAGTAATTCAAGGCTGGTGTGGTCACTGATCATATGATGCGACAGCACCTGCAACAACCAGCGGCCGTTCTCCGCATCCTCAACCATGAAACAGCGCAACAACGGCGCCTGGCGCAGGTCAATCCGGTGGTGGCGCGGATCGTAGCGCCGTCCGAGCTGTTCGACCACGGAGCCCAGCGCAGGGTCAAAGCACACCTGCTCGACCCGCAAAGGTGCGGCGCGCCAAACCACCTGGACCGGTTCGCGTACACCCTCCCACGCCACCGACGTGCGCAGGATGTCGTGCCGGTCAATGACAACCTGCAACGCCGCCAGGAACCCATCGAGCCGCGCGCGACCGTCGAAGGCGAGCAAGGTCGGCAGCAGATAGGCGTCACCCTGCCGCGTCATCAGATGATGGAACAGGATTCCTTCCTGCAGCGGCGCAAGAGGATAAATATCTTGTACATTGGCCGCGCCACCATCAACGCCGGCAACCACATGCGCGATCTCGGCCGCGTCAAGCTGCACCAGCGTCAGCATCTCCGGTGTGATCTCTTTACATCCGGCCGGAATGGCGTTGCCCGGCACGACCACGTCAGTAGCGCCGCCCACGGCAGCGGCCAGCGCAGCCACCGTGGGGGCTTCAAATAGTGCTCGTATATCCACCTGCAAGCTGGCGCGACGCATCTGCTCAACGAGTTTAACCACCAAAAGCGAGTGGCCGCCCAACTCGAAGAAGTTGTCTTGCCGCCCGACCCGGTCGACCTGCAGCAGCTCGGCCCAGATCGCCGCCAGCTTCTCTTCCACCTCGCCCTGAGGCACCTCGTAGACGCGGCTGACGTAGGCGTCGCCGTCCGGCACCGGCAGGGCTTTTCTGTCGAGCTTGCCGTTCGGCGTGAGCGGCAGGCGCGCCAGCGGCACGAACGCCGACGGCATCATGAAGGCGGCAAGCTGCGCCGCCAGCGCCGCCCGCACCACAGCCAGGTCCAGTTCGGCGCCCTCTTCGGGCACAAGGTAAGCCACCAGACGCTGGTCGCCCGGCACATCCTCGCGCGCCAGCACCACCGCTTCACGCACACCGGCGCAGTCGACCAGGCAAGCCTCGATCTCGCCAAGTTCGATGCGGAATCCACGGATCTTGACCTGGAAGTCGTTGCGGCCCAGATACTCGATGCTGCCATCGGCCAGCCAGCGGCCAAGGTCGCCCGTCTTGTACAAACGCGCCTCTGTCTCGCTGCTGAACGGGTCGGCAATGAAGCGCTCGGCCGTCAGTTCCGGTCGGTTCAGGTAGCCCCGCGCGACGCCGGCACCGCCGATATACAGTTCGCCAACTGAACCGATTGGGACAGGCTTCAAACGCGCATCAAGCACATACACCTGCGTGTTGGCAATTGGCTCGCCGATCGGCGGATTGTCCGCAAAGCTGACGACACAGTCGAACAGCGTGGTACATACCGATGCCTCCGTGGGACCATAAGCATTGATCAGGCGGCGACCCTTTGACCAAATGCGCGCCAACGGCGCGGACAATGCTTCGCCGGCGGCCACCAGTACCTCTATCGAAGGCAAGCGCGCATTGCCCAAAGCGCCAAGCACGGCCGGCGGCAACGTCGCATGCGTAATGCCCTGTTCGGCCACCAAACGAACCAAATCTTCGCCGGCCAACAAGTCGCCATGCTGCTGCAGAATAAGGCAAGCGCCATGGCACAACGTCACCGCCATTTCGGAAATCCAGGCATCAAAACTAAACGAGGCGAACTGCATAACACGGCTATCTGCCTGCACAGCGAAAGCCCGCCCCTGCGCGGCGACCATATTGCACAAACCGCGATGCTGAACCATGACGCCCTTCGGCAGGCCGGTCGAGCCGGAGGTGTAGATCACGTAAGCCAGGCTGGCGGCATCGAACACCGGCTGATTACCGGTCATCCGTTCCATCCACAAAGCTGTGTCTCGGCCCAGGTCGATTCTCGCAACTGCCTCAGCAAGGCCGTGCGTGGCGGCGGCGCCTTCGCCATACGTCAGCATCAACACTGGCGCGCTATCTTGCAGCATGTAGGCCAGCCGCTCGCGGGGATAGGCCGGATCCAGCGGCACATAGGCGCCGCCGGCCTTGAGCGTCGCCAGCACGCCCACCACCATCTCCACCGAACGTTCGGTGCAAATCGCCACCAGGCGCTCCGGCCCGACACCTTGCTCTCGTAAGTAGCACGCCAGGCGGTTTGCCTGAGCGTTCAGTTCGGCATAGCTCAAAGACTGTCCGGCATGGACCAGCGCACTCGCGTCGGGTGTGCGCGCGACCTGCCGCTCAAACAATTCGTGCAAACAGCCTATGCCGAGAACCTCTGTGGCAGTCGCATTAAATCCATACAATAATTGTTCACGCTCGGCCAATGGCAATACCTCGACACTACTCAACGGACTCTCCGGCGCGTCTTCAAGCACCCGGACCAAGTCAGCAAGCGCAACCTGCATGTAGCGACAAACACGCAACGCTGCGACAGCATCGGTGACTTGGGCGGATAAAGTAAATCCCGTGCCAGTGTCATCGATCGACAAGGACAGGGGATAGTTAGTCCGTTCACTGCTGGACAGAACGTCCACGCCGTCCCAATTTGGCGCCGCGTCAACTGCCGCGCTGTGGCGATAATTGAGCAACGAAGAGAACAGCGGCAATGGTGCAGCAACACCGCTGCAACGCTGAGCCAGCGACAACGGCGCATGCTCGTGGCGCAGCAGCGCCGCCAGTTGGGCGTGTGTTGCACGTACCGCATCAGCCACGCCGCGCTCATCGACAGAAACGCGCAGTGGCAACGTGTTGATGAACAATCCGGGTACCCGGTCCGCGTCGGCGCCGCCCTGCATGCGCCCGAACAGCACCGTACCGAATACCACGTCGGCCTTTCCGCAAACACGGCTGAGAACCTGCGCCCAGGCCTGGTGCATCACGCTGGCCGCGCTCACGCCTGTTTACGCGCCTGCTGGCGCACCCGCAGCGCCAGGCCGGCATCCAACTCGAACCGTCCTTCCTCGACTCCGCCCCCGTTGCCCTGCACGTCGATCAGCCCAAACGGAGCGGTCGGTTCATCCACGTCAGCCAACATTGCGGTGAAAAATGCCTCGTGTTCCTGTGCACTGACCCCAAAGCGGGTCTGCGCCACGAAATTGCGGAACGGTACAGGCGAAGGTAAATGCGCCGCCTGTCCCTGCAGCAACGCGTGGATCTCACCTAATAAAATTTCCAGAGTCGTGTGGTCGCTCACCATATGGTGGACCAGCACCTGCAGCAACCAGCGGCCGTTCTCCGCATCCTCAACCATGAAACAGCGCAACAACGGCGCCTGGCGCAGGTCAATCCGGTGGTGGCGCGGATCGTAGCGCCGTCCGAGCTGTTCGACCACGGAGCCCAGCGCAGGGTCAAAGCACACCTGCTCGACCCGCAAAGGTGCGGCGCGCCAAACCACCTGGACCGGTTCGCGTACACCCTCCCACGCCACCGACGTGCGCAGGATGTCGTGCCGGTCAATGACAACCTGCAACGCCGCCAGGAACCCATCGAGCCGCGCGCGACCGTCGAAGGCGAGCAAGGTCGGCAGCAGATAGGCGTCACCCTGCCGCGTCATCAGATGATGGAACAGGATTCCTTCCTGCAGCGGCGCAAGAGGATAAATATCTTGTACATTGGCCGCGCCACCATCAACGCCGGCAACCACATGCGCGATCTCGGCCGCGTCAAGCTGCACCAGCGTCAGCATCTCCGGTGTGATCTCTTTACATCCGGCCGGAATGGCGTTGCCCGGCACGACCACGTCAGTAGCGCCGCCCACGGCAGCGGCCAGCGCAGCCACCGTGGGGGCTTCAAATAGTGCTCGTATATCCACCTGCAAGCTGGCGCGACGCATCTGCTCAACGAGGTTAACCACCAAAAGCGAGTGGCCGCCCAACTCGAAGAAGTTGTCTTGCCGCCCGACCCGGTCGACCTGCAGCAGCTCGGCCCAGATCGCCGCCAGCTTCTCTTCCACCTCGCCCTGAGGCACCTCGTAGACGCGGCTGACGTAGGCGTCGCCGTCCGGCGCCGGCAGGGCTTTTCTGTCGAGCTTGCCGTTCGGCGTGAGCGGCAGGCGCGCCAGCGGCACGAACGCCGACGGCATCATGAAGGCGGCAAGCTGCGCCGCCAGCGCCGCCCGCACCACAGCCAGGTCCAGTTCGGCGCCCTCTTCGGGCACAAAGTAAGCCACCAGACGCTGGTCGCCCGGCACATCCTCGCGCGCCAGCACCACCGCTTCGCGCACACCGGCGCAGTCGACCAGGCAAGCCTCGATCTCGCCAAGTTCGATACGGAATCCACGGATCTTGACCTGGAAGTCGTTGCGGCCCAGATACTCGATGCTGCCATCGGCCAGCCAGCGGCCAAGGTCGCCCGTCTTGTACAAACGCGCCCCTGTCTCGCCGCTGAACGGGTCGGCAATGAAGCGCTCGGCCGTCAGTTCCGGTCGATTCAGGTAGCCGCAACCCACCGGCACGCCCCCAATGTGCAATTCACCCACCACGCCGAGGGGAACCGGCTGCCCACTTGGATCGAGCACGTACATCTGAGCGTTGGCAATCGGTTTGCCAATCGTAACCGGCGCGGTGACGCCAGCCGCTAAGGTGCACGCTGTCACATCGACAGCACATTCCGTCGGTCCATATAAATTGTGCAATTGCACTCCAGGAAGGCGCCGGAAAAACTGACGCACCAGCTCTTCTGGCAATGTTTCTCCCGAACACATGACGTGGCGCAGCGCGTGTCCAGGCCCGGGTATAGTTCCGCTAACCAGCCAAGCTTGCAACATCGACGGAACGAAATGCACCACACTGATGGCGCTTGCCGTAAGAACCTGCGTCAGATATTCCGCATCCTTGTGCCCTTCGGGCCTTGCCATGACTAAACATGCACCGCTCACCAGTGGCAAGAACAGCTCCCAAACCGACACGTCAAACGAGAACGGCGTTTTCTGCAGCACTCTGTCGCCAGACGTGATGTCATAGGTTTCGCGCATCCAGAGCAGCCGGTTCACGACCGCGTGATGCGCGTTCATGGCACCTTTAGGCTGCCCCGTCGAGCCTGATGTGTAAATCACATATGCGAGATGATTTGCCTGTACCGGCAACATTGGATTGCATTCAGGAAAGTTTGCCCAATGCACCGTATCCGTATCCAGGCAGAGTTGTACTATCGGTGCCGCCGTCTGTTGAGCGCCCAGTTTCGCCTGGGTCAACAAAATGGACACGGCGGCATCGTCGAGCATATAGCTCAAGCGTTCCTGCGGATACGACGGATCGAGAGGCACGTAAGCGCCGCCGGCCTTGAGCGTGGCCAGCAAGCCAATCATCATGTCGAGGCCACGCTCGGCGCAGATGCCGACGAGGCGATCTGGTCCGACGCCCTGCGTGCGCAGGTAATGCGCCAGCCGGTTGGCCCTTTCATTCAACTGCGCGTAGCTCAACGCCTGGTCTTCATACACCAGGGCCGTCGCATCCGGCGTACGCGCCACCTGCTGCTCAAACAACTCGTGCAGGCAGGCGTCGCGCGGGTAATCGGCCGCCGTCGCGTTGAAACCGTACAACAGTTGCTGCCTTTCCGCATCCTCCAGCAGCGGCAGCGCAGCGACGCCCCTGCCCGAATCGGTCACCATCTCCGCCAGCAGCCGGCGCCAGTACCCAGCATAGCGCTCCACCGTCGCCGCATCGAACAGCGCGCAGGCATACTCGATGCCGCCCGCAATGCCGCCATCCTGCTCGCGCAGGTCCAGCGTAAGGTCGAACTTGGCCGTCACGGCCGCAGCACCGTCGATATTAGACAGTTGCAAGCCCGGCAAATCGAGCGTGCCGGACGGCGTGTTCTGCCAGGCGAACATGGTCTGGAACAGGGGCGCATGGGCCAAGCTACGGGTCGGCTGCAACAGTTCGACCACCTGTTCAAACGGCAAGTCCTGGTGCTGCTGGCCTGCAAGCACCTGTTGTTTGACCTGGGCCAACAGCTGTGCCACCGTCGGCTGCGCGCTCACGTCGATGCGCAGCGCCAGTGTGTTGACGAACAAGCCGATCAACGGCTCCAATTCGGCATGGCTGCGCCCGGCCACAGGCGTGCCAACAACCACCTCGTCCTGGCCCGCCAGGCGGGCCAGCAATGCTGCCCAGCCAGCGAGCAGAGTCATGTACAGCGTCACACCATGGCGTTGGCTGAGTTGCTTGAGCTGCTGCACCAGCGACCCTTCCAGCGCCAGTTCCAAGCGTGCGCCTACATAATCCTGCTGTAACGGCCGCGGCCGGTCTGTCGGCAGGGCCAGTAGTGCCGGCGCTCCCGCCAGCGCCTGCTTCCAATAGGCGTTGTGCTGCGCCAGTTCGACGGCATCGAGCCGCCCGCGCTGCCAGCTCGCATAGTCAGGATACTGGATCGCCAACGTCGGCAACGGATCTGCACGTCCCTGCACGTAGGCGCCATACAAGGCGCTCACTTCATTGAGCAGCACGCCCATCGACCAACCATCCGATACGATGTGGTGCATGGTCATCAACAGTACATGCTCCTGCTCGCCCATGCATACCAGACTGGCCCGGATCAGCGGACCGGCCTCCAGATCGAATAGCGCCACCGCCTGCGCCTGGTTCAGCGCACGCAAACGCCCGGGCGCGTCATCGTCGCCACGCAGGTCGTGCATGGCCAGCGTGAGCCCGATCTGCGCCCCGTCCACTACCTGATACACCGCGCCGTCCTGTTCCACGAAGCGGGTGCGCAGTGCCTCGTGGCGCGCCACGATCCGATCCAGCGTGCGCTCCAGCGCCACCCGGTCCAGTGCGCCTGTCAACCGCACCGCGCCAGGAATATGGTAGGCCTGGCTGACCCCTTCCATCTGCGCCAGGAACCACAGGCGCTGCTGGGCAAACGACAGCGCCAGCGGCCCGCCGCGCGGTACAGGCTTCAACCCGGGCAACGCCCGGGCCGCAGTCCCATCCAGACCTTGCGCAAGCTGCGCCAGCACCGGATTGGCAAACAGCGCGCCAAGTGCCAATTCCTGTCCCAAAACCTGACGTACTCGCGAGACCAGGCGTACCGCCAGCAGCGAGTGACCGCCCAGCGCGAAAAAGTCGTCTTGCCGCCCGACCCGCTCGACCTGCAGCAGCTCGGCCCAGATCGCCGCAAGCTTCTCTTCCACCTCGCCCTGCGGTGTCTCGTAGGCCTCGCTGGCATAAGCGTCGCCGCTCGGCACCGGCAAGGCTTTTCTGTCGAGCTTGCCGTTCGGCGTGAGCGGCAGGCGCGTCAGCAGCACGAACGCCGACGGCACCATGAAGGCGGCAAGCTGCGCCGCCAGCGCCGCCCGCACCACAGCCAGGTCCAGTTCGGCGCCCTCTTCAGGCACCAGGTAAGCCACTAGGCGCTGGTCGCCCGGCGCATCCTCGCGCGCCAGCACCACCGCCTCGCGTACGCCGGCGCAGCCGACCAGGCAAGTCTCGATCTCGCCAAGTTCGATGCGGAATCCACGGATCTTGACCTGGAAGTCGTTGCGGCCCAGATACTCGATGCTGCCATCGGCCAGCCAGCGGCCAAGGTCGCCCGTCTTGTACAAACGCGCCCCTGTCTCGCTGCTGAACGGGTCGGCAATAAAGCGCTCGGCAGTCAGTTCCGGTCGATTCAGGTAGCCCCGCGCGACGCCAGCGCCACCGATATACAGTTCACCAACGGAACCGATCGGCAGCAGAGCAAGCCGGTCGTCCAGGATATAGCACTGGACGTTCTGCAGAGGAAAGCCGATATGCGGCTCAGCGCCCCCTTGGCGTAACGACGCGACGGTGGAGTCGACGGTGCATTCAGTCGGCCCGTAAACGTTGTAGGCATTGATGCTCGCCCCCTGGAGCGCACGCCAGCGCGCAGCACGAATCGCTTCGCCACCAATTAACACGATCTTTGCGCGGTAAGCCGGGCAAGCCAGCATACCGGCATCACACATCACATCAAGCTGAGATGGGGTGCAGTCAAACGCGTCGATATCCTTTTCCTGCAGCCACTGCACTAGCGCCGCCCCGTCCGCGCGGATGGCCTGTGGGATAATATGTAGCGCGTGGCCGCTCAGGAGCTGGACAATTGCCTTCAACGATCCGTCGAAAGTGATCGCCGCATTCATCCCGATGCGGGCATGGCGACCGTCTGCCAACGCCCTCAATGCCGTCTGGTTCAAGCCTGCCCATAGGTTGAGCAAGGATCGGTGCTGAACCATCACCCCTTTGGGTCGCCCCGTCGAACCCGACGTATAGATCACGTACGCCAAATCGCATGGCGTCAGTCCGATTTCATCGACTCCGATATTGGAGGCTGATTGCCCATCCCAGCGCACGCTGTCATCCAGCGCAATGCAAGGTGCAGACAACGCCAACGATGACATGGCGCGGGTGCCTTCGCCATAAGTCAACACCAAAATTGGTACGCTGTCAGTCAGCATCGCATTAAGGCGTTCGCCCGGATAATCAGGGTCCAGTGGAACATAAGCGCCTCCTGCCTTCAGCACCGCCAGCAGTCCGACGATTATGTGCACACTTCTTTCCGAGCACAGGCCCACCAATCGATCTGGACCAACACCCTGCGCGATCAAGAAACGAGCAAGCCTGTTCGAACGCTCGTTGAGTTCTTGGTAAGTGAGCGAATCGTCACCATAGACGACAGCTGCGGCCAGCGGGCTGCGGGCGACTTGCCTTTCGAACTGCTGGTGAACACATGATTCAGTATCAAAAGGCGTCACGGGCCCGATGAAGTGCTTAAGCAGCAGATTACGCTGAGCAGCATCGACCATTGGCAACTCACCCAGCAGGGGTTCGGTCATGGTAGCCATGGCTTGTATAACAGTGCGCAATGTTGCCAAGAATCGATCCACCGTTGTGCTATCGAAAAATTCACTCCGATACGTCAGCGCGACGCGGAAGGCATCACCTTGATCTGCAATACCCAACGCCAGATATGGCCTTCCGGGTAGCCCGTCGCAGGTGCTGTGCGTGTTCTCATCGGCGAACAAACATAGAGGTCCTGCACCGTCTGCCGCGTCAGTGCAGTCGTCGACCTGTTTAAGCGATAACGCAAGCATTTGCGCGCTATCAACCGTCGATATCGCCACGCGTGCCAGGAAGATATCCAACGATTCGTCATCGCGCCATTCCAGGCGCAACGGAGTCCACAGCGAAGCCGTTTCGGTCGCGTCAACCCTATGCTGGCCAAAGGCCGCTGCCCGCCGTCCACTCAGCCGCCCGATCACCAGGGCCCACGCCGCCACGAAAACTGTAATTGGCGCAACCCCGCTGCGCTGCGCCAATTCACGTAGCGCGATGCAGCCGGTGCTGTCGATCACGGTATAGACACGCTGCGCAGGATGAGTCAAGGTGGCCGTGGGCAATTGCACGCCGTCGACCGGCGTCAGGGTACCGAGCAGATGTTCCCATTGTTCGGCTGCGATGCGCAGCGCGGCCAGATCGTGCCATCCACCAGACGGCGTTGTTTTAGCCTGTCCGAGCAGAGCATGCCGCCCCAGTTGCTGTAGCCACCCGCCGATCAGAGCTGAACAATCTGGACTGTCTAGCACGACGTCAGACAAACCAACAGCAACGCAAAACCACCCGGCCTCCTCAAAAAAAACCAGCTCGATCAAGGCGCCTTGCGTCGCCATGCGTGCGAATACGTTTGCCAGGGCGTCATCATCAACCATTTTTTCCGCATGCTCCCAAGACAGCGGCACGCGCCGGCCTATGACGTCCGCATGCGCCGGATCAACGCGGCAGGCCTGCAACGCGAGATGGGATGACGACGCCAGCATTACGGCCGAGTTGTACGGTTTGCGACTGCGGATGAGAGCGTAGCGGGCGCGCGGCTCGCCAGAAATGGCAAAACGCGGCAACCACACGTCCTGCTGCGGCATGGCTTCGCCAAAGCCATTGCACATAGCCCATAGCGCGTCGGTGAATTGTTTAGCCAAGGCGCCCAGCTGAACCTCAGGAATGTCAATCGTAGTAATCAGAAACAGCTCGAAGCCGTTGCTGAAATTGCCACTTACCAACGTGGATAGTTTGAAGTTGGTCTCTTCGAACACTTCCACATCAGCAACTTCTAGTGCCGAACTCTGCAACAGCGCATCGGTCACATGAAAGTTATTGAAGGTAAAAATCGCGTCCGCATTGAAGCCGGGATTGTCGCGCACGATGGCGGCGAATGGATAGCGCCTGTGTGGCTTGCGCTGCGCTTCGGCTTGTTGGGTCGCCTTGACGAGTTCCTGCCAGCTACCCGTGCCGACATCGCAATCGAACGGGAGGACATTCAGAAATAACCCAACCAAGTTCTGTGCACCGTCGGTTTCCTGTCGACCGTTGTCAGTAACGACACATCGAACTCTGTCACCACCTGTCAGGCTGCGCAACATGTACGCATGCGCAACCAGGAACAGCACTTTAGGAGCAATGCCATGCTTGCGGCTCAATTCATGCAAAGGTAGCAAAATAGTGGAATCAAGTCTGTGCGACGTGCTTTTTGCTTCGGCACGTACCGGCCAGCCGGCGGAAATCGTCGCGGCTCCGCCGCCGCGTACCTGCTCCTGCCAATAGCGGGCGCTGCACGCATCGCGCTGGTCGGCTTCCTGCTGCGCCACGTAAGCGGCAAACGAGGCACCGTGCGTGTCAAACACATCCTGCATCGGCACACCCTGCTTCAGAAACTGGTAGCGTTCGAAAACCTGACGTTGAACGGTCGCCATACTCCAGCCGTCCAGAATCACATGGTGGGCATCGATAATGAATACGATCCGATCCGTCGCAAGACGTAGGATTGCAAACCGGATCAGGCCTGGGGCTGCGATATCAAACGGCGCCAGTTTGATTTGGGCGATGGCTTGCGAGACTAGCACGGCCTGTTCGCGAGATTCGTTGGCGCTGATGTCGACATACGACAGGCGTGGTGGCACTTCCGGATAAACCAGTTGCAGCGGCATGCTGTAGCGCTGCATGTCAAATGCCGTACGTAACAACGGATTGGCCTGCAACACATAGGCAATTGCTGCCTCGAACATTGGAAGGTCGCAATCAAACACAAGCTCAAATTTGAAAATGTCGTGATAGATGGCGCGAGCGCTGTCGATCATGCCATGAAAGAGCATGCCCTCCTGCAACGGGGTCAACGGATATGCATCCTCCACTCCGTTCGGCAGCAGCGCGCGGTCAGCGGACGAGACCAACGAAAACGGAAAATAGGGAGCTGCTTGCGCAGCAGTTTCCTGCTCGCTTGCACGATCAACACAGGCGGCCAATTCGGCCAACGTCGGATGCTTGAAAATGTCGGCTACAGAAACAAAAACGCCCGCCTTCTTCAAATCGCTGACAACCTGGATTGAAAAGATCGAGTCGCCGCCGATCGAGAAAAAATCGGTCTCGGGCTGCAAGTCATCCACACCGAGCAAGCGCGACCAGATATCGCCAATCATGCGCTCCGTCGCCTTCAACACACGCCCGGCCTCGCCTTCTTCCTGCTGCGATTGATCAAAAAGCGCCAGCAGCGCCTTGACCGAAACTTTGCCGTTCACCGTCAGCGGCATGTCGCCGGCGAACACGAACTGGGCGGGGATGAAGTGGCGCGGCAGGCTCTTGGCCAACTCCGTCTTTAGTTGTCCCGTGGAATGTCCATCGGGAGTTCCGCTGATGAATGCCAGCAACAACTCGGCATCGCCGCGCTTGGCCAGCTCGATTTGAATGGCGCGTCCAGGCAGGAACTGTAACATTGCATGGACAATCGCATTGCGCTCAATCCGCTTGCCTCGCACCTTAATCTGCCCATCTCGGCGCCCGACATAATACAGATTGCCAGCACTGTCGTATTTGCAAAAGTCGCCGGTGCGGTAACCCCGTCCGGTCCAGTAAGAAACGTCGATGAAGTGCTGCTCGGTTAACTCGGCGCGCAGATGATAACCGATCCCGACCCCCACGCCGCCAATCAGAAGCTCGCCGGGGACGCCAGGAAGACACAAGTCAAAATTGCTATCCACGATAACAGCCTGCACATTCTGGATCGGTTTACCGAGCATGACAGGGCCATCCCGCAGCCATGTGGCGGCGGGCGCTTGGTAGGCGACGGATATATCGGCGCATTCGGTCGGGCCGTAGAGATTCGCCACGACGGCTTGGCAAGCCGGGCTGGCAAGCCACGGTTTGAGCGGCCCCGGATCGAACGCCTCGCCACCCAGTGCCAACATCTGTATATGGCGCAGCGCCGCATAATCGCCGTTGGCGGCCTGTCCCATCAAGGCGTGCCACGCGGATGGGACACAATTGACCACCGACACGGCCATACGCTCGATTTGGACGAGCAAGGCTTCTGGGTCGAAAACGCCAGCGTCGGCCAAGACCAGCGATGCTCCCACCATTAATGGCGCGAAGATATTTTTCAGCGATGCATCGAAGCTGATTGGAATCATCAGCAAGACATTACTGCTCGACTCGATTCCAGCGAAATCGATGTACCAATCGCACAGGTTCGCGAATGCTGCGTGGTTGATCAGCACGCCTTTTGGACGACCTGTGGTGCCCGACGTGTATAACAAGTATGCGGCATCGCTGTCAAGAATCTCCAGCGTCGCCGCAGGGACCTCGGGACTCGGCAAGCGGGAAATGGCTCCGATATCCAGGGTGACGCCGTAAAAATCTTGCAGCAATTCACCCAAATGGGAATCGCTGATAACCAGCGCCGCCCCACAGTCTTGCAGCGTGAAGTCAATATAATCGCTGGGATAGGCCGGATCGATGGGAACGAACACGGCGCCGCAGCGCATAATCGCGAGCGCGGCGACCACCATTCCAACAGAGCGCTCCAGGAAGCAGGCGACCTTGTCGCCGCGCTGCACTCCAAGCGCGATCAGTTGATACTGAACCCGGGCAACACGCGCGTGCAGCTCGACGTAGCTGACCTCTTCCTCGCCGGTTACGGCAATCTTATTGCAATGGACTCGGCTGGCGGCGTCAAGGCGGCCGAACAGCGAACCGGGTCCAAGCGGCTTGTGCACGCCCTGCGCCGCCGCCAACAACACGTCGGAAACGCCGGTTTGCAATACGCGCGACAGGGGAATGTCGTCGGCCCGCACGAGATTGCCAAGCAGATCAGCATACACCCCGGCCCAGCGCTCGACTGTTTCCGCATGGAACAGGTCAGCGTTGTAGAACATCGTGATCTGGTCGCTTTCGACCTGCAATGTCAGATCGTATTGCGAGTGCGTCGGCGCAGTACCGCAGTTGGTCACGACGACGTCGCCGAACATATCGAACTGCTGCACACCGGTTTGGTAGAGAAATTTGACCTGGAACAGCGGCGAATAGGCCGGATCGCGTTCCAGCTTAAGTTCGTCGACTAATTTATCGAAGGGTAAATTCTGGTAACGAAGAGCTTGATGCGTCCTCACATACACGCCGCGCAGGTAGGGCAACGATGACTGAGCGGTGTCGATCCGGCAGCGCAGCGGTAGCTGGTTAACGAAGAAACCGGCAACATTGTCGAGCACGGCGTGTTCGCGTCCAAACACGTCGATACCGACTATCAGATCGTCCGATGCGCTCAACTTGTACAGAAGCAAGTAATACGCGCCCAGTTGCAGTGCGTGCTCGGACAACCTGTGCCGAGCAGCAAATTGCTTGATCCGCTCCTTGAGTTGACTGGGAATGGGCAATGCCAACATACCACCGGCATAGGTTTGCGCCGGCGGGCGCGGATTGTCCAACGGCAGTTCGAGTATTCCCTCGGTACCGGCAAGATGATCGAGCCAGAACGAACGGCTGACGTCATAGCCCCCCTTCGCATAGCGTTCCACCTGCCACTGCGCGAACGCCGCATAACCCAACGCGGGCAGAACCGCCTTCGAGTCCGCAGTCGCGCCGGCACCGTAGGCCTGCGCCAACTCCTTGACCAGCCGTTCGACCGACCATAGATCCGTGGCGATGTGGTGTATTACGCAAATCAACACGTATTGCCGCTCGTCTTGTTTAACGAGAACCAGGCGCAGCGGCAACTCGGCTTCCAGATCGAACGGCCGCTCGATCAGCTCGACACGTTTTTTTTGCAGAAATTGTTTCGCCCGCTCCGCCGTCATGTGGGTGGTGTCGCAATGCTCGATGGGATCCGGCAGCACGCTGCCGCAACGTTGGTAAGGAACGCCGTCCTCGATGGAGTACGTAGTGCGATAGATGTCGTGGCGTCCAATAACCAAGCCGACCGCCGCATCGAAGCGCACAAGATCGACCTCGCCGGCCAATTGCAGTTCCAGCGGCAAGTTGAAGTGGGTGATCGTCCGGTCGTATTGCTGCAAAAAAAACAGACGACGCTGAGCAAACGACAAAGGGTAACGGCGATCCTCCCGCACGGCCGGTACCGGGGAGGTATCGGCATAATGATTCAGTACGGCGCGCCGATGTTGCCGGATAGCGGCGACGATGTTGGAAGTCAGCGCGGCCTGCTCTCCCTGCAGTTGCAATTTGCCATTGACGTTGGCGACAACGATGTCGTGCGAATCGAGATATTCAACCAGTTCGAAGAGCTTCATTTTTTCTGTCAGATATGTGAGAGGGGAAAGGCAAGACGTATGGGGCGCCGCTTAAATCGGCAACTGCCAGACGCGTTTGGCCATCAGGCGTTCGCCATCAATTTGATGCGCCTGGCAAAACGCGAGCAGGCGGTCCGATTCGACAATCTGTCGCGCGTCCAGCGTGTAGTCGACACCCATGAAATATTTGAACCATGGCTCGGTCCCAAGGGCATACACGAATAAGTGGTCCGGCGTAAAAATCGCGGCCATTTCCGCCGCCGACGCACAGTCGGAACCATTGAACCGGCGCGACTCGTTAATCGCGCGCGGGATCGGCTTGGTGAACAAGGCGCCATAAAGCCAGCTCATCGGCGCTCCGACGCACTCCATCCCAATGAACAGCATGTCGATCTTCCCGATCGCGTCGAAGATGCGACGGTAAAGGTGTTTGTCGAGGGAAGCAGAATCGGCGCCGATTAATATTTTCTTACCCAGCAAGTCGAAATACCAAGCACTTTTCGAGCGAATGTTGAGGTCGGCATGTTCGCCCAAGAATGGCAACGCCACGATGGCACCGTCACTGAACGCGACCCGCTCCATTTCGTCCATATCGCGCACAGTGAAGCCCAGCGTCTGCAGCATCAGCTTGATCGACGGATCGTATAAAGTGCCCGTGCTTTTCGGCACCAGCACTACGCCGATCTTCCTGCGAAGTTGGAGTAGCGTTTCGAGGCACAGGTGATCCATATGGGTATGCGTTATACATACGTAGTCAATAAACGGAGGCAGCTCGCTAAAACTGATGAGATCGTCGTCATGGACACCGTCGCGGGACGCTATGACTGGATCGACCAGCATCGCGGCCCCTGGCGTTTCCAGCATCACGCCCGCATGTCCCAGATAAGACACCCTGACGCCTGCGTCCACAGGAACGTGGCGCCGAGCTGGCGCGGTCTCGGTGAACAATGCGTCGACCGCCAGTTGGCCGCTCAGGCTTTGGCCGGCAAACAGGGTTTCGATCGCCTCGCGCGAGGCAGGACTGTCGCGCAGCGCGAACAGACGGTCGATCCATCGGTCGGCGAATTCGACCGCGACATGCAAATGATTCTGATCGGGCAGCCGCGGCGAACTGAGCACGAAAGGTCGTTCCGTCACGCGTCCAAGCAGGCCGAGCGAAATGCTCTGGGCCTCGCGCTTATATAAACTGCCTTGGTACAGCAAGCCCTCGATCAGGCGGAACGATGCGTGATGCTCCATGTCGTAAACCAATTCGACATAGCCCTGCAGCGGCGCCGGCACAGCGCTGTAGAGCGCTTCCATGGACATGCCCTTTTGCTGCTCGAGCAGGACATTCAGTTCCGACACGGCTTGCCGCAATTGAAAATAATCCTGGTATTCGTTCTCAAGTTCATGGATCAGCGCGCGCACTTCCTCAACTTGCTCTTCGCTGCAGTTGACGAAATCTCCGCCGGCCAGGCCCGGGGTACGGCTGGCCGAAATATGCAATTTGCTGTTCGCGACAAACGACTTCATCAAGCGGAGGTTGCGTGCGGTTAGATTCATCGCCGCTGCAACCGGCGGCAGCAAATAGGGCCACGCATACCATTTGTGCAATAGGGGTTCGAAGTAAAGGTCGTCGCGCAGGTAATATAAAGAAGTGGACTTGGTCATGTCGTCATGCGGCCAGTGTGGCGCGGTTAAAATGTTCGATCACCCAGTTCGACAATGCCGGGCTGGCGCCCGACTGAAGAGTTCGGGCCATCTCGTCGAAGGACGCATCCGAGAAGTTGGAGGTGTACGGGATTTGTTTCGCTGAATCGCGCAGCCATTCTTGGCGCAAGGTTGCGACGGAATACTCTGGATGGCCTAGCAGCATGAGGAATTGATGATCATGGCTCGCCAACATCACGGGACCCAGGTCGGGATGCGATGCCAGCGTCACCAAACCGCCATGACGGTTCGCCAGCGCCAGCGCATCCGGGTCCAGCAGAGCCCATGTGCTGAACGGCATGTAAAGGTGGCGCGGCAACGCGCCGACGTGGCGTTCGACACCGGCGTGGATCGCCAACTTGTAGACGCCGAAGACCTTGCTCTGCTGCACGCGCTTGCCAATTCCCAGATAGCCTGCGATGGCCAGCGCGCCGAAACACAGCCCGCATACGGGAATCCCAAAACCGCGGGTCGCCCCAAAGATTTGCTCCAGTTCAGGCATGTAACGGATCTCGTCGAACGGCAAATGTTCGACTGGCGCCCCCGTCACCAGCAACAAATCAAGCGAGACCTGTCGGTTCAATTCACTGAATGTGTGGTACTGCGCAACATCGGTGGCGCTGCTGAGGTAGGCATGCGATACCAGCCGGATCGGATAAAGCTCAATCAGGTCCGCCACATCCGCCAGGGCGGTGCGCAACTGCAAGTCATATTGGCGAGCGTGGGGCATAATATTGACTACCCCCAGTTTCAGCTTGATCATGCCGCCTCCATGGCCGCGTCGTCATCGTCATCGAAGTCCAGTACGAGCGTCGTGCGGACAGAACTGTTGTGCAATTGTCGGGCCTCAATGTGGCTGGCCAGTTGGTGGAGCTCCTGTAATTCGTAGAGCTGAGCCACCTCGAGCCTGACGCCGAAACGCTCCTTGACCAGGAACCTCAACTTGGTCAGTGCCAGTGAATGTCCTCCTAGCGTGAGGAAATTGTCATCGCGGCCGACACGCGTCACATCCAGCAAGGTGCACCACAACGCCGCCAGTTCGGTTTCGACTGCACCGATCGGCGCCATGTGCATCTGCTGTCCGAAGGCACTCGCATCGGGTGCTGGTAGGGCGAAACGGTCCAGTTTTCCACTTGCGTTTAGCGGCAAGCGAGGCAGCGCGACAAAGGCTGCGGGAATCATGAAGTCCGCCAACTGAGAGGAAAGTACGGCACGTATAGCGGCTACGCTGATCTGCGTACCGGTTAACGCTACGACGTAGGCAACAAGGCGCTTAGCGTCGCCCTCTCCATGTGCAATGACGGCGGCGTCGGCGATGCCGTCGCACAGGCGCAGGCACGCCTCGATTTCCCCTGGCTCGACCCGGTAACCCCGTAACTTCAGCTGAAAATCGTTGCGCCCGATGTAGTGAAGTTGACCGTCGCTGTCCCAGCGCCCTAAATCGCCGCTGCGGTACATCCGGCCGCCAAATGGCGCGAACGGATCGGCCAGAAATCGATCGGCCGTGAGGTCCGGCCTGTTTAGGTAGCCACGCGCCACCCCCTTGCCGCCGATATAAATCTCCCCGATCACGCCTTGAGCGACGGGTGCTAGGTGCACATCCAGCAGATAAATCGCCGCGTTGGTGATCGGACGACCAATTGGGGCTGTGCTGCGAATGTTGCGCATGCGCGTGTAGGTGGTGCAATACACGGTGATCTCGGTCGGACCGTAGGCGTTTACAATGGCCAGCCCCGGAATGAGGTACTCAAGACGGTACAGATCCGACTCCATCAGCGCTTCCACTCCAACCAATACATTTTTCAGACGCAGGGCTGCCAGTTGCGCGTCAGTCATCTCTGCGGTATGCCGAATCACAAACGGCGCAAGATATGCAAACGCGATGTCGTGATCAAGCAACCAGGCCATCAGGCTTGCCGCGTCCGGCCGTACGTCATACGGAACCGGCCGCAGAGTCCCCCCCAGCGCGAGCGGAACAAAAATCTCGAATACCGAGACGTCGAAGCCCGGGCTGGTCCACAGCGCGGCCTGGAAAGCCTGGCCATTGGTACTATTGCCGAACTGCTGCGACCAGTCTTGCAGCAAGTTCGCCGCATTCCCATGTTCAACCATGACGCCCTTCGGGCGCCCAGTCGATCCAGACGTGTAGATAACATAGGCTAAGTTGTCGCCGGTAAGACCCACGCGTTCAGGATCAGGATCAGCATCGCACAGGGAGGGTTGGTCTGCGACCTCCTCGACGGTAACCGTGAACAGGCACGGCGCGGCAGTGACCAACTGCTGCGCCGTCGCGTGCGTGGCGGCATCGGCCACCAACGCCACCGCACCGCTATCGGCCAATATATAAGCCAATCGTTCCTGCGGATGAGCAGGATCACATGGCACATATGCGGCTCCCGACTTCAAGACGCCGAGGATACCAATCAGCAGACCAATGCCTGGCGCCAACAACACTGCGACTCTGTCATCGCGGCAAACGCCGCGTTCGATCAAGTAGTGGGCAAGCTGGTTGGCACGGCGATTCAGCGCCGCGTAGGTCAGCGTGTCGGCGCCATGCACCATCGCCAAGGCCAATGGCGCAGTGGCCGCGCGCTGTTCAAACCAGCCATGCAGCAAGACATGTGCAGCCGGCGCACTGCTACTGGCTTGCCCAAAGGAGCGCACCACTTGATTGAATTGCTCCTCCGGCAACATTGGTAGTTGGGCCAACGGTGCGGACGGGGTTGCCACGACCGCGTCGATGATCATACTCAAATTCTCACGCCAGCGCATGATGGTTGCGGTGTCGAACAGATCCGCGTTAAATTCGAAGGCGCATTCAAGGCCATGGGCCGCCGGCACTATGTGCAGCGTCAGATCGAACTTTGCTGTTTCGGTCTGCAACGGCAGCTCGCGCGCGACGACGCCAGGCAATGCCAGCACGTCAGCAGGCGTGTTTTGCATGGCCAGCATGACTTGGAACAGCGGCGACTGCCCGTCGCGTCTCGCCCCCCTAATGCGCCGACAAGTTCGTCAAAGGGCAGGTCCTGGTGAGCATACGCTTCCTGGGCAGTGTCCCTCACTTGTTCGAGGAGCGAGTGGAAACTGCTACCGTCATTAAGCAGCATACGCAGCACTACCGTGTTGACGAAAAATCCAACCATCGATTCCAGTTCCTGGTGATGTCGGTTGGCGATCGGCGTTCCCACACAAATATCGCGCTGGCCCGTATAGCGGTACAACAGAGTCGCAAACAATGCCGCGAACGCCATGAACAACGTGCCCTGTGCCTGCTCCGCCATACTGGTTAGGGCGCCGGTAGCGGACGCGTCGATCATGAAGCGGATCAAGCCACCGCGCTGGCTGGTCGTAGCGCAGCGCGCCCTGTCCGTGGGCAGGGCAAGCACACCCGGAGCGCCGTCGAGCTTGGTACGCCAATACGCTAGCTGATCGGCAAAGGCGCCGGCGGCGAAACGCTGGCGCTGCCAGCGGGCGAAATCGCCGTATTGATAGGCAGGAATAGACAGTGGCGATGACTGCTCATGCTGGAAAGCCCCGTACACCGCTGTCAGCTCGCGCAATAGCAGTCCCACTGACCAGCCGTCGGCGACTATATGGTGCATCGTGATTAAAAGTACATGCCGCTCTGCCCGCAGCTTAAACAAGTTAAGCCGTGGCAACGCCGGCAAACTCAGATCGAACGGAGTATGGATCTCTTCGTTCATCAGGGCATCCAGCCGGGCTTTCTGGCCGGCGCCTTGCTGGTCGGAAAGGTCCCGAATATACAACGGTGGCGACGCACTTGCGTGGACACGCGCGCATGGCACCCCATCGATCGTGTCAAAGCTAGTGCGCAGGACGGCGTGACGTTGAGCAATTTCAACAAGACTGCGACGCAACGCGCGCAAGTCCAAAACCCCGCTCAGCTCGAGGGCGAAGGGCAGGTTGTACACCGCCCTGCCGGGATGCCGTTGCGCATGAAGCCACAGTCGCTGCTGGGCAAAGGAAAGCGGTGCATCAACATCGGGCACGGTACACTGCAGCGTGATCTCCGCACTGTCGAACTGGTGTGTATCGTCGGCATTCGCCGCGATCCAAGAAGACAGCGCTCCGAGCGTGCGCCGCTCGAAAACTGTGCGCAACGTCAGGTTGACTCCCAGTTCGGCGCGCACTTGCGAGACGAGCTGCGTGGCCAGCAGTGAGTGTCCGCCGAGTGCGAAAAAGTCATCATGAAGACCAATTCCGTCGCGTTTGAGGGTGACAGACCATATCCGTGCCAAGGTCCGCTCGATGTCGCTGGCCGGCTCGGCCCCTTCGCCAACCACGGTGACGTCGCGCGGGACCGGCAGCGCATGGCGATCGACTTTGCCATTCGGAGTCAGCGGAAACGCCGGCAACGGTTCGACGTGAGACGGAACGAGATGGGCAGGCAATATCCGAGCCAAGGCTTTGCGCACCCCGCCCGCATCGGCGACGCTCCCCTCGGGCGCAATGACGTAAGCGACAAGGCGTTGGTCGCCTGGACAGTCCTCGCGCATGAGCACCAGCGCATGAGCAATTTCCGGCAGTGCCATCAATGCCGCCTCGACTTCGCCTAGTTCGACGCGGAAGCCGCGCAGCTTCACCTGGTGATCGATGCGGCCGATATATTCCAGGTCGGAGCTGGCCAATTGCCGCACCAGGTCGCCGGTTCGATACATGCGCTCCCCTACCTCACGCGCATAGGGATCCGGCAAGAAGCGCTCGGCGGTAAGCTCAGATCGGTTCAGATAGCCGAGTCCGACACCATCGCCTCCCACGTAGAGTTCCCCCGTCAGACCCGGCATCACTGGCTGCAACTGAGCATCGAGCACATACAGCCGAGTGTTGGAAATTGCCTTTCCAATCGGCACGGTCGTTATCGGGCTGCGCGGATCCCAGGAATAGAACGCCACCACATCGGACGCTTCGGTTGGGCCATAGGTA
The DNA here is from genome assembly GCF_023509035.1 of Janthinobacterium lividum. Classification (NCBI taxonomy): domain Bacteria; kingdom Pseudomonadati; phylum Pseudomonadota; class Betaproteobacteria; order Burkholderiales; family Oxalobacteraceae; genus Janthinobacterium; species Janthinobacterium lividum. The sequence continues at coordinate 1,551,289 of NZ_CP075583.1, read as the reverse complement.
TTGTGGATCACCGGTGCGTGCGCGACGTCCCGATAGGCTTGGTGCAATAGTGCCGCGTTGATAGACTCGCCGCCAAGGAAGACTTGGCGCAGCGCGTTTCCTGCACGATGGCCTAGCAATGGATAATAAGCACTCGGAGCGCAGTTAAGGAAGGTGATCCGCGCATCGTCGATATATTCGCCCAGCTGAACCGGATCGTAGTATTCAGGTGCCAAGTGCAGCTGCCCACCAACCATCAACACAGAAAAGATGTTCTTTTGCGTCAAATCGAAGCTGAACGACGACAACAGCAAAACGCGGTCTGCCTCGCTAATGGCGAACTGTCGGTTAAACCATGAAAGCAGGTTCAGCATTCCCTTCTTGGTCACCATCGCACCTTTAGGTTCCCCGGTCGATCCAGAGGTGTAGATCAGGTAAGCAAGGGTACCCGGCATGTCGTCGATGAACTCATTCACTGCGCGTGTCGTATCGACGTCACCTTCGCCGGCTACGTCCTCGATGCAGAGCACGGGCAAGTCCGACCGTGGCAAGCCCTTTATGAGATGTCGTTGCGTGAGCAAGATTGATGGCTTCGCGTCATCAATCATATAGGCCAACCTCTGGGATGGGTAAGCCGGGTCGAGCGGCACGTACGCGGCGCCTGCCTTGACCACGGCAAGGACGCCCACGACCAACGGCAAGGAGCGTTCCACGAACAAACCAATACGCACGTTCTGGCTGGCTCCCATGGCCCGCAATGCTTGCGCTAGTCGGTTGGCTTGGCTGTGCAGCTGATCATAACTGAGCCGCTCGGCTCCACAGACGACGGCGGTGGCGTCGGGGCTGCGCGCCGCCTGGCGATTCAGCAAGGCTGTCAGCGAAGCTGGGACGGGATAGTCCGCACGGTCAGCGCGCCACGTCGCCTCCATGGCCGCGCGCTCGGCGCCAGTGAGCATATCGAGCAAGGAAACCGCCCGGGCAGGCTGGTCCGTCAATTGCACCAGCAGAGCCTCGAACTGAGTAGCCCAGCGGGTAATCGTGGCGGTGTCGTAAAGCTCGGTGCTGTACTCGTAGACCAAAGCAAGCGAATCCGCTGTCCGGGTGATTTCGAGTTTCAGGTCGAACGCGGCATGATGAATACTGTCGGCCTCACGGCCAGATACAGTCATCATAGTGTCCTGGCACCACTGATTTGCCATGGATGCATTAAACTCAGTATGAAAGTTTAGCGCTACCTGCGCATAGGGAGTATAGGACGCTACGCTTTCGGGAGCGACATGATTGAGGATCAGCTCAAACGGCAATTGCCGTTCGTACGACGCAAGGAAATTGCGTTTGGTCGACTCCAAGACATCGTAAAAGCTGTCGCTGCCTCGCAGCGTTGCCCGTAGCGGCACAACGTTGATGAAGTTGCCGATCAGCGCATCCGTCTGGGCCGGGCGGTTGGCCGCCAATGTCGCAATACAAAAGTCTTCGCACTCCGTGTAACGGAATAAAAGTACATTCATGGCCGCAGCCAACGTCATAAACAAAGTGGCATGGCGAGCACTACTCAGCGAATTCAGACGTGCCACTAGCGGCGCTGCCAGCGTACGATGGAAGGCCGCACCTGCTCCGTGAGTGATCAATGTGCGCGGGCGGTCAGTTCGTAATGGCAACAGCGGCGCAGATTGCGCCAGATGCGCTTTCCAGAATGCAACATCCTCACCAACATTGGCCTGATCAAAACGCTCACGTTCCCACATCACATAATCGAGATATTGGATCGGGAGCGGCATCAGGTGCGCCGAGTATCCGCCCTGCAAGGCAGCGTAAAACACACCTAACTCGTTCAACAGCACTTTCGTCGAACTGCCGTCATAGACAATGTGATGGATCGTCACCAGCAACGTTTGCTCTCCGGTCGGCAGGCGAAGCAGTCGTGCGCGAATTAGGGGGCCGTTTACCAAATCAAACGGCTGGGCTGCTTCGTGTGCTATTTCGGCACGAACTTGGTCGGACGCGGGCAGATCCACAACCTGAAGGCTAAGCTCAAGTGCAGGCCGAATGGCTTGATAGGGGTGACCATCGACCACGTGGAACACGGTACGCAGTGCCGCATGGCGCGCGATGACTGCGTTCAAGGCACGCTCGAGCAGCACCGCGTTGACCGTGCCATGGAAGCTGAAGGCCATCGGCACGGTATAAAAGGCGTTGCCTGACTGGTACTGGTCGAGAAACCAGAAGCGGCGTTGGGCATATGACAGTACAGCGACGTCACCATGTTGAACCCGCGCGATGTGCGTGCCGGCCACCGGCGTCTGGCCGGCACGCCGCGCTACTTCTTGGGCCAGCGCTGCGATTGTCGCGGCCGTAAATAGACTCGACAGTGTCAAGTTGGTCGCAAACTTTGCATTGACATCGGCGACTAATTGAGCAGCGAGCAGTGAATGTCCGCCCAAAGCGAAAAAAATTATCCATAATGGACAGGTCATTGCGGTCGAACGCCTGAGACCACAAGGACAGCAGTTCGGCCTCAACCTCCGTGCGTGCGCTAACGTGCTCGCGGTTAGCAGCTCGGCCATCGCAACGCCAAGACCAGATCGGCTCGAATTCTTCTGCCAAATACATCTGGCGGCAACGCAAACGTTGTAGCTTCCCACTGGATGTGCGGGGCAGTTTTCCCGGCTTGAGCAACACGACGGCAGCCAACTCAGATATATCGTGTAACTCTGAGAGTTCAGTGCGCAGGGGCGATAGTAGTGCCGGACCGTCGACCTGCTGGCGCGATTCCACTTCCTGCACGATGACAATACCGCTGCCGTCCTCGTCCTCCAAAGAAAACACAGCACATCCATTGGGGCGAAAGGCAGAACTGAGGCGTTCGACCGTCGACTCGACATCCTGCGGATATACATTACGTCCATTGACAATCATCAGTTCCTTGATACGGCCAGTGACGTATAACTCTTCGCCGCAAAAATATCCGAGGTCGCCGGTGCGTAACCATGAACGTTTGTCGTCTGCCAAGCGTGCGCCGAACACCGCGTGGCTCGCTTCAGCCCGATTCCAATAGCCCTGTGCCACGGATGGGCCGCTGACCCAAATCTCGCCAATGTGCCCCTCGGGTAACGTAACGGACTGCATCGGATCCACGATGGCGATGCAGTGATCCTGGACGAACGATTTTCCAGTCGAGACAAGCTCAACGCCGCCGGATGGTGCAGCAGAGGGTACCGCGCACGCGCCATCGAGTCCAGACTGGCTGACCCGCTGAACGAGTGGCACTTGGTCGCGACTACGATTCATGCTTGCGCAAACCAACAATACCGACTCGGCCATTCCATAAGCCGGCGTCACCACACCCTCGCGCAAGCCAACGTCAGCAAACGCCATATTGAACTGACGCATTGTCTCGGCCCGAATGCGCTCAGCACCGTTTACCGCGATGGATAAGCATCGCAAATCCAGTCCGGACTTCTGTGCTGGCGTGACGCGCTGTGCACAGAGCTGATAGGCGAAGTTAGGGGCACCAGTCATCTTTGCGCGGTAATCCGAAATCAGCTTCAACCAGCGATAGGGGCGCATGAGAAATGCTGCCGCGGGAAACTGAACACTATGTCCACCGACATAGACTGGGAAAATAATCGCGCCAATTAAGCCAAAGTCGTGGTGTGGGGGCAGCCACGAGACAAAGACGTCGCCGGCCTCCATCCCATAGGTTCGGACGCTAAGAGCAAGGTTGGCAAGCAGGTTGCGATTGCTAACCATTACCCCTTTAGGGTCGCCGGTCGAGCCCGATGTATACTGCAGAAATACCAAATCGGTTGGATGAACCTGCGGCTCGGCCCAATCAGCAGCAACCTCACAATGTGCATTTGTGGCGACCCATGTCAGCGCACGCAGCGGGTCAGTAATGGTAACTTCCGACTGGATGCTATCGATACTGTCTCGGATCTCGCTGGAGGTCATTGCGACGGTCGCCTGCGCATCAGCAGCGATCAGACGCAGGCGCGGAAGTGCGCGCGGATTAGCCGGTGGCAAGGCCGGAACCGCGATGACACCAGCATACACACAGGCAAAAAATGCGATGATGTAGTCAAGTCCCGGCGGGTATACCAGAAGAACACGGTCGCCGGGCGACGTCAGATTCTGCAGCCGCGCCGCCAGCAGGCGCGCAAGCTCGTCAAGCTTCGCATAAGTTAGTTCACCGCTAACATTTTCGCCGTCCTTCAAGTAAGTAAACGCTGTTCTACCAGCGCTGTCGGCCGACGCGGCACGAAATCGGACGAGATCAAACAAAGTCGAAAAATTCGACTCTACAGAAGAAATCATATTAATCTGGAAAAGTTGAGGTTAGACTGACTTATCGTGACGTGTTTAGCAAACCGTCGCCTTGTCGTTGGGCGATTGCGCTACAGCCGAACAATGTCGCGATCGAAAGAATCGGCAGTGTTGCCGAGTAGTTGAATTGCCAGTAGGCCATGCACGACACAAAGCAAGTGACGTGTGTGCGCCTACATCACTAGTTCTTCCAATTTGGTTTTGAGGAAACGGTGGATGAGCGCTTGGCTGTCGTTGACGAAAAAATGACCTCCGTCGAACCATTGCACATCAAACGCGGCACTTGTTTCTTTCTGCCAATCGGATACAACGCCGGGAGATGAGAGGTCGTCGTCGAGTCCCGCCAGGACGCTGATCGGAACCGAAAGCCGCTGCGCATGTCGATGGACGTACTCGTCCGCCAATCCGAAATCGGCACGCAACATGGGCAATAAAAAGCTCATCAACTCTTGATTTTCAAGAATCTCATTGGGTGTTCCATTATATTTCCTTAGTTCCTCGATAAAGTCACGATCTGGAAGCATGTGGAGCCCGCGTGGTGGCCTGCGCGCTTGCGGAGCCGCACAGCCGGACGCGAATAAATGTAGTGGCATTTCAAGTCTGTTCCGCTGGTTATATTGCGCGACTTCAAACGCAATTAATGCACCCAAACTATGACCAAAAAAGGCGAAATTTTCGTGATTACTTAAAGCGACACTTTCGGCTATTCGCTCCACGACCAAGGACAAGGAGCCAATTGGTTTCTCTCCCATGCGCGTACCACGTCCAGGTAACTGTACGGCACATATTTCAATATCGGGTTCCATCGCCTGTTGCCAGCCAAGATAATTTGCTGCGCTGCCACCTGCATAGGAAAAACAATATAAGCGCATTGGCCGCTTAATATTATCTCGTCGAATTAACCAATTTTTTAAATTCATGTTCAAATAAGAAGGAAGCACGATTCACTGTACAGGAGGCGGTTCCGGATTCCAGGTCGCAGAATAGATCACTGAACTTATTTTCCAGCCATCTTTGGTAAGTAGCAAGTGCCATGATTCACTCCCCCAGTTCTGCTTGTAATTTCCGGCATAGAACGTGTATTTAAAGTTCGCTGAACCGATTTCCCCATCAGTAGTTATTTCGACATCATCAAACTTTTCTTCGAATGAAATTGGCCGTGCAACAATCGCGTCGAAAAAAGATGTATAGCTCAAGGCAGAAAATTCCTCAACTTTCTTGACGGAAGGATATTTGACGACGATGCGCGCATACGACTCAGCCCCCATAACCCCTATCCATGGAATATTAGGATGATAAAAAAGGGAGTTAAAGTCGAGTCGATTTTTCTCTTTAATGGCAAGTTGAAACTTGGCCAAGAGTATCCTGATGTCTGCGACCGATTTTTGCAAAGCGTCTGGAGTCACTTCCCGAAGGGACTCTGCCGCAGCTTTCTGCTCGGCATTTGTAGGTGAAATGGGTGATGCAATTGCTTGGGACGAGATGAACATAATCACTAAAGCAAAACATAATTTCTTCATAATTTTATGGGTGGATCACTTGGAACGAACTTCAACAAGATTTCCAAAAATTTAACGAATTTGAAGTGTATCAATGAAAATATAAAAAATACTCACGAATTGTAACAATTGATGGAAATAAATTTATTCTTAGGAATGTTATTTTTTGTGTTACACACTGCGGGTTACGTAGCCGTTATTACATAGTCAATCCTAGGCATGGTGTCGCGCCACACAACCGCCGCTGTTCTTGCGGCAAATGTTGCCTGTATTGATTTTCTGTCCTGAGTTGTTAATTTACACTGAAAAATGACCCATTTTCCCCACGAATTTGTAAAAGAATCTGACCCACGTTAATGTCACAATTCCACCTGTCTTATCGGCAGGAGATCGGAGTAATCAACGTGGCTCTACTCGGTATCATTCGACGCTGGCACCTTCGTGACCAGATCCCAATACGAGAAATCGCCAGGCGGCTGGATATCTCACGCAATACCGTCCGACGCTACCTACGATCGGAAATCACTGAGCCCTCCTATGCGGAGTGGCGATCAGTTAGCGGATTAGACAAATACTCGGTACAGCTATCCGGGTGGCTCAAGGCCGAGACGACTAAGCCGCGTAAGCAGCGGCGCAATTTGAAGCAGATCTATGAGGACCTGAAAGAGCAGCGCTATGCAGGGTCATACGACCGCGTGGCAGCGTTTTACAGGCAGTGGAAGGCAGGTCAAGCAGAGTGGGGCAATTCTGCGAGCAATCGAACATCCCCAGATGGAATGAGATGGCTTACTAGCGACGACCCTGTCGTGAAACTAAGCTATAACTCGCCAAAGAGCTATGATTTTCTGGGTGGTTGGGGAAGTGTTGGTACAGAAATTTACATGCCTCTTGGTCCCCGCCATTTGCTGTACACAAGGATAGGTCATCGTCCTCCGAACAGAGGTACAGTCTTGTCGCTTGAGCTTGCAAATTGCTTTCAGCGATTCACGCCTGAAAATGCACATAGATTTGTATTTTCCACGGATCAAGATGATCGCTTGCCCGAGCTTCGGCGTCACCACGTCAGCGCCAAAGCTTTCGAGTCTGAAGCGAAGCAATGGAAAAACTAGCATGCGCAACAAACGAAGGCTGAGCAGGATTTTCTCGTGTCCTAACTAAGAAGAATCGCACCGCATTTCACTCTTGCTTCATCGAATTGGCCTGCTTGGCACACATGTGTCGCAAACTTTCGACCTACACGCGGCCATCTGCCTGAACTTTACAAAGCGAAAGGTAATGAAAGACAACAAGACGTGGATGCAAAACGGCGCCTCCCCTCAAGCACATACGCGTGCAGAGCTCTATTCAAAAATATATTAAAGCTACTTGGCAAAACAACCTTTACTCACGATATCATTCAAGAATGGCGCAACGTAAATTTGGCACTGTGAGAATTTTAAGTCCTTGATTTCAAAGAGGCCTGATTCAAGTTTCTATTCCGACGTAACAGCCGTGTTATGCGTTGGACGACACGTCCCTTTGCACGCAATGCAACAAAAACTTGCCAGCGGATATAGGAACACGCAAAAAGTACAAGCCGTGTGCAATCTGTCTATGCGTGGCGAAAAGCCATTTCAGGTGTAGTTCAGTATCAGACGAGGTATGGACTAGAGTACAAGAATTCCTATCGACCTCGCTAAACGCGTGATCGAGATTATACAACTCGTAGTCCGAAGGTCAGCACGAGGAATTATGAGGCCAGTGCGCCGAATGTCTAACTTCTCAGCTAAATCGTTTTCTACATCGAAATTCATCGCACACACATGGGGAAAACAAATGCTTTTCTGGTTTGCACAGTAAAAATATTGTTTATTTATGACAACTAAAGATCTCACTGTAGAAATCAAAAAATCATTTTTCTGTGTAAATTGTTAAAATACAAAATGACAAATAATGAACATAATCAATGATTTACGTATAAATTTTTGTTCGTGTAATGTCAGTTGTTCTTTTGCGCACCGAATTGACCCACTCTGTTTGACCCTCCTTCCATTGCCTGGCGAACGCCGCCACTCGGTCGTAAGACCCCTTGAACCCCAATTCCGTTAGATCCTCGTGAAGCTGTTTTAGGCTGCGCCGTTGCTTGCGTGATTTGGCCGCCTCGGTCTTGAGCAAGCCTGCGAGGTGAAAAGCGTATGGGTCGATGGCGCTGGCCGATTGGCGCCCCGCATATATGGCGGGAGGATCAGACTGTCTCGCCGTGGGTTTCAATGATGGCGGCAAGCGGCCTACGCAGGCATTCGCCGTGCCGCTGCCTGATCGCACCGAGGCGCGCGAAGAAAACGATGCGCCGGTCGCCGCCGGCCAGGCGCTGCAATTCGCCGCGCGCCCGGTTGTGCTGCAGCATCACGCTGAGCGGGTGCAGCGCAAGTCCGAGCCGCTGCGCGTTCAGCCATACTTCCATCAGGCGCGCGCCGGCCTGGACCATCACCGTCGATGCAACGTCGTCCGACGGCAGGCTACACAACAGCAGTTGCGCTGAGTCTTCTACCAGCGCCGCCAGTTGCGCCGCCATGTTATGCGGCACGCGCACGATGCGCAGCACTTGCATGACCTCCGGCGCCAGCACACATTGCATGATGCGCGTACGCAGCGGCGACATCGGTCCCATCAGGCTATGCAGATAAAAACCGTCCTCGGCCGGCTTGCGCGGATCGAAATGCAGGTAGCGGTAGGTTTCCTTCCATGCGCGGTAGCTGGAGAAGTCCAGCGCCGCGAACTGCCGTACCAAATCGGCGGCACGGGCAATGAAGGCCGGGCTGCGTTCCACCCGGATATGCAGTTGGTCCCCGGTCAGTTGTTCCGGCCAGTGCCGTTCCAGCAATTGCGCGAGCACCATGTCACTGCAACTGCCCTCGGCAAACGGCGCGCGATGAGTACGGCGCTGCCGGACGCTGTCTTGCAACCCGGCTAATGCCGTGGCATCTGGAACGTGCTGCGGCTGCAGAGCAAGCAACACCAGGCCCCGGCAGCCATACCGTTGTTCCAGCGATTGCAAGAATGGCATGGCTGCCGGGGTCTGCGTATCCAGCATATCCAGCCAGTGCCAGTTGCAGTGAAAGCCCAGCGCATCGAAGGCCGCGCTCAACAAGCCGAGGAACATGCCGCAACTGAGCTGCATTTCCAGCGTAAGACCGGGTAGTGCTCTCAACGTACGCTTGCGATCGATGCCCAGCAGCAGCAACTGCTCGTGCTCCGCCCAAGCATGTGCCGGCAAAGTTGCGCCCGCATCCGCCTGTCTTCGATGTACACCAGCTTCCATGGCTGGCAGTTGTGCGAAGACGGCGCCTGGCGCGCAATGTCGACTGCTTGTAGCAGGTTTTCTTCAAATTCCATAAACGTCCCTTACCCGTACCCGTGTGACACGCACTGTCCTACCAGCGCCAGCGCGTAATCGCCGATCAGCCCGCCGTAGCCGCTAAGCTGCGATCCTTGGCTGCTCGGCAACTGTGCCACCAGGCGCGGCGACACGCGCCATGACAAGTAGCCATCGCAGCCGATTGCTTCCAGCTCGATGTCGGCAAACCAGCCGAATATGCTTTTCCCGTGTGCCTTCATGAAGGCTTCCTTGAAGGCCCAGACGGCAGTACAGACGGCATCGCCGCCGGCGGCGCTGACGCGCAATTCATGCGCAGTAAATGCCATCTCGCGCGCTGCATCCGGAAACGGCCTCACACGCTCTATATCGATGCCGACCGGATAAGCACTGGCCGCAGCCACCGCATATCCTTGCGAATGGCTGATGCTGACATGGCCACCGGCTGCCTCCGGCTGGCCCCGATTGTGTTCGGCACTGCTGTTGCCGATGACCAGTGCATGCAACGGCGATTCGGCACCGGCCTGCGCATGCAGATGCTGTAATGCGGCCTTGGCGGCGACGCGCCCGGCCATCCATTCGCGGCGCCGCTTGGCCAGCCGCAATCCGTGCAGCCGCTCGCGCTCGGTATTGCCAAACATGCGTGTGAGGTAAACATGATCATTTTCGCGCCGCGCTACCGCTTCGACCGACACTGCGCTGACAACGCAGTCACCGATGCCCACTATGCAAGGCGTTTCCGTCTGAGGCAACATGATTGCGGCAATGCCGCTCATGCAGGCGCCCGGTAACCGGCGCCGAGCTGTGTGCCGGCGACTTCCTCCACCACTTCCGCCATCGTGGAAAAGCATGCCACCAGCCGCGCGAAGCTCACGCTGCCCATGTCGCGCTTGAATGCCTCGTTGCTGCTCACCTTGATTACCTCGATATAGTGGAACGGCGCATCATGCGCGCTACTGACCCGGTGCACGTCGAAACTGCGCACACTCGGCAATTCCGGACAGGTCGCATAGTCGGTATCCAGTACCCAGTTTTCGAAAGCCTGCGCATGGCCGATGTCAAGCAGGCGGATTTTATGGACGATGGATTGCATGTGAGACTCCCGTGGTTAGTGAACGCTGCCATCTGCTTGCACCAGCAGGTGGTAATTGATGCCGCCAGTGCCGAAGGAACTGACCGCCGCGCGCCGGCTGCCGTCGATCGCATCCCAGCGCGTGTTGGCGGTCACCAGTTCGGCCGGGATGCCCGCCAGCGGCAACTGCGGATCGATCCGGCGGCGCAGCAAGGTGGCCGGCAGCGCATGCCGCTGCAAGGCAAGCACCGTTTTCAGCAAGCCGGCGGCGCCAGCGGCGGCGAAGGTATGACCGATGTTGGATTTGACCGAACCGATGCGCAGCGGCACTGCGCGCGCGCCGCCGTACACGCTGCCGATCGACGTCAGTTCCGCGAGATCGCCCAGGCGCGTGCCGGTACCGTGTGCTTCGACGTACTGCACGCTGGCTGCCGCATAGCCGGCCTGCGCGAAGGCGCGGCGCATCGCCAGCGCCTGCCCGTCCGGATCGGGCGCGGTCATCGACACTGCATCGGCGGAGCCGCCAACGCCGGTGATCGTCGCATGAATACGGTCGCCGTCGCGCAGCGCATCGCTGAGCCGCTTGAGCACGAACAGCGCCGCGCCATCGCCCGGCGAGAAGCCGTCGGCATGCTCGGCAAACGGCGCTATCCTTTGTTGCGACAGCATCATTTGCGACGAACAGAGCACCAGATCGCGCAGGTTGGCCGGCAATTCGACGCCGCCGGCCAGCACCAGGTCGTAGCGATGCCGACGCAACGCCAGCACCGCATTGTTGAACACTGCCAGTGACGACGCGCAGGCCGCTTCCACCGCGACCGGCATCGCGGCAAGGCCGAAGCAGGCCGACACCAGTGCCGCACTGCCGCTGGCAAGGTAGCCGTCCAGCGTGAAATGATCGATGCCGTTGTCCGCCGTACCGGCATCGGGCACGCTTCCCAAGGTGCGCACCAGTTCAGGCGCGTGCAGCCGGCACGCGAGTTCGCGCTCGCGGCCCAGGCTGAGATTGGAGGCGACGATCACCGCGGTGCGGCCGAGCTTGTCGCGCTTCTGCGCCAAGCCGAAATCGACCAGTGCTTCGGCGGCGACATGCAGGGTCAGCTTTTGCGCGATATCCAGCGCGGCAGCGCGCTTCGGGAATATTTTATATGCGGCAAGACCGGCATCGTAATACTCGCGCTGCTTGAGGTCAGCGCCGTATTGCGCATAGCTGGACAGCACACCGGCCTCGCCTTCGCCAAAATAGGCGGAGCGCGGCAGCACGTTTTCCGGCAGCGGCTGCACTGCATCAAGGCCGTCGAACAGGCGCTGCGCGAAGTCGGCGCTATTGCTGCAGGGACCAAAGGCACCGCCGATGCCGACGATCGCAATCGGTTCCTGCTCTTCTTGCGAAGGCGACATATCGGACGACAATGCATGACTGGCACTTTCGGGTGCCGACAGCAGCAGATGCCATTGCACGCCGGTCAGGCTACTGCCAAAGACGCCGGCAAGCTGCGGCGCGTCGCCAGGCCAAGGAATAGCAGCATCGGAATACGCAATACCGGCACGCGCATGCAGCGCTGCCGAACTCCGCATCTGCGGCAAGGTTTTTTCGTGCAACGCCAGGCTGCTGCCTGCTACCGCGGCGAGTGCCGCATTGGCAAAGGTATGACCGAATGTGGCGACACTGGCGCCAACTTGCAGCGGCCGATGCTTGCCTTCCGCACATGCATCGCTCAAGACGCTAAACAACTGCGGCGCCTGGCTGCCGATGCCGGGCAGCACGCAGTCGATATACTGTTGCGCCGCCGCCGTCACTTCCGCCTGAGCACAAGCTTCATTGATCACATGGAACGCCGCCGTGCCATCAACTGCATAAGCCAATGCCCCCGGCACGTCCTGCCTTGCCGCACCCATGCCGCGCAGCACGCTGTAGATGCGGTCGTTGTCGCGTCGCGCATCGGACAAGCGTTTGAGCAGCAGCGCTGTGGCGCCTTCGCCCATCGGCGTGCCTGCTCCGTCCTGCGCAAAAGGGTGGCCGCCGCAGGCGCCAGTAAAACCCTTTCTTGCCAGTGCCAACGGCGTCAGAAGGCTCTCGATGCGTTGTCCGCTGGCGACGATTACTGCCCTGCTCTGGCCGCTATGAAGCGACAGGCTTGCCGCCTCCAGCAGCGCGTAGCCGGTCGCATCCGCGCATTCCATTGCCTGCACCGGACCACGCAGCGACAGGAAGGATGCAATGCGCGCCGGAATGCTGCTTGCCATTTCGCCGACCCGGTCATGCGAGGAGGAACCGAAGCGCTCGCGCAATGTCTCCTTCAGGAGCGAAAATTCCTCGGTGCTGCCAGCAAGTTCATGCGCCAGCCGCACGCCTTCCACCTTCAGTGCGTTGGCGATGGTGCTGTCGAAGCCGAAGCAGGTGCCGCACATAACGGCCACTTCATCGCGCGGCAGATCGCGCTTGTCATACCCGGCATCGCGCACGCACTCGTCCGCCACCTGTAACAGCATCAACATCATTTGCGATACCGATTTGCGGTAGACCGGCGGAATGCGGAAGCGCTTGAAATCGAATTCCATCTCGTCGAAAAAGGCGCCGTGCCATCCCCGCAACTGTTCGCGCACGTTGCCGTCAGTGTCCCAGTAACGTGCCAGCGGCAGCGGTGCAAAGTGAGACTTCCCCGCCTGCAGCTGCCGCCAGAACGCATCCTTACCGCGCGCCTGTGGATACAGGCAACCGATGCCGATGATCGCGATCGGTTCGAAAGCCGGCGGCTTATGCATCGGCGGTGACGATGTCGTTGCGGTCGTCCGCATGCGGCATGGCTGCGGTGTCGCTGGTGCTGCGAGTCAGTTGCTCCAGCGCGCGGTAGTCGATCTTGCCATTCGCATTCTTCGGCAATTCTTCCAGTTGCCAGGCAAGCCTGGGGATCATGTAGCGCGGAAGCCGGGCGCTGCAGTAGCTCTTGATATCGAGCACGCCAAGTCTTTCGCCGGCATGACGCAGCGTGTAATAGGCAACGATGTGTTGCGTATCCCCCGCGCACTCCGCCACGACCGCGACTTCTGCGATACCCGGCATCGCGCCCAGCACCGCTTCGATTTCGCCCAGCTCGATACGGTTGCCGTTGAGCTTGAGCATGCGGTCCTTGCGGCCGTGGTAGTACAGGAAGCCGTTCTCGATGCCGACCAAGTCACCTGTGGCATGCCGCCCGTGCAGATGGTTGACGTGATTGGCCGGTTCCTGCCGGCGCCAGTAGCCAGGCGTCACGCACGCGCCAGAAACGACCAGTTCGCCGATCGCACGTTCGCCGCTGACCGGCTGCCCGTCGGCGTCGAGAATTTCCGCAATCACGCCGGGCAGCGTGCTGCCGATATAGACTGGCTTATCGCGGGCCATGTCATCTTCGCGCACGTGGTAGTACAAACAGACGTTGGTCTCGGTCGGGCCGTACAGGTTATACAGCGCGCATGTCGCAGGCAGGCAGGATTTCAATGCCTGCAGTTGCCGTATCGGGAATACCTCGCCAGCGAACAGCACATGGCGCAACGATGCAGTAACCTCAGATGTCAGCTCGCCGCTGCCAGCCAGCAGCGCGAGTGCCGACGGCACGCTGTACCAGACGCTGACCTTGTGTCGCCGGATGCCGGCGATCAGCGCCGCAAGATCGCGCTGCTCGTCCTCGCGCACGATCCATACCGCACCGCCGACTGCAGCAGCGACGAAGTAATCGAAGGTGCTAAGGTCGAAATGAAAACCGGCATGGTTGGCGAATACGTCGTGCGACGTCATCTTGAATTCCGCCAGTGCCCAAGCGATGAAACTGTGCAGGTTACCGTAGCTGATCTGCACGCCTTTCGGCACGCCTGTGGAGCCGGACGTAAACAGGATGGCGGCAAGATCGTCCACACCGGCGGCGAATGGTGGCGGCAGTTCGACCGACGGCTGTATTGCGGCAACCTTCATGATCGCAGTGTTACCAACCGGCGCATAATCGCAAGGCACATCATCAACGATCAGTATCAGTTTCAGCGTATCGCGCTGCCATCCGTCCAGCGCACGGAAATGTGCGGCATCCGTGACCAGCACCGTCGGTTCGGCGCTGTCCAGGATTTTCCTTGCGCGTTCCGCCGGCTGCGTGCCGTCCAGTGGCACATAGACGGCGCCGATTTCCATCGCCGCATATAGCGACAACGCATAGTCCTGGCATTTCGGCAGCCAGATGGCGACGCGGTCGCCATGCTGTGTTCCATGGCGGGCAAAATGTGCAGCGCGCTGGCGCACGGCCTGGTAGAACTGTCTAAAACTGATGTCATCAGGATCAACGAATGCAAGGCGATCGGGATGTTCCTGCGCGGAGGTGCGCAGGTAATCAATGACTGGGGTGAAGGTTGGAGTGCTCATGTTCGTCCGTTAATTAGATTGAGGTGCTTCACTTCTTTGTAAAAAAGAGGGTAACCGGTCCTTTGCCGTTTCCGTGCACGCACATTGCTATCCGGGATAGGGCACCTTCCCCCTTACAGAGGGGAAGGAACCGTAAGTCCTTCACCTGAAAACCTATCCCCGCACCTCCACCCCCACCTCCTTCGCCGCATCCACCAGTATCTGCGCCGCCTCATCCAGATCATCCGCCGTGTGCTCGCTGCTCACGCTGATGCGCAAACGCGCATCGCCGACAGCGACGCCGGGGAACACGACGGTCTGGCAATACATGCCGCGTGCACGCGCCGCGCGTCCAAATTCCAGCGTCTTGCGATCATCGCCGACCACCACCGGGATGATCGCGCTGGCGGAATGCTCAAGGTCGAACCCGGCTTTCAGCAAATGGCCGCGCAAGTGATGGACGTTGCGCCACAGCATGCTGATGCGCTGCGGCTCGCGCTCCATCACGTCGATCGCGGCGATCAGGCCGGCCGCGACCGCCGCCGGGATAGTGGCTGCAAACACATAGGAATGCGAATAGAAACGCAGGTAATCGACCACCTCCTCGTCGCCGCAAACGAAGCCGCCGACGCCAGCCAAGGTCTTGCTCATGGTGCCGACTTCCAGGTCCACCGCGCCCTTCATGCCGAAATGCTCGGTGGTGCCCGAACCGGTGCGGCCGAGCACACCGGTGGAATGCGCATCGTCAACCAAGACCCGCGCACCGTATTGCTTCGCCAGCGCGACCAGGCGCGGCAAGTCGACCACATCGCCGTGCATGCTGAACACGCCGTCGGTGACGATCAGCTTGCCGCCGTCGTGGTCGGCATATTTCTGTAGAATTTTTTCCAGTCCGTCCAGGTCGTGCGGATAAATCTTGCGCGCTGCGCCGGCCAGCTTGCAGCCGTCCTGGATGCTCATGTGGTTCAGCGCATCGGTAAAGATCAGATCGTTCTGCCCGGCCAGCGCGGAAATGCATCCCAGGTTGGCGGAATAGCCGGACGGGTAGACGATACATGCCTGCCTGCCCTTCAGCTTCGCCAGCCGCCGCTCCAGTTCCATGTGCAGCACATTGGTGCCGCCGATCAGGCGGCAGCCGGTATTAGTGGCACCGTATTCGCGCACGCCCTTGACGATCGCCTCGATCACTTCCGGATGATTCGCCAGGCCCAGGTAATTGTTCGACGCAAACATCAGGAATTCCCGACGCTTGCCGCTGACCTCGTCGTAGATCACCGCACGGTTGCTGCAGCGCGATTCCAGCGGCATGCCGTACCAGTACAACTGTTCTTGCTGCTTGCGCTGATAGAACGTATTGAACTCGCGGGCCTTATGGAACAGGTCGCGATGCGGGATGTTGACGAAATCCTTCATCGTACGAGCGTCGTCCGCTGTCGGCTCTGCCGCCACGGAAATAGCGCTGACGTCAGCATGGCCGAGGTTGTCGATGAACTCTGACCACTTCTTTTCTTTCGTCGCCGGCGGAACTGCAATTGCCGGAGCTGCCGGTTCCAGCATTTCCAGGTGCACGAGAGGCCGCAGATGCGCGATGACCTGTGCAATGCTGGTCAACCCTGTGGGAAAGGTGACGGCGGCAATCCCAAGCAACTTGGGAAGCTCGGACAACACGGCTGCCTGAGTAACGGAGTCGATGCCGAGATCACTCTCCAGCTCGGCATCCAGCACGAGCTCGCTCGGCTTGTAACCGGTGTGCCGGCTGTAGGCGGCGATTACCGCCGTCGTCAGCGCATCGGCTGCGTGCTCCGGCACGCAGGGTCGCTGCGGCAAGGCAAGCGTCTTTCCGTCCTGTTCCAGGCATTGCCCGATATGCGCCAGCACGAGCGCAATCGTGCTTGTGTGTTGCGGATTTTGCCGGCTGGACAGGCCGAGCGCCTTGTAAAAGCTCCGCAAGGGTTGTGGCCAGCGTAACCGAGTCGATGCCGAGATCGCTCTCAAAATCGGCATCCGGCACGAGGTCGGCGCGTGCGTAGCCGGTGTGGGTTTGGAACATGTCCAGCACATACGCCTGCAGTCCTGCGTCCGGCGTTGCGATGTGGTCGATTACCTGTACGTTCATCATGCTACCCCCGCTGCCTGGGCCAGTGTCGGTCGGCTTTCGCTTTGCAGGCGCTCGACCAGATCCAGCATGTGCTGCACCGATTTGAAATTGTTCGGGACGACCGCCTTCAGCGGCACCGTCACGCCGGCTTCCCGCCGCAGCAGGTCGACCAGATCGAACAACGCACTGGAATCGATGATGTTCAATTCCAGCAAGGGCGTGTCCAACGCAAACTGCTGGCACTCGCCGCCGAGGTAGTTCTCCGCGATATACGCGAGAAGCTTGTTTCCTAACATAGTGTCCTCTCGTTAGATGATGTTTTCAGGTTTCTGACAGCCGCGCTCATTTCCGCTTTTCGCCGATGAACAAGGTGCGTGGCCCCGGTATCGCCTGCACCCTTGCATTGACGAAGCCCGCTTCTGTGAAGCGTTGCAGGTATTGCGTGCAGGTCGATTCGATGCCGCCGTCAGTGGACACCAGCATGTTGATCGACAGCAGCGACGTGAACAGTGGGCCGCTTTCGTCATCGGCCAACGGTGTCTCGCTAGCGATGAAGGTGCCGCCCGGCGGCAGCGCCTCGTGGATGTGACGCAGGATCTGCATCTGGATGTCCGGCGCATAGTCGTGCAGCATCCAGCCGAGATGAATCAGGTCGTGTTCCCCCTTGGGGATGGTGCCGCTGATGACGTCGCCCGCCACGATCTTGATGCGGTCGGCATAACCGTTCTCGGCGATCTTGTCGCGCACGAAGCTAGTCGCCTGCGGCAGTTCGCAGACGCTAAGGCCAAGCTGTGGATAGCGCGCAGCGACAGCCATCGGCAAGGTGCCGATGCCGCTGCCGATATCCATGAATTTCCTGTAGCCGGAAAAATCGAATCCCTGCAGCATGCCCTCGATAAAGGGTTTCGCGAAAATGCCGAGGAATTCCTGGAAATCAACTACATCCTGCGGGTTCTGGTACAGGATGCTGAACCAGCTGCGGTCATCACCGAAAGCCGCCTGACGCTGATCCTTGTCGTCACGCACCCCTTGCGCCGTATGTGACCACAGCGGATACAGGAAGGTATCGATATGGCGACCGAGCCAGCCCAGCCATTGCGCTGAACCACTCACCATGTATTCGCTCGCAGCCTTAGTGAGGCAGAAATGATCCTCCTCCTTCGCCAGCAGGCCGATGGCAGTCAACGCGATCAGCAGGCGCTTGCCGGATTGCAGCGGAATGTTGCGGTGCTCGCAAATGGCTTCTGCCGTTGCCGGGCCTTGCTCCAGCGCGTCGAAGACTTTAAGTTCCAGGGCGGAAGTAATCGTCTTGGTCTTGAAAAATCCCATCATCAAGTCAACGATCTGCTCTTTATTCATTTCCATGTTACGGTTCCCATTAATTTAAAAAGGTGGACATTTCTTCGCAGACGGTCGCGAACGAACGCACGAAGTGATCGATTTCTTCCCGGCTGATCACCAGCGGCGGCTGGATGCGGATCACGGTCGAACTATTGGCCGTGACGAAGGTGAGGATGCCGTGGTCATTGCTGAGCTTGGTAACGAAGCGCATGCAGAACATCTCGGCCAGCGACTCTTCCATCTTGCTCATCGCATCGGCCAGGTGCTGCTTCACTTCATCGGGGAAGAAACGGTAGGTCAGGTGCCAGTCGCCCGGCAGGCGCGTGCCGAATTCGCGTGCGCAGGCTTCCACCGCGCCCGCGAAATCGTTGTCGAGCTGGATGCCGAGCATCAGGCCGCGCCCGCGCACTTCGGCGATGAACGGATAGTGCTCGGTGGCTTTTTCCAGTTCCGCCTTGAAGTAGGTACCGAGTTCGTCCGCGCGTTCGGCCAGACCCTGCTGATGCAGGCCGTCGAGCGCGGCCAGGCCGGCGACCGCGGCGATGTTGCAGCCACCGAAGGTGGATGTGTGCAGCAGGAAACGGCCCATGGTGCCGTAGGCGGCATCCCATACCTGCGCGGTGCTGAGCGTGGCGCCGATCGGGATCAAGCCGCCCGACAGCGATTTCGCCAGCACCATAATGTCCGGCTCAAGTCCTTCCCACTCGCTGGCGAACATGCGGCCGGTGCGTCCCAGCCCGGTCTGGATCTCGTCGACGATCAACAGCGTGCCGGTCTGACGACAGATCTCCTGCGCCGCCGCCAGATAACCGGCCGGCGGCATCTTGACGCCACCCTCGCCCTGGATCGGTTCGACAATGTAGGCCGCCACCTCTTCGGATATCAATTCGCTCCGCAATGCCTCGAGATCGCCGAAAGCCACTCCGACACAGCCCGGCACCAGCGGCCGGAAATGCTTCTTGTGCTTTTCGCGGCCGGTCACCGACAACGCGCCCAGCGTCTTGCCGTGGTAACTGTTTTCCGCATACACGAAGCGTGTGCGGCCGGTGGCAGCACGCGCCAGTTTCAGCGCCGCCTCCACCGCTTCGGTGCCGGAGTTGCTGAAGAACACACGCTCGAATTCGCCGGGCGCAATCGCGCACAAGCGTTCGGCCAGCTTTGCGGTCTCCTGCGGCAACGACACGTATTGCACGAAGTTGGGCGTCGAATCGGTCAGGAACTTCCGGATCGCATCGGTCACGATGCTCGGATTGTGGCCGAGGTTCAGGCAACCGTAACCGGACACCATGTCGAGGAATTGTCGGCCTTCGGTATCGGTAAGCGTGCATTGCTCGGCGCGATCGAACACATGATCGCAGCGCTGCATGCCGAGGAAGTCGGCCATCATTGGATTGATGTGGCTGCGGTAGCGCTGCAGCGTCTGTGTACGACGCTGTTCGCCGCCATCCGCTTGTGCCGGAGCGGACTCCTGCCGCCGGTGATAACGACGCAGGCCGCTGATGATTTTCTCATTGATGCGCTCACCCCAGGATGCCAGCGGGAATGCGTAAAAGCCGTGGCGCTCAGCCAGCGCACCGATCTCCAGCACCTTTTCCGGCTCCAGCGTGCGCCCGATGGAAAAGCACTCGGCGCGCCCTTCCAAGGCCAGCACCATGGTCTCGGTCAGGCAGCCGTTGATCTGCTGCTTGATCGCCATGTTCAATGATTCCCCGCCCAGCTTCACCTGCGGCGACGCGGTCATGCAGCCGCCGTCGATCACCAGCGTGTCGGTACGTGGCGGCGTGCTGCGGACCGCATCGCGCGGCAACGCAATATCGACCACGATCGAACCCGGCAGCAGGCGCGCCTCGTCGATCACGTCGCCGGACGAGGTAGCCGATGCGAAGATGCGGTTGTTCACATAGCAGTCGTCGATGCTGTCGCGCAGCGTCACCTGCGCATGCCATTTCGCCGGCAGGTGTTCCAGCAATTCGTCCGGACTGGCGCTGCCGCTGCGGTACAACAGGTCGAGGCGACAGCCTTGCGCCAGCAGCAGTTTCGCCAGAGACAGGCAGATCGAGCCGGGGTAACCGACAATCGCCACCCGTGCCTCCTGCGGGCGCAGTTGCAGCCATTCGAACACCTGCAGCAGGGCCTTGTAACCGGCATAGGTAGTGAGCGAATTGCCGCTAGTGACCGGCAGGCTGGCGCGCTCGGCGGTGACCAAGCCGCGCTTGCCGATGATGGACGTGAAGCCTCCGAGGCCGACTAGTTGTGCGCCCTGTTTGCCCAGCGTATCGATGCCTTCGAAGATGCGTTCCTGCACCTCGCGCGCCGACGCCAGCATTTCATCAGCGGTCAGCGGCAGGTAGTGCACGATGCCTTCGCAGGTGGCGCCGGCGGCGGAACGGATCTGGCCGAAGTCAACGAAGGGAACCATGTTTTCGCGGCGCCACAAGTCACGTTGGTAGCCGCTTTGCAGGTCTTTCGATTGACGCTGCAGCAGGTCGAGCATCTTCACGTAACGCTTGAGTCCGACCGACGTCGGATGTGCGATGAATCCAAATTTCATTGTTTCTCCTGATACTTGTTTCTTATGGGGATCATTAAAGTTAGCCGCCGTCACTACTTATCCCCTCCTCCTGGCAGGGAAAAGGAGCCCGTCCGAGCACGAGCTATCTGTCGTCACACGATCAACGGCACATCGTCCGCCACGGCAGCCGGCTCAATCTGCATCTCATCGCGCTGCCATCCCGTCGCCGTCGCCAAGCTTATTCCGTCGCCTTCGTTGTTATGCCCAACCACCACCGAGAACAGATTGACGCGCCCCGGCTTCTGCAGCGCCTCGGCCAGCATGTCGGCGTCGAAGCTGTCGAGCGTGCGCGCGCAGACCTGCAGACCGCAGATGTCTTCTTCCCAGTCCGCGGACATCAGGTTCACCAGTCGCATCTGGCGCGAGGTGCGGTTGAACAGGATGCGCTCCTGGTAGGTGTTGATCACCGAGTGGCCGCCGTTCATGAAGTAGAAGACGGTGAAATTCTTACGCATGCGGTCAGGATAATTCAGCGCGTTCTCGATAAAGCTCGGCAGAATTTCGGGCACGAGGCCCTTGGCGCCGTCGCCGATGAAGGCGACAACGTTGGTGCCGCTGGTGTACGCGACGCTCAGCGTGGCCTGCAGCGCATCCCCCATCAGCGCCCGTCCGTACCAACCGGAAAAGCCGCGCCGGGTGCGCGCGACGTTGCGGACCGCCGACATGCCGCAGCGGCCGACGTCGTACAGGCCGGTGTAGTCGTAAGCGCGCTCGACGATCAGCTTTTCCACCAGTTGATTCAGGCGCGCGAAAAAATAGTTCGGGCTCATCGGTGTCGCCGGCAGTTTGCTTGCCACATCCGACGGCGTGTCCGGCACCGAGGCCATCAGTCGACAGCGGCGTTCGCGCAAGGCCGGCGACACGTCGAGGTGGCGGTCCACATGGCGCAGGAAGCTACGGTAGTCCATCACCAACCCATGGTCGGTAAAGGGTGAAATGTGTGCGGCGTTGCGGGTCAGTTGCACGATTCTCAGCTTGCGCTTCAGCCGGCCTTCCGAAAACGGCGTACTGACCTGCCCAAGCTTGCTTTTCATGAAGAACAGGCATTGCTGCGACTGCGGATTGAGCTTGTCCCTGGTATGCAAATAGTTGTACACGCGCGGGCTGTAGCCGTACACTGCCAGCGTGCCGATGTAATTTGGAATACGCTTGCCGTCGCGGTACTTCGGCACCGAACCGGGATGGGTGAGGGAATCGGTCAGCGCGATGCCGGCACGCTCGGCGATCGACAAGGTCAACGCCAGTTCTTCCTCATCCATCGGCCCGCATTGCCACAGCAGCCGTTCCGGCCCTTGGTTGATGATCTGCATCACGTCGTGCAAAACATCCTGCACCGCCTCGTCGGGCGCTGCCGTGCACTCGTTGACCGCAGGTGCAAACAGAGCCGGATCCAGTTCGTCGCCGGCGTCGAGCACTGCCTGCGTCGCCAACAGCACCACCGGCCCCTGCCCTGCGTCGTACAGCGCCACCGCGCGTCGAAGGTCTTCAGCGATATTGTCGACGTCTTCCATGTACACATAAGGAATGCCGCGCGCCTGCAGCACCGCACGCGTATCCTCCTCGCTAGAAATCGTGCCCTGGAACGCAAACCACTGGCTGGCACGGTTTTCCGCGCATACGATGAAGCCCTTGGCGCGCGCCTCGCGCAGGTTGGCGAGCGTACCCCGGAATTCGTCGATCATGCCGCTGGTAACGATCACTGCGAACGGCTTCTTGTAAAGCTGCCAGTTGGCCATCGCGCCGCAAGCCAGGCTGTGTTCGCTCGGTCCACGTAGCACCAGCGCGCCAAGCCGGTTCGCTTCCACTTCAAAATAATTGATCAGATTGGACACCAGCGAACCGGTGAAGTAAAAACCGAGCCAGTCACTGCAGGCGCGCCCGGACAGGAAGCCGGTCAGGAAGCAGGCCAGCGTATTCCTGCGCGGGCCGCGTGTGTCGGTCTTGGCGCGGCGATTGACATAACTGAGTTCGAGGAAATCCATCCACAGGCAGAGCAACTCCGTCTGCAGCACCGCCCTTTCGGACGGCAGGATGCATTCGATGTATTCCATCGGCTGGTAGCGGATGCGGTTCTCGTGCGGCGAGGTGAATACCGCCGTCGAAAACGAAGAGCAGAATGCCGGCACCGCCGCCTCTTGCAGGCGCGCGTGGAAGCTAGCAAGCTGCTCGTCGATTTCTTGCGGGCTGATGCCATCGTACAGCGGATCGGCGTAATCGATGAACAGCATGCAAATCTGGAAGCCGCCCTGCGTGGGCGAGGCGGTAATTTTGTCGAACGCCGCCTCCAGACTGTCGGCTTGGATCACCTTGATCGCCAAGCGTTCCTGGCGCGCGGCGAGGAAGCGCACCGCCTTGTCGCACGCTTCGAGATATACCGGGTTCGACACCGACTGTGCTGGTGCATAGTCGATGTCGGCATCAATTTCCACGTGCTGGAATACTTCGCCGCGCACATCGTTCAACACACTGAGACCGGTTTCAAAGAACTCGCGGCGGCGCGTGACAACAACCACGCCTATAGCCGTCATATCCATATTTTTGTCCTTTAGTGGAAAATTGAAATCTGCGGAGATAACTACCGAATGTTTATGCGATCACTCTCTGCTCGACCAGCGGTTCGTCGGTATCGGCAACGCGTTCCTCGATGCGCACCACGCCGCCGTCACCGTCGAGGTAGATCAGGTCGCCGGTGCGTATGGTCTGCGTCGCCTGCTTCGCATTGACGACCGCCGGAATACCGAACTCCCGCGACACGATGGAGCTGTGCGACAAGGCCGAGCCGATGTCTGCGACCACCCCGGCCGCCAGCACGAACAGCGGCGTCCACGATGCATCGGTAAAGCGTGCCACCAGAATTTCGCCCTGGCGGAATTCGCCCGCCTGGCGGTTGAGGTCGGTGATCACGCGGGCGCGCCCCACCGCCACGCCGGGGCTGGCGCCGAGGCCATGCAGCAGGTCGCCCTGCGCCGCGTCCAGCAACATCTGATCGTCGCGGTGCGGCACATGGCCGCCGATCAGCGCCATTGGCGGTTCCTTCAGGCGCTCGTTGAGCAGATGCTGCTGACGGTTGCGCGCAATCAGTTGCGGAGCAAATGCCTGCTGCGCCGTTTTGCGCCCGGCCACGTAATCGCGCAATTCGTTGAAATCGATGTACGGCAGGTCCTGTATGCCAGACACACCCTCCGCCTCGACGCGGCGCAGCACCTCGACGATGATTTTGCGGTAGAACCAGGTCTCGGCGATGAGGGTCGGACGCGTCGCTTCGCGCCGTTCCGCCATCTTCGCGTAGGCGGCGATCACGAAGCGGAATGTCATCCTTGCCTTGAGCGGCAGTTTGTCCAGCAACTGCCGCGTGTCTTCTTCGCGCGCCTTGTCTATCGTCGCCAGACGCGATTCAAGCTGCACATCGCTGGTCAGGTACAGACGGATGATTTGCAGCAGATAGGTCGGATCGTCGTTCCAGCGCGGAATGCTGAGTTCGAATTCCTGGCGACCACGCGATCCGAAGTCCGCGAGGAAGGCGCCAAAATTCTCGTTCCAGAAACGGCGGCCCTCTGCATGCTGCTGCAAGTTATCCGCCAACTGCTCCAGCGGCGTCTCCAGGAATAGTGTGCGCAGCACCGGCGAGCGGTCGACGCGCGCTGCTAGTTCGCACACGCCACGCGTCACCTCGATGGTACGCAGGTTGTTCATCGATGCCTTGATGCGGTTCTGCAGCCCTTTTCCTTCGTTCCCCAGCCACTTCTCGCACAGCTCCGCCAGCGCATCGTACAGCGCGAAGGATTGCAGGAAGAACGGCATGTAGGCAGCACAGGATTCGAGGAAGTAGCGGTCGATGCGCTGCAGTTCGGCATTGAGCTGCGGCAGGCTCATCTTCTCGAAATCCAGCTTGCGGAAGCGCTCGGTTTCGCGCTGGCGCAAGGAGATCATCTTGTTCACCGTGCCGCCAGCAGTCGCCATATTATGTACCTGGCATACCAGCCAGTAGAGGCTGCTCTTGAAGAATTGGAACCCAGACACCGGTTCGCCGTAGGGATTTTTGTAGTGCGTGAAGTCGACGTCGGGGGTCGCGTAGCGCCGCGTGAACTTCATCGGCTCGTGCGTGGGAGGGCATTGCGTCAGCAGCCGCGCCGATGCGGAGATGTTCAGGTACACATAACCCTGCAGGTAGCCGACGTAATACTGCGAACTGCCGATGTCGAGCAAGCCCATGGTCTTCACTGCCGGGCCGTGCACGTGGTGCTGGTAGAAGCGGGTGAAGGACAGTCCGAGCGGCGTCATCAGGCCGGTCAGGATTTCACCGGTGTCCATGCGCGAAAACATAGTGTTGTCGCGCACCTGCTGATTGGTTTCCTGCTCGTCGCCGTACAGCTTACCGGCGATGGAAGCAGTCACCGTGATCGGCCGTGCCTGCAGTATCCAGATACTGTCATCCTTCAGTGCCCATTCGATATCCAGTTCGCAGCCGTAATGGCGGCGAATGCGTGCGGCACAGGCCGCCAGTTCGGATGCCTGCACATCGCTCAGGCTCGGCTGATCAACGAATTGCGGCGGTACCTCCTGCATCGCGACGCCATCTGCAGCGCGCGCACACATCACCGGCTTCGCCCGGACAATACGTTCCATCAGCGCATGACTGTCGCTGTCCACCACATAGGTATCGGTGCTCGCCTGGCCCGACACCACGCCCTCGCCCAATCCCCAGCAAGATTCGATCACCGTGCGTCCGGCATCGCCGCTGATCGGGTCGGCAGTGAACAACACGCCGGCAGCATCGGCAACGATCATCTGCTGGATCACCACCGCAATGCCGCCGTCGGCCCGGTTGCGCCCCTGGTAGGCATGCGCGCGTTCGTTCCACAGCGACGCCCAGCAACGCTTCACGCAATCGAGCAGCGCGGTCTCGCCCTCCACGTGCAGGAAGGTGTCGTACTGGCCTGCAAATGATTGTGCATCGCCGTCTTCATTGACGGCGGAGGATCGCACCGCGACCCGGCCACTACCGAGTTCGCGATAGGCAGCGATGATCGCATCCTGCAGCGCGGGCGGCAACGGCGCTTGCGCAATGCGTGCGCGGATGTCGGCGGAGGTGTCGCGGTCGACCTTGTCCATGCCGTCGATCCAGGCCGCCAATCCGGATGCCTGCAAAAAAGCATGACAGGCATCGACCGTTACGCAATATGCGCGTGGCACCGGGAAGCCGGCGCCGATCAATGTATTGAGCGAGTTAGCCTTGCCGCCGAAACGCTGCACGCCGGTCGCAGGGTTGCCGGCAATTTCCATCACATGCAGGCCGGAACGCAGTGCTTGCACCACCATCGTATCCGCCGCCGTGCGCTGCAGGTATGCCTGCGCCTGTTGTGCCGCATTGAACCCTGCGCTCACTGCGCTCTCCAGGTTGCCGATGCCGACGCTGTCCTGGTTCGCAAAGGAAACCCCACCCACCGGCTGCGATGCCCGCACAAACAAGTCGGCTTTAATTTGCCCGCGCGTAGCGACCACCAACGCACGCGACCAACGCCAGATCCGGATGTCTTCCACCTCGTCAGTGGATAGTCCCTTCGCCTGCAGCATTTCCGACACTTCCTGCAAGGTCACCTGCTGCAGCTGCGCAAAATCTGTCTTGCCGAGTTTGCCCTGGTTGAGCCGTTCCGCCACCGGCTTCAGCAAGGTCAGCACACCGGCTTTCTTACCGTTGTCGCGGTCCAGCCAGTTGGCGACCACGCACACGCGGCTGCGGCACCAGGCCAGCGGCGCAGCGGCGGCGGTATCTCCTTCGATCACATAGCCGCCGAAGTATTCAGTCCAGGCAGCGTTGCGCAGGTAGACGTTCGCGATGCAGTAGTCGCGGTGCTGGATCTGACGTATCGCATGCTGCTGCTGCGCCGGCAAACCGGAGACCGCATCCAGTGCTGCATGCTTGGGCGCGGCCCACACCACCGCGCCGGCGCTGACCTCGCTCTGCACGCCGCGACGTTCAAAGGTGATGCGGTAACGTTCGCCATCACGCGCAACCGTCTGCACGCGCGCACCGACTGCCATACGGCAGTTGCCACGCTCGCGCAACGCCGCCTGCAGACGTTCGCTGAGATAACCGTTCCCGCCGGGGAAGGTCACCAGCGTGCCATACAAGTAGCCGACCAGGAAGTGCAGCCCGACATAGGCGGACACATCCGCCGCCGACAGACATTCCACTTTCAGGGTCGTCTCGACCGCATCGCGCACCAGCGGGCCGAACTTCGCATCCGGCACCAGCGCCGTTGGCAGCCGCGAACGCACTTTCTCATCGAACAATAGTTCGGCCAGCGAAATCGAGTCGAACTGTTCCATCTCCTCGCGCGTCCAGCCGCATCCGGGTTGCCACGGTACCGCCGGATACTTGCCGCCATCCTTGCGGAAGCGCTGCAGGTAGGCATATAGTTCCGCAAACACCGGATCGCCCAGCTTCTTCGGCGCCGCGATGAATTTCTTGCCGCGCAATGCGGCGCCGAGCAGGTTGCATGTCAGTCCATACATCGCCGGGTTCAGCAACTCCTTCGGCTGCTTCAGCAGCCCCAGCGTGACCTCCCCCAGACGGCGCAGCAGATGGCGTGTGTTGAACAGCACGAATTGACTGTTGCCGGTGGAGCGCCATGCATCGGACAAGCCGAGCCCGCTCAGTAATTGCGCCGTGTCCGAACCGGGAACCGGCTCCTGGAAGCAGCTGCCTGCTGTGGCGAAGCGTAGTTCACCGCGCTGCCCGCTGCGCGCCGCGCCGCCCACCGTGGACTCCCGCTCCAGCACCAGCACGCTATGGCCAGCAAGCTTCCAGGCTGCCACGAGGCCGGACAGCCCGCCGCCGACCACCACCACGTCGCAAGCGCCGACCGCTTCGCCTTCCCGCACACCGCTATCCTCCGCAACGGGAATGTCCGCTGCACCTTTTTCATAATCCTTGCTGGGGAACTTTTTCTGCGTTGCCATTTTCTGTCTCTACCTTTTCCCGGGTTGAACAGCTGCCTTCAAAAAGCCAGCTTTGCAGGACCGTTGGATTACAGCTAGCCACGGACAAGCTATGTGTACGGCGCGTATGCGAAACCGAATGATTCGGGCTAACGCAGCCCCATGTGCCGTGCGATGAACTCGCGCTGTATTTCATTGGTGCCGGAGAAGATGCGCGCCGGCAGTGCATCCAGCAGCAAGCGATCGATGCCGGTCTCGCTGCAGACACCGGCGCCACCAAAGATCTGTACCGCGTCCAGCCCACATTGCACCGCGCACTCGGACACCCACAGCTTACTTTGTGCGATCGCCTCTTCATGCGGCAGGCCCTGGTCATAGAGCCAGCCGGCGCGGTACAGCAGCAGGCGCGATGTTTCCAGGCGCAGCTTGAAGTCGACCAGCCGGTCCGACACCGCCTGGTTGTGTCCTATCGGACGGCCGAACTGCTTACGTTCGCGCGCATGCGTGACGCATTGCTGAAGCACGCGCTCCATCGCGCCGACATAGGCGGCAAACAGGCAGCCGCGCTCCCAGATCATGGAGTCATGGAAGATGGTCGCGCCCGCGCCTTCGTCGCCCACGCGCGCCCATACGGGTACTCTGCAGTCTTCCAAATGGACGCTGCCCCAGGGCGAGGTGCACAGGCCCGACTTGCGCTCACCGGTAGTCACTGTGAGGCCATGCGTTCCGCGCGGGATCAAAAAGGCGCTGATGCCGAAATAGGATTGGTGCGCATCGGTCTTCGCATACAGCAGGAAGACATCGGCCACCGGCGCATTGGTGACGAAACATTTTTCGCCGTTGAGGATGTAGTGCTCGCCGTCGCGCCGCGCGCTGCTGCGCATTGCGAATACGTCGGAACCGGAGCCAGGCTCGGTGATCGCATTGGCGGCAATCAGGCTGCCTTTCGCCATACCAGACAGGTAGCGCTCGTGCAGCTCGCGCGAACCATGGCGCCACAGCGGCACAGCGCAAGCGAACATGTGTGCACACAAGGAGAACACCAGCCCCATGTCGACGCAACCCTGGCCGAGCGCCTCCACCGCGAGCATGGTATCGAGCGCACCAAAGCCGGAACCGCCCCACTCTTCAGGCAACGGCAAACCGGCCAGGCCGATCTCTGACGCCTGCGTCCACTTGTTGCGGTCGAAATGGGAAGACGCGATGCGTTCGCTGGCCGAGGCGGACAACACTTCGCGGGCAAAACGATGGATGTGTGAGACAGCTTCTTGCTGCTCGCTGCTGAGACAA
Organism: Janthinobacterium lividum; assembly: GCF_023509035.1. Taxonomy (NCBI): domain Bacteria; kingdom Pseudomonadati; phylum Pseudomonadota; class Betaproteobacteria; order Burkholderiales; family Oxalobacteraceae; genus Janthinobacterium; species Janthinobacterium lividum. The sequence goes on along the minus strand of NZ_CP075583.1, from coordinate 1,522,452 downwards.
AAATCCATGCACCTACCCTATATTTGGTGCAGCGGCAATAGCGGCTGCAAATGTTTTTATTGGAAGCTCCCTTGGCAATGCATCATCACGCCTGCACGATCCATACCGCTACAATTGCACTGTGCTACTGCCTAAGAGCCTGTTCGAGATCTTTTAACCTAGAGACGGCAGTTGACCGCTCAATTTCGTCTGGAGATCCGCATGAGCATTGACTTTCGCTGCTTCGATACCGTTCACCAGTTGGGTGAGAGCGCTACAGGGTCGATTGCACACTTTTTCGGCTCCCTGGCTGCGTTGTTCGTCGTAGCAGAACGGGCCACACAAACAAGGCGTAACGCCGTAGCGCGCCCATCAGGTGCGTCAAAATCGGGAAGTTAATTCCGACCATATCCTAAGGCGCCGCAAAAACTAGATTAACGACATGGCGCAACATTATGTTGATAATTATCAAACTAAATGAAGATGTAAAGAAATTGGGCGTGGTTCAAAAACGGTCATTTTTAGGTAACAGATGCCGAGCGTATTCCTTCCACTTAAGCAATGGAATTTCAGCATTCCGGAAGTGAGTCCAGGAGGCGAGATGCCTCCGGTTGATCAGGCTCGCTGTGGCTGAAGCGGTCCCAGGCCAGGGAGCGTGAGCCAGTGGGAATGGTCTTGGCCGGTCATCAGCTGGGCCGGGCTTTTACCGACTCGCTGCGAGACACGGCTTCGAAGGCACTGGCCGTTCAGTCAGGCCGGTGGCGCCTTGCGGTTCCGACGGCTGTCGAAGCTGTACGAGCATGCCAGCGTCGTCATCACCACCAACCTGAGCTTCGCTGAATGGTCGAACGTGTTCGGCGACGCAAGATGACCATGGCGTTACTCGACCGGCTCGCCCGCCACTGTCACATCGTGGAGAAGGACAACGAGTCGTACCGTTTCCAGCACGTCGGCTAAGGGTAGAATCAAGGTACGAGAGAACAAAAGCAAGTCTGGTGACTGGGCTCCAGATGACCATGGATCGGAAGGTAAAACAAGGAAAAAATTACATAGCAGGATAAATCGTTTATATCGTTAATTTACGCAAGGAAGAAGAAGAGGAATTCGTTCCGGGCTACGCCCTCCACGAATTACCCTTCTTTATTTGGTGCACTTATCCACAACTGCTACTCAAAAACGCAACGCCCCTCCCTGGGTATTTCTTCATTCAGAACGGTGGTCATTATTGGGTCGGCGCCAACAAACACGTCACCCAAAAGACGTGAGGAAACGCGAAAACGCCACAGTATTTACAAGGGTAGGTGCGGAAATTTGCCAGCCATGTCGAGTTCAGGCCGGGCGACGCACAGGCAAAACTTGTGTTGAAGCGCTGGGGGCCAACCTCCCTCCGACCATCCAAGGAGTGAATTCGCTTGTCTGTTTGAGGCGATCATTCAAGAATATATTGAAATTTCACATCAAAGAGAAGCTCAGAAAAGTCGCTGTTCAAGAATTTATGCCTTGCCCGCGACCGGGGTGGGAGCGGTAAGCCCTTGATTTCTGGGGACCATTATTCAAGTTTCTTTTCCGACGTAACAGTCATGCGCGCAGCGCGGGGCGCCGCCCGGCACGCCGAACACAGGCATTGTACGCTCCGTGCAGGCGTTGGCGGCACGACCTTCTGGCGCCGGACCTGCGGCGCAGAGTGAACCAGAATGCGTTTCAGCCCCCATTTTGCGCAGTTCATCGCATTTCCACTCAACAAGCGTGTCGGATTTGCTACCTTGTCATCGACAGCACGGCAGCCGCGGCGCGGCAGCCGGCTTTTTCTTGTCCTGAACTACAACAATCATAAAGGAAACACCATGCGTACCTTGCTGGCCCTGTGCTGTGCCGTTGCCCTTGGCGGTTGCGCCATCGTCATCAACCCCAACGATGGCGAAGTGCGCTATACCGACTCGGGTGGCAATGCCATCCTGGGCAACGAGCAAGTGAGCCGCGACGTGCGCCAGGTCAGCAATATCAACACGCTCGACATCGACAGCATGAAGCGCATCGATATGAAGATCGACGTGCGCGTCGGGCCGGCAACATCGCTGGTGATCGAAGCGGACAGCAATCTGCAGCCGCGTATCCATAGCGAAGTGAGCGGCAATACCCTGCGCATCTGGAGCGATACGAACATTCGCAGCAGCAATGGCATCCACGTCATTTATACGACGCCGCAATTGAAGAAGATCAATATTTCCGGCTCTGGCCGCCTGGTGGCCAGTGGTTTCAATGGCGAAGATTTCAGCCTGGAGCAGCGCGGTTCGATGAAGAGCGAATTGTCAGGCACGGTGGGGCGCTTCGACGTGGCCAACAATGGTTCGGGCAGCATCAACGCGGCGGCCCTCGCCAGCGGCAACACGGACGCGGTGCAGAACGGTTCAGGCAACATCCAGTTGGGCAACCTGCGCGGCGAACGCATCAACGTGGCCGTCAACGGCTCGGGCAGCATCAGCGCCAGCGGCGCCGTGCAGCGCCTCGACGCCAACGTAAATGGCTCGGGCGATATCAACCTGGCCGCCCTGCGCAGCGACGTTGCTTATTTGGCGAGCAACGGTTCCGGCGACATCGACGTCACCGTCCAGAATGAAGTCAATGCCCGCGCCAGCGGTTCCGGCCGCATCACCGTGCATGGCGATCCGGCCCGCCGTACTTTGTCCGGCAAGCGCGTCAGCATCTTGCGCTAGACGCGCCTCTGGCGACGCACGGGGGCCGGCTTGCTATACTGTCGGCCCCTGTCCCTTTTCACTCATCGCCATGCCGTCCCCCGCCGTTTCCCTGGCATGCCGCCCATCCTGCGGCGCCTGCTGCACCGCACCGTCCATCACCAGCCCGATTCCTGGCATGCCGGATGGAAAGCCTGCAGGTGTGCGCTGCGTGCAACTGGCCGACGATAACCGCTGCAATATCTTTGGCCGCCCGGAGCGGCCCGCGTTTTGCGGCGGCTTGCAGCCATCCGAGGAGATGTGCGGCGACAGCCGCGAACATGCCATCCGCTGGCTGGACGAACTGGAACAGGCAACGACACCGCACAACTGATACGCGCACAGGTCACCGTCCGCTACGTTTTCACTGCACTCTGACCTGCATACGCGGCAAAAATGAACGGCTTTGCCGCATCAAGTTCCGCGAGCGTGCTGATGCTGATCTCCAGGTTACCCGTGCCCCAATGCCCGATGGCGGTCACGTCGCGCGCTTTTGGCAAGACGTGCAATACGGGAACCGGGTCGATGTGCAAATACAGTACGAGGCAGTTCTTCTTGTGTATTACCACCGTCGCAAAGTTCTTCAGCCGTTTGAAAGCCAGGTACAAGCGTAGCTCTTTACGTTCAACGTCATCGCCCAGCGACATCGTGTAATCCTCCAGCGAGGCCAACAACTGACGCATGGTTTCCGACAGACCTGCCAGTACTTGTACAAATGCCTTGTCTGGTCCCGTCGGCTTGTTCGTGCCCACCTCGGCGGGTCCAGCAGCCATGGTGTCCAACCTGGCTGGCGCCGACGTCTGCCGCTTGACGGGGCCTTTCTTTGTTGCTGGATCCATGCCGGCGCTGGCGGACTCAAGCAGAAGCAGATCCTCTGCAAATCGGCGGTAGCGGATAAGTTCGATCGTCCTGCCTATCTGCTGGACGGCATGGCTATCAAACTTGGTAAAGTCAGCCGCAATGCAAATCACCCGCGGCGCGCTCCAATCGATTGCCTCTGATGCAAGCTTGCCCAGCTTATCGAGGACCAGTAGTTGAAAGTCGGCCTGATGGTCCATCAACCAGTCCAGATAGTACAAGCCTTGATTGATGACATTTTCACCAACCGAACGTTTGTACTCAAGAATGACCGGGCAATTGTTCTCATCCAATCCAAGGGAATCGATGCGGCCAGCATGCGTCTTGCCGGTCGAATACTCGCTCGCCAGAAAACGGATACTCAGCAAAGTATCGAGGTTTGCCTCAATCAAGGTTTGCAATGGTTTTTCCAGGTCCGACGCGCTACCTTGCAGTTCCTGGGCTTGGCCATGGGCCAACTTGAAAAGTTTAATGTCGCTCATCCGTCTGTTTCCCTTATTCCTCGGCAAGCAAACACCAAGGTGCATCAAGATATCGGCGATGAGCATAAACGTAAATTTATCTTTTTTGCAAATTGATTTGCAACAGGGATATGGTGGGCAGTCCCTGCCCGCTCCGATCCTGAGCACGATGCCCGCATCAGGTAAACATTGACGGACTTTGCACGTTTGCGTATATTTATGCGCATTCATGCACGTTTCAGAAATATACCCATGTCCACCACCCTGCTCCTCAAACAACGCCACGCGCTGATCCAGCAACAATTGCAGGCCGACGGCAGGGTGCTGGCGCTGGACCTGGCGCGCCAGCTCGACGTGTCCGAAGATACGATACGGCGCGACCTGCGCGAGATGGCGGCGGCCGGCCTGTGCCAGCGCGTGTATGGCGGCGCCCTGCCGCTGGCGCCCGACGGCGGCAGCTTGACGCAGCGCAAGCAGGAAGCGCCGGAACGCAAGGCGCGCCTGGCGCAGGCCGCCGTCTCCCTCGTGCGCGCGGGCCAGGTGCTGTTTCTCGATGCGGGGTCGACCAATCTTGCCATCGCCAGCGCCTTGCCAGAGTTGGCGCTCACTGTCATCACCAATGCGCCCTCGATTGCCTTGGCGCTCATGGAACGCCCGGAAATCGAACTGATCATGGCTGGCGGCAGGGTCGACCGCCGCGCCGGCGCCAGCCTGGGCCCGCAGGCGCTGCGCACCGTCGAACGCATGCATCCCGACCTGTGCTTCCTCGGTGCCTGCGGCGCCGAGCGCGGACGCGGGCGTGACGGCGTTCAATTATGACGAGGCCGAGTTCAAGCGCAGCATCGCCGGCGCCAGCAAAGCCGTCATCGTCGCCGTCACCAGCGACAAGCTGGGCACGGCCGCGCCCTTCGGCGTGCTGGCCACGGGCTTGCTGCAGCACCTGGTGCTGGAAGCCGATGCCGATGCGGCCCACGTGGCCGCCTTTGAACGGCTGGGCGTGCAAGTGCTGCGCGCCCGCGCCTGATTTTATCCACCCCGACTCTAGAAAAGCTCCCCCATGCATCTCACCGGCACCCTGCAACAACGCGCCACGCGCCTGGTCTTCTTCGCTGCCGGCCTCGGCATGGCCGCCTGGGCCCCGCTGGTTCCCTACGCCAAGTCGCGCCTGGGCCTCGATGAAGCGACTCTCGGCATTTTGCTGCTGTGCCTGGGCGCCGGCTCGCTATGCGCAATGCCGTTTACGGGCATGCTCTCCGCCCGCTTCGGCTGCCGCAAAGTCATCGTTGGCGCCGGCCTGCTGCTGATCGCCGTGCTGCCCGGCCTGGCGCTGGCCGCCACGCCGCCGCAACTAGGCCTGGTGCTGCTGGTGTTCGGCGCGGCCATGGGCACCTTTGACGTGGCCATCAACATCCAGGCCGTGATCATCGAAAAGGCCAACGGCGGCGCCATGATGTCGGGCTTTCATGCGTTGTTCAGCGTGGGCGGCTTTGCCGGCGCAGCTTGTATGGCCTTGCTGCTGTGGCTGGGCCTGACACCGGCCTGGTCCTGCGTGGTGGTGATGCTGCTGCTGTGTGGCGTGCTGGGCGCGGCGCAAGGCCATCTGTTGCCAACGGCGTCCGCCTCCGGCGAAAGGACGCCGCTGTTCGTCATGCCGCATGGCGCCGTCATTTTCATCGGCCTGTTGTGCTTTATCGTCTTCCTGGCCGAAGGCGCCATTCTCGACTGGAGCGCCCTGTTCCTCACCACCACGCGCGGCGTGGAAGAAGCCAAGGGCGGCCTCGGCTACGCCGCCTTCGCCATTGCCATGACGGTGGGCCGATTCACGGGTGATAAGGTGGTCAGCCACTTTGGCGGAAAGCGGGTGCTTACTTTCGGCGGCTTGTTTGCAGCAGCAGGCTTCTTCCTGGCCGTGCTGGCGCCGCACACCAGCCTGGCAATGCTTGGCTTCGTGCTGATCGGCCTGGGCGCGGCGAACATCGTGCCCATCCTGTTCACGGCGGCCGGCCAGCAACATGCCATGCCGGCCAGTCTGGCGGTGGCGGCCATCACCACCATCGGCTACGCGGGCATCCTGGCCGGCCCTGCCGTGATCGGCTTCATCGCCCACGCTACCAGCCTGAATATCGCCTTCGCCATGCTGGGCGCCGCCCTGCTGCTCGTGGCGGCCAGCGCGCGCCTGGTGGCGCCGGCAAAACAGGCTGCCTGAACCCTCCCCTTGCCTGACGGGCAGCGGTAAAAAACCGCTGCCCGCCAGCGCCCAAATCGGCTCGATGTGCCTCCGGCATGGTAAGCTTCGACCCCGCGCACATTGCTGGCGCCACGCACTCACCCCATCCTGTCACTTATACCCTTTTATACATCTATGGATCTCATTCTTGCTTTAAAAGCCATCATCATGGGGCTGGTCGAAGGTTTTACCGAATTCTTGCCGATTTCGTCCACGGGACATTTGATCCTGGCCGGCAGCCTGCTCGACTTTACCAAAGATGTATCGAAAGAAGTCATGGATGTCTTCGAGATTGCCATCCAGGCCGGCGCCATCCTGGCCGTGTGCTGGGAATACCGCCAACGCATCGGCAGCGTGCTGAGCACCTTCGGCAGCGAAGCCAAGTCGCGCAAGTTCGTACTGAACGTGGCCATCGCCTTCCTGCCCCTGGCCATCATCGGTCTGGCTATCGGCAAGATGATCAAGCATGCGCTGTTCAAGCCCGTGCCCGTGGCCATGGCCTTCATCATCGGCGGCATCGTGATTTTGCTGGTGGAGCGCCGCGCGCGCACCAATCCCGTCACCGTGCGCGTCAACTCGGTCGATGAAATGACGCCGTTCGACGCCTTGAAAGTGGGCTGCGCGCAGGCGTTCGCGCTGATTCCCGGCACCAGCCGTTCCGGCTCGACCATCATCGGCGGCATGCTGCTGGGCCTGTCGCGCAAGACGGCCACCGAATTCTCGTTCTTCCTGGCTATCCCGACCTTGCTGGCGGCCACCTTCTATTCGCTGTATAAAGCGCGCGACATCCTGTCGGCCACTGACGTGCCCCTGTTCGGCCTGGGCACCGTGGCCGCCTTCATCTCCGCCTTCCTGTGCGTGCGCTGGCTGCTGCGCTACATCAGTTCGCACGACTTCACGTTTTTTGCCTGGTACCGCATTGTGTTTGGCTTGCTGGTCCTGGCCAGCGCCCACTACGGCTGGGTTGTTTGGGCAGAATAAGGCACTATGAATCAAGATCTTAACCAGCGCGCGCTGCACCTGCTGCAAACCGTTTTCGGCTACCCGGCCTTCCGCGGGCAGCAAGCCGATATCGTCGACCACGTCAGCCATGGCGGCGACGCGCTGGTGCTGATGCCCACGGGCGGCGGCAAGTCGCTGTGCTATCAGATTCCGGCCCTGCTGCGCGACGGCGTCGGCGTCGTCGTCTCGCCATTGATCGCGCTGATGCAGGACCAGGTGGACGCGCTGGAGGAAGTCGGCGTGCGCGCCGCCTTCCTCAATTCCACGCAAACCTACGAAGAAGCGAGCCGCATCGAGCGCTTGGTGCGCACGGGCGGCATCGACGTCGTCTACGTGGCGCCCGAGCGCCTGATGACGCAACGTTGTCTGGACCTGTTCCAGGCCTCGAAGATCTCGCTGTTCGCCATCGACGAAGCGCATTGCGTGGCCCAATGGGGCCACGACTTCCGCCCCGAATACATCAAGCTGTCAGTGCTGCACGAGCAGTTCCCGGACGTGCCGCGCATCGCGCTCACTGCCACGGCCGACCCGCAGACGCGCGCCGAAATCGCGCTGCGTCTGCAACTGGAAGACGCGCGCCAGTTCGTCTCGTCCTTCGACCGGCCGAACATCCGCTACCAGATCGTGGAAAAGGCGAACGGCCGCAAGCAGCTGCTCGACTTCATCAACACGGAACACGCGGGCGACTGCGGTATCGTCTACTGCCTGTCGCGCAAAAAGGTCGAAGAGACGGCGGAATTTTTGAACCAGAGCGGCATCCGCGCCCTGCCGTATCACGCCGGCATGGAGTATGCCAAGCGCAGCGCCAACCAGGCGCGCTTCCTGCGCGAAGAAAACATCGTCATGGTCGCCACCATCGCCTTCGGCATGGGCATCGACAAGCCCGACGTGCGCTTCGTGGCGCATCTGGATCTGCCGAAAAGCATCGAGGGCTATTACCAGGAAACGGGCCGCGCGGGCCGCGACGGCATGGCCGCCAACGCCTGGATGGCGTACGGCTTGCAGGACGTGGTGCTGCAGCGGCGCATGATCGATGAATCGGAAGCGGAGGACACCTTCAAGCGCGTGCTGGGCGTGAAACTCGACGCCATGCTGGGCCTGTGCGAAACGCTCAGCTGCCGCCGCATGCGCCTGCTCGAATACTTCGGCGAACCGGCTTCGCCGTGCGGCAATTGCGACACCTGTTTGGTGCCGCCCGTGTCCTTCGATGGCACGGTGCCCGTGCAAAAACTGCTGTCGGCCATCTACCGCGTCGACCAGCGCTTCGCCGGCGGGCACGTGATCGACGTGCTGCGCGGCGTGGAATCGGAACGCATCAAGACCTGGCACCACGATTCCCTGTCCGTCTTCGGCATCGGCTCGGACCTGGGCGAAGCGGAGTGGAAAGCTATTCTGCGCCAGGCCATCGCGCTGGGCCTCGTCTCGGTCGACCATGAACAATACAGCTCGCTGAAACTGACGGACGCCTCGCGCCCCGTGCTCAAGGGCGGCCAGAAGGTGCAGCTGCGCCAGTACCAGAAACCGGTGAAGACCAGCAAGCGCAGCACCAGCGTGGCAAAAGGCTATGTCGAGACGGATTTGTCGACCAGCGAACAGGCGATCTTCGACAAGCTGCGCTGGTGGCGCGTGGAGACGGCGCGCACGCACAACGTGCCGGCCTACGTGATTTTTGTCGATGCCACCCTGCGCGAAATCGCCAAGGCCAAGCCCACCTCGCTGGAACAGATGCGCGGCGTGAGCGGCGTGGGCGAGAAAAAACTGGCCTCGTACGGCGACGAAATCGTCGCCATGATCCTGGAGATGATTTGATGGAAGCACTCTCGTCCGACCTGATCTATCAGGCAGTGAAAATTCTCGGCGCCCAGCCCGACGCCGACGACGCGGTGGAAGCGCAAGTCCGTGCCCTGGTCGGCGAAGACCTCACCATGCGCCGCCTGGCCGATGTGGTGCCGGAAGCCTTCGGCCTGGTGCTGGCGTCGCACCTTCCCGACTCCGATACCATGACCCTGCCCGATACCTTCCGCGCCCAGGACGAGGACGGCGAATGGGTGGAATTCCCCCTGCGCCGCGAACCGATCTTTGTCGTCGCCGCGGATATCGCCCAGCACACCTTCCACAACGGCCCGCGCGCGCTGATGCAAAACCTGGCCAGCCGCAGCTCTTTGCTGTCGGCCATCAACAAGAGCTTGAACGCGGGCGGCTCGCTCGATGGCACGACCCTGGGCCCGCCGTCGTTCTTCGGCCTGCCCGCCGCCCTGTACCAGCCGGCGGCATCGCCCGGCACGGCCTGACCGCCACACCTTGCATGCGTCCTTGATAAGAGAACGGTCCCGCGATGGAAACCAAATGGCTGGAAGACTTCATTTCACTCGCTGAAACGCATAACTTCAGCCGTTCCGCGGCCCTGCGCCACGTGACCCAGCCGGCCTTCTCGCGGCGCATCCAGTCGCTGGAAAACTGGCTCGGCATCGACCTCGTCGACCGCACCTCCTACCCTACGCGATTGACGCCGGCCGGCGCCGTGTTTTACGAGCAGGCGCTGGAAATGCTGGGGCAGATCAACGGCGTGCGCGCCCTGTTGCGCGGCAAGCGGGCGGCCACGCAAACAAGCGTCGACTTTGCCGTGCCGCATACCCTGTCGCTGACCTTCATGCCGAAGTGGCTGACGGCGCTGGAAGAAGGTTTCGCGCCGATCAACAGCCGCCTGATGGCACTGAACGTGCACGACGCCGTGCTGCAGCTGGTCGACGGCGGCTGCGATCTGCTGCTGTGCTACCACCATCCGCGCCAACCGGTGCAGCTGGACCCGGGCCGCTATGACATGCTGGTGATGGGCCGCGAAACCCTGCGCGCCTATGCGCGCTGCGGCCAGGACAGGGTGCCGGACTTCGTCCTGCCGGGCAGCGCCAAAGAACCGTTGCCCTTCCTCTCCTACACCAACAACGCCTACCTGGGACGCATGGTGGAATTGCTGGTGGCCGACGCCAAGGCGCCTCTGTTCCTGGAGACGTGCTACGAAACGGACATGGCCGAAGGCTTGAAAATGATGGCGCTGGAAGGCCGCGGCATCGCCTTCCTGCCCGAATCGGCCGTCATGCGCGACGTCAAATACAAGCATCTGGCACGCGCCGACGGCGGCGCACCAGGCTGGGAAATCGAGCTGGAAATCCGTTTGTACCGCGAGCGCCCGTCAAGCCTGCGTCCCGGCAAGCAGATCGTCGAAAGCCTGTGGCAATACCTGGTGCAGGCGCAGGATGGCAAGGCGCGCGCCGGCAAGCGCCGCAAACGCACCATCGAGACCGTCGCATCCTGACTGGCTATCCTGGCAACACAACTATGCAATAAATGCATAACCGGATGCGCACAAAGCATTGGCCGGGGCATGAGGCTATGGCCTACGATGCGGTTCCGCTGCGCGCAGCTGCATCTCGGCTGTGCCTCTAACGTATTCGTATTGTCCAGGAGCTTATCAAGCATGACCAGCAAGCACGCACTTCCTTCCTACCTTAATCCTGAAGACCTGGGCCCATGGGGCGTCTACCTCGAGCAGATCGACCGCGTTACGCCGTACCTGGGCAACCTGTCGCGCTGGGTGGAAACGCTGAAGCGTCCAAAGCGCATCCTGACGGTCGATGTGCCTATCGAGCGCGATGACGGCACCATTGCCCACTACGAAGGCTACCGCGTGCAGCACAATCTGTCGCGCGGCCCGGGTAAAGGCGGCGTGCGCTTCCACCAGGACGTGACCCTGTCGGAAGTGATGGCTCTGTCGGCCTGGATGACAGTCAAGAATGCAGCCGTCAACGTGCCATACGGCGGCGCCAAGGGCGGTATCCGTGTCGATCCGAAGACTCTGTCGCGCAACGAACTGCAACGCCTGACCCGCCGCTACACGAGCGAGATCAGCATGATCATCGGACCGAACAAGGATATCCCGGCGCCGGACGTCAACACGAATGAACAAGTCATGGCGTGGATGATGGACAGCTACGCCATGATCGGCGGCAATATGTCGACCGGCGTGGTGACGGGCAAACCGATCTCGCTGGGCGGCAGCCTGGGTCGCCGCGATGCGACGGGCCGCGGCGTATTCGTCGTCGGTTGCGATGCGGCCGCCAAGGTCGGCATGTCGCTCGAAGGCGCGAAAGTCATCGTGCAAGGTTTCGGCAACGTGGGCGGCGTCGCTGCCCGCATGTTCGCAGAAGCCGGCTCGAAAGTGGTCGCGGTACAAGACCACAAAACCACCGTAGTGCATTCCGGTGGCTTGAACATCCCGCAATTGCTGGCACACGTGGCCGAAGTGGGCAGCGTCGAAGGCTTCCCGGGCGCCGAGGCATTCGTGCCGCGCGAAGATTTCTGGGGCATCGATTGCGACATCCTGATCCCGGCCGCACTGGAACAGCAGATCACCGCCGAACGCGCACAAGTCATCCGTGCCAAGATCATCCTGGAAGGCGCCAATGGCCCGACCCTGCCGGCAGCGGACGACATCCTGACTGACCGCGGCGTGCTGATCGTACCGGACGTGCTGGCCAACGCTGGCGGCGTGACCGTCAGCTACTTTGAGTGGGCACAGAACTTCTCGAGCTTCTTCTGGACGGAAGAAGAAATCAACAGCCGCCTGACCCGCATCATGCGCGAAGCGTTCGATTCGGTATGGCAAGTGTCGCAAGAGAAGAAAGTATCGATGCGTACCGCCACCTTCATCCTGGCGTGCACGCGCGTCCTGCAAGCTCGCGAAGTACGCGGCTTGTATCCATAATGGCTGCCTGAGAAAATGCCTGGGGCGTTGTTGCCTGCCCCTCGTCGTACTGGCGTACTGTCTTCGGGGCGGCGCCTAGCCCCCGACATTTTTCAGGCGCCATTGATACCTTTGACGCCATTGGGTTGATGGCGCTCTAAAAAAATCCCGCCACACTTGCGTGTGAGCGGGATTTTTTGTATCTGCGGACTTTTTTACGCCGCGTAGCCTTGCGGGTTCTGGTGCTGCCAGCGCCAATGGTCGCGGCACATGTCGTCGATGTTTTTCTGCGCTTGCCAGCCCAGCAGTTCCTTCGCCTTGTCGGCCGAGGCGTAGCAGCTGGCGATGTCGCCCGGGCGACGCGGCACGATGTCGTACGGCACGGTGCGGCCGCTGGCGGCCTCGAAAGCGCGCACGGTATCGAGCACGCTGTAGCCGTGGCCCGTACCCAGGTTGACGGTAAAGCCGCCCTCGGTAGAAAACAGGCGGTTCAACGCGGCCACATGGCCCAGCGCCAGGTCGACCACGTGGATGTAGTCGCGCACGCCCGTGCCATCCGGCGTATCGTAGTCGTTGCCGAAGACGGCCAGGCGCTCGCGGCGGCCCACGGCCACCTGAGCGATGAAGGGCATCAGGTTGTTCGGGATGCCGGCCGGATCTTCACCGATCAAGCCGCTGGCATGCGCGCCCACCGGATTAAAGTAGCGCAGCACGCCGACTTGCCATTGAGCATCGGCATGCACGAGATCGGCCAGGATCTGCTCGACCATCAGCTTGGAGCGGCCGTATGGATTGGTCACGGACAGGCGCGACGATTCCAGGATCGGCAAGGCTTCCGGATCGCCATACACGGTGGCCGACGAGCTGAAGACAAAACGCTTCACATTCGCCTCCGCCAGCACTTCCAGCAGCGCCACGGTGCCCGACACATTGTTGTCCATATACATCAGCGGCTGCGCCACGGATTCGCCCACCGCCTTCAAGCCTGCGAAATGGATCACGGCATCGATGGCGTGCTCACGCAAAACGGCGGCCATGGCCGCGCGGTCGCGCACGTCCGCTACATAGAAGGGCACGCTTTTGCCGGAGATGCGCTCCACCCGAGCCATCGCTTCGCGCGCGCTATTGCACAGATTATCCACCGCGACGACATCAAAGCCGGCAGCCAGCAATTCGACACAAGTATGCGAACCGATGAAACCGGATGCGCCCGTCACGAGTATTTTTTGGACATAATCTCAATCAATGCAAAAAGATAAGACTACCGTAATTCCGCGGCCTTGCCTAGCTAGCGCGCACATAAAAAAAGCCTGCGGCGTCGCCGCGGCAGGCTTGTTGTCGTGCAAACGGCACAGGTGGGCAAAGCACCAGCTTATTTCTTGATGAACACCAGATCCCACACGCCATGGCCCAACTTCAAGCCACGGTTTTCAAATTTGGTCAGCGGACGGTACGCCGGTTGTGGCGCATAACCGTCGGCGCTATTGCGCAACTGCGGCTCGGCGCCCAGCACTTCCAGCATTTGCACCGCGTAATCTTCCCAATCGGTGGCGCAATGCAGATAGCCGCCCGGCGCCAGGTGATCAGTCAATTGCTTGACGAACGGCGACTGGATCAGGCGGCGCTTGTTATGGCGCGCCTTGTGCCATGGATCGGGGAAGAAAACGTGGATGCCGGCCAGCGAATTGGCGGGAATCATGTGCGTGAGCACTTCCACCGCATCGTGCTGCAGCAGGCGCAAATTCGTCAGCGACTCCTCGCCAATCAGCTTCAACAGGCTGCCGACACCGGGCGTATGCACTTCGACGCCGATGAAATCCTTCTCCGGCATGGCTTTGGCGATATGCGCAGTCGTCGCCCCCATGCCAAAACCGATTTCCAGGATGACGGGCGCCTTGCGGCCGAATACCTGCTCGAAATCCATCGTATCTTTGGCGAAAGGCAACAGGAACTGCGGCCCCAGAGTCTCGAGCGCGCGCGCTTGTGCCACGGAAAGCCGTCCCGCGCGGGTCACGAAACTGCGGATGCGGTGTTCGGTCGGATCGTACATCATCGGCCGCGCCGGGCCGTTTGCTGGGGTATCAGAGGACATGGGAATGGAGAAATAAGTGGCTGCGCCACATCAAACCAGGCGCCAGCGAAAAATGGAGCGGGTGAAGGGAATCGAACCCTCGTCGTAAGCTTGGGAAGCTTCTGCTCTACCATTGAGCTACACCCGCGAAGCCTGTATTTTACGCGGCTTTCACTACTGTTGGCAACGTTGCAGCATGGTTGCTGTGATGTTCGTTTGCTCGCAGAATTGATCCACTCTGTTTGACCCGCAGGCCACTGCCTGGCAAACGCTGCTACGCGGTCGTATGACCCTGCATAACCCAGCTCTTTCAGGTCCTCATGGATCTGCTTCAAATTGCGCCGCTGCTTACGCGGCTTAGTCGTCTCGGCCTTGAGCCACCCGGATAGCTGCAACGAGTATTTGTCTAATCCGCTAACTGATCGCCACTCCGCATAGGAGGGCTCAGTGGTTTCCGATCGCAGACAGCGTCGGACGGTATTGCGTGGATATATCCAGTCGCCGGGCGATTTCTCGTATTGGAATCTGGTCACTAAGGTGCCAGCGTCGAATAATACCGAGTAGTGCCACGTTGATCACTCCGATCTCCTGCCGATAGGACAGGTGAAATTGTGCTACAAGCGTGGGGCAGATTCCGTTGCAAATTCATGGGGAAAATGGGGCAATTTTCAGTGCAACTTGACAGCATAACGATAAACTTGAGCTGGCACAGGTGGCGATGCAGACTCGCGGAAGACCTCATCAACAAGCTGAATGCGGCATTAAACGAGTCATCAAGCATGAAGAGCTGGATTCTACGAAACGCTCTGCCCATTGCTGCGCTGTCCCTGGCAGCGATATCATTACTGCAATCGACATCCTGACTACCCAAGTAGGCCAGCCCAACACCAATCGAATTCGACATACTGGAACGGCTGCGCTCTCCTCTGAAGACGGGTATGACAAACCGATGGATCAGATTGAGCGTCCGCCTATGGGAGCGGACTTAATCGATGCCATGCAAGTCTATGATGCAAACACCTGAATCGAACGCCGCTAGCAAATCTTCGCGGCGGCGGTGGGGGGCCTACTTCAAACTGCCAAATACTTTGCCGATAATCTTGCTGCCATACGCGAGCGGATTACTGCGGATGGATTTTTCTTCCTCGCCGATCATCAGGTACAGGCCGTCAAGCGCACGGTCCGTGACATAGCCTTCCACCGTCGATTGCTGCTGCGGCACCAGTCCTGTCTTGCCGATCTGGCTCATGGTGCTGTTGTACTTGCTGGCCAGACCCGAACGGTCGGTAACGGATTTCACGATGGGCAGGAATTTGACGGCCAGGGGTGCCGAGGTCTTCTGGCGGAAGAAATCCGTCACGGAAGTGTCGCCACCGGACAGGATATTTTTCGCATCGCTCACGCTCATCGATTTGACCGCGTCGAGCAGCAAGGGCTTGGCCATAGGCACTGCCGACTCGGCGGCACGGTTCATGGCCACCACCAAGTCGTCCAGTTGCTGGCCGCGGCCCGTCATTTTCAGCAAGGGTTTGGCTTGCTCAAGGATGCCAGGCAACTTGATCTTGACCTTGTCATTGTTCAGGAAGCCATTTTCGATGCCCAACTTGGCAACGGCGGCGGCCGATCCGGCTTCCAGCGCGGCCTTCAAGCCATTGCTGGCATCCTGGTTGCTGAGGGCATCCAGGGGGCCGGCGGCGCCTGCGCCGGACGACAGCAACACCAGCGCACACAGGATGGCGGCCGAACGGCCAGGGAAAGGGTTCAGGCGCATAGTTTTCCTTTTCTAAATAATAGACAGACCACCTTTTGCTGGAACCTTAGCACATCAAAACTGCAAATACTGCAGCAATTTTTTGCGCTTGGGGGAAACAAGGGGTGCTACAGATAGCGGAGGGAAGGACTATACGGCACCTGCTGTTGTATCCGCGCACGCTAACGCCGGCGGTATGGCTTAGCCTGCTATCGCCGCCAGCTGTTCGCGTACCCGCGCCAGATCCGTCTCGCGCATGCGCGCCGCGGTCTGGCGCAAGGATTTTTCCGCGCCGGCCACGCCGGCCGCCACGGCCATCGACAGCCAGATATACGCCTGCTGCAAATCGAGCGGGCCACCCTGGCCGCTGGCCGCCATCAGGCCCAGATTCATTTGTGCCCGCGCATGGCCCTGGCGCGCGGCCAGCGCGTACCAGTCCCAAGCGGCGGCATAATCCTGCGGCACATCCTGGCCATTGTCATGGCGCAGGCCCAGCGCAAACTGGGCCAGACTGTGGCCTTGCGCGGCGGCGCGGCAGTAACAGGCGCAGGCCAGCTGGCTGTCGGGCGCCGGGCCGTCGTCACGGTCATGCAACACGCCCTGCATGTATTGCGCCGGCGCGTAATCCTGCTCGGCGGCGCGGCGGTACCACTCCAGCGCCAGCGATAGATCCTGCGGCACGCCCTGGCCATGTTCATAACGCAGGCCCAGATCGAACTGCGCCCGCACATGTCCCTGGTCGGCCGCCTTGCGGTACCAGAAGATGGCTTCCTGCGCATCGGCAGGCATGCCCTGCCCGTGCTCATGCAGGAGTCCCAGCTGATACTGCGCGGCGGGAAAGCCCTGCTCTGCCGCCTGGCGGTAGAAGACCTGCGCCCGGGTATAGTCCTGCGCGCCATGTTCATGGTGCAGGCCCAGGTTGTGCTGGGCCGCCGCGTGCCCCTGGCCGGCCGCCTTCACGTACCACTCAAGTGCCGCCTGTTTATCGCAGGGCACGCCCTGGCCATTGTCGTAGATCAGGCCCAGGTTGAACTGCGAACTGGCGTGGCCCTGCTCGGCCGCGCGCCGGTACCAAGTGATCGCCTGCCTGCTGTCCTGCGGCAGCACGTCGCCATTTTCATAGCGCAGCGCCAGGTTGAACTGGGCCGGCGCATAGCCCTGTTCGGCCGCCTTGCGCATCCAGGCCGTCGCCTGCTGGCGGTCCTGGCGCACGCCCTGGCCATTGTCGTAGCGCAGGCCCAGATTGAACTGCGCCCGTGCATAGCCCTGTTCGGCCGCCTTGCGGTACCAGGCGATGGCTTGCACGAAGTCCTGCGGCACGCCCTTGCCATTGTCATACATCATGCCCAGATTGTTTTGCGCGCCCGCGTCGCCCTGTTCCGCCGCGCGGCTGAACCACAGCATGGCTAGCCCGCTATCTTGCGCGAGCCCCTGGCCCTTGGCATACAGCCAGCCCAGGTTGTATTGCGCCGCCGCGTAGCCCTGCTCGGCCGCCTTCTGGTACCAGTGCGCCGCTTGCGCAAAATCCTGCGCCACGCCCTGCCCTTTCTGGCACATCACACCCAGGTTGTATTGCGCGTGTTCGAGCCCCTGCGCGGCGGCCAGGCCATACCAGTGCAGCGCCAGCGCATAGCTTTGTTCGATCCCCTGGCCATTGAAATACATGAAACCCAGGCTGTGCTGGGCATTCGCATTGCCCTTCTCGGCCAGCCCTTTCAGGCGCAGGTAATCAGCCGTGTAGCGGGGTGCGGCAAGCGGCATGGGTCAGGCCTCGATGGCCAGCGTCCGCGGCAGCGCGGGGGCGGCATCGGCGATCAGGCGGTTCTGCTCCTGCAGCACGCCGATGAAGCTGCCCAGCGAAATGGGCCGGTGGTACAGATAGCCCTGCATCGTGGTGCAGCCCTTGTCCTGCAGATAGCGCGCCTGCCCTTCCGTTTCCACGCCCTCGGCGATCAGGTGCAGGCCCAGGCCGCGCGCAATTGAGATGATGGCCAGGATGACGGGATAGTGTCCGTGCTCGTCGTGGATTTCCTTCACAAACGACTGGTCGATCTTGATCGTGTGGATGGGGAAGCGGTGCAGGTACGACAGCGAGGAATAGCCGGTGCCGAAATCGTCGATGGCCACCGACACGCCCAGCTGGCACAGCTTGTTCAACTGCTCGATCGCATATTGCGGGTTGCGGATGCAGATGTTTTCCGTGATCTCCACTTCGATCTTTTCCGGCGCGATGCCATAGCGCGTCAGGGCGCCGCGCATCTTCTCGAAAAAGTCGCCCCGGTCCAGGTATTGCGGCGACAAATTGAGCGACAGGCGCACGGCTTCGCCGCCAGCCGCGTTCCACTGCACCAGGTCGCGGCACAGGGCGCCCAGCATCCAGTCCGAGATCGGCAGCATCAAGCCGTTTTCCTCGGCAAATGGCAGGAATTCGCCGGCCGTCAGCAAGCCCCGTTGCGGGTGATTCCAGCGCATCAGGCCTTCGGCGCCAACGATGCGGCCCGTCATCACGTCCACCTGCGGCTGGTAATACATCTCCAGCTGGTTCAGTTCCAACGCCTTGCGCAGGCTCTGTTCGAGCGCGATCTTCTGGTGCGACACATCGAGCATGGACTCGTGATAAAAACTGTGGCCGTTCTTGCCCAGCGCCTTGACCTGGTACATGGCGATGTCGGCGTGGCGCAGCAGCTCGTCGATGGTCTCGCCGTCGCCCGGATAGATGGCGATGCCAATCGAGGCCGAAATGTGCACTTGGTTGCCATCGAGGTCGAAGGGCTGGTGCAGGCATTCGAGGAATTTGTCGGCAATCAGGCGCGCATCCTGGCGGTCGCGCAATTCCGGCAGCACGATGGTGAATTCATCGCCACCCTGGCGCGCCAGGGTATCGCCGCGGCGCAAACAATCCTTCAGGCGCAGCGCCACCTGCTGCAGCAACTCGTCGCCCTTCACGTGGCCCAGGGTATCGTTGACCAGTTTAAAACGGTCCAGGTCGATGAACATCACGGCCAGTTCCGTCAGCTTGCGCCGCGCCTGGATCACGGCCAGGCCCAGGCGATCCTTGAACAGCATGCGGTTCGGTAGGTCCGTCAGGATGTCGTGATAGGCCTGGTAAGAGATGACTTCCTCGGCGCGCTTGCGGTCGGTGATGTCGCGCGCCACGCCGTAGGTGCCGAAGTACTCCTGCTTCCGGGCTTCGTGATCGTGGCTGTGCACGCCGATCGAGTTGAGCGGGATCGTCATCAGGGTGTTGTTGAAGGTGCGGTCGCTACCGCTGCCGCTGTGGCACTTCAGGCGCAGCTCCACGTTGCGCGAGGCGCGCTCGTCGAGGCGGCGTTCATTGAAGGCATAGCGCGCCCGCTCCTGGTCCTCGTCGTGCACGAGGATGGAATAATGGCTGCCGATCAGCTCCTCGCGGCTAAAGCCAAGCAGCTGGTGCACCCGGTCATTGATGAAGGTGATGCGGCCTTCGTGATTCAGGGTATAGATGATGTCGGGCGAGCTGTCGACCAGGTAGCGGTACATCTTTTCCGAGTTTTCCAGCTGCAGCGCGATGCGCTCGTTTTCCAGCGCCAGCTTGCGCTTTTGCAGCGCGTTCTCCACCGTCTTGAGCAGCTCCTCGCGGCTATACGGCTTGCGCAGATAATCGTAGGCGCCGCGCTTCAGGGCGCCGATGGCCGCCTCGATGCCGACGTCGCCGCTCATGACGATCACGTCGCCCTCGATGCCGCGCCGGTTGATGTGGTCCATGATTTCATGGCCACTCATGTCGGGCAGGCGCAAGTCCAGCAGGATCAGGTCGAAGCGCAGTTTCGACAACTGCGCCAGCGCCTCGCTGCCGCAGGTGGCCGTGTACAGCTGGTAGCCGCGGTCCTTCAGCAATTCGTGGAGGGAAGCGAGCAGACGGGGCTCGTCGTCGACCAGCAAGATGCGCGGGCTGTTTTCCAGGTCAAAGGGAATGGCGGAGGAGTTCATGGACGTTACGAAGACAAGGCGATATTGCCGGGCGCGGGCAGCGCGGCTGCAGCGCTCGCAGGCAAGGGAACGGGCAGCAGAATTTCAAACGAGGTGCCGGACTTGCTGCTGCGGCAGCCGATCACGCCATGCAGGCGGGTGACCAGGTCATGCACGATGGACAAGCCCAGGCCGTGATGCGCCCCTTCCTTGCTGCTGCGCACAGGGGAAAACAGATTGGCCAGCACTTCCGGCGCCAGACCGGCGCCATTGTCGCTGACGCACAATTCCAGATACAGGCGACGGTCGCGGTTGACGTGG
This sequence comes from Janthinobacterium lividum, assembly GCF_023509035.1. Lineage (NCBI taxonomy): Bacteria > Pseudomonadati > Pseudomonadota > Betaproteobacteria > Burkholderiales > Oxalobacteraceae > Janthinobacterium > Janthinobacterium lividum. The sequence goes on along the minus strand of NZ_CP075583.1, from coordinate 1,502,362 downwards.
CCGCGGTTCGCCACTTCGATGCGCCCGCCATCAGGCAAGGCTTCGACGGCGTTTTTCAGCAGGTTGAGCAGGATTTGCTTGAGCATGTCGGCATCGGCCTCCACCTCGCATGGCGCGTCCTGCATGTGCGTGACCACCTCGATCTTCGGCGGCAGGAAATCGGTGGCGCGGAACAGGCGCAGCACATCGTCGACCACACGCGCGCAATCGGTCACGCCACTTACCGCCACCGGCTGCAGATCAGCCAGGCCGCTGATCAACTGGCCGACGCGGTCAATTTCCTCGTTCAGGATAGCCATCTCGCCTGTGACCGGCTCCTGCTTCTCCAGCTTGTGATCGAGCACGCTCAGGTAGTTCTTGATGATGGACAGCGGGTTATTCACTTCATGCACGACGCGGCGCGACGCGGCGCGGTATTCCTCGGCCACGTGATCGAGCTGGCGCCGTGCCAAGCCGCGCGCGCTGAGGGCCGTTTCCAACGCCGTGGCGGCCTGGTTGGCATAGGCGCGCAGGAAACCCTCGCGCTTCTGGCAAGCGGGAATCTGCCACGCCGCCACGCCGCCAATCAACACGCCCAGGCTGCGCTGGCCTGCCACCAGCGGCACGCAGACCAGGCTGTCTGTGCCCAAGATGCGGAACAGCTGCTCCTCGACGATGCCCAGCGCCGGCAAGTCGCGTTTCAGGAAAGCCAGCTGACACTCCAGCACCGAGGCAGCCAAGGGGCCACCTTTGGCCAGCGGGATCGAGAATCCGGCCAGGCGCTGCTGATGTTCTCCCGCGGCCACGCCGATCAACGCATGACCGGTGGGGTTTTGCAGCAGGATGACGGCAGTGTCGAAATCGAACAGGATGCGCGCCGAGCGCGTGATGGCTTCGAGCAGCTTGCTCTCGCCCTGTTGCCGGGCAAAGGTCTGCCCCACTTCGGAAACCAGCACCATGTTGCGCACTTCGTCGGACAGGCGCTGCTGCACCGGATCGATGGATGGCGGCGCATACGCGGGCGGCGTGGCGATATCGTCCGCGCCGGTCAGGTCGATGCCCAGGTGCTGCGCGGCCTGCGCCACCTGGCGCGCCACGCTGCCGGTCAGGTCTTCCAGTACCCCGACGTCCAGCGCGCACAGGCTTGCCGCCTGCGTGATCGACTCCGCATCGTCGGCATGACAGCACAGCAGGTGCGCCAGGCGCACGATGCGGATCAGGGGATGGCTCGCTTCCAGGCGCGCCAGCGGTTCATGGTGATACAGCACGCTGTCGGCCAGGAAGGAATCGAGATGCCAGCGCTCGATCAGCCAGGCGCCCGCTTCGGCATGCGTGATCTGCAAGGTGCGCTGCTCCACCGCGCACAGGGAGGCATCGTCGCGCGCCGCGAAATTGAACGCGTATTCCTTCGGCGCCGTGGCCAGCAAGGCCAGGCGGCCCACGTTATGCAGCAAGCCTGCCAGATACGCTTCCTCGACGTGCGGATACGCCATGGCCTTGGCCAGGGCGCGCGCCATGACGGCAGCCGATAGCGAACTTTTCCAGAAAGCGCGCAAATCCGTGCTGCCGGAATGGGGAAAGCTGTTGAAGGTCTGGAACACGGATTCGCTGATGACCAGGGTCTTGATCATGTCCGTGCCCAGCGACACGAGCGACTGTTCCAGGCTGACGACCTTGCTCTGGCGATGGTAGGCCGAGCTGTTGGCCACGCCGAGGATCTTGCTGGTCATGCCCGCATCCTTGGCGATCAGGGCGGCCAGCTCCGGCATGCCGGCATCGTCGGCCTGCAAGTGGGCGATCAGCTTGATGAGGATCTGCGGCATGGCCGGCAGGCGGGCAATCAGCAGGCGATTGCGAATATCTTGATCAGATTGATGCATCGTATCAGGCATTGCCGGTTCAAAAAGGATGAGCGCTTAGCAGCGAAGCGCGGCCACGTCAGAAGAATCCTCTACTCCTGTAACCCAAAAAAATGTCGCCTGAGAGGATGCCGGGAAAAAAAGTCATCTTATCATAAGCGCCGAATATTACTTGCAATATAGAAAATTAAGTTGAAATAAATCCAGCGTTCTGCCATGGAAACTTATGCCTTGAAGGAACCCAGCAAACGGTGGCGGAAGCGCCGCGATATCAGCCACAGGGCCAGCGCCAGACCCGTAAACGCCAGCTGGCCCGAGGCCAGCCACAGCACGGAACCGGACAGCAGCGGCGAGATCACGCCAGCCACCACGGCGCCCAGCAAGGTGCTGGCAAACGACTGGCACGAGGCCACCGTGCCGCGGATATGCGGGAACAGATCGAGCGCCAGCAAGGTCGCGCCCGGCCCCACCAGCGACATGCCAAAGGTGTAGAAGAACAGGGGCAGCACCGACAAGGGCAAGGATGGCGGCAGGAACAGGTGATACACGACATTGACGCTGGCGGCGCACAGCAGGAAGGCGAAGCCGATGCCGATCTGGCGCGCGAACGTGACCTTGCCGGCGATGCGATTGGCCGCTGCGGCGCCCATGAAGATGCCGCTCACGCAGGGAATGAACAACCAGCCGAATTGCGATGGCCCCAGGCCCAATTGCTTGGGCAGCATTTCCGGCGCGGCCGTGATGAACAGGAACAGGCCCGCGAAATTGAGGGCGACGATGCCCGCCTTGATGTGGAACAGGGGCGAGCGCAGGATCTGGCCATAGCTCGAGGCCAGGAAGCGGGGATTGAACGGCTGGCGCTTGTCCATCGGCAGGGTTTCGGGCAGGCGCCAGTAGCAGAACGCCAGCAGCACCACCGTGTAAAAGGCGAGGAACAGGAAGATCGAGCGCCAGTCGAACCAGATGACGATCCAGCCGCCGAGAATCGGCGCCACGGCCGGGGCGATGGAAAAGATCATCGTCACCAGCGACAGCAGCCGCGCCGCCGCCGCATCGGCATACAGGTCGCGGATGATGGCGCGGCTGATCACCACGCCGGCGCCGGCCGAGACGCCCTGCATGATGCGGAAGAACCACAGATAATGCACCGTGTGCGCCGAAGCGCAGCCGAGCGAGCCGATGGCAAACATCAGCAAGGACACGAGAATGACGTTGCGCCGGCCGAAGGTATCCGAGATCGCGCCATGCCACAGCACCATGCCGGCAAAGGCCAGCATGTAGAACGTCAGCGACTGCTGCACTTCCAACGGCGAGGCTTGCAGCGAACCCTGGATCGCGCCAAACGCTGGCAGATAGGTGTCGATCGACAGGGGCCCAAGCATCGAAAGCCCGGCCAGCATCATGGCCAGCGCACCGCGGCTCAGCGGCGCCATGTGGCTAGGTGTGGGAGGCGGAACGGGCGTGACCGGGTCGGGCGGCACATCGGCCGGAGGCGTGGGAAACATGGCGGATCAAAGTGGCGCGCGGACCGGCATTGGTCCGCGCGCGGGGTTACTGCGGGTGTCTTGCGGTGAACGCTTACTGCTGTGGCTTGGGCTTGGCTTCTTCACGGCGGTTGTAGCCCGCCACCATATCGAAGCGGAACAAACGGCATTCCAGTGCGCCGTTGAAGAATGGCGTCTTGCGCGCTTCTTTCAAACGCAGCAGCTTGGGCAGGCCCAGGTCGGCCGTGAACAGGAACACGGTCCAGCCGGCGAAACGCTGCTTCAGGGTCGTGCCCATGGCCGAATAGAAGGACGTCGACAGTTCATCTTCCGGGATGGTGCTGTCGCCACGCACGCCGATACGCTCGCCATACGGCGGGTTGGTCAGCATGATGCCAGGCACGTCGCTTGGCGGCTTGACTTCCTGCGCTTCGATCTGTTTCAGCGGCACGTCGAAACGCACGCCGGCGCAGCGCAGGTTATGGCGCGTCATGGCGACCATGTCGCCCGAAATGTCGCTGCCGAAAATGGTCGGTTCAGCCGGCAGCGGATTGACCTTGATGGCGTTTTTCATGGCATTCCACGGTGCCGGATCGAAGTCGTGGAAGTTTTCAAAGGCGAACTGGCGCGAGGCGCCCGGCGGAATCCCCTGCAGCATCTGCGCCGCTTCGGCCAGGATGGTGCCGGAACCGCACATCGGGTCGAACAGCACCATGCCAGGCTTCCAGCCCGATACGCGCAGCAGGCCAGCGGCCAGGTTTTCGCGCAGCGGCGCGTCGCCCGTCTCTTCACGCCAGCCGCGCTTGAACAGGGCTTCGCCCGAAGTGTCGAGGTAGACGGTAAACGTATGTGCGTCGAGGAAGCCGACGATACGCATGTCCGGCGTCTTGGTGTTGACCGATGGACGCTCGTTGAACTGGTCGCGGAAGCGGTCGCAGATCGCATCCTTGATTTTCAAGGTCGTGAATTCCAGGCTGCGCAGCGGCGATTTCACGGCCGTGACGTCGACGCGGATCGTATGGTGCACGCCAAACCAGTCTTCCCAGGATTGCGCCAGGGTCAGATCGTAAATATCATTTTCCGTCTTGTAGCCGGAATGGGCCATGCGCATCAGCACGCGCGAAGCGATGCGCGAATGCAGGTTGATGCGGTAGGAGTCCAGCAGGTCGCCCGAGCAGTGTACGCCGCCCGGTACCTGGTTATGGACCTTCATGGTCGAACTATCCTGGGCGATCTCGCCCAGTTCCTCGGCCAGCGCCGCTTCCATGCCGCGCGGGCATGGGCAAAAATATGAAGCCATGGTTGGTGTACCCTTATTCCATTGTGTTGAACGCCCGCTAAATTACAGGCGCTGTTTGCTACGTTAAAAAATACTACGTTAAAAAACTGCTATTCCTTGACTACCCTGCCAGCGCCCGCTCGACAAAATCGAGGCGGTCCTGGCCCCAGTACCCTTCGCCATCGACGATGTACCACGGCGAACCGAACACGCTGGCGGCGGTGGCCGCTTCCGTATTGGCATCGTATTCGGCCTGCACGCTGGCCGTTTCCGACGTTTTCAGCAACTGGCGGCCATCGAAGCCGGCATCCAGCGCGATCTGCACCAGGGTTTCCTCATCGCCGATGTTGCGCTCTTCAGCCCACAGGCCGCGCATGATGGCGTGGGCCAGGTTCAGCGATGCCTCCACGCCGTGCGCCAGGCGCGTGGCGACGATCAGCTTGGCCGAGGCTTCCGGCGACACGGGGAAGAACTTTGGCTGCAAGGTCAATGGCACTTGCAAAAAGGCCGACCAGCGCGCCAGTTCGGCCAGGCGATACGCCTGGCGCTGCGGTGCGCGCTTGGCCAGCGGCAGGCCGCCCGAAACGCTGAAAACCTTGCCAAGGTCGAAGGGGCGCACGTCGATCTGTGCGCCCGTCTTTGCGGCGATGGCCATCAGGCGCGCGTGACCCAGGTAGGTCCATGGCGAGTGGGGGGCGAAGAAATATTGCACGACTTTGCTCTGACTTGCACTCATCTCGACTCCCTTAGAAAGGCTTGACCACGACCAGCACGACGACGGCCAGCAGCATCACCACCGGCACTTCATTAAACCAGCGGAACCAGGTATGGCTGCGCTTGTTGATGCCTTTTTCAAACTTGCGCAGGATGGAACCGCAGGCGTGGTGGTAGCCGAGCAGCAGCACCACGAACGTCAGCTTGGCGTGCATCCAGCCCGGCATCTTCATGCGGCCTTCGCCCCCACCGTACAGCATCCACATCAACGCCAGCCCCAGCACCATGGCCGGCAGCGCCAGCAGGGACATGAAGCGGTACAGCTTGCGCGCCATCAGCAGCAGGCGCTCGGTGGCCACCGTTTCCGTCTCCATCGCCAGGTTCACGAAAATGCGCGGCAAGTAAAACAGGCCGGCAAACCAGGACATGACGAAGATGATGTGGAAGGCTTTGGTCCAGAGAAAGAGCATGGGGTTCCCAGTGTCAGAGGTATCGAAAAAGGAGAGCGCGGGCCGCCTCGTGAGCCGCCCGCGAAAGAGACTATTTGCGTACTTCGCCGTGGCCAAAGACCACGTACTTGAGCGAGGTCAGGCCTTCCAGTCCCACCGGACCGCGCGCATGCAGCTTGTCGTTCGAGATGCCGATCTCGGCGCCCAGTCCATATTCAAAACCGTCGGCGAAACGCGTCGACGCGTTCACCATCACCGAGGCGGAATCGACTTCGCGCAGGAAGCGCAGCGCATCGCTGTAGTCTTCTGTGATGATAGCTTCCGTGTGCTTGGACGAATACTGGTTGATGTGGTCCATCGCTTCGTCGATACCGTCGACCACTTTCACCGACAGGATGGCCGCCAGGTATTCGGTGCGCCAGTCTTCCTCGGTGGCGGGCACCAGGTGCGGATAAGCAGCGGCGGCCAGGATCGCATGGCTTTCCGGATCGGCGCGCAGTTCCACCTGCTTGGTCAGGTAAAGCTCGGCCAGTTGCGGCAGCACGGTAGCGGCGATGGCGCGCGACACCAGCAGGGTTTCCATGGTGTTGCAGGTACCGTAGCGGTGGCACTTCGCATTGAAGCCGATATCGACCGCTTTCCCGATATCGGCCTTGGCGTCGATGTAGACGTGGCAGATGCCATCGAGATGCTTGATCATCGGCACGGTGGCCTCGTTCATCAGGCGCGCGATCAGGCCCTTGCCGCCACGCGGCACGATGACGTCCACGTACTGCGGCATGGTGATGAGAAAGCCGACGGCAGCGCGGTCGGTGGTGTCGATGACTTGCACGGCATCGGCTGGCAGGCCGGCGCCAGCCAGCCCTTCCTGTACCAGCTTGGCCAGCGCGCGGTTGCAATGGATGGCTTCCGAGCCGCCGCGCAAAATCGTCGCGTTTCCGCTCTTAATGCACAGGCCGGCCGCGTCCACCGTCACGTTCGGACGCGCCTCATAGATGATGCCGATGACGCCCAGCGGCACGCGCATCTGGCCCACCTGGATGCCCGTCGGACGGAATTTCATGTTCGATATCTCGCCGATCGGATCGGCCAGCGCGACGATTTGCGTCAAGCCTTCGACCATGGTGGCGATGGCGGCGTCGGACAGGGTCAGGCGGTCGAGCATGGCCGGCGCCAGGCCGGCGGCAGCGGCCGCGTCGAGGTCGCGCTGGTTGGCCGCGCGCAGCAGATCGGCATCGCGCACGATGGCGGCGGCGATCAGGCTCAAGGCGCGGTTGCGCGTGGCGCTGTCGGCACGCGCCATGGCGCGCGAGGCGGCGCGCGCGCGCGCCCACGTCCTGCATATATTCTGTGATGTCCATGCTCGTATCCATAGTGTAAAAAACTAGCCTCGGGCGATCTTCAGGCCCAACTGCAGCATGGCATCCCAGGCATCGCCCGCGTAGCCCTTGGCGCGCAAGCCCTTGATCATCTTGTCCACCTGCGCCGCCTGCTGCAGCGCCGCTTCCAGCACGGGTAGAGAAATGCGCCGCAGGGCCGGTTCCATCATCCGCTCGCGCGGACCCCAGATGCGGTATTCCTTCAGCAGCGCGCCCAATGGGCGCCCTTGCGCCATGCCAGCCTTCAATTTTAACAGCGTGCGGATTTCTTCGGAGACGGCCCACAAAACCAGCGGCAGCGCCTCGCCCTCGCCCTTCAAGCCTTCGAGCATGCGCACCAGGCGCGCCGGGTCACCGGCCAGCATGGCTTCGGACAGCTTGAAGACATCGTAGCGGGCCACGTTCAGTACCGCGTCCTGCACTTGCTCATACGTCAGCTTGCCCGCGGCATGCAGCAAGCCCAGTTTCTGGATTTCCTGGTGTGCCGCCAGCAAGTTACCTTCCACCCGTTCGGCGATGAAGTCGATGCTGGCCCGTTCGGCACTTTGCCCCTGCGCGGCCAGGCGCTGGGATATCCAGGCCGGCAACTGCGCCCGCTCCACATTCGGAATCTCGATATACACGGCCGCCTGCTGCAGGCTGGCGACCCAGGCCGCCTTCTGCGTCGCCCAGTCCAGCTTGGGCAAGGTGATCAGGGTCAGGTTGTCGGGACTGAGGTTTTTCGCGTAGCTTTGCAGCGCCGCGCCGCCATCCTTGCCCGGCTTGCCGGTGGGGATGCGCAGCTCGATCATTTTCTTGTCCCCGAACAGCGACAGCTCCTGGTTCGCCGCCAGCAGTTCGCCCCACTTGAAGCTGCGCTCCACCGTCAGCACATCGCGCTCGGAGTAACCCTGCGCGCGCGCCGCGCGGCGGATCTTGTCGGCCGCTTCCAGCGCCAGCAGGTGTTCGTCGCTGGTGATCACATACAGCTGCGCCAGCGGCTTGGCCACATGCCCATCGAGCGCGTCTATCCGCAATTGCATGGCGACCCCGTTACTGCTGCGGGGCTGCCGGCGCGACCGGCGTCACTGGCGCCACTGGCGCCACCGGCGCCACCGACATGGCCGGCAGCACCGGCTTGATGGCGGCCAGTCGGCGCATGATCTGCTGCACCAGGTCGTTGCGCATGTCGCGGTACAGCGCCGCTTCCTCGGTTTCCTTGGCCAGTACCTGCGATTCGTCGAAGGTAATCGGACGCACCAGGCTGATGGTGGTCGGTGCCAGCAACTGGTTGCCGGCCTTGTCCACCACGCGGAAATTGATCGAATAGCCGAGTTGGTATTCTTGCACGCGGCCATTTTTATTCAGCGACAAAATGGTCTTGGTACGATTCCTCTCCGGGTCGTTGAGAACTTCAAGGACGGCGTCGGCGCCATCCTTGGTGTCGACCACCTCCGTGCTGCCAATGGCGCGGATATAGCGCTTCAGGCCGATCGCCAGCGGCGACGTGTCGGGCAAGCCGATGTACATCGTCGCGAACGGCAGCATGAAACTGCCGTTCGAACCGCGCAAATGAAAGCCGCAGGCCGACAGCAAAACCGTCAGACCCAAAGCCAGGACGGCACGGCGGCCCAACAGCGATATGGAAGAGGAAGTCGTCATGATTACACCACGATGCTGATTAACTTGCCTGGCACGACGATGATCTTCTTCGGCGTGGTCTCGACATACTTCTGCACACTTTCGCACGCCAGCGCAGCCGCTTCGATGCTGGCCTTGTCCGCATCCTTGGATACCGTGATCGAGCCGCGCAGCTTGCCGTTCACCTGGATCATCATCTCGATCTCGGACTGTTCCAATGCGGCCGGGTCGACTTGCGGCCAGGCGACGTTGAGCAGGTCGCCGTGCACGCCAGCGTAGCCCAGTTCCTGCCACAGCACGTGGGTGATGTGCGGCGCGACGGGATTGAGCAGGCGCAGGAAGATGGAGAAGCCTTCGGCGATCAGTGCTTTCGACTGCGCGCTGTCATCGAGCTTGGCCGATTCCAGCGTGTTGAGCATCTTCATGCAGGCCGACACCACGGTGTTGTACTGGATGCGCTTCAAGTCGTAATCGGCTTGCTGCAGCAGCTTGTGCAATTCGCGGCGCAGGTTTTTCTGCGCGTCGCCCGTGGCCGGTGCCGCGCCGCCAGCCAGCGCGGCTTGAATCGTGGCCGACTGGGCGTAGCCGAAGTTCCACACGCGGCGCAGGAAGCGGTTCGCGCCTTCGACGCCGCTGCCCGACCATTCCAGCGTCTGTTCCGGCGGCGAAGCGAACATGGTAAACAGACGGGCCGTGTCGGCGCCGTACTGCTCGATCTGCGCTTGCGGATCGATGCCGTTGTTCTTCGACTTCGACATTTTTTCCGTGCCGCCGATTTCCACCGGCTGGCCGTCGGCCACCAGGACGGCGCTTTGCGGACGGCCCTTGTCGTCGAGGGACAGGCGCACGTCATCCGGGTTGAACCAGGTGGTCTTGCCCACCGCGTCCTTGCGGAAGTAGGTTTCGTTGAGCACCATGCCTTGCGTCAACAGGTTGACGAATGGCTCGTCGAACTTGACCAGGCCGAAGTCGCGCATGATCTTGGTCCAGAAGCGCGCGTACAGCAAGTGCATGACGGCGTGTTCGATGCCGCCGATGTACTGGTCCATCGGCATCCAGTAATCGTTGCGCGCGTCGACCATGGCATCGTTCGAACCTGGCGATGTATAGCGCATGTAGTACCACGACGAATCCACAAAAGTATCCATGGTGTCCGTCTCACGGCGCGCCGGCTTGCCGCACTGCGGGCAATCGCACTGCAAAAAGGCTTCATATTTGTTCAGCGGATTGCCCGTACCGTCCGGCACGCAGTCTTCCGGCAGCACCACCGGCAAGTCTTTTTCCGGCACCGGCACCACGCCGCAATCGGCGCAATGGATCATAGGGATCGGCGTGCCCCAGTAGCGCTGGCGCGAAATGCCCCAGTCGCGCAGGCGGAACGTGGTTTTCTTTTCGCCCAGGCCCAGCTCGGCCAAGTCGGCGGCCACCGCATCGACGGCGGAAGCGAAATGCAGGCCGTCGTATTTGCCGGAGGCGACGCAGACGCCATCCTTGCTGCCATACGATTCCTGCCACGCGTCCGTCGAAAATTCCTGGCCCTTGACTTCGATGACTTGCTTGATCGGCAGATTGTATTTCTTGGCAAAGCCGAAATCGCGCTCGTCGTGCGCCGGCACGCCCATCACGGCGCCATCGCCGTAGGTGATCAGCACGTAATTACCGACCCACACTTCCACCTGCGCGCCCGTCAACGGATGCGTAACGAACAGGCCGGTCGGCATGCCCTTCTTCTCCATCGTTGCCATGTCCGCTTCGATGACGGAGCCGAGTTTGCATTCGGCGTTGAAGGCGGCCAAGTCGGCATTGGTTTGCGCGGCGTGGATCGCCAGCGGGTGTTCGGCGGCCACGGCGCAGAAGGTCACGCCCATGACGGTGTCCGGACGGGTGGTAAACACATACAGCTTGCCGTCGCCGATCAGGGAGCCATTCGCGTCCTTGATCTGATGCGGGAAGGCGAAGCGCACGCCCGTCGACTTGCCGATCCAGTTGGTCTGCATGGTGCGCACGCGCTCGGGCCAGCCCGGCAGCTTGTCATCCACATAGGCCAGCAATTCTTCCGCGTAATCGGTGATGCGCGCGTAGTACATGGGGATTTCGCGCTTTTCGATCAGCGCGCCCGAACGCCAGCCGCGGCCATCGACGACTTGCTCGTTGGCCAGCACGGTCTGGTCGATCGGATCCCAGTTCACGGTACCGGTCTTCTTGTAGATGATGCCTTTTTCCAGCATCTTCAGGAACATCCACTGGTTCCATTTGTAGTATTCGGGCTTGCAGGCGGTCATTTCGCGCGACCAGTCGATGGCCAGGCCCATCGATTCCATCTGCTGCTTCATGTGGGCGATATTCGAATACGTCCATTGCGCGGGCGGCACGTTGTTGGCCATGGCAGCGTTTTCCGCCGGCATGCCGAACGCATCCCAGCCCATCGGCATGAGCACGTTGTAGCCATTCATGCGCAGGTAGCGGTACATCACGTCATTGATCGTATAGTTGCGCACGTGACCCATGTGCAGCTTGCCCGAAGGGTAAGGCAGCATCGAGCAGGCAAAATACTTGCCTTTTGGGAAACGCGGGTCGTGTTCGACGGCTTTATAGGCGTCGATCGCCTTCCAGTGCGATTGGGCGGCTTGTTCGACGTCGGCGGGACTATATTTATCTTGCATGATGTGCGGCCAATAGTGGATATGAACCGAGCATTATACTGGTTGTCGCCGCCCGATAGCGCGGCGCGCTGGCGGCCCGGGCTGGCATATTTTGGCCGGCGCACAATTATGCTGTGTAATATGCTGTGTAATATATATGCAATCTTGCTCTTTACATCAAAGCCGGCCATGATCGTCTACCAGGAATATATGCCCATCCCCGCCCTGCGGCCGTGGCTGGACTGCGTCTGGACCTGCCGCGTGCAGACGGGCGCCACGCCCCTGACGCACCAGGTCTTGCCGGACAATTGCATCGACATCCTGTGCCAGGACCAGCAAGATGCCAGCTTTGCCGTGGGCATGATGACGGCGCCCATTGCCGTCGTCAGCCAAGGGCTGGTGCAGACGGTGGCGGCCCGCTTCAAGCCGGGCGCGGCGGCCCGTTTCTTCCAGCTGCCCTTGTGCGAACTCAGCGATGGCCGCACGGGATTGCAGCAATTGTGGGGCAGCGAACTGGCGGCGCGCCTGGGTGACGCCCTGTGGAGCGAGCCCTTGTCCAGCCTGCAACGCATCGCCATCATGCAGGACTATCTGCTGCTGCGCCTGCGCACCGCGCCGCCACGGCGCCAGGCCGGCGCGGCCGAATACGCCATCGCGGCCATCGAGGCAGCATCGGGCCAGGTGCGCGTGGATGGCCTGGCGCGGCAACTGGGCGTATCCCGCCAGCACCTGGCGCTGCAATTTCGCCAGCAAGTCGGCATCAGTCCGAAGCTGTTTGCCCGCATCTGCCGTTTTCGCGCCACCAGCCAGGGGCTGACAAGCCTGGCTGGACAGCCGGACTGGGCGCAAGTCGCCTTGCAGTTTGGCTATTTCGACCAGTCACACCTGATCCACGACTTCCAGGATTTCGCCCGCAGTTCGCCCGAGGCGTGGCTGACGGGCCGGCGCGCTTGAGCACCTTCCATTTTTCCAATCGCGCGGCGCGTGCCAGTGGCATGATGGCGCCAGGTATTTCGCCGACTATTTCAACCAACAGGAGCAGAACATGATCAAGGGTTTACGTACCGTCACCTATCCCGTCCCCGACCTGGACAAGGCCAAGGCCTGGTACAGCCAGGTGTTCAATACCACGCCCTATTTCGACCAACCGTTTTATGTCGGTTTTGCCATCGGCGGCTTCGAACTTGGGCTGATGCCCGGTGGCGAACCGGGTACGCAGGGCAGCGTGACGTACTGGGGCGTGGACGGCATCGAGCAGGAAGTCGAGCGCATCGTTGCGCTGGGCGGCAGCCTGCACCACCCGATCACGGACGTGGGTGACGGCATCCGCACGGTGGAATTGCTCGACCCGTTCGGCAACCAGATCGGCCTCATCGACAATCCCCATTTCGATACCGCCAAGGTTCTCTAAGCGGCTTCGCCTTGCAGCCATGCGCGCAATTGCTGCAAGGCCGTCTTTTCATGCGCCGTTTCTGGCGTGATCAGGTAATACGCCCGCTGCCCGCGCAGTGGGCGCTCGCATGCGATGCGCAGTTCGCCACGCGCCAGTTCCGCTTCGACCAGCATGCGCGGCAGCAAGACCACGCCTTGCCCTTGCACGGCCGCCATGGCCAGCATGGAAAACAGTTCATAGCGGGCGCCGTAATGCGCCCCATCGCGCCCCTCTCCCTCGACCTGCATGGCGTCAAACCACTGGCGCCAGGCGCCCGGGCGCGTACTTTGTTGCAGCAAGGTCAGTTCCAATAAATCCTGCGGCTGCCACTGGCTGCGCGCCGCCAGCAGGTGGGGGCTGGCGACGGGCACGATTTCTTCATGCATGAGCAAGGTCGCGCGCGTGCCGGGCCAGCGCGCCAGCTGCTCGGGCGTGCCCGCGTACAGGGCGCCGTCGTATTCCGTATCGGCAAACATGAACGGTTTCGTGTAGGCATCGATATGCACGACGATGTCGGGGTGCAAGCCCGCCAGCGAAGACAGCCGTGGCATCAGCCAGCGCGTGGCAAACGTGGGCACGGAAGCGATCTGCAAGGCGCCGCCACCGCCCTGGCGCGCCATGGTGTCGAGCGTGTCGCGCTCCAGGCCATCGAGGCGGGCCGCGATCTGCCGCGCATACGCGGCGCCGGCGCTGGTCAGCAACACGCCGTGACGTGTGCGCTGAAACAATTGCACGCCAAGAAAAGTTTCCAAAGATGAAATCTGCCGCGACACGGCGCTTTGCGTCAGCGACAGTTCGCGCGCCGCGTGCGTATAACTCTGGTGCCGCGCGGCCGCCTCGAAACAATTGAGCGCCTGCAGCATGGGAATTTTGCGTGACATGGAGTATCCGGCCGGTGAAAGACCCCTAGTATGCCGCAAGATATGCGCAACACGCATGTCTGGGTGCGAAAAAATCGTTTGCGCAAGGCTAGGCAAAAACCTACCATGAGCCATATTCAATCTTGCGCCGATCACCGGCGCTCACCTGCGAGGCCTGTGATGAGCAAAACCGTATTCGACTGGAATTCCCCCTGCTGCTGGAAGAACAACTGACGGGCGACGAACGCGCCGTGCTGGAAGCGGCCCGCGACTATTGCCAGGGCAGCCTGGTGCCGCGCGTACTCGAATCGTTCCGCCATGGCCGCACGGATGCCGCCATCTTCCGCGAAATGGGCGAACTGGGCTTACTGGGTACCACCATTCCCGAAGAATACGGCGGCGCCGGCCTGAACTACGTTTGCTATGGTTTGGCCGCGCGCGAAGTCGAGCGCGTCGATTCGGGCTACCGCTCGATGATGAGCGTGCAATCGTCGCTGGTAATGGTGCCGATCAACGCCTTCGGCAACGAGGAAACCAAACAGAAGTACCTGCCGAAACTGGCAACGGGCGAATTCATCGGCTGCTTCGGCCTGACGGAACCAAACCATGGCTCCGATCCCGGCAGCATGGTCACGCGCGCGCGCAAGGTGCCGGGCGGCTACAGCCTGTCCGGCGCCAAGATGTGGATCACCAATAGCCCCATCGCCGATGTGTTCGTCGTCTGGGCCAAGGATGATGAAGGCGCGATCCGCGGCTTCGTGCTGGAAAAAAGGCTGGAAAGGCTTGTCGGCGCCCGAGATCCACGGCAAGGTCGGCTTGCGCACCAGCATCACGGGTGAAATCGTCATGGATGAAGTATTTTGCCCGGAAGAAAACGCCTTCCCCGACGTGCGCGGCCTGAAGGGTCCATTTACCTGCCTGAACAGCGCCCGCTACGGCATCGCCTGGGGCGCGCTGGGCGCGGCCGAAGACTGCTACCTGAAGGCACGCCAGTACACGATGGACCGCCAGCAGTTCGGCCGCCCTCTCGCTGCAAACCAGTTGGTGCAAAAGAAACTGGCCGACATGCTGACGGAAATCACCATGGGCTTGCAGGGCTGCTTGCGCCTGGGCCGCATGAAGGATGAAGGTTCGCCTGCCGTGGAAATCACCTCGATCATGAAACGCAACAGCTGCGGCAAGGCGCTCGACATCGCCCGCGTGGCACGCGACATGATGGGCGGCAACGGTATTTCCGACGAGTTCGGCGTGATCCGTCACTTGGTCAACCTGGAAGTGGTCAACACCTACGAAGGCACGCACGATGTGCACGCGCTGATCATCGGTCGCGCCATCACCGGCATCGCCGCGTTCAACTAATGGACGCCTTGGCTTCCACCGTCGCCTCCACCCTGCGGCCCGCGCCGTTGACCGGCTTGCGCGTGCTGGACCTGTCGCGCGTGCTGGCCGGCCCGTGGGCCGGGCAAATGCTGGCCGACCTCGGTGCCGACGTGGTCAAGGTTGAACAGCCTGGCCGCGGCGACGACACGCGCTCGTGGGGCCCGCCGTATCTGAAAGACGAGGACGGCCGCGATACGGCCGAGGCCGCCTACTTCCAGTGCGCCAACCGCAACAAGCGCTCGCTGTGCATCGACCTGGCCGCCCCTGAAGGTCAGGCGCTGGTGCGCCAGCTGGCTGCCGAAGCGGATGTCTTGCTGGAAAATTTCAAGCTGGACGGCTTGAAGCAATACGGTTTAGACGCGGCCAGCTTGTTGGCACTCAACCCGCGCCTCGTCTA
The DNA here is from genome assembly GCF_023509035.1 of Janthinobacterium lividum. Taxonomy (NCBI): domain Bacteria; kingdom Pseudomonadati; phylum Pseudomonadota; class Betaproteobacteria; order Burkholderiales; family Oxalobacteraceae; genus Janthinobacterium; species Janthinobacterium lividum. The sequence continues at coordinate 1,486,888 of NZ_CP075583.1, read as the reverse complement.
TTGCTCCATCACGGGCTTTGGCCAGGACGGGCCGTACGCGGCGCGCGCAGGCTATGACTTTTTGATCCAGGGCATGGGCGGCCTGATGAGCATCACGGGCGTGCCCGATGGCCAGCCAGGCGCCGGGCCGCAAAAAGTGGGCGTGGCGCAGACGGACATCCTGACGGGCCTGTACGCCACCATCGCCGTGCAGGCGGCGCTGGCCGAACGGGAACGCTCGGGCCTGGGCCAGCATATCGACCTGGCCTTGCTCGACGTACAAGTGGCGGCGCTGGGCAACCAGGCAGCCAACTACTTGTGCGGGGGAAAAGTTCCCCAGCGCATGGGCAATGCGCATCCGAACATTGTTCCATATCAAGACTTTCCGACGGCCGATGGCGACATGATTTTGGCGATCGGCAACGATGGGCAGTTTTCGCGCTTTTGCGCCATCGCCGGTCACCCGGAATGGGCGCAGGACGAGCGTTTCATGAGCAATCCGCAGCGCGTGGCGCACCGGGCGATCTTGATCCCCTTGATGCGCCAGACCACGGTCATGCGCACGACGGCAGAGTGGATCAGCGCCTTCGAGGCGCAAGCCGTGCCGTGCGGCCCCGTCAACCGCATCGACCAGGTCTTTGCCGACCCGCAAGTGATCGCGCGTGGCTTGAAAGTGGAAATGCCGCATCCGACGGCGGGCACGGTGGCGCTGGTGGCCAATCCCGTGCGCCTGTCCGGCTCGCCAGTGCAATACCGCTTGCCGCCACCGTTACTGGGCCAGCATACGCAGGAAGTGCTGCAGCAGTGGCTGGGGCTCGATAGCGGCCAGATCGACGGCTTGCACGAACGCAAGGTCGTCTAAAGAAAAACGCCGGGCAGTTGCAAAACTGTCCGGCGTTTTTTTATGTCTTCAACGTTATTTCAGCACCAGTTTCAGCGCCGGCTTTTCGCCATAGTCTTCGTAGCGCTCATTGATGCCGGCGATACAGAAGGTGATTTCTTCCAGCAAGTCCGGCACTTGCGCCTTCATTGCCTCCGCGTCTTGCACGACGATCTCCAGCACTTCGTTCGGCTTCAAGCGGAACTTGCTCATGCCGTCTTCGTCGCGCAGATAGCTGAGGCAATCGACCCAGGCATCCATGCTGTTGCCGTAGAATTCAGGGAAACCGAAGGCTTGCACGCATTGCGCGTGAAAGCTCGCTTCGTCGGTGATGTCTTTTCCATTCAGGATGGCAGTGGCCATGGTCTTCCTCAGTTCTTCAGCGACAGCACATCCTGCATGTCGAACAGGCCGGTCGGCTTGTCGGCCAGGAAACGCGCGGCGCGCAGGGCGCCGTGGGCGTAGGTGACGCGGCTGCTCGACTTGTGGCTGATCTCGATGCGCTCGCCGATGCCGGCAAACAGCACCGTATGGTCGCCGACGATATCGCCGCCGCGGATGGTGGCAAAGCCGATGGTCGACGGGTCGCGTTCGCCCGTCACGCCTTCGCGGCCGTACACGGCGCATTCCTTCAAGTCGCGGCCCAGGGCGCCGGCCACCACTTCACCCATTTGCAGGGCGGTGCCCGACGGCGCGTCGACCTTGTGGCGGTGATGCGCTTCGATAATCTCGATGTCGTAGCCTTCGGACAGGCTTTTCGCGGCCAGTTCCAGCAGTTTCATGGTGACGTTCACACCCACGCTCATGTTCGGCGCGAACATGATGGCCGTCTTTTCGGCGGCCGCGGCAATGGCAGCCTTGCCCGCGTCATCGAAACCGGTGGTGCCGATGATCATCTTGATGCCGTGCTCGGCGCAATACGCCAGGTGCTGCAAGGTGCCTTCGGGACGCGTGAAGTCGATCAGGTAATCGGCGCCGGCCAGGCCGGTGGCCAGATCGGATTCGATCAACACGCCGGCAGGTTTGCCGAGAAAAGCGGCGGCATCCTGGCCGACGGAAGGCGAACCAACACGGTCGAGCGCGCCGGCCAGCACGGCGTCGGGCGCATTGCTGACCGCTTCGATCAGGATATGGCCCATGCGGCCGCTGGCGCCAGCGATGGCAATTTTCAGTTCAGTCATTTTATTCTCTTACAACAACTTATTTGGTGGGTTCGGCCGCGGGTGCAGGCTCGGCGGCAGGCGCCGTTGCGGGTGCCGGCGCAACGTCAGGCTTGCTCACAGGAATGGCTGGCGCGGCATCGGCTGGCACCGGCACGGCGCTCGGTGCCACGGGCGACGGCACGATGGCGGCAGGCGCGTCGGCCTTGGCCACCTTGGCAAACGGCGACGGACCGGCGATGCGGTCGATATATTCTTTCTCCGTCGGCAAGTTGCCGCCTTCGAAACGTTCAACCTTGCCATCCTTGCCGAAGTACACAACCACGCGGCTGCTGGTGGTTTCGCCACTGCCCCGGGCCAGGCGGAATGGGTAATCCCAGCGGTCGGCATGGAAGATATCGGTCAGCAAGGAGGTACCGAGGACGAAACGCACCTGGTCGCGCGTCATGCCTACTTTCAACTGGGCCAGCATCTCTTCGGAGACAAAGTTGCCTTGTTGAATGTCAGGACGGTACGGCGAGAAAAACCACATGAATTTTTGCAGCGGCGTAATGGTGGTCGTTTGTGCGCCCTGTTCGGGAACCAGTTCCTTGCCTTCTTTTTGGCTCGCTGCCGGCTTTTCGCCAAGGATGCCACGGCTGGCGCAGCCGGACATGGCCAGCGCGACACAGACCATGCCTGCCACGACTGGTGCTCGAAATGAAATACGGTGCCAGAGAGATGGCAATACAGCCGGTGTTACGCGCATAAATGACCTCAATTGGATGAACAAAACGCCAGGAGTGACCGGCCCGCCAAAAAAGCATATTTTGGCACTCCCCGACAAAACGCTATATGATAAAGCACCTGACCCACATACGAGCAACAAACATGAGTAACAATCCTAGTGATCTCAAGGCAAGCGGCCTGAAAGCCACCCTGCCACGGCTGAAGATACTCGATATCTTCCAGAGTAGCCCGGTACGCCACCTGACCGCGGAAGACGTCTACAAGATTCTGCTGGCCGACAATATGGATGTCGGTTTAGCAACTGTCTACCGCGTTCTGACGCAATTCGAACAGGCAGGCTTGCTCAACCGCAACCATTTTGAAACCGGCAAGGCGATTTTCGAGCTCAACGAAGGCTCCCACCACGATCACCTGGTGTGCCTCGACTGTGGCCGGGTCGAAGAATTCTTCGACGAAGAAATCGAAATCCGCCAGCAAAAAGTAGCCGAAGAGCGCGGCTTCAAGATCGCCGAACACGCCTTGGCCATCTACGGCAACTGCATCAAGACGGCTTGCCCGCACAAAACAGCCTGATTCAGGCTTGCCGCTCCCACGGGAGCGGCTGGAATAATACTCGGCAATACAACGCCTGACAAAACCGTCGCGAGCGGAAGGGAGAGGTGGCCGAGAAGCGCAACCGTACTTTCAGTACGGTGAGCATCGCAAGCCGCCTATACCGACGCGCAGCAGGTTTGGTCAGGTGTCCCTAGTGATGGCTAAGCGCGCTTGACAGCAATTTGGCCGTGATATCGACGATCGGGATGACGCGCTCGTAAGCCATGCGCGTCGGTCCGATCACACCCAATGTTCCCACGATCTTGCCGTTGACTTCATACGGCGCCGTCACCACGCTCATCTCATCCATCGGCACCAGGTTCGATTCGCCGCCGATGAAGATCTGCACGCCCGTTGCCTTGCTCGACACGTCGAGCAGTTGCATCAAGCCCGTTTTTTGCTCGAACATGTCGAACATCTGGCGCAGCGAATGCATATTCGATGACAGATCGCTCACGCTGAGCAAGTTGCGCTCGCCGGAAATCACCATGTCATCGCTATGGTCGGCCATCGCTTCACTGCCCGCTTCCACGGCCGCCTGCATCAGGCTGCCCATATCGTCGCGCAACTGGCGCAATTCGCCCTGCAGGCGCACGCGTACTGCATCGAAGGACAGGCCGCCATAATTCTGGTTGATGTAATTGGCCGATTGCACCAGCTGCGCCGGCGTATAGTCGGCCTCCGTCAGCAATAAACGGTTCTGCACGTCGCCGCCGGGGGCGACGATGACGAGCAGGATGCGCTTTTCGGACAAGCGCAGGAATTCAATTTGCTGGAACACGGATTCGCGGCGCGGACTGAGCACGACACCGGCAAACTGCGACAGCGACGACAGCATCTGCGCCGCGTTGGCGATGGTTTTTTGCGGTTGCGGCGTCTGCAGACGCATGCGCGACTCCACCAGGTGCTCGTCCAGATGCCTGACGGTCAGCAAGGTATCGACAAAGATGCGGTAGCCGCGCGGTGTCGGTATGCGTCCGGCCGAGGTGTGCGGGCTGGACACATAACCGAGCTCTTCCAGGTCGGCCATGATGTTGCGGATCGTGGCCGGCGACAAATCCAGGCCGGAAATTTTCGACAAGGCGCGCGAACCGACCGGCAGGCCGTCGGCGATATATCGCTCGACCAGGGCTTTCAGCAGTGTTTGGGCACGTGTATCGAGTTGCATGGTGTCTTAGGTAAGCAAATATTCTTTAAACAAGCATATTGTTAAGCAAGCGGCAACGAAAGCGGCCGAACGTGCATCAACAGCACCTATTATGCACGTTCGCCCGTCCGGCGGCGATCAATCTTCCAGTTGCTGCTGCAACCACAGCAGCAACTCGTCGAAGTTGGCGCAGATGGCGTCGGGCTGCACACCGGCGGCCAAGTGCGCGTCGCTGCCCTTGCGGTTCATCCAGACGGCACGCATGCCCGCCCCCTGCGCTCCCGTCACGTCGAAATACAAGTCGTCACCGACATATACGGCTTCATGGGGCGCCACATCCAGCGCGGCGCAAGCGGCCAGGAAGATGCTGGCGTCGGGCTTGGCCACGCCAAAATCACTGGCAGCAATCGATACCTTGAAATGCTGCGCCAGGCCGATAATTTCAAGGTCCGCATTGCCATTTGAGATCGAGCCGACCAACATGCGCTGGCGCATCCAGGCCAGGCCAGGCAAGACGTCGTCATACGGCTGGACGCGGTTGCGTGCGGCCAGGAATTGCAGGATAGCCCCGTCGACCAGGGCGGCATCCTCGCCGGCAGCCTCGAAGGCGGCCAACAAGCCCGCGCGGCGCAACTCGATCAGGTTGCCATGGAAATGCGGCTGCGCATTGAGCATGGCCAGACGGTGCTGGCGCAGCACCTCGATGGAAAACTGCTGCGCCACCTTGGGCGCATGCGTGGCCAGCCAGTCGTGCAGCAGGGTTTCCGCGGCGGCAATCACGGGCGCGATGGGCCACAAGGTATCGTCGAGATCGAACAGGATGGCCTTGGGCGACACGGCGGGTTTGACAGGGGCAAGGGACATGGGACTCATCAATGGGATGCTGCGTCACGGTGCGCAGGGTGCATCTATTGTCGCACCGATCGCCGCCGTCGGCATGGCTGCGCCTCCGTGAAATGGGGCCGGGCCAGCGCTTCCCGGCGAAAAATTGTTACAGGGTGATACAAGGCAAGATCATCCAGCTTGCCAGATAGACTAAAATAGGCGCCATTCCAATGCGGCGCCAGCGTCCGCGTTGCGCTACCCAACCTAATTCGTTTTGGAGAATGTATGAAAAATTTGTACCTGCGCTCGATGCTGGCGGCGGCTTGCGCCGCCACACTGGCAGCCTGCGGCGGCAGCGGCGGCAACCTGTATCTGCAAGTCCAAGTCGGCGGCCTGACCAAGGATGGCCTGATTCTCTTGAATGACGGGGAACGCTTGCCGGTTACTGCGGGCCTGTCCACCGTTGTTTTCACCAAGCTCGTCAAGAACGATGACCGCTACGATATCACCATCGCGCAACAGCCCAAGGGCGCCGTTTGCACCATGATCAATGGCGTTGGCAAGGCATCGAGCTACTCCGTGACCACGGCCGCGGTGAGCTGCAAGACGAATTCCTACCCGCTGAGCGGCACGATCACGGGCCTGACCGCTGGCGGCTTGCGCCTGGTGATGGGTCCCAACGGCACCAGCCCACTGGCTGGCGTCAGCTCCTACGAATTCACAAGCGTTGCTGACGGCGCCGCATACGGTATTTCCATACTGACTCAGCCAACGGGCCTGACATGCCGCTTCCAGGGTTCAAAGAGTGCCGACGGCAGCGATACGGTCGGCACGATGGGTTCAGCCGCCACGACCGCCGCCACACTTGACTGCACGCCGCAGTAATCCTTGCGATTCGTCACCTATTTTTTGGAGAAATACATGAAGTTATCCTGCTTGCGCCCACTCGCCGCGCTGCTGCTGACCCTGGGACTGGCCGCTTGCGGCGGCAAGGCCTCGTACGAGGTCGGCGGCACCATCAGCAACTTGAACACCGACGGCCTGATCCTGGCCAATGGCGGCGAGCCCCTCCCGGTTCCATCCGGAAAGACCGAGTTTACCTTTAAAAAGCGCATCGACTATGGCACCGACTACAACATCACCGTGCAAACTCAGCCTGCCCACATGACTTGCGGCATCAGTGGTGGTTCCGGTTCGGCTGGTCATTACATCAACATCAGCGCCGCTGTTTCTTGTTCAAAAAACACGTATAGCGTGGGCGGCACGGTTTCCGGCCTGACGGTGGACGGCCTGGTGCTGATTAACGGTAGTGCAACAACAACGGTGGCCAAGGACGCCACGACCTTTACCATAGGCTCTGTCGCCTATGGCGACACCTATGCCATCAGCGTCTCCACCCAGCCAAAGGGTCTGCTGTGCGTTGTACAGCCGGGCACAGGCGGCGGCACCATGGGCGAAGCGAATGTGACGACGGTGAAGATCGCCTGCAATCCGGCCTGAGTTGCAGGAACGGCAGCCGCTGCGCGGCTGTCAGGAAGAGTTATCACGGAAATATATAGTTGATATTCCAAAGATAAATTGGAGTTATATGTGGCGATGCAGCATAATGCATCTGTCTCCTCCAACTCTTCCAAGAATTGGATTTAGCCCGCTTTTACCAGCGGGCTTTTTTTTTGCCCAAAATTCCTCAGGCCGGCTTGTTCAAGCTCGGTTGCAGCATCTGCACGATGCTGGAGAAATCCTGCTGGGCATAACCGGCTTGCGCATGCATCTGGTACAGCTGACGCACCAGGCCGCCCAAGGGCGTGGGCGCGTTTGCCGACAGGGCCGACTGCTGCGCCAGGCCCAGGTCTTTCAGCATCAGCGCCGTGCCGAAGCCGCCGCTGTAATTGCGCGACGCGGGCGTGCCCTCCATGACACCCGGCCACGGGTTATACACTTCCAGGGTCCAGTTGCGGCCTGAACTCTTGGCCATGATGTCGGACAACACTTTCGGGTCGAGGCCATGCGCCACGCCCAGGTTCAGCGCCTCGGCCGTACCCGCCATCAAAATCCCCAGCAGCATGTTGTTGCAAATCTTCGCCACCTGGCCCGCGCCCGCCTCACCTGCATGGAAGATGTTCTTGCCCATCTTTTCCAGCAAAGGCCGCGCCTGCTGCAAGGCCGCTTCGCTACCGCCAACGATGAAGGTCAGGGTGCCGGCCGCCGCGCCCGCCGTACCGCCCGAGACGGGCGCATCGATCATGGCAAAGCCCCGCGCGCTGGCCGCCTGCGCCACTTGCCGCGCCACATCGGCGGCGATGGTGCTGCAATCGATAAACAGGGCGCCCGGCTTGGCCGAATCAAGCACACCGCCTTCGGCCAGATACAGCTCCTGCACGTGCTTGTTGGCTGGCAACATGGTGATGACAGCGTCGGCCGTCTGTACGGCCGCGCTGGCGGAGGCGGCCGCCGTGGCGCCTGCCTCGACGAGGGACGCCACTGCCGCTGGCGCCAGGTCGAACACGGAAACGTGGAAGCCAGCGGCCACCAGGTTGCGGGCCATCGGCGCGCCCATGTTGCCCAGGCCGATAAAAGCGATATGTTGCATATGTGTCTCCTGTTATTCTTTTAATGTAAGTCGGCCAGCGGATGCGTACTCCACGGCGCAACAAAATATTCATCAAGATATGTGACGCTGACGTCGGCCAGGCTGGCCGGCTGCCAGCGTGGCGCGTTGTCCTTGTCGATCAGCAAGGCGCGCACGCCTTCCCTGAAATCGGCATGGGCACAGCATTGCACGGCCACAATCAATTCCAGCTGGAACACTTGCGCCAGGCTCAGATGACGAGTGCGTTCGCGCATGGCCCACACCAGGGCCGCCGAGCTGGGCGCGCCCTTGTCCAGCGAGTGGGCCGCCTTTTGCAGCCAGGCCGACTCGCCGTCATACGCGGCAATGGCGGCCACCACTTCGGGCAAGGTAGGCGCTTGCGTCAAGGCGGCGATGGCATCGAAGTTGGCGCGCACTTCGGAGACGGGCAGCGTGGACACAGGGGCAGAGAAACCGCGCAGCAAGCGGTTCAGTTGCTGGTGATTCGCCGGCGGGCTGGCTTGCCATTGCGCCAGCGCCAGCGCGTCGAGCACCATGGCGCGCTCTTCCTGGCGCAGGAAATAGTCACCGAGGCCCGCGAACAGGGCGTCGGCCGCGTTCAAGGGCGCCCCCGTCAAGCCCAGGAACAGGCCGCTGCGCCCCGGCATACGGCCCAGGAACCAGCTGCCGCCCACGTCGGGAAACAGGCCAATCGTGATTTCCGGCATGGCGATGCGCGTGCTTTCCGTGACCACGCGGTGGCTGGCACCGGCCATCAAGCCCAGGCCGCCTCCCATGACGATGCCGCCGCCCCACACCAGCAGCGGTTTCACATACGTATGGATGCGGTGGTCTAGCCGGTATTCCTCGGCAAAGAAAGCGAGCGCCTGCGGGTTCGGCACAACGTCCGGCTGCTCGACGACGGCAGTGCGCAAGCTGCGCACGTCGCCGCCCGCGCAGAAGGCCTTGTCGGTCGACGATTGCAGCACCACGCAGGCGATGGCCGCGTCACTGGCCCAGCGCACGAGGGCGCCGTCGATGGCGCGTATCATTTCCAGGGTCAGGGCATGCAGCGATTTCGGCGCGTCGAGGGTGATGACGCCCAGCTTCATGCCGCCGGGACAGTCGCGCTCCTCGATCTTCACGGTTTCAAGCAGTGTTTCGGCCATTTTTTCAACCAAGGTTTCAGCCATTGCGCCACTCCGCCGGACGTTTTTCCAGGAACGCTTGCACGCCCTCTTTCTGGTCTTGCGTATCGAACAGGCCAAGGAACAGGGTGCGTTCATCGGGCAGGGAGTTGACCAGCGGATGGCTGCGCGCACCCTGGATCAGGGTCTTGCACGCCGTCACGCTACTGGGGCTCTGGCGCGCCACCTTGGCCGCCAGGGCCAGCGCCGTGGCGGCAGCCTTGCCGGTTGGCACGACTTCCTCGACCAGGCCGATGGCCAGGGCCTTGGCCGCATCGACGCGCTCGCCACACAGTATCATGCGCTTGGCCCAGCCTTCGCCCACCAGCCATGGCAAGTGCTGCGTGCCGCCCGCGCACGGCAGCAAGCCGACGGACGCTTCCGGCAAGGCCATCTGCGCATGCTCCTCGGCAATGCGGATATCGCAGGCCAGCGCGCATTCGAGCCCGCCGCCCATGGCATAGCCATTGATGGCGGCGATGCTGACGCCGCGAAACGCGGACAGCGCTTCGAAGGCCTCGCCAAAGGCGGCGGCCATGGCGAATGCCGTATCCTTGTTGCCATCGGCAAACACGTTCAGGTCGGCGCCGGCCGAGAAGAACTTGGCGCCGCCGCCTGTGATCACCAGCGCATACACGTCCGGGTCGGCATTCAGGTCGGCCACCAGCTGCGTCAGCGCGTTCAGGCTGGCCAGGGTCCACGTGTGGGCCGGTGGGTTGTCGAGGGTCACCAGGGCCGTATGGCCGCGGCGTTCCAGCAGCAGGTTGGTATACACTTTGCTCATCGTAAGGTCTCCGTGGCGCCATCTTTCAAAATCGCTCGCGCGACGATCAGGCGCATGATTTCATTCGTCCCTTCCAGGATCTGGTGCACCCGCGTGTCGCGCACGTGGCGCTCGAGCGGGTACTCGCGGATGTAGCCATAGCCGCCGTGCAGCTGCAGCGCATCGTTGGCCACATTAAAGCCCACATCCGTGGCGAAACGTTTGGCCATGGCGCAATACGCCGTGGCGTCCGGGCTTTCCTGATCCAGTTTCCAGGCCGCCAGGCGCACCATCTGGCGCGCCGCCACCAGCTCCGTCAGCATGTCAGCCAGCTTGAATTGCAAGGCCTGGAATTGCGACAGCTCGCGGCCGAACTGCGTGCGTTCCTTCATGTACGCTTGCGCTCGGCTCAAGGCTGCCTGCGCCGTACCCACCGAGCACACGGCGATATTGATGCGCCCGCCATCGATACCCTTCATGGCGATGGCAAAGCCTTCGCCTTCCGCGCCCAGCAAGTTACCAACAGGCACTTTCACCTGGTCAAAGCTGATGATGCGCGTGGGCTGGCTGTTCCAGCCCATCTTTTCTTCTTTCTTGCCATACACGATGCCGGGCAGATTCGCCGGCACGGCAAACGCGGAAATGCCCGCCGCGCCTTCGCCGCCGGTTCTCGCCATGACGATCAGCATGTCCGTCTGGCCCGCGCCCGAGATAAAGGCTTTCGTGCCATCGAGAACATAAAAGTCGCCTTCCTTCACGGCCTTGGTACGCAAGGACGCCGCGTCGGAACCCGACTGCGGTTCCGTCAGGCAATAGCTGGCCAGCTTCTGGCCGGCGGCCAGGGCCGGCACCCACTCGTCGCACAGGGCTTCCTGACCCCAGCGCGACAGCATCCAGGTGGCCATGTTGTGAATCGTGATATAGGCCGTGGTCGAGGTGCAACCGCCCGCCAGCTCTTCGAAGACGATGGCCGCATCTTGGCGGCTCAAGCCCAGGCCGCCCCAGCGCTGCGGCGTGTACAGGCCGCAAAAGCCCATCTCGCCCGCCTTGGCGATGGTTTCCACGGGGAAGATCGATTCCGCATCCCAATGCGCCGCGTGCGGCGCCAGTTCGCCTTCGGCAAACGCGCGCGCCGCCTGCTGGAACTCGCGCTGCTCGTCGCTCAGTTCAAAGTCCATGGCAGCTCCTTATTTGAGGCTGATGGTGGTGTTGACCTTGCCCACCGACGCCGCATCCGTAAACCAGCGCTGGGTGATCGTTTGCGTCTGCGTGTAGAACAGCACGACCTGCTTGCCGAACGGGCCCAGGTCGCCCAGTTTCGAGCCGCGCGACCCCGTAAAGCTGAACAGGGGCACAGGCACGGGAATGGGCACGTTGATGCCGACTTGCCCCACATCGATTTCTTCCTGGAAGTAGCGCGCCGCCGCGCCGCTTTGCGTGAACAGCGCCGTGCCATTGCCGTTCGGATTCGCGTTCACCAGGGCAATCGCTTCGTCCAGGGTATCAACTTCGACGACGATCAAGACGGGGCCAAAGATTTCCTGGTCATACACAACCATGCCGGGTTTCACGCCAGACAAGATCGTCGGCCCGACGAAGTTGCCGTTCGGATAGCCATCGACCTTCACGTCGCGCCCATCGAGGGTCAGCACGGCGCCCTGTTCGATGCCCTTGGCGACGAGGCTGAACACGCGCTCTTTCGCCGCGCAGGAAATCACGGGACCCAGGTCAGGATTGTCCTTGCCCGCACCGACCGTCAGGGTCTGCGCCTTGGCGGACAATTCCGGCAGCCAATCGCGCGCTGCGCCCACCAGCACGGCCACCGATGCGGCCATGCAGCGCTGCCCGGCCGCGCCGAAGCCCGCGCCCAGCAACTGGTTCAGGGTCTGTTCTTTATTGGCGTCCGGCAAGACGACGGCGTGGTTCTTGGCGCCCATCATGCATTGCGCGCGCTTGCCGTTCAGGCTGGCGCGCTGGTAGACATGCGTGCCCACCTTGCTGGAGCCAACGAACGAAATCGCCTTGATGTCCGGGTGGTCGCACAGGGCGTTGACCACGTCTTCGCCGCCGTGAATCACGTTCAGCACGCCGGCCGGGATACCCGCCTGCAAGGCCAGGCGCACGAGTTTTTCCGTCACCAGCGGATCTTGCTCCGATGGTTTCAGCACGAAGGTATTGCCGCAGGCAATCGCCATCGGGAACATCCACAGGGGGATCATGGCGGGGAAATTGAACGGGGTGATGCCGGCGCACACGCCCAGCGGCTGCATCACGCTGTAGGTATCGACGCCACCGGCCACGTTTTGTGCGTATTCGCCCATCTGCAGGGTGCCGATGTTGGCGGCGTGCTCCACTACTTCCAGGCCGCGGAAGACGTCGCCTTCCGCGTCGAGCAGGGTCTTGCCCTGTTCCATGGTGAGCGTTGCGGCCAGGTCGGCCATGTTTTCGCGGATCAGCTGCTGCAATTTCAGGAAAATGCGGGCGCGGGCGCCGATCGGCGTCTTGCGCCAGGTTTTAAAGGCGCGCTGGGCCGAGGCGATGGCGGCATTGACTTCGTCCGGCGTGGCGAACGGTACTTTGGCCAATACTTCCTGGGTGGCGGGGTTGACGACGTCGCGCCAGACGGTGGTCTGGGATTCAACCCACTCGCCGTTGATCAAGAGGGGAACGGTCGGAATTGCGTTTTGCGTGGTCACTCGGTGTCTCCTGGTGTGGGTATGGGTCTGTTTGCATTATTCGCACAATCGCCGTTGCGAACAAGGCGTGAAAATGCGAGATAATGCAAAGCTGAATCTGTTAATCTGCAAAGATTGTAAATTTGCAGATTCCACAAACCGGGAAGAGGAAACGCAATGGCAAAGGTTTTCATGGGCGTGCGCCTGCAGCGCCTGCGCGAAGAACGGCGCATGACGCAGGTGGCGCTGGCCAAGTCCCTGGGCATTTCGCCCAGCTACCTGAACCAGATGGAGCGCAATCAGCGCCCGCTGACGGTGCCGATCCTGTTGCGCATCGGCACAGTACTGGGGGTCGATCCGCAAATTTTCTCCGAACACGACAGCGCCAGCCTGGTGGCCGACGTGCGCGATGTGTTCGGCGAATTGCCCGACGCGCCGCCCACCTCGATGGCCGAGCTCAAAATGCTGGTGGAAAACATGCCGGAACTGGCCCGCTCGATCTTGCTGCTGCAGCGGCGTTACCGGGTCATGGCGGAACGGGCTGACACGTTGGCCGCGCGCCTCGATGACGGCAGCCGCGGCGCCAGCTCGGCCGCACCGTCCACGGACGAGGAAGTGCGCGAATACCTGAACCGGCGGCAAAACTACATCGATGAACTGGATAGGGCCGCGGAGCTCGTGGCTGGCGAACTCGATCCTGCGATGCGCACGCTCGATGCGCTGCAAAGCCGCTTGCTGGAGTGCCACGGCATCCAGGTGCAACTGTCCGATGGCGACGCGGGCATGGTGCGCAAGCACCGCTATGACGCCCAGCAACATATCCTGTGGCTGCCCGATACCCTGACGGGCGGCCAGCGCGCCTTCCAGATGGCGGCGCAAATCAGCCTGCTCGAGCACAGCGAGCTGATCGACGCCCTGGTGCTGGCGGCGGGACTCTCCGGCGCGGCCGCGCAAACGAGCGCGCGCCTGGCGTTTTCCAATTATTTTGCCGGCGCCCTGCTGATGCCGTATCAACGCTTCCTGCAGGCGGCGGAGACGCGCGCCTACGATATCGAGCGCCTGGCGCACCAGTTCGGCGTGGGTTTCGAAGCCGTGTGCCACCGTTTGAGTACCATGCAGCGCCCCGAGGCGGCAGGTTTGCCGTTTTTCTTTGTACGCGTCGACCGGGCGGGCAATGTCTCGAAGCGCCAATCGGCCACGGACTTTCACTTTTCAAGGGTGGGCGGCACGTGCCCGCTGTGGATTGTGTATGACGCCTTCAGCCATCCAGGCCAGGTGCTCACGCAAGTGGCCAGCATGCCCGACGGCTGCACTTATCTGTGGATCGCGCGCCAAGTCAGCACGGCCTCGCCAGGCTTCCGGGCGCCGGGCAAGACCTTTGCCGTGGCGCTCGGTTGCGACATCTCGCAGGCGCACCGGCTGATTTACTCGAAGGGACTCGATTTGCACGACCCGAGCAGCGCCACGCCCATCGGCACGGGCTGCAAGGTGTGCGAACGGCAGGCATGTCCGCAGCGGGCGTTTCCCTCGCTGCTGGCACCGCCACCGGCGTCGGCCTGATTTACTCGACGACTCTTGCGCGCAAGGCGTCGAATTCACGCGTGAATTCCACGCGCCAGTCGCGCCGCGTGCTGTCGTCTATCCAGGCCGCATCGAGACCATTCAACATGAAGCCGCGCATGTCGTCGAGGCCAAAGCCGAATTCGCGCATCATCATCCAGGCGCCCGTCGGCGTCACGTGGTGCAGGGTCGGGTCGTCCGTGTTCGGATGCAGTTTCAAGCCCAGCTTGGCCATGGCGCGGATCGGGTGGTCCAGGGCCCAGCGTTCGGGCGCCAGGGTGCGCAAATAATACGAATTGGTCGGCACCACGGTAAATACCAGGCCACGTTCCACGCAGCGCTGCGCCAGCGCGGGATTGTCGACAATCGTGTAGCCATGGTCGATCCTGTCCACCTGCAGTTGCTCGATGGCGGTCTCCACGTTCATCCACGGCATGCCGAATTCACCCGCATGCGCCGTGCATTTGAAGCCGGCTGCGCGCGCGGCGCGATAGGCTTCGATGAACAGTTCGGGCGGGCGGTCGTTTTCGCGGTAGTCAATGCCGATGCCGATGACTTCCGGCGCGCGGTATGCCTTCATCCATTCCACCATCTGCACGGCTTCGGCAGGACTGGCTTCGCGATCGATGCTGGGGATCAAACGGCCAATCACGCCAAAGTCGCGCTGCGCGTCGCGGATGGCCGCCACGATGGCGTCTTGCGCCGATTCGTAGCGGATACCCGAGACGCGCACGGTGCCGGTGGGGTTCCAGAAGAACTCCGCATAGCGCACGCCGTGGCCATGCACGTCTTCCAGGTATTCGTAGGCGAGGCAATACAGGTCAGTCGGCGAGACGATCAGGTGCGCGTCGAGCGCGCGCAGCACGCGCAGCACGCCGACGGGCTTGTCGCCGCGCGTATAGAACGCGTCGATTTCCTCGGGGGTGACGACATTGCCCGTCTTGGCAGCCAGCGCACGGAAAGTCGATTGGCGCACCGTGCCGAACAGGTGGCAATGCAGCTCCACTTTCGGCATGGCGCGTAAAAACTGTTCGATGCTCAGGGGTGAATTAGACATGAAGCTCGTTTCGTAGTGAAGTGGGTCAGACGAGAATGGCGGCCAGGCGGCGCATCAGGCGCTCGATGGCGGCCGGGCCGTCGGCCAGCATCGCCACCTGCGTGTTGATGGGCGCGCGGCGCGGCACGCGGAACTCGCACACCGTCATGCCGCGCGTCAGTTCGCCCGTCAATTCGATGGCCACGTGGGCCGGCTGGAACTGGAACAGCCGCGGCGCTTCCAGGTACAGGGCCACCACCGGGTCGTACATGGGCATGGGCACGGAACCGTCGCTGCTGCGGATGCGCACATACGCTTCCAGGTAACCGGCCAGCCGCTGCGCGCGCGGCGTGCCGATGGCGCGCAGACGTTGCACGTCCACGTTCGTCACCAGCAGCTGGCGGCACAGGTTCAAGCCGAACATGCGCAGGGGGATGCCGGACTTGAAGACCTGGGCGGCCGCTTCCGGATCCGCATAGATATTGAATTCGGCCGCCGCCGTGTGGTTGCCCTGGTCGGTCGAGCCGCCCATCAGGATGATCTCGACGATCTTGCCGGCGATGTCGGGGGCACGCGACAAGGCCGTGGCTAGGTTCGTCATCGGCGCAATCGCCATGATGGTGATCTGGCCAGGGTGGGCGCGTACGGCGGCGATCAGCGCATCGACGGCGTGGCCGGCAGCGTCAACGGCGGCGCCGGGCGGCAGGATCTCGCCTGTCGTCGGCATGCCGCTGTCGCCGAGGATGCGCTGCGCCGTTTCGATGACGCCGGCCAGCGGCTTGTCGCAGCCGCGGTAAATCGGTACCGTCAAGCCATCATGGGCCTTGATGCGCAAGGCATTGTCGTAGGTGATATCGACGGGCGCATTGCCCGCCACCACGCTCACGCCCAGCCACTCGATATCGGGATTGCTGCCCAAGAGCAACATCGTCAGCCAGTCGTCGAAACCGGGATCGGTATCGAGCCAGATTTTTTCAAGGCTTGGGTCATGATGCTTTCCATTAAAAAATCACGCGCCCAGCCACAGGGCGCTGTCGGACGGCAGCACGAAGGACACGGCCGTGCCTTCGCGCCAGGCGGCGCCACCGGCCGCGCAAATACCCTTGACCTGGCCCAGCGGCGTTTGCAGCAGGTATTCGACGGTGTCGCCCAGGAAGCCCCGTGCCAGCACGGTGCCCGGGTACTGGCCAGCTGCGTCGTCAGGCGCGCAGACGCGTACCTTGTCCGGACGCCAACCCAGCACCGTGGTGCCGGCAGCGACGGGAGACGTGTAAGGCAGGCTGGCGCCCGCGTGGTGCAGCGCGCCGTCACGGTAATCGAACAGGTTTTCAAAGCCCATGAAGTTGGCAACAAAGCGCGTCGACGGCGTATTGAAGACGGCTTCCGGCGCGGCCAGCTGCTCGATGCGCCCGCCGTTCATGACGACGATGCGGTCGGACAGGGCCAGCGCTTCTTCCTGGTCGTGCGTCACGTACAGCATGGTGATGCCCAGTTCGCGCTGGATGCGGCGCAGCTCGGCGCGCATCTGCACGCGCAGCTTGGCGTCCAGGTTCGACAGTGGTTCGTCCAGCAGCAGCAGGGCCGGCTCGACGACGATGGCGCGCGCCAGCGCCACGCGCTGCTGCTGGCCACCGGACATCTGCGCCGGCAAACGGGTTTCAAAACCGGTCAGTCCCACGGCCGCGATCACGGCTTCCACCTTGTTTTTCAACAAGGCTGGCGCAACCTTGCGCAGGCGCAAGCCGAAGGCGATGTTGTCGTACACGTTCAGGTGCGGGAATAGCGCATACGACTGGAACACCATGCCGATATTGCGCTTGTTCGGCGCCAGCTTGCCGATTTCGCGACCGTCGAGCACGATGCGGCCCGACTGCAGCGGCATCAGGCCGGCGATGGCGCGCATGGTGGTGGTCTTGCCGCAGCCGCTGGGGCCCAGCAGGGAAATCAGTTCGCCCTGCTCGACGTGCAGGTCCAGGTCTTTCACGGATGTCGTGTTCTTGGCGTAGCCAAGGTTCAGCTTGTGCAGTTCCAGATAACTCATGGTGTGTTGCCTCTTACATGTATTTAGAAATGCCCAGCACCTTCTCGGTCACCATCACGAAGGCCATGGTGAACAAGACCAGCAAGGTCGACAGGGCAGCGATCGACGGGTCGAAGCTGTTTTCCATATGCCCCAGCATCTCGATCGGCAAGGTGCTGATGCCCGGGCCCGTCAGGAACAGCGAGACGGGCACCTGGTTGAACGAGGTGACGAAAGCGAGGAAGAAGGCGGCGATCACGGCGTTGCGGATATTCGGCAGCACGATCATGAAGAACGCCCGCAGGCGCGATGCGCCCAGCGTGATGGCGGCATCCTCGATATCCACGCGCAAATTCACCAGGCTGGCGTACACCACGCGCACCGAGTACGGAATCAACAGCGCGATATGGCCGATCAACAGGCCCACGTACACGGGCGCATTGATGGTCAGCACCAGGTGGTGCAGCAAGCCCAGGCCCACCAGGATGGCGGGAATGATCAGCGGCGACGTCAGGATTTGCCGGATGGCGCCGATGCCGGGCGGCGGCATGCGCGAAAACGCATACGCGACGGGTATGCCCAGCAGCAGCGCGATGACGGTCGCGATCAGGCCGATTTCCAGGCTGGTCTGGAAGGCGCGGCGGAACTCGGGCGCCGACCACACTTCGAGTATCCAGCGCAGCGAGTACGACTCGGGCGGGAACGCCAAGGTTTCGCCGCCGGAAAAGCCCGCCAGCACGACGATGGCGAAAGGTCCCAGCAGGAACAAAAACACCAGCCACAGGACGGCGCGCGAAAACAAGCTTTCTTTCATACGGAACTCCGGCTCGAGGAAATACGTTTAAGGCCGGCGTTGACCAGCAGGGTCATGCAGACGAGGATGACGGCGATGACGTTGGCCGCGCCGAAATCGCTCTCCACGCTGACCTTTTGGTACAGCAGGGTTTCCAGCATCAGCACCTTGGTGCCACCCAAGAGGGCTGGCGTCACATAGGCCGTCACGCAGCCCGTAAATACGAGCGTGCCGCCGACCACCAGGCCTTCCTGCGTCAGCGGCAGGGTGACCTTGCAAAACACTTGCCACGGATTGGCGCCCAGGGTGGCGGCAGCCGGTTCCACATCGCGCGGCAGGTTTTCCAGCGCGCCCGCCAGCGACATCAGCATCAGCGGCAGCAGCAATTGCAGCAAGCCGACAAACACGGCAAATTCGCTGAACAGCAAACGCAGTGGCTCTTCCGTCAAGCCCATGTTGACGAGCGCCGCGTTGACGGCGCCGTTGCGGCCCAGCAGCACGATCCACGCGTAGGTACGCGCGATCGGCGAGACCATCAGCGGCAAGATCATCATGCCCACCACCAGCCCGCGCCACTTCGGCGACACGCGCGCCACGGCTTGCGCGGCCGGATAGCCGAGGATGATGGAGGCGAGCGTCACCAGCGCGGCGATGCGCAAGGTGCGCCAGAAGATGGTGCGGTTGAATTCCTGCGAGAAGAATTCAATGAAGCGGTCAACGCCCCACTGCATGCCGTCGCCGACGCGGAAGGCGTCGACCAGCAAGGCCAGCACGGGCAGCAGGAAGCAGACGACGATAAAGATCAGCGCCGGCAGGACCAGCAGCAGTCCCAGACGCTTTTTTGGATCAGCAAACATGGTGTTTTCTCCTCGTCACCACTATTTGCTCATGGCCTTGTTCCACTGCGTCATCCAGTTCGTGCGCTGCTTGATGATGGTTTCCGGCTTGACGAATTTCAGCGAATTGATCTGGTCGGCGCCATAGGTATTGAATTGCGCGGCGGCCACCGACAGGCGCACGTCCTTGTTGACGGGCGAGTCGACCAGGTTGGTCGCCAGCTGCGTCTGCACTTCCTTGGACAGCCAGAAATCCATCAGCTGGTAAGCCAGGTCCGCATTCTTCGAACCGGCGACGATACCCATCACGTTCATGCCAGCCGCCTGACCTTCGGCCGGGATGCTCCACTTCAGGGGCAGGCCCGTCTTGAGCATTTGCGACCAGGTAAAGCGCGCCACGGGCGCGGCCCAGATTTCATCCTGCGCAAACAGGGCGGCCAGCTGCGCGCTGTTTTTCGAGAACGTGACGACGTTGCCCTTCATGCCGACGATCTTGGCAAAGCCGGTGGCGTAGTCGTCCGTCTTGCCGCCCCAGGCCGCATCGGCCATGCGCAGCATCAATGGGCCCTGCGTGGTGCTCACGTCGGGGAAGGCCACGCGGCCCTTCAGTTCAGGGCGCCACAGGTCCTTCCAGGACGTCAGCGGGGCAATCTTGTCGCTGCGGTACACGAGGCCGACCGAGTACAGCGTGTAGCCGACGGCGAAGTTGCCGCCGATGGGGTTTTTCGCCACGTCGTACAGGGCCTTGTAATTGCTCAGCTTGGAGTAATCCATGGGCTGGATGACGCCCTTTTGCGCCGCTTCCAGCATGCCGGAATCGGACAGCAGCACCAGGTCGATCACCGGGTTCTTGCTGTGCACCACCAGCTTGGCGATGCGGTCCGCGTTATTCCCCGTTTCCACCTTGATATCGCAAGCGCATTTGGCCTTGAACGGCTCGTACACATACTTCATGAACAAGGGCTGGGCAATCGGATAGGCCGAAATGACCAGCTCGCGTTTTTCCGCGTGGGCGGCGTTAGCCAGCAAGCCTAGGCTCAACGCCAACATGAGGTGCTTTTTCAAGATGCTTCCTTTCAGGGGACGGCGCTGCGGGACAGCGCCTGTAAAGATGAATCAGACTCAGAAATAATGTCGCATGCCGACGATCAGGACGCTTTGCGTCTTGCCGCCCGAAGCGCCGAAGCCGAACACGCGGGCGAACGTCGCATCGCCTGCGGCTTTCTGGTAGCTCCAGGTGATGGCGACATCGGTGCGCTTGGACAGGAAGTAATCGGCCTGGAAGTTGACCTGATGCCATTTCGGCGTCTTGTTGATCACGTCATATTTACCGGTGGTAAAGAAATACGACGCGCCCAGGTTCAACGCTTCCGTCAGCTTGTGGTTCACGTTCAGGTCCACGTTTTGCAAGGTCAGATTGCTTTGATCCAGGTAGTGGTAGCGCACGTTGGTGTACAGCGCGCCAAACTTGGTCTTGCCGACATTATAAAAGCCTCCCGTGCCGGCGATGGCCTGGCTGTCCACGCCGGCGCCCTTGACGGCGCTCTTGTTGAAGATCAACAGGGAGCTGCCATAGTCATTGCCGATGGCGCCATTCGGCGCATCCGGGCTATTCGGGTGATCCATCTTGGTGTAGGCGACGGCCCAGCTGAAGGCATCGACTTTGTAGCCGGCGCCCATGCTGTAGACGCGGTTGCGGTTGGAATCTTCAGGGTTCTCGCTGAAGCCGTACAAACCCGTGAACGACAGATTGCTGATGTTCGGGCTGACGTACTTGACGGCATTTTGCACGCGCAGGTTGTTGTAGCCATTGTCGTTGTCGCCGATATGCACGCCGTTACTGGCGATGACCACCGGGCCCAGCAGATCCTTGACGGCTTCGTACTGGCGGCCCAGGGTCAGGGTGCCCTTGTCGTTGCTGGACAAACCCACATACGATTGGCGGCCGAACAAACGGCCGCTTTGCGAGGCCGTGCCCGTCATCACGTTAAAACCGTTTTCCAGCACGAAGATAGCCTTGGTGCCGTTGCCCAGGTCTTCCTGGCCGCGGAAACCGATGCGGGGATTCTGATTCGTACCGCTCAGCGCATGCGTGCGGCTGCCGTTACCCTCATCCGACACATAGCCGATACCGGCCGACAGCAAGCCATACACTTGCACGCTGCTTTGCGCCTGCGCGGCGCCCTGCGCCGCCAGCAAACCACCCACTACCATCGTTCCCGTCATCCATTTGTTCATCGCCGCCACCCTAAAAAGAATAAACCCTGAGTTTTTTTGGAATTATTTTATTGATGCGTCCCTTGCATGGCGTGCTAGCGCGAGTACCGGCGCCGCCTGGCAAGCGCTTCTCTGAAGATTGTTGCCTTCAAGACAAGTAAAGACCAGTCCAGAATATGGTAAATTGCGGGATAAGAAAATTTGTTTATTTTTATAAATCCATTACTTTTTCTAATAAGCAACCCCCATGCATGAACTGAGCAAAAAGATTTCCTTACGACATTTGCAAGCGTTTGCCACCCTAGCCCGGGTAAACAGCTTCAGCAAGGCTGCACAGGAATTGTGCGTGACCCAGCCAGCCCTCAGCGCCTCGATCAAGCTGCTGGAAAATCAACTGGGAAAAAAGTTGTTTAACCGCACAACCCACCAGCTGGAACTGACGCGCGAAGGCAAGCTGGCGCTCGACTACGCCACGCATTTATTGAATACGGCCAGCAACACTTTTGCCGATATCCAGCGCGCCATCGGCAGCGGCCGCCACCGCATCCGCATCGGCGCGATTCCGTCGGCCATGGCGATGACGGCCGTCGTGGTGGCGCGCTACTGCGAGCAGCATGGCGATGAAGTAGAAATCGTCCTGTCTGACATGCCCAACGATGGCTTGCTGCACGCGCTGCATTCGGGCCAGCTGGACTTTTGCGTGGGCATCGAGGTGCCCGGTTCCGTGTCGCTGGAAAGCGTGGGCCTGTTCGAAGATGAGCTGGTGCTGGTGACGGCGGGTCGCCATGCGCTGGCGCCGCTCAAGGAAGTGCGCTGGGAACAGCTGGCGGGCCAGGAAATCGTCGTGTTTACCAAGGGCAGCATCTGGGAGTTCGCCTCGAGCGCCCTGCGCCAGCATGGTTTGAGCCCGTCGAGCCTGTACCAGATGATCCACAGCGAGTCGCTGTACGGCGTGGTGCGCGCCGGCATCGCCGTGGGCATCATGCCCAGTCTGTACACGACCTTCCTCAACGACGAAGACCTGCACGTGGCACCGCTGCGCCAGCCCACCTGCAAGCGCAAGATCGCCTTGATGCGGCGCAATGAAATCAGCCGCAACCACCATGTCGACGACTGCTTTTCAGCGCTGCGGCAAGATTTGCAGCAGGTCGACCAGTGGTTTTAAGTTAACACTTAAGCAGGCGCCTTCAGCAAATTCGCCAAAGCAACATACTGCTCCAGGCCCACGGTTTCCGGACGCAGGGTCGGATCGATGCCGGCCGCCTTGATCTGCTCTTCCGTAAACATCCCGGCCAGGCAGTTGCGGATCACCTTGCGGCGCTGCGAGAAGGCCTTCATGACCACCGCTTCCAGCGTCGCCTGGTCGCACGCCAGGCGCTCGGCCACGGGGATCATGCGCACGATGGCCGATTCCACTTTCGGCGGCGGATCGAAGGCCGTCGGCGGCACAATGAACAGCAAGGACATGTCATAGCGCCATTGCAGCATCACGGACAGGCGGCCGTAGGCCTTGCTGCCCGGTTCGGCCACCATGCGCTCGACGACTTCCTTTTGCAGCATGAAATGCTGGTCTTTCACCAGCGGCGCGAAATCTGCCAGGTGGAACAGCAGCGGGCTGGAAATGTTGTACGGCAAGTTGCCCACGATGCGTAGCTTCTGGCCGGCCGGCACGGGAATTTGCGCGAAATCGAATTTCAGCGCGTCGCCCGAGTGTATCGTCAGCTTGGCCGGATTGAAGGTCTTTTCCAGGCGCACGATCAGGTCGCGGTCCAGCTCGACCACATGCATCTGCTTCAAGTGGCGCAGCAGCTGCTCCGTCATGGCGCCCAGGCCGGGGCCGATCTCGACCATGGCATCATCCGCCTGCGGCGCAATGGCGGCCGTGATGTCGTCGAGGACGAAGCGGTCATGCAGGAAGTTCTGGCCAAAGCGTTTGCGGGCAACGTGTTTCATATTCTGTTTTTCTATTCTAGAGGCGGTGTAGCGGGGTAAAACCGGTGGGTATCAGGCGCGGGTGCTGGCGCGCAGCATGTCGAGTGCCGTTTGCAGCGCTTGCTCCATGCTGTGGCAATCGGCCAGGCCCAGTCCCTGCGCGGCCAGGTCCAGCGCCGTGCCGTGGTCGACCGAGGTGCGGATCAGCGGCAAGCCCAGGGTGATATTGATGCCGCGCCCGAAGGTCGCGTACTTCAGCACGGGCAAGCCCTGGTCGTGGTACATGGCCAGCACGCAGTCGGCATCCGCCAGATACTTGTGCTGGAACAAAGTGTCGGCCGGATACGGCCCGCGCGCATCGATGCCGCGCGCTTGCGCCGCGGCAATCGCTGGAGCGATCACCTCGATTTCCTCGCGTCCCAAATAACCGCCCTCGCCCGCGTGCGGGTTCAGGCCGGTAACCAGGATGCGCGGCGCGGCGATGCCGAATTTCTGTTGCAGGTCCGCCTGCAGGATATCGAGGGTGATGGCCAGGCTATCGAGGGTAATGGCGGCGGACACGTCCTTCAATGGCAGATGCGTGGTGGCCAGCGCCACGCGCAGGGTCGCTTCGCCATGGCCGGGTTCGCCGGCCAGCATCATCACCACCTGCGGCGTGCCGGTTTTTTCTGCCAGGTATTCCGTATGGCCGGAAAAGGCCACGCCGGCGTCGTTGATCGTGCTCTTTTGCAAGGGCGCCGTCACCATGGCGCCAAACCAACCGGCCTGGATGCCTTCCACGGCCGCGTCCAGGGTCGCGAGCACGGAACGCCCGTTTTCCTTGTCCAGCACGCCAGGAATGACATTGTTAACAGTGGGAATATCGATCACGGCCAGGCGGCCGGGGCCGAACTGCGGCAGGCCGTTATTGCGCACGGCTTGCAGCGACAGCGCCGCCAGGCGAATGTCCGGATCGATCAGGCTGGCCGTCAGCGCCAGGAAAGCGGCGTCGCCCAACAGGATGCAGTTGACCTCATGGCGCATGGCCCAGGCGGCACGGATCGAAATTTCCGGGCCGACACCGGCCGGTTCGCCACAAGTAATGGCGATGGCCGGGCGGCGTGCAAGGGGCAAGTTAGTCATGCGCAATTCATTAGCAGCATTACTGGTCGTCCGCGCGGAATTCGACGTAAGCACGGTCGCGCACTTCGCGCGCCCAGTTTTCCGTCGCTTCCTCCAGTTTGCGTTCGCGCAAGGCATTACGCGCAGCGGCGCGCTGTTTCTCTTTCGAGACGTCGTCGCTCTTGCGTTCCAGCACTTCGATCAGGTGGAAACCAAAGCTCGATTCGATCGGCTCGCTCACTTCACCCGGTTTCAGCGCATTCATCGCCGTTTCAAATTCCGGCACGGTATCGCCTGGATACAGCCAGCCCAGGTCGCCACCCTTGGCCGCGGAACCGTCGTTCGAGAACAAGCGGGCCAGGTCTTCGAACTTGGCGGCCTTGTTATCGAGACGCTCTTTCAATTCCAGCAATTTACGCTTGGCTTCGGCAGCCGACAAGGTCGGGGTTACTTTCAGCAAGATATGGCGGGCATGCGTCTGCTGCACGGCAGCGACGGCTTGCGCTTCGGCCGCGCTGCGGCGATCCACCAGCTTGAGAATATGGAAACCGGTGTTGCTCTTGATGATAGGCGTGATCTGGCCCGGTTTCAGTTTCAGCAACTGCTCCGTGAACAGGGGCGGCACGCGGTCACTATGGCGCCAGCCGATATCGCCGCCGCTCAGCGCGTCGCTGGCGTCGGAATAGGTGGCGGCCATCTTGGCGAAATCGGCGCCCGTGCGCAGCTGGCGGCTGACTTCTTCGGCGCGTGCGCGGCGCGCGGCGATCTGTTCGGGGCTGGAGTTTTCCGGAATACGCACGAGAATTTGCGCCAGGTTCAGTTCCACCTGTTCGCTGGCGGCCGCTTTTTCCGCTTCCAGGAAGTTATCCACTTCGGAATCGGAAATCTGGATCTTGGCGTCGACTTCATGCTCGCGCAGACGCTGCATGATGATTTCATCGCGGATTTCTTCGCGGAAGGTCGCAAACGGCGTACCTTCTTTTTCCATCTGGTTGCGCAATTCTTGCACCGTCATTTTTTGCTGTTCAGCAATACGGCCAATCGCGCGATCCAGGGTCAGGTCATCCACGCGCACGCCCATTTCCTTGGCCAGCTGCATTTGTGCGCGCTCCACAATCATGCGCTCCAGCAATTGACGACGCAGGTCGGCAGGATCGGGCAAGGGCACGTTCTGCGACTTCATGCGCTGCTCCACGCTCTTGATGCGGGCCGCCACTTCATTGCGCGTAATTACCTCGTCATTGACGACGACGGCGATGGAGTCGATGGTCTGGCCACTGCTCGAGGCGGGTGGCGTGAACCCTTTGGCCGGTGCCGCGGCAGCGGGCTTGGCGACAGGCGCTGGCGCAGCCTGTTGCGCCCAGACACTACTGGTCGTGGCGCCGGAAATGGCGCACAACAAAACCGTTGCAATTTTGAGTTGGTGCATACTGGCATTACGCATAATGTGTAGAGCGCTCATGAGTTCAGGTGAATAAAAAAACCGGTTTGTGCCAGCGCCGGGGACACCGGCGGCGGCAACGGTGCCTATCTTAACGGAGTGGCTGGCTCAGTGTCTGGTAACCAGGGATGGTTTTTGTAAAAGTTTCCAGTCCATTCGCGCCCAGACCCAGACCATTCGACAAGCCCGTCAATTCCAGCTGGAAGAAGATCGGCGTCGAAACAGTCTTGTTCGTCGTCACGAACCGCTGCGCTCCCATGCGGAACACCCAGCAGTCGCCCTTATATTCCAGGCCGACCAGGCTTTCCAGCATGCGTCGGTCCAGCAGGGAGTAACTGATGCGGCCCACACCATACAGGCGGTCCGTCAACGGCCACTGCGTCGATACTTCCGCATTGCGCAAACTGCCACGCTGGAAACGATTACTGAAATTCAATACTTTCTTGGCACCTGGCTGATATTGCAAGGTGTAGTTGTAGCTCATCAAGCGACGATCGCTGGGATTGTACTGCACCAGGCTGTCGGCGGTCCAAGTCTCCGACACCCGGCCCGTTGCCGCCACCAGGATATCCGAGCGCGACTGGTTGACGGGCGTGGTCGAATTGAGTTGCACGCGCTGGTCGACAAAATAGAAACGCTGGCCGAAGGTCAGGCGCATGCGCTCCGTGCCGTCCGCCTGCAGGAAGCGCGAGACGACAGCGGCCGTGACCTGGTTGGCGTCGCCGATGCGGTCGCTGCCAACAAAACGGTTTTCCGTGAAGATCTGCGTCAGGTTAAAGGTGCCGTCGGCCGTATCGAAATTCGGAAACTGCGACTGATCGCGGTACGGCGTGTAGACGTAGAACAGGCGCGGCTCCAGGGTTTGCGTGCCACCCTTGGCGCCAAACAGATTCGTATCGCGTTCAAACACCAGGCCGCTGTCGACCGAGAAGGTGGGCACGGCGCGCGTAAACGAGGTCGTCGGGAACAGCGCCTTGGTCCTGGCATCATTATCAAGCTGATAAGCACTGGCATTGAGCATCAGCTTGGGCGTGATGAAGTAGCCAGGGCGCATGATGGGGAAACTCACTTGCGGCACGGCCACGAGGCGCGACCCTTGCACCTGGGTCGGGTGGGCGAAGCGCGTCGCTTCCGCATCGAAGGTCCAGTCGAAGCCGCCCCAGACGTCGTATTTGCCAGCATGAAAGTTCACCGCCGGCAAGCGGTCATACGGGCGCGGCACGGTCACCGTGGGATCGGGATCCTGCAACACCTGGTAATTCTGCACGCGCGCCGTCAGGCTCCAGTCCTCGGTGCGGTAATCGGTGCGCAATTCGCGCAGCAACTGGCGCTCGGTGGCGGTGGCGACGGTTTTCGAAAAATCGTTCGGGTAATTATTGTCGGACGCCTCGCGCAGATCCCAGCTGTAACTCCAGCCCTTGGCCAGCGCCTGCTCGTGCCTGGACTTGATCATGTAGCGGTTAGTCTTGGTTTGCTTGTCGTTAGGCAAGAACTCAAACGACGTTTCACCTTGGTAGAGGCCTGCATCCGTCTCGCCCATGTAGCGGCCCGTCGCACCGAGCTGGATGCCGCGCCGCTGTATGTAGCGCGGGAACAGCGTCAGGTCGCGGTTCGGCGCGATGTTCAGGTAATACGGCATCAGCAGCTCGAAACCGTTCTTCGAGGCAAAGCCCGGCGTGGGCGCCAGCCAGCCCGAGCGGCGCGCACCCGACAGCGAAAACGAGATGCCCGGCGTACCCAGGATCGGCACGTCCTTGAAATAGATGATGGTCTTGCTGCCGGTGCCCACGTCACGGCCCGTATCGAGGTTCAAGGTGCTCGATTTCAGGTACCAGTCCGGATTCGGCCCTTCGCAGGTACTGTACGTGCCGTCGATGACATTGGCTTCGTCGGGGTTGATGAAGTCGACGCGCTCGGCCTTGCCCTGGCCGCCACCCACTTCGAAGCGGTACGTCGGATTGAGCAGGAAACCCTTGCCGGTCTCCATGTTCAGCTTCAAGACATCGCCCGTGTAGTAATCGCCGAAACGCCACATCTTGATATGGCCCTCGGCCTCGAACTGATCTTCAACTTGTTTGTAACAAGCTGTATCGGCCGTCATTTTTGTGGTTTTTCCGCGCTCAATCACGACATTTTTATCGAGATTGATCTCCCTTTCGGGTCGTCCGTTCATGCTGTTCGCCGTCATGACGGTGGGCGCGTCGGGATCTTCCACATGAACCGGACGCGGTGCTTTCTGGGCGTGGACAGGCACCGTCGTGGCGGCGACGAGCGCGCTGATGGCGAAAGCCCAGCGCTGTGAAGGGGGGAGGCCGAAAACCAGCTCATGAATTGGAAGGGGCAAGCACCATTGACAGGCGATTTTTTGATTTGAATCCCTTATTATATGGGAATCTGCACCATCAACCCGATTCCACAGGCCGCTTAATGTCATTCTCCCCCAATTCCCCTGCCGCGCCGGCCTCTGCCGACGCTCGCCTGACCCTGTTGAAAGCCTGGTTGGCCCCGCTGAACCTCGTCGCGCCCGATTCTGCCCGCTCCGCTTCCAGCGATGCGAGCTTCCGCCGCTACTACCGTCTCGATGTGCTGCCAGGCAATACAACCTTGCCAGGAAAGACACTGATCGCCATGGATGCGCCACCCGAGCGCGAAAACGTGCCCGCCTTTGTCAAGGTGGCGGGCTTGCTGAAAGGCGCCGGCGTATCCGTGCCCGAGATCATCGCGCAAGACCTGGACAATGGCTTCCTGCTGCTCTCCGACCTGGGCACGACCACCTACCTCGATGCCCTGAACCACGACAATGCCAGCGTGCTGTACGCCGAAGCGCTCGAATCGCTGATGAAAATCCAGCTGGCCAGCCAGCCGGACGTCTTGCCCGAATTCGACCGCGCCTTCATCCTGCGCGAAATGAATCTGTTCCCGGAATGGTTTATTGGCAAGCACCTGAGCGCCACCTTGACGGATGTGCAACAAACCCAGCTGGACAAGGTCTTCGAAGCCATCACGGCGAATATCTTGTCGCAGCAGCAAGTATTCATGCACCGCGACTACCATTCGCGCAATTTGATGCACATCAACGATGGTTCCATCCCCAATCCCGGCATCCTCGACTTCCAGGACGCCGTCTTCGGTCCCGTCACCTACGACATCGCTTCGCTGCTGCGCGACGCGTATATCCAATGGGATGAAGAACTGGTGCTCGACTGGGTGATCCGCTACTGGCAGCGCGCCAAGCAGCTGGGCTTGCCAGTCAATCCAGACATCGACGCCTTCTACCGCGATTTCGAATTCACGGCCCTGCAGCGCCACCTGAAAATTCTCGGCCTGTTCGCGCGCCTGAATTACCGCGACGGCAAGGATCTGTACATGGGCGACCTGCCAACCGTGCTCGACTATGTGCGCAAGACAGCCAACCGCTATACGGAACTCAAGCCGCTGGTGCGTCTGCTCGATGCGCTGGAGAATAAAACGCCCCAAGTCGGCTATACCTTCTGAGGACACCGGCCAAAACCTGCTGCGCGTCGCGCTTTGCGGCCGGCGATGCTCACCGTACTAGAGTACGGTTGCGCTTCTCGGCCACAAATCACTGCCGCTCGCTACGGTTTTGTCCGGTGTCGTAACTGCAGAAAAATTACTGAACAAATCAGAAAAGAATACCCATGAAAGCCATGATCTTTGCCGCAGGCCGCGGTGAACGGATGCGTCCGCTTACCGATACCTGTCCCAAACCGCTGCTGAAAGTGCGCGGCCGTCCACTGATCGTCTGGCATGTGCTGAACCTGGTGCGCGCCGGCATCACGGACATCGTCATCAACCATTCCCACCTGGGCCACCAGATCGAGGAAACCCTGGGCGATGGCAGCGCGTATGGCGCGCGCATCGCGTATTCGCCCGAGACCACGCCGCTGGAAACGGCGGGCGGCATCGCCCAGGCGCGCCACTTGCTGGGCGAGGAACCATTTCTCGCCATTTCCGGCGACATCTATTGCCCGTATTTCGACTTCAAGCAGGTACTCGACGTGCTGGCCGACAAGGATGTGCTGGGCACGCCGTATCCGGCCGACCAGCGCGACATCGCCTGGACCTATCTGGTGCCCAATCCCGACTTCCATCCAAAAGGCGACTTCGGCCTGACCTTGTTCGCGATCAACAATACGGACGAAACCAAGTGGACTTTCGCCAATATCGGCGTGTACCGTCCCGAGATGTTCGACGGCATCGCGCACGGCAGCCACGCCAAACTGGGCGATTTGCTGCGCCAGTACGCGGACCAGGGCCGCGTGGGCGGCGAAGTCTATACTGGCGAGTGGACGAATGTGGGCACGCCGGCGCAGCTCGACGCGCTCAATGGCGTGACGGCCAAGGCCAGCGCAACATGATGGCCAACTACGCGGCACGGCGCGCGGCGCTGCTGGCGCAGATGCTGCCGGGTAGCGTGGCCATCCTCGTCACGGCACCCGAAGTGCCGCGCAACAGCGATTGCGATTATCCGTATCGCCACGACAGCTATTTCTATTACCTGAGCGGCTTTACGGAACCCGATAGCGCCGTGGCCCTGGTGGCCGCCAGCGCCACGGCGCCGGCGCGCGCCATCCTGTTTTGCCGCGCCAAGAACACGGAGCGCGAAATCTGGGACGGTTTCCGCCACGGCCCCGAGGCGGCGCGCGCCAGCTTCGGTTTTGACAGCGCCTTCCCCATCGAGGAACTCGACGTGGAAATGACGCGCCTGCTGGCCGACGCCCCCGCCATTTACTATGCGCTGGGCGGCAGAATCGATGCACAGGTCAAGGTCTGGCTGCACAACGTGCGGCAAAAGGCCCGCAGCGGCGTCACGGCGCCCGCCATCGCGCATGACATCCACGGCATGCTCGACGCCATGCGCCTGCTGAAAGATACGCAGGAACAGCAGCTGATGCGCCGCGCGGCCGCCATTTCCAGCGCGGCCCACGTGCGCGCCATGCGCGCCACGCGGCCCGGCATGCACGAATACGCGCTGGAAGCGGAGCTGCTGTACGAATTCCGGCGCAGCGGCGCGCAGTTCCCCGCGTATTCCTCCATCGTGGCCGGCGGCGGCAACGCCTGCATCCTGCATTACGGCGCCAACAACACCGTCCTGCAAGACGGTCATCTGGTGCTGATCGACGCCGGCTGCGAACTCGATGGCTACGCTTCCGACATCACGCGCACCTGGCCCGTCAACGGCCGTTTCAGCGGCCCGCAGCGGGCGCTGTATGAACTGGTGCTGGCCGCGCAACAGGCGGCGCTGGACATGGTGCGCCCCGGCTTGCCGCACAGCGCCATCCACGAGGCGGCCGTGCAGGTGCTGGCGCAGGGCATGCTGGATTTGAACTTGCTGGACCGGCAAAAAAACGGCAGCGCGCAGGACGTCATCGCCGACAAGGCCTATATGCCCTTCTACATGCATGGCACCAGCCACTGGCTGGGCATGGACGTGCACGACGTGGGCGCGTACCGCGACACCGCCGCGCCCGGCAAGCCGTGGCGCGCGCTGGAAGCGGGCATGGTGCTGACGGTGGAACCGGGTATTTACGTGCGCCCCGGCGCGGGCGTGCCGGAGCAGTTCTGGCATACCGGCATCCGCATCGAAGACGATGTGCTGGTCACGCCGCAAGGCCATGAAGTCTTCAGCACGGCGCCCAAGAGCGTCGCTGAAATCGAACAACTGATGTCACAGGATTAACGCCGCCGCATGCATACACCGTCCACTTTTGATCTCGCCATCTGCGGCGCCGGCCCCGTCGGCATGGCGCTGGCCGCCCTGCTGGTGCAGCGGGGAAACCGCGCCGCCGGCATTGCCCTGCTCGACGCCAAATCCCTCGAGCAAGCCAGGCGCGACCCGCGCACCATCGCCCTGTCGCACGGCAGCCGCCAGATTCTCGAAGAGGCGGGCGCCTGGCCCGTGGCAGCGACCCCAATTCATCAGATTCACGTCTCGCGCCGCGGCCGGTTCGGGCGCAGCCTGATGGACCGCAGCGAGCATGGCGTCGAGGCGCTCGGTTATGTGGCGCGTTACGGCGCCGTCGTCAGCGCGCTGGCCGACGTGTGCGAGCGCCTGGGCGTGGCCAGCCTGCGCCCGGCCCTGGTGACCGGCAGTGCGGAGGACGCCGATGGCGTGAGCGTGCAGATCGAACAGGCCGGTGCCGCGTCGAGCTTGCGCGCCAGCCTGCTGGTGCAAGCCGAGGGCGGCCTGTTCGGCCAGCAGCTGGAACGCACCGTCAGCCGAGATTATGGTCAAAGCGCCATCATTGCCCATGTGCGCACCAGCGATCCCATCGCCCACCGCGCCTATGAGCGCTTCACCGACGAAGGCCCGCTGGCCCTGCTGCCGCAGGACGACGGCTACGCGCTGGTGTGGTGCGTGCCGCCCACGCGCGCCGAACAATTGCTGGCCCTGGACGACGCTGCCTTCCTGGCCCGCCTGGGCGCCGCCTTCGGCAGCCGCCTGGGACGCTTTACCCACACGACGGCGCGTCTGGCCTATCCGCTGGGCCTGAACGCGCAGGGGGCGGCACGCCGCGTACGGTCACCATCGGCAATGCAGCGCAAACCCTGCACCCGGTGGCGGGACAGGGCCTGAACCTGGGCTTGCGCGACGCCGCCGTGCTGGCCCGCGTACTGGCGCAAGACAGCAGCCCGGCCGGGCTGGAACGCTACGCCAGCCTGCGCGAGGGCGACCGGGGGCTGACCGTGCGCGTCACCGACACCATGGCGCGCATCTTCACGGGCAGTGCGCCCACACAAGGCTTGCTGGGACTGTCGCTGGGCTTGCTGGACGTTTTCAGCCCCGCGCGCAGAAGTTTAGCGGAACTGATGATGTACGGCCGCCGCTGAGGGCGCACAAGGGGCCATGGCGTTGTTGCCATGCCTTGTCGTACTGATCGTACTGCCTTCGGCAAGGCGCCTAGCCCTGGCCCCCCTGTGCAACCCTCAGTAGTAAGGAGCAGGCACGGGCGAAAAAGAAACAGGCGAGATATCCGGCATGGAGTAAACGGCCTGCGGATGCGACAATGGCTGTCACCTGGCTTTCGGCGACCGTTCCATGACAGATACTTTGCCCGCAGCACCGCCTGCCGCTCTTCCCGAAGTACTCTTTTCCCGCCTGCTGGAAGATGCCCTCGACGCCGTCATCATCATCGATGAACATTGCCGCATCCGCTATATCAATGGCGCCATGCAGGCACTGTCGGGCTATGCCAGCGGAGAATTGCTGGGACAGACCCTGAACGGCCTGCTGCCCGACGCCGTCGGCGCGCAGCACGACAACCACGTGATCAACTACATCCGCAGTTCGCGCACCTCCAGCGTGCTGGGCAAGATACGCGAATTCGCCATCCGCCACCGCGACACGCAAATGATCCCTATTGAAATGAAGGCGATGGACTTGGGCGTGGTCGACGGCATGCGCTATTTCGGCGCCTTTTTGCTCGACGTGCGCGAACGGCGCGAACTGGCGGCAAAAAACGCCAGCCTGCTGGCGCAGCTGGAACAGCAGGCGCTGCACGATGCGCTGACGTCGCTGCCCAACCGGCGCGCCTATGAAGCGCAGGCCGAGCAGGCGATGGCGCGCGCGGCGCGCAGCGGCGCCGCCCTGAGCGTGGGCGTGGCCGACCTCGACCACTTCAAGAAAATCAACGACCGCTATGGCCATGCCGTGGGCGATGCCGTGCTGCGCACGGTGGCGCAGGCGTTGCGCGACACGGGACGCATCACCGACGTGGCGGCGCGCCTCGGTGGCGAGGAGTTCGGCCTGCTCTTCCCCGACGCCAGCCTGCAGCAGGCACACCAGGTGGCCGAACGCATCCGCGCAGCCGTGGCCGCCGCCATCACCCTCTTGCCCGATGGCCGCCATTTGCAAGTGACCATCAGCATCGGCGTGGCGCCGCTGGTGCAGGGCGCCAGCCTGGACGCGGCGATATCGGATGCCGACAAGGCCTTGTATGTTGCCAAGCACCAGGGACGCAACCAGGTCGTCGCGGCAACGGCCGCCCAATAAAAACGGCCCGCGCAAGGCGGGCCGTCCGGTCCCTGCAAGCGGTGTTTATTCGATGGCTTTCAGCATATCCTCGATGACCTTCTTGGCGTCGCCAAACACCATCATCGTGTTCGGCTGGTAGAACAATTCATTGTCCAGGCCCGCATAGCCGGACGCCATCGAACGCTTGTTGACGATGATGCTCTTGGCCTTGTAAGCTTCCAGGATCGGCATGCCGGCGATCGGCGATTTCGGATCTTTCGCCGCCGGATTGACCACGTCATTCGCACCCAGCACCAGCACCACGTCCGTCTGGCCGAATTCGCCATTGATGTCTTCCATCTCGAAGACCTGGTCATACGGCACTTCCGCTTCGGCCAACAGCACGTTCATGTGGCCCGGCATGCGCCCCGCCACGGGGTGGATCGCATATTTGACGGTGACGCCCTTCTCGGTGAGTCTTTCCACCAGCTCCTTGAGCGAATGCTGCGCGCGCGCCACGGCCAGGCCGTAGCCGGGCACGATGATGACGGTTTCCGCATTGCCCATGATGAAAGAGGCGTCGTCGGCCGAGCCCGATTTCACGGGGCGCTGCTCCTGTGCGCCAGCCACGCCGGCCGCCGGCGAGGCACCGCCGAAGCCACCGAGAATAACGTTGAAGAACGAGCGGTTCATCGCCTTGCACATGATGTACGACAGGATCGCGCCCGAGGACCCCACGAGCGAACCGGCGATGATCAGCATCGAGTTATTCAGCGAAAAACCGATGCCGGCTGCGGCCCAGCCCGAGTAACTGTTGAGCATCGACACCACCACCGGCATGTCGGCGCCGCCGATGGGGATGATGATCAGCACGCCCAGCGCAAAGGCGATGACGGCCATGACGATGAACGGCGTCCAGGCCGGTTCTACCCCGTCGGCGAAGCAGAACACCAGGCCCAGCGCGATCATCACCAGCGCCAGCACCAGGTTGAGCATGTGCTGGCCCTTGAAGCTGACGGGCGCGCCCTGGAACAGGCGGAACTTGTATTTGCCCGACAGCTTGCCGAAAGCGATCACCGAACCGGAGAACGTGATGGCGCCGACAAAGGTGCCGATGAACAGCTCGAAGCGGTTACCGATGGGCAGCGCCTCGCCCTGTTTGGCGATATTGAAGGCCCATGGCTCGGATACGGCCGCGACGGCGATGCAGACGGCCGCCAGGCCGATCAGCGAATGCATGGCGGCCACCAGTTCCGGCATCTTCGTCATTTCCACGGTTTTCGCCAGGTAGGCACCGATGGCGCCGCCCGTGACGATGCCGATGATGACGAGGGTCAGGCCCATGCCGCCCGTTTGCTGTTCCTTCAGTTTCAGGATCAGCGCCACGGTGGTGACGGCGGCAATGGCCATGCCGCTCATGCCGAAGGCATTGCCGCGGCGCGCCGTCGAGGGCGACGACAGTCCTTTCAAGGCCTGGATGAAGCACACCGAGGCGATCAGGTACATCATCGTCACCAGGTTCATGGTGACGAAGCTCATGGCGTGACTCATTCTTTTGCTCCTTGCTTGGCCTTCGGTTCTTTTTTACGGAACATCTCGAGCATGCGCTGCGTGACGAGGAAGCCGCCAAACACGTTGACCGCGGCCAAGGCCACGGCCAGGGTGCCGGCCGCCTGCGCCAGCGGTCCTTGCGTCAGGCCGGCCGCCAGCATGGCGCCGACGATGATGATGGCGGAAATGGCATTGGTGACGGCCATCAGCGGCGTATGCAGCGCCGGCGTGACGGTCCAGACGACGTGGTAGCCGACATAAATGGCCAGCACGAAGATGATCAGGTTAATGATGGTGTGACTGATTTCCATGATGTTGTTCTCTCCGGCGCCGCGTTATTTACGTAAGATTTCACTGCCTGCACACACCAGGCTGGCCTTGATGATTTCATCCTCGCGGTCGATCAGCAATTGCTCGTCCTTGTCGATGATGAGCTTTAAAAAATCCAGCACGTTGCGCGCATACAGGGCCGAGGCATCGGCCGCCACCAGGGTCGCCAGGTTCGGTTCGCCCACGATGTAGACGCCGTGCTTGAGCACCGTCTTGCCCAGTTCGGACAGGGGGCAGTTGCCGCCCTGCTCGACGGCCAAGTCGACGATGACGGAACCGGGTTTCATGGCTTTCACGGTCTCTTCGGAGATCAGGACGGGCGCGGCGCGGCCGGGAATCAGTGCGGTGGTGATGATGATGTCGGCCAGTTTCGCCCGTTCATGCACCAGTTCGGCCTGGCGGCGCATCCAGTCCGCCGGCATGGCGCGCGCATAACCGCCCGAGCCCTTGGCGATTTCCTTTTCTTCATCGGTCAGGAAAGGCACGTCGAGGAATTTGGCGCCCAGGGACTCCACTTGTTCCTTGACGGGCGGGCGCACGTCGGACGCCTCGATGACGGCGCCCAGGCGCTTGGCCGTGGCGATCGCCTGCAGGCCTGCCACGCCCACGCCCATGATCAGCACGCGGGCCGCCTTGACGGTGCCAGCCGCCGTCATCAGCATGGGCATGAAGCGCTGGTAGGTATTCGCGGCCACCAGCACGGCCTTGTAGCCGGCGATATTCGCCTGCGACGACAGCACATCCATCGACTGCGCGCGCGTGATGCGCGGCACGGCTTCCAGCGCGAAGGCGGACAAGCCGGCCGTGGCCATGGCGGCAATATTGTCCGCGTCAAACGGGTTCAACATGCCGATCAGCACCGTGCCGCTGGCCATCAGCGCCCTTTCTTCGGCATCGGGTGCGCGCACCTTGAGCACGATGGCGCAGCCATAGGCTTCCTGGGCGGTGCCGATCTGCGCGCCAGCGGCGGCATACGCGTCGTCGGGAATCGAGGCTTGCAGGCCCGCTCCCGACTGCACGACGACTTGATGCTTGGCTGCCAGCTTCTTGACTGTCTCGGGCGTCGCTGCCACCCGTGTTTCACCAGGCCGTGTTTCGGCCGGTATGCCTATCCTCATGATGCCTCCGCTAATTGATAAACTGACTAGAATCTAACACGGAAAGCAGCGCGTTAAACGTTTGTGAACCAGCAACTTTTAGTCGTACGACACTAATTGCTTCAGCATCCCACGATTCGTTTCACCATGCGGCGCGGCGCCCATATTGTGGAAAAGGTGTGTCAATCTCACCACAGTCGACCAAGAGTGCGCGCTTGTTTTGACCACAGGGAAAGCCTATATTAGCGGGCGTTTCCTGCCATCTTGCCGCTAAAGCCCCCATGCTAGTGCGCTCCCTGGGAAAGACGTAAGTACCTCCCACCGCTATTTGCTAAAACGTTGTCATTTATCAATATGTCCGCGCAACAGAAGGCCGTGTTCAAACCGCGCGCGCAGAACAAGATAAAATGTCGGCTCTATCAAGGATGGAATCATGCCGCGAATCTGGAAACCCTCTGTCACCGTTGCCGCCATCGTCGAGCGCGACGGCCTGTTTTTACTGATTGAAGAAGAGACCAGCGAAGGCATCAAGCTCAACCAGCCGGCCGGTCATCTCGACCCGTTCGAGTCGCTGGAGCAGGCGGTGATCCGCGAAACGCTGGAAGAAGCGGCCTACGATTTCATCCCCACGGCACTGGTCGGCATGTACATGTCGCGCTATCAGTCACTGCGCACGGGCGAGGACGTGACCTATTTGCGCTTCACCTTTTGCGGCACGGCCGGCGCCGAGCATGACCGCCCGCTGGACGAAGGCATCATCCGCACCCTGTGGATGACGCGCGACGAGCTGGCGGCGTGCCAGGAACGCCACCGCAGCCCGCTGGTGCTGCAGTGCGTGGACGAATACCTGGCCGGCCGGCGCGCGCCGCTGGCCCTGCTACACACGCATGCGTCCGTTTTCAATAGCGCATAGCAACACGCATTGCCATATTATTAAAGTAACTGGAAAGCAAGATGAGCAAGAAGAAAGTCGTTATCGGCATGTCGGGCGGGGTCGATTCCTCGGTCGCGGCATGGATGCTGAAGGAACAAGGCTATGAAGTCATCGGCCTGTTCATGAAAAACTGGGAAGATGACGACGATTCGGAATACTGCTCCACGCGCCAGGACTGGATCGACGCGGCCAGCGTGGCCGACGTCATTGGCGTCGATATCGAAGCCGTCAATTTCGCCTCCGAATACAAGGACCGCGTGTTCGCCGATTTTTTGCGCGAATACCAGGCCGGCCGCACGCCGAACCCGGACGTGCTGTGCAACGCCGAAATCAAGTTCAAGGCGTTTCTTGACCACGCCATGACCCTGGGCGCCGACCTGATCGCCACCGGTCACTACGCGCGCGTGCGCCAGGCGCCCACCGATGCGGGCCGCTATGAACTGCTGAAAGCCGTCGACGCCAGCAAGGACCAAAGCTATTTCCTGCACCGATTGAACCAGGCGCAACTGTCTAAAACTTTATTTCCGCTCGGTGAAATCCCGAAGACGCAAGTGCGCCAGATCGCCGAGAAACTGGCCCTGCCAAACGCGCAAAAGAAAGACTCGACGGGCATCTGTTTTATTGGCGAGCGCCCGTTCCGCGAATTTTTGAACCGCTACCTGTCCTACAAGCCGGGCCCCATGAAAACGGCCGATGGCAAGACGGTGGGCGAACATGTGGGACTGAGTTTTTATACGCTGGGCCAGCGCAAGGGCATCGGCATCGGCGGCGTGAAGTCGTATCAGAACGCCGACGGCAGCAGCGACGCCTGGTATGTGGCGCGCAAGGATATCGCCAACAATACCCTGTGGGTGGTGCAGGGCCATGACCACCCGTGGCTGCTGTCGCCCGCCTTGACGGCCGATCAGGCCAGCTGGGTCGCTGGCACCGCGCCGCAAGCGGGCGCCCTGTCCGCCAAGACGCGCTACCGCCAGGCCGACGTGGCTTGCCAGCTGCTGCCGGATGGCGACGCACACTTCGGCCTGGCGTTTGATCAGGCGCAATGGGCCGTCACGCCCGGCCAGTCAGCCGTGCTATATGACGGCGATGTGTGCCTCGGTGGCGGCATCATCGCCAGCTCAACCGGCCTGGCCTGATTCCCTAGGTATTGCCCTGCGCAGCGGCGGCCAGCGCCTGCTGCTGCTTGCGCACCATGGCAATCACCGTGTTGCGCACGGTTTTCAGGACCGTGTCGGCCATGAAGGGTTTCACGATGAAGCCCGACACGCCCATGGCGTGGGCCGCCTGCAGCGAGGCGGCGTCGATGCCGCCCGATACCATGAAAATGAGCGTTTTCGGATACTGGGCGCGGATGGTTTGCACCACATTGCTCCCATCTTCCACCTGCTCGCGCGCGATGCACACGAAATGCGGTTGGTACTTGACCAGCAGCGCCAGTCCCAGCGCGCTGGTATGCGTCTGCCCGCAGACATCGTAGCCGCCATCGGTCAGGACCGTGTTCAGCAGGCCGCGCGCCACGGCGCTGCTATCGATCAGGACTGTCTTTAACATCATGATTTACTTCCCTTGCTTGATTGTTCTTGCCCGGCGCTTTACTTTTCCCACACCAGCTTGTTCCAGGTCACGCCTAAAGTCACGTCCGTCTTGAGCGCAACTAACTTTCTTGAAAGATACAGTATTTCCCGCTCTTTTCGCAGGCTTTCGCCCAGCGCGCCGGGCAAAATCCCCGCGCCGGCCATCACGGCGTCGATATTGCCGTAAGCGCGCAACAGTTTCGCGCCCGTCTTCAGGCCGATCTTCGACACGCCGGGGATGCTGTCGGTGACGTCGCCCATCAGCGCCAGCAGGTCGGGCAGCAGTTCCGGCGGCACGCCGAACTTTTTCTCGACCCAGGCGTGGTCGTGCCAGACCCCCTTGAAGTGGTCCCAGACCAGCGCGCCGTGGGCGATCAGGCCATGCAAATCCTTGTCGGTGGTGGCGATGACGGCCGCGCCGCGCCCCTCGTGCAGCCAGCGCATGACGGCCGTGCCGATCACGTCGTCGGCCTCGACCTCGGGAATGCTGACCACGTGCATGCCGAAGCTGGCCAGGGTGGCGTAAAAGCCGGGCAAGGCGTCGCGCAGCACCTGCGGCATGGGTTGGCGACCTTCGCGGTAGCCGGCATACAGGGCGTGGCGCCAGGTCGGGCCGCCAAAGTCGAAGGCCGGCAGGATGTGCGTCGGCTCGTGGTCGTTGATGAGGGTGCGGAACGACGACAGCGCATGGCGCAGCGCGATCTCCGCCTTCAGGTCGGAATCGGGTTCAGGACTGGCTTCGTAGACGCGGCGTACGATATTCAAGCCGTCGATAGCGAGGAGTCTGGCCATGCGGTAAGTGGATACTGGTTGAATCGGGCATTTTACCGTATGGTTCCCCGCACGTTGGCCTTCAATGCCCCTTATTTGGCGAAATCGTAGGGCCCGCCTTTTTCCAGGGCGCGCTGGTAGGCCGGCCGTGCATGGATGCGCTGCAGGAACGCCGTCAACTTCGGCAGACGCTCGTCGAGTCCGCCGCGCATGGCCGCCGCTTCCAGCGGAAAGCTCATCTGGATGTCGGCTGCCGTGAATTCATTGCCGGCAAACCATTTGGTTTTCTCCAGCTCCGCTTCCATGTAAGCCAGCTGGCTGTTGATATTAGGCATGATAAAGCTGCTCTTGACCTTGCTGGCGATGCCGCGCGCGATCGGCTTGACGAAAAACGGCATCGGCGACGACTCGACCTTGTCGAACACCA
Organism: Janthinobacterium lividum; assembly: GCF_023509035.1. Classification (NCBI taxonomy): domain Bacteria; kingdom Pseudomonadati; phylum Pseudomonadota; class Betaproteobacteria; order Burkholderiales; family Oxalobacteraceae; genus Janthinobacterium; species Janthinobacterium lividum. The sequence goes on along the minus strand of NZ_CP075583.1, from coordinate 1,446,785 downwards.
GCTTCATCAGCAGCGGCGGCATGGCCGAGCCTTCCGCGAAATGCAGCCAGTAGGTCCAGCGCAGCTTCTCCGGCGTGCCAGCCGCCGGTATCAAGCGGCCATTGCCGTAGCGCTCGACCAGGTAGTCGATGATGGCGCCCGATTCGGCGATGGTGTTGGCCCCATCCGTGATCACGGGCGACTTGCCCAGCGGATGCACGGCCTTCAGCGAGGCAGGCGCCAGCATGGTTTTCGGGTCGCGCTGGTAGCGCTTGACCTCGTAGTCGAGGCCCAGTTCCTCGAGTAGCCAGAGCACGCGCTGCGAGCGCGAGTTGTTCAGATGGTGGACGACGATCATGGTTTTTTCCGTAGGCGATGGTTGAGTTCCAGTATAGCCGGGACGGTCGGATCGGGTCAGCGCAAGCGAATCGCTAAAAAAATTGCGAAAAACAGTATTTTCAATTGATAACTATTCCATATTCCCTTATCTTGTTTTGTTTCCAATAAGTAAGGATCTTTCCCCGTGGATGTCGACGTCAACAACAACAGCGCCCAGCGCGAAGCCATTACCTTCAGCGCCACCGGCAGCGAATACTTCCGTATCTGGATCGTCAACCTGCTGCTGAGCATCGTCACCCTGGGCATTTATTCCGCCTGGGCCAAGGTGCGCCGCAACCGCTATTTCTATTCCAGCACCCACCTGGCGGGCAGCAGCTTCGAATACCATGGCAACGCCGTGGCCATCCTGAAGGGCCGCATCGCGGCCGTGGTGCTGATCGGCGGCTACAACATCGCCCTGAAGCTTTCACCCATCGTTGGCTTGCTGATGTTCGTACTGCTGGCCGCCATCCTGCCCTGGCTGATATGGAAAAGCCTGCAATTCAAGCTGTACAACACCAGCTACCGCGGCATCCGCTTCGGTTTCGGCGGCAGCGCCAAGGAAGCCTACAAGTATTTCCTGTGGCTGCCCATCCTGAATACCTTCACCCTGGGCTTGATGACGCCATTCCTGCACCAGCGCCTGAAGCGCTTCCAGCACACGCAAAGCCGTTTCGGCGCCACCCATTTCAGCTTTGACGCCACGGTCGGCAGCTTCTACAAAACCTATCTGCTGTTCTTCGCGTTGCTGCTGGGTGGCTTGCTGGTCCTGATTTTCGTCGTCTTCGGCAGCGTGTTCGCCTCGTTTGCGGCCAATGCGAATGACAAGACCAAGGTTGGCAGCCTGCTGTTTGCCATCGGCGCCTTGTACCTGTGGGCCTTCACCGTGCTGCCGTTGTTCCTGACCATGATCCAGAACCTGATCTGGAACCATACGCGTTTGCAGCAGCATCAGTTCCAGTCGCAACTGACCTGGGGCCGCACCACCTTCATCATGCTGACCAACCTGCTGGGCGTGGTCGTCACGCTGGGCCTGTTCGCGCCATTCGCCCATGTGCGCTGGCTGAAGTACCGCCTGGAGGCGACGTCGATGCTGGTGCATGGCAGCCTGGACGAGTTTGTCGCCGCCACGGGCCAGCAAGTCTCGGCCGCCGGTGAAGGCATGGTCGACCTGCTGGATTTCGACCTGTCGATGTAAGCATGGGGGCCAACACGCAAGAAAGCCACGCTCCCCTGGCTGGCCGCTATTTCGACGGCCAGAGTTCGCGCCTGTACCACGTGACACTGTCCGTACGCGATGGCGTGGCCGTGCTGGCGGGCGACATCGAGCGCAGCTGCCCGCTGGGCGAGCTGCACGTGTCCGAACGCAGCAGCCACGCCGTGCGCAAGGTCAGCTTTCCCGACGGCGCCTACCTGGAGATCGCCGACCAGGCGGCCTTCAACGACATGCTGCACGAGACGGGACACCGCGACGGTTGGGTGGTGCGGCTGCAGCAAAGCTGGCGCGGCGCCCTGCTGGCCACGGTCGCCACCATCCTGGCCCTGTGGCTCAGCTATCAATATCTGCTGCCGGTGGTGGCCAAGGCCGTGGCCTTTGAGATTCCCCAGTCCGTCGAGCGCCGGCTGGGTCAGGGCGTGCTCGATTTCCTCGACCAGCACGTGTTTGAAGCGAGCAAGCTCGATGGCGCGCGCCAGCAAGCCTTGCGCAGCCAGTTCGCGCGCCTGTCCACGCCCGGCGATAGCACCCCCGAACACCGCATCGTTTTCCGCAAGAGCAAAATCGGTCCGAACGCGTTTGCCCTGCCGTCCGGCGACATTGTGCTGACCGATGAAATGATCGAACTGCTGCCGGACGACCAGGCCATCATGGGTGTGCTCGCGCATGAGCTGGGCCATTTGCAGCAGCGCCACCTGACGCGGCGCATCATCCAGACTTCGGCCGTAGGCGCTGGCGCAGCGCTGCTGTTCGGCGACGTCTCGACGGTGGTGGCAACCGTGCCGCCGCTGCTGCTGGACTTGAAGTATTCGCGCGATGTCGAACGCGACGCGGACGACTACGCGATTGCCATGCTGCGCCAGAACGGCATTGCGCTGGAACACCTGGCGCAAGTGTTTGTCGCCCTGGGCAAGCTGGACCAGGGCACGCCGTATCTGTCGAGCCATCCGGCCAGCGCCGAACGGGTCGAGCGTATCCGCGCGGCACAGCAGTGAACACCTGACCAAACCTACTGCGCGTCGTGCTTTGCGGCCGGCGATGCTCACCGTACTAGAGTACGGTTGCGCTTCTCGGCCACAAATCACTGCCGCTCGCTACGGTTTTGTCAGGTGTCGCACGTATAAATAGCGTCGCTCTAACAGCACACTTTCCCAGTCAGCAAGATCTACAAATCACCGGTACACTCAGCAATATCAGCCTGACTTCACCGGAGTGCCCATGCATCTAGTACCATTTCGCTACCTGACCTTCATTGCGACGGCAGCCATTTTTTTCCTGTCCCTGTTTTACTATGACCATTACTGGCTGCCCCTGCTGGCCGGTGCGCTGACCCTGGTCGGCATCAGCGACCTGCTGCAAACCAAGCGCGCCCTGCGCCGCAACTACCCCATCCTCGCGCATTTCCGTTTTTTCTTCGAAAGCATCCGCCCCGAAATCCGCCAGTATTTCCTGGAAAGCGACAGCGAGGCGACACCGTTCTCGCGCAGCCAGCGCAGCATCGTCTACCAGCGCGCCAAGGAGCAGACGGACAAGCGCCCGTTCGGCACCCAGATCGACGTGTATGCAGCGGGCTATGAATGGATCAACCACTCCATCGCTCCCGCCAAGGTCACGGGTCACGATTTCCGCATCGAGATCGGCAACCATCCGGACTGCCCGCGCACCAAACCGTATTCGGCCAGCGTCTTCAATATTTCGGCGATGAGCTTTGGCGCCCTGTCGGCCAACGCCATCCTGGCCCTGAACGGCGGCGCGCGCAGCGGCGGCTTCATGCACGACACGGGCGAAGGCAGCATCAGTCCTTATCACCGTGAAAACGGCGGCGACCTGGTGTGGGAAATCGGCTCCGGCTACTTCGGCTGTCGCAATCAGGACGGCACGTTTTCGGAAGAACGCTTCATCGCCAACGCCAGCTCGGAGCAGGTGAAAATGATCGAGCTAAAAATGTCGCAGGGCGCCAAGCCGGGCCACGGCGGCGTGCTGCCCGGCCCGAAAGTGACGATCGAGATCGCCACCACGCGCGGCGTGATGGTGGGCGAGGATTGCGTCTCGCCGGCCGCGCACAGCGCCTTTTCCACGCCACTGGAGATGCTGCACTTTATCGACCGCCTGCGCCATCTCTCCGGCGGCAAGCCGACAGGCTTCAAGCTGGCCATCGGCCACCCGTGGGAGTTTTTCGCCATCGTCAAGGCCATGCTGGAAACGGGCATCACGCCCGACTTCATCGTCGTTGACGGCAGCGAAGGGGGCACGGGCGCGGCGCCCCTGGAATTCACGGACCATGTGGGCACGCCGCTGCAAGAAGCGCTGGTACTCGTGCATAACACCCTGGTGGGCGCCAACCTGCGCGACAGGATCAAGATCGGCTGCTCGGGCAAGATCATCACGGCCTTCGACATCGCCCGCCTGCTGGCGCTGGGCGCCGACTGGTGCAATTCGGCGCGCGGCTTCATGTTCGCACTGGGCTGCATCCAGTCGCAAAGCTGCCACACGGACCGCTGCCCCACGGGCGTGGCCACGCAAGACCCGCAGCGCCAGCGCGCGCTGGTGGTATCCGACAAGATCGCCCGCGTGGCGCACTTCCACCAGAACACCATGAAGGCGCTGGCCGAACTGATCGCCGCCGCCGGCCTGGCGCATCCGCAGGAACTGCGTCCGCATCACCTGGTGCGGCGCATCTCGCCGAACCAGGTCAAACTGGCGTCGGCCCTGCTGCCCTTCCTGGACGCGGGCCAGCTACTTGACCCGAGCCAGCTGCCGCAGCTGCCTCCCGTGTTCGGCCTGTACTGGCCGAAGGCGCAATCGGCATCGTTCCAGCGCCTGGATTGATACGGCGCCTGCGCAAGTGAGCAAGTGAAGCAATACCACTTAATAACCACTTGCGCAAAAACCTGAATCCAATACAATACCAAAACAAATACAAAACGCAGGCAGCTTTTCCGGTGATCGCCAAGGGGCATCATCACGGTGCCACAATACGTATGCCATCATCAACATGAAGACCGGAGGAGTTGCAGCATGGAGCAGGGTTTGCGCGAGAAAGTAGGACAGTTGTTCATGGTGGGCTTCGACGCCCTGCAGGCGGACGAGCATATCAAGACATTGATACGCCAAAAGAAGGTGGGCGGCGTGATCCTGTTCCGCCGCAACGTGCACACGCCCGCGCAAGTGTCAGCCCTGTGCCGCGAACTGCAGGAAATCAACGCGGAAGTGTCCGACATTCCGCTGCTCATCTCCATCGACCAGGAAGGCGGCATGGTGATGCGCATCGAGCAGGGCGTCACGCCGATTCCAGCCGCGATGGCCTTCCAGGCGGCCGGCTCCATCGAGGATTGCGAACGCATGAACCAGATCAGCGGCGATGAAATGCGCCAGGTAGGCATCAATATGCTGCTCGCCCCTGTACTGGACGTGAACAACAACCGCAACAACCCCGTCATCGGCGTGCGCGCGTATGGCGAGGATGCCGCCACCGTCATCGACTACGGCATGGCAGCCATGCGCGGCCAGCGCACCAGCGGCGTGGCAGTGACAGCCAAGCACTTCCCCGGCCACGGCGACACGGCCATCGACACGCATTACGCCATGGCGCTGGTCCCGCACGACAAGGAACGCCTGCGCGCCGTGGAACTGGCGCCGTTCCGCGCGGCCATAGCCGGCGGCGTGGACGCCATCATGACGGCGCACGTGGTCTTCCCCGCCTTCGAGGCCGACACCAGCGTGCCGGCCACGCTGTCGAAAGGCGTGCTGACGGACCTGCTGCGCGGTGAAATGGGCTACAAGGGCGTCGTCATCACCGACTGCCTGGAAATGGCGGCCATCGCCGACGGCATCGGCATTGCCCAGGGCGCCATCGCCACCCTGCAGGCAGGCGCCGACATCGTCCTCATCTCGCACCGCGAAGCGCAGCAGACGGCGGCCATCGACGCCGTCATCGCCGCAGTGGAGCGCGGTGACATTGCCATGGACCGCATCGACGCGGCTTGTGCGCGCGTGGCTGAACTCAAGCGCAACCGCGCCGTGCGCGACTGGCGCACACGCCCGGTCACCCCGCCGGCGCTGATGCAGCCTGCCGCCATGGCCCTGTCGCAGCTGCTGCAAAAAGCGGCCTTGCGCGTGCAAGGCGCATACCGCACGCTCGATGCCAGCCTGCCCGTGACCCTGCTGACGGTGGAAGTGCGCTCGCGCAGCGAAATCGACGAAGTGGCGCTGGGCCGCAACAAGGAAGCGCGCAGCTCGATGCTGCCGGCGCTGCTCGAAGCGGGCCTGGACGTGCGCGAATATGCCTTGTCGGCCGAAGCGCTGGACGAAGAGGTCGATGCCGCCATCGCCTTTGCGCAAGGCGCGCAGCAGATCGTGCTGCAAACGTATAACGCCATGTTCGTCGCCGGCCAGCGCCGCCTGGTCGAGACCCTGCCGCAGGATAAACTGTGGCTGGTGGCGGGCCGTTTGCCCTACGACTTGGACCTGGCACCCGACGCGCAAGGCCGCCTGGCCGCTTTCGGCTGCCGCCCGGCCGCGCTGGTGCCGGTGGTGGACAAGCTGGCGGGCAAGGCGTAAAGCCACGCCGGCCTCCTGCACATGCCGGGCATTGCCCGGCATTTTCTATTCTGCGTCGCAATCGAAGCGCACGCCCGTCATCTGCTCGCTGAGCGCCCACAGCTGGCGCGCCTGCGCGGGATCGACGGCCCAGCGCCGCACGCCCGGCCCCGCACTGTCGCCAGCTACCAGGGCGGCGATATCGCAATCCTCGCAATACACTCCTCCGTGCCCCTCAAGCTGCGCGCTGGTGGCGCACCAAATGGTGGTGGCCGCGCCCTGCGCTCCATTCTTGAATCCCGATTGCGGCGGCGGATTCACTTCCCCTGCATCGTCCAGCGCGCCCACGCGGCGCAAGTCATCGAGGTCCAAATGGCGCACCAGCGGCGTCAGGATGGCCCCCGGGTGCAGCGAGAAGGCGCGCACGCCGTGCGCTGCACCGCGCCGGTCCAGCTCCACTGCAAACAGCGCATTGGCGCTTTTCGACTGCGCATACGCGCGCCATTTGTCGTACGGCTGGCGCAGGAAATGGGCGTCGTCCAGGTCGACGCCTGCCTGCCGGTGTCCCAGCGACGACACGCACACCACGCGCGCGCCCTGCGCCTGTCGCAAGGCGGGCCACAGGCGCGCCGTCAGCTGGAAATGCCCCAGGTGATTGGTCGCGAACTGCGCCTCGTAGCCACGCGCATCGCGCAGCAAGGGCGTGGCCATGATGCCGGCGCCGTTGACCAGCACGTGCAGGGCCCGGCCGGTAGCGAGGAAGGCGGCGGCGAATGCGTCGATGGCCTGCGGATCGAGCAGGTCGAGCGCTGCGATCTCCACGCCGGCCATGCCAGCCAGGGCCGCTCGCGCCTGATGCGGATCGCGCGCCGGCACCAGTACGCGGGCGCCGGCGCCGGCCAGCACGCGCACCGTTTCCAGCCCCAGGCCCGACGCGCCGCCCGTGACGATGGCCTGCACGCCGGACAGGTCGCGCCCGGCCAGCGCCTCGGTGGCGGTCGTGGTGGCGTCGAAGCCGGAGTGCAGGGGAGTTTGTTTGTTGTCGATGCTGCCCATGGGGTCTGCCTTTGCAAGTAGGGCCAGTCCGAATGGCTGGCGAGATGGCCATTTTGCGCGCAAGGAACTGGACTGTGAATGGCGTAAAATCTGCAATACTGTCGCCATCGTCCAGAACTGAACCCCACCATGGATTTGCTTTCCGATGTACTTTCGCTGCTCGACACGCGCAGTTCCTATTTTGCCGGCCTGAAGGCGGGTGGCGACTGGGCCATCGACTTTCCGCCACCGGACGGCATCAAGTTCAACGCGGTGATCGAAGGTGCTTGCTGGCTGACGGTCGCGGGCATCGACGCTCCCGTGCAGCTGCATACGGGCGACTGCTTCCTGCTGGCGCCCGGACGCGCGTTTACCCTGGCCAGCACACCCGGCTTGCCAGCCGCGCCGGCGCTGGACGTGTACCGGCACGCGCAGCAAGGCGTGGCCCGCCACGGCGCGCCGGAACACGATTTTTTCCTCATCGGTGGACGCTTCCACTTTGGCGACGAAGCAGCCATCTTGCTCGACTGCCTGCCCCCGCTGCTGCACGTGCGCGGCGATACGGATCAGGCCAGCGTGCTGCACTGGGCCTTGCAACGGCTGGCGCAGGAATTGCAGGCGACGGCGCCCGGCGCGGCGCTGATGACGCGCCACCTGGGCCACATGATGCTGCTGCAAATGCTGCGCCAGTACTTGGCAGCGCAGCCTACGCATCCGGTAGGCTGGCTGTTCGCGCTGGCCGATCCCCGGCTGCGCGCCGCCATCGAGGCCATGCATGCGCAGCCGGCACAGCGCTGGACCTTGCAGCAGCTGGCCGCCGTCGCGGGGCAGTCGCGCTCGGCCTTTGCCCTGCATTTCAAGAACAGGATGGGCCTGACGCCGCTCGACTACCTGCTGCGCTGGCGCATGCGCCAGGCCACGCGGCGACTGAGGGACAGTGCCGCGACAGTGACGTCGATTGCGCAGGCGCTGGGCTACGATTCGGACAGCGCCTTCAGCCACGCCTTCAAGCGCGTCATGGCCTGCTCGCCGCGCCAGTACCGGCTGCGCCACGCGGGCGCGCAGGCGTAAAAAAACCCGCAACTGCGGGTTTTCTTTACGTTCAAGGCCGCGCGACGGGCGGCAGGGCCGCCACCGCCAGCAAGGCAAAGGGCCCGAGGAACAGGCCGATGCCGAACCAGAGTCCCCCGTGTCGGCCGCGCCGGCTGGCCAGCAGCCAGGTGGCGACCGCAAACAAAAACATGAAGATCAACAGTATCGCCATCGCTACTCCTTGCCATGCGGAAGCCCAGTGTAGCCCACGGGCGCGCCCATGGCCAGACCTACATCAAGCCCTAGCGCTGCACCTGCATCAGGATCACGCGCTTGCTGCTGCCATCGGCCGGCGGCGTGGCGGATGGCGGCGGCGGGCTGTCGCAGGAGCCGCAGGAACCGCAGCCGCTGCCGCAACCCGGCGCCACCTTGAACAAGGTCGACATCTTCGCCTCATCGAGGCCGCAGCGCACCAGGCCACGCACGATGGCGCGGCGCACGCCCGCCGGCAGGTATTTGGTCGAAAAATGCAGCAGCGCGGCTGCGACGATCAGGGCGACGATGAGGGTTTGCCACATGGTTTTCTCCTAAGCGCCCAGCATCAGGGCGACGCGGTACGTGATGAACGAGGCGGCGTAGGCCAGGGCGAACATGTAGCCGGCCATCAGCAGCGGATAGCGCCAGCCGCCCGTCTCGCGTTTCACCACGGAGAGGGTCGACAGGCACTGCGGCGCAAACACATACCAGGCCAGCAAGGACAACGCGGTGGCCATCGACCACGAATGGGCGATCAGCGGTTCCAGGGTAGTGGCCAGCGCGTCGCCCGTTTGCGACAGGGCGTACACGGTGCCCAGCGCGCCGACGGCAACTTCGCGCGCCGCCATGCCGGGCACCAGCGCGATGCAGATCTGCCAGTTGAAACCGATGGGCGCGAAGATCACTTCCAGGCCGCGGCCCAGGATGCCGGCCAGGCTGTAGTAGATCGGCGGATGGATCGCGTTGTCCGGCGGGCCGGGGAAGGTGCTGAGGAACCACAGGATGATCATCAGGCTCAGGATGATGGTACCGACGCGCGTGAGGAATATCTTCGCGCGTTCCCACAGGCTGACGGCCAGGTTGCGCAGATGCGGCCAGTGATAGGCCGGCAGTTCCAGCATCAGCGGCTGGTTGCCGCGCACGCCCATGCCACGCTTCATGACCCAGGCCACGGCCATGGCCGAGATGATACCGGCGAAGTAGAGGACAAACAGCACCAGGCCTTGCAGGCTCAGATAACCCCATACCTGGCGTTCCGGGATGAAGGCGGCGATGATCAGCGCATACACGGGCAGGCGCGCCGAACACGTCATCAGCGGCGCGATCATGATGGTGACCAGGCGGTCGCGCGGGTTCTGGATGGTGCGCGCCGCCATCACGCCGGGAATGGCGCAGGCAAAGCTCGACAGCAGCGGGATGAAGGCGCGGCCGGACAGGCCCACGCCGCCCATCAGGCGGTCCAGCAAGAAGGCCGCGCGCGGCAGGTAGCCGCAGTCTTCCAGGCTCAGGATAAAGAAGAACAGAATCAGGATCTGCGGCAGGAATACCAGCACGCTGCCGACGCCGCCAATGATGCCTTCCACCAGCAAGCTTTTCAGGTGACCATCTGGCATGTTCGCCGTCAGCACGGCGCCCAGGTGGCCCACGCCATCGGTGATCATTTCCATCGGCGTGGCGGCCCAGGCAAACACGGCCTGGAAGATCAGGAACATCAGCACGGCCAGGATGAGGGGGCCGAACACGGGGTGCAGCACCACGTCATCGATCTTTTCCGTCAGGTTGCCGCTGTCGCCCACGTCATTGCTGACGGCGGCCAGGATGCGGCGCACTTCGCGCTGGGTTTCTTCGACGCTGACGGTATCGATGGCCGCCAGCGGTTTCGCGTCCACGGCCGGCAGCGGCAGCATGGCGTCGATGGCGTTCAGCAAGGCTTTTTCGCCATCGTGCTGCACGGCGACGGTTTCCACCACGGGCATGCCCAGTTCCTGCGCCAGCTTGGCCGTGTCGATCAGCATGCCGCGCTTGCGCGCCACATCCGTCATGTTCAGCGCCAGCAGCATGGGCAGACCCAGGCGCTTGACTTCCAGCACCAGGCGCAGATTCAGGCGCAAGTTGGTGGCGTCGACGACGCAGATGATGGCGTCCGGACGCGGGTCACCCTTGCGCAAGCCGCCCACCACGTCGCGCGTGATGGCTTCATCTGGCGTGGTGGCCGACAGGCTGTAGGCGCCCGGCAAATCGAGCAGGCGCACGGGTTTGCCGGCGGGCGAGGTGAAATGGCCTTCCTTGCGCTCGATGGTCACGCCGGCGTAGTTCGCCACTTTCTGGCGCGCGCCCGTCAAACGGTTGAACAGGGCGGTCTTGCCGCAATTCGGATTGCCCAGCAGGGCAATTTGTGGCTGATGCGGCGACTTGTGCACGCCCGCATCGACGATAGTTTCGACAGCACCCATGGTCATTCCGGTTGAAGCAGCGGTTGAATCGTGATCAGCGCCGCTTCGAAGCGGCGCAGTGCGAACGTGGCATTACCGACCTTGATGGCCAGCGGATCGCCGCCGGGCATGCCGCGCTTGAGCATGCGAATACGTTCGCCGGGAACGAATCCCAGCTCCATCAAGCGGCGGGCCAGGTCGACGCCGTCCTCCGTCTGTCCTGCCGTGTGGGGCGTGATATGCAACACCGTGCCGCTCTGGCCGACTGCCAGCGCATCGAGCGTCATCAAGGGTGGAACTAGAGTCATGAGCAAATTCCGTTCAAATTAAGAACACCTGATACCGGCTACGGCGCGGGGCGCCTTGCACTGGTACCAGGTTTGTGACGTAAAACGCAACTGTTGCGCATTACCGACAAGCGGCCTTTCAATCAGTCCAGACGGTGGCCGTCCGAGACAATACCAGCATTATAAACATGAATGCGAATAGTTTTTATTTAGCCCGGAGAGCCGCGCCTTTCAAGGGCTACGTCATGCGCGCGAAGGGCATATCAACATGCGGCGCCAGGTCGCCACGCGCCGCGCACTTGATCAAAATCGCTTGCATTGTCCTGCACTTTGCGCGACAATGAAACGTAATGATAATGATTCTCATTAAAACACTAGCAACAATGCTTTCCAGCACTAGTGTCTGTTCATCCTCCAGCCAGAAGGTGTAGCAATGATTGTATGTGTCTGCAACAACATATCTGATCGTGAAATCCGTCAAGCCGTCGATCTTGGCCTGTCCAGCATGGCCGAACTGCGCCGCGACCTGGGCGTGGCCACCTGCTGCGGCAAATGCCATACCTGCGCGCGGGAAGTGCTGAACGATCACCTGAACGCCACGGTGGTGCTGCAAGAAACCGTATTGATGCGAGCTGTACTGACAAACTAAAGAAAGCGATGAACGCCATGACGATGATGCCCCCGCCCGTAACGGTGCAGGCCGTGCAGCAATTTGCCGACTTCGACAAGAAGCGCAACAAATTCGCGCCGCTGATGGCCATCGTCGTCCTGCATATCGCCGGCTTTTACGCCATCCAGAGCGGTCTCTTGAGCCGCGTCGTCACGGCTGCCATGCCGACCATCACCACCATCAGCATCATCGCCCCGCCTGCACCGCCCAAGCCACCGGCACCATCCGTGCCGAAAACCGTGGAATTGAGCGCACCCGTGCCGCGCGCAGTAATCCCGCCGCTGCCGCTGATTGCCGTGGCGCCGAGCGAGCCGACGATCACGCCGCCGCAGCCGACGCGCGCCGAAGCGGCGCCTGTCGCCACTGCCGCGCCGACGGCGCCAGCGGCACCGTCGCCGACGCCACCGGCACCATCGACGCCGCGCACCGTCAGCAGCGTCGAATACATCAAGGCGCCGCAACTGATCTACCCGAATCTGTCGCGCCGCCTGGGTGAAAGCGGCACCGTGGTGCTGCGCATCCTGATCAATGAAAAGGGCTTGCCGGAGCAAATCCTGATCCACAAATCGACCGGCTACGGCAACCTCGATGAAGCGGGCCGCCAGGCCGCGCAGCGCGCGCTGTTCAAGCCGATGATCGAAAACGGCAAACCTGTACCCGTTTACGTTTTAGTACCGCTGACCTTCCAACTGAGCTAGCCTTCCGGCGGCCCTTGCGCCGCTGCCAGCCCGCAAGCACCGCACCATGTGCCCTGCTTGCTTTTCTGCGCCCTGTTTTCTGTACCAGTCAAGCAACTGCTTGTTTCAGTCTGCCAGCCTACATCCCCGGGCCAGGCAGACTTTTTTTTTTGCCAGATGCGCAGGGCAAGGCGCGACGGCGAAGACAGTACGAATGTACGGCGAGCCTAAGCAACGCCGCCATGCGCGTTTGGCGCTACATCTCCGCCCACATCCGCAACAGGTTGTGATAATGCCCCGTCAAGCCCACCGTCGCCGGCGAATCGCCGTGCTCTGCGCGCACGCTCTGGATGTTCTGATCGAGCTCGAACAGCATGCTGCGCTTCCAGTCTTCGCGCACCATGCTTTGCGTCCACAGGAATGAACAGATGCGCTCGCCGCTGGTGACGGGCAGCACCTGGTGCACGCTGCTCGACGGATACACGATCACGTCGCCGGCCGGCAATTTCACCTCATGCGTGCCGTAGGAATCGACCACCACCAGCTCGCCGCCTTCGTATTCATCCGGCTCGCTCAGGAACACGGTCGACGAAACGTCGGCGCGCATCGACTGCATGCCGTTTTTCGGCGTGCGGATGGCGCCGTCGATATGCAGGCCATAGTGCTCGCCGCCCGCATAGCTGTTGAAGAATGGCGGCAGGATGCGCAGCGGCAGCACGGCGGCAAAGAACAGCGGATTGGCCATCAGCGCGCGGCTGACGATCTCGCCCAGTTCCAGCGCCAGCGGCGAACCCTCGGCCAGCTGGCGGTTGCGCTTGACTTGCGCCCCTTGCGCCCCGACGCTGGCGCGCCCGTCGACCCAGTCCGTCTGCGCCAGGCGCTGGCGGAACTGCGTCACCTGTTCCGGCGTCAGCACGCCGGGTATATGCAGCATCATCTTGCTATCCTTTTTCAGTAAAACATCGCTGCCTGATTATCGCATCGCCGGCAGCGGCTAAGTAGGCACAAAAGCAAGAACGGCCAAACATTTCCCGCCTTTTCAGCGCGGCCATGCACGCGCGCCAGCGGCAGCAAAATTGCACCGGGAACGCGAATGAGAATGGCCTTCATTTTCCTTAACAAATAAAAAACGGAAAAAAGTGGCAATCCATTTGAGAATGGGTTTTATTCGCACGATATTTACGTTAAAAAGACGGAAAAATGCCGTTTAGCGCCCGAAACCGCCAATATTTTGCGCTATCATGCGGGCATAGCGAAACCGGCAACCTGCGCGCCACCAGGCAGCCAACGCCACCCGGCAGTGAACGCCAGCAGCCTCCGGTTTCATCATCGAACGCGACACAGAACAAAGGAAATCCCATGAAGGGCGATAAAGAAGTCATCCGTATGCTCAACGCACAGCTCACCAACGAACTGTCGGCCATCAACCAGTACTTCCTGCATGCGCGCATGTACAAGCACTGGGGCCTGGAAAAGCTGGGCAAGAAGGAATACGAAGAATCGATCGGCGAAATGAAACACGCCGACAAGCTGATCGACCGCATCCTGATGCTCGACGGCCTGCCTAACCTGCAAGCGCTGCACAAGCTGCTGATCGGCGAAAACACGCCGGAAATGCTGGAATGCGATTTGAAGCTGGAACGCGCCGCGCACGCCACCGTCAAGGAAGGCATCGCCATCAGCGAAAAAGCGGGCGACTACGTCTCGCGCGACCTGTTCCTGATGATCCTGGAAGACACGGAAGAGCATATCGACTGGCTCGAAACGCAGATCGACCTGATCGCCAAAATCGGCATCCAGAACTACCTGCAAAGCCAGATGGCAGTGGAAGAGTAATAAGGACACCTGCCAAAACCTACTGCGCGTCGGCATAGGCGGCCTGCGATGCTCACCGTACTAGAGTACGGTTGCGCTTCTCGGCCACCTCTTCCTTCCGCTCGCTACGGTTTTCTCAGGTGTCGTAACATCGTTGGTGGAACAAAAAAAACCGGCAGAGCCGGTTTTTTTACGTGCGTCCTCAAGTCTTTGTGGTCTGCGGCGGGCGCAGCTTGACGAACAGCACCGCCACCGCCGCACACAGCAACAGGGCGCCGGCCAGCCGGATGACGTTTTCCGGATTGCCGCCCAGCCAGCTGCGGTAATACAGGGGCAAGGTGAAGATCTGGATGATCATCGGGATGACGATGAACATATTGAAGATGCCCATGTAGACGCCCGTGCGCTCTGGTGGAATGCAGCCGGCCAGCATGATGTAGGGATTGCCCATGATGCTGGCCCAGGCCAGGCCCACGCCCAGCATGGGCAGCAACAGCAGCGCCGGGCTGTGGATCAGCGGGATGCTCAGCATGCCCACGCCGGCCGCGCACAGGCACAGGCTGTGCATGCGCTTGGGGCCGAACCGGCGCGTGAACGGCACCAGCGCAAAGGCGGCGACAAACGCGACAAAATTGTAGAAGGCACCCACCTGCCCGTTCAGCAGGCCCGCGTCGCGAAAGCCTTGCGACGCGGGGTCCGTAGTGTGAAACAGGGTGGCCGCCAGCGACAGCGCAATATACTGCCAGTAGCAGAACATGGCGTACCACTGGAACAGGTTGACGAGGGCCAGCTGCTTCATCGTCGGCGGCATGTCGCGCAGGGCCGCGCCGATATCGGCCAGCGTGTGGCGCCAGCCCGGCGGGCGGCTGCGGATGGCCGCCAGCTCACTGGCCGTGAGGGGGTTTTCCGGCGTCGTCTTCAGGGTCCACAACACCGAGGCGAGGGAAAACACGGCGCCGATCAGGAAGGCGGCGATGACGATGTGGGGAATATGGCTGCCATTGACGGCATCCTTGTTCATGCCCAGCATGACCAGCAGCGATGGCGTCAGGTAGGCCAGCGTTTGCCCCAGCCCCGTAAACGCGCTTTGCGTGAGAAAACCCAGCGAGTGCTGCTTCTTGTCGAGCTTGTCGCTGACAAAGGCGCGGTACGGCTCCATCGTCACATTGTTGGCCGCGTCGAGTATCCACAGCAGGCTGGCGGCCATCCACAGGGTGGGACTGAAGGGCATGGCCAGCAGGCCCAGGCTGCACAGGATGGCGCCGATCAGGAAGTACGGCGTGCGGCGGCCCCAGCGCGTCACCGTGCGGTCGCTCATGGCGCCGATCAGCGGTTGCACGAGCAGCCCCGTCATGGGACCGGCCAGCCACAGGTACGGCAGGCTCGCTTCGTCGGCGCCCAGGTATTTGTAGATGGGACTCATGCTGCTTTGCTGCAGTCCAAAGCTGAACTGGATGCCGAAAAATCCCACATTCATATTGACGATCTGCCAGAACGACAGATGCGGACGGTGCGCGCTGGCGTCGCTCATGCTGCTTCCCTTTCCAGCCACAGCATATGCCAGGGCTGCAAGCCTACGGTGCCGGCCAGCACGCTGCCATCGAGGCTGTTGCGCCACTCGCCTGCGGGCAAAGTGAAACGCTGGCTGGCGCCGCTGAAATTGCTCAGGTTGAGAAACGCGTCGCCGCGCAGCAGCGCCAGCACGGCCGGCGTGTCGGCGGGCAGCACGCTGCGCGGCGCGGCGGCGGCCAAAGCAGGCAAGCGACTGCGCGCGTCGATCAATTGACGCAGCGCCAGGTACAGCCGGCCGCTGGCGCTCACACCATCGTGGCGCCATGCCAGCAGGCTGTCGTCGAACGCGGGGCGCTGCAGCCAGCGGCTGTCCATCGCCCGGTCGGCGCGCTGCGTGTAGCTGTGATCGTTGGTCATGCCCAGTTCATCGCCCATGTACAGCACCGGCAAGGCACCAAAGCTCAAGGCCAGGCCATGCAGCAGCAGCAGGCGCCGCAAGGCGTATTCCTGCTCCTGCACCGTGGTGGCGCTTTCCAGGCCGGCCAGCGAGGCGGCCATGCCGTTGCTGCCATGCGCCTTGTCGGCGCTGCTGCTCTGGAAGGCGGCGCCGCGCGCATAGCTGCCGCTACCCGGCGTGCCGGCAAAGAACTGCGCGATGCGCGCCAGGCGCGCCGGTCCGTCCGCGCCCGCTTCATTGAGCAGCACGTTCCAGCCGATGTCATCGTGGCAGCGCACATAACTGAGCCAGCTTGCGGCCGGCGGCAGCGGTGGCGTGGCGGCGATCACCTGCTGCAGCAAGTCCGTGCTTTCCTCCGCCAGCGCACCCCAGCCGGCGGCCATCAGGCTGCTGTGGTAGGCGATATGGCATTCGGGCGCGGCATCGCTGCCAAAGTAGGCGGGCAGCTTGGGCGTGGGCACGATGGCTTCGGCCTTGAGCAGCACGCCCGGCGCGACGATGGCGGCGATGGCGCGCAGCGCTTGCAGCAGGCTGTGGGCTTCGGGCTGGTTCATGCAGTCCGTGCCTGCGCGCTTCCACAGGAAGGCCGTCGAATCGAGGCGGAACACGTCGATGCCCTTGTTGGCCAGGCTCAGCATGGCGCCGGCCATGGCCGAGAAGACGGTCGGATTGGCATAGTTCAAGTCCCACTGATACGGGTAAAACGTGGTCCAGACCCAGCGCTGCAGCTCTGGCACGAAGGTGAAATTGCCCGGCGCCGCCTGCGGGAAGACCTGGCCCACGGTCTGCTCGTAGCGGTCCGGCTGGGCGCGGTCCGGATAAGTGTGGAAAAAATCGCGCAGCAACGGATCGCCCGCCTTGGCGCCCAGTGCCCACGCATGGTCGTCGGCCACATGGTTGAGGATCAGGTCCGAGCACAGGCTGATGCCGGCCGCGCGCAGCTGCGCCGTCAACGCCAGCAAGTCGGCATTGCTGCCCAGCGCGGGATCGACTTCCTCGAAGCTGGCGACGGCAAAGCCGCCATCGCTTTCGCCGGCGCGCGGACGCAGAAACGGCAGCAAATGCAGATACGTCACGCCCAGTTCGCGCAGGTGGGCAATGCGCGCCGCCACGCCCTGCAGGCTGCCGCCGAAGCGCTGCACGTAGGCGCTGTAGCCCAGCATGGACTGGCTGGCAAACCAGTCCGGCTGCGCTTCGCGCTGCGCATCTTGCCGCAGCAGCGCCGGCGCGCGCGCCGCATACAGGCGCCCCACGCTTTCCATCAGGTCGCCCAGCCAGGGCAGGAAATCCGGCCGCTGGCCATACAGGCTGCCCAGGCGGTCAAGCAAGACCGCCTCCTGGCGCGCATAGCGGCGCGCCGCATCATCGCGCAAGTGCGTGGGGAGCGGCGCCAGCAGGCGCGCCAGGGGGCTGCGTATCGACATCATGAATCCTATCCTTGCTTAAAATGCGTATTTCAGGCTGACCTTGACGGCGCGCCCCGTGATCGAGCGGGCCGCATGGCCATCGCCCTCGACTTCCGTATAGCCGATCTTGTTGAGCAGATTGTTCGCCGTCAGCGCCACCTGCATTTGCGGCGTGAGCTGGTAATTGACGAAGGCATTGAGCACCTGGTACGCCGGCAAGGTGATCGTGTGCGCATCGTCGCCCCACGACTTGCCCGTGCCGACCAGGCTGGCGCCCAGGGTGGCCGGCCCCCATTCATAGGTGGGTGCGAGCTGGTACACGACACGCGCCTGGCGCCGCGGCGTATTGCCGATCAGCGCCACGTCGGCCGCCGCCGTGCCCGTGATCTCGGCATCCGTGAACGTCAGGCCGCCATTGATGCGGAAGTCGCCGGCGCTGTAGGCCGCTTCCAGTTCCACGCCCTTGGCTTCATAGCTGTTGGCCGTGCGCAGCTGGGTAGTCGCTTCGTAATTGCTTTCCTTGGTCTTGGCCTGGAACACGGTGACGAAGGTGCTCAGTGGTCCCTGCCGCCATTTCACGCCGCCTTCGAGCTGGCGCACGGTGTTGATGGCCACCGGCACGCTGCCATCTAACGGCGTGCCGAACAGGATGCGGTCGGCATTGAAGGCCACGCCTTCGCTGACGCGGGCAAACACAGCCAGGTTGGCTTGCAGCTTGTAGTTCGCGCCCAGCGAGTACGAGGTGTGGCCCAGTGTGTAGTCGACCTGCTGCACCGTCGACGGCAGATACGCTTGCGCGCCGGTGGCCTGATTGGCCGTGCCGCTGGCATGCTGGCGGTCGCGCCGCAGGCCGCCGTCGAGGTTCAGCGCGCCGCTTTCCCAGGCCAGGTTCAGGTACGGCGACGTCGTGCGGTATTCCATGTCGACGGCGCGCGAGCAGCAGGCGCCGAAGGCCGGGCCGATATAGCCCGGCGTGGCGCTGGCCGTTTGCAGCAGCGCCGGCTGGTCGCCCGTGGCCTGCATCAGGTATTCATTGAAGTTCCAGGTCAGGCCCAGCTTTTGCTGCGACAGGTACAGGCCGGCCGTGGTGGTCAGCTTGCCGCTGTCGAGAACAAAAGTCTTGGCCAGCTTGGTGTCGCTCAGGGTATTGCTGGCGTCGTCGATCGAGGTATTGAACACCACGGCGGAAAACGCACGGCCGGTGTAAGGCTTGCCCTGGTTCGGGCCGCTGGCAAATACATAGCTGCCGTCGCTGCCGTTATTCGACGGGAAGACGCCGGTGAAGCGGCCCGAATTGTCGGCGTAGCGGAAGTTTTCGCTCACGCTCCAGCCCTGCCCCAGCTTGAACGATGCTTCCAGGCCCACGGTGTCGCTCTTCACGTGCAAGCCGTCGTTGACGCGGGTGGCCACGCGCTGGTTATCCTTGTTCAGCACCATGTCGGGCACCCAGTACGGCGAATAGAAACTGGCCTTGCGCGGGTCGATGCCGGCGATTTCCCCGATGCGGCCATTGCGCACGCTGACCGGCACCGGCAGGGCTGTGGGCGACTGGTCGTCGAGGTGCTTGAACGACAGGCGCACGAAGCCGCTGTCGAATTCATGCGTGACATTGCCGCGGATCTGGCCGCCCTTTTCGCTGTTGACGCCACTGTGGCGGATGCCTTCGCCCGTACGCCAGGAGCCGCCGATGAAGAAGCGCGTGCGCTCCGAAATCGGCGCGCCGTAATCGAAGTCCACGCGCGTCTGGTCGTAGCCCAGGCCGCGGCTGATGGCCACGCTGCCGCCCTGCTCCTTGCCGTTCTTGCTGATGAAATTGATGATGCCGCCCGGCGAATTGGTGGCCAGGGTGGAGGCCGAACCGCCGCGCACCACTTCCAGGTGGTCGAGCGTGGAATCGATCTTGACGAAGCTGTCGGGCGTGGTGAAGTTGAAGTCGCCGAACTGCAGCACCGGCAAGCCGTCTTCCTGGATCTGCACATAGCGCGCGCCGCCAGCGGAAATGGGCAGGCCGCGCACGGTGATGTTGGCATTACCTTCGCCGCCCGAGGACTCGGCGCGCAAGCCGGGCACCGAGCGCAGGACTTCGGCGGCGCTGGTCGGCGCGTTGTGCAGGATGGTGTCGAGCTCCATGCTGCTGACGGAATTGCTCGATTTCATTTTGGACGTGCCGCCGGTGGTGCCCGTGACCACGATGCGTTCCAGGTTCAGGCCATCGGTGGGGGCGGCGCTGGCGGTGTCGCCGGCCGATTGCGCCTGGGCGGCGCCCCATTGCAGCAGGGCCAGGGCGACGGCTGCGGCCATGCAGCCGCGTTGAGCAGTACGTGTCTTCATCTTGTCTCCAGTGTTGTATGCCGATACATCGAGGTATCCGCTTGTTATGAGTCCTGGCCGCTGCATGCCGTGGCGCGCTGGCTGAGCCGGTACGTCATTATTCAACGAATAAGAATTTATTGCAATCGATTGCAATCAAGCGCTGCAACATGGATTTTATGTTGTTTTTAAGAGAATATTGAAGGCGATACAGAGGGAGACAGCCCTTATTCGCTGAGCACACAGGGCTTTTCATGCGGCACTGCAGCATGAAAATATAGGGGATAATTCCAAATTATTGCAATCGGTTGCAATCGATGGGCATGCGCATCTCAACGGCCAGAGGCGCGCACGATCAGCTCAGTTGGCAATTGCTGGGATGGCGCAGGCGCGCCATCGACCAGCGCCAGCAGCGAGGCCACCAGCGCGCGCCCGGCGGCGCGGATCGGCTGGCGCACGGTGGTCAGCGGCGGGTGGAAATACGCGGCCAGTTCGATATCGTCGTAGCCGACCACGGCCACCTGTTCCGGCACGGCCACGCCACGCGCGCGCAGGGCGCTGATGGCGCTCATGGCCAGCAAGTCGCTGCAGGCAAAGATGGCGTCGAACGGCAGGTGGCGGTCCAGCAGTTCCTGCACGTCCGTCGCGCCGCCCTGCGGCAGGAAGGAGCCGGCCACGTACAGTTGCGGGTCAGGCGCCAGTCCCTGCGCGGCCAGCGCCTGCGCATAGCCCTGGTGGCGCTGCGCCACTTCCGGCAGCTTGGCGTCGCCAAAGAAGGCGATGCGCGTGCGCCCCGCCGCCAGCAAGTGTTCCGTGGCCAGCCTGCCGCCGGCGACGTTGTCGCCGCCGACGGTGCAATACAGCTGCTGCGGCAATTGCGCGCCCCACACGACGATGGGCACCTGGCGCGCGGCCAGCTGGTTCAGTTGTTCATGGTGGCGCCACTGGCCGATCAGGATGATGCCGATCACGCGGCCGCTATCGAAGGACTGGGCGGCCGCATCGAGCGTTTCGGCATCCACGCGCGAAATGAGCATATCGAAACCCTGCTCCGTCAGCGCATCGGCCAGGCTGCCCAGCATGCTCAGGAAAAAAGGATCGGACAGGTGCTGGCGCGTGGCCGCGTCGTACGGCACCACCACGCCCACCGTGCGGTTCTGTTTCAGGCGCAGGTTTTGCGCGCCGATATTGATGGAATACTTGAGCGAACGGGCCAGTGCGATGACGCGCGCGCGCGTCTCTTCGTTGACCAGTGAACTGCCGCTCAGCGCGCGCGACACGGTGGACGTGGACACGCCGGCCAGGCGCGCGATATCGGCCATCTGCAGGCGTTGCTGCGCCTTCGAATCAGTCCCGGTCATCGTACGCTCACTGCGGCGCGGTGTCCTTGAACGATGGCCGCTCGGACAGTTTGTCGAACAGGCGCGCCAGCGCCGGATGGTCCGCGCGCCAGTCGATTTCCGGGAAGCGGAAGCTGAGCCAGCCCAGGGTGCAGCCCACGGCCACGTCGGCCAAGGTGTAGTTCTTGCCGGCGCAATACGCGCTCTCGCCCAGGCGTGCTTCCAACGCCGCCAGGCCCAGGGTGACTTTTTCCAGCTGGCGCGCGATCCAGGCCGCGCTTTGCTGCTCGGGCGGGCGCTGCGTGCGCTCCAGGCGCACCAGCACGCCCGCGTCGAGGATGCCGTCGGCCAGCGCTTCCCAGTTCTTGATGTCAGCCCGCTCGCGGCCATTGCCGCCGGCCGGCAGCAGCTTGCACACGGGCGTCAGCGTGTCGAGGTATTCGACGATGACTTTCGAATCGATCAACGTGCTGCCATCCTCCATCACCAGGCAGGGCACCTTGCCCAGGGGATTGGCCTGGGCGATGCGGGTTTCCGGCGCCCACACGTTTTCCAGCTCGAAGACATAGTCGAGCTTTTTTCCGCCAGCACGATACGGGCTTTGCGGACATACGGGCTGGCGAGGGAACCGATCAGTTTCATAGGTACTTTAAGGTAAGGGAGCAGCAAGCAGTATAGCATCGGCGGCAGCGGTGTTTGGCAGCACGCACCCGACGGCCTCCAGTGTGTGGCAGGCACGCCGCATCGGGGCCGGATTCGGCCAAATTGCGGTGCGCCGGCGGTCAACGGACGGCTGGCAAGCGGCCAGCGGTGGTAAAATCGCCCTTTACTGTGGCGCCGTCAGTGTTGCTGTATTGCAATAGCCCTGCCCTCCCCGCGCGCCACACGCCAACCGTTTCTTTAACTTGCGTCCGCTCTCATGACTTCTACTACTCCGTATTCCACGCTGTCGGCCCTGTCTCCGCTCGATGGCCGCTACGCCAGCAAGACCGATCTGCTGCGCCCGATCCTGTCCGAAGCCGGTTTCATGCACCACCGCGTGAAAGTGGAAATCTCCTGGCTGCAAGCGCTGTCGCAAGCCGGATTCGCTGAAATCAAGCCCTTCTCGGCAGAAGCGAGCGCCCTGCTCGACAAGATGGCGGCCGATTTTTCGGAAGCCGACGCGGCCCGCATCAAGGCCATCGAAGCGGTCACCAACCATGACGTCAAGGCTGTCGAGTACTGGCTGAAGGAACAAGTGGCGGACGTGCCGGAACTGGTGGCGGCGTCGGAATTCATCCATTTCGCCTGCACCTCGGAAGACATCAACAACACCTCGCACGGCATGATGCTGAAAGCCGCGCGCGATGGCGTGATGCTGCCGGCATTGAACGGCCTGGTGGCCAAGCTGACGCAGATCGCACACGACAACGCCGACGTGCCTATGCTGTCGCGCACGCACGGCCAGACGGCCAGCCCGACCACCCTGGGCAAGGAATTCGCCAACGTCGTGGCCCGCTTGCAGCGCGCCGTGAAACGCATCGAGCAAGTGGAAATCCTCGGCAAGATGAATGGCGCCGTCGGCAACTACAACGCCCACCTGTCGGCCTATCCCGGCTTCGACTGGCCGGCATTCTCGAAGGCCGTCATCGAACAGCGCCTGGGCCTGGTGTTCAACCCGTACACCATCCAGATCGAACCGCACGACTACATGGCCGAACTGTTCGACGCCTTCGCGCGCGCCAACACGATCTTGCTGGACTTGAACCGCGACATCTGGACGTACGTGTCGCTGGGCTATTTCAAGCAAAAACTGAAAGCGGGCGAAATCGGTTCGTCGACCATGCCGCACAAGGTCAATCCGATCGACTTCGAAAACTCGGAAGGCAACCTGGGCTTGGCCAACGCCGTCCTGAAACACCTGTCGGAAAAACTGCCCGTCTCGCGCATGCAGCGCGACCTGACCGATTCGACCGTGCTGCGCAATATCGGCGTGGGCCTGGGCTACACCCTGCTCGCCTATGACAGCTGCCTGCGCGGCCTGAACAAGCTGGAAGTGAACCACGCGCGCCTGGCGCAAGACCTGGACGCCACCTGGGAAGTGCTGGCCGAGCCCGTACAAACCGTGATGCGCCGCTACGGCATCGAAAATCCGTACGAGCAACTGAAAGAGCTGACGCGCGGCAAGGGCATCTCGAAAGAAGCGCTGCAAACCTTCGTCAATGGCCTGGCCATTCCGCAGGATGCCAAGGACGTGCTCTTGACCATGACGCCGGGCAACTACATCGGTATCGCGGCGCAATTGGCAAAAGCCATCTAAGCAGTTTCCACATGGGGATCATGCTATCCCACTCCCGCGGGGCGGCCAGCACACAAATGCTGCCCGCCCTGCGGTTTTTCCGGCAATCTTTCTTGTAGAATCTGCAGCACGCAGCGCAATTTGCTTTTCTTTGGTATATTAGGCCGAATTAGTCCTAATGCGTACTACTTTCAAGAAAGCCGTCGATGCAACGCTACACCACCACCGCCATCATCCTGCACTGGCTGACCGCCCTGCTCATCATCAGCGCCTTCGTCATGGGCCTGGTCATGGTCGATATTCCCGGCCTGACGCCCACCAAGCTCAAATATTTCTCCTGGCATAAATGGCTGGGCGTGACCGTGCTGGCCATCGCCGCCATCCGCCTGCTGTGGCGCAAGGCGAATGTGCCGCCGCCGCACCCGGCCAGCATGGTGGCCTGGCAAAAGAAGGCAGCCGATGCCATGCACGTGCTGCTGTACATCCTCATCTTCGCCGTGCCCGTCTCCGGCTACCTGTACACCCTGGCCGCGGGCGTGCCCGTGGTCTACCTGGGCCTGTTCCAGCTGCCCGTCATCATGGCGCCGAACCCGGAACTTAAGCCTCTTTTAAAAGAGATTCATTATGTTCTGAACATGACGATGGCCGCCGCCGTGGCTGCCCATGTGCTGGCTGCGCTGAAGCACCAGTTCATCGACCGCGACGGCGTCCTCAAGCGCATGTTGCCGTAACACCGACTTCCCTTGCTCACTGAAACTCCAGGAAAAATAAGATGAAAACCACCCAACGCATCGTCCTCGCTTCCCTGCTGGGCCTGTCCGTGGCCGCCACCGCCGCCACCCTGCTGAAAGTCGATCCCGCCAAGACCAGCGTGTCGGCCGTGTTCAAGCAAATGAACGTGCCCGTAGAAGCGAAGTTCAAGAAATTCAATATCGCCATCGATTACAACCCGGCCACGCCAGACGCCTCGAAAGCGTCGGTGGAAATTGACACGGCCAGCATCGATATCGGCGACCCCGAGTACAACAAGGAAGTGGCCAAGAAAGAATGGTTCAACTCGGCCCAGTTCCCGAAAGCCACCTTTGTCTCGAGCAGCATCAAGGCCGCCGGTGCGGGCAAGCTGACGGTAAGCGGCAAGCTGAGCATCAAAGGCAAGACCACCGACGTGACCTTCCCCCTGACGGTGAAAGCCGACGGCGGAAAATATGCCTTCGACGGAGCCCTGCCGATCAAGCGCCTGACCTACAACATCGGCGAAGGCGAGTGGAAAGACACGAGCATGGTTGCCGACGAGGTCACCATCAAATTCCACGTCGCAGCCCAATAATCGTTTTATTTCTCGTTGTTTAACTCTAGGAACTCAATGAAATTCAAGCACTTGATGATCGCCGTGCTGGCAGCCGCCGGCGCGGGTTCGGCCATGGCCGCTACCGACACCTACAACCTCGACCCGACGCACACTTTCCCCAGCTTTGAAGCCGATCACATGGGCATGTCGGTGTGGCGCGGCAAGTTCAACAAGACCAAGGGTACGGTTACCCTGGACCGCGCCGCCAAGACGGGCAGCCTGGACCTGGTCATCGATGCCGATTCGATCGACTTCGGCCTCGATGCCATGAATACGCACGCGAAAAAAGCAGACATGTTCAACGTCGAGAAATTCCCGCAGATCACCTACAAGAGCACATCGCTCAAGTTCAACGGCGAGCAACTGGTGGAAGTCGATGGCGAACTGACCCTGCTGGGCGTGACCAAGCCCGTCAAGCTGAACGTGAGCAAGTTCAAGTGCATCATGCACCCGCGCTACAAGCGTGAAGTGTGCGGCGCCGATGCCACGGCAGAATTCAAGCGCAGCGACTTTGGCCTGAACTACGGCATGCCGACGTTCTCGCCGGAAGTCAAGCTGGCCATCCAGGTAGAAGCCATCAAGGCCGACTAAACACGACCTTTCCGCATGACAAGCCCGCCTCGCTGCCCGCAGCCAGGCGGGCTTTTGCATGCACAGTGCAAATCCGCTGGACTTTTCTATCGTGCTGCATCACTATCCATTGGCATGATGTTGTTCTGACATGGCACCCACTCACCCATCGCGCGGAGGACTACATGAATTTCATTATCTGGATCGTTATTGGCGGCGTTATCGGTTGGCTGGCCAGCATGGTCATGAAGACAGATGCGCAACAGGGCATCTTCCTCAATATCGTCGTCGGCATCGTTGGCGCCTTCCTGGGCGGCTGGCTGCTGGCGCCACTGTTCGGCACGGGCACCATCAATAACGACAATTTCAGCCTGTCTGCGCTGCTGGTCTCGTTCCTGGGCGCCGTGATCCTGCTGGGCATCGTGAATCTTTTGCGCCGCGGCAAAATACGCTAGACCGGCAACACGCCATACCTCACGAGGTGGCCGGGCCGCGCAAGCGCCCGGCCACTTTTATTTCCGCCAAGACATGTATGGACAATACCACAGCCGCGGCGCGAGAAAATACCGGCTGGCAGCCGGCCGCTGCCTCTGCAATACTGAAAATAGTGTGATTTTCATAAGCGACTACAAACATGCCGTCGGGAAAATGTGATTGACTAGTGCGAGTTCGATACGGATACTCTAGGTCGCCCGCTGAGAAAAAACACCGGGGACACATTGCTTCCGACTTCCCTTCATGTAAAAAACTAGAACTCGAATGAAAAAATCTTTAATCGCGCTCGCCATCCTGAGCAACTTCGCACATGCCGACGAAGGCATGTGGATGCCCCAACAGCTGCCACAAGTAGCCAAGGAACTGAAAGCGGCCGGACTGAAACTCGATCCGACCAACCTGACCAAACTGACCGAGTTCCCGATGGGCGCCATCGTCAGTCTGGGCGGCTGCTCGGCTTCGTTCGTCTCGCCGCAAGGCCTGGTTGCCACCAACCACCATTGCGTCTACAACAGCGTTGCGGTCAATTCGACCAAAGAGCGCGATTTGCTGGCCAACGGTTTCCTGGCCAAGACTTTCGCTGAAGAATTGCCGGCCGCCCCAGGCAGCCGCATCTTCGTCACCTCGGCCGTGACCAATGTCAGCGACAAGATCATCACCGCCGACGTGGCCAAGCTGCAAGGCAAGGCACGCATCGACGCGATCGAGAAAAACCAGAAGAAACTGGTCGCCGAATGCGAAAAAGAAGCCGGTTTCCGCTGCACCGTGTCGGCCTACTACGGCGGCCTGGAGTTCTACCTGATCAAGCAACTGGAAATCCGCGACGTGCGCCTGGTACACGCGCCTCCAGCAGGCGTGGGTAAATTCGGCGGCGACACCGACAACTGGATGTGGCCACGCCACACGGGCGACTACGGTTTCTACCGCGCCTATGTCAGCAAGGACGGCAAAGCTGCGGACTTCAGCAAGGACAACGTGCCTTACCAGCCAAAACACGTGCTGAAACTGGCCAAGGATGGCTTGAAAGAAGGCGATTTCGTGATGGTCCTGGGCTACCCTGGCCGCACCAACCGTCACCGTCTGCCATCGGAAGTGGCATACACGTTTGACTGGAACTACCCGGCCTTCGTGAAAGCGTCGGGCGAAACCCTGGCCATCATCGCGCGCGAAACCAAGGACAACAAGGATGTTGCCCTGAAATACGCGGGTCAAGTCGCTGGCGTGAACAATTACTACAAGAACCGCCAAGGCATGCTCGATTCCTACGCCGGCAGCGACTTCCTGGCGCGCAAGACGACGGAACACGACGCCCTGAAAGCGTGGGTCAACGCCACGCCAGCACGCAAAGCCGAATTTGCCGGCGATATCGAGCAAGTGGAAAAGCTGATCGCCGAGCGCGATGCCGACACCAAGCGCGATTTCTTCCTGAGCTACGCACAGCCACGCCTGCTGAACACGGCACGCAGCCTGTACCGCCTGTCGAACGAAGGCACCAAGGCCGATACGGAACGCAAGTCCGGCTACCAGACGCGCGATTTGCCACGCCTGACCTCGGGCATCACGTCGGTCGAGCGCACCTACGATGAAAAAGTCGACAAGGCGCTGGTACTGAACAGCCTGACCAAGTACGCCGCGCAACCGGCAGCACAACGCCGCACCAGCTTTGACGCCGCCATCGGCATCAAGGACGGCATGTCGCAAGCCGACCTGTCGGCCGCCCTGGACAAACTGTATGCGGGCAGCAAGCTGGCCGACAAGGAAGAACGCGCAGCATGGCTGAAACGCACGCCAGCCGAATTCCAGGCCAGCAAGGACAGCTTCATCCAGGCAGCCGTCGCCATGTATCCGGATTCGCTGAAAACCGAAGCGGAAGACGAAGAACTGGCAGGCAAGATCCAGCAAGCTTATGCCAACTACATGAAAGCAAAAATTGCCTTCATGAAGAGCAAGGGCCAAGCCGTCTATCCTGACGCCAACAGCACCTTGCGCGTGACGTTCGGTAAAGTTGCCGGCCGTGACCACGGCGCCGACGGCACCACCTGGACCGCTTTCACCACCGTCAATGGCGTCGTTGCCAAAGCCACGGGCCAGGGCGAGTTCAATGCACCAGCGAATCAACTGGCCGCGATCAAAGCCAAGGACTTCGGTAAATTCGTCGATCCCAAACTGAAAACCGTGCCGGTCGACTACCTGGCGACCCTAGACATCACCGGCGGCAACTCCGGTTCGGCTGCCCTGAATGCCAAAGGCGAATTCATCGGCCTGGCCTTCGACGGCACCCTGGACTCGATCATTTCCGATTGGGACTACAACAAGGCCAACACCCGTTCGATCCAGGTCGACTTGCGCTACATGCTGTGGAACATGAAACACATCGACCACGCAGACAACCTGCTGAAAGAAATGGGCGCTGAATAACAAGAAGCAATAACCCGGCAACGGGCGCTTTAGCCTGAGCCACTCCTGCGGGAGTGGCTTTTTTTCGCCTAACGTTTTACTTTGCTAAAACGGTAAGGCACGGCTTGCTCCTCGCCAAACACCTGTGCGCGGCCACTTCCCAGCGGCAGCATCACGCGCCGCCCCTCCTGCAGCAGCAAGGCCAGGTCGGCGCCGGGAAAGCGCTGCGCCAGCGCAGGATAAGCGTGGCGCGCGATGCCGGCGGCGGGAATCACGATGCGGTAATCGGCATCGCCAAAGTCCAGCAGCAGCGCGTGAAGCTCATCCGGCCCCGGCAGCGCCGTGATGCGCAGGCGCGCGGCTCCCTTGACGAGCTCGAAGGCTGACCACAGGGGCAAGGTGCGCTGCGTCGAGCCGATCTGCAACTGCGGCGCGTGGCGCGCATCCGCCGACGTCAGCAAGACGTCAGGCCGTTCTTCCGACACTGCGCCATCGACGGCCAGCAGCCAGCCCCGATAGCGTATCAGCGCGCCCCGCGCGGCGGCCGTGACGGACCCGCCCTGCGCCACCGGTTCCTTGCCCGCCGGCAAGCGCAATGGCGCCGCCTGTGCCGCCAGGCAAACCCACCACACCAGCGCCGCCATCGCCGTCTTTCCCATGCCGCCTCCCCTTGCGCGTGAAACGTATTCATAACACAAGTACTGCAGCCAGCCCCTGCGGCGCCTCAAGGCAGGAGCGCCGGTGCTACAATTGGCCCCTAGCGGGCGTACTTACCCAGCGCGCCTTCCCCCTCCCAGACTCAGACCGCTATGCCACCAGACTTGCGCACGACCTACGAACTCGGTAACCACAACCAGACCACGACCTGGCTGGAATGCATCACTTTCTACAAGGATCTCGCCGCACGCTACCCGCAGGTGCTGCATTTCGAACAGATCGGCCTGTCCGATTCGGGCGTGCCCATCCACGCTGGCGTCGTCAGCGCCGACGGCGTGTTCGACCGCGAGCAAATCAAGCGCGCAGGCCGCACCGTATTCTTCAACAATAACGGCATCCACCCGGGCGAACCGGAAGGCATCGACGCCTGCATGGCCATCGTGCGCGACCTTTGCACGCAGCCGGAGCGCCTGGCGGCGCTGGGCAGCACCGTGCTGCTGTTCATTCCGATCTACAACGTCGATGGCAGCCTGAACCGCGCCAATACCTCGCGCGTGAACCAGGATGGCCCGGAGCAATTCGGTTTCCGCGGCAACAGCCGCCACCTGGACTTGAACCGCGATTTCATCAAATGCGACAGCCTGAACGCACAGGTGTTCAACCGCCTGCTGGCCAGCTGGGATCCGGACGTGATGATCGACACGCACACGTCGAACGGCGCCGACTACCCGTACACGATGACCCTGATCCACACGCAGACGGATAAGCTGGGCAATGGCCTGGGTCCCTTCCTGCAAGACACCATGCTGCCGCACATCTTTGCCCACATGGAACAAGCCGGCTGGCCCACCTGTCCTTACGTGAATCCCGTCAAGGATAGCCCCGACCACGGCATCGCCGAATTCCTCGAAGTGCCCCGTTTCTCGACCGGTTTTGCGGCCCTGCATCACGTCATCGGCTTCATGCCGGAAACGCACATGCTCAAGCCCTTTGCCGACCGCTACGCTTCCATGCGCGCCCTGCTCGACATCACCATGGCGTTTTACCATCGAACACGGCGAACAGATCAAGCAATTGCGCGCGCAAGCCAAGGCGGCGGGACGCACGCAAGCCGAGTGGCCCATCCACTGGGCCATGAATGAAGAGCAGCCGTCGACCTTCCCCTTCAAGGGCTACGCGGCGCAATACACGCCGAGTCTCCTGGGTGACTACCAGCGCCTGTCCTACGACCGCTCGCAGCCGTGGGAACGCGATATCAAGTATTACAACCGCTTCGATGCGGATGTCACCGTGGCCGCGCCAAAAGCCTATGTCGTGCCGCAAGCCTGGCGCGAAGTCATCGAGCGCCTGCGCTGGAACGGCGTCGAAATTAGCCGTATCACTACCGAACAGACGCTAACGGCACGCTATTACCACATCACCAAGGTCGGTACGCGCGCCACGGCCTACGAAGGCCACATGTTCCACGACACGGTCGACGTGGAAGCGCGCACGGGACAATTCACCGTGCAGGCGGGCGACTATGTCATCAGCCTGGAGCAGGACAACGCCCGCTACGCCGTGGAAACGCTGGAACCACAGGCGCACGACAGCTTCTTCCGCTGGGGCTTCTTCAACAGCGTGCTGGAAAAGAAGGAAGCGTTTTCCGATTACGTATTCGAAGACATGGCCTCCGAACTGCTGCGCGATGAACCGGCCCTGGCCGCCAAGTTTGCCGAGTGGAAAGCGGCCAACCCAGCCTTGCTGAGCAATCAGGAAGCCGTACTCGACTTCATTTTTGAACACTGCCAGCGCTTTGCCGAGCCGGAATGGCGGCGTTATCCCGTCATTGCCCTGATGTAAATCCGGGCTGTAGCGAATGCAATATCCTGGCGCCGCATCGGAGACCCCGGTGCGGCGCCTCTTTCTGTGCCCTACCCACAAGGTAATCCCATGCACTACGCACTGAACCTGCGCACCTTTATTTACAGCCATTATTTTTATCTGGGCTTGCGCGTGGCCATCGGGCTGGTCGGCCTGGCCTTGCTGGTCCAGGAAATCAGCGACAGCGCCACCGCCATGACGGTATGTATCGGCGCCCTGTGCACGACCCTGATGGACATGCCCAGCCCGCTGCGCCACAAATTCAACGAAATGCTGGCCTCGGTGCTGCTGTGCAGCGCCGTCACTTTACTCATCAGCCTGTGCGGGCCCGTGCAATGGCTCTTGATGACGGTACTCGTGCTCGTGAGTTTTCTCGCCAGCATGATGGTGGTGTACGGCAAGAAGTCCATGCCCTTGCAATTGGCCGCCCTGTTCATCATGACCATGTCGATGGAGCACCAGATGACGTGGCAGCAATCGTTCCACCACGCAGGCCTGTTCATGCTGGGCGGCTTGATTTATCTCGCCTACGCCATGGCCATCGCCTGGGTCTTGCGCCACCGCATCAAACAGCAAGTGCTGGCCGAAGCCCTGTTCGAGCTGGCCGCCTACATCGATATCAAAGCCGATTTCTACGACACGCGCTTCAATCTGACGGAGCAGTTCAACAAGCTGGTGCGCCATCAAAGCATCCTGGCAGACCGCCAGCAAGCGTCGCGCGACCTGATTTTGCGCAGCCACAAGAACAGCAAGGATGCCATCGTGGTGCAGGTGCACGTGTGCATGCTGGATTTATATGAACTGATTCTTTCCACACATACGGATTACGCGCTGCTGCGCCAGCACCTGGCCGACTCCGACGTCTTGAAATCCTTGCACGACCTGGCTTACAAGGCGGCGCGCGATATCGAATCCGTGGCCTACGCCGTCACGCGCAAGCGCGCCTCGTATGCGCAGATCAGCTATGACAAGGAATGGGCCGATATCGAAGCGGAGATTGCCCGCCTGCATGCGACGGGAGGCAACGCACAAGAAGCGCTGGCCACCTTGCGCGCGCAGCGCAACAAGATCCGCGCGATTTTAAAGATGATCGCGGAACTGCATTTGGCCACGCAAAAAGTCTATGCGGACGTGCCGTTCTGGAGTGGCGCGGACATGGCGCCATTCTTGTCGCAGCAGAAATACGAACTGAAAACCCTGCTGTCGAATTTGCGCCTGGACTCGCCCATATTCCGCTTCGCCCTGCGCGTATCGATGGCCATTTCGGTGGGCTTGCTAATCGGCCACTGGCTGCCGTATGCCGCGCACAGCTACTGGATCGTGCTCACCATCGTCATCATCCTGCGCCCCACCTTCAGTATGACGCGCCAGCGCCGCGCCGATCGCATCATCGGCACCATCATCGGCTGCGTGGTCACGGCCATCGTGATCCGCTTCGTGCACAGCAATATCGTGCTGATGGCCATCTTGTTCCTCTCCATCGTGGCCACGCCCACCTTCATCTATTTGCGCTACCGCTACACGGCCATCGCCGTGAGTCTGATGATCTTGCTGCAAATGCATTTGGTGGCACCCAGCAACCCGAACCTCGTCAGCGAACGCCTGATCGACACCCTGATCGGCGCGTTTGTTGCGACCGTGTTCAGCTTCGTGCTGGCCAACTGGGAATACCAGAGCCTGCCGCGCCTGGTGCGCCAGGTGCTGAATGTGAATCTGAGCTATATGCAGGCCAGCTTCGCGCTGCTGCAGGGGAAATGTTTCGATGATTTCGCCTACCGCATCGAACGCAAGCGCCTGATGGACAGCCTGGCCGCCCTCAGCTCGGCACTGGTGCGCATGCTCGATGAACCGGCCAGCAAGCAGCGGGCCGTGGAAGACATCAACCTGTTCATCGTGCAAAATTACTTGCTGGTCGCCCACGTGGCGGCGCTGCGCTCGATCCTTGGGCGCCATGCCAGCCAACTGCCTGTCGCGCCCGTCAACGCCTTGCTTGGCCACAGCCATACGCAAGTGTGCCTGACCCTGTCGCGCGCGCTGGAGCAGCTCGACAACAAGGCCGCCATCAGCGCGCCGCTGGCTCCCCCTGCCGCGCCGCCTGTCAGCGACGTGGCCTGGTCGGGCTGGCCGCTGGTCAAAAGACGCATCCGCCTGTTGCAGGCAGATGCCGACAAGATCGTGATACATAGCGCAGCGATCGTGCATATTGTTTCGCCACGCTAAGCTGCCATTTACTTCAGATACTGCTCGAACCAGCCGACGGTGCGCTTTTGCAAGTCGCGCTGGTGCTCGGGCTTGCGGAAGGAATGGCCTTCGCCGTCGTAGATGAACAGGCTGGACGGCACGCCCATGGCGCGCAAGCCGTGCCAGAATTCCAGCGACTGGGCGGCCGGCGTTTCCACGTCGCGTTCGCCTACATAGATCAGGGTCGGCGTCTTGGCCGCCTTGATCGATTCGATGGGCGAAGCCTTGCGGTAGACTTCGGGCTTGTCATACGCGGAGGCGCCAAAGAAGGGGATCATCCACTGATTGATGCCGTTCTGGCCGTAATAACTGATCCAGTTCGACACGCCCGCACCCGCCACGGCCGCCTTGAAGCGATCGCTATGCGTGACGCCCCACATAGTCATGAAGCCGCCATACGAATGGCCGATCAGGCCCAGACGCTGGCCGTCAACGGGCGCCACTTTTTCCACCGCATCGATGCCGGCCAGGATGTCGCGCCAGTCGCCGCCGCCGAAGTCAGCCATGTTGGCACGCGTAAATGCCTGGCCCTGGCCAAAGCTGCCGCGCGGATTCGGCAGGAAGACGAAATAGCCCTTTTGCGTCAATTCATGGCTCACGGTGCTCGCAGCGACGTAACGGGGTGAGGCGGCCGCGCCCGGGCCGCCATGCACGTTGACGATCATCGGGTAGCGCTTGCCTGCATCCGTCTTCAACGGTCCCAGCAGCCAGCCTTGCACCTTGTATTGTTCGTTGTTCCAGCCCACGTTCTGCACCGTCAACTGCGGCGCAAAGCCGTCATTGTCACGCGTAATCTTTCTCAGCTGGCCCACCGGTCCCGCCACCAGATAACTGGCGTGCGTAAAATCTTCCTGTGCGGCGGCCGCTTGCAGGCCATCGGCGCTGAACGACAGACGGCCATCGCTGCCGCTGCTGCTGAGCTCACCGAGCATCACAGGTTGGCTGGGGCCAGTTTGCACATCGACAGGCACGAGCGCCAGCTGCGAATCGATCAAGGCCGTCGCCAGCAAGCCGGCGCCGCGCCAGACGACGCCATTGAAGGTGCCGCGATAGTCCGGCGTGACATTGCGCGGCGTGCCGCCGGCCAGGGGCACCGTGTACAGGTCGCCGCCGATGGAGCCGAAGTCGCTCATCAGGCCACCAATGAAGACCACCGTCTTGCCATCCGGCGAGACCGACGGCAGGTTCAGCTGCATGGCAGGCGAGGCGATCACGCGCAGGGCGCCCGTTGCCGCATCGATATGGCTGAGCTTGGCGACCCACCAGTTGCTGTCACCATTGCCTTGCGCGCTGGTGGCAACAAAGCCGCGGCCATCGGGCGTCCAGCTGTATTCATACACATAAGTGTCGCTTGGTGACAGCAAACGCGGTTCGCCACCGCTGACAGGCACGACGGCGATGCGCTGGGCATCGTCTTCGCTGCCCACTTCGCCCACCTGGCGCGCGCCCGCCTCCACGGCGCCGGCCAGCTTGCGCGCTCCCACTGTGGCGAGCACGGCCAGTTGCTTGCCGTCGGGCGACCAGCGCGCCGTGCTGGCCACGCCCTTGATACTGGTCAACATCCGCGCTTGCGCTTGCGACAGGGTGGCCAGGTACAGTTGCGCCTTGCCCGCCTTGGCGTCGTAGCCGACAAAGGCCAGCTGCCTGCCATCGGGCGACCAGCTGGGCTTGTCATAGGAGCACACGGCGCAAGGATCGAATTGCTGCACGATGGCGCCGTTGGCGGCGTCGCGCACGACGATGGCGGCATGTGGGCGCTGCGGCTGCTCGCCCACCTTGCTCGATTCGATGGCGGCGATGCGCTGGCCATTGGCCGACAGGGCCACGGCGCGGTAATCGCGCAATGCCGGCTCGCTTGCAGGAGCGGCCTGCGCCAGGCTCCCCATAAGGCTGCTTGCCAGCAAGCCGCAAGCGGCCAGATCAGTTATTTTCATCATGTAAATTCCGGTTAGAAATAAAAAAAACCGCCGGCAAGCGCGGCGGTTCTGGATGGAGCAGACTGCATTAGCGGGCCTTCTTGCCCAGGTGCGAATGCCGCATGCTGTACAAGAAGTAAATGGCCACTGTCACCGCCATCCACACGCTGAACACAATAAATGTCGTATGCGGCAAATCGCGCATGATGTACAGACAAGCCAGGATGCTCAGGCCAGGAATCACATACGGCCCGAACGGCACGCTGAAGCCCTCGATGCGGTTGGCGCCCTGCTTGTGGCGCAGCACGGGCACGGCGATCGACACCACCATGAAGGCCGTCAGGGTGCCGATGCTGACCATATCCCACAGGTAAGTGGCATCGACGGAGCCAGCCACCACTGCCACCACCAGGCAGACGATGATGGTATTGCTGACCGGCACCAAGGTACGCGGGTGGATCTTCTGGAACGACTTCGGGATCAGCCCGTCGCGGCTGACGGCAAACAGGATGCGCGTCTGGCCATAGATCGTCACCAGGGTCACGCTGAAAACGGAAATGACGGCGCCGGCCGACAGCACCAGTGCGGGCCAGGTCTTGCCCGTCACGTTTTGCAGGATCACCGCCAGGCCCGCTTCCTGGCCTTCGAACAATTTCGCCTGTTGCGCGCCGAGGGCGGCTACGGCCACCAGCAAATAAAACACGGTGACGATGAGCAAAGCGCCGAGGATGCCGCGCGGCACATTGCGCGTGGGATTTTTCACTTCATCGCCCGCCGTGGCCACCGTATCGAGGCCGATGAAGGAGAAGAAGACGGTGCCGGCCGCCGCTGTGACGCCCGTCATGCCGGCAAAGCCCTTGCTATTGTCGGCATTGAAGAAGGGGAAGAAATTGTCGGCGTTAAAACCGGAAAACGCGATGACGATGAAAAACACGAGGATCGCCAGCTTGATGATGACCATGATGGCGTTCATCAGGGCCGATTCCTTGGCGCCGCGCAGCAGCAAGAAGCCGCACATGCAGATCAAAAAGATCGGCGGCAGGTTGATGTGGCCGGCATGAAACTCCATGCCATGCGGGCCGGAAACGATCATCGGCGTGCGCAGCATCTCGGGGATGTGCCAGCCGAAGGCATTTTCCAGGAAGTTGTTCAGGTAGGACGACCAGCCGATGGCCACGGCACTGCCCGCCAACCCGTATTCGAGCAGCAAGCAGGCGGCCATGATGAAGGCAAGGAACTCGCCCACGGTGGCGTAGGCAAACGAATACGAGGAGCCGGAGGCGGGAATGCGGAACGACAATTCCGCGTAACACAAGGCCGTCAAGCCGGCCGTGATGGCGGCGATCAGGAAAGACAGGACGACCGATGGACCCGCCTTGGGGACGGCTTCGACCATGGTAAAGAAAATGCCCGTGCCGATGGTGGCGCCAACGCCGATCATGGTGAGGGAAAACAGGCCGATGGACCGGCTCAAGCCACTGCTGCTGAGGCCTTCACCATATTCGACCGTGGTATCGATCGGCTTGGTGCGGCAAAGTTTCTGGACCAGGGTTTGGCTCACTAGCATTCCTTTATGAGGCATGCACTTAAACACCTACCAAAACCTGCTGCGCGTCGCGATCCGCGGCCTGCGATGCTCACTGTGCATTTTTTGCACAGCTGCGCTTCTTAGCCACAGCTCACTTCCGCTCGCTACGGTTTTGTCAGGTGTTGTTAGGAACATGACGGGTAAAAACAAGAGAAAACGGCGCTCCGGCCCTACCTGGCAAAAAACCGGAAAGATCGCGTCCATTTTCAAAACTAAGCGATTATAGGGCTTTCATCGGTTCAGCTAAACAGAACTTTGATGCAAGGAAACAACGCCAGGCGTGCGCCGGCAAACCCGCAAGAGTGCTGAAAAAGAAGAAATTGCTTATATGAAAGAAAAAGCGCGCCGCTGCAGGGGCAGGGGCGCGCTTTTCGCTCAGCTCAACCAGGCTGGTTTACTTCTTGACGTGTGGCGCATCAGCCGGGGGCCAGCCTGCCTCATAGCCTTGCGGCACGTCGTCGCGGCGCTCTTTCGGCGCCAGGCCCAGCGCGTAGTACAGCACCGTCAGCAGGATCAGCCAGGCTGGTCCCACCATCAGGGCGATGCGCGTATCGGGGAAATACGCCATCAGGCCGATCACCAGCGCCAGGAAAGCCAGCGAAATCCAGGAACCGTACGGCGCGAACGGCATGCGGAAAGCCAGATTCTTGATTTCCAATGGCGTCAAGGTCTTGCGGAACTGGATCTGCGTGACCAGGATCACGCCCCAGGTCCAGACGGCGCCGAAGGTGGAAATCGACGTGACCCAGATAAACACTTTTTCCGGTACCAGGTAGTTCAGCAGCACGCCCAGCAGCAGCGCGAAGACCGACACCAGGATCGCGCGGCGCGGCACGCCGCTGGCCGTGGTTTCCGCAAATGCCTTCGGCGCCTGGCCTTGCAGCGCCAGGTTGTACAGCATGCGGCCGGTGCTGAAGATACCGCCATTGCACGACGACAAGGCTGCCGTCAGCACGACGAAGTTGATGATGCCGGCGGCCGTCTTGATGCCCAGGCGTTCAAACGTCATCACGAAGGGGCTGCCGGTGGTGCCGATTTCATTCCATGGGTAGATCGACAGGATGACGAACAGTGCGCCGACATAGAAAATCAGGATGCGCCAGAACACCGAATTGATGGCGTCGGGAATCGATTTCTTCGGGTTCGCCGCTTCGCCAGCCGTCAGGCCGATCATTTCCACGCCCAGGTAGGCAAACATCACCATCTGCAGTGACATCAGCACGCCCTGCGCGCCATTCGGGAAGAAGCCGCCATGCGTCCACAGGTTCGAGATGCCGATGGCCACGCCGTCGTTGCCCAGACCGAAGATGATCATGCCCGTGCCGCCGACGATCATCAGGATGATGGTGACCACCTTGATCAGGGCGAACCAGAATTCGAACTCGCCGTAGGCTTTCACGGCCAGCAGGTTGATCGCGCCCATGGAACCGAGGGCCGCCAGGGCCCAGATCCAGCGCGGCACGTCGGGGAACCAGATGCCCATGTAGATGGCCACGGCGGTAATTTCCGCCACGCAGGTGACCAGCCACAGGAACCAGTAGTTCCAGCCCGTCAGATAGCCTTGCAGGGGTCCCAGGTAATCCTGGGCATAGCGGCTGAAGGAGCCGGCCACGGGATTGTGCACGGCCATTTCGCCCAGCGCGCGCATGATCATGAAGATGACCGCGCCACCGATAATATACGACAGCATGATGCCGGGACCGGCCATCTTGATCGCGTTGCCGGAACCCAAAAACAGGCCCACGCCAATCGCGGCGCCCAGCGCCATCAGGCGGATCTGCCGCTCGCCCAGGCCGCGGTGCAAGCCTTGTTCACTCGTTTTCATTACGTGTCTCCGTTTTTTTCTTGAATACACCGATCCCTCCACCCCAATGGCGGTTCCGCTCTTGCTGGAAAGGAGGAAAAGGCGAGCCGGCGGCAAGCGCCGGCATGCTCAGATGATCAGGCCAGTTCGGCGATCAGCTCGATCTCGACGCAAGCGCCCAGCGGGATTTGTGCCACGCCGAAGGCGGAGCGGGCGTGCTTGCCGCTGTCGCCGAAGACTTCGACGAACAGTTCCGAGGCGCCATTGGTCACCAGGTGCTGTTCCGTGAATGCAGAGGTGGAGTTGACCAGGCTCATGACCTTGACGATGCGCTTGACCTTGTTCAAGTCGCCGCCGCATGCGTCTTGCAATGTAGCGATCAGTTCGATGGCGATGCCGCGCGCAGCGATCTTGCCTTCTTCCGTGGTGACGTCCTTGCCCAGTTGACCCACCCAGACCTTGCCATCCTTCTTGGCCAGGTGGCCGGACAGGAAGACGGTGTTGCCCGTGCGGGCATGCATCACGTAGGCGGCAGCTGGCGCGGCAACAACTGGCAGTTCAATGTTGAGGGCTTTGAGTTTTTCGTAAAACGACATGCTATTTCTCCAAGAAAACAATATAAGCGAAACCAAAATTCATGCACGGCAGGGCACGGAGGAGGACGCCCTGGCAGCGCGGCAGTGACCGACTACAGTGCCAGATTAAACGTCATCATATTGGTGAACCAGCAGTTTTAGTTCACAAATAGGCCCGGTTATTCAGTGGATTATACCGACAATCAAACAAAATTCAGCATCGGTTCATGAAGCATGCTCTACAGGCATCGAGCGTGTATTTTTTCATTCAATTGTCACTTGTGCAATGTCAAGCCCTCCGGGTCAAGGTTTATCGCTTCCAAAAATGCCTGGTCGTGCGAAACCACAAGTAACGCACCCTGATATTGCAGCAGCATCTGCTCCAGCGCCTGCAGGCTGACCAGATCCAGGTGATTGTCGGGTTCGTCGAGCAGCAACAGTTGCGGCGGCGTCTGCGCATACAGTTCGGCCGCCAGCGCTACCTTCATGCGTTCGCCGCCGCTGAGCAAACGGCTGGGCATGGTGGCGCGCGCACCGGCAATGCCCAGCAGCGCCAGCCGCGTGCGCAAGGCCCCTTCCGCCACAGTGCTATTGCGTGCCTGCAAGCGTTGCACGGCACTCCACTCGCCGTCTTGCAGTCCCGCATGCTGGTCCAGCCAGGCCACCTGCGCGTGGCAGCGCAGCTCACCGCTGGCGGGCGCCAGTTGCCCGGCGATTACGCGCAGCAGGGTTGACTTGCCGCTGCCATTGTCTCCCGTCACGGCCAGGCGGCGCGGCCCGCTGAGCACCAGGTTGATGGCGTGCGCCTGGCCATGCGGCAAGACCAGCCCGCGCATCTCCAGGATCAGTTTTCCGTTGGGTACCAGGCTCTCGGGCGCCAGCAACAGCCGTTCGGCCTCGGGCGCACAACGGGCGCTGGCCACCATCACCCGTTGCTGGCGCGCCTGCTGCGCCTCTTGGGCGCGCACACGCAGCTTGCCCTGGCTATCCTGGCTTTTCTCCTTTTTCGCGTCCAGCAGCAGCTTGCTTTGGTTGCCTTCGCGGCCCTCGCGCTCACCACGTCCGACACGACGCTGCTGGCGCTCGGCCTGCTGCTGCGCCTCGCGCTGTTCGCGTTTGGCGCCCGCCTTTTCCGCCTGCAGGGCCGCCGCAAAACCGGCCTGCTCCAGCGCGCGCTGCTGCGCATACATAGTGTAATTGCCGCCATAGCTGCGCAAGCCCTGGGGCGACAACTCGGCGATGGCATCGACGTGCTCCAGCAAGCCGCGGTCATGGCTGATCAACAGCAAGCCGCCAGGCCAGCGCGTCATCTGCACCACCAGGCGGGCGCGTTGCTGCGCGTCGAGATGGTTGCTCGGTTCATCGAGCACCAGCCAGTCCGCCTGCGACAGCCAGGCGCCTTGCAGGGCGATGCGCTGGCGCTCGCCACCGCTGAGGCTAGCCGTTGGCGTATCGGCATCGACATGGCGCAGATCGAGTCCATCGAGCGCGTGGCGCAGGCGGGCGTGGGCATCCCAGCGTTCGCCCACCAGTGCGTAATCGGCCTCGTCGATGCTGCCGGAGGCGATGCGCGCCAGCGCGACCAGTAAGTTCTCCATGCCGGCCAGCGCCGCCACGCTGGGATAGTGTTGCGGATCGAGTTCCTGCGCCACGTAATGCACGCTGCCATCGCAGCGCACGGCGCCGGAAGACGGCGGCGCCTGGCCTGCCAGCAGGCGCGCCAGGACGCTCTTGCCCACGCCATTATCGCCGACGAGGCCGATACGTTGCGGGGCAAAGGCAAATTGCAAATCGGAAAACAGGGCGCGGCCATCGGGCAGCACAAAGGAAAGACGGTCGAGTTGTAGTAATGCGGGCATGGATACTCCTTGTACGTGCAGACAGGGCTGGCGAACCCGCGCGGCGCAAGGCGCTGTGGCGGGATGGGCGAGGCCGTGCACAGCACGGCAGTATCAATGGCGCATGTCGAAGCGTCCTGGAGAAATGGGGAAGAAGCGTCAGTGTAGCAGAGGCGGTCTCTTAGCGCTGGCCCAGGGTCGTGTCGCCGAACAGGTGCTTGAATTCGCGCGGCTGCGAGCGCCAGTACTGCGGCGGCGCCGACACTTGCGCGCCCAGCTGAGCCGCCGCATGCCAGGGCCAGCGCGGGTCGAACAGGATGGCGCGCGCCAGCGCCACCATGTCGGACTGGCCGTTGGCGATGATGTCTTCCGCCTGCTGCGCTTCGGTGATCAAGCCCACGCTGATGGTGGGCAAGCCGCTGTCGCGCTTGATGCGTTCGGCAAACGCCACCTGGTAGCCCGGGCCCACGGGGATTTGCTGCTGCGGCGAAATCCCACCGCTGGAGACGTGGATGAAGTCGGCGCCCAGTTGCTTGAGTTCCTGCGCGAAGCGCACGCTTTGCTCGATTTCCCAGCCGCCCTCGACCCAGTCGGTGGCGGAAAGGCGCACGCCTACGGCCACCGTGGCCGGCACGGCGGCGCGCACGGCTTCATAGACTTCCAGCGGGAAACGCATGCGGTTTTCCAGGCTGCCGCCATACGCATCCGTGCGCTGATTGGACAGGGGCGAGAGGAACTGGTGCAGCAAATAACCGTGCGCCGCATGCAATTCGATGCCTTCGATGCCCAGCGCATGCACGCGCTGGGCGGCAGCAACAAAGGCGCCCTTGATTTGCAGCAAACCCATCTCGTCCAGGGCGATCGGCACGGTTTCGCCGGGCGCGTGGGCGATGGCTGATGGCGCCACCGTTTGCCAGCCACCATCGGCCAGGCGCACGCAGGCTCCGCCCTGCCAGGGCGCGCGGCTCGACGCCTTGCGTCCCGCATGGCCCAGCTGCACCACCAGCGGAATCGGCGCGTGGCGGCGGATTGCCTGCACCACGTTTGCCAGCGCAGCTTGATTCGCATCCGACCACAGGCCCAGGTCTTCGGCCGAGATGCGTCCCTCGGGCGAGACGGCCGTCGCTTCCGTCATCAGCAATCCCGCGCCGGACAGGGCCAGGTGGCCCAGGTGGATCATGTGCCAGTCGGTGGCGTTGCCGTTGTCGGCCGAGTACTGGCACATGGGCGCGATGGCGATGCGGTTGGCCACCTGCAGCGGCCCCAGTGCATACGGCGTGAATAGCTGGCTCATGGCGGACTCCGGAAAAGGGGAAGCACCGATTCTACTGCGCTTTGGTGATCGGAGCCTTACACCTGCTTACGTTTGATACAGCGCACCGTCTAGCCTTGCGGCGAGGAGACCGTTAATCTGGACACATCAATAACAGCGCAACACCTTGCCACCCCAGGAGAACATATGAACACGACGACTACCGCCAGCCGTATCCACCCCTTGATGG
This sequence comes from Janthinobacterium lividum, assembly GCF_023509035.1. NCBI lineage: Bacteria > Pseudomonadati > Pseudomonadota > Betaproteobacteria > Burkholderiales > Oxalobacteraceae > Janthinobacterium > Janthinobacterium lividum. Next base: position 1,404,592 of record NZ_CP075583.1, on the reverse strand, counting down.
CCGGCGCCGCCATTTCCGTGACGGTCCTGTGCCTGGTGGGCGCGGCGTCCATCGCCGGCATCCTGCCCAATTCGCGGGCGAATGTACCTGCCGATGTGGCCGCCATGACGCCGGCCAGCGCCGCTGCCCTGGCAGCGCCCGCGACTGCTCCCGTGACTGCACCGCTTGCCGCGCCTGTCGTTGCGCAAGCTGCCCTGGCACCTGCTCCGGCGCCTGTCGTGCACAAGCACGTCGTACACCACACGCAAGTGGCGCAGGCGCGCCCCGCCTACAATGACAACAATGATGGTTACCGCGAGACAGCCTACCGCGAACCCGTACGCCAGCCGCAGCCAGTGCCTGCGCCAGCACCGGCACAACCGAACTACGTGGGCATCGGCACGGGCGCCGTCATCGGCGGCTTGATCGGCAACCAGGTAGGTGGCGGCCGCGGCAAGGCGCTGGCGACGGTGGCCGGCGTGATCGGCGGCGGCATGCTGGGTAATGCGGTACAAAATCAAGTGCAGCAACCACAGCGTTAATCAGTCTTACAACGCCTAACAAAACCGTAGCGAGCGGAAGGAAGTTGTGGTCGAGAAGCGCAACTGTACGAAGGTACAGTGAGCATCGCAGGCCGCAAATTACGACGCGCAGTAGGTTTTGATAGGCGTTCTTAGTCGTACGGTCCCAGATAGTCAAGCTTGCCCACGGCCACGCCATTGTTTCTCAGGATGGCGTGGACCATGGAGACGTGAAAATAGAAGTTCGGCAAGGCAAAGCTGAGCAGGTAATTGTCGCCCGAGAATGTCGTTCCTTCGTCGGTCCAGTTCAGCACCACTTCCTTCTGCGCGCTGCCCGCCATCTGGCCCGCATTCACGCTGTCGATGTAGGCGATGGTGTTGGCGATACGCTCTTGTAACTGTTCGAACGACACTTCGTTATCTTCGAACTTCGGCGCCGGTACACCGCTCAGGCGCTCGACCGACATCTTCGACGTATCGCTGGCGCGCTGCACCTGCGCCGTCAAGTCCAGCATGTCGGGCGCCAGCTGTGCGCCCAGTAAAATCTCGGGCACGATGCCATCTTCCTCCACATGGGCTTGCGCTTTTTCCAGCAGGGCCGAGACGACCCGCAAGCCGCGAATGAAGACGGGGATGGTGGCCTGATACATGGACACGGACATGGCGAACTCCTGATAGTGAACGATGAGCCAGTGTACCCGAGGCACTGTTTTCCGGCAGCGCGCGCAATGCCACTCCTGTGCGCCAGCGCACCAAGCGGCACAGTTGCCCTTACTTATCCAGGTTCACCTTGCCATCGGGCGCACGGTCCGGCTGTGCCACCGGTTCTGCCTGCGGCAGTGGCTGCAGCGCCTGCTTATCCTTGCGCTTGCCGCCCAAGAACTTGACGATGGCCGCACCGCCGCCCACCACGGCCAGAATCAGCACTTTCTTGAAGGCCAGCAGCAGCGCCAGCAGTTTGCCAAACAGCCCCAGCTCGCTGGCCACGCCACCGGCCACCAGTGCCGCCAAGCCATATTCGGCCACCTTGTCCGTCTTGCTGTCGAAATCCGTGTAGCGGTTACCCTCGGTAAATTCCGTGAATGCCGTCACTTGCTGCATCTCTTTCTTGATCGCCTCGATCTGCTGCATGCTGGCAATCGCGTTCAGGTTCAATACGCCTTCGCGGCCCAGCACGCGCACGTTGTAGTTCAGTGAGTGCTCGCCGCCATCGACCATCAGATCCTTGGCCCAGTACAGCTTGTGTGTATCCTTGGCATAGCTGGGTTTTTCCGCCCAGCCCATCAAATGCATGCCGGGATAGCCCTGCTTCTTGCGCTCCGCATTGTTTTCCAGCACCGACGCCTGCATATCCTTGAGCAATTCGTCGTACTTGATGCTGTCTGCATCGTCATCCTTGATATGCCCTTCCTTTTCATACGTGACGATGACACCCCAGCTATCGCGCTCGAGCACGCTGGTCTTGGCGGGCACGATCATGCCCAGCGACTCCATGCCCGGTGGGTTGCCCCAGGCATCGACCAACACGCGCTCGGCGTCCGCTGGCGACAAATAACGGAAGTTGGCTGGCAAATCCAGGGTGGCGATGCCGCCTGGCAAAGTGATCTTGCCGCGCTGCAAGTGCAACTGGGCGAGGAATTGCTCGGCCGTCATTTCCGGAGCGGATGCCTTCTCATCGGCAGGGGCGGCAGCCGTCAGGCCGGAGAAGGTCAGGCACAGCAGGGCTGTCAGCAGGCGTTTCAACATGATGGGTCCAAGAAATTGCAAAAGGGCAAATATTTTAAACCAGTTGATTGCCTAATGGATAATTATTTCTGTGCGGCATCTTTTCCATAAAAAAAGCGCCAATCGGGTTGCCCCGGCTGGCGCCTGATACTGCGTAATGGCTGAACGATCAGGAGGTACGCACCACCATCAGCCCCGCGCGCAAGCCCACGCGCACGTCCGGGTTCGGAAACACCACCAGCTCTTCCGCGTGCTGCACCGTGTACACATGATCGCCATCGCTGGCGATCACGGCATGCTGCGGCAGGGACGTGAAATTCTGCGTGCTGCGATCAAAAGCCATGCGGAATTCATCGCTGTGCTTGATGATTTCCTGCGCCACCTTGAACACGTGTGGCGCGGCCTTGACGGCTTGCGCAGGCAAGCCGCGCAGCAGGCCGTCCAGCGCCCGCGACACGTCGTCGAACAGGGACAAATCGTTCTGCCCCAGGGTGCCCACGCGGCCCAGTTCCACCGTGCTGGCGGCCGCGCCGAAATGTTCGGCCGAGTAATAGCTGTAGGTGCCGGCCGACTGCGGATTCATGATGATGGCGCCGATGGCCGCCTGGCCCAGCCAATCGATCAGCTGCGTCTTGGCGTCGTCGGCCACCAGGTCCGGCACGATGGCAAACGTGGGGTACACGGAAGGCCGGATGGCCGTATGCAAATCCAGGTGCCAGCGCACGGGTCCCGCCGCTTCAAAGAACGCTTTTGTCGCAGCGATCATTTCATCGGCGCGTGCGCTTTCCGCCGCCTGCGCCAGGCTCCCCCGCACGGGACGGAACATGCGATTCAGGTCGGCGTCAATAAAACGCTTGCCGGCCCGGATCGCATCGACATTGCCCACGCAAACGAGCAGGTCGACGGCCAGCGTCGCCGCATCGCGCGACAGGGCGTCGAGCAGATGCGCCAGCACTTCGATCGGCCCCGTTTCGTCGCCATGCACACCCACCGAGACGGCCACGCTGGCGCGGCCCGCATCGGCTTGCGGCTTGACCACTTGCAGCATGCCCGGCGCCGGCAAGGCCACCGTGAAACCGGCATTGGCGAACAGCTGCGCCACGCCGCTGAAATCAGCCTGCGCCAGCGCCTGCACGGCTGGCGGCAAGCCGCCAGCGCCCTGTCCAACTTGTAGTACTTCTTGCGTCATTACACCGCCGCTTCCGCTGTGGATTCCGCCGTGATTTTATTCACGGCTTCAGACAAGGTCCACACGTCCAGCATGGCTTGCTCCAGTTCCGTCGCCGCCACATAGGCCGACAAGCCCAGCGCGCCCGTCACCGCATCGACGGCCTGGCCCGCATTGCCTTGCTCGGCACGTGCCAGCACCTGCGACAGCAGACGCTGTTGCGTGCGGCGCAGTGCTTGCTGCGCGTAGTTGCGCAACTGCTCCTGCGACTTGCCTTGCGCGGCCAGCTTCAGACCACGCTCCAGGGTGTCGATGCCCGCCTGGCTGCGCAGGGCCAGGCCCACTTGCAGGAACGCGGCCAGGTCCATCGAGGCAGGACGCGGCACGGACAAGGCCGGGAACAGGAAGCCAGCAACGACTTCCAGCGCGTCGACCGCATCCCACGCTTGCACGAAGGCCGGCGTCGAGCCCGGCACCAGCGCCGCTTCCGACTTGATGCCGACCGCTTTCAGCAGCTCGCGCTTCGATTCCGCGCCAAACAAACGAGTCAGTTCGGCCAGGCCGGCGCCGCGCAACTGCTCGGCCGGCACCGACAGCACGCCGGCGATCATCGTCTGCTGCAGCACACGCGTTTGCGCGTCGACCTTGATCGACACTTCGCGCGGAATCGTCAGCGCATCGGCATCGAGCGCGTCGAACACGGGTGCCAGGTTCAGCGCCACCCAGGCCTGGCCCCAGGCGAGGATCACGGCAGATTCGTCCACGCCGTGTTCCGCCGCCAGGTTGCGGATCATCAGCGGGCCGCAGCGGTTGATCACTTCATTGGCCAGCACGGTCGCCAGGATGGCGTTGGCCAGCGGGTGGTCGAGCGCCGAACGGGTTTCCACCAGCAAGGACGGGAAGTACGGTTTCAGCACCGGTTCGGCCCACGTTTCATCCGTCAACGGCAGCGCGGACAGGATGCGCTTGAAGCGGTTCTTCACGTTGGCGATCACCACCGCCAGTTCCGGCGTGGTCAAGCCACGGTTATCGAGCTTGCGGCGTGCCAGTTCGGCCACTGAAGGCAGTTGCTCCAGTTCGCGCGACAGGGCGCCTTCTTCTTCCAGGCTGGCGATCAGGGCGGCATAGCCATCCTGCACGGCGCTCTCGCTTTGCGCCTGCAACTCGCGCACCAGCAAATGCGTCTGCTGCGTGTTGTCGCGCAAGACCAGGCGCTCGACGTCATCCGTCATCGCATACAGCTCGCGATTGCGTTCTGCTTCCGTCAGCTTGCCCGCATTGACTTCCACGTCCAGCCAGATTTTCACGTTCACTTCATGGTCCGAGCAATCCACGCCGGCAGAGTTGTCGATCGCATCGGTGAAGATGCGTCCGCCCGCCAGCGCGAACTCGATGCGGCCTGCCTGCGTCGCACCCAGGTTGCCGCCTTCGGCCACCACTTTCACGCGCAGCTCATTGCCGCTGACGCGGATGTGGTCATTCGCGCGGTCCTTCACCTGTGCGTGCGTTTCCGTCGAGGCCTTGATGTAGGTACCGATACCGCCGTTGTAGAACAGGTCCACGGGCGACTTCAGGATGCGGTGCATCAGTTCTTCCGGCGCCAGCGAGGTTTCCGCGATATCGAGCGCGGCGCGGATTTGCGGCGACAGTTCGATCGTGCGGGCGGAGCGCGGATACACGCCGCCGCCAGCCGAGATCAGCTCCTTGTTGTAATCGTCCCACGAGGAACGCGGCAAGGCAAACAGGCGCGCGCGTTCGTCGAACGAGACGGCGACGTCCGGTGTCGGGTCGAGGAAGATGTGGCGGTGGTCGAATGCGGCCACCAGTTTCAGCTGGCGCGACAGCAATACGCCGTTGCCGAACACGTCGCCCGACATGTCGCCCACGCCGACCATGGTGATCGGGGTGGTGTTCAGGTCGTGGTCCATTTCATAGAAGTGGCGCTTCACGGCTTCGAATGCGCCCTTGGCCGTGATGCCCAGCTTCTTGTGGTCGTAGCCGTTCGAGCCGCCCGAGGCAAACGCGTCGCCGAGCCAGAAACCGCGCTGCACGGCGATGCCGTTGGCGATGTCCGAGAACGTGGCCGTGCCCTTGTCGGCGGCGACCACCAGGTAAGGGTCGGCATCGTCAAAACACACGGTGTCGACTGGCGGGACGATATTGCCCAGGGAACGGTTGTCCGTCACTTCCAGCAGGCTGGAAATGAACAGGCGATAGACGGCTTCGCCTTCTGCCGCGATGGTTTCGCGCACAGCGTCCTTCGGCATCATCTTGCAGACAAAACCACCCTTCGCGCCGGCCGGCACGATGACGGCATTCTTCACCATCTGCGCCTTGACGAGGCCCAGCACTTCGGTGCGGTAGTCTTCCATGCGGTCGGACCAGCGCAAGCCGCCACGGGCGACAGGGCCGCCGCGCAGGTGCACGCCTTCAAAGCGGCGCGAGAACACAAAAATCTCGCGGTAAGGACGCGGTTCCGGCACCAGCGCCAGGCTGCTGGTGTCAAACTTGAAGATGATCTTGTCGCCGGCTTGATTGTTCTGGAAGTAGCTGGTGCGCAGGGTGGCGGCCATCAGGTCGGCCAGCGCGCCGAGAATTTCCTCGGTATCGGCGTGATTCACGGATGGCAGGCCGGCCTTGATGGCAGCGATGCTTTCCAGGGCCGCCGCGTGCTGCGCGTCGGACAGCGAAGGGTCGAAGCGCTGCAGGAAGGCCTCGACCAGGGCTTTGACCTGTGCCGGCTGCTTGCGCAGGCTTTCGGCGATGTAGCGCACCGAGAAGCGGCTGCCCGTCTGGCGCCAGTAGCTGGTGTAAGCGCGCACCAGTTGCACTTCACGCGTCGACAAACCGCCTTCGATGACCAGGCCGTTCAGGCGGCCATCTTCGGCCGTATCGTTGAACAGGGCGGCAAACAGTTCCTGCGCCACTGCGACGACGGATGGCTGCGCCAGTTTCGCCGCGCTGGCGGCATCGACCGTCAGACTGGTGACGAAATAGCGCGTGCCGTCGGACAGCGAAACGGAGTACGCCTGTTCGCGGTCGATGGCCACGCCCGCATTGTGCAGTGCCGGCAGGATGGTCGACAGCGGCGGCACCTTGTTGGCCGAGTACAAACGGATGGTGGTGGCGGCGCCCGTCTCGATGCGCACGGCCACGTGTGCCGGATCGGTGTTGCGCAAGATGGTGTCGAGGTCGCGGAAGGCAACGGCCGGCGCCGTGGCGGCCACATAATCGAGCGGTAAAGTCGCGCAGAGTTTGCGCAGGCTGGTACGCAGGGCCACGTCGGGCACGGCGTCGGCCACGGCGGCAAAGCCGTTATGCCAGCCATCGAGCACGCCCAGCAGCGGCTGTTCGATATCTGTTTCCAGGTCCAGTGGATAGCGCGCGGCGTGGGCGATCAGGTAGACACGCGCCAGGGGGCCGTCGGCCACCAGGGTTTGCATGCTCACATGCGTGGCGCCGGAACTGGCTTGCAGCGCTTTTGCCAGGCTCGATGCCACGCTGGCGCTGTAGCGCTCGCGCGGCAGGTAGACCAGCACGTTCAGGTGTCGCGCATACACGTCGCGGCGCGCAAAGACCTTGGTGCGCGGCTGCTTGTACAGCGAGACGACGGCGCCGCACACTTGCGCCAGCCAGTCGAGGTCCGCTTCCAGCGCTTCCGTGCGCGGCAGCGATTCGAGGATTTCCCGGAATTTCTCGGCACGGAAGCCTTGCTGGCGCACGCCGGCCAGGCTCAATACCTTGGCCACGCGGCCGCGCGCAAACGGCAGCGCCGCCAGCGGGGTGGAATTGCCGGCGCGGGTAAACAGGCCGACGAAGCAATGCTCGCCCAGAATCGCGCCTTGCGCATCCATGTCGCGCACGCCGATGAAGTCCAGCTGCTGGTCGCGGTGCAAAGTACCCGCCACGTCGGCCTTGACGATGGACAGCGCCGAATCGCGCTTGGCCAGGGTGTCGAAGTCGCCCGGGATATTCGCCAGGCAGGTGCCGTATACAGGATGCGCCGTATCCTGCAGCACGCCGACACGGCTCGGGATGTCGCGTTCGAGTTCGCGCACGCCCGGCTTGACGCGGTAGTAGGCGTAGCCGAACACTTCAAAGCCGCCGCTGCGTGCCCATTCCAGGAAGGCGGCCACTTCCGCGCCTTCTTCGCCATGCTGCGATGCAGCCGTGGCGACAGCGGCCAGGCGCTCGCTCATGGCGGCGGCATCGCGGCGCACGATGGCGGCGTCACGCGCGACCGTCTCCAGGGCGGCGACCAGCGCAGCCAGGGCTTCCGGCGCCAGCTCTTCGTCGAGCAGCACCAGCACATACGATTCGAGCGGGTCGCCAGGCTGGCGCACCGCTTCGACGCTGCCGTCAGCGGCGCGGCGCACGGGCAGCACGGTATTCATCACGCCGCGCACGGCAAGGTGCTGGCGGCGCATGGCCATGACGATGGAGTCGACCAGGTAAGGCATGTCTTCGTTCAGGATCAGCAAGGCGCTCGCCATGCCGCCACGGCCATCCGCATAACGCAGGGTGGCGATCTGGCAGCCGCTGCCCGCGCGCTTGGCAGCTTGCGTGAAACCGTCGACAAGCACGGGCGCCAGGCTGTCGGGCGCGATATCGGCCAGGTCTTCGGCGTCGAGCGAGTCCAGCCATGCCTGCACCAGTTGCACGACAGGCGCTGCCGCCTTGCCTGCATTGCCAGCCGCGTTAATCAGCTCCAGCGTTTGTGTACGCAAATCTTGTGGCGTGTGATTCATCTTGCATCTCCATTACGGTAATGTGAATGTCCAACGCTGTCGTTCCGGGCTTGTGGCTGGGCGGCAGCGGTGTCAAGAGACGGGGGTCGCCCGTCCAATTCTGTCTGTGCTACGGATAGTCTGTCTCGGATTTTTTCTGTGTATTTTCTATCGCCTACAAGTCGTACAATCCCGGTAAGTTGAGGATGATCGTCAATTCTTCAAGCGCTGCATGCACTTCCAGCGCCAGCTGCGGGTCGGCCAGGTCGCCCGGCTCCAGATGGTCGCGGTAGTGTTTTTCCACCCACTGCACCAGCCGATGGTACAGCGTTTCCGTCATGACCACGCCCTGGTGCATGGCGCGCGCTTCGGTTTCCGTCAGGGCCACGCGCAAACGCAGGCAGGCCGGCCCGCCGCCGTTGCGCATGCTCTGGCGCAGATCGAAATGAATCAGTTCATCGATGGGACCACCGCCGGCCACCAGGCCGTCCAGGTAACGCGACACGGCGCGGTTTTCCTGGCATTCCTGCGGGATCACCAGCGCCATCTTGCCGCCCTCTTTCGTCAAGAGCTGGCTGTTGAACAGATAGCTGCTGACCGCGTCGGCGATCGGCACCTGCCCCGTGTCCACGCGCAGCGCGTCCAGTTGCGCACCCGTGGCGGCGACGGCACGGCGCAACTGCGACAGGCTTTCCCCTTCATCGGCAAACGCCTGCTCATGATAGAACAGCACATTGCCATTGCCCACGGCGATGACATCGTTATGGAACACGCCCTGGTCGATCACGTCCGGATTCTGCTGCACGTACACGGTGCGTTTCGCATCGAGGCCATGCAAGCGCGCCACGGCTTGCGACGCTTCCAGGGTCTGGCGCGCAGGATAGCGCTTCGGCGACGGCGCGGAAGGATCGAACTCCACCCGACCATACACGAACAATTCAACCGATGGCGCGCCGTGGTTCGCACCCAAACGCGTATGGTTGGCCGCGCCCTCGTCGCCAAAGGCGGGCGTCGACGGCAGCGCGTCATGCACGGCAAAGTGCTTGTCATCGCTGAAAATGGCGCGCAGGCTGCGCGCCGACTGCGCGTGCTCGAAGGCGCGGTGCAGCTTGTTATTCAGGTTGGCGGCCGTGAAATGCACGCGGCCATCCTGCGTATCGGCCGACGGGCTGACCGTGGCGGCATTCGCCGTCCACATGGGCGAGGCGGAATAGGCGCAGGCCAGGATGACGGGCGACTCCTTGTAGGCGCGCGCCAGCACTTCGGCGTCCGCCCCCGTGAAACCGATAGCGCGCAGCAGGCGGAAATTGGGCCGGTCCTGCGGCGGCAGCAAGGCTTGCGCAAAGCCGCGCGCCGCCAGCGCGCGCATCTTGGCCAGGCCCTGCAAGGCAGCCTGCTTCGGATTGGAGGCGCTTTTCACATTGCTGAACGAGGCCACGTTGCCGAACGACAGTCCGGCATAGTTATGCGATGGCCCGACCAGGCCGTCAAAATTGTATTCGCGCGTGCTGTGCATGAGGATTCCTTAAAAATTCAGGCCGGGCGACAGCTTGGCCGGCATTTCCAGCGCGCTGTTCTCGATCGAAGCGACCGGGTAGGCGCAGTAATCGGCCGCGTAATAGGCGCTCGGCCGGTGGTTGCCCGACTTGCCGATGCCGCCGGAACGGCGCCGTGCTGGCCGCGCCCGTAGTCGGACGGTTCCAGTTGATGATGCCGGCGCGCGCGCGCGTCTGGAACGTTTGCCACAGGGCCGGATCGTCGGACAGGAGCGCTGCGGCCAGGCCAAATTCGGTGGCGTTGGCGACCTTCAGGGCTGCATCGAAATCGGCCACGCGGATCACCTGCAGCAGTGGGCCGAACCATTCCTCGTCGGGGATGCCTGCGGCATCGGTAACGTCGACGATGCCGGCCGTGACAAAGCCCGCATCGGGATTCAACTGGCGCATCTGCAGCAGGGTGGTGCCGCCCTTGGCAACCATGTCCGCCTGCGCCTGCACCAGGCGCGCGGCCACGGCACTGGACACCACAGGGCCCATGAAGGGTTGCGGCTGGGCGTCGGAGGCGCCGATGCCCAGTTTCGCCGCCACTTCCACCAGGCGCGTGACAAAAGCAGCACCGGCGGCATTATCTTGCACCACCAGGCGGCGCGCGCACGTGCAGCGCTGGCCGGCGGAGACAAAGGCGGAGAAGATCGCGTGGTGCACGGCCGCGTCCACATCCTTCACATCCCATACGACCAGGGCGTTGTTGCCGCCCATTTCCAGCGCCAGCATCTTGCCCGGCTGGCCGCCGAACTGGCGGTGCAGGCTGATGCCCGTCTGGCAGGAACCCGTAAACAGCACGCCGTCGAGCAAGGCATTCGCGCCCAGCGCCACACCCGTATCGCGCCCGCCGTTGACGAGGTTGACGACGCCATTCGGCAAGCCGGCCTGCTGCCACAGCTGCACGGTTTTGATGGCCGTGCGCGGCGCATATTCGCTGGGTTTGAAGACGATGGTATTCCCGGCGATCAGGGCCGGCACGATATGGCCATTCGGCAGGTGGCCAGGGAAATTGTACGGACCGAACACGCCGAACACCCCGTGCGGACGGTGGCGCAGCACGGCGTCGCCGTCGGCGATCTTGCTTTGCGTAATGCCCGTGCGCGCGTTGTACGACTGCACCGAGATATCGATCTTGTTGGCCATGGTGGCCACTTCCGTGCGCGACTCCCACAGCGGTTTGCCCACTTCTTCCGAGATCAGCAGCGCCAGCGCTTCCGCATGTTCCTTCAGCAGTTCGCGAAAGCGCACGCAGATGGCAATGCGTTCTTCGACGGGCGTATCGGCCCACGCTTCAAAGGCAGCGCGGGCCGCCTGGCAAGCCTGTTCGACTTCGTTTTCCGTCGCTTCCAGGCTGGCCCAGGTCTGCTTGCCGTTCGACGGGTCGATGGTGACCAGTTCACGGCCCGTGCCTGGCAGCCAGGCGCCGTTGATGAAGTTCGATGCTGCGGTAGATGAATTAAGGTCGGACGATTTAGACATGGGGATGCTTCCTCGGGTTGAGTGACAAGGTGCGCACGGTGTCACCGTGATGGCAGCGCAGCAGATGCAGTTCATCGTCATCGAGCGCGATCTTGCCGCTGTGCGGATTGGCGCTGGTGACGATCATGCGGAAATCTTTCAGGTCGGTGTTCGACACCAGGTAAGGCTCGGCCTGGGCGAGGTCGCCGCACACTTCAGGTATAGCCTCGGCGTCGAGCACGGCCGGCATGCTGTCGCGCATGGCGCGCAACTCGGACACGCGCGCCTGCAGCACGGGACCGGCGTCGAAAATGTCGACATAGCCTTCGAAGTGCAAGCCTTCCTGTTCCAGCAGGCGGCGCGCGGGCGCCGTGCTCAGATGCACCTTGCCGATCACTTCCTGCGCTTCGTCGGGCAGGTAGGCCACGTACATGGGCTGACGCGGCATCAGTTCGGCGATGAATGATTTTTTACCCAGGCTCGTCAAGTCGTCGACGTGGTGGAAATCCATCTTGAAGAAGTGGCGCCCCAGGCCTTCATAGAACGGCGAACTGCCGTCCGGCGCCTGGTAGCCGCGCATTTCGGCGATCAGCTTTTCCGTGAACAGGTGCGGGAACTGGGCGATGAACAGGAAGCGGCTTTTCGACAGCAGCTTGCCGTTGTTGCCACTGCGGTAGTCGGGGTGCAAAAACAGCGAGCACAGTTCCGTGCTGCCCGTCAGGTCGTTCGACAGGTACAGCGTTTCCATGCGCGTAAACACGTCGAGCTCGCGGCTCGAATGGACCAGGGTGCCGATGCGGTAGTTATAGAACGGTTCTTCCAGGCCCACGGCGCCCTTGATGGCGCATACGCCGGCCAGGCGGCCCGTATCCGTATCCTCCATGACAAACATGTAGTCGCGCTTTTCGGGCGCGATGGTTTCGGCGAACGAAGCGCAGGCAATGGCCAGGCGGTCGCCCAGCATTTTCATGTCCGGCTTGAGGGTGGTCATGCCGGTGCCGACCTGGCTGGCCAAGCCGTACAGGGCGTCCAGGTCAGAAGCGTTGATGGCGCGTACTACTAGCATAATGTTCTCTCGGTTAAATGCGCACGCAAATGACGCTGTCGCCTTCGGCCACGGCCAGCGCTTCAAGCAGCTCGGGCGGCAAGCCGACGGTGTCCTGCGCTTCGAGCGCATCACAGGTAAAGGTGACGGCGCGGAAGTTGCGCTCCGCGCCGGAAGCGACCGCGTAATGCACTTTCAGGCCCGTGCGGCTGGGCGTGACGCCTGCGACGACGCGGCGCGTGAGCGAACCCGTAAACGAGCGCAGCGCATGCTTGTGCGCCTGCAGGATCGGGCCGCCATCGAAGATGTCGATGTAATCGTCGGCTTCAAAGCCTTCTTCCGTCAGCAAATTGAAAGCCAGTTCGCCACTGGGGTGGATCTGGCCCATGGCAGCCTGCGCATCGCCGGGCAGCAGCGGCACGTACACGGGGTAGTGCGGCATCAATTCGACGATCAGGGTGCGGTTGCGGGCGCCGCCGATGACTTTTTCGGCATCGAGGAAATCCATCTGGAAGAACTTGCGGCCCAGCGCATCCCAGAATGGCGACTGGCCATTGGCGTCCGTGATGCCGGCCAGCGGCACAAAGAAACGGTCGCCAAAGCGGTGCGGCGCCAGCACGGCGAACAGCAGCCGCGCGCGCGACAGCAGGGCCGCTTCCAGGCCCGCCTGCTCCATGTTGCGCACATAGAAGCCGGACAGCTGCGAATACGCCGTCAGCTCCGAACACAGGGTCAGCGCATGCACGCTATGGCTGATGTTCAGGTCACGCGAGACTTGCTGGATGACGTCGTTGCGAAAGGAAAAATAGGTGCCGTTCGAGCCGGCCGAGGCGAAGATGGCGGCCGTGCCGGCAATACTCTTGTCGAGCAGGGATTCAAGCACGAAGAGATACGACTCTTCGCTGGGGATGTCGACATGGGCGGCAAACGAGGCGATGGAGCGCTCGACGGAGGCGGCGATTTTTTCGCGCGTCTTCGGCAGGGTATGGACACCCGGCATGGTTACCGCGGCCAGCGCTTCGAGGGCTGCAATATCCGCAATTTCTACCGGACGGACAACATACATGGGTACTCCTTCAATGCTGACGATGCTGGGGTAGAACCAAGCCGGCCCGCAGCAAAGCGGCGGGCCGGTGATCAAACAGGGAGCGAGGCTAGCCTCAGGCTTTCAGCATGCCGTCGATGGCCACGCGCAGCAAACGGCCCGCTTCGGCAATCTGTTCGTCCGAGACGATCAGGGCCGGCGCCAGGCGCACCACGTCCATGCCGGCGATCAGCACCATCAAGCCTTGCGCTTCGGCCGCTTTCTGGATGTCCTTCGCGCGGCCCTTGAAGGCATCGCTGACGACCAGCCCCAGCAGCAAACCGCTGCCGCGCACCACGGAGAACACTTGCGGGTAATCCGCGATCAAGCCTTGCAGCATGGCGATGGTGTTGACGCTCGCTTCTTTCACACGCGCGAGGAACGCTGGCGTATTGATCGTTTCCAGCACGCTCAAGGCCACGGTAGCGGCCAGCGGGTTGCCGCCGTAGGTGGTGCCGTGGGTGCCGACGGCCAGGGTTTGCGCCAGTTCATTGGTGGTCAGCATGGCGCCGATCGGATAGCCATTGCCCAGCGCCTTGGCGGCCGTCAGGATGTCCGGCGTGACGCCATAGCCCATGTAGGCGAACAACGCGCCAGTGCGGCCCATGCCGCACTGGACTTCGTCGAAAATCAACAGGGCGCCGGTCTTGTCGCACAGGGCGCGCAGTTCCTTGAGGAATTCCGGATTGCCCGGCACCACGCCGCCTTCGCCTTGTACCGGCTCGACGATCACGGCGCACACGTCATCGCCGATGGCGGCGCGCGCCGCTTCGATGTCGTTGTAGGCGATGTGGTCGATCGACGGTGGCAGCGGTTCGAAGCCTTCCGTGTACTTGGCCTGGCCGCCGACGGATACCGTAAACAGGGTGCGGCCGTGGAAGGAGCTGAAGCACGAGATAATGCGCGACTTGTGCGCACCGAACTTGGTGTGCGCGTACTTGCGCGCCAGTTTCAAGGCCGCTTCGTTGGCTTCCGCGCCCGAGTTGCAGAAGAAAGCGCGGTCGGCGAAGGTCGCTTCCGTCAGCGCCAGCGCCAGGCGCAGGACAGGCTCGTTGGTGTAGCCGTTGCCCAAATGCCACAAATTATTGATTTGCTTGGTCAACACGTCGACCAGGACCGGATGACAGTGGCCCAGGCTGTTGACGGCGATGCCGGAGGTGAAATCGAGGTAATGCTTGCCTGACTGGTCCCACAGATCCAGTCCGGAACCGCGCACGGGCACCATGGCTGCAGGGGCGTAGGTAGGAACGAGGACCTGGTCAAAGGTTTCCCGGGTGACTGGACGAGCCGTTACGGTCGAATCAAGCTTGGCATTCATAGCATTTCCCCATAAATATGTTAGGTACTCCGCAGCTACGACAGCTACGTGTGTACTGCATTATAAAAAGCGGGATGCTAAAACTCTTTTGAATCTGCGACAAGGATTTTCACAATTCATCACAGCTGCCTTGCCGCTGGCTAGGCTGGCGGCATGAGCTTTCTTTGCCGCTCTTCGCGCGGCGTATTGCCAAACAGGGTGCCAAACGCCGTGGAAAAGTGCGAGCCGGAGGAAAAGCCGCACATCAGGCCCACTTGCACGATGGAATAATGTGTATCAAGCAACAATTGCCTGGAGCGCTGCAGGCGCAGTTCCAGGTAGTAGCGCGATGGCAGGCTACCCAGGTATTGCTTGAACAGCCGTTCGAGCTGGCGCCGTGACAAGCCCACCAGGCTGGCGATGTCATCGGTCGACAGCGGCTCCTCGATATTGGCTTCCATCAAGGTCACCGCTTCGGAAAGCTTGGGCTGCAGCACGCCGAAGCGCGCCTGCAGGGCCACGCGCTGGCGCTCTTCCTTGCCGCGTACTTTGTCCACACACAGCGCTTCCTTGACGAGCGCCTGCACGTCGGCGCCGAAGATGGTCTCGATCAGGGTCAGCGAAAAGTCGATGCTGGCCGCGCCGCCGCAGCAGGTGATGTGCGGGCCGTCGATGTCGAACAGGTGCGGCGTCAGGATGGCCCGCTCGGCCTTGGCCTCCGCATCGGCGTACAGGGCCCACGGCAAGGCGATGCGCACGCCATCCATCACGCCCGCGTCGGCCAGCCACAGCACGGCCGCGCCCACACCGCCCCAGAACGGCGCCGAACGGCAGCGCTCGATCACGGCCCGGCACAGCTCGGCACGCAGCGGCGCTTCCGTTTCGTCGGCCACCAGCAGCGCGATATGCCAGTTGCCGCCCTGCGCGGCCACCTGTTCCGGCGTGCGCACGTCCAGTTGCAGGGCATCGGGCCCCAGCGCCCGCGCGCACAGGCGCAGCGGCTGCACCAGGCCGGCCCAGGTGATCGACTCGGCATCGCCGGCATGGACCAGCAGCAAACGCAGCGGTTTGTCGAGGCCGATACGGGAAAGATTAGCGAAGGACATCGGCGAGGCGGGCCAGGGGCAAGGGCTGAGTTGCCCACATAATACCGGACTTCCGCCCCATCCAGACCCTCATGCAAGGGCGCATCCTGGCACGGCGGAAAAAAGCGGAGCGGAAGGATATAATCACCCCCATGGGTGAACGATATTTAAAAAGTATCCGGCTGCTGGCCGAATGCATGCAAGGCTTCGAGCGGTTTTCTAGCGACTTTGTGCGCCAGTACGGCTTGACGCATGCGCAATTCGACATCATTGCCACGCTCGGCAACACCTGCGGCATGTCCTACAAGGAACTGGGGCAGAAAACCCTGATTACCAAGGGTACCTTGACGGGCGTGGTGGACCGGCTGGAACAAAAGGGGCTGGTGATACGCGAACGTTGTCCACGTGACAAGCGTTCCTATTACGTGCGCCTGAGTTGCGAGGGCGAACAGGTGTTCCATGACGTGTTCCCCAAGCTGACAAAGCAGGGCCAGCACCTGTTCGACGGCTATACCGAAGACGATTTCATGCGGTTGGAAACCACCCTGGCAGGCTTGAAGCACGCCATCGCCAACGGCCACGGCTGACCATTCACCAAGCACAGACATTCAAACAAGACAAAGGAAACCAAGTTGAAAACCTCATTGCTCGAAGGCAAAAAGCCCGCTCATTTCGATAAACACATCATCGGCAACCTGCTGCTCAACGCCAGCACGCCGGAACTGGTCCGCCAGGAAAAGCTGATCATCGGCGTGCGCAACGAAGACGGCGAAATCTACCGCCTGATCGGCGCCACCAAGCACAACAGCTTCATGAACGCCGTCGAGGAATTGTTCGACCTGGGCCTGACGGATGAGCTGGAAGACAGCGACGAGCTGGTCGAAGGCTGCGACGCCATCTTCAGCGAATCTCTGTAGTAGCGCTAAACGAACGCTGTCGTTAGAAAAAAGGCATGCCACCAATATAGAGGCATGCCTTTTTCCGTTTACGGGGCTTTGCTTGCCTTTTGCTCGGCTGTTTGCGAAAAGATCACGGTTAAAAAGTTCCGCACGGAAATATTGCGAGTATAATTTTTTCAATGAACAGACTCGACGCCTTTAAAAGCATCGCCGCACAAGCCGCTCGTGGCGAGCTGACCTTTCCTGCCAATGTGGACGCTTCGCTCAAGCTGCAAGAGGCGCTGGCCGATCCCGACTGCCATATCGAGGCCGCTGCCAAGCTGGTGCAGGCTGACCCGCTGCTGGCGGCGCGCACGGTGGCCATCGCCAATTCCGTGGCGTTCAACCGTTCCGGCAATGAAATCACCAGCGTGCGCAATGCCGTACAACGCCTCGGCGTGCGTACCCTGCAATCGGTGGTGGCATCGCTGATCGTGCGCCAGCTGGGCAGCACCATCACCGATCCCGTGCTGCAAGCGAAGGCCAACCAGTTGTGGGAGCATACGGCCCACGTGGCGGCCCTGTCGCAGGTACTGGCCCGCCGCGTCACCAAGGTCGACCCCGATACGGCCCTGTTTGCCGGCATCATGCATGAAGTGGGCGGGTTTTATCTGCTGTCGCGCGCGGCCGAATTCCCCGGCATCCTCGACGGCGAGCCGGAGGACTGGGTCGAACATGGCGAACAAGCCATCGGTCATGGCGTCCTGACCAAACTGAAGGTGCCGGAAGCGGTGATGGGCGCTATCAATGCGCTGTGGGAAGGCCTGCGCGCCATCCCGCCCGAATCGCTGGGCGACACCCTGCTGCTGGCGAACGACCTGGCACCCGTCTCGTCGCCCCTCAACGAAAGCCCGGCCGCCATCGCCGTGCGCGCTGCCCGCGCCGCGCGCAGCATCGATTGCCTGATCGGCGACGATGCGACGCTGTCGAGCATCATGGAAGAATCGGACGATGAAGTGCAGTCGCTGCTGAAAGTGCTCGTGCACTAGCCTGCAGGCTTCTTGCTCGCTGGCGGCGGCGCCGCCGGCTTGCGCGTGTCGACGATCAGCACCCGCTTGTCCATGGCCTGCGTTCCCTGCTTTTGCTGGGCGACCTGCGTGGCGACCGCCTTGGTACTCAACAGGGGTTTCGGATGGCGTGGCATGAACATGGCGCACCTGCGGGAAGTGGGATGCGCTCCATATGTGCAGCGATTGTCAATTTATCAAGCTCCTATTCAAACGTCGGACAAAAAAAACCCGCTCGAAAGCGGGTAAAGTCCAAAGCTAGGGATGTCCTGAAAGAGACAGCCCTATCTTATGTGCTGCACCGCTCCCGCTCCGTGCGCTGGCACACTTAGCGCGCAGATTATCCCGGCAACAGCTCCACGTCCGTTTCCTGCCAGGCGCGCAACTGCCGCACGCGGGCAAACCACGCCTGGATATGCTGGTACTGCGCCAGCGGCAGCCGCACGGCCTCGCTGTACATCAGCGGCGCGGCCACGGCGAAGTCGGCCAGGGTCACATCATCTCCGTGGATCCAGCTGCGCCCAGCCAGATGCGCGTCCAGCACCACGGCGCAGGCATGCAGCTCGTGCTCGCCGCGCGCCTCTTCCAGCGGATCCGCCGGCCCATTGCCCGTCATGCCTTTCCACGCGCGTTCCCAGGCCAGCACGCTGATGGCGGGCGCGAAATGCTGCGCGGCCCAGAACAGCCAGCGGTTGACGTCGGCGCGCGCTTGCGGCGCCGAAGGATAGATGGTCTGGCCCGGTACCTGTTCGGCCAGGTATTGCATGATGGCGCACGATTCCCACAGCAGGAAAGCGCCATCGGCCAGCACGGGCACCTTGCCGTTAGGATTGAGCTCGGCCAGACGGCGGCGGTCATCCGCATTCATCAGGTCGACTTCCGCCAGTTCCAGACGCAGGCCGAGGTGGATCGCCGTCATCAGGGCACGACGGGCATTCGAGGACATGGGGTGGTGGTACAGGCGCATGGCAGATGGCTCCGGTAAGTGAAGAAGCCACCATCGTAGTCGCCGTCACTGACAGTTTTTGTCAGGAGCAAATCTCAGGATTCCGGATCAATATCGTGCGCCTTGCGCCAGGTCTCGAGCAAGGCGTGGCGGCGCGTGGGATAGCGCTCGTCATGCCGCTGCACGCTGGCGATGCGGTCGATGCGGAAATGCCGGTAATCGCCGCGCAGCTCGCACCAGGCGGCCAGCAGGCGCTTGCCTTCAAAAAAGGCCAGGGCAAACGGCCACACCGTGCGCGAGGTGGCACTACCATGCTCATCCTGATAGGTGAGCGTGAGCTTCTGTTCGTAGCGGATCGCCTCGCGCACCGGCTGCACATAACGGTCGGCCGGCTGCGCGCCATCGGCGGGGCGCCCCAGCGGCACCCACAAGCTGGTCTCGGCCATGCTGTCGCGCAAGTCGCGCGGCGAGGCGGCAGCGATCTTGGCCAGGGCATTGCTGGCCGCCTGCGCCAGGCCCGCATCGCCCTGCCGGCGCACCCAGCGCGCGCCCAGCACCAGCGCTTCCAGTTCATCGGGACCAAACATCAGTGGCGGCAAAAAAGCGCCGCGGCGCAGCACATAGCCGATACCCGCTTCGCCCTGCAGGGGCGCGCCCAGTTCGGCCAGGGTCTGGATATCGCGGTAAATCGTACGTTCGGAGACACCCAACTGCTGCGCCAGTTGGGCCGCCGTCACCGGTACCCGTTTGGCGCGCATGGCGTCCATCAGCAGGAATAAACGGCCGCTGCGGCTCATGGACAGGCCTGCAAAGCCTGGTCGCCCATGACGAGGGCCGACAGGGCCGGCACATACAGATAGCCGTCTGGCGCCAGGCGCGCCGCGCGCGTACCCTCTTCCACGCCGGCGATGCCGTAGCAGCGCTGCAAGCGGCCTGCGGCGGGCCACCAGTAGACGGCTGCATCCTGGTCGGGAAAGCGCTGGCGCACGCTATCGGCCTGCGCCGCCACCTGCCGGAAGTCGCGGTAAAAGGCGGGGGCAATGCCCAGCTCCCCGGCAAATGCCGCTTCCAGCGCCGCCATCTCTGCCAATTGGGCCGCCAGAACCAGCGTTTCGCTGTCCAGGTCCTCGGGTGCCACACCTGCCTCGACCAGGGTGCGCCGCATCTGCACCCGTTCCGCCTGCGCGCGCAGGAAAGCCGATTCCTGCAGCGCCAGCACGGCGTCCGCCGGAATGTGCTTGCGGTACGCGGCCGGGAAGACATACAGGGCGCAGCTGCCCGCGCACACCGTGTCGATGGCGACATCCCATTGCTGCTGGCGCAGATAGCGGCCCAGCTGCATGGCTGCCTGCGGATCGCCACCGTCGCTATTCACGCGCAACAGCGCGGTGCCCGGCGCGGCCAGCAGTTGCAGTTTGCCCACGTCGCCTTCGGCAATCGGGCCGCGCATGGCGATGCTGTCACTGCCAGTGCGGCTGAAATCGGCGGCGCCGGCCAACACCGTCACGCCCGTCACGCCCGCCATCAGACCTACCCATAAAAAACGCTTCATCGTCATCCGCCATAAAAAAAACGACCACCGCAAACGGTGATCGTTCTTCATTCGACCTGCAAAAAATCCTGCGCTTACACCACGGCGCCGTCGGTTTCGTCTTTTTCCTTGACCGGCTTGATCAAGTCTTCGCGCTTGACGCCCAGCCACATGGCGATGGAGGCCGCGACGAACACGGACGAGTAAATACCGAAGCAGATACCGATGGTCAGCGCCAGTGCGAAGTGATGCAGGGTCTGGCCGCCGAAGACCAGCATCGACAGCACCATCATCTGGGTGGAACCGTGGGTGATGATGGTACGCGAAATGGTGCTGGTGATCGCGCTGTCGATCACTTCATGCACGGTCGCCTTGCGCTGCTTGCGGAAGTTTTCGCGGATACGGTCAAAGATCACCACCGATTCGTTGACCGAGTAACCGAGCACCGCCAGGATCGCCGCCAGTACCGTCAGCGAAAATTCCCACTGGAAGAAGGCGAAGAAGCCCAGGATGATCACCACGTCATGCAAGTTGGCGATAATAGCCGAGACAGCGTACTTCCACTCGAAGCGGATGGCCAGGTAGATCATCACGCCCAGAATCACCATCACCAGCGCGTTCAAGCCGTTCTGCGTCAGTTCGTCGCCCACTTGCGGGCCGACGAATTCGACTTTCTGCAAGACGACCGCTTCGTTACCGGCCGTGTCCATGCAGGCGCTCTTGAGCACATGCTCACCCTTTGCGGTGACGGTATCGATATCTTTGGTCGTGCCTTGTTCGGCCTTGCACAGGGCGTCAAACACGCGCTGCGAGGTGTTCGCGGCGCTGACGCCCTTTTCCACCGGCAGGCGGATCATCACGTCGCGCGCTGTATCGAAGCTGGTCACGCCCGGTTCTTCGTAGCCCATGGCGATCAGGGTACCGCGTATGGCTTCAAGGTTGGCCGCCTTGGGGTATTTCACCTCCATCAGGGTGCCGCCCTTGAATTCCACGGACAGGTGCAAGCCCTTGTGGAACAGGAAGAAGACGGCGGCAAGGAAGGTCACGGCCGAAATCACGTTGAAAATCAACGCATGGCGCATGAAGGGAATATCTTTTTTGATCCGGAAAAATTCCATGAAATCCTCTGAGTTCTATTCTGTGCGTCCGGCGGCTGGGCCACCGGACGCTATCGCTGTTGACGCTATTGGCTAAGGCTGGACCGTCGCTTATTTGCTGGTGCCCGGCACCCACACCGTGCCGATCGACAAGGTCGTCAGCTTTTTCTTGCGGCCATACCAGAGGTTGACCACGCCGCGCGACACGAAGACGGAGGAGAACATCGAGGTCAGGATACCCAGGCAATGCACAACAGCGAAGCCGCGCACAGGGCCGCTGCCGAAGGCCAGCAGAGCCAGGCCAACGATCAGGGTGGTCACGTTCGAATCGAGAATCGTGGCCCAGGCGCGGTCGAAGCCGGCAGCGATCGCCGCTTGCGGCGTATTGCCGGCGCGCAGCTCTTCGCGGATACGTTCATTGATCAGCACGTTGGCGTCGATCGCCATGCCCAGCGCCAGCGCGATAGCGGCGATACCCGGCAGTGTCAGGGTCACCTGGATCATCGACAGCAAAGCGATCAGCAACAGCAGGTTGGCGGCCAGGGCCAGCACGCTGAAGGCGCCGAACAGCATGTAGTAGGCGATCATGAAGATGGCGATGGCGATGAAGCCGTACAAGGTCGAGTGGAAGCCCTTGGCGATGTTTTCTGCGCCCAGTTGCGGTCCGATCGTGCGTTCTTCGATGACGGTCATCGGTGCGGACAGGGCGCCCGAGCGCAGCAGCAGCGCCAGCTCGTTCGCGTTTTCCGCGCCGCCCATGCCGGTGATCTGGAAGCGCGAACCGAGTTCCTGCTGGATGGTGGCGACCGACAGCACTTCCGGCTTGCCCTTTTCAAACAGCACGATAGCCATGCGCTTGCCCACGCGTTCGCGCGTCGCTTCGCGCATCTTGCGTCCGCCATCGCCGTTCAGGTCGATCGACACGGCCGCTTGCTGGTTCTGGTCGAAGCTGGCCGTGGCGCTGGAAATATAGTCGCCCGTCAGGATCACGTCTTTCGCCAGCACGACAGGGACGCCCTTGCCGACGGTGAACAGTTCCGAGTTGAACGGGATGGCGCTCGACAGTTCCGTGCCAGGCACGATGGTTTCATCGACCAGGCGCACTTCCAGGGTGGCCGTGCGGCCGATGATGGCTTTCGCGCGGGCCACGTCCTGCACGCCAGGCAATTGCACCACGATGCGGTCAGGGCCTTGCTGCTGGATCAGCGGCTCGGCCACGCCCAGCTCGTTGACACGCTTGGACAGGGTGGAGATATTCTGTTTCACGCCTTCGTCGATGGTCGCCTTCAGGGCCGCCGGTTTCAGGGTGATGTTCAGTTTCAGGTCACTGCCTTCGCCTGCATCGGCAAACGCCAGTTCCGTCATCTGGTCGGACAACACATTTTTCGCCTTCAGGCGCGTATCTGCGTCGCGGAAGTTGATCTGGACGCTGTCGCCCACGCGCTCGATACCGGCGTGGCGGATATTCTTGTCGCGCAACACGCTACGCGCGGCGGACTGGACGCCCTGGACTTTCTTGTTCAATACGGCTTTCGCATCGACCTGCATCAGGAAGTGCACGCCGCCGCGCAAGTCCAGGCCCAGGTACATGGGCAAGGCATGCAATTTTTGCATCCACATTGGTGTATTGGCTTGCAGATTGACCGTCACGATGTACGCAGGGTCGCTGGAATCGGGGTTCAAGTCCTTTTCCAGCACCAGTTTTGCCTTGAACTGGGTATCGGGATCGGCGAAACGCGCGCGCACGGAGGCAAGATTGCCGGCGCCATCCATGGTGACACCTTCCGACTTGACGTTCTCTTTCGTCAATATTTGCTCGACTTGCGTCATCAGCTCGCCCGTCACTTTGACGGTCGACTTGCCGCTGGTTACTTGCAGCGCCGGTGACTCACCGAAATAATTGGGCGCCGTATAGAGTGCGCCCAGCAATAAGGCGACGACGATGATGATGTATTTCCAGGCAGGATAGCGATTCATAGTGATTCAGCGTTCAGTGTTGAGCGTCGGAGGCGTCGCGAAGGGCGGCCGATAGCCGCCCCGGTCATCATTGCCGAAGCAATGACAGCGAGGAATTACAGTGCCTTCAGGGTGCCTTTAGGCAGCAAGGTGGTAATGGAGCTCTTTTGCACCGTGATTTCGGTGCCGGTCGCCACTTCGATGGTGACGTAAGCGTCCACTACCTTGACAACACGGCCCAGCATGCCACCGGCGGTGACGACTTCGTCACCCTTGGCCAGCGCGTCCATCATCGCCCGTTGTTCTTTGGCGCGTTTTTGCTGTGGGCGGATCATCAGGAAATACATGACCACGAACATCAATACCAGCGGCAGGAAGCTGGTCAGGTTGCCGCCGAGGCCGAGGGCTTCGGTTGGGGCTTGCGCATAAGCGTTGGAAATGAAAAACACGGTGACTCCAGTTCTAATCAGTTTGAAAAAATAGCGCTGTATTCTAGCATTGGCTATACGCCATAACCCGAATTGCAGCCATGGCAACTTTAAATGGGGCTAAAAAAGCATTATGCAATGCTTTATCGCCCCAGTCCAAGCACCAATACACAAAACTTCCGGCCATGCTGCCGCCAGCCCTCAAGCTAAGCTTTTCTTAAGTTCCGCGTGCGCGTTCCGCATGGAATTGCAGGGTAAACGCGTGGAAACGGTCTTCGTCCAGCGCCTCGCGCATCTGGCGCATCAGGTCCAGGTAATAATGCAGGTTGTGGATGGTATTCAGGCGTGCGCCGAGGATTTCCTTGGAGCGGTGCAAATGGTGCAGGTAGGCGCGCGAGAAATTGCGGCAGGCGTAGCAGCTGCACGTCTCGTCCAACGGCGCCTGGTCTTCCTTGTACTTGGCGTTCTTGATCTTGATGTCGCCAAAACGGGTAAAACAGCCAGCCATTGCGGGCGTTACGCGTCGGCATGACGCAATCGAACATGTCGATGCCGTTCGACACACCCGCCACCAGGTCTTCCGGCGTACCCACGCCCATCAGGTAATGGGGCTTGTTGGCCGGCAGGCGCGGGCCCACGTGGGCCAGCATGCGCATCATGTCTTCCTTCGGTTCACCGACGGACAGGCCGCCGATGGCGATGCCCGGGAAATCGATCTCTTCCAGCTTGGCCAGCGACTCGTCGCGCAGCATCTCGAACATGCCACCCTGCACGATGCCGAACAGCGCATTCGGGTTTTCACCACGGTGGAACTCGTCCTTCGAGCGCTGCGCCCAGCGCAAGGACATGCGCATGGACTTGGCCGCTTCCTCGATGGTGGCCGGACGGCCCTGGATTTCGTACGGCGTGCATTCGTCGAACTGCATGACGATGTCGGAATTCAAGACGCGCTGTACCTGCATCGACACTTCCGGCGAGAGGAACAATTTATCGCCGTTGATCGGCGAATTGAAATGCACGCCCTCTTCCGTGATCTTGCGCATGGCGCCCAGCGAAAACACCTGGAAGCCGCCCGAATCCGTCAGGATCGGCTTGTTCCAGCCCATGAAGCCATGCAAGCCGCCGAATTTTTCCATGACGGTGTTGCCAGGGCGCAACCACAGGTGAAACGTGTTGCCCAAAATAATCTGCGCGTCGATCTCGTTGAGTTCCAACGGCGACATGGCTTTCACGGAGCCGTAAGTGCCCACTGGCATGAAGATCGGCGTCTGCACGACACCATGGTTGAGTTTCAAGGTGCCGCGGCGTGCCTTGGTCAGGCCGCTCGTGTCGGTCTTGAGTAGTTTAAATTCCAGCATGGTCAGTCTTTCACGGGAGTATCAAGGTTCAGCGGAGCGCGCGATTGCGTGGTCAGCAGCATCGCGTCGCCATAGCTGAAGAAACGGTAGTTCTGCGCGATCGCATGCGCGTAGGCAGTGCGGATCGGCTCATAGCCGGCAAAGGCCGACACCAGCATCAGCAGGGTCGACTTCGGCAAATGGAAGTTGGTAATCAGGCGCGTCACCGTTTTGAAGGCATAGCCGGGCGTGATGAACAGGGCCGTATCGGCGCTGCCCGCCACCAGCTGGCCGCTTTGCGAGGCCGATTCCAGCGCGCGCAAACTGGTCGTGCCGACGGCTACCACGTCGCGCCCGGCAAGTTGCGCGGCGCGCACGGCATCGACGGTTTCCTGCGACATGGTGTACCACTCGGTGTGCATCTTGTGTTCGGCCAACACTTCCGTGCGCACGGGCTGGAAGGTGCCCGCGCCCACGTGCAGGGTCACATAGGCAAAGTTGACGCCCTTGTCCTTCAATTGATCGAGCAGGGCCTGGTCGAAATGCAAGCCGGCCGTCGGCGCGGCCACGGCACCGGGCACCTTGTTGAACACGGTCTGGTAGCGCGTTTCGTCAAATTCGTCCGCATCGTGCTCAATATACGGCGGCAGCGGCAAACGGCCATGCGCCTCGATCAGCTCGAACACGTCGGCCTCGAAATGCAAGGTGAAGAATTCGCCGGCGCGTTGGCCGACCGTGACGTCAAACGCGTCGGCCAGGCGGATGCGGCAACCGGGCGGCGGCGACTTCGACGCGCGCACCTGGGCCAGCACGGTGCGGTCATCGAGCACACGCTCGACCAGCGCCTCGATCTTGCCGCCGCTTTCCTTGACGCCAAAGAAGCGCGCTTTCAGCACGCGCGTATCGTTCATCACCAGCAGGTCGCCCGCTTGCAACAGCCCGACGATATCGGCAAAGCTGCGGTCAACCAGGGCGTCGCCGTCCAGATGCAAGAGGCGCGAGGCGCTGCGCTCGGCCAACGGAGTTTGCGCAATGTTTTCTTGCGGCAAATTAAAATCGAAATCGGAAAGCGAATACATGCGTTTTGCTTCAAAAGTACGTCAAAAATGATTAGGAGTGCGCAATGGAACATCTGGCACTATACTGTGCGCCTATACAGGCATTACAATAATCCGCCGCAACATTACGACTGCGGTACGCACAGGGTTGTGCCGGACAACCCTCTATTTTACGCTAGCGGCACAAAAATCTCCCATATGCCTGATCCAACGCCCGATCTTCCCCCCACGGCCAAGCCTGCCGCGAAGCCGAAAGCCGCCAAAAAAGTGGTCAGCACGGAAAGCCGGCTGGCCAAGCTGGGCTTGCGCACGGATATGGACCTGGTGCTGCACCTGCCGATGCGTTACGAAGACGAGACCAAGGTCTACACGATACGCGACGCCTGCCTGCGCGGCGGCGAGTCGTGGCAAGTCGAGGGTATCGTCACCAAGTGCGAAGTCAATTTCAAGCCGCGCAAGCAGTTGCTGGTGACGATCGCCGACGAAACAGGCAATTTGCTGCTGCGTTTCATGAATTTCTATGGCAGCCAGGTCAAACAGCTGGCCGAAGGCACGCGGGTACGCGCGCGGGCCGAGCTCAAACACGGTTTTTTTGGCGCCGAGATGGTGCACCCGACCTATAAAGTGGTCAACGAGGGCGCGCCCCTGCCCACGGCCCTGACGCCCGTCTATCCATCCGGCGAAGGCCTGTCGCAGCACGTCCTGCGGCGCGAGATCGCCGACGCCATGCGCCGCGTCGACTGGCAGGATACCTTGCCGGACCAGCTGCTGCGCGAGATGCAGCTGTCGCCGTTCCGGGCCGCCGTGCACCTGCTGCACTACCCGCCGCAGGACATCGATGAAAGCGCGCTGATGGACCGCTCGCACCCGGCCTGGGTGCGCATGAAATTCGATGAACTGCTGGCACAGCAGCTGTCGCTGAAACGCGCCCAGCGCGCGCGCCGCTCGAAAGGCGCCGCGTCCTTGCCCATCGTCGGCACCCTGTCGGAATCCTTCGGCGCCGCCCTGCCCTTCAAGCTGACGGGCGCGCAAGCGCGCGTGCTCGAGGAAATCCGCGCCGACCTGCGCCAGCCGTATCCGATGCAGCGCCTGTTGCAAGGGGACGTCGGCAGCGGCAAGACGGTGGTGGCGGCGTTGTCGGCCACACAGGCCATCGACAGCGGCTACCAGGCCGCGCTGATGGCGCCCACGGAGATCCTGGCGGAGCAGCACTTCCGCAAGATCGCCGCCTGGATGGAACCGCTGGGCGTGAAGGTGGCGTGGCTGACGGGCAGCCTGAAGAAAAAGGAAAAGACGGCGGCGCTGGCCCTGATCGAATCGGGCGAAGCGCAACTGGTGATCGGCACGCATGCGCTGATCCAGGATAACGTGCTGTTTGCCAAACTTGGCCTTGTGATCGTCGACGAGCAGCACCGCTTCGGCGTGGGCCAGCGCCTGACCCTGCGCAACAAGGGCGACAGCGCGGCCGTGCCGCACCAGCTGATGATGTCGGCCACGCCGATCCCGCGCACCCTGGCCATGACGTATTACGCCGACCTGGAAGTATCCGTGATCGACGAGCTGCCGCCGGGACGCAGCCCCATCGTCACGCGCGCCATCGACCAGAACCGGCGCGACGAAGTCATCGCCCGCGTATATGCGGCCGCGCTGGAAGGGCGGCAGGTGTACTGGGTTTGTCCGCTGATCGAGGAATCGGAAGCGCTGCAGCTGCAGACGGCCACCGACACCTACATGATGCTGGCCGAGGCCTTGCCCGCGCTGCAGGTGGGCCTCGTGCACGGCCGTTTGAAACCGGCGGAAAAGCAGGAAGTGATGGATGCGTTCATCGCCGGCCATATCCACGTGCTGGTGGCCACCACCGTCATCGAGGTGGGCGTCGACGTGCCGAACGCCTCGCTGATGGTGATCGAGCATGCCGAGCGTTTTGGTTTGTCACAGCTGCACCAGCTGCGCGGCCGCGTGGGCCGCGGCTCGGCGGCCAGCGTCTGCCTGCTGCTGTACCAGGGCCCGCTGGGCGGCGTGGCGCGCCAGCGTTTGATGACCATGCGCGAAACCACCGACGGTTTTGAAATTGCCCGGCGCGACCTGGAAATCCGCGGCCCCGGGGAATTCCTCGGGGCACGCCAGTCCGGCCAGGCCATGCTGCGCTTCGCCGACCTGGAAACGGATCAATGGCTGGTCGACAAGGCGCGCGACGTGGCGCACGATCTGCTGCACGCCACCACGACGGCCGCCGCGGCCACAGTGGAAGCGCACCTGGCGCGCTGGCTGGGTGGGAAAGAGGAATTCCTGAAGGTGTAAAAGCCGGATGCCTGCTACATGCACATCCAGAAGCGGTTCGCCAGGTCGAGCATGAAGTCCGGCCGCAAATAGGCCAGGAAGACGATGGCCAGCAGCGTGGCGCCAGCCAGGCGCCATAGCCATGTGCGCCAGCTGGCCATTAAGCGGCCACCGCCACGCGCTTGACGGCGCGCTCGTCGATGGGCAGGTTGATCAGCGCGGCCATGAGCCCCAAGCCGATGGTGATTATCCACACGATGTGGTAACTACCCTGGTGCTCGTACAGATAGCCGCCCAGCCACGCGCCCAGGAAACTGCCCACCTGGTGCGAGAAGAACACCATCCCGGCCAGCATCGACAGATGCTTCACGCCGAAAATGCCGGCGATGATGCCGTTCGTCAGCGGCACGGTCGACAGCCACAGCACGCCCATGCCGGCGGCGAACAGGTACACGGACCACGCCGACAATGGCGCCAGCAGGAACACGGTGATGACCACGGCGCGCGTCACGTAGATGGCCGACAACAGATAGCGCTTGGCGATCTTGCCACCGAGTTTGCCCGCGTAGTAGGAGCCGACGATGTTGAACAGGCCGATGAGCGCCAGCGCCGTGACGGCGATGTTCCGGATTCATCAGGCCCTGGTCCTTCAGGTATGCCGGCAAATGCACGCCGATGAAGACCAGCTGGAAACCGCAGACAAAATACCCTGCCAGCAGCAACCAGAACGAGCGGCTGGCGATGGCTTCGCTGAAGGCGGCGCCTACGCTTTGCTGCGGACCGCTGGCGTGCGAGACGGGGGGCTCGCGCAGGTAGAAGGCCATCGGGATCATGGCCAGCAGCACCAGCGCGGCCAGCACATAAAAGGCGTTTTGCCAACCCACGGCGGAAATCAGTTGCTGCTCGACGGGCATCATCAGGAACTGGCCGAACGAGCCGGCCGCCGACGAGATGCCAAAGGCCCACGAGCGCTGCTCGGGCGGCGCGCTGCGGCCGATGATGCCGCTGATGGCGCCAAAGGCCGTGCAGGCCAGCGCCAGGCCGATGAAGATGCCGGAACCGACGATGAACAGGGTGGGCTGCGTCACGAGCGCCATCCACACCAGGCCCGCCATGTAGCTGATGGCGCCGACAATGACGACGCGCATGGTGCCGAAACGGTCGGCCGCCATGCCGGCGAACGGGCCGAAGACGCCCCACATCAGGTTTTGCATGGCCAGCGCCAGCGAATACGTTTCGCGCGTCCAGCCATTGGCTTGCGAGATCGGCTGCATCCAGAAACCCAGGCCGTGGCGCACGCCCATCGCCAGAGTCAGGACGACGCCGCTGGCGATGAGGACAGTTTTCAGGCTGGGACGGGAAGAATATGAGGTCATGGAGATTCCTGCTTACGCCCGGTCGGCGCTGTAAACCAGGCCGATCTGGCCACGCATGGTGTCAAGGTTGTGCATCAGCGCCACGCTGTCCGCCAGCGGCATGATGGGGCTTTCCAGCAGGCCGGCGCGGATGCAGCGCATCGCTTCGATCGCCTCGTGCGCGTAGCCATTGCCCAGGTGGGGCACGGCGACGACGCGGCGTTCGCCATCCATCGCTTCGACGATCAAGTGATCGGGCTTGTAAAAACGGTTGGGCAGGCGAATCCGGCCCAGGCTGCCGGAAATGGTCATTTCCGTCGGCGTTTGCGCGCGCAGGCTGCAGGCGCAAGACGAGGTGCCGCCGCCCGCGTGCAGCAGGGAGAACACGACCTGTTCATCGACGCCGGTGGCGCCCATCTCGGCCAGCGCCTGCACCTGCGATACCGGGCCGAGGAAGAAGGCCGCCATCGACAGCGGATAGATACCCACGTCGAGCAGTGCGCCGCCGCCGAGTTCGGGATTGAACATGCGGTGTTCAGGCGGGAAATTGGCGACAAAGCCGATATCGGCCTGCACTTGCTGCAGCACGCCGATTTCGCCGCTGGCGATGATGCGTTTGGCTTCCTGCACGGCTGGCAGGAAACGGCTCCACATGGCTTCCATCAAAAACAGCTTTTGCTCGCGCGCCAGGTCGACCACGGCCTGCGCTTCGCGCGCGTTCATCGTGAACGGTTTTTCACACACGACGTGCTTGCCGGCGGCCAGGCACATCAGGGCATTTTCCGCATGCAAGGTATGCGGCGTGGCGATGTAGATCACGTCCACGCCGGGGTCCATGGCCAGCGCTTGGTAGGAGCCATGGCAACGCTCGATGCCGAATTCGGCGCCAAAGGCCTGCGCGCCGGCGCTGCTACGCGAGGCAACCGCCACTAGTTGCGCACCGGGCGCATCACGCAAGCCATTCGCCATCGCGCGGGCGATCTTGCCGGTGCCGAGGATGCCCCAGCGGACGGTATTTTCCATGCTATTGATCTCTTTCTGCGCCAGCCACCTTGCGCTTCGGGCGGAACACTGCCGCGTCATTGTAAAAATCGTCGTCCTGGCCTTCGCACCAGCCGGGCAAACCAAGCACGGGCAGCGGCGTGAAGTCCGCCGTGGTGAGACCTTGCTGCGCCAGGTCTTGCGCCACGCACTCGTCGAGCCAGGCGCGCCGTGTCGCATCGTCCAGGGTGAAATAGGCGTCGTCCGCGAAGATCACGCGCGTATGCGCCGTGATGGCCTTGCGCGGCGCCACCAGTTTTTCCATCAGCGCGTGGCCGAACAGCCACACATCGGCATCGCCGCCCGCGCCAAATTTCTCGCGCTGCGCAATGAACGCGCTGCGCCAGTCGTGCCCGCGCAAGGCCGCTTCCAGCGCGCGCCCCGCATCGCTGTCGCGCAGCACCAGCAAGGCGGAATTTTCGTCAAAAATCGTCGCGCCATCGCGCGCGGGACCACGCGATTTGCCGACGCCGGACAGGGCGATCTGCGCCGCCTGCAGCGCGTTCAGCTGCCGCTTGATGCGGGGGAAGGTGAGCCACACGAGCGCGTTGAAAAAATCGTGCAGATTGTCGCGCGTGGGCACGCCGCCCGTCGCGCCGATAAACTCCTCGTAGGCGACGCCTTCGGGCAGGTCCGCTTGCGGCACGAAGGCCAGCGGCAAGCCGGAGGGATTGCGCAAGTCCAGCGCCCGCGCCCGCCCGTTGAGCGCGGCAATCACCGTGTCGCGCTGCAGGTCCAGCTGCCGTCGCGCCGGCAGCACCGTGGCAAACCAGGGGCGGGTCCAGTCTATCGATGGCAGCATGAACGCTTAGACCATTTTCCAGTTGATCTGCTCGCCCGCGTTAAGCGGAATCACGTGACTGTCGCCCAGTGGCAGCGAGGCTGGCAAGGTCCAGCTTTCGCGCTTCAAGGTGATGGTGTCCGTGTTGCGCGGCACGCCGTAGAAGGCCGGGCCGTGGAAGCTGGCGAATGCTTCCAGCTTGTCGAGCGCGCCGGCCCGTTCGAACGCTTCGGCATACATTTCCATCGCGTGCAGGGCCGTGTAGCAACCGGCGCAGCCGCAGGCCATTTCCTTGGCGCCTTGCGCGTGCGGCGCCGAATCCGTACCGAGGAAGAAGCGCTCGTCGCCGCTGGCGGCCGCCGTCATCAGGGCCAAGCGGTGCTCTTCGCGCTTGAGGATGGGCAGGCAGTAGTAATGGGGGCGGATACCGCCCTTGAAAATCTCGTTACGGTTGTACAGCAGATGATGCGCCGTGATGGTGGCGGCGATCGGGCCTTCCGCTTCGGCCACGTACTGCGCCGCATCCTTGGTGGTGATGTGCTCGAACACGACGGACAGGGCCGGGAAGGCGCTACGCAGCGGACGCATCACGCGCTCGATGAAGACGGCTTCGCGGTCGAAAATGTCGATTTCAGGATCCGTCACTTCGCCGTGCACGAGGAAGGGCATGCCCACTTCCTGCATCACTTCGAGCACCTTGTAGCAATTCTTCAAATCCGTCACGCCCAGGTCGGAATTCGTCGTGGCGCCGGCCGGATACAGCTTGACGGCTTGCACGATGCCGCTGTCCTGCGCGCGGCGGATTTCGTCGGGCGAGGTGTTGTTCGTCAGGTACAGCACCATCAGCGGATCGAAGTTCACGCCTTCCGGCACGGCGGCCAGGATGCGCTCGCGGTAGGCGCTGGCATCGGCCGTGGTGGTGACGGGCGGCTTCAGGTTCGGCATGACGATGGCGCGGCCGAACTGGCGCGCGCTGTGCGGCAGCACGCTGGCCATGACGGCGCCGTCGCGCAGGTGCAAATGCCAGTCATCCGGACGGGTGATGGTGATGGAGGCTGGGGTGTGATCGAGTGTGGACATGGCGGCTGCTTTCAGGCGGTCATTGCGAATAGCACCATTTTACCAGCCGCGGGGCCGCAGCACAGGCAAGGGAAGCCGGTACCCCGGCCTGCCAGACAACAAAACGGCCGGTATGCGCCGGCCGTTCTCAACCTCAGGATCACATGCGAATCAGGACTTGGCCGGCACCGTCTCCTGCTTCGCCACCCAGGCGCGAATATCGGCCAGCATCCGGTCCAGCGCGGCGCGGTCGTACACGTGGCCACGGCTGACCACCAGGCGGATCTGGCGCGTGGCGCCGATGTCCTGCAGCGGGTTCGCGTCGAGCACCAGCAGGTCGGCCGCCTTGCCGGCCGCCACGCTGCCGTAGCGCTCCAGCTTGCCCAGGAAGCGGGGACCGTTGATGACGGCCGACTGCAAGGCTTGCTGCGGCGTCAGGCCGTATTGCACATACAGGCCGATTTCATCATGCAAGGCCTGGCCAGGATAGTCGAAGGAATTCAAAAATCCCGCATCGGTGCCGGCGATGATGCTCACGCCCTGCTGCTGCAAAATCGGCAGCAGCTTTGCCGATTGCTCGAACTGCGCGTGGCGCTGGACGATCGCTTCCGGGCCATCCTTGGCGGCGCGCTGCACGCGCCAGTCGTAGGTGGCGCGCAAGCCCTTGCCGATGTATTGCAGGGCCGGATCATGCGTGTGGTCTTCACGATCCAGGTAGGCCGTCACGCGCGAACCCCACAGGGTCGGCACGATGGCCGTGCCGCGCGCGGCCAGGTAGCTGAAGGCCTTGCGCGCCGTCGGCTCATCGTAGCTTTGCACACTTGCGTGCATGGCCTCCTTGCCCGTCATCGCGCCGGCGGCCACCTTGTCCGTCAGCTCCTGCTCCCGCGGCGTGGTGGCGCGCAGCAAGTACGATTGATGCTCGATCGTGCCCAGGCCCGCATCGGCCATCTGCTCCAGTGTCAGCTGCACGGGGATATGGCCCGAAGTGCGCATGCCCCGTTCACGCGCCTGGCGCAGCGCTTCCAGGTACAGCTCCGGCTTCAAGGTGTTTTCCGTGATCTTCACGAAGTCCACTTGCTGCGCCTGCAGGCCGTCGAGTGCGCGCGTGACTTCCTGCGGCGTGCCCACTTCGATGGTGCCCTTCCACAGCGGCTTGATGCCTTCGAGCTTGGCGCCAGAGGTAAAAATCGTCGGGCCTTCCAGCTGGCCCGCATTGATCTGCCGGCGCCATGCCAGCACCGTGTCGGGCAAGTCGCCCGAGCAGTCGCGCACCGTGGTGATGCCGTGCGCCAGGTACAAAGGCAGCAGCTGCTTGTTCTCGTCGATCAGCTCAGGGCCGCCGCCGAAATGCACGTGCGTATCCCACAGGCCCGGCATCAGGTATTTGCCGGGCAGGCGGATGGTCTGCTTCGGCGCATAGCTGCGCAACTGCGCGTCATCGACGACTGCGACGATGCTGTCTCCCTTGAGCAGCACGGTCTTGCCGTTGACGGCCCGGCCGGCGGCAACGTCGATCAGGGTGGTGTCGCGCAGGGCAATGTCAACGGCGATCTTGTCGGCCGCGTGGGCATGGGCGAGCAGGCCCAGCGCCAGCATCGCGCCGGCTATTTGTTTCATGACAGGCATTCGTACTCAACTTCAAAAAAATGAAAAATTAATGGATGATCTTGGCGAGGAAATCGCGCGCGCGGTCCGAGCGCGTCGTGTTGAAGAAGTCATCCTTGCTGCAATCCTCGATGATCTTGCCCTGATCCATGAAGACAATGCGGTTGGCCACGCGCTTGGCAAAGCCCATTTCGTGCGTGACGACCATCATGGTCATGCCTTCCTGCGCCAGGCCCACCATCACGTCGAGCACCTCGTTGATCATCTCCGGGTCGAGCGCCGATGTCGGCTCGTCGAACAGCATGGCGATCGGGTCCATCGACAGCGCGCGCGCGATCGCCACGCGCTGCTGCTGGCCGCCCGACAGCTGGCCAGGGAATTTATCCTGCTGCGACAGCAAGCCCACGCGGTCCAGGTACTTCAAGCCCTTGGCATTGGCTTCATCGGCGCTGCGACCCAGCACCTTGATCTGGCCGATAGTCAAGTTTTCGCGGATGGACAGGTGCGGGAACAGCTCGAAATTCTGGAACACCATGCCGATGCGCGCGCGCAGTTTCGACAGGTTCGTTTTCGGATCGTTGACGCTGATGCCGTCGACGATGATCTGTCCCTGCTGGATCGGCTCCAAGCCGTTGACGGTCTTGATCAGGGTCGACTTGCCGGAGCCGGACGGGCCGCAAATGACCATCACGTCGCCCTTGGCGACCTTGGTGGTGCAGTCGGTCAGTACCTGGAACTGGCCATACCATTTGCTGACATTATTGAGTTCAATCATCTTGTTCTTTCTTTTTCGGTTAGCGAATGATGGCGACGCGTTTCTGCAGGCGTTTTACCAGGAACGACAAGGCATAGCACAGCACGAAATACACGACCGCGACAAACACGTACATCTCCACCAGGCGGCCGTCGCGCTGGGCGATCTTCGAGGCGGCGCCGACGAAATCGGGGATCGACAGCACGTACACAAGTGACACGTCCTGGAACAGCACGATAGTTTGCGTCAGCAGCACGGGAATCATGTTGCGGAAGGCTTGCGGCAGCACGATGCTGCCCATGGTTTGGCGGTAGTTCATGCCCAGCGCCTGGCCGGCCCACACCTGACCACGCGGGATCGACTGTATGCCGCTGCGCATGATCTCGCAATAGTATGCCGCCTCGAACATGATGAAGGTGATCAACGCGGAAGAAAACGCACCCACTTTCACGGGCTCGTCGGCGCCGATGATCCAGGCGGCGATGTACGGCACCAGGAAGTAGAACCAGAAAATGACCAGCACCAGCGGGATCGAGCGTATCAGGTTGACGTAGCTCGACGCCACGCCAGAGACGATGCGGTTGCCCGACAAGCGCATCAGCGCCAGCAAGGTACCCAGCACGATGCCGCCGACCATGGCCAGCGCCGTCAGTTTCAGGGTGAAGACCATGCCGGTCTGGAACAGGTAGACCCACGAGCGGGAGATGACATCGAAGTCGAAATTACCGAACATATCAATGTCCTCCCGTCTTGGCGCCGGCGACGATGAAGCCCGGGATGGCGACCTTTTTTCGATCAGGTGCATCAACACCACCACCAGCAGGTTGACGACGACGTAGATGATGGTGGCGGCCGAAAACGCCTCGAACACCTGGAAGGAAAACTCCTGGATGGCGCGCGCGCTGGCAGTCAGTTCGATCAGGCCTATGGTCAGCGCCACGGAACTGTTCTTGATGATGTTCAAAAATTCGCTGGTCAGCGGCGGCATGATGACGCGCGCGGCCATTGGCAGCAAAATAAAGCGGTAGGTTTGCGGCAGGGTCAGGCCCAGTGCCGTACCGGCCAGTTTCTGCCCGCGCGGCAGCGCCTCGATACCCGTCGTCACTTGCACGGCCACGCGCGAGGAGGTAAAGAATCCCAGGCACAGAACAGCCGTGACG
The DNA here is from genome assembly GCF_023509035.1 of Janthinobacterium lividum. Lineage (NCBI taxonomy): Bacteria > Pseudomonadati > Pseudomonadota > Betaproteobacteria > Burkholderiales > Oxalobacteraceae > Janthinobacterium > Janthinobacterium lividum. Next base: position 1,368,623 of record NZ_CP075583.1, on the reverse strand, counting down.
AACGGCGCATTCGGCAGCGACTTGACCCAGGCGCCCATGTCCGGCGGCAGCAGTTCCGGCATGACGAAATACCAGAGGAACATCTGCACCAGCAGCGGCACGTTGCGGAACAATTCGACGTAGGCATTGGCCACGTTCACCAGCCATTTGTTCGGCAAGGTGCGGATGGTGCCGATCACCAGACCCAATATCAAGGCCATGATCCAGGCCGCACCGGCCGTGGCCAGGGTCCAGACCAGGCCGGACCACAGGGTGTCCATATACGTGCCCACGCCATCGGGAGAAATCTCCCAGAAAATGCGCCAATTCCAGTTGTAATTCATGATCATCCTTCCGATGCAGCCCAAGGAAGGCGGCTTATCCGCCGCCCGTCCCGCAATTGAAACGGGAGGCTTGCGCCCCCCGATTTGTTACGCACTCTTGTTATTTTTTCCGTTTGTCCGAGGTCTTCTGCGCTTCTGGCACGGCCGCATAGGCCGCCGGGTCGCCCGAATCGGTCGGATTCGTGAAGACCGCCTTCAATTGCGGCGGCATGGGGAATTTCAGGTTGATGTTTTTCGGCGGGATCGGCGAGGTAAAACCATTTCGCGTAAATGCGGTTGATGTCATCGCTCTTGTACAGGCGGATCAGCGCGTCGTCGACCACTTTCTTGAAGGCCGGATCGCCCTTGCGCAGCATGATGCCGTACGGCTCGACCGACAGCGCTTCCTTGGTGATTTCGTAGTCGTTCGGGTTTTTCGAGTTGGCCACTTGCGACGCCAGCAGGATATCGTCGTTGGCTTCAGCCACCGCGCGGCCCGTTTCCAGCATCAGGAACGACTCAGGATGATCCTTGCCGACGGCAATCGTCATGCCCAGGTTCTTTTCCTTGTTGAGGATGGTCATCTGCTTGATGGTCGACGTGCCGGCCGTGGCGACCAGCGTCTTGCCGCGCAAGTCTTCCAGGGTCTTGATGTTCGAGGATTTTTTCGATAGCACGCGGTTCCCGATGACGAACATGGTCGGGGCGAATGCCACCTGCTGCTGGCGCTCCAGATTGTTCGTCGTCGAGCCGCATTCGAGGTCGATGGTGCCGTTGGCCATCAGCGGGATACGGTTGGCCGAGGTGACGGGGCTCATCACCACTTTCAGTTCGCTCAAACCCAGGTGTTTTTGCAGGGCCGTGACGACTTTCATGCACAGGTCGATCGAATAACCCTGGTACTGCTGCTTGTCATCGAGATAGGAGAAGGGAACGGAGCCGTCGCGCACACCGAGGGTGACGGAACCGGCTTTCTTGATCTTGGCCAAGGTGCCGGTCAATTCCTGAGCCTGGACTGGCGACATGCTGCTGATGACACCGACGCTGAGCAGCGTGGCGATGATTTTGGTCAATTTCATAAATTCTCCTGGGCGGACAAACCGGATGTACTCCGAACGAAACAACTGTGGTGCAGACGCCACCAATGGAATTAATTTTATTTCATTTTCAGCGCTGAGCTAGCCGTTTTCTGCGATTGCCCGCAAATAGGCGCTATACGCGCGCCTGAATCAGCGCGGCTGTAGCATTTTTCCTACTGATTTCCCCTTCCCGATTTATTTTGCCGGCGACAGCCCCGCCAACTCGTCCTCGTCCTCCTCATCATCCATATTCGCCTGCTGGCGTTGCCACATCTGCGCGTACAAGCCATTCGCGGCCAGCAAGTGCGGATGCGTACCCCGCTCGACGATGCGGCCATGATCGAGCACCAGGATTTGCTGGGCGTCGGCCACCGTCGACAGGCGGTGCGCAATGACCAGGGTGGTGCGGTTTTTAGCGATGTCCTTCAGCTGCGCCTGGATCGCCTGCTCGGCCTTGGAATCGAGCGCCGAGGTGGCTTCATCGAAGATCAGGATGGCGGGGTCTTTCAGCAAAGTTCGGGCGATGGCCACGCGCTGCTTTTCGCCGCCCGACAGTTTCAAGCCCCGCTCGCCCACCATGGAGTTGTAGCCATCTGGCAAGCTTTCAATAAAATCATGGATCGACGCCGCTTTGGCCGCTGCCACGATGGCTTCCTTGCTGGCGCCCGGCTTGCCGTAGGCAATGTTGTATTCGATGGTGTCGTTGAACAGCACCGTGTCCTGCGGCACGATGCCGATGGCCGCGCGCAGGGAATCCTGCGTGATTGCCCGCAAGTCCTGGCCATCGATGGTGATGCTGCCGCCATCGACTTCATAAAAGCGGAACAACAAACGCGACAGGGTCGACTTGCCCGAACCGCTGTGGCCCACCACCGCCGTCGTGGTGCCGGCGGGAATCTGGAAATCCACGTCGAACAGGATTTGCCGCTTGGCTTCATAGCTGAAATCCACGTGGTCGAAACGCACGGCCGCGCCCCGCGTGACGAGCGCTTTGGCGTCCGGCGTATCGGCGATTTCACGGTTTTCGTTCAGCAAGGAAAACAGGCGTTCCATGTCGGCCAGGCTTTGCTTGATTTCGCGGTAAATGACCCCTAAAAAATTGAGGGGGATATACAGCTGGATCATGAAGGCGTTGACCAGCACCAGGTCGCCCAGGGTCATCGTACCGGCGATCACGCCCACCGTGGCGCGCCACAGGATCAAGGTGACGGCAGTGGCGATGATCAAGGACTGGCCCGTGTTCAACAGGGACAGTGAGGTCTGGGATTTCACGGCCGCCGATTCATAACGCTGCAAGCCCTCGTCGTAGCGCTTCGCCTCGTAATCTTCGTTGCCGAAATATTTCACGGTTTCATAGTTGATCAGCGAATCGATGGCCTTGGTATTCGCCTTCGAGTCGAGGTCGTTCATGGTGCGGCGGAAATGCGTACGCCAGTTCGTCACCAGCACGGTAAACGCGATGTAGGACACCAGCGCCACCGCCGTGATCACGGTGAACCAGATGTCGTAATGCAAGACCAGATAGCCGAGCACGAGGGTGATTTCCACCAGGGTCGGCAGGATGTTGAACAAGGTATAGGAAATGAGCGAGCCGACGCTGCGCGTGCCCCGTTCGATGTCGCGCGTCATGCCGCCCGTCTGGCGGTTCAAGTGAAAGCGCAGGGACAGCGCATGCAGGTGGCGGAACACTTGCAGCGCGATGGTGCGCACGGCCCGTTGCGTCACCCTGGCGAACAGGAATTCTCGCAATTCCGTAAAACAAGGTGGTCGACAGGCGCAGCAAGCCATACGCCACCAGCAAGCCAACCGGCAACACCAGCAGCGCTTGCGGATGGGCCGCCGTGATCGTCATGGCATCGACGAGTTTTTTCAGGATCAGGGGCACGCCCACGTTGGCCAGCTTGGCGCCCACCAGGCATAGCAGCGCCAGCAGCACCCGCCATTTGTAAACCCACAGGTATGGCAGCAAGGTCTTGATGGTGGCGAAATCGCTGTGGCTGGCGGAGGCTGGCGAGCGGGGCGGAGGGGGAGTCTGGGAACGGCGCATGGCGAAGGTCGGCTTTTTATGGTTCAATCGGGGCAATTGTAGCCTTTCATGAGAATAAAAGATGAGCACCTCCTCCGACCGCCCCGACAACTGCCTCGCCTCCGGCCTGCCCGCCGGAAAAATGCCGGAATTGCGCATGATGCCCGCGCCGTCCGACGCCAATGTGTACGGCGACGTCTTCGGCGGCTGGATCATGGCGCAGGTCGATATCGCCGGTTCCCTGCCGGCTACCCGGCGCGCCAACGGCCGCGTCGCCACCATCGCCGTCAACTCCTTCGTCTTCAAAAATCCCGTCTTCGTCGGCGATCTTCTATCCTTCTACGCCGACATCGTCAAGGTTGGCAATACCTCGATCACTGTCAATGTCGAGGTGTACGCCGAGCGCAACCGCCTGCAGGCATGCATCGTGAAAGTCACGGAAGCCACCCTGATCTATGTGGCAACGGACTCCGACCGCAAGCCGCGCAAGGTGCCGCCGATCGAGACCTTATTGTCGTCTTGATTGTCGCAATAATTCCACACTATGGATAGTCAGCGCCGCATCTTTCTGCAGAGCGCTGCGCGCATCACGGCATTGGCTGCCGCCGGCAGCGTGCTGTCCGGTTCCAGCGCGAGCGCCGCCACGCGCTTGAATGGCACGGGCTATCCGTTTGCGCTCGGCGTTGCCTCCGGTTCGCCCTTGCCCGATGCGGTGGTGCTGTGGACGCGCATCTGCTACGACCCGCTGCATGCCGCCGCCACGCCCGCCATCGCCTTGAACGTGCGCTGGGAAGTGGCCGACGACGAAGGTTTTAGACGCGTCGTCGCCAAGGGGCAAGCCACGGCCACGCCCGCCCTCGCGCACAGCGTGCACGTCGACGTGGGCGGCCTGGCCCCCGGACGCTGGTACTGGTACCGCTTTATGCTTGGCGACGCCGTCAGCCCTGCGGGCCGCACGCGCACGGCACCCGAGCCCGGCTCCATGCCTTCCTCGCTGAAACTGGCAGTCGCTTCGTGTCAGCACTGGGAATTTGCGCCTACGCGGCGCACCGGCACATCACGGCGGCCGCGCCAGACCTGGTGGCCTTCCTCGGCGATTACATTTATGAGTGGGGACCGTACCAGCTGCAGCACCCGGAACCGGGCCGTGCGCACGCATGAAAGTTTTACGCTGGATGAGTACCGCGCCCGCTACGCGCAATACAAGAGCGACCGCGACTTGCAGGGCGCGCACCTGGCCGCGCCGTGGATCGTCACCTGGGACGACCATGAAGTGTCCAACGATTACGGCAACGACCGCGACGAGTTGCTCACGCCTAACTTTTTGCAGCGCCGCGCAGCCGCCTATCAGGCGTTTTATGAACACATGCCGCTGCGTTTGCTGCCGCTGGGGCGGCGAGGTTTTGTCGACATGCGCATCTACCAGCGCTATGACTGGGGCCGTCTGGCGCGCTTCCACGTGCTGGACGACCGGCAATACCGCGCCTATCACGCATGCGCCAAGCCGGGCCGCGGCGGCTCCAATTCCGTCACCACGCGCAACTGCCCCGATTTACTGAAACCGCAGCGCACCATGCTGGGCGAGGAACAGCAGCGCTGGCTGCAAGCCGGCCTCGATGATTCCCCGGCGCGCTGGAATATCCTGGCCCAGCAAACCCTGATGGCGCAATCGAGCCAGGTACCCATCCTGCGGCCCGGCGACGAACGCATCTGGACCGATGGCTGGGATGGCTATCCACTGGCGCGCCAGCACCTGCTCGATGCCCTGCGCAGCAGCAAGGCCAGCAACCCGCTGGTGCTGTCGGGCGACGTACACACCTTTTATGCCACTGAACTGAGCCGCAACGCCACGCGCCCCACCGGCAAGAGCAATCCCGTGCTGGCCACGGAGTTTTGCGGCACCTCCATCACGTCGAGTTCCCGCCCACAGGCGCGCACGGACCAGTACGTGGCGATGAACCCGCACATCCGTTACGGACGCAGCGACAAGCGCGGCTATATGTTGATGGAGATCACGCCGGAGAAAACCACGACCCTGTTCCAGGGCCTGGAGAATGTGCGCGACAGCGCTTCTACCATCGCGACACTGGCCAGCTTTACCGTCCGGGACGGCAAGGCTGGCTTGCAAAGTTAAAGCCTAGGCAACCTTCTTTTCGTCGCGCAATTGACGGCGCAAGATCTTGCCGACATTGGTCTTCGGCAATTCATCGCGGAACTCGATGTATTTCGGTTTCTTGTAGGCCGTCAATTCATGCTTGCAATGCTCGCGGATCTGTTCCACTGTCAGGTTAGGATCCTTGCGCACGACAAACACTTTCACGGCTTCGCCCGCGTTGGCGTCAGGCACGCCGATGCAGGCGCATTCCAGTACGCCCGGGCACGACGCGACCACGTCTTCCACTTCGTTCGGATACACATTGAAGCCGGAAACGATGATCATGTCTTTCTTGCGGTCCACGATCTTCACATAGCCGCGCTCATCCATGACACCCACGTCGCCCGTCTTGAAGTAGCCGTCGGCCGTCATCGACTTGGCCGTCTCGTCCGGACGCTGCCAGTAGCCGGCCATCACTTGCGGACCGCGCACGGCGATCTCGCCCGGCTCGCCCAACGGCACTTCCACGCCGTCGTCGTTCAAAATGGCGACTTCCGTCGACGGGAAAGGCAAGCCGATGGTGCCCGTGAATTCCGTGATATCGACGCGGTTGCCCGTCACCACCGGCGATGTTTCCGACATGCCATAGCCTTCGATCAGCGGGCAGCCCGTCAGTTTCAGCCAGCGTTCGGCCACGTTGCGCTGCAAGGCCATGCCGCCGCCATTGCACACCTTATAGGAGGAGAAATCGAGCTTGGCAAAGTCGGCATTGTTCAGCAACGCGTTGTACAAGGTGTTGACGGCCGGGAAAACGACGATCTTGTGCTTGGACAATTCCTTGACGAAACCGGGAATGTCGCGCGGGTTGGGGATCAGCACGTTCAAGCCGCCCACGCGCATGCCCATCAGGGCGCTGACCGTCAGCGAATAAATATGATACAGGGGCAAGGCGCACATGAATCCCATCGAGGTAGCGCGCATCTCCTTGGTCATCACGGGCGAAATCCACGCCTCGTTTTGCAGCACATTGGCAATCACATTACGGTGCAACAACATCGCGCCCTTCGACACGCCCGTCGTACCCCCCGTGTATTGCAGGAAGACGATATCGTCATGCCCCTGCTGCACCGGCGTGAGTGTCAAACGGGAACCCTCGGCCAGCATCTTGTTGAAACTGATGGCGCCCGGCAAGGAAAACGCTGGCACCATTTTTTTGATCTTGCGCACGACAAAGTTGACGATGGTGCCCTTCAAGCCACCGAGCAAGTCGCCCATGGTGGCGACGATCACATGCTTGACCTGGGTATGCGGCAACACCTGCTCGACCGTGGTGGCGAAGTTTTCCAGCACGATGATCGCTTCGCTGCCCGAATCGATCAGTTGGTGCTGCAATTCGCGCGGCGTGTACAGCGGATTCACGTTGACCACCGTGTAGCCGGCGCGCAGGATCGCCGCCATGGCCACCGGATACTGCAGCACGTTCGGCAGCATGATCGCCACGCGCGCACCCGTCTTCAGGCCCTTGCTTTGCAGCCAGGCGCCCATCTGCAGCGACAGCTGGTCGAGCTCGCGATAGGTAAGGAATTTATCCATGCATACAAAAGCGTTGCGGTCCGCGTATTTCTGGAACGACTCTTCCAACAAATGCGTCACGGAACGGTATTGCGTGCAATCAATCTCTGCGGGAACGCTGTCCGGGTACGACTTCAACCAAATCTTGTCCATCTCGCCTCATCTTTATCTGTAAAAGGGACGCGCCTCCTGGCGCATCCCACACTGTTTATGCTGCTATCTTCGTTTCGTCACGCAGGGCGCGACGCAAAATCTTGCCGACGTTGGTCTTCGGCAGTTCATCGCGGAACTCGATATATTTCGGCCGCTTGTAGCCTGTGAATTGTTCCTTGCAATACGCGGCCAGCACTGCCTGGGTCAGGTTCGGATCCTTGCGCACGACAAACACTTTCACTGCCTCGCCCGAGTGTTCGTCCGGCACGCCCACGCAGGCGCACTCGAGCACGCCTGGATGGGCCGCAATGACGGCTTCGACTTCGTTCGGATACACATTGAAGCCGGAGACGAGAATCATGTCTTTCTTGCGGTCCACGATCTTCACGTAGCCGCGTTCGTCCATGATGCCCACGTCGCCCGACTTGAAGTAGCCGTCTGGTGTCATGACCTTGGCCGTCTCGTCGGGGCGATTCCAGTAGCCCGTCATCACTTGCGGACCACGAATGGCGATCTCGCCCGTCTGCCCCAGAGGCACTTCCTTGCCGTCATCGTCGAGGATGGCGATCTCGGTCGATGGAATCGGCAAGCCGATGGTGCCGGAGAACGCCGTGCTGTCGGCGCGGTTGCAGGTAGCGACAGGCGACGTTTCCGACAGGCCATAGCCTTCGATGATGGACACGCCCGTCGCCTGCAGCCATTTGTCGTTGACAGCTTGCTGCACCGCCATGCCGCCGCCATTGGCGATCTTCAAGCCCGAGAAATCGAGCTTGGCAAAATCGGGGTGGTTGACCAGCGCGTTATACAGGGTATTGACTGCCGGCAGCAGGTTGAATTTGTACTTGCCCAGCTCCTTGATCAGGCCCGGGATATCGCGCGGATTCGGGATCAGGATATTCAGCGCGCCCACGCGCGTGCCCCACATCGCGCACGCCGTCAGGGCAAAGATATGGTACAGCGGCAAGGCGCAGACGATGATCAACTGCTCCTTGCTGTTCTGATCGAGTGCCGCGCCCGACCACGCTTCGCTCTGCAGCACATTGGCAATCACGTTGCGGTGGCTTAAGGTCGCGCCTTTCGACACGCCCGTCGTGCCGCCCGTATATTGCAGGAAGGCAGCGTCATTGATGCTCAGTTCGACAGGCGTGAGTTTCATGCGGCTGCCCAGCGCCAGCGCCTGCTTGAAACGCATGGCGTTCGGCAAGGAATACGCGGGCACCATCTTCTTGACGTTGCGCACGACAAAATTGACGATCATGCCTTTCAAGCCACCCAGCATTTCACCCATGCTGGCGACGATGATGTGCTTGACGGCCGTCTTGCTCAACACTTGTTCGACCGTATGGGCAAAGTTTTCCAGCACGATGATGGCTTCGCTGCCCGAATCATTGAGCTGGTGCTCGAGTTCACGTGGCGTGTACAACGGATTGACGTTGACTACCGTGTAGCCGGCGCGCAAGACGGCGGCAATCGCCACCGGATACTGCAGCACGTTCGGCATCATCAGGGCAACCCTGGCGCCCTTCTTCAGGCCACGGCTTTGCAGCCAGGCGCCCAACTGGCGCGAATAGGTGTCGAGTTCGGCATAGGTGAGAAATTTGTCCATGCAGACATAGGCATTGCGGTCTGCATATTTTTGAAACGCTTCTTCCAGCAAATGCACCAGCGAACGATATTGATCAGGATCGATGTCGGCGGGAACGCCTGGAGGATACGACTTCAGCCAAATTTTTTCCATCCTGTGCCTCTTGTCTCGAATAATCGTGGGGGAGCCGGCACAGCCTGCCGGCACGGATCATTGCTGCGGATTCTGTCGTCCTGCAGTCAGTTTGAGCATTCTGACGAGCAATTGCTCTATGCTACTAACGCGATGCTATCGGGCGCCGCGCTTCCATGCAAGCGCTTTCAACAGTATTCGAGCGGCAACTCTAGGGGTATTTTATGCTGCAATGCAACATGATAAATACACTGTTGCAGGATCGTTAGACCTGGCGCGCAAGACAATCTTTACGGGTCAGGGGCTGGACAATTGTTCCAGCGCACGCCTGCGCTCAGGCTTCTTGATCTGAGCCATTGTGTGCACTGCAGCATAAAAAGCACGAAAGTTCTTTTTTTCTTCCAGCAATTTTTTGAAGGCGGGCAAAAATTCATTGTAGGTAGACACGGAAGCGAGGTGCGCATTGCTCAATGGCTGCTCGAACCAGCGGTCATAACCGGCAAAACCACCCCAGTGTTGCTTGAGCACCTGATACGCGTCTTGCAATGCCGCAAACACCTGCGCCTTGCGCGCGCGCTTGTCCGCATCGCTGGCGTCGCTCGCATACACGGCTTCCAGTTCGCCCCGGTAACGCAGCAGCAGGGCCAGGAAATCCTGACGCCGCGCCGCGTACTGGGCGTACGCAGCACGCATCGTGTCATTGCCCTCGCGCGCCAGCCAGCGCTGCACGCCCGCCTCTTCCACGGCACTGGCAAACGACTCGTTAAAGGCCGAATCGCCGGGCACGTACACCACCTGGTGCGCCAGTTCATGGAAGATCAGGCGCGCCAATTCCGCATCGTTGTAATTGATAAAGGTCGACAGCAGGGGATCATCGAACCAGCCCAGGGTGGAATACGCGGGCACGCCGCCTACCTGCACGTCGTAATGCTGGGCCCGCAACTCGTCGGCATACGCGAGTGCTTCCTCCTTGCTGTAATAGCCGCGGTAATTCACGCAACCGGCGATGGGAAAACACCATTGCAGCGGCTGCAGCGACAATTCCGGCGTGGCCACCACGTTCCATAGCACGAAGGGGCGCCGCAGAGAAGCGTAGTTCTTGTAGCTGCCATTGTCTGGCAAGTCCAGTTCGCTGACGGCAAAGCGGCGAATCTGCTGCGCCTTGGCAAGGCGCACTTTCAGGCGCGGCTCGGTGGCCGGGTCGTCCAGCCAGTCACCGATGGGGCGCGCGCCGGACCACAGGGCATATTGCCCCTGCGCCGCTTGCGTGTAGTAGCGCAACTGCGTGCAGCCGCCCAGCAGCATGCACACCGTGCCGACAAGCAAGCGGGCCGGCCAGCGCGCCAGGGCCATGGTCAGGCAGCCTTTTCCACTTCGACCAGCGTATCGTAGAAGGTCGGCGCGCGGCCCATGTCCGTCAGGCGCTGGCTGGTCACTTCATTGGCGTTCTTGCCGTCGCTGGCGAGTTTCTTCCACCACACGGACAAGCCCACCACCAGGCCCCGTCTCGCCTTGTCCGTCACCCTGGCCTTGGCAACAAAACTGCCACGGTCGTTGAAGATGCGCACCATGTCGCCGGCCGCGATGCCGCGCGTGGCGCAATCGTCAGGGTGGATGTCCAGGTGCGGCTCGCCCTCGGCCGCGCGCAGGCTTTTCACGTTGACGAACGTGGAATTGAGAAAATTGCGCGCTGGCGGAGAAATCATGGCCAGCGGATAACGGGCCGCCAGGGCAGGATTACTGGCCAGCGATTCGTGCGGCGCGATATACGTGGGCAAGGGATCGAGTCCCGCCTGCGCCATGGCCTCCGAGTAAAACTCGCACTTGCCCGATGGCGTGGGGAAGCCGCCCTCGGCAAATGGCGCCTCGGCCATGGCCAGCTTTTGCCAGCCCGTGCGTTTCAGCGATTCCCAGTCGAAATGCACGGCGCGCGCATCCGTCGCATCGAACGCCTTGGCCGCCAGCGCATCGTCGCTTTCCTGGAAGCACGGGTCATCAAAGCCCATGTGCTGCGCCAGCAGGCGGAAGATTTCCGTATTCGCCTTCGCTTCGCCCAGCGGCGCCACGGCCGCATTGTTCGCCATCATGTACAGGTGGCCATAGGTGGAGTGCGCATCGACATGCTCCAGCTGCGTGGTGGCGGGCAACACGATGTCGGCATAATCGACGGTGTCGGTCTGGAAATGTTCGAGCACAACCGTAAACAGATCTTCGCGGGCAAAACCCTGCGCCACTTTCGAGGAATCGGGCGCCACCGCCAGGGGATTCGAGTTGTAGACGATCACGGCTTCCACTTGCGGGCCGAACTCGACGGAACTTTCTTTCAATAAATCATCGCCGATGGTGCTCATGTTGATGGTGCGCGGCGTGCCTTTCAATAAATCCGGGCGCTGCAGGGCCTTGCGGTTGACGGGGAAGGAACCCGAGCTCGACAGCTGCATGCCGCCGGCAGGATGGCGCCAGGCCCCCGTCAGGGCCGGCAGGCAAGCAATGTTGCGCACGGCCATGCCGCCGCCATGCACGCGCTGCACGCCGTAGTTGGCCCGGATGGCGGCGCCCTCGCCAGAGCGGCAAGCCTGGCCGTACAGGCGCGCCAGTTCCACCACTTTCGTAGCCGTGATGCCGCACACCTCGGCCACGCGCTCGGGTGGCCATTCCAGGGCGCGCTGTTTCAGTTCGGCATAGCCGATGGTGTACTGCGCAATATAGTCCTGGTCGACCAGGTCTTCGGTGATCAGCACATGCATCAAGCCCAGCGCCAGGGCCGCATCGGTACCCGGCAGCAGGGCAATATGCTGGTGGCATTTTTCGGCCGTCAGCGAACGGTAGGGATCGATGGCGATCAGGGTGGCGCCATGGCGCTTGGCCTCTTGCGCGCGCATCCAGAAGTGCAAATTCGAGGCGATCGGGTTGCCGCCCCAGATGATGATCAATTTCGCGTTCTGGAACTGCTCCATGTCCGTGCCGATGCTGGCGCCCACCGTGTAGCGGTAGCCCGTGGCACCGGCCGACGCGCAGATGGTGCGGTCCAGCAGGGAAGCGCCCAACTGGTTGAAGAAACGCGACGACATCGATTCGCCCTGCACCAGGCCCATGGTGCCGCAGTAGCTGTACGGCAAGATCGCCTGCGGATCGCGCGCGGCGATCGGTTTCAAGCGGGCCGCGATGGTCTGCAGTGCTTCTTCCCAGCTGATGCGCTCGAACTTGCCTTCCCCCTTCTTGCCCACGCGGCGCAGCGGATGCAGCAAACGGTCCGCATGGTAGGTGCGTTCCGTGAAGCGCGACACCTTCGTGCACAGCACGCCAGCCGTGGTCGGGTGGTCGGGATCGCCCTTGACGGCTGTTGCCACGCCATCGGTCACCGTGACCAGGAGGGCGCAGGTATCGGGGCAATCGAGCGGGCAGGCGGCGCGCACTTGGGTGGTGGTCATGGGCAATCCAAAAACGTTGGGGGAAGGCGATACTGTAAACCATTCCGCGCGCTTGCTGTTGGCGCCGTAGCAAGCATGTCCGTGCGCTGGATTTACCCGGCAAACAAGGGCTACAATGCACTATTAGCCGCGCCTGTTTTCGATCAAGCAAGCGCGGTCCGGCGCGCCATACATTGCTGCGCGCCAGCATCCACAGGAGAGTCCCATGAAACTAGTTGATCCGATCTTGGCGTTTCAATCCGAGCTGCAAGGTATCCGCCGCGACCTGCACGCGCATCCCGAGCTGTGCTACGAAGAACAGCGCACCTCGGACGTGGTCGCCGCCAAACTGACGGAGTGGGGCATTCCCGTGGTACGCGGCCTGGGCCGCACTGGCGTGGTTGGCATCATTCAGAATGGCACTTCGACACGCGCCATCGGCCTGCGCGCCGACATGGATGCCTTGCCGATGCAGGAAATGAACACCTTCGAGCATGCTTCACGCCATCCGGGCAAGATGCACGCCTGCGGCCATGACGGCCACACTGCCATGCTGCTGGGCGCCGCCCATTACCTGGCGCAGCACCGCCATTTCGACGGCACCGTGTACCTGGTCTTCCAGCCAGCAGAAGAAGGCGGCGCCGGCGCGCGCGAAATGATCGAAGACGGCTTGTTTACCCGCTTTCCCATGGATGCCATCTATGGCATGCACAACTGGCCAGGCGCTGAAACAGGCACTCTGAGCGTGGTGGAAGGCCCGATGATGGCGTCCAGCAATGAATTCCACGTCACCGTCAAAGGCAAGGGTGCCCACGCAGCCCAGCCCCACAAGGGCATCGATCCCGTGATGGTGGCCGTGCAAATCGCGCAAAGCTGGCAAACCGTCATCACGCGCAACAAGAGTCCGCTCGACACGGCCGTGCTGTCGATCACGCAAATCCACGCAGGCAGCGCCACCAATGTGATCCCCGATGATGCCAGCCTGGTCGGCACCGTGCGCACCTTCACCACGCCCGTGCTGGACCTGATCGAGGAACGCATGCGCGAGATCGCCGTGCACACTTCCGCCGCCTTTGGCGCGGAAGTCGAGTTCCACTTCAAGCGCAACTATCCGCCGCTGGTCAACCACGCGAAAGAAACGGCATTTGCCGTCGACGTGATGAAAAGCGTGGTGGGCGCGGACAAGGTCAACGCGAATGTCGAACCGACCATGGGTGCGGAAGATTTCGCCTTCTTCCTGCAGGAAAAGGCCGGCTGCTACATTTTCATCGGCAATGGCGATGGCGAGCACCGCGACGGCGGTCACGGCCTGGGGCCGTGCGTCTTGCACAATGGCAGCTACGACTTCAACGACAACCTGCTGCCCATCGGCGCCAGTTTCTGGGTCAAGCTGGCCGAAGCGAGCCTGCCCATCGCTTGAATCAGCTCAGTTTATCCGGACCAGTACCCAGGCGCTGGCCCGGATTCAACGCTTCCAGGGCCAGCAAGGCCGCCGCATGGTCTGCCGTCGGATGGGTGGTGGCGAGGGTTTCATAGCGCTGCGTCACCAGCTGCGTCACCGGCAAGGTGACGTGGGCCGCCTCGGCTGCCGCGAGGATGTTGTGCATGTCCTTGATCTGGCTTTTCACCTGCCCACCGGCCACAAAATTACGTTCCAGCATGCGCTGGCCATGCACCTCAAAAATCTTGCTCTCGGCAAAGCCGCCACGGATGGCTGCCCGCACGGAAGCCGCATCGGCGCCGGCCGCCTGTGCCAGCAACAGCGCCTCGGCCACGATAGTCAGGGTGGCGCCGACGATCAGCTGATTGCACAGCTTGGCCACCTGGCCACTGCCGGCCGGCCCCACCAGAGTCGGGCGCCCCATGGCCGACAGAATCGCTTCAACCCGCGCGTAATCGTTGGCGCTGGCGCCAGCCATGATGGCCAGGGTACCCGCCTGTGCCCCGCCGACGCCGCCCGACACGGGCGCATCGATGAAGGCATGGCCTGCCGCGTGCAAGATGGCATGAAATTTCTGGGCTTCTGACTGTTGGGTGGAACTCATATCGATCCACATCGCGCCAGCTGCCAGGGCTGGCAGCGCCTCTTGCAACACCTGCGCCACGATGGGACCGGCTTCCAGCATCGAGATGATCACGTCCGCGCCATTGACCGCCTCTGTCACGGAAACGGCCGACTGCGCCCCTGCTGCACGCAGAACTTGGGCCTTGCTGTGCGTGCGATTCCAAATTGTGACAGAATATCCAGCGCGTAACAGGCACCGGACCATCGGATCCCCCATCAGACCGATACCGAGAAATGCGATTTTTGTAGAGAATGTCAATTGAACCCCTGAGATCAACAAGTGGCGAGAGCGGCATGCAAAGCAAGGTGCCTGTACAACAATAGCCTATCGGCCAATTTTACGATGAAAGCCTCTATGTTCTTCAAGAAGAATCTCCTCAAATCCATCGCCGCCGTTGCCGCGCTGATGGCGGCCAACGCCGGCTTTGCCGCCGACGACAAACTGATCGACTCCGTCTACGGCGAATATGCCAAGGGCGTGAAAGTACAAATGGTACGCGCCGGCGTGACCTCGAACTGGGACAAAGCCTGGTTCGTATCGAATGGTACGCAGCTGAGCGGTTACTGGGATGCCAGCATTGGCGGCTGGGATGGCAAGAGCTATCAGAATGTCCCAGGCCAGCATCAAAAACTGTGGGACCTGGGCTTTACCCCTGTGTTCCGCTTTGAAAATACGAATAAGCTGGGCTTCTACGCAGAAGGCGGTATTGGCGTACACATGCTGTCCAAGCTGTACGATAACGACGATAACCGCCTGTCGACCCACTTCCAGTTCGGCGACCATATCGGCGTCGGCTATATCTTCAATAACAAATGGGAAGTCGCCGCGAAGATCCAGCATTTCTCGAACGGCGGCTACAAGAAACCGAATAGCGGCGTCAATTACATGAACGTCAAAGTCGCTTATCACTTTTAATGAGCTTGATAAATGACAAAGGCAGCGCGTAGCGCTGCCTTTTTTTTGTCTGCTGTATTGGCTGCTTGCATACGTCGGCGTGGATTGAACAGCCGGGGTCAGACCCCCTCATGCGTTGGTGGTAACCTTTGCGGAGGGTCTGACCCCAGCCTTTGCTTTCGGGTTGCCCCAGTAAATATCCAGACGAAAAAAAACCGACCATTTCTGATCGGGTTTTTCTCTACTGCGAATAACAAGCCTGACGATAACCTACTTTCACACTGGTTGCAGCACTATCATCGGCGCAAAGTTGTTTCACGGTCCTGTTCGGGATGGGAAGGGGTGGGACCAACTTGCTATGGTCATCAGGCATAACTTGTACTGGCGTTTGTCTCCTGTAGGACGACAAGGCCATGAATCTGGAAGAAGTATCGATTATTTACTGAGGTATTACTTGGGTAATGATTGCGATCAACAACACGCAACATGTACTTTCTCATCCTCTGTACCTGCTAAGGTTATAGGGACAAGCCGTACGGGCAATTAGTACTGGTTAGCTTAATGCATTACTGCACTTCCACACCCAGCCTATCAACGTCCTGGTCTCGAACGACCCTTCAAAGAGCTCAAGGCTCTGGGAAATCTCATCTCAAGGCAAGTTTCCCGCTTAGATGCTTTCAGCGGTTATCTCTTCCGAACTTAGCTACCCGGCAATGCCACTGGCGTGACAACCGGTACACCAGAGGTTCGTCCACTCCGGTCCTCTCGTACTAGGAGCAGCCCCCTTCAAATTTCCAACGCCCACGGCAGATAGGGACCAAACTGTCTCACGACGTTTTAAACCCAGCTCACGTACCACTTTAAATGGCGAACAGCCATACCCTTGGGACCGGCTACAGCCCCAGGATGTGATGAGCCGACATCGAGGTGCCAAACTCCCCCGTCGATATGAACTCTTGGGAGGAATCAGCCTGTTATCCCCAGAGTACCTTTTATCCGTTGAGCGATGGCCCTTCCATACAGAACCACCGGATCACTATGTCCTACTTTCGTACCTGCTCGACTTGTCAGTCTCGCAGTTAAGCACGCTTATGCCATTGCACTATCAACACGATGTCCGACCGTATCTAGCGTACCTTCGAACTCCTCCGTTACACTTTAGGAGGAGACCGCCCCAGTCAAACTGCCTACCATGCACTGTCCCCGATCCGGATAACGGACCAAGGTTAGAACCTCAAACAAACCAGGGTGGTATTTCAAGGTTGGCTCCACGAGAACTAGCGTCCCCGCTTCAAAGCCTCCCACCTATCCTACACAGATTGGTTCAAAGTCCAATGCAAAGCTACAGTAAAGGTTCATGGGGTCTTTCCGTCTAGCCGCGGGTAGATTGCATCATCACAAACATTTCAACTTCGCTGAGTCTCGGGAGGAGACAGTGTGGCCATCGTTACGCCATTCGTGCAGGTCGGAACTTACCCGACAAGGAATTTCGCTACCTTAGGACCGTTATAGTTACGGCCGCCGTTTACTGGGACTTCAATCAAGAGCTTGCACCCCATCATTTAATCTTCCAGCACCGGGCAGGCGTCACACCCTATACGTCCACTTTCGTGTTTGCAGAGTGCTGTGTTTTTATTAAACAGTCGCAGCCACCAGTTTATTGCAACCCTTTCACCCTCATGGAGTAAAACCATTCAAGCTACCGGGGCGTACCTTTTCCCGAAGTTACGGTACCAATTTGCCGAGTTCCTTCTCCCGAGTTCTCTCAAGCGCCTTAGAATACTCATCTCGCCCACCTGTGTCGGTTTGCGGTACGGTCTCGTATGACTGAAGCTTAGAGGCTTTTCTTGGAACCACTTCCGATTGCTTCGTGAACAAGTTCACTCGTCCCATCCCCTTGAATCCTGCGCCCGGATTTGCCTAAGCGCCTTCTATGAGACAGAAACTGACTATTCCAACAGTCAGACAACCTTCCGCGATCCGTCCCCCCATCGCATCATACGACGGTGCAGGAATATTAACCTGCTTCCCATCAGCTACGCATCTCTGCCTCGCCTTAGGGGCCGACTCACCCTGCTCCGATGAACGTTGAACAGGAAACCTTGGGCTTACGGCGTGGAGGCTTTTCACCCCCATTATCGCTACTCATGTCAGCATTCGCACTTCTGATACCTCCAGCATCCTTTACAAGACACCTTCGCAGGCTTACAGAACGCTCTCCTACCATATATATCTGTGATAAATCACAGAACAATATCCGCAGCTTCGGTGACTGGCTTAGCCCCGTTACATCTTCCGCGCAGGACGACTCGATCAGTGAGCTATTACGCTTTCTTTAAATGATGGCTGCTTCTAAGCCAACATCCTGACTGTTTTAGCCTTCCCACTTCGTTTTCCACTTAGCCAATCTTTGGGACCTTAGCTGGCGGTCTGGGTTGTTTCCCTCTTGACGCCGGACGTTAGCACCCGACGTCTGTCTCCCAAGCTCGCACTCATCGGTATTCGGAGTTTGCAATGGTTTGGTAAGTCGCAATGACCCCCTAGCCATAACAGTGCTCTACCCCCGATGGTGATACTTGAGGCACTACCTAAATAGTTTTCGGAGAGAACCAGCTATTTCCAAGTTTGTTTAGCCTTTCACCCCTACCCACAGCTCATCCCCTAATTTTTCAACATTAGTGGGTTCGGACCTCCAGGGCGTGTTACCGCACCTTCATCCTGGCCATGAGTAGATCACTTGGTTTCGGGTCTACACCCAGCGACTGATCGCCCTATTCGGACTCGATTTCTCTACGGCTTCCCTATGCGGTTAACCTTGCCACTGAATGTAAGTCGCTGACCCATTATACAAAAGGTACGCAGTCACGGAACAAGTCCGCTCCTACTGTTTGTATGCACACGGTTTCAGGATCTATTTCACTCCCCTTCCGGGGTTCTTTTCGCCTTTCCCTCACGGTACTGGTTCACTATCGGTCGATTACGAGTATTTAGCCTTGGAGGATGGTCCCCCCATATTCAGACAGGATGTCACGTGTCCCGCCCTACTTGTCGTACGCTTAGTATCACCGGTCCGATTTCACATACGGGGCTATCACCCACTATGGCTCCTATTTCCAGAGGATTCTGTTATCGGTCCGACTATCACGTACAGGCTCTTCCCATTTCGCTCGCCGCTACTTTGGGAATCTCGGTTGATTTCTTTTCCTGCAGCTACTTAGATGTTTCAGTTCGCCGCGTTCGCCTTGCATACCTATGTATTCAGTATGCAATACCCTAAAAGGGTGGGTTGCCCCATTCGGAAATCTGCGGATCAAAGTGTGTTTGCTCACTCCCCGCAGCTTATCGCAAGCTACTACGTCCTTCATCGCCTGTAATCGCCAAGGCATCCACCATGTGCACTTATTCGCTTGTCCCTATAACGTTAGCCTCTTCATTCTTTCAAACGAAAAGAGCGCTACAGGGATAAGAAAGTACAACGTTGTTGCTTGTTTGTTGATACATACAATCATTACCCATCGATTTGCTTTTTACGGCAAACCGATCAATAAATAATCTTTACTTCTTCCAGATTGTTAAAGAACGAAACAGCTTTGATCGCTAAAAGATCAAACCTAAACCTGACGGCTTACGTTTGCACTTTCGAGTAAAACTTTGGTGGAGGATGACGGGATCGAACCGACGACCCCCTGCTTGCAAAGCAGGTGCTCTCCCAGCTGAGCTAATCCCCCTGAGATATTACTAATTAGCTGGTAGGGCTGGTTGGACTCGAACCAACGACCCCCGCGTTATCAACACGGTGCTCTAACCAGCTGAGCTACAGCCCCAACGCGGAACTACTACGACTACTGTTTCTTCTTAATTAAACAGCCGATAAGTGTGAACATTTGATGCGTGAATCATTTCTGATTCGTGCAAACTCTAGAAAGGAGGTGATCCAGCCGCACCTTCCGATACGGCTACCTTGTTACGACTTCACCCCAGTCACGAATCCTACCGTGGTAAGCGCCCTCCTTACGGTTAAGCTACCTACTTCTGGTAAAACCCGCTCCCATGGTGTGACGGGCGGTGTGTACAAGACCCGGGAACGTATTCACCGCGACATGCTGATCCGCGATTACTAGCGATTCCAACTTCATGCAGTCGAGTTGCAGACTACAATCCGGACTACGATACACTTTCTGCGATTAGCTCCCCCTCGCGGGTTGGCGGCGCTCTGTATGTACCATTGTATGACGTGTGAAGCCCTACCCATAAGGGCCATGAGGACTTGACGTCATCCCCACCTTCCTCCGGTTTGTCACCGGCAGTCTCATTAGAGTGCCCTTTCGTAGCAACTAATGACAAGGGTTGCGCTCGTTGCGGGACTTAACCCAACATCTCACGACACGAGCTGACGACAGCCATGCAGCACCTGTGTACTGGTTCTCTTTCGAGCACTCCCCAATCTCTCGGGGATTCCAGCCATGTCAAGGGTAGGTAAGGTTTTTCGCGTTGCATCGAATTAATCCACATCATCCACCGCTTGTGCGGGTCCCCGTCAATTCCTTTGAGTTTTAATCTTGCGACCGTACTCCCCAGGCGGTCTACTTCACGCGTTAGCTGCGTTACCAAGTCAATTAAGACCCGACAACTAGTAGACATCGTTTAGGGCGTGGACTACCAGGGTATCTAATCCTGTTTGCTCCCCACGCTTTCGTGCATGAGCGTCAATCTTGACCCAGGGGGCTGCCTTCGCCATCGGTGTTCCTCCACATATCTACGCATTTCACTGCTACACGTGGAATTCTACCCCCCTCTGCCAGATTCTAGCCTTGCAGTCTCCAATGCAATTCCCAGGTTGAGCCCGGGGATTTCACATCAGACTTACAAAACCGCCTGCGCACGCTTTACGCCCAGTAATTCCGATTAACGCTTGCACCCTACGTATTACCGCGGCTGCTGGCACGTAGTTAGCCGGTGCTTATTCTTCAGGTACCGTCATTAGCAAAGGATATTAGCCTTCACCGTTTCTTCCCTGACAAAAGAGCTTTACAACCCGAAGGCCTTCTTCACTCACGCGGCATTGCTGGATCAGGCTTTCGCCCATTGTCCAAAATTCCCCACTGCTGCCTCCCGTAGGAGTCTGGACCGTGTCTCAGTTCCAGTGTGGCTGGTCGTCCTCTCAGACCAGCTACTGATCGATGCCTTGGTAGGCTTTTACCCTACCAACTAGCTAATCAGATATCGGCCGCTCCACGAGCATGAGGTCTTGCGATCCCCCACTTTCATCCTTAGATCGTATGCGGTATTAGCGTAACTTTCGCTACGTTATCCCCCACTCTAGGGTACGTTCCGATATATTACTCACCCGTTCGCCACTCGCCACCAGAGCAAGCTCCGTGCTGCCGTTCGACTTGCATGTGTAAGGCATGCCGCCAGCGTTCAATCTGAGCCAGGATCAAACTCTTCAGTTTAATCTCTGTTACTTTGCCCTTTTACAGGCACCATCATTGCTGATGGGTCGCTCACTCAAAAAACTGACAGGCTACTTCCGAAGAAGTATCCTATTTCATTATTTCTTGTGAACATTTGATATTTTAAGTTAGACGCCAATCCTAAGATTGACGCTGCATTTGCATCAAATGCCCACACTTATCGACTGTTAATTGTTAAAGAACGGTATTCGGTACTGCTTATTTGCTACTTTCGCGCTATCGACAAAGCGTTGTGTTTGTCAGCTGCGAAGAAGGAAGAGTATGAAGCATTTCACTACATCCGTCAACTCCTTCTTTACTACTCATCGCCGTTTCCGGTGATCCTCAAGTGCCGCATTTGACTGCGTCTCATTGGGGAGGCGAACTATAGCAAAGCCGCCCACGGGCGGCAAGCTTTATTTCAGCAATGCTGCCACCGCCATGCCCACATCGGTCGTACTGGCACTGCCGCCCATGTCCGGCGTGCGTGGCCCATGCTCGAGCACCTGCTCGATGGCGCGCAAAATCGCGTCATGCGCTGCCGAGTACCGGGCCTCACCATTGCCGAGAAAGTCCAGCATCATGGCGCCCGACCAGATCATGCCGATCGGATTGGCGATATTCTGGCCATAGATATCAGGTGCGGAACCGTGTACAGGCTCAAATACTGAGGGGAACGTGCGCTCCGGATTGATATTGGCCGACGGTGCGATGGCAATCGTCCCCGTGCAGGCGGGGCCCAGGTCGGACAGGATATCGCCAAACAGATTCGACGCCACCACCACATCGAAGCGCTCGGGGCTGAGCACGAAGCGGGCCGCCAGAATATCGATATGGTATTTGTCCCAGCGCACATCAGGATAGCTCGGGCCCATCGCCTCCACCCGCTCATCCCAATACGGCATGCTGATGGCAATACCATTCGACTTGGTTGCCGATGTCAGGTGTTTTTTAGGCCGGCTTTGCGCCAGCTCAAACGCATACTTCAGAATGCGGTCGACGCCCTTGCGCGTAAACACGGATTCCTGCAGCACCGTTTCGCGTTCCGTACCCTCGAACATGCGCCCACCCACGGAGGAATATTCTCCTTCCGTGTTTTCACGCACGACATAGAAATCGATATCGCCCGGCTTCTTGTTCGCCAGCGGACACGGTACGCCCGGCATCAGCCGCACGGGCCGCAAATTGACGTATTCGTCGAACTCGCGCCGGAATTTCAACAGCGAACCCCATAAGGAGATGTGGTCGGGCACCTTGTCCGGCCAACCCACGGCGCCAAAATAGATGGCGTCGAAATCCTTGAGCTGCGCAAACCAGTCCGAAGGCATCATCTGGCCATGCTCGAGGTAGTAGTCGCAATTCGCCCATGCCATCGTCGTGAACTGCAGGTCGATATTGAAACGGCGCGCAGCCGCTTCAACCACACGCAAGCCCTCCGGCATGACTTCATTGCCGATGCCGTCACCGGCAATGACTGCGATTCTGTGTGCGGGCATGAGGTTCTCCTGGTTATAGATGGATGCTAGATGGATGCTAGATGGATGCGTTGATGATACTGGCGCTGCATCAGAATACAATCAGGGAACTCATAACCCAAGTATCCACATTTCGTGATCAATCGATGAAACATACGCCGCTACTGGAAGACTTGCGCCTGTTTTGCCAGGTCGCCCACAAAACCAGTTTCGCCGCCACGGCAATGGAACTGGGTATTTCCAAGGCTGTCGTCAGCAAGCGCATCGGCATGCTGGAAGCGGCGCTGCAAGTTCGTTTGCTGCACCGGACCACGCGCCGGGTCAGCATCACCGACCATGGCGAGATCGTGCGGCAATGGGCGCAGCGCATCCTGGAAGATGTCGAGCAGATGGGTGAAGCGGTCGCGCAGTCGAAATTGCAACCGCAGGGGGTGTTACGGATCTGCTCCAGCTCCGGTTTTGGACGCAACCGGCTCGGTCCCGCCCTCTCCCAGCTGGCACAGCAATATCCAGAGTTGAAAATACAGCTGGAATTGCTCGATCGCCCCGTTGACCTGCTGGGCGAAGGTTTCGACCTCGACATTCGCATCGGCGTGGTGCACGAGCCAGACCTGATCGCCCATCGTATTGCCAGCAATCAGCGCGTACTGTGCGCCGCACCCGCCTACCTCGCACAACGTGGAACGCCGGAAACCCTGGCGCAATTGCGCGAGCATGACTGCATCGTCATCCGCGAGCGCGACCAGGATGGGCGACGCTGGAAACTGCAAGGGCCGCGCGGGCTGGAAACGGTGAAGGTCGATGGGCCGCTATCGGCCAACAATGGGGAGATCGTCCATCAATGGGCACTGGACGGTCACGGCATCATCTTGCGCTCGGCCTGGGATGTGGAAAGCAGCCTGGCGCAAGGCAAGCTGGTGCGCATTTTGCCCGCGTATCAACAGGCTGCCGACGTGTGGGCGGTAACTACGTCGCGGCTGTCGAACTCCGCCAAGGTCAGGGCCTGCGTGCAATTTCTGCAACAATGGCTGCAAGCCCGCGCCTGATTATCGACACCAGGCATCTACACCAGGCGCGCCACATCCGGATACAGTCGCGCCAAGGTATCGGACGTGATGGACGACATGAGGGGCAGGATCCGCTCGGCGGCTTGCTCCGGCGATTTTTCCCGGCGCACTTCTTTCCACAGCTCGACCAAAGCAGCGTCATGGCGCGCCACCGCCTGCTCGACCTCATCTTGCCAAAATGCCGGCGCCTCGCTTTCCACAAAGTTGCCGCGGCCACGGCCAAAGTGCGCCACCGCCAGGTAACGCAGCACGCCCGCCACCACCAGGGTACGCAGGAAGGCATCCGTAAATTGCATGGTGGGCTCGTTGCGGTCCGTGCCGGAATTAAAACCCCAGGCTGCGCCCGCAAACGTCAGTGCACCGACCACGCCGCCAAGCAAGGCGCCCGTGCCCAGAGTCAGGCCGCCGGAAATCAGGTCGGCCGACAGACCCGTCGCCGCCCCGGAAATCATGGCGCCCAGCAGCCCTGCTTGCGCCTTGTCGATCGGCGCGCGCACGGCGAAATTTTCCCGTATCCGGCTATTAATCTTATGCGCATCGGTCGGGTCGAGTTTGTGCAGGATCAAGAGTTCACGCGTGGTCGCGCCGCTGTGCGTATTGAGCCGCGCCACCAGACTGGCCATGGCCTTTTCCTGGCGTTGCTGCTCTGCATTCTTGCCAATACCCACAACCTGCAAGGCCGATTTCAGCAAGCCCTTGGAGACGGGCTCGATGGCTTCGCGATCCTGCCCAGCCACCGCCAGCTGCGTGGCCAGCAACTGCATGGCCTGCCGGAAGCGCGCCGTATTCTGCGCTTGCCAAGTAGCAAACAAGCGCGCATAGCCGGCTTGCTGCGACTGCGGCAGCAATTTACCCACGGCTTCGTAAAACACACGCTCATGTACCCAGCAGCGGGCAAAGGCATCGAGCGCCAGGACCTCGCGCACGATAGGATACTGCAGCAAATGCTCGCGCCAGCGCGCCTGCTCGCTGTGCTCCTCATTGCCAGGACGTGGCGGCCCCATCTGGTTGAGCAAGACCACCACGGGTTTATCCAGCCAGGCGAGGATTTTCATTTCCGCCGGCAAGTAACCAGCATCCCTGGGATGTTCAGAAGAGTTGACCAAGTACAGCACCACATCGGCAGAGTCCTTGGCCGTGCGCAACGCTTGCTGGCTGAGCCAGAACGGGCGGTCGCGATAACGGTCCAGCACTTCGCGCAGGAACCAGCCGATGGGATTACCCGACTGCCCCAGCCGCTTGAGCAGGCGCACGGAGTCGCCAAAGCCGGGCGTGTCCCACAATTGCAAGGCATCGCCCTGCGGCGTGGCCAGCAAGGTATGCGATTCCGCAAACACGGTCACGTGGGCGGCGTCGCGCACTTCACCGACATCGACGCCCACCAAGGTGCGCGCCAACGTCGTCTTGCCATTATTCGTGTGCGAAATCAGCGCGAACTGAATCTGTACCGCATCATCCTGCACATCTTTATTCACATTCACACTCATGCTGCTGCCGATACTTTCAGCCCGACACCGGCATCGAGCGGGTGCAGGGCAGGATTGAGCAAATTGACCCGGGTGGCCGTGGTTTTGTGGAACTGGCAGAACTGTTGCCACAGAGCGACTCGCTCCGCCAGGCGGGCGCCACTATCCGCCTGCTCGCCAGCGCGTTCCAGGTAGCTGGACTCGTCGATCAGGACGGCGATGCCACGCGTTGACGATTGCACCAGGTAATCGAGGAAGGCGCCGTGATTTTCCTTTTCCGGCGTCGCCGTCAGGTTGAACAGCACGGCCGTGATATTGACTTGTGGATCATTCAAGTCCGTGTCGCGCAAGATGTCCTGCGGCTCTTCGCCATACGACGTCGATGGGCGCAGCATCATGCGGCCCTGCTCGCCGAACAGCATGAGGGCGATTTGTCCCAGCCCCTTGTGGCGCGGCTCATCGACAGTAAAGCTGTACGGCAAGACGCGCAACATGCCGCCCGTGGCTACGCCGATGCTTTCATTGAGCTTGCGGAAATACGGTTGATCTAGATCCAGCGGAAAGTGCTTGGCCAAGCGCGCGGCGCGCCAGTTGTTGACCAGGGCCAGGGCCAAGCGGGGAACGACCACCAGCAGGAAAATCGTCGCAGCATACAAATGCACCCAGCGCGCGCCGCCTTCGACGGTCGTCGTCTGCGGGAAGCGCAGCGCTTCGATTTCCGCCAACGAAAAGCCTTGCAAATGAAACAGGGCGATGGCTGGTGCGAACAGGGTCGAAAGCAGGCTGTGCACTTGGCCAGCATTCAAAAAGGTGCTTTCCCAGCCGGCCGCATATTGCGACAGGAAACCGCGCGCATACAGCGAGGCAACGGCGCCGATGGCAAACATGGCGGCGCTCAGGTGGATGGTACGACTGAGGCGCGCGGCCGTCAGCTTGGCGCTCAAGTGCGCCCACTCCCCCATGAAACTGAGCAAGCCCGAGGACAAGGCGTGCGGCAGTTTGCGCGGCAAGGCCAGGCGACCCACGCTCAGGTGGCGTACCAGTCCCGCTTTTGGCCAGCCGAGGGAATGCGAAGGGATGCATAACCAGATCAGCAAGCCCAGGTAGACCAGCACATTCCAGGCGATGATCAGCAGCAAGGGTGCCGACAGCAAGTCGACGCGATGGGGATCCGTGATGCGATCGAGCCCGGCGCCCAGCAGCAGGGCCAGCAGGGGCAAGGTCAGCGCCAGGGTTTTCATGCCGTTACGGCGTTTCGCGAAAGCGGCGAAGGCGGGCGTGCGCTCGGTGATGCGCTTGAGGATCAGCTCGGAGCGCTGCTGCAGGAAATCGTCACCTGTCACTTCGGCCTGCTTGCCCGAAGCTTGCCACTGCGCAAGCTCACGCGCGCTGCGGCTGGCATACATGCGGTCATCCTCGCTGAGGACTTCTTTTTTCTGGTCGGCCGTCTCGATAGCACGGACCAATACCACTTCTCTCGCAATCTGCTCGTTCATGGTGCTCCTGTTTTTGTATGAAACGACAACTCGACAGGCAGATTGTGACGTACTTTCGTGTTTCAGGCCAACGCGTCCTCGACCCGGAACAAATTATGCAGCAGATATATGAGGAAAGAAGCGATCCAGGCAGACCACAAGGTGTGCGTGAAAAATTGCGTACCCTGCAGCTGTTGCTGCCATCCTGCCGCCAAACCGCACAGCAGCATGACGCCGACGAACAGAAGCGCCGTGCGTGGCCGTCCGGGCAGGCAGAACAATGGCAAGGCCAACATCCACCAGGCAGCGTTCGCCTGGGTAGCGGGCAGGCATGCCATGGCAGATGCCCTGGCCGGCAACGTTTCCAGCAGGCGCGTGTACGGCTCCATTCCACCATAGCGCAACAAATCTGTGGGGCAAGGCACGTCGCTGAAGGAAGAGAGCCAATAGATGCTTAGCGGCACGAAGATAGCCGACAACGCCACCACGCGCAAGGCGCTGCGGCGTGATGCCAGCCAGGCCAGCGGATGCAAGGTGTCCCAGACGGCCAAGCCAATCAAGGCGGCGCCAAGCAAGATCATGCCCAGCTGGAAACTGCCCGCCCATGCGCTGCCAGTGCCGGCAAATTGTCCGCGCACACCGTCGAACATGCTGTCGGCGATCATGAGGTCGAGGTTGCTGTAATTGCCGATCCAGAGTATCAGCATGGCCGACAGCATCAAGGCACTATCGATGCCTTTGGGAGTTTTGACGAGTTTAAGCTTGGCCAGCATGGGTGCACACATTACTTGATGAGAATGGAAGTCATCGTACAGTGTCAATATGAAGAGAACATGACGGTGCCCGTCGCTCACAACACGGGCGGCCAAGATGGGCTTCCAGAATCACCGAGCCACTGTCAATTACATGTCCACAAGGCGTTCTGACATCCCCGCAACAAGCGCTCGCGGCCGACAACTTCGGCCAACTACGCCGTATGTACGGCAAAATCGCGCATCAATTACCTCGGGTAGGTCGGATTAGCGAAGCGTAATCCGACACCACCAGCGGCATCAAGCAAAAGCATCAGACGAAAAAAAACCCGACCATTTCTGATCGGGTTTTTCTCTACTGCGAATAACAAGCCTGACGATAACCTACTTTCACACTGGTTGCAGCACTATCATCGGCGCAAAGTTGTTTCACGGTCCTGTTCGGGATGGGAAGGGGTGGGACCAACTTGCTATGGTCATCAGGCATAACTTGTACTGGCGTTTGTCTCCTGTAGGACGACAATGCCATGAATCTGGAAGAAGTATCGATTATGTATTGAGGTATTACTTGGGTAATGATTGCGATCAACAACACGCAACATGTACTTTCTCATCCTCTGCACCTGCTAAGGTTATAGGGACAAGCCGTACGGGCAATTAGTACTGGTTAGCTTAATGCATTACTGCACTTCCACACCCAGCCTATCAACGTCCTGGTCTCGAACGACCCTTCAAAGAGCTCAAGGCTCTGGGAAATCTCATCTCAAGGCAAGTTTCCCGCTTAGATGCTTTCAGCGGTTATCTCTTCCGAACTTAGCTACCCGGCAATGCCACTGGCGTGACAACCGGTACACCAGAGGTTCGTCCACTCCGGTCCTCTCGTACTAGGAGCAGCCCCCTTCAAATTTCCAACGCCCACGGCAGATAGGGACCAAACTGTCTCACGACGTTTTAAACCCAGCTCACGTACCACTTTAAATGGCGAACAGCCATACCCTTGGGACCGGCTACAGCCCCAGGATGTGATGAGCCGACATCGAGGTGCCAAACTCCCCCGTCGATATGAACTCTTGGGAGGAATCAGCCTGTTATCCCCAGAGTACCTTTTATCCGTTGAGCGATGGCCCTTCCATACAGAACCACCGGATCACTATGTCCTACTTTCGTACCTGCTCGACTTGTCAGTCTCG
Source organism: Janthinobacterium lividum (assembly GCF_023509035.1). Lineage (NCBI taxonomy): Bacteria > Pseudomonadati > Pseudomonadota > Betaproteobacteria > Burkholderiales > Oxalobacteraceae > Janthinobacterium > Janthinobacterium lividum. The sequence goes on along the minus strand of NZ_CP075583.1, from coordinate 1,340,431 downwards.
CAGTTAAGCACGCTTATGCCATTGCACTATCAACACGATGTCCGACCGTATCTAGCGTACCTTCGAACTCCTCCGTTACACTTTAGGAGGAGACCGCCCCAGTCAAACTGCCTACCATGCACTGTCCCCGATCCGGATAACGGACCAAGGTTAGAACCTCAAACAAACCAGGGTGGTATTTCAAGGTTGGCTCCACGAGAACTAGCGTCCCCGCTTCAAAGCCTCCCACCTATCCTACACAGATTGGTTCAAAGTCCAATGCAAAGCTACAGTAAAGGTTCATGGGGTCTTTCCGTCTAGCCGCGGGTAGATTGCATCATCACAAACATTTCAACTTCGCTGAGTCTCGGGAGGAGACAGTGTGGCCATCGTTACGCCATTCGTGCAGGTCGGAACTTACCCGACAAGGAATTTCGCTACCTTAGGACCGTTATAGTTACGGCCGCCGTTTACTGGGACTTCAATCAAGAGCTTGCACCCCATCATTTAATCTTCCAGCACCGGGCAGGCGTCACACCCTATACGTCCACTTTCGTGTTTGCAGAGTGCTGTGTTTTTATTAAACAGTCGCAGCCACCAGTTTATTGCAACCCTTTCACCCTCATGGAGTAAACCAATCAAGCTACCGGGGCGTACCTTTTCCCGAAGTTACGGTACCAATTTGCCGAGTTCCTTCTCCCGAGTTCTCTCAAGCGCCTTAGAATACTCATCTCGCCCACCTGTGTCGGTTTGCGGTACGGTCTCGTATGACTGAAGCTTAGAGGCTTTTCTTGGAACCACTTCCGATTGCTTCGTGAACAAGTTCACTCGTCTCAACCCCTTGAATTCCGCGCCCGGATTTGCCTAAGCGCCTTCTATGAGCCAAAAACCAACTATTCCAACAGTTGGACAACCTTCCGCGATCCGTCCCCCCATCGCATCATACGACGGTGCAGGAATATTAACCTGCTTCCCATCAGCTACGCATCTCTGCCTCGCCTTAGGGGCCGACTCACCCTGCTCCGATGAACGTTGAACAGGAAACCTTGGGCTTACGGCGTGGAGGCTTTTCACCCCCATTATCGCTACTCATGTCAGCATTCGCACTTCTGATACCTCCAGCATCCTTTACAAGACACCTTCGCAGGCTTACAGAACGCTCTCCTACCATATATCCTAAGATATATCCGCAGCTTCGGTGACTGGCTTAGCCCCGTTACATCTTCCGCGCAGGACGACTCGATCAGTGAGCTATTACGCTTTCTTTAAATGATGGCTGCTTCTAAGCCAACATCCTGACTGTTTTAGCCTTCCCACTTCGTTTTCCACTTAGCCAATCTTTGGGACCTTAGCTGGCGGTCTGGGTTGTTTCCCTCTTGACGCCGGACGTTAGCACCCGACGTCTGTCTCCCAAGCTCGCACTCATCGGTATTCGGAGTTTGCAATGGTTTGGTAAGTCGCAATGACCCCCTAGCCATAACAGTGCTCTACCCCCGATGGTGATACTTGAGGCACTACCTAAATAGTTTTCGGAGAGAACCAGCTATTTCCAAGTTTGTTTAGCCTTTCACCCCTACCCACAGCTCATCCCCTAATTTTTCAACATTAGTGGGTTCGGACCTCCAGGGCGTGTTACCGCACCTTCATCCTGGCCATGAGTAGATCACTTGGTTTCGGGTCTACACCCAGCGACTGATCGCCCTATTCGGACTCGATTTCTCTACGGCTTCCCTATATGGTTAACCTTGCCACTGAATGTAAGTCGCTGACCCATTATACAAAAGGTACGCAGTCACGGAACAAGTCCGCTCCTACTGTTTGTATGCACACGGTTTCAGGATCTATTTCACTCCCCTTCCGGGGTTCTTTTCGCCTTTCCCTCACGGTACTGGTTCACTATCGGTCGATTACGAGTATTTAGCCTTGGAGGATGGTCCCCCCATATTCAGACAGGATGTCACGTGTCCCGCCCTACTTGTCGTACGCTTAGTACCACCGGTCCGATTTCACATACGGGGCTATCACCCACTATGGCTCCTATTTCCAGAGGATTCTGTTATCGGTCCGACTATCACGTACAGGCTCTTCCCATTTCGCTCGCCGCTACTTTGGGAATCTCGGTTGATTTCTTTTCCTGCAGCTACTTAGATGTTTCAGTTCGCCGCGTTCGCCTTGCATACCTATGTATTCAGTATGCAATACCCTAAAAGGGTGGGTTGCCCCATTCGGAAATCTGCGGATCAAAGTGTGTTTGCTCACTCCCCGCAGCTTATCGCAAGCTACTACGTCCTTCATCGCCTGTAATCGCCAAGGCATCCACCATGTGCACTTATTCGCTTGTCCCTATAACGTTAGCCTCTGATCACTAGGTAATCAAAGAGCGCTACAGGGATAAGAAAGTACAACGTTGTTGCTTGTTTGTTGATACATACAATCATTACCCATCGATTTGCTTTTTACGGCAAACCAATCAATAAATAATCTTTACTTCTTCCAGATTGTTAAAGAACATACAGCACTTGATCTCGAAAAGACCAAACCTAAATCCCGGCGCATTATCAGCACTGATTTACGTTTGAACTTTTGGTGGAGGATGACGGGATCGAACCGACGACCCCCTGCTTGCAAAGCAGGTGCTCTCCCAGCTGAGCTAATCCCCCTATGGGTATTTCCAGACTACAGAAACTGGTAGGGCTGGTTGGACTCGAACCAACGACCCCCGCGTTATCAACACGGTGCTCTAACCAGCTGAGCTACAGCCCCAAATGCTGTTCTTTATATTAACAGCCGATAAGTGTGAACATTTGATGCGTGAACCAGTTACCCGGTTCGTGCAAACTCTAGAAAGGAGGTGATCCAGCCGCACCTTCCGATACGGCTACCTTGTTACGACTTCACCCCAGTCACGAATCCTACCGTGGTAAGCGCCCTCCTTACGGTTAAGCTACCTACTTCTGGTAAAACCCGCTCCCATGGTGTGACGGGCGGTGTGTACAAGACCCGGGAACGTATTCACCGCGACATGCTGATCCGCGATTACTAGCGATTCCAACTTCATGCAGTCGAGTTGCAGACTACAATCCGGACTACGATACACTTTCTGCGATTAGCTCCCCCTCGCGGGTTGGCGGCGCTCTGTATGTACCATTGTATGACGTGTGAAGCCCTACCCATAAGGGCCATGAGGACTTGACGTCATCCCCACCTTCCTCCGGTTTGTCACCGGCAGTCTCATTAGAGTGCCCTTTCGTAGCAACTAATGACAAGGGTTGCGCTCGTTGCGGGACTTAACCCAACATCTCACGACACGAGCTGACGACAGCCATGCAGCACCTGTGTACTGGTTCTCTTTCGAGCACTCCTCAATCTCTCGAGGATTCCAGCCATGTCAAGGGTAGGTAAGGTTTTTCGCGTTGCATCGAATTAATCCACATCATCCACCGCTTGTGCGGGTCCCCGTCAATTCCTTTGAGTTTTAATCTTGCGACCGTACTCCCCAGGCGGTCTACTTCACGCGTTAGCTGCGTTACCAAGTCAATTAAGACCCGACAACTAGTAGACATCGTTTAGGGCGTGGACTACCAGGGTATCTAATCCTGTTTGCTCCCCACGCTTTCGTGCATGAGCGTCAATCTTGACCCAGGGGGCTGCCTTCGCCATCGGTGTTCCTCCACATATCTACGCATTTCACTGCTACACGTGGAATTCTACCCCCTCTGCCAGATTCTAGCCTTGCAGTCTCCAATGCAATTCCCAGGTTGAGCCCGGGGATTTCACATCAGACTTACAAAACCGCCTGCGCACGCTTTACGCCCAGTAATTCCGATTAACGCTTGCACCCTACGTATTACCGCGGCTGCTGGCACGTAGTTAGCCGGTGCTTATTCTTCAGGTACCGTCATTAGCAAAAGATATTAGCTTTCACCGTTTCTTCCCTGACAAAAGAGCTTTACAACCCGAAGGCCTTCTTCACTCACGCGGCATTGCTGGATCAGGCTTTCGCCCATTGTCCAAAATTCCCCACTGCTGCCTCCCGTAGGAGTCTGGACCGTGTCTCAGTTCCAGTGTGGCTGGTCGTCCTCTCAGACCAGCTACTGATCGATGCCTTGGTAGGCTTTTACCCTACCAACTAGCTAATCAGATATCGGCCGCTCCACGAGCATGAGGTCTTGCGATCCCCCACTTTCATCCTTAGATCGTATGCGGTATTAGCGTAACTTTCGCTACGTTATCCCCCACTCTAGGGTACGTTCCGATATATTACTCACCCGTTCGCCACTCGCCACCAGAGCAAGCTCCGTGCTGCCGTTCGACTTGCATGTGTAAGGCATGCCGCCAGCGTTCAATCTGAGCCAGGATCAAACTCTTCAGTTTAATCTCTGTTACTTTGCCGTTTTACCGGCATGGTCGAACTATTTAACTAGTTCAAACCCCTCGCATTGCGAGGTGTTTGCTCACTCAAAAAACTGACAGGCTACTTCCGAAGAAGTATCCTATTTCATTATTTCTTGTGAACATTTGATATTTTAAGTTAGACGTCAATCCGAAGATTGACGCTGCACTTACATCAAATGCCCACACTTATCGACTGTTAATTGTTAAAGAACTGTATTCGGTACTGCTTTCGCGCTATCGACAAAGCGTTGTGTTTGTCAGCTGCGAAGAAGGAAGAGTATGAAGCGTTTGCAGCATTTCGTCAACCTTCTTTTTCACCCTGCTTTACTCGGCATTTGCATGCGTCGTTCAGTGAGGGGGCGAATTATAGCCAAGGTGCGGCGGCTCCGCAAGCGCCATTTGCGGCCACTATGGCAAGACGAACGATTTCACCAAGGTCAGCTCGCCGGCGGCCCGCATCGGCACCTGGAAGCTCTGCAACTTTTCACGTGGCGTGCCTTCGTTGGTGATGATCGATATGCGGGCGACGGTCAGCATGGCGGTGTTCTCGCCGCTGCCGTAGTAATTGACATAGGCGTGATAGTTGCCCTTCAGCGGCGCCGCGCTGGAAAAGATTTCCGGGCCATAGCCGGTGGTCACGTCCACATCCAGTGCGCCGCCATCTTTCAATACGCGATTGCCGTACCAGGCGTGGCCACCGTCCGGCGTGACCACATGCAGATCAAGATCGGTGCCGGCGCTGTCCCACGACAGCACGATACGCAAGCGCGCCTGCGTCTTGCCCTGGTAGCTGTCGACAAACTGGGTGCGCGCGCGGCTCCTGCCATCCGGAGAACGCACTTCCACGCTGTTCGAGCCGCTGCCGAATCCATAAGGACGGCCGTAGCTGCCGTCCTCGCCCACCTCCATCGGCATCGCCACGCCATTGACCACCAGCGTGGCGGGCTTGCCCTTGACGGCGCCCGCGATACGTCCCCGTATCTGCGCCGTTTCGGCCTGGCCAGGCTGCAGGTTGACCGACGCGGCGGGGTAATTGACCGCTTGCGTATAGTCCTCGCGCGCGCCGGCCGAATTGCGCCAGCCGCCCTTCGGTGCATCGATGGTGACCTGGGCCTGCGCCCAGAGTGGCAATAGCATCAGGGGAATCGAGCAACGGATATAAAAACTCACAGGGCCTCCAGGTTAAGGTCGACGAGCCGGCGGGCCAGCCGCTCGACATATTCTTCGTCCTGGCCGCGCGGATGGCGGCGCAGGCCAAGGTGTAAATATTCATGGGCCAAGGTGATGCGGTCTTCGCGCGTGGCCAGCGGGCGCATGAAGATGCGGTTGCGCGACTGTTCCGAATACGGCGCGCCGCTGGCCAGGGCACAGACCAGCGGCGCTTGTGGCGGTGCCTCGTAGCCGGCCTCGCGCAGCAGCACGCGCTGCCAACGCGGCACGGACCGCGCCAGCCAATCCTCGTTCTGCGCCAGGCGACGACAACGCGCGCCGGTGTTGCCAACGGTGCTCAGCGCGCCGCCGGGATAGGCCGCCGCCAGCAATTCATCATAGTACTTGCCCTGTTTGGCCTGCCGCACCGCCTCGCTCCACGCCATGGTCCCCTCGGACGCCTGATTGCTGTGATAGCGCACGGTGACGCCATCGACGATCAGCTGATCGGTCCAGCGCGCAATCGCCAGCGCTGCCGGCGTGGCGGGGCTGGGACTGACGCGCTGGGTCGCGCTGCTGTCAGCGATCTGCTGGCAGCCCGCCACGCTCACCGCGTTCTGCTGTAAATAGGTGCGCGCAGCAATCGCCAGCGCCTTGGCCGCTTCCGGCTCGCCAGCATTCGCTTCACGGTCAAGCACCCGCGCCACATATTCATTGACGCCGAAGCGGCCGCGCAATTGCGGGCGGCCGCCTTTCTCTTGTACCAGCATCAGCTCGCCGGTGCTGCGCAAGGCGAGATTCTGGCCATTCTCGAACTGCACATGGTAGCGGCCATTCAGCGGCCCGGGTACGACCACGCCACGCTCGCCGCGCACGGCGCGAATCGGATAACGCTTGAAGTAATCGACCACCACGCAGCCGCCATCGTCGGCCGCGCCCACTTTCGGCAAACTGGCGGCCAGCCTGGGGGCCCACTGTGCAAAGACATTGCTGCTGCCGCCCGCGCCGCCAAACCAGATCGGTGTGCCATCGGCCAGCCAGCCGGCTGCGCCGCCGATACGCTCGTCTGCCCGGCGCTGCTCGTGCCAGGAATACGTCTTTACGCGCAACTGGCTGCCGAACCAGCGCGCCGTCCCGGCGCCGCGTCCGTCCAGCACCACGCGCAGCAGTGCCGCTTCGGCGTCCACGCGGCTAGCGGCCGGGATGCTGTCCAGCGCGCGCAGCAGGCTATCCAGGCGCACCATGCGCGCCGGCGCCAGCTGGGCGGGATCCGCCAGCCAGGCAAAGTCACCTGCCGGCGCGCTACCCAAGCGGCCGGTCCAGTACTGGCGCCATGAAGCCGGCGCGATCATCAGGCGCTTGGGCGAGAAAAATGGGCCGCAGGACTGCGCCAGCGCCGCATCGTGGCCGATGCTCTGACCCGCATCGCAGCAATACACTTCTTCCGGATCGCGGCCGCCGCAGCGGTAATCCGGCATCGCCACCTTGTTACCCGTCGCGTAGACATACACGAACAGCTTCCACAGGCTGGCCAGCGGCACTTGCCGCGCGCCGTCAAACGGCGGCGGCGGCGTGCCACCCTGGCGCAACTGCCGCACTTCCGTCTTGCCATCGCGCCGCCAGGCCACATCCAGCGATGCAGACCAAGCGGGCGCGGCCAGCAACAGGGTCGCCATCAATACAGGACGCACCACGCGCATCACTCGACCTTCAGCGCGCGCGTGCTCTTGCCGCCGCCCTCGAACGCTTTCTGCTCCGGCTGGTACATGCGGTAAAAGCGCGCCGGCGGCAGCACGTAACTGCCCTTTTGCGCGAAGCGCAGCAAATGGCGCACCGTCACGTCGCCGGCCAAAGGCTCGATCGGCACGGCATAGCCGTCGCGGCGCTCCGTGTGGCGCGCACGTTCCAGCGCGGCCGGCTTGTCGCCCGCCATGACCATGCCCCAGGTGGTCGATTCGACCATGGCGCCCGGCGGCAGCGCCACTTCCAGCAGACCAAAACGGTGCTTCGCGCCCGGCGCTGCTTTCAAGGTGATTTCATCGAGATACAGCGCGTCCGTGCTGAGCGTTTCGCCCGGCTTGACCAGTTCCGTCGTGTAGCCGCCCTTGCCCGCCTTCATGCGCAGGATGCGACGTTCGACGGTGACCGGCAAGCTCTGTGTCTCGGCGGCATGGCTGTCGTACTGCACCACGGCCACCGTGCCGGCCGGTGCCGGAGCCGATGCGGCGAGATGCAATTTATCGGGAATACTCCTGGCGTCCGTCCAGCGCCAGAGCGGCTGGCCGCTGCGGCTGTCGCGTTTTTGCCAGGCGCCGTCCAGCGCCACGGCCGGCCCCTTGCCGAACGATGCGCCGCCCAGCTTCTTTTGCACCCACAGCAAGGTCATCGCGCGGTCCAGGGTCGGCATCTCGGCGCGCACGCTGGCCAGTACCGCATCGGCCTGCGATGGCGGCACTTCGCCAGCCAGTATCAGCAAGGCCTGCGCCACCGGCGCCTTGGACTCACGCAAGACTTGCCAGGCGCTGGCCACTTGCAGCTGCAGCGAATGCGGCAAGGCGATGCCATTCTGGCTGGCGACCAGCGCCACCAGGCCAAGGCTCATCGCTTGCGCTTCACGGTCAGAGGCTCCGCCCAGCAGCAGGCTGCCGCTGTCGTCCGCCAGGCGCGGCTTGCCGCCCAGGACGGCGATCGCGCTGTCGTCCACCAGGCCGGCAGCCAGTGTCTGCGTGGGCAGGCCCATCTCGCGCGCCATCCACAACACCAGCGCGCGGTCGCCCATCGCGTCCTTCAAGCCATGTTCGCTGTAGACGGCCAGCAGCTTGTTCCAGTGCTCGGGCGGCAGTTCGATGCGCAGCGCGCGCGCCGCGTACCAGTCCGCGTAATAGGCGTAAGCCGTCATCAAGGCATTGCCGGCCGTGGCGTTGCCCCACCAGCCGAAGACGGCGTTCGGACCGGCCATGGAGACCAGGCGCAGGCGCTGCGCCGTGAGCAGCGTCTGCAGGCGTTCGCTTGCCGCGCCGGCGTCCGGCCCCAGGCTTTGCGTGGCCAGCGCGAGCGGAATCAGGCGGCTCGCCGTCTGCTCCACGCAGCCATACGGATAGTCGATCAGGTCGTCGGCGATGCGCGCGAACTGGCTGGCCGCGCCCTGCGCGAACGAGACGCGGATATTGCGCGCGTCCGCCGGCAGCTTGAGCGCGAGTTCACTAGCGGCGCCATCGAGCGGCAGCACCAGCGAGCGCGGACTGCTCCAGGCGGCGGGCAAGGTTTGCATGGCCGTGTCGAGCGCGTCGACCAGTTTTCCGTTCTGTTTTACTTCCAGGCGCAGCGGTCCGGCCCCTGGCGCAAGCGGGAATTCGACATAGTTCACGCCCGGCTTGGCGGACAGTTTTTCCGTCTTCGGCTGCGCCCCGCCGGAGAGGACAACGTCGAGCGCCTGCTCCTTGCCCGTCTGGTTGAACACGGCCACCGAGGCGCGCGGCGCGTCGCCGGCGCGCATCCAGTCCGGCGCGGTCCACTTGGCATAGAAGTTCTTGTCCGACCGCAGATAGGCGGTGCGCTGACCCACGCGACCTTGGCTATCCATCGCGCGGCCAGTGATCCTCCAGCGGGTCAGCGCGTCGGGCATGGTGAAACTCACGCGCGCGTTGCCATTCGCGTCGGTCTTCAGCGATGGCGCCCAGTAGGCGGTATCGATATTGTCGCGGCGCGGACGTTCAAGCACCTTGACGCCGCGCTCGTTGTAGTTGTGGCGCGCGGGCGCACCGGCAGTGCGCCCCTGCGCCATGTCGTAGCTGATGAAGGACAGGCTGGCCGTGGTGCGCACGTTGTTGCGGCGCGGATGGTAGAAGAAGTCGCCGATGTCCGGCGCGATTTCCGGCTGCAGCACATAGATCATTTCATCGACCACGCCCAGCGCCACCAGGGTGCTCAGGGGCTTGCCATCGAGGGTCGCCTTGACGTCCAGGGTCACCTTCTCGCCGGGCTGGTAGACCTCCTTGTCGCTCTTGAACTGCAGCGCGATGCGTGGCTCGATCACTTGCAGGCCGGCGTTCTCGAACACGAAGTCGCCATTGCGCGTGTAGGCCACCGAGAACGTCATGTTCGGGCCGTGCTCCTCCTTGACGGGAATGCGCACGCGCCACTGCCGCGGCGCCACGCGCTTCGCCTGGTACCAATCAGCGGCGCCGGCCATCAAGCCATAGTGTTCCACCTTGTCGCGCTCGAGCGTCAACAGCGCCTGGTCGACCTTGTCGGAAAAGGTGATCAAGGCCTCGGCGCTGTCACCCGGACGATAGCGGGCGCGATCGAGCACGATCTCGATGCTGCCCGGCGTCGTCTGCACGCCATCGCCGGCGACCCAGTGGCTGGCGGCGGCCAGCAGGTTGCCGCGTTCGTCGCGCAGCGCCAGCTGATACGAGCCGGAGGCCGGGAATGTCACGTCCCAGCCCTTGGCGTTTGGATCGAACGCGCCCTCGGTCCTGCTCTGTTTTTCCAGCTGCACCATCTCCCAGCGCACGGGCTTCGCCGCGCCCTGGCCATCAGCCAGCAAGTCGAAATGCACGGCCTGGCCCGGATCGGAAAACTGGCGCGTGGCCTTCAACTGGTAGCTGCTGCTCGAGCGTTCTATCATCAGCTCGCGCGTTGCCTTGACGCGGTAGGCCGCGCCATCGGTCGCCAGCACGGTCAAGATGTAGCGCGAGGGATCGGCGGCCGGCGGCAAGGTGAAGTCCACATTGCCGCTGCCGTCGCTCGTCACTTCCTCGGTCTTCAAGGCCACCGGGAACAGGCCGCTGTAACGCAGCTCACCCTCGACCATGGTGTTTTGCTGGCTGCGCAGCGACAGGGTCATCTTCGCGTTTTTCACCGGTTTGCCATCCGGGTAACGCAGCGCGATGCTGCCTTTGACCGCCTCGCCCGTCTTGAATTCCGGCTTCGATGGCTGGACGTTGATTTCAAAGTGCGGCTTGATGTATTCGGCCACGCGGAAGGCCGCGCCGTACACGCCATCCTTGTAATTGAAGCGCAGCTCATAGCCACCGGCGGTAGCTTCCGTGGGCAGGCGGAAGCGCGTGTCGGCGCCCGTTTCACCGGACAGCTGCAGCGTTTGCGTCAGCAGCGGCGTGCCGTTCGGATTGAGCACGGTCAAGCTCAGCGGCGCACCAGCCGCCGCCTGCGATGCGCGCGCGGAGGTAAATTCGCGGCCCAGGAACTTGACGTTGACCTCGTCGCCGGGCCGGTACAGGGGGCGGTCGGTCACCGCATAAATCTTGGTGTTATAGATCTCGCTGTCATAGTAAAAATTCTCGGACACGAACGCGCCGCCGGCGCGGTCCTGGCCCAGCACATACGTGTGTTCCGGGCTGCCGCGCTCGAGCGACGCGACGCCGTCTGCACCGGTGACCGCCGACTGCAGCACGCCGGTGCCGTCGGTCCACGCCACGCTGGCGCCAGCCACGGCGGCGCTGTTGTCGCGCCGCGCCGTCCAGACCAGCATCTGGCCGGACGATACCTTGGTGACGGCCACCGTGTCCGACACGAACACCAGGGTGGTGGCGCGGTGCTCGCCGATGATCGCTTCGACCAGGTACAAGCCCGGCTTGCGCTTGCCCAGCGGGATCATCACATTGCCGGCGCCGGCGACGATGAAATCGCTGCTCGATCCATCGAGCTTGACGCCCTTCGGCGGTGCGATAGCCTTGGCTTGCCAGATCGGATAGCGGAAGCTGTCGACCAGCTCCATGCCCTTGATCGGTTTGTACTGCGGATGGTTGGCGAACACGGTCGGCCGGCGGATCGCATCATTCGTGGCCAGCTGCGGCTGTTCCTTCGTTACTGCGCGGCGCGCCTCGCCGGAAAACAGCTTGCGCCAGGCCAGGCGCGACTGCTTCCACCAGCTATCCCACAGAAAGCTCAGGGTATTGGCCAGGCCTTCGCCCTGGTAATTGCCCTCGACCTGGATGCGGTGCAGATTGCGCTGTTTTTTCAGGAATTCCATCGGTTCGGGCACGCGGTAGACGACAATGTCGGCACCCGAATACGCTTCCAGGTTCATGCGTCCCATGTCGCGGCCGGGCACCTCGAGCCGCACGCGCGACTCGTCGGTGCTGCCGTAGCTGGCGTCCGACAGCAGGAAAAAGGGCTCGCCCTTGAAGGTGCTGTAGTTGCTAGACTCTTTGCTGGGCTCGCGTTGCTGCGCGGAGGCACTGCCCAGCATGAGCAGCGCCAGCAGGCTGGCAAATAACAGCTTCATGAGAAAAATCGGCTTCATGACAGGAACGCCAGCCGGAACACACCGGCGAAATTCGGATTGTTGACCACAGGTTGCCACCGCGTGTCCTTCCAGCTCGTAAGTTCTTTGATATCGACGGTCCGCAGACCATTGTCGTCGGGGGTGACGGTGCCGGTGTGGTAGGCGATGCGCGCCCCCATCCAGACCATCAGGTGCTGTTCGTCGCCCTGGTCGAAAAACAGCAGGTCGCCGGGCAACGCCTGGCTGATTTCGCGGGCGATGAAACGGCTGTTGTGCTGCACCAGCGCCAGCGCCGTGACGAAGTGGCCGACCTTGCCACCCGTTTGCACCCAGCGGTTGCGCAAGGCGGCCTGGCTGGCATCCAGGTCCAGCTCGGGCGGCAGACGCCGGTCGCTGGCGATGCCATTCGCATGCAGCCACTTCGCGTCATGCACGGTGAGCGCTTCGTTGACGGCAAAGCGCACCAGGCCGGCGCAATCGCGGTGCGTCCAGCGCGGCGACGGCCCCCGTTCGATCTGCGCATTGACGATGCGCAGCATCCAGGCCTGGAAAGCGCGGCTCTGGCCCTGCGACAGCCGCACTTGCGGTTCGGCTGCCGCGCGCAGGGCCCAGGCATGGGGGATGGCAACAGCGGCAACCCCGCCAGCCATCCAGCGCAAAACTGCACGGCGCGCACGCCACACCGTCATCGCACAGTCTCCTGCCATTCCAGTGTTTCCCACACCAGGCCTGTGCCGCTGGCTGGCTGCCGCTTGAGCACCATGCGCAGCGGCGGATATTTTTTCAAGGCGTTCAGGCGCGGCACCAGGTGTTCGTTGGCGGCCGCGCGCAAGACCGGCTCGTTATTCGCCGGCAGGGTATCGAAGGCTTCCAGCTGGATCAGCCGGGCCAGCGATGCCGGCGCGATCAGGCCAATCGTGCGGGAAGCATCGGGCAGCAAGTCACTGGCCGCCGGCGCCTGCTTGCGGCGCACGGCCAGCACCTGGTCCACCAGCTTGCCATCGGCGGAAAAGACAACGGTACTGCCGGCCACGGCCAGCGCCGGCGTGGACTGGCCCAGGGCCGTGGCGACGCTGCGCTCCCAACGCACGAACGCACCTTTGCCATCCTTGCCTGTGATCTTGCGCACGGGGTCCTTGCCACCGACGGCCGCCTCGAACAGGCTGCCATATAAAGCGTCGTCACCGGCCTGCGCACTGCGCGTGGCAACAAAAACCGGCGTATGCAGCCGTGAATTGCCGTACCAGCAGGCGGCGGCTGGCCCTTGCAAGTGCTGGGCCAGCGGAACCACCGGCTCGGATGTCTTGCTCCCCAGGCGTTTGAGCACGGGCTGCATCGCTGCCCAGTCCACCGGCACGCTGAAGCAGGCGCTGGGACTATGGGGCAGCAGCGGCCACAAGGCGCTGCTGTCGTAGCCACCGTTTTTCAATTTGTCGGCATTGAGCAGCACCTTGGACTGCCAGGCGCCCTTGCTGAAATCGAAGCGCAGCGCTTCGAGCGCGCCGAAGAAAGGCTGATAGCCGAACGACAGGAAGTCGGCCTTGACGGCGAGGCTGTGGCCCTCGGGCGCGGCGCTGTCGAGATGAAACTGCGCATGAAAGACGTTCTGCTTGGCCGGCTCCGGCGCCAGCAGGCTGGCTACGGTCCTCTCGGCCGTGCCATCGCCATCCTTGCCGTCGCTGCCGCCATACAGCATGCCGGGATGCGACAGGATGACCAGGCGCTGGCCATGCGCGGCAAACAGCAAGGTGCGCTGGTAAGCGTAATTGAGCGCATACACCGGCACCTGGCCGCCATCGACGCGCAAGCTGCCGGCCACGCGCATTTGCGTATCCTTCAGGGCGATCTTGCCCGCCTCCTCGAGCAGGCGCGTCAACTGGTTGCGCGACACGGCGATGGCGAAATGCTTGAGCGAGCCATCGGCGTCGCGCCACAAGGCCACTTCCGCCGGCTGGTCCAGCACCATGCGCAGCAACTGGTCGCCCCATCCCAGCTCATGTTCGTAGGCGATGCGGCGCAAGCTGCCCTTGAGCCCCAGCCGGTCTTCGCTTTGTTCGTAATAAAACAGGAAATCTTCGCGCAACACATCGCGCGCCAGCGGCACCGTCAGCAGGTCACGCGGCAAGGTCGACAGGCTTTTCGTCCGGACCAGCGCATCGGGCCGCGACAAATCGAGCTTCAGGCCGTTGACCGGCCCCATCGTGCCCCAGCCGAAGACCCGGTAGCCGACCAGCGCGGCGGCCACCAGCGCCACCCCGGCAAGCGCCCCGACCAGGAGTTTTTTATTGCGTACTTTTTTCACCAGCACCTTGTATCCCTTTTAGCATGCCACGGCATTGACAAGTTAGTAATTATTGACAAATGGTAACATGGCATTTGTGGCCGCAGCGCACCGGTGACGCGACAGCGTAAAATAGCGGTTTCGCCGTTTCAATCGCCTCTCATGACCATCCTGCTCTCCACCCTGAACGCCCGCTACACCCACGCCTCGCTGGGATTGCGCTATTTACTGGCCAATATGGGGCCATTGCAGGCGCAGACGCGATTGCAGGAATTCGTCATCGGCACGAAAACCACGGAACTGGTCGAGCGCATCCTGACGAACAAACCGCGCATCATCGGTTTTGGCGTGTATATATGGAACGTCGAAGAAACCACGAAACTGGTGGCCATGCTCAAGCGTGTGGCGCCCGAAGTCATCATCGTGCTGGGCGGGCCGGAAGTGTCGCATGAAGCGGGCGAGCAAGAGATCGTCAAGCTGGCCGATTACCTGATCACGGGCTGGGGTGACGTCACCTTCCCCAAGCTGTGCGGCGAGATCCTCAACGGGCCAAAGCCGCTGATGAAGATCCACGCGGGCGTGCAAGCCCCGCTGGCGGAACTGCAGCTGCCCTACTCCCTGTAGACAGACGACGATATCCGCCACCGCACCATTTACGTGGAAGCGTCGCGCGGCTGCCCGTTCAAGTGCGAATTCTGCCTGTCGGCGCTGGACAAGACGGCCTGGCCCTTCGCGCTGGAGAACTTCCTGGCCGAGATGGAGTCCTTGCATGCGCGCGGTGCGCGCCTGTTCAAGTTCGTCGACCGCACCTTCAATCTGAACATCAAGACCAGCCTGAAGATCATGCAGTTCTTTCTGGACAAGATCGAAGCCAATCCGGACGATCCCATCTACGCCCACTTCGAGCTGGTGCCCGACCACTTGCCCGACGCCCTGAAAGAAGGCATCAGCAAGTTCCCGCCCGGCGCGCTGCAGTTCGAGATCGGCATCCAGAGTTTCAATCCGGACGTGCAATCGCTGGTCAGCCGCAAGCAGGACAATCAAAAGGCGGCCGACAACATCCGCTGGCTGTGCGAGGAATCGAACGCCCACCTGCACGTGGACCTGATCGCCGGCTTGCCGGGCGAGGATGAGGCGAGCTTTGCGGCCGGTTTCAACAAGCTGGTGGCGTTGAAACCGCATGAAATCCAGTTCGGCATCCTGAAGCGCCTGCGCGGCACGCCCATCATCCGCCACACGGAAAACTATGGCATGGTGTTCGACCCGCACCCGCCCTACACCATCCTGGCCAATAAACAGCTTGATTTCATGAGCATGCAGCGCCTCGTGCGCTTCGCCCGCTACTGGGACCTGGTCGCCAACTCGGGCCGCTTTGCCAATACGGTGCAATGGATGCTGGGTGATGCGCCATTTGAAAACTTCATGGATTTTTCGAACTGGCTATACGCCCACACGGACGCCACCCACCGCATCGCCATGGAACGCCTGGCCAAGCTGGTAGCGCAATGGCTGCAGACGCGCGGCATGAGCGCGGTCGAGGCCAATGCGCTGCTGGCCAGCGACTATGCGGGCGGCGCGCAGGCGGCCGGGCATGCCAAACCAAGCGAAGTGAGTACTAGCAGCGCCAAGGTGCGCCCGGACGTCGCCCTGCCGCAGCGGCAGGCGCGCCACCTGGCGTCCTGACATGCCGGCGATTGAACAGCGGTGGCGGTCTGCGCCATTCTCCCTTAAACTGGCATGATGCCGACTGTACAATCGCCGAAACTGACCCTCTCCCCAGACCAGCTCCCAACAGGGAGCCCTTGTCACTGCCAGCGGCACTTGGCAAGTGCACGCGCTGGCGCACGACAATGCCATCAAGGCCATCGACGCCCAGCTCAAGCCCTTGCAGGATGACACGAAGGTGCAATGGGATCTGTCGCAGGTTGAGAGCATGGACCATATTGGCGCCCAGCTGTTCTGGAATGCCTGGGGCAAGCAGCGCCCCGCGCAGCTGACCCTGGCGCCGACGCAGGAAGAGTTTTTCCGGCGCATCGAAGAAACGGGGCCGCTGACAACGCCGCCCTCGCGCGCCAACCGCCTCACGCCCGTGATGAAACTGGGCATGGCCATCCTGCTGTTTTTCCAACATTTGAAGGGGTTTATTGCCCTGGTAGGCCAGGTGACGCAGGATATCGGCCGCTTCGTGCGCCATCCGATGCGCGGGCCATGGCGTGAAATTTCCGCCAATATCTTCCATGCAGGCTTCCAGGCGCTGGGCATCACGGCCCTCGTCGGCTTTCTGATCGGCGTGGTGCTGTCCTACCTGTCGGCGCAGCAGTTGCGCGCCTTTGGCGGCGACATCTACCTGGTCAACCTGCTGGGCATGAGCGTCATCCGCGAACTGGGGCCCTTGTTGGCCGCCATTCTCGTGGCCGGCCGCTCGGGCTCGTCCATTACGGCACAGCTGGGCGTCATGCGCGTCACGGAAGAGCTGGACGCCATGCTGGTGATGGGCATCTCGCACGGTTACCGCCTGATCATGCCGAAAGTGCTGGCCTTGGCCATTTCCATGCCCCTGCTCGTCATCTGGACGGATACGGCCGCGCTGATCGGCGGCATGGTGGCGGCCAAGGTAGAATTGAATTTGTCGGCGCGCTATTTCATCCAGAAGCTGCCGGACGCCGTGCCGCTGGCCAATTACATGATCGGCCTGGGCAAGGGCGTGATTTTCGGCATGCTGATCGCCCTCGTTTCCTGCCACTTCGGCCTGCGCATCAAGGCCAACACGGAAAGCCTGGGACGCGGCACCACCACCGCCGTCGTCACGGCCATCACCGTCGTGATCCTGGCAGACGCCGTGTTTGCCATCGTCTTCAATGGAGTGGGCTACTGATGGCGGACAACACCGATATCGCCTGCAAGGCGAGCGAGGGCAACGAGGGCCAGTTCAACCTGCATGGCAGCGCGCCTGTCGTGGAAATCTCCAATCTGTGGACCAAGTTCGGCCGCACCGTCGTGCACCAGGACTTGAACCTGGAAATCGAGCGAGGCGAAATTCTCTCCATCGTGGGCGGCTCCGGCACGGGCAAGACGGTGCTGCTGCGCCAGATGCTGGGCCTGGAACATCCGGCGCGGGGCTGCGTCAAAGTCTTTGGCGAAGATATCAATCAGGCAAGTTCCGACCAGTTACAACAGTTGCGCAACCACTGGGGCATGCTGTTCCAGCAAGGCGCACTGTATTCGGCCCTGACCGTGTTCGACAACGTGGCCCAGCCGATGCGCGAATTGCGCGTGCTGCCCGAGGCGCTGATACACGACGCGGTATTATTGAAGATGAATATGGTGGGCCTGGGCCCGGAACATGCGCTGAAAATGCCGTCGGACTTGTCGGGCGGCATGATCAAGCGCGTGGCCCTGGCGCGTGCCCTGGCGCTGGAACCGAAGCTGCTGTTCCTCGACGAACCAACGGCGGGCCTGGACCCGGACTTGTCGGAAAGCTTTGTCGCCCTGATACAGTCGCTGCATCGCGAGCTGGGATTGACGGTGGTGATGGTCACGCATGACCTCGACACTTTGTTCGCCCTGTCCACGCGCATCGCCGTGCTGGCGGAAAAACACGTGATCGCCATCGGCCCCACGCGCGAGGTGATCGAAGTGGACCACCCGTTCATCAAGCAATTTTTCCTCGGCGACCGCGGCAAGCGCGCGCTGGCCGTCCTCGATGAAAAACAGGCGGCGGCGGGCAATGCGGCGCAGCCAGGCGACGATGCCGGCACAGACAAGAAAGCGGAGAAGTAATGGAAAACAGATCACATGCCCTGATGACGGGATTTTTACACTCACCCTGCTGGTGGCCGCCATTCTGTTCGGCGTCTGGTTCAACCGCGACCGCGTGGAAAGGGTGCCGTACCTGCTCGCCACCACCCTGTCCGTGCCGGGCCTGAACCCGCAGGCGACCGTGCGCTATCGGGGCCTGGAAGTGGGCAAGGTCGACGCCATCGATTTCGACACGCAAAAGGCGGGGCAAATCCTCGTGCACATCAGTGTCGCGCCCGATACCCCCGTCACCAACACTACCTTTGCCACCCTCGGCTACCAGGGCGTGACGGGCATTGCCTACATCCAGCTCGACGATGAACACGTGGGCTCGAAACTGCTGGGCACCAGCAAGGACAAGCCTTCGCTGATCCCCCTGCGCGCCGGCTTGCTCGACCAGCTGGAAAAGCGCGGCAAGCGCATCCTCGACCAGGCCGAACAGATCACCAACAAAGTGAATAATTTACTCAGCCCCGATAACCAGGCCGCCATGCTGGGTGCTTTCAATGAAGTGGGCAAGGCGGCCAAGGCCTTCGGCGCCATTCCGCAGCAGCTGGAGCCGACCCTGACGCAATTGCCGCAACTGACGGAACAAACGCGGCAAACCCTGACGGCCGTCAGTACGGCCAGCAAGAACGTGTCGGACCTGACGGCCACGTGGAAAAAACTGGGTAACGATATCCAGGCGCCAGGCGGCGTGCTCGACAAGGTCAATGGCACGGTCGACAGGGTCGGCAACTCGGTGGAAACGGTGGCCAATGGCGTGTCGCTGGAAGTGCTGCCGCAAGTCATCGAGCTGAGCGGCGAGGCGCGCTCCTCGATGCGCGCCCTGAAAACCACCATGAGCACGCTCAATGAACAGCCGCAGAGCATCTTGTTCGGCGCCCCAGACATCCCGCCCGGCCCGGGCGAGTCCGGTTTTTCGGCACCGGGCAAATAAGGAGAACACAGCATGCATATCCCACGCAATATCACCGCGCTGGCCATGGCCGCCGTATTCCTGCTGGGCGGTTGCGCCAGCCGCGGCCCCGTCCCCACGTTTTACGATTTCGGCCCGGCAGCGCCGCTGGCCGCCGCGCAAGCGGCTGCGCCAGCCGTGCCCGTGCTGGTGATCGCCGACGCCAACGGCCCCTCCTGGCTGGACAGCCAGCGCATGTATTACCGCTTGCTGTACGCCGATGCACAGCAATCGCGGCCGTACGCCTACAACCGCTGGAACACGCCGCCGCTGCAACTGCTGAGCCAGCGCCTGAAAACCCGCGTGGCGCAGAGCGGCGTGAAAGTGCTGGCGACCACGGACGCGGCCGCCGGCATGCCCCTGCTGCGCATCGATGTCGATGATTTTTCGCAAAACTTCGATACGCAGACGCAAAGCAGCGGCCATGTGTCGCTGCGCGCCTCGGTCTTTCGCGGCCACCGCCTGATCGACCAGAAAACCTTCAGCCGCAGCGGCCCGGCAGGCAGCGCCGATGCGCAAGGGGGCGCGCAGGCGCTGGCGGCGGCATCGGATGCCATCGCCGCCGACCTGCTGGCCTGGCTGGGCACGCTGAACCTGCCGAAAGAGTGACCGCAGCACGATGACCGCCCCCGCAGCTCCCGCCAGCCCGCCAGCGCCACTGCCGCCCGTACGCTCGTCGCCCGTGTCGCGCGCGACCCTGCTCGCCTACGTCTTCCTGATCGTGTACGCCAGCTGGTTCCCGTTTACGGGTTGGCACAGCAATGGCTTGTCGCCGCTGACTTTCCTGGAAAACACGCGCATGCCCCGTTACTGGACGGGCTTTGACGTGGGCATCAACGTCGTCGGCTATATCCCGCTGGGCGCATTGATCGTGTATTCGCTGTTTCCGAGGATCACGGGTTTCTTTGCCGTCATCGTCGCCAGCCTGTGCGGCATGTTTATTTCCGGCAGCATGGAAGCCGTGCAAACCTACCTGCCCAGCCGCGTATCGTCGAATCTGGACTTTTATACGAATTCGGCCGGCTGCTTTATCGGCTCCATCATCGGTGCCTTGACGGCGCGCAAGCTGCTCGACCATAGCCACCTGTACCGCTTGCGCCAGCGCTGGTTTGTCCAGCACGCCAGCCAGGGCCTGGTGCTGGTGGCATTGTGGCCGCTGGCGCAGATCTATCCGCAAGGCTATCTGTTCGGCCTGGGCCAGCTGCTGCCCATCCTGTCGGACTGGCTGTCACAGCTGACGGGCATGGAGATCGACCTGGCCACCTATTTGCGTCCCGACGTGATATTAACTGTCGAGCAATATTGGCTTTCGGAAACCATCATCACGGCTTGCGGCATGACGGGCGCCGTGCTCACCTTGCTGTGCCTGCTGCGCCGCGCCGCGCCCCGCACCGTGCTCATGCTGATCCTCATCGCCACCGCACTGATCGTGCGCTCAATGGCCAGCGCCCTGCTGTTTTCGCCCGAGAATGCCTTCGTCTGGATCACGCCGGGCGCCCAGGGCGGTTTCCTGATCGGCCTGATCATGCTGGGCGGCCTGGCCTTCGCACCGCACGTGGCGCAGCGCCGCATCGCAGCCGCCACCTTGCTGCTGAGTCTAGTGATGGTGAATACGACGCCGATCAACCCGTATTTCATGTCCACCTTGCAAGGCTGGGTACAAGGCAAGTTCCTCAACTTCAATGGCGCGGCGCAATTCCTCGCCTTGCTGTGGCCCTTCATGGCCCTGTGGTTCCTGTGCCTGCCCTCGCACCGCCTGAACCGGCAGGAGGACGTGCAGCGCCAGCGTCGCGAAGACCACCCATAAGCGTTATCATGGCGCATTGATGAATCAGCAGGAGAACAGTATGAGCGACGCACCGTATTTTGAACGCCACGTTTTTTTCTGCATGAATAAACGTGAAGACGGCCGCAACAGCTGCGGCGACCATGGGGCGGAAGCGGCGCAAAAGCATTGCAAGCGCCGCATCAAGGAACTCGACATGAATGGCGCGGGCAAGATCCGCATCAACCAGGCCGGCTGCATGGACCGCTGCGAAGAAGGCCCGCTGCTGGTCATCTACCCGGAAGCGACCTGGTACACCTATGTCGACACCAGCGATATCGATGAAATCATCGATACGCACCTGGTGGGCGGCAAGGTCGTCGAACGCCTCAAGATTTAATGCCAATTTAAGAGATACCCACCAGTATGAGCATCATGAACAGAAACTCGGAAAAATTTACCCTCGCCGGCCATGCAGGCAGCATGGAAGGCTTGCTCGATTTCCCGGCAGACACCCCGCGCGGCATCGCCCTCGTTGCCCATCCGCATCCGCTATACGGTGGCACGATGGATAACAAGGTCACGCAAACCCTGGCGCGCGCCTTTGTCGCCCTCGGTTACGTGGTGGCGCGCATCAACTTCCGCGGCGTGGGCGCGTCGGAAGGCGTGCATGACCATGGCGTGGGTGAGACAGACGACATGCAATTGCTGTATGAACACATGCGCAGCCTGTACCCGGGCTTGCCCGTGGCCTTGTCCGGTTTCTCGTTCGGCACCTTCGTGCAATCGAAACTGCAGGAGCGCCTGGCCGCCGCCGGCACGCCCGTCGAGCGCCTGGCGCTGATCGGCAGCGCGGCCGGCAAGTGGGCCATGGCCGATATTCCCGCCGATACCATTTTGATCCACGGCGAACTGGACGACACGATTCCCCTGTCCGCCGTCTTCGACTGGGCCCGTCCACAAGACATTCCCGTGATCGTGATCCCTGGTGCCGACCACTTTTTCCATCGCAAGCTCAACCACATCAAGAACCTTGTGATTGCCCTGTGGCATGGTGACAAACCCGCCATTGCAGCAGATGATCATTGAAGTGTGGGCTTACTAGCGTCTCCACGGCTATAATTGATCCGTTTTTTCCACGCGGCCATGTAAGCAGCAACAACATGGCCCTCAGCCTTCATCTTTTTCGCAGACCAGCCTCCATGAAAAAACTTTTAGCGGCACTGGCCTCCAGTGTATTTTTCTTTTCCGCCGCCTACGCCCAGAGCGTTCCAGCCCCGACCATCGCCGCCAAGTCCTGGCTGTTGCTTGACGCCACCAGTGGCCAGATCATTGCTTCGCAAGATCCGGACGCGCGCATCGAGCCGGCATCGTTGACCAAGATCATGACGGCTTACCTGACGTTTGCCGCCATCCGCGAAAAGAAACTGGCGCTGGACCAAAAAGTGAATGTCTCCGTGCGCGCCTGGAAAGTCGATTCGAGCAGCTCGAAGATGTTTATCGACCCGGCTACCCCTGTGTCGATCGACGACTTGCTGCACGGCCTGATGATTCAATCGGGTAACGACGCCGCCGTGGCGCTGGCTGAAGCCGTTGCCGGCGATGAAGGCACTTTCGTCGTACTGATGAACCGCGAAGCGCAACGCATGGGTCTGAAAAACACGCGTTTTGCCAATCCGCATGGCTTGCCTAGCCCCGATAACTATTCCACGGCGCAAGACTTGTCCGTGCTGGCCAAGCGTGTGATCGCCGATTACCCGGAATTCTACAAAATCGATTCCGTGAAAAGCTTTACCTACAACAAGATCACCCAGCCTAACCGCAACCGCCTGCTGTGGCTGGACCCAACCGTCGACGGCATGAAGACGGGCCACACGGAAGCGGCCGGCTATTGCATGATCGCTTCGGCCCGCCGTCCGGGCGGCACTGGCGAGCGCCGCTTGATCTCCGTGGTGCTGGGCACCACGTCCGACCAGGCTCGTACGCAGGAAAGCCAGAAGCTGCTGAACTGGGGCTTCCAGAACTTCGATACGGTCAAGCTGTACTCGAAAGGCCAGGCCGTGGCAACGCCGGAAGTGTGGAAGGGCTCGAAAGGCACCGTGAAAATCGGTTTCGCCCGCGACGTGCTCGTCACCGTGCCAAAAGGCATGGCTGCCAAGATGAAACCGGTGCTGGAACGCAAGGACCCGCTGGTTGCGCCATTGGCTGAAAACGCCCCTGTCGGCAAGCTGAAAATGATGGTTGACGACAAAGTCCTGCTGGAACTGCCGGTCGTGGCGCTGGAAACCATCAACCAGGCCACGATCTTCGGCCGCGCCTGGGATTCGATGCGCCTGTGGATGAAATAAGCAGTTAGCGTTCCGCATAAAAAATGCCCGCATCGCTGCGGGCATTTTTTTCGTCCGTAGACTTTACTTCGCCGGCGCATCCTTCAGGTGCGGCTGGCGCGCCACGGGCGGAAAGGTGCCGTGGCGGCCTGCCGCAAACGTCGCTTCCGTCTGCGACGCTTCCACCGGCACGGCCACTTTGCGCACCTTGGCCACCTGCGCCGCCGTCACGTGTGTGCCGCGGTTACCCCAGCTGGTCTGGATAAAAGTCACCACTTGCGCAGTTTGCTCATCATTAAAAATGTCGGCATACGGCGCCATCGTCAGCGCCGACGGCGCCGTACGCGTGGCCGGCACGGCGCCGCCCGACAGCACGATGTTGATGGCGGAGGTCGGATCGTTCGTCTGCAGCACGGCATTGCCGGCCAGCGCAGGGAAAGCCTTGTCGTAGCCCTTGCCGTCGGAACGGTGGCAACCGGCGCAGCGGTCCAGGTACAACTGCGCGCCCTTGGAATTGACGATACCACTGAACAATTGCTTGCCCAGCTTGTCATCGGCAACGAACGCCGGCGTGGCCGGGGTCGATGGCGGCAAGGATTTCAGGTATTTCGCCATCGCCGCCAGGTCGCCATCCGTCATGTGCTGCATAGAATGGGCCACCACGTCGTTCATGGCGCCAAACGAGGCCGTATGGCTGTTACGGCCCGTTTTCAGGAATTCGGCGATCTCGGCCGCGCTCCAGCGCGCCAGGCCGCCGCCATGTTCATTGCGCAACGAGGGCACGGACCAGCCGTCGATCACGCCGCCACCGGCCAGGAAGGTGGTATTACCCGCGTCCGTCAGCGATTTTTCCTGCATGCCCATGCCGCGCGCCGTGTGGCAGGCGCCGCAGTGACCCAGGCCCTGCACCAGGTAGGCGCCGCGCAGCAATTGCGCATCACCGGCAACTGGCGCCTTGTAGGGCTGCGGCGTGGGGGCAAACGCCCAGCGCCAGATGGTCAAGGGGAAACGCATCGACAGGGGCCACGGGATGTCGGCCGCCTTGTTCGGCGTCGGGTCCGCCTTCACGCCATGCATGAAGTAGGCGTACAGGGCTTGCATGTCCGCCTCGCTCAGGCGAGAGTACGACGGGTACGGCATGGCCGGATAGACGGTGTAGCCATGCTTCGTCACGCCGGTGCGCATCAGCTTGTCGAAATCGGCAAAGCTCCAGTCGCCGATACCAGCCTTCCTGTCGGGCGTGATGTTGGTGGAATATACCTTGCCGATCGGCGTTTCCATGCCCAGGCCGCCGGCAAACGGCTGGCCTTTCGTGCCGGCCGTATGGCAGGCGATGCAGTCGCCGGCGCGGGCCAGGTATTCGCCCTGGCGTATCAGCTGGGCGTTCGGGACGGTGGTGGTGGCTGCGCCGGCAGACAAGGCGGCGCTGGAGGCGAGCGCCAGCAGCAGCGCGCCAACTGTATTGGTGAATGTGTTGTTCATCTTCTTGTTCTTTATCAAACGACCAGGGGACGGGGATCTTTCAGGTATTGCTCGCGGATGGCCTTGGCCGACCAGTAGGTCAGCGCGCAAGCGAGGCCCGTCGGGTTGTAGCCAATGCCGACCGGGAACACGCTGGAACCGACGGCAAACACGTTATGCACGTCCCAGCTCTGCAGGTAGCGGTTGACGACGCTGGTCTTGCGGTCCGCGCCCATGGCCGTGCCGCCCGCCCAGTGGGTGGTCTGGTAGTTGCGCAAGTCGAGGTGGTCGCCCACGTTCTTGACGGAGACCTTGATCGCTTCCGGATTCATGGCCTCGGCCACCTTCATCATCTTGTCGGTGACGAAACGGCTCATCTTGATGTCGTTTTCCTTCCAGTCGAAGGTAAAGCGCAGCAATTGCTGGCCATACTTGTCCGTGTAGGTCGGGTCGAGGTCGACATAGCAGTCGCGGTAAGTCATGTTGGCGCCGTGGCAGTCGAAGGAGACCGTGTTCAAATAGCTCTTCTTGACGGCCTTTTTCCAGGCCGCACCCCAGGCGGGCGTGCCGTCCGGCGTGGCGATGCCCGAGATGGGCTTGGACCCGGCCGGGTTGCACCAGGCGGGCGAGCCGCCGACAAAGCCCAGCGGGCCATGGTCGAAATTGTCGCCATTCCAGTCATCGAGCGCGACACCGGTACCGCCGGCGCCGATGAACGGGTTGGTGTTCGTGTCTTCCTTGAAGAAGGTCTGAATGGTGGACATCATCTGGTAGGCGATATTGCGCCCCACCACGCCTTCATTGCTGACGGGGTCATACGGCTTGCCGATGCCGGACAGCAGGAACAGATGCGCGTTGTTGTAGGCAAAGGCGCTGGCGATGACCAGGTCGGCCGGTTGCTCGACGGCCTTGCCGTCCGCATTGATATAGGTCACGCCCGTCGCACGTTTCTTGCTGCCATCGAGATTGATGCGCACGACGTTGCAATTGGCGCGCAATTCAAAATTAGAGACCATGCGCAGGGCCGGCATGATGTTGACGTTGGGCGACGCCTTCGAATAGTTGTAGCAGGCGTAGCCGGAGCAGAAGCCGCAGAAGTTGCACGGGCCCATCTGGCAGCCATACGGGTTCGTGTACGGCCCGGACGCGTTCGACGAGGCATTGACGAATGGATGGTAGCCGACGGCCTTGGCCGCGCGGCGGAACAGTTCGGCCGTGTACGGCACTTTTTGCGGCGCCAGCGCGTAATTGTCGGAGCGGTCGCCCTCGAACACATTGCCGTCGCCGACGACGATGCCGTTGACTTTATACGCCTGGCCCGAGGTGCCAAACACTTTCTCGACGAAATCGAAGTGCGGCTCCAGCTCGGCGTAAGTCACGCCAAAGTCCTGGATCGTCATGCCTTCGGGAATGAATTTCTTGCCGTAACGGCGTTCGTAGTGGCTGCGGATTTGCAGCTCTTCCGGCAAGACGCGCCAGTGCATGCCCGACCAGTGCAAGCCCGCGCCGCCCACGCCCGTGCCGGGTTTGAAGGCGCCGATCTGGCGATATGGCACGGCCACGCCCGTGATGCTGTGGCGGAAAGTAAATGTGCTCTTCGACATGTCCTGGAACAGCTTGCTGCGCTGGATATAGGTCAGCTCGTCGAGGGTCTTCGGATAGGCGCCGTCGGGATAAGTGTCGCGGTACTCGCCGCGTTCCAGCGCGACCACGTTCAGGCCCGCCTCCGTCATTTCCTTGGCCATGATGGCGCCGGTCCAGCCGAAGCCGACAATCACGGCATCGACAGGCTTCATTTTTACATCTGGTTTGATATCACTCATGATGGTTTTTCTTTTTCTTTGATCGGGTACAAAAACGTTGCGGTTACAGATTTAAGCAATCGACACGGGCGGCAACGGGTATTTCTTGCCATACTGCTCGACCCAATCCATGTAGTCGGCGCGCGCGCCAGGGAAGCCCACCATCTTCCAGGCCAGCATGTCCTTGTTGCCACCGTGCACGGGGTCGCAAAAGTAGCCTTCGCGCGTGTTTTGCAGCAGCTGGTTGAAGAAGATTTTCGACGGCACTGCGCCGATATCCAGGGTGCCCTTTTGCAATTGCGTAATGACGGCGTCGCGTTCGGCCGCGTTCAGCTGCACGAAAGACTTGCCGGACTGCTTGTGCACGGCCGTATTCACGCCGGCCAGGGCGCTCTTGTACAGCTCGCGTGGCGCCATGTGGAACTGGTAGCCGAACTGTTCGATCGACGGCACGAACGGCCCCTGCATGTACCACAGCGCGCCATACGCGTACGGCGTGTTCATCTGCGCGTCGATGAATTCATGCGCGCCGGACTCCAGCGCACCCGGCCCTTCGCCGTCGGCAGGGATCAGCCGGTCGACCAGTGCGCTCAGGGTGGCCCATTCGGTGGCGTCGAAGAAGCGCGGTGTATAGGCAGGCTGGTCCTTGGAGACGGCCATGGCCAGGCCGCCGCCGGCCAGCAAGGCCACGGCAGGCGCTGCGCCGACGGCCTTGCGCAGGAAGTTACGCCGATGGGGCGAAATCCCGATGATTTTCATAGGTTTTCCTCAGGCGGCACGAGCCGCCACAGTGATGGATATGGGAGTCAGAAAGAAAATGCGGGCAAGCGCCGCTGAGATTGCAGATTTCACGTAGAGATGACTGAGGTATCGCGGCGCGGCGCATCCGCCTGTCGGTTAATTGACCAAGATGATTGACAAGCAGTTGCTTTGCATTTACGGTGCGCATCGTACCATAATTAAAAGAAACATTCAGAGACAGGTTTAACGTGATCAAAAAAGAGGCTGTACAGCGTGGACGCCCGCGCAAGGCGGGTGTGGAAGATGCGGTGCTGGAAGCGATCGTCATGCTGGTGCGCCAGCATGGACTGGAAGCGGTGACGATACAGATGGTGGCCGACTCTGCCGGCGTAGGGCGCCAGACGATCTACCGGCGCTGGCCGCGCCGCGAAGACATGCTGCTCGACGCGCTCGTCAAGCGCACGGCGGAAAAGCTGCAGCGCGCGCTCGACATGCCGGACGGCCAGGAAATCGAGGCGATCTGCGCGCGCATCTTCGACAACCTGAACGCCGATGGCCGCTTCACCTGCGATCTCTTGGTGCTGATCCACAATGATGCGTCCGCGCAGCTGCGCTTTCGCGAACAGATCGTTGCGCCGTGGATCACCCTGGTGGTGCAACGCCTGGTCAACATCGGCGTGCGCGCCGACCTCGACCTGCGCCTGTTCGCCTTCATGCTGCAATCGGCGCTGGTGTACCAGATGCAACTGGGCGGCCAGCTCGACGATGCCCTGCAGGAGCGCTGCTGCCGCTTCATACGCAGCATGCTGTAGCTGGATATAATCATCACGATTATCCCCCGCTACCATCAGAAAGCCAGCCCATGAGCCATGTATTTCCCGCCAGCCTGCAAGCGCCGCGCAGCCGTTTAAGCAGCAACGGTCCCGAACTGTCGCGCATCGTCGCCGGCATGTGGCGCATAGGCGAGTGGAATATGTCGGCGCAGCAACGCCTGGCCTTCATCGAGCAATGCCTGGCGCTGGGCGTATCGAGTTTCGACCATGCCGATATCTATGGCGATTACAGCGCCGAAGGTTTATTTGGCGAAGCGCTGGCCTTGCAGCCGGGCTTGCGCGACAAGATGGAGCTGGTCAGCAAATGCGGCATCAAGCTGCTGTCGCCGCACCGTCCCGGCCATGCCATCCAGCATTACGACACGAGCGCGGCGCACATCACCAGTTCCGTGGAACAGACCTTGCGCCAGCTGCACACGGACCGCCTGGACTTGCTGCTGATCCATCGTCCCGACCCGCTGATGGATTTCGACGAGATCGCCGGCGCATTTACCCAATTGAAGCAAGATGGCAAGGTCCTGCACTTCGGCGTGTCGAACTTCAGCCGCCACCAGTTCGAGTGCCTGCACCGGCGCTTCCCGCTGGTGACGAACCAGGTGGAATTTTCGCCACTGCACGTGGCGCCCCTGTTCGACGAAACCTTCGACGGCTTGCAAGACGTGGGGGTGGCGCCGATGATCTGGTCGCCGCTGGCGGGCGGCCGGCTATTCCAGGGTGGCGATGCGAATGTGGAGAACTTGCGCAATGTCATCAAGCAGATCGCCGACCAGCTGCAGCGTCCGTTTGCCAGCGTGGTGTTTGCCTGGATCATGCAATTGCCATGCCGCCCCCTGCCGCTGACGGGCACGGGACGCATCGAGGCGGTCGGCGTGGCCGTGGAAGGCACGCAGTTCACGCTCAGCCGCAGCGACTGGTTCGCCATCCTGCGCGCCGCACGCGGGCACGAGGTCGCTTAATACTTAGAAGGTCTAACAACCGTAGCGAGCGGCAGTAAGTTGTGGCGGAGAAGCGCAGCTGTGCGGATGCACAGTGAGCATCGCAGGCCGCAAATCGCGACGCGCAGTAGGTTGTTAGGCGTTCTAATCGATCTCGTCCGGGTCGTTGAAAACCTGGGGTAGCGCAATACCGCGCCAGTCCAGGTGCCACGCCAGGTTCAGCGCCAGGGTGGCGGCGATATAGACGGCGAAGAACAGCGCGAAGAAGCTGGTCTTCAGCCACACCAGCAAGGCGATGGCCACGATGAGCACCAGTAGAGCGGCCAGGCTTTTCTTTTGCTTGGAGCTGGGGAAACGCAAGGTCGACACCATCAGGCTGCCCACGCCCACCAGCAGCAGCATCAGCAGATAGCTGTGCAGCATGGAATCGATGGGCGCCGGCCAGGCCACCACCACGGCCGCGACACAGGCGGCACCGGCCGTGATCGGCATGCCGACGAAATACAGGGGATCGGTGCGCCCCACGTTCACATTGAAGCGCGCCAGGCGCATGGCGCCGCACGCGACAAAGAAGAAGCTGGCCATGCCGCCAAAGCGCAGCAGCAGCGGATCGTGCACGCCCATCTGCACAAAGCCGTAGCAGTACAACAGGACGGCCGGAGCGCAACCGAAATTCATCACGTCGGCGATGGAATCGAGTTGCACGCCGAACTGCGAACTGGTCCCCGTCAGCCGGGCCACATAACCGTCGAGCGCATCAAACACGCCGGCGAGCACCAGCAGCGCCGCCGCCAGGCGGTAGGCATCCGCATCGCCGACAGTCGCGTTATCGACGGAAATGACGATGCTGGCAAAACCGCAGGCTATCGAAAGCAAAGTCACCATGCTGGGCAAGGCGTATTTGGCGCGCTGCAGGCGCGACTTGGGCAATGTGTTCAAATTTGTGGGCAATCAAAGTAGCGGGAATAAGGCAAAGCAGCGGCAAACGCTGCACTATGCTCATTCTACCCTGCGCAGCTGCGGCGCCGTCCGCGCACGAGCGCGCGACATATGTTTTCATGGATGCTCTACAGCGTATGAAAATACCTTAGAATCGTTTTACAGGGCTGCACGCCGGCCCCCACCACTGTCCGCCTACCTATACAGGAGTCAACTTGATTGCCTCGTCACTACGTTGGAAATACTGGATACCCGCCCTGCTGAGCGCAGCCCTGCTGAGCGCCTGTGGCGGCGGCGATAGCGGCGACAAGACGTCGCTGAGCACCTCGACCCCGGCAGGACAGCTGACACAGGAACCGGGCGCTCCCGTCCTCAGCAACAATATCGCCACCGATGGCATCAACTGGTTCAACTACCGGCGCAGCCAGATCGGCCTGTCGCCACTGGTACGCAACGGCCAGATCGACAGCGCGGCCCTGGGCCATTCCAACTATCTGAATCTCAACAATACAGTGGCGCACGAGCAAGTGCAGGGCAAGCCCGGCTTTACGGGCGTCAAACTGGGCGACCGCCTGGCCAAGGCCGGCTACGTCGTCACGACGCTGCAGGGCGAAGTCATCGCCGGCGCAAGCAACACGTCGGGCTTTTACCTGGCCGAAGAGCTGGTCACGGCCATCTATCACCGCTTCGTCATTTTCGAGCCGCTGTTCAAGGAAGGTGGCGCGGGAGCGGCCGTCAGCGGCGCCGGTTATGCGTATTTCACTACCGACCTGGCCGGCAACCGCAGCTATGGCCCCGGTCTGGTGGCGGGACAGATCGTCACCTATCCCTTTGGCGGGCAACAGAAGGTGGCCGTCAGTTTTTCCAGCGATAACGAATCGCCCGACCCCGTGCCGAACCAGGACGTGGTCGGCTACCCGATCAGCGTGCATGCCAACTACGGCACGTCCGTCAGCGTGACGACGTTCAGCGTGCGCCAGCGCGGTGCCGGCACCGACCTGGCGGTGCGCCTGCTCACCAGCGGCAACGATGCGCATACGCCGGTCTCGGCCGCTGCCATCATTCCACTGGCGCCCTTGAGCGCGAACACCAGCTATGACGTGAGTTTCATCGGCATAGTCAATGGCGCGGACGTCACGCGCAGCTGGTCCTTCACGACACGCTAGGCGGCAGGCTGGCGCCAAGCGGGCGCAGTGTCGAGGACGACTGGATGTAAAATAGGGTTCCTGCTTTACGGCAATTGACAAGTTTTGGGGCGCTCTGCACAGCATGCTGAAACCACACGCCACTTGCGATGATGATGCCGCCCTTGCGGCATCCGACATGGTCCGCATTCTCGATGTCGAGAACGGACTGGGCCGCATCATGGGCGACCGCATGCTGTACCTGAAAATCCTGCGCCGCTTCCTGCATGACCACGGCACCACGCCGTGCCAGATCCGTGCCGAATTCGACATGGGCAATTACGCTTCCGCGCGCCTGAAGGCGCATACCCTGAAAGGCGCCGCCGGCATGATCGGTGCGCGCCACGTGCATGGCCTGTCGACAACCTTGGAGTCGGCGCTGCGCGCGCAGGCGCCCGACCTGGACCAGCAGATGCTGCAGCTGGAACTGGCGCAGGATCAATTGCTCGGTGCGGTCAGCAGCATGCTGGGCACGCCGGAGGCAACCCATACGGCGGCGCAGGACGTGGCGCCTGACCCGGCCGCGCCCGCCATCCAGCTGCTGCTGGCGCGCCTGGCCAGCCACCTGCGCGAAGGCGATGGCGCGGCCATCGACATCCTGGAAAACTCGGCCAGCCTGCTCGCGGCCAGCCTGGGCGTGCACGTCTACCAGGAAGTGGCGGCGGCTGCGCATGAGTTCGACTACGACGGCGCGCTGGCGGCGCTGCTGCGCCGCCGCTAGCCTCCACGCTCAAGGGTGGTATTGCGCCTCTTCCGCGTAAGCCATGCCGCAACTCTTGCCGCAAAAGCGGCGCACGGCATCGAGCGGCTTGTCGCAGTACCAGCACGCGCCTTTTGGCGGCAAGGTGGCGATCAATTTCGGCATGGCAGGCAGCGCCACCATCACCTCTCCCTCGCGTTCCACGACGTCCGGCTGTTTGCTGTCCATGGCGCTTCCTTTCCTAGCGGCACTTCTAGGCCGCTCAGCAAGATTACGTCAGCGCAGTTTGAAGCCCATGACATTTCTCAACGGCGACCACGCTTGCCCCGTCGGCACCTTGAAATTTCCAAACGACAACGTTGTCGCTTCACACTACAATCAGTGTTCCGCTCACTTGCGCTTTCGCCATGAAACACCTCCCTCTGCTGCTCTCCTGCTTGCTGCTCAGCGCCTGCGCCACGCGCGCGCCCACCGCCTATACCCTCAATTCAGGCGCCGAACGCACGCCGGAACAATTGGCGGTGGTGTTCGAACACGCCGACCTGAACTTGCGCATCGACCCGGCCAGCCGCAGCATCGCCGGCGATGCGCGCCTGACCTTCCTGGCGACGCAGCCGATCTCGCGTTTCGCACTGGACCTGGACCGCAACCTGCCGGTCGATGCCATCGAAATCGACGGCAGGACGCTGCGGCCACAAGACTATGCCAACCCGGACGGGCGCCTGAGCATGACATTGCCGGCCACCCTCGCGGCAGGCGCGCGCACCACCATCCGCGTCGTCTACCACGGCGTGCCGCACGTTGCCGTGAAAGCGCCGTGGGATGGCGGCATGGTGTGGTCGAGCACGGCCGCTGGCGCGCCGTGGATCGCCAGCGCCGTGCAAGGCGAAGGCTGCGACCTGTTCTGGCCCTGCATCGACCACCCGACGGGCAAGGCTCAGTTGATCGACCAGCACATCCAGGTGCCGGCGCCGCTGGTGGCGGCCGGCAACGGCATCGCGCTTGGCATGGATGAGGCCGACGGCTGGCGCACCTGGCACTGGCGCGCCAAGCATCCGAGCACCTATGGCATCGCCCTGAACGTAGCGCCTTACCGCAGCCTGCAGGGCGAATATGCTAGCCGCTACGGCAACCGCATCCCCCTGCAGTTCTGGTACCTGCCGGAAAGCGAAGCCAAGGCAGGCGCCCTGTTCGCGGAATTGCCGCCCATGCTCGATTTTTTTGAAAGCGTCATCGGTCCCTACCCGTTTGGCGATGAGAAAGTCGGCATCGCCGAAACGCCGCACAAGGGCATGGAACACCAGACCATCAATGCCTATGGCAACAAATTCGCCAAAACCAGCTATGGCTACGATGAATTGCTGCAGCATGAATTTGCCCATGAATGGTTCGGCAACCAGCTGACCAACAGCAACTGGGACGATATGTGGCTGCACGAAGGCTTCGGCACCTATATGCAAGCGCTGTACATGCAATATCTGCGGGGCGAGCAAGAGTATTTTGCTTCGTTGCAGCAAATGCGCGCCGGCATCGTCAACAAGGCGCCCATGGTCTCGGGCAAGCCGAAAAGCGAGGAAGAGGTCTACGATCTGAAAAAGGGCGGGCCGGGCGGCGACATTTATGTGAAAGGGGCGCTGGTGCTGCACACCTTGCGCGGCCTGATCGGCGACGACGCCTTCTTCCGCGCCGTGCGTCTGCTCGTGTACGGCACGGAACAGCCGCAGCCGGGCCAGTTCCAGCCGCGCTATGGCAGCACCAAGGAATTCATGGACATCGTCTACAAAGTCACGGGCAGCAATTACGACTGGTTCTTCCAGACCTATCTGTACCAGGCCGCGCTGCCAGAGCTGTCCGCCGTACGTGACGGCGACACCTTGCGCCTGCTATGGAAGACGCCTGCTGACCTCGCCTTCCCGATGCCGGTGGAAGTGCGTATCGGCAAGGAAATCCATACCGTTTCCATGTCGCTGGGCTTTGGCGAACTGCACCTGCCGGCTGGCGCCACTTATACACTCGACCCGCACTCACGCTTGCTGCGCCGCGCCGAGCATATCGAAGCCTTCCAGAAATTCAGGGAAGAACAGGCCAAGCGCAAGAAGAGCTGAGCTGCAGCAAGCCAGGGCAGCCGCTATTTCCGGAAATTGCGCACCGCGTCATTGGCATTCTCGGCAATGACTTTTTGCAGCTTCGGCTGTCGCGCATACTTGGCGGACAGCCGTTTCCACTGCCGCTGCGCCTGGCCGCAAGAACTGGCCACGGCTTGCGTGATCTCGCGCTGGCGCGCCTTGTCGTTGTCATCCCACTCGCCGGCAAAGTGCTCGCACATCTGGGCATTCTCGACGAACTGCGCCACATCCTTCGGCAACTTTTCCTGCGCACCAGCCAGCAGGGGCAGACAACTGAACAGCAGAATCAGCAGCAACTTCATCGAACCTCCTTATTTGCCGATGCAGAAACGGCTGAAAATCACGCCCAGCAGATCATCAGGCGAAAAACTCGCCCGTGATGCTCGACAGCTGCACCTGCGCCAGGCGCAGTTCTTCGGCGAACAAGTCGAGCGACTGGTCGTCTTGCGCCGCGTGTTCGGCGGCGATGTCCAGGTGCTTGCCGGCCGATTTCAAGGCGATCAGATGGCGTTCGCGCGCCAGGTACAGCGATTCACCCGTCTGCTGCCAGCCGGCGATGCGCAAGAGCTCGGCGCGCAAGAGGTCAATGCCGATGTGCTCGTGCGCCGAGAGATAAACGTGGGTGGCGTCGGGCAGGCTGTCGACGCTGGGCTTGTGGCCCGACAGGTCAATCTTGTTCCACACGCGCACCACGGGCACGCCTTCCGGGAAGGCGGCGACGATGGTTTCGTCGGCCAGGGTCGGGCCATGGTCGGCATCCAACAGGTGCAGGATCACGTCGGCCTTGCCGATTTCGCCCCACGTGCGCTCGATGCCGATGCGCTCGACGGCGTCGATGGTGTCGCCCGCGCTGCGGATGCCGGCCGTGTCGATGATGTTGAGCGGAATGCCTTCGATCTGGATGGTTTCGCTGACCTTGTCGCGCGTGGTGCCGGCGATCGGCGTGACAATCGCCACGTCGGCGCCCGCCAGCGCATTCAGCAGCGACGACTTGCCCACGTTGGGCTGGCCGGCCAGCACGACATTGAGACCTTCGCGCAGCAGCGCACCCTGCGCCGCCTGCGCAAACACTTTATTTAACGCTTCGATGACGGCCTTCAATTGACCGCGTGCATTCGATTTTTCCAGGAAATCGATTTCTTCTTCCGGGAAGTCCAGGGTTGCCTCGACCAGCATGCGCAAGCCCGTCACCTGCTCCACCAGCGCGTGGATCGTGTTGGAAAACGCGCCCGACAGCGATTGCGAGGCGGACTTGGCCGCCGCTTCCGTGGATGCGTCGATCAGGTCGGCCACGGCTTCGGCTTGCGCCAGGTCAAGCTTGTCATTCAAAAACGCACGGCGCGTGAATTCGCCCGGCTCGGCCAGGCGCAAGCCGCTGTCACGGCCCGCTTCCAGCACGCGCGCCAGCAGCAACTGCAGCACCACGGGACCGCCATGGCCTTGCAATTCCAGCACGTCTTCGCCCGTGTACGAATGCGGGCCCTTGAAGTGGATGGCGATGCCCTGATCGATGATGGCGCCGTCGCTTTCCGTGAATGGCAGATAGGTGGCATGGCGCGGTTTCAGTTGCTGCGGACCGAACAGGGCCGTCATCAAAGGCGCGAGGTTTTTGCCGGAGGCGCGTACCACGCCGATGCCGCCGCGCCCGGGAGCGGTGGCGATGGCGGCGATAGGGGAAGAGTCAAGTTTCATGGGGATATTGTAAATTATTCGGGAAAGGCTGCAGGAGCCGCGATATTTTTAGCGCCAAACCGGGTGCACATGAAGGGGGAGGTCAGTGGAAAGCCGGCAAAACCCACTTTTTTTTGACATCGTACCCATTGGGTACGATGTCAAAAAAAGCCCGCGCGAGGCGGGCTTTCTGGTCGCTGGCCGGACTTACTTGACGGCAGGCGCGTATTTCTTGGTGATCACCCATTGCTGGCCGATCGACAGGACGTTGTTGACGACCCAGTAGAGTACCAAGCCCGACGGGAAGAAGAAGAACATCACCGAGAATGCCAGTGGCATGAACAGCATCATCTTCGCTTGCATCGGATCGGCCGGGGCAGGGTTCAGCTTGGTCGTGATGAACATCGAGATCGCGTACAACACGGGCAGGATGCACCATGGGTCATGCTGGGCCAGGTCGGTGATCCAGCCGATCCATGGCGCGCCGCGGATTTCCACGGACGCGTTCAAGACCCAGTACAGGGCGATAAAGACGGGCATCTGGATCAGGATCGGCAGGCAGCCGCCCAGCGGATTGATCTTTTCCGTCTTGTACAGCTCCATCGTCGCCTGGTTCATCTTTTGCGGATCGCCTTTGAAGCGTTCGCGGATGGCTTGCATCTTCGGCGTGACCAGTTTCATCTTCGCCATGCTGCGGTAGCCGGCGGCCGACAGCGGGAAGAACAGCAGCTTGATCAGGATCGTGAAGGCGATGATGGTCCAACCCCAGTTGCCCAGCACGCTGTGGATCTGTTCCATGACCCAGAACATCGGCTTGGCGATGATGGTCAGCCAGCCATAATCCTTGACCAGTTCCAGGCCAGGCGAGACGTTTTCCAGCAGGTGCGCGATTTGCGGACCCGAGTACAGCTTGCTGTCCATGCTGGCCGAGGCGCCTGGCGCCAGGGTAGGCAGGGGCAGCACGTTGCCGATGGCGTACAGGTTGGGGCCGACCTTCTTCGTGAAGATGTCGCGCTTGGCGTTCTCAGGCGGAACGAATGCGGACACGAAGAAGTGTTGCGAAATGGCAAACCAGCCGCCAGTCGCCGTGGCCGGGTGCAGGCCCTTCATGGCGTTGTCGTTGCCCTTCTTCTCGTCTTCCATCGCCGCTTTTTCGATTTTCTCGAACGTCAGTTTCTGGTACTTGTCTTGCGGTGTGTACAGGGTCGGGCCCGTAAAGCTGCTGTTGAAGAACGAGTCGCCGACCGGCTTGTTGCCGTCATGCGTCAGTTGCAGATACAGCTGCGGCGTGACAGGTGCCGCGCCCACGTTGGACACGTCGTGGCGCACGTCGATGACGTAGTCGCCGCGCTTGAAGGTAAAACGTCTTGGTCAGCTTGACGCCGCCTTCGACCGCTTCCATCACCAGTTGAATCTGCTTGCCATCGGCCAGAGTACGCACGCCAGGCTGCACGGTGAAACCGCTCGCATGG
This sequence comes from Janthinobacterium lividum, assembly GCF_023509035.1. Taxonomy (NCBI): domain Bacteria; kingdom Pseudomonadati; phylum Pseudomonadota; class Betaproteobacteria; order Burkholderiales; family Oxalobacteraceae; genus Janthinobacterium; species Janthinobacterium lividum. Next base: position 1,303,665 of record NZ_CP075583.1, on the reverse strand, counting down.
GTAGGGAACGGACCGCCGACCAGGCCCGATTGCGCCAGGTAAGTATGGTTCGCGCCTTCGTCGAACAGCACTTCATTTTGCTTGCCGTCGTCAGGCTGGCATGCCTTGAACAGGCCGAAGCAGCCGCCAAACCAGCCCGGATTACCCGCGCCCTTGAACTTCAGCAATTCCAGACGCTTCACCTGGCCGCCCAGGGTGTCGATATCGACCTTGATGACGTCGGTGGTGATGGTAATCACTTCGCGCTTGAACGCGGCGGGATCGACAGCCTCACCCGGCAGGGCAGGCACGCCTGCCGCAGCTGGCAAGGCAGCCGTCTTGGCAGGGGTCGCAGGCGCCTTGGCGGTTTGTTCCGTGTTCGCGGAGAACATCGACGGCTTGCCGTTCGAGATCATCCATTCGTTCCAGAGAATTACCAGCGAGACGGAAAACACGATCCACAGGATGGTACGTTTATTGATATCCATTAGGGTATTTGTCAGGAGTGGTTGCAACCGCAAGCGGTCGTTGAAGATTGTTTGCAATCGGCCGGCGGCACCGGGTCGACGCCCCCTTCATTCCAGGGGTGGCAACGGCACAGGCGCTTGGCAGCCAGCAGGCTGCCCTTGGCAGTACCGTGCACGCGCAGCGCTTCCATCGCGTAATGCGAACAGCTCGGATAGAAACGGCAATTCTGTCCCAGCATGGGGCTGATCAGCAACTGATAAGCGCGCAGCAGGAACAGCAGCAGGGTTTTCATGGCGCGGATGGTGGTGGCGCAGCAACAGAACGGGCCTGGGCGGCGATTTGCGCCGCGAACAGGCGGCTCAATTCCTCACGCAGCTCGGCTTTGAGCCGGGTCGTGGTGGCCGGGCCATCCTTGCTGTTGACGGCGCGCGACAAACGCACCACGCAGTCGACCGGCGGCATCGCGCTGTTGCGAAACAGCTCGCGCGTGACGCGCTTGATCGTGTTGCGGGTCGCCGCGCGCGGCGCGAAACGCTTGGCCACAACGACGCCCAGCCGCGCATGCGGCAATTGATTGTGTCGGGTGTACAGCACAAAATGCGCTGTTTTTTGCGAAGGGCGCAAACGAAAAACGGATGAAAATTCATCCGTTTTAACGATACGCCGAACGCGCGCGAAGTCGTGTGAACCTTCGCGTTGATTGCCGACTGGAGTACAGCTAGCCACGCGATCAGCTGTCAACGACAAGCCTAGACGGCCAGACGTTTGCGGCCCTTTGCGCGACGTGCGTTGAGCACATCACGGCCACCACGGGTAGCCATACGAGCGCGGAAGCCGTGCGTACGCTTGCGGCGAACGACGGAAGGTTGGTAAGTACGTTTCATGTTGGTCTCGCTAAAAACAAAAAAAATGCAAAATCGGGTCTGACGTCCCGTCAGTTTTTGGTGCCAATGACAATCGCGCACTTATGCCAAGGCACAAGCTGGCCAATCTCATCGCCCGCTTAATCCACGCTTAGTCCATATTGTCGTTCCAAATGAATAAACACGGAATACGGGCGGGGAACCCTGAATTATTCAGCATATGCCCCCCACTTGTCAAGGATTGCCGTGATCGCCTGGAAATTTTCGCGCCGGCCCCCATCTGCCGGCAAGGCCCCGCCACAGGCCGCGCCAGCACTGCCTGTGACGGGATAACCGGGGGATAAGTCGCCTCTTATGCACATGGCGCCCCACCCCGCCACAGAAAAATAAGCGTCGTGCCTGTGGATAACTTTGGCAGTCGGGAGTAGAATAGCGCGTTACGTGTGGCGAGCCCTCGCGCGACGCCGGCCTTGCAACACGGTGAACGCAGGGCAGAATCGATACGCCCTCCCACACCTTTTCACATAGACATACATGGATAATTTCTGGCAGGCCTGTTCCGCGCAGTTGGAACTGGAGCTGACACCGCAACAATTCAGTGCGTGGATCAAACCGCTTATCCCTCTCGATTACGAGGAGGGCAAGCTGCGCATTGCTGCGCCCAATCGCTTCAAGCTCGATTGGGTCAAGACCCAGTTCGCCAGCCGCATCACTGCGCTGGCCATTCAGTACTTCGAAGCGCCGACGGATGTGCAGTTCGTGCTCGACCCGCGTCTGGCCCTGCCGAAGAAACCCGTCACCGCCAGCACCCCGGCCAGCGATCCGAATGGCGGCGCGCCCAGCGCGCGCGCCGCGGAGCCGCAGCCCAGCGTGCCGGAACTGAGCATCGGTGCCGCGCCGCGCCGCGAACAGAGCCGCATCAACACCGACCTGACCTTCGACAGCTTCGTGACCGGTAAGGCCAACCAGCTGGCGCGCGCCGCCGCCATCCAGGTGGCGAACAATCCGGGCGTGTCATATAACCCGCTGTTCTTCTACGGCGGCGTCGGCCTCGGTAAAACCCACTTGATCCACGCCATCGGCAACCAGGTGATGGCCGACAATCCGGGTGCGAAGATTCGCTACATCCACGCGGAACAGTACGTTCGCGACGTAGTGACCGCTTACCAGCGCAAGGGTTTCGACGATTTCAAGCACTACTATCACTCGCTCGACATGCTGCTGATCGATGATATCCAGTTCTTTGGCGGCAAGAGCCGCACGCAGGAAGAGTTTTTCTATGCGTTCGAAGCGTTAATTGCCGCAAAGAAACAGATCATCATCACTTCGGATACGTATCCGAAGGAAATCACGGGCATGGACGACCGCCTGATCTCGCGCTTCGACTCGGGCCTGACGGTGGCCATCGAACCGCCGGAACTGGAAATGCGCGTGGCGATTTTGCTGAAAAAGCCAAGCAGGAAGGCGTGACCTTCTCCGACGACGTGGCCTTCTTTGTCGCCAAGCACTTGCGCTCGAACGTGCGCGAGCTCGAAGGCGCGCTGCGCAAAATTCTGGCGTATTCGCGTTTTCATGGCAAAGACATCACGATCGATATCGTCAAGGAAGCCCTGAAGGACTTGCTGTCGGTGCAGAACCGCCAGATTTCCGTGGAAAACATCCAGAAAACGGTGGCCGACTTCTTCAATATCAAGGTTGCCGACATGTATTCGAAGCGCCGGCCCGCGAACATCGCCCGGCCGCGCCAGATCGCCATGTACCTGGCCAAGGAGTTGACACAGAAGAGCCTGCCGGAAATTGGCGAGCTGTTCGGCGGCCGCGACCACACCACGGTGCTGCATGCTGTGCGCAAGATCGCGCTGGACCGCACCAAGAACCCGGAATGCAACCACGAATTGCATGTGCTGGAGCAAACGTTGAAGGGCTAAGCACCATTTGGCAAGACTGGCTCAAAACGTGCTTTACCCTTATTATCTGGGAGGGCACCGCAGCCGGTCTGTCGGGGCTCCCCATGGCAACAATTGTTAAATTAATACGTTAAACGTCGTACTGTTCAACCTATACATTGAGGATAAATATGCAATTGGTCAAAACCACCCGAGATACCCTTCTCCGGCCACTGCAGATCGTGAGCGGTATTGTCGAGCGTCGGCACACTATGCCGATTCTGGCCAATATCCTCATCCGCAAAGACGGTGAAAATGTCTCCTTCCTGTCGACCGACACCGAAGTGCAGATCACCACGCACGCGGAAATCGGTTCCGGCGCGGACGTCACCGGCACCACCGTGGCCGCGCGCAAGCTGCTGGACATTTTGCGCGCCCTGCCCGAATCGGGCGACGTCACGATGACCCTGCTGAACAAGCGCCTGACCGTGCAAACGGGCAAGTCGCGCTTCGCCCTGCAAACCCTGGCAGCGGAAGAGTTTCCAACCGTGCAACAGGCGGAAAGCTACAACGCGTCCGTCACCCTGCCCCAGAAAACGCTGAAGCACCTGTTCAACATGGTGCATTTCTCGATGGCGCAGCAAGACATCCGCTACTACCTGAACGGTTTGCTGCTGGTTCTGGATGGCAATAATGTCATCGCCGTGGCCACCGACGGCCACCGCCTGGCGTTTTGCCAGGTCGCTACCGAGCAGACGTTTGCGCGCCAGGAAGTGATCATCCCGCGCAAGACCATCATCGAACTGCAGCGCCTGCTGGAAGAGAACGATGAGCCGGTGCAGCTGGACATCGCCGCCAACCAGGTGAAACTGACCTTTGCCGACATCGAGCTGATCTCGAAGCTGGTGGAAGGCAAGTTCCCGGACTACACGCGCGTGATTCCAAAAGGCTACAAGAACGACTTCACCATCGGCCGCGATGAACTGCTGCGCTCGCTGCAACGCGCCGCCATCATGACCAGCGACAAGTTCAAGGGCGTGCGCTGCATCATCACCCCGGGCAGCATGAAGATCAGCTCGACCAATGCGGACCAGGAAGAAGCCGTCGAAGAGCTGGAAATCGACTACGGCGGCGATTCCGTCGACATCGGCTTCAACGTGACGTATCTGCTGGACGTGCTGAACAACCTGAAATGCGAATACGTCAACATCGCGCTGGGCGACTCGAACTCGTCCGCCCTGATCTCCATCCCGGACAATGCCGACTTCAAGTATGTCGTCATGCCGATGCGGATTTAAGCGTAAGCCAATGCAAAACTGGGGTCTGATCCAACAGGGTCAGGCCCCGCAATCAGCAATCGTTATTTGAGAAAGCAGTCCATGTCCGAGAATCCACAAGACACCCCGATCCAGGCCAAAACGGAAGAATACGGCGCCTCCTCCATCCAGATCCTGGAAGGCCTGGAAGCCGTACGCAAACGCCCGGGCATGTACATTGGCGACACCTCGGACGGCACCGGCTTGCACCATCTGGTATTCGAAGTGCTGGACAACTCGATCGATGAATCGCTGGCCGGCCATTGCACGGAAATCCACGTCACCATCCACAGCGACAATTCGATCTCGATCACCGACAATGGCCGCGGCGTGCCGACCGGCCTGAAAATGGACGACAAGCACGATCCGAAGCGTTCGGCGGCGGAAATCGTCATGACCGAACTGCACGCGGGCGGCAAATTCGACCAGAACTCGTACAAAGTCTCGGGCGGCTTGCACGGCGTGGGCGTGTCTTGCGTCAATGGCCTGTCGAAATTGCTGAAACTGACCATCCGCCGCGATGGCAAAGTGCATCACATGGAATTCGTGCGCGGCGTGCCGCAAGACCGCCAGATCGTCATGGTCGGCGACATCGCCACCTCCCCGATCAAGGTCATCGGCGACACCGACAAGCGCGGCACCGACGTGCATTTCTGGGCCGATGAAGAGATTTTCACGCACGTGGAATTCCACTACGAAATCCTGGCCAAGCGCATCCGCGAACTGTCCTTCCTGAACAATGGCGTCAACATCAAGTTGTCCGACCAGCGCACGGGCAAAGAAGAAATCTTCGCCTTCGAAGGCGGCACGCGCGGCTTCGTCGAATACATCAACAAGGCCAAGTCGGTCTTGCACCCGACCATTTTCCAGGCCACGGGCGAGCGCATGTCGGACCAGGGCACGAACATCTCGGTCGACGTGTCGATGCAGTGGAACGATGCCTACAATGAACAGGTGCTGTGCTTCACGAATAACATCCCGCAACGCGATGGCGGCACCCACCTGACGGGCTTGCGCGCGGCGATGACGCGCGTGATCAACAAATACATCGATGAACACGAGTTCGCCAAGAAGGCGAAAGTGGAAATCAGCGGCGACGACATGCGCGAAGGCCTGACCTGCGTCCTGTCGGTAAAAGTGCCGGAACCGAAATTCTCGTCGCAGACGAAAGACAAGCTGGTGTCGAGCGAAGTACGCGGCCCCGTCGAAGAGATCGTCGCCAAGACCCTGGCCGACTACCTGCAAGAAAAACCGAACGACGCCAAGATCATTTGCGGCAAGATCGTCGAAGCGGCACGCGCCCGCGAAGCGGCACGCAAGGCCCGCGATTTGACGCGCCGCAAAGGCATCATGGACGGCCTGGGCCTTTCGGCCAAACTGGCCGACTGCCAGGAAAAAGACCCCGCCCTGTGCGAACTGTACATCGTCGAGGGTGACTCGGCAGGTGGCTCGGCAAAACAGGGACGCGACCGCAAGTTCCAGGCGATTCTGCCGCTGCGCGGTAAAGTCTTGAACGTGGAGAAAGCCCGCTTCGAAAAAATGCTGTCGTCGGAGCAGATCACCACCCTGATCGCCACGCTCGGCACCTCGATCGGACCGGACGAATTCAACGTCGAAAAACTGCGCTACCACCGCATCATCATCATGACCGATGCGGACGTCGACGGCGCCCACATCCGTACCCTGCTGCTGACCCTGTTCTACCGTCAGATGCCGCAACTGGTCGAGCGCGGCCACATCTACATCGCGCAACCGCCGCTGTACAAGGTGAAAGCGGGCCGCGACGAGCGCTATCTGAAAGATGACGCCGAGGAAGCGAGCTACATGATGACCGTGGCGCTGAACACGGCCGTGCTGGTGCCGCGCACAGGCGCGGAAGGCATTTCCGGTGAGACCCTGACGGAACTGGTGCGCAAGTTCAACCTGTCGAACACCATCATGACCCGTCTGACGCGCGTCATCGACCGCGCCGCCCTGACGGCCATCATGACGGGCGTGCAGCTGGACCTGTCGACGCTGGACCTGGCGGAAACCTCGGCCCTGGCCCTGCAGACGGCCATCAACGACAGCGCTGTGCGCGTGCATGTGCGTTCCGACGACTTGTCGGAAAAACACATGCTGCGCATCGAGCGCATGCACCACGGCAACGTGAAAGTCAGCGCCATCGACGCCGACTTCGTGCAAGGCCCCGACTACGCCGTACTGAGCAGCGGCGCCGCCACCTTCGAAGGCTTGATCGGCGAAGGCGCCTTCGTGCGCCGCGGCGAAGGCGAGCGCATCAAGGAAATCGCCGTGGTCGACTTCCACCAGGCCATGCAATGGCTGCGCGACGAAGCCGAGCGCACCGTCTCGAAACAGCGCTACAAAGGTCTGGGCGAGATGAACCCGGACCAGCTGTGGGAAACCACGATGGATCCGACCGTACGCCGCCTGCTGAAGGTGCAGATCGAAGACGCGATTGCCGCGGATCAGATCTTCACTACGCTGATGGGCGACGACGTGGAACCACGCCGCGCCTTCATCGAAAACAACGCGTTGCGCGCGGGGAATATCGACGTGTAAGCTGTTGTCGGTGTAGGATCTCAAAATAATTGAAATAAATCTCAATATTTGAAATGATGGCGGCCCTAACAAAGGGCCGTTTTTTATTTGAGGTTATTGGTAGAATCCAGACAAAAATGTAGGACTCATTCTTTTTTCCATCCAAAGCTCTGCCGCTCCATTTGCCTATAAAACAGATAAGCAGAAAAACCGAACACTACATCACAAAGCTGTGATGTTAAGCGTGGGCTCGCGGCCTCGCTGAGTTCGGATGCGCCCCCGCTTTCAAGGCCCTAGCCCAGCACTTTCAGGAACGGCTTCGTCCTTTCGTTCAGAACCATTTAGACGCTGCAGTAGCTTCGGGCCAAACTCACAAAGGGATCAGATACTCTATATGGAGTGGGGGCTCTCTGCCCCCTTGGTGAATATGCCGAACAACCCTATTCCCGAAGGATAGTGGCTCTATTCATCGAAGAATTGCGTTATGGGGCTTCCAATCCGCAAACGCTCTGAGCGTACCATATCCCAAAAGAGCACTACCAGTCCTCTATTCTATATAGGACAAATAGACCGTGCGCGGCAAGATGCCGTGCCTGGAGTGACAAAACGAGCGTATTGAACGGGAGAGCGTCCGCGTGTACTCATCAATTGTGAGCAGCCATGAAGAGACTTATGGCAGGCATCAGTCCGTTGCATTCTTTTTTACCACTTCCATGAGCATGGTTAAATACGAGCCTAACCCAGACCCACCGCAGCTGGAAGAAATTTCATTATCAGTGACATTTCGAGAGTTTTTGAGGTAAATTTACAGTGCAACATTATTCGTAGAACACGGGCAACAAGGATAAGCTAAAATGCTTGCTCCGTTCGCTATTGCTGTACTTGCCATATTTGCTAGGAGGACATGTGTATCAAAGGAAAATTTGGCTTGAGCAATTTAGGCGTGACGAAATTGTCTTGCCGTTGCAGCAGGACGATAGAACCCAAAATAATGAAATTTTTGGTCATGACTCAGATTGGAATTTTCGAAATGGCATCGGAGGTGGACAGGCCGATTTTGACAAGAAAATAGACAATCTGGAGCCATGGGATCGTGCCATGCTTTATGCGTATTTCAATCAGAAAGCGCACGTCGACGAATTGATTCATGCGTTTAATCAGCTGTCTGATGGTCCTGCGGACATGGTCGGAACTACGGTATTGGATATCGGATGTGGCCCATTCACTGCCGGCTTGGCCTTAGCTAACATCGTAGGCCCAAAGGAACCCTTTATATACCACGGGATAGATCGCGCCAGATCTATGCGAGACGTGGGAGAAATGTTTGCTTCAAAAGTTCGAGCACTAAAGGAGTTGCACCCTGATACGGTGATTGAATTTCATGGAAGCCTAAGTGACGTTAAATTTGCGAAGCAAGCACCTAACAAAATAACTGTCGTCATTCTTTCGTATTTGTTCGCCAGCACCACGATTGACGTAGATGCATTGGCAAATGAAATTATCGAGGCCTGCACGAAAATCGGATGGGGACCTGTCTTCATTTTTTACACCAACTCTACCCGAGAAGCTGCTGGTGCAAATTTCCCTTCGTTCAGGGACAGAATGATTAAGGAAGGATTTACAGTTGAGGCCGATTGCGTAGAAAATTTTACTGACACGGATAGGCCGCGAAAAATTCATTACGCACTGTTTGTCAGACCGGTCATTTCGAAAACTTCAAGCTTCCAATTTCAAACATGAGACTTCCTAGATTTAGAGATGTATTAAAAGAAAAAGATCAGCTCGCCGTTTATGAGCACCCCCTAAATGAGTCGATGCTTGTTTCTGGACCACCAGGGTCTGGCAAAACATCAATGGCAATCTGGCGGGCACTGACTCTGGTGTCTGAAGAGCATAAGCAAAGCGTAGTGCTCATCACACGAGGGCGCCTACTTACCGCGATTGCTAGCCATTTGGGAAAAGAGCAAAGCGCAAGAATAGAGACAAATACAATGCACAGTTTTGTTTCTTCAGATTTCGGTAACCGCTTTGGGAATATAGTTCCCAAACTTCCTCAGGGCGGTGGATTCGATTGGAATTGGGACGCAATTATTGCGAACTATGAGCGCGCAAACGTTGTACCTGCGCTTGATCACCTGATTATTGATGAAGGGCAAAATCTTCCTCTTAAATTTTTTGAGTGGGCTATCAGATTCGGATCAAAGAAAATTTCAATCTTCGCTGATGAACATCAAACAACGATGAGTGATGGCGCCAGTGTCGGAGAGATTTCTAAGTTGGGATTTCCTGACGTCTATACTCTCCTTCATAATCATCGTAATACAGCTAATATTTCTAAGGTTGTTGGGCATTTTCACGTCAACAGGGTAGTTCCACAAGCGATGCCAAGCCGGGGTGATGGCGACGTGCCATATGTGTTAACACTTAATAATTGGGATACTTTTGCTGATGCAGTAGCGAATAGGGTTCTTAACCGACGGGAGTCCGTGGGCGTGATTTGTTTCACAGTTGCGGATGTTGGGCATATGACTCAACTACTAACGAATCGATTAAAGGGCCAGAGGGTCGATTGGTATACGAAAGCGAAGGGTACAGGTGACGAGTTCGGAATCCAGATGCGTGACCATGGCGTAACCGTTTTATCCAGCGAATCTGCGATTGGGTTAGAATTTGATACTATGTTTTTGCAGGACCTAGACCGCTCGCTGCCTACTGATTCGCCTATCAAGAGCCGCAGGTTGTACATGCTGTGCGCGCGGGCTCGCGATACGCTAGTATTGGTCAATGGCCCGCAGGGACTTAGTCAACGGCAACTAGACTCCTTACCGAAACCTCCTATTCTCACGCGATGAATGCTAAATCTCCAAGCCAAATGGAACTACTCAGCGAACCGGATGATGCTGGCGCCAAGCAACGCGAATCGACCGTTCTCGCGGTTGGCTTGGACCACCATACGTTTTTGAATTCTTTGGTAGAGGACTGGATATTTCCAGATGCCGAAGGATGGCTACGTGCAGGTATTGACTGCATTGAGCGTCCGGCAAGTTCAGACCTGCAGGTGGTGGTTGTTTGGTTCGATATAGCTAAGTTGCCACAGGCAGAGGTGCTGGTTTGGCGGGATTCCTCATGGGTACCTGAGGCGCTTTCTCGACTTTCTGCTGCAGACAAAATACTTCGTTGGCCTGGCCCGCTTCCTCTGTTTGCCGCGAAGTACTTCAGCGTGGAGTCAAATGAGTTTCGATCGCATCTCTTAGGGATGGTGAGAAGATTTTCTGACATGGAGATCCCGCCACAACCTGTCGAAGTCAAAGCTGTGCGCAAGGTTGAGGAGTACCCGCCATGTGGGCATGCCTCAAGAATTTCACCGCCGTTCAATTGGGATCACTTGCGAGGTGCTGCAGCAATGGCACTTGCAACGGTCCCTACAATTGGCCCCTGGCTTCAAGTCTTATGTGAGTCGCTTTCAGCTGGAAAGCGAAGTGGTGCTACGAAATTGACAGAAGCTCCCTGGCTGCATTCTGCGATTTGGTCGGAAGATTGCATGCAAAGCGCCCCTCCACTTTGGGGCGCTCTGGTTGCAGAAATGTCGCGTCCAAATCTCTATGATGACTGGACGGCGCAGCAGATATTGGAGAATGTATGCTCGCGCGCCAGGAAGCTTGGCGAGGATGAAATTCTCGTTGATCGGCTCATGGATGCGACGGTACTGCTGCTGCAAGACAGAGGGACAATTCAAGACCTAGGCATTCACGAGAATGTTGTGGCTTTGGTATTGCAGCTTATGCTGTTGCGGCCCGATCCAGAACGCTACATGAGCTGGAAGGACGATTGGCGAGCGATTCCTCCAGGTGCTTGGTGGACCGGTGCCATGCTGTCTGGATATGTCGCCGGATATAGCCGGCTACCAGCTTCTTTACGTGGGGAGAACATGGTGCGGAGGTTTTTGTCCCTACGTACTTGGGCTCTCGCCAAGCCGAATGGGCTCGATTTTTGGGGGAAATGGTCCAAAGAGAAAGTGTCTTGGAAACCAATTGATGAATACGCCCAAATCAACATTGGTAAGGAAATCCTGCTGTCTCGCAAGATGAGCCAAAGGGGTTTGTGGTATGAGCAAAACTTCTTGGACCCGGAAGTGCTTGCTGATGCAACAGCACTGGCCAGTGACGTTTGCCCGCACCTTTTGCGGCAAACCTTGACCTTGGAAAGTGGAGTCTTCAAATATGCCGGCAAAGGCAAAATTAAGGTAGCGGCAAAGCAGTCCACCTTAAGTGTCGAAGGCAGCATCGAGATCTCAGTTCCTGCGGGAGCTGTGACCTCTAAATTGGACATCGATGGTTTCCGTTCTTGGCTGACAGTTGCCTCGATTCCGTATAGGTTGCCAAGGCCGGTGCCGCAGCAGCGCCATGACGAAAAGAGTGATGAAGCATATTCACAGTCGTCATTCTTGGCGATGGACTCGGCTAGCATTGATTCGCCCTTGAACTCGCCTAAAAAGAGTTCAGTACCGGTCCTCGACCCGCCCTCTGGCCTGGCTATTATTCCTAGCTTTTTAGAGCGAGATGAGGAGTCTGGGCTGTTGGAGGTAATTGATTCGAATCCATGGGATGACAGTATGAGTCGGCGCGTTCAGCATTACGGTTGGCGCTATGACTACAAAGCTCGTCGTGTGGACCCCAATGCATACATGGGACCACTGCCTAGTTGGGCCCAGGTGATTGCCCAACGTCTTTTGGATGAGGGCTTAGTTCCTGAGTTGCCTGATCAAGTCATCGTGAATGAGTACAAGAGGAGCCAAGGCATTTCGAAACATATTGATTGTCCCGCTTGCTTTAGGGGGCCGGTAGTGACGATAAGCCTTCGTGAGACCTGGGAAATGGTGTTTAGCCGGAAGTTTAAAGGTGAGGAACAGAAGTACCGGGTGATGTTACCTCGGTGTAGCGCTGCCATCCTTGCTGGGGAGGCACGTAGTAAGTGGAGCCATGAAATAGCCAAGAAACGAGCTGATGACGGGGTTGCACGGGAGCGGCGGGTTTCGGTGACCTTCCGTAAAGTGTCGATATGAATTGGAGTCCACGACTCCACCGCCACAAGTAAGAATCCAGCAACGTAACATGTGGCGCGCGTCTCGCTAGAATACTTTCATTCGACACTAAAGCCATGGAAGAGGCTCAGTTCACCATCAATCTCGATAGGCCCAAAAAAGCTCGAACTGGATATTTAGTACATCTTCATCGATAAGGATACACAGTGCACTAACTATGGCACCCGACGCCTGGTTTCCGTTGCAGGCAAGGCGGCCCTCTTCAGGGCCGCTTTTTTTATACACGCCAGTATCCTGCCGCCATATTGACATGCTTGCTAAAAGCAATTAATAATCTGCCATAAGCAATCAAATGGAGGCAGCAATGTCCACGGAATCACTCAGCGAACGTACGGAGATCGTGCGTCGTTTCAACCGTTTCTATACGCACCAGATTGGCGTGCTGCATGAACATTTGCTGGACAGCGCGTTTTCGCTGACGGAGGTGCGCATCCTGTATGAACTGGCGCATCGTGAGCAACTGACCAGCGCGGACTTGTGCCGCGAGCTGAGCTTGAATGCGGGCTATCTGAGCCGGGTCATTGCCGGATTCGAAAAGCAGGGGCTGATCGCCAAGACGCGCTCGCCGACGGATGCGCGCGCGGCGCAATTGCAGCTGACCGAACAGGGACAGCGCACCCTCGCGCCCCTGGTCGACGCCTCGCGGCGCGAAGTGGCGGCCATGCTGGAACGCTTGCCGCCGACGACGCAGCAGGAGCTGGTCGCTGCCATGGAGCAAATCCAGGGTTTGCTGGGGGAACCATCGCCCAGTTATATCCTGCGCAATCCGCAGCCAGGTGACATGGGTTGGATCATCCACCGACAAGCCTTGCTGTATGCGCAGGAATATGGCTGGAACAACGAGTACGAGGCACTCGTTGCCGACATCCTCGCCAAATTCGTGCGGGGCTTCGACCCGGTCCGTGAGCGTTGCTGGATAGCCGAGAAGGACGGCAAGGTGATCGGTTCCGTCTTCATCGTGCGCCAGGACGACACGACGGCCAAGCTGCGCCTCCTGTATGTCGATCCCTGCGCGCGCGGCCTGGGCATTGGCAGCCGCCTGGTCGATGAATGCCTGCGCTTCAGCCGCCAGGTGGGCTACACGAAAATGGTGTTGTGGACCAACAGCATCCTCACCGGCGCACGCCGCATCTACGACAAGGCCGGCTTCCAGCTGGTCGAGGAAGAGGCGCATCACAGCTTTGGCAAGGACTTGGTCGGCCAGGTGCTGGCGCGTGACCTGTAAGCAGGCGCTTGCCGGCTCCTGGGGTGAAAGCGACTGTGGCGGCACGAGGACAGTGGCCGCCAATTTCCTCGCCCGTATCACCACTGCCCCCAAGAAACCAGTACACTAGTTCCTGAGCGCAACTAATTCTGTGCGCGCGCCATGCCGCCTGCCGTTGCCGGGAGGCGCCCCTGCCGCAAGGCGTGTTGTCTGCCTGGACAAATGCAATGTTCACTTCGCGCAGCCTGTCTCCTGCCTTCTATTACCTGTTCTTTTCAGGAGAACGGGAGCAGCAGCAGCGCTTTTTCAAGGAACTGCATTTCATTTCGATAGCCATCCTGACGTTTGGCCTGGCTTGCTGGCTGGTCACGTTCAGCCTGACCTTGCCGCGCGCTTCGCTCGATCATGCGCAAGCGGCACTGGGCGTGACGGGCATGGTGGTCGGGCTGCTGCTGACCAAGTATGCGAAGTCGCTGCAGGCGATCATCGTCAGCGGCACCATCAGCGTGCTGTTCATCGCTTTCAGCTTTCGCGTGCTGATGCTGGGTACGGAAGATCCCGCTTTCTGGGTATTGCCGCTGGGCGTGATGATCACCCTGACGACGGCGCCCATCTTCAGCGGCATCGCGTATTACCTGGGCGTGTCGCTGTGCGTGTGGGCCATTCTGGGGCTGGGACAGTTTCCCGTGCATGCGGGCCAGGCCGACCAGCATTGGCCGGTGCTGGCCGTCACCATCAGCGTGATCATCGGCCTGGCGCTGAATATCTATTTTCTCGTCTTGCGCATCCATAACTATCGTGCCCAGCGCGATCTGGCGACGATGGCGTACAAGGATGGCTTGACCGGGCTCAACAACCGCCGCATGTTCACACAAAGCGCCCGCGCCTTGCAGCGTACGGCACACGCACCCGCGTATTTTTTAATGATCGACATCGATGACTTCAAACAGATCAACGACGTGTACGGCCATGACGTGGGCGACGAGGTGCTGAAAAAGATCGCCGAGGTGATCGCGGGGCTGTCTGGCGAGCACCTGTGCGGCCGCCTGGGTGGCGAGGAGTTCGCCGTCATTTACCTGGGCGAAAAGAACGCGGCCTGCGCCTTTGCCGCGCAGCTGGTCGACAGCGTCGAGGCGGCTTTCGTGCCGGAACGCAAGGTGTCCGTCAGCATCGGCATGGCGGAAATGATCAAGGAAGCGGACTTGTCGCACAGCTACCGGCGTGCCGATGAATCCTTGTACCAGGCCAAGAAGAACGGCAAGAACCGCTACGTGCTCAACGCCGCCTAAGTATTACCGTCCGGCTTTGCATCGAGCAAGGCCAGCAAGGTTTGCGGCGAAATCTTCCATGGATCGCGCTGCTCGAGGTCCACCTCATCCCAGCTGTCCCGGGCTCCGATCTTGAGGATGGTCAAGGGGATGTCCTTGCTCTCAAAGAACGCCAGCATGCGGCGAATCAGGTGACAATCCTTGGCGTGGTCGTCCGTATACAAAGGGCAGGTATAGAAACAGCCCTTCTCTCCCATGCGCAATTTCCTGGCCAAGCCGACACGCGAGAAGCCCACGTACTTGTACAGGAACTCGGTGACTACCTCATCGTCGACGGGAATACTGCAGGAAATGGTGATCTTGGCCATGATAACGAGGGACAGTGACTCAATAGCCAAGCTTAGCAGAAAGCGTTTCATTCCTGAAATGCTAAGATCGCGGCGCGCGCATGCCGGCAACCGGTCCGGCATGGCGTCTCGACAAGGATTGCCATTGAACACCCCAGGAAAAATCACTCTGCGCATGCTGTCGCTGTGCGCCGCCCTGTGCTTGCCGCTTTCCACCATGGCACAAGCCATTTCTGCCGAGGATGCCGCCTTCGTGGCCGCCACCGTGCCCGTATCGGTACCGTCGCCGCCGCTAAGCCTGAACGAGCATCCACAAATCCGCGCCGACGTCTTCAGGCTGCTCGGCTATGCGCGTGGCGACTATACGCAGGGCGATACCTTGGTCGCGCTCCAGGTACTCGACAGCATGCGTTCATTGGAAGACATCAAGCGCACCATGCTGCCCGACGGGCGTTCGGTGCTGGCGTCCATCAACCCCGGCGAACACGGTGCGCAGCGTGCCGCCATGCTGTTCGACCCGCAACGCAAGCTGCTGGCCCTGGGCCTGGTCAACGGCCATTGCCAGGCCGCCAGCGGTGATGCCGCGCCCGCCTGCCTGCCGTCCACGCACGCCGTGCTGACCTTATTTTTGCCACCGGGCGCAGAGGACGAGATGGCCGCGCCGCTGCTGGTGTGGGCGCGGCAGCTGCCGACCATGCTGGCGCAGGCTGCGCCGGAACAGCGGCAAAGCATTGCTGTGGTGGAGTACATCACCACGCGCCCCGGCCAACCCGGCTGGGAGCAGCGCGATGTGCCGCCCGGCTTTCCCCCAGCTTGCTGCATCTGCTGCTGCCGAATGCGGAATTGAATAGCAGTTCCAGCGGCGGCAAACTCATCGCACCGGCGGGCCTGGCCGGTTTGCCGATGCGCACGCCCACGGAAACGGCGGAGGCGGGCGACGAGCCCATGCCCGATGCCAGCATCACCCTGCGCAGCTATGCCGATTTCCATTGGGCGCTCAACACCTACGCCAAACTGGCCAAGGGCGCGCAAGTGAAGGGGCATGACGACAAGGTGGTGTTCACGGGCAGCGATACGAGTGGCCGCTACACGGTGACCTTGCGCGAACAGGGCAAGAAAGACAGTGTCTTCATCACCGTGGCCAGCTGGCGGGGAAAATAGGCCGGAGGGAACTTCGAACAGGGGAAAACATTGCCATTACACACAAGAGCATGGCATTTTGGCATTTTGCGGTATGATTTCTGGCCGTGCGGCGCGGCCCGATCCCTGCCTTGCCCACCCTGCCCTTCAAGCCAGTCACGCTTGCGTCGCATCTTGCCACTAAGGAATTCATATGTTCGGTTTTAACTTGCGCGTTGCCAAGATGGTGTGGACGGCTTTCCTCATCGCCTTCCTGCTATTTCTCACCTACAAGGTCTCGTCGACCCTGATCGTGGTGGTTTTTGCCATTTTCTTCAGCTACCTCGTGTATCCGCTGATCGGACTGCTGGAACGGTATGGGCCGAAGCGCCTGCCGCGCACGGCCGCCATCGGCATCGTCTTCCTGGTGGTGATCTTGCTGGTGGCGGTGCTGGGCTCGATCTTCGGCGCGCGCATCGAGGAAGAAGCGATCAAGCTCAGCGATCAGTTGCCGACCCTGCTCAAAGGCAACAACTTTGCCGAGCGCATTCCTTTGCCAGAATTCATGGAACCGTTGCGCGCACGCCTGCTGTCGTTCATGCAGACGCAGCTGAGCAGCGGTACGGGACAAGCCATGCCGCTGGCAAAAGAACTGGGCCTGACCGTCATGCATGCGGCCAGCAACCTGATCTATCTGGTGCTGGTGCCCGTACTGAGCTTTTTGCTGATCAAGGAAGGCCCGGACATGCGCGACGGCTTGCTGTCCTTGCTGAACCGCCCGAACAAGAAACTCTGGGGCGCCATCATCGATGACCTCGACATCTTGCTGTCGCGCTATGTGCGCGCCCTGCTGCTGTTATCGATCGCCACTTTTGTGTCCTACAGCATTGCCTTTTCCCTGATGGGCGTGCCGTACAGCCTGCTGCTGGCCGGCGCGGCTGCCTTGCTGGAATTCATCCCGTTTGCCGGCCCGCTGGCGGCCGCCGTCATCGCCGTTGTCGTGGCCGGTTTCAGCGGCTTCGAGCACGTGTTCTGGCTGATCGGCTTTATCGCCGCCTACCGTTTGTTCCAGGATTACGTGCTCAACCCGTACTTGATGAGCGAAGGCGTGGAAGTGAGCCCGCTGATGGTGATTGTCGGCTTGCTGGCCGGCGACCAGTTGGGTGGCGTGGTGGGCATCTTCCTGTCCGTGCCCGTGATGGCGGCCATCAAGATCGTTTTCGTGCGCGCGCGGGCAGCCTTACAGGCGCGCCATGATGCGCTGGAGAAAGCGGAACAGGCGGCAGAGGAAGCGCGCACCCAGGCCTTGGCCGAGGCAGCGCGATTACAGGAACAGGGCAGTAAGGCCACCCTGCCAGCGCAGTAATTTAAAACTCTTCCCATTCGCCGCTGTTATCAGCGGCGGGCTTGGCGGAACGCGGCTTGGCGGCCGCGACAGGTGCTGCCGCGGCGCGGGACGGCGCCAGGCGCAGCGCCGGGCGTTTCAAGGCCGTGCTGGAGGCGGCGACGACAGGCTTGCGCAAGGCAGGCTTGGCCGCTGCCGGGCCACTATGGTTGGCGTCGAGCTTGAAAATGCTGACCATTTCGGCCAGCGCCGCCGCCTGCTCCTGCATAGATTCCGAGGCGGCCGCTGCTTCTTCCACCAGCGCCGCATTCTGTTGCGTCACGGTATCCATTTCCGCCACGGCTTGATTGATCTGGCCGATGCCCAGTTCCTGCTCGCGGCCGGCGGCGCTGATTTCGCCCATGATGTCCGTCACGCGGCGGATGCTGGCCACGATCTCGTCCATCGTCGTGCCCGTCTGGCTGACCAGCGCGCTGCCGGCACCCACGTTCTGCACCGACGCTTCGATCAGCATCTTGATGTCCTTGGCGGCGCTGGCCGAGCGGTGCGCCAGGTTGCGCACTTCCGTGGCGACGACGGCAAAGCCACGGCCCTGTTCGCCGGCGCGCGCCGCTTCCACGGCCGCATTCAGAGCCAAAATATTCGTCTGGAAGGCGATGCCATCGATCACGCCGATGATGTCGGCGATCTTTTTCGACGACTCGCTGATGGTACCCATGGTATCGACCACTTGTGCCACCAGCGTGCCACCCTTGACAGCCACGTCCGATGCGGACACGGCCAGCTGGTTCGCCTGGCGCGCATTGTCGGAATTCTGCTTGACGGTCGAGGTCAGCTCTTCCAGCGAGGATGCCGTTTCTTCCAGGCTCGAAGCTTGCTGCTCCGTGCGGCTGGACAGATCCAGGTTGCCCGAGGCGATTTCATTGCTGGCCGTGGCAATGGCGCCACTGCCGTCGCGCACGCCGCGCACGGTGGTCGACAGGCGTTCCTGCATTTTCTGCAAGCCGCTCAGCAAGGCGCCCATCTCATCGTGACGCGTAATGACGATGTCGTTGGCCAAGTTACCGTCCGAAATGGCGTCGAAATGGCGCAAGGCCTGGTCCAGCGGGCCAAAGATGGCGCGCAGCAGCAAGATGCTGGAAATAATGGTCAGCAAAGCGCCCACTACCATACCGATGATGGCCATGGTCACTTGCGTGTGGAAACTGGCCTGGCTGTCCGCATACATCGCGGCGGCCGAGGTAGCCTGGAATTGCGTCAATGTTTCGGCGGCCTGGTCCAGGCTGCGGTACAGCGGAGTCAGGCCCTTCATCATCAAGCCGTCAGCTTGAGCGATGTTGCCTTCACGCAAAGCCTTGCTCATGAGCAGCACGCCATTATTCATGTAATCGCTGCGCTTCTTGTCCATGTCGTCGGACAATTGCTTTTCGTCCGCGCTTTGCGGCAAGGCCAGGTACACCTTCCAGGCCTTGTTCGACGCTTCCAGGAATTGCTCGGCACGTGCCAGCGTCTCCTTGGCATCCGGCGCATCCGGGTGCACCATCACGCGGTCCATCGTGAAACGGGCACGGCCAAGGGCAATTTGCGATTCGCCGATGGCTTGCGTCGATGCCAGCTGATTGCTGTAGACCTCGTTGAGACTGTTGTTGGCCGATTTCAGGCTGATGATACTCATAGCGCCCAGCACGGCGATCAGCAAGCCCAGCACACTCATGGTGGCGATCAGGCGCATTTTTATTGTTATGTTCGACAGCATGCAATTTTCCTTGGTAGGGGCGCAACCCTGCCTGCGCATGCCGGACGAGATAGCGGCAAACGCCAGTTGGGCGGGTCACGTGAATTGTTCAGGACAGATCGATACGGCGTGTGCGGCAGCAGGGGGAAGGCGGCCCGCGCATATCGTCAGGAGTGAAATACAGGGCAACGAGGTTGAGGTTTCCTGTATTTTTAATTTCCTGACTGCAAGATACAGGGAAAGATTACCAGTAGCAACATCCAGCATGGATTTTCACGCTTTGTAACAAGCAGATGATGTTTTTTGCGCAGAACTGGCATTCCACTGCCGTGCGAGGTCGCGGCGGAATGCCATTTATGCTAGTCACCTAGTTAATACATGGTTTCTTCGATGAGCTGGCCATCGTCACGGAAATACTGAAACCGGCCCGTTTTCTTGCCCATGTTGTAGGCGCCGATCTGCTTCGGATTCCCGTTGTGGAAATTTTCGATGTTGACGCCATGCAGCACACCCTTGTGCCAGTTGCGGTGAAATTGCGGCAGTTCGCCATCGGGATAAAACAGGGTTTCCGCGCCATCGCGCTTGCCGTCGGCAAACGTGCCCTGGTAACGCCGCTTGCCATCCGGATAAAAACTTTCCATCGTGCCATCGAGAACGCCCAGGCGGTAATGTTCGACCAGCTGCAGCTGACCATTTGCCGCGTATTGCTCCAGCTTGCCATCGGGCTTGCCGTCGAGCATGGTCAGTACTTGCCAGCCGCCGTCCGGCGTCGCCTTCTTCCACGGCCCCTGCTTGACGTCATCGACGTAGTTACCGCCACCGCCAGGTTCGAGCCACTGGCCCTGCTTCTTGCCATTCACATACTGTCCCTGCCATTGCACCACGCCATCAATGCGACGCTCGCTGGGCCCATTCAAGCGATCCTTCACAAAATGGTCGTAACCGGTGAAACTGTGCATGTCCGCTTCGCGCCATTCAGGCAAGCCCGGGCTCACTTCCCAACGGCCCGTGCGCTGGCCTCGCTGCATCATGCCCGTCGTGGTTTCATCGCCGCTTTCATACGTCCACGGCCCCTCGGCCTTGTCATCGACAAAGGCGCCAGACGAACGGATGGTGTTCGGCTCTTCGTAGTGCCATACACCGGTACGCTTGCCCTGCGCATACTGGCCCCGGGCGAATACGCTGCCCACGCAGCAATTCACGTCGTATTCGATGAATACCCCATCCTGACTGGCGGCAAAGCGTTGCGGCTGCGTTTCCCAGGTGATCCACTTGATGTGATAACTGGGCGCATGGCCCCCTTGCCAGCCCTTGCCCAGCAGATACGTGACGGTCAGATAATGGCCATCCTTCTCCTGGAACTTTTTTTATAGGCAAACGCGGGCGCTTCCGCCGGTTTGCCTGGCAACAACTCGCCATCGATATTGAAATAGCCGACCAGGGTGCCATGGCCATGCTCGATGGCGTCGAACTCGGCCACACCCGTGGGCGCGTAAGCGATGCTGTAATCGATCAGTTGCAAACTGGCCAGCGCCGCGCGCGCCTGAGCTTCATCCATGGTCTTGGCGCCGCGCACGATGGCGTCCAGGGTCGGCTGCAGGGTGGCCACCTTGAACATTCTGCCACCGCTGCGTTCGTAGCGGTAGGCATGCAAGCCGTAGGGGTTATCACTGCGCGCGCCACTGCGGCTGAGCACGAACGTTGTTTCGCCTTCGCTGTCGAGGTCAAGCTGGAACACGGCTTCGATGCTGGCCTTGCCATACCTGTCCAGGTTCATGCGTTTTTCGCTGCCTTCATTGCACTGGCAATAGTAGCCGTTGACTTCGCCATTTTCCCGCAGGAAGGCCAGCACCACGCCGCCGTCGCGGCGCTCGACGGCGCTGGCGGTGGCCATGGGGGCGCCTTCATAGAACCGCGCTGCAGCCTGCGCTGGCGCCAGGGCGCCCAGCGCCAGCAGCGCCGCCATCGTGCTCATCAAAACTGTTTGCCGCATGCCATCTCCACTGCCTGAAAACCGCCATTATGCATGGCCGTTCAGGCAAGACCGGACACGCCAGGACGCTGGCGCCACAGGGGCCGCTGCACCGTCTGCGCCAGCAGCACGCCCAGCAGCGAAATGCCGCCACCGACCAGGTGGTACACATGCATGCTTTCGTGCAGCCAGACGATGGCCAGCAAGGCCGTCAGCAGGGGCAGCAGGTTGACGTAGATGCTGCAGCGGTTCGGACCCAGCAGTTTTACCCCTTCGATCCACAGATAAGACAAAACGATGGACGAGCAGATGCCCGCATAGCCGATCAGGGGCAAGGTGGTGGCGTCCAGTCGGGCGCTGCCGGGCGGCAGCAACAGGAACAGCGGCAGCATGCACGCCAGGGCCGCCAGCGCCTGGCAATAAATGGCTTGCCAGGCGGGAATGGATAAACGCCAGCGGCGCAGCAGCACGCCGTACAGGGCAAACACCAGGCAGGCGAGCAACATCAGCGCATCGCCCGCATGCACGCCTTGATGCAGCAGGGCCAGCACATCGCCGCGCCCCACCAGGTACAGCAGGCCGCCAAACGACAGCACGCCGCCGGCCGCCATGCCGACCGTCAGGCGCTCGCCCAGCAGCAGCACGCTGAGCAGGGCCGTCATCAGGGGGCCAGCGCCGTGACGATGGCCATATTGGTGGCCGTCGTCGATTCGGCGGCGCGGTAGGACAGGCTCTGGAACAGGGCCATCGACATCACGCCGCACAAGGCCAGCTGCCACCACTGGCGACGGATGGCGGCGCGGTTGCGCCACAGGGGACGGGCAATAAACGGCGTCATTACCAGCAAGACCAGCACCAGGCGGTAAAAGGTGATGGCCGTAGGAGCGATGCTGGACGCGGCCAGCTTTGACACGACGACGTTGCCGGCCCACAGCAGCATGGCCAGGAAGGGATACAGATAGGCGCGCACAGGCATGCGAGGCTCCATAAAACATTGCGGGTATTCATCATGCCGCAGGCGCAGCGCGCCTTCTCGCGCTAAGATGTCTACACCTATCGCAAAACTGACCTTGTTTTTATGGATTGCACCTCCCCCGCCTTTCAAGAATTGCTGCCCGTCACGTCGCGCGCCATGGCGCTGGCCGTCGACTATGCGCATGGCCACGTGATTTCCGTGCACCGCCACACGCATGCACAATTGCTGTACGCCATCGAGGGCGTGATGACCATCGAGGCGCAGGGCGGGCGCTGGGTGGTGCCGCCCACGCGCGGCGTGTGGCTGCAGCCCGGCATCGCGCACCAGGTGCGCATGAGCGGCGCGGTGAAAATGCGCACCGTCTTTATCGACTGCGCCAGCTCACCGCTGCTGCCGCGCCACAGCTGCGTGCTCGACATCAGTCCCCTGCTGCGGCAACTGATCGTGGCGGCCGTCGACATCGCGCCCGATTTCACGGACGGCAGCCGCGACTGGCATCTGCTGCAATTGCTGTTGCACGAGCTCGACAGCCTGCCCGTACTGCCCCTGTATCTGCCCTTACCCGTCGATGCGCGCCTGCGCGGCATCTGCGCGCGGCTGATGGCACAGCCGGGCGAACAGCAGACGGTGGCGCACTGGGCGCAGGAACTGGCGATCACCGAGCGCAGCCTGCACCGTTTGTTCCAGAAACAGACGGGCATGCGCTTTGGCCAGTGGCGCCAGCAGGCGCGCCTGCTGCGGGCGCTGGAACAATTGGCGCACGGCAGCAAGGTCATCGACGTGGCCATGGATAACGGCTACACCAGCCAGAGCGCCTTCACGGCCATGTTCAAGAAGCATTTCGGCACCACGCCCACCGCGTTTTACCAGGCAAAAGTCATCGCGGCGTAAAAAAAATGCTGCTATGCATCAATAATCATGGGCGATAGTCGCCGCTCTTGTTATCATCGCAAGCCTTATCGCACCGCGCCCATCCTGGCAGCGGTGTTGACCTCAATCACATCACCATGACACAGAATTTCTTCCAGACATTTATCCTGCTCTTGCTTGTCACCGATCCGTTCGGCAACGTTTCCCTGTTCGTCAATGCCCTGAAACGGGTGCCGGTCGAGCGGCGCTGGAAAGTCGTGGTGCGCGAATGCATGATCGCCTTCGGCATCTTGCTGCTGTTTATGTTCTTCGGCCGCCATTTTCTGAACGCCTTGCAGTTGTCGGAAATAGCGCTGCGCATCGGCGGCGGCGTGATCCTGTTCCTGATCGCCATGCGCATGGTGTTTCCGCAGCCCAACGCGGGCAATAGCGACCACGAGATGGGCGGCGAACCGTTCATCGTGCCGCTGGCCATCCCCGCGCTGGCCGGCCCGTCGGCCCTGGCGACCGTGCTGCTGTTTTCCTCGCATGAAATGAACGAAGTGATTGCCCACGTGGCAGGGCTGACAGCCGTGGCCGTCGTCTGGCTGGCCGTCTTCCTGTGCGCCGAACGCTTGCAGCGGGCGCTGGGTCCAAGAGTCATGACGGCGTTTGAGCGCCTGATGGGCTTGATTTTGACGGCGATGGCCATTGAAATGTTGCTCGCTGGTATACGCGCATTCCTGAAATCCGTCTGACATAGAACATTCATACACTGGAGGAATCACCATGAGTCGTTGCGCCCACCTTAGCCTGATGGCCGATTACAACCAGTGGATGAACGCCAAGGTCTACGCGGCCGCGGCCAGCCTGCCGCCGGGCGAACTGCAACGCGAGCGGGGCGCCTTTTTCGGCTCCCTGCTGGCCACCCTGAACCACGTGATGGTGGGCGACACCCTGTGGCTGCAGCGCTTCGCCAAACACCCGGCCGGATTTCCCCTGCTCGATCCCATTCGCGCCATCACGCCACCCGCTTCGCTCACGCATCCGCTGTTCGCGGCCGAGGATTTTGCCGCCATGCACGCGCACCGGCAGTGGCTGGACCAGCTCATCGTCGACTGGGCCGCCTCCATCACGGAAGCCGACCTCGACCATTTGCTCGATTACCGCAACAGCAAGGGACCGAACCGGCGCGAGTTTTTCAGCCTGCTCATGCATTTCTTTAACCACCAGACCCATCACCGGGGCCAGGCCAGCACCCTGCTGTCGCAAGCGGGCGCGGACATCGGCGATACGGACTTACTGTTTCGCATCCCCAACCATATTGCCGACTGAGAACAGGCGGTAGCGCCACGCCTTCAGCGCGATCATCCCCAGCGCCAAGGCACCCAGCAGCGCGCCGCAAGCCAGCGCGCCCTGCATGCCATAGCGGGCGATGGCCATGCCACCGGCCAACGCACCCACGGTCACGCCCAGATTGATGGCGGCGATATACACGCCGATGGCAAACGCGGGCGCCTCGCGCGCTTCGCTGCTGAGCCACACTTGCGTGACGATCAGCCCGCTCGTGTGCGCCGCGCCCCAGAACAGCAGCAGTACCGCCAGCGCCGCCCAGCCGATACCGCTGCCCGCATACTGGTACAGCAAGCAGTAAGCCAGCCCCAGCAGCACGGGCTGCAGCAAGACCGTGCGCAGCACGTGCGTGCCCAGTTGGCGCCCCGCGAACAGATTGCCGGCCACGCCGCCCACGCCAAACACCACCAGTGCCAGCCCCGTCTGGCGCGCCGACAAGCCCGTTTCCTGCTGCAGGTACGCGGCCGCATACGCATACACGGCAAACATGGCGGCAAACACCAGCACGGCGGCGGCAATATTGAGCCACAGGGCCGGCTTGCGCAGCACGGCCAACTGGCGGCCATACGCCATCGGCGCTTCCTGCGGCGTATCGGGCAAGAACAGGGACAAACCCAGCGCCGCCAGGATATTCACCAGCGCGCAGGCAAGGAACGATGCCTCGTAGCCATACTGGGCGGCGATCCACGTCGTCAACGGGATGCCCAGCACCATGCCCATGCTGGTGCCCGTGAACGCATGCGCGCCGGCCCGCGCCGCCTGCTGCGGCGGATACAGGGCGACGGCAGCCACCATGGCCAGCGAGAAATACACGGGGTGGAACAAGGCCGGCACGATACGCAGCGCCAGCAACAGCTCGAAGCGGGGCGCATACGCCGACACCAAGCTGGCCAGCGCGAACACCAGCAGGGAGACGATCAGCACACGCTTGCGGCGCCAGCGCGTGGCCAGCAGCACGAGGAAGGGGCCGCCCACGGCGATCACCAGCGCGAACAAGCTCACCAGCGATCCCGCCTGCGCGGCCGTCACGCCGTAGCGCTGCATGATCATAGGCAAGATGCCCACCACGCCAAACTCGATGCAATACACGCCGAACAGGCCCAGCGCGAGGAAGACGATCGGGTGCGGACGCGTCATGGCATTTCCTTGACGCCATACACCGCCTGGCACAGTTCCATCACGAACGGCCCCGCCATGCCTTCCAATGCTGTATTCGTGAACGCCACCACGGACAGCTCTTGCGCAGGGTCAACAAACCATGAGTGGCCATACGTGCCGCCCATGCGCCAGCTGCCCGCGGATTCCGGCGTGGCAGCGGAAAGCGGGTCCGTCAATACGGTAAACCCCAGTCCAAAGCCACGGCCTGGCCAGAACGGCAAATCGAAGCTGCCCGTCTGGCTTTCGCCCATCTGGCGCGCCAGGCCGGCTGGCAACAGGGGCGCGCCGCCCAGGCGCAGGGTTTCCAGCAGACGCATGAAGTCAGGGGCGGAACCAACCAGGCCGGCGCCACCGGACGGATACGCTTGTGCATCGCGGGCGCGCGCCGGCGACAAGGTAAAACCTGCCATGCCGTCGAGAAACGGCAGATGGTCTTCGCCTTCGTCCTGCAAGCGGCGCGGCCGGGACTCTCCCGCTGCACGGTCCGCATAGGCGATGGCCAGGCGCGCCGGATCGGTGGCCAAAAAGCCCGTGGCGCGCATGGCCAGCGGCGCCGTCACCAGGTGTTCCACGGCCTGCGCCAGCGGCATACCAGCCGCTTGCTCGATGACGGCGCCCAGCACATCGGTGGCGATCGAATACGCCCAGCGCTCGCCGGGCGCATACGCCAGCGGCACCGTGGCCAGGCGGCGCAAGTTTTCCTCCAAGGTCATTGGCGACGCATCCATGCCGTCGGACACCCCCGCCCGCGCATACGCGCCGCCCGGCGGCTGGAAAAAACCATAGTCAAGCCCGGCCGTGTGCGTGAGCAAATGCCGCACGGTCATCGCCGCCACGGCGCCGTCCGGCTGGCGCGGCGCAAAATACGGCAGCCAGCGCGTCACCAGGTCGTCCAGCCCCAGCCGGCCTTGCCCCACCAGCGCCAGCGCGGCTGTGGATACGATGGGCTTGCTGACGGATGCGAGGCGGAAGACGGCGTCTTCACGCATGGGCCTGCCCGCTTCGCGGTCCAGGTAGCCGGCCGCGCGGCGGTACACGTCCTGGCCACGCTGGCGCACCAGCACCACGGCGCCCACCAGGCGCTGCTGCTGCAACACGGCGTCCAGCAGGGGATCGATGCGGGCGGACAGAGCCGCAGGAGAGAAGTTGCTAGTCATGGCAAAGCCTTTCAAATGATCAGGCTTTCAAGGTAAGGCAGGCGCGATAAAAGAAAAATGGGCTATAGTTTCTTTTTGTGCGGACGTTTGCATCCGCAATCAAAGGGAAGAATGGATAACCTGGCGGGATTCACCGCCTTCGTGCAGGCGGCGGAAATGCGCAGCTTCGTGGCGGCAGGCAGGGTGCTCGGCATTTCCGCCTCGGCCGTGGGGAAGAGCATCGCGCGGCTGGAAGAGCGCCTGGGAGTGCGCCTGTTTCACCGCAGCACGCGCAGCATCGCACTGACCAGCGAAGGCACGGTATTTCTCGAGCGCTGCCGGCGTATCCTGGGCGAAATTGAAGCAGCCGAGCAGGAATTATCCAGCAGCAAGAGCACGCCACAAGGCCGGCTGCGCGTCAGCCTGCCGCAGGTGGGCAGCCTGCTCAATCCCGTGCTGGCCGCGTTTGCGCGCGCGTATCCACTGGTGGAGCTCGACCTGGATTTCAGCGACCGCCGGGTCGACGTGATTGAGGAAGGTTACGACGCCGTGGTGCGCGCGGGCGAAAGTGCCGACAGCCGTTTGATGAGCCGCCAGCTGGGCCAGTTTCAGCTGCAACTGGTGGCCGCGCCCGCCTACCTGGCACAGCATGGCACACCAACCTTGCCCGCCGACCTGGTACAGCACACTTGTTTGCTATACAAATTTCCCAGCAGCGGCAAGGTCGAGGCCTGGCCTTTGGCCGAATGGCCAGCCCTGCAGGCGGCCGGCTTGCCGGCGCTACTGAACTGCAACAATGTCGACACCTTGCTGCACTTTGCCGAAAGCGGCCTGGGCATCGCCGCCCTGCCCGACTTTGCCGTACGCGCGTCGCTCGCGGCGGGCCGATTGCGGCCGGTACTTGACGCGCACCGCCAGCACAACGGCGCCTTTCGCATCCTGTGGCCCAGCAGCCGCCACCTGACGCCGAAACTGCGCGCCTTCATCGACTTTTTGTCCACGCACGTGTTTGCAGAAAGCTGAACCCGCATCCAGCACCGCGCTCGTTGTTTCCACACGACAACTTATTTGATTTGCTACCAATTTTTTAACTTTTTGCCGACTTGATACAAGTTTTTGTATTGCAGTGCGAAATTTTGAGGAACAATTACAGGCTGGCTGATGCTACGTACAAACCCGTACTCTTGGCCTGTCGACGTTTTCCCTCACTTCCGCACCACGAAAGCAATCATGTCACTCACACAATTCAAAATCGGCACCCGGCTCGGGATCGGGTTTGCTGTCGTCCTCGGCCTGCTGGTGGCCGTCTTGCTCGTCGGCCTGTACTCCATGGGGCAACTGAGCGCACGCACGCATGACATCGTGGCCGACAAGAACGTCAAGATGGCGGCCGCCAATACCATGAGCGACAACGTGCGCAACATTACCCTGGCGATCACCAGCATTGTGGTGGCGCCGACGGAAGCGCTGGTGCAGGCGGAACTGGCAAAGATTGGCGAAGCGCGCAAGAAATACGGCGCCGCCAAGGAAACCTTGCAAAAGAAAATCTCGACGGACAAGGAAACGGCGCTGATGGCCGAACTGGACGCCGCCCTGAAATCGGGCGCGCCGCTGAACAACAAGGTCATCGAGCTGCGCAATGCAGGACAAACGGAAGAGGCGATCGCCTTTTTGACGCAGCAGGCGGCACCCAGCCTGAAGATCGTGCTGGGCGCGCTCGACAGCTTGGTCGCCTATGAAGCGCAGCAGGCGGCGCAGGCGGCAACAGACGCCGAAACGCTGAGCACGAGCGCGCGCGCCTCCATGATTGCCCTGGGCAGCGTGGCCGTGCTGCTGGGCGCTTTTGTTGCCTGGATCATCACGCGCTCGATCACCCATCCCATCAATGCAGCCGTGGCCGTGGCGGAAACCGTGGCCTCGGGCGATTTGTCGTCGCACATCGTCGTCAATTCCAGCGATGAAACGGGCCGCCTGCTGGGCGCCCTGAAAGCCATGAACACCAGCTTGCTGGGCGTGGTGGCGCAAGTGCGCAGCGGCACGGATGCGATCTCCACGGCATCGAGCGAAATTGCCGCCGGCAATCTCGACCTGTCATCCCGCACGGAAGAGCAAGCCAGTTCGCTGGAAGAAACGGCGTCGGCCATGGAAGAGCTGACCTCGACCGTGAAACAGAACGCGGACAATGCGCGCCAGGCGAACCAGCTGGCGAAAAGCGCGTCGGAAGTGGCCGTACGCGGCGGCAGCATCGTCTCGCAAGTGGTCGACACCATGGGCACCATCAACGCGTCGTCGAAGAAAATCGTCGACATCATCGGCGTCATCGACGGCATCGCCTTCCAGACAAATATCCTGGCCCTGAATGCGGCCGTGGAAGCGGCGCGCGCCGGCGAACAGGGCCGCGGCTTCGCCGTGGTGGCAACGGAAGTGCGCAACCTGGCGCACCGCTCGGCCTCGGCGGCCAAGGAAATCAAGGAATTAATCGCCGCGTCCGTCGCCAACGTGGACACGGGTTCGCGCCTCGTCAATGAAGCGGGCCAGACCATGGGCGACATCGTCGACAGCATCGTGCGCGTGACCGATATCATGGGCGAGATTACCTCCGCCACGCACGAGCAAACCATCGGCATCGAGCAGATCAACATGGCCATTGCCCAGATGGATGAAGTGACGCAGCAAAACGCGGCCCTGGTGGAAGAAGCGGCGGCCGCCTCGCAAAGCATGCAAGAGCAGGCGGGCGAACTGGCGCACGTGGTGGGCTTCTTTAAGACTGGCAACAATATTGCCAGCGCACCCAAGCTGACTCCTATGCGCGCAGCACCAGCAGCGGCAGCCATCGCACGCCCCGCGGCCAAGCCCGCACCTGCACGCAAGGCCGTCGCGGCCGCGCCGGCACGCCGCAGCAATGCGGCTGCGGAAAGCGAATGGGAAGAGTTTTAACCAATAGCAACGTCCTCCCAACAGGAAAGCCAGGCAGGAAGTTGCTGCCTGGCTTTTTTTCGTCTGCAAACAGCACTTTTTTTGCGGCAAAGCCCGCGCAATAGACAAAAGTGCAAAACGTGCAGCGCGCATACGCTTTACAATCCTCGCTCGCTTTACAAAATATTGGTCATCATGAATCAGGCAGAACAGCAGCGCCTCCTGGCTATCCTGGAGTATTGGCACAAGATCGAATTCTTTATCCCGTTTGACCTGAATCAAATCACGGACGTTGAAGACCAGTCCACCGTGCGTCTCCTGCACCGCGAACAGCTGGCGCAATTGCCGCTGCAGTTCGCCACGCAATGGCAAGTGCCGTCCGACCGCGAAATCGACGGCTTCGCGCTGTTCCTCGGCGTGTTCGACAAGGCCGAAATCAACAAGGCTAGTCCGCCGGCCAACGGCCCGGAAAACATTGCCGAAACAGAAAAAACAGAACTGCTGGGACGCTCGTGCTTTGCCCGCCTGAACCTCAATGCGCTGGGCGAGCCGCAGTTCGATCCCGTGTCCGTGTCGACCTTGCCGTGGGCGCTGGGCCGCGCCCGTACGCCGGACTGGTCAGGCCTGAGCCTGGATGCCTTCAGCGACAGCCAGCTGGCGCTGCAAGACAGCTTGCGCAACTTCGCCGCTGCCCGCGCCCCGCAGCAAGTGACGGACGAAGCGGGCAATGTCTCGGCGCCCCTGTCCGGCATGGAAATCGCGGCCCTGGCCGACCTGCTGCGCGACTGGGCCGGTTTCCACCCATCGGCCGGCCAGCCGCTGGCCGTGCTGGAATTGCGCACGCGCAAGAAACGCGCCGCCGTGGCGGACGCCGACTTGGCGGAAGCCAGCCAGAACCGCAGCCTGGACTTTGGCGACGCGGTGGAGCCAAGCATCGATATCCTCAACAGTTTTTACCTCGATGACCTGGAACAGATCATCCGCGCCTTGCGTGGCGGCAAGCTGCCGGCGACGGTCGCCGCCTATTTAACGCCGCTGGCGCAGGATGAACGCATCGACCTGTACAGCCCCGCCGGACGCCAGGCGCTGGCCGCCATGCTCAATCCCGCCAATATGAACCGGGGACACTGGCTGGAAGACGCCAGCTACGCCATGAGCCTGATGCAGCAGTTCGCCATCCACGGCGCGCGCACGGGCTTGAGCGAGCGGGGCATCTTTTCCGTCAACGGCCCGCCCGGCACGGGCAAGACGACCTTGCTGCGCGAATTGTTCGCCGACAATATCGTGCGCCGCGCCAGCGTGCTGTCCTGCCTGGACCGCGCCGGCGACGCCTTCATCGGCAAAGTGGCCGTCGCCTTCGAAGGCGTGCGCGACCCCATCACGATTGCCCGCTTGCGCCCGGAACTGACGGGCTTTGAAATGGTCGTCGCCTCGTCCAACAATGCGGCCGTGGAAAACATTTCCGGTGATTTACCTAAGCCCAAGCAACTGGGCAAGGAATGGGCGCGCACGCGCTATTTCGAAAGCGTGGCGCGCCGGGTCGTGGCCGACGGCAATGGCGCCAACCGCGCCCTGGGCGAGACGGAAGCGCCATGGGGCTTGATGTCCTGTGCACTGGGCAACAACGCCAACCGCCGCCGCTTCGTCAGCAATTTTTATGACGATGACTGGGATAAAACCACGGCGCGCAAGACGCCGAACGCGCAAAATATCCGCCAATGGCTGGCCAGCTACCAAGGCGTCAGCTTCGCCCAGGCGGCGCGCGAGTTTCGCGAGACGGAACATGTGGTGGAAAAAGCCCTGGCCGAGCACGCCCATTACGCGGCCCTGTGGCAAGCCGTGGGCACCTGTACGGAAGAAGATTTCATCCAGGCCAGCCAGCAGGCGCTGATTGCTGCCGAGCAAGAGATGGATGCGGCCAACGGCGCCCTGTCCGGCGCGCTGGCGCAGCAGGACACCCTGCTCGCCAGCAAAAAGGAATTGCTGGAAGAAGAACGCCTGGTGGCGCTGACGCAGCCCGGCTTTTTCGCCCGCTTGTTCCGTACGGCACCGGCGCGCGCCTACAAGGACGCCGTCGTCGCCAACGCCGAGGCGCAGCGCCAGGCCGCGCGCGACGTATCGGCCATCAAGCTGCTGCTGAAAGGCGAGTTGGAGCCGCGCTGCGAGCGCGCCCGCAACAGCTTGCACATCGCCCTGCGCACGGCGCAGTCGCGCCAGCGCGAATGGGATGACAGCACGGAACTGCTGCGCCGCGCGCGCATGCGTTTCCCGACCATTATCGCGCCGGCGACCCTGGACGAGCTGGACGGGGACGCGCTGCAGATAGCCGGCCTGTGGCATGAGCCGGCCCTGGCACGCTTGCGCTCGCGCCTGTTCGCCAAGGCCCTGGCGCTGCACGAAGCGTGGCTAGCGGAAGTAGCAAAAAAGGCGGACCCGGCTTTGGCGGCAACTTGCTGGCCGTGTCGAAATTGCTGAAAAACAAGCGCGCCTATGACCAGTCGCATATCGCCATGGTGTGGCACAGCCTGTTCATGGTGGTGCCTGTCGTGTCGACCACGTTCGCCTCGTTCGCGCGCCAGTTCCAGGGCATGGGTCCCGAGTCGCTGGGCTGGCTGTTCATCGATGAAGCGGGCCAGGCCGTGCCGCAAGCGGCGCTGGGCAGCCTATGGCGCGCCAAGCGTGCCATCGTCGTGGGCGACCCGCTGCAGATCGAACCCGTATTCACGGTACCGGGCCGCCTCGTGCAAACCTTGTCTGCCCTGTCGCCGCACACGCAGGATGGCAGTTACGCGCCAACGTCCGTTTCCGTGCAGACGCTGGCCGACAAGGCCAACCGCTATGGCGCGCTGGTCGGCGCCAATAGCGCACAGCCGCTGTGGATAGGCAGTCCCTTGCGCGTGCACCGCCGCTGCGTGGAACCGATGTTCTCGCTGGCCAACGGCATCGCCTATGAAGACAAGATGGTCTACGGTTTGAGCGAACGCACGCCGCCGGCCGGCGCACGGGGCCTCACGCGGGGCCCCAGCTGCTGGATCGACGCCGCCGGCCCCGTCAGCTACAAGCAGGTGGTGCCCGTGCAGCTCGATTTCGTGCTGGAAGTGCTGCTGAAACTGTATCGCCGCGACGGCAAGCTGCCCGACATGTATGTGATTACGCCGTTCAAGGCCGTGCGCAAGGAATTGCGCGCGCGCATCGTCGATATGGACTGGGACCGCCGCCTAGGCTACGGCAAGGCGCCGACGGCGCGTGAATTGCGCCAGTGGAGCAGCCAGATGGTGGGCACCGTGCACACCTTCCAGGGCAAGGAGCAAAGCGTGGTGATGCTGGTCCTCGGCGCCGACGACAGCACGGCCGGCGCGGCGCAATGGGCGGCCAGTACGCCGAACCTGCTCAACGTGGCACTCACGCGCGCGCAGCATCATGTGTACATCGTCGGCAATCCGCTGCTGTGGGGCCAATTGCCGCACTTTGCGCCTGCCTGCGCGCAATTGCCGCATACGGGCATGCATGAGTTCCTGATAGAGATGGGCTAAACAGGGAAAACAAGGGTAAACGTCGTGGCGGCCGCGTCGGACGCGACCGTCGCGCTGCCGCCATGCAACTGCATGATGGCCGTGACGATGGCCAGGCCCAGGCCTGTGGAAGCGGCAGAATCGCTGCGGGCCGGGTCGGCGCGATAGAAGCGCTCGAACAGGTGGGGCAAGTGGCGCGCGGGGATGGCGGAACCGAGGTTGCTCACGCTCAATTCCACACCCACGTTTGTCGCATGCGAGCGCAATAAAATCGTGCTGCCCGGCGCCGCATGGCGTATCGCATTCGACAGCAGATTGCCCAGCGCGCGGCGCAGCAGTTGCGGCTCGGCCGTCACTGCGCCGCTGCCGTGGCAAGCCAGCGCCAGCCCCCGCTCTTCGGCCAGGCCTTCAAAGAAATCGGCCAGGCGCAAGAACTCGTCCTGCACGGGCAAGGCTTGCTTAATCAGGACCATCTCATCCTGCTGCGCCCGCGCCAAAAACAGCATGCTGTCGATCATGCGCGACAACCGTTCCAGCTCTTCCACATTCGACGACACCAGCTGTTCATACTCGTGCGCACTGCGGGGACGGGCCAGCATGACCTGGCTTTGGCCCAGCAAATTGGTGACGGGCGTGCGGAATTCATGCGCCAGGTCGGCGGAAAATTGCGACAGCCGCGCATACCCTTCCTGCAGCCGCGCCAGCATGGCGTTCAACGCCTGGATCAAAGGCAGGAGCTCCGTCGGCGCGCCGCGCACATCGAGTTGCTGCTCCAGCTTGCCTAACCGCACCAGGGCCGCATGGGCGGCGATATTGCGCAGCGGCCGCAATCCCCGCAGCAGCATCACGCTCGACAATAGCGCCGCCACCAGCGCACTGACGGCGACGGACACGACGATCTGCCAGCGGTAAGCGGCAAACATGGCTGTGCGGTCGCCGTAGACCCGGGCGACGGAAATGTCGGCCATCTGCGCCGGGTCGCCGATGCGCGCGCTGGCCGCCACGACTCTGGCCGGATAGCCGTCGCGGCTGGTCCAGCTGACGATGGCGCTGTCCGTCACGGGCGCATCAACGGCCACGGGCACAGGATGCGCCACCGTCTCGCCGTTCGGATTGACATCGATCAAACGCGTGCCATCGGCGCGCACGATGCGGACCAAGGAATTTTCCTGCCCGCTCATGGTGTCGCGGAAATACTGGGGCCGCTCGCGGATGATATCGAGGGTGCCCGCATTGCCCAGCAGCTGCTGGATCTGCCGCAGTTTTCCCAGCAACAAAATGTCGTCGCGGCGCTCGATTTCCGCGACGAAGGAACGGTACAAATGCATGCCCAGCCCGGCCGACACGAGTGCCACGATCAGCACGAACACGAGCGTGACGCGCAGGGTCAACGAGCGGCGGAGTTGCGCCAGCTTCATTGCGTAGCGCCGTTGTCAGGAACCGTAGGCGCGCGCAATTCGCAGACATAACCCATGCCCCGCAAGGTGTGGATCAGCTTGGGTTCGAACGGATCGTCGAGCTTGCTGCGCAGGCGGCGGATGGCCGCGTCGATGACGTTGGTGTCGCTCTCGAAATTGATGTCCCACACTTGCGAGGCGATGATGGAGCGCGACAAGACTTCTCCCTGGCGCCGCGCCAATAAATGCAGCAAGCCGAATTCTTTCGCCGTCAGCGTGATGCGCTGGCCTTGCCGGCTGACCTTGCGTTTCATCACGTCGATTTCCATGTCGCCGATGCGGATCACGTCGTCTTCGCGCGGCGGTCCGCGCCGCAACAGGGTGCGGATGCGCGCCACCAGTTCGGCAAAGGCAAACGGTTTCACCAGGTAATCGTCGGCGCCCAGCTCCAGCCCTTTCACGCGGTCCTGCACCTCGTCACGCGCCGTGAGGAAAATCACGGGCACGTCCGCGCCGCCCTCTTGCAGGCGCAGCGCGCGCAGCACTTGCCAGCCATCCATAATGGGCAGCATGACGTCGAGCACGATCAAGTCGGGCGCCTCGCTGCTGGCCATATGCAAGCCGTCGCGGCCGTTGCGCGCCAAGCTCACCGTAAAGCCGGACTCGGCCAGGCCACGCAGCAAATAGTCGCCCGTCTTGGGTTCGTCTTCGATTACCAGGATGCGCATGGCAGCTTTCTTGTGGGAAGTTGAAGCATTTTACGCCGCACGCAGGCCGCCGCGGATGATAAAAATGTCATGCGGCGATCATCTTCGCGTAGGGCAACACTGGCCATACTGGCGCCTCTTTATTCCATGGATGCCAGATGAAAACCCTGTTACTCGGCAGTACCCTGCTGTGCCTGCTGGCCAGCCCAGTCCACGCCCAATTGCGCAAGGTCGATGAGCTCTCGCTGGCCGCAGCCAACAAGCTGACCAACGCAGCCATGGCCGCTTGCCAGGCGCAAGGCCGGCACATCGTCGTCACCGTACTGGACCGTGGCGGCAATGTCGTCGCCGTGCAGCGCGCCGATGGCGTCGGCCCCCACAACACGGATGCCAGCCGGCGCAAGGCATACACCGCCCTGTCCACCAAAAGCGATACCTACACGCTGGCCGTCGCCGCGCGCGGCAATCCGGACATCCGCAATTTGACCACCGTGCCGGAACTGTTGCTGCTGGGCGGTGGCCTGCCGTTGATGGCCCAGGGGCAAGTGGTCGGCGCCATCGGCGTCGCTGGCAGCGGTGGCGCGCTGCAAGACCGCGCCTGCGCCCAGGCAGCCCTGTCCGCCATCCCTGAACTCGATCTCCCCACAACTTGAAAGAAACACGATGAGCTACCTGAAAAAAACCGCTGCCGCCCTGGCCTTCGCCAGCCTGTCCAGCATGGCTCTGGCCGCCGCCAATCCCTTGAGCGTGCACATCCTCGACTTGCAGAGCGGCCAGCCGACGGCGGGCGTGACGGTAACCCTGGAGCAAAAGAAAGGTGAAGGCTGGCAACAGTTGGCCAGCGCCGTGACGAATGCGCAGGGGCGCATCGCGGCCATGTATCCGGCCGAGACGCCCATGCAGGCGGGCGACTACCGCATCGTGTTTAAAACAGGCGAGCACTATGCGCGCCTGAAACAGGAAACCTTCTTCCCAGAAATCCCCGTGCAATTTCACGTGGAAAAGACTGACCAGCACTATCACATTCCCTTGCTGCTCAGTCCTTTCGGTTTTTCCACGTATCGGGGTAACTGAGGGGCAACTGAAACTTAACCGAGTGTCTTCGCCGTCTGCCCGAACAACACGCTTTTCGCGTCACCGCTGACGGTGGGCTGCACATTGATTTCGGCCGCGCGGGCATACGCGCGCACGGTGGCGGGACGGGCGGCAATCGCCGCGAACCAGCGCGCCAGGTGCGGAAACTCTTCCAGCTTCTGGCGCTGGCGTTCGTGCGGCACGATCCACGGGTAGATCGCCATGTCGGCGATGGAGTAGCTGTCGCCAGCCACGAATTCACGGTCGGCCAGTCGCTTGTTCAGCACGCCGTATAAACGGTTCGTTTCGTTCACGTAGCGCGTGATGGCGTAGTCGATCGGCTCGGGCGCATATTGCACGAAATGGTGGTTTTGCCCTGCCATGGGGCCAAGGCCTCCCATTTGCCAGAACAGCCATTGCATGACTTCGGCGCGGCCGCGCACGTCGTCCGGCAGGAATTGCCCGCTTTTCTCGGCCAGGTATTGCAAAATCGCACCCGATTCGAACAGGGACAAGGGCGCGCCGCCATCTTCCGGCGCCTGGTCGACGATGGCGGGGATGCGGTTGTTCGGCGCGATGGCGAGAAACTCGGGCTTGAACTGCTCGCCCTTGCCGATATGCACGGGAATGATGTTGTAGGGGATGCCCGCTTCTTCCAGGAACATCGTCACTTTGTGCCCGTTGGGCGTGGTCCAGTAATACAGGTCGATCATCGTGGTCTTTCCAGGTAGATAAGTGGGGCAGGCGCACTTGGCATAACTATTGTCGCGCCGCAACTGATATGCATGGATATAATGCCACGTAAGCGAAAAACAAGACGGCGCCCAGGCAGCGCAAGCGCCCACTCTCGCCGCAAGAATTGAACGCCGCCATTCCCAAGCACAAACCAAGAAAGCCGACCATGCGCAAACTCCTGATCGTCACGCTATCCGTCCTGCTGTCAGGCTGTGTCCAGGACTTCGCCATCTACATGTTCGATGGGCAAGACCATTCCCTGACCGTACGCCGCCAGCAACGTTATTTTTGGCAAGATACCGTGGAAGTGCAGCTGATGGCGAGCAATTTGCCGCAATGCCAGCGCCTGCACACCCTGTCGACGGATGCGCCAGCCGACATCACGGTCGAGCTGTTTGCGGCTGGCGATGGCCTGTGGAATATCCGCATGGGCAAGCAGTTGTGGCAGGCGGAAACGAATACCTGCAATGAGCTGACGGAAATGGAAAACGACCCGAAAGCCGACCTGGGCCAGCCGGTCGGGCAATTCGTGGTCGTCGATGACAAGCTGGAATTCGAACCGGCGCCACAAGCGGCGGCGCCAGCCCAATAACTTCTTAGCGCGCCGCCAGGCTGCGCAGCGGCTTTTTCGCCACGGCGCGTGGCGCGCCAGCCGAACTTGCCGCCAGGCGCGGCGACGTTCCCGGCTCCTGCGCCGACAGTTTGAAGCGCGCCACCAGTTGCGCCAGCACGGCCGCCTGGTCCTGCATGCTCGACGCCGCTGCCGCCGCCTCTTCCACCAGTGCCGCATTTTGCTGCGTCACGCTATCCATCTCCGTAATCGCCTGGTTGACGTGGCCGATGCCCGTGCTTTGCTCATGCGAAGCGGCCGTGATGTCGGCCATGATGTCGGTCACGCGCGAGACGCTGGCCACCACCTGATCCATGGTCGTGCCCGCCTGTGCGACGAGGGTGCTGCCGGCCGCGATGCTGTCGACGGAAGCACCGATCAGTTCCTTGATTTCCTTGGCTGCGCCAGCGGACCTTTGGGCCAGATTACGCACTTCCGACGCCACCACGGCGAAGCCGCGGCCTTGCTCGCCGGCGCGCGCCGCTTCCACGGCCGCGTTCAAGGCCAGGATATTCGTCTGGAAGGCGATGCCGTCGATGACGCCGATGATGTCGACGATCTTGCGCGACGAGGCGTTGATGGTGTCCATGGTGCCGATCACTTGCGCCACCACGGCGCCGCCCTGGCGGGCCACGGCAGAAGCGGACTGCGCCAGTTCATTCGCTTGCACGGCGTTGCCCGCGTTTTGTGTCACGGTCGAGGTCAATTCCTCCATCGAGGCCGCCGTTTCTTCCAGCGAACTGGCTTGCATTTCCGTGCGCGCCGACAAGTCCATATTGCCGCTGGCAATCTCGCTCG
Organism: Janthinobacterium lividum; assembly: GCF_023509035.1. Taxonomy (NCBI): domain Bacteria; kingdom Pseudomonadati; phylum Pseudomonadota; class Betaproteobacteria; order Burkholderiales; family Oxalobacteraceae; genus Janthinobacterium; species Janthinobacterium lividum. The sequence continues at coordinate 1,265,300 of NZ_CP075583.1, read as the reverse complement.
ATGCCGTGGCGATCGTCTCGGCGCTATGGCGGATTTCACTGATCGCCTCGACCAGGTTGGCCTGCATGGTTTTCATCGCGTACAGCACGCTATGGCGGTCATTGGCATGCGTGCGCACGGCGCCGCTCAAATCGTTATTCGCGATCTGAGCGGCCACGTCGGCCGCATACTCGGGATCACCGCCCAGGGCATGGCGCAGGCTGCGGTTGATCACGACGACGACGGCCGCCAGCAGGCCGCACACCAGCACCAGCACGCCCAGCGAGGTGAGCAGTGACTGGCGGAAAGCCGCATCGATATCGTCCATGTAGACGCCCACCACCAGGGTCCAGGCCCACGGTTTATAGGCCACCACGCGGCTCATCTTCGGTTCCGGATTTTTCTGGCCCGGACGGGGGAAATAATAGTGGACGAAGCCCTTGCCCGCATCGCTCTTGCCGACGGTAACGATGTCGCGGTACAGATAAGTGCCGTTGGCATCCTTGAAATCCGACATATTCTTGCCGTTGGTTTGCGGTGCGGCGGGATTCATCACGACGACGGCATCGAGATTGATGATGGACAAATAACCGGTCTCGCCGAAACGCATGCTCTTGATGACGGCCGTCGCCTGCTTCTGCGCTTCTTCTTTCGTCAAGGCGCCGCTGGCAGCCAGGTCGCCGAACATTTTCACGGCGCCCAGTCCCAGGTCGGCGGCATTGCTCAGGTCGGCGCTGCGCTCTTCGATACGGATCTTGCGGACTTCCAGGGCGTTATAGATAAAAATAACGGTGATACACAACAGGCTGCAAATCAGGGGGATCCATAACTTCTGCTGGAACGTCAATTTCTTCATGCTGTGTCTCCAACTCTCTATTGTGCGGCGAAGGGGCGTGGCCTGCTTCCAGCTCTGCAGGCCAGGAATGCAGCGGCGACAGTGCTCTGGCGGCACCGTTCAGACGTCTCCAGCATACGCTCGAACGACCGATATTTACAATGCCGGGAAGCAATGATTTTTGCCCGGTGTTGTTAATGCGTTGCGACAATTGAAGAGAATTGATGTTGCATTGCAATAAAAATGCTGCCAGCGGCCGCCATTCTTTTACGCTACAGTCATTGCAGTTCGCCACCGCACAAGGAGTTCCATGTCAACCACGTTTACCTGGCAAGGCTTTGCCATCCTGTCGGCCGTGTTTGCGGCACTGACGGCCATCCTGGGCAAGCTGGGCGTGGCCCACCTGAACAGCAATATGGCCACCTTGATACGCACTGGCGTCATCCTCCTGGTGACGGCAGCCATCATCTCGCTGCGCGCGGAGTGGCAGCGCCCCAGCGGGGGCAACTGGGTGGGCTGGACCTGCCTGATCGCTTCGGGCGTCGCTACGGGGCTGTCGTGGCTATGCTATTTCCGCGCATTGCAACTGGGCCCCGTCTCGCTGGTGGCGCCCGTCGACAAGCTCAGCGTGGCGCTGGTGATGCTGGCCGGCTGGCTGGTGCTGGGCGAGCCGTTCACCCTGAAGTCGGCGGCCGGCGGCGGCTTGATCGTGCTCGGTTCGCTGATTTTGCTGCTGTAAGGCATTCCACGGCACGTAGCGGCGCGCCTGTGTCAGAATGCACGCCGGATAGATCGAATCACGAAAGAACAGCATGACCAAGAATGAAGCCATGAAACGCATCAACGACCGCCTGGGCAAACCCACCCTGACGGACAAGAACACGCATTTTTCCAGCGTCGCCAGCTATGGCACGGACGAAGGCTGGTGGCTGAAGATTCCCTTCCTGACCTTCAAGCAGGAATTGCACTTCATCCTCAACAATGAAAAGACGAAAAGCTTCCAGCATCTGAAAATCGGCGCCAACCAGATCCTCAGCCCCGGCATGAAGTTCCGCAGCACGGGCGGCGCGGCCGACGCCTTCATGTCGGCCTCGGCGCCGAAACGCCTGGTCGACTTGCTCGACGGCGGCAGCAAGTACAACTTCACCAAGCATTTCGTCAACGATTATCGCTACTGATGCGCGGCCTGGCTGCCGTTGCCTGACGGCAGTTGCGGCGGCAGCCACGCCTTGATCAAATGCTGCGCGATGTCGAGCGCGTCGTCGCGGCTGGTGCCGAAATGCAGGGGATAGCCCCAGAACTGGCCGAACATGACGGCAAAAGCCTTGCCAGCCAGACGCTTGGCCGCACTCGGTTCGACCAGCACCATGCCCTGGATATACGCACGCAGGGAGGTCTTGTGCCGCTTCATCCACAACACGGCGCGCTTGCGCTCTTCCTGCGGATGCTCATGCCCATCTTCGTCCAGGCCTTCTTCGCTGAGAATGACAAACGCTTGCTGGCGCGCCAGCAGTGCCTCGAACTGGGCGAACAAGGCATCGTCGGGGCTGCTTGCGGCGCTGTCGCGGCGCATCCAGACGAGGGGGAAATCAGTGATATCGAGTTGCATGGGAGACTCCTTCGGGGGTTGCCGTTCCTCCTGGCCTTCATCAGAACACTGGCGGCGGCGGTTGCCGTTGAAGCGGGGCTGCGGATAGGGACACGATACCGATAGCGGTGCTCGACGTCATTGCATAAAATAGCCACAATATTATTCAATCCAGCCAAAGCGCCGCCCATGCCCCATCCATTGCTGCCCAGCATGCTCACCACCCAGCTCGGCCTGGACGCCACCGCCTCCATCATCGATTTCGACGTCGACGGCGTGCTGCGCCCCCTGTTGGCCCTGGGCCTGGCCAGCGTGCGCGAGGAATGGGAGCAAGCGCCGCATCAGCACCGCAAGGGGCAGTTGCTTTACGCCACGCGGGGCGTGATTCATTGTGAGGTGGAAAGTGGCGTGTGGATCGTGCCGCCCCAGTGCGCCGTGTGGATACCGGGAGGCCTGATGCACGCCGCGCAGGGCGTGGGCGAGGCCGAGTGCTACTGCCTGTTTGTCGAGGCGGCCATGGCACCGGCCTTGCCGGCCGTCTGCTGTACCGTGGCCGTCTCGCCGCTGCTGCGCGAACTCATCGCCAAGGCGGCCGGATTTCCCACCCTGACCGCGCTGCATGGCGCGCAGGAACGCCTGGTGGCCACCCTGCTCGATGAGCTGGCGGCAGCCCCCGTGGAAGACTTGCATCTGCCGATGCCGCGCGATGTGCGGCTGCGCCGCCTGGCTGCCCTGCTGCTGGCGCAGCCGGCCGATAAAAGCACCTTGGCCGAATGGGCCAGGCGCATCGGCATGAGCGAGCGCAGCATGACCCGGCAGTCATTGGAGGAAATGGGCATGAGCGTAGGCCGCTGGCGCCGACAATTGCACGTTATCCTAGCCTTGCAAGGGCTGGCGCGAGGCCACAGCGTGAAAGCGGTGGCGCTGGAACTGGGCTATGAAAACACCAGCGGTTTTGTCACCATGTTCCGCAAGGCGGTGGGCAAGCCACCGGCGCGCTACCTGGCGGAACGGGAATCCGGAAGACCATGAAAAAAGGCGGCATATGCCGCCTTCGTCCTGCATCGTCGCTGAAAAATCAGCTTTCGCGCGCCAGGGCCAAAAACTCCGTGCGCAGCGCCAGGTTCGGCTGCATCTCGCCCAGCATGGCCGAGGTGATGGTTTCTTCGCCTGGCGTACGGATGCCGCGGCTTTCCATGCACAGGTGGCGGCAGCGCACGACCACGCCCACCGATTTCGGTTCCAGCACTTCCATCAGGGCATTGGCGATCTGCATCGTCATGCGTTCCTGCACTTGCAGGCGCTTGGAGAAGCAATCGACGAGGCGCGTCAGTTTCGACAGGCCGACGATCTTGCCGTTCGGCACGTAGCCGATGGTGGCCTTGCCGAAGAACGGCGCCAGATGGTGTTCGCAATGGCTGTAGACGGGGATGCCGCGCACGACGATCAACTCGTTGTACTGTTCCGCGCCATCTTCAAAGGCTTTCAGCAAGTCCACCGGATTCTGGCCATAGCCTGACGTCCAGTGCTTCCACGCCTTGGCCACGCGCGCCGGCGTTTCCAGCAAGCCAGGACGCTGCGGATCTTCGCCCAAGCTGCTGATCAGCCGGCGCCAGTCGTTTTCGGAGAATTCTTCTTGAGACATGCTAAACCACCCTAAAATTTTCAATTGCCGCCAGTATATAGAAAATGCGGCAAGCTGCCCGAGCGACCTCCGCTTTACCTATACGCTTGGCGGACGGTGCGCGCCGACCAGCAGCGCCGAAATCGACACACTCGAACTCGCTTCCGGCCACGCGTCGCCGGGGCCGAACCAGCGCGCCTCGGCGATCTCGTTCTCGTCGAGGCGGATCTCGCCATCGAGGTAGTCGGCCGTAAACGCGATCATCAGCGAATGGGGAAAAGGCCAGGACTGACTCATGAAGTACTGCAGATTGTGCACGCGCAAGCCCACCTCTTCCATCACTTCGCGGTGCACTGCTTCCTCGATCGATTCGCCCGCTTCCAGGAAACCGGCCAACGGACTGAAGCGCTGCGATGGCGAGTGCTTGTGCATGGCCAGCAGCACCTGGTCGCCCTTGCGGATGAGTACCATCATGGCCGGTGAAATGCGCGGATACGCGAGCATGCCGCAGGCGGCGCATGTGAAGCAGCGTTCGCCGCGCGTGCGCTGCATGGGCGTGGCGCACACGCCGCAATGGCGGTGCGTGCGCGCCCACTCGGCCAGTTGCACGGCGCGGCTGGCCAGGCCCAGGAAGCCATCGTCCACAGCCTGGAACAGCGAGCGCATGCCGTGCCAGGCCAGGCCGGCGCCCACTGGCAACTCCTCGTCGGTCCAGACGGTCTGGCAATAGCGGTCTTGCCACAAGCCTACGGGCTGCGCGCGGCGCAAGTCGATATCGAGCGCGGCCACCTCGGTGGCAGTGGGCAAGAGCAGTTCCGGCGTACGCAACAGCAGGCGCCCGCGGTGGAAGACAAAGGTGAGCGTCTGGTCGGCGGCCGGGGCCGGTTCAGGCGCGTCGATCAGGGGAACAAAGGCGTCGGGAGTCTGCAGCATGCTTGGCGGAAATTTGTAAAGGTTGCTCATCATACTCCCGCTGCCGGAGGCTTGCGCGCATAGCAGCGGCCGGGCAGCAAAGCAAGCATTCATGCGGTATCACAGTGTTTTTTTTGCGGCACACGCATTTCGTTGTGTAAACGAGACTGATAACGATTCTCATTTACGAATTGGTGTCCAATAATTACAATGTCTGCCAACCCGTCCATCGCCAGCCACTTGCCCGCGTGCCCAAGCACAGCAGCGCAGAGCCAGCCAGGAACCACTACCTGACCTTATCGAGAGAGCAAGATGGCAATCAAGAGCCGCAAACACGCCCCAACCCGTTTCAACCAGCACATCGGCGCCGCCCTGGCCGTGATGCTGCTGCCCGTCGCCGCCCAGGCGGCCGACCCGGCCGGCCAAAGCGCCCCGGCATCGCAGCAAACCCTGAACGAAATCAAGGTCGTGGGCTCGAAGGAAAATGATTTCAAGGCCGAAAAAGCCTCGTCGCCGAAATACACGGAAGAGCTGGTCAACACGCCGCAAACCATCGTCGTGATCAAGAAGGAATTGATCGAACAGCAAGGCGCGCTGACCTTGACGGACGCGCTGCGCAACACGCCTGGCGTGGGTACTTTTTTCCTCGGTGAAAACGGCAACACGAATACGGGCGACGCCGTCTACATGCGCGGTTTCGATTCGTCCGGCAGCATCTATGTCGATGGCGTGCGCGACGTGGGTTCCATCTCGCGCGACGTCTTCAACATCGAACAGATCGATGTGCTGAAGGGCCCGGCGGGCACGGACAGCGGCCGCGGTTCGCCCACCGGTTCGATCAACCTGGTCAGCAAGACGGCGACCATGGAAAACAAATTCAATTCCTTGCTGACGGCGGGCGGCGGCAAGCAGAAACGCGCCACGGCCGACTGGAACCGCATCCTCGACAGCGATACTGGCACGGCCTTGCGCCTGAACCTGATGACGCAGGACAGCGGCAACCCGGCGCGCGATGAAGTCAAGAACAAGCGCTGGGCCTTCGCGCCCACCGTCACCTTCGGCATCGGCAAGCCAACGCGCATCGCGGCCAGCTACCTGCACGTGGATCAAAACAACGTGCCCGACGGCGGCGTGCCGACCATCGGCTTGCCAGGCTATTCGACGCCGGACGTCGCCACGAAGGAGCAACCGGTCATCCGCGCCTTCCTGAATAGCGCCGCCAAGGTCGATCCGAAGAATTTCTACGGTTCCACCTCGGACTACGACAAGGTCAAGGCCGACATGGGCACCTTGCGCATCGACCATGATTTCTCGCCCAACGTGCAGCTCCAGAACACCACGCGCTACGGCAAGACCAAGCAGGACTACCTGCTAACGGCCTTCATGGGCAGCATGGTCAACCTGAAGACACCGGCCCCGACCGATCCGTCGACCTGGACCCTGGCGCGCTCGCTGCGCACCGTCAAGGACCAGGAAAACACGATTCTGACCAACCAGACCGTGGTCAGCGCGCAATTCGACACGGGCGTGCTGAAGCACTCCGTGGTGGCCGGCGCCGAGTTCACCAGCGAAAAACAGACCAACTACAGCTATGTGCCAGCCACCCTGGGCACCTTGCCGGCAGCGAACCTGTACAAGCCGAATCCGCGTGACACCGTCACCGGCCATAACCCCGTGCGCAGCGGCGCCTTCACCGAAGGCGAAGTCAACACGCAAAGCCTGTATGTCTTCGACACCGTCAAGTTCGGCGACAAGTGGATCTTCAACGGTGGCGTGCGTTTCGACCATTTCAACACCACGTATGACGCCGTCGCCTTGCAAGCAGCCGTGACTGCGCCCGCGGTACAGCCATTGCCAGTAGGCACGCCAATTCCCACCCATTTGACCCTGAGCGATACCTTGGCCAATGGCAAGATCTCGGCCATGTACAAGCCGACGCCGGACAGCAGCGTGTACGCCTTGCTGGCCACGTCGAAAGCGCCGCCTGGCGTCAACTTCGCCCTGAGCGCCGCCGCCAGCAGCGCGCAAAACCCGAACTATGATCCACAGGAAACCATCACCAAGGAAATCGGCACCAAGTGGGACTTCCTGAAGCAAAAACTGTCGCTGTCGGCTGCCGTCTACCAGACCACGGTCAAGAATGAAGTGGAACAGGATCCTGTCATCTCGACCATTTATTACCAGACTGGCAAGAAGCGCGTGCAAGGCCTGGAACTGGGCGTGGTAGGCGAGATCATGCCGAACTGGCTGGTCAGCGCCGGCTATACGCGCATGAATACCAAGGTCGAGTCGAACAAGGTCTTCACGGCCAGCGGCGCCAACAACCTCACCTACACGCCAAAACAGGCGTTCACCAGCTGGACCTCGTACACCCTGCCGTTCGGCCTGAAGATCGGCGGCGGCGCGCGTTACGTGGGTGAAATGCTGCGCGGCACCGATGGCGCCGTCGGCACACCGGCCCGCGTGGATGCCTACTGGGTCTTCGACGCCATGGCGACTTATACCGTCAACAAGAACCTCGACCTGCAGTTGAACGCCTACAACCTGGCCGACAAGACCTATGTGGCGGCCATCAACAAGTCCGGCTTCCGCTACACCCCAAGCCAGCCACGTTCGTTCAGCCTGACGGCAAATATCAAGTTCTAACGTTAGGAGAACACGCATTGCGTCACATCAAGCCCCTCTTCGGAGGGGTTTTTTTATTGTCCTGACAATCTTGTCTTTTTGGGGTAGCGCCAGCCCGCCGCGACTAGCGTATGAAAAGTCATACAGCGATGCGCCACCGCGTCCAATATTTCGCGCAAGCACACCAAGTTGCGACATCCTGACAACAAAAAAGCGACCTTAAATCAACAACTTAAGAAGTTAGATCCCAAATTCCCATTTCAGGCATATCCTTTGCTATGTACAGGTTTTGCTGCAAATAATCGCTAGCACGCAAGGGCTTGTTTTTGAGAAATATTGACTCCAAGCTTGAGTTGCTCGCTATCAATAATCCGCTCACAGCGGTGTTTCACCGGAGGAGTCAAAATGAAAAAGAAACGGCCATTAACCCTGTACATCCTGATTGCCATGATCCTCGGCATTGCCGTGGGCTATGGATGCAACACCGCCTTCCCTGATGCCAAGCTCAGCGCTCAGATCGCTGGCAATATTTCCATCGTCACCGACGTCTTCCTGCGCCTGATCAAGATGATCATTGCGCTGCTGGTGTTCTCCACCCTGACGGTCGGCATCGCCCACATGGGCGACGGCAAGACGGCGGGCCGTATCGGCCTGAAAGCCATGTGCTGGTTCGTCGTTGCCTCGCTGGTCTCGCTGGCGCTGGGCATGGTGTTGTCGAACCTGATGCAGCTGGGAACCAACCTCGGTTTGCCATTGCCGGACATACACGCTTCAACCAATTTGAAAACGGCCGCCTTCACCTTGAAAGATTTCTTCACGCACCTGGTGCCGAAGTCGCCGATCGAGGCCATGGCCAACAATGAAATCCTGCAAGTGCTGGTGTTCTCGATCTTCTTCGGCGGCGCACTGGCCGGCCTGGGCGAATCGGGCAAGACCCTGACGGCTGTCGTCGACCAGCTGGCGCAAGTCATGCTGCGCATCACCGGCACCATCATGAACCTGGCCCCACTGGCCGTGTTCGCCGCGATGGCCTCCGTCATCACCACCCACGGCCTGGGCGTGCTGGTCACGTTTGCCAAGTTCATGGGCGGCTTCTACGTGGGCCTGCTGTGCCTGTGGACCCTGCTGATCGGCGCCGGCTTCGTGGTCATCGGCCCGCGCATTTTCAAGCTCGTCGGCCTGATCCGCGAACCGTTCCTGCTGGCATTCTCGACGGCCAGCTCGGAAGCGGCGTATCCAAAACTGCTGACGGCGCTCGACCAGTTCGGCGTGGACCGCAAGATTTCCAGCTTTGTGTTGCCAATGGGCTACTCGTTCAATCTCGACGGCTCGATGATGTACTGCACCTTTGCCGTGCTGTTCATTGCGCAAGCCTATGGTATCGACCTGTCGATCGGCACCCAGATCACCATGCTGCTGCTGCTGATGCTGACCTCGAAAGGCATGGCCGGCGTACCGCGCGCCTCGCTGGTGGTGATTGCAGCTACCCTGAACCAGTTCAATATTCCGGAAGCGGGCTTGCTGCTGCTGATGGGCGTCGACCAATTCCTCGACATGGGCCGTTCGGCTACTAACGCGGTCGGCAATGCCGTCGCCACAGCCGTCGTCGCCAAGTGGGAAGGTGGCCTGGCCACCGAGGAAGAAGCAGCCGCGGCCAATGCGGCCAGCCAGAACACGGAAAGCCATTGGGGCGAAGCGGATCACGCTAGCAAAGCCTGATAGCGCCATGGCCCGCCACAAGCGGGCCATTTATTTGTTGTTGATGTTGAGTAACAAGCAGTCAGGTAGTGCGATCAGTAGTCATTCCAACTTATTAGAGAGATTTTCATGAAAAAGTCCTGTTTACCCTGCTGACCCTCGGCGCAGCCTCCACTGGCGCCATGGCCCAATCGAGCGTCACCGTCTATGGCGTGGCTGACGCCGGCCTGGTGTTCGACAAGGATGCTGCCGGCGACCGCCTGAACCGCGTCGCTTCCGGCGTCGCCTCCGGCTCGCGCATCGGCTTCAAAGGCAAGGAAGACCTGGGCGGTGGCCTGGCCGCAACCTTCGTACTGGAAAGCGGTTTCAATATCGACACCGGCACCTCGGGCCAGGGCGGCCTGCTGTTCGGCCGCCAGGCATATGTTGGCCTCACCGGCAGCGCCGGCGCCGTCACCCTGGGCCGCCAGTACTCGCCGTATTACCTGGCCCTGCGCGACGTGGCCGATCCGTTCGTCATCGGCCTGGCCGGCACGGCATCGAACCTGATGGTGACGAATATCCGCGTCGATAACATGGTGCAATACACCACGCCGACCTGGAGCAAGCTGTCGGCCGACCTGGCGTATGGCTTTGGCGAAGTGGCCGGCGACAATGCGAAAAACCGCAGCATGGGCGGCGCCGTGCATTACATCGATGGCCCGTTGAACGTGACCCTGACGCACCACCGCAAGGAAAATGCGCTGGCGACCCAGCAAACCCGCAACACCCTGCTGGCCACGCGCTACGACTTCGGCGTCGTGCAAGGTAACTTCGGCTACGCCGACAACCGCGCCCTCGACGACAGCAAGAGCAACGACATCCTCGTTGGCTTCAGCGCCCCGTTCGGCGCCACCAAGCTGGTCGCATCGTACATCCGCCACAACGACAAGAGCAATTTGAACCGTGACGCCCAGCAGTGGGCCATCGGCGCGTTCTACGCCCTGTCCAAGCGCAGCGACCTGTACACCGGTTACGGCCACATCAGCAACAAGAACGGCGCCACCTTCGTCGTCGGCAATGCCACCGACAACGGCACCGGCAACAGCGGTTTCAATTTAGGTATGCGTCATACGTTCTAATCGCGGCTCACGTTAGCGCAGGCCGCCGGATGCACATCCGGCGGCTTTTTTATTTCCGCGATTACTTAAATGCGATACTGTGGGTTCTTGCAAGTTGGCAGCTGATTTTATGAATAGCAGTAACAAACCTTCCCTTTCCTGGCGCCAGCGCCTGTCGCAACGGTCGGGCCGCGAAACGCTGGCCTGGGGCGTGGTGCTGGCCGCCTGCCTGGCCACCGTCTGGCTTGTGTATTTCTGGACCGAACGCATCGCCATCGGCAAGCTGCAGGCCAGCGGCGCGCAGCGCCTCGAGGTATATGTCAGCAGCCTGGAAAATGCGCTGGAAAAATACGATTTCCTGCCCAAGACCCTGGAGCTGAACCGCGACGTGATCCGTTTGCTGCAACACCCGGAAGACCCGGTGCTAATCGATACGGTCAACCACTACCTCGAGCAAATGAATGCCCAGGCGAAGTCGTCGACCATTTTCATCAGCAACCTCGACGGCAACACGCGGGCCGCCAGCAACTGGCAGCAGCCCGACAGCTTTATTGGCGACAATATCTCATTCCGCCCCTACGCCCAGGACGCGCTGCGCGGCACGCCGGGCCGCTTCTATGGCGTTGGCACGACGCGGCTGGAACCCGGTTACTTCTTTGCCCACGGCATCTACCAGAATGGCCACATGCTGGGCCTGGCAACGGTCAAGGTGAACCTGGAAAACCTGGAAAAACGCTGGGTGCAAGGCGCCGACAAGGTGATGCTGGCCGACGAGCACGGCGTGATCTTCCTCAGTTCCATGGCGGACTGGAAGTACAAGACTCTGGCGCCGCTGTCGCCCGCGATCGTCGAAGAACTCAACCGCACGCGCCAGTATTACTCGAAACAGCTCGCAGCCATCCCCTTCGTCTCCGACCGCCAGCTGGGCAACGGGGCCCGCGTGATCAGCGTGCGCGAGCAGGAACACGCCGACACGCCACCGAAGATCAGCTCCAGCGTGATGACGCAAATCAAGCTTAAATCCCCGCAAGGCTGGACGTTTATTTACCTGTCCGACCTGGCGCAGGCCAAGGCCAGCGCGCGCGCGGCGGCCGCCTTCTCGTGCGTGCTGCTGGGCTTTTTCATGCTGCTGTTCTTTTACCTGCGCCAGCGCCGCGCGGCCGTGGCGCAAAAATTGCGCGCCCGCGAAGATCTGCAACATGCCTACGACAACCTGGAAGCCATGGTCGAGGAACGCACCTCGGAACTCAATGCCATGACGCAAAGCCTGAGCCAGGAAATCGAAGTGCGCAGCAAGGCCGAGCAAAAACTCCACATCACGCAAAACGAACTGTTTCAAGCAGGTAAGATGGCCGTGCTGGGACAAATGTCGGCCAGCATCACGCATGAACTCAACCAGCCGCTGACGGCGCTGCGCACGATGTCCGACAATGCCGTCATCCTGCTGGAACGGGGACGGCTTGACGATGCGCGGCGCAATCTGGCGAAGATCTCGCAAATTGCGGCCAGGATGGGCACCATTACGGGCCAATTGAAGATTTTTGCGCGTAAGTCGACCACCAGCCTGACCTCCGTCTCGATTCCCACGGCGATCAGCAATGCCCTGTTCCTCGTCGAACGCCGCCTGCAGGTTGAAAATGTGCGTTTCACCTTGCAACTGCCGCCCGAAGACATCTTCGCTATGTGCGAAAGCAACCGCCTGGAGCAAGTACTGGTGAACCTGTACGCCAATGCGCTCGACGCCATGAATGGCAGCGACGTGCGCAGCCTGCGCGTGTCCGTCGAATGCACGTCCGAGCACGTGCTGATCCATGTGGCAGATACAGGGCCGGGCCTGTCGACGGAAGTGTGCGAACACCTGTTCGAACCGTTTTTCACAACCAAACCGCAAGGCCTGGGACTGGGACTGGGACTGGCCATTTCCGAACAGATCACGCGCCAGTTCGGCGGCGTTCTGCGCGCCGAGAACGCCCCCGGCGGCGGCGCCATCTTCACCATCGAACTACAGATTGCAACGCAGGAGGAAAAACATGTTTGACGGCTTGAAGGTCTTGCTGGTCGAAGACGATCCCACCGTACGCGAAGGCAGCGAGCAGGCACTGCAGCTGGCCGGCCTGGACGTGCTGGCCTTCCATTCGGCCGAGCTGGCCTATAAACTGCTGACGCCGGATTTTCCCGGCATCGTCGTGAGCGACGTGCGCCTGCCCGGCATGAGCGGCCTGGAATTGCTGCAAGCGGTCAAGACGCTCGATGCCAACCTGCCCGTGATCCTCGTCACGGGCCACGGCGACATCACCATGGCCGTGCACGCCATGCGCACGGGCGCCTACGATTTCATCGAAAAGCCCTATTCATCCGAGCAACTGGTTGACGTCATCCTGCGCGCGCTGGAAACGCGGCGCCTGACCCTGGAAGTGCACAGCCTGCGCCGCCAGCTGGAAGACGGCGGCGGCATCGAAGCGCGCCTGCTGGGCAATTCCGTGGCGATGCGCGACATACGGCGTTTGATCCTCGACGTTGCCGACGAACCGGCGGATGTGCTGATTTATGGCGACACGGGCACGGGCAAGGAAATGGTGGCCCGCTGCCTGCATGACTTCAGCCACCGCCGCAAGCACAACTTCGTCGCCGTCAACTGCGGCGCGATTCCCGAAAGCATCTTTGAAAGCGAAGTCTTCGGCCACGAACCGGGCGCGTTTACGGGCGCGGCCAAGCGGCAGGTAGGCAAGATCGAGCACGCGGATCAAGGCACTTTTTTCCTCGACGAAATCGAAAGCCTGCCCCTGTCCCTGCAAGTCAAATTGCTGCGCGTGCTGCAGGAACGCTATATCGAGCGCCTGGGCTCGAACGTGCCCACGCCCGTCGACGTGCGCGTCATCGCGGCGGCCAAGCTGGACCTGGAAGATTTATCGCAGCAACAGAAATTCCGCAGCGACCTGTACTATCGTTTGAATCTGATCGTGCTGCATCTGCCGCCGCTGCGCGAACGGCGCGAAGACATTCCCATCCTGTTCGAGCATTTCGTGCTGGCCGCCGCCGCCCGCTACAACCGTGCCGCGCCCGTGGTCTCCAGCGCGCAGATGCGCAACCTGATGGCCCATTCCTGGCCCGGCAATGTGCGCGAATTGCGTAATATCGCCGACCGCTTCGTGCTGGGCATCGCCGGCGGCGCCTCGAGCCTGCTGGCGGGCGGTCAGGCCAGCCCCCTGTCGCTGGCAGAACAGGTCAACGGCTTCGAACGCGCCCTGATCGAACAGGAACTTCGCGCATATTCAGGTAACGTCAGCGAAGTGAGCGCAGTGCTCGGTTTTACCGAAACAGACGCTGTATCACAAGATGCAGAAGTACAACCTGGTGGCCGAAGAGTTCCGCTAGGCGCATGGAGGGAAGCAGACCTATCTGAAAGAACAACAAAATATTGCTACATGGTATATATTATTTCTTTTTGATAATTTCTTTAAACCAATGAAAAACCCTACCTTCCTCTTTTCCTTGCTGCTCAGCACCGCCAGTTTTGCCCAGGATACCGCCACCACCGAAGCACCCGCACCTGCCGTCGCCACCGAAGCGGCCAGCGCGCCAGCGGCGCCGGCAACATCGACCATCAGCCGCCTGCGCCTGTTCGGCCAGAATGGCGCCACGGCCTTCCTCTATCGCGACAGCAGCTGCATCCGCGGCATGTTCAGCGATGGCGTGGAAAAGGCCAGTGGCGGCATGAGTTCCGCCTTCGGGTCCCTGATCGGTACTGTCAGTAATGTCAGCCTGGGCATCGCAGAAACAGAAACATCGCAAAACCTGTCGCGCAAGGATGGTTTCTTTTCCAAAGCCTATTTCCGCGAGTATGAAATTCCAGCCGGCAAGCCCAGCAGCCTGCGCCTGGGCTTCCAGGATGTGTCCCCGTTTTACGTGGCCAACGGCGTGCGCTATGACAGCGTGTCGCCCAGCTGCCATGGCGACATCACCTTCACGCCGCGCGCCGGCGAAGATTACGAAGCTGCTTTCTCGTGGGAAGGCAAACGCTGTAGCATCAGCATCAATCAGGTGATCGCCAAAGAAGGCAAGACAGAACTGGTGCCCGTGCCCGTCACGCGCGCACCGAGCTGCTAAAGCGCTCAGGCGGCGCCGACCCGGCCCGTGCGCAAGGGCGTGACCCAGTCGGGCCGGCCGTTCGCCAGCGCCAGCCGGGCCGCCTTTTCCCAGTCATATTCCACCGCGTGCAACTGCGCCGTCCAGGCGCCATCGGTCCCCTGTTCGGCGATGGCATAACGTGCATGCGGCGTGCCGTTTTCCATCACGTGCGGATAGCCATGGTCGTCGTCGTAGGCCTGCAAGCCCACGCTGCCCGGGTTGACGATCAGCCGCCCATCGGGCAGGCGCACCTGGCGCGGCATGTGCGTGTGGCCGCACAGGATCAAGGCCGCGTCCGTCGTCCCTGTGCGTTCGGCCACTTCCTCCAGCGTGGCGGCGCGGCTGCCTTGCGGCGTGACGCTGTCGAGAAAATACACGAGGTCGCTGCCGGGCGTGCCATGCACGAGCAGTACGTCATGCCGCAGGCGCAAGGTGGCGGGCAGCGCCGCGATCCAGTCGAGTTGCTCCGGTAACAGTTGCGCGCGCGCATACGCGTCCGAGACGCCCATGCGGGCCGGGTCGCCCAGCAGTTGGCGCTCGTGGTTGCCACGGATGGTGGGCAGATCGAGTCCCATCAGGCGCGCCGCCGTGGCGCGTGGCTGCAGATGGCCCGAAACGATATCGCCCAGGTTGACGGTCACGTCCACCTTACGCCAGGCGATGTCGGCCAGTACGGCGTCAAGCGCGTCCAGGTTACCGTGGATATCGGAAATGGCGGCGATTCTCATAGGTGTCTCCTCCTCGTGTGCACCATTCTGCCCGCATCCCCCGTTGCAGGCAATGCCGGCGTACTGGCCAGCCTGGCCGACTGGCCCGGCGTCTACAAGTAGCTGTTAACACGGTAGGACAAATCCGACGGGAACTTGCGCCGTGCGGCTACGTGATCTAAATGTAACAGTTGCTACCATTTCCTCATTGCATTGCACCTGTCGGCCGCCCCAGCGTCGCGGCCCACCCATCATCTTTCCGAGGAGTAGTTTCATGTTTGTTACGTCCGTCCCCGCCCGCCTGTCCCCACCCCGTTTGCAGCATCTCGCCTTGCGCGGCGCCATGATGCTGGGCGTATTGGGCATTGCCACGGCGGCCGCCACGGCGCGGGCCGAGCCATCGCCCACCCTGGACCGTGTCAGCATCTCGGTGGGAGCGTTTTCCGCCGATCCGCGCATCAATATCGGCGCCGATACGCAGTTTGGCCGCATCGATGCGCCCGAATCGAAGCAAAGCCACACGACCATCCCGCGCGTCAAGGCGGACTTGCTGATCGGCGACCGTCATGGCCTGGCATTCGACTATTACCGCTACGACAAATCCTACACGCCAAGCTTGACGGGCGAAACCATCATCAATGGCCAGCCCGTTACGGGCACGGCCACGGCGAATGCCGATCTGAAGCTGGACCTGGCCAAGCTGGCCTATAAATGGTGGCTGGGCAGCGGCAACGACACCTTCGGCATCGGCCTGGGCGCCGCCTACTACCACGCCAGCCTGAACGGCACGGCCACCGGCATCGTCAATGGCGAAACGGCCACGGCACGCGATTCCGTCGGCGAACACGCGTTTGCGCCGTTGCTGGAAGTGGGCTGGCGCCACGCCTTCTCGCCAGACTTGCGCATGTATGCGGAAGCGTCGGGCATCAAGAAAAATGGCGGGCGCATCAACGGCCACATCTACGGTGGCAATATCGGCGTGGAATGGTTTCCGTTCAAGAACATCGGCTTCGTGGCCGATTACGGCATCTCGAAAATCAAGCTGCACCGCGACAGCGAACGCGATGCCGACTTGAACGTGCGCCTGACAGGGCCGTCGGCGTATGTGAAAGTGCGCTTCTAAACGAGCTCAGGCCGCCGGTTTCAGCAAAGTCAGCTGGAACTGCGGCAAGTCTGGATCGTCGTACGCCTCGACCCTGGCAAACGGCAGGCGCGCAAACGCGTGGCGCCAGAACGCGCAGGCAGCGGCATCGTCGCGAAACGTCGCCACCAGCCACGTCTGCGCGCTGTCCAGCAGCACCCTGCGCAGCACTTCCAGCGCCACACCCCGGCGCCGGTATTTCTTCAGGATGAAAAAGTCGCTGAACTCCTGCACGGCCAGCTCACCCGCCATACCAGGCTCCGTAAGGAAAAAGCCGGCCAGTTCGCCATCGACCTCGATCCAGCTGGCCGTGTGGCCGGCCGCATGCACATACGACGCCAGCCCCGCATCGCACACGTCGTAGCGGCCATCGGCCAGCACGCTTTCTCCGCTCCAGGCGGAATTGTCATAACAGTACAGTTGAAACAGCTGCGCCAATGCGCCCTCTTCGCCCGGGGCAATGGCGCGCAACGCGATGACTTTGTTTATTGCATGCATGAAGAACTTTCCCGCACGATGGCGTCCATCCAGTCCGCGATCTTATCACCGTCACTCATCCCCGCCCTCCGGCATTTCGTCCCGGCATTTCCCCCTTGGTCGCAAAACCATTTTTCTCCTTCCAGTTGCTTATATATTATTGTTTTTAGGTAACATCCGCCATCGCGGTTGATAAAAACAAGGGTGATCCCCTTCCACAGACCGGTAGACAGGCATCTGCCGGCTTTCATACCCAAGCTCTGGAGAATGCTGCATGCTAAAGATCAAACAGCTGAACAAAACATATGCGAATGGCGTCAAGGCCATCAACCATGTCAGTCTGGAAATTCCCAACGGAATGTTCGGCTTGCTGGGGCCGAATGGTGCGGGCAAGTCCTCGCTGATGCGTACCATCGCCACCTTGCAAGATCCTGATAGCGGCAGCATCCACTTCGATGGCGTCGATGTGCTGCAGGACAAGGCCGGCCTGCGCCGCCAGTTGGGCTATTTGCCGCAGGATTTCGGTGTCTACCCGAAGGTCAGTGCGGAAACCCTGCTCAATCACTTTGCAGTGCTCAAAGGATTGACGGAGAAGGGCCCACGCAAGGAAGCCGTGGAAGCCTTGTTGCAGCAAACCAATCTGTGGGAAGCGCGCAAGCGCAATCTGGGCACGTATTCGGGCGGCATGCGCCAGCGCTTCGGCATCGCCCAGGCGCTGCTGGGCGCGCCGCGCCTGGTGATCGTCGATGAGCCCACTGCCGGCCTGGACCCGGACGAGCGCAACCGCTTCCTGAACCTGCTGGCCAAGATCGGCGAGCAGGTGGTGGTGATCCTGTCGACGCACATCGTCGACGACGTGACGGACCTGTGCCCGCGCATGGCCATGATCGTCAAGGGCCTGGTGCTGGTGCAGGGCGAGCCGCAGGCCGCCATCGATACCCTGCTCGGCAAGGTGTGGCGCCGCAGCGTCAGCATGGACGAGCTGGCGCAGTACCAGCAATCGCACAATGTGCTGTCGACGCGCCTGGTGGGCGGCAAGCCGCAAATCAATGTGTATGCCGACAGCCAGCCCGACAGCGGCTTCGTGCAGATCGCTGCGGACCTGGAAGACGTGTACTTCCTGCATGTGCGCAACGCTGCCCGCCATGGCGCAGCCGCGCCTGCCGCAGCCGCCGTACTGGCCTGAGGAGCGCGCCATGTGGAAGGAATTTTTCAAGTTTGACCTCGGCTATCAGCTGAAACAACCGCTGCTGTGGGTATTTGCCGTCATCTTGGCCTTGCTGGCCTTTGGCGCCAGCAGCAGCGATTCGATCCAGATCGGTGGCGCCATCGGCAACATCCACCGCAATGCACCGACCGTGGTGGCGCAGCTGCTGACGATGTTCAGCCTGCTGTCGATGTTGCTCATCACCATCTTCATCGCTGGCGCCGTGCTGCGCGACAGCGAAGTGGGCATGGCCGACATGCTGTTCGCCACACCCATGCGACGCTGGGATTACCTGTTCGGCCGCTTCGCCGCCGGCTTTGTCGCCTGCCTGGTCATCTTCATCTGCATCGCCTTCGGCACCATGCTCGGCCCCCTCATGCCCTGGGTCGATCCGCAGCGCGTGGGCGCGTTCTCGCTGCATGCGTATGCGTGGAGCTTCGCGGTGATGGTCATCCCGAACCTGCTCTTCATCGGCGCCCTGCTGATGCTGCTGGCGGCCACCACGCGCTCGATGATGCTCGTCTACGTGGGCGTGCTGGGCTTTTTCGTGCTGTGGGGCACGGCCGGCGCCTTTACGCGCGACATCAACAACGAATGGATCGCCGTCCTGCTCGACCCGTTCGGCATGCGCGCCCTGGGCCGCATGACGCGCTACTTCACGTCCGCCGAAGCGAACACGGGCCTGCCGCCGTTCTCCGGCTTCCTGCTGGCCAACCGCTTGCTGTGGCTGGGTGTCACGGTGGTGCTGTTCGCCGCCACCGTCATCCTGTTCAAGCCGCAGCGTGCAGGCACGGGAAAACGCCTGTTCGGCAAGCACAAGGCCGAAGCTATCACGCCCGCCATGCCGGCGCCGCTGCACCTACCGCGCAGCGTCCCCACCTTGACGGCCGCGACAGCCTGGCGCCAGTGGTGGCAAATCCTGCGCTTCGACGCCGTCGGCGTGTTCAAGAGCCTGCCCTTCCTCGTCATGCTGCTGTTCGGCATGATCAACCTGATCGCTGCCGCCAATGTCGGCAAGAACATGTATGGCACGGCCGTATATCCGATGACGCATTTGCTGTTGCAGCAGATCAGCAACAGCTTCAGCTTCCTCTTGATCATCATCGTCACCTTCTATGCAGGCGAGCTGATCTTCAAGGAACGGCAAGTCAGAATCGCCGACGTCAGCGACGCCATGCCCGTGCCCGATTGGGTCCCCCCTGCTGGCCAAATGCACGGCCCTGATCGGCGTCATCGCCGGCTATCTGCTGGCGGGCGTCATCACGGCCATCGGCTTCCAGCTCGTCAAGGGCGGCGCGCCCGTGGAACTGGGGCTGTACCTGAAAGGCACTTTGCTGGGCGCCCTCTTCTTCGTTCTGATGGGCTTGTGCGCCCTGACCCTGCAAGTGCTGTCGAATCACAAGTTCATCGGCTACCTGCTGGTGATCCTGCTGATGGTGGCGCAAGCCGTGCAGGGCATGCTGCACTTCGAACACAATCTGTATGCCTTCGGCGGCACGCCGGCCATCCCGTATTCGGACATGAATGGCTACGGCCACTTCCTGACGGGCTGGGCCTGGTTTGCGCTGTACTGGAGCCTGTTTACCGTGGCCCTCGTCATGCTGGCGCAGGTGTTCTGGGTGCGCGGCCTGTCGACCGGCTGGCGCGCGCGCCTGGGCCTGGCCCGCCAGCGTCTGGGCGGCAGCGCTGGCGCCGCGCTGGCCGTTGTATTGCTGTGCTGGGCTGGCACGGGTGGCTGGATCTTCTACAACACGAACGTGCTGAACAAGTACGAACCGTCGAACATCGGCATGGACAAGCAGGCCCGCTACGAGAAATTGTACAAACAATACAAAGACTTGCCGCAGCCAAAGATCACGGAGGTCCAGGCCGATGTGGATATTTATCCTGAGCAACGCAAAGTGTTGATCAAGGGCAACTACGTGCTGCAAAACAAGACAGCGCAGCCACTCGATAGCCTGCGCATCCAGCTCGACCCGCAGCTGAAAACCACGTGGCTGAACTTGCCGGCGCACAAGGTCGAACTGGACGACAAGGAACTCGGCTTCAGCATCCTCAAGCTGGCCCAACCCCTGGCGCCCGGTGCCACCCTGCCGCTGGACTTCACGGTGGCCGTCACGCATCAGGGCTTCACCAACGATGGAACGCCGGACCAGGTCAACCTGAACGGCAGCTTCTTCAACAACCAGGCCGGCTTCCCCCACTTCGGCTATGCAAAGGAAATGGAGTTGACGGACCGCAATGAGCGCCGCAAGCGGGGCCTGGGCGAACCGCAGCGCATGGCCAAGCTGGAAGACTCTTCCGCGTATGGCAACACGGTGCTGGGCGGCGATGCCGACTGGATCCATTTCGACACGACGGTTTCCACCAGCGGCGAGCAGATCGCCCTGGCGCCAGGCTATCTGCAGGCAAGCTGGGAAAAAGATGGCCGCCGCTACTACCACTACAAGATGGACCAGCCGATGCTGCCGTTCTTTGCCTACCTGTCGGCGCGCTGGGAAGTCAAAAAGGGCGAGTGGCGCGGCTTGCCGATCGAAATTTATTTCGATAAAAAGCACGGCTACAATACGCAGCGCATGATCACTTCCGTGCAAAAGTCGCTCGACTATTACACCACCGAATTCACGCCCTACCAGCACAAGCAGGTACGCATCCTGGAATTCCCTGGTTACCAGAGCTTCGCGCAGTCGTTTGCCAACACGATTCCGTATTCCGAAGGCATCGGCTTCATCGCCGACCTGCGCGACAAGGAGGACATCGACTACGTGTTCTACGTCACGGCGCATGAAATGGCGCACCAGTGGTGGGGCCACCAGGTGATCGGCGCCAACGTGCAGGGCGCCAGCATGCTGATGGAGTCCTTGGCGCAATACTCGGCCCTGATGGTGATGGAAAAGGAATACGGCCGCGACAAGATGCGCCGCTTCCTGCGCTATGAACTGGACCGCTACCTGAGCGGACGCGGCGGCGAAGCCATCGAGGAACTGCCGCTGGCGCGCGTGGAGGGACAGCAATACATCCACTATAACAAGGGCAGCCTGGTGTTCTACCGCCTGCGTGACGAAATCGGTGAAGTAGCCCTGAACCGTGCCTTGAAACGCTATCTGCAGGACAAGGGCTACCAGCAGGCGCCGTTCACCACGTCATCGGAATTGCTGGCGTACATCCGCGCCGAAGCGCCGCAGGACAAGCAAGCCCTGATCACGGACCTGTTCGAGAAAATCGTGTTTTACGACAACCGCGTCACGCAAGCGACGGCCGTCAAGCGCCCCGATGGCCAGTGGGATGTCACCATGCAGTTGCACCTGGCCAAGCTGGAGTCCGACGGCAAGGGCAAGGAAAGCCCGCGCGCCTATGACGAACCGGTGGAAATCGCCATTTTCGCGCGCGCGCCTGGCGCCAGGGAAAAAGATGAAAAAGTCTTGTTCACCGACAAGCGCGTGTTGTCCGGCAGCGACCCGATGGTGACCATCACCGTGAAGGAAAAACCGTTTGAAGTGGGCGTCGATCCGTACAACAAGATGATCGATCGGGTCTCGCGCGACAACCGCAAGGAAGTCACTTTCAATTAAGACTTGCTTCAAGGCGCTTGATGCTCTACGCAAACAGGCCGCGCATTCGACGAGTGCGCGGCCTGTTTTTGATGCGCGATCAATGCATCAGCGGTACACGAGACCACCATCGATCAGCGGCGCCTGGCCCGTCATGTAATCCGCATCCGGCCCCGCCAGGAAGGAGACCAGTCCCGCCACGTCGTCCGGCGTTTCGGCGCGTCCCAGCGCGATGCCATCCACGAATTTTTGATACGTCGCGCCCAGCTCGGCGCCTGTCACTGCGGCCATGCGCTTGTCGATCTCGACCCACATGTCGGTGCCGACAACGCCAGGGCAATACGCGTTGACGGTAATGCCGTCGGCCGCCAGTTCCTTGGCCGCCGCCTGCGTCAGCGCGCGCACGGCAAACTTGGTGGCGCAATACACGCCCAGCAAGGCAAAGCCGTCATGCCCGGCGATGGAGCAGGCATTGATGATCTTTCCCTTCTGCTTGCGCTTCTTGAAGGTCTTGGCGGCAGCCTGGATGCCCCAGAGCGTCCCTTGCACATTGATGCACATGATGCGATCGACCTCTTCCGGCGTCACGTCGAGCAGCGGCTGCACTTGCGCGATTAGCGTGAAAGGCAAGATCAAGGGCTACGCCACGGCCGAATACACGCTGTCAGGCAAGGCGGGACAGACCCTCAGTGTCAAGCTGAAAACCAATCAGCCATCGAACTACTTCAACGTCCGCCAGCAAGGCCAGGAGGAAGCCCTGTTCATCGGCTAGACCGGCGGCAACAGTTACCAGGCGCAACTGCCGGCCGATGGCGAGTACACGGTGCAGGTGTATTTGATGCGCAATGCGGCGCGCAGGAATGCGGTGGCCAGCTACAGCCTGGAGATGGGCTGCGCGATTAGCCTCCGGCACTATGAATGCATGCCCCGCAGCTGTCTGGCTAGGCCAGCAACTGACGGGACAACCGGGGACACAGGGCGCCGATCCATGCAGACCGGGAAAGGCGCTCCTAGCGGAAACTGTTGCTGGCGACAAGGCAACGCGATACGCCGCGCACGGAAATCTGCGCAAACCAGACGGCCGTCACGTTGCCACTGGCATCCATGACGGCAAGAGGCGCGTTCGCAAACACATTTTGCCCACCGTCCGGCGTACCGATGGCGGTGGGTGTCATCCACTGCGTCCGTGTCGCCGAATATGGCACCGCCATGGTGACGCCATCCTGCACGTACAACAGCATTACGTTGCCAGCAATATCGGCCGTGATGGCAAAGCGCTCATTGCCGGGCATTGCTGTTCCGATACGCTGAGCCACCGACCAGCTGGCGGCCGTGCGCTCGGAGCGTACGCCATATATGCCGCGCTGCTGTGCCCATACCACCGTGGCGATACCGCTGGCGTCGATTGCCACCGCAGGATGGTTCGCACCAAAGACATCCCCCTCACCGCTGAGCACAGCGGGCGTGCCCCATGCCGCGGCGCCGGCATCGAATCTGGCGGCATGAATGGCCGGTGTATCCATGATACGCGCGCCATGCGTCCACGCAATGGTCGCGCCGCCCAGAGCATCGGCCGCCAAGGCATATGGATCGGAGGTCAGATTGTCGTCCAGAACATGGGGCGCACTCCAGCTTCCCGTGTCCACGCTGTAACGCGCAACGTTCAAGCCATTGCGGACGTTGCCGCGCTGTACCCACCCCAGGAAAAGGTTGCCGACGCCATCCACCGCCAGATCGAGATTGAAGATATAGTTATCCGCGGCTGGTGCCAGAATCTCGCGCGGCACGCTCCATGTGCCAGCGGCGGGGTCGTAGCGCGTGCTATACAGTCCATCGTGTACATTTGAACGCAGCACTACGGTCAAGACACCTTTCGCATCGACGACAGGAATGGTTACGTTGGGAGACATCCCTCCAGGCAAGCCATTGATGGAGACAGGAGCAAGCCACGCCGATGTTGCTGCCACATAACGTACCATCCATGCCGTTTGCGGCGGGTTTGCCGTATCGTTCCACAACACATACACATTGCCGCCAGCGTCGGCCACCACACTCAGTGCGCTCATGCCACGAAACATATTCGTGGCCGCGTGTATGGCCAACGGTACGCTCCAGTTGCCTGTACGCTGCTCCATCCGGCTGACAAAAAGAGTCGCGATACCGTTCACGCTGGCCTGCCAGGCAATAGTCACATCGCCAGCTTTGTCGATCGCCACCGTGGGAACGACACCGCTAGTGAAATATGGTATCTCTGCAATCTGACGTCCCGTCGCCCCCCAGGTTTGCGCAGCGGTCGTAAACGAGCGGGTGGCGGCAGCACTCAACGGGCGCCCCGTCACGTCCTTGATGCTGGCGGCGTAATTGAGCGTGTATTGAGTAGCACCTGGTAGCGCCACAGTGGGCTGCAGCTTGATCTCATTGCCACTCACCAACAGCGTGCCGGGCATACGGTTGCCTTGCGGCCCGAGCAAGCTCACGCTGCTGGCATTGATCGAAGCGGTGTCCGCCGCTGCGCTGAGTGTCGCGGCCAGCTCGCTGCCGCGCGGCACATCCGTTGCGGCATCGGCAGGCGTGCCCGACAAAACAGCAAAAGCAGGCTGTGGCGGCGTGATGACAGTTGGTGGCGTCACGACCGGCGGCGGCGTGGCAGACTGAGTCGAGTTCCCTCCGCCGCCGCAGCCGGCCAGAAAGGACATCGCAAGGATGAGGGTTGCTGCCAATGCGCGTTGAGCCATGTATGTTTGTCACGAGAGGATTGAGATTGCAAAATTATACATATTTCTCAAATTCAAGAAAATGTATTTTTGAGCAAAAAAAACCCCGCAAGTAACTGACTTGCGGGGTTTTGCTGACAAACGTCGAATGGCTGGCTATCAGAACGGAATATCGTCATCCATATCCGAGAAGTTCGGTGCTGGCTTCGGTGCCGGGCGTGGGGCCGGTGCCGGAGCTGGGCGCGGAGCCGGTGCCTGGCGCGGGGCCGGGGCGTCGTAGCCGCCACCACCGCCGCCACCGTAGCTGTCATCGCCACCGCCGGCGTCGCCGCCCATGCCGGAGCGACCGCCCAGCATTTGCATCTGTTCCGCGATGATGTCGGTTGCATACTTCTCGACACCGTCCTTGTCCGTGTATTTACGGGTTTGCAGACGGCCTTCGACGTAGACGGACGAGCCTTTTTCAGATATTGGCCGACGATTTCCGCCAGGCGGCCGAAGAACGAGATACGGTGCCACTCTGTCAATTCTTTTTGTTCGCCCGTGTTGCGGTCCTTCGATTTGTACGAAGTGGCCACGGCGATGTTGGCGATCGCGTCGCCGCTAGGCATGTAGCGGATTTCCGGGTCACGGCCCAGATTGCCGACGATGATGACTTTGTTGACTGATGCCATGAATAACTCCTGATGAACTGCAGCGGGAGCCGGTGTCCCGCGCGTTAGTTTAGTGTACTAAACAAGGATTATAAGCGACCACGCGGCGCAAAGCACCCGCTTTCTGGCGGACGCCATCTCCCGTGCGGCAGCACGTTTTTTTCACGGCAGGGGAAAACAAGAAACTTGAATACTGGTATTATATACAGTGTTTAAACGTCAGTACGCATCTGTATCAAACTTTGTCGGGGCACGTTCGCCTGGCGGCGCAATCCGCCCGTGGCTGCCTCAGGCATGCAGAGCAAAACCCGGCTATAGTAACAGGTTGACCCGTTGTGGCTCCTCATCCGCACCCAGGCACAATGCGCCGGCCGCACCACTCACTGAAAGCAAGGCAATCACATGGAACAGATCCGCATTCGCGGCGCTCGCACGCATAACCTCAAGAATATCAATCTCGATTTGCCGCGCAATAAGCTGATCGTGATTACCGGCTTGTCCGGCTCCGGCAAGTCTTCGCTGGCTTTCGACACCTTGTACGCGGAAGGCCAGCGCCGCTATGTCGAGTCGCTGTCGGCCTATGCGCGCCAATTCCTGCAATTGATGGAAAAGCCCGACGTCGACCTGATCGAAGGCCTATCCCCTGCCATTTCCATCGAACAAAAGGCAACGTCGCACAACCCGCGCTCGACGGTGGGCACCGTGACGGAAATCCACGATTATTTGCGCCTGCTGTATGCGCGCGTGGGCACGCCTTACTGCCCTGACCACCCCGAAAACGCGCTGGCCGCCCAGTCCGTGTCGCAAATGGTCGATGCCGTGCTGGCCATGCCGGAAGACACCAAGCTGATGATACTCGCGCCCGTCGTCGCCAACCGCAAGGGCGAACACGTGGACCTGTTCGAGCAGATGCAGGCGCAAGGCTTCGTGCGTTTCCGCGTGCAGAGCGGCACGCATGCGGCCAAAATCTATGAAGTCGATGACCTCCCGAAATTAAAGAAAACGGAAAAACACACGATCGACGTCGTCATCGACAGGGTCAAGGTAAAACCAGGAGATCAAGCAACGCCTGGCGGAAAGTTTCGAGACAGCCCTGCGCCTGGCCGATGGCCGCGCTATTGCCTATGAAATGGATACCGCCCAGGAGCACGTGTACTCCAACAAGTTCGCCTGCAATGTGTGTGGCTATTCCCTGCAGGAACTGGAACCGCGCTTGTTCTCGTTCAACAACCCCATGGGCGCCTGCCCCGAATGCGACGGCCTGGGACATATTGAATTCTTTGACCCGAAACGCATCGTCGCGTTCCCGAACCTGTCGCTGGCTTCGGGCGCCGTCAAGGGCTGGGACCGCCGCAACCAGTTTTACTTCCAGATGCTGTCGAACCTGGCCGCGTATTACGAGTTCGACCTGGACATGCCGTTCGAGCAACTGGACTTGAATTCACAGCAGGCCGTGCTGTACGGTTCCGGCAAGCAAGTGATTCCGTTTACCTATGTCAACGAACGGGGCCGCACCGTCATCAAGGAACACACGTTCGAAGGCGTGGTCAACAATCTGCAGCGTCGCTACCGCGAAACGGATTCGATGGCCGTCAAGGAAGAATTGGCCAAGTTCATCAATGAAAAATGCTGCCCGTCATGCGATGGCGCGCGCCTGCGCGTGGAAGCGCGTTTCGTCAAGGTCGGCACGGGCAAGCAGCAGCGCGCCATCTATGAAGTGGCGGGAAAACCGCTGCGCGAGACGCTGGAATTCTTCGAAAAACTGAAATTGACGGGCGCCAAGAAAGAGATCGCCGACCGCGTGGTCAAGGAAATCATTTCGCGCCTGAAATTCCTCAACAACGTGGGCCTCGACTACCTGTCGCTGGACCGTAGCGCCGACACGCTCTCGGGCGGGGAAGCACAACGCATCCGCCTGGCGTCGCAAATCGGCTCCGGTTTGACGGGTGTCATGTATGTGCTCGATGAACCGTCGATCGGCTTACACCAGCGCGATAATGACCGTCTGATCGAAACGCTAAAACACTTGCGCGACATCGGCAACAGCGTGCTGGTGGTCGAGCATGATGAAGACGCCATCCGCACGGCCGACTACATCGTCGACATGGGCATCGGCGCGGGCGTGCACGGCGGCGAGATCATCGCCGAAGGCACCCTGCAAGATATTCTCAAGAACAAGAAATCGCTGACGGCGCAATACCTGAACGGCAAGCTGAAGATCGCCGTGCCCGCCAAGCGCCACGCCAGCAATCCGGAAAAGCAGCTGCTCATTACTGGCGCGACGGGCAACAACCTGAAGAAGGTGTCGCTGAGCTTGCCGGTGGGCTTGATGACGTGCGTGACGGGCGTATCCGGCTCGGGCAAATCGTCGCTGGTCAACGATACCCTGTATCCGGCCCTGTCACGCCATCTGTACGGTTCGCAGACGGAACCTGCGCCGCACGAATCGATCAGCGGGCTGGAACATTTCGACAAGGTCATTTCCGTCGACCAAGCGCCGATCGGCCGCACGCCGCGCTCGAACCCCGCCACGTACACGGGCTTGTTTACGCCGATCCGCGATTTGTTCTCCACCGTGCCAACGGCCAAGGAACGCGGTTACAGCGCAGGGCGCTTCTCGTTCAACGTGAAGGGCGGACGCTGCGAAGCGTGCCAGGGCGATGGCGTGATCAAGGTCGAGATGCACTTCTTGCCCGACGTTTACGTGCCATGCGACGTGTGCCACGGCAAGCGCTACAACCGTGAAACTCTGGAAGTGCACTACAAGGGCAAGAACATCACGGAAGTGCTGGGCATGACGGTGGAAGAGGCGCATGAGTTCTTCAAGCCCGTTCCCTTGATCGCGCGCAAGCTGCAAACCCTGCTCGACGTGGGCCTCGGCTACATCAAGCTGGGCCAGAGCGCCACCACCTTGTCCGGCGGCGAGGCACAGCGCGTCAAACTCTCGCTGGAACTGTCCAAGCGCGACACGGGGCGCACCCTGTACATCCTCGATGAACCGACGACGGGCTTGCACTTCCACGATATCGACTTGCTGCTGAAAGTCATCCACCGCCTGCGCGACCAGGGCAACACCCTCGTCATTATCGAGCACAACCTCGACGTCATCAAGACGGCCGACTGGATCGTCGACCTGGGCCCCGAAGGCGGTGCGGGCGGCGGACAGATCATCGCCACGGGCACGCCGGAAGACGTGGCGCTGAACCCGGCCAGCGTGACAGGCAAGTACCTGGGGCCGCTGCTGAAGCAATAACAACGGCAGCGCAATAAAAAACGGCGCGGATTGCTCATGCAATCCGCGCCGTTCCTCTTTTTGATAGCACCCCAGTCATTGCCGGCGTGTCATTTATAGCACGCCAGTCTTTGCCGGCGTGTTTCTCCCCCACTACAACTCTCAACACCTGACAAGCTACTGCGCGGCGCGCTTTGCTTGTCAGGTGCCGCTTTACGTTAATTAACTTACTTATGCACTCAGCCGCTTTTCCAGCGCAGCCTTGTTATCTGCCAATTCTTGCGGCAGATGATACGCGAGTTTTTCAAACAACTCCGTATGCAATTTCAATTCTTCCACCCACGCGGCCTTGTCGATCGAGGTGATGGTGTCGAACTGTTCTTGCGTGAATGGCAAGCCATCCCAGTTCAAGTCGCCATACTGCGGCGTCATGCCAAACAGGTTTTCCACGCCGCCCGCCTTGCCCTCGATACGCTCCAGCATCCATTTGAGAACGCGCATGTTGTCGCCAAAGCCAGGCCAGACGAATTTGCCTGCTTCGTCCGTACGGAACCAGTTGACGCAATAGATCTTCGGCAGGGCGGCCGGGTTGACTTTACCCACTTTGACGCCCATGTCCAGCCAGTGCTGGAAGTAGTCGCTCATGTTATAGCCGATAAACGGCAACATGGCAAATGGATCGCGGCGCACGACGCCCATCTGGCCCACGGCCGCGGCCGTCGTTTCCGAGCCCATGGTCGCTGCCATGTAGACGCCTTCGACCCAGTTGCGCGCTTCGGTGACCAGCGGCACGGTGGTGGAGCGGCGGCCGCCGAAGATGAAGGCCGAGATCGGCACGCCGGCCGGATCGTCCCAGGCTGCGTCGATGACGGGGTTTTGCGTAGCAGCAACCGTGAAGCGCGCGTTCGGGTGCGCCGCCTTGGTGCCGGACGCGGGCGTCCAGTCCTTGCCTTGCCAGTCGATCAGGTGGCTTGGCGCCTCTTTCGTCAAACCTTCCCACCACACGTCGCCATCGTCCGTCAGCGCCACGTTGGTGAAGATCGTGTTGTCGCGCATGGAGGCCATGCAGTTGTAATTGGTTTTTTCGTTGGTGCCCGGTGCCACGCCGAAGTAGCCCGCTTCCGGGTTGATGGCGTACAGACGGCCATCCGCACCCGGCTTGATCCAGGCGATATCGTCGCCGATGGTGGTCACTTTCCAGCCGTTAAAACTTGCCGGCGGGATCAGCATGGCGAAGTTGGTCTTGCCGCAAGCCGATGGGAATGCTGCGGCCACGTAATGCTTCTTGCCTTCCGGCGATTCCACGCCGAGGATCAGCATATGTTCGGCCAGCCAGCCCGGATTGTTGTCCGATGCTTGCGCTTCCTGGTAACCCATGTTCGAGGCTATGCGCAGGGCGAAACATTTCTTGCCCAGCAAGGCGTTGCCGCCGTAGCCGGAACCGAAAGACCAGATTTCGCGCGTTTCCGGGAAATGCACGATGTACTTGGTGCTGTTGCACGGCCATTTTACGTCGGCCTGGCCGGCTGCCAGCGGTGCGCCCACGCTGTGCACGCACGGCACGAACTGGCCATCAGTGCCCAGCACGTCATACACGGCACGGCCCATGCGGGTCATGATCTTCATGTTGACGGCGACGTACGGCGAATCGGACAGTTCCACACCGATGTGTGCGATCGGCGAGCCCAGCGGGCCCATCGAGAAGGGCACGACGTACATGGTGCGGCCGCGCATGCAGCCATCGAACAGGCCGTTCAAGGTGTGGCGCATTTCGCCAGGCTCGGTCCAGTTGTTCGTCGGGCCGGCCGCTTCTTTCGTTGCCGAGCAGATATACGTACGGTCTTCGACGCGGGCCACGTCGCTCGGATCGGAGCAGGCCAGGTAGGAATTCGGGCGCTTTTGCGCGTTCAGTTTTTTCATGGTGCCGCTGGCAACCATTTCGGCGCACAGGCGCTCGTACTCTTCTTGCGAACCATCGCACCAGTAAATACGCTCTGGCTTGGTCAGCGCGGCAATGTCGGCCACCCAGTTGATCAGTTTCTGTTGTTTAATATAAGCTGGGACGTTGAGTGCGGCGACGCCACCCATGACGGGCTGATTCATATTACCTCCAATACCAATAAAAGAAATTCTGGTCGTTCCGGCAAGACAGGCAGCATCGTTGAGAGGTGGCTGCGGCTCACTGCAGGCGGTGTGTTCACGCGGGCAGGGCTCTGGTGTCGTTTACCTGGATCATGCACCCAGGCTGCAGGAACAGTTTGCGCTATAACTATAATCAGGAAGCTTCAAAAGTGCCGGCGATTGTACACCCGCGTAACAGCTATTTTCGCAAAAATGTAGGAGAATAGCCCGACTAATGTAGTAGGCTATTCAGCATTTCCCATATCCTGTTATTTCCCTACCAAATCTTCACTAAAATCGGCCATCCACCATGAAAATTGCCATACTTGATGATTACCAGGATGCCGTGCGCGGCCTCGATTGTTTCCAATTGCTCGATGGCCACGAAGTCAAAGTGTTCAGCAATACGGCGCGGGGCCTGGGCCAGCTGGCGATCCGCCTGGCGCCGTTCGACGCCCTGGTGCTGATCCGCGAACGCAGCAGTTTCAACCGCGCCTTGCTGTCGAAACTGCCGAATCTGAAACTGATTTCGCAGACGGGCAAGGTCAGCGGACACATCGATGTGGCGGCCGCCACCGAACTGGGCATCGCCATCGCGGAAGGCATCGGCTCGCCCACGGCGCCGGCCGAACTGACGTGGGCGCTGATCATGGCGGCGCAGCGCAAGATCGTGCCATACGCGCAACATTTACAGGAGGGGCTGTGGCAGACGTCGTCGCTGGAGCCAAAGCGCAACACCCTCGGCACGGTATTGAAAGGGCGCACCCTGGCCATCTGGGGCTACGGCAAGATCGGTCAATTGATCGCCGGCTACGGCCGCGCCTTCGGCATGACCATCCTCGTGTGGGGTAGCGAAGCGAGCCGCGCGGCGGCGGTGGCGGCCGGCGATACGGCGGCGGCATCGCGCGAGGCCTTCTTTGAGCAAGCGGACATATTGACCTTGCACCTGCGCCTGTCCGACAAGACGCGGGGCCTGGTCACAAACGAGGACCTGGCGCGCATGAAGCCGACCTCCCTGTTCGTCAACACCAGCCGCGCCGAACTGGTCGCCGATGGAGCATTGGAAGCGGCGCTGCCGCAGGGGCGCCCGGGCGCCGCCGCGCTGGATGTGTTTACGGACGAGCCACTGCCGCCAGGCTCGCCACTATTGCTGCTGCCGAACGTGCTGGCCACGCCGCACCTGGGCTACGTCGAGCGTGACAGCTATGAACTGTATTTCCGCTACGCCTTGCAAAACATCGTCGATTTTACGCAGGGTCAATGCACGCGCCTGCTCAATCCCGAAACCTTGCAACACGCGCGGCAATCCCCTCAGGAACGCTGAAAACCCTTGATGAGGTCCGGCTCGCCCGTAATGCGGATGGCGGGCGCGGATAGCACGTGCCGGCCGCGCCATAGGCCGGCCCAGCCGGGCGGCCAGGCAATGTCAGGTCCAGTGTACGGCGCCACGCCGGCGCGCACGGCGACCACCGGCACGGGTGGCATCTCGGGCAAGGGCTCGCCTGCGGTGCGCTGCATGTCCAGGCTGTACATGTAATTGGGTAATAAAGCGTCGCAGACGCGGCCAAACCACTCGCTATGGTCGTCGTCGCGCCCCAGCGCCTGCGCCAGCCCCTGCGGGTCGAAACGGGCCAGGGCATCGATCAGCTCACTAGTGGTGGCGCCGGGCGTATCACCCCAGCCCATCACGGGGTTGACGTTGTAATCGGCGCCCGAGCCGTACCAGCCTTCGCGCCAGGGTCGTTGCATCCAGTCGCGCGGCCCCGTAAACAAATGCCAGCGCCAGTGCAGGCCGGACGGCTTGGGCCAGGAATACAGATACAGTTTTTGATAACCGGCCTGGTGCAGCTCGCGCACCATGGCCATCAGGCGCGCGTGCGGCATGCGGTCCGGTGGCGCGCGCCGAAACAGGATCGCTTCACCGTCGGCAAACTGCACGTCGTCAGTCGACAGGTTCAGGTCCAGGGTCCGCGCTTCGCTGCCGAAACGGGCGGCGATCCAGCCCGTCAGCAAATTGACGGACGTGATCACCCCGTAACCGCGGTGGCGGTGAAAAATGACGGTGCCGGGAGCGAGCGCTTTCATACGGAGTCGGGGTGGCAGGCAAACAAAGAAACCAGTGTACTCACAGATGACCAAATTTTCCAGATGCGGTGCAGTAGCAGGGCGGCAAGCACGCTTCCCCATCTGCGGCAGCATTCACGCAACGCTGCCAATCCACGCTATCATGCGCGTCATTCTCCACTGACATCGTGACCACATCATGACTTTGCGCATACTCGCCACTGGCGGCACTTTCGACAAACACTACAACGAATTGAACGGTACCCTGGGCTTTTCCGACAGTCATTTGCCGGCAGCGATAGCCCGCGCGCGCATGACGGCGCCCGTAGCGCTGGAGCAACTACCCCTGCTCGACTCGCTCGACATGCAGGATGCGGACCGCCAGCGCGTGCTGGCCTCGTGCCGCGCGGCACAAGAAAAAGCCATCGTCATCATTCACGGCACCGACACCATGCGCGAAACGGCGCAGGTGCTGGGCGCGGCGAACCTGCAGCAAACGGTGATTTTGACGGGCGCCATGATTCCCTACGAAATCGACAACTCCGATGCCCTGTTCAACCTGGGCTTTGCCTGCGGCGTGGCGCAAACCTTGCCAGCGGGCGTGTACGTGGCCATGAATGGCCAGATCTTCGCCTGGGACAATGTGCAAAAGAACCGCGCCGCCGGCGTATTCCAGCCCTTGTAAGCCTATGTCAGACAGGGCGCGACAGGCAGGCCGGCAAACGCTCTGACTGACACTCTGTCACAATTCGACCAGCCCGTTTCAACGGGCTTTTTTACGTTTTTTGGCTTTTCATAAATTCTGCAAACCTACAGGTTTCGTCGAATTATTGTAGGTAAAACATCGAATTGCCAATACAATAATTTTATGTTGTAAAAAAACGCCATTGATCATTTTTAAAAACACCGATATTATTAAATATAAAACTGCCATTTAACAATTAAATTAAATATTCTTCTGTATCCATAATTTATTGCCAAATCCGACACGGTTGATGTGCATTTTTTCTTGCTGAGACGACATAATGTTCGCCTCGACAAGTCAAAAGTGCATTTATAACAATATTGCGCTAAGTAGTCTTCCACCTCCCACCGACGTGGTTCCGCCTACCGTACACGAGCACCGCAAGTCATC
This sequence comes from Janthinobacterium lividum, assembly GCF_023509035.1. Lineage (NCBI taxonomy): Bacteria > Pseudomonadati > Pseudomonadota > Betaproteobacteria > Burkholderiales > Oxalobacteraceae > Janthinobacterium > Janthinobacterium lividum. Next base: position 1,231,809 of record NZ_CP075583.1, on the reverse strand, counting down.
TATCCGATGGCTAGAGCGGCGCTCGTGTACTGCTTGTCGTTATTAAAACTACTACGGAGTAATTGTTACAATGGCATTTAAAGAAAAAATTGGCGTGCGCAGCGTACGTCTGGCCCTGACCGTACTGGCAGGTAGCGTCTTGTTCTCTGGCCAATCCATGGCGGACGAAGCAATTCAAAAAGTTGAAATTACCGGTTCGAGTATCAAGCGTATCGCTGTGGAAGGCGCTTTGCCTGTACAGCGCCTGACACAAGAAGCGATCGCCAAGACGGGCGCCACCACGGTTGCAGACCTGCTCCAGGCCCTGCCCGCCATGCAAGGCTTTACCGTCGGCGCCGCCGCGGCAGGCACCAACTCCGGTGGCCGCACCAGCGCCTCGATCCATGACATCGGCGAAGACTACACCCTGGTCCTGTTGAATGGCCGCCGCATCGCGCCACAAGGCTCGGGCACTTCCGTCAACCTGAACGCCATTCCAATGAGCGCGGTTGAACGCGTCGAAGTGCTGACCGACGGCGCCTCGGCCTTGTACGGCTCGGACGCCATCGCCGGCGTGATTAACTTCATTCTGAAGAAGAACCAGCAAGGCGGCTCCCTGGAAGCCACCTACGGCGGTCCGGAAGACAAGGGCGGCAACGCCTGGAACACCAACGTGACCTATGGCTTCGGCGACATCGACGAAGACCGTTTCAACGTGCTGGTGTCGTATCGCCATGACGAGCAATCGAACTTGCGCGCTACCGACCGCACATTCGCCCGTTCGTCGCGTATTCCAGTGAGCTATAACGGCAAACAATACGTCTACGACAAGACCGCCACAGGCACGGCACCGGCCAACGCCACCGTGTCCGTCAAAGGCAAAGACGATTACCTCTTCAATCCATACCTGGCGAAGAATAAGAATTGTGGCGCCGTGACCAATGCCCCACTGGCAGCCAATCAGCTGGCTTGCGGCTTCGATGGCGGTTCGACGGTTGAAATCGTGCCTGAATCGAAGCGCGACAGCCTGTTTACCCGCGCCACCTACAAACTCAACGATTCGCTGAATGCATTTGCCGAAGTCGCCTACTCGCGTTATGACCTGACCGCGCGCATCTCGGCCAATCCGGTGGCAATCCCGATTGCGATTAACGGTGCGCAGTACAACGAGTTCGTCCTGCCTTACCTGACACCAGAGCAAGTCAAGGACATCACCTCCGTGTCGGCCAACTATCGCATGAGCGACTGGGGTAACCGCACCACCAACACCATCACCGAGACCAAGCACTTCGTCGTCGGCGTCGAAGGCGAAATTGGCGCGTGGAACATCGATGCGGGCCTGACCTGGTCGCAAAATGCCATCGATGAACGCTACATCGGCGGCTATGCGAAAACGGCCGATATGAAGGCCCTGCTGAAAAATCCGGCGTTCAATCCGTTCCTGCAGGCCGGCACACCATCGCCGGAAATGCAAACGCTGATCAACAATTCGCAATTCAACGGCTCGATCCGCACGGCATCGACCACCATGCGCGGCATCGATGCGCACGGTTCCCGTGAACTGTTCACCTTGCCAGGCGGCAAAGCCAACATCGGTATCGGCGCCGACTACCGCGAGTACAACTACGGCCAGACGCCAGATGCAGGCGCAAACACCAGCACCATCTACGGCTTCAACACCTCGCCACGCTACGACCTGAGCCGTTCAACCTACGGCGTCTTTGCCGAATTGCTGGCACCGATCACGAAAACGGTGGAAGTCAGCCTGGCTGGCCGCTATGACTCCGTATCGGCGATCGACAATGGCGTCATCAACAAGACCATCGGTAAAGATGCCAATGCCAATACCTACAAGGTCACGGCACGCTGGCAGCCAATACAGCAAGTACTGTTGCGCGGCTCCTACGGCACGGGCTTCAAGGCTCCGGACATGCTGAGCATTGGCCAACCTCTGGTCAACAACGGCTTTACCGGCGCTAACTGGAACTGCCCATTCCCAGGCGATGTGCTGTGCCGTGCGCCTAACAGCCAATACAATAAAATGGCTGGCGGTAACGAAAACCTGAAGCCGGAAAAATCGAAACAGTTCACCGTCGGTTTCCGTATCGAACCTAGCTCGGCATTCTCGTTCGGCGCCGATCTGTGGGACGTAAAAATCACCGACGCGGTTTCGGCCGTGAGCGAAGCGCAGGCATTCAACAACCCAGGTATGTACCGCGACCTGTTCGGCACCTATATCGAACCGACGACCGGCAAGCCGTACTTTGCGTTCAAGTCGCTGTCGATGAACATCGGCCAGACGCACAACCGCGGTATCGACTGGGACATGACGGCACGTAAGAAGTTTGATATCGGTAACTTCACGGCTAACCTGAGCGGCACCCATATGCTCAAGGCCGACTACACCGTACCAGGCACCAAGGATCAGTGGACCAACAACATGAACTTCTACGGCATTTCCGATGCTGTGACGTTCCGTAACCTGATGAAGCTCAACATGAGTCTGGAATCGGGCAAGCTGACCAACACGGTCGTCGTGAGCTACCGTAATGGCTATACCGACGCTTCGGCCGAAGTGGTAAAACCTGGCCACCAGCACGAAGGAAAATATCCGTCTGCACGTGCCTTCGTACACGACGGTTGACTTCCAGGGCCGCTATGCGTACAGCAAAGCAGTGACCTTGCGCGCAGGGATCAAAAACCTGTTCGACCGTGAGCCGCCACTGTCGCTGCGCAGCTCGCGTGGTCACCAAGTTGGCTACGATCCACGCTACGCCGATCCAATGATGCGTTCGTTCTACTTCACGGCCCAGTACAAGTTCTAAGTTGACCTCGTCAACCTAGGCTGAGCCGACCAAGGGCCTTGCAAACGCAAGGCCCTTTTTTTCGTCCAAAGATCGCCATGCCAGGCAAGAGGCGAAAAAAAGGAGCCGAAGCTCCTTTTCCATACCGATATAACTGCTTTTATGCAGTCGCTTCGCCGCCCAATGCCTCGACCACGTCGGCCATCAGCTTGCTCAGCTCGCCCGTCATCAGCATCACGTCGCCGTCGAAGCGCTCTTCGTCGTTCTTCGTGCTCGATTCCGTTTCCTTGATCACATCCAGCGGCTTGACGCTCTTGATGGCCAGGGACTCCGTCAGCACGAACGAAATCTTGTCATTCCACGTCATGGCCAGGCGCGTGCACTGCTTGCCGGCAGCGATGTGGCGGCGCACGTCGTCCGCTTCCAGTGTATGGCGCACGTAGCGCACGGTGGCCTTGCTTTCGCCCGTGGCGCGCAATTCCGTATCCATGTCGACCGTGAAGCCGGCAGGCGCGTCGTCGGCCTGCAGCCATTCCGTCATCACCGCCACCGGCGAGCGCTGCACGCGCAGGCTTTCCAGCGGCAGCTTGTCGACGGCTTTCAACAACAGCTTGATGACTTCATCGGCTTTTGCCGGGCTGGCGGCATCGACCACCAGCCAGCCATTGACGGGGTCAATCCACGTCCAGACGTTGCTGCGGATGCTGAAGGCGCGCGGCAGCAGCTCGTCGGCCACGTGCTCCTTCAATTCTTTCATGGCTTTCTTGCCGGGGGCAAAGCCTTGCGCTTCTTCCATCTCGGCAGCGCGGGCCTTGGCCACCTGGTTGATGACAGTCGCGGGCAACAGTTTCTTTTCCGTGCCCAGCAAGATCAGCATTTGCTTGTTGACCACGTGGACCAGGCCACCGTTCGGGCGTGGCGTATCCCAGCCCTGGCGCATCAGATCCATGCTGGTCGCCGGCGTAAATTTGTTCGAGGACAAGGCCTCTTCCAGTTGTTCTGGCGTATAGGCCCATGGTGCGGGCAGGCGGTAAATCTGAAGATTCTTGAACCACATAGTTTTTGTCTTCCGTTTGTTTCAGTAGTGCCAGGGGAACGCCATTCTACACTTTCGACACGGGAATGCCGTCAAAAGCGCGGACTGGCGCGATGCTTGTAATCAATAGGGAATGCCGCTACAGGGCGGGAAACAGCTCCGCCTGGGCTGGCGCCTGCCGCGTCACGATGGCCGGATCGGACAAGGTCGAGATGCGCACGCCCAGCAGGCGGATTTTCTTTTCAAATGGCACGCGCCGCAAGCAATCGCGGCTGGCGCGCAGGATGGCGGCGGCGTCCGCCGTGGCGCTGGGCAAGGTAATGTCGCGTGTGACGGTGCTGAAATCCTCGAAGCGCAGCTTGATGCCCACCGTGCGCCCCGCCAGCGACTGTTTATCCAGGTCGCCCGCCACGCGCGTGCACAGGCTTTCCAGCTTTTCCGACAGCGTGGCGCGGTCACGCACCACCTGCAAGTCGCGCTCAAACGTCGTTTCGCGGCTGACGGACTTGGTTTCCCGGCTCGTCTGCACGGGCCGCTCGTCGATGCCCAGCGCCGCCTGGCGCAGCCAGCCCGTGTACAGGTCGCCAAACTGCGTGCGCAGCATGGCCATGTCGGCCTGCGCCAGCTCGCCGATGGTAACAATGCCCAAGGCTTCCAGTTTGGCTGTCGCCTTCGGGCCGATGCCGTTGATCTTTTTTGCCGGCAAGGGCCACACGCGCGTGGCGATATCCTCGGGCGACAAAATGGTGAGGCCGTCGGGTTTTTCCAGGTCAGAACAGATTTTCGCCAGCAATTTGTTCGGCGCCAGGCCGATCGAGCACGACAGGCCCGTCGCCTCGGACACGGCCGCCTTCAGGCGCGCCGCCATGGCCGGCGCCTGCTCGCCGTATTCCGTCAGGTCGACATAGATTTCATCGATGCCCACGTTCTGGATGATGGGGCACAACTGGGCCACGGCTTGCTTGAAACGTGCCGAATACTCGCGGTAAGCCTCGAAGTCGGCGGGCAACAGGATGCTGTCGGGCGCCAGCTTGGCCGCTTTCATGATGCCCATGGCGGAAAACACGCCAAACGCGCGCGCCGCATAGGTCGACGTCGTGACGACGCCGCGCCCCACGTAGTCGCGCATGCGCGCAAACTGCCGCGTGCCATCTTCCTGCAGCACGGGCTGCTGCAAGCGCCCGCCGCCGATGACGACGGCTTCGCCACGCAATTGCGGATATTTCAACAGTTCCACGGAGGCGAAGAAGGCGTCCATGTCCAGGTGGGCTATCCAGCGGCGGGCTTCAGGCAATGTAGGGGCAGATGTGGTCAAGGACACCTCGCGGCGGGATGCTGTTGAATACTGTAATTATATACAGTATCGCTGCAAATGCCCGTGGATGCAAGTTGAAACGCACGAGCACGGCGGTTGCTTTTCTCAATAGCAAGATTACAATCCTGACACAACTATTCAAAGGAGTTGCCTTGTCTATCGCCCATCACGCTTCGCGCCGCCGGTCCGTCTGGTCATCCATCCTGCCGGCCTTGCTGCTGTTCTCGCTGGCGCCATCCGCGCTGGCCGACACCATCACCACCGTTGCCGCCGCCCTCGCCACATCCACCGCACCGGTTGCCGCCAAGACAGCCTGGCAGGAAACGCGCCACGGCACGGTCGTGACGGACGACTACCGCTGGCTGCAAAAGAAGACCGATCCTGCCGTGATCGATTACCTGAATGCGGAAAACGCCTACACGGCTGCCGTCACGGCCCCGATCCAGCCGCTGGCCGACAAGGTGACTGCGGAAGTCAAGGGGCGTATGCAGGAAGTGGACCTGTCCGTGCCTGCGCGCCAAGGTAACTTTTACTATTACACGCGCACGGAAGCGGGCAAGCAATACCCGCTTCATTGCCGCCGTCCTGTCGGCGCCAGCGGTGCCTACGATGCGCAGGCGGTCGAAGAAATCCTGCTGGACCAGAATCAATTGGCCGAAGGCCACAAATTCTTTGCCGTGCGCGCATTTGCCATCAGCCCGAATGAACAATTGCTGGCTTACACCACCGACACGACGGGTTTCCGCCAGTACGAGCTGCATGTCAAGGATTTGAAGACAGGCAAGCTGCTGGGCGATACCATGCCGCGCGTGACCTCGCTGGCGTGGGCGGCTGACAACGCCACCCTGATGCTGACGCAGGAAGACGCCACCACCAAGCGCGCGGACCGATTGTTCCGCCTGCCCTTGGGCGGCACGCTGCAGCAGGTTTTACCATGAGCCAGTGGAACAGTTCGCGATCAATGTGGGCCGCACGCACGACAAGCAGTTCTTCGTGCTCACCTCGGGCAGCACGGACACGAGCGAAGTGCTGCTGCTGCCAACGAACAAGCCCGAAGGCAGTTTCCAGAGCGTGCTGAAACGCGAAAAAGGCCACCGCTACATCGTCGAGCACCGCGACGGCCAGTTGTATATTGTCACCAACAAGGAGGCGAAGAATTTCCGTGTCGTCAGCGCGCCGCTGTCCGCGCCGCAGCCGAAGAACTGGAAGCCCGTGGTGCCGCACAACAAGGATGCCGTGATCCAGTCCATCGACGTCTTCCAGGGCTACCTGGTGGTGATGGAAAAAGCGCGCGCCCTGAACCGCGCGCGCATCTACGATTTCGCGCATAAAAACTGGAAGACCGTGCAGTTCGACGACCCCGTCTACCTGGCCACGTCCGTTGGCACGCCGGAGTTTTCCGCCACACAATTTCGCATGTCGTACCAGTCGCCCGTCACGCCGCCCACCGTCATCGACGTCAGCATGCAAGACGGCAAGCGCACGGTGCTGAAGCAGCAGGAAATCGTCGGCGGCTTTGATGGCAGCCGCTACACCACGCAGCGCTTGTGGGTGAAGGCGCGCGATGGCGTGCAAGTGCCGCTGTGGGTCGTCTATAAGAAGGGCGTCAAGCTCGACGGTTCCGCGCCGCTGCTGCTGTACTCGTATGGCTCGTATGGAATTTCCACGGAAGCCACTTTTTCCATCAGCCGCATCAGCCTGCTGGAGCGGGGCGTCATCTATGCGCAGGCGCATATCCGCGGCGGCACCGACATGGGCGAAGCCTGGCATGAGGACGGCATGCTGATGAAGAAGAAAAACACCTTCAATGACTTCATCGACAGCGCCGACTACCTGGTACGCGAAAAATGGACCAGCCCGAACCGCCTCATCATCCAGGGCGGCAGCGCGGGCGGCCTCCTGATGGGCGCCGTCGTCAACATGCGCCCCGACCTGTTCCACGCCGTGCACGCGGCCGTACCGTTTGTCGACGTGATGAACACCATGATGGACGCCAGCCTGCCACTGACGACAGGCGAATACCTGGAATGGGGCGACCCGAATCAGAAGCCAGCCTACGACTACATGCTCAGCTACTCGCCCTACGACAACATTGCGCGCAAGAATTATCCTGCCATGCTGGTGACGACAGGCCTCAACGACAGCCAGGTCATGTACTGGGAACCGGCGAAATACGTGGCCAAGCTGCGCGCGTATAAAACGGACAGCAACCCCCTGCTGCTGAAAACGAATATGGGCGCCGGCCACGGCGGCGCGTCGGGCCGCTATAACGCCATCGCCGAGAACGCATTCAATATGGCGTGGATGCTGTCACAGTGGAATATCACGGAATAATGTGAAAAAAGCGCTTGCAGAAGGATTTTAGCCGTCCTATAATAGCGCCTCTTCCAGACGTGGTGACAAACGTCGGGATGGTTTTCTGAGACAAGCAACGGGTGCTTAGCTCAGTTGGTAGAGCGGCGCCCTTACAAGGCGTAGGTCGGGAGTTCGAGCCTCTCAGCACCCACCAAATCAGAAAACTGTCCAGTGCTTCATGGATCAGCAATACAGATCATACGAGCTTGGAGTGGTAGTTCAGTTGGTTAGAATACCGGCCTGTCACGTCGGGGGTCGCGGGTTCGAGTCCCGTCCGCTCCGCCAATAAAAGAAAAGCCCTTTGGTTCCTAGAACCGAAGGGCTTTTCCCATTTCAGAAGCAGAAAACACGTCACGACTCCCTTCCTTGAACATTTTTGCGCTTTTCAGCAAAAAAACTGCTGTTAGCCCTCAAGAATAGTTGCACAAGCGGGAAAGCGCCCCCTATAATAGTGCCTCTTCCAGACGTGGTGACAAACGTCGGGATAGTTTTCTGGGTATGCGGGTGCTTAGCTCAGTTGGTAGAGCGGCGCCCTTACAAGGCGTAGGTCGGGAGTTCGAGCCTCTCAGCACCCACCACCAATACAGAAAATTATCCAGTGCTTCATGGATCAGCAACACAGATCATACGAGCTTGGAGTGGTAGTTCAGTTGGTTAGAATACCGGCCTGTCACGTCGGGGGTCGCGGGTTCGAGTCCCGTCCGCTCCGCCAATAAAAGAAAAGCCCTTTGGTTCCTGGAACCGAAGGGCTTTTCCCATTGTGGGGTCAGACCCTCAACACCGCCAACGTCAACCTCAAAGCTAACTTATCCAGGGGTCTGACCCCGGCTGTTAGAATCAGCGCTACCCTGACTCCACCCCTGCCCGCATGCGCTTGCCCCGTAGTACTCATCCCTATATCGCCCTGCGCCTGCGCCTGGCCCATCATGCTTTGCTGCAATTTGCCGCCAGCCTGACGAGTTCCATGGAAATTCTTTTGTTCCTGGCCGGCCCCGTCTTGCTGGGATTGCTCAGCGTCATCGCCCTGCCCGGCTTTCTCGCCGTGAGCCTGCCCTGGTCCGCCGCCCTGGCTGTCCTGAGCGCGCAAGCCCTGCTGACCTGCCTGCCCGCCTGGCTGCTGCGCAAGCGTCTGCTGCCGGCCAGTACCGCCGCCTGGCTGCGCCAGCTGCCGTTGCCGCCGCGCTTGCGCTGGCAAGCGGACGTGGCCGTGTCCGGCCTGCTGATGCTGCCGCTGGGACTCGCCTATGCCATCTCGGCCACCATCTGGCTGGTGCAGTCGCCGCCCTGGCTGCGTCCGATTGCCGCGCCCGGCATTGCCGCCACCGTCACCGTGTGGATGCTGGCCTGGCTGCTGACGACGCTCATCGTGGCGCAGCGCCTGCGCGCACCGCGGCCCGTACAAAAAACGCGCGCGCCCACCATGCGCACCTATGTGCCGCAACGGCCCCGCTGGCGCACCCTTTTCCTGTGGCGCCAGCTGTTCTGGCTGCCGTTCTGGCGCAAGGAAAATGTGATCGGCCTGCAGCAAAGCGTGCTGCTGGCCACGGCTGGCGCCAGCATGCTGGCCTGGCTGCTGCGCGCACCCCTCGTGCCCGCTCCCCTGCTGGGTTTACTGGCCAGCGCCAGCCTGGTCATTGTGACGGACCGGGGCGACAAGGCCGTGCGCGAGCAGATCGCCGTACTGCGCCCCACGCTGGATGCCTGGCCGCTGGCCAGCACGGCCTTGACGCGCCTGGCCTGCGCCGCCAGCCTGCTGCCGCCGTTTGCCGTGCTGCTGGCGGGCGCTGTCTTGCTGTACGCCATCGATCCCGCCGCCTTGCTGCAACGCGTGACCAAGGTGTACGCCCTCACGGCCAGCGTGGCCCTGCTGGCCATCGTCGGCCTGCCCCGCCTCACGGCGCGCGGGCGTGTCGTCCTCGTCGTCCTGTCCATCCTTTCCTTGAGCGCCATCGGAAGCGAATTATGGAATTGAATCCCCCTCTCCCGTGCTGCACATCGAGCACCTCGATTTTCACTTTCCCACGCATAGCGTCTTCCAGGGCTACAGCCAGCAATTCGGTCCCGGCATCACCTGGCTGCGTGGCGCGAACGGGGCCGGCAAGACAACCCTGCTGAAGCTGGCGGGCGGCGCCCTGCTGCCCGCGCGCGGCGCCATCCGCCTCGATGACGTCGACAGCGGTTTCATGCCGCTGGCCTACCGCGCGCAAGCCTTCTATTGCGGCGGCGACGCGCCCGCCCTGCCCTGGCTGCAAGTGCACGAATTTCTCGACCTGCACCTGGCCCTGTATCCGGGCAGCGACCAGGCCCTGCTGAACGAGGAGTTGAGCGCATTTGCCATGACGTCCACCTTGCAGCAAAGCATTACCGCCCTGTCCTTGGGCCAGCATAAAAAGCTGCAACTGGCGCTGGCCCTGGCCTTGCCCGTGCGCCTGTTGCTGATCGATGAACCGTTCAATGGCCTCGATACATCCGCCATGGCGTACTTGCGCCAGCGTCTGGCCGAGCCGTCCCGCCTGGCGCGCCAGTGCATCGTGCTGACCAGCCACCTGGCGCCGGATGTACCGCTGGCGGCGACGGTGGAAATATAGACAGGAAATACAGCTTTGCAGATCGACCAAGGACAGCTTACGATGCCGTGTTGCAAAAACCGGTGATCCCGGTGCAGCCACTACGACAACACGGCGCGGTTATTCACCGCGCCAGGCTTATTCTTGGAGAACAACATGTTGAACACCCACCGCAGCGCCCTGGCCATCGTGTGCGCCGTCCTTGCCGGCAGCGCCATTGCCGCCGGCCCCACGGGCACGGCCGCCGACTATGGCAGCAGCGCCCCGCACGCCGCCGCCCAGCGCAGCATCGACCTGCAGCCCGATACGCGCCACATCAACGTCACGCGCGGCGAAACCATCACCATCGCGCGCGCCGGCCAGCGTTTTACGTGGCATGTGCAAACCTTCAATAACAAGACCGTCTTCGCCCTGAGCGACATCGCGCCGAAAGACATGCGCGTCGATGGCATCCAGGTGTATGTCGCCGGCAATCCGCTGTACGCGGGCAGCTGATTTCCTGCACCCATAAAAAAACCGGAAGGGCCTCGCGGCCGTTCCGGTTTTTTCTGTACAGCGTCTAGCGTTACGCCGTCAGCGCTTCTTTCGCTGCGGCTTCATCGACCACTTCCTCGTCGTCCGAGCGGATCAGGTGGTCAAAGGCGGACAGGGCTGCCTTGGCGCCTTCGCCGGTGGCGATGATGATCTGCTTGTACGACACCGTGGTGACGTCGCCGGCCGCAAACACGCCCGGGATCGAGGTCTGGCCGCGGGCGTCGACTTCGATTTCGCCGTGGCGCGACAACGCTACCGTGCCTTTCAGCCACTCCGTATTCGGCACCAGGCCGATTTGCACGAAGACGCCTTCCAGCTCGACCTTTTTCGACTCGCCACTGACCCGGTCCGTGTAGCTCAGGCCATTGACGATCTTGCCGTCGCCGTGGATCTCGGTGGTTTGGGCCGACGTGATCACGGTCACGTTAGGCAGGCTGTGCAGCTTGCGTTGCAGCACCGCATCGGCACGCAGTTCAGCTCCGAACTCGATCAGGGTCACGTGTTTGACGAGACCTGCCAGGTCGATCGCCGCTTCCACGCCCGAGTTGCCGCCGCCGATCACGGCCACGCGCTTGCCCTTGAACAAGGGACCATCGCAGTGCGGGCAGTAGGCGACACCGTGGTTGCGGTATTCCTTCTCGCCCGGCACGTTGATTTCGCGCCAGCGGGCACCGGTAGCCAGGATGACGGTCTTGGCTTTCAAGATGGCGCCATTCGCCGTTTCAATCTGCACCAATTTGCCCGGCGTCAATTTCGCAGCGCGCTGGGTGTTCATGATGTCGACTTCGTATTCCTTGACGTGCTGTTCCAGCGCCATGGCGAACTTCGGACCATCGGTTTCTTTGACGGAAATAAAATTCTCGATGGCCAGGGTGTCGAGCACCTGGCCGCCAAAACGCTCGGCCAGCACACCCGTCTTGATGCCTTTGCGGGCCGCGTAGATGGCCGCTGCCGCGCCGGCAGGGCCGCCGCCGACGATCAGTACATCAAAGACGTCTTTCTTGTTCAGTGCTTCAGCCTGACGTGCGCCGGCGTTGGTGTCGAGCTTGGCGAGGATTTCCTCGACGTTCGTGCGTCCCTGGCCGAAATGCTCGCCATTCAGGAACATCATCGGCACGGCCATGATCTGGCGTTCTTCCACTTCTTTCGGGAACACGCCGCCATCGATGGTGGTGACCTTGATGCGCGGGTTGATCACCGCCATGGCATTCAATGCCTGCACCACTTCCGGGCAGTTATGGCAGGAGAGCGAAATAAACGTTTCAAACTCGTAATCGCCGTCGAGATTGCGGATCTGCTCGATCACGGCATCGTCGAACTTGATGGTGTGGCCGCCCACTTGCAGCAGCGCCAGCACCAGGGAAGTGAATTCGTGGCCCATCGGCACACCGGCGAAACGCACGCCGATGTCGGAGCCTGCACGGTTGATGCTGAACGACGGGGTCCGTACGCCAGCGTCTATGCGCTCGACCAGCGTGATCTTGTCGCTCAACAGGACTATCTCCTGGAGCAATTCCTTCATCTCGCGGGCTTTTGCGCTGTCATCGAGAGAAGCGACCAACTCAAGCGGATACACTACTTTTTCCAGGTAGGATTTCAGTTGGGTTTTGAGGGTTGCGTCTAACATGATTTTTTTCCTTTTCTACAAATATTTAGGCGAATGCCGGGCCGGACACCCGGTCCGGCATCGCGGTAACTACTTGTTTGCTGCTAGATGTTGCAAGGGTTCAAGACTTAGATCTTGCCAACCAGGTCCAGCGATGGGGTCAGGGTTGCTGCGCCTTCCGTCCATTTGGCTGGGCAAACTTCACCTGGGTGAGCGGCAACGTATTGAGCTGCCTTAACTTTGCGCAACAGTTCCGCTGCGTCACGGCCGATGCCGTTGTCATGCACTTCCAGCACTTTGATGAAGCCGTCTGGATTGATGACGAAGGTACCGCGCAGTGCCATGCCTTCTTCTTCGATCATGACTTCGAAATTGCGCGACAGGGTGCCGGTTGGGTCACCGATCAGTGCGTATTGCACTTTCTTGATCGCGTCCGAGGTGTCGTGCCATGCTTTATGCGCGAAATGCGAATCGGTCGAGATGCCGTAGACATCGACGCCCAGCTTCTGGAATTCAGCGTGGTGATCGGCCAGATCTTCCAGTTCGGTTGGGCAAACGAAGGTGAAGTCGGCTGGGTAGAACACGAATACCGACCACTTGCCTTTCAGCGACGCTTCCGTCAGGTCGACGAATTTGCCATTGTGGAATGCGGTTGCCTTGAATGGTTTAACTTGGGTATTGATGAGCGACATAGTCATTTCCTCTCGTGTGGTGAATCAGTAAGACTCTAGTGTAAGGGGTTTTAACCCATATGCAAAATTGATTGTCACAATAGTTTCAATTGATTTTAGCTATCATGACGCTATGGGAACTCCATGATAGGCAGTTCCCACAGGATTGGATAGCGGTGACAGTGGATACCCCTGCCGCCGCCAGGTGTTTAGTTTTTCAACTCTTCCGGTACTTTTCCGCCGTTTTCCGCCAGCTTGATCATCACCTGGCGGTGCAGCCAGATGTTCATGCTGGCCGAGTCATTGGTGTCGCCCGTGAAGTGCAACTCTTGCGCCAGTTCCTTGCGCGCAGCCAGGCTGCTGTCGAGTTGCAACAGTTTCATCAGGTCGACGATGGACGTGCGCCAATTGAGTGTTTCCGCGTTCTTGCTGGCCAGGTCGACCAGCACCACTTCCACATCCACCACGGGCACGGCAGCCGCCGGTGCAGGTGCCGCCGGTGCTGCTGCAGGTGCTGTCGTGGCAGCGGCTGGCGTGGCTGCCGGAGCAGCGTCGGACGAATGGTGGAAGATTTTGTTGTAGATATTGCTGAAAATGCCCATGAGGTCACCTCGAGTTGAGTGAATGGAAGAAGGTTTGCCTGCGCACTAGGTCCAGGACCCATGACAGCAATGCCGGGCGCAGGCGCCAGCCCGTCGAGTATAAGCCCGTTCAGGCCGGGAGCCCTGTCCCGCAGGGCCAGTGCGCATCTGGTGGCAGGGCATGCCTGTTTCAAGGGTGCAAGGGCCGCCGGGCGTGCAGCAGCGCATCGAACGCTTCGATGGTCAGCGGCGGCGCAAACAAATCGCCTTGCGCAAAATCACAGCCGATCTCCAGCAGCCGCGCGCGCTGCTCTTCGGTCTCCACACCTTCGGCGATGACCTGCAAACCCAGCTTGTGAGCCATGGTGACGATGGCTTCGCACAGCACCAGCTCGCTGGCGCCAGGCGCCAGCTTGCGCACCAGCACGCCGTCGAGCTTCAGGTAATCGATGCCGCATTGCTGCAATTGCGTCAGCGAGGCATGGCCGCTGCCGAAGTCGTCGAGGGCGATCTGCAGGCCCGCCTCGCGCAAGTGCTGCAGGCGTGGCGCCATGCTATTGCCGCTAGGTAAAAGTACATCTTCGCGCATGTCGAGCACGAAGGCCGAGGCCGGCACACCGAGCGTCGCCAGCTGGCGCAGCCAGGTGCCGGGCGCCTCCACTTCGCGCTGCAATTCCAGCGGCGACTGGTTCAGGCACAGCTGCAGTCCCGGCAAGCCGATGGCCTGGCCCTGCGCGCGCCAGTGCAGCAGTTGCGCGGCTGCCGTGTGCAGCACCCAGTCGCCGATCTCCACGATCAGGCCGCTGCTTTCGGCCACCGCGAGAAAATCAGGCGGACACACGAGGCCCCGCTGCGGATGGTGCCAGCGCAGCAAGGCTTCCGCTTTGACCAGCTTGCTGCTGTCCAGCTCGACGATGGGCTGGTAATACAATTGCATCTGCTGTTCGCGCAAAGCCGTGCGCAAGTCCGCTCCCATGCGCATGCGGTTGACGGCCGCCACCTGCATGGCGGGCGTAAAGTAGCTGTAACGGTTGCGCCCCGCGCCTTTCGAGACATACATGGCCTGGTCCGCATGCTTGAGCAAGTCCTCGATAGTGCCCGCGTCGTCCGGATACAGGGTGATGCCGATCGAGGCCGAGACGAAGGCCTGCTCCTGCCCCAGCAAAAACGGCTCCAGCAAGCCGTCGAGTATTTGCCGCGCGATGCGGTCGACTTGCTGCAGATCGTCGAGGTCGGACAGGATCACCGTGAATTCATCGCCTCCCAGGCGCGCCACCGTGTCCGTCTCGCGCACGCCCACGCGGATGCGCCGCGCCGCCTCGATCAGCAAAATATCGCCCTGGTGGTGGCCCAGGGTGTCGTTGACTTCCTTGAAATGGTCGAGGTCGATGAACAGGATGGCCACGCGGCTCGTATCACGCCGGCCCTGGGCCAGCGCCAGGCGCAAACGCTCATGGAACATGCGCCGGTTCGGCAATTGCGTCAGGGTATCAAAATTGGCTTGCTGCCAGATCAGCGCTTCCGTTTGCCGCTTGTCCGTCACGTCTTCCAGCATGCACAGATGGTGCGGGCCGCCATGGCGCGCCGTGGCAATGGCCGTCACCGAGGCATCGACCCACACCACGTCGCCATCGGGACGCACGATGCGCTTGGCGTGGCGGAAGCCCTGCATGCGCCGCGCCAGCAGCTGCGCCACCTGCTCTTGCTCGCCAGCCACGTCGTCGGGATGGCTGATCTCCATCCAGCTCGTTTGCTTCATGTGTTCCAGGCTGCGCCCACTGATGGCCAGGTAACGCGGATTGATGTCGAGAAACTGTCCGCTCAAGGTATCGATCAGGGCGATGCCCATGGGCGCTTCCTCGAACATGGTGCGAAAGCGCAATTCCCCCTGGCGGATGGTTTCCTCCGTGCGGCGGCGCTCACGCGCCAGGTTGCTGAAATGAAAGGCCGCCGACACGGCAAGCAGGCTGCCCGCCACGCCCAGCGACAGGTACAGCCAGCCCAGGTCGGCGCCTGGCACGGGGCGATACAGGAAGCCCTTGTAGGCAGGGCTGGTCGTGGCATTGGGCGGCAGCACGCCCATGGCCGCATATGTGTCGGCGATGTGCTGCCAGCGCAGGGGATTCATGTAGCCGAGCTCCACCAGCACGGGCTGCAGCAGCAATTCCATCTGCTGCGCCTCGTACA
Organism: Janthinobacterium lividum; assembly: GCF_023509035.1. Classification (NCBI taxonomy): domain Bacteria; kingdom Pseudomonadati; phylum Pseudomonadota; class Betaproteobacteria; order Burkholderiales; family Oxalobacteraceae; genus Janthinobacterium; species Janthinobacterium lividum. Next base: position 1,216,174 of record NZ_CP075583.1, on the reverse strand, counting down.
GCAAATGCGCGTGGTCGTGGCGCTGGCTGTATTTGGCATGGATCACACGCGCCATTTCCTCGCGGTGCGCCATCGCGTATTGCCAGCCACGCAGGCTGGCCGCGCGGAACGCTTTGACACGCTCGGGATGGCGGCGCAGTTCGTGCTCGCTGGTAAAACAGGTTGTCGCCGTAGAAATCGATGCCGGCCGTGCGCGGCGTAAACTGGTAGTAGGGAAAGCCCGCCCGGTCCAGGTAATCCGGTTCGTTGGTGGAATACGCGGCAATGGCATCGACCTTGCCATCGATCAAATCCTCGATCCGGTAGCTGGGCGGCAGGTGCAGCATCTGTTCCGGCGCGACGCCCATTTTCTTCAGGAACAGCGACACTTCATCGGATGCGGACGCCACGTCGGTGGGCGCGCCTATCATCACGGGGCCGCCCGCCAGCCTGTGCACATCCGGCGCGCCGCCATGCTGGCGCATCAGCAGCACGCTGGGCGAATGCTGGAACACCACGGCCAGCACCACCACGGGCTTGCCGGCAAGCCGGCTGAGCAACAAGGCGCTGTTGCCCACGCCATACTCGGCCTGGCCCGTCAGCACGGCCGCCTCGGCAAGCGGCATGCCGTTGCCTTCAAGCAGCTTGACCTCCAGCCCCGCCTCGCGGTAATAGCCTTGCTCGATGGCCGCGTAATAGCCGGCAAACTGGAACTGATGCGTGAAATTGAGCTGCAGTGAAACGGGTTCCAGCGCCCGGGCGGGCGTGGCAAGGCACAGCAGCAGGAAGAAAAAACCGCGCCAGGCGCTCGCCAGCCTGCCGGCGAACGGCAAGACAAAGCGGAAAGCGTCGGGGGCTTTCATCGGCATGGCGGAACACCACAGGAAGCTGCCGAGCTGGCAGGGGTAAGGCTATTGTAGCCGCCCCTTTTGCCGATAGATAATTATTTCAGTGCGGACAATAGCGTTGACGCTTTTAGCAAACAATCTCAAGTTTGTTTGTGCTAAAACACGACGCCTGCCACCAAAATGACGTTGGCGTACGGACTGCACTCGCCCGTGCGCACGATGGCGCGCGCGCCCTTGGACAGTTGCTTGAACTCGTCGTGTGTCACCTGGCGCGCATCGGGCAAGGCCAAGGCCGCCACCCGCGCCGCCATGGCCGGGTTGTGCTGGGGCAACTCGCTGGCCAGCAGGTGATACTCGACCTGCATTTCGCTCAGCACGGTGTTCACGGTGTCGATGAAGCCGGGGATGCCGCGCGTCAGGGCCAGGTCGATCAGAGGCACGCCCGGCTGCGACGGCAAACCCGCGTCGCCGATGACGAGCATGTCGCCATGACCGAGCGACGCAATCATTTGCGACAGTGCAATATTAAGCAGCGGTGATTTTTTCATGGGCGTGGTGTCGTTAGAACAGCTCGTGCAAGTGGGGGATCGAGGTTTGCGCGCCAGGCTTGGTGACGCTCCAGGCGGCCGCGCGCTGGCCTTGCTGGATTGCTTCGGCCTCGTCCATGCCGGACGCCAGGCCCGCGACAAAGCCGCCAATAAACGTGTCGCCGGCGGCCGTCGTATCGACGGCTTTCACCACTTCGGCCGGGAACGTGTACTCGCCGCCATACAGGGCCGCATGCACGCCCTTGGAACCCAAGGTGATGATGACGTTGTCGCTGCCCAGCTTTTGCAGCGCGGCCGCCAGCGCCTTGGCATCCGCGCCTTCCGGGCTGACGCCGGCCAGCATGGCCGCTTCGATTTCATTCGGAATCAGGTAGTCGACCAGTTCCAGCACGCCGTCCGGCAAGCTGGCCGCCGGGGCCGGGTTCAGCACCACGGTCTTGCCCAGCGAACGGGCCAGTTTGATGGCGTGCACGACGGTGGCCATCGGCGTTTCCAGCTGCAGCACGACGATATCCGCCTGCTCGATCAATCCTTGCGCCGCATCAATGTGCGCAGGGCTCAATAAATCGTTGGCTCCGCCGGCAATCACGATGCTGTTCTGGCCATTGTCGTCCACCAGGATCGAGGCGATGCCCGAGGCGACGCCCGGCAAGGTCGTGATGTGGCTGTCGATGATGCCATCGCCCACCAGCGCCGCGCGCAGGGTCGCGCCAAACGCATCGTCGCCCACGCAGCCGATCATGGCCACTTGCTGGGCTCCCGCCACTTTGCCGCTCAGGCGCGCGCAGGCCACGGCCTGGTTGGCGCCCTTGCCGCCAGGAATGGTTCGAAACGCGCCGCCCGTCAGGGTTTCGCCGGGGAGGGGCATGCGCGGCACGCGCAAGACCAGGTCCATATTGATGCTGCCGATAACCACGATCATGATGTCATTCCCATCAGTTCAGTTGCAGGTGAAGAAGTAGGTGCGGAAGAAGTTACAGTAGCGGCCACGCTGGAGCCGCGCACATGCAGTGCGGGTGCGATGCTGCGCTGCTGGCGCGGCAAGGCCGGGTCGGCGATGCGTGCCAGCAGGCAGGCGGCCGTGATGTGGCCCAGCTCGCGCGTGTTTTGCGCCACGCTGCTCAAGGCCGGGTGCACGAAGCTGGCCAGGTCGATATCGTCGAAGCCGACGACGGCCAGTTCGCCCGGCACGGCAATGCCGCGCTCGGCGGCGGCGCGCAGAGCACCAAAGGCCATCAAGTCGTTGCAGCAGAACAGCGCGTCGGGGCGCTGGCCTTTCGGCAGCGCCAGCAAGTCCAGCGCGGCCGCATAGCCGCCGGCGCTCGTGAAATCGCTATGGCGGCACAGGGCGTCGGCCAGGACCACGCCCGCGTCCGCCATGGCTCCGCGCGCGCCGTCGATGCGCTCGTTGGAAATGCTCACTTCGCGGGGGCCGGCGATGCAGGCGAGGCGCCGGCGTCCCAGCTCCAGCAAATGGCGCGCGGCCAAAGAGCCCCCGGCGCGGTTGTCGACGGCCACCGCATCGATGGACAGGTCGCTGGGCGCGCGGTCGAGCAGCACGGCCGGCACTTTCATCTTGCGCAGCAGTTCGCCATCGCTGTCGGCCAGCGCGGACAGAATCAGGCCGTCGCAGCGCTTGGTCAGCAGCACGTTCAGGTAGTCGCGCTGCTTGACGGGGTCGTCATCGGAATTGCACAAAATCACACTGTAGCCGGCCGCGTAGCAGCTGTCCTCGATGCCGCGCGCCACTTCCGAGAAATACGGGTTCGTATTGTTGGGAATGATCAGGCCGATAGTGCCCGTGCTGCGGCTGCGCAGGGAACGCGCCAGCGCGCTGGGCACGTAATGCAATTGCTCCGCCGCCGCCAGCACGGCGCGGCGCGCCTCGTCGCTGACGGGGCGGGTATTGTTGAGGACGTGCGAGACGGTGGTAAACGACACCCCCGCCGCCTGCGCCACTTGTTTGATGGTTGCCATGGGCCGCGCTTTCTCCTGTGATTATGCGCGTTCGCCGCGGCGGCGGTAGGTGTCGAGTACCACGGCCGCGACGATCACCAGGCCCGTGACGATGCGTTTCACGGGTTCCGACACGCCCACTTGCGCCAGGCCCGCTTCCAGCACGGAAATGATCAACACCCCAATGAAGGTGCTGATGACGGAACCGCGCCCGCCCATCAGGCTCGTGCCGCCGATCACGACGGCGGCGATCACTTGCAATTCCATGCCCACGCCGCCGTTCGGGTCGGCCGCTTCCAGGCGCGAGACCTGGAACAGGGCGCCCACGCCGGCGAGGAAACCCATCAGGGCAAACACCAGCACTTTCGACGGCTTCGTATTGATGCCGGACAAACGCACAGCTTCTTCATTCGTGCCGATGCCGATCCAGTGGCGTCCCAGCACCGTGCGCGTGAGCACCAGATGGCCGATGACGACGATGGCGATCGAGGCGATGAAAGCGGGCGACAAGCCAAACGCGATCGGCGAGCTGATGCCGTCAACGGCGCTGCCGATGTATTCCGTGCGCGAGTTTGTCACTTGATAGGCCAGACCCCGCGCCATTTCCAGCACGCCCAGCGAGACGATGAACGAGGGAATGCGCCAGCCGACGGAAATCAGGCCCGTGGTGGCGCCGCACAGGGCGGCGACGAACATGCCCAGCAGGGCTGCGCTCCACACGGGCCAGCCCCAGTGCACGACGGCCAGCGACAGCACGGAAGCGGCCAGCGCCATCACGGAACCGACGGACAAATCGATGCCGCCGATGATCAGCACAAAGGTCATGCCGACAGCCATCACGACGAGGGTCGGGATATTGTTCGACAGGGTACTCAAGGTCGCCAGGGTAAAGAAGTTTTCGCTGACAAACGAGAACAGCACGCACATGGCCAGCAGGGCGCCGATCAGGCCCGCATAGTTTTTCAGGTCGGCCAGGCTGCGCTGCAGATACGAAGGAGAGGAATTGGTGGTCATGGGAATCTTTCCGGCGGATCAGGCCGCTGCTGGAGTGGAAGTGGGAGTCAAATAGCCGGAGAAGGCGGCCGACAGCAGCGCGTCCTGGCTCCAGGCGCCGCGCTCGAAGGTGTCGACGATGCTGCCCGCGCTCATCACGGCGATGCGATCGCAGATCAGCATCAGTTCGCGCAAGTCGCTCGAGACGATGACGAGGCCCTTGCCCTGGCGCGCCTGTTCGGCCAGTACCTGATAAATATCAAACTTGGCGCCGATATCGATGCCGCGCGTGGGCTCGTCGAACAGCATCACGGGACAGTCTCGGTACAGCCAGCGGGCGATCACCACCTTTTGCTGATTACCGCCGGACAATTCGGCCACCGTTTGCGCGCTGTTGCGCGAACGGATGCCCAGGCGTTGAATGTAATCGTCGGCCACCGACGCTTCGGCTGCGTCGTTGAGCCAGCCGAGACCAGCGTGACTGACCGTGTCGAGCGACGCGAGGGTCGTGTTGACGGCGATGGACTGGCGCAACAACAAGCCTTGTCCCTTGCGGTCTTCCGTGATCATGGCGATGCCGGCCTGGACGGCCGCCTGCGGCGAGGTCAAGGCGGCGGGCGTTGTGCTGTCACCGAGGAAAACTTCACCGGCGTCGGCGCGGTCGGCGCCGAAGATCAGGCGCAGCAATTCCGTGCGGCCCGAACCGATCAGGCCGGCAATGCCGAGGATTTCGCCGGCGCGCAAGTCGAAGGACGTCGGGTTGACCACCTTGCCGCGCGCCAGGCCGCGCACGCGCAGCAGCGGTGCGCCTATGGTGCGTCCGCTCAAGTCCACCGCATCGTCGGCCGAGCGGCCCACCATCAGGCTGACCAGGTCGGCGGCGGAATGTCCCGCGATAGCGTCGTCGCACACCAGTTGCCCATCGCGCAGCACGGCGATGCGGTCGGCAACGCGCTTGAGTTCTTCCAGGCGGTGCGAAATATAGATGATGCACACGCCTTCGGCTTTCAGGCGCTCGATTTGCAGGAACAGCAATTCCACTTCGCGGTGCGTCAGCATGGCTGTCGGTTCGTCGAGCACCAGCAGGCGGCAGGCGCCGATCAGGTTGCGCGCGATTTCGATCATTTGCTGGTGGCCGATGCCCAGTTCGCCCACGAGGGTCCACGGGTCGAGGCCGCCCAAGCCCACTTTCTCCATCTGTTCGCGCGCATCGCGTTCGAGGCGCGTACGGTCGATGAAGCCGAAGCGCTGCGGCAGATTTTTCAGGTACAGGTTTTCCGCGATCGACAGGGTGGGAATCAGATTGAGTTCCTGCATCACCATGCGGATGCCCAGCGCCTCGGCGGCGCCGCGCGAGGCGGGCTGATAGGGCTTGCCATCGAGCAGCATCGTGCCCGTGGTGGCTTGCTCCAGGCCGCAGATGATCTTCGACAAGGTACTCTTGCCCGCGCCGTTCTCTCCGGTCAGCGCCAGCACCTGGCCAGGGGCGAAGCGCAGGCCCACGCCACCGAGGACGGGGCCGACATAGGACTTGCCGATGTTATCGAGCGTTAACAGGGGGAATGGCGGCTGGCGCCGGTGGAATGTCGGTGGGCATGATAAAACTCCGCGGTAGTGGCGGCGGGGCCGGCGCCGCCTGCTCGGTGAGCAAGCAGGCGCCGGCCCCGGCGGGATCAAACGATCAGGACTTGGCGCCCTTGGCGACCAGTTCGACCTTGGTTTCGATGACGCCACCAAGCTCGGCCTGTTTCTTCTTCTGCGCCAGGGCTTTCAGCACGGTCTCGATGCCGAACACGGCTTGCTGCGAACCGAACTGGTCGGCGGTAGCCAGCACGCGGCCATCGGCCAGCATCGGCTTGATGGCGTTGATGTTGTCATAGCCGACGACGAGCACTTTGCCCGTCTTGCCGGCCGCCTTGATGGCGGAAATGGCGCCGATGGCCATGTTGTCGTTACCGCACAGCAAAGCCTTGATATTCGGATTGGCGTTCAGCATGGCGGCCGCCACCGTGTTGGCGGGGGCGATTTCCCACTGGCCCGATTGCACGCTGACAACCTTGGCGCCGGCCGCGTTCATGGCGTCCTGGAAGCCCAGGGTGCGCTGCTGCGCGTTGTAGGTGGTGGACACGCCTTCGATGATGCCGACGGGGTCGCCCTTCTTGATTTGCTGGGCCAGGTAGTCGCCGACGACCTTGGCGCCCTTGCGGTTATCCGGGCCGACGAATGGCACGGAAATACCCTTCTCTTTCAGGGCGCCCGCGTCGAGCTTGTTATCGATATTAACGACGATAATGCCCGCGTCGATGGCTTTCTTCAGCACCGGCACCAGCGCTTTCGAGTCGGCCGGGGCGATCACCAGCGCGTTGACGCGCGAGACGATCATTTGCTCGACCAGCTTGATCTGGCTCGACGTATCCGTTTCATCCTTGATGCCGTTCGACAGCAAGTCGTACTTGGCGGCATTTGCCTTCTGATGCGCCTTGGCGCCATTTTCCATGGTCAGGAAAAATTCATTGGCGAGCGACTTCATCACCAGCGCCACCTTCGGCTTTGCAGGTGTCTGCGCCATCGCTGGCACGGCGGGCAAGGCACACACCAGGACAGCGGCGGCAATCATTTTCAGGCGAATACGGGATGTCATGAGCGTCTCCAAAGTTGTTGGTCAAGCACGTGTACTGCATGCTTTTTAGGAAATTCGTTGCGCGCAAACGTTTGCGCGAAGCGAATAGTGCCTCAATGCCCTATTACAGTGCAAGCAAAACTGTATGTGCGGTGCAGCAAAAAGGGAGCGGCCAGAGGGAAACAGGCAGGCTGATACGTTCAGCCTGCCGAAGGGAAATGCGCGGAAGTCAGGACTTTGTTGCGGGACGGGCGCTGGCCCACTGCACGACCAGCACGCTGGCCAGCACCAGCAGCAAGCCCAGCATCGACCAGCCCGTCATCGCCTGGCCCAGCAAGGCCCAGCCCAGCACGACGGCCATCAGGGGACTGAGCAGGCCCAGCGAGGAGACGGCCACGGGCGACAGCCTGGCGATGCCGCGGAACCATAGGGCATACGCGAGCAAGGCGCCGGCCAGACACAGGTAGGCATAGGCGAGCACTTGCTGCAAGGATAGCGCCGGCAAGGGCGCGTCAGCCAGCCAGGCGACGGGCGCCAGCATCAGGCCACCGAGCAGCAATTGCCAGCCCGTCAGCGCCAGCACGGGCAAGTCCGGCTTCCAGCGCCGCGTCAGGTAAGTGCCGGCCGCCATGCAGGCGGTGCCGCCCAGCGCGGCGGCGATGCCGATCGGTTCCCACACGGTGCGTGGCGACAACAATAAAACGCCCATGCCGGCCACGCCCAGCACGCTGGCCAGCAAGGCCAGGCGAGCCGGGCGGCGCCCTTCCACGCCCCAGGCCAGGCCCATCACCAGCAGCGGCTGGATGGCGCCCACCACGGCCGCCAAGCCGCCCGGCAAGCGGTAGGCGGCCACGAACAGCAGTGCCTGGAACACGCCGATATTCAGCGCCGACAGGATCAGCACGCGGATCCACTCGCGCCGCACGGGCAGGCGTCGCATGAGGAGCAGCAATAGCAGGCCGGCCGGCAGCACGCGGATCAGGGCCGCCGTGAAGGGCCGGTTTGGCGGCAGCAGTTCGGACGTGACGATATACGTGGAACCCCAGATCAGGGGCGCCAGCGCCGTGAGCACGATATCGCCCCCAGGCGGGGCGGACAGCAGAGGCAGACATACACTATCTCGACGCTAAGATAAAAACCGAGTGTGGCCGCAAACTATCTTGATGTCAAGATAAATACCTTGCCATGCCACAGTGCGGTCGCCATAAAAAAAGCCCGGCATGACCGGGCTCTGGGAATGATGCAAGGCGGCACGCTGCGCCGCCGGGCCCGATGCTTAATCGCGCACGCGCTGCATCGCCGCGATCGGCATGCCGCCGACGGTGAGCATGGCCGTATTGTTGCTGTTGCTCAGGCTGATTTGCGCGGCCATGCCGCCCCCTCTTCCGAAACGATCGTCACGACATTGCCTTCCGTCGCAAAGGTGGCCTTGGTCGTCCTGCCGTTCTCGATCATGCTGTCCTGCGTAAATTCCAGGACTGCACCCGTCGAGCTCTTCCATTTGCCCACCAGCGGGTGGCCGCCAAAGCTGAACACGCTTTTCAGCTTGTCCAGCATGCCCGCGCCCTGCACGGCCGACGCTTTGCCCAGCGCACCGCTCATGGCCGCCTGGCTCATCTGCGCTTCGTCGATGACTTGCCACTGCTTGTCGACCAGCGCCAGCGGCAATTGCACTTCCAGGTCGCTATGCGGCAAGCGTTGCAGGATCAGCGCGCGGTCCGCCGATTTGGCGAGCCACGCCGCCTCATCGGTCAACGCCAGGGTGGCCTTGGCCATCGCCACGTGCTGTGCGCCCAGATCACGCACCTGGTCGTAACCGCTGACCTTGGCCACTTTCACGCCCTTGGCCACGCACAGCTTGTCGCCGCGCAAGGCTGCCTTGCCCGGTGCGGCCAGCACGTAGACAAATTGCGATTGCGCAAGCCAGCCACCGCTGCCTTGTTCGACGGGAGCGTTGTACAGCCCGCTACGCACGAGGATATCGAGCCATTGCCGAGTGGAACTGTCGTATGACGCCACACGGATCTCTTCCTTCTGGTACGGCAAGTTGGTGAGGCACAGCAACTTGTCGCGCGCCGCCTCGTCGGCCGCCAGATGGGCATCGATGGCGCGGCTGAAACTGCTGGCCGAGGCCGCCTCTGGCGCCAGCAGCCACGCCAGGGCGCCACCGGCCACGATGAGCACCGCCAGCACGCCGCCGGCCAGGATGAGGTGGCGCCGCTGTACGCCGGCGCCAGCCGGCTTGGCAGGCGCAACGGGCACCGGCGCAGGTCCGGGCGACGGCACGGCGTTCAAGGCCTTGCCGCATTCATCGCAAAAGCGCGCGCCGGGGACATAGGCGGTGCCGCATTTGGTGCAGAAGTGAGCCATGGTGTGCCTTACTTGAGTTTATGTGCGCATTCGCCGCAGAACGCATCGTCGGATGCGACCAGCGCCTTGCAGCTCGGGCAGTGCAAGCTATCAACGGGTGCGGCAGCCGGCGCGGGAGCGGCGGGTGCGGCGGCCTGCTCGGCCAGGGCACGCGCGCGTTCACGCGCTTCCTCGGCTTTTTCTTGACCGTGGCCAGGCCGTCGTTCAGGCTCGCTTCCGAAGCGCTGAAATCGACATTGCGCGTGGCGTCCAGGTAAATGATGCACACGCCCTTGGTAAAGATCAGGCCCGGCACGACGGCTGCGGCCGCCAGCAGCAAGCCGCCGCCCAGACCCGCAGCGATGATATAGCCGGAACCGCCGCTCAGACCCGAAGCCAGGGAATACATGTTCATCTGGCCGCCCAGGCCCAGGATGCCGGCGGACATGCCGCTGGTCAGCGACACGCCGGTACCGAGCACACCAAAGATCAGCAGCGCCACAAACGAGGTGATCAGGAACAGCAGCACTTCCAGCAGGATCACGGACACCAGCTTGGTGCGCACGATCTGGTTCAGGCGGGCAATGATCTGGAACATGCTGGCACCCGACCAGGCGGCAGGGCCGGCCAGCGGCAGCATCACGTAGAACAGCGCAAATACCAGCACGCCCAGCACGATGGCCGACAGCGGGAAGACGAGCGTGTACAGCACGGGGCCGAGCACGGGGATCTTGCAGACGAACAAGATGATGGCGATGGCGATCATGGCCGCCAGCACGATCAGGAATTCCAGGAAAACGACCGCGATCAGGCGGTGGCTCGTGTACAGCGAGACGAGCACGGCATCAACCAGGCTCAGGCCAGGCTGGCCCTGCGCATCGCGCATCAGCAGGATGCCCACGGCATTGGAACCGTAAAACATCACGAGGAAAGCCATCAGGCCGCCCAGGAAGCCCAGCAACACGCTGCTCATGCTGCCGGCAAGCATCGTCAGCACGCCACCGACGAGCACGGCGCCGATGAAGGTCAGGGCCAGCAGGGCAATCGCGCGGAAGTTCTTGATGGCGTCGGTCGCTTCGATCAGCGAGCCCACGGCGGAGGAAAAGGGAAGAGGTTTATGTGCTTCTGTGGAAATGGTCATGTCTAGCCTGGAAGGGGTAAATCGGAATGGGACGGCCTGCCTGGCCGCCCCGTGCTAATGATTGTTTAATAGGCACGCGCCAGTTGCAGCTCGCTCGCAGGCGCCTGGCGCTGGACGATCTGCAGCTTGACGTCCTGGCCACCGACGCGCTTGCTATTCAGGTACAGAGCCGTGCGCACCGGGTATATCCCCTGCGGTACGCCTTCTGGCATGGGAATCGAGAAGCCGCCCTTGTAGGCGCCACTGCCGTTATTGCTGCTGACCACCTTGCGCACGGTTTTGATCAGGTCGCCATTTGGCTTGTACAGGCTCAATTCTTCTTCCACCAGCGGGTTCGGATCGCGCGTGCCGGCCGCCACTTCGATATACGAATTGGTCTGTGCCTTCTGGCCCGGACGCACGGAGGACGGCGTAAAGCCCGTCTCGTACTTCACCAAGGTCGATTGCTCGGGCAGCTTGCCCTTGTTGGCCACCTTGTAATCGGTCTGCACCTGCTGCGCCGTCTTGACTTGCTGGCTTTGATAATTCAGGGCCACACAGGCGAGCGCGCCCAGGCTGGCGCCCAGGGCCGCGCCGCGCACGGTGTTGTTGCCACCGCCCAGCAAGCCGCCCACGACGGCGCCGATGCCGGCCAGCATGGCCGTATTGCATTCGCCGGTGGCCGCTTCCGTGCCTGCGGTGGTGGAATTGCCCGTGGCGCCAGGGCCGCCAGGCGCGGCGCAGCCGGCCAGCATCGAGGACACGACCAGCAGCGCCACCATGGGCTTGGCAATTTGTTTCAAGTTTTTCACGTCATTCTCCAGGAGGATCAAAATTGGAATGGAAGGCGAGCAGCGCGGCTTACTCGATCTGAATTTGCGACAGTGCCTTGTCTTGCGCCTCTTTCGCCTTGCGCTTGATGTCGAGCGCATGGCGGTTGCCCGTGTCCATACGCAGCACGGCATTCGCATTGGCAATGGCACAGTCGTATTTGCGCTGGCTCATGCAATGGCTCGCTTCCGACAGGCTCTCCGTGATCACGCTTTCCAGGCCGCTAGTCTGCTTGACAGGCGCCGGTGGCGGCACGGCCTTGACGGGCTTGGCCGGCTTTTCCGCAACCGGGACCGGTGCTGGTGCTGGCGCTGGCGCAGGTGCAGGTTCGGCCGCCGGCACTGGCGCGGGTTCGGCCGCGGCAGGTGTCGCGGCATGGTCCGCCGTCGTGGCGCCATCGAGCGCAGGGTCGCTGATGGCCAGCGGCTGCTCGGCGGCAGGCGCAGGGTCCGCCAGCGCGGGCAAGGCTGGAGCGGGTGCCGGCACAGCGGCAGGCGGCTTGCTTGACAAGAAATAGTAAGCGCCCGCACCTCCCAGAAGTACCACCGCTGCGACGGCTGCGGCGACCAGTTTCATGCGCTTGCCAGCCGGTGGGTTGTCCGCCGGCGTGTCGGGAACGTGGTCTGGCACCGGTGCGGGAGTGGCTTCTGGTTCCGGCACCGGTGCGGGCGCAGGTACGGGCGCAGGTACGGGATCGGCACGGCGCTTTTCCAGCACGGGCGGTGGCGGCGCGACCGGTTCCGGGAGGGCGACGGGAGCGGGTTCCGGGACAACTTGCGCGACCTTTGCCGCCACTGGCGCGGGTTCTGGAAGCACCACACTCACTGGCTCAGGAATCGGCTCAAAAACCGGCTCCGGCGACGCCACTGGCGCCACGGCAAAGCTGAACGCACACTTGGGGCAGAATTTGGCATCGGCCTTGCAATCATGGCCGCACTGGCTACAGGATTTGCCTGGCATCGGGGCGGCAACGGTCGTGGCAACGGCAAACGTCGTGCCGCAGGAAGAACAGAATTTTGCGCCCGGCTTATTCTCGGCCTGGCAGGAAAGGCATTTCAATTGGCATCTCTTTTCATCTAAACGCTGGGAGTCGCGTACGCTGGCGATTGCCAGAATGGCAGCATTGTTGCCGTACGGCTAAATATTCAACGAGTATATTTTCAAACACCAAGTTGCCACAAGGGAAAATTGCCTTTTGCTCTATCCAATTTTTAAATATTGGTAAAAATCCCGCCACCATGGCGTGCCGCGCCCCATCTTGGTGCGCAGATAGCAAAAAACCCGGCAACGCAGTACGCGTTGCCGGGTTTTCAGGCTATGCCCGAGGGGCCGGGGGCCGTTTACTTGCGTCCGCCCCGTGCTGACGCGGCATGGCCGCCCTTGGCTGGCGGCTTGCTGCCACGGCCCATCGGTACGACGGCCGGCTTGGCCTTCGTTTTGATGGTCGACAGGATCGATGGGCGCACCTTCGATTCGGCGGCGGACGCTTTGGGCGCCGCTGCCGTGCCACCCAGGGCGATGCGGTTCTTGCCCGGCGTAACCTTGAACTTGTCCGGCGTGCCAGCGCCATGCGTCTGGCGGCTGCGTTCGCCTGCGGCCAGGCCGCCCGATTCCGACGACGTCCATGCCGGGATCAAATGCTTGTCGCCATTGCCGATCAAGTCGCCACGGCCCATGTTGACCAGCGCTTCGCGCAGGATCGGCCAGTTGGCCGGGTCTTGGTAGCGCAAGAAGGCTTTATGCGTGCGGCGGATCTTGCCGCTACGGGCCGTTTCCACCACTTCCGAATCGGCCGTGACCTTGCGCAAAGGATTCTTGCGCGTGTGGTACATCGTCGTGGCCATGGCCATCGGCGTGGGCATGAAGGTTTGCACCTGGTCCAGCTTGAAATTGTTCTTCTTCAGCCACAGGGCCAGATTCAGCATATCCAGGTCCGTCGTGCCCGGATGGGCGGCGATGAAGTAGGGGATCAGGTACTGCTTCTTGCCTGCTTCCAGCGAGAAACGGTCAAACATTTCCTTGAACTCGTCATACGCGCCGATGCCAGGCTTCATCATCTTCGACAAGGTCCCCTCTTCCGTGTGCTCGGGCGCGATCTTCAGCAGGCCACCGACGTGATGCGTGACCAGTTCCTTGACGTACTCGGGCGAACGCACGGCCAGGTCATAGCGCAAGCCCGAACTGATCAGCACTTTCTTGATGCCCGGGATGGCGCGCGCCTTGCGGTACAGGGAAATGAGCTTGCTGTGATCCGTGCCCAGGTTGACGCAGATGGACGGATACACGCAGGACAGGCGGCGGCACGAGACTTCGATCTCTTTTTCCTTGCAAGCGAGGCGGTACATATTCGCCGTCGGGCCACCCATATCGGAAATGGTGCCCGTAAAGCCTTTGGTCTTATCGCGGATATGCTCGATTTCGCGCAGGATCGACGGTTCCGAACGGCTCTGGATGATGCGCCCTTCGTGCTCGGTGATCGAGCAGAAGGTACAGCCGCCGAAGCAGCCGCGCATGATGTTGACGGAAAAGCGGATCATTTCCCAGGCGGGGATATGCGCCTTGCCATAGCTCGGGTGCGGGGCGCGCGCGTAATTCATGTCGTACACGCCATCCATCTCGTCCATGGCCAGCGGCAGCGGCGGCGGGTTGAGCCACACGTCGCGTTCGCCGTGCGCCTGCACCATGGCGCGCGCATTGCCGGGATTCGATTCCAGGTGGAACACGCGCGACGCATGCGCGTACATCACGGGATCATCCTTGACGACGTCATACGCGGGCAGGCGCACGACCGTCTTGTCGTGCTTTTCCTTGGCCATGGCCAAGCGCTCTTCGCGGCTCATGATGCGGATCGGCTTGATGACTGCGGCCGATTTCGAGGCATTTTCCGTGGCGCAGGCGGTCTTGTCTTCCTGCACCATCTCGTACGGGCTGTAGTGCGGGTCGATCTTGCCTGGCACGTCGACGCGGGTGGAATTGTGCACGCCCCAGTCGTCGCCAGGCAACCAACCGGACGGCACCATGAAGGCCGTGCCGCGCAAGTCGCGGATATCCTTGATGTGTTCGCCGGCGGCCAGGCGGTGCGTCAGGTCGACCAGCGCCCGCTCGGCATTACCGAAAATCAACAAATCAGCCTTGGAATCGGGCAAGACGGAACGGCGGACCTTGTCCGACCAGTAATCGTAATGGGCGATGCGGCGCAATGACGCCTCGATGCTGCCGATGACGATAGGCACATCGGAATACGCTTCGCGCGCGCGCTGGGCGTACACGGTGACGGCGCGGTCCGGACGTTTATTCGGTTCCGCATTTGCCGTGTAGGCGTCGTCGGAGCGGATCTTGCGGTCGGCCGTGTACTGATTGACCATGGAATCCATGTTGCCGGCAGTAATGCCGTAGTACAGGCGCGGCTTGCCGAGGATGCGGAACGCTTCGGCCGACAGCCAGTCCGGCTGGCTGATGATGCCGACACGGTAGCCTTGCGCTTCGAGCAGGCGGCCAACCAGGGCCATGCCGAAACTCGGATGGTCGATGTAGGCGTCGCCCGTGACGAGGATGACGTCGCACTGGTCCCAGCCCAGCGCGTCCATCTCGGCGCGCGACATCGGCAGGAAAGGCGCCACGGCAGCGCGGGCAGACCGCTTGGGAACGGTCGCAAATAAATTGGTAGGGGAGCTCATAGGGTACGGATTGTACCGGAATTGGCCATTTCCAACCTGACGGCCTGCTTTTTACTGTTGGATTTCAGTGCAAAAAACGTTTATTTTTCAATCACTTGGGGAAAGAAGGCCCGTCCCGGCAGGACAAGGCCCGGCATTTCCCGCAACTTGCTTAAATACCCATATTGGCTAAAATTTCACCAAGTTCCCGCAACGCCGGCTCCAGTTTCGGATGCTTGACGGCGAACTTCGCCGACAATTCCTGGCTGCGCTCGGCCAGGCCATAGGTCGTCGACTCTTCTTCCTGCTCTTGCGCCGCGCGCTTTTCCATCAGCAGCTTGATGTCGACATCGAGTTTTTGCAGCAAACCATGCAGTTCTTCATCGACGGGACCGCTGGTTGCTAGTGTCGAATGCAGTTGTTGCAGAGATTCCTTGAGTTTGCTATCCATGTTTTTTCCTGTCAGTCAGTAAATTGCGTGTCCAGGAACAATTGTTCCACCTTGCTTCTGGCCCACGGGGTCTTGCGCAAAAACTTCAGGCTCGACTTGATGCTGGGATCGCTGATGAAGCAATTGATATCGATGTGCTTGGCTAGACCGTCCCAACCGTAGTGGGCGTGCAGACGCGTCACGATACCTTCCAGGGTAATGCCATTCAAATCTTGCTGACTCATATACTCTTTCAACTGCCCTCTTATTTACATCTTACTCAATTCTACGCCGCCGGCACGGAAAGCTTGCGTGCGCCATGTCAACGCAACGCAAGCTTCAGATGAGGACGGCTTACTTGGCCTTCAAGCCCCGGCGTTCCAGCAAAGGTTCCACGGTGGCATCGCGGCCGCGGAAGTCACGGAACAGTTGCAGCGCATCGACACTGCCACCGCGCGACAGCAATTTGCTGCGGAACCAGTCGCCATTCTTACGCGTCAGGCCGCCGTTTTCCTTGAACCAGTTAACCGATTCCGCATCCAATTTTTCCGACCACAGGTAGGCGTAATACGCTGCCGAGTAGCCGCCCGAGAAGCTGTGCGAGAAGTAGCTGGTGCGGTAGCGTGGCGGCACGGGCGCGTAGTCAACGCCCGCATCCTTCAAGGATGCCGCTTCAAAGGCCAGCACGTCCGTCGGGATCTGGCTCGGCGCCAGCTGATGCCAGCGCTGGTCCAGCAGAGCCGCCGACAGGTATTCCGTCGTCATGAAGCCCTGGTTGAATTTCTTCGCCGCCGTGACCTTGTCGAGCAATTCCTGCGGCATGGCCGCGCCGCTCTGGTAGTGCTTGGCATAGTTTTGCAGCACTTCCGGCCATACGGCCCACATTTCATTGACTTGCGACGGGTACTCGACGAAGTCGCTCGGCACGCTGGTACCGGCAAAGCGTGGGTATTTCACGTTCGAAAACATGCCGTGCAGCGCATGGCCGAATTCGTGGAACATGGTCGTCACTTCATCAAACGTCAGCAAGGTCGGCTGGCCGGCGGGCGGCTTCGGAATATTCAATTGGTTAGCCACCACCGGGTGCGTGCCCATCAACGACGATTGCGACACGTATTCATTCATCCACGCGCCGCCATGCTTGTTACCGCGCGCATAGAAGTCGGCGATGAACAGGGCCAGCGGCTTGCCGTCGGCATCCAGCACGTCGTAGACGCGCACGTCCGGGTTGTACACCGGCAAGTCCTTACGCTCCTTGAAGCTGATGCCATACAGTTTATTGGCGGCAAAGAAGACGCCGTTGTTCAGCACGCTATTCAATTCCAGGTACGGTTTCAGCTCGTTTTCATCAAAATTAAAACGTTGCTTGCGCAGCTTGTCCGTGTAGATGGCCCAGTCGGCCGCCGCTACCTGGAAGCCGCCTTTTTCCGCATCGACCACTTGCTGCAGGTCGGCCGCTTCGCGGCGCGCATTGGCGACGGCCGGTTTCGCCAGTTCCGACAGCAGGGTGTTGACGGCCGTGGTGGTCTTGGCCGTCTGGTCTTCCAGCGAATACGCGGCGTAATTGGCGTAACCGAGCAGGGTGGCCCGTTCGGCGCGCAGCTTTGCCAACTTCAGCACGATGGCGCGGTTGTCGAACTCGCCGCCCTGGCTGCCGCGGTTCAGCGACGCATCCATCAGGCGCTGGCGTGTCTTGCGATCCGTCAATACCGCCAGCGGCGGCTGGCCGCTGGTGTTGACGAGAGCGATGAGGAACTTGCCCGTCAAGCCGCGCTCCTTGGCGGCGGCAGCGGCCGTGTCGATATCGCTGTCCGTCATGCCGGCCAGTTCAGCGCGCGTGTCGACGACGATGCTCTTGGCATTCGTTTCCTTCAGCACGTTTTGCGCGAAAGCCGTTTCCAGGCCAGCCTGCTCGGCGTTGTAGGCTTTCAGTTTTTCCTTGTCCGCATCGGACAGCTTGGCGCCGGCGCGCACGAAATCCGTGTGATAGCGTTCCAGCAAGCGCAAGGATTCGGCATCGAGGCCCAGCTTGTCGCGCTTGGCGTACAGGGTGTCGATGCGGGTAAACAGTTTCGGATTCAGGGTGATCGCATCGCCATGCGCGGCCAGTTTCGGCGACACGTCCACTTCCACCGCTTCGAGCACGCTATTCGTGTTGGTCGAGGTCATGTTGCTGAAGATGCTCTGCACGCGGTGCAGCAACTGCCCCGTGCGCTCGAGGGCCACGATGGTGTTTTCAAACGTGGGCGCCTGGCGGTTGTTGGCAATGGCGTTGACTTCGGCCAGCTGACGTTTCATGCCTTCGGCAAACGCCGGCGCGTAGTGAGCATCCTTGATCAGGCCGAACTGCGGCATCTGAAACGGCAGCGGACTCGCTTTGAGCAGAGGGTTCTGGGCGCTGACGGCGGCGGCAGGCGTGGATTTTGCAGTGGCGGCAGCCATGGCGGACGGAGCGGCGTGGGCCAGCATGACACTGGCGGCGATGACGAGCAGTTGTGGACGGATCATGACATCTTTCAGGAAGCGCGGGAAGAACCGCGATCGCGTCGCGGGCCAGTGGCAGATCATAGCAGCCTGTCACACAGGCGTCATCCAACATGGGCTATCCTGTGGTGCATCACGCCAAATGCGCGGTTTACCACGGTTTGTCATCAACATCTCCAAATAAAAATGGCCGCCAATCGCTTGGCAGCCATTTTCATGCACCCGGCTTTAACGCCGGAATCACACGACTTACTTGCCGGCTTATTTAACGCTCAAGCCACGGCGTTCCAGCAGCGGCTCGATCTTCGCATCGCGGCCACGGAAGTTGCGGTAGATGTCGAGCGCATCGGCGCTGCCGCCGCGCGACAGCAGTTTATTACGGAACCAGTCGCCATTCTTGCGCGTCAGGCCGCCGTTTTCCTTGAACCACTCGACCGTGTCGGCATCGAGCTTTTCCGACCACAGATACGCGTAATAGCCGGCCGAATAGCCGCCCGCGAACGCGTGCGAGAAATAGGTGCTGCGGTAGCGCGGCGGCGCCGGGGCGAAATCGACGCCCGCATCCGTCAAGGCGGCTTTCTCAAACGCCAGCACGTCGCTAGGGATCTGCGCCGGGGTCAGCTGATGCCAGCGCTGGTCCAGCAGAGCCGATGCCAGGTATTCCGTGGTTTTGTAACCCTGGTTGAAATTGTCGGCCGCCGTCACTTTGGCCAGCAGTTCGGCAGGGATGGCCGCGCCCGTCTGGTAGTGCTTGGCGTAGTTTTGCAGCACTTCCGGCCACAGCGCCCACATTTCATTGACTTGCGACGGGTATTCGACGAAGTCGCGCGGCACGCTGGTACCGGCAAAGCGCGGGTATTTCACGTTCGAAAACATGCCGTGCAGCGCATGGCCGAATTCGTGGAACATGGTGTTGACTTCGTCAAACGTCATCAGGGTCGGCTGGCCCGCTTCCGGCTTCGGAATGTTGAGGTTATTCGCAATGACCGGCTTGCGGTTCAGCAAGCTTGACTGGCCCACATAGGCATTCGCCCAGGCGCCGCCGCGCTTGTTGCTGCGCGCGTAAGGGTCGAGCGTGAAAATGGCCAGCTGCGTGCCGTCTTCATTGAAGACGTCGTACACCAGCATATCAGCCGTGTAGACGGGCAAGTCGGTGCGCTGCTTGAAGGTGAGGCCGTACAACTTGCCAGCGGCAAAGAACACGCCCTTGGTCAGCACGCTGTGCATCTCAAAGTACGGTTTGAGTTGATTCTCGTCAAAGTTGTAGCGTTCTGCGCGTACCTTGTCGCTGTAGAAAGCCCAGTCGGCAGCGCCCACCTTGAAGCCGCCTTTTCCTGCATCGATGACCTTCTGGATATCGTCCGCTTCACGGCGCGCATTGACGACGGCCGGCTTCGCCAGCTCGCCCAGCAAGGCGTTCACGGCGGTGGTGTCGTGCGCCGTCTGGTCTTCCAGCGAATAGGCAGCGTAATTCGGGTAGCCCATCAGCGCGGCACGTTCGGCGCGCAGTTTCGCCAGTTCCAGCACTTCCTGGGTGTTGTCAAACTCGCCGCCACGGCTGCCACGCGCTTGCGAAGCGGCCATGATGCGTTCGCGCACGGCGCGGTTGGTCAGCAGCGACAGCGGCGCCTGGCCCGTCGTGTTGACGAGGGCGATCACATATTTTCCATCCAGGCCGCGCTTCTTGGCCAGGCCTGCGGCCACTTCGATAGCGGCTGGCGACAGGCCGTCCAGTTCTTCGCGCGTATCGACGACGACAGCCGAGGCGTTCAATTCTTTCAGCACGTTCTGCGCGAACTTGGTCGACAGGGCAGCCAGCTGGCCGTTGTAGGCGCGCAGCTTTTCCTTGTCAGCCGCCGACAGCTTGGCACCCGCGCGCACGAAATCCGTGTGATAGCGCTCCAGCAGGCGTTTCGATTCGGCATCGAGGCCCAGCTTGTCGCGCTTGGCGTACAGGGTATCGATGCGCTTGAACAATTTGTCGTTGAGCATGATCGCGTCGCTGTGGGCCGCCATTTTCGGCGCCAGCTCGCGTTCCAGGCCCTGGATCGTGTCATTCGTGTTGGAACCGGACATCACGGAAAACACGGTGCGCACGCGGCTCAGCAACTGGCCCGAGCGTTCCATGGCGACGATGGTGTTGTCGAACGTGGCCGCTTTCGGGTTATTGGCAATCGCGTTGATTTCCGCCAGGTTGGCGGCCATGCCTGCCGTAAAGGCCGGAGCGTAGTCGGCATCCTGCACCTTGTCGAACGGTGGATAGTTGAAGGGCAGGCTGCTGGCTTGCGCAAACGGGTTCGAAACGGGCAAGGCTGCCGCCGCGGTAGCGGCAGTGGCAGACACCACGGTGGCGGTGGCGGCAAAAGCGGCGGCTGGTGCCAGCATCAGGCTGGCGGCGATGACGAGCATTGTTGGACGGGTCATGTCTTCTTTCAAGAAACGCAAGAGAGCCGCGATTGTGTCGCGGGCCAGCCTGAAATAATAACAGCCTGACACACTTGCGTCACCAGCAACTACCGATGGTAGCGCGCCCGCCGGTGATGACCGGTTTTCATGCGCTCCACACCACGATGCCGATTTAGTAATGCGGCGGGCGCTCGTTGACCAGCCCGCCATTCGCCTGCTGCGCCCCGTCGCGCACGTGCTCGCCCAGCTTGTGCAGCATCGCTTCCAACTGGTCGATGCGCTTGCCTTGCTGGTACACCATCTGGTTCAGCGATTCGACCAGGTCTTCCTGCTGCGCCAGCTTGATTTCGACATCGACGAAACGTACTTCCATCTGTTCTGCATTGTCCATGGTGCTCTCGGTGATTCCTGACTGAAAGCGGCATTCTACCGCCGCAACGGCGTGAGCCAGGACAAACTCCCTCCATTCCCCGTCAGGCGGGCCCCGATTTCTGTTTATTCTGCACACATGGGCTCAAGCCGCTTGACGAATGAGAACAAACGATTACAATGGACCTATCCACTTTGCCTGAGTTGATCGACACGCGCAAGACGACTGAGTACCGGCGTTGGGAAGATGGCCTGCACGACGTGGCGGCCGCCGCCATCGATGCGCGCATCAAGCATTTGCAGCATGGAAAAAAGGGCGATTGGCGGCCGGTAGGCGAAGGCGTCTGCGAGCTGCGCTTTCTACAGACGGGGCCCGGCTGGCGCGTGTATTTTCACGAAACGAATCTGGGTACCCTGATCTTGCTGCTGCTGGGCGGCGACAAGTCCAGCCAGCGGCGCGACATCAAGCAGGCGCAAGCAATCCTCAGGGACTTGAAAGCCCGGCAGGCAGCCATCAGGAAAGCGGCAGCAGCCCCATCGACAGGAGCACGAAAGAAATGAACCAACACCCCGACCATGACACCTTCGACCTCGACGACCTGGAAGCATTAGGCCTGAGCAAGTTTGACCCGACGCAACACCTGACCAGCAAAGCCGCCGTGGCCGCCTACATGAGCGAAATCGTCGCCACCGGCAACGCGGAACTGTTCCAATCCGCCATGAATGACGTGGTGCGCGCCTATGGCATGGGCAAGGTGGCGGCCAGGGCCGACATCACGCGCGAAGGCGCGTATAAAGCCTTGCGCGAAGGCAGCAAGCCGCGCTTCGAAACCATTTTAAAAATGCTCGATGCGCTGGGCATGCAGCTGGCCATCGTGCCGAAAACCACGCCGGACGGCGCCGTGGAAGCATGACCGTTCTTTAATTAAACTTTCGGCGCGGCCAGCAAGGCCTTCATGCGCGCCAATCTCTCCTTGGGCGAAATCACTTCCGCCTCCGTCGGCACGGCGTCGCCCACGTCGAGTTCCATTTCCTTGATGAAGCGCGACGGGTCGCAATGGACTTGCTCGCCAGCCCGCTTGCGCTTCTTGCACCAGGTGATGTGCAAGGTGCGCTGGGCGCGCGTGATGCCCACATACATCAGCCGTCGCTCTTCCTGGATGCGCGCCGCGATGGTTTCGGCCGGCGCGTCGGGATCGCCCTTGTGCGGCAAAATCCCCTCTTCCACACCCACCAGAAACACGTGCGGAAACTCCAGGCCTTTCGACGCGTGCAGGGTCGACATGCGCACGGCGTCCTGCTCCTCGTCCTTGCCCTCGAGCATGGTCATCAGGGCCACCATCTGCGTCAATTCCAGCACGTTCTTTTCTTCGCCGTCGCGGTCCTTGCCGCCGCGGCCCCGTTCCTTGAGCCAGTTGACGAATTCCAGCACGTTCTGCCACTTGCTTTGCGCCTGCCTTTCCTCGAAGGCATCGTACAGATACGATTCGTAGTGGATTTCCTTCATCATGTCATCCAGCACTTCGGCCGCGTTGTCGCCGCTGCCGGCCGCGCCCGGGCGACTGGCGCGCGATTCGAGGTCGTTGATGAAGTTGCAGAAGTCGCGCAGCGGCCCCAGCTGGCGGTCAGTCAGCTTGGCCTCGATGCCGCCTTTGAAGACGGCCTGGAATAGCGAGCACTGCCACTGCCCCGAAAACGCGCCCAGCACCTCCAGGGTCGATTGCCCCACGCCACGGCGCGGCGTCGTCACGGCGCGGATGAAAGCCGGGTCGTCGTCCTCGTTGGCCAGCAGGCGCAGGTAGCTGATGATGTCCTTGATCTCGGCCTTGTCAAAGAAGCTCTGGCCGCCCGAAATCGTGTACGGGATCCGTTCCTTGCGCAAACATTGCTCGATGATCCGTGCCTGGTGGTTGCCCCGGTACAAAATGGCGTAATCGGAAAATTTGTTCTTGCGTTCAAAATGGTCGGCCGAGATCATGATGGCGACCTGTTCCGCCTCCTGCTCGTCCGTCTGCATGCCCAGCACCTTGATCGGCTCGCCCAGGCCATGTTCCGACCACAGCGACTTTTCAAACAGCTTCGGGTTGTTGCCGATGACGGCATTGGCCGCATTCAGCACGCGCATGGTGGAGCGGTAATTCTGCTCGAGCTTGATCACCCGCAAATCGGGGAAATCCGTTTCCAGCGTTTTCAGGTTTTCCACCGTGGCGCCGCGCCAGGCATAAATGGCTTGGTCGTCGTCGCCCACGGCCGTAAACATCGGTTTCTTGCCGATGCCCGTCACCATCAGTTTCACCAGTTCGTACTGGCAGGTGTTCGTATCCTGGTATTCGTCGACGAGCAGGTAGCGCAAGCGGCGCTGCCATTTGTCGCGCACGGGACCGTTGTTGCGGAACAATTCCACCGGCAAACGGATCAAGTCGTCGAAATCGACGGCCTGGTAGGCAGAGAGCGTCGCCACGTAGCTGCGGTAGATGCGCGCCGCGTTCGCCTCGTCTTCATCCTTGGCTTGCGCCAGGGCCATGTCTGGATCGATCAAGCCGTTTTTCCACAAGGACATGGCGTTCTGGATGCCGCGGATCACCTGTTTATCGGTGGTAATGGCCAAGTCTTGCACCAGGGAAAAACAATCGTCGCTATCCATGATGGAAAAGCGGTCCTTCAAGCCCACGCCATTGGCTTCCTGGCGCAGGATTTTCACGCCCAGCGAGTGAAAGGTCGACACCGTCAACTGCTTGGCCTGGCGTGGCTGCTTGAGCAGCTTGGCGATGCGTTCCTGCATTTCCAGCGCCGCCTTGTTGGTGAAGGTCAGCGCGGCGATGGTGCGTGGGTCATAGCCCCGGTCTTCGATCAGATGGGCGATCTTTTGCGTAATCACGCGCGTCTTGCCCGAGCCGGCGCCCGCCAGCACCAGGCAGGGGCCGTCGAGGTAGGTAACCGCTTCGCTTTGGGGCGCATTCAGACCGAACTGTGGTGCTTTGGACATCAGGGTATTTCCGCAGGGAACAGCAGCCCATTGTAACAGCGTCGCGTGGGCTATTTGCGCAGCAGGCAGTGCCTGCAAAACAGGCAATGGCATTGATATATCGCCCTATGCCGCCATCTTGGGCCATGCCATGCGTGCGGCGAGGCCAAGCCTGGAGTACCATTCCGCCTATATCTCGCCCGTGCGCGCCCACTTACCGAATGACAGTCCCATGAAATTTGAACACCTGATTGAAATCAACGATCCGCTGAACCCGCTGATCGACACCTTGAGCCTGGAACAGGTTTGGCGCGGCCTGGTCTTGCGCGCCGAATCGCCCAAGCTGTTCGTGCCGCACCTGGACGAGTGCCAGATCAGCGAGCGCAGCGACGCCGGTTTCGCGCGCAGCCTGCGTTATGGCGAGCTGGTCATCAACGACAGAGTGGTGCTGGTGCCGCAACTGCAGGTGCGCTACGAAGTGCCGGCGCAAAAGGATATCAGCGCCTCCTCGCTGGTGATGACCATCGAGATGCCCGACGAGGCCAGCCTGTGGGTGCGCTTCCAGTACGACGACGGCCACGACGCGGCCACCGATGCGGCCAACGCCCTGTACGACGACTTCCGCCGCTCCGCCTACAAGGAGTCCGACATCGACACCGTGCGCATCATGCGCGAGCTGGCGCTCGAAGGGCGGCTGGATGCGGGCTTGCTGAACTAAACGCTTGGGCTAAATTCGCGCGCTGCGGCCCCACAGCTGATCAGGGCGAAACTGCAAACCCGCCTGCTCCGCGCTGAGCACTTCGCGGATGGCGTGCAAATCCACGCGCGTATCACGGCGCAGCGGCACGTCCAGGCGCGCGCCGCGGGGGCCGATCAGCGACTGCACGTGGGGCGTGCTGGCATTCAAGCCCTTGCGCGTGACGACGCCGATTTCACCATTTAACAGTTTGACGAAGGTACCGACCGGGTAGATGCCCAGCTCGCGCACCAGCAGGGACGCCAGCGGCGCATCCAGGGTAGCCTTGTCGGCCATCAACATTTCGCGCAGGGCCACGTTCGGCAGCAAGGGCTGGCGATAGCTGCGCTTCGACACGCGCGCGCAATAGCGGTCGGCCAGCATGATCAGGCGCGCGCCGATGCCGATCGCCTCGCCTTGCGTGCCCAGCGGATAGCCGCTGCCATCGATATTTTCATGGTGCTGCAGCACGGCCTGCAGCCAGACGGCGTCCGTCACGCCCGTCGCGCGCAGCAAGTCGACACCCGCTTGCGGATGGGCGCGCAAATAGGCGCGCTCCTGCGCGTCCAGCGGCCCCGCCTTGTGCTGGAAATCCGCATGGCGTTCCAGCATGCCCACATTCATGCTCAGCGCGGCCAGCACCACGCTGCGGATCACACCATCATCGAGTTTCAGGGCGCGCGCCAGCAAGGCCGTGATGACGGCCGTGTCGACGCTGTGGCGCACGGCAAAGTCGCCCGCGCCCTGGTTGTGCAGGATGCAGGCCAGCGCCACGTCGGCGTCCAGTGCAACCGCCTCTTCCACCAGTTGCGCCAGCGGCGCCAGGGATGCGTGACTGCCCGCCTGCCTGGCGGCAATAGCCGGCAAGACGAGGGCCAGCCCTGCCGTGACGAGGTTCAGCATGCGCAGCGCCGACGGCGCTTCCGTGGCCGTACGCGGCACGTCCGCACTGGTGTCGGCGATGACGCCTCGCGCCAGCAGCAATTCGATCTGGTTCTCGCTGCTGATGACATGGCCCAGCCTGGCCAGCAAGCCGCCCGTCTCGCCGTGCACGTCCCAGGGCAGGGCCACGCCCAGGGCGAGCTCTCCCGCATAAATGCGCCGAATTTTCACATCGTCTCCGTCATCGCTAGCCGCCACCCTTTTTACCATCGGGTGGTCGTGGGCATGAACCATTTGAAATGTTTTTTTCTTTTAATCAATATTTCAATGTGCCAGCGATGATCGCGCAATCATGTGAGCTTGTCTACAAAATTATATAAAGCATAAAGTTGCATTCATGGTCCAGGTGTGCAATCGGCGCAGCCGGGCGCGTGTTCCGGGTCTTTTTCCAGGTGCAGCGCCAGCTCGCGCAAGGCCGTGCGCACGCCTTCCTCGATGACGGGGTGATAGAACGGCATGTCGAGCATGGCCGGCACCGTCAGCTGGGCCTGACACGCCCACGCCAGCAAGTGACCCAGGTGTTCCGCCCTTGGGCCGATCAGCTCGGCACCGAGAAAACGCTTGCTGCCAAATTCCGCATACACGCGCAGCAAGCCCTGGTTTTGCAGCATCACGCGGCTGCGGCCCTGGTTGCCGAACGACACGGCGCCGACGGCGAAGCGGCCCGCGTGGCTCACGCACAATTGCTGGTAGGTGGCACCCAGGGTGGCGATCTGCGGCTCCGTGAAGGCGATGGTCAACGGCGTGCGGCGCAAGCCCGGTTTGACGTCAGGAAAGCACGCCGCGTTGTCGCCCGCGATGCGGCCCTCGTCGGCCGCCTCGGGCAGCAGCGGCAAGGCATTGTCGGCGTCGCCCGCAATGAAAATGGCGCTCTTGCCGCACTGCATGGTGTGCGGGTCATGCAGAGGGATGCCGTGGCGGTCGAGCTCGATTTGCGCCGTTTCCAGGCCGATCTGGTCCACGTTCGGACGGCGGCCGATGGCGGCCAGCAGATACGCGAACTGCTCGGTTTTTTCCACGCCATCGCCATCGCGGCTGGTCAGCGCGATACCGCTGCCGTCTGGCGTTTTTGCCACATGCGCGACCTGGGTCATGAAACGGATATCGAGTTCACGCGCCAGTACGGCGTCCGCCTCCCGCAACACCAGCGGGTCCGTCAGCTGCGCGACTTTATTGCCGCGCGCAAACAGGGTCACACGCACGCCCAGGCGAGCCAGCGCCTGCCCCAGCTCCAGGCCGATCACGCCGCTGCCCACCACGGCCACGGAGCTTGGCAAGTCCGTCCACTCGAACACGGCGTCGCTGGTGATGACCCTGTCGCCGCCCGCCTGCCACTCGGGCGGCACGACGGGCGTGGAACCGGTGGCGATCACCACGCTGGTGGCCTCGACAAGGGTATGCTCATCCACCTGCAATTTTCCGGGCGCGATGAAGCGCGCATGGCCGCGCAGTTTTTCTTCCTCGGGGATGGCGTTGACGCCGTCGAGCACGAAGCCGACAAAACGGTCGCGCTCGCTGCGCACCCTGGCCATCACTTGTCGGCCATCGATGCGCACGGGGCCCGGATGCACGCCAAACGCCGGCGCGGCAGCCACGGCATGGGCCGCCTCGGCCGCCGCAATCAAGAGTTTGCTGGGCATGCAGCCCACGCGCGCGCACGTCGTGCCGTACGGCCCGCTTTCGATCATCAGCACGCGCTTGCCCTGCATGCGCGCCGCCCTATGCGCCGTCATGCCGGCCGTGCCGCTGCCGATCACGGCCACATCCACTTGTATCGTCTTCATCGTGCCGTCCATCCCACTAGGTTGCTCACAGCGTTCGATACTACCCGTTTGGTGAAAATAAGGTTTTACTTTGCAGCAATATATGCATTAGTATAACTAATCATTTTCAAAATTTATAAGCTGAGCTAATGGGATCACTCGATTATCGCGCGCTTGCCGTGCTGGACGCCGTCGCCAGCCATGGCAGTTTCGACAAGGCCGCCCTGGCGCTGGGCATCACCCAGTCGGCCGTCTCGCAGCGCATCAAGGCGCTGGAAGACGCCAGCGGGCGCCTGCTGATCATCCGTGGCCAGCCAGCCGTGCCGACGGGCCTGGGCCAGCGCCTGATCGTGCATCACCGCAACGTCAAGCTGATGGAAGCGTCGCTCGACATCGACCTGGGCAACAGCGTCAGCATGCCGGAAATCGCCATCGCCATCGATGCCGACAGCCTGGCTACCTGGTTCCCCGACACCTTGTCCGCCCTGCTGGCGCCGCCGCGCTGCCAGCTCGACGTGCGCCTGGCCGACAGCGTCAGCGCCCTGCAAATGGTGCGCGACGGTTCCGTGTTTGGCTGCGTGTCGGCCGAGTCCGGCACAGCGATCGACGCGGCGGCCGCCACCAGCGTCACGCCGCTGGGCACCTTGCGCTATGTCTGCGTGGCCACGCCCGTGTTTGCGGGCCACTGGTTCGGCGATGGTTTTATTGCCGAGGCGGTGCAACTGGCGCCCGCCGTCGTGGGCCAGCACGGCTTGCTGGCGCGTTTCCTCGCTGAACAATTAAGCATGCGTGAACCGTTTCCACACCACACTTTACCGGTCGAAGCGGCGCGCCGCGCCTGCATCCAGGATGGCCTGGCCTACGGCTTGATGCCACAGCGTCTGGCCGCGCCAGCGCTGGCAACAGACCGTCTCGTGGATC
Organism: Janthinobacterium lividum; assembly: GCF_023509035.1. Lineage (NCBI taxonomy): Bacteria > Pseudomonadati > Pseudomonadota > Betaproteobacteria > Burkholderiales > Oxalobacteraceae > Janthinobacterium > Janthinobacterium lividum. The sequence continues at coordinate 1,188,258 of NZ_CP075583.1, read as the reverse complement.
TGATGCCGGGCAGCACCCTGGACGTGCCGCTGAGCTGGCATGCGTGGACCCTGGACACGCCGTTTACCAAACTGCTGTCCGAGCAGATCGTCAAGTCGGCGCGCGACTACCTGAACTAATCAGATATCCAGCGGGTCCACTTCCAGCGACCATTTCACGCGCGACTTCATGGCGCGCAATTCAGTCAGCCATTCTTTTAAAAACGCCTGCAGCGCGGGCCGCGAGGCGGATTCGAGCAGCAGCTGGGCGCGGTCCACGTTGTACACGCGCGTCATGCTCATGGGAATCGGGTCATTGATGGTCACCTGCGGATGTTCCATGCATTCCTTGGCCGCCTGCAGGAACTCGATGGCCGTGGCCAGCTCGGGCGCTTCGGCCCGCAGCAGGGCCTGGAACAGATACGGCGGCAGCGCCGCCTGGGCCCGCTCTTCCAGCAAGGTCGTGGCGAAGTGGTCGTAATCGTGGTTGACGACGGCGTCGTACAGCGGATGGCGCGCATAGCGCGTCTGGATCAGCACTTCGGAAATGCTGCCGCCTTCCGTCTGCGCGGCCCGCCCGGCCCGGCCCGCCACCTGCATCAACTGGGCAAACAGCCGTTCGCTGGCCCGGTAATCCTGGGAAAACAGGGCCGTGTCCGGATTCAAAATGCCTACCAGGGTCAGCTTTTTAAAATCGTGGCCCTTGGCCACCATCTGCGTGCCGATCAAAATATCCACTTCGCCCCGGTGCACGGTGTCGAACGCTTCCTGCGCGCTGCCTTTCTTGCGCGTGGAATCGGCATCGATGCGCAAGATCCGCGCCTCCGGAAACAGTTGCTGCAAGCCCTCTTCCACCCGCTGCGTACCGCGTCCCAGCGGCTGCAAGTCGACGTTGCCGCAGGTGGGGCAATGGCGGGGAATACGCAATTCCAGGCTGCAATGGTGGCAGCGCAGGCGGTGTTCGGGCTTGTGCAGCACCATGAACGAGGTGCAGCGCGTGCAATTGCTGATCCAGCCGCACGATTCGCAGCAGATCACGGGCGAATAGCCGCGCCGGTTCAAGAACAGCAGCGACTGCTCACCGCGCTCCATGCGCAGTTTCAAGGCGGCTACCAGATGCGAAGTCAGGCCATCTTTCGGCTTGTCACGCTCCATGTCCAAAATCTTGACGCGAGGCAACACCGCATTCTTGACGGCCCGTTCGCGCAATTCCAGCTTGCGGTAGCGTCCCGTCTGGGCGTGGTGCCAGCTTTCCAGCGAGGGCGTGGCCGAACCGAGCACGATGGGTATCTGCAATTGCCAGGCGCGCCACACGGCCAGGTCGCGCGCCGAATAGCGCAAGCCTTCTTGCTGCTTGTAGGAAGGGTCGTGCTCTTCGTCGATGACGATCAGTTTCAATTTAGGCAAGGACGCCAGGATGGCTAATCGCGTGCCGAGGACGATGCGCGCCTGGCCCTGGTGGGCGGCCAGCCAGTGCAGCATGCGCTCGCCCTCGGACAGGCTGCTGTGCAAGGTAGCCAGCATGACGCCGGGAAAGCGCGCGCGGATATTGCCTTCCAACTGGGGCGTCAAATTGATTTCCGGCACCAGGATGAGGATTTGCGCCGCCTCGTCGCGCGCCAGCACCTGGGCGCAGGCTTGCAGATACACTTCCGTCTTGCCACTGCCCGTCACCCCATACAGCAGGGTGGGCTTGAAACCCTGCGCGCCGCCGATGGCATCGGCCGCTTCCTGCTGAGCAGGATTGAGCGCCGGCATGTTCAGTGGCGTGCCGTCATGCGCGTCGGCCAGCTTGGCCAGCTTCTTGATGGCCCGGTCCAGCGCCACGGTGGTGAGCACCCGCAAATTCTTCGGCAAGCCCGGCAGGGCCACTTCACCCAGCGGACGCTGGTAGTAATCGGCGGCAAAGGCGGCCAGCGCCAGCCACTGTTCCGACAGCGGCGCCAGCTGGCTGCGCACGGCCAGCACGTCCTTCAATTTCGCGGCGGGCACGTCGGTGCTGTCGGACACGCCGACGATCAGCCCCATCACTTCGCGCCGGCCGAACGGCACCAGCGCCAACTGCCCCACTTGCGGCAGCGGCACGGCAGCGTCCGCATCCGCCAATGCGTTCCAGCGGTAGTCGAACAGGGCGTTCAGGGGCGTGTCGAGCGCGATTTTCAGGATGCACGACGTCGAAAAGCACTGCGACATGGGGGTGGCCTATCTCATTAAAAAAGCGCGCCGCGGGGTCAATGGCGCGGCGGGATGTCAGGCATCAAGCGAGCCGGCCATAATACTTGTTCCGCCCCTCAAACGCCTAACGGCGGACGCAACAGCGCGTCATCGTGCCTGAAGAAAATTCTGTGGATAACTTTGTGGACAAAGCAAAATTAACTTTCAGAAAAATGTGGATAGAAGATTTCGATCGCCGTCAAGAGGGGCACGCAAGAAAAATTAACTATTTAAAATCAATGACTTAAAAATTGATGCCCGGGAGGCTATAAATCCATGGGGCATTTCCGCCGCTGTGCATAACTGAACCATTTGTAATTTATTTATACAGAAATCAGCACCGTTTTAAGGTGTCCGATCCGGAAAAACACCTGCCGCATGCGGCAAATTTGACAATTGCCGGGCAAGCGTTCGTTTTTGCCTGCCGGACGGCGAAACATTGTGTAATTATCATGCACTGCAGCATACACTTCAGGTGAAACCTGAACATCTGCGCTAAGTATCGGTTAACAAATTACTTTTCAATTTTATCCACAGAATCTGTTGATAACTTTGTGGACAATGAACGAATAAGGCTGGCAAACGGAAGAATAACCTTATCAATTGCAACAAAGTCCGCTGAGCAAGGCATTTTTTATTTCTTAATAATCAAGCACTTGCAGAGCTTCCCCGGGCATGGCTCTTCGACTGCCTCTTATTTCCGCAGCAAAAAAAATTGTGCATAAGTCGGTATTTTCTTGCTAGTGCGCAGCAAAGAAAAAGGCAGGCTTCCACTGGAAAGCCTGCCTTCTCTGCCCCTGCGCCGGGGGAAACGGGGAATTACTGGCCGCTGCGCATGGCGCGGCTCATGCTGTGCACGGCTTCCACCATCGCTTCCACGGATTCCGGCGGCGTAAACTGGGAAATGCCATGGCCCAGGTTGAATACATGGCCCGTGCCTGCCGACGGCGCGCCAAAGGCGTTGAGCACTTTCGCCACTTCGGCGCGGATCTGCTCGGGGCTGGCGAACAGGATGGCGGGGTCGAGATTGCCCTGCAATCCCACCTTATGTCCCACCAGCTGGCGCGCGCGCGTCAGGTTGACGGTCCAGTCCAGGCCCACGGCATCGGCGCCGATGTCGGCGATCTGTTCGATCCACTGGCCGCCGCCCTTGGTAAATACGATGGCGGGGATTTTCACGCCATCCTTGTCGCGCTTCAGCTGCGCCACCACTTGTTGCATGTAGGCCAGCGAGAATTCCTGGTAGGCGCCATCGGCCAGCGCACCGCCCCAGGAATCGAAAATCATCACGGCTTGCGCGCCGGCATCGATTTGCGCATTCAGGTACTGCGCCACGGAGGTGGCGTTGATGGCCAGGATGTGGTGCATCAGGTCCGGGCGGTTGTACAGCATCTTCTTGATGGTGTGGAACTCTTTCGAGCCGCCGCCTTCCACCATGTAGCACGCCAGGGTCCACGGGCTGCCGGAAAAACCGATCAGCGGCACGCGGCCGTTCAATTCCGTGCGGATTTGCGTGACGGCCTTGAAGACGTAGTCGAGCGACTCCAGATCCGGCACGCGCAAAGCCTGCACGTCCTGTTCCGTGCGCAGCGGACGCTCGAACTTCGGGCCTTCGCCATCGGCGAAATACAGGCCCAGGCCCATCGCGTCAGGCACCGTCAGGATGTCGGAAAACAGGATGGCCGCGTCGAGCGGGAAACGCTCCAGCGGCTGCAAGGTCACTTCCGTGGCGTAATCGGGATTCTTTGCCAGGCCCAGGAAAGAGCCGGCCCGCTCGCGCGTGGCGCGGTATTCGGGCAAATAGCGGCCCGCCTGGCGCATCAGCCAGACAGGGGTGTGCTCGGTCGGCTGGCGCAGCAGGGCGCGCAGGAAAGTATCATTCTGGAGCGGAGCAAATTGTGGCATGGCAGGCAATCGAGCTTGGAGAAGCGGTATTATCGCATCCAATCGCCGCCATTTCATTGATTCAGGTGCCGCTTTGCAGCATTTGCCACGCACAGCGATGACTTTCGTTGCGCCAGCCCTTCCATTATGATGATGCACGCTGCCGCGCGCCCTGACCCTGCCTGGCGGCCCTTGATCCCCCCACTATACGGAGCCCGCATGACCTCGACCGCATCCAGCACCCCTTATGGCATCTGGCCATCGCCGATCAGCGCGGCCATCGTCGCCGCCGGCGCCTCGCCGCTGACGCAGCTGGCCCTGGGCGGTGCGGATGGGAACGATGTGTACTGGCTGGCCGGGCGCGCCAGCGAAGCGGGCCGCAACACTCTGCTGCGCCAGCGCGGCGCGCGCATCGATGAACTGACGCCGGCGCCCTTCAATGTGCGTACCCGCGTGCATGAATACGGCGGCGGCGCGTATGCCGTCGCCGGCGATACCGTGTATTTCTCGCATTTCGCCGACAACTGCCTGTACCGCGTGAGCGGCGACGGCGTGCCCGAAGCGTTCACCACGGGCGGCAGCACGCGCCATGCGGATTTTGTCGTCGATGCGGCCCGTGCCCGCCTGATCGCCGTGCGCGAGCAGCATCCGGAAGAAGGTCATGCCCTTCCGGAAAACTGCCTGGCCGCCGTCGGCTTCGACGGGCGCGAAACGGTGCTGGCGCGCGGCCACGATTTTTATGCGGCGCCGCGCTTGTCGCCGGACGGCAGACAGCTGGCCTGGATCAGCTGGGACCACCCGCGCCTGCCGTGGCAAGGCACGGAACTGTGGCTGGCCGACGTGCAGGCGGACGGCAGCCTGGGTTCGCCGCGCCTGATCGCCGGCGGCGCGCGCGAGTCGATTTGCCAGCCGGAATGGTCGCCGAACGGCTTGCTGCACTTCGTTTCCGACAGCAGCGGCTGGTGGAATCTGTACCGCCTGCATGGCGCCGACATCGAGGCACTGTGCCCAATGGAAGCGGAATTTGCCACGCCGCACTGGACCTTCGGCGGCAGCATGTACGGTTTTCTTTCCGACGACGAGATCGTCTGCACGTATATCCAGGCCGGCATCAGCTACCTGGCGCAATTGAACGTGGCGGCGGCCAAGCTCGAGCCGATTCCCCACCCGTACCAGGAAATCCGCGAACTGCGCGTGGGACCCGGCTTCGTCGCGCTCCTGGGCGGCAGCCCCACCATCGCGCTGGAACTGGCGCGCATCGATTTGTCGAACCATGAGCTGGAAGTGCTGGCGCAGTCGATTGCACACTTGCCCGCGCTCGACTACCTGTCCGTGCCGCGCAGTTTGAGTTTTCCTAGCAGCAATGGCCGCACGGCTTACGCCTTCTTTTATCCGCCCACGAATGGCGACGTGCAGGCGCCGGCGGGAACCTTGCCACCCGTCATCGTCATCAGCCATGGCGGCCCCACCAGCATGGCCAGCAATACCTTGAAACTGGCGACGCAATACTGGACCAGCCGCGGCATCGGCGTGCTCGACGTCAACTACGGCGGTAGCAGCGGTTTCGGCCGCGAATACCGCGACGCGCTGCGCGGGCAATGGGGCATCGTGGACGTGGAAGACTGCATCGCCGGCGCGCGCTACCTGGCGACCAACGGCCTGGCCGACCCGGAACGCCTGATCATCCGCGGCGGCAGCGCCGGCGGCCTGACGACCCTGTGCGCCCTGACCTTCCACGACGTCTTCAAGGCGGGCGCCAGTTACTATGGCGTGTCCGACCTGAAGGGCCTGGACAACGATTCGCACAAGTTCGAATCGCGCTACACCGATTACCTGATCGCTTCGCAGCCGCAAGCCGAAGCGCTGTACCTTGAGCGCTCGCCCATCCACCACACGGATAAATTGTCGCGCCCGATGATTTTCTTCCAGGGCCTCGATGACAAGGTCGTGCCACCGCAGCAGTCGCAGCTGATGGTTGACGCCCTGCAGGCGCGCGGCGTGCCCGTCGCCTATGTACCGCTGGAAGGCGAGGGGCACGGCTTCCGCAAGGCGGAAAACATCGTGCGCACCTTGGATGCGGAACTGTATTTCTACCAGCGCGTGTTCGGCCTGCCCGTGGCGGCCGGCGAGCCGCCCGTGCATATCGCCAATTTGCCCGCATGAGCGAGCAGCATGCAGAGCAGCACCTGCTGGACGAGTTCGCCGCACTGGAGCAGCACGAACAGATGATCCTGGCCCTGCTGGCGATCACGGGCGAACCGGTGGGCAAGCATGCCGTGTATGAACACTTACAGCGCGCCAATATCGTCGAGCCGGACGGCACGCCGTTTTCCCTGCTGGTGGTGACCAACATGCTGCTGCGGCTGACGCGTCTGGCGCTGGCCAGCGAGGTGGTGGGACGGGGCTTTGCCTGCGAAGCCAGGCTGCGCTGGCCCGCCATGCGCGCCGCCATCGAGCACCTGGTGTTTCGCGACCTGTGCCAGGCCATCGAGCTGATCAACCCCGTGCGCCGCAACTGGGATGGCTATGTGGAATTGCGCAGCTACCGGCAAGGCGTGGCGCGCCTGCGCATTGCCCTGCTGCGCAACGACGAGGTACGCCACGTGGCTGCCATCCTGGCCGCCTGCATGGCGTGCTATGAAGCGCAGCAGCTGCATCCGCTGATCGAGATTTTCGGCCGGCCGTTCGAACCGGAGATGCTGTCTTTCGTCATGCCGCAACTGCAGGATGACATCCTCGCCGTGCTGCTGGGCAACGCCCCGCGCGAGCCGGCCACGGCGCACGCCATCCGTAGCTACGCGCGCGCGCACCACGCGCGCCAGGCGGCGGCCGGCGACCATATCGGCGCCGCCCTGCCCCTGGCCCTGGCCGAAGACGCCCTGCTGTGCGGCGAACTCGACGCGGCCTCCCGCTACCTGGCGGGCCAGCAGGGGCCGCAGGCGCTGTTTGTCGACAGCAGCATTGCCCTGTTGCGCGGCGAACATGCGCACGCCGTGGCGGGCTTCGAAACGGCCCTGAAAGGGCTGCGCAAGGAGGCGGGCAAACGCAAGCTGTGCTTTACGGGCATCGGCGGCCACCTGTACGTGCTGGCCCTGCTGCGCGGCAACGACGCCAAGCTGCTGAAAAGCGCGGAGACCTATCTCGATATCGCGCTGCACGCGCAGCCGAACCACGACAGCATCGTCTACCAGCAACTGAACACCTTGCGCCTGGTGCGCGGCGGCGTGCAGCTGGCGGAAAGCATCCCCACGCACAACTGGGAAACGGGACTGCAGGCACAGCTGTTCCAGGCCTTGCTGTACTACTGGCTGGCGCTACCGCAATTGAGCGAACGCAAGGACCAGCTGCGATCGCTGGTGCAGCAAGCGGACGCCGCCGGCTACGATCTGATCGCCGCGCAGGCGGCCGGCTTGCTGGGCTTGATGGGCGAGCCGCAGCAGGAGCGCTTTGCGACAGCCAAGCGGGCGCAACACGGCTTGACGGACATGGCGCCGTGGTTCGAGCGCCAGGAAGCGTGGCAGCGCCAGCTGAGCGCCCTCATCAACCTGCAACAGAACGCGCCTGCCGAAGCGCTGGGCGGCGTCTCGCGCCTGGTGTGGCTGGTGGCGTTCGACCCGCGCTTTGGCCTGACGGCCGTGGAAGTGCGCGAGCAGAAACGCGACGCGCGCGGTGGCTGGAGCAAGGGCCGCGCCATGGGCTTGAAACGCCTGGCCGAAGAGGCGGGCGACATCGATTTCCTCACGCCGCAAGACGCCCGCGCGGCAGGCAGCATCGCGCCGTTCAAGCAATACTATTCGTCGGCGCCCCGCTATGAAGTCGAGCTGGACAAGGCCGCCGTGCTACTGGTGGGCCACCCGCTCGTCTTCTGGCTAGACCATCCCGAGACGCGCGTGGAACTGATCGCCGGCGCGCCCGAACTCCTCATCAAGTCGCACGAGGGGCAGCTGTGGCTGGGCATGCAGCCGCCCCTGCCCGACAACGGCAGCAATGTGGTGGTGCAGCGCGAAACGCCGACGCGCTTGCGCGTGGTGCACATCCTCGACGAGCACCGGCGCATCGGCGCCATCGTGGGCCTGGGCCTGTCCGTGCCTCTCCACGCGGAAAAACAGGTGATGCAGGCGATCGGCGCCATCTCGTCCATGGTCACCGTGCAATCGGATATCGGCGGCGGCGCCGGCGACGCGGAAGCGATCACGGCCGACCACCGCCTGCACGTGCACTTGCTGCCCTACCAGCAGGGTCTGAAAATGCAGATCCTCGTGCGCCCTTTGCTCGACAACGGCGCCTATTACGCGCCCGGCAGCGGCGCCGAAAGCGTGTTTGCCGACGTGGCGGGCCGGGCCGTGCAGGCGCGGCGCGACCTGAACGCGGAGCGCGAGGCGCAGCGCCAGCTCATCGGTCGTTGCCTGGTGCTGGAAGAGGCGGAAGAAGAGCATGGCGAGTGGCTGCTGGGCCAGCCTGCCCTGGGCCTGCAACTGCTGGTGGAATTGCAGGCGCTGGACCCAGAGGGCATCGTACTGGCGTGGCCCGAAGGCGAAACCATGCGCGTGTCGAAACGTATCGACAGCGGCCAGATGCGCCTGAATATCAAGAGCGAAAAAGACTGGTTTGCCGCCAGCGGCGAAGTGCAGATCGATGAAGACAAGGTCATGGATTTGCGCGCCCTGCTCGACTTGATGCAGAACAATAAAAGCCGCTTCGTGGCCCTGGGCGACAACCAGTTCCTGGCCCTGAGCGACGAATTGTACCGCCGGTTGTCGGAGCTGGCCGCGTATGGCGAGGCGCATGCCGATGGCGTGCACATCCACCCGCTGGCCGCCTTCGCGCTGGAAGAGCTGGCCAACGACGCGGGCGGCGTGAAGGCCGACAAATTGTGGCGCGAACACTTGCTGCGCCTGCGCGCCCTCGACGACTTTCAACCGCAGTTGCCCAGCACCCTGCAGGCGGACTTGCGCGACTACCAGCTGGCCGGCTACCAATGGCTGGCGCGCTTGGCGCACTGGGGCGTGGGCGCCTGCCTGGCCGACGACATGGGACTCGGCAAGACCTTACAGGCGCTGGCCCTGATCCTGGCGCGCGCGCCGAACGGCCCCACCCTCGTCGTCGCCCCCACGTCCGTGTGCATGAACTGGATCAGCGAAGCGCAGCGCTTCGCGCCCACCTTGAATATCAAACTGTTCGGCAGCGGCGACCGCGCCGACATGCTGGAAACATTGCAACCGTTCGACGTGGTGGTGGCCAGCTATGGCTTGCTGCAGCAGGAAGCCACCATGTTTGCCGGCGTGCGCTGGCATACCATCGTGCTCGATGAAGCGCAGGCCATCAAGAATGGCGCCACCAAGCGCTCGCAAGCCGTGATGGCCTTGCAAGGGGATTTCCGCATGGTGGCCAGCGGCACGCCGCTGGAAAATCATCTGGGCGAATTGTGGAATCTGTTCCGCTTCATCAACCCCGGTTTGCTGGGCACCCTCGATCAGTTCAACCTGCGCTTCGCCGGACCCATCGAAAAGGATCAGGACAAGCGGGCGGCGGCTGGCGCGCGCCTGCGGCTGCGCCGCCTGATCGCGCCGTTCATCCTGCGCCGCACCAAGACGCAAGTGCTGTCGGAATTGCCGTCGCGCACGGAAATCGTGCTGGAAGTGGAACTGTCGCCACAGGAAACGGCGCTGTACGAATCCTTGCGCCGCGAAGCGCTGGAAAAGCTGGCGATGGTAGAAGGGCCGGCGTCGAAAAAAGCCATCCAGATCCTGGCCGAGATCATGAAGCTGCGCCGCGCCTGCTGCAATCCGCAACTGGTGGCGCCGGAACTGGGCCTGGCCAGCAGCAAGCTGGCGGCCTTCGCGCAATTGCTGTCGGGTTTGCTGGAAAACCGCCACAAGGTGCTCGTCTTCAGCCAGTTCGTCGACCACTTGACCCTGATCCGCAAGCACCTGGAGCAGCACGGCGTCAGCTACCAGTATCTCGACGGCAGCACGCCCATGCAGGAACGCAAGCGCCGGGTCGATGCCTTCCAGGCGGGAGAAGGCGATGTCTTCCTGATCAGCCTGAAAGCGGGCGGCATGGGCATCAATTTGACGGCAGCCGATTACGTGATCCACATGGATCCGTGGTGGAATCCGGCCGTGGAAGACCAGGCCTCGGACCGCGCCCACCGCATGGGGCAATTGCGCCCCGTCACCATCTACCGCCTGGTGGCCAAGCACACGATCGAGGAAGGCATCGTCGAATTACACCAGCACAAGCGCGACCTGGCCGACAGTTTATTGGAAGGCAGCGACGCGGCCGCGCGCATGTCGGCCAATGACATGCTGGGCATGCTGCAGGAGGGCTTGAAAAAATGAACGGCGAAGCCGCGTTCCATGCGATGATCCTTTCTCCCTGTTTCTCTGCCACGCCATGACCGACTATATCGCCACCAGCGCCGGCCAGCGCGCCACCTTTTTGTGCGGCAAATCCTGGACCGCCTACGTCAGCACCTTCGTCATCGCCGTGCTGCTGTTTTTTGCCGCCCTGCCGCTCGCCTTCAAGTACAACGCGCGCGCCGCTTTCGTCGTGCTGATCGGCTCGGCCCTGATCGTCGCCTACCGCCTGCTGACGATACGCAGCTATCAGCTGTACTACGACGAGGCTGGCGTGTGGCTGGCGTCCGGCATCTTGCCGTGGAAAAAGAAACTCACGGTCGTCAAATGGCGCGACATGGATGAAGCCGTCTATGAAACGAACTTCTGGAGCTGGCTGTTCCAGTCCTACACGGTGCGCGTCAGCCAGCGCTACACGCAGGACATCGAAATCCACGCTACCAGCATGGCGCGCGGCAAGGATGCCGTGGCGGCCATCAATGCGCGCCACCAGGACATGCTGCGCGGCAGCGCCATCGTCGTCTAGCGCCGCGCGCGCTCCCGGCGCAAAAAACTGCGCAGCGGCGGCAATTAATGCTAATCTTTGGGCCGCCCAGGCAAGCAAGGCCAACCTTTCAATAGTTGTTTGTTACTTATATTATAAGTTTATTATTTTCTGATTAGGACAAACAACAAAATATTCAAGAGATAAACTATGCCAATAAAAAATAAAGTTGCGCTCGCCGCATTGATGATGGCCTTTACCCTGACACCGGCCAGCGCCGCCAAGAAGCCGCAGAAAAACGGCAAGGCCAGCACCAGCAGCAGCAAGAAAAAAATCGTCGCCAAGAAGGCGGCCGTCGTCAGCGCCGCCACGGCAGCCACGGTCGCCGCCGTCGCCAGCGAAAACAGCAGCGATCGTTCCATGAATAACCTGAGTGGCCAGTTCCTCACGGCCCTGTGGCGCCTGGACCCGGAAAGCGCGATTTCGGTCGGCAAGTACGATGGCGCCGCCAACCTGAGCATTCCCGACGCGGCCAGCCGCCAGAAGCAACTGGCCTTCATCGAAGAATGGCTGGGCAAGTTCGGCAAGCTGAATGCCAGCAAAATGTCGGACAAGCAACGTACCGACCTGGCCTTGCTGACGAATAAACTGCAATCGGACCGCTGGTATCTGACCACCTTCCGCGAATTCGAATGGAATCCCGCCCAGTACAACGTGGCCGGCTCGATCGACTTCATCCTGAATACGGAGTACGCGGCCCAGCCGCAGCGCCTGCGCACCTTGCTCAAGCGCATCGCCACCGTGCCGCAATACTATGCGGCCGCCCGCGCCAGCATCGTCAACCCCACGCGCGAACACACGCAGCTGGCCATCGCCCAGAGCGCCGGCGTGCTCAGCGTGCTTGACGACCTGAACAAGACGGCACAGGGCTCCATCCTGACGCCGACGGAAAAACAGCTGTACAACGCGCGCATCGCCGCGGCTCGCACGGCCGTGCAGGGCTATGCGGCCTGGCTGACGGAACAGGATGCCGCGCTGGCACAGAACGGCAACGCGCGTTCCTTCCGCATCGGCAAGGATTTGTATGAACAGAAATTTGCCTACGATATCCAAGCCAGCGTGAGCGCCGAGCAGATGTACCAGAAAGCCCTGGCGGCGCGCGAAACGCTGCTCGAGCACATGGATAGCCTGTCCGACGAACTGTGGGTGAAAACCATGGGCGCCACGGCCAAGCCGGCGGACCGCACGGCGAAGATCGGCATGGTGATCGACAAGCTCTCCAGCAATCACGTTGCGCCCGCCGATTTCGTACCGGAAATCCGCCGCCAGATCCCGGAATTGCAGGAATGGGTGAGCAGCCACAACCTGCTGACGATGGACCCGAAAAAGCCCCTGGTCGTGCGTGAAACGCCCGCCTACCAGCGCGGCGTGGCGGGCGCCAGCATCGAGGCTCCCGGCCCGTATCGCCCGCAGGACCGCACCTATTACAACGTGACGCCACTCGATGGCGAAACGGCGGAACAGGCGGAAAGCAGCTTGCGCGAGTACAACCACTGGATCTTGCAGATCCTGAACATCCACGAAGCCATCCCCGGCCACTACACGCAGCTCGTGTATGCCAACAAGTCACCCTCGCTGGTCAAATCCATCTTCGGCAACGGCGCCATGATCGAAGGCTGGGCCGTATATGGCGAACGCATGATGCTCGAATCGGGCTATGGCAATAACGCGCCGGAAATGTGGCTGATGTATTCGAAGTGGAACTTGCGCAGCGTCACCAACACCATCCTCGACTATAGCGTGCACGTGCTGGGCATGACGGAAGCACAGGCGCTCGACCTGCTGACGCGCCAGGCCTTCCAGACCAAGCGTGAAGCAACAGAGAAATGGCGCCGCGTGCAGCTCAGCTCGGTGCAACTGACCAGCTATTTCAGCGGTTACAGCGAGATCATGGACTTGCGCGAACAACGCAAGCAAGCGCTGGGTAGCAAATTCGTGCTGAAGGATTTCCATGAGCAATTCCTCAGCTACGGCAGCGCGCCCGTGAAAGTCATCAAGGAACTGATGAATTAAGCGGTACGCAACATCACCTTGCAAAGGGCGCCGCGGCGCCCTTTTTGCATCCGTTTGCGCCACCGCAAACCACCGGCGTCCCGGTCCATTAAGCTCATGGGAAGGCAGGCGCCACCGCACTCCTCACTGGCAATTGCCGATTTTCCAGCAAGGGGAAGCGCATGCAGTAAATGCTCACCAAGCGCCTGCCCAATGAAAAAGCCGCTGCTCCCGAGGGAGGTCAGCGGCTTTTGCCTGCGTATAGTGCTTGCAGTATCTTGCTGTCGTCTAGGACGCTTCTTCCGGCGCCTGGGTGGCCTTGACGAAGATGGGCGCCACCAGCAAGCCCAACTCGAACAGCAAGCACATCGGGATGGCCAGCGAGAACTGACTGACCACATCCGGCGGCGTGACGATGGCGGCAATCACGAAGGCGCCGACGATGATGTAGGGACGTATTTCCTTGAGTTTCGCGATGCTGACCAGGCCCATGCGCACCAGGATCACCACCACCACGGGCACCTCGAAGGTGGCGCCAAAGGCCAGGCACATCGACATGACGAAATCGAGGTAGTTTTCGATATCGGGCGTGACGGCAATCGACGACGGCGAAAAGTCGCTGATGAAGTGAAAGACGCGGCCAAAGACAAAGAAGTAGCAGAAGGCCACGCCGGCGATGAACAGCAGGGAAGACGAAATGACCAGCGGCGCGATCAGGCGCTTTTCATGCGTGTACAAGCCGGGCGCGATGAAGGCCCACATCTGGTACAGCACCCAGGGCAAGGCAACGATGAAGGCGATCACCAAGGTCACTTTCATCGGCACCAGGAACGGTGAAATGACGCCGGTGGCGATCATTTTCGAGCCGGCCGGCAGCGAGGCGATCATCGGCGCGGCAATAAAATCGTAGATATGCGAGGGGCCGGGCCAGTAAAACAGCACGGCGCAGACGACGGCGATGCCGATCGAGGCCTTGACCAGGCGGTTGCGCAGCTCGACCAGATGCGAGATAAAAGTTTCTTCCACCGGGGATTTGCTACTCATGAGTAAAAGGAGGAGGAACTGGCGCGCGGACGGAAACGCGCCACGCGGGCAGCCGCCGACTGCACGTGCTGCTTGCCGCCATGGCGCTGCTTGTACCAGCCAGGGATGGCGGAATTGCGCACCAGCTTCTTGCGGCGGAATTCGCGCGCCTTGCGGGCCAGGTCATCGTTGGTAGCGCGCAGCATGGCTTCATGGGCGTCGTGATGCCCCTCATACGCGCTTGCATCGCCGCGCCAGGCGTTTTCCACCTCGGCCAGGTTGCCGGAAATCGAGTTTTCCACGCCATGCATGGATTTCTCCACGCTTTGCTTGACGGAATGGGCCGCATCCTGCACTTCCTTCTGCAGGTTTTTCAGCTCTTCCATTTCAATTTCGCGCGAGACTTCGGATTTCACCTGGTTCAGGTAGCGTTGCGCGCGGCCATACAGGGTACCGGCCATGCGCGCCACTCTCGGCAGCTTTTCAGGGCCGATGACTATCAACGCAACCACGCCGATGATGGCGATTTTAGAGAGACCGAGATCGATCATAAGCGGACAAGGGCTGTTACCGGACGAGGCAAGCGCCCCGCCACGCTATCAGAACTTGCTTTTCTCTTTCGTCTCGACGTCGATGGTGCTTTTATCGGCCACTTGCGATGGCGCAGCAGGAGGGGTATTGGCTGCCGCGGCGTCATCGTCGCCCTTGACGCCATCCTTGAAACCTTTGACGGCTTTGCCGATATCACCGCCGATATTGCCCAGTTTCTTGGTGCCGAAGACCAGCATCACAATGACCAGAACGATCACCCAGTGCCAAATACTCAATGAACCCATCACATTCTCCTTGCGGGACGGTGCCCGAATAGCGTCAACCAATGCCGGTAGATACACGCGAACCCGGCGTACGGCGAAATCAGTGCTGGCCGCGCCAGGGGCGGGGACCGCCGTACACATGCATGTGCAGGTGATACACCTCTTGACCGCCGTTCGGGCCGCTGTTGATCATGGTCTTGAAGCCACCGGCAGGCGTGCCATCGGCCTCATACGTGACGGCGCAGCCGAACTCGGCAGCGAGCTTCGGCGCCAGGCGCAGCAGCTTGCCCAGTATTTCCGTATGGCTGTCATCACAGTCGGACAGGCTGGCCACGTGGCGCTTCGGGATCAACAGCAGATGCACGGGGGCGGCCGGGTTGATGTCCTTGAAGGCCAGCAAGTCCTCGTCTTCATACACGATAGACGAAGGAATTTGTTTTGCAGCAATCTTGCAGAAAATGCAGTTATCCACGCACGCTCCAGTAGGTCAGTGTTTGTCTGTTTCGCCAGCGTCGCGCAGCGCATCCTTGCGCGCCGCCTTTTCTTCGAGGCCCGACAAGCCTTCACGGCGCGCCAGCTCGTCGAGCACCTGCTGCGGCGTCAGGTCGAACTGCGCCAGCATCACCAGCGAGTGAAACCACAGGTCGGCGCATTCGTACAGGACCTTCGACGGATCGTTGTCGCGCCGCGCATCCTTGGCGGCCATCACCGTTTCCGTGGCCTCTTCGCCGATTTTTTCAGGATGGCGTCATCGCCCTTGGCAAACAGGCGCGCGACATAGGACGTGGCGGGGTCGCCGCCGTTGGCCGGCTTGCGCGATTCGATCACGGCGGCCAGGCGCTTCAAGGTTTCACTCATTTGCTCTTGCTTTCCGCGTAAATCGTGTCAGGGTCTTTCAGGACGGGGTCGGTGATCTGCCATTCTCCCGTTTTTTCATCGCCTTCGAATTTCTGGAAGAAGCACGAATGGCGGCCCGTATGGCAGGCGATGCCGCCGGCTTGCTCGATTTTCAGCAAGACCACGTCCTCGTCGCAATCAAGGCGGATTTCCAGCACCTTTTGCGTGTGGCCGGACTCTTCGCCCTTGTGCCACAATTTCTTGCGCGAACGGCTCCAGTACACGGCTTCACCCAGCTCCACCGTGCGCGCCAACGCGTCGCGGTTCATCCAGGCAAACATCAGCACGTCATTGCTGCCCGCTTCCTGCGCGATCACGGGCACCAGGCCGTGCTCGTCCCATTTGACCTTTTTCAGCCACTTGGCATTGCTTGCTACGATGGTTCCGTTTTGCATGTTCTTCTACCCTGCTTGTATTTACTGCCTGTAGTTACGCCAGGCGCATGGGAATGCCCTGCTGCGCCATGAAACGCTTGGCTTCCTGCACCGTGTGCTGGCCATAATGGAAGATGCTGGCGGCCAGCACGGCGTCCGCGCGGCCCACCTTGATACCATCGACCAGATCCTGCAAGCCGCCTACGCCGCCCGAGGCAATCACGGGAATGCTGACGGCATCGGACACGCCACGCGTCAGGCCCAGGTCGAAACCCACCTTGGTGCCGTCGCGGTCCATGCTGGTGAGCAAGATTTCTCCGGCCCCCAGGCTTTCCATTTTACGCGCCCATTCGAACGCGTCCAGGCCGGTGGCAGTGCGCCCGCCATGGGTAAACACTTCCCACTTGCCGGGCGACACCTGCTTGGCATCAATGGCGACGACGATGCATTGCGAGCCATGCTTTTGCGATGCCTCAAACACCAGTTGCGGATTCGTCACGGCCGAGGTGTTGATGCTGACCTTGTCGGCGCCCGCGTTGAGCAGCCGGCGCACGTCTTCCACCACGCGCACGCCGCCGCCCACGGTCAGCGGAATGAACACTTGCGACGCCACGGCTTCGATGATGTCGAAGATCAGGCCGCGGTTGTCGCTGGACGCGGTAATGTCGAGGAAAGTGATTTCGTCGGCGCCCTGCTCGTCATAACGGCGAGCAATTTCCACCGGGTCGCCGGCGTCGCGCAATTCCGTGAAATTGACGCCTTTGACGACGCGGCCATTGGTCACGTCGAGGCAGGGGATGATACGTTTTGCAAGCATGATGGTATCCAGATTGTCGCCAGGCCGGGCATGCACGCGCACACCCGGCCGGGCTGGCTTAAACGGCGGCGTCGGTCAATTCGTCGGCGCGCTCTTGCGCCTGCGCCAGGTCGATCGTGCCTTCATAGATGGAACGGCCGCAGATCACGCCTTCGATGCCTTCGGCCTGGACCGCGCACAGCGCTTCCACGTCACCGATATTGTGCAGGCCGCCCGAGGCGATGACGGGAATCTTGACGGCTTGCGCCAGCTTGACGGTGGCTTCGATATTGATGCCGCCCATCATGCCGTCGCGGCCGATGTCCGTATAAATGATGGATTCAACGCCGTAGGCTTCGAATTTTTTCGCCAGGTCGATCACTTCGTGGCCCGACATCTTGCTCCAGCCATCCGTTGCCACCTTGCCATCCTTGGCATCGAGGCCGACGATGATGTGGCCAGGGAAGGCGCCGCAGGCGTCGTGCAGGAAACCGGGGCTTTTCACGGCCGCCGTGCCGATGATGATGTAGGTGATGCCGGCGTCGAGATAGCGCTCGATGGTGTCGAGGTCACGGATGCCGCCGCCCAGCTGCACGGGGATTTCCTCGATGTCGTTTTCCACGGCGAAATCCTGCACGGCCTTCAGGATGGCCTTGACGGCGCCTTCGTTCTTCGGCTTGCCGGCAAAGGCGCCGTTCAGGTCGACCAGGTGCAGCCGGCGCGCGCCTTGCATCAGCCAATGGCGGGCCATTTCGGCCGGGTCTTCGGAAAATACGGTGGCAAGTTCCATATCGCCTTGTTTCAGGCGTACGCAGTGACCGTCTTTCAGGTCGATGGCGGGAATAAGCAGCATGGTCAGTGTGGTGTCAGAGTGAGTGAGGAGCGAAGCCGGAAAGGCCACGAAGGTACATCAAAAGGTAGGTCAGGGTTGCCAGTGAACAAAGTTCTTGTACAGCTGCAAGCCAGCGGCAGCGCTTTTTTCAGGGTGAAACTGTGTCGCGAAAATATTATCACGAGCGACGGCGCAAGCGAACGGCGCGCCATAGATAGTCTCGCCCACCGTGTGCGCCGCCTCTTGAGGTTGAGCAAAATAGCTGTGCACAAAGTAAAAATACGCATTGTCGTCTATGCCATCCCACATCGTATGGGACGCCGTTTGGCGCACTTGGTTCCAGCCCATTTGCGG
Organism: Janthinobacterium lividum; assembly: GCF_023509035.1. Classification (NCBI taxonomy): domain Bacteria; kingdom Pseudomonadati; phylum Pseudomonadota; class Betaproteobacteria; order Burkholderiales; family Oxalobacteraceae; genus Janthinobacterium; species Janthinobacterium lividum. Next base: position 1,170,196 of record NZ_CP075583.1, on the reverse strand, counting down.
CACCTTGAAACGCGAACCGTCTTCCTGCATCTGGCCGTCGAGCTGGAAGCGCACGACTTTGCCTGGCAGCAAGCCCAGACCGGCCGCGTCGCCCTCTTCGCTGCCGTCGAACAGCATTTGCTCGCCGATGCACACGCCCAGCACGGGCTTGCTGTCGGCGGCGCGCAGCAGCGCTTCCAGCACGCCAGATTCGCGCAGGCTGCGCATGCAGTCGGGCATGGCGCCCTGGCCCGGCAAGACGATGCGGTCGGCGCTGTCGATATCGGCAGCGAGGCCGGAAATGCGCACGTCGGCTTCCGGCGCCACGGCACGCAGCGCTTGCGCCACCGAGCGCAAGTTGCCCATGCCGTAATCCACCACCACAATTTTATTCATGTTTGATCTCGGAATCTACAGTGGTTCGCGGGCGCTTACAGGCTGCCCTTGGTCGATGGAATGATGCCGGCGGCGCGCTCGTCGAGCTCGGCAGCCATGCGCAGCGCGCGGCCAAAGGCCTTGAACACGGTTTCGCATTGATGGTGGGCATTCGTGCCGCGCAAATTGTCGATATGCAAGGTCACGCCTGCATGGTTGACGAAGCCGCGGAAAAATTCCAGGGTCAGGTCGACGTCGAAGCCGGCGATCATGGCGCGCGTAAACGGGATGTGGTATTCGATGCCCGGGCGGCCCGAGAAATCGAGCACCACGCGCGACAGCGCCTCGTCCAGCGGCACGTACGCATGGCCATAGCGGCGGATGCCCTTCTTGTCGCCGATGGCCTTGGCCACGGCCATACCCAGCGTGATGCCCACGTCTTCCACCGTATGGTGGTTGTCGATATGCACGTCGCCCGTCGCTTCGATATCCAGGTCGATCAAGCCGTGACGGGCGATCTGGTCCAGCATATGGTCGAGGAAGGGCACGCCGGTGTTCAGCTTCTGCTGGCCCGTGCCATCCAGATTGAGGGCGACGCGAACTTGCGTCTCATTGGTGTTGCGCGTGATTTCTGCGGTGCGGTTCATGGGAGGCTCTGGCGATAGGCTAAACGAGGGATGCCTTGAAGGCATCATAAAAAAGGGAATTCTCTTCCGGGGTGCTGACGCTGATGCGCAGGCAATTGGCCAGCGCAGCATGCATTTTACTCATATTTTTAATTAAAACCCTGCGGGCAAGCAGTTTTGCGCAAACATCGTCGGAATCAGCCACACGAATCAGAAGAAAATTTGCCTTCGAGGGGAATACCGTCACGCCGGGCAGCTCCGCCAGGCGCAGCGCCAGGTCGTCGCGCGCGCTGTTGAGCAATGCCGCCTGGGCATTCAACACGTCGAGGTGCTCGAGCGCGAATTCGGCCGCCGCCTGCGTCAGCACATTCACATTGTACGGCGGACGCACTTTTTCAAATTGCGCCAGCAAGGCCGGCGCGGCCGACATATAGCCGAGGCGTATGCCGGCCAGGCCCAGTTTCGACACGGTGCGCATCACCACCAGGTTCTCGAATTCGGGCAGGCGACCCATGAAACTGTGCTGCGCGAACGGCTCGTAGGCTTCGTCGACGACGGCGATGCCCGTGTCGCCGAGGGCGGCGAGGATGCGTTCGATATCGGCGCTGGCAAACAGGTTGCCCGTCGGGTTGTTCGGATAGGCGAGGAACACCAGCGCCGGGCGGTGCTCTTCGATGGCCGCCAGCATGGCCGGCATGTCCAGGCTGAAGTCCGGCTTCAACGGCACACCGACGAAATCCATGCCGGCAAACTGCGCCGAGCGCGCATACATGACGAAGGCCGGCACGGGCGCCAGCAACACGGCGCGCTTGCCCGGCTCCTGGTGGGCGCAGGCCATGGCCAGGATGGAAATGAGTTCATCGGAGCCGTTGCCCAGCATGACCTCATAGCCGGCGGGCACGCCGAGTTTGGCGCAGATGGCCGCCTGCAGGCTGGCGTAGGATGGCGGATAGCGGTTCAGTGCCACGCCGGCCAGGCGCGCGCCCAGTTCCTCGCGCAGATGCTGCGGCAGCGGATACGGGTTTTCCATCGCATCGAGTTTGATATATCCGCTGGCATCGGCTACCAGGTAGCTTTTGACGGCCCGCACATCGGACCGCACGGTGTTGCTGATTAACTGATCGAGGAAAGACATGCTGCAAACACTCCTGATGGAATTAAATGGAGACTAAATGACGACGTCTTCCGGCACGGCGGCGCTGCGCGCCTTGCGGGCCGGTGCTTTTTTCACGGCGGGCGGCTTTTTCACGGCAGCCGGTTTCTTGACAGCCGCCGCTTTCTTCGCTGCCGCCCTGGCGGGCTTAGTCGCGGCCGGCGCGGCCAGCTCCTGCGTCAATGCCGCCAGGCGCTGTTCAATGATGGTGCAATAATCGGGATTCAATTCGAAGCCGACGAAAGCGCGCCCGCAGCGCTTCGCCGCTAGGGCCGTGGTGCCGCTGCCCATGAACAGGTCAAGCACCACGCCACCGGGCGGACACGAAGCCTTGACCATGCGCTCGATAATTTCCAGCGGCTTTTGCGTCGGGTGATCGGCCCGTTCGGGGTGCTCCTTGTGCAGGCGCGACACGCTCCACAAGTCTTTCGGGTTGTAGCCCACTTCCAGCCATTTGGCGCCGATGAAGATCGAGCGCGAACGGGCTTTCTTGGTGACCGCGTCGTAGGCGATGCGCACCGCGTCAAGGTCGAAGTAGTAATCCTTGCGCTTAACGAAGAAGCCGATGGTGTCGTGCACCGATGAAAAGCTGCGCACGCTGCCGCCCATGGACGGCACGCGGCGGTCCCAGATGATTTCATTCATCATCGCCATGCGCTGTTTCAGCATGACGAAGATCTCCGGCGAATAGCGCCAGGTCAGAAAGATATACAGGCTGCCGTTGGCTTTCAGCTTGGGCAGCGCCGCATCGATCCACTGTTCTGTCCAGCGCAGGTAGTCGGCCACCGACTGCTGGTCCGAGGCATTGCCGTAATCCTTGCCCAGGTTGTACGGCGGATCCGTCAGGATCAGGTCCACCGAGCCATCGGGAATGCGCGCCAGCCCCGCCAGCGCGTCTTCGCAATAGACCCGGTTGACCCAGTCCGGCTGATCCGCCATATTCGTCATGGCTGCGGCTTCAAACGCAGCTCGGCGCTGCGCGCGTGCGCTTGCAAGCCTTCGCCATACGCCAGGGTGGCGGCGACACGGCCCAGGGTTTGCGCGCCAGCCTCGCTGACATGAATGATGGACGAACGCTTCTGGAAGTCATACACGCCCAGCGGCGACGAAAAGCGCGCCGTGCGCGAGGTCGGCAGCACGTGATTGGGACCGCAGCAATAGTCACCCAGCGATTCGGACGAGAAGCGGCCCAGGAACATGGCGCCCGCGTGGCGAATCTGCTCGGCCCACTGCTGCGGGTTTTCCGCCGAGATTTCCAGGTGTTCCGCGGCGATGGCATTGGCGATTTCACACGCTTCTTCCATGCTGCGCACCTTGATCAGCGCGCCCCTGTCCTGCAGCGAGGTGCTGATGGTGGCCTGGCGCGGCATCGTCGGCAGCAGCTTGGCGATGCTCTCTTCGACTTGCGCGATATAGTCGGCGTCGGGGCACAACAGAATCGCTTGCGCCAGCTCGTCGTGCTCGGCCTGCGAAAACAGGTCCATCGCGACCCAGTCGGGGTCCGTCGTGCCGTCGCACAGCACGAGGATTTCGGACGGCCCGGCGATCATGTCGATGCCGACGATGCCGAACACGCGGCGCTTGGCCGCAGCCACATAGGCATTGCCGGGACCGACGATTTTATCCACGGCGGCAATCGTCTGCGTGCCGTAGGCCAGCGCGCCGACGGCTTGCGCGCCGCCGATGGTGATCACGCGCGTCACGCCGGCAATCGCCGCGGCGGCCAGCACCATCTGGTTTTTCACGCCATCGGGCGTCGGCACCACCATGATGATTTCGCCCACGCCCGCTACATGCGCGGGAATGGCGTTCATCAGCACGGACGATGGATACGCTGCCTTGCCGCCCGGGACATAGATGCCGACCCGGTCCAGCGGCGTGATCTTCTGGCCCAGCACCGTGCCATCGGGCTCGGTGTAGCTAAAACCGCGCAATTCCTCGCGCTGGCGTTCGTGGAAAGCGCGGATGCGCTGCGCGGCGATCTGCAGCGCTTCGCGCTGCGCCGACGGCAAGCCGTTCAGGGCCGCCTGCAATTCGGCTTGCGAAATATCGAAGGCCGCCATTTCCGCCGCGCCGCCATGCGGGATGCGGTCGAAACGGTTGGTGTATTCCAGTACGGCGGCGTCGCCGCGCGTTTTCACATCGGCCAGGATTTTCGCGACCGACGTTTCAATCGCTGCATCGGTGCCCGCCTCGAACGCCAGCAAGGTGTCGAGCGATTGTTGGAAACCATCCTGGCTTGAATCGAGCTTGCGTATCTGTATCGGCATAATCGGCTTTCTGCTACTGAGTGTCTAGACTTGCGAAGCGCGTTCAAACGCCTCGATGATCGGCTGCAAGCGCTCGCGCTTGAGCTTGAGCGCAGCCTGGTTGACTACCAGGCGCGACGAAATTTCCATGATGTGCTCGACCTCGACGAGGTTGTTCGCGCGCAGGGTGCTGCCCGTGCTGACCAGGTCGACGATGGCGTCGGACAGGCCCACCAGGGGCGCCAGCTCCATCGAGCCATACAGCTTGATCAGGTCGACGTGCACGCCCTTGGCGGCGAAATGCTCGCGCGCCGTGTGCACGAACTTGGTGGCCACGCGCAAGCGCGCACCCTGGTGCACGGCCTTTTCGTAGTCAAAACCGGCCTGCACCGCCACCGACATGCGGCAGGCGGCGATATTCAGGTCGATCGGCTGGTACAGGCCTTCACCGCCGTGCTCGAGCAAGACATCCTTGCCCGCCACGCCGAAATCGGCCGCGCCGTACTGCACGTAGGTCGGCACGTCGCTGGCGCGCACGATGATGACGCGCACGTTCCGGATCGTTGGTCGCCAAAATCAGCTTGCGCGAGGTCTCCGGGTTTTCCAGTACCTTGATGCCGGCCGCTTCCAGCAGCGGCATGGTGTCCTCAAAAATGCGGCCTTTCGAGAGCGCCAGTATCAGCTGCGAATTGTCGCCCGTGTTCGATCCGTTCATGCTCATTCCTTGTTATTTGATGCGTACGATGTTCGCGCCGACGGCCGACAATTTCACTTCCATGCGGTCATAGCCGCGGTCGAGGTGATAGATGCGGTCGATCAGGGTTTCGCCATCGGCGGCCAGGGCCGCGATCACCAGCGACGCCGAGGCGCGCAGGTCGGTCGCCATCACGGGCGCACCGCGCAACTGCTTGACGCCGGCGATGATGGCCGTGTTGCCCTCGATGGTGATGTCGGCGCCCACGCGGTTCATTTCCTGCACGTGCATGAAACGGTTCTCGAAGATCGTTTCCGTGACGCGGCTGGCGCCATTCGCGATCGTGTTCACGGCCATGAACTGCGCCTGCATGTCGGTCGGGAAGCCCGGGTATTCCGTGGTGCGGAAACTGACGGGGTTCGGACGGGCCGACATTTCGGCGCGGATCCAGTCGGCACCGAAGGTCATCGTCAGGCCCATGGCGCGCAGCTTGTCGAGCGCCGCGTCGAGGATATCGGTGCGCACATTGCGCAGGGTGATATCGCCGCCCGTGGCTGCCACGGCGCACAGGAAGGTGCCCGTTTCGATACGGTCGGCTATGACCGCGTGTGAGGCGCCGTGCAGCGCGTCCACGCCCTGGATCACCAGGCGGCTGGTGCCGATGCCATCGATCTTCGCGCCCATGGCCACCAGCAGGTGGGCCAAATCGGTCACTTCCGGTTCGCAGGCGGCGTTTTCCAGGATGGTCTCGCCTTCGGCCAGGGTCGCGGCCATCAGCAGGTTTTCGGTGCCGGTGACGGTGATCATGTCGGTAACGATGCGCGCGCCTTTCAGCTTGGCGCACTTGGCGTAGATGTAGCCCGCCTCGATGCGGATCTCGGCGCCCAGCGCTTCCAGGCCCTTGATGTGCTGGTCGACAGGGCGCGAACCGATGGCGCAGCCGCCCGGCAGCGAGACCTTGGCTTCGCCGAAGCGCGCCAGCATGGGGCCCAGCACCAGGATCGAGGCGCGCATGGTTTTCACCAGTTCATACGGCGCTTCCAGGGTGTCGATGGCGCTGCCGTTCAAGACCACGCGGTCGCCGTCCTGCTGCACTTTCAAGCCCGTCTGGCCCAGGAGTTTCAACATGGTGGCGACGTCATGCAGGTGCGGTACGTTCGTCAGGTCCAGGTCGCCCGCGGTCAAGAGACCGGCGCACAGGATGGGCAGGGCGGCGTTTTTCGCGCCGGAGATGGCGATGTCGCCGTTCAGGCGGTTGCCGCCGTTGATGAGGAGCTTGTCCATGTGCTTATCCTTGGAATTCTTCAGGTGTCAGGGTTTTCATCGACAGCGCGTGGATTTCTTCGCGCATGCGGTCGCCCAGCGCCGCGTAGACGATCTGGTGGCGCTGGATCAGGCGCTTGCCGGCAAACGCGGGCGAAACGATCACTGCCTGGAAGTGCTGGCCATCGCCCTCCACTTCGAGGTGCGTGCATTCGAGGCCGGCCGACAGATAGCCGTGGATCAGTTCTGGAGTGGTGGTCACGATAAGTCCTTGATATTGAATAATGTAGTGATGTGATGTGCCGCAATCAGTGGCGCAAACGATAGCCGCTTTTCAACAGGCGGATCGACGCCAGCGCCAGGATCACGAGGAAGCCGGCGACGATGGAAAGACTGAGCCACGGGCTGACGTCGGATACGCCGAAGAAGCCATAGCGGAAGCCGTCGATCATGTAGAAGAAGGGGTTCAGGTGCGATACCGACTGCCAGAACGGGGGCAGCGAGTGGATCGAATAGAACACGCCCGACAAAAAGGTGGCCGGCATGATCAGAAAGTTCTGGAAGGCGGCCAACTGGTCGAATTTCTCGGCCCAGATGCCGGCGATCAGGCCCATGGTGCCCAGCATGGCGGCGCCCAGGAAGGCGAAAACGACGATCCACAGGGGCGCGACAAACGACAGGTCGGCGAACCAGCAAGTGATGGCAAACACGCCAAAGCCCACGGCCAGGCCGCGCGCAACGGAAGCGAGTACATACGCCGAGAAGATTTCCCAGTGCGACAGGGGAGTGAGCAGCACGAACACCAGGTTGCCCGTGATCTTCGACTGGATCAGCGAGGACGAGGAATTGGCGAAGGCGTTTTGCAGCACGCTCATCATCACCAGGCCGGGAATCAAAAAGGCCGTGTAGCTGACGCCGGGACTCGGCTCCACGCGGCCATCCAACACATGGCCGAACACCAGCAGGTACAGCATAGACGTGAGCACGGGCGCGGCCACGGTTTGCGTCGCCACTTTCCAGAAGCGCAGCGTCTCTTTGTAGACGAGGGTGCGAAATCCTGTCGAAATCATACGGTACCTTTATCCATGATCTGCAAGAAGATATCTTCCAGGTCGGCTTGTTGCAATTGCATTTCATCGATCTCGGCGCCCGCTTCGCGCAGGCGGGCGAGGATTTTCTCGACTTCGCTGTATTCGTTGACGCGCAGGCTGAACTTGTTCGGCGCCTGCTGTTCTTCCGGGTGCAGTACCAAGTGCTGCAGGTCGGCCGGCAAGGCGCCGTGTTTCAGGTGCACCTGCAGCTGCGAACCGGAGATGCGGCGGATCAGGGCCGACATGGTGTCGAGCGCCACCACCTTGCCGGTTTTCAGCATGGCCACGCGCTGGCACATGGCTTGCGCCTCTTCCAGGTAGTGGGTGGTCAGCACGACCGTGTGGCCGCCTTCGCGGTTCAGACGCGAGATGAACTTCCACAGGGTCTGGCGCAGTTCCACGTCGACGCCGGCAGTCGGCTCATCGAGCACGATGACGGGCGGCTTGTGCACCAGCGCCTGGGCGACGAGCACGCGGCGCTTCATGCCGCCGGACAGGGCGCGCATATTCGTGTCGGCCTTGCCGGTCAGGTCGAGGTTTTCCATGACCTCGTCGATCCACTTGTCGTTGTTCGGCAGGCCGAAATAGCCGGACTGCAGGCGCAGGGTTTCGCGCACGGTGAAAAACGGGTCAAACACCAGCTCCTGCGGCACCACGCCCAGGTTGCGGCGCGCATTACGGAAGTCCGTGACCACATCGTGGCCATGGATCTTGACAGTGCCCGCGTCGGGGCGTATCAGGCCGGCGATGATGGAAATGAGGGTGGTCTTGCCGGCGCCATTCGGGCCGAGCAGGCCGAAAAATTCGCCCTCCTCGATGGCCAGCGACACGCCGCCCAGCGCCTTGAGCGATTTATAGCTCTTTTCTACATTCGTTATTTGAATTGCGGTCATGTGCTTGTTTCAAGTGTAATGCGTCTGGTGTGATGCGCCAGTTGCCGGAGACATCCAGGCCGGTGCAGGGCGCCGCCTTCAAGCGAGGACAGCGCAACAGTCAATTATAGTTGGAAAATTCGTGGAACACTTGGAGATCAATCCGGCGGCGCTGCTGGCCTGCCGGCTTGAAAGCTACTACTGATGCGGGGAGTGGGACAGGATCAATGATGATGCAGGTCGGACGGGCTGCGTTCGGCGTGGCCGCCGGTGCTGGCGCAGTCGTCGGCGCTCAGGGTGCTCGAAACGAGCGAGCAGACGCCATACAGCTTGGTGAGGTTTTTCAGGTTGTTCGGCAGGTTTTTCAGCTCCAGCACGCCGCCGGCATCCTGCGCGGCGCGCTGCCACGTCAGCATGACGGAGACGGCTGCCGAATCGACGGCCTTGACGTTGCGCAAATCAAACTTCGTCTGACCCGAGCGGATGGCGTCCAGACCCTGCTCCAATGCCGAAGTGGCATTGTGCACGGTCAGGGAAGTCAGGGACTGCAAGGTGTCGAGAGAGTCGGGCATGGCGTCGGGCTGCGCTGGTCTGGAGCTGGTTCAGGAGCTATATGATAGCCGATTATTTGGCTTTGACAGCGGGACGGCTGGCCAGGGCCTTGTTTTTCGCGGCCAGGGTCTTGATCAGGCCATCGACGCCGCCTTTGCTGATCTCGCTGGCAAAGCTGCTTTTGTACGTTTCCACCAGCCACGCGCCGAGCACGTTGATGTCATAGATCTTCCAGCCGGTCGGGGTTTTCGCCACGCGATAGTTGAGGGGCACAGGTTCGCCGCGCGCCACGTTCACCTGCGAGCGCACCTCCACTTCCGTATCGCTAGGATCGGCGCGCAGCGGCTTGAATTCCACGGTTTCGTTCTTGATCTGCGACAGGGCGCCCGAATACGTGTAGATCAGCAGGGTGCGGAATTCCGCGGCCAGCTGCTTTTGCTGATCCGGCGTGGCGTCGCGCCAGAAGCGGCCGGCGGCCAGCGCCGTCATGCGCTGGAAATCCACGTATGGCAGGATCTTGCTTTCCACCAATTCGGTGACGCGCTTGATATCGCCAGCCTGAATGGCCTTGTCGGCCTTGGCCGTGTCGATCACGTCCTGGCTGATGCGTTTGACCAATACGTCCGGCGCTTCCAAGGCGGGGGCGGCCTGGGCGGCGGTGGCAAAGGCGATGGTGGCCATCGCCAGCAGTTGTTTCATCATTTTCATGGTTCTACCTTTCATGGTGTTGCTATGCACCGGCTGGCGTTGATCGCAGCCGTGGTGTTCCTGTACCAGAGTTTACTCCTGAGGCTTTGCCTCGGAAGCCACGGTATTGCTACCAGATGTTACGAGGCCAGCCGGCGCCACATCGGCCGCTGCCGTCGCAGGCGGCGTTTCCGCTGGGACAGCCTGCGGTTGCACCTCATAGGCCGGTTCATAATCGCTGGTGTCGTTTTTTGGCACTTTGCGGTCGCGGCGGTCCGTATCGCCATCGAAAACCTTGCTTTCGCGCGCCTGCAGGAAGCCATCGCGGATGAATTCATAGCGGTCCAGCGCGGCCGCTTCCATCAGGTTGGTCGCGTCGAGCAGCGCGGCGCGCTTGTCGACCACGCGTGTCACCGTGCCGATATTACGCACATTGACCGGATCCTTGTAGCGCCATGGGTCGCCCGCAATATCGAGCGGCAGGGCCGCCGTGTCGCGCACGGTCGATGGGCCCAGCAGCGGCAGCATCACGTACGGACCAGGCTGGACGCCATACCAGCCCAGGGTCTGGCCAAAGTCTTCGTTATGCTTGGGAATGCCCGCCTGCGACGCGATGTCGAGCAGGCCGAGAAGTCCGAAGGTCGAGTTCATGCTGACGCGCACGACGTCTTGCAGGCCCGCTTCACCCTTGCCTTGCAGCAAGTTGTTCACGGCGCTCCACACATCGGACAAGTTGCCGAAGAAATTGCCCACGCCCGTTTGCACGAACGACGGCGTGACCTTCTTGTAGGCCGTGGCGACCGGTTTCAGGGCGACCTGGTCGACGGTGTCGTTGAACTTGAACATGGCGCGGTTGTACCCTTCCAGCGGGTCGCGCGGATTGGTGCCAGTAGCGCAGGCGCTCACGCTGGCGGCGATGGCCAGGGCCAGGCCGATACGTACCAGACTGCCTTGGGATTTCTTGGTCGACTCGCTCATTTGCTGTCCTTTCCTTCCGCTGCCTTGCTGTAGATGAACTGATTGATCAGGTCTTCCAGCACTGTGGCCGATTGAGTACGGGCGACCTTGTCGCCCTCTGCCAGGTTCGCCAAATCACCGCCTGCTTCCAGGCCGATATATTGCTCACCCAGCAAACCGGCCGTCAAAATCTTGGCCGAGCTGTCTTTCGGAAATTTATAGCCATCTTCGATGTCGAGTTTCACCAGCGCCTGGTAAGTCTTGTCGTCAAACCGGATCTCCGCCACGCGCCCCACCACCACGCCAGCACCCTTGACGGGCGCCTGCGGCTTGAGGCCGCCAATATTGTCGAACTTGGCACTAATGGTATACGTCTTGCTGAAAGACAGCGAGCTCATATTGCCAGCCTTGAACGCCAGAAACATCACTGCCGCCACACCCAGCAAGACGAACAAGCCGACCCAGACATCCAAAGATTTACGTTGCATAAACAATCCTAAATAATTTTTACTTGCTGCCGCCTGCGCAACATCTTGCTCAGGCCCGCTGTTTGTCGCTGATCGGCAATTACTTGCTAAACATCAACGCCGTCATCATGAAATCGAGCCACCACACCATCAACGACGAAATGACCACCGTGCGCGTGGTGGCGCCGGACACGTCTTCCGGCGTCGGCTGTGCCTGGTACCCCTGGAACAGCGCGATGAAGGTCACCGCGATGCCGAAGACCATGCTTTTGACATAAGTACCATTGCCGATATCTTTCCAGACATTCACGCCACCCTGCATCTGCGACCAGAACGAGCCTTCATCGACGCCGATCAGCACCACGCCGACCAGATAGCTGCCGATGACGCCGACGGCCGTGAAAATGCCACCCAGGATAGGCATGGCGATCACGCCGGCCCAGAAACGGGGCGCCAGCACGCGCTGGATCGGATTGACGGCCATCATTTCCATGGCCGACAATTGCTCGCCCGCCTTCATCAGGCCGATTTCCGCCGTCAGCGAGGTGCCGGCGCGGCCCGCGAACAGCAGCGCCGTGACGACCGGACCCAATTCACGCATCAAGGACAACGCCACCAACTGCCCCAGCGACTGCGTCGCGCCAAAGGTACTCAGTGTGTAATAGCCTTGCAAACCCAGCACCATGCCGACAAACAGGCCAGAGACGGCGATGATCACCACCGAACGGCTGCCGAGATAAAACAGTTGCTCGATTACCAGGCCCGGACGGCGCCACAGGCCGCCCGACGAGGCGATGATGATAAAAAACGAACGCACGGCAAAGCCGAGGTCTTGTACTGACAACCGCAACCATGCTCCGATCGCCGCCAGGAAGCGCGCGATCATCGGCCCGCTCCCGTGTTCAGGCCCAGGTCGTCGGCCAGCGACTTGCCCGGATAATGGAAGGGCACGGGGCCATCGGCCTCGGCATTGACGAACTGTTTGACGTACGGATGCGTCGACACAGCCATCTCGGCCGGCGTGCCGTGCGCCACAATCTTGCCCGATGACAGAAAATAGACATAATCAGCGATGGCGAAACACTCCTTCACGTCGTGCGATACCAGGATAGACGTGGAACCCAGCGCATCGTTCAGATTGCGGATCAAATTGGCCGTCACGCCCATGGAAATCGGGTCCAGGCCGGCGAACGGCTCGTCGTACATGATCAGTTCGGGGTCGAGCGCGATGGCGCGCGCCAGGGCGACGCGGCGGCCCATGCCGCCGGAAATCTCGGCCGGCTTCAATTGCGCCGCATTGCGCAATCCGACGGCGTGCAGCTTCATCAGCACCAGGGTGCGGATCAGCTCTTCATTCAAATCCGTGTGTTCGCGCAGGGGGAACGCCACGTTCTCGAACGCCGTCAAGTCCGTAAACAGGGCGCCGTGCTGGAACAGCATGCCCATCTTGCGGCGCATTTGATATAACTCGTCGGTCGCCAGCGTATGCACGATCTGGCCGTCGACATTCACGGAACCGGAACTGGGACGCAACTGCCCGCCGATCAGGCGCAATACGGTCGTCTTGCCACTGCCGGAGCCACCCATGACGGCCACAACTTTTCCACGTGGGAAATCCATTTGAAGGCCCGATAAAATCGAACGTTCTCCATAGGCAAAGTGTAAATCACGGATCTCAACAAGATTTGGCACGACGAAGCTCACTATTTTAATGGCGTATTGTAGTGCAGAAACGCCAACCTCTGCTGAGACACCCCTTGGGAAAGCCCCGTAAAGGGGAAGAATACAACACTAATGAATTGAAAGTCAGATATTGTAGTAGAAATTCGGCCGCCACATCACGTCCCTGCCCGATGACATTCGCAGCTGTTGACTTGATAAGTAAAAATAACAAAGGCCACGTCGCAATCCGCGCCGTGGCCCTGGCAAAAACGAACAAATGCTCGTTTTTTAGCGTGGCAGCAGGGATGCGCCCCTCAGGAACTCATCGACGGCGCGCGCGCACTGGCGCCCTTCGCGGATGGCCCACACCACCAGCGACTGGCCACGGCGCATGTCGCCGGCCGCAAACACCTTGGCGACCGAAGTCTGGTAGCAGCCTGCGCCATCCGTTGTCGCCTTGACATTGCCGCGCGCATCCGTATCGACGCCGAACGCCTCCAGCACTTGTTGCACTGGTGAAACAAAACCCATGGCCAGGAAGACCAGGTCCGCTTTCATCTCGAATTCCGAGTTCGGCACTTCGCTCATCTTGCCGTCCTTCCATTCGACACGGCAGGCGATCAGCTTTTCCACCTTGCCGCCCTTGCCTTCGAAACGCTTGGTGGCCACGGCCCAGTCGCGCTCGCAGCCTTCCTCATGCGAGGAAGAGGTGCGCAGCTTGGTTGGCCAGTACGGCCAGACCAGCGGCTTGTTTTCCTGTTCCGGCGGCTGCGGCATCAGTTCGAACTGGGCCACCGAGGCGGCGCCATGGCGGTTCGAGGTGCCGACGCAGTCGGAACCCGTGTCGCCGCCGCCGATCACCACCACGTGCTTGCCCGTGGCCTTGATCTGGTCCTTGAGCTTGTCGCCCGCGTTTACCTTGTTTTGCAGCGGCAGGAAATCCATGGCGAAGTGCACGCCTTTCAGTTCGCGGCCCGGCACGGGCAAGTCACGCGGCTGCTCGGCGCCGCCGGCCATGATGACGGCGTCAAATTCTTTTTCCAGGTCTTCCGGGAAAATAGTTTCCTTGGCCCAGTTGTTCACGTGGGCAGGAAAATCCTTGCCGACCAGCACGCTGGTGCGGAAGACCACGCCTTCGGCTTCCATCTGTTTCACGCGCAGGTCGATATGCGACTTTTCCATCTTGAAGTCGGGAATGCCATAACGCAGCAAACCACCGACCCGGTCGCTCTTTTCAAACACGGTGACGGCATGGCCGGCGCGCGCCAGCTGCTGCGCCGCCGCCAGGCCGGCGGGGCCGGAACCGACGATGGCCACTTTCTTGCCCGTGCTGAAAGGGGCCGGCTGCGGCGTGACCCAGCCGTGCTCCCAGCCCATGTCGATGATTTTATGTTCGATCGACTTGATGCCGACCGGATCTTCGTGGATGCCCAGAGTGCAAGCCGATTCGCACGGCGCCGGGCAGATACGGCCCGTAAATTCCGGGAAGTTATTCGTCGAATGCAAGATGTCGAGCGCTTCGCGGTAAGCGCCGCGGTACACCAGGTCATTCCAGTCGGGAATGATGTTATTCACGGGGCAACCCGTGGTGCAGAAGGGAATGCCGCAATCCATGCAGCGCGCGCCCTGCACGGTCGCTTGCGCGTCCGACAGGTGCAGCACGAATTCCTTGTAGTTCTTCAGGCGCGCGGCAGGCTCCAGATAGTGTTCGTCCTGGCGCTTGAATTCCATGAAGCCGGTAATTTTACCCACGATAGTTCCTTTGTATTAGGCTGGCGGGGAGCGGCCGGGCCGCTCCCTGGTCATTCATTTGGCAATGAGCTTAGCTGGCTCAGGCGGCGACGGCTTGTACTTCCATGGCGGCATCGGCAGCCATCTCAATCAGCGCGCGCTTGTATTCGTTCGGGAAGACTTTCACGAACTTGCCGCGCGCCGCGGCCCAGTCGTCCAGCAGGACGCGGGCGCGGGTGCTGCCCGTGTGCTTGAAGTGACGCTCGATCAGGCGCTTGAGGATGACCTCGTCCGCTTCCGGCACGCCATCGCGGTGCTGCGTATGCCAGGCATCGCGGTCGAGATGCTGTTCCGCTGCGGACACGACCTTGTCCAGGCCGACCATGGCCGTGTTGCACTTGCTGGCAAAGTCGCCGGCCGGGTCATACACATAGGCGATGCCGCCCGACATGCCGGCCGCGAAGTTGCGTCCCGTGTTGCCCAACACAACAACCGTGCCGCCCGTCATGTATTCGCAGCCATGGTCGCCCAGGCCCTCGACCACCGTGGTGGCGCCCGAGTTGCGCACGGCAAAGCGTTCACCGGCCACGCCATTGAAGAAGGCTTCGCCGGCGATGGCGCCGTACAGCACCGTGTTGCCGATAATGATGTTGTCCACGGCCCAGCCGCGGAATTCCGTATTCGGCCGCACGATGATGCGTCCGCCCGACAAGCCCTTGCCCACGTAATCATTACCCTCGCCCACCAGGTCGATCGTGATACCGTGCGCCAGGAAGGCGCAGGCCGACTGGCCCGCCGTGCCTTGCAACTGGATGTGGATGGTGTCGTCCGGCAAACCGGCGTGGCCATATTTCTTCGCCACTTCGCCGGACAGCATGGTGCCTACCGTGCGGTTCAGGTTGCGCACGGGCGAGATGAAGGAGACGCGCTCGCCCTTTTCCAGCGCTGCGCGCGCTTGCGCGATCAGCTTGTGGTCCAGCGCCTTTTCCAGCGCATGGTCCTGGAACTCCACGTGGCGGCAGGCTTGGCCATCCGGCGTTTCCGGCTTGTAGAAGATGGCCGAGAAGTCCAGGCCCTGCGCCTTCCAGTGCGAAATCGCCTTCGACTTATCCAGCAAGTCGACCCGGCCGATCAGTTCATCGTAGGTGCGGATGCCCAGCTGCGCCATCAATTGACGGGCTTCCTCGGCAACGAAGAAGAAGTAATTGACGACATACTCGGGTTTGCCCGAGAACTTGGCGCGCAGCACCGGATCTTGCGTTGCCACGCCCACCGGGCACGTATTCAAGTGGCATTTGCGCATCATGATGCAGCCTTCGACCACCAGCGGCGCCGTGGCGAAACCGATCTCGTCGGCGCCCAGCAAGGCGGCGATGACCACGTCGCGGCCCGTCTTCATCTGGCCGTCGGCTTGCACGCGGATACGGCTGCGCAAGCCATTCAAGACCAGGGTTTGTTGCGTTTCTGCCAGACCCAACTCCCACGGCGTGCCCGCATGTTTCACGGACGACAAGGGCGACGCGCCCGTGCCGCCGTCATGGCCGGCGACGACCACGTGGTCGGCTTTCGCCTTGGTGACGCCGGCGGCCACCGTGCCGATGCCCACTTCCGACACCAGTTTCACGGAAATCGAGGCGCGCGGATTGGCGTTCTTCAAGTCATGGATCAGCTGCGCCAAGTCTTCGATCGAATAGATGTCGTGGTGCGGCGGCGGCGAAATCAGGCCCACGCCCGGCACGGAAAAACGCAGGCTTGCGATGTATTCGGACACTTTATGGCCCGGCAACTGGCCGCCTTCGCCCGGTTTCGCACCCTGCGCCATCTTGATCTGGATCTGGTCGGCCGAGTTCAGGTAGGCAGCCGTGACGCCGAAACGTCCCGACGCCACCTGCTTGATGCGCGAACGCATGGAATCGCCTTCCTGCAGCGGAATATCGACGACGATCTGCTCGGCGCCCACGATGGAAGCCATGGTGTCGCCCTGGCGGATCGGGATGCCCTTCAATTCCTGCGTGTAGCGGTTCGGATCTTCGCCGCCCTCACCCGTGTTCGACTTGCCGCCGATGCGGTTCATGGCCACGGCCAGGGTCGCGTGCGCTTCCGTGCTGATCGAGCCGAGCGACATGGCGCCCGTGGCGAAACGCTTGACGATTTCCTTGGCCGGTTCCACTTCGTCGAGCGGGATCGCCTTGGTCGGATCGAGCTTGAACTCGAACAGGCCGCGCAGGGTCAGGTGGCGACGGCTCTGGTCGTTGATGATTTGCGCGTATTCTTTATAGCTGGAGAAATTGTTGCTGCGCGTGGAGTGCTGCAGCTTTGCAATCGCATCCGGCGTCCACATATGGTCTTCGCCACGCACGCGGAACGCATACTCGCCACCTGCGTCGAGCTTGTCCACCAGCACGGGATCATTGCCGAAGGCCAGCGCGTGCAGGCGCAGCGCTTCTTCCGCCACTTCAAACACGCCGATGCCTTCCACGTTCGAGGCCGTGCCCTTGAAGTATTTGTCCACCAGCGACTTGTTCAGGCCGATGGCTTCGAAGATTTGCGCGCCGCAGTACGACATATACGTCGAAATGCCCATCTTCGACATGACCTTCATCAAGCCCTTGCCTACGGCCTTGGTGTAGTTATAGATGGCCTTGTCGCCCGACAGGTCGCCCGGCAAGCCGTGCGCCATCTCGACCAGGGTTTCCATGGCCAGATACGGATGGACGGCTTCCGCGCCATAGCCAGCGAGCAAGGCGAAGTGGTGCGTTTCGCGGGCCGAGCCCGTTTCCACGACAAGGCCGGTGGAGGCGCGCAAGCCCTTGCTCACCAGGTGCTGGTGCACGGTGGAGGTGGCCAGCAGCGCGGGGATCGCCACCTGGTCGGCGCAGATGGCGCGATCCGAGACGATCAAAATGTTGTGGCCCGACTTGACGGCGTCGACGGCTTCCGCGCACAGCGAGGCCAGGCAGGCTTCCACACCTTCCTTGCCCCAGGCCAGCGGGTAGCAGATGTCCAGTTCGTACGACTTGAACTTGCCGCCCGTATGCGCACTGATGTTGCGCAAACGCGCCATGTCGTCAAAGCCCAGCACGGGCTGCGCCACTTCCAGGCGCATCGGCGGGTTAACGTTGTTGGTGTCCAGCAAGTTCGGTTTCGGACCGATGAAGGACACCAGCGACATCACCATCGCTTCACGGATCGGGTCGATCGGCGGGTTCGTCACTTGCGCGAACAGCTGCTTGAAGTAGTTATACAAAGGCTTCAATTTGTTCGACATAACGGCCAGCGGCGAGTCATTGCCCATCGAGCCCGTCGCTTCTTCGCCGGCCACGGCCATTGGCGCCATGAGGAATTTCAAGTCTTCCTGCGTATAGCCGAACGCCTGCTGGCGGTCCAGCAACGATGGCTGCTCTTTTTCGCCCTGGGCGCGGTCCTGTTTCGCTTGGCCTTCGGCCATCTTGATCTCGTCGAGCTTGATGCGCACCGAGTTGATCCACGCTTTGTACGGCTTGGCGTTGGCGTAGGTGTTTTTCAGTTCCTGGTCGTCGATGATGCGGCCCGCTTCCAGGTCGATCAGGAACATTTTTCCAGGCTGCAAGCGCCATTTCTGGATGATTTTCGACTCGGGAATCGGCAGCACGCCCGATTCCGACGCCATCACCACCAGATCGTCGTCCGTGACGATGTAGCGGGCCGGACGCAAGCCATTGCGGTCCAAGGTGCCGCCGATGTGGCGGCCATCCGTAAACGCCATGGCGGCGGGGCCGTCCCACGGTTCCATCATGGCCGCGTGGTATTCATAGAAGGCGCGGCGGTTGTCGTCCATCGTCGTGTGGTTTTCCCACGCTTCCGGAATCATCATCATCATCGCCTGGGCGATCGGATAGCCGGCCATCAACAGCAGTTCCAGCGCATTGTCGAAGCACGCCGTGTCGGACTGGCCTTCATAGATCAAGGGGAACAGTTTTTGCAGGTCGTCGCCCAGCACGGCCGACTTCATGACGCCTTCGCGCGCGCGCATCCAGTTGAAGTTGCCTTTCACCGTGTTGATCTCGCCATTGTGCGCGATCAGGCGGTACGGGTGGGCCAGCGGCCATTCGGGGAAGGTATTCGTCGAGAAACGCTGGTGCACCAGGGCCAGGGCCGAGATGCAGCGCGCATCCTGCAAGTCCTTGTAGTACACGCCCACCTGGTCGGCCAGCAGCAAGCCCTTGTACACAATCGTGCGCGCCGACATCGACGGCACGAAGAATTCCTTGCCGTGCAACAGCTTCAAGGCCTGGATGGCGTGGCCCGACGATTTGCGGATCACATACAGTTTGCGCTCGAGCGCGTCGGTGACCATGATGTCCGGGCCGCGGCCGATGAATATCTGACGGATGACCGGTTCCTTGGCGCGCACGGTAGGCGACATCGGCATGTCCGTATCGATGGGCACGTTGCGCCAGCCCAGTACGACTTGTCCCTCGATGCGCACGGCGCGTTCGATTTCCTGTTCGCAAGCGATGCGCGACGCGTGTTCTTTCGGCAAGAAGACCATGCCCACGCCGTATTCGCCAGGCGGCGGCAATTCCACGCCCTGCTTGGCCATTTCTTCGCGGTAGTACTGGTCGGGAATCTGGATCAGGATGCCGGCGCCATCACCCATCAGCGCATCGGCGCCCACGGCGCCCCGGTGATCGAGGTTTTTCAGAATCAGCAAACCCTGTTCGACGATCGAATGGGTCTTGTTGCCCTTGATATGGGCGACGAAACCGACGCCGCAGGCATCGTGTTCATTGGCTGGGTCGTACAGGCCTTGCGCTTTCATGGGCTTCTCCGCTGCATATGACTATCGAAAAACTAGAGTAGTGCAACGCAACAAAAAACTCAACCACAACAATTAGGGTCGGAGTCGAATTAAATTCGATTCCGTCGCTCTAAATATTTAATAGGGACATAGTCGAAGCAATTTCAATAAAAGCGCGAAAAGAGACCATTTTTTGTTTTAAATGCGAATGCTTTTTAATTAGCGGCCGCGTCCGCCACGATTTTGCGGGGACGGCCCCGCTTTGCAGGCAGTACTTGCCGCTGCATTTTCTGCTCCAGCGCCTGCTTGAACGCGTCGGAACCCAGCGGCCAGCCCTTCAATACAGCCTGTTCCACGGTTTTTACCTGGCTGCTGCCCAGGCCTTGCTCGAACAGGCGCAGATAGGCCGCCTCGCGGTCAAACGGCGTGTTGCCAAGCGCCCAGTAAAGCGCATGGTCGGTGATGACGGGATCGGGTCGCACACCGGCATGGTGGGCATAGCTGGACCAACTGTAATCGAGCGCCTGGCCCGCCAGGCCCGTTTGCACGGGCACACATTCCAGATAGCGGCAGCAAGTGAGGAAGAAATTATCGGGATCGATCACGGAGGTTTTGTAGCGTCCCTGCCACAAAGCGCCTTCGCGGCCGTATTTTTGATTGAAATACGGCACGTAATAGCGTCCCAGCCACTGCATCAGCTGCCCCAGGCCGGTGGCATCGCTGGGCGTGGCCAATAAATGCAGCTGATCTGGCAATAAAACGTAGGCGTGGACGGCCACCTTGAACATTTTCGCCCCCGTTTTCAGCCAGGACAAGAATTGCGCGTAGTCCGCCGCATCCTGGAACACGGGCTGGCGGTTGCTGCCGCGCTGTATCACGCAATGGGGCAGTGCAGGGATGATGAGGCGAGGCAAACGGGCCATGGCAGAATCGCAAAATATAGGCTAAGGCCTTGATTTTACACACTTGCACGCGCAAGGCGCGACTCTGACCCTGTTTTATTTGAAATGCTGAAAAAAGCGGTCTACTCTGTCCCTTTTATTGCACCAGCCCCTTGCGGGCGGCGCAACAAGGTCATCAGGACAGGTTAAAGCTGGCAGACAGGCTGTAGCCCTCGCCATACGCGCTGCGCAGCGGCAAGTCCTGGCCCAGGCCCGTCTTGGCTTTCTTGCGCAGCCGGTACACGAGCATGTCGACTCTGCGGCCCGCATCGGGATCTTCGCCGCCCATGCCAGCCACGATGACGTCGCGCGGTACGGGGCGGGTATTGATGGTCAGGAGGTGCAGGAAGTTGAATTCCTTTTCCGTCAAGGCGATAACGGCCCCCATCAATTCAAGTTGGCGAGCGCTTACTTTCAAGGTCCACTTGCCCGGCTCGGGCACGGGATCTTGCGGCCCGACGCGACGGTCGAGCGCCTCGATGTGGGCGGCAAGTTCAGGGAATTTGATCGGCTTGGTCAGATAGTGGTCGGCGCCCAGACGCAAGCCCAAGATGCGGCTGTCGAAAGCGACACGCCCCGTCAGCACCAGCACGCCGATTTGCGGATACAGCTGGCGCATGCGGGGGATGACGTTGAAGCCATCTTCATCGGGCAAGCCCAGGTCCAGTACGACCACGCCGACATTGCCATGGCTGAGCGCCGTCCACATACCGCCAGCGGAGCTGGTGATATGGACTTCGTGTTCGAGCTCAACGAGGAACTCCGCCATGTCTTCGGCGTAGTCGAGATTGTCTTCGACGATCAGTATTTTCGTCATTGCTACGCCATTCTTCCGTTAGTGAGCATACCGAGGGCAAACCATGCCATGCACTTCTACACCATGATGGACGGCACAATAGGTTTACGTCAAGGAATTATCACGGTTGCCTTCAGCGGAAGCAAGGCTTTTCCTTGTCTAGACAGGAAGCGGCAGCCAAATCCGGAAAACGGCCCCACCTTCGGGCAGATTATGCCCCTGCAAACTCCCGCCATGCACGTCCACCACGGCGCGCGCCATGTACAGGCCCAGGCCCGCGCCTGGATGCGTCGCATAGCGTCCACGGCTTCCTTTTTCGAACAACTGCGCCAGTTCTTCTTCCCGCAAGCCGGGGCCCGCATCGCGCACGCACAGCGCCACGCCGCCCTCGGGCACCAGCCTGGCCGACACGGTGATGGCGCTGCCTGGTGGGCTGAACTTGACGGCATTGTCCAGCAGGATTTTCAGGCACAGGGCCATGCCGGGCACGTCGCAGCGCAGCCTGGCCGGCAAGTCCTCGTCCAGTTCCAGCTGCACGCGGTGGCTGGCCGGCACGGTGGCGGCCGCCTGCTGCAGCAAGGCCAGCGGCGCGATGCCGTCGGCTGCCCGCTCGCGGCCGATGGCCGCCATGCGTTCAGGTGAGAGATAGTCGTCGATCATGGACAACAAACGGTCGACGGCCGTCTGGATTTTCACGTAGCGCTTGCGCGTGGCCTCGTCAGCGTCCTGCGATGTCGAAACGAGGCGCTGAATGGCGCCGTCGATGGTGGCCAGCGGCGTGCGGAATTCATGCGACAGCATCGAGGCGAAGCGTTTTTGCTCCTTTTCCCGTTCGGCTTCCTGCGCCTGGGCAGCGCTGACGTCGCGTACCGTGCCCACCACGGTGACGCCCCCGCCCCATCGCCGCCGCGGACGGAACGATGGTCGAGCTGATTTCCAGCGCCAGCGGATGGCCGTCGGCATGCGGCAACTCCACTTCGCGCAACAGGGTCAAACGGCTGATATCGCCATCGCGCCAGCGCTGCAGCCGGGCCGGCAAGTCCGCCGCCAGGCGCGCCGCGTGTTCGCGCAAGGCGGCCAGGTCATGGCCCGTCAGGCGTTGCGCGGCGGGGCTGATGTAGAGCAATTCGAGGGTCGTGGCATCAAGCAGGAAGGCCGCGTCGCGGCCGTGTTCGGCCAGCAGGCGGAACTGCGCTTCGCCCGCCCGCGCGCGCAGCAGGGCGCGGCGCAACTGGACGAAGCGCAGCGCCATGAGGATGACGCCGGCAAGCAGCAGGAGGAGAAAGGGCAGCATGCTTTATACCTGGCAAGAAAGAATCGCCAAGTATAAGCGTGCTGCAGCGTTAATCTTCCAGCGGGGCAAAAATCTGCTGCAAATCTTCCTGAGTGAGGGCCATCTTCTGCGACTCGCCTTCGGCCAGGATCGATTGCGCCAGCTCCGATTTTTTTGCTGCAGCAGCTGGATTTTTCTTCCAGGGTGCCCTTCGCAATCAATTTGTAGACGAACACGGGCTTGTCCTGGCCGATGCGCCAGGCGCGGTCCGTGGCCTGGTTTTCCGCCGCCGGGTTCCACCACGGATCGTAGTGGATGACCGTGTCGGCGGCCGTCAGGTTCAGGCCCACGCCGCCCGCCTTCAGGCTGATCAGGAAGATGGGCACGGCGCCCTGCTGGAAGGCCGCCACTTGCGCGCCCCGGTCTTTCGTCTCGCCCGTCAGCAAGGCGTAGGGAATGTCGCGCGATTCCAGTTCTTCCTCGATCAATTCCAGCATGCTGGTAAATTGCGAGAAGACGAGGATCTTGCGCCCTTCGTCGAGCAAGTCTTCCACCATCTGCATCAGGTCGAGCAGCTTGGCCGAACCGGCCGACTGCTTCTTCGCCGGCAAGGACTTCACCAGGCGGGGGTCGCAACAGACCTGGCGCAGTTTCAGCAGCGCTTCCAGGATGACGATCTGGCTGCGCGCCACGCCCTTCTTGTCGATTTCTTCGCGGACCTTTTGATCCATCGCAAGACGCACGGTTTCATACAGGTCGCGCTGCGGCCCCGTCAACTCCACCTTGCGCACCATTTCCGTCTTCGGCGGGAGCTCTTTGGCCACATTGTCCTTCGTGCGGCGCAGCAGGAAAGGCTTGATGCGGCGGTTCAGGAGCATGCGGCGCAGCGGGTCGTCCTGGCGCTCGATCGGGTGGCGAAACTGGGTGTTAAACGTCTTTTCGTCACCCAGCAAGCCCGGCAGCAAGAAGTGGAATTGCGACCACAATTCGCCCAAATGATTTTCCAGCGGCGTGCCGGACAAACACAGGCGGTGGCGCGCGCGCAGCAGGCCCGCGCTTTGCGCCGCCTTGCTGCGCGTATTCTTGATGTAGTGCGATTCGTCGAGGATGACCAGGTGGAAATCGTGCTCGCGCAAGGTTTCCTCGTCGCGCGGCAGCAGCGCATACGTCGTCAGCACCAGGTCGCATTGATCGATCTGGTCGAATTGCTGCGCGCGGTCCTTGCCTTGCAGCAGCAGCACCTTCAGGCTGGGCGCGAACTTGGCCGCCTCGTCCTGCCAGTTGCCCATCAAACTCGTCGGTGCAATCACCAGCGCCGGATGCGTCAACCGGCCCGCTTCCTTTTCCACCAGGATATGCGCCAAGGTTTGCACGGTTTTTCCCAGGCCCATATCATCGGCCAGGATGCCGGCCAGGTCATGGTCGCGCAGGAATTGCATCCACGCCAGGCCATCGGCCTGGTAATCGCGCAGGGTCGCTTGCAAGCCGGCTGGCGCCGCCACTTTTTGCACGGAGCCGAACTGGCTCAGCTTGCGTCCCATGGTGCGTAGCTGCTCGCCGCCCGTCCACTGCATTTCCAGGCCGCGCGCCAGCTCTTCCAGGCGCGCCGCGTCCAGGGTCGACATGCGCACGGCATGTTTGATCTTGTCGCTGAAATATAGTTCGCCCAGGGTGTTCAGGATGGGACGCACCCTGCCCCACGGCAGGGCGACGCGCGTGCCGTCCGGCAAGGTCGCTAGCATCTGATCATCGTCGGCATGCGCTTCGATGACTTTCGGATTGAAATCGTTGGGCGCGTTGCGGATCAGTTGCACCAGCACGGGCAGCAGCGGCACGCGCTCATGGTTGACGACGATGCCCAGTTCCAGCTCGAACCAGGCGTTGCCGCTGTCCGGGTCCTGGTCGTCGATCTCCGCGTACCAGTCGCCCACGTCGCTCACGTCGTAGCGGTACTTGGCCGTCTTTTCCACGATCCAGCCCTGCTTCAGCAAGGCGTCGATGCCGGACTCGGCAAAACGCAGCCATTCCGCCTGGGAAGGCAGCAGTAAGGCGCCCTTCAAGCCGCTCAAGGGAGCGGAGCCCGGCTTCTTGAATTGCAGCTCGGCCAGGGTGGCCAGCGCGCGCGCTTCATCGACCGTATTTCTCTGGATAATTTCCGTCACCTCGCCCACTTGCCGCACCACGCGCTGCGACGGGTCGAACGAGACGCGCTCGCCATCGTAGTCGTAGGACAGTACGGCGAAATCGCTCCAGCGCTGCGCGCTGCCATCGGCCAGCATGGCGCTATCGAGCAGCAAGACCGGTTGCGCCGGCACGTCCTTGCGCAAGCGCTGCGGCAACGGCTGCGGCAGCGGCATCAAGTGCTGCAAACCCTGCGCCAGCAGCAGTTGCGACACGCGCACCTTGTCGTTCGCACTCAAAGGCGGCGCCTGCGCCACCAGCGCCTGCAAGTCGGCCAGGGAAATGTCGGAGCCGCCCTGATTCAGTTCCAGCACGCCGCACGACAGGTTGTCGATGTACCACGGCGGATCGGTGGGCAACATGTAGTCGATCTGGTCGGCGCCATGGTGCTTCGCGCCTTCCGGCGGGTCCACTTGCCAGCCCAGGCGCATGGTCTTGCCTTCGTCGCGCCAGAACAGGCGCGCGGGACGCACGGGACCTTCCTTCAACGGGTACACGAGGCCATTGCCCACATCGGCCCAGGAATTGGCCCACAATAATTTATCCTGCTCGGCCAGCATTTTCAGCAGGGCCGCGCCCACCTTGCCCTTCGGCTCCGTGGCGCTGCCCGTCTGCGAATTCTGCCCGCTGCGCATGGCCACGAAGAAACGCACGAGGTCTTCGTCGGCTGGCGTCAAAAACGTGGGCGGCGCCGACAGCAGGGAAAAGATTTCGCTGATGGGACTAGCCGCCGCCACATCGCCATTCGGCCGCAGCCGCGCCTTGTACAGGCACAGGGCAACGTGACGGCCACCGCTGGTAGGCGCCAGCACGTAGATCAATCGATGCTGGTTGAGTTTCGGGTCCGGCTCGGCAATCGTCAGCACAGCCTTTGGATGGGCTGCAGCCTCCACCCGCTGCAACCAGGTGGCGACGGCATACGGCAAAGGCGCTCCCGGCGCGCTGGCCGGGGCAACTGGGGTTTCACTGGTTTCGTCGCGGGTAAAATCCATGGGGCGCATTTTTGTGTAAAGGTCTTATCCAAATCGGCAACAGGCAATATTATCCGCCATACAGCCGTTGCTGGCTTGATTCACACACGCTCTTTGAGCAGTTTTAATGCGCGATGCCTAAAAAATAAGTATTTAATGCGACACTTGGGACCCGCAGGCGGCAAAAAAGGCCCGTCATGGGCCTTTTTTCACCGCCTTTGGCCAGCTTGTCAGGCCGGTACAGTTTCTTCTTCTGCCACACTGGCGGCCTCGACTACCGGTGCGGTGCTCGTATCGGCCGGCGTAAAGTTGCGCAAAAACAAGAAGAACTGGCCCATCATCTGCGTCCACAGTTGCAGATTGATATTCAGGTACTCCTTGCTGACGCCACCGGCGACCAGCACATCCATTTCCAGCACGACGAAATCACCATGCTGGGCCACGCGGGCAAAACGCTTGCTGCGGTGCCATTCGGCCAGCAAGCCGGCCGGCAAGTCGCCGCCCTGCACGCGCAGCGGGCAGCTCAGGGTCAGATCCGCGTACTGGCCAGGCGATGCTTCGTTACCCCACAGCACCTGAAAGCCGATGCCATGGCTGGCGCTGTGCAGGCGCACGACGCCGTCGTGTTCGATGCTGGTCACGGCGCAGCCGGCCGCCTTGATGGCCTCGGCCGTTTGTTCCGCATTCAGGGTGGTCAGCAAGTTATTGGTGGTGTTTTCCATCGTCATTCCATTCATTTCAGAAAGTAAAATTATTGGGGTGCCGGCGCGGGAGTAGCCGGCGTGTCACTTGTTTGACGCGCATCAAAGCGGCCCTGGTACAGCTGGTCGCCGTACTGCTGCGCGATTTCCTCGAGCTTGACCCGGCTTTGCGCGGCGAACGGCTGGCGCGCTTGCATGACGCCCAGCACATCGAGCCCTTCATACGCTTGCAGGATTTCCTGCCCGGTCACATACAGCTGGGCATTCTTGCTTTCGCAGCGCGCCAGGGCGCCCCGCTGGGACGTCACTTCGCCGTCGAGGCGCGCACGCTCCGCTTCCAGTTGCTTGCCCGTGGCGGCCAGCTGCTCGCTGGCCTGGCGGTACTGCGCCAGGTTGGCGGCTGCCTCTTGCGCGGCGGTGGCGCTGCGCTGTTGCTGCTCGCCCAGTTTTTCCCGCTGCGCGCGCTCCTGCGCCAGTTGCGATTGGCTGCGCGCCAGCTCCTTTTTCAAGCCATCGCTGGCGGGCGCGGCGGCTGGTGCGGCCTTGGCGGCAGGCACACCCTTCGCTTTGAGCAATTCCAGCTCGCCGCGCGTCTGCTGCAATTGCGCCGTGACATTGCGCAACTCGGCCCGCAGGCGCTCTTCCATGCTTTGCCCCTTCTGTCCCTGCGCCTGGACTGCGCCACCGGCCAGCAGCATCAGCAGCAAAACCGGCAAGCGCGTTTTGTTGAGTATCAACATCATGGCTCCTTAAAAACGCGCGTTCAGTTCGATTTGCAGGGTGTCGATCGACAGCGCCGAACCGAACACTTCGCGGCTCGACGTCCAGCGGCCATTGAGCCAGGTATTCTTGTCGAGCGCATAGGCGCCGCCCAGGTAGTAGCCGCGCGCATTCGTGCCGCCCAGGTGGAAGGTGGAATCGTTGTAGGCGTCAGGCAAGGCATCCGGCTCGATGCGCTTGTAGCCGAGCAGCACGTTCCAGTCGCCGCGCGCCGCCGGACTGGCCTTGCCCAGGGTCGCCTGCAGCATGTAGGCATTGCCGCCGCTCCTGAAATCGGCTTGCGAGACGCCGCCCGTGCCGCCGAAGTTGTTCATGATGCCGCCCTTGGCGCGCGCCCACATGGCATTCTTGTCGTAGGCCATGTTGCGCACATAATCGCCTTCGATGCGCAAGTCCGTGCCCCCGGCCACCTTGCTATCCCAGCGCGCATTCAGATTGGCCAGGCGGAATTTCGACGCCAGGCCCACGAATTGCGCCTGCGGCGTATTCGCCGGGTCCAGCGGGTTCAGGGCGATATTGCGCAGCAGCATCAAGCTATTGCCCTTTTGCATGCTCGACGGACGCGACCAGTCCGTGCTGCAGCCATCGGCGCCCGCGTACAGCGCGCACGGCTGCGAATACTCGCCGCTGATGTTGCGGAAGTTGTAGTAGGCCAGCGCCCCGCGCAATTGATGGTCGCTGTTGATCTTCCACGAGGCGCCCACTTGCGCGCCCAGCAGCCATTTGTTCTCGCTGGATATTTTTGCCTGGCTGCGGCTCGGCGCATTGTCGGACGAATACTCGAGCGGAATCAGGCCCAGCGTACCGAACACGGTGACGTCCTTGCTGTCGCCGACCGGTTGCTGCACCTTGGCGGCGATGCCGTCGAAATTGAGTTCGCTGGAAAACAGTTCGTCGCCGGAGACGAACGGGTTATCGAAACGACCCGCCGTCAGTTTCAGCCACGATGCGGGCTGGTAGGACAGCCAGGCCTGGTCCAGCCAGATGTTTTTCTTGCCCAGTCCGCCGCCCAGGGTTTGCGTGGTGGACACCGGGCTGTCGTCATTGCCGCTGGCCAGGCGGATGCCCGCTTGCGTGCTGTCGGAAATGTCGGCCAGGATGCCCAGGCGGGCACGGGCGCGCAACAAGTGCTTGCGGTCTTCGCGCGTGTTCAGCAAGGCCGGCAGGGCCAGGTTGGTGTTCGAATTGACGTCGTAGCCGCTGCCGCTGTTGAGCGAGCGCCAGTCGATCTCGATATTGCTGTTTGCCATGTCGTAATAGCGCGATTCGTAGCGCGCGCGC
Organism: Janthinobacterium lividum; assembly: GCF_023509035.1. Taxonomy (NCBI): domain Bacteria; kingdom Pseudomonadati; phylum Pseudomonadota; class Betaproteobacteria; order Burkholderiales; family Oxalobacteraceae; genus Janthinobacterium; species Janthinobacterium lividum. Next base: position 1,142,134 of record NZ_CP075583.1, on the reverse strand, counting down.
ACATCGCCTTCCAGACGGATGCGCTTGGTCCAGGCCGGCGTTTCATTTGGCGCCGCCCAGCCGCCCGCCTTCGCTTCGGCCAGCACTTGGCCCTTGATCTCGTCGCGGATCTGCTCGCGCACGGTTTGCGAAATATACGGCACACGCACGTCGCCCGGCTGTACCTGCGCCAGGGCCGCCGGCGCTGCGGCCGGACGGGCTTGCGCCGCGGCCAGCGCTTCGCTCTGCGCCTGGGCCAGCAACGCTTCGCCGGCATCCTTGTTCAGGGCGCCGCTCTGGATCAGGCCGCGGATCAGTTTGACCATGGTGCTGTCGGCCGGTGCAGTCTGGGCTTGCGCTGCGCCTGCCGCCACACTCAGGGCCAAGGCAGCCAGCGCCAGCGGAAGGCGGCGCATACGCTGTGAGGGAGAAAATAAGGAATTCATCGCTTCTTTCGGTAAAAATTATAATGAATGTCGTAAAGAACGCCTGACAAAACCGTCGCGAGCGGCAGTGAGTTGTGGCTGAGAAGCGCAGCTGTGCGCATGCACAGTGAGCATCGCAGGCCGCAAATCACAACGCGCAGCAGGTTTGGTCGGGTGTTCACGGGCGCCGGCCTTTAATGGATACGCGGGCCGGGAAACGCAGGGACGCCGGTGGCCGCTCGTCGGCGCGGAAGTCGCGCACCATGGCCAGCACTTGCTCATCCGTCTGCGCATTGCCCGTGCCTTGCACCAGCTGCACTTTCGTCGTCTTGCCTTCCGCATCGAGCCACAGGTCGACGCGGATGTCGCTAAACGCCAGTTGGCGCGTGCGCGGGTCGCGGGCAAAGGCCAGCTGCAGCGCGTTGGCCACATAGCGGCCATACGATCCCGCGCCGAGTCCGCCGCCACCACCGCCGCCCGTCATGCCGCCGCCGCGCCCGGCCTGGATGCCAAAGGCGTCGCTGCCAGCCTGCGCCGCACCGTCGATGGTGACGGGGTCGCCCTTGTCCGGCGACGGGCTTTCCGGCGCGTCATCCATGGGTTTGTCAGCCGGCGTCGGTTCCGGCTCCGACACTTCCGGCACCACCTTGTCGGGCGTCGGTTCCGGCAGTTTTTCCGGTTCCGGCGGCGGTGGCGGCGGAGGGGGCAGCATCAGCATCGGCGGCGCCGCCACTTCGCGCTTGGTCGCGGCCGTGTCCGACAGCAAATACCAGACCAGCGCGGCCAGCGCGCCGGCCAGCAGCACGCCGCCGGCCACGCCGCCCCAGCGGCGCCACCACTGCTCCGCGCCCGACGATTCCGAGGCAGGCATCTTCATCATGTCGTCACGCTTCACCTTGCGCTCCTCATGCCGGCTTGCCGGTCACCAGGCCCACCTGGTTCAGGTCTATGCGGCGCAGCAAGTCCAGCACTTCAACCACTTTCGCGTATTGCACGGCGGCATCGCCGCGCACGATCACGGGGAAGTCGGGCGTCAGGGCCTTTTCCGTGCGCAGGCGCTCTTCCAGTTCGGGCAGGGTGACGGGATAGGCGTCGAGGAAGACCTGGCCCGCGTTGTCGATGGTGATGGCCTTGGTCTTCGGTTTTTCCAGTGCCATGGCCGAGCTGGCCTTGGGCAGGTCGACCTTGATGCCGGGAATGCTGGCATTGCTGGTCAAAATGAAGATCACCAGCACCACCAGCAGCACGTCGACGAAGGGCGTGATGTTGATGCCGCCGCTACGCTTGCGGGGGGTAAACTTGGCGGAGGTGGCCATGGTTATGCGCCCCTCACGCCTGATGCAGCGCGGGACGCATCTGGCGTCCGTCGCCCTGCTCTTCAGCCAGACGCGTGGCAAATTCATCGACGAAGACGGCCATGTCGGCGACGATGGCGTCCGAACGCGAGGACAGCCAGTTGTAGCCGAACAGGGCGGGAATCGCCACGCCCAGGCCCGCGGCAGTACACAGCAGCGCAGCCGCCATGCCCGGCGCCACCGAGTTGATATCCACGGCGCCCGCCATGGCAGCGACGACGAACACCAGCATGATGCCGATCACGGTGCCGAACAGACCCACATACGGCGCGCCTTCGATGGTGGTCGAGAGCCAGATCATGCGTTTCGACATGCGCTCGCTTTCGCGCACCATCACGCCATCCATGGCGGCACGGATGGCGCCGATCGTCGCGTTGGAGACGGCGCTCATGTCATAGCCGCGGTCATGGCGGCGGCGCATCTCGTCGATGGCCACGTCGTACAGACGCCACAGCGAGGAATCCGTCTTCACGGAAGCGCTCAGCTTGCCGTTGCGCGCCAGGTGGTCCAGCGGCGCGCCGGCCGCTTCGTGGAACGACTGCATGAATTGCGCATTGGCGCGCGCGATGGCGCCATAGCTGCGGCCCTTGCCGATCATGATGATCCACGACAAGACCATCATCAGGCCCAGTACGCCGACGACGATCCAGGCGTCGAGCGGCATGGCGGCGATGATGAAACCGAAATGGCTTTTGCCGGCCTGCTGTTCATCTGGGCCAAACACGGCCAGGCGCGACTCGGAACCTTGCGAGACGGCGTCGGCCAGCAGCAGCGCATCGGGACGGGCCGTGCGCGACAGGCGCAGCTCGTCGATGGCGCCCGTAAAGTTGGCCAGGGTGTCGGCGCCGGAGGCGGCCGGCGACGCATCGGCGCCCACCGACGCGGCCGTGGTGAAGGCCGGCAGCGCGGTGGCCAGCGACACGGCCGGACGGCCACCCACATACAGGGCCACATTGTTTTTATCGGCTTTCACGGCCAGGTGCGACCATTGCGCGGCCTGGATCGGTTGGCCGGGCTTGCTGCGCTGGCCATTCACCTGCACGAACGGCACGCCCTGGTCGATACCGATCAGCAATTCACTGGCGCCGTCGCGGCGTGCATACAGCACTTGTCGCGCGCCCAGGTTGTCGGGACGCACCCAGGCGGAAAAGGTGAATGGCGCGCCGGCGGCCAGCGCCAGCGAAGGCGAGGCGGGCAGCATCAAAGGCGCCGTACCCAGGCGGGCGCCGGCGCCGATGACGGAACCGTCCAGCGCCGGCACGGCCGTCTGGGCATGATTGCCGTAGGCGGTGCTGTCGCGCGAGGGTACGCCAGGCTCGGTGAAGTGGTACACCAGGCTGTAGTCGGGATCGAACGTACGCTGGCCATTGCCGGAAGCGGGCGCCTTCGGATTGCCGTAGTACATCCACAATTTTTGCGGTGTTCCGGCGCTCAGCGCCGGCACGTCGACCCAGATCAGGGCGATGCCCAGCAGCGGGTTGAATTGCTCGATCTGGTGGTTCAGCACCGTCTTGTCGTCGCCCGCCACGAAGCGCAGGTCGGCGCCGTTGTCGCTGACGCCTTCAAAGTTGAAGTTACCCGAATGCAAGCGCAGCAGCACGGGAATGCGGCCGGGATCGCCGCCGACGGCGCCGGCCTTCGGGCCGGCATCGACGGTGACGGGTTTGCGGTAAGCCCAGTCGGGCTGCCACCAGGCATGCGCCAGGCCGGGAACGAGCGTGCCCAGGATCGTGAGCAAGAATAAGAGACGTCGAAAACGTTGCATGACAGTGATTCTCCGAAGAAAAGTCTAAAAAAGTGCAGTGCTGGTGAGCTGGCCCGTCAGTAGCTGGCCGACAGGTTGAAATTGATGCGGCGCACGTGTTTGTGCGTGCGCGGGCCATCGCGCAGCGGGTAAGCAAAATCGATGCGGCCATTCAGGTAGCGCAGGAACTGGAAACTGCTGCCCACGCCCACGGAGGCCAGGCCGAACAGGTCTTTCTGTTCCGGCAACGGGTCGCGCAGGCGCAGGCGCGCGCCATCGGCAAAGGCAAACAAGCGCCAGTTTTCCAGGCGGCTGAAATACGTCAGCTGGGGCGTGCGCCATTCGACGGTGCCCGACACGCCGTAATCGCCCGTCGCTTCGGCCGACAGGTAGCCGCGCACGGAATTGGCGCCGCCGGCGGCCATCTGCTCGCCCGAGACCAGCGCCGCGTCGGCCAGCTGGCCCGACATGCGGCCATGCAGCTGCGCGCCGCTGCCCAGGGTAGTGGTAACGTTGGCGTCGCCCTTCAGCACGAGGAAGCTGGGCGAGGCCTTGTAGCGCTTGTTGTCGTAGGCGGCGCTGTCGCTGCCATAGCCGAACGCGGCGCGCGTGCCGGCCACCAGCGACAGTCCCAGGCCATACGTCGCCGCGTCCGTCTGCGCAAAGCCGTTGTAGGCCACGCTGAACGGCACGTATTTCAGGGGAATGCTGGAGCCGGCGCCATTCAATTGCAGCGCTTCCTGGTTATCCTTGAAATCGATGCCGGCAGAAAAGCTGTGCCACCAGATGCCGCTGTTGGGCACCGTGTAATTGACTTTCATGCCCAGCGCGTGGCCCTTGCCCAGCACGCTGGTGCCGCCCGTGCTGGCCACGTTGCTGTTCGATTGATAGCCGGTCGCTTCCACGCTCCAGCCCTGCGTGCCGATCGGCGCCACATACGAGGCGGACCATACCTTGGTCTGGTTCAGGTCGCCCGGCGTGCCGAAAAAAGCTGATGGTGGCGCTATGTCCCATCTGCCACAGGTTGTCGTGACCGACCGACATGCTGCTGCGCAATTTTTTGGTATCGGCGCTGTAATCGTTGTTCAAGCCCACACTGGCGCGCCATGGGCTGCTGTCTTCCACTTTCAAGTCCACGTCCATGGTGCCGGGCAGGCTGCCCTGCTTGACCAGCGGCATCACCTGGCGCTTGGGTCCGCGGTTCAGGGCCGTCAGTTCCACTTGCGCCTGCGTAAAGTCGGGCACCTTGCCTTCCGTCAGGGCCGGCACTTGCTGGCGCACGTCGAGCGGCGAGTTGTATTGGGCGCCGACCACGCGCAAGCGCCCCACCTTGGTTTCGCTCACCTGCAGCACCACCACGCCCTGCTCCACCTGCTGCTCCGGCAAGTCCACGTAGACGGACTGGTAGCCGCGCGCCTGATAGGCCGCAACGAGGGCGTCGCGCGCCCCTTCCACGTCCTTCAGGGTGCGGCCCGGCCCCAGGAAGGGCGTGACCGCCTCTTCGATGGCACGCGCATCGAGCACGGTATTGCCGCGCACCAGGTATTCCTCGATCGTCACTTGCCGTTCCGGCGCGGCCACGGGGGCCGCCGCCGGAACCGCGTCCTGCGCGCGTGCCATGCCGGGCAACGCCAGCATGGCCAGGCACAGCATCGTCAAGGCAGTCGCGGGTGCCGCGGGTGCTGCCCCCTTGCCCTGTTTTTTCATCTCACGCATCTTCCATTCACCTTAAAATCAAACGGTTGCCCTGTGTTGCGGCGCTGGGCCGGCGTATTTTTCACTGCTAATGCTGATCTACTGATGCTTAGACAGCCGCCGCGCGCGACGACTGCCGAATGTCATCAAATGTTCATAAAACTCACGGTTGCAGTCCGCGCCGCTCGTTTGGCGTAAGCGCCTGCAGCTGCGGCGCCGTCAAAGGCCCCGCCCCCAGCACCTGCACCACGCCGGCAGGCTGGTAGCTGGACGCTTGCGGCTCGCCACCCTGGTGCTTGCCTACCCCGGCTTCGTCCGCCTGCTCGTTGCCAAAGCCCAGCACTTTCACCGTGAACAGCGACGGCAGCGCCTGGCGCGTGGCGGCCCGTTCGCGCTGCAGCACCTCCTGTGCCGCGCCCACGGCCTGTGTCGCGGCCGCGCTGGCATTGCTGAGCGCGCCCACGTTCACCGAGGCGATCGTCGGCATGCCCGCCGACTTGCCCTGGACCTGGATGTTTTCCGCGTTCACCACCTGCAGCGCGGCCAGGTTGACGTTGCCCGAGACGCGGATGCCCGCCTCGCCCGCGTCGATGCTGCCCAGCGGGGCGATCAGGTCGATGTCGCCGGGCGGCACCTCCGGAATCGGGTTCAGAGTGGCGATACCGGCGCCCGTGCTCGGCGTGCTCGGCGACAGGCTGACCAGGCCGATGCTGTCGTAGGTGCGGCGCTGCGGCGTGTAGACGACGGTGGACTTGGTGCCACGGCCCGCATTGATGTCGCCCGTGGCCGACCAGGCCAGGATGTTGCCACCGAAGGTGGTGAAGATGCGGCTCTGGCCCAGCAGGATGCTGTCTTTCGCATACATCTGGATCTCGCCCGCCCCCTGCGTCAGCACGCCCGAACCTTCGCCCGGCGCATAGCCGCCATCGACGCCGATCAGCGCGCGCCCGCCCGGCACCGTGATGCCGATATCGCCGCCGAAGTCGGTGTGGATCCCGGCATCGTTGACGATCACGTGCGGCACGTTGACGGTCGGACGACCCGCTTCGGCCCATTCCTGCGGACTCAGGTAGCGCACGCCCGCCAGCGGCCTCTTGGTGTAAATGCCCTCGTAGTCATTGACCGTGTACAGCGCGCTGCTGAACATCGTCAGGTCGCCCTTGTACTCGATCTTCTTGCCCGCCTTGTCCTGCGACGGGAACAGGGTGGCAATGGCTTCGCGGCCGCGCAGGTAGCTGCCGCGGCGCATGCCGTCCGGATCGTTGTATTCGCGCCCGGCCGCCTTCAATTCGGCAAAGTAGACATTGCTCAGGTACACCTGCTGCTGTTCCTTCGGCAAGGCGGCAAAGAAGCTGCGCGCATCGGTGGCCGGGTCGAAGCGGATGCCCAGGCTGCTGTCGCCGCCAAAGCGCGTCGTCAGCCAGTTCACCAGGTGCAGCTGGCTGACCAGTGCATATTCGCGCGCCAGGTCGCGCCGCACGCCGCCCGTCTGCTGGCCAGCCTTCTCCAGTTCAGCCTGCTTCGTGCCGAGGAAGGCGGATGCGCCCGCCTCGTCGCCTTTGTAGCCAAACTGGCCACGCAGCCAGTCAGCCAGGGTCAGCTTGCCGCCGTAGACGTACACGGCGCTGCCGACCTGGTCGGCCAGCGGCCGGCCTGGGTCCGCCAGCTTGGCCGGGTCCAGGTAGCGCGCCGCGAAGGCTGCATAGTCGGGGCCATTGCGGCCCACGCCGGCGGCCACACTGATGCCGGCGCCATTGCCGCTGGCGCCGGTACCGGCGTTGACGATGGCGCCGAGGCTGCGCAATTCCGCCTTGTCGGCCATGTACAGGTCACGCCCGGCGCTCACGTTCAACTGGCCCGGTCCCGCCACATAGAAGGTGCTGTAGCGGATATCGCGCCCGGCGCTGACGACGGAGACGTCGGCGGCATTGCGATGCACGAACAGGTTGCCGCGCGCCGACGAGACGCCGGAGACGACCGGCTTGTCCGGATAGTCGGGCCGGCCGGCAAAGCCCTGGCTGGTCCATCCCGCCGCGCCTTCCGGCACGCCCTCGACGCTGCCGAGCGGCGTACCGGAATTGACGATGTCGCGTCCGGCGCGCACGGCCACGGCGCCGCCGCCCTCGTACCACACGCCCAGCGGACCCGTTTCACCTTTCAGTGTCCCCCGGTATACGATACCGCCCGTGCGCAGGCCAACGATGTCGCCGCTGTTGGCATAGAAATGCGCGGGCACCTGGCCCAGCGGCACATAGTCCGACACCGTCGGCGCTGTCATGCTGAATAACGGATACAGCTGCTGCGTGGCGTCGCCGGCGCCATTCGGCGTCGCACCAAACCATTTCAATGCACCGGGCGCCAGCGCATTCGCACTGACGTTATGCAGCGGCAGCAAACCGTACCAGACCTTGTCCAGGGCGCCGACGAAGCCGGGATTGAACGGGTTGGGCAACAGGCGTGGATCGGCGCCCGACGGCGTGATCGGATAGCCGGCCGCATGGATGGAATCGGCCGCCAGCATTTCCAGCTGGCCCGTGCCCGTCCTGACAAATTGCGGCGCCACCGGCGACGGCGCCAGGATCACGCCGTTTTGCGGCATCTCGACCTTGCCATTCTCGCCCTCCCGGCCGAGGCTGGCATTGCCGTAATACAGGCTGCCGCTGGCGGCCACGGCGCGCAGCACGGACGGCATGATGAAGCGCCCATCCGTTGGCGCGTGGTTGTCGCCCGGCGCCGCATTGATCCAGGCGGACGTCGGCGTCAGATTGCCGCCGGCGCTGAACAGGTCGATGGCCGTGGCCGGCGTCCACAGCGAGAACCAGCTCCAGCCCTCGCCCTTGCGCTCCACACCCTGGTAGTTGAACGGCGAACCGTTGGCCAGCTGCTTCACGCGGCCCGCATCGGCCGTGCCGCCCAGCACCAGGTCGCCGCGCGCATCGATGCGCACGCCGCTATCGCCCGGCACCAGGATAGGCCCGCCGCTGGCGATGGCCGTGCCCGCCGTATAGGTTTCATACGGCCGCGATTCCTTCGGATCGGCGCGGTCGAAACGCAGCTCGACGCCGCCCACGGCGCCCGCCTCCATGCGCAGCGCGCCGCGCAGATTCGTGAAGGTGCTGTTGAGCGTGGGATACTGGCGCTCGAAGCGCGTATCGGCATTCGGGAAGTCGCTGTTGGCATCGAAGCTGCGCACCGCGGCGACAGGGTTGAGGCCGCCGCCGATGCGGATGTCGAGGTCGCCGCCACCGGTCAGCAGCAGCTTGCCGTCCGGCGTCACCCTGCCCGTGCTGCCCACGGCCACGTTCAGGCCCTGGCTGCGCGGCGTGTATGCGCCGCCCGGATCGGCGCGCGAGGTCAGCATGCCGGCGTCGCCGCCCGCCTGCAGCAGCACATTGCCGCCACCCAGGGTACCGATGCCCGTAAAACCCGACACGATAGGCTGGCCGGCAAACAGGTCGCCGCCTTCGGGGCGCGCGACATAGGTGCCGAAGTTGATCCACCATGCCGTCGGCACGCCCGCGCCCGTGCTGCCGCTACCCTGGCGCCACAACCAGGTGCCGATGTCGCTGGTGTCCTGCTGCGCGTTCAAGGTGCCGATGGCATCCTCGCGGCGGGTGAGTGCGGTGCCCACCGTGTCGCCCTTGACGTCGCCCTGGGCGCGCAACAGCAGGTTGCCGCCGTGCTCGGGATACCAGGCGCGGTACAGGCTCTCGCTGCCGCCATCGACGAAGCGCGTCAAATTGTCATCGAGCGCGCCGAGCAACTTGCCCTTGGCGCTCAGGCCGCGCGGCAGATTGAACAGATCCTTGCCATCGACCAGCGGCGAGGCCGACTGCGTGCCCGCCGTGTAGACGCCGTACAGCGAACGCATGTCGAAATCGCCGGCAGCCAGCAAATCGAGGTCGCCCGTGCCCGTGCGCAGCACGCTGAGCAAGGGCTGGCGCGCCGGCGCAATCACGTCCCTGTATTCGGGCGGCGTGCCATCGGCGATCTTGACCACGAGCACGCCAATACCCCAGTCGTTGTAGTCAAGAAGGTCTTGTTCATTGGGAAATTGGCTCATATCGATCGGCGTGCCCGGTTCCTGCCCAATCTGGGCGGCATCGTCGCCCCATATGTATTGTCCGGGTAAGCCGGTGCCTGGAATTAACTCGCGGGCAGCGCCCATGCCGTAATGCGTATCGGCCAGCATCAGGTGGGCATCCTTCGCATGCGGCCGCAGCGCGCGCGTATCGGCGGCGGCCGTATCGGCGCCGCCCACCAGGCGCAGCGACCACGCTTGCGAACCCTGGGCCAGCATGGGCGCCAGCGCCAGGTTGCGACCCTGGCGGCCCGCCCCGTCGGCAGGGCGCAGCGCCACCATGGTCGCGTCTCCAGGCAGCTTGACCAGCGTACCGGCGGGCAGCACGCTGCCCTTGTCCAGCGCCAGCGCCGAGGCCAGCACCACGCCGTTGACGAGATTGACACTATCGCCCGTGTCCCGCGGCTTGCCTTCCGGGAAGGGCAAGGCGACATTCGCCGGCCATACCATGGCCGCCACCTTGGCCGCGCCAGGCAGGCGCAGGCCGGGATCGAGCTGCATGCCGCTCGATAAAGTCAGCGCCTTCGGCAAGACGGTGCCAGCCGCGTACAGCACGCTGCCGTCGGCGTTGCGCACTGCGCCGCCCAGCACACTACCGGCAGGCAAGGTCAACTCCGCCGTCAAGGTGGCGGGCGCCGCCAGCAAGGTGCCGCCGCGCAACTGCATCGGCTTCATCGGCACGGCGAAATTGACGCTCGTGCCCGAGACGAAATACGTGTCTTCGGCCAGTGTCACCAGGCCCGCTTGCGGCACGACGACCTCGCCGCCCCACGGCAGGCGGCCCTTCACAAGTTGCCAGCCCTGGTCGTCCGGCGTGACAGGCAGGGTGCGGGTATCGAAGCCATCCGTGATACTGCCAAAGACGCTGAGCTTGCCACCGGCGCGCACGACCAGCGCACCGGCCTCGCCCGAGCCGTACACGCCGCTCAGGCGCGCCAGCGGATTGACGCCGTCGTAGCGGTGGCCGGACAGGTCGATGTCGCCGTCGACATGCAGGTCGCCGCCCGGCGTGGCGCTGACGATCTCGACGCCAGGGCGCAGGTGGAAAGCGTTGGCATCGCCGCGCAAGCCGCGCAGCTTGCTGTTCATCAAGTTGCCATTCGCCAGCGCCTTTACCATAAAGGCCTGGCTGTCCCCGTGTTTCTCGTCCAGATAGGCCTGGTTGATGCTCTGATAGCTGCGGCCGTCCGCATCCTTGCCGGCGCCGGCCGGCGCATCCTTGTATTGCCAGAAGGCGTTGACGTTAATCGTGCGCGCACCGGCGATGTTCAGCGCGCCAGCCGCATCGATATCGATATCGTCGCCCGTGGCGCCGCCGAGGCGGCGCGCGTTCAGGTCGATGCTGCCGTAGTTGCCGCCCTTGTCTCCGCTGCGCAGGTCCAGCCGTGCGCCATTTTCCAGGGTCAGGCGTCCGCCAGGCGCAGCGAGTTCGATCACGGCGCGGTTCGGCGCCTCGATCACTTGCCCGTAGCTGTCCGTGCGCAACAGCGTGCCATGCGCGTCGAGCACGGCGCCGGATTTGATGGTGACGCCATCGCGGCCAGCCAGGCGGATGCTGCCCACCTGCTCGCCGCTGGCGTCGATGCGACCGTTCACCGTCAAGCTGCCGCCATCGACGGACACGCTCACTTCGCGCGCCTTGACCTCGTCGCCGATGGCCAGGTCGCCCTGCTTGAGCTGGAAGCTGCGGCTGCCGAATACCTTGCCCGTGTTCAGGCGCTGGTTCAGGCCGGCAAAGTCGCCGAGATGCTGGGCGCGGATCTCCACGCCGCCGGCCGCGTAGGGCACCTGCGTGCCGCCCGCGTCATAGCTGCCGCTGGCGCCGCCCAGCAAAGTGCCGCGCAAGTCGGCCGTGCCGGCCGCATCGCCCGTGGCGATCACGCTCAGCTTGCCGGCGCGGTTGTTCACGGCCGACACGTCGATCACGGAAGCGGCCGCCTGGCGCACGTCGCCCTCGCGGCTGTCGAGTATCACGTCGCCACCCCAGCTGTACTTGCTGGTGTCATAGAAATCGATCTTGCGGCCCGCCAGGTCCAGCTTGGCCTTGTCGCCCAGCAGCACATCGCGCTCGGCCGACAGGGTCAATTTTCCGCTTGGCAAGACCACCGACGTATCCACGCTGACGCTGTTGCCGCTCAGCGCCACTTCGGCGCCCAGGGCGCCGGCCAGCGCCGCATTCGTCGGCGTGGCGGCGGCCGCGCCTGCCGGCGCGCTCACCTTCAGCTCGCCGCCCGCCGTGATGCGGTTGACGGAACCGGCCGCACCCGTCAGCAGCGGCGTGTTGATCAGCACATTGCCACCGCTGTAGCGGTAGCCGTTGATGGCCGTATCCCAGGCGCCCTGCGACTGGTAGACGGACAGGCTGCCCTTGTTGTTGGCGGCGACTTGCTCGCTGGCATTCAGCGCCACCTGGCCGAAGCCCAGTATCAAACGGTCCAGGGTGTGGATGGTGTCGGGACGGCTGTCCGCCGTGAAACCGAACTCGATGCGCTTGGCATCAACCTGCAGGCGGCCGCTGCCCGTGCCGGGGCCAGCCGCGACGACGGCGCCGGGCGCATTCGTCGCACCCTGCCACACGAGAGTGTCCGTGTGGATGCGCGCCAGCGCGTCGGCGCCGCCATAGCCGTAGATGGCGGGTGTATTGAGCACCAGGCGCGACAGCGACGACTTGCCCGTGGCCGCATCGATGGTCGACAGTTGCGCAGAATCATAGAAATTGAAGGAGTTGCGCGCCGTCAAGCCCAGGCTTTCCAGCGCCGGTGCACCCGTACTGGTATCGCCGCGCAGCAGGCGGTCGAGCACGCCCTGGTTCAGCGCCAGGCCGTCCGGCAGGGCGCCGCGGGCGCGGGCGTCCGCCAGCGCAGCTTCACTGCCGATATTGATAGCCCCCATCGCCAGCACCAAGTTGCGCGTGCCGTAGCGCACGTTGTCGCGCAGGGTAAAGGCGCGCTCCGTCACGGCGGCGATCGTGCCTTCCGAATACAGCGAAGTCGTGCCGCCGCAGGCGACTATCGTCTTCGCGCACGCGCCGATGTCGATGATGCCGGGACCATCCGAATCGGACGGCGTGCGCACGGCCGGCAACATGTCCAGCCAGCCGTTAGAGACGGCCAGCACGCTGCCCATCGGCTGGTAAACATAGCCATCGCGCGAGTCCCAGGCCGCCTTGCCGCGGCCCAGCGTATTGATGCCCGATCCCTGCTCGAGGAAGATGCCGTCGTTGGTTTTCGTAGTCACCAGAAACACTTCGGCCGCCTTCAGCACGGCGCCGTCGCGCAGCACGATGCCGCCCGCCGATTCGTTGACGGCGGCGATATTGGCGCGCTGGTTGCTGCCCGTACCGATATCGCTGTAGGTGACGCGCGGCAAACCGCCGATGCCCACGCGCTGGGCGCCAAAGGCGTTGATCTGCGAGGCGTGCACGGAGACGCCATTGAAGTCCGCCAACGGTGCCGTGCCGTCGCCCAGCACTTCGTAGCGGGTACCCGCATGGGCACCCGTGCCCAGCAGCAGCGAGCCGCCGAAGCCGCCCTCGGCCGGCGTGTACAGGGCGCTGCCATCCATCATCAATGGCGTGTGGTTATTCTCGACGCTGTGCAGGGCTGGAGCGATCAGCTGCACGCGCACGCCCTTGGCGTCGCGTTCCAGCATGGCGCGCGGCACGCCGTCGCGCGTGGCCTGGGCCACGGCAAAGGCGGCATAGCCCGTTTCATTGTATTGCGAATAGCTACGCAGCACGTCGGCCGGCGTCAGGATAGCCTGGCTGGGCACGGCGTCGCGGATGGCCGTGCCGGCGATGCCCATCTGCGCCGCCGTGGCATACGAACCGTTGCGCATGGCCACCGTGCCGCCCGCCTCGACGGCGCCGGCGCCGGCCAGGCCATTCAATTCCACGCGGAAGGCGCCCGGCAACAAGGCGAAATTCGATGGCAGCAGGGTGTAGGTGCCGGCCGCCAGGCCCGGCACGCCCGCGGCGATGGTGATCTGGCGTCCCACGGCAGGCTTGCCCGCGCCTTGCTCGGCCATCAAAGGCGCCACGTCCGGCTGCACGCCAGGAATGATGGCGTACACGGGATTGGTATTCAAGCCGGGCAAGGTGAAGCCGCCACTCGGCTTCATCTGCACCAGCGGATTGAGGCGCGCATCGGTGGAGCCGCCCCGTCCGGCCAGGAAAGCCGCACCCGTCAAGATGCCGCCGCCCGACAGGTCGAGCACGGCGCCGGCTTGCACGTCGATGGCAGCGCCCGTCAAGGCGATCTCGGGGCCGTTGCCCACGCCCTTGAACACGACATCGTTGCCGTCGTACAGGTAGCTAAGGCCATCAAGCGTGCCGCCATACGGCATCGTCAAGCCTTTTGCGCTGACCGACGTCAGGCTGCCTGGCAGCAGATTGACATGGCCCGTGTAGGCTTCAAAGCCTTCGGCGCCCAGGGTGATCTTGCCCAGCGGCGCGCGCAGCACGCCGTGTTGGTTGATGGTGGGCGCAACCAGGCTCAGGCTGCCAAACACGGAATAGGGCTGGTTCGGCGTGGCGCTGCCGGCGCTGCGCTCGACGGTGAGGGTGCGCAGCGGATCGAGCGTGACGCGCACGTTGCCGTATTCGTCGACCCGGCTGCTCTGGCCCACCGTGACCATGCCGCTGTCGCCCGTGGCCGGATAGATTTGCGCCGCGACCAGAGTGGCGTTGCCCGGCTGGTACAGGGCGGCGTTGTTCGACATGCGCAAGTCGCCGCGGCTGTTGAGGGTTAGCTGTTCGAAGGCATCGCGTTCGACGGCCAGCGGCTTGCCGCTGCTCTGCACGATCTCGCCGCGCGTGCCCATGTTGACCTCGCCCGCGAGATCGAGCATGCCCGCATCGATCTGCAGCAGGGAGCCATCGGCCACCAGCGGCACGCCCAGCATGCCGCGCCCCTTGCCCGAGTTTTTCGACCCTTTCACGGCATTGGGCACGATGTAGTTATCTTTCTCCGCGCGCGCGGCCGTTCCCAGGCGCACATACGGCGCCGCCAGATGTACCTGGCTGGCCAGGCCTGGCACCTTGTCCTGGCCTTCCGCAGCCGGCTGCGGCTGCGGCTGTTGCTGCGGCTGCGCCAGGCCCAGCGATGTGGCGCTCAGGCGCAGGCTCTGGCCCAGCGCCAGCTTGACGTCGCCTGCCACGCTGAGCATGCCGTTCACATGCATGGCCAGGTTGTCGAAGCCGCCTGCCTGCACGCGGTCGACGCCCAGGCGCGCGCTGCCGTAGCGCAAGGCTTCATCCTGCTGGCCCGCGCGCAAACCGGCCGGCAAGACGCTCTCGCCCTGCACTTGCGCCAGCACGAATTCGCGCGGCACCCGCACCGCATTGTCAACGCTATCGCCTTGCAGCGTCAGGCGGTTCACCTGGCCGTAATTGGGCGTGTCCAAGGCCATCGCCAGGGTGCCGCCGGCCACCCCGGCGCCACCGGCCAGCGCCCGCAGGGTGCCGTCGGCATAGATGCCGTTGTACGAACTGAGGGAAATCAGGCCGCCGCTGCCGGCCACGTTGACGGCGCCCTGCTTCGGCAAGTCCAGCGTGGCTTGCGCGCCGCTGGCGTCGAGCAGTGCGCCCGGGCGCACGACGACAAAGGCATCGGCCGCATCGACGCTGGCGGCGTCGGCCTTGTAGCGGGCGCCGATTTCGATGCTGCCGCCCTTGTCGGCGCGGCCATAGCGCCCACCGCGCATGTCGGTGGCGACGGTGGCGCGGCCGGCCACGTCGAGCACGGCGTGTTCGCCGATCCAGATCGACGTGGCTTGTCCCTTGCCGTTCGGCACATCCGCATCGCTGCCCGTGCCAAGCGTGCCGGGCAGCACGGCGATCTTGCCGCCCCAGGCGTCGAGGCGGCCATCGATGCTGACCTGGCCATTGCTCGTCATGCTGATCTGGCGGCCCGGATCGACGGTGACGACGGCGCCTTGCGCCACCGCCAGGGCGCCCTTCACGTACGGGCTGCCGGCCGTCAGCGTCAGGTCGGCGCCGGCGCGCTGCGTCAGCTGGCCCTTGCGCGCGTCCTCCTGGTACAGCTGCGGCGTCCACACTTCCAGCGCGGCATCCGGATCGGTGCCGCCCGCCACTGTGTGGCCGGTGGCGGGCTTGAAGCGCAGCACAGGCATCCTCACGTCGATATGCGCATCCTTGACCACCGCGACGCCGTCACGGCCCGTGACGGCATAGTCGGCAAAGCCGCTCTGGAACAGATTGGCGTCCAGCGCCAGCATGGGCTGCACGGCAACGTCGCGCCCCAGCATGGTGCCGGTCGGCAGCAACACGCCACGCGGCGCGTGCACGTCGGCGGCGGCGATGCTGCCGGCCGCATACTGCGTCGTTATCGGCACGATGGGCAAGCCGTTCGGAAAGGCCGCCGCCGAGACCACGAAACCCGTGGTGAGGCCATTGATGGCCGTTACCACGCTGCCGGCTGGAACGATGGAACCGCCCTGGAGATATGTCGTGCCGTTGATGAAGAAGCTCGCGCCCGGCGGCACCACCACGCTGGCCGCCACGACGAGCGGTTTCTGCGACGACACGTCCGCCGTCACAACTTGGCTCAAGGTCTGTCCCGGCTTGATCAGGCTGAGTGTGAGCGCGAAATCGAAGGGAATCTTCTCGCCCTTGGCGATCAAAAAATCATCGTTCAGGCGCAGGCCGACGGGGGCACTGCTGCCCCCTGGCAGCACGTCGCCACCCTGCAGCTTGCCGCCGATGCTGACGGCCGTGCCGCTGTCGATCGTCAGGCGCCCGCCGCCCTTCACGCCGTGGCCGCGCAACTCGCCGTCGAGCTTGAGCAAGGCGCCCGTCGGCGTTTTTTCGCGCGGCAAGTCGACGGCCAGGGTGATGTCGCCGCCGCGCCCGCCTTGCAGGCTGCCATTGCTCATCAGGGCGGCGCCGGACGAGACGTCGATGACGCTGCCGCCGGCCAGTTCGATGCCGCCCGAACTTTTCAGTGTGACCTTGCCGCCATTCACATACGGCAAGCCAGCAACGGCGCCCGGTTCCAGTTCCAAATTGCTCCACAGGCCGCGCGCATCGAGGCGCACGCCGGGCGCCACGCGCAAGCCGGCCGGGCCAGCGGGACGCCCTTCGGGCGACACGGGCGCATCCAGCCACGTGGCGCTCCCGCTGGACTGATAGCGCGACACCATATTGCCGGCGGCGATACTGCCGCTGCGCGCACTGACATTGGCCTTGATGGCCACGTCGGTGGCGTGCAGGGCGATGTCGCCGCCATCGGCCACGCGCACGTCGGCATTGACGTCGAGCTTGTCGTAGGCATAGATATTGAGCGCGCCCAGTTCCAGGCCATTGAGCCAGTCCGCGTCGAGCTGCAAGGCTTTGCTGCGCGCGGCCGGCAAGGCTTCGCTCAGCAACTGGCCATCGGCGATGGGCACCGCCTTGCCGATCTCGACGTTTTGCAGCACGGCTTGCGGGCTGTCGCGCAACTGGCCCGCCTTGGGATCGAAGACGGGCGTCATTTTGCCCACAATCAATTGACCGGCGCGCGCCGCCGCCGTCTGCGACTGCTTGTAGCTATCCATGCCTTCATCGCGCTTGCGCTGCTGGCGTTCACCCTGAAACGCGGACGTATCGATGTCGCCTTCCAGCACGGCGGCACCCGTGGAAACGATCAAACGGCCCGCATCGCGGCCCACCGTATAGCCATTTTCCAGGCGCTCGCGGGGACCGATCAAGGCATTCGCGTGGGTTTCCGTCGTGTTCGCGCCCCAGCGCGCATGCGTGCTTTCATAGCCGCGATACAGGCCCGTGTACAGATTGTCGCCGGGAGCCGTGCTCAGCTTATACATCGCGCCATCGGCCCCCTTCAGCCACGTCTGCTTGACCATGCCCGTCTGCACGTCCAGCGAACCGCCGGCGATATTGATGCGCGAACCAGCCTGCGTCACCACTTCGCCGCCGCCAAAGCCCACAGTGCCGCCCTGGGCCGCCCACTCGCCGATACCGTGGCCGCTGGTGTTCAGGTAGCCGCTCACTTCCAGCAAGCCGCCGGCCGTGTACCAGCGGTCCGTGGCGTAGCCGTTGGTGCCGGCTGGCACCAGCACCAGGTCGCGGCGGTCGACCCACACGTCGCTGTTGTTCAGGTATTTGGCGTCACGGCTGCCCGGTGCATCGCGCTGCTCGTTGCCTTGCACATTGATCAGCACATTGTTGCTGCTCATGTCGACCTTCACGCCGACGGCGCCGGAAACGTCGATGGCGGCGCCGCGCGCCACGTGGCTGCGGCGGGCCGCATCGGCCAGCACCTGGCCGCCCGTGGCCAGGGTCAGCGAATCGCCTTCGAACTCGATGTTGCCGGCGGAGACGATGCGCACCAGCGACTGGTCGCGCCGGTCCTGCGGCGTGTCCGTTCCCTTGCCCGTGTCTTTCAGCAAGGTATCGCGCTGCACGTCCAGCGCCGTGGCGCCGTTGTCATCGATGAGGATGGCGCTGACGCTGCCGCGCGCCAGGGTGACGCCGGCGTTCTCGCCCGCCGCCGCCAGGTGTATCGTGCCGCGGCCGTTGACGGTGGTGCTCGACAACAGCACGCCATCCTGGCGTACGCTATTGCCGCTGAGCGTGATGTCGCCCGTCGCCGCCTGGATCAAGCCGTTGTTGACGACGCTGCCGGCGCTGCTGCCGGCCACGCGCAGCATCTCGACTTCATTGCCGCGCGTGCTCGAATACTGGTTCTTGTCCGTGCCCATGCCCTGGCGCACGGCGATGGCGTCTCCTGCCGCCAGGGTGGTCTGGCCATTCGGCGTGGTGATGGCGCCCGCATTCTCGACGCTGCGCCCGGCCAGCAGCACATAGCCGCCGCCCTCGGTGACCGTCTGCGGCTTGCGCGTGTCGATGCGCGCGCCGGCGGCGACGACGACGTCCGCCTCGGCCGCGCCATGCGTGTAGGCATTCTGGCCCAGCAGCAAATCATTCGCAAAGGTCGGCACGGCGCCCGCACCCTGCGCCTTGCCATACAAGCCGCTCTTGAACTGGCTGTCGCTCATGCCCATGGCGGCCGCCGCCAGGTTGCGCGTATCGATCTGGCTGCTGCCCGTAAACACGATGCCGTTGCGGTTGACGATCATCACCGTGCCGTCGGCCTTGATCTGGCCCTGGATCTGGCTGGGGCGTGCCAGCGGATCGTTCACGCGGTTCAACACGGCCCAGTGCGATTTCTGCTCGAACTGCAGGGTGGTGTTCTTGCCGACGTTAAAGCTTTCCCAGTTCAAGATCGCCTTGTCGTCCGTCTGCACGACCTTCACGATGGTCTTGCCGTCGGCCTGAGTCTGCACGGGCGCCTGGGCGTTGAGCCAGCCCGCCGTCAGGCTGTTGCTGTCGACCTGCAAGCCGCCCTTGACCAGGCCATCGGGTGCTCCACCGGCGGCCAGCGCCGCCTGGCGCGCGGCCGCCTGCACCGCCTGCTCGGCGGCGATGCCGCGCGCGGCCAGCAAGAGGTTGTTCAGCGATTGCTGCAGCTTGCCTTCGGCCTTTTGCTGCTGGAGCAAAGGATTATTCAGCGATGTTGCCGGCTGGCCATTCGGCAAGCGTCCCGTGGCGGCGGCCGTGCCCTGCTGCGCGCCCTTGCCGGCAAACCAGGCGCCGCTGAACGGCTGCTGCGCCTGCGCGCCACCCGCCTGCAGCAGCATGGCGATAGCCAGCGCCAGCGGTTTCAATCGCACCGGGCGACCGGTCCGGTTGCCCGCCATGGCGGAGGAGGATGCGTGTTTCGTGACCGACTTGCTTCGCTGCATGGCGACATTCCCTTTTCATGTTCCGTTGCTGACCGATATCGCGAGGCGGCGCGCGGCACGCACGGGGGCGGGCGGCAGGCACTGATTCGCGGCTTCCAGCAGCATTGACAGGGAACAAGGTCCGGGACTGCAAAAGGTCATGAAAATGTCATAATTGGCGCCCCGCCTTGACGCTCAGCCAAACAGCACGATGCCGCCCGGCAAACGCGTCACCCGCGCGCCATACGCATCCTGGATCAGGGCGATCACGTCGTCTAGGCGGTCGAGCGAAAAGCTCGCTTGCACGCGCGTGAGTTTCAGCGCGTCGCCATTGAGGATCAGCTTGCCGGGACGGTAGCGGTTCACCTCGTCCACCACCTCGGCCAGGGTGCTTTGCTTGAACACCAGCAGGCGCTGGCGCCACGCGCTGACATCGCTCTTCGCCACCGCGCGCGCGATGCCGAAATGCTCGGGCCGGTAGCGCAGCTGCTGGCCGGCAGCCAGTTCCGCATCGTTGCCAGCCTGCGCCACGCGCAGGCGGCCCGCCAGGCAGGTCACGCATACTTCCTGGCCGAACAGCCGGATATTGAAGCGCGCGCTGCCGGTCGACACCGTGCCGTCGCCCGCCTGCACGCGCAGGCGCGCCGCACCGCGCAGGCCAGCCTGGAATTCCGCCTCGCCCGCCAGCAGCACCAGCGCCGCGGCACCATCCTGCAGGGGCGCCGCGTCGAGGCGCGTCTGCGTATTCATCTGCACCAGCACGCCGCCGTCGAGCGCCACTTCGCGCTGCTCGCCCGTGCCCGTGGCATAGTCGGCGCCCAGGCCCGCCACGGCCGGCCACAGGTCCGTTGGCGGGCGCAGCACCAGCAAGCCCAGCGAGGCAGCCACGGCGCCGCCCAGCCAGGCGCGCCGCGCCGTGTTGACAGGCGCCTGCGCCCGCTTGACGGCGCGCGCGGCCGGCGCCATCGCGCTCCACACGGCGCGCGCCTCGGCAAACGCGTTGGCATGCTTGCGGCTGCGCGCACACCAGTGGCGAAACACTTGCGCATCGCGCTCGCTGACCTGGCCTGAGGCCAGGCGCACGACCCACGCTTGCGCTTCCTTCTGGATGACACTCATGTCGTCTTCCGCTTGTTCAGTCATGATGTTTAGACGTTTTTCCCGCGCCGGGACCGAAGCGCTGAATGAAATCGCGTCCCATGCGCTCGCAGCAATGTTCCAAGCCGGCGCGCAATTCCTTCTCCACCGTGCGGGCGGAAATGCCGAAGCGCTCGGCGATGTCGCGGTGCGGCAATTGATCGACGCGGGCGGCGATGACGATGGCACGCCGGCGTTTCGGCAACTCCTGCAAGGCCCGTTCCAGCTCCTCCAGCTCGGCGCGCGCGCTGAAGGTGCGGGCCGGGTCGGCCAATTCATCGGCCATCTCGTACAAGTCGTCGATATCCGGCAGGCTGAGCAGGCGCGCATTGTCGCGGCGTTGATCTTCCGCAATGTTGATGGCGATGCGCATCAGGTAGGCGGATGGATAGCTGATTGCTTCGGGCGCGTTCATCCGTTCCACCCGCAAGTACGTTTCATGCAGCGCGTCGTTGGCCAGGTCTTCCGAGCCCAGGCGGCGCTGCAGGTGGCGGCGAAACTGTCCATAGCGTTCCAGGAACAGCTTGCGCAAGGTGGTTTTGAGTAATTCCGACATGCTCAGGGCGCCCCGGCCAGGAGGTAGGGCGCGCAATCGGCGCCTGGGTCGGGGCGCGGCGTCAGTAAAATCGTCAGTGGCTGCGGCAGGCCCGCCGGTGGCGCGCCATCCATCAGCAGGCTGCGCAGGCGTTGCAGCACGGCACGGTCGCGCTGCGCCACGCCGCTCGACTCGAGCACATGCACGGCGCGCACCTTGCCCCGCTCATCGAGCCACAGCTGGAAGGCCAGGCGGTAGCGGCCGAAGGCGTCCGGATGCAAGCGGCACAGGGCGCGCGTGAGCGAGCGCTGCAGGACGGCCGCGTAACCTTGCAAGGGCGGCGCGGCAGGGACGGCTTCGGCCGGCACGGGCGCCGGCGCCACGGGTGCATCGGCCAGCGCCAGCAGGGTAAACGCGTTGCTGCCGCTGAAGCGCGCGCCCAGCTGCGTGCCCACCAGCAAGCGCTGCAGCGCTTCGGCCGGCGTGTAGTCGCCACGCACGGGCGCAGCCACCCTGCCGGCCGCCAGCTGGCTGCTGACGAGCACGGAATACCCCGTCACTTCGCCAAACGCCACCAGGGCCGCATCGAGCGGCTGGGCAGGCAAGTCAAAGCGCATGGTCGCGTGCGCGGCGGCGTCAGCACCGTCCGCACCCGCTGCCGGCCGCACGAATGTCATCAATGTCATCAGCAAACAAGCGGACAAGGCCAGGGCATTGCCCGTTGCGGTGCGGCGGTGGGTTCGTGTCATTTTCCAGGGAAATCAACGAAAAAGCCTGCTCATGAAGTGTCTTGACTGCAATGTTGTCTGCAGAATGGCAAGATGGTAGCTTCATAAAATGACAACTGCATGACATGGCGCAAGCCTGCATGTCCGCCTGTGTCATCGCTGCGACATATGACCTTGCTATGCTGAGCGCTTCTCCACCGCTCCGGGAGCCGCCATGGCACGCCTGTTATCACTGTTGCTGTTGGCCTGCGCCACCCTGCCCGCGCAGGCGGACGAGCACACCGTCGTCGTCAAGGCCGCCGCGCCGGAGAAGGGCTGCGTGGAAGTGGAAGTGAATGGCAAGCGCACCCAATCCATATCTTGCTTGAATGAAAAATTATTACCGAACAGCAACACCGTGAACCGTCAGCCACCCGCCCTGTCCGGTGCGGAAGCGACCATGCAGCGCCCATCGAACCAGCTGGGCCTGTACAACCGCGCCGCCCTCGAACACCGCATGGGCAATGCCTTTGGCAAATCCGTCACGCCGCAGAGGCCGGCGCCGCCGCCACCCGCCAGCCCGCTGCTGCCGGCCCCGCTGCTGTCACCCCGTTAAGCTGTTGTCAACGCACAGTCCATTTGCGCTGTCAAGATTGCGCAATCGCGCCGATTGCGTATCATTCCAGGCTTGATCGCTCTGGAAACAACCATGCTGCCCACTATCGAACAACGTCTTGCCCTTGAACTTGCCGCCAAACCGGTGCAGGTTGCCGCCGCCATCGAACTGCTCGACGAAGGCGCCACCGTGCCCTTCATCGCCCGTTACCGCAAGGAAGCGACCGGCGGCCTCGACGATATCCAGCTGCGCCTGCTCGAAGAGCGCCTGCGCTACCTGCGCGAGCTGGAAGAGCGGCGCGCCGCCATCGTGGCGTCGATCACGGAACAGAACAAGATGACGCCCGAGCTGCTCGACGCCGTCATGCACGCGGAAGACAAGACGCGGCTGGAAGATTTGTATTTGCCGTACAAGCAGAAGCGCCGCACGAAGGCGCAGATCGCCATCGAAGCGGGCCTGATGCCGCTGGCCGACGGCTTGCTGGACAATCCGGAACTGACGCCGGAAATGGAAGCGGGCAAGTTCCTGCGCGACGCGTTTACGAGTGCCGACGGCAACAACCCGGGCGTGGCCGACACCAAGGCGGCCCTCGATGGCGCGCGCCAGATTTTGATGGAGCGTTTCGCCGAAGACGCAACCTTGCTGCAAACCTTGCGCGAATACGTGCAGGAACATGGCATCGTCGAATCGAAAGTGGTGGAAGGCAAGCAGGACGAAGGCGAAAAATTCGCCGATTATTTCGATTACTCGGAAACCATTTCCACAGTCCCCTCGCACCGCGCGCTGGCCCTGTTGCGTGGCCGCCGCGAAGGTATCCTCGACGTCACCCTGCGCCTGGACACGGAAGCGGAAAAACCGAAATGGGATGCGCCGCACAACCCGTGCGAAGGCCGCATCGCTGCCCGCTTCGGCATCAAGAGCCTCGGCCGTCCGGCCGACAAGTGGCTGCTTGATACGGCGCGCTGGACCTGGCGCGTAAAAAGCTTCATGCACCTGGAAACGGAACTGATGGGCGCGCTGCGCGAGCGCTCGGAACTCGACGCCATCAACGTCTTTGCCACCAATTTGAAGGCGCTGCTGCTGGCCGCGCCGGCCGGCCAGCGCGCCACCATGGGCCTCGACCCTGGCCTGCGCACGGGCGTGAAAGTGGCGGTGGTCGATGCCACCGGTAAAGTCGTCGACACGGCCGTGATCTACCCGCACCAGCCGAAGAATGACTGGGATGGCTCGCTGCACACCCTGGGCCGTCTTGCCGCCAAGCACAATGTGTCGCTGATTTCGATCGGCAATGGCACGGCCTCGCGCGAGACCGATAAACTGGCGCAGGATTTGATCAAGCAGCATCCGGAAGCGAAGATGACGAAGATCGTCGTCTCGGAAGCGGGCGCGTCGGTGTATTCGGCGTCCGAATTCGCCTCGAAAGAGTTGCCGGACATGGATGTGTCGCTGCGCGGCGCCGTATCGATCGCGCGCCGCCTGCAAGACCCGCTGGCCGAACTGGTGAAAATTGACCCGAAATCGATCGGCGTGGGCCAGTACCAGCATGACGTGAGCCAAAGCCAGCTGGCCCGCTCGCTCGATGCCGTGGTGGAAGATTGCGTCAACGCCGTGGGCGTGGATGTGAACACGGCGTCGGCGCCCCTGCTGGCGCGCGTGTCCGGCCTGTCGGCCAGCGTGGCGCAAAGCATCGTCACCTACCGCGACATGAAGGGCGCGTTCACCTCGCGCGCGGCCCTGAAGGCTGTGCCGCGCCTGGGCGACAAAACGTACGAACAGGCAGCGGGATTCTTGCGCGTGATGGGCGGCGAAAACCCGCTGGACGCCTCGGCCGTCCACCCGGAATCGTACCCGCTGGTGGAAAAGATCCTGGCCGATATCAAGAAGGATATCAAGGCCGTCATCGGCGAAACGGCCCTGCTGAAAACCCTCAGCCCCGCAAAATATGCGGATGAAACGTTTGGCGTGCCGACCATTTCCGACATCTTGAAGGAACTGGAAAAGCCGGGCCGCGACCCGCGTCCGGAATTCACCACCGCCACCTTCAAGGAAGGCGTGGAAGAAATCCGCGACTTGCGCCCGGACATGATTCTCGAGGGCGTGGTCACCAACGTGGCCGCCTTTGGCGCCTTTGTCGATATCGGCGTGCACCAGGATGGTCTCGTGCACATCTCGGCCCTGTCGAACACGTTTGTGAAGGACCCGCACACGGTGGTCAAGGCTGGCCAGGTCGTGCGCGTCAAGGTGCTGGAAGTCGATGAAAAGCGCAAGCGCATCGCGCTGACCATGCGCCTGACGGACAGCGCGCCGCAGCCGGGCAGCAAGCCCGAGCAAAAAGGCGACCGCAACGACCGCCGCAGCATGGCACAGCACCAGTCGCAGTCGCGCAACGCCCCCGAGCCGGCTGGCAGCATGGCCGCCGCGTTCGCCAAGCTGCGCGGCTAAGTCCATGGCCGCCAGGCATGACCTCGTCATCCTGGCGGTGGACGCCGCCAGCCTGGATGCCAAGCTGCTGCTCGACGAATTATCGGATGTGCTGCTGCGCATCAACGGCGACAGTGGCCGTTCTTCCTTCGATGTCGAAGCGGCAACGCCGCGCGGCGGCTTTTACCTGGCCCGCGACGGCGCCGGCGCCCTGCTGGGCTGCGCCGCCCTGCGGCCGCTGGGCGAAGCGGACAGCGCCACGGCAGAACTCAAGCGCATGTATGCGCGCCCCGGCGCCACCGGCGTGGGCGCTGCCCTGCTGGCCCATGTGGAAGCGCAGGCGCGCCGGCATGGCTACCAGGCTGTGCACCTGTCCACCCGCGTGGTAAATAGCCGCGCGGTGGCGTTTTATGCCAAACACGGCTATACAGCCGTCATTGCCTGAGGCAAATACGTGGGCGCGGCACAATCCATCTGCCTGGGCAAGCAGTTATAAACTTCTACGTGGCTGACTTGTCCGATTTATGACTTGAGCGCATACCCGTGCCGTCGTTTTCTTATAAAATGACGGCATCTATTTATTTACCCATCAGAGGCAGCTATGAGCGACGTACAAACCTGGATCAAAGAAACCGTGACGAGCACGCCAGTCGTGCTGTTCATGAAGGGCACTGCCCAGTTCCCGCAGTGCGGCTTTTCCGGCCGCGCCATCCAGATCCTGAAAGCATGCGGCGTCGAAAACATCGCCACCGTCAACGTGCTGGATGACCCGGAAGTGCGCCAGGGCATCAAGGATTACTCGAACTGGCCAACCATTCCGCAGCTGTATGTCAAAGGCGAGTTCATCGGTGGTTCCGATATCATGAATGAAATGTTTGAATCGGGCGAACTGAAGTCCCTGCTGGATGCCTGATAGCCAACAGCAGCGGCCGCGCCGTATCGTCGTGGCCATCACGGGCGCCACGGGCGCCGTGTATGGCTTGCGGCTGCTGCAATTGCTCGTCGCCATCCCCGGCGTCGAGACGCATCTGGTCTTGTCGGATGCAGCCGTACTGACCCTGCACCAGGAAACGGGCGTAGGGCGCAAGGAAATCGAAGCGCAGGCGCACGTGGTACACAAGCTGCGCGACATCGGCGCGAGTATCGCCAGTGGCTCGTTTCAATCGGATGGCATGGTCGTCGCGCCGTGCTCAATGAAGACGCTGGCGGCCGTGGCACATGGCTTGTCGGATAATTTGATTACGCGGGCAGCCGATGTGGTGCTCAAGGAGCGCCGCCGCCTGATCCTGATGGTGCGCGAAACGCCGTTCAACCTGGCGCACTTGCGCAATATGACAGCCGTGACCGAAATGGGCGGCATCATCTTCCCGCCCTTACCGAGCTTTTATCACCACCCGCAGAGCATTGCGGAAATGGTCGACCATACGGTGGCGCGCGTCATCGACTTGCTCGGCATCGAGCACGGCCTGGCGCCGCGGTGGAATGGTTTGAAAGCATCAGACCAGTCAGCAACAAACTAACAGACTACATCACCAACTACGCACGTCACGATGCCTGACAAAACCATAGCGAGCGGCAGCGATTTGTGGCCGAGAAGCGCAACCGTGCTCTAGCACGGTGAGCATCGCCGGCTGCAAAGCGCGACGCGCAGCAGCTTTGGTCAGGCATCCACCACTCACCGCTTGTCGAACTGGTGGGCACTCGCCTGCTTCAAATCCCTGGCTTCTTCAACCATCCTGCGGTGGGCGATCCGTTTGCGCATCACTTCCGCATGTTGCGCGGCAGTCATGGGGGGCACGGTCATTAAGTCCTTCAGCTGCGCGGTATTGCTGTAGTTACTTTTCATAAGACGGCTCAAATGCTCGGCTCCGTAGTGGATGAACTGGCTGCTTCTGATGTGATTATGCGCTGGTATTGGCCGCTGCGCCGCTGCGTGCGGGATTATTGTCAAATAATTCCGCTGCAGCGCAACATGCGAGGTCTTATTGTGCGGCAAAATCATGTCTCCAGTATGACGTTGCGCAAATAAAAAGACAGGGGGAGCACCGTCAACGAAAGGCGGACGGCGCCGGCCGGGGATGGCCTGGATGCTTACTTTTGGTAGTTGACTCTTACCAGCATGCGAATAAATTCTCGCGCGATTTGACGATGATGTTCATCCAATCTTTGCAAATCAGCAATTAATTTTACATCGGCGGACTCAAAACGCGATAAAGCGCTGCCCGCTTCGCCATTCGGCGTGGCGCTTTCAGGGCCGCCAAAACGCAACCATTCCGCCGGAACGCCTAACCATTGGGCAATCATGCGCAATTTCTCTTGCGTGGGAATTGCTTCACCTACTAACCATTTCCTAGCTGCATGCACGGTAATCGGGCGCCCGTCGAAACGGATATTGAATTCCCGGGCCAGTCTGGTCGGGCTGTCTGGAGAATAATGGGCGTTTTTGAGAGCCAACTGAAGTCGCTGGCTGAAGCTTTCGCGTTCGTTAGAAGAATTCATAGGTGTACTATTTCATGTTGTAACATGAAAGTCAGTTTCTTGAATGACCATACAGATTGTTACATTTGAAAAGAGTATAAATTAACAATTAACACTCCAGCCGGGCTTTTCAGGTCAAAAAGTGGGCCGAATTTTCTCTTGTGATTCTGTGTGGCTTCGGGTCAAATTCGCGGCTAGCCTTGATTTTCGCACTGCAGCACGATTCAAAGCCTCGGTTTGGCATTACAACGTACGGTATCGGATAATGCCCTCCTCCACCGATACGCGCAATGCCCATGTCATACAATTTCTTGTAGACAAAGTTTTCAGAAGGGCCATTTTGTTTTCAATATGGAAACGATCTGCACAACGTACTCATAGTGAAACGTTGTTTTTTGATCGTGCCTACTGGAAAGAATCTGCGCTAAAAAATTTTACTGCCATCGCAGCGAAAAGAATGTCGCCGTTATGCCAGGAAAGCTCTTTTTGGTGTCATCTTGGCCACCAACTCTCGATCTTAAGCGTGTTTGCCCAAGAAGAATCAATTTATTTTCAGTAATTGTTGCCTTATTCGCCAAATTATCCTGTTGATGCCCTCTTTTTTCTTTGTTGCAGCACGGGCAGGGCACGCTACAATAGGATAGACGTTGACGTATACGGCACCTTGCCACCCATTGCCTCGCCGCACCCATCCAGCTACCGACCACCCATGCAACCGACACCGCCCGCAGCAATGACGACCTATACCATTACCGAACTGGCGCGGGAATTCGACATCACGGCGCGCGCCATCCGTTTCTATGAAGACCAGGGCTTGCTCAGCCCAAAACGTGAAGGCGCCGGTGGGCGCAGCCGCGTCTACACGCCGCGCGACCGCACCCGCCTGAAACTGACCCTGCGTGGCAAGCGCCTGGGCCTGGCGCTGTCGGAGATCAAGAGCCTGGTCGACATGTACGAGTCGCCGAAGGACACGCGCGCACAGATGGACCGTTTCCTGGGCGTCCTGGCGCAGCACCGGCAAACGCTGGAGCAGCAGCGCATCGACATTGAAATGGCGCTGGCGGAAATCAGCGCGCATGAAGACGCTTGCGCGCGCATGCTGGCGGACTTGAATATTGATAAGGCGCAAACAAACTAAAGGCGCAGGCAGCGAACAGCTGCCGCGCGCGGCGCTTTACGTTTACGTAAACGTCACAACTGAGTATCATAGCTTCACTGACCCTGCATCCATGACCGCCACACTTATAACGACGAGGACGACATGCTCCATCTCCCAGGCTTGACCTTTGACCACGGCGACGACATCGCCTCCCTGCGCGAAGCGATCCAACAATTCGCCGCCGCCGAAATCGCGCCGCGGGCGGCCGAAATCGACCGCACGGACCAGTTCCCCATGGACCTGTGGCGCAAGATGGGCGACATGGGCTTGCTCGGCATCACCGTCAGCGAAGAATACGGCGGCGCCGGCATGGGCTACCTGGCGCACATCATCGCCATGGAAGAAATCTCGCGCGCCTCGGCTTCCGTCGGCCTTTCCTACGGCGCCCACTCGAACCTGTGCGTGAACCAGATCAAGCGCAACGGCACGGCCGAGCAAAAAGCCAAATACCTGCCGAAACTGATCACGGGCGAACACATCGGCGCCCTGGCCATGTCGGAACCGAATGCAGGCTCGGACGTCGTCAGCATGAAGCTGCGCGCCGACTTCAAGGGCGACCGCTGGGTCTTGAACGGCACCAAGATGTGGATCACCAACGGCCCCGACGCGGACGTGCTGGTAGTGTACGCCAAGAATGACCTGGAAGCGGGCCCGCGCGGCATGACGGCTTTCCTGATCGAAAAGAATTTCAAGGGCTTTTCCATCGCGCAAAAGCTCGACAAGCTGGGCATGCGCGGCTCGCACACGGGCGAACTGGTGTTCCAGGATTGCGAAGTGCCGGCCGAAAACGTGCTCGGTGGCCTGGGCAAGGGCGTCAATGTGCTGATGTCGGGCCTCGATTTCGAGCGCACCGTGCTGTCCGGCGGCCCGCTGGGCATCATGCAGGCCTGCATGGACCTGGTCGTGCCTTACGTACATGACCGCAAGCAGTTCGGCCAGGCCATCGGCGAATTCCAATTGATGCAGGGCAAACTGGCCGATATGTATTCGACCATGATGGCGTGCAAGGCTTATGTGTATGCCGTAGGCCAGGCCTGCGACCGCGCCACCACGCCGGAAGCCGTGCGCCAGCTGCGCAAGGATGCGGCCGGCGCCATTCTGTATAGTGCAGAGAAAGCAACCTGGATGGCGGGCGAAGCGATCCAGGCCCTGGGCGGCAACGGCTACATCAATGAATATCCGGCCGGCCGCCTGTGGCGCGATGCCAAGCTGTACGAAATCGGCGCCGGGACCAGCGAAATCCGCCGCATGCTGATAGGCCGCGAACTGTTTGCGGAAACCAAGTAAGCACGGGCGCGCGCCTATCGACTGGGTGATGAGCCATTCATGCGAGCACAGATATGACGCAAATTGCCTTCCCCAAATTGCTCTCTTCCCAGATTGCATTCGATATCGCGCGCACCATCCGCGACGGCTTCGACAAGCATTACCGCCTGTTTCGCGCAACCAGCCGGCAAGCCAAGCAGTATTTCGAGCAAGGCGCCTGGACCGCGGCACAGACGGCGGCCCGCGAACGCATCGACTTTTATGACAAGCGCGTGCAGGAATGCGTGCAGATGCTCGAAGATGAGTACGAAGAGTCGGAGTTGAGCGACGAAGTGTGGCGCGAACTCAAGCTGCACTACATCGGCATGCTGACGGAGCACAAGCAGCCGGAACTGGCGGAAACCTTCTTCAATTCCGTCTGCTGCAATATCCTGCACCGCACGTATTTCAATAACGACTATATTTTCGTGCGTCCTGTGGTTTCCACGGAATACATCGACACGCAAGATCCGGTGCCCACCTACCGCGTGTATTACCCCGGCAAGGACGGCTTGCGCCACACCTTGATGCGCATGGTGAGCAACTTCCAGCTGGACTGCGTATTTGCCAACCTGGAGCGTGATGTGGCCCAGGTGGAAGCGCGCCTGCACCAGCTGTTCGGCGGCGAC
Source organism: Janthinobacterium lividum (assembly GCF_023509035.1). Lineage (NCBI taxonomy): Bacteria > Pseudomonadati > Pseudomonadota > Betaproteobacteria > Burkholderiales > Oxalobacteraceae > Janthinobacterium > Janthinobacterium lividum. Next base: position 1,112,127 of record NZ_CP075583.1, on the reverse strand, counting down.
CGGCTGGAACCGAACCACCAGATCCAGGTCCTGACCAGCTTGTTCTACCGCAACAAGGGCGCCTACCTAGTCGGCAAGGGTATCAACGGCAACCGCGAATACCCGTTTGTCGTGCCGATCCTGCACAACCGCCACGGCAAGCTGGTGCTCGACACGGTGCTGTTCGAGCACCAGCAGATTGCCGTGCTGTTTTCGTTTACGCGCGCATATTTCCTAGTGGATATGGAAGTGCCGTCGGCCTATGTGCAATTCCTGCGCAGCTTGCTGCCGCGCAAACCGCGCAGCGAAATCTATACGATACTGGGCCTGCAAAAACAGGGCAAGACGCTGTTTTACCGCGACTATCTGCAGCACTTGAAACACTCGTCGGACCACTTTGAAAGCGCACCCGGCATCCGCGGCCTGGTGATGCTGGTGTTTGCCCTGCCGTCGTTTCCCTACGTCTTCAAGGTCATCAAGGATTTTTTCCCGCCGCCCAAGGAAACCACGCGCGCACAAGTCCAGCAAAAGTATTTGCTGGTGAAACACCACGACCGCGTGGGCCGCATGGCCGACACGCTCGAGTATTCCAACGTGGCCTTTCCCCGCGCCCGTTTTGCCGCAGAACTGCTGGCCGAACTGAAACAGTTCGCCCCCTCGCTGATCGAAGAAGACCACGAGCAGATCATCATCCGCCACCTGTACATCGAGCGGCGCATGGTGCCGCTGAATATGTGGCTGAGCAATGCCGAGAAGGAAGGCCGCGATGACCTGGTCGAACACGGCATCGTCGAGTACGGCAACGCCATCAAGGAACTGGTGGCGGCGAATATCTTTCCGGGCGACATGCTGTATAAAAACTTTGGCGTGACGCGTCATCAGCGTGTCGTTTTTTACGATTACGATGAAATCGAGTACATCACCGATTGCCAGTTCCGCGTCATCCCGCAAGCCCGTACGGAGGAAGAAGAAATGTCGGCCGAACCGTGGTATCCCATCGGCAAGCACGATGTGTTTCCCGAACAATTCGGCGCCTTCCTGCTGGGCAATCCCCGCATCCGCAAGTATTTCATGCAGCACCATGCCGACCTGCTGACGGCGCAATATTGGCAGGCGCGCAAGCAGCGCATCGAAGACGGCCATATCGAGGACGTCTTCCCGTATCCGCAGCACCTGCGTTTTTGTAAGCAGTCACCATCCTCACCCCAACCGGAGATCCAACATGAATGATCCAGTCGTAATCGTCGGTGCCGCGCGCACCCCCATGGGCGCCTTCCAGGGCGATTTTGCCAACGTCACTGCCAGCGACCTGGGCGCCGTGGCCATCCGCGCTGCCGTCGAACGGGCTGGCGTGGCGCCGGACGCCGTTGAACACGTGTTTTTCGGCAATTGCCTGATGGCCGGCCAGGGCCAAGCGCCCGCGCGCCAAGCCTTGCGCAAGGCAGGCTTGCCCGATTCCACGGGCGCCGTGACGCTGTCGAAAATGTGCGGCTCGGCTATGCAGACGACCATGTTCGCGCATGACACCTTGCTCGCCGGCAGCGCCGACGTGGTGGTGGCGGGCGGCATGGAATCGATGACCAACGCCCCTTACCTGGTGCCGAAGGCGCGCGGCGGCTACCGCATCGGTCACGGCATGATCTATGACCACATGATGATGGATGGCCTGGAAGACGCCTACAGCTGCGATGAAAAGGGCAATGCCCGCTCGATGGGCACGTTTGCCGAAGAGTGCGCCAGCCAGTACGGCTTCACGCGCGAAACGCAGGATGCGTTTGCCATCGAATCGGTGAAACGCGCGCAAGCGGCCACCAAGGATGGCAGTTTCGAATGGGAAATCGTGCCAGTGACCGTTTCCGGCCGCGGCGGCGACACCATCGTCAGCATCGATGAAGGCCCGCAAAAGGCCCGCCTGGAAAAAATCCCGACCTTGAAAGCGGCGTTCAAGAAGGATGGCACCATCACGGCCGCCTCGTCTTCGTCGATCAACGATGGCGCGGCCGCCCTGGTGCTGATGCGCGAATCGACGGCGAAAAAGCTCGGCTGCACCGTCATCGCAAAAATCCACGGCCACGCCACGCATGCGCAGGCGCCGAACGAATTCACCACGGCCCCCATCGGCGCGGTGAAAAAGCTGTATGCGAAAACGGGCTGGAGCAGCAGCAATGTCGACTTGTTCGAGATCAATGAAGCCTTCGCGGCCGTGCCGATGGCGGCCATGCACGACCTCGACATTCCACACAGCAAGATCAACATCCACGGCGGCGCGTGTGCTCTGGGCCACCCGATCGGCGCCTCGGGCGCGCGCATCATCGTCACCCTGCTGGGCGCCCTGAAGAAAACCGGCGGCAAGCGCGGCGTGGCGGCCCTGTGCATCGGTGGCGGCGAAGCGACGGCGATGGCGATCGAACTGGTATAAGCTGCTCTGTTGACGACAGGCGCGCGCGGCGTGGACACGTTCGCTGCGCGCCTTTTCATTGGATTACCCAAGGAGAACACATGCCAACCGCATTGATCATCGGCGCCTCGCGCGGCATCGGCCACGAAATCGTCCGTCAATACCGCCACGATGGCTGGCGGGTGATCGCCACGGCACGCACACCGGACGCCTGCGACGCCCTCAGGCAACTGGGCGTGGAAGCGCACCAGCTCGACGTGACGGATGTGGAAGGCTGTGCCGGCCTGGGCTGGAAGCTCGACGATGAAAAGCTCGACGTGGCCATCCTCAACGCGGGCGTGTACGGCCCCCGTCACGACGGTTCCCCCACGCAAGAAGATTTCGATGCCGTCATGCACACGAATGTGCTGGCGGCCATGCGGCTGCTGCCCATATTGGCGCCGCTGGTGAGCAATGCCAAAGGGAAACTGGCCGTGCTGTCCTCGCACATGGGCTCCTTGAGCGAGCGCGGCAACCCCAGCGGTTCGCTGTACCGCGCCAGCAAGGCCGCCTTGAATTCCGTGCTGATTGACACGGCCCTCGTGCATGGCCCGCAAGGCGTCAGCTGCGTCGCCTTCCATCCGGGCTGGGTACGCACGGACATGGGCGGCGCCGGCGCCGATATTTCGCCCGAGCAAAGCGCTGCCGGCATACGCGCCACCCTGGCCAGCCTGCCGGCCACGGACAAGGCCGTGTTCCGCAACTACGATGGCAAGCCCATCGCCTGGTAATTCCCGCATCCACCATAAAAACAAACGAGACGACGTCCCATGATACTCAATGAAGAACAGACAATGATCCAGGAAGCGCTGCGCAGTTTTTCGCGCGAGCGCCTGGCGCCCAACGCGGCCCGCTGGGACAAGGAACATCATTTCCCCAAGGAAGAATTGCAGGAACTGGCCGCCCTGGGCGCCTTTGGCGTGGCCGTGCCGGAAGCGCTGGGCGGCGCCGGTCTCGACTACGTTTCGCTGGCCCTGGTGCTGGAAGAAATCGCCGCCGGCGATGGCGGCACGTCGACCATCATTTCCGTCAACAATTGCCCCGTGTGCAGCATCGCCATGATGTACGCGAATGACGCGCAAAAGGAACAATGGCTGCGTCCTCTGGCACAAGGCGCCATGCTCGGTGCATTTTGCCTGACGGAACCGCACACGGGCAGCGACGCCTCGGCCCTGCGCACCACGGCCACCCTCGACGGCAATGAATACGTCATCAACGGCACCAAGCAGTTCATTACCAGTGGCAAGTATGCGGACGTGGCCATCGTCATGGCCGTCACCGACAAGGCGGCCGGCAAGCGCGGCATCAGCGCCTTCTGGGTGCCGACGAACACGCCCGGCTACATCGTGGCGGGACTGGAACAGAAGATGGGCCAGCACTCATCTGACACGGCGCAGATCCTATTCGAGAATTGCCGCATTCCGTCGGAAAATCTGATTGGCGAAGAAGGGCAAGGCTACAAGATCGCCCTGTCCGGCCTGGAAGGCGGACGCATCGGCATCGCTTCGCAAGCCGTGGGCATGGCGCGCGCCGCATATGAAGCGGCCTTGAGCTATGCGCGCGAACGCGAAAGTTTCGGCAAACCCATCTATGAACACCAGGCTGTGCAATTCCGCCTGGCCGACATGGCCACACAGATCGAAGCGGCGCGTCAACTGATCCGCCACGCGGCATCGATGAAGGATGCGGGCCTGCCCTGCCTGAAGGAAGCGGCCATGGCCAAGCTGTTTGCGTCGGAAATGGCGGAAAAAGTGTGTTCGGACGCCATCCAGGTGCACGGCGGCTATGGCTATGTGTCCGACTTCCCCGTCGAGCGCATCTACCGCGACGTGCGCGTATGCCAGATTTACGAGGGGACCAGCGATATTCAGAAAATCCTGATCGCCAGAGCTTTATAAAAAGCAGTAAAAGTCTCGGCGCTTTGAGCAACCGTAGCGAGCAAGCTCGATATCGGCTTGAGTAACGCAGCCGTACTGAAGTACGGCGAGTAACGCCGAGTCGGGAGCGGGCTGCGCAGTAGGTTGCTCAACGCGCCAGCCATGGACGAAAAAAAAGCCCGCTCAACGCGGGCTTGTTCCAATGTATTACCAATGCTTTAATCGTGTCATGGACGCCAGTGCTATCTGCAAAGTGCCTCCTGATTTTCGGACTCCCATGCTATCTGCATAGTGACTCCAAGGTGTAAATCGACCATCGTATCCGGAATTACAAAATCCATTTCTTCGCACTGTCACGCCATCGACATTACACCTGTCGGTCGCCGCGCTGAAACTGGATGGTGAGATAATTTGCTGCCAAATCTCAATCACTGAACGGAGTATAGCACAGCTTTTTGTGCGGTGCAATAATCTTTTTAAATCAAGTCCTTAGCGCCAGCGGCTTGTCCTCTTCGCCGCCGCGGGCAACTCTTTCGTACTCGGAAATCACTTGCGCGCCCAGCAATAGCAGGGTGGCGCCGATTTCCAGGCTGAACATGACGACAATGGCCGTCGTCATCGAGCCGTACACGACGTTGACCTGCGACAAGGTCGAGAAATACCAGACCAGCACATGGCGGGCGATTTCCCACAGCAGGGCCGCCGTCACGCCGCCGATCAGCGCATGCGTGATCGACAGCCGCCCGACGGGCATGACCAGGTAAATCGAACTCAGTACGAGAATTTCGCCCGCCAGCCCCAGCAAATACAGCAACACGCCGGACACCCCTTCCAGGCCCCAGTCGTGGCGCAGGAAACGTACGCTTTCCTCGCCCATCACCTGTAGGCCGCCCGCCATCAGGGTGATGAGCAAGATGCCCACGCCCAGGCACAGGATGTAGCAGTACGGCAGCACGGCGGAAATGAGGAAATGGCGGCGGCGGATGGCCACGCGGTGGATAAAGATCACGCTCATGGCGTTTTCCAGCACGGTAAACGCCAGCGAGCTGAAAAACAGCATGGTCAGCAGCAGCAGCCAGCCGATCACGCCCCGGTTGTTGAGAAAATGCGCGATCTCGCCCACGATGGCCTTCGATTGTCCCGGCACCAGCCATTCCAGGTAATGGCCTATGGTTTGCAACAATTCGTCCTGCGCGATCACGTGCGACAGGGCCACCACCACCAGCATCAGCAGGGGCACGATGGAGAGCAGCGAGTAATACGCGACGGCGCCCGCCAGCAGCAAGCCCTGGTTGGCGCGGAAACCCTTCAGCACCTGCAGCACAAAGGCCAGCGGGTGGCTGAGGATGTAGGTACTGGCGTGGCGGTTAATCATGTCGGAAACGGTAAAGAAGGCGGCGCGGCCTCGTGCCACGCCTGCAATCACACTAGCATACTGACAATCGCCCCGCTGCACCGTACGCTAACAGACGGCCGGCTCCAACAAGGTCAAGGTTTGCCGGTCCGCATCCAGGGTCGCCAATATGCCCATCGGTATCGTGAACTGGTGGCGGATATGGCCAAACGAGTAGCCGCTGACGGCCGGCACGCGTAAAGGCTGCAAATGCTGGTCCAGGGTAGCATCGAGGGTCAGCGCCGTATCGCCCTCGGCCGCCTCGCAATGCTCGAAAATGCCCAGCATCAGCGCCGCCGCCTTGGAAAACCCCACGGACAGGTCGAGCTGGCACAACATGCGGTCGATGCGGTAGGGCACTTCGTTGATTTCTTCGAGGAAAAGGATGCGCTCGCGGAAATCAGCCGCATACGGCGTGCCGGCCAGCGCGCTGACCATGCACAGGTTGCCGCCCGTCAAGCGTCCCGTCGCCTGGCCGCCATGCACGGTACGGATGGCGAAGTTCGGCTGCGTCTGCGCGCGGCGGTGGTTATCCAGCGCCATCGGGATCGTGTAGCTGTCTTGCGGCGTCATCAGCACGTTTTGCAGCTGCGTCACCGTATAGTCGGAAAACGTGGACGAGGCCACAGGACCGTGGAAGGTCACCAGGCCCGTCTGGCGGCCGATGGCCAGGTGCAGGGCCGTGATGTCGGAATAGCCGATCAGCACTTTCGGGTTGCGCTGGATCAAGGCATAGTCGAGCAGCGCCAGCAGCGAGATGCAGCCGGAGCCGCCGCGGATGGCCCACACCGCCTTGACGTCCGGATCGCGGAACGCCGCGTGCAGATCATCGAGGCGCTGCTGCACCGTGCCCGCATAGTTGCCGTGCACGGCGCGGATGTTGGCGCCCAGGCTGGCGCGCAAGCCCAGCGATTCGATATTGCGCTGGGCCTTGGCGATGGCATCCTCATCCGTAAAGCCGCCCGGTGCGATGATGGCGACCAGGTCGCCCTGGCGCAGGCGCGCCGGTTTGATCAATGCGTGTTGCTGTTGCATGCGTTTGCCCTTCTCTTGCGCGGCCGCAGCCCACACCGGTGTGCCTGCCGCCCCCAGGGTGGCGGCCAGCAAGCCGCCGAAGCGGCGCCGGCTGAGATTGGTCTGACTGGACATGCGGCCCTTTCCTGAAATAAAAACGGCGACGCCAGGCGCCGCCGCACGAGGTTAGCATGCCGGCAGGATCACCGCCGGCATGGCCGCCTTACATGAACTTGTACTTCAGCTGGAACGACAGCGAACGGCCACGCGGATCGGCCACGCGCGGGTCCCAGCCGGCGCCCACCACTTCATCCACGTTGTGCGCGGTGAACGGCGGATCGCGGTCGAACAAGTTCTGGATGCCCACGGTGATGGTGGTATTTTTGAAGCCCGTGTACGTGCCCGACAAGTTATACGTCGTGTAGCTGGACACGTCCGGCTTGAAACCCGGTGGCGGCGTACCCTTGCCGCCATTCGGCACCTGATCCTTGTAGCCCGACGAAAAACTCTGGATCAGCAAGCCGCTCCAGTCGCCGCGCGACACGCCGAAGCTGGCATTGTGTTTCCAGCGCAGGTACAGATCGCGCGTATAAAACTTGCCGACCAGCTCCTGGTACTCCTGGCCTTGATATTCCGCAAACTTGAAGCTGTCCATGTACGTACCGTCCAGGGTCGCCGTCCATTTCGCGTCCTGGATCTTGCCTTCGCCGCGCAAGCCCACGTCGAGGCCGCGCACGCGGCTGCCTGCCGCATTGATCCAGCCCGCCTGCACGTACTCGATGGTGCCGTCAGGATTGCGGTGGATATACTGGTTCAGCGCCTGGTAATTGGCCAGCACGATTTGCGGCGTGCGGTTCAGGATGCGATCCTTGGTATTGATGGCCCAGTAGTCGAACGAGGCCGAATATCCCTTGAATGGCTCGATGACGAAACCGACGCTGCCCTGCTTCGACGTTTCCGGCTTCAAATTCGTGTTGCCACCCGTCTTGTAGTCGAGGCGGTCGATGGAGCAGTACTCGGGCACGCCCGGATGCTTGGCGCAGCCTTCCTGGTCGATCACGCCGTTCGGTAATTCCTGGCTCAGCGAACCGGAATACAGCTGCTGGAAGCTTGGTGCGAGGAAACCCTTGCTGGCCGAACCACGGAACAGCAGGAAGTCGGTCGGCTGGTAACGGAAGGCCACTTTCGGATTCGTCGTCGCGCCCACCAGGCTGTAATCGTCGCGTCGGATAGCCAGCTGCATTTCCAGGTCCTTCGTGACCGGCACCAGCAACTCGGCATACACGGCCTTGACGGTACGGCTGGCATCTTTCAATGAAGCATTGCCCGGCGCCAGCAGGATCTGGATGGCGTCGACGTCTTGCCCAAAGCTGTAGCCCTCGCGGCGCAAGTCAAAACCGGCCGCCATGGCCAGCGCACCGGCCGGCAGCTGGAACAGCTCGCCCGAAACTGCCCCGTCGATCTGCGTCAGGGTCGTCTTGCCATGCTGGAAGTCGCCACGGAACTTGGTCGATTCGATCAATTGCCTGGCCGCTTCCGTCTGGCTCTGTCCAGCGCCCACCCAGGGATTGATGATGCCGCTGGCCAGTGCCGCGTACAACTTGTCCGTGTAGGAATAGCCATCCGTCAGCTTGGTCTTGGTGCTGCTTTCGGCGCGCGAAATGCCGGCTTTGTAATCCCACTTGCCAAAGTTACCCTCAAAGCCCACCAGCACGCGGGCATTGTCGGTCGTGTTTTCCTGCGTGCGGTTGCCCACGTCATTGGCGCGCCATTTATAGGAAATCGGCTTGGTCTTGTCGAAAGAAGGGATGTAGGCCGACAGATCCTGATAATACGCGCCACCGACCGGATACAAATTCTTGTTGGCGACGGTCGCCTGCACCTGCATCGGCGTCAAAATGGCCGTGGCCTTGGTACGCGAACCGAGCACTTCGACAAACATGCGGTGGTCAGGCGCCAGCTGGAACGTGCCGCGCGACAGCAGATTGGCCCGCTCGACAGGGAATTGCAGCACATAGTCGGCCCCATAGTCATACGCACAGGAATACTTGGTGCGCAGCGGCGAGGTCACGTCTTTCCACAGCTCCGTCTGGTATTGCGACATGCCGGCGACGCTGTCGCACTTGCCCTGGAAACTCAGCGGATTGGCTTGCAGGTATTTATTCGGGTCGCCAGGTAATTGGAACGAGGTATTCAATGCCGTGCCGGCGCCCGCCATCTGGTTGGCGAACGGCGTGCCCGTGGTATCGGGCGACAGGCCACGGCCCGGCTGGTAGCCGTTGACGAAGGAGCGGTCGCTGCCGTTAAGACGCTCGGCCTTGTCGACGGTCAGGCTGGCCATGATGTTGTAGCGGTCGCTTTCCAGCGAACCCGTGCCGGCCAGGATGGAAGCGCGGCGCGTGGCGCCGCCGCCTGCCTGCGTGTCATTGGTGGAGACGGACGCTTCCACGCCGCTGTAATTGGTCTTCAAAATGAAATTGATCACGCCGCCGATGGCGTCCGTGCCGTAGATGGCCGAGGCGCCATCCTTGAGAATTTCCACGCGTGAAATCGCGCCCAGCGGGATCGAGTTCAGATCGACAGACTTGCCGCTGGCGCCGTGCGTGGCGATGCGGCGGCCATTCAACAGCACCAAGGTGCTCGACGGTCCCAGGCCGCGCAGCGAGGCGAACGAAGCGCCGCCGCTAACCCTGTCGGCATCGGCGCCAAACACGTTATTGCCCGAAGTCATGTTATCGGCGCCCGTGCCATTCGCCGACAGGGTGCGCACCAGTTGCTCGGTCGTCGTGATGCCCTGCTTTTCGATCTGGTCAAAGGTGATGACTTGCACCGGCAGCGCGCCTTCCTTGGCCACCCGCTTGATGCTACTGCCCGTCACCTCGACCCGTTGCATCGATGGCGGCGCCGCTTCCTGTGCTACGACCGGCCCCACCACCCCCATCAATGCCACCAACTGCGCTAGCTTCTTCAATTTCACAGGTCTTCTCCTTGTTGGGCAATCGAAACTTGAGTTATCAAGTCAGGCTGTATAGATATGTCGCAACGTCTGTCTCGCAGTACATTTTTTATATGACATTTGCGCATGACTTTATTTGTTTTCATTTTCAGAGTAGCGCGATGCATCCGCGGCCAGCCAATGAAAAATGCTTTCCTAACCATAACTTTTTGGAATGAATGCCCTTTTCCGCGACATGGTCACTTGCCTGCGGGGCTACCCTTGGCTTTATCCACGTCCAGATAGCGCCAGGACGTGAATTCCACGGGGTGGCGCCTGTAGTTTTTTAGCCACGGTTGCTGCAGGTCGGCGGAGATGGGATGTGTCAGCAGCACCCACGGCGTGTAGGCGTGGATTAGCTGAAACAGGTCGAAGTACAGACTGCGTCGGCGCGGCGTATCGGATAGCAGGCGCGCCTCCTCATAGCGTTTATTGTAATCGGGCAAGTTGAAGCGGGCATAGTTGGCGCGGCCAACGTTGCCGCCATACAACAATTGCATAAAATTATCGCCGTCGGGGAAGTCGGCGATCCAGTTGGTCTCGAACATCTGCACCTTGCCCAGGCGCGAAGCCTTGATGATTTCCGTCTTCTTGTCGCTCTTGAACTCAACGCGCAGGCCGATGGCGTTCAGGTTGCGTCGCCACAGCTCATCGCGCAGGCGTCCCACCGTGCTCGGTTCCGTGTGCATGCTCAGGATCAAGGGCGTACCGTCCGGCTGGGTGCGGAAACCATCGGCGCCCGTCTTGTAGCCAAAGCGGTCCAGCAAGGCGCGCGCCAGCGCCGGATCGTAGCCGACGGGGCTGCGGTAGCTCTTGTCGTAACCGAGCACATTGGGTGGCAGCGGCGACTGGGCCGGCAAGGCCAGGCCTTTCTTCAACAACGCGATGTCTTCGCGGCTGTTGTAGCTGAGGGCGATGGCGCGCCGCAGGGCCAGCTTGTCCTTGGTCGTGCCACCCAGCACAGGGTCGTCCATATTCATCCACATGTAATACGTCTGCAGCACGGGAAAGCGCGTCAGTTGCAGACCCTTGGCGGCCAGCACCGGTTTCAGAGCGCCGTTTTCCAGCACCATGTCCGTCATCGATTCGGGCACTTGCTCCAGATAATCGAATTCGCCTTTCAGAAAACCCAGCATGCGCGATTGATATTCCTCGACGATGCGCACTTCGATGCGCTCGACCAGGGGCAAGTGCTTGCCTTCCAGCGCGGTGGCGATGGCGCGCGCATCCAGCGGCAAGACGGCCAGCGCCTTGGCTTCCGTATGGAATACGGTGGGGCGGAAAGTCGGATTGGCCTGCAGCACGATCTTGTCGCTACGTTTCCATTCCTTCACCAGGAACGGCCCCGTGCCCACGGGATGGTTGCCGATCTGCCCCGGCGCCGCATACGCTTCGGCCACTTCGCGCGCCACCACGCCGGTGGCCGGCATGGCCAGGTAAAACAGGAAGTTCGGGTCGACGCCGTTCAGGCGGATGCGCAGGGTGTATTTGTCCAGCGCCTGCAAGCCGGCGATCGGCGTGTCGTAGCTGAATTTGGTTTTCAGAGCCGCATCACCCACCAGCTTATCTTCCAGCAAGAACAACCACGGCGACTTCAGGCTGGGGTCATACAGCCGCGTCAGGCTGTAGACATAATCCTGCGCCGTCACTTCGCGCGGCTTGCCCTTGAAGGCGGGATCGGGGGTAAAGAAAATACCGGGCTGCAAGTGAAAGATATACGTGCGTCCGCCATCTTCCACGGTCGGCAAGCCGCGCGCCGTATTGCCCTGCAGTTGCACGGGGCGCGCCAGGTAGTCATAGCGCAGCAAGGGGTCAAAAATGTTTTCCATCAAGTTCAGGCTGGCCAGGTCCGACGCCACGGCCGGGTCCAGGCCCGTCTCGCTAGTGCTGAGAAACAGGTGCAATGTCTTGCCCGCCCGACCCGCCACGGCATCGGTGGCGGCGTGGGCCGGTACGGTGAAAAGCGTCAACAGGGCCAGGCCGGCGGCGCAGGCGGTTTTGCGTAAAAACATCATCAGTGATCCAGTACAGACAAGGTAACGAACAGCGATAAGCGACAGGCATCCCTCACACTACGCGGGCAAGCTACGGGGCGCCAATGAAAACAGGCTGCCAGCTTATAACTTTTTGGCATGCGATTGCTGCATTCTTTCATCAACTCGTATCGGGCTGCCCCTATACTTTGTTTGCAGACATTTTTCACTCCCGACACACAGAACTGATCGCATATGGCACTTAATTACATCTGGTCCGGCTTTTTCCTCGTTGGCTTCCTGGCCGCAGTGCTGCAGTGGCTGTTTCTTGGCGATACCGATATCTTCAAGCGCATCATCGATGGCACGTTCGAAACGGCGCGCATGGGCGTGATGGATATCGCCCTGCCGCTGGCCGGCGTGATGACCTTGTGGCTCGGCATCATGAACATCGGTGAAAAGGCGGGCATCGTCGGCTGGCTGGCGAAAGTGATCGCGCCCTTCTTTTCGCGCATCTTCCCGGAAATCCCGAAAGACCATCCCGCGACCGGCCACATGGTGATGAATTTCTCGGCCAACCTGCTGGGCCTGGACAATGCGGCCACGCCGTTCGGCTTGAAAGCCATGGAAAGCCTGCAAACCTTGAATCCGAACAAGGAAGAGGCGACGAATGCGCAAATCATGTTTTTGGTGCTGCACACCTCGGGCCTGACCCTGATTCCACTGGCCATCATGGCGCAACGCTCCATCCTCGGCGCAGCCGACCCGTCCGACATCTTTATCCCCTGCATGATCGCCACCTATGTGGCCACCGTGGTCGGCATCATCACGGTATCCATCAAGCAACGCATCAACTTGCTCAACCGGGTCGTGCTGGGCTGGATGGGCGGCATGACGAGCGCCATCGTCGCCATGATCTGGTACTTCACGCAATACCTGACAAAACAGGAAATCGAGCTGGTCTCCAAGGTGGTCAGCAACCTGGTGTTGATCAGCGTCATCGCCATCTTCATCATCGGCGCGCTGCGCAAGAAGGTGAATGTGTATGACGCCTTCATCGAGGGAGCGAAGGGCGGCATCCAGACATCCATTACCGTGATTCCCTATCTGGTCGGCATGCTGGTGGCCATCAGCGTGATCCGCAACGCGGGCGTATTCAATTTCCTGATGAGCGGCATGAACTGGTTCTTCGCCAACCTGGGCATCAATACGGACTTCGTGCCCGCCCTGCCGACGGCCATGATGAAGCCGCTCAGCGGCTCCGGCTCGAAAGCCATGATGATCGACGCCATGAATACCTACGGCGTCGATTCCTTCGTCGGCCGCCTGGCCTGCGTCTTCCAGGGCTCGGCCGACACCACCTTCTATATCGTGGCCCTGTATTTCGGTTCCGTCGGCATCCGCAAGACGCGCTATGCGATCACGGCCGGCCTGATCGCGGATCTGGCCGGCGTGATCACCGCCGTCTTTGTCGCCTACGTCTTTTTCCACTAAGGAGCACTATGTTACGTCCTGTTCTGATGGCTGCTCTTTTGGCGGGTCTTGGCCTGTCGACTGCCCACGCGCAATTGCCCGAATCCATCAGCCTGCTGCTGCGCAGCGCGAATATTCCCGAAGACGCCATGGGCGCCATCGTCTTGCGTGGCAACACCACAGTGCTGTCGCATGGCGCCGAGCGCAGCATGCAGCCCGCGTCCACAATGAAGCTGGTAACGACAGCCGTAGGCCTGGAGCAATTAGGCCCCATCTTTCGCGGCCGCACGGAACTGCGCACCAGCGCCGACGTCATCAATGGCGTACTGAAGGGCGACTTGATACTGCGCGGCGGCGCCGACACGGATTTCAATGCGGACGTGCTGGCGCACATGCTGCAAACCTTGCGCAACCAGGGCATCGTGAAAATCAAGGGCGATTTGATCCTCGACCGCCAGCTATTCCAGCCGGCCCGGCCCGATATCGGCGCACCGCCTTTTGATGAGTCGGCAGAGTTCCGCTACAACGTCATCCCCGATGCCTTATTGCTGAACACCAATTTGCTCGATATCAACATGAACTCGACGGACCGGCAATTGAGCATCCTGATGCAACCGCCGCTCGAGAATGTCAGCATCACGAGCGACATGAAGCTGGTCAAGGGCAGCTGCGCCAGATGGGAAGATGGCTGGCGCCCGCCCGAGTACCGGCGCGATGCAAGCGGCAAGCTGCAGGTGATCCTGCACGGCACCTTCCCACAAAATTGCAGCAAGGCCACCAGCATCAATGTGCTCGACCGCAACGATTATGCGGACCGCTTGTTCCGTGCGACCTGGAAACGCCTGGGTGGCACGATCACGGGCACGGTGCGCGAAGCGCCGGCAACAGGCTTGCCGCCGACGGCCGAACCGGTCGGTACGCGCATGCTGACAGACCATGTGGCACGTGCCTTGCCAGAGGTCTTGCGCGATATCAACAAGACGTCCGACAACACCCTGGCCCGCACCCTGTTCCTGAGCCTGGGTAGTTTGCAAAGCGATGGCTGGCTGGGCAGCCGCCCCGTTGCCATGGCGGCGCCGGAAGACACGGCCAATCGGGCACGGCTAGTCATCCAGGAATGGTTTCAGCGGCACAATATCGATACCCAGGGCATGCTGATCGACAACGGTTCCGGCCTGTCGCGCACGGGACGCATTACGCCGGCGCAACTGGCTGGCGTGTTGCAAGCGATGCAGCAAAGCCCGTGGGCGCCCGAGTTCCAGTCCAGCCTGCCCATCGCCGCACTGGACGGCACCATGCGCAAACGCATGCTGAACAGTCCGGCCGCCGCGCGCGCGCGCATCAAGACGGGCACATTAAAAAATGTGGTGGCCATCGCCGGCTACGTGCCCGACGCCAACAACCAGCTGTGCGTGGTGGTCGCCATGATCAATAGCGACCTGGTGGGCAACGGCAACGGCCGCGCCGCCGTCGACGCGCTGATCGAGTGGGTAGCCAGGAGCGGCGCCACGCCGGTGGTGGCTGGCCAATAAAAGGGAAGCAAAGACAGAAAGGCAGCGCGTAGCGCTGCCTTTCTGTCGTCTGTTGCGCGGCACCGGGTTCTGACCCTCAATACCGCTAACGTCAGATTCGACGCCAACGCTTGAGGGGGTCTGACCCCAGCCTTTGCTTTCGGGTTGCCCCGGTAAATATCCAGACGAAAAAAAACCCGACCATTACTGATCGGGTTTTCTTCTACTGCGAATAACAAGCCTGACGATAACCTACTTTCACACTGGTTGCAGCACTATCATCGGCGCAAAGTTGTTTCACGGTCCTGTTCCGGGATGGGAAGGGGTGGGACCAACTTGCTATGGTCATCAGGCATAACTTGTACTGGCATTTGTCCTCAATTGAGCGACAAAGCCTGAATCTGGAAGAAGTATCGATTATTTACTGAGGTATTACTTGGGTAATGACTGCGATCAACAACACGCAACATGTACTTTCTCATCCTCTGTACCTGCTAAGGTTATAGGGACAAGCCGTACGGGCAATTAGTACTGGTTAGCTTAATGCATTACTGCACTTCCACACCCAGCCTATCAACGTCCTGGTCTCGAACGACCCTTCAAAGAGCTCAAGGCTCTGGGAAATCTCATCTCAAGGCAAGTTTCCCGCTTAGATGCTTTCAGCGGTTATCTCTTCCGAACTTAGCTACCCGGCAATGCCACTGGCGTGACAACCGGTACACCAGAGGTTCGTCCACTCCGGTCCTCTCGTACTAGGAGCAGCCCCCTTCAAATTTCCAACGCCCACGGCAGATAGGGACCAAACTGTCTCACGACGTTTTAAACCCAGCTCACGTACCACTTTAAATGGCGAACAGCCATACCCTTGGGACCGGCTACAGCCCCAGGATGTGATGAGCCGACATCGAGGTGCCAAACTCCCCCGTCGATATGAACTCTTGGGAGGAATCAGCCTGTTATCCCCAGAGTACCTTTTATCCGTTGAGCGATGGCCCTTCCATACAGAACCACCGGATCACTATGTCCTACTTTCGTACCTGCTCGACTTGTCAGTCTCGCAGTTAAGCACGCTTATGCCATTGCACTATCAACACGATGTCCGACCGTATCTAGCGTACCTTCGAACTCCTCCGTTACACTTTAGGAGGAGACCGCCCCAGTCAAACTGCCTACCATGCACTGTCCCCGATCCGGATAACGGACCAAGGTTAGAACCTCAAACAAACCAGGGTGGTATTTCAAGGTTGGCTCCACGAGAACTAGCGTCCCCGCTTCAAAGCCTCCCACCTATCCTACACAGATTGGTTCAAAGTCCAATGCAAAGCTACAGTAAAGGTTCATGGGGTCTTTCCGTCTAGCCGCGGGTAGATTGCATCATCACAAACATTTCAACTTCGCTGAGTCTCGGGAGGAGACAGTGTGGCCATCGTTACGCCATTCGTGCAGGTCGGAACTTACCCGACAAGGAATTTCGCTACCTTAGGACCGTTATAGTTACGGCCGCCGTTTACTGGGACTTCAATCAAGAGCTTGCACCCCATCATTTAATCTTCCAGCACCGGGCAGGCGTCACACCCTATACGTCCACTTTCGTGTTTGCAGAGTGCTGTGTTTTTATTAAACAGTCGCAGCCACCAGTTTATTGCAACCCTTTCACCCTCATGGAGTAAAACCATTCAAGCTACCGGGGCGTACCTTTTCCCGAAGTTACGGTACCAATTTGCCGAGTTCCTTCTCCCGAGTTCTCTCAAGCGCCTTAGAATACTCATCTCGCCCACCTGTGTCGGTTTGCGGTACGGTCTCGTATGACTGAAGCTTAGAGGCTTTTCTTGGAACCACTTCCGATTGCTTCGTGAACAAGTTCACTCGTCTCAACCCCTTGAATTGCGTACCCGGATTTGCCTAAGTACCTTCTATGAGCCAAAAACCAACTATTCCAACAGTTGGACAACCTTCCGCGATCCGTCCCCCCATCGCATCATACGACGGTGCAGGAATATTAACCTGCTTCCCATCAGCTACGCATCTCTGCCTCGCCTTAGGGGCCGACTCACCCTGCTCCGATGAACGTTGAACAGGAAACCTTGGGCTTACGGCGTGGAGGCTTTTCACCCCCATTATCGCTACTCATGTCAGCATTCGCACTTCTGATACCTCCAGCATCCTTTACAAGACACCTTCGCAGGCTTACAGAACGCTCTCCTACCATATATCCTAAGATATATCCGCAGCTTCGGTGACTGGCTTAGCCCCGTTACATCTTCCGCGCAGGACGACTCGATCAGTGAGCTATTACGCTTTCTTTAAATGATGGCTGCTTCTAAGCCAACATCCTGACTGTTTTAGCCTTCCCACTTCGTTTTCCACTTAGCCAATCTTTGGGACCTTAGCTGGCGGTCTGGGTTGTTTCCCTCTTGACGCCGGACGTTAGCACCCGACGTCTGTCTCCCAAGCTCGCACTCATCGGTATTCGGAGTTTGCAATGGTTTGGTAAGTCGCAATGACCCCCTAGCCATAACAGTGCTCTTCCCCCGATGGTGATACTTGAGGCACTACCTAAATAGTTTTCGGAGAGAACCAGCTATTTCCAAGTTTGTTTAGCCTTTCACCCCTACCCACAGCTCATCCCCTAATTTTTCAACATTAGTGGGTTCGGACCTCCAGGGCGTGTTACCGCACCTTCATCCTGGCCATGAGTAGATCACTTGGTTTCGGGTCTACACCCAGCGACTGATCGCCCTATTCGGACTCGATTTCTCTACGGCTTCCCTATGCGGTTAACCTTGCCACTGAATGTAAGTCGCTGACCCATTATACAAAAGGTACGCAGTCACGGAACAAGTCCGCTCCTACTGTTTGTATGCACACGGTTTCAGGATCTATTTCACTCCCCTTCCGGGGTTCTTTTCGCCTTTCCCTCACGGTACTGGTTCACTATCGGTCGATTACGAGTATTTAGCCTTGGAGGATGGTCCCCCCATATTCAGACAGGATGTCACGTGTCCCGCCCTACTTGTCGTACGCTTAGTATCACCGGTCCGATTTCACATACGGGGCTATCACCCACTATGGCTCCTATTTCCAGAGGATTCTGTTATCGGTCCGACTATCACGTACAGGCTCTTCCCATTTCGCTCGCCGCTACTTTGGGAATCTCGGTTGATTTCTTTTCCTGCAGCTACTTAGATGTTTCAGTTCGCCGCGTTCGCCTTGCATACCTATGTATTCAGTATGCAATACCCTAAAAGGGTGGGTTGCCCCATTCGGAAATCTGCGGATCAAAGTGTGTTTGCTCACTCCCCGCAGCTTATCGCAAGCTACTACGTCCTTCATCGCCTGTAATCGCCAAGGCATCCACCATGTGCACTTATTCGCTTGTCCCTATAACGTTAGCCTCTTCATTCTTTCAAACGAAAAGAGCGCTACAGGGATAAGAAAGTACAACGTTGTTGCTTGTTTGTTGATACATACAATCATTACCCATCGATTTGCTTTTTACGGCAAACCGATCAATAAATAATCTTTACTTCTTCCAGATTGTTAAAGAACGAAACAGCTTTGATCGCTAAAAGATCAAACCTAAACCTGACGGCTTACGTTTGCACTTTCGAGTAAAACTTTGGTGGAGGATGACGGGATCGAACCGACGACCCCCTGCTTGCAAAGCAGGTGCTCTCCCAGCTGAGCTAATCCCCCTGAGATATTACTAATTAGCTGGTAGGGCTGGTTGGACTCGAACCAACGACCCCCGCGTTATCAACACGGTGCTCTAACCAGCTGAGCTACAGCCCCAACGCGGAACTACTACGACTACTGTTTCTTCTTAATTAAACAGCCGATAAGTGTGAACATTTGATGCGTGAATCATTTCTGATTCGTGCAAACTCTAGAAAGGAGGTGATCCAGCCGCACCTTCCGATACGGCTACCTTGTTACGACTTCACCCCAGTCACGAATCCTACCGTGGTAAGCGCCCTCCTTACGGTTAAGCTACCTACTTCTGGTAAAACCCGCTCCCATGGTGTGACGGGCGGTGTGTACAAGACCCGGGAACGTATTCACCGCGACATGCTGATCCGCGATTACTAGCGATTCCAACTTCATGCAGTCGAGTTGCAGACTACAATCCGGACTACGATACACTTTCTGCGATTAGCTCCCCCTCGCGGGTTGGCGGCGCTCTGTATGTACCATTGTATGACGTGTGAAGCCCTACCCATAAGGGCCATGAGGACTTGACGTCATCCCCACCTTCCTCCGGTTTGTCACCGGCAGTCTCATTAGAGTGCCCTTTCGTAGCAACTAATGACAAGGGTTGCGCTCGTTGCGGGACTTAACCCAACATCTCACGACACGAGCTGACGACAGCCATGCAGCACCTGTGTACTGGTTCTCTTTCGAGCACTCCCCAATCTCTCGGGGATTCCAGCCATGTCAAGGGTAGGTAAGGTTTTTCGCGTTGCATCGAATTAATCCACATCATCCACCGCTTGTGCGGGTCCCCGTCAATTCCTTTGAGTTTTAATCTTGCGACCGTACTCCCCAGGCGGTCTACTTCACGCGTTAGCTGCGTTACCAAGTCAATTAAGACCCGACAACTAGTAGACATCGTTTAGGGCGTGGACTACCAGGGTATCTAATCCTGTTTGCTCCCCACGCTTTCGTGCATGAGCGTCAATCTTGACCCAGGGGGCTGCCTTCGCCATCGGTGTTCCTCCACATATCTACGCATTTCACTGCTACACGTGGAATTCTACCCCCCTCTGCCAGATTCTAGCCTTGCAGTCTCCAATGCAATTCCCAGGTTGAGCCCGGGGATTTCACATCAGACTTACAAAACCGCCTGCGCACGCTTTACGCCCAGTAATTCCGATTAACGCTTGCACCCTACGTATTACCGCGGCTGCTGGCACGTAGTTAGCCGGTGCTTATTCTTCAGGTACCGTCATTAGCAAAGGATATTAGCCTTCACCGTTTCTTCCCTGACAAAAGAGCTTTACAACCCGAAGGCCTTCTTCACTCACGCGGCATTGCTGGATCAGGCTTTCGCCCATTGTCCAAAATTCCCCACTGCTGCCTCCCGTAGGAGTCTGGACCGTGTCTCAGTTCCAGTGTGGCTGGTCGTCCTCTCAGACCAGCTACTGATCGATGCCTTGGTAGGCTTTTACCCTACCAACTAGCTAATCAGATATCGGCCGCTCCACGAGCATGAGGTCTTGCGATCCCCCACTTTCATCCTTAGATCGTATGCGGTATTAGCGTAACTTTCGCTACGTTATCCCCCACTCTAGGGTACGTTCCGATATATTACTCACCCGTTCGCCACTCGCCACCAGAGCAAGCTCCGTGCTGCCGTTCGACTTGCATGTGTAAGGCATGCCGCCAGCGTTCAATCTGAGCCAGGATCAAACTCTTCAGTTTAATCTCTGTTACTTTGCCGTTTTACCGGCACCATCATTGCTGATGGGTCGCTCACTCAAAAAACTGACAGGCTACTTCCGAAGAAGTATCCTATTTCATTATTTCTTGTGAACATTTGATATTTTAAGTTAGACGCCAATCCGAAAATTGACGCTGCACTTACATCAAATGCCCACACTTATCGACTGTTAATTGTTAAAGAACTGTATTCGGTACTGCTTTCGCGCTATCGACAAAGCGTTGTGTTTGTCAGCTGCGAAGAAGGAAGAGTATGAAGCATTTCACTACATCCGTCAACTCCTTCTTTACTACTCATCGCCGTTTCCGGTAAGCCTCAACTGCCGCATTTGACTACGCCTCATTGGGGAGGCGAACTATAGCAAACAGGCCAGCGTACTGGCAAGGACTATTTAACATCGTCGCGGCCGATTAACAATCGCGTGGCAAACCACCGTGCCCCTCCACAGATCGCGCTCACGCGACTTGCCTTATGAAGTAAGCCGCAGCACTCTGGGCAACAACGTATCGGGCCGCCCATGTGAGACAGGTAGTCCGGCGCGATGCCGGACCCTCGTCCATATTATTTCAAATTGATCGCCACGATAGTGGTATCTCCTTTGATATAGAGGATGCCATTCGCCGACATTGCCAGCTTGCCACTAGCCTTGTAGCTCCATACAGAGCCATGTGTAGTCCGGTCTATGGCGTAGGTTGTAGTGGCAGTACTGACAAAGATCAAATTATTTGTAACTAATACGTCACTATTGAAACTGCGAGCATCCGAAGGCGCGGTCCAGGACCAGATAAGCGTGCCATCGGCTTCCTTACGAGCTTCCAACATCAAAGTTTCATTGTTCGCAGCGAAAATAACTCCATCGGCATAGGCAGGGTTTCCCGGATAAGAGCCCGGCGTTGACCAGCGCAGATTTTTCTTCAATACATCAAAGGCAACTATTCCATTTTTTTTTGACTGGTGAGGTTAACCGAGAGTACCAGGCCGTTGGCGCCAATCACAGGTGCTGCAGAGTTGGTATAGCCATTCCACGAATAAGTTGGGTCAATGATTTCACCTCGCAATACACCTGTCGCAGGATCAATCAGTTTCAGGCTACCATTCATGTAAGCGTATAAATTTTTGGCATCGAGCGCTGGAGTCCAACCATCATATTGTTCTAACTGCGTAAAGAAGTTCAGCGCCCCCATTACTGGACTGAATGAATATAAACCGCCATAACTGCCACCATTTGTGTAAATACTACCGTTAAAGATAGTCGGTGCCAGGTAGGTAGGCCACTGAGCGCTCATCTTGGATTTAAAAAGTTGCCGGCCTGTCGTAGCGTCAAAACCGAACATTGCCGTCGACTCCTGTCCGCCCGCAGAAACATAGACATTCCCGTTGCTGAAGGCAGGCGGCTGCGCCATAGGGAAGTTCAAATCGTTGAAGGAATGGCTCCAAACCTTGCTACCATCTTTTTCGCTATAGGCGGTCACAAATGAAGCCCCCGTTGAGCTATACCATTTCCCGGTCGACAGGAAAATCATGCCGCCGCCGGTCACCAGAGTCGATGGCTGCGACTGGCGTCCCTCGACTGCAGGAGCGAACCATTTCCAACGGGCATTGAAGGCACTTGGCGTCAATGTCACAGGTACGTAAGCCGTATGTTGAGCATTTCCCTGGAAGGTTTCCCAGTCTGGTGCATCGGCCACCTGCGACAACTCACTCAGATTGATTGCCGTAACACCGCCATCCGGTGAAACCACATCGATCTCATACGGCAGCTTGAATGGAGATCCAGCAAGGTGATTCGCGCACAGTACGTCGGTACAAACATTAACGGAAATATTACCGGTGTAATGACCAGGCTTGGCTGTAGAGGAAGTTTTAACCTGAACATCTACTGTGGCGTCTGCTAGAGGTGTCACCACAATATCTGGATCAATGACAGCCGAATCAGAAACTGCCTTGATATATACCACTCCTGCAAATGTAATAGTCTGTTTTGCGTTCATGGTTACTGTCGCGGGATAACCGGCAACATGGATTGCGCTAAGCGTCGACGGAGTCAGAGTATAGGGTGGAGGAATTACCACGACTGGAGGTACCACGACTGGAGGTACAACAACTGGAGGGTTTATAACGGGTGGGGTCGCTGTTTCGGAGCCGCTATTACCCCCACCTCCACAGGCAGAAAGAACGACAGAAAACAGAAATCCAATACTGAACTTATACAGTTTCATGTAATATCCCTTATTAATGAGACATTACACTATCAATAATTTATTTTATTTACAATAGAAAAATTGATTTCTATTTAAAAAATAAAGCTCTTAAATTTTTTGACGAAAAAAAACCCGCCAATTGCTTGACGGGTTTTTCTCAAGAAACAACAGCCGAGGGCGGTTGCTACGAATAACAAGCCTGACGATAACCTACTTTCACACTGGTTGCAGCACTATCATCGGCGCAAAGTTGTTTCACGGTCCTGTTCGGGATGGGAAGGGGTGGGACCAACTTGCTATGGTCATCAGGCATAACTTGTACTGGCGTTTGTCTCCTGTAGGACGACAAGGCCATGAATCTGGAAGAAGTGTCGATTATTTACTGAGGTATTACTTGGGTAATGATTGCGATCAACATTCACGCAACATGTACTTTCTCATCCTCTGTACCTGCTAAGGTTATAGGGACAAGCCGTACGGGCAATTAGTACTGGTTAGCTTAATGCATTACTGCACTTCCACACCCAGCCTATCAACGTCCTGGTCTCGAACGACCCTTCAAAGAGCTCAAGGCTCTGGGAAATCTCATCTCAAGGCAAGTTTCCCGCTTAGATGCTTTCAGCGGTTATCTCTTCCGAACTTAGCTACCCGGCAATGCCACTGGCGTGACAACCGGTACACCAGAGGTTCGTCCACTCCGGTCCTCTCGTACTAGGAGCAGCCCCCTTCAAATTTCCAACGCCCACGGCAGATAGGGACCAAACTGTCTCACGACGTTTTAAACCCAGCTCACGTACCACTTTAAATGGCGAACAGCCATACCCTTGGGACCGGCTACAGCCCCAGGATGTGATGAGCCGACATCGAGGTGCCAAACTCCCCCGTCGATATGAACTCTTGGGAGGAATCAGCCTGTTATCCCCAGAGTACCTTTTATCCGTTGAGCGATGGCCCTTCCATACAGAACCACCGGATCACTATGTCCTACTTTCGTACCTGCTCGACTTGTCAGTCTCGCAGTTAAGCACGCTTATGCCATTGCACTATCAACACGATGTCCGACCGTATCTAGCGTACCTTCGAACTCCTCCGTTACACTTTAGGAGGAGACCGCCCCAGTCAAACTGCCTACCATGCACTGTCCCCGATCCGGATAACGGACCAAGGTTAGAACCTCAAACAAACCAGGGTGGTATTTCAAGGTTGGCTCCACGAGAACTAGCGTCCCCGCTTCAAAGCCTCCCACCTATCCTACACAGATTGGTTCAAAGTCCAATGCAAAGCTACAGTAAAGGTTCATGGGGTCTTTCCGTCTAGCCGCGGGTAGATTGCATCATCACAAACATTTCAACTTCGCTGAGTCTCGGGAGGAGACAGTGTGGCCATCGTTACGCCATTCGTGCAGGTCGGAACTTACCCGACAAGGAATTTCGCTACCTTAGGACCGTTATAGTTACGGCCGCCGTTTACTGGGACTTCAATCAAGAGCTTGCACCCCATCATTTAATCTTCCAGCACCGGGCAGGCGTCACACCCTATACGTCCACTTTCGTGTTTGCAGAGTGCTGTGTTTTTATTAAACAGTCGCAGCCACCAGTTTATTGCAACCCTTTCACCCTCATGGAGTAAAACCAATCAAGCTACCGGGGCGTACCTTTTCCCGAAGTTACGGTACCAATTTGCCGAGTTCCTTCTCCCGAGTTCTCTCAAGCGCCTTAGAATACTCATCTCGCCCACCTGTGTCGGTTTGCGGTACGGTCTCGTATGACTGAAGCTTAGAGGCTTTTCTTGGAACCACTTCCGATTGCTTCGTGAACAAGTTCACTCGTCTCAACCCCTTGAATTCCGTACCCGGATTTGCCTAAGTACCTTCTATGAGCCAAAAACCAACTATTCCAACAGTTGGACAACCTTCCGCGATCCGTCCCCCCATCGCATCATACGACGGTGCAGGAATATTAACCTGCTTCCCATCAGCTACGCATCTCTGCCTCGCCTTAGGGGCCGACTCACCCTGCTCCGATGAACGTTGAACAGGAAACCTTGGGCTTACGGCGTGGAGGCTTTTCACCCCCATTATCGCTACTCATGTCAGCATTCGCACTTCTGATACCTCCAGCATCCTTTACAAGACACCTTCGCAGGCTTACAGAACGCTCTCCTACCATATATATCTGTGATAAATCACAGAACAATATCCGCAGCTTCGGTGACTGGCTTAGCCCCGTTACATCTTCCGCGCAGGACGACTCGATCAGTGAGCTATTACGCTTTCTTTAAATGATGGCTGCTTCTAAGCCAACATCCTGACTGTTTTAGCCTTCCCACTTCGTTTTCCACTTAGCCAATCTTTGGGACCTTAGCTGGCGGTCTGGGTTGTTTCCCTCTTGACGCCGGACGTTAGCACCCGACGTCTGTCTCCCAAGCTCGCACTCATCGGTATTCGGAGTTTGCAATGGTTTGGTAAGTCGCAATGACCCCCTAGCCATAACAGTGCTCTACCCCCGATGGTGATACTTGAGGCACTACCTAAATAGTTTTCGGAGAGAACCAGCTATTTCCAAGTTTGTTTAGCCTTTCACCCCTACCCACAGCTCATCCCCTAATTTTTCAACATTAGTGGGTTCGGACCTCCAGGGCGTGTTACCGCACCTTCATCCTGGCCATGAGTAGATCACTTGGTTTCGGGTCTACACCCAGCGACTGATCGCCCTATTCGGACTCGATTTCTCTACGGCTTCCCTATATGGTTAACCTTGCCACTGAATGTAAGTCGCTGACCCATTATACAAAAGGTACGCAGTCACGGAACAAGTCCGCTCCTACTGTTTGTATGCACACGGTTTCAGGATCTATTTCACTCCCCTTCCGGGGTTCTTTTCGCCTTTCCCTCACGGTACTGGTTCACTATCGGTCGATTACGAGTATTTAGCCTTGGAGGATGGTCCCCCCATATTCAGACAGGATGTCACGTGTCCCGCCCTACTTGTCGTACGCTTAGTACCACCGGTCCGATTTCACATACGGGGCTATCACCCACTATGGCTCCTATTTCCAGAGGATTCTGTTATCGGTCCGACTATCACGTACAGGCTCTTCCCATTTCGCTCGCCGCTACTTTGGGAATCTCGGTTGATTTCTTTTCCTGCAGCTACTTAGATGTTTCAGTTCGCCGCGTTCGCCTTGCATACCTATGTATTCAGTATGCAATACCCTAAAAGGGTGGGTTGCCCCATTCGGAAATCTGCGGATCAAAGTGTGTTTGCTCACTCCCCGCAGCTTATCGCAAGCTACTACGTCCTTCATCGCCTGTAATCGCCAAGGCATCCACCATGTGCACTTATTCGCTTGTCCCTATAACGTTAGCCTCTGATCACTAGGTAATCAAAGAGCGCTACAGGGATAAGAA
Source organism: Janthinobacterium lividum (assembly GCF_023509035.1). Taxonomy (NCBI): domain Bacteria; kingdom Pseudomonadati; phylum Pseudomonadota; class Betaproteobacteria; order Burkholderiales; family Oxalobacteraceae; genus Janthinobacterium; species Janthinobacterium lividum. The sequence goes on along the minus strand of NZ_CP075583.1, from coordinate 1,086,425 downwards.
AGTACAACGTTGTTGCTTGTTTGTTGATACATACAATCATTACCCATCGATTCGCTTTTTACGGCAAACCGATCAATAAATAATCTTTACTTCTTCCAGATTGTTAAAGAACGAAACAGCTTTGATCGCTAAAAGATCAAACCTAAACCTGAGTCACTGACCGGCTTACGTTTGCACTTTCGAGTAAAACTTTGGTGGAGGATGACGGGATCGAACCGACGACCCCCTGCTTGCAAAGCAGGTGCTCTCCCAGCTGAGCTAATCCCCCGGGAATTTTTACTGGTAGGGCTGGTTGGACTCGAACCAACGACCCCCGCGTTATCAACACGGTGCTCTAACCAGCTGAGCTACAGCCCCAACGCGGAACTACTACGACTACTGTTTCTTCTTAATTAAACAGCCGATAAGTGTGAACATTTGATGCGTGAACCATTTCTGATTCGTGCAAACTCTAGAAAGGAGGTGATCCAGCCGCACCTTCCGATACGGCTACCTTGTTACGACTTCACCCCAGTCACGAATCCTACCGTGGTAAGCGCCCTCCTTGCGGTTAAGCTACCTACTTCTGGTAAAACCCGCTCCCATGGTGTGACGGGCGGTGTGTACAAGACCCGGGAACGTATTCACCGCGACATGCTGATCCGCGATTACTAGCGATTCCAACTTCATGCAGTCGAGTTGCAGACTACAATCCGGACTACGATACACTTTCTGCGATTAGCTCCCCCTCGCGGGTTGGCGGCGCTCTGTATGTACCATTGTATGACGTGTGAAGCCCTACCCATAAGGGCCATGAGGACTTGACGTCATCCCCACCTTCCTCCGGTTTGTCACCGGCAGTCTCATTAGAGTGCCCTTTCGTAGCAACTAATGACAAGGGTTGCGCTCGTTGCGGGACTTAACCCAACATCTCACGACACGAGCTGACGACAGCCATGCAGCACCTGTGTACTGGTTCTCTTTCGAGCACTCCTCAATCTCTTTCGAGGATTCCAGCCATGTCAAGGGTAGGTAAGGTTTTTCGCGTTGCATCGAATTAATCCACATCATCCACCGCTTGTGCGGGTCCCCGTCAATTCCTTTGAGTTTTAATCTTGCGACCGTACTCCCCAGGCGGTCTACTTCACGCGTTAGCTGCGTTACCAAGTCAATTAAGACCCGACAACTAGTAGACATCGTTTAGGGCGTGGACTACCAGGGTATCTAATCCTGTTTGCTCCCCACGCTTTCGTGCATGAGCGTCAATCTTGACCCAGGGGGCTGCCTTCGCCATCGGTGTTCCTCCACATATCTACGCATTTCACTGCTACACGTGGAATTCTACCCCCTCTGCCAGATTCTAGCCTTGCAGTCTCCAATGCAATTCCCAGGTTGAGCCCGGGGATTTCACATCAGACTTACAAAACCGCCTGCGCACGCTTTACGCCCAGTAATTCCGATTAACGCTTGCACCCTACGTATTACCGCGGCTGCTGGCACGTAGTTAGCCGGTGCTTATTCTTCAGGTACCGTCATTAGCAAAGGATATTAGCCTTCACCGTTTCTTCCCTGACAAAAGAGCTTTACAACCCGAAGGCCTTCTTCACTCACGCGGCATTGCTGGATCAGGCTTTCGCCCATTGTCCAAAATTCCCCACTGCTGCCTCCCGTAGGAGTCTGGACCGTGTCTCAGTTCCAGTGTGGCTGGTCGTCCTCTCAGACCAGCTACTGATCGATGCCTTGGTAGGCTTTTACCCTACCAACTAGCTAATCAGATATCGGCCGCTCCACGAGCATGAGGTCTTGCGATCCCCCACTTTCATCCTTAGATCGTATGCGGTATTAGCGTAACTTTCGCTACGTTATCCCCCACTCTAGGGTACGTTCCGATATATTACTCACCCGTTCGCCACTCGCCACCAGAGCAAGCTCCGTGCTGCCGTTCGACTTGCATGTGTAAGGCATGCCGCCAGCGTTCAATCTGAGCCAGGATCAAACTCTTCAGTTTAATCTCTGTTACTTTGCCATTTTATTGGCACCGTCTTGCGACGGGTCGCTCACTCAAAAAACTGACAGGCTACTTCCGAAGAAGTATCCTATTTCATTATTTCTTGTGAACATTTGATATTTTAAGTTAGACGCCAATCCGAAGATTGACGCTGCACTTACATCAAATGCCCACACTTATCGACTGTTAATTGTTAAAGAACTGTATTCGGTACTGCTTATTTGCTACTCTCGCGCTATCGACAAAGCGTTGTGTTTGTCAGCTGCGAAGAAGGAAGAGTATGAAGCATTTCACTACATCCGTCAACTCCTTCTTTACTACTCATCGCCGTTTCCGGTGATCCTCAACTGCCGCATTTGACTGCGTCTCATTGGGGAGGCGAACTATAGCAAAGCGCCCCTGTAGAAGCAAGGCTTTTCCGGGGCTTTTGCGGCCAACTGCTACAATTTCGCCCCCTCAGCGCAAATTCGCGTCCCACCATAGAAGATTCACCATGAAACAACAAGCTCAAGGATCAGGCCTGACCCTGAAACGAGCTGGCTTTACCACTGGCTTCGGCGTGCTCGCCGCCACCCTCGGTTCCGCAGTCGGTCTCGGCAATATCTGGAAGTTCCCCTATCTGACGGGCGCCAATGGCGGCGCCGGCTTCCTGCTCATCTATCTGCTCGCCACCTTATTGGTGGGACTGCCCGTGATGATCGCGGAAATCACCCTGGGACGCCGGGCCAAGGTCAACCCGATCTCGACCATGGAACAGCTGGCACCGAAGGGCAAACCCTGGTGGCTGGTTGGCGTGATCGGCATGATCGCCGCCTTCCTGATCGTCGCGTTTTATTCGGAAGTGGTGGGCTGGGTGTTTGCCTACATCGCCAAGGCCATCGATGGCTCCATCCTCAGCAGCGACAAACTGGTAACGGAGGCGGCCTTCGCTTCGCTGATCAGCAATCCCCTGCAATCGCTGTTCTGGCAATGGGGCGTGCTGCTGTTTATCGGCGGCATATTGATGCTGGGCGTGACCAAGGGCATCGAAGCGATCGCCAAGAAACTCATGCCGCTGCTGTTCCTGCTGCTGCTACTGCTCTGTGCAGTGAGCCTGTCGCTCGATAAAGCGGGCGAAGGCCTGGCCTTTTTGTTCCGTCCTGATTTTTCCAAGCTGACGGCCTCTGTCGTGCTGACGGCCATGGGCCTGGCCTTCTTCAAATTATCTGTTGGCATGGGCACGATGATGACCTACGGCAGCTATTTCCGCGATGACCAGAATATCCCCGTCACCACCTTGCGCGTGATGGCGGCCGACCTCGGTGTATCGATGCTGGCCGGCATCGCCATCTTCCCCGCCGTGTTCACGTTTGGCTTCGCTCCCAGTGCAGGGCCGTCGCTGGTGTTCATCACCATCCCGGCCGTGTTTTCGCAAATTCCCATGGGGCAAGGGCTGATGGTGGTGTTCTTCATCCTGGCCGCCGTGGCCGCCACGGGGGCGATGCTGTCGTTGATGGAAGTGCCCGTGGTGATTTTTCACGAACGCTACAACTGGACTCGCACCAAGGCAACGGTGGTGACCATGTTGCTGCTGGCCGTGCTCGGCTCCGTATGCGCGCTGAGCAACAGCACCCTGGCGGACTTCAAGCTGTTTAACTTGAATATGTTTGATCTGTTCGACTTCGTCTCGTCGAATATCTTCCTGCCGGTAGGCGGCATCGCGATTGCCTTGTTTTACAGGCTGGGCCTGGGGCAAACAGCATTTCATTGAGGCGATCAGCAATCACGGCCAGTTACAGAACAAGACCCTGGCGCATGTGCTGCTGTTCCTGCTGCGCTTTGTCTCGCCCGTGCTGATCCTGATCGTGATGCTGAAGGGTTTTACAGGTCTTCTAATCAGAGAACCCGGGTGTAGGTCTGGCGCACCAGCACCCGGTCGCCGCAATCGAAATGCCACCATTCGCTGTTGATGCCGAAAAAGCCCGCCTGGAACAGGGCGTCGCGCAACAAGCGGCGATGCGCCACGTGCTCCTCCGTGATTTCTCCCTTTTCCAGCAAAACCAGCTCCAACGCCGGATGCGAGCGCTCACTCAGATCATCGAAGCCTGTGCCCATGTCCAGTTCCTGACCATCCGGCCCCACGATGGTGATGTCGAGCGCCATACCAAATGAGTGGATCGAGCCGCGCGACGGTTCCGCGATATAGCCCAGCAACTCCGTTCCCTGCAGCGCATCCCACAGTTGCTGCTGCACCCGCTGCGGGCGCAAGGCGTCGAGCACCAATAGATGATGATCGGGGCGATGCGCGGCCAGCCAGGCCACGGCCTGTTCCAGTGCCGCGGCCGCATCGCGGTGCAGCCAGGCGCAATCGATGGGGCTGTATAAATCGCGGCCGACGAAATTGTCGGGCGTGGCATAGCGCAAGTCGACGGCGATGCCGGCGATGCTGCTCAGGTGGCGAAATTGCGGATCGCTGCCGACCGCTTCCAATTGCAAGCTTGCAACAGACATCAGACTCCTCTTTCCAGGCAGTTGCGCGCGGCCACGCCAATGCTGTCGGCCAGGCGCCGCGCGCCATGCGACAGCGGCGAGTGGCTCGCCGTCAATAAATACAGTTGGATGGGGATGGCTGGCGCCCAAGGACGGCGCTGCAGCCGCTCGGGCGAGCCAGACGCGGCCGTAAACGGGTCGACCACGGCCATGCCGGCGCCCGCTTCCACCAGGGAACGGGCAATTTGATAGGTTTGCACCACGGTGGAAAAGACGGGGTGGATATCCTGCGCCTCGCAGGCGGCGACCACCAGTTCGCCCAGCGGATCGTTATCCGCATGGCCGATCAGCTCGCCATTCAGGCCATGCGCCGTCAAGGGCGTGCCGCAATCGGCCGCATGCCAGGTGCCGGCCGGCGCGATCACCGTCATGACGCCCTGCGCAATCGGTTCGGCCACGATGCCCGGATGGCGCGGGTCTTGCAGCGACACCGCCAGGTCCGCTTCGCCCAGGCGCAGAGTATTGACGATCTCGCCCGTGTGGTGGGTGGCCAGCTGGCAACGTGTGTGGGGAAAGTCGCGCCGCCATTCCGTCATGGCAAACGGCAAGACGCTGATGGCGATCGTCGGCGTGGAGACCAGGCGGATGGTTTCCACCGCGTGGCCCTTCAGGCTGGCCGCCAGGCGGCGGATACCCAATAAGTCGCGGTTGAGCTTTTCCGTTTCAACAAACAAACGGTGCGCCTCCGGCTTCGGGTACAGCTTGCCCCGCACGCGCTCGAACAGCGGCATGCCCAGTTGCAATTCGCAATGCTGCAAGACCTTGGTCACGGCCGGTTGCGAGATATGCAGCACCTGGGCGGCGCCGCTGATGGTGCCAACTTGCATGATGGCGTGAAACACTTCGATATGACGCAGCCGCATGAGCTATTCCTTTACCTTGCCATGGCCGCCTGGGCCGTCAATGTTCAGCATATAAGAAAAAGTCATGGGCTGGAACGGCAGTGCTACTTTGTTGCAACAGCTGGGGCCGGCGTCGTCAGCACTTCCAGCAGGGCCGCCGTTTCGCCATCGGGCGTGCCATCAAACAGTGTATTGCGGTATTTCATCTGGAAGGCGATCAACACATTGCGCGTCGCTTCATCGAAGACGCCCGTATTCGGCGTCGCATAGCCGTGCTGGGCCAGCTTTTTCTGGAACCAGACGGCGTCCGGCACTTGCTGCTCAAAAATGATTCGCTGCGCTGCCACGCGGTTCGCGTCCGGCCAGACGATCAGGCCCGCATCGGCCAGCTGGCGCCATGGAAACAGGGGACCCGGATCCTGCTTGCGCTGCGGGGCGATTTCGTTGTGGCCCAGGATATTTTCCGGCGCGATGTTGTAACGGGCCTGGATATCTTTCAACAGCGGAATCAGCTCATCGATCTGCGCCTGCGGAAATGGATACCAGAGACGGCCTTCCGGCGTGTCCTTGTAGCCGGGGTTGACGATCTCGATGCCGATCGAGCTGACATTCAACTGTGTATAAGTCTTCCAGTTACTCACACCCGCGTGATTAGCCTGGCGCGATTCGTCGACCAGCACGTAAAACTTCGGCTTGTCCGTGTCGGTCAGCAAATAATGGCTGCTGACTACTTGTTCCGTCAGGATCTTGATCGAGCGGGGCAGGTCGCTGACCGTGTAATGGATGACGATGAATTTCACGCGCGGGCTCTGGCTGCGCGCCGTCAGGCTATGGTCGAGGTGCGGCGCGGGCGTGGTACAGGCGGAGAGCAGGGCCACCAGCAGGGCGAGGGCGATTTTTTTCATGAAAGATCCATGTTCGGGTTAATAAAATAGTCAGTTCTTGCCAGTACGCTGGCTGGCTGCCCGGGCTGCCAGCTTGGCCGCAGCCTCATGCGCACGGGCAATTTTTTGCTCCATCATCAACGATACCGGCAAAGCGGCGCGCATGGCAACCGCAATGGCCGGGTGCAACTGTGCCGCACGGCCCGCCAGCACCACGGGACGCGGACCGTAGCGCGCCGTCAGGGCCAGCGCCAGGCGCGCCAGTTCCTGTCCTGCGCGCTGCAAGATGTCCAGCGCCAGCGGGTCGGCATCCGCACTGGCAGCCACGGCCAATGCCAGCCGGCCGATGGCGCCCCGGTCCTGGCCATACATGAAGGCGCGCGACAGCGACCAGTCGCTGCCGCCGAGATGCGCAAACACGGCCCCGGCCATGGGCGACCCTTGCCAGCTGCCGGGCGCCTCGTCTTCGCGGCGCCAGATGTGGCGCAAGGCTTCGCGCGCGATCCAGTAGCCGCCGCCGCCATCGTCGAGCAGCACGCCGCGCCCGCCCGCGCGGTGAAACACGCCATCCGTATCAATCCAGGCGGCGATCGAGCCCGTGCCAGCGTAGACTAGATAACCCTGACCTGGATCAAAGCTGTCGCGATAGGCAATCTCGATATCGTTGCATACACTGACGTCGGCGGCGTCCAGCGCCAGCAAGGCGGCCAGCGCTTGCGCCAGTGCCACATCATCACCACCAAAGCCCGTCAAGCCCGCCACCACGGCGCGTGGCCGGCCGACGGCCAGCACGGCCTGGCACAGCCTGGTAAAAGTGGCATGCATGGCCGCGCGGCCCGCATCGCTGCCCATTTGCAAGGCAGATAAGCCTTCCACGGCACTATCGGCCACGATGGCGCCGTCGACGGTGGCCAGGGCCCAGCGCGTCTGCGTGCCGCCCGCGTCGATGCCCAGCCCGAGCACGGCAGTGTCAATATTGTTTGCAGGGATGGAAATCATGGCATGAGTGTAAAGCCAAGCTGAACTTGCAGGCATGAAAGCTTACGCATGTTTCATGCCTGCAGGTTATGGACTAGCGGTGAACAATTACTTGGCGGGGGCCGTAAATGGTGCGCGCACGGTGACGCGGGGGCTTTCATTGCCGAGGCGGTCCACGGCGCTGACCACCACCGCGTTGACTTTACCAGTGGCATCATCAACCAGGGTCAGCTCGCCCTGCACGCCCGTGACCACCGTGAAGCGCCAGTCTTCGCCATAGCGCGCCCACACGGCGTACTGCGCCACGGGTTTGCCACCACCCGCCGTCAATTTCACGTTCAAGCTGGTGGAATCGCGGCGCAAGGCCAGCACCGGCGTGCCGGGCGCTTCCTTGCCCAGCCACGGCGTGGCGGGAATCAGGGCAGGGCTCTGATACACGTTCGCCTTGAGTTGCTCGCTGACACCCTTGCGGTTCTGCATCAGGGGCGCCATGCTGAAATGCACTTGGCCATTCGCGCCGGGACGCGTGCGCGTCACTTCGATCTGCTTGATGATCTCTTGCGGCGTGAAGGACTTGGCGGAATTGTCGATACGGCTCGTATATAAACCCGGCCACACGTGGCGGCCATACGGATTTTGCGCCAGCCAGTAGTCGAGCAGCACGCCAAACGCTTGCGGTGCCTGCGCCACGGGCCAGTACAGCTGCGGCGACAGATAGTCGAGCCAGCCCTTGGCCAGCCACAGTTCCGCATCCGCATACAATTTATCGTACTGGCTGAAACCGACGATGCCGGCAGGACGGCGGTCAGGACGGCCAATGCCGAACGGGCTGATGCCGAAGCGCACCCAGCTCTTTTCGCGGTGGATGCCTGTATACAAGGCTTCGATCAGCTGGTTGACGTTCTGACGGCGCCAGGAAGGGCGGTCCAGCTGGCCACCGGCCAGCAGATATTGCTGCCAGGAAGGCTCATCGGGGAACGGCAGTTCGCGCTTGGCGCCGCCATTGCCCGCATCCAGCGCGGCCGTCTCGGCTCCCGCACCGGCGCCAGGCGCGTCGATCGGATACGGATAAAAGTAGTCGTCGATGTGCACGCCATCGATATCGTAGCGGCGCACCACGTCCAGCACCACGTCGGTCGTGTGCCTAGAAGCGGCGGCGTCGCCCGGGTCCATCCACAGGTAGCGGCCGTATTGCTTGACGGATGCCGGATTGGTGGAAGCGAAACTGTCGCGCGCCAGCGGCGACTTGGCCGTCGCGTGACGGGCCCGGTAAGGGTTGAACCAGGCGTGCAATTCCAGGCCGCGCACATGCGCCTGCGCCACCCAGAAAGCCAGCGGGTCATACATGGGCAACGGCGGCTGCCCCTGCTTGCCGGTCAGGTATTCCGACCACGGCTCCAGCTGCGACGGGTAAATCGTGTCGGCGCTGGGCCGTACCTGCAGCACAATCGCGTTCAGATTCAAGGACTTGGCGCGGTCGAGGATGGCGATCGCCTCGGCTTGCTGCTTGGCGACAGGCAAATTGCTGCGGCTGGGCCAATCGATATTGGCGACCGTCGAGACCCAGGCGGCGCGGAATTCGCGCGGCGCCGGCGGCGGCACTTCGCCCGTGATGTGCTGTACGGGCGGCACGGCCGGCAAACCCGCTTCGCCCGGCGTCACTGCGGAGGGCAGTTTGGTGCTGGTACAGCTGCTGAGCAATGTGGCGGTGGCCAGCGCGGCCAGCACGCCAGCCGTGGCGCCCAGGCGTTTTTTGAAAGTAGACAACAAAACAATTCCTTGCAGTGGTGGAGCGCAGGTCTATCGGTGCGGGCATTTTACTGTGCGCCCGACATCCTTGCGGGCGCACAGTTCAAAAGAATCAGGCCTCGGCCTTCTTGCCGAATTCGGGATCGATCTTGACCAGCGCGGCCATGATGAAGGCAGGAATCGTGGCGATGCAGACCCAGATAAAGAAGTGCTGGTAGCCAAGCATTTGCTGGATCCAGCCGCTGGCCATGCCCGGCAACATCATACCCAGGGCCATGAAACCCGTGCAAATGGCGTAATGGGCCGTTTTATGCGCGCCATCGGACACCATGATCATGTACAACATATACGAAGCAAAACCGAAGCCATAGCCAAATTGCTCAAGCGCAATCCCACCGGCGATCACATAAATGCTGCTGGGCAAGGCGCTGGCCAGGTAAACAAAGACCAGGTCGGGCAAGTGGACGGACAGCACCATGATCCACAAACAGCGTTTCAGGCCGAAGCGGGAAATGATGAAGCCTCCCAGCAAGCCGCCCAGGGTCAAAGCGATCACGCCGATGGTGCCGTAGACGAGGCCCACCTGTTCCGTGCTGAGGCCCAGGCCGCCCTTGGCGACGGGGTCGAGCAGGAAGGGCGCGGCCAACTTCAACAGTTGCGCTTCGCCGAGGCGGAACAGCAGCAAAAATCCCAGAATGACGAGAATATCCTTCTTCTTGAAGAACGACGCAAAAGTGGCGATGAATTCCTGCAACGGAGAAATACCGGCGCCCTGGATGCTGGGGCGGTCCTCCTTGGGTTTCGGTAAAACGAAGTAGTGATACAGGAAGAGGGCGATGAACAGGCCCGCCAAAATCGCGAACACGACGGACCAGGCCAGTTGCACATTGCCCGTCGCATGCGTCAAATAGCCGGCCAGATACACGAGGCCGCCCTGGCCCGCGATCATCGCCAGGCGGTAAAACGTGCTGCGCACGCCGACAAAGGCCGCCTGCTGGTGCTCTTCCAGGCCCAGCATGTAAAAGCCATCGGCGGCAATGTCATGCGTGGCGGAACTGAAAGCCATCAGCCAGAAGATGGCTAGGCTGATCTGGAAAAAGTGCGGCAGGGACGTCGTCAGGGCCACCAGCGCCAGCGCGGCGCCGATCACCAGTTGCAAGCCGACAATCCAGAAGCGCTTGGTGCGGAACATATCGATGAAGGGCGACCACAGGGGCTTGATGACCCAGGGCAAATACAGCCAGCTGGTATACAGCGCGATATCCGTATTGGAAAAACCATAGTTCTTGTACATGATCACGGACAAGGTCATGACCACTACATAGGGGATGCCCTGGCCGAAATACAGGGAAGGGATCCACAGCCACGGCTTGTTCGCGCGCGCCGCGACGGTTTGTTTCACTAGCTCCATACATCCTTCTTTGTCTCCCAGACAGAAGAATGCCGCGCCATCGGATCACGCCGCCAGTGCCGCCCGCACACTGCCGTCCGCGCCGGCCAACAATGCCTGTGCCTGGTTTGTGTTGATTTTTTTGATCAAGGCAACAATCGCCACCTTGACGTGAAATTGGCATTGCTCCAGCACAATCCTGGCCTGCGCCTCGCTGGCGCCGGTGGCATGCATGGTCAGACGCACCGCCCGCCAGATCAGCTTGGCGTTGGTCGGCTTCAAGTCTACCATCAAGTTTCCGTAAGTCTTGTGCAAACCGACCATCAGAGCGCTGGAAATCGTGTTCAGGGTAATTTTTTGCGCCGTGCCCGCTTTCAAGCGCGTGCTGCCGGAAATGACTTCCATACCTGTGTCGAGCACGATGCCGCATTGCGCCTCGTGCGCCACGGGGGCGTCCACATTGTTGGCGATGCCAATGGTCAAGGCGCCCGCCGTGCGCGCGGCCAGCAGCGCACCCAGCACGTAGGGCGTGGCGCCCGAGGCGGCCAGCAGGATCACCACGTCGTTAGCTTGCGGCTGCAGGGCCAGCAAGTCCCGCTCGCCTTGCGATAAATCATCTTCCGCCCCTTCGACGGCCGTAAACATCGCGCCCGCGCCGCCTGCCAGGATGGCGACGGCCCGCTCGGGCGGCCAGGAAAACGTGGGATTGAGTTCAACGCTGTCGAGCACGCCCAGGCGCCCCGACGTGCCGGCGCCCACATACAGCAGGCGTCCGCCGGCGGCGATGCGGGGCAGGGCGGCCGTGATGGCGGCAGCAATGTCGGGCGACGCCAGCCGCACGGCTTCGACGGCCCAGAACTGGTCATCGACCAGCGCCGCCACCAGTTGCTCCACCGGATACAGGTCCAGATCCGGATGCCGCCGGCTCGGGGTTTCAGTTTTCAACATGATTCTCGACATGGTTGAAGGTGAAACCAGTTTAATACCGATGTGCAAGATCAGCCATGAAAGCTTGGCGTGCAGGCATAACGGGAGCTTATGGCTAGTGCAGGAAGGTGGTGTGCTACTTGTACTTCGATACGCTCCCGTTTTGTGTCTATACTTCAGCTCGACGCCAACATCAACGACACCCCCCATGATCGCTCGCCAATTGCTGTTCCTGTTTAGCGCCCTTGGCGCCATCAACGGTATTTTCCTGGCCGTCTATTTTTTCAGCCGTCGGCCTCGCTGCCTCGCCGACTGCATGCTCGGTGCATTACTGCTTGCCGTCGGGGTGCGCACTGCCAAATCCGCCTTCCTCTACTTCAACCCTGCGATCGCAATCGAATTCCGTCAGCTAGGCCTGTCGGCTTGCCTGCTGATCGGTCCCTTGACCTATCTCTATGTGCGCTCTTTCCTGGCCGGGCTCACGCAACTGCCTGCCGGCCGACAATGGCGCTGGCATCTGGGCTTGTCCTTCCTGCTGATTGGTATAGGCGTTGCCTTTCCGTATTCCGCGTATCGTCCTGTGTGGGACCTGTCGAGCCATGCCATTCATGTGTTCTGGCTATGCTACCTGCTGGCAACTGCCAAGTTGCTCTGGCAAAGCCGCCATGCATGGCTGAACGACGGACAGCGGATGGCGACCAGCAGCGTGCTCCTGCTGAGCGTCTTTGCAGGCAGCTGTGTCATGCTGGCGGCGTACGCGAGCACGCCGTTCACGTCCTATATTGTCGGCGCCTTGTCGTTCACCTTCTCGCTGCATGTCGCGGTCATGGTCTTTCTGCTGAGAAAGGAAACCTCGACGCCTGCCGATCCGAAGCAGAAGTACCAAAATAGCCGCCTGACGCACGAAGATGCGCTTGCCGTGCTCGCTGCGCTGGAACAACAGATGAGCGGGCAAAAATCCTATCTGAATCCGAACCTCACCCTGGCCCAACTGGCCAAGCGGGCGGGATGCACGCAGGCGCTGGTATCGCAGGTGCTGAATGACAAGCTGAGCAAAAGCTTCAATACTTACATCAACGAATACCGTATCGCCGAAGCGAAACAGGTATTGACCGACGAGCCGCAACTGAACCTGGATACCGTTGCCGAGCGCTGCGGATTCAATTCCAGTTCCACCTTCTACTCGACCTTCAAGAAAGTGGCTGGACAGACGCCCGCCAGCTTCCGCGCCCAATCCAGCCCGGCGGCCAGGGCCATTTCCGCATGAAAGCACTCCGGAATCGCCATTCCGGAGTCTGAAATCGTGTTTGGCGACATCCATTCCCCTGCACTTCGATAAATTATCGACCACCAGCGATCTGAAATAGTCGTTGCTCCGATAAACGCAGTTCTATATGCAGGGTACATCCATGATTCAGTTTTTATTGCGAACGATACTCGCCTGTTGCTTCCTTAGCATCACCGCCATCGGCACCGCCGCAGACCAGGACGAAAATGCCATCAGGGAGACCGTGCGCTTGTATATGCATGGCACCAGCTTTAACGTACAGAGCGAGATCAACCAGGCCTTCCATGCCACCGCCCGCCTTTACCTTGACGGCAAAAACGATGCGGAATGGGAGTTGAGCGGTCCGGAATACGCAAAACTATTTTCCCAAGAGAAAATTGGGCAATTCAATGGGCGTCACGGGCGACTGATCAAGGTGGATGTGAGCGGCAAGGTGGCCACCGCCAAGGCCGAGATCCACCTTCCCCAGCAAGGGGTCCGCTATGTGGATGTATTTCTTCTGAAAAAGATCGCCGGCAACTGGAAAATCGTCAGCAAATCGGCCCATCGCGAACCTGCAGCCCCGCGCCAAGCACGCAAGGTGCTGCTGGTCGTGTCGAATGTGCATCAATATCCCGGCACAAAAATTAACGCTGGCAATAATTTTCCCGAGCTTGCCTATACCTATGATGCATTTCGCAAAGCAGGGTACGCGGTCGACTTCGTCAGTCCAGAGGGTGGCGCCATTCCTCTGGAAATGATCGTCACGTCGGACGAGTTATTAAAAAGGCATCTGTACGACAGCGATTTCATGTGGGCACTAGCCCATACCAAGCCCGTCTCCGAGGTCAAGGCAGACGAGTATGCGGGCATGGCTTTCGTCGGCGGCGGCGCGGCCATCGTCGGCATCCCGGAAAACAAGCCGCTCCAGGACATCGCCTTGCGTATCTACGAACAACAAGGCGGGGTGATCGCGGCAATCTGCCATGGCACCGAGGGCATCAAGAACCTGAGGCTCAGTGACGGTACTTTCCTGATCCAGGGCAAGGTGCTCACCTCCTTCCCTGATGCGTTTCTCAACAAGGAATCGCCGATATACAAGGCCTATCCCTTTTCGGCAGAAGCCAGCATCAAGCGCCATGGCGGCATATTCAGGCACGGCGCCAACGGCAAGAGTCACGTCGAGGTCGATGGCCGGCTAGTGACCGGCATGAGCTGGGAGTCGTCCGTCGGCGTGGCGGAATCCATGATGCGCCTGTTCGAGCAGTAGATTTATGGAGCGCGACGCATTTCCGCCACAAAATCGTAATGATCGCTGCGGCAATACGAATGCGTCAGTTCCACCGCTTCGCCCGACTCCAGGTAGGCGATGCGCGTGATGAACAGCACGGCCTGGCCATCGGGGATACCCAGTTGCTTGGCCAGCACGTCTGTCGCATTCATGGCGCGGATGTGCTGCAAGGCGCGCACGGGGGCCTTCTTGATGCTGCTCAAGTATTCATACAGCGAATCGCCCATGGCGGCCGGGTCCGGCACCACGCTGAAGGGCAGCACGCTCACTTCATACGCCATCACCACGTCGTCGGCCAGGCGCAAGCGCTCCAGACGGGCCACTTTCGTATTCTGCGCCAGCCCCAGGCTCAGCTGTTCATCGCTGCTGGCGATGACGACTTCGCGCTTGAGCCAGCGCGAGCCGGGGCGGTAGCCGCGCTGCTGCAGTTGCTCGGAAAAGCTCGACAGGTTCGACAGCGGCTGTTCGATGCGCGGGGCAATATAGTTGCCCGAACCACGGCGGCGCACGACGAGGCCTTGCTCGACGAGCTGGTCGATGGCCTTGCGGGCAGTCACGCGCGATACGTCGAGCAGTTCGGACAGGGTACGTTCAGATGGCAGGGCCTGGTCTACCTGGTAGCGGCCGTTGCGTACGTCATCGCTCAGCTTGCGGGCGATCTGCATATATAAAGGCGAATTGTCATTTAAATCGACCTTGAGTTCTACGCTGGTCTGGCTCATACAGTTCTCCTTGTCCTCCTAGTGTAATAGCGATGGCGCTTGCGCGTAGCCCGTCCGCCCATGAATAAATGGAAAATAGCTATAAATAACGGTTATACACTTAAAAAAACAATGTTTTACCGTACGTATAGCTTTGCATTATAGATAAATAAGCAATTTTCATTAGCGTAGTAAAACCATCCCACCCTATGCTGGCAAGGCGTCCATCCACCATGACACAGGGAAAGCATGATCAACAAAATGACGGGATTGCTGGGATTGCTGCTGCTGGGCACGACCTGGACCGCGATGGCCACCCCCGCCCGGCAGCGGTACTGAGCAGCTCGTGCAACACGACCAGCAGCGCGCGCTCGATGCGGCGCTGGCCGCCATCGTCGATGACCCGGCCCACCCGCTGGCCAGCCTGTCCGTGCTGGCCATCCACCAGGGGAAGGTGTCGTATCAGCAACAATTTGGCTACCGGCACATCGGCGTTACGCCAGCGGACAGCTTGCCCGTGACGCCGGCCACCCTGTTCCGCATCGCTTCCGTATCGAAGATGATGACCACCTTGGGCCTGATGCGGCTGGTCGAGCAGGGCAAGCTGAGCCTGGACCAGGACGTGGGCATCTATCTGGGCTTTTCCCTGCGCAACCCGCACTTTCCCCAGCAAGCCGTGACCCTGCGCAGCTTGCTCAGCCACACGTCCTCGCTGCGCGACGCTGGCGGCTACGCATGGGGACCAGAACGCAGCCTGCGCGACGTGTTTACGGCTGGCGACGACAGCATGTGGGATCGCGCCGCAGCGCCGGGACGCTATTTTACGTATGCCAACCTGAACTGGGGCGTGATCGGCACCGTGATGGAAAAAGTCACGGGCGAGCGCTTCGACTTGCTGATGCGGCGTTTGCTGCTCGATCCCCTCGATGTGCGCGGCGGCTACCATCCGGCGGCATTTTCCACGGACGAGGTGGCGAACACGGCCACCTTGTACCGCAAGCGCACGCTCGACACGGAACAGTGGCGGCCGGCAAGCCCCTGGATCGCCCAGGCCGACGATTTTTACAAGCATCCACCCGCTGGCCTGGCCAACTATGTGATCGGCAGCAACGCCACCGTCTTCAGTCCCACCGGCGGCTTGCGCATTTCCGCCGCAGGCCTCGGCACGGTCATGCAGATGCTGCTCGACGATGGGCGCCACCAGGGCAAGCAACTATTGCAGCCGGCCAGCCTCGCGCTGATGTTTGGCCCCCAATGGCAGCTGGCGCCCGATGGCGGCAATGGCGACAGCGAGCGGGGCCTGTACCGCGCCTGGGGCCTGGGCAACCAGCAGTTCGATGCGGTGGCGGGGAAGGGCAATGGCCTGGTCGAAGGCGCCAGTTTTCATGCGGTCGGCCACCTGGGCGACGCGTATGGCCTCGTCTCGGCCTTCGTGCTCGATTTAAAGAACAAGAACGGCATGGTGATGCTGGTGGGCGGCACGGGCAGCGACCCCGAACGCCATCCGGGCACCTATTCCGCCATGGGGCGCAGCGAGGAATTGATACTCACCACCCTATACCGTGGTTCGATTGCCAACAATCAGCCCTTGCATTGAAATGGTGCATTCCTGAAAGTTATGGCTGCACCATGATGTTTCATTGGCTCCCTGACCGGCCAGCCTCTAAGCTCTTCCCGAATGCTCCCGCACCATGGGAGCGCAACGCAGCGAGGCAACATGCAGCAACAAGTCATCATCATCGGCGGCGGCGTCGTCGGTCTGACATCGGCCTGGTGGCTGGCCGAGGCCGGCTACAAGGTCACGTTACTGGAACGCAATGAACAAGTGGCGATCGCCGCCAGCTACCGCAATGGCGGCCAGCTCAGCTATCGCTATGTGGCGCCCCCTGGCAGATGCGGGCGTCCCCTTCAAAGCCCTGCAATGGCTGCTGCAGAAAGATGGTCCGCTGCGCTTCCGGCCCGAAGCGGACTGGCGCCAGTGGCGCTGGATGGCCAGTTTCCTGCGCAATTGCAATGCTGCCAGCAATGCCCGCACGACGGCCAAGCTGCTGCAATTGGGAGAATGGAGCCGCGCCGGCATGGCCCAGCTGGAGTTGAGCGTACCGCCGGAAGCGTATGCCTGGCGTGACGCGGGCAAGCTCATCGTCTACCGCTCGCCGGCCATCTTTCAGCGGGCCGTGGCCCGGCCCGAATCGGAAGAAGCGCGCATCGTCCTGTCGCCGCTTGAAGCCGTACAGCGCGAACCGGCGCTGGCCGCCCTGCAGGGTGCCCTGGCGGGCGGCATCTTCACGGAAGGCGAAGCGGTGGCCGATTGCCACGCCTTTTGCCTGGCCCTGGAAGCGCGCTTGCTGCAGCACCCGAATTGTTCACTCATATTAAAAGGCGAAGCGCGCCGCCTCGTCACGCACAAGGGCAGGATCACGGGCGTCGACACCAGCCTGGGCCTGTTGCAGGCAGATCACTATGTGCTGGCGGCCGGCATCCAGAGCCGCGACCTGGCCGCCACGGCAGGCGTGTACCTGCCCCTGTACCCGTTGAAAGGCTACAGCCTGACTGCGCCCATCCGCGCGCAGCATCAGGCGCCCGAGATCAGCATCACGGATTTCGAACGCAAGGTGCTGTATGCGCGCATCGGTGGCGACCTGCGCGTGGCCGCCATGGTCGACATGGTGGGCGCCGACAACAGCATCGACTGGGGCCGCATCGCCGGCCTGACGCGCCTGGCGCGCGAAGCCATGCCGCATGGCGCCGATTACGACCAGGCCACGGCCTGGGCTGGCCTGCGCCCTGCCACGCCGAACAGCGCGCCGCTGGTGGGCGCAAGCAAAGTTGGCAATCTGTGGCTCAACGTGGGCCATGGCCCGCTGGGCTTTACCTTTGCCGCCGGCACGGCGCGCATCCTGGCCGACCTCATGGCGGGCAAGGCGCCGCCGTTCGCGCTGGACTTCCTCAGCCCGAAAAAGTAGCTGGCCAAGGCGGCGCGCACGCGCGCCGCTGCCGATATGGCGGATAATTGCGGAACTTTCCTGTTCCGTCTTTTCCGTTTCTTATTGCCAGCGCATGCCCACACCCTCGACATCTGCCGCCTGCCCCTGTGGCGGCGCCTCCTACGCCAGCTGCTGCGGCCCGTATATCGCGGGCGACGCCTTGCCGCCCACGGCCGAAGCCCTGATGCGCTCGCGCTATACGGCATTTACCTTGCGCGATGAGCCCTATCTGCGCGCCACCTGGCATGCCAGCACCTGTCCTGCCGATGCATTATTTGCCGAAGAAGAAAAAGTCCACTGGCTGGGACTTGAGGTAAAATCTGCTTTACGTTTACGTCAACGTAAAGCAGTATCAGCAGATCAAGCCGAAGAGATACACCGCGACAGCGTCGAATTCGTGGCCCGCTACAAGGTCAATGGCCGCGCGCACCGCCTGCATGAAGTAAGCCGCTTCGTGCGCGAGGTGGACAAGAGCGGCGGCGCCCTGCGCTGGTTTTATCTCGACGGCAGTTTTCCCGAATAGCGCGACCCGAGAGACCGGGCGATAATAAAAAGGAACCGCAATGCCGCACATCGAAAGCAAACTCAATCCGCGCAGTGAAGATTTCAAGGCCAATGCCGCGGCCATGCAAGCCATCGTCGACGATTTGCGCGACAAGGTCGAGAAAATCGCTGCCGGCGGCGGCGAGGCGGCTGCCGCCAAGCACCTGGCGCGTGGAAAACTGCTGCCGCGCGATCGCGTGCAAATGCTGCTCGATCCCGGCACGCCCTTCCTCGAGTTTTCCCAGATGGCGGCCTACGCCATGTACCAGGACGCCAAGGGCGTCGATGCAGCACCTTCCGCCGGCATCATCACCGGCATCGGCAGGGTCTCGGGCCAGGAATGCGTCATCGTGTGTAACGACGCTACCGTCAAGGGCGGCACGTATTACCCGATGACGGTCAAGAAGCACTTGCGCGCCCAGGAAATCGCCGACCAGAACAACCTGCCCTGTATCTACCTGGTCGACTCGGGCGGCGCCAACCTGCCGAACCAGGACGACGTCTTTCCCGACCGCGACCATTTTGGCCGCATCTTCTACAACCAGGCGAATCTGTCGGCCAAGGGCATCCCCCAAATCGCCGTGGTGATGGGCTCTTGCACGGCCGGCGGCGCATATGTGCCGGCCATGAGCGATGAATCGATCATCGTCAAGGAGCAGGGCACGATTTTCCTCGGCGGCCCTCCGCTGGTGAAAGCGGCCACTGGCGAAGTGGTGACGGCTGAAGACCTGGGTGGCGGCGACGTGCACACGCGTTTGTCCGGCGTGGTCGACCACCTGGCGCAGAACGATCTGCATGCGCTCTCGCTGGCGCGCACCATCGTCTCGAACCTGAACCGCACCAAGCCGCAGCAGATGGCCTTGCGTGCATCCGTCGAGCCGAAATACCCGACGCAGGAACTGTATGGTGTGATCCCCGTCGACACGCGCAAGCCCTTCGATGTGAGGGAAGTGATCGCGCGCATCGTCGACGGCAGCGATTTCGACGAATTCAAGGCCCGCTACGGCACCACCCTGATCTGCGGCTTCGCGCATATCTATGGCGTAAAAGTCGGCATCATCGCCAACAACGGCATTTTGTTCTCCGAATCGGCGCTGAAAGGCACGCACTTCATTGAACTGTGCTGCCAGCGCAAGATCCCGCTCGTCTTCCTGCAGAACATCACGGGCTTCATGGTGGGCCGCAAGTACGAAAACGAAGGCATCGCCCGCAATGGCGCCAAGATGGTGACGGCCGTGGCCACGGCCGCCGTGCCGAAGTTCACGGTGATCATCGGCGGCAGCTTCGGCGCAGGCAATTACGGCATGTGCGGCCGCGCGTTTTCGCCCCGTTTCATGTGGATGTGGCCGAATGCGCGCATCTCCGTCATGGGCGGCGACCAGGCCGCTTCCGTGCTGGCGACCGTCAAGCGCGACGGCATCGAGGGCAAGGGCGGGCAGTGGAGTGCGGACGAGGAAGCCGCCTTCAAGCAGCCGATCAAGGACCAATACGAACACCAGGGCCACCCGTACTATGCCACCGCGCGCCTGTGGGACGATGGCGTGATCGACCCGGCCGACACCCGCATGGTGCTGGGCCTGGGCCTGTCGGCGGCGCTCAACGCCGAAATCCCGGACACGAAGTTCGGCGTGTTTCGTATGTAACCGGCAATAAGGGAGAAAGCCATGGAATTTGAAACCTTAAAGCTGGTCATCGAGGGCAATGTCGCCACCGTGACCCTGAACCGCCCCGACGTGCGCAACGCCTTCAACGAGACGACGATCGCCGAACTGGCGCGCGCCTTCGAAGGCCTGGGGCGCAGCGACATGGTGCGCGCCATCGTGCTGGCCGCGAATGGCGCCGCCTTTTGCGCCGGTGCGGACTTGAACTGGATGAAGAAGATGGCAGGCTATACGCATGCCGAAAACCAGGCCGACGCGCTGCAGCTGGCGCAGATGCTGCGCACGATTTACCTGTGTCCCAAGCCCGTGGTGGCGAAGATCCAGGGCGACTGTTATGCGGGCGGCATGGGTCTGGTCGCCGCATGCGATATCATTCTGGTTGCGGAAGACGTGCATTTCTGCCTGAGCGAAGTGCGGCTGGGACTGATCCCGGCCACTATTTCACCGTATGTCATCAAGGCCATGGGCGAAAACGCGGCACGCCGCTATTTCCTGACCGCGGAGCGATTCTCTGCCCAGGAAGCGCTACGCATCGGCTTTGCCCACGAGGTAGTCGCAGCAAGCGCACTGGACGCGAAAACCGCCGAGGTGCTCAAAGCGCTGACGGGCAACAGCCCGCACGCCGTGGCGCAAGCGAAAACGCTGGTGCGCGAGATCGCCGGCCAGCCGGTCACTGATGCGCTTCTGGCGGATACCGCCGAGCGCATCGCGCAGATCCGCGCCTCGGAGCAGGGACGCGAAGGTGTGCAGTCCTTCCTCGACAAGCGCAAGCCGAGTTGGCTCATGGGCTAGTTAATAGTCCGAAGCTCATGGACTAAGAATATCATTGGAGCAGTTTTGAAAGCAGAAAAACAATCGGGCTGGGTCGAACGCAGTCTGCGCAGCGTGTGGCACCCTTGCACGCAAATGCAGCATCATGAGACTGTGCCGCTCATCCCCGTCAGCCATGGCCGCGGCGCCTGGCTGTATGACCACGAAGGCCGACGCTACCTGGACGCCATCAGTTCCTGGTGGGTGAACCTGTTCGGCCATGCCAATCCGCGCATCAATGCGGAACTGAAGGACCAGCTGGACCGCCTGGAACACGCGATGCTGGCCGGTTTCACGCATGAACCGGTGATCGAACTGTCGGAGAAACTCTCCGCCCTCACCAACGGCGTGCTTGGCCATAGCTTTTACGCGTCCGATGGGGCCTCGGCCGTGGAAATCGCCCTGAAAATGAGTTTTCACGCCTGGCGCAACAGCGGCAAGAGTGAAAAACAGGAATTCGTCTGCCTGAAGGGCAGCTACCACGGCGAAACCATCGGTGCGCTGGCCGTCACCGATGTCGCCCTGTTCAAGGATGCCTATGGCCCTTTGTTGCGCGCCTCGCAGACGGTGATGTCGCCCGACTTCCGCCAGGCGGCCGAGGGCGAATCGGCGCAAGACGTGGCGCGCCGCGCCGCAGCCGACGTGGAGCGCCTGTTCCAGGAAAAAGCCGACAAGATCGCCGCCATCATCATCGAGCCGCTGGTGCAGTGCGCCACCGGCATGGCCATGCACGACCCGCTGTACCTGTCGCTGGTACGCGCCCTGTGCGACCGCTATCAAGTCCACTTGATCCTCGATGAAATCGCCGTCGGCTGCGGCCGCACGGGCACCTTCTTTGCGTGCGAACAGGCCGGCATCTGGCCCGACTTCGTCTGCCTGTCGAAAGGCATCAGCGGCGGCTACCTGCCTTTATCTCTCGTGATGACGCGCGAAGACATCTACCAGGCGTTCTACAGCACCGACGTGCGCCGCGGCTTTTTGCATTCGCATTCGTACACGGGCAACCCGCTGGCCTGCCGCGCGGCGCTGGCGACCCTGTCGATTTTCGAGGAAGACGATGTGCTGGTGGCCAACCGCGCGCGCGCAGACAAGATCACGCGCGCCCTGGCACCGCTGGCGCAGCACGAGCGCGTAAAACACTTCCGCCAGCAGGGCATGATCTGGGCTTTCGATGCGGTGGACGCTGCACCCGACTTTTCGCGCCGCTTCTTCAGCACGGCGCTGGAACACGAACTGTTGATGCGCCCCATCGGTTCCACCGTCTACCTGATGCCGCCCTACATCCTCGACGACGCAGAAATCGCGGGCCTGGGCCAGCAGACCCTGGCCGTCTTCAATAGCGTGATCGGAGCCTGAGATGGAACTGATCGCGCGATTACAACAGCAGTTACAAGGGCTGGAAGAGCGCAGCCTGATTCGCCGCCGCCGCACCGTCGACACGCCATGCGCGCCACGCCTGACGGTCGATGGCCGCGACATGCTGGCCTTTTGCAGCAATGACTACCTGGGCCTGGCGTCGCATCCGCGCATCGTGGCAGCGCTGAAAGAGGGCGCCGACCTGTATGGCGCCGGCAGCGGCGCTTCGCACCTGATCAGTGGCCACAGCCGCGCCCACGCGCAGCTGGAAGAGCGGCTGGCCGATTTCGTGGGCGCCAATCTGGAACAGGCGCGCGCCCTGTATTTCTGTACCGGCTACATGGCTAATTTGGCTGTGCTGACCGCCCTATCGGCAGGCGATGCGGAGACCGAGATTTTTCGGAAGCGCTGAACCACGCCTCGCTGATCGACGGCACCCGCCTGGCCCGCGTCAAGACGCGCGTGTATCCGCACGCCGACCTCGATGCCTTGGCGGCCCTGCTGGCGGCCAGCACGGCACAAACGAAAATCGTCGTCACCGACAGCGTCTTCAGCATGGATGGCGACCTGGCGCCGCTGCCTGCGCTGCTGGCCCTGGGCGAACAATACGGCGCCTGGCTGGTGGTCGACGATGCGCACGGCTTCGGTGCGCTGGGCGCCAATGGCCGCGGCGCACTGGAACACTTCGACCTGCATTCGCCGCACCTGGTGTATGTGGGCACGTTGGGAAAATCGGCCGGCGTGGGCGGCGCCTTTGTTTGCGCGCATGATGCCGTCATCGAAACCCTGATCCAGAAGGCGCGCCCGTACATCTTCACCACGGCCGCCGCGCCCGCGCTGGCGCATGCGCTGCTGGCCAGCCTGGACATCATCGCCGGCGAAGAAGGCCGGCAACGCCGCGCCCACCTGGCGGCGCTAGTGGCGCAATGGAACGACGGGCTGCAGCTGCAACGCTGGCAAGCCTTGCCGTCGCTCTCCGCCATCCAGCCCGTCATCATCGGCGAGAATGCGGACATGCTGGCCATCGCCGCCACCCTGTACGAACAGGGCCTGTGGGTCGGCGCAATCCGCCCGCCCACCGTGCCGGCGGGTACGGCGCGCCTGCGCGTGACCCTGTCGGCCGGCCACACGGCGCCAGAAGTGGCGCAATTGATCAATGCAGTCAACACCCTGGAAAGGAATCGCCATGAGCCTTGATGACCCTATCGTGGCGGAAGTGCTGGCGGACCTGGCGCCGGCCGTGCAGCCGGCGCCGGCCATTGCAGCCCTGCCATCGCGCTTTGCCTGTTTCGTCACCGGTACCGACACGGAAATCGGCAAGACCTTGACGTCGTCGGCCCTGCTGCATGCGCTGGTCGCGCGCGGCGTGCGTGCCTGCGGCATGAAGCCTGTCGCCGCCGGCGCCGAGATGCGCGACGGCGAGCTGCATAATGAAGACGCCGACAGCCTGATCGCCGCCGGCAACGTCACCATGCTGCGCAGCCTGACCACGCCCTACTTGCTGAAGGAACCGGCGGCGCCGCATATCGCCGCCGCGCTCGAAGGCGTCAGCATCGAGTCGGTACCGATCCTGGCCGCCTACCTGGAAATCGCCGCCGCCTCGGACGCAGTCGTGGTCGAAGGCGTGGGCGGTTTTCGCGTGCCCCTGTCGCCCGGTTTTGATTCGGCCGACCTGGCGCAGCAGCTCGATCTGCCCGTGATCCTGGTGGTCGGCATGCGCCTTGGTTGCATCAGCCAGGCCTTGCTGACGCTGGAAGCCATCGAAGCGCGCGGCCTGACGGTGATCGGCTGGGTGGCCAACACCCTGGAAGTGGAAATGCGCTTCCTCGACGAAAATATCGATGCGCTGATCGAGCGCATCCCGGCGCCGCTGCTGGGCAAGGTGCCGCGCCTGGCGCAACCGAGCGCGGAAGCGGCGGCGGCGTATCTCGATTTCACCGGCTTGCCCAACTGGCCGGCGCAGCATCCAAACACTTAAACGTATCCAAAAAATAGAAGCGAAGGAATCACATGTCTCACGTCCAAGAAGCAGCAAAAACCGTCGAACTGCACCGCCCTGCGGCGCGCATCACCGTGCCGGAAGCGGCCACCTGGCCCGTCGCCGATGTGCTGGCCCTGTTCGACCTGCCATTCAATGACCTGATGTTCAAGGCCCAGCAAACCCACCGCATCAACTTCCCCGATGGCGACGTGGAACTGGCGACCCTGTTGTCGATCAAGACGGGCGGCTGCGAGGAAGACTGCGGCTACTGCCCGCAGGCGGCCCGCTACGACACGGGCGTGGAAGCGAAAAAAATCCTCGATATCGACACGGTGCTCGACGCGGCACGCCAGGCGAAAGCCAACGGCGCCACGCGCTTCTGCATGGGCGCCGCCTGGCGCAGCCCGAAAGAACGCGACATGGAAAAAGTCGAAGAGATGGTGACCAAGGTCAAGGCGCTGGGCCTGGAAACCTGCGCTACTTTGGGCATGCTGGAAGAGGGACAAGCCGACCGCCTGAAAAACGCGGGCCTCGACTTCTATAACCACAACCTCGATACGGCGCCCGAGTTCTACGACAACGTCATCTCCACGCGCGAATACCAGGACCGCCTCGATACCCTGGGCCGCGTGCGCGAAGCAGGCTTGAAAGTATGCTGCGGCGGCATCGTCGGCATGGGCGAAACGCGTCTACAGCGCGCGGGCCTGATCGCCCAGCTGGCCAATTTGAATCCGTATCCGGAATCGGTGCCCGTGAACCACCTGGTGCAGGTGGAAGGCACGCCTTTGTATGGCCTGGAAGCGCTCGACCCGTTCGAATTCGTGCGCACGATCGCCGTGGCCCGCATCACCATGCCAAAAGCGCGTGTGCGTTTGTCGGCCGGCCGCCGCCAGATGGGCGAAGCCGTACAAGCCATGTGCTTCCTGGCGGGCGCCAATTCCATCTTCTACGGCGACAAGCTGCTCACCACCGACAACCCGGAAGCGGAAGACGACCGCACCCTGCTGGGTAAGCTGGGCCTGCAGACGCGCGGCGCCATGCTGGACTCGGTGCAGAAAGAGAAGTGCGGCTGCTGATGCAGCCATCGGAATGCGCCCCACCAGGGCGCATTCCTTCATCGCGACACCTCAGATAAAAAACTTCCAGCCACGAGCTGCAAAGAGAGAGACCATGTTCACTAAAATCCTGATCGCCAACCGCGGCGAAATCGCTTGCCGTGTCGCCGCCACCGCGCGCCGCATGGGCATCCAGACCGTCGCCGTGTATTCCGAAGCGGACGCCAACGCCAAGCACGTCGCCGTGTGCGACGAAGCCGTCTTGATCGGCCCCGCGCCGGCCAAGGAAAGCTACCTGTGCGGCGACAAGATCATCGCCGTGGCGCTGGCCACGGGTGCGCAGGCGATCCACCCCGGCTATGGTTTCCTCTCCGAGAATGCAGACTTCGCCGACGCCTGCCACGCGGCAGGACTCGTCTTCATCGGCCCGCCGGCGTCCGCCATGCGCGCCATGGGTTCCAAATCGGCCGCCAAGTCGCTGATGGAAAAGGCGAATGTACCGCTGGTGCCCGGCTACCACGGCGAGGAACAGGATGCGGACTTCCTGCACACGCAAGCCGACAAGATCGGCTATCCCGTGCTGCTGAAGGCTTCAGCCGGCGGCGGCGGCAAGGGCATGCGCGTCATCGACAACAGCGCCGACTTCAAGGCCGCGCTGGCCTCGTGCAAGCGTGAAGCGATCAGCTCTTTCGGCGACGACAAGGTGCTGGCCGAAAAATACCTGTCGCTTCCGCGACATATCGAAATCCAGGTGTTTGCCGACACCCTGGGCAACTGCATCTACCTGTTCGAGCGCGATTGCTCGGTGCAGCGCCGTCACCAGAAGGTGCTGGAAGAAGCGCCGGCGCCGGGCATGCCGTCTGACCGCCGCGCCGCCATGGGCGAAGCGGCCGTCGCCGCCGCCAAGGCTGTCGGTTACGTCGGTGCGGGCACGGTGGAATTCATCGCCAACCAGGATGGCTCGTTCTACTTCATGGAGATGAACACGCGTCTGCAGGTGGAGCATCCGGTGACGGAAATGATCACCGGCACCGACCTGGTGGAGTGGCAGTTGCGCGTCGCCTTTGGCGAGCCGCTGCCGAAAAAACAGAGCGAATTGACGATCCATGGCCACGCCATCGAGGCGCGCATCTATGCGGAAAATCCGGAAAAGGGTTTCCTGCCGTCGATTGGCACGCTGCGCCACATGCAATCGCCATCGGCCGTGACGTTCGAGCTGGGTGGCACGGTGGTTCCGGCTGGCGTGCGCATCGATTCGGGCGTGCGCGAAGGCGATGCGATTTCGCCATTCTACGACCCGATGATCGCCAAGCTGATCGTCTGGGGCGCGGACCGCCGCGAAGCGCTGGCGCGCATGGCGCAGGCGCTGGCCGAATACCAGATCGTGGGCCTGGCCAGCAATATCGCCTTTTTGAAACGCCTGGTCGAAGGCCAGGCGTTTTCCAGCGCCGACCTCGATACGGGTTTGATCGAGCGCAATCACGACACGCTGTTCCCCGCCCTGCAGGCGGCGCCCGACACGGCCCTGGCGCTGGCGTCCGTCGCCTTGCTGCTGGAAGAGAAAAACGGCCGCCGAGGCGCAATCGGCCAATCGTGCCGACCCATGGGGCAATGCCCTGGGCTGGCGCTTGAACAGCACCCTGGGACGCAGCCTGTCATTCGCCGATGAATTCGCGCTGACCGGCGACAGCAAGGCCTATGCCGCGCGCATCGCCTACAAGACGGATGGATGGCTGTTCAACGGCCAGCCCCTCACCCTGACGGCGTGCAAAGGCAAGGAGCTGCACATCAAGCTCGGCGAGCGTGCCGTGCATGGCACCGTGCTGCGCGACGGGGAGCAGTTCCACGTATTCAGCGGCGGCTTGCACTACACACTGCATTACAGCGATCCGATGGCGCATGCGGGCGAAGTGGAAGCGGAAGGCGGACGCCTGACGGCGCCGATGCCGGGCAAGGTCGTCGCCGTGCTGGTGAACAAAGGCCAGGACGTCAAGAAGGGCGAGCCTCTGGTCATCATGGAAGCGATGAAGATGGAGCACACGATCGCCGCGCCGCACGACGGCCTGGTGGAGGACGTGCTGTACGCGGTCGGCGACCAGGTAGCCGATGGCGCGCCGCTGCTGGCCTTCAAGGCCGCCGCATAGAGGCTGCCACGATGCGCATCCTTTTACAACGTTCGGACGGCAAGGAAGCGGCGTGGATCGCCGATTTCAAGGACTTGCTGCCCGAAGCGGAGATTGCCTTCTGGCGCGAAGGCGACACTTTCGCGCCATGCGACTACGCCGTCGTGTGGCAGCCGCCAGCGGCCATGCTGCCGGCATTGCGCGAAGTCAAAGCCATCTTCAACACGGGCGCGGGAGTCGACGCGCTCCTGAAATTTGGCGAGGCCCTGCCCGCCCACGTGCCGCTGGTGCGCCTGGACGACGCGGGCATGGGCGTGCAGATGGCCGAATATGTGAGCCACGCCGTGCTGCGCCACTTCCGCCGCTTCGACGAATACGAGGCGCAGGGCCGCGCCGGCATCTGGCAGCCGCTGCCCGCCTTCGGCAAGGCGGATTTCCCCGTCGGCGTGCTGGGCATGGGCGTACTGGGCACGCGCGTGCTGCAAGCGCTGGCGCAGTTCGAATTCCCCCTGCGGGGCTGGAGCCGCAGCCGGAAACACCTCGATGGCGTCGCGTGCTTTGCGGGCGAAGAGGGGCTCGAAGCATTCTTGCGCAGCACGCGCGTGCTGGTGTGCATGCTGCCGCTCACGCCCGAGACACACAACCTGCTCGACCGCACGCGCCTGTCCATGCTGCTGCCGGGCGCCTACGTCATCAACGTGGCGCGCGGCGCGCATCTCGCCGAACCGGATCTGCTGCCCCTGATCCGCTCCGGGCATATCGCCGGGGCGACACTCGACGTGTTCCGCAACGAGCCGCTGCCGCAGCAGCACCCGTTCTGGCAAGAACCGCGTATCACCATCACGCCGCATATTTCGGCGGCCACCCTGCGCCGCGAAAGCGTGGCGCAGATCGCCGCCAAGATGCGCCGCCTGCACGCCGGAGACTCTGTCGCCGGCATCGTCAACCGTTTGCAAGGATATTGAGATGAGCAATCAACCGAATTTGCCGAAACAGGTCAAGATCGTCGAAGTGGGTCCGCGCGACGGCCTGCAAAACGAGAAGGACACCATCAGCGCCGCCGTCAAGATCGAGCTGGTCGACCGCCTGACCCTGGCGGGCTTCGCCAATATCGAGGCGGCGTCCTTCGTCTCGCCAAAATGGGTGCCGCAGATGGCCACCAGCGCGGAAGTGATGGAAAAGATCGCGCGCCGCGCCGGTACCATTTATTCCGCGCTGACGCCGAACATGCAGGGTTTCGAGGCGGCGCTGGCGGCGAAGGCCGATGAAGTGGTGATCTTCGGCTCCGCCTCCGAGGCGTTCTCGCAAAAGAACATCAACTGCTCGATCGCCGAATCGATTGCCCGCTTCGAGGGCGTGGCCAAGGCGGCCAAGGAACACGGTCTGCGCCTGCGCGGCAGCATCAGCTGCGCCTTCGGCTGTCCCTACCAGGGAGAAGTGCCGCTGGACGCCGTGGCCGACGTAGTGGGTCGCATGCGCGACCTGGGCTGCGACGAGATCGACATCGCCGATACCATCGGCGTGGCCACGCCGCGCAAAACGCAGGCGGTGATGGAGCGCGCCATCGCAGCCTTCCACGTGGGCGGCCTGTCCGGCCACTTCCACGACACCTATGGACAGGCGCTGGCGAACATCTACGCCAGCCTGGAAACGGGCATCGCGATCTATCACTCGTCCGTCTCCGGCCTGGGCGGCTGCCCCTACGCCAAGGGCGCCACCGGCAACGTGGCCACCGAGGACGTGCTGTACTTGATGCAGGGGCTGGGAATTTCCACCGGCATCGACCTGGACCTGGTGGTGGACGCGGGCCAGTTCATCTCGCAGCAGCTGGGCCGCAAGGGTTCCAGCCGCGCCGGCAACGCCATCGCGGCGAAGCGCGCAGGCTGAAATCTGGGGTCAGACCCTCAATGGCGCTAGCGTCAAGCTCAGCGCCAACACAACCGGGGGTCTGACCCCGGCACTACAGACGAAAAAAAACCCAAGAGCCTGAACTCTTGGGTTTTTTTCTACAAATTTGGTCGGAGTACAAGGATTCGAACCTTGGACCCCCTGGTCCCAAACCAGGTGCGCTACCGGGCTGCGCCACACTCCGAAGACCAAGATAATACAGGCCGTATCGATTTCGGTCAAGGGTCAGGTGAAACTCTATGTAAATTATTTACGGGCGACACTGGAACCCATGTATTTTTCAAAACGATTGAAATATGCGACACTGGCTTGGCAAGTTTTCCCGATCAGACATGAAGGCGACGACGGCAATGGAGTTCAGGATAGAAAGAAGCGACGGCGGCCTGCCCATGCCGAACCGCCGCGGCATCGTGCTGGGCATCGGCGTGTCCTTGCTGCTGCATGGCGCCTTGATCTATCTGTGGCGCCATGTGCAGCCGACCGTGCAGATGGACACGGCGCCGCGCGTGGAATCGATCGCCGTATGGATACGTCCGCTGGCCGCCAAGCCGCCCCCGCCGCCCGTCGAAGTCGTCAAACCGAAACGCGAACCCAAGCCCATCAGCAAGCCGAAACTCGCTACTGCCCGGGAAACGCCGGCAGCGGCCACGCCGGCGGCATCCAGCCCGCAAGCCATCACGCTCGTACCGGCATCACCGGCCACGCCGGCAGCCAGTGTCGATACCTTCAGGCAAGAAACCCCGGAAACACCGAAATTCGATATGGACGCGGCCAGGAAGACGGCGCGCAAGATGGCCGGCGAGCGCGACCCGTCCAAGGTGGGCACGGCCGTGGGGCAAATCCCCGACAAGCCGTTGCAAACGGAAACCCAGCTGGCGCGCGACATCGCACAAGGCAAACGCGGCGATTGCCGCAGCGCCTATTCAGGCGCGGGCTTGCTGGCCCCCGTGCTGATGTTGCTCGACAAGAAGGACAGCGGCTGCAAGTGGTGAGTCTAACAACATACCCAGATTGGGTACGAGCGTACCCAATCTGGGTATCTCACAATCACCTTATTCCTGCCCCTTCAACTGCAACGCCCGCTCATACAGGGCATTTTTCTTGCGCCCCGTGATCTGCGCCGTCAAATTTGCCGCCTGCTTGACGCTGCATTCGGCCAGCAGGATATTCAGGATGCGTTCCGCTTCCACGTCTTCCGCGTCCTGTGCTTCCGTGGCGCCTTCGAGCAGGACGACGAATTCTCCCTTTTCGCGGTGCGCGTCGGCGCGTATCCAGCTTTCCGCTTCGGACAGGGGGCAGCGGTGGATTTCCTCGAACATTTTCGTCAGCTCGCGCGCGAACACCACCTGGCGCGTGGGCTCGAACGCTTCCACCAGGGCCGTGGCGCAATCGAGGATGCGGTGCGGCGCTTCATAAAACACCATCGTGGCCGTCACGCCGCGCAGGCTGTGCAGCATGTTTTCACGCTGCTTGGCTTTCGCCGGCAGGA
This sequence comes from Janthinobacterium lividum, assembly GCF_023509035.1. NCBI lineage: Bacteria > Pseudomonadati > Pseudomonadota > Betaproteobacteria > Burkholderiales > Oxalobacteraceae > Janthinobacterium > Janthinobacterium lividum. The sequence continues at coordinate 1,055,967 of NZ_CP075583.1, read as the reverse complement.
AGCCGACAAAGTAAAACTGGTCATTCAATAAGCCGCTGGCGGAAATAGCGGTAATCGCCGCCGACGGGCCGGGCAGGGGTAGCACGCGCAAGCCGGCCGCGCGCACGGCGTCGACAATGCGCGCGCCGGGGTCGGACACGGCCGGCGTGCCCGCGTCGGAAACGAGGGCGATGCGCTCGCCAGCGTGCAGGCGGGCAATCAAGGTTTGCGCCACTTCGCGTTCGTTATGTTGATGTGCCGCAATCAATGGCTTGTTCAAGCCAAAGCGCGTCAGCAGGTGCGCCGTGTTGCGCGTATCTTCACAGGCGACGGCATCGGCAAGACTCAGCAAATGCAGCGCGCGCAGACTGATATCGGTCACATTGCCGATCGGCGTGGCCACTATATACAATGTTGCGATAGGATAGACCTGGTGCGCCGCCTCTGTCATGATGGGCAGGCTGGCGATGGAACTGATTTCTTGTACGGTCATTTTGGAGGTTAAATGCTTGCTAATAGTGTGAAGTTACTGCTTGTTTGTGCCGCGACCGGCATGCTGAGCGCTTGCAGCACGCCTTGCGACGCGCCCGGGCAATTGTGCGCGCCTATTGAATCTAACACAAGGGCGCTACCGCCACCGAAGCCACTGCCACCACCCGTGCCGCCCAAGCCGCCTGCGCCCGAACCGGTGACTTTTGCCGTGGCCGTGCCCGATATTACCGCGTACGACGGAAACGGTGCGCCGTTGGCGCCCATCAACACCAAGCCGGCGACCGGCACGCCGCAGGACATGCCGGCCGCCACGGCGCCGGCGCTGTCCGACGGCAAGGCCCACCACATCGGCCTGCTGTTGCCGCTGCGCTCGGCGTCCCTGGGCCCGGCCGCCGAACTGCTGCGCGCCGGTTTCATGGCCGCGTATGAGCGCGACCGCAGCGGCTTCGAAGTGACGGTGATCGACACGGGCGATGGCAGCAGCGACGTCCTGAACAAGTTTGCGCAAGCACAGGAAGAACAGGACATCGTCGTAGGGCCTTTGTCGCGCTCGGCCGTCACAGCCGTGGCGAATAGTGACCTGGTGCGCAAGCCGACGATCGCCCTGAACCACCCGGACAACCGCGGCGACGCGCGCCTGCCGGCCAAGCTGCTGGTGATGGGCCTGTCGATCGAGGCCGAAGCGCGCCAGGTCGCCGCCTGGGCCGCCAGCGAGCAGCCAGGCGCCAGCGCACTGATCCTGTCGGCAGGTTCGCCCTCGCAGCGCCGCATCAGCGCTGCCTTCAAGCAGGAATGGCTGCGCCAGGGCGGCAAGATCGAGACGATGGATTTGACGGCCACGAATGGCTACCTGAGCGATGCCGAGCTGGTGCAACTGCGCGCTCGCCTTGCCGCTACGCCACCAGGTCTGCTGTTTGCCGCGCTCGACGCCGACCAGGCGCGCCAGCTGCGCGTGGCCATCGGCAGCGATTTACCCTTGTATGGCACCTCTTCATTGAATCCCGGCACGGGGCGCGGCGCCAGCGGTCCCGAGCTCGACGGTGCGCGCCTGCTGGACTTGCCGTGGCAAGTGCAGCGCGACCATCCGCAAGTGATGGTGTATCCACAGCCCGAGCAGACTGCCGAACGCCGCCTGACGGCCGACATGGAACGCCTGTACGCGCTGGGCATCGATGCCTTCCGCGTGGCGCGCGAAGTGGCGCTGCGGCCGAACGCGCCATTTACCCTCGATGGCGTGACGGGCCGCCTGGCCGTGCGCTTTGAAAACGATCAAAGTGTGTTCGAACGCACGGAGCAAGCCGCCATTTACCAGCAGGGCGTGCTGGGCACTTGGCCGCCAGCCGCGCCTGTCGCCGTGCCGCCGGCCCAATAAGAGCACGCAAGAGCGCGCCATGCCACCCCTGCCGTTCCAGAATAAACAGGCACGGGGACGGCAAGGGGAAGACGATGCGCTCGCGTATCTGCTGTTGCAAGGCTTGGTGCTGCTACAACGCAACTATCTGTGCAAGGGGGCGAGCTGGACCTGATCATGCGCGAGGGCGCATCCATCGTCTTCGTGGAAGTGCGGCTACGCAGCAGTACAACCTTCGGCGGCGCCCTGGCCAGCATCACGCCAGCCAAGCAGCGGCGCATGGTGTATGCGGCGCAAACCTGGCTGCAAGGACAAAAGACGCTGCCGCCTTGCCGCTTCGACGCGCTGGCCATCGATGGCGGGCGCATCAGCTGGCTGAAGAACATCCTCGATATGTAAGCATTTTTAACAGTGCTTGTCCGCCATGCCGCGCGCCTGCACTATAATCGGCAGACTATGAATAATCAACGCATCCTCTCGCACTTCCACGAAAGTGCCGAACTCAAGATCCAGGCCGCTACCGTACTGGCGCAACCCATTGCGCAGGCGATCGACCTGATGTTTTATGCATTGTCCAACGGCAACAAGATCCTCGCCTGCGGCAACGGCGGGTCCGCTGCCGACTGCCAGCATTTTGCAGCCGAGCTGGTCGGGCGCTTCGAACGCGAGCGCTTTCCGCTGCCGGCCCTGGCGCTGACGACGGATACGTCGATCCTGACGGCCGTGGCCAACGACTACAGCTACCGCGAGATCTTCTCGAAACAGGTGCAGGCCTTCGGCCAGGCTGGCGACATCCTGCTGGCCATCTCCACGTCGGGCAATTCGGCCAATGTGATGGCCGCCGTGGAAGCGGCGCTCGAGCGCGAAATGCGCGTCGTGGCGCTGACGGGCAAGGACGGCGGCGCCATCGGCAAGATGCTGACGGACGCCGACGTGCATATCTGCGTGCCGGCCGAGCGCACGGCGCGCATCCAGGAAGTCCATCTGACCACCATACATTGCATCTGCGACGGCATCGATGTCGCCCTATTCGGAGGAGACGTGAATGACTAAATTCGGTACTGGCCCAGGCTGGAAACGCGTACAACGCCCGCTGGCTACCGCACTCTTGTGCGGCGCCATGCTCACCTCGCTCACCGGCTGCATCGAATTGATGGTCGGTGGCGCCGTGATGGGCGGCGTTGCCGCAGCGGACCGCCGCACCCTGGGCGCCCAGACCGAAGACAAATCGATCGCCCTCAAAGGCGAGTCACGCATCCCCTCCATCGTCGGCGACGTCGGCCATGTGAATGTCACCAGCTTCAACCGCCGTGTCCTGCTGACGGGCGAAGTGCGCGACGAGGCGATGAAAAACGCCGTCGAGCGCGAAGTGCGCAATATCGAAGGCGTGGAATCGGTGGCCAATGAACTGATCATCGCCGGCCCGGCCAGCTACACCTCGCGCTCGAACGACGCGCTAATCACCACCAAGGTCAAGGCCAGCCTGGTCGACATGAAAACCATCTCGGCGGCCTCGTTCAAGGTCGTCACCGAGAATGCCACCGTCTTCCTGATGGGCCGGGTCACCCAGCGCGAAGGCACGGTGGCGGCCGATGTGGCGCGCGGCGTGGGCGGCGTGCAGAAAGTGGTCAAGCTGTTCGACTACATTTCGGATGCGGAACTGAAGCAATTGCAACCAGATCCGCCGCAGCAGCGCACGACAAGCACGGTCAGCGATACCGTACAGCAGTAAGCGCCTCCGCCATTCGACCTAGGGCACGGCGACGATGCGGCGGCTATAATAGTCACATCGTGGCCGCATCGCCGCGCTTTTCAAATGAAAACCATGTCAACTTCGCCCTCCGCAAGCAAGTCCTGGCTCAAGCCAGCCCTCATCGCCGTCTTCGTGGCGGGCGTGGCGGCGGCCGGCTATCTGTCGCTGAATGACAAGCAAAGCGCGCCGGACGTGACGTTCCACGGCATCCATGGCGAGAAAATCACCTCGGCCAGCCTGCGCGGTAAGGTCGTGATGGTCAATTTCTGGGCCACCTCGTGCACCACCTGCGTGGCGGAAATGCCGGAGATGGTCGACACCTACAACAAGTACAAGGCGCAGGGACTGGAATTCGTGGCCGTGGCCATGAAATATGATCCGGCCAACTACGTGCTGAACTTTGCCGAAACGCGCCAGTTGCCGTTCAAGGTGGCGCTCGACGTGACGGGCGAGGCGGCCAAGGCCTATGGCGACGTGGCCCTCACGCCCACCACCTTCGTGCTCGACAAGCAGGGCAAGATCCTCAAGCGCTATGTGGGCAAGCCCGAATTCGCCGAACTGCACAAGTTGCTGGAAACCGCCATTGCCGGCTAAGGCAGCGCACAAACACGGTACACAACCTTGTTGCCAGGTATTGCCAATCTGTTATAACCTTCCCTAGCGTGATCCCATTCACCTTGTGAAGGCCAGCCGTGTCCCTTGCCGCCCAACAGCCCGACCCGCAGCAACTCAAAGCCTGGCTGCTTGCCGCCGGCAACAAGGACGCCAAGGCGTTCCGCCAACTATATAACTCCACCTCATCGAAACTGTTTGGCTTCGCGCTGCGTATATTGCATAAGCAAGAGCTCGCTGAAGAAGCCTTGCAAGAGGGTTTCGTCGCCATCTGGAACAACGCCGCCGCTTACCAGAGCCACCTGGCCGCGCCGATGACCTGGATGGCCACCATCGTGCGCAACAAGGCGTTCGATGTGCTGCGGCGCAGCGACGATACCGTGGAAATCGATGCCGAACAGTTTGATAGCGAAGTCATGAATGCACTCCGAGACCCCCAGGCCACGCCGATCGAATCACTGCAGCTGAGCGGTGACGCCAAGGCGCTGGCGTTTTGCATGTCGGCCCTGGAAGGGCTGCACCGGCAGGTGGTCGCCCTGGCGTTCTATCATGACCTGTCGCACAGCGAAGTGGCGCAGCAGATGTCGCTGCCGATCGGCACCGTGAAGACCTGGATACGCCGCAGCCTGGAACGGCTGCGCACGTGCCTGGCGAAACGGGAGGCATCATGAATAGCCGCGGCAATGACAGCCTGCGCCAGAAACTGGCGTCCGAATACGTGCTGGGCACCCTGAAAGGGGGCGCGCGGCGGCGTTTCGAAGGCTGGCTGCACAACGACGCCGACTTGCGCCATATCACGGCCGAATGGCGCCAGCGTTTGGAACCGATGGCGGAATTTGCCACGCCCGTGGCGCCGCCCAAGCGCGTCTGGCAACAGATCGAGCAGCGCTTGCACCTGGCGCCACAAGGCGGATGGTCGCTATGGCGCGATTCGCTGTCGTTCTGGCGTTCGCTGGGCATGGCCTCGAGCGCCATCGCCGCCTTGCTGGTGATCGTCGTGGCCACGCGCCTGCTGGACGCGCCGCAAATCAGCTATGTGGCCAGCCTGACGGATGAGAAAGCGCAAACGGCCCTGCTGCTGACGGCCGACAGCCGCCACGGCGCGCTCGAGGTGCGCATGGTGGGCAACGCGCCCGTGCCGAGCGATAAGGATTTGGAACTGTGGGCCGTGCCGAAGAGCGGCCCCCCCGTTCGCTGGGCCTGCTGGCCGACAAGGGCAATATAAAACTGGCCCTGTCGCAGCGGGCCATCGGCAGCGACGTGGCCCTGCTGGCCGTTACCCTGGAACCGAAAGGCGGTTCGCCCGATCCGAACGGACCGACGGGGCCAATTCTCTACAAGGGTAACTGGATAAAAATGTAGTCTTATTTGGGATACAGAATCATCTGCGTGCAGCGGAACAGGGCAATCGTCTTGCCCGTTTCCTTGCTTTTCACCACAGCATCCCACACCTGCGTGTTGCGGCCCTTGTGCTCGACTTTCGCCGTGCAGGTGAGCGTGCCTTCGCGGGCCGTGCCCAGGTGGTTCGATTTCAGCTCGATGGTGGTGAAATTGTTGGCACCTTCGGGCAAGTTGACGATGCAGCCATAGCCGGAAGCCGTGTCGGCCAGGGTCACCACGCTACCCGCGTGCAGATAACCATTCGGCGCCAGCAAATGCGGCAGCACGGGCAATTCCGCCGTCAACTGGCCGTCGCCCACTGCCGTGATGACGATGCCCAGGTGGCCGGGCAAGCGGCCGGTGCCGCGTTCATTCAACATTGCTACGGTGATGTCGGGATTGCTCATGCTGGTCCTTGTGCGGGTGAGTCCGGACAGCGGATCTGCCGGAAAATACTATGATGATAGCAACTTTCCCCGCATCAGTTTGGCGGGTGCTTATTTCCGGCCGCGCCGCCGTTTCCACCACACCAGGGTGCCCGTCAGCAGGAACAGCAAGGGCATCAAACCGAAGACGGTAATGAAGGCGCGCCCGGCCACGCCAAACGCCTGGCCCGAGTGCAGGGGGAATTGCCAGCCCAGGAAAACGTCACCGGCCGGCGCCCGCAAGGGATCGCGTATGCGCAGGGGGCAAGCCGCTGCGCGCGTCCAGGGTGATGCGCGTGGCGCCGTCGCCGTGGGCGATTTCGTCCGGCTGGCGCACACGAACGTCATACGGCTGGTCTTTTTTCGCCGGCAGCACGATGCGCGACACGCGCGCCTGCGGATACAGCTTCTGCGCGGCTGCCATCGCCTGGCCCGCATCGAGCAGGGCGCCGTCCTGGGCCACATTCTTCAGTTTGACGGTATCGGGCACCGTCGACACCAGGTCTACCAGCGGCACCACCAACTGCGGCAAATTGAAATAGATGCCGGAAAAGGCGAGCACAGCCAGCACGGGGGCCGCAAAGAAGCCGGCCGCCTTGTGCATCGTATAGTTGAAGCGGGGCCAGGAGCCGCCATGCGACACCGTCAAGGCCCGCTTGATCGCCGTCCAGTGCAAGCGCGGCCACCACAGGTAGATGCCGCTCAAGGCCATCAGCAGCAGGGCCACGCCGGAAATCCCCGTGACCGTCTTGCCCGCGTCGCCCGTCAGCAGATAGCGGTGCAAATGAAACATGCCCGACATCAGCAGCGGGCGCGTGAGACCGAAGCGTCCCCAGTCGCGCTCCCCCTTCACCTGCAGGGTGTAAGGGTCGACCATCACCTGGCGCACGATCGCCTGGCTGAAAGAGGATGGCTTGCCTGGCTGGCGGTACGATGCCACATACACGTCGCGCGCAGCGGCGGGCGGATTGAGCTGGCTCGGCTTGCCGTAGGCGGGGTCGGCCGCGAGCGTGTCCACCACCGCTTGCACCGTGCGCGGTGTCACCTGGAACACCTGGCCAGGCGCGGGCGTGCTCGCCTGCAGCAAATTCGGATTCAGATACGCGTCGAGCTCCGGCATCCAGGCGATGGCGGAACCCGTCAAGCCCAGCAGGACGAACAGGGCGCCGAACCACAGGCCCGCATACAGGTGCAGCTTGGCAAACAACCACTTGATCGGGCGTTGGGACATGGAGGTGACTCGGGGAAATTTGGGCTGCGGAACGATAGCATGAAAGGTCCGCAGTGAAAATCATGCGCGGTCAGAAAGCGGGAAATCAAACAACACGCTCATGGCGACATTGAAATTAGGTGGAAACGAGCGTTTCGGCACCATAGTCGAGCGCATCGGCATCGCGGGTAAATATTGCACGGCATACACTTTCCCCTATACTTATCGAAAGGAAAACCATGACCACCTCCCGCTTCCGCGCCATCACGCTGGGCCTGCTTAGCTCACTGCTGCACTTGGGCGCCCACGCCGCCGAATTCAACGTCACAAGCACCGACATCGCCCCTGACCAGACCCTGGCGACCGCGCAAGTGTTCCAGGGCTTTGGCTGCGCGGGCGGCAACTTGTCGCCGCAATTGTCGTGGCACAACGCGCCAGCAGGGACAAAAAGCTACGCCATCACCCTGTACGATCCTGACGCGCCTACCGGCAGCGGCTGGTGGCACTGGAGCGTGTTCAATGTGCCCGCCACAACCAACTCCTTGCCTGCGGGAACAACGGCGGCTACCCTGCCAGCGGGCGCCGTGCAAGGACGCAACGATTACGGCGACAGCGCCTACGGTGGCGCCTGCCCACCGCCCGGCGACAAGGCGCACCGCTACCAGATCACAGTCTGGGCCTTGAGCGTGGACAAGCTGCCCCTGGACCAACAGGCCAGCGGCGCCATGCTCGGCTACATGCTCAACGCCAACGCGCTGGGCAAGGCGCAGCTGACGGGACTGTATGGCAGATGAAATGGACGCGGTGGCCCTGAGCGAACTGCGCATCGCCCATGGCACCATCGAGGCGCGCCGCGCACAAACCCTGCGCCGCGTCCCCGTCTTCCAGAGCGCCCTGTGCCGCGTGCGGCAGGGAACGAAGCTGCTGGAATGGGGTGGGCGCCAGGCGCGCGCAGGCACGCACGACGTAGTGCTGATGCCGGCGGGCCAGGAACTGGGCGTGGCCAACCTGCCCGGCGTGCAAGGCTACCTGGCGGAAGTGCTGAGTTTTTCACCAGCCCTGATCGCCCGTTTTCGTGCGCGCCATGGCGGCCTCGTCGATGCCCAGCTGCACCAGGCGGCCACGGCCAGCCTGTGCGTGCCGCTCGACGTGCATGCGGCGCTGGCCTGGGACCAACTGATGGCCAGCCTGGCCACAAACAGCCCGCCCGCGCTGCTGGCGCACCAGGCCGAAGGCTTGCTGCTGGCCCTGGCCTTGGGTGGCCATTGCGGCCCGCTGCTGCTGGACCGCCGCGATCCGCTGGCCGCGCGCGTGCAGCAAGTGCTGCTGCTGGACCCGGGCGCAGACTGGAGCGTTGCCAAGGTGGCATCGAAACTGCATCTGGGCGCCTCCACCCTGCGCCGCCAGCTGGCCCTGGAACAGCGGCACTTCCGTACCATCCTGGAAGACGTGCGCCTGGGGCTGGCTTTGCAGGAATTGCAGTCTGGCAACTTACCCATCAGCGACATCGCGGCCGCCTGCGGCTACGCCTCACCGTCGCGCTTCGCGGCCCGCTTCCGCCAGCACTACGGCCTGTCGCCGCGCGACTTGCGCGCCACCCTGTAAGCTCGCGCTAGCGCAAATCAATTGCAACAAGCGCTGACAGCGAGGCGATTTTCTTGCTACTATGCGCCCATGTCTTCCCGCCAGCCCACCCGCAAGCTTGCTCATCACGGTGCCGCCGCCCTCGCGCGCACGCCGTGGCAGCTGTGCGTGGCCCTGTTCAGTGCGCTGGCCCTCGTGTTCCTGCTGTCGACGGCCGCTTCGCACCTGCACAAGACCAGCCTCGACGCGGAAGAGTGCGCGCTGTGCGCCACGGTCATCGACAAGGTGGCCGACATCGCCGTGCCGCCGGCCATCACCGAGCCGCCCGCCCAGTTACTGCCCTACCGCTTGCTGGCCCTCGCGCCCGCTACGCTGGCACCCGCCGCCGTCCTCATCCTGCCGCCCGTGCGCGGCCCGCCTGCCGCCTCACTGTAGTTCCCACGCTGTTTATCCATTTTTCGGGCTGCACCGCCGTGTTTTGACGCGCGCCGTGCCGCCTGGCGTTGACTATTTTTGAGGTTTTACCATGCAACACACCCCCCGCCTGAGCGCGCTGTCGCTCGCCCTTGCCAGCCTGTTTACCGTTTCCGCCCATGCCGCAGAGCCTGCCGAGGCCAATACCGATGCTGCCCCGCAAGACATGCAAAAAGTCGAAGTTACGTCCGCCCATTTGAAAAGCGCGCGCATCGAGCTGTCGCCGAAAGTCGGCACCACCATCTACAGCATCGACAGCCATATGGTCGACATGCTGGGCCAGGGCGACAATACGCCATTCAATGAAGTGCTGCTGCGCCTGCCGGGCGTATCGCAGGATTCGAAAGGCTCCGGCGCCCTGCACGTGCGCGACGACCATGCCAACGTGCAATACCGCATCAATGGCGTGCAGCTGCCTGAAAGCATCAGCGGCTTCGGCCAGTCCATCGACACGCGCCTGATCGACAAGACGGATTTCATGACGGGCGCCTTGCCCGCCCAGTTCGGCCTGCGCACGGCGGGCATCGTCGATATTGAAACGAAGGAGGGCGGCATAACGCCGGGCGGGCGCATCGGCATCATGGTCGGCAGCCACGAGCATGTGGAACCGAGTGCCGAATTTTTCGGCAGCGTGGGCAAGTTCAATTACTACCTGTCCGGCAGCTACCTGGGCAATGCACTGGGCGTGGAAAACCCGCAAGCCACGCGCAGCGCCCTGCACGACAAGACGCGCCAGAACAAGTCGTTCGGCAGCCTGTCGTATTTCCTCGATGACAATACTCGCCTGGGCGCCATGTTCGGTACCTATAACGGCCGCTTCCAGATCCCCAACAATCCGAACCAGGCGCCCGCCTTCTCGCTCGATGGCCACAGCGATGCGCAGGCAGGCACGTCCAGTCTGCCGTCGTCGCAACTGAATGAAAACCAGCGCGAGGTGAACCGCTTCCTCGTGCTGTCGCTGCAAAAAAGCCTGGGTGACATCAATTACCAGGTCTCCGCCTTCCACCAGTATTCGGAACTGCACTTCACGCCCGATGCCATCGGCGACCTGATCTACAACGGCGTCGCGTCGGATTCGCGCCGCGCGAACAGCGCCTCGGGCTTTCAATTCGACATCGGCTACAAAGTGCACCAGGACCACACCGTGCGCGCGGGCCTGGCCTATACGCGCCAGAAGACGACCAGCGACAACACGGTGGCCGTCTTCCCGAGTATTGACGGTGTGCAAAGCGCCACCACGCCGATCAGTATTCTGGACAACAGCGGCAAGACGGGCACCCTGGCCAGTTTTTACCTGCAGGATGAATGGCATATCAGCAAGCCCCTGACCCTCAATTATGGCGCCCGTTTCGACAAGGTGTCGGCCTACACGAGCGAGCAGCAATGGAGCCCCCGCGTCAACCTGGCCTACCAGATCGCGCCGGGCACGGCCCTGCACGCGGGCTATTCGCGCTACTTCACGCCGCCGCCGCAGGAACTGGCGGCGCAAGGCAGCATCGACCTGTACGCGAACACGACGAATGCGCCGGAAATCGGCCAGTCGGATAACGTCAAGGCCGAGCGCACGCATTACTACGACGTCGGCATCAGCCACCAGGTGAATTCGAAACTGACCGTGACGGCCGATGTGTACTATAAAAAGATCAATAACCTGCTGGATGAAGGCCAGTTCGGCCAAGCATTGATCTTGACCCCATTCAACTATGCGGACGGCTACGCCAAGGGCCTGGAGTTATCCGCCATCTACAGCGAGAAAAACTGGGGCCTGTTCCTCAACGCCAGCACGCAAAAGGCGCAGGGACGCAACATCAATTCGGGCCAGGCCCTGTTTGGTGCCGATGAGTTGAGCTACATCAGCAAGCACTATGTCTACCTCGATCATGACCAGAAATACACGCTGTCGGGCGGCGGCCATTATCACTTTGGCGATTCGCAAGTGAGCGCTGACTTCCTGTACGGTAGCGGCCTGCGCATGACGCCGGATGGCGGCGCGCCCAATTCCGGCCATCTGCCGAGTTACTTCACCGTCAACACGGCGCTCACGCACACGTGGAAAAACACGCCCGTCGGCAAAGTGGAAGGACGCCTGGCCCTAATCAATCTGTTCGATAAATCGTACCTGCTGCGCGACGGTTCCGGCGTGGGCGTGGGGGCGCCGCAATACGGCGCCCGCCGCAGCATCTACGCAGGCCTGTCGACGAGTTTCTAAGAGTTACGCGCGAAGACAGCGGCAGGGAGCAACGCCTGCCGCTGTCGGTTGCCGTACGGTTCCAGGAATTATGCCCAGGCGATGGCCGCCTGGGCATGCGCTTGCAGGTAGGCATTCGCCAGGCTGAACGGCTTGCTGCCAAAGAAACCTTTACTGGCAGACAAGGGCGACGGATGCGGCGCCGTCAGCACCAGGTGCTTGCCGGGGTCGATCAGGGACCGCTTGGCCTGCGCATGGCCGCCCCACAGAATGAAGACGAGGTTGCTACGTTCGGCGGACAGGTGGCGGATGGCGCTGTCCGTCAGCTTTTCCCAGCCCTTGGCCGCGTGTGAACCGGCCGTCCCGGCGCGCACGGTCAGCACACTGTTGAGCAAAAATACCCCTTGCTCTGCCCAATCGGACAAATCCGTGCGCGTGCGCACCACACCTACGTCGCTATGTAATTCCTTGAAGATATTCTGCAGGCTCGGCTGCGGCGGCGTGCCTTCGGGAATGGAAAAACACAGCCCCATGGCCGCGCCGGGCGTGTGATACGGGTCTTGCCCCAGGATCACCACCTTGACTTGCTCGAACGGCGTCAGGTCGAACGCCCGAAAAATGTACTTGCCCGGCGGACAACACGGCCCTGCCGCGTACTCTTCCTTCACGAAGGCGGCCAGGCTTTCCCAGTAAGGCTGGGAAAACTCGCCCTCCAGCCGCGCCTTCCACGATGCATCGATGCGTACGTCCATGCGTCACCTCATAACCTATTCGTCAATCATGCTTTTTCAGCATGCCAGTATAGAACGCTCAGCCGCATGAGGTGGACACGATACGAACAGGCAAAAAAAAAGCCACCAGCATGAGCAGGTGGCTTTGATGTGGTGCAAGGTGCTTAGAAATTCAGCGCCGATTCCACGCCGGCGCTGTGCGCCTGTTCATCCGCGTGGTACGAGCTGCGCACCATGGCGCCCACGGCGGCGTGGGTGAAGCCCATTTTATACGCTTCTTCCTCGAACATTTTAAAGACGTCCGGGTGCACGTAGCGGCGCACGGGCAAGTGGCTGTTCGATGGCGCCAGGTACTGGCCGATGGTCAGCATGTCGATGTCGTGCTCGCGCATGTCGCGCATCACTTGCAGGATTTCCTCGTCCGTCTCGCCCAGGCCCACCATGATGCCGGACTTGGTCTTCACGTCCGGGTACATGGCCTTGAAATCTTTCAGCAATTTCAGCGAGTGCATATAGTCCGAACCAGGGCGCGCTTCCTTGTACAGGCGCGGCGCCGTTTCCAGGTTGTGGTTCATGACGTCTGGCAAGCCATCCTTGAACAGGTTCAGGGCTTTTTCCAGGCGGCCACGGAAGTCGGGCACCAGCACTTCGATGCGGGTGTTCGGCGACAGGGCGCGCGTTTGCTGGATGCACTCGACGAAATGACCGGCGCCGCCATCGCGCAAGTCATCGCGGTCGACGGAGGTGATGACGACGTAGTTCAGGCGCAGCTTGGCGATGGTTTTCGACAAATTCGACGGCTCGTCCTTGTCCAGCGGATCCGGGCGGCCATGGCCGACGTCGCAGAACGGGCAACGGCGCGTGCACTTGTCGCCCATGATCATGAAGGTGGCCGTACCCTTGCCGAAGCATTCGCCGATGTTCGGGCAGCTGGCTTCCTCGCACACCGTCACGAGCTTGTTTTTCGCGCAGGATGTCCTTGATTTCATAGAAACGGGTCGATGCCGAGGCGGCCTTGACGCGGATCCAGTCCGGCTTTTTCAGGCGCTCGACTTGCTCGATCGGAATGATCTTGATCGGGATGCGCGAAGTCTTGCTGGCGCCTTTTTGCTTTTCGCTCGGGTTGTAGGCGGGAGCGGCGGGGGCGGTGCTGGAAATGGTCTCAGAAGTCATGGCTGCAAGCCCTTGAGGGGCATGTTGGTTTGTTTGCTCAGGCATCCGCTGCCTGAGGCGCGCCTGCGGCGCTGTTTATTTCGCTTACATCGAGTAATACGGTCAATTCATGGGCCAGGGCCCGCTGCACCTCGGCCAGCGGCACCGACACGCCCATGCTGCGCATGTCCACCGTCTTCAGGCCGGAATAGCCGCAGGGGTTAATCCAGGAAAACGGCGCCAGGTCCATCGCCACGTTGAGCGATACGCCATGGTAGGTGCAGCCGTTGCCGCGCACTTTCAAGCCCAGCGCGGCGATCTTCGCACCCTTGCTTGGCCCGCCGGCAATATAGATGCCAGGCGCGCCATCAATGCGCTCGCCAGCGAGATTATACGCCGCCAGCACGTTGATGATGGCTTGCTCGATTTTATGCACGAACTGGCGCGCATACAGCTTGCCGCCCGGCTTGTTGCGGCGCAAGTCCATCAACAGGTAAATCACCACCTGGCCGGGGCCGTGGAAGGTCACTTCGCCGCCACGGTCCGTCTGCACCACGGGCACATTCTCTGCGCCAGCCAGCAAATGGCCGCGGTCGGCCGCCAGGCCCAGGGTGAACACGGGCGGATGCTCGACGATCCACAGTTCGTCGCGCGTGTCTGTCGTGCGCGCGTCGGTAAAGGTGCGCATGGCGGCAAAGGTCGGCTCGTAATCGACGCGGCCCAGCTCGCGGATCAGCGCCGCTTCGGTTCGGGTGGTGGTCATGACAGATTCTGTAATCAGCTGCCGGCGCCCTGGGGACGCTGCGGCGAAGCCGTGATTATAAGCCAGGCTGCCGTTTCATTCAGCCTCGGGCGCCGGCAACAACAGCAATCTGCCCAATTTTTGAGCGGCATGGCGTATCTGGGCGGCATTCAGGGCCGTATAGCCCAGCAGCACGGCCGGCGCCAGCTTTGCGCTGTGACAAAAGTCGCCGAGCGGCTGCAGCGCCAGCCCCTCCTGCGCCGCGCGCGCGCAAAACGCCCGCTCGTCGCTGCCCGGCGGCAGCCACAGTACGCAATGGAAACCCGCCTGCTGGCCGGTCACCGTGTAGCGCCCGGGAGCCGTCTGCTCGAGGCAGGCCAGCAGCAGGTCGCGCCGCTCCTTGTAGGCCAGCCGCGCCTGGCGCAAATGGCGCACGAAGGCGCCATCCTCCATCCAGGCGGACAGCGCCAGCTGCTCCGTCACGCCCACGGAGCGGCCCGTCAACTGCAGAGTGCGCAGCAACTGCGGGCGCAAGGCGGGCGGCAGCACCATGAAGCCCACGCGCAGGCCGGCAAACAGGGTCTTGTTGAAACTGCCGCAATAAATCACGCGCTGGTACTGGTCCAGCGCCTTCAGGGCCGCCAGCGGCGCGCTCTGGTAATTGAATTCACTGTCGTAATCGTCTTCCACCACCCAGGCGCCGTGGTCGTTCGCCCACTCCAGCAAGGCCAGGCGGCGCGTGACGGACATGGTCACGCCCAGCGGCGACTGGTGCGCCGGCGTCACGTACGCGAGGCTGGCGTCCGCGTGCGCGGCGAGGGCGGCGCAATCGATGCCCTCGGCATCAACGGCTATATCCACGGGCACGGCGCCAGCCAGGGCGAACAGGGCGCGCGCGGCCGGGTAGCCGGGCTCTTCCAGGCAAACCTTGTCGCCATCGCGCACGATGCTACGCGCCAGCAAGTCGATCGCGTGGCGGATGCCGGTCGTGACAACGATGTCTTGCGGGTCGCAGCGGATGCCGCGGTACTTGGCGAGGAAGTCGGCGATCTGCTGGCGCAGCTGGGGCAGGCCGGCAGGATCGGCGCTGCACAGCTGCTCCGGCGTGGCGGCCGCCAACGCCCGCGTGGCGCACTTCGACCAGGCGGCCATGGGAAACAGGCTGGCGTCGGCGCGCCGCGCCACGAACGGCAAGCCGTCGCGCACGCCCGTATCGGACACAGGAACCGGCTCGGAAAATGGCCCGACCGGGGTGGCGTCTGCCAATCCTGCCATCAAAAAGCGCTCCGGCACCACGGCGCACACGCGCGTGCCGGAGCCGGGCACGCGCGTCACATACGCTTCCGCGTGCAGGCGGTCGAACACGGTTTCGATGGTGCCGCGCGACAACTCCCACCGTTCGGCCAGGGTGCGGCTGGACGGCAAACGGCTGCCCGCCGGCAGCATCTTCGTCAGGATGGCCGAGCGCAGCGCTTCATACGCGCCATCCTGCTTGTTGACGCCCGCCTTGTCGAGCCAGCTGGTGGGACGAGGCAAGTCCAGGGCGTGCGGTGATTTTCCTCGCGGCATAATAATCGTCCAAGTGGTCCAATGAATTTTCTGATGACTGGCACTTCGCATTACACCACAAACATTCTACTCTCACCGTTCTGCTGCGCCAGCGGGGCGCACGCATGAGGGGACACATGAGAGGATCGTGTAAAACAATGCAGAAACAAATCGCTTTATGGGCCTGGGGCGGCATCGTGCTGCTGCTGGTCTGCCTGTCGCGCATCAGCATCGACATCTATTTACCTTCGCTGCCGGCCATGGCCGATGCCCTGCATGCCAGCGATGCCCAGCTACAACTGACCCTGAGCCTGTTCATGGCCGGCTCGGCCGCCTCGATGCTCGCCTGCGGGCCGCTGGCCGACCGTTACGGACGCCGTCCCGTGCTGCTGGCCGGCACGGGCATTTATGTGCTCGCCAGCATCGTCTGCAGCGTAACCTCCGACGTCCACGTGCTGATCGCCGCGCGCGTGCTGCAAGCGTTCGGCGGCTGCAGCGGCACCATCATCGGCCGCGTCATGGTGCGCGACCGCTTCGACCCCGCCACGCAAGCGCGCATGCTGGGCAGAATATCGATGGCGATGGGCTTGTCGCCGATACTGGCGCCACTGGCCGGCAGCGTGCTCGATGCGGCGTTCGGCTGGCGCGCCGTGTTTGGCGTACTATGCCTGCTGGGCGCGCTGTCGCTGGGGCTGATCGCCGCGTATGTGCCGGAAACCAAACCAGCCGATGCCGTGCCACAAGGCAATACCCTGGCGCTGTACCGCCGCCTGCTGGGCGACGCGTATTTCCTGCGCTATGCGCTGGCCATCGGCTGTGTGTATTGCACGTATTTCCCCTTCATCGCGGAATCGTCCGTGCTGTTGCAAAGGGGCATGCATCTGTCGCCGCACGCGTATGCGCTGGTGTTCGCGCTGACGGTCAGCGGCTATGTGGCGGGATCGAGCCTGTTTCGCGCGCTGGGACCGCGCCTGGGCGCCGATACCATGCTGGGCGTGGCGGTGCTGATCAATGTGGCGGGTGCGGCCAGCTTGTTGCTGGCAGGCAGCCTGGCGCCGCAGCACGTGGCCTCGCTGGTGGCGCCCATGCTGCTGGTGATGGTGTCGGTGGGCATGGCCATCCCGGCCTGCCAGCTGGCCGTGCTGCAGCCGTATGGCGCCCAGGCGGGAAGCGCCTCGGGCCTGTTCTTCTTCGTGCAAATGCTCATCACGGCCGCCTGCGGCGCCGTCATCGCCGCCATCACGGACGGCAGCGAAAAACCCCTGCTATGGGTGACGGCGGCGGCCAGCGCGGCCTTTGCCCTCGTGTGGCGGCTGACGAAACGCCAGCCCGCCAGGGCAACAGCATGTCTTACATGACGATCTTGACCATCGGGTGGCCCGACAGCGCCATGTACAGGGCGTCGAGCTGCTCGCGGCTGATGGCGCGCACGGTCACGGTCAGGCCAGTGTAATTACCCTTGGGCGATGGACGCTCTTCCATGCGGCCCACGTGGAAGGTCGGATCGTGGCTGATCACCAGTTCCAGCATGGTCGGCGCGAAGTCGACATGCGTCGGACCCATGATCTTGATGGGAAAGTCGCTCGGGTATTCGATCAGCGATTCGCTGGGAGGAATCGTGACTTCGGTGGGTGGGGTCGTTTGCATAGGAAATCCAATCAGTGCCGGTCAGAACAGGCAGCGCTTATCGCGCGGCGGCTGCATAAAAACGTATTGTAGCCAACTTTGAGGGCGGCTGCGCCCGCCGCCATGGCACACACGGCAAGGCAAAAAAAAAGCCAGCTTTGTAAGCTGGCGAAAACTATTTCGTTTGGACAAAATAGCCGGAAAAGTCGATGCTGTCACTTGGAGGATAAGCAGTGGTCGTACTATAGACAAACCGAGGCGACTTTACATCCGGCATGTGACGAACTGCGCATTTTGCGGCTTGAACGTCGATACGGCGCGACAGACGGCACGGCCGTCAGCGCTCCACTTCCGGCATCCGGCCATTGCGGCCGGGATTGCCGCGCTCATTGTTGCGCTCACGCGGCGGATTGGGACGCTCGGCACTGCGCGCCTCCTGAGGCGGACGGGCGGCAGGGGCCGGCATCGGCGGCGGCGCAGGCCGCGGCTGGGCCACGGGCGGCGGGGAAGGCAAGGACGGCGGTGGCGCCGTCTGCAGCACTTCGCGACGGCCGCCACGTTCTCCGCGGTCCGGACGGGGCGCATCAAAGGGACGCTCGATGACGGGACGCGGCTGCGGCCGCTCGGCGCGGGACCGCTGCTCGCCACGCCACCCGGGATGCGCCACCTGGTCTTGCACGGGTGGCAAGGCCGGCATGGCCGGCATCACGGGCTGGGCCGGCACCGGCGGCTGTTGCGGCACGGGCGGCCGGTTCGGCTGCATGGGACGCGGCTCCATATGCGTCTGGCCATCGTCCGTCTGCAAGCGGCCAGGGCGGTTGACCCAGTCGCGACGGAAACCATCTTGCTGGCGCGGCGCCTCGACGGGGCGCTGCCAATTACCCGCTGGTGCAGGCGGCGTGCTCAAGGGCATGCTTTGCATGACGGGCGGCGGCATGGTGGTGCGGTTGCGGCGCGGCACGTCGACCGTGCGCTGCCCGCCAAAACGCTCTCCCGGCAGCATCGTCATGCCTGCACGGCGTTCGCGCTCGCCCGCCACAGGACGGCGCCCCTCGGCCACGCGATTGATGCGGCGCTCATAGTCCGCGCTGGTGCGGTAGCCGGGCACATAGCGCTCGTGCGGCGACAGGGGGAACCAGCCCACGCCGGGACGCTGGCCATGTTGCGGCCCGGAATTTGGCCCATGATTGCCGCCCACCCAGCCCACCAGCGCCGGCGCCCAGGGTACGCGGCCGCGCTCGCGGCCCGGAGCCCAGCCCCAGCGATGGCCCAGCAGCACCCAGCGGCCGTAATGCGAGGGCGCATAGCCCCACGGCGCATTGTCGACCCAGGTCCAGCCCCATGGCGCGATCCACGTCCAGCGCCCGTCGCTGTACGGCGCCCAGCCGGCCGGCACCGTGCTGGGCAGCCACAAGGGGCCGTATTCCGCGTCCTCCTGCCAGGCGCCATAGCGGTCCAGCTCTTCATAGCCGGTGGTATCGTCCGTGACATAGCGCAAGGCCGGCGCGGCGGCGGGCAAGGCTTCGGGCCAGTTGTCGAAGGCGATCCTCTGCAAGGCGCCCGTGCGCAATTCCTCGTCCGTCAGCTCGGCGCGCTTGCCGGCACGCAAGGTCACGCTGCCCGTCGCGCCATCCACGTCGGCCGCTCCGTCGAGCACGCTGACGACGCTGGTGCCGGGCTGGCGCCCCGCCTCGATGCGCACCCAGCCCGGCTGGGTCAGGATCACGCGGACCTGGGCGGTGGTCAGTTCGAAGCCGCGCAGCGCGTCGGGATTACGCACGCGCACGCTGACCGTGCCATAGCTGAGGTGCAGTGTGAAATGGTCGTCATCGAGCTCGCTTACTTCCAGCTCGGAATCGCCATCGAGGCGCACGGCGGCCGCGCCCACGCGAAATTCCGCCAGCGCGCCACGCTGGGTGGTCAAACGGTTATCCGTCGTGACGGGCCAGTTCAGCAGGGCGTTTTGCGGCTCGCCATCGCCGGCGCGCACCAGTACCTGCCCTTCGACGGTGGAAATGCGGCCCACGCGGGCGGGTGGATCTTCGGCAAGGGCCAGCGAGCACGCCGACGACAGCAGCACGGCGCACACGGTATTCAGGAAGGGGAAGGACAGGGTCGGACGCATGGCAGCGCTCCAGCAGGACTTACAAGGATGATTGCTATCGATTACATCCGCATCGGGCGGGCATCGCAAGCGGGCTTACAAATGTTTGCATGTTGACCTGTTTCAGGCCGCCGCCTGGCCACCGCGCTTGACGAAGAACAGGGCTGCGCCGACGGCCATCAGCAAGCCGCCAAAGAAGCGGTTCTGCATTTTCACGGCGCGCGCATCGCGAAAAAAGCGCTGCATTGACGAGGCTAAAAAGGCGTAGCTGTGCATCACAATCTGATCGATCGTGCACATGGTGACGGCCAGGATCAGCAGCTGCGGCAGCAGCGGTGCTGCCGGGCTGATGAATTGCGGCAGTACCGCCACCATGAAGATGATGCCCTTCGGATTCGTCACATTGGTCAAAAAACCCGTCAGCACGCGCCGGCGCATGGAAGGCACCACGGCGTCGGCATGCAGATCGCCCGTCACCGCCGCCTTGGCGCGCCATTGCGACAGGCCCAGGTAGATCAGGTACAAGGCGCCCACCGTCTTGACGATATTGAAAGCCACTTCGGAAGCCAGCAGCAAAGAGCCCACGCCGGCGCCGGCAATGCCCAGCACCACCAGCAAGCCCAGTTGCAGGCCGAGAATGGTGGCGCTGGCCTTCTTCACCCCGTACGACAGGCCGTGCGACATCGACAGCACGGCGCCCCGAGCCGGGCGAGACGGCGATGATGGAGGCGGCGATGACAAAGGTGATCCAGGTGGCAAAGTGCATGCGGTTTCCAAAAAAATGAGGATGAGAGGCAATTTTAACCCGGTCAGTGCGGCCTTGCCGGCCCACCCTGGGGTAAGATCGCAGTCACACACTTCCTTGCCGTACAACCAAGAATAACATCATGAAAAACAACACTTTCCTCGCTCCACCATTCCCTGCCACCGCCATGGGAGCGCGCTGAGATGGCCGGCTCCAGCCTGCTGGCCCTGCTTGACGACATCGCCAGCATCCTCGACGATGTTTCCCTGATGACCAAGGTGGCCGCCAAGAAGACGGCCGGCGTGCTCGGTGACGACCTGGCCCTGAACGCGCAGCAAGTGGCCGGCGTGCGCGCCGATCGCGAACTGCCCGTCGTGTGGGCCGTCGCTGTCGGTTCTCTGAAGAACAAGGCCATCCTCGTGCCCGCCGCGCTGGCCATCAGCGCGTTTGCGCCGTGGGCCATCACGCCGCTCCTGATGGTGGGCGGCGCCTACCTGTGCTTCGAGGGCTTCGAAAAGATCGCCCATAAATACCTGCACCCGGACGACAGCCACAAGGCCGAGCTGGCACAGGCGCTGCGCGACCCGCAGGTCGACCTTGTCGCAATGGAAAAGGACAAGATCAAGGGCGCCATCCGCACCGACTTCATTTTGTCGGCCGAAATCATCGTCATCGCGCTGGGCACGGTGGCCGCCGCCACCTTCGCCGAGCAGGTGGCCGTCGTCGTCGGCATCGCCCTCATCATGACGGTAGGCGTGTACGGCCTGGTGGCCGGCATCGTCAAGCTCGATGACGCGGGCTTTTACCTGGCGGCGCGCAAGGGCGCGGGCGCGCTGATGGATGGTGTGCGCGGCTTTGGCCGCATGCTCGTGTCGGCGGCGCCTAAACTGATGAAATTTCTCTCCGTCGTGGGCACCCTGGCCATGTTCATGGTCGGTGGCGGCATTTTGACGCATGGCTGGCCGTGGGCCAGCACCATGCTGCACCATGCAGAAGAAGCCGTCGGCGGCGTGGCCGGCATCGGCCCCGTGCTGGCGGCCGTCACGCCCAGCCTGATCAACGCGGTGGCCGGCCTCATCGCCGGTGGCCTGGTGCTGGCCGGCGTCACGGCCGTGTCGGCTTTGTTGCGCATGGTCAAATCAAGCAAATAAGCTTTCTGGTCTGATGGGGCGGCAGGCGCATCCGTGCCTGCCGCCCCGGCCATGCCGGCGGCGCCTGCCTGCCCATGGAGACCCTATGCAGACTTCCCCCATCCAACGTCCCAGCAGCGCCTTTATCGGCGCCTCCTGGGCAGCATTGCTGATCGGCGCCATCACCTACCTGTCCGGCCTGTGGAACGCCAGCATGGCCCTCAACGAAAAGGGCTATTACTTCACGCTCCTCATGTACGGCCTGTTCGCCGCCGTCTCGCTGCAAAAATCCGTGCGCGACCGCAGCGAAGGCATCGCCGTGACGGGCATGTATTTCGGCCTGTGCTGGATTTCCGTGCTGCTGGCCTTGCTGCTATTGACTGTGGGCCTGTGGAACGCCACCCTGCAAAATAGCGAAAAGGGCTTTTATGCCATGGCATTCCTGCTCAGCCTGTTTGCCGCCGTGGCCGTGCAAAAGAACGTGCGCGACGTGGCGCGCACAGCGCCGGCCACCTCTGCGGCCACGTCTGCCGAGGCGCCAGGAACTTAAGCACCGGCGGCGTGTCTATCCCTGTATCCATATCGGGAGAGGGCGATGAGCGACCAGCAGAAACGTTTGCAGATGGCGCTGGAAGCGGCGCACATGGCGATCTGGGATTCGCGCATCGTCGCTGGCCAGGTCATCGACGGCACGGTCATCTGGTCGGCCAGGGGCGCGGCCCTGCTGGGCCTCGGGGAGCACCCCGTGACGCATTCCTTCCCCGCCTTTCTCGACTGCGTCCATGCCGCTGACCGCGACAAGGTGATCGGCGTGCTGCAGGACGGCGTGCGCCGGCGCGGCGGCTACGCCCTGCAATACCGCGTCATCTGGCCCGACGGCAGCGAACACTGGCTGGCGGCCAAGGCGCAGGTCTTCATGGATGGCGGAGGCCATCCCGAGCGCACCCTGGGCGTCATCTGGGATGTCACCGAGCACATACTGCGCGAACTCATGATCGCCGAGCGCAAGGAACTGGCCGAAGTGACGCTCAGCTCCATCGCTGACGGCGTCATCACTACCGATCCGCAGGGCAAGACACGCTCCCTGAACCGGGTGGCCGAGCAATTGACGGGCTGGACCAACGACATGGCGCGGGGCCTGGACATCGGCCAGACCATGCCGCTGGCTGACGAACGCACGGGCGAAGCACTCGAGCACGTGGCCATGCGCTGCCTGCAACAGCGCCAGGCCATCGGCATTTCCCCCGCTCGCAGCTGATCACGCGCGAAGGGCGGCGCATCGCCGTCGAGGAATCGGCCGCGCCCATCTGGTCGTGCGACGGCGACATCCTCGGCGCCGTGGTCGTGTTTCGCGATGTCAGCCACGAGCGCAAGCTGAGCCAACAACTGTCGTGGCAAGCCACGCACGACGCCCTGACGGGCCTGATCAACCGGCGCGAATTCGAGCACCTGGTGGCCGACGCCCTGCACACAGCCAAGCAAGATGGCCACATGCATGCGCTGCTGTACCTGGACCTGGACCAGTTCAAGGTCATCAACGACACCAGCGGCCACGGCGCCGGTGACGTGCTGCTGCAGTTGCTGGCCAAGATGCTGCAGGGGCGGATGCGCGACAGCGACATCCTGGCGCGGCTCGGCGGCGACGAACTGGGCGTGCTGCTGCCCCACTGTCCGCTCGACCACGCGCGCCAGATCGGCGAACAGTTGCGCCAGTCCGTACGCGATTTCCGTTTCGCCTGGGATGACCGCAGCTTCGAACTGGGCGTAAGCATCGGCATCGTGGAAATCAACCAGGACAGCAAGTCCATGAGCGAGTTGCTGAGCGCCGCCGACCAGGCTTGCTACATGGCCAAGGACCAGGGCCGCAACCGCCTGCACGTGTACCAGGAGTCCGACGTCATGCTGGCGCAGCGGCATGGCGAAATGCTGTGGATTTCACGCCTGAACGAAGCCTTCGAACACGATTATTTCCGCCTGTACACCATGCCCATCGTGCACCTGCACGGCAGCCCGGAACACCACGAAGAGGTGCTGATCCGTATCCGCAACAGCAAGGGCGACTTGATACTGCCCGGCGCCTTCATTCCCGCCGCCGAACGCTACGACATGATGCTGTCCATCGACCGCTGGGTCATCCACGCCGTCTGCGCGCATATCCAGAGCGTGCGCGACAGCCAGTCGCCTTTGGCCGCGCTGGCCGAAAGCCTGCGCCGCGCACCGGCCCTGTATTCCGTCAATCTGTCGGGCATGTCACTGGCCGACACGGGCCTGCACGACTACATCACTGAGCAGTTCGTGCAGTTCGCCATTGCGCCCGAGCAAATCTGCTTTGAAATCACGGAAACGGCCCTGATTGCCAACCTGCCCAAGGCGCAAGTATTCATGCGCCAGCTCAAGGCCCTGGGCTGCCGCTTCTCGCTCGACGACTTCGGCAGCGGCTTTTCCTCATTCGGCTACCTGAAGGCGCTGCCCGTCGACTACCTGAAAATCGACGGCGTCTTCGTGCGCGACATCACCACCAATGCCATCAACCGCGCCATGGTCAAGGCCATCAATGAAGTGGGCCACGTGATGGGCTTGAAAACGGTGGCCGAATACGTGGAAAACGCGGAAATCCTGTCCGTCATCCGCGAACTGGGCATCGATTACGCGCAAGGCTACGCCGTGGGCAACCTGCGCCCGCTGACGGTGGGCATCGATTAGCCGCCGCTGGCAACCAGTAACTTTAAAACAATGCTGCATTGATATCCCTAAATGCGCGCAAGCACGACCAATCTGGAGGATTTTGATCTACATCAATAAATTTGCGCAGGCGACTCCTTACACTGATCTCCATTCTTGCAATCGTGCAAGTCTTACTCACCAATTAGCTCTTTAACTGATCAGGAAGCCGCGACCATGCGCCAAAATTTGCCAGTGACTAACCGTGAAGTCCTCGTCTTGGACGATCAGGCCATCGTGTCGAAAACGGATATGAACGGCAATATCGTGTATGTGAACCCGTACTTCAGTCAGGTCAGCGGCTTCAGCGAGGCAGAGCTGCTCGGTTCGCCCCAAAACATCGTGCGCCACCCGGACATGCCGGCCGAAGCGTTTGCCGACCTGTGGGCCTCGATCCAGGCCGGCACGCCGTGGACGGGCCTGGTCAAGAACCGCTGCAAGAACGGCGACTTTTACTGGGTGCGCGCCAACGTCACGCCCATCCGCGAAGCGGGCAAGACCATCGGCTACATGTCGGTGCGCGTAAAAGCCGACAAAGACCAGGTCAAGGCGGCCGAGGAAGCCTATGCGGCCATCCGCAACAAGGAAGGCGGCAACATCGTCATCAAGAACGGGCAGATCGTGCGCCCTGGCCTGGCGCATTTGCTGCACAAGCTGACGCACATGTCGCTCAACCTGCGCATCTGGGCCGCCACCTCCATCGTCAACTGTTTGCAATTGCTGGTGTGCGTCATCAGCCTGTTCGCCAGCGGCGGCAAGATCACCAATTACGCCATCTTCGGCGCCACCCTGTTCGGCTTCCTGATCAACGTTTTCCTCTGGTACACCTTGCGCATGTCCGTGCTCAAGCCGCTGGGCAAGGCCTTGAACGGCGCGCGGGCGATTGCCGCCGGCGACCTGTCGGGCAGTTTCGAGACGGAAAGCACGGATGAAATGGGGCAATTGCTGCGCGCGCTGCAACAGATGAACAGCAACCTGATCGCCACCATCCGCGACGTGCGCATCAACGTGGAAACTATGGCCGTGGCCACCAAGCAAATCGCCGTCGGCAATATGGACCTCTCGGGCCGCACGGAATCGCAGGCGGCCAGCCTGGAAGAGACGGCCTCGAGCATCGAGGAATTCTCGTCGACGGTGAAACAGAACGCGGACAACTCGGTGCAGGCGAACGAGCTGGCCGTGGCCGCCTCGAAAGTGGCCGTGCAGGGCGGCGAAATCGTGGCCGAAGTGATCACCACCATGGACGAGATCAACACCTCGTCGAAGAAAATCGTCGACATCATCGGCTTGATCGAAGGCATCGCCTTCCAGACCAACATCCTGGCCCTGAACGCGGCAGTGGAAGCGGCGCGGGCTGGCGAGCAGGGCCGGGGCTTCGCCGTGGTGGCGGGCGAAGTGCGCAACCTGGCGCAGCGCTCGTCCGTGGCGGCCAAGGATATCAAGCAACTCATTGAAATTTCCGTCGGCAAGGTGGGCGCCGGCATGCTGCAGGTGAACCGCGCCGGCGCCACCATGGAACAAGTGGTCAGCTCGGTCAAGCAGGTAACGGCCATCATGCAGGAAATTTCCATCGCTTCGCGCGAACAAAGCATCGGCGTCGACCAGGTCAACCAGGCCATCGCCCACATGGACCAGGTGACACAGCAAAACGCGGCCCTGGTGGAAGAAGCCGCCGCGGCTGCCACGCGCCTGGCGGAAGAAGCGGCCAGCCTGTCGCAAGCCGTGAGCCTGTTCAATTTCGGCAAGATGCCGCCACCGCGCCGCGTCGTCATGCCTGGCGGCAAGGGAGGCGCCGCGAACACCGGCAAACCCGCCGCTCTGAAACGCCTGGCCGCCTAACACCTTTCAAGACCTTACACACATCATGCCTACACTACTCAGCAGTGCTTCCGCCGACCTGGACGCCGTCGTCGAATTCGACCCGGTCATCATCGGCAAGATGAGCCAGTCCGGCCCCCGCTACACGTCCTATCCGACCGCCGACCGTTTCAATGCCGACTTTGGCTACGGCAACTTCCTCGAAGCGCTGGCCGCGCTACGCATGCGCGGCGGCCGCCGTCCGCTGTCGCTGTACGTGCACGTGCCGTTTTGCGACACCCTGTGCTACTACTGCGCCTGCAACAAGATCATCACGAAAGACCGCAGCAAGGCCGCCACCTATCTCAGCTATCTGAAACAGGAAATCGCCATGCAGGGCAAGCTGTTTGCCGGCATGAACCAGATCGAGCAGCTGCATTTCGGCGGCGGCACGCCGACCTACCTGAGCGAAAAGCAGATGGATGAACTGATGGCGCACCTGCGCCAGCATTTCGAGTTCGCTTCCGATGATGACGGCGAATATTCGATCGAGATCGACCCGCGCACCGTGTCGCGCGAACGCGTTTTTGCTGCGCGCGCAAGGTTTCAACCGCATCAGCCTGGGCGTACAGGATTTCGATGCCGACGTGCAGAAGGCCGTCAACCGCATCCAGCCGGAAGCGGAAACGGTGGCCATCATGCAAGCGGCGCGCGACGCCGGTTTCCGCTCGATCAGCATCGACCTGATCTACGGCCTGCCCAAGCAAAGCCTGGACACCATGACGGAAACCTTGCGCAAGGTGATTTCCGCCAGCCCCGACCGCATCGCCCTGTACCACTACGCGCACATGCCGCACCTGTTCAAGCCGCAGCGCCGCATCCTCGACGCCGACATGCCCGACAGCGCCACCAAGCTGGCCATGCTGGGCCTGTGCATCGCGCGCCTGACGGCAGCCGGTTATGTGTACATCGGCATGGACCATTTCGCCAAGCCGACGGACGACCTGGCCGTGGCGCAGCGGCAAGGCCGCTTGCACCGCAACTTCCAGGGATATTCGACGCGCGCGGAGGCGGACCTGATCGCCTGCGGCGTGTCGGCCATCAGCTCGGTGGGTGCCGTCTACAGCCAGAATGAAAAGACACTCGATGCCTACTACGAAAAGCTCGACGAAGGCGTGCTGCCGATCGCTCGCGGCATCAAGCTCGATACCGATGATTTGTTGCGCCGTATCATCATCCAGATGCTGATGTGCAATTTCGAATTGTCGATCGCCACCATCGAGCAAGCGCACCCCGTCAAATTCCGCAGCTATTTCGCCGCCGAGCTGGAAAAGCTGCGCGAACTGGCGCGTGACGGCTTGCTCGTCATCGAGGAAGACTGGCTGACGGTGACGCCGAAAGGGCGCTTGCTGATCCGCAATATCTGCATGGTCTTCGACCGCTACCTGACGCAGGCCCGCGCCAACGCGGCGCCGGACGCGGTGCAGCCGCTGCGCTACTCGAAAACGGTGTAGCGCCACGCGATGAATGCCTTGAGCCTCTTGCCGCTGTTCATGGTCGGCCTGGCCGGCAGCGTGCACTGCATCGGCATGTGCGGCGGCATCGTCGGCGCCCTGTCGCTCAGCGGCGGCGCACCGGCGGCACCTGTCCGCCCGGTCATTTCCATCGCCGTGGCGCGCCCCGCGCCGCACACCAACGTGCTGCGCGTACTGGCGTATAACGGCGGGCGCATAGCCAGCTACATGCTGGCCGGCGCCATGGCCGGCAGCCTGGCGGGCGCCGGCATGCTGCACCTGGCGTCCCTGCAAGTGGCCGGCTACTGGCTGGCCAACCTGATGCTCGTCGCGCTGGGCCTGTACCTGATGGATGCCTGGCGCGGCCTGGCCCATCTGGAAGCGGCCGGCAATATCGTCTGGCGCCGCGTGCGCCCCCTGTTGAAACCCCTGATGCCGATGGACACGCCACTCAAGGCGCTGGCCGTGGGTGGCCTGTGGGGCTGGGTGCCGTGCGGCATGGTCTACAGCGCCTTGCTGACGGCCATGCTGCAAGGCTCGGCCCTGAACGGCGCGGCCGCCATGGCCGCCTTCGGCCTGGGCACCCTCCCGACCCTGCTGGGCATGGGCTTGCTGGGCACGCGGCTGCGCGCGCAGATGCAGCGCCGTCCCGTGCGCATCGCCAGCGGCTTGCTGGTGCTGAGCTTTGGCTTGCTGGGCCTGCTGCGCGCCGCGAATGGCGTCTCGCTGGGCTGGCTCGACGCCCTGTGCGTCACGGGCCATCCATGAAAAGACGCACGAAACCAAACCTATGAATGCTGTTTTAAAACCCTCCGCCTGCTTCCATTGCGGCTTGCCCGTCCCCGTTGGCTCCAGCTGGAACGTCACGATCGACGAGCTGCCGCGCGCCATGTGCTGCCCCGGCTGCGAAGCGGTGGCGCAAACCATCGTCGACATCGGCCAGAGCGCGTATTACCGCGACCGCGATGAATACGCCGTCAACGCTGCCGACGCCACCATGGTGCCGCCCGAGTTGCGCCTGTACAGCAATGACGACGCGCAATTCGCGCGCGACGCCAGCAGCTGCGAAGCGACCCTGTCCGTCGAAGGCATCCGCTGCGCCGCCTGCGTGTGGCTGATCGAGCGCCAGCTGACGCGCCTGCCCGGCGTGCAGGCGGCCAGCCTGAACGTCGCCACGGAGCGCCTGTACGTGCGCTGGAGCCGCGCCCAATGCGAACCGGGCGACATCCTGCAAGCCGTGCGGCAAGTCGGCTACACGGCCTATCCGTATGACGCCGTGCGCCATGGCGAACGCCTGCAAAAAGCCAGCAAGACCCTGGGCCGCCAGCTGTTCGTGGCCGGCCTGTCGATGATGCAGGTGATGATGTACGTGGCGCCCGCCTATCTGGCCGAGGATGGCACCCTGGACGACAATATGGCCAGCCTGATGCGCTGGGCCAGTTTGCTGCTGACCTTGCCGGCCATCTGCTATTCGGCCATGCCGTTTTTCCAGGGCGCCTGGGCCAGCCTGCGCGCGCGCACCCTGGGCATGGACGTGCCCGTGGCGCTGGGCATCCTGGCCGCCTTCTTCGGCAGCGTGGTGGCGACCTTTACGGGCCGCGGCGAGGTGTATTACGACTCGGCCACGATGTTCATTTTTCTACTGCTGTGCAGCCGCTATTTCGAGCTGCAGGCGCGCCGCAAGGCCGCCTCGGCCCTTGAGCGCTTGCAGCATGCGTTGCCCGCGTCCGCGTCGCTGATGGCGGGCTTCCCGGACAACCGCGCCACCACCCTGGTGCCGGCCGGCAGCCTGGCCGTGGGCGACATCATTTTAGTCAAACCGGGCGAGGCGATCGCCGCCGACAGCGTCATCATCGAGGGCACGAGCGCGCTCGATTTATCGCTGCTGACGGGCGAGAGCGCGGCGCAGCGCAGGAAAACGGGCGAACGGGTGCCGGGCGGCGCCATCAATGCGAGTGCGGCGCTCATCTTGCGCGTGCTCAAGCCGGCGGGCGAAAGCACCTTGTCCGACTTGTTGAAACTGATCGAGCGGGCCGGCAGCGGCAAGCCGCAGATCGCGCAGTGGGCCGATAAGGTCGCCGCCTGGTTCGTGCTGGGCCTGCTGCTGTTCGCCGTCGCCGTGTTCGCCTTCTGGAGCTGGCATGACCCGTCGCAGGCCTGGCCCGTGGCCATCGCCGTGCTGGTCGTGTCGTGCCCGTGCGCGCTTTCTCTCGCCACGCCGACGGCGCTGGCGGCCGCCACCGACAGCCTGCTGCGGCGCGGCGTGCTGATCGTCCAGCCGCACGTGCTAGAAACCTTGCACCGCGCCACTCACATCGTCTTCGACAAGACGGGGACCCTGACCCTGGGCCGGCCCGTGCTGCGGCAAATCGAGGGACTCGGCAGCATGACGGAAGACGATTGCCTGCAGGTGGCCGCCGCGCTGGAGGCGGGCAGCGCCCATCCGCTGGCGCAGGCGATCCTGGCAGCAGCAGGGGAACCGCCGCAACCGCGCACGCATGCGGAACAATTACAGGAAGTGCAGGGGCAGGGCCTGGAGGGCATCGTCGACGGCGTGCGCTACCGCCTGGGCAATGCGGCTTTTGTCGCCGCCATCGCCGGGCCGCCGCTGGGCGACACGGCCGTCGGCATGCAGGGCATGACGCCGCTATACCTGGGCACGCAGGGGCGCTGGCTGACGCGCTTCCTGCTCAGCGACGCGCTGCGTCCGGAAGCGCGCGAAGTGGTCGCGTATTTCCAGCGGCGCGGCAAGCAGGTCGTGCTGCTCAGTGGCGACCAGGAAGCGCTGACGCAAAGCGTGGCGTCGGAACTGGGCATCAACACGGCGTGCGGCGAATGCCTGCCCGATGAAAAGCTCGACTTCGTGCAGCAGTTGCAGGCGACGGGGGCCGTGGTGGCGATGGTGGGCGACGGCATCAACGACGCCGCCGTACTGAGCGGTGCCGACGTGTCCTTCGCCATGGGTTCCGGCGCCGCGCTGGCGCAGGCGCATGCGGACACGGTGCTGCTCTCGAGCCAGTTGCGCTCCGTGCTCGACACGGCCAAGACGGCCGCGCGCAGCATGCGCATCATCCGCGAAAACCTGGGCTGGGCAACCCTGTACAATCTGACGGCCATCCCGGCCGCCGCGCTGGGTTTCCTGAACCCCTGGCTGTCCGGCGTCGGCATGGCTGCCAGCTCGGCCGTCGTCATCGCCAACGCCCTGCGCCTGCGGAAAGTCTGAACCATGGAAGCACTGTACCTGCTCATCCCCTTAAGCGTCGTGGTCGTCTTCATCGCCCTGTGGGTGTATTTCACAGCCTCGGACAGCGGCCAGTTCGACGACCTCGTCGGACCGGGCCTGCGCGTGCTGCAGGACGACGATACGCCGGCCAAGCCGGCGCCCGACGAACCGCATCCCTGACCTCACCAGCCCGGCTGGCGTCCTGCACGCCATGGCCGGCGCCTCACCACAACAAGCCCTGATTGCAGGGATCTTGCATGGCTTTTTTGACCGAAATATCACTTTATTTCGATGCCAGTTCGCTACCCTTATTTCATCCGGGGAATTTTGATCCACATCAAAGTTTTTTCGCCTTCAAACACTTACTCTCTGGCCACCATCATAAATAGTAATTCCAGGGAGAGTCTTTGTGGATCAATCGCTGAACTATAACTACAAGATCGTGAAGCAATTCGCGGTCGCTACTGTGGTATGGGGCATCATCGGCATGCTGGTTGGCGTTATCATCGCCGCTCAGCTAGCCTGGCCTGCCCTGAACCTCGACATACCTTGGCTGACATACGGACGTTTGCGTCCGCTGCACACGAATGCGGTGATTTTCGCCTTCGGCATCTGCGGCCTGTTCGCCACCTCGTACTACGTTGTCCAGCGCACCTGCCAGGTGCGCCTGTTTTCCGACAAGCTGGCTGCTTTCACCTTCTGGGGCTGGCAAGCGGTGATCCTGTGCGCAGTCGTCAGCCTGCCCATGGGCCTGACCCGCGGCAAGGAATACGCGGAACTGGAATGGCCTATCGCCATCCTCATCGCCGTCGTCTGGATCGCCTACGCCATCGTGTTCTTCGGCACCCTGATCAAGCGCAAGGTCAAGCACATCTACGTGGCCAACTGGTTCTTCGGCGCCTACATCCTGGCCGTGACGATTTTGCACGTGGTCAATGGCGCCGTCATGCCAGCCTCGTTCACCAAATCGTATTCCGCCTATGCGGGCGTGCAGGACGCCATGATCCAGTGGTGGTACGGCCATAACGCGGTGGGTTTCATCCTGACCGCCGGCTACCTGGGCATGGTCTACTACTTCATCCCGAAACAGGCCGAGCGCCCCGTGTACTCGTACCGTTTGTCCATCGTCCACTTCTGGGCGCTGATCTTCACCTACATGTGGGCGGGCCCGCATCACCTGCACTACACGGCCTTGCCTGACTGGACACAATCGATCGGCATGGTCTTCTCGCTGGTCCTGCTGGCACCAAGCTGGGGCGGCATGATCAACGGCATCATGACCCTGTCGGGCGCCTGGCACAAGCTGCGCACCGATCCGATCCTGAAATTCATGATCGTCTCGCTGTCGTTCTACGGCATCGCCACCTTCGAAGGTCCGATGATGTCGATCAAGACCATCAACTCGCTGTCGCACTACACCGACTGGACCGTTGCCCACGTGCATGCGGGCGCCCTGGGCTGGGTGGGCTTCATCACCATGGGTTCGATCTACTACCTGCTGCCGCGCCTGGCGGGCCGCACGCAGATGCACAGCACGCGCCTGGTCGACGTGCACTTCTGGGTGGCCACCATCGGCATCGTGCTGTACATCGCCGCCATGTGGATCGCCGGCGTGATGCAGGGCCTGATGTGGCGCGCGGTCAATCCGGACGGCACCCTGACCTACACCTTTGTCGAGAGCGTAAAAGCGACGTATCCGTACTACGTGGTGCGCGTGGCCGGCGGCCTGCTGTACCTGTCGGGTATGTGCATCATGGGCTACAACACCTGGATGACGCTGCGCGGCAGCAAACTCCCCGTCGCCCGCATTCCGGAACTGAACGCGGCGCACGCCTGATAGGAGCGAAAGCAAATGAAATTTTCACATGCATGGATTGAGAGAAACCCCTGGCTGCTGATCGCCCTGGTCACGGTGGTGATCAGCATCGGCGGCGCCGTCGAGATCGTCCCCCTGTTCTTCCAGAAGAGCACAACGGAGCCGGTCGCCGGCCTGAAGCCGTATTCGCCGCTGCGCCTGGCGGGCCGCGACATTTACGTGCGCGAAGGCTGCTACAACTGCCACTCGCAGATGGTGCGTCCGCTGCGCGCGGAAACGGAACGCTATGGCCACTATTCGGTCGCTGGCGAGTTCGTCTACGACCGTCCGTTCCAATGGGGTTCCAAGCGCACGGGGCCCGACCTGGCCCGCGTGGGCGCCCGCTACAGCGATGAATGGCACCGCACGCACTTGAACGACCCGCGCGACGTGGTGCCCGAGTCGAACATGCCGGCCTACCCATGGCTGGCGAAGACCAAGCTGGTGCCTGACGAGATCATGCCGAAGATGCGCGCCCTGAAACGCCTGGGCCAGCCGTACAGCGATGAAGAGATCGCCGCCGGCCCGGCGCAGCTGCAGGACAAGACGGAAGAAGACGCCCTGGTCGCCTATCTGCAAGGCCTCGGTACATTAATCAAAACAAGGAATTAGCATGGCAATCGAAAACCTGTTTGACAGCGCCAGCAGCGTCATGACGGTGGTTTCCTTTACGACGTTCGTGGGCATCCTGTGGTGGACGTTCAGCCGCAGCAATAGCGATTTCGACGCGGCGGCACGCTTGCCGTTCGCCGATGACGCATTGGACTATCCGGCCGAGGCCGAGATGAGCGTGGCGAAGGAGCGCAACCATGGCTGATTTTACCAATGGCTTCTGGAATATCTACATCATCGTGCTGTCCCTGCTGGGC
The DNA here is from genome assembly GCF_023509035.1 of Janthinobacterium lividum. Lineage (NCBI taxonomy): Bacteria > Pseudomonadati > Pseudomonadota > Betaproteobacteria > Burkholderiales > Oxalobacteraceae > Janthinobacterium > Janthinobacterium lividum. Next base: position 1,022,762 of record NZ_CP075583.1, on the reverse strand, counting down.
ATCATCGGCTGCGGCATCCTGCTGTACTCGCAGTCGAAAATCAAAGTGGTCGAGGGCGCCCCCGCCGACGGCACCACGGGCCACGTCTGGGACGAGGACTTGAAGGAACTCAACACGCCGATGCCGCGCTGGTGGATGTGGCTGTTCTACATCACCATCGTTTTCGCGCTGGCCTACCTGTTCCTGTATCCGGGCCTGGGCAACTATGCCGGCAGCCTGGGCTGGAAATCGACGGGCCAGTACGAGGAAGAGCTGAAGAAGGCGGAAGCCGACTACGGTCCCCTGTTCAACAAGTACCTGAGCCAGGACTTGAAGACGGTGGCCGCCGATCCGCAGGCGCAAGCCATCGGCCAGCGTTTGTTCCTGACCTACTGCGCACAATGCCACGGTTCGGATGCGCGCGGCAACAAGGGCTTCCCCAACCTGACCGACAAGGACTGGCTGTATGGCGGTGAACCCGACATCATCAAGACCACCATCATGCACGGCCGCAATGGGCAGATGCCTCCGATGGGCGCCGCCCTGGGCTCCGAAAAGGATGTCGAGAACGTGGCCCATTATGTGCTGAGCCTGTCCGGTTCGACCTCGGACCCTGTCAAATCCGTGCTGGGCAAGGCCAAGTTTGGCGCCTGCATGGCCTGTCACGGCGCCGATGCGAAGGGCAACCAGATGCTGGGTTCACCGAACCTGACGGACAAGATCTGGCTGTACGGCGGCAGCGCCGATACCATCATGGAAACCGTACGCAAGGGACGCAGCAACACCATGCCGGCCTTCAGCGATTTCCTCGGCGAATCCAAGGTACACGTGCTGTCGGCGTATGTCTGGAGCCTGTCGAATCCCCAGACGCCCGTGAAATGATGTAATGGAACCTCAAGTCATCAAGATGTATGCGGCCCGCGAGCAAATCTACCCTCGCGAGGCCAAAGGACGCTACGCTACCTGGCGATGGGTATGCGTATGGCTTACCCAGCTGGCGTTCTACGGCTTGCCGTGGTTGACCTGGAATGGCAGGCAAGCCCTGCTGTTCGATTTGACCACGCGCAAGTTCTACATTTTCGGCGTCGTGCTGTGGCCCCAGGATTTCATCTATCTGGCGGCCCTGCTGATCATCTGTGCGTATTTGTTGTTCCTCGTCACGGCTATTGCCGGGCGGGTGTGGTGCGGGTTCTCTTGCCCGCAAACGGTATACACGGAAATTTTCCTGTGGGTCGAACGCCGCATCGAGGGCACGCGCAGCGCGCGCATGGCCCTCGACAAGCAAGGCCCCTCCGTGCGCAAGGCGTTCAAGAAGACGGCCAAGCACCTGGTATGGGGCGCCATCGCCCTGTGGACGGGCTTTACCTTTGTCGGCTACTTCACGCCGATCAAGGAACTGGCGCACGCGGTGACCACCCTCAATTTCGGTCCTTGGGAATGGTTCTGGGTCTTGTTCTACAGCCTGGCAACCTACGGCAATGCGGGCTGGCTGCGCGAGCAGGTGTGCAAATACATGTGCCCCTACGCGCGCTTCCAGAGCGCCATGTTCGACCAGGACACCCTGATCATCACCTACGATACCAAGCGCGGCGAACCACGTGGCGCACTGAGCAAGAAGGCCGGCAACAACGACAAGCTGGGCGATTGCATCGACTGTACCCTGTGCGTGCAGGTGTGTCCGACCGGTATCGATATCCGCAACGGCCTGCAGTATGAATGCATCGGCTGCGCCGCTTGCGTCGATGCCTGCAACAGCGTGATGGACAAGGTCGACCGGCCGCGTGGCCTGGTACGCTACAGTACCGACCATGCGATGGAAAACAACTTCAATTCGAAGCAGATCCGCCAGCGCGCCATGCGCCCGCGCGTATTGATCTACACTTCCATCCTGGCCCTGATCATCATCGCCGTGTGTACTTCGCTGGCGCTGCGCACGCCCCTGAAAATGGACGTGATCCGCGACCGCGGTTCGATGGGACGCGAAGTGGAAGACGGCATGATCGAAAACGTCTACCGCTTGCAGATCATGAACACGTCGGAGCAAACCCAGCATTTCAAAATCAGCGCTTCCGGCTTGCCGGGCCTGACCTTGCTGACGCGTGAAGAAGTGACCTTGCAGCCGACGGAAACGCTGGGCTGGCCGATCCGCCTGCGCGTACCGCACGGCGTCGGCGAGAAGGGTTCGAACAAGATTGCGATCGAATTGCACTCGCTGGACGACCCATCGCTGCATGTGCGTGAAAGCGCGGTATTCATCGTACCGCGCTAATGTAGGAAGGCCGGTCCCCGCATGGGGACTGGCTGATTAAACAGGAGAAATATCATGTCCGACAGTCTGAAACTGCAAGCACCGGTTGCACCGTGGTACAAGCATCGCTGGCCATGGCTGCTGATGATCGGCCCTGGCTTGTCCGTGGTCGTCGGCAGCTTCATGGGCTATATCGCGTTTACGCAGCCCGATGCGCTGGTGGTGGGCGATTATTACAAGCAGGGCAAGGCGATCAACCAGGATTTGAAGCGCGACACGATCGCCAGCGACCTGGCGATGGATACGAGCCTGTCGTACGACGTGGCGCAAGCGCGCCTCAGTGGTTCCGTGCACAGCTTCGGCAAGGCCTATCAGGCGCCGCTGCAGCTGCATCTGGCGCATGCGACCCTGCCGGAAAAGGATATCAAGCTGCTGGTGCAGCCCGATGCGGCCGGCAATTTTTCCGTGGCGCTGCCGATGCTCGAGCGCAGCCGCTGGCAAGTGCTGGTGGAAAACGACAAACGCGAGTGGCGCCTGTCCGGCATCTGGACCTGGCCCCTGCAGCGCAGCATCGCGCTGCAGGCTGACGCAGAGCTGTAAAGCTTATTTGCAGACGTCGGTACCGGCCGTAATGGCTTTCAACTTGGCGGGCTGCAAGATTTCAATTTCGCGGTTCGACACGCGCAGCCAGCCTTCCTTCTTGAATTTCGACAATAAACGGCTGACGCTCTCGATGGTCAGGCCCAGGTAGTTGCCGATTTCCTCGCGCGACATGCGCAGCTGGAAATTGCTGCCCGAATAACCGCGCGCTTCATAGCGCGAGGCCAGGTTGACGATGAAGGCGGCAAAGCGCTGCGTCGCCTGCATATTGCCCAGCAAGAGCATGACGCTTTGCTCGCGCGTGATTTCCTGACTCATCATGCGGTGAAAATGGCGCAGCAGGGTCGGCATATTGCCCAGCAATTGTTCCAGGCTGGAAAACGGAATTTCACATACTTCGCTGTCTTCCAGCGCCACCGCATTACAGTGGTGGCGGTCGGCGCTGATGGCGTCCATGCCCAGCAATTCACCGGCCATCTGGAAACCCGTCACCTGCTCTTCGCCGCCAGGATTGATCTGGTACGTCTTGAAGTGCCCCAGGCGAATCGCATACAGGTTCTGGAACGAGTCGCCGATGCGAAACAGCGAGGCGCCGCGCGCGACCTTGCGGCGGCGGCCGATGATCTGGTCCAGCCTGTCCATGTCGCCCACATCGAGGCCCATCGGCAGGCACAATTGATGCATGCTGCAGGTCGAGCATCGCGCTCGCAACGCTTCCACGTTCACTGTGGGCAAGGTTGGAGTGAGTAGCGCTTCAGTCATGTCATTACCTTTTATAAAATGCAATAACAAGTTTACTGCATACAGGGTTGCCGTGTGCCAATTTCACCGTAATTTCGGCGAATAAACGACGTCCAGCCTTTAATTATATGGCAACATCGTCAAAAGCCCATACGGGGCGGGCAATTTATGCGGTGGCGCTTGCCAAGCTGGGGCATTGATAGGAAAATTCCCGTCAGCATTATCTGCCGCCTGTGCCGCCCGGTACTGAAAAGGAAATCATGAAGCCTCTCGGCATTAAAGCAAAAGTCGCGCTGGCCACCAGCCTGACCTCGATCGCCATGATCGCGCTGGTCACCATGATCCAGTTGCAGCACATGCGCGACGACTTCACCCGAGTGCTGTTGAGCCAGCAGTCATCCCTGATCAGCCGCACCGCTGCCGAGCTCGACGACAAGCTGGGCATGCTGCTGCAGATCGTCACCCTGACGGCCAGGCAGCAGCCGCCGGAACTGATCGCCCAGCCCACCCAATTGCGCGCATACTATGCGCGCCGCTCGATGCTGGTGCTGTTCGATGACGTGCTGGTGCTCGATGCGCATGGCGCCATCGTCGCCGACATGCCGGAAGTGGCGGGGCGCGCCGGCATCAACGTCGCCGAGCGCGAGTATTTCCAGACCGTCTTGCGCACGCGCCAGCCCATGATCACCGAACCGATGCTGGGCAAGTCGAGCGGCATGCCCATCGTGCAGATGGTCGCGCCCGTGCTGGCCGCCGATGGCCAGGTGGCCGGCGTCGTGATCGGCGTGCTGCGCCTGTACAAGGACAACCTGCTGGGCCGCCTGCGCTCGGAAAAGATCGGCAAGAGCGGCTATTACTTCATTCTCACGCGCGGCGCCGTGCCGCGCTATGTGCTGCACCCCGATACCAGCCGTTTGCTGCAGCCGCGCAAGCCGAACGCCAACCTGACGACCACCCAGCTGCTGAAGGAAGATGGCGAAGGCAGCATGGTCAGCACCAACAGCCGCGGCATCACGGCCGTCAACAGCTTCAAGCGCCTGAAATCGGTGAACTGGCTGCTGGCCGCCTCGCTGCCCATCGACGATGCCTTCGAACCCTTCGATGGCGTGCTGTCCCGGCTGGTGCTGTGGAGCATCCTCGCTTCGCTGCTGGCCGCGGCCGTGCTGGGCTGGGTCACCGTGCGCCTGCTGTCGCCACTGGTGCGCCTGCGCGATACCCTGCTGGCCCTGCGTACCAGCGGCAGCCGTTTCACCCCCGTGCCGGTGCGGCAGCGCGACGAGATCGGCGAACTGACGGAAGCGTTCAACGGCCTGATGAGCGAACGCGACCGTCTGCAGCAGGAACTTGAAGTGCGCGCGGCGGAGCTGGAACAGGAGCGCGACCGGGCCGAGGCGGCCAACCGCGCGAAGAGCGATTTCGTGGCCAACATGAGTCATGAAATCCGCACGCCCCTCAATGCCGTGCTGGGCATGGTGTATTTGCTGGGCAATACCAGGCTCGACACGGAACAACGCAAGTATCTGACCATGGTCAGAGTGGCAGGCCAGTCGCTGCTGGGCATCCTCAACGACGTGCTCGACTATTCGAAGATCGAGGCGCGCCGCATGGAATTGTCGCCCGTCGAATTCGACCTCGACGAAGTCATGAACACCCTGGCCACGACGATGACGATGAATGCGGGCGAAAAGGAGCTGGAACTGGCCATCGCCGTCGAGCCCGACGTGCCGCGGCGCCTCGTGGGCGACGCCCAGCGCCTGCAGCAAATTCTCGTCAACCTGGCCGGCAACGCCATCAAGTTCACCGAGAGCGGCGAAGTGGTGGTGGCCGTCAGCCTGGCCGAGAGCGAAAACGGGCGTGCCTGGCTGCGCTTCGAAGTGCGCGACACGGGCATCGGCATGACGGAACTGCAGCAACAGCAGCTGTTTTCCGCGTTTTCGCAGGGCGACCAGAGCATCACGCGTCGCTTTGGCGGCACGGGCCTGGGCCTGGCCATCAGCAAGCAGCTGATCCACATGATGGGCGGCGACATCGCCGTCGCCAGCAGCGAAGGCAAGGGCAGCCGCTTCTGGTTCAGCGTGCCCTTCGAGATGCTGGTGCAGCCGGCCGAAACGCGGCGCACGCCGGCCCTGGGCCAGCTGCGCCTGCTGGTGGCCGACGATAACCGCACCACGCGCGAACTGATCGTCAAGCTGATCGAAGCGTGGGGCTGGCTGGCCGACGAAGTGGACTCCGGCTTTGCCGCCATCGAACTGTACCGCGAACGCCTGGCACGGCAGCAACCTTACGACGTGGTGCTGGCCGACTGGCACATGCCCGTCATGGACGGCCTGGCGACGGCCAAGGCCATCCGCCAGGCTGCCAGCGGCCAGCGCCAGCCCATCGTGGTGATGGTCAACGCCTTCGCCCGCAACCACCTGGAGGAAATCTCCAGCGCGGCCGAGGCGGACGTCGTGCTGATGAAGCCGATCACGGGCTCCAGCCTGTTCGATGCCCTGCACCAGGCACTGATCGCGAAGAACGACGGCGGCGAGCAGCGCATGCTGCACCAGCCGCTGGGCACGGAACTGGCCGGCGTGCATTTCCTGCTGGTGGAAGACAATCATTTGAACCAGGCCGTGGCGCGCGGCATTCTCGAACACATGGGCGCCACCCTGGACGTGGTGGGCGACGGCTTGCAAGCCGTGGAACGGCTGCGCACGGAAGCGCTGCGCTACGATATCGTGCTGATGGACATGCAGATGCCCGTCATGGACGGTTTCAGCGCCACCCACATCATCCGCACGGAACTGCGCTTGAACCTGCCCGTGATCGCCATGACGGCCGGCGTGCTGGCATCCGAGCGCGAGCGCTGCATGACGGCCGGCATCAGCGATTTCATCGCCAAGCCCGTGGTGGTGGAAGAGATGATGGAAGTCATCCTGCGCCACCTGCCCAAGCGCCCGCAAGTGCAGACGGCCGAGCCAGCGCCCGTCGTCGATGAGGAAGTGTTTTCCATGGCGCCGCTGATGCGCGTGATGGGACGCGATGCCAAGGGGCGCGGCGTGCTGCGGCGCATGGTGGAAGACGCGCTGAACAAGGACATGACGCCCGTGCGCGACGCCGAAACAGCGTTGCAGGCGGGCCGCCACAGCGACGTGGCGCGCATCCTGCACGGCGTGCGCGGCTCCGTGGGCACCCTGGGCACGAAACGCCTGATCCGCGCCGCATTTGCCACCGAGGAAGCCATCGACGCGGGCCGCCTGGACGAGGTGCCGGCGCTGCTGGCGCAGACGGCGCAGGAACTCGAGCAGGCGTTGGCCGCCGCGCGGGAGTGGCTGGCGCGCTTACAAGATTAAATCAGGCCGGCACGCCCAAGATAACGCTGGATGCTTTAAAAATTGCTGTCACCTTGCTGCCGATTTCGATGCCCAGGTCCGTGCTGCTCTGGTTGGTGATGATGGCGGCGATCGTGCCGCCGCGCGGCAAATCCAGCACCACTTCCGTGTTGACGGCGCCCGTCTGCACGCGCGTCACAAGCCCGGCCAGCTGGTTGCGCGCGGAAAAACGCGCCCCTGCGCTGTCGGCCACGAGGATGATGGACGAGGCCTTGATCAGTGCAAACGCTTCCGCGCCCGGCACTAGGCCCAGGCTTGCGCTGCTGCCCTGCGTGACGATGGCGACGATGTGCTGGCCACCGGGTAATTCCAGCGTGACTTCGTCGTTGACGGCGCCCTGTTTCAGTTCGGCCACCTTGCCCAGGAATTGATTGCGTGCCGTGGTTTTCATGGCCATTCTCCGTATGAGTAAAAGATCGTCGGCGATGCCTTCCGCCTGGCTGCCCAGCTGGCGCAGGTAGCGCGCATGCTCACGCTCGATGATGCGGAAATTGTCGACCAGCTGGCGCCCCCGTTGCGTCAGCCGCGTGCCGCCGCCGCCCTTGCCGCCCGTCAGGCGCTCGACCAGCGGTTCGCCGGCCAGGTTGTTCATGGCGTCGATGGCGTCCCAGGCCGCCTTGTAGCTCATCTTCACAAGCTTTGCCGCCTGCGTGATGGAGCCGCACTCGGCGATGGCGCCCAGCAATTCCACCCGGCCGGCACCGCCCAGATGCTCTCCGCCCACCGTCATCCATACCGAACCTTGCAGGCCGATTTCCGTTGCCGTTGATTTATCCAATGCGTTCACCCAATGCCATGTGTTCTTCCCTGTTATCGATCTGTCCGTCGCGCAAGTACAGCACATGCTCGCCCAGGATGCGCGCATCTTCCGGATCGTGTGTGATCAGGATCATGGGCACGTCCAGGCGCTGCTGCCACTGGCTCAGTTCCAGCCGCATTTTGACACGCAGGGCCGGATCGAGGGCGGCAAACGGCTCGTCGAGCAGCAGTGCGGCCGGCTCGGCCACGAGCGCCCTCGCCAGCGCCACCCTTTGGCGCTGGCCACCGGACAACTCGTCGGGAAACTGGTGCGCCAGTTCCTGCAAGTGAAACGCGTCTAGCCAATGCTCGACCTTCTGCAGTTTTTCGCGCGCGCGCGGATTGAACCAGCCGCGGCTCAGGCCAAAGCCCACATTCTGGCGCACCGTCAGGTGCGGAAACAGCGCGTAATCCTGGAACAGGTAGGCCACATTGCGCTGCTGCGGCGGCAAATTGATGCCGGCGGCCGAATCGAACAGCGTGCGACCGTTCAGGCGGATATGGCCCGCGTCAGGCGTGAAGAGTCCGGCAATGGCTTTCAGGGTCATGCTCTTGCCTGCACCGGACGGGCCATACATGGCGATGCGCTGACTGCTTGAGGTGCACTGCACGTGCAGGTCGAAGCGGCGTTTGCCGGAGCGCAAGGTGGCGCGGAGGTCGAGGTCGAGTTGCATAGGCGTCATCATCAGCGTCATTTGTGCGCGATGCGCCCGGGCGCCAACCGGCCAGCAGACAGCAGCACCACGATGCAGACAAAGGAGATAATCAAGACCAGCGTATTGGCCACGTCATCCTGCCCCGCCTGCACGGCTTCATACACGGCCACCGACAGGGTCTGCGTCTTGCCGGGGATGCTGCCGGCCACCATCAGGGTGGCGCCAAACTCGCCCAGCGCGCGCACGAAACCCAGCAGCACGCCAGCGAGGATGCCGCGCCAGGCCAGCGGCAAGGTCACGCGGAAAAAGATCGCCATTTCAGAAATGCCCAGCACGCGGGCCGCCTGCTCCAGCTGGCCGTCGACCGCCTCGAAGGCGGCGCGCGCCGGTTTGAAGACGAGGGGAAAGGCGACCACGGTGGAAGCGATCACGGCGCCCTGCCACGTAAAGATGAGGTTGATGCCGAAGTTGTCCTGCAGCCAGATGCCCAGGGTACCGCGCCGGCCCAGCAGCACCAGCAGGTAATAGCCGAGCACGGTAGGCGGCATCACCATCGGCAGGGTCAACAGGGCGTCGAGCAGCTCGCGTCCGGGAAAACGCGTGCGCGCCAGCAGATAGCCCGTGCCGATGCCGAGCAACAAATTGAGCGCCGTGGCCCACGCCGCCACTTTGAGTGACAGGGCCAGCGCGGTCCAGGCGATATCCATGCGGGCGCGTACCTAACGTTATGGCTTCTTGAAACCGTACTTGGCGAGGATGGCTTGCGCCGGCGCCGTCTGCAGGTAGCTGACGAAGCGCTTCGCTTCGGCGGCATTGCTGCTGCCCTTGATGGTGGCGATCGGGTACAGCACGGGTGCATCCAGCGGCACATCCAGTACCACGTTCACCTTGTCTTTCATGATGGCCGCGTCGGTGGCGTAGACAAAGCCCGCATCGACTTCGCCGCGCGCCACATAGTCGAGCGACTGGCGCACGTTCTGCGTGCCGATGGCCTTGGTCTGCACGGCGTCCCACAGCTTCGCCTTCTTCAGCGCGCCTTCGGAGTAACGGCCGACGGGCACGCTGGCCGGATTGGCGATGGCCACGCGGGTCACGCCCTTGTGCGTCAGGTCACTCAAGCTCTGGATGCCCAGCTTGCTATCGTGCGGCACGATCAGCACGAGGCTGTTGCCGACGAAGTCCATGCGGTCGGCCGGCAAGACGAGACCCTGCTTTTGCGCCGCATCCATGGTTTCCTGGTCGGCCGAGGCAAACACGTCCACGGGCGCGCCCTTGACGATCTGTTGCAGCAGCACGCCCGAGGCGGCGAAGTTCAGGGACACCTTGCTGCCCGGATACTGCGCCTCGTAGCTTTGCGCCGCATCCTTGAACGCATTCGTCAGGCTGGCCGCGGCCGACACCACCACTTCGCCGGCAACGGCGGAGGTGGCGGCAGTAGCGAGCAGAGCGGTGCCAAGCAGGCGAGCGAGGGAGGTGAGGCGCATGATCGTATCCTTGTAAGTGAACGGTGACAAGGACCGTAATATACACTTATATATAGCGTTCTGCCATCGCACAGGTCAAGCCTGCACAAAGTGGAATCCCTGATATACTGTATATAAACACAGTATATCGAGGTGAGCCATGGAATTGACGGACAAGCTGGAAATCCTGGCCGATGCGGCCAAGTACGACGCGTCCTGCGCCAGCAGCGGCGCGCCCAAGCGCGATTCCATCGGCAAGGATGGCTTTGGCGCCACTTCCGGCATGGGCATCTGCCACAGCTACACGCCGGACGGGCGCTGCGTCTCGCTGCTGAAAGTGCTGCTGACCAATTACTGCCTGTACGACTGCCAGTACTGCGTCAACCGCCGTAGCTCGAATGTGCCGCGCGCGCGGTTTTACGGTAGCCGAGGTGGTCAAGCTGACGGCCGATTTTTACCTGCGCAACTACATCGACGGCCTGTTCCTCAGTTCCGGCATCATCCAGTCGGCCGACTACACGATGGAACAGTTGGTGCAAGTGGCGCGCGAGTTGCGCGAGGTGCACCAGTTCCGCGGCTATATCCATTTGAAAACCATCCCCGATGCCGATCCCGCCCTGATCGCGCAGGCGGGCCGCTATGCGGACCGGCTCAGCGTCAATATCGAATTGCCGACGCAGGACAGCGTGCAAAAGCTGGCGCCGGAAAAAAGCGTGCATACGATTAAACTGGCGATGGGCGCCATCCGCCGCAAGCTCGATGAGAAAGCGGAAGAACCGCGCTCGCCGCGTTTCGCGCCGGCCGGGCAAAGCACGCAGATGATCGTCGGCGCCGACGCCAGCGACGACCAGCAAATCCTCTCCACAGCCGAAACCTTGTACGGCAGCTACAAGCTCAAGCGCGTGTACTACTCGGCCTTCAGCCCGATCCCCGACAGCCCGAAAAGCGTGCCGCTGGCACCACCGCCGATGCTGCGCGAACACCGGCTGTATCAGGCCGATTTCCTGCTGCGCAGCTATGGTTTCCAGGCCAGCGAATTGCTGCCGGCCACGGGCGGCAACCTGGCGCTGGATATCGATCCGAAACTGGCCTGGGCACTGGCGCACCGCGAACATTTTCCGCTGGACTTGAACCGCGCAGCGCAGCACATGATCGCCCGCGTGCCCGGCATCGGCTTGCGTAACGCGCAGCGCATCGTCGACCTGCGCCAGCTGCGGCAAGTGCGCTACGCCGACTTGTCGCGCCTGCGCTGCAGCATGAAGAAAATTGCGCCATTCATCATCACGGCCGACTACTTTCCTGTGCGCGACACCACGGCTTCCGAACAGCTGCGCCGGGCCATGGCGGAAGCGCCGCAGCAGATGAATTTGTGGCCGGAGCTGCAGGCTGCATGAGCACGCTTGTGCGGCTGGCGCAGTCGTTCGACGAGTGGCGCGCGGCCGCACGCGAACTGATCGCGCGCAAGGTGCCACCTGCCGACGTTGCCTGGCAATCGCAACCTGGCGATGGCGACCTGTTTTCCTCCATGCCAGATGCAACGGATACCAGCGCGCCGCCGCTGCGCCTGCCGCGCCAACTGGTAGAGTTGCTGGAAAGCGCCGCCTGTTTCAACGCCCCGGATCGCTGGGCCTTCCTGTACCAGGTGCTGTGGCGCTGGCAACTGGGCCAGCACGACGTGATGTCGGCTGCCGATAAGGACGGCGCGCGCCTGCACGCCATGGCCAAGGCCGTACGCCGAGAAGAGCACGACATGCACGCCTATGTGCGCTTCCGCGAACGCAGCGAGGCCGAGGGTGCGCCCCGCTTCGTGGCCTGGTTCGAGCCCACGCACGAGGTGCTGCCGCAAGCGGCGCGCCACTTCGCCCGCCGCATGGGCACCATCAGCTGGATGATCGCCACGCCCACCGCCACCATGCTGTGGGATGGCACGACCTTGCATGCGGGTCCGGCCCTGCTGCGCGGCGCGGCCGACATCGATGATGCCGGCGAAGCGCTATGGCTGACCTACTACCGCAGCATCTTCAATCCCGCGCGCGTCAACGCCGGCCTGCTGCACAGCCATATCCCCTCGCGCTTCTGGAAAAACCTGCCGGAAGGCGCCATCGTGCCCGCCATGCTCAGCGGCGCCGCCAACGGTGAGCGCCGCACGGGCCAGACCGCCAGCGTAGGCCAGCGCAGCGGCGCCAGCATGATCCCGATTGCCGCCGAGCGCGCCCAGCCCGCGCGCGCGGCAACCACCACCCTGGACCAGTGCCGCCGCTGCGAACTATGGAAAAGCGCCACCCAGGCCGTGCCCGGCGTAGGGCCCGAACAGGCGCGCATCATGCTCGTCGGCGAGCAGCCGGGCGACCAGGAAGACCTGGCGGGCTTGCCGTTCGTCGGCCCGGCCGGCGCGCTGCTGGACCAGGCGCTGCAGGAAGCGGGCATGGCGCGCGACAGCATCTATCTGACCAACGCCGTCAAGCATTTCAAGTGGGAACCGCGCGGCAAGCGCCGCTTGCACAAGACACCCGCGCAGCGTGAAATCCTCGCCTGCCATGGCTGGCTGGAAGACGAGATCGATCGTGTCAAACCACAGGTGATCGTCGCGCTGGGCAGCACGGCGTTAAAGTCCGTGCTGCAAGATGGCTCAGCCACCATGACGCCGCTGATCGGCACGCCCATCGAGCACGACGGGCGCTGGGTGGTGACCGTATATCACCCGGCGTATGTGCTGCGCGCGCCGGACGAGGCGAGCCGGCGGCAGGCGTATGCGGTGATTGTCGACGGCTTGTACCAGGCGATGCGGCTACTACCAGGCCAGGATCACAGCGTCGACGCTGGCACTTCCCGCCCCTCATCGCGCCGCGCATAGCGCTGAGCAATCACGGCACAGATCATCAGCTGGATCTGGTGGAACAGCATCAGCGGCAAAATCACCATGCCCAGCGAACGGGTGGAAAACAGCACCTTGGCCATGGGCACGCCGCTGGCCAGGCTTTTCTTCGAGGAGCAAAAGACGATGGCGATTTCATCTTCCTTGTTGAAACCCAGGCGGCGGCTGACAAAAGTCGAAATGCCCAGCACCAGCGCCAGCAGCAGCAGGCTGATCAAGCCCAGGGCGACCAGGGTTTCCACCGAGATCGTATGCCACAGGCCTTCGCTGACGGCTTCGCTGAAGGCCGTGTAGACCACCAGCAAGATCGAACCCTGGTCGACGTATTTCAAGGTGGCTTTGTGGCGGTCGACCCAGCGGCCGATCCAGCGGCGCAGGAACTGGCCGGCCAGGAATGGCAGCAGCAACTGCATGACGATGGAGAGCACGGCATCGACCGACGACTTGCTTTCCGCACCCTTGGCTACCAGCAAGCCCACCAGGATGGGCGCAAGGAAAATGCCGATGAAATTCGAGGCCGAGGCGCTGCAGATGGCGGCCGGCACGTTGCCGCGCGCCATGGCGGTCATGGCAATTGAGGATTGCACGGTCGAGGGCAGGGCGCACAGGAACAAAATGCCCATGTACAGGTCGGGCGTCAGAAACGTCAGCGCCAGCGGGCGCAGGGCCAGGCCTAGCAGCGGAAACAGGACAAAGGTGCTGGCCAGCACCAGCAGGTGCAAGCGCCAGTGCATGGCGCCCGCCACCACGGCTTCGCGCGACAGCTTGGCGCCATGCAGGAAGAACAGGGCGCCGATGGCGACGGTGGTGATGTTGCCGAAGACCACGGCCGTCTGGCCCGTGCAGGGCAGGAATGTGGCCAGCGCCACGGTAACGAGCAGGGCGAGGGTGAAATTATCGGGTTTCAGATTGCGCAACAGGGCAGCGGGAGAGAAAGAAGACATGCGGTAGCCTGGTAGCGGCGCAGCCTTGCAACACTGTGCCGGGGATGACAAACAGCGCCGGGAGCGGCGCCAGTGCTGGCTATTCTAACCGCATTGCCCAGCTCCTTGCCTGACGGCATGGGTATCGTTGCCCGACAAAAACCGTGCGGACAAAAAAATGCCCTGTCCGCAGACAGGGCAACCCGGAGTAAAGTACAGCGCGAGGGATTAGCCGGCGGCTTTGACTTTCAGCTCGTTCTTGATTTCTTTCACGCCGCTCACGGAGGCGACGATCTGCACAACGCGGTCACCCGCTTCGGCGCTCGGTACGTCGCCCGACAGGACAACCACACCTTGCTGGGTTGCTACCTTGACTGGCAGGGCAGCGGCTTGCGCATCGGCGCTCAGGGCGGCCTTGGCCGAAGAAGTGATGGTTTCATCAGGGACGGCAGCGGCGGCGTTGGCGGCCACGACAGTCTTAGCAGGAGCTTGTGCTTTTGGTGCGGAGTCAGCTGCATGCGAAGCGGTGATCGAGGCGCCCGACAGTACGATAGTGGCGACCAGGGTATTGAACAGTTTCGATGTTTGCATGGTAGTTCCTCTCAATGAAGTTAAAAGCTTCTTACTTGGATAAAGCAACACGTTGAAGCGTTACATCTACCCATACAGCAAGCACCGTGCCAGCTTTCAAATTACATTTAAAATCAACGACTTAGATTCATTCTCAATTTTTTCTGCGCATTTTCGCCGGATCTGGCCCGAAAAACGGGGCTTTTTGTCGCCTGACAGCGACAGCTTATGGCAAGACAATCAATATTTCTCAGTAAGTCTTTGATTATCCACAGTTTATTTTTGTCGCTATTCAGCGACAGGGTCTCCGTCACCGCGAAACAGGGCCGGCGTCAGCTCGTATTTCTGTAATAAACGATAGAACTCCGTGCGGTTGCGGTCGGCCAGGCGGGCCGCGTCGGCCACGTTGCCGTCCGTCAGGCGCAGCAATTGAATCAGGTAGTCGCGCTCGAAGCGCTGCTTGGCTTCGTTGTAGCTGAGCGCTTCCAGCGATGGCACGCGCAAGGCCCGTTGCACGAGGCTCAAAGGCACCAGCGGCGCCGTCGCCAGCGCGCACACTTGCTCGACGACATTGACCAGCTGGCGCACATTGCCGGGCCATGGCGCGCTGACCAAGGCAGTCAAGGCGTCGGGCGCGAAGCCATTCAACGGTTTTTCATACTTGGCAGCCAGTTTCTGCAAGAAATGGTTTGCCAGCAGGGCGATATCTTCGCGGCGCTCGGCCAGCGGCGGTAACGTCAAGGTCACCACGTTCAGGCGGTAATACAGGTCTTCGCGGAACTGGCCTTCCGCCATGGCCACGTCCAGGTCGCGGTGCGTGGCCGACAGGAGCCGCACATCCACCGGACGCGTCTGGTCGGCACCAACGGGGCGCACGGCCCGCTCCTGCAGCACCCTCAGCAATTTCACCTGCAGCGGCAAGGGCATGTCGCCGATCTCGTCCAGGAACAGTGTGCCGCCATCGGCCGCCTGAAACAAGCCTTCGCGGTTGCCGACGGCGCCCGTAAACGAGCCTTTTACGTGGCCGAACAGCTCCGATTCCAGCAGTTGCTCGGGAATGGCGCCGCAGTTGACGGCGATAAACGGTGCCTTGGCGCGGCGGCTGGCGTTGTGCAGCGCACGCGCCAGCAACTCCTTGCCCGTGCCGCTGGGTCCGCGTATCAGGATGCTGGCGTCGGATCCCGCTACCAGTTTGGCTTCGGCCAGCAACTCGGCCATCTGCGAACTACGGCTGATCAACTCGGCACGCCAGCTCTCGTCGCCGGACGCCGGCGCCGGCATGACGGTGGACAAGTTGATGGCATACGCCACTTTCTCCATCAGCAGCTTGCCATCGAACGGTTTCGTCAGATAGGCAAACGCACCGCGCGCCGTCGCGTCGACGGCGTCGGGGATGGTGCCGTGCGCCGTCAGCAGGATGACGGGCAGGGCCGAATGCTGGCGGCGGATTTCATCGAACAAGGCCAGGCCATCGCGACCCGGCAATTGCACGTCGGTAATGACCAAGGCCGGCAATTCCACGGCCAGGCGCGCCAGCGCCGCTTCCGCGCTGCCCACGGCGGTCACGCGATAGTTGCCCGCCTTCAAGCGGATGGTCAGCAAACGCAGCAGGTCGGGATCGTCGTCGACCAATAAAATGTGGGCGTGCTCGCTCATTTCGGCGCTCCTGCGGCAGGGCGCACGGACAGGCTGCGCTCGATGTTTTTCAGCGCCTCGAGTTTTTCATTGAGCTGGTCGATACGGCGCAGGGCATCGCGCAGCTGCGTGTTGAGCTTGTCGATGCTCTCTTCCTGGCGGCGCAGTTCCGCATACTGGCTGCCGAGCAATTGCGCCAGCGGCGCCAGCAGTTGTGCGTCCTTGCCCGTGGCCGTGGCCAGCGGTTCCAGCAAGGCTTGCGCGCGGGCCAGGTCGCCAGGACCGCGCAAGGCCGCTTGCAGCATGGCGCGGCGTATCGTGTTGTGCGGCGCGTGATCGGCTTTCGCCAGGTCCAGCTGCGCTTTCACCAGTTCCGACGGCGTCATCAGGCGCAAGGTGCCTTGATACGCCAGAAGTTCGGTGAGCTGGGGATCGGCCACCACTACCACGCGCGGCGGCGTTTGCACCAGCACGGGCGTCTGGGTAGGGGGCTTGGCGGCGCAAGCGCCCAACAGCAGCGCACAGGCGGCCATGCCGGCCAGGGAAATTCTCGTCATCATAAGGGCAGTTCTATCCGAAAATGTGCGCCGGCCTGGCGCGGTAAAAGAGTGACGCTGCCATCGTGGGCGGCGATATATTCGCGCACGATGGACAGGCCGATACCATTGCCGTTGCGCGCACCGGCCGCCTGGCGCACTCCCTGGTAAAACGGTTCAAAAATACGCGCGGCATCCTCGGGCGCCACGCCCGCACCTTCGTCGATGCAATCGATGCGCACACGGCCGTCTTCGCTAAACAAGATGAAGCGCACGGTACCGCCTTCCGGGCTGAAGCGCACGGCATTCGACAACAGGTTTGCCAGGGCCGTCGCCAGCTTGTCGCGGTCGGCCTGCACGATCAGCGACTCACCCTGCACCTCGACCGTCAAACGGCGCGCCAGCCATTGCAGGCGCTGCCCGGCCACCACATCTTGCAGCAAGACCAGCAAATCGACCTTGCTGCGCGCCAAGTGCTGGGCGTCAAAAGCGGCGGTATTGTAGCGCAGCAAATCCTCGATCTGGGTTTGCAGGGATGCCGTATTTTGCTGCAGGATGCCGGCGATTTCGCGCTGGCCGTCGCTGAGCTTGCCCGCTACCTCGTCTTCCAACAAGGCCACGCCTTCGCGCAGGGCCGCCAGCGGCGTCTTCAGTTCGTGCGAGATGTGGCGCAGGAAGCGTTCCTTGTCGGCATCGAGGTCCGCCAAGCGCTGGCGCAGCCAGTCGAGCTGCTGGCCCAGGCGGCGCGTGTCGGCCGGGCCGCCAACGACGATAGGCTGGTCGTAGCGCTTCTCGCCAAGGCGCTCGATGGCCGTCTCGATGCGGCGCAGCGGACGCGACAATAGAAAGCCAAAGCAGGTGGCCAGCACGGCCGCCAGCAGCACGGCGCCGCCCACCAGCACGCCCAGCACGCGACGCTGGCGTTCCAGCTCGGCCAGCAGGGCGTCGTTGCGGCTGCCGATTTCCGTCTTGCTTTCACGCGCCAGGCTGTCATTGATCTGCGCCATGCGGGCGAACGCGCGGTACACGACGGCGTGGCCATCGCGCTTGCGGCGCTTACCTGCTTGCAAGACTTCCCAGGCCGATTGCGCCTGCACCGTCCATTCGTCGGCCAGTTGAGGAGCGAACTCGGGCGTGGCCCGGTTCAGCACTTGCAGCGCCGCCGTTGCTTCATCGCGGGCCGCCGCGTAGCGCTCGCGAAACACGGGATCATCGAGCACGAGAAATTGGCGCGCGCTGCGCTCCATGGCCAAGGTGCGCTCGGACAGGCGCTGTGACTGTTCCGTCAGGGCAATCGCCTGCGCCGCCGTCTCACGCCCCAGCCGCGCCAGGTGCTCCAGGGTCAGCAGGGCTTGCACGGAAGTGGCCGTCAAAATGCCCGTCGTCAAAATGAAGGCGGCAAATAACAGTTGGCGAAAGGAAAGTCGGGACAAGATAGGCGCCTTCGGTTCAGTCTGGATGACAAAAGGGGCATGGTACGCTAAGCCTCCATCCTGGGGCGCCACCTGTCCACCATTGACAGATTTGGCAACATTGTTGCTTTTGCGTCCCACAAGCAAGCCTCGGCGGCGGCGCGCAGATACTCCTAGTACAATAGGGAAAACTTCATACAGGCATCAAAGTGGCACCCCGCCCTGGCGGCCAGCCCTGGCATTACGCCACTTTGCCCCCACATGTAATGCAGCCCAACCGACTATCCGTATCACCTACCGCAGAGATCCCATACCGCATGAGCACATTTGAAAAAGTCAGCAGCAACTTCATTCCAGTCTTGCAGGCAACCATCGAGCAGTATGTCGAGCCAGCAACGGGCATGCGCCATATCCACATGCATACCGAGCAGGCTGAGATGGTGTTCCTGGTGGCCTTTCCCACTGTGCCGGAAGTAAGCGACGGGCGCGCCCACATCCTCGAACATCTGGCCTTGTGCGGCTCGTCCCGCTACCCGGTGCGCGACCCCTTCTTCTCGATGCTGCGCCGCTCGACGGCCACCTTCATGAATGCGATGACCTATCCGGACCGCACCGTGTACCCGTTCGCCAGCACCGACCGCAAGGATTTCTTCAACCTGCTCGACGTGTACCTGGACGCGGCCTTCTTCCCGAACCTCGATTACCTGAACTTCCGCCAGGAAGGCTGGCGTCATGCGTTCGAAGGCGACAAGCTGGTGTACCAGGGCATCGTCTTCAATGAAATGAAGGGCGCTTTCAACAGCCCCATGCGCGCGCTCGACAGCGGCATCGCCAGCGCCTTGCTCAAGGGCACGACGTATGAAGTGGAATCGGGCGGCGATCCGCTGGTGATCCCGGAACTCACGCATGCCATGCTGAAAGAATTCCACGCCAGCCACTATCACCCTTCGCAAGCCGTGATCATGACTGCCGGCAATATCGAAGCATCAGCCGTACAGGAACAAGTCGCCGAACGCGTGTTGTCCAAGCTCAGTGGTTTCTCCGAGCGCCGCTTGCCGCAGCTGGCGCCCGCGTGGACCGCGCCGCAGGAAAACATCGTCAAGATTCCTTCGCAGGAAGCGCGCGACGATGAGTTCGGCCTGCAATTTGCGTGGCTGATGGGCGAGTCGAGCGACCCCATCGCCTATTACCACGCGCATTTGCTGTCGCACGGCTTGCTGGGCGAATCGTCGGCGCCCGTCATGCGCGCCATGGAATCGGCCGGCTATGGCCGCCCATCGGACATGAATGGCCGCGATGCGGGCATCCGCCAGATGGTCTTCCACATCGGCATGGAAGGTTTGACCCAGGAACAGATCGCCGATGCGCACCAGCGCATCTGGACGGCCCTGGAAGAAACGGCGGAAGAGGGCATTCCGGCCGCCGTGCTGCACGCTGCCTTGCGCGACATCAAGTACAGCCAGCGCGAGATCAGCAGCGGCCGCATGCCTTACGGCCTGGGCCGCTTGCTGCACGCCTTGCCGCTGGCCATGTATGGCGGCGACGTCATGGATGCCTTCGACAATGCGGCCATCCTGGAAACGCTGGAACAGCAGATCGAAGATCCGGAATTCTTCAAGCAGCTGGTGCGCGAGCTGATCGCCAATCCAACCCGTTTGACGACGCACGTGGTGCCAGACAGCGCCTACTTCACGGACCGCGCAGCCCAGGAAGACGCCAAGCTGGCGGCCCTGCAAGCGCAGCTGACGGATGCCGAGCGCGAGCACATCATCGCCGAGTCCGCCGCGCTGGAAGCGCATCAGCAATTGCCATCGAATTCAGAAGTCTTGCCGCGCATCCGTCCTGGCGACGTCAGCGCCTTGCCGCGCCCGGCCTTGCCGATTCCACCCGCCGTCGACGGCGCCGTGGCGTTCAGTATCGCCTCGAACGGCATCAGCTATGCCAACGTGCTGTACGACGTGTCGAGCCTGCCGGAAGCGTCGTGGCCCTGGCTGCGTCTGTACACGGACCTGGCACCGGAACTGGGCGTGGGCGACATGTCGTTCGACGACGCCAGCGCCTGGCGCCAGAGCATGGTGCCGTCGTTCCACATCGGCCTGGAAGCCATCCCGCGCCCGGAACAGGCCATGCGCGTGGAACTCTCGTTCTCGGCCAGCGGCTTGCGCGAAGAACACGCGGCCATCGCCGCCGTGCTGTCGGCCTGGATCACCAAGCCCCGCTTCGATGAAGAAGAGCGCCTGGCTTTCCTGATCGAAAGCCTGGTGCAAGACAAATTGAGCAGCCTGGCCGAATCGGGCAACCGCTATGCCATGCTGGCCTCGGCGGCACCGCTGTCGTCCACGCGCCGCTTCGACGACATCGTCGGCGGCCCGGCGGCACTGCCGTTCTACCGCCGCTTGCAGCAGCTGAGCAAGACGTCGTCAGGCTTGCAGGAAATCGCCCGCGAACTCGACACCCTGCACGCGCATATCATCGCCCAGCAGCCGACCGTGCTGTGCGCCGGCCTGGAGCAGGATGGCATCACCCTGGCCCGTTTGCTGGAGTTGCCGGCAGCCAGCACGCAGGCGGAGGCACCGGCCGTTGCCATCGCGCCTGCCGCATTGCCGCTGGCCAACACAGCACTGCATGCGACGAGCCAGATCAACCATTGCTTCGTTTCCTGGGCCGTGCCTGGCGTGCACAATCCGGACGCTTCCGCCCTGGCTGTCGCCGCTGAACTGATGACCAATCAGGTGCTGCATACGGCCCTGCGCGAAAAAGGCGGCGCGTATGGCGGCAGCGCCAGCTATGCGGCCGGCGCCGGCACGTTTTACATTGAGTTCCTACCGCGATCCGCGCCTGGCCGGCACGTTCGCCGACTTCGGCACGACCCTGGATCAAATCCTCGACGGCGATTTCTCGCAGGAGCAAGTGGAAGAAGCCATCATCTGCGTGATCAAGGGCCTCGACAAGCCGCACTCGCCGTACGCGGAAGCGCTGACGGCGTGGAACATGCAGCAGCGTGGCACGACGGAAGCCGTGCGCCAGCAGTTCCGCACCGGCGTGCTGAACTGCACCCTGGCGCAGATCAAGGCTGTCACGCGCACCTGGCTGAAAAACGGCCAGCCGAGCCGCGCCGCGTTTGCGGGCAACACGACGCAAGACCTGGCCGGGCTGGAAGTGGTCGATCTGCTGGCGCTGGCCAGCTAAGAGCGTTACAACGAGCGTCGCTGCCTGATCAACCAGGTACGGCGTTCGGCTCCATGAACATCAGCTCCCATTGATGACCATCGGGATCCTGGAAACTGTGGCCATACATGAAGCCGAAATCCATCGGCTCCTTGTAGATGCTGCCGCCCGCCTGGACGGCCTTCGCCACCAGCTCATCGACTTCGCCGCGACTCTCGGCCGACAGGCACACCAGCACTTCCGTCGCCACCTTGGTATCGCACAACTGCTTGGGCGTGAATTGTTTGAATTTGTCGTGCGTCAATAGCATGACGAAGATGTCGTCGGCGACGATCATGCAAGTCGCCGTTTCATCCGTGAAATGGGCATTGAAACTGAAGCCCAGCGCCGTGAAAAACGTCACGGAACGCTCGAGCGACTGCACGGGCAGATTGACAAAGATTTTGCGGGCCATCATGTCTCCTAGAGGTGAGATGAAAAATGCTGCCCGCCGATTCTACACCGCCTGTTCAGCCCTTCGCGCGCGTCACGGTCTTCGGTGCGTAGCCGAAGTAGCGGCTGAACGCGGCACTGAAATTGGCCGGGTGGCGGTAGCCCGTTTGCCAGCCCGCCTGCGCCACCTGGCAACCATTTTCCAATAGCAACCTGGCCCGCTGCATGCGCAGCGCCAGCAGGGTGCGCTGGGGGCTGTCGCCATAGCGGTACTTCCACCCCTGCTTGAGTTTGAACAAACTCAAACCCACTTGCACACACAGGTAATCGAGCGTGAGTGCCTGCGCCATCTGCTCCTGCATCAGCGCGTGGACACGCTCCAGTTTGACAATCTCAGCCTCGGACCAGCGCGGCACCAGCGCGGACGCGGGCCGCAGTCCCCGCAACTGTTCCGCCAGCAGACTGAGCACGCCAATATGCACGGCCAGCGGGTCCGTCGCGCGCAGCAGCGCCCGGGCGTGCAGGGTGGCGGCGGGTGTGGTGGCGGCATGCGCCAGCTGGCGCGCGCCACCGTTGGGCAGCAATGCAGTCAAGCCCTCCGGCCAGTAGCGCGCCAGCGCATCTTCGTCGACCAGCACGCGCAGCTGCGCCGCCCGCTGGCCAGCCTCGAAACGGCGTTCGCCGCTCGTATGGCGAAACACCGTCATGGTCGTATGGCCGCCCCGGAAACGCAATTGCTCACCATCGCGCGTGCTGTAAGCGGACGCGCCTTCCAGGCCGATGGTAATGACCAGGCCGCCCGCATCGTCATGCTTCGACTGCTCGACGAGCGCAAGCCGCGGACGGTAATCGGAATGCACAAGCAGCAAGCCCTGGTCGACCTGACGCTGGTCGGCGCGGCACTCGCCCATCCCCGGGTCCAGCTGGCGCCGCGTCCAGCCTGCCGCTTCCCTGTCATGTCCTGCCATCGCTCCTCCTGTCCCTGCGCAACGTCCCGCATACGAAATGCGCCGCATCGCATACAAATGCAAATGATAATTATTCTCATTGTTGCATAAAATAAGCGTCATGCCCACCTTTGCAGGAGCCTTGCCCACATGACGCCTTCTCTTCCCCCAAACCCTTGCGGCCCCATTATTTCCTGCCTGCCTTGCTGTTTTCGCTGCACTGCACCGTGCGGGCCGACGAGAGTGCCATGCCCATGGTGACCGTGAGCGCCAGCAAGCAGGCGCAACTGCTCGACCGGGTGCCAGCAAGCGTGACGGTACTCGACGAAGAGGACCTGCACGCGGCTGGCGCGCGGGGACTGGAAGACGTGGGACGGCTGACGCCGGGGCTGTCCTTCCAGCCCTTCGGCCAGGCTGGCGTGCTGTCGCCCGTGATGCGCGGCATGACGGCGAATTTCTTTTCCTTTTCCAGCGCCACTTTGCTGCTCAACGATGGTGTGCCCGTGCTGATGGCGCAGGGTTTCGACGACAACCTGCTGGGCATGGACAGGGTAGAAGTGCTGCGCGGCCCGCAAGGCACCTTGTACGGCCGCAATGCGGAAGCGGGGGTGATCAATATTTACTCGAAAATACCCGGCAATGCCCCGCGCAGCAGCGTGGAAGTGGAGGCGGGCAGCCGCAACAAACGCGCCCTGCGCGTCGACCTTGGCCGCGCCCTGGTCGCCGACCGCCTGTATGCCAGCATCAGTGGAGAAAAACGCCGCCAGGATGGCTTCATCGCGAATGGCAACACAGGCCGCGTGGAAGACGGGCGCGACAGCGAAAACCTCAAGCTGGCCCTGCGCTGGACGCCCGATGCACTGACGGACGCCATCGTGCGCTACCGGCATTTTTCCTACGATGATGGCGCCGCGCTCTGGGCGGCGCCCACGGCCGCGCGCGCCACGGTGCAATCGGGCACGCCCAGCTGGAACCATATGCAGGGCAGCAGCGTCTCGCTCGACGTGGCGCGGCAACTGGCGCGCGGCATCAAGCTGCGGGCCATCACGGCACGCAGCGATGTGTTCGACAAGGCGCAGCAAGATACGGATTTCCGCCCGGCCGACCTGCTGCACATCGCCCGCGACCACCATTTCCGCACCACCTCGCAGGAAGTGCGCCTGGAAGGGCTGCTGGGCACCGCGCAATGGCTGGCGGGCCTGTATGGCGACCGCGACGACCATGACTTGCTGAACGAACAGAAGTTGCCCATGGGCCTGAGCCGCAGCGCAGCCAAACTGGGCGGCAATTCGACGGCGGTGTTCACGGACTGGACCGTGCCCCTGGGCGGCGCCTGGAGCATCAACGGCGGCGCGCGCTACGAGCGCGACAAAGTGCGCTACAGCACGCCTGCGGGCGTGCGCCAGGACAGCGCCTGGAGCCGGCTGACGCCCAAGCTGGCCCTGCAATATCAAGCGGGACAGGCGCTGCTCCTGTATGCCAGCGCCAGCGAGGGCTTTCGCGCGGGCGGCTACAACGTCTTCGCGCCCTCGTCGCGCTACACGGCGTTCTCTCCGGAAACCGTGCGCGCGCTGGAACTGGGCGCGAAAGGCTGGCTTGCCGGCAAACGCCTGCGCTATGCGGCCGCCGTCTACCGCATGCAGGTGGACGACATGCAGGTGCAGCAAATGCCCAGCCCCGGCCTGGTCTACCTGACGAACGCGGCCAGCGCCCGCTCCACGGGCGTCGAAGCGGAGCTCGACTACCTGTTCGGCGGCGGCTGGCAACTGCAGGCGGCACTGGCACTCAATCGCACGCGCTTCGGGCGCTTCCGCGATGGCGCCAACAACTATGACGGGCAGCACAACCCGTTCGCGCCCGACCGCAGCGGCCAGGTCGCCTTGCGCTACGACGCGGGTGGCGGCTGGCATGGACAGGCAGCGCTCAGCGGCACGGGCGCCATCTTTCTCGATGCGGCCAATCGCTACCGGCGTAACGGCTATGGCTTGCTCAACCTCAATGCCGGCTACCGCACAAGTACCTGGGATGTGAGCGCCTATGTCAACAACCTGGCGGATCGCCGCTACGACGCGGTGGGCTACCAGAACGGCATCGTCACCGTCGTCAGCCCGCCCCGCGAAGCGGGCCTGCGCCTGCGCTGGTCACGCTAATTCACCTGCATTACTTGAAAGGAAATCGTATGGCATTCAACACCTCCCACGCACTGCAACCCTACTGGGACCTGGCTGTGGCCCCGGTCCAGGCGGACGCGCTGGCCGCCGCCCTGGAACTGGACATTTTCGATGTGCTGGCCAAACCGCACACGCCCACGCAGCTGGCCCGAAAATTGTCGCTGCATGCGCCGCATACGGCACTGCTGCTGGAATTGCTATGGAGCATGCATGTGCTCGAACGGGGCGTGGCCCCCAGCTTGAACGACACCGAATCGAGCTACCGCTGCACAGTGACGAGCTTGCAATATTTTTGCCGTGCCTCGCTTGCCTTTTTGCGGCGATGCCTGGCTGTACCGGCTGCACGCGCTGCGCCATTTCGCCACGCAGCTGGGCACGCTCGTGCGCGAGGGCGGCAAGGCCTCACCTTCCCCCTATAACGTCGCCAATGGCGTCAACTGGGCCGCCGCCGCGCAACAGCAAATCGGCCAGGAACAGCGCGCCGTCACCATGCGCGCCGCGCTGTCCGTGATGGACAGGGTCGCGCCGTTTGCGGGACGCGACAAGGCGCTGCGCCTGCTGGACCTGGGCGGCGGCCCAGGTTGGGTTGCCATTGCGCTGGCGCAAGCCCATTCCGGCGTGCAGGGAACCGTCTTCGACTGGCCGGAAACAGTGGCCGTGGCGGCCGCCAATATCGCCCATGCAGGCCTGGCGGCACGCCTCGATACCCTGGGCGGCGACCTGGCTGCCGACGACATCGGTAGCGGCTACGACATGCTGTGGTGCTCGTCCGTGCTGCACTTCGTGCCGGACATGCCGGCGGCCCTGCGCAAGATGCACGCGGCCCTGAAACCGGGTGGCGTACTGGTGTGCGTGCAGGCGGAAATCGCATCGACGCCGGAAGATGCGGCCAGAGTGCTGCCCTACTATTTGCCCATGCGCATGCTGGGCCGCGCCGTCACGCGGCAAGGGGAACTGGCGCAGCACTTGCGCTACGCCGGCTTTGTACGCATCGAGCAATACCAGGCCAGCGACTTCCCCATGGCGCCCGTGCAAGTGCTGATCGCCCGCAAGGATGGGCTGTGAAGCCGGCCCTGCGCGTCACGCTGCTGCATGCGCTATTCGGCTGGCTCAACCTGTCCCTGACGGCGCCGGGCATCTATCTGTGGCTAGGCTTGCCGCTGATCATGCGCCAACATGGCTGGTCCGGCATGGATATCGGCCTGTTCCAGCTGGCCGGCTTGCCGGCACTGTTCAAGTTCGCGCTGGCCTTGCCTGTCGAACGCATGCGCGGCAAGGCTGGCGCCAGAACGGAGCGCTACCGGCCATGGGCGATTGCACTTTGCCTGTTGCTGGCGGCGCTGATGCTGCTCATGGGGTGGCGCGAACTGCTGCACAGCCGCGGCGAACTGTTCGCGCTGGCGTGCGCCGTCGCCTTGCTGACCACCTGGGCCGATATTCCCGTCAATGCGCTGGCCATCCGCATGCTGCCCGAAGCGCAGCGCCTGCGCGCGGGCGGCATCCGTTCGGCGGCCCTGTCGCTGGGCGCCATCGTGGGAGGCGGCGTCATGCTGTTGCTACAAACGCGCTGGGGCTGGCGCGCGCCATTCTGGCTGATGGCGGCCGGCATTGTCATTGGTGCGGCTGGACTGCTCCTCCTGGGCAACACCTCGCACACGGCCAATACCGGTCACGCCACAGTGTACCGGGGCGCCGACTGGCGCGGCTATTTTGCCCAGCCGGCCGCGCCGCGCTGGAATGCCTTGCTGCTGCTGTGCTTTCCCTTCATCGGCAGCGCCTGGTTTTACCTGAAGCCGCTGCTGCTCGACCATGGTTTTGCTGCCCAGCAAGTGGCACTGATCGCAGGCGTCGGCGGCGGCATCGTGGCGGCGCTGGCCAGCCTGCTGGCCGTGCGCGTGACGCGTCGCATCGGCGTCGCCAAGGCCTTGCCCGCCGTGACGCTGTTAAGCCTGCTGGCGCTGCTGGCCCTGGCGCTGGCCGTGCTGCTGCCAGCGCCGCCGGCAGGCTTCATCGCCACCGCCCTGCTGGTGGCGCTGGCCATGGGCGCGGCGGCCAGTCTGGCATTCGGCCTGATGATGTATTTCGCGCGGCCCGGCCATACCGCCGCCGATTACGGCGTGCAGGCGAGCCTGTTCGCAGCGGGGCGCATGCTGGTGCCGCTGGCGGCCGGCGCCATCCTCGACCAGGCCGGCTATGGCGGCATGCTGCTGGCGCTGGCCGTGGCGATGGCGGGCGTGACCGTACTGGCATTCGACAGCCGCGCGCTGATCGCCCGGCAAGCGGCCCATTAAAGCGTCGACAGGGCGCCGTCAGGCGCGCCAGCCCGGCCGGTTCATCACCGCTGTCGATGTCGTCGTGCTAGAACAGTTGCACGTCCTGCTGCGCAAGAATTATCAATTTTGCACCAAATGCGCTAAGCTATACCTGCCGCGTATTGCGGTGAAACAGCAATTCGCCCTGCAAGCGTTCCAGTT
Organism: Janthinobacterium lividum; assembly: GCF_023509035.1. Classification (NCBI taxonomy): domain Bacteria; kingdom Pseudomonadati; phylum Pseudomonadota; class Betaproteobacteria; order Burkholderiales; family Oxalobacteraceae; genus Janthinobacterium; species Janthinobacterium lividum. Next base: position 995,760 of record NZ_CP075583.1, on the reverse strand, counting down.
CCTGCACCGCGCGCGTCACGGCCTGCGGTGAAATGGCCAGGCGGATGGCTGCTTCCTTGAAACTGCCCAGTTCGGCAGCACAGCAAAAAATACGCAACTGTCATCCGCAGCAGCCGCTGCCTCTACAGGGAATCCATCATGAGTCAATATATTGCAGGGAAAGTCGTCGTCATCACAGGTGCCAGCAGCGGCCTGGGTGAAGCCACCGCGCGCCACCTGGCCGCACTGGGCGCCTGTGTCGTGCTCGGTGCGCGGCGCATGGATTTGCTCAATACCATCGCCGAGGAAATCACGGCCGCCGGCGGCCAGGCCGCCATTGCCGATACCGACGTCACGGTGCCTGCCGACGTCAAGAATCTGATCGACACGGCGCTGGCCGTATTCGGCAAGGTCGACGTGCTGATCAACAACGCGGGGCTGATGGCCATCGCGCCGATGAGCGCCTTGAAGGTCGACGAGTGGAACAAGATGATCGATATCAACATCAAAGGCGTGTTGAATGGCATCGCCGCCGTCCTGCCATATTTCCAGGCGCAAAATAGCGGCCATTTCATTAACATCTCGTCGGTGGCAGGACAAAAAGTCTTCAGTCCGGGCGGCACCGTCTACAGCGGAACCAAGTTTGCCGTCAGCGCCATTTCGGAAGGCTTGCGCCATGAACTGGCTGCCAGCGGCGGCACCATCCGCACCACCACCATCCTGCCGGGCGCCATCGACACGGAACTGACGGGCGGCAGCAGCCACGCGGAAAGCGCGGCCGGCTTGAAAGAGTTTTACAAGCAAGCCATCCCCGCCGACGCCGTGGCACGCGCCGTCGCGTATGCGATCGGGCAGCCGGACGACGTGGGCATCAATGAAATCGTGCTGCGTCCCACGGTGCAGGAGTTTTAAGCCGCATCTTTCTGCAGCGACTCGATGATCAGGCCGGCCAGGCGCTCGACGGGCGGCCTGGACACGCTGGAGGCGCGCAGCAGTTCCAGCGACAATGGGGGCAGGGCGGGCAAACCCGCCGCCACGTGATCGAGCGCGCACACGGAAGAGGGCAAGCCCAGGCTGGTGCGTACCGTCACGCCCAGCCCGGCGGCGGCCGCTGCCCACAGCCCTGCCAGGCTGGGGCTGGTAAACGCCGTGCGCCAGGCGATGCCGGCCCTATCGAGCGCCTGCGTGGCGCAGCGCTGGAACAGGCAATCGCGGTCGAACGTAATGAGTGGTAACGGTTCGCCCGATTCGGGGCGCCAGTCCAGGCTGGACGAAGCGATCCAGCGCATGGCCGGTTCGGCAATATGCTGGCGCTGCTGCGACGGATACTCGGCCACGTCGGCGATGCAGGCGCCGCCCCACAGCAGGGCCAGGTCCAGCTGGCCCATGGCCAGCCCTTGCATCAAGGCCGTGTTGCGCGCCACATGCGCCTCGATGCGCACTTTCGGGTGCGCACGGGCAAAACGCCCCAGCACGTCGGGCAGCAAAGCTTCACCAAAATCCTCCTGCATGCCGAGCCTGATCCAGCCTTCCAGTTCCGCGCCGCGCAAGGCGACGGCCGCCTCGTCATTGAGTTCCAGCAGGCGGCGCGCATAGCCGAGCAGGACTTCGCCGGCCGGCGTCAGCGCCAGTCCCCGGCCATCCTTGCGGAACAGGGGCATGCCCGCCTGCTCCTCGAGTTTTTTCAGCTGCGCGCTGACGGCCGAGGTGGAACGGCCCACCTTGTCGGCCGCGCGGGCAAAGCTGCCCAGCTCGATGCCAGCCACATAGCTGCGCAAGAAGGCGATATCGAAATTAAGCAAACTCATGGCGCAAATTCAATCGTCCTGTTTTATAGGATGGTGTAGCAAAAATTATCTGATATTCAGAATGATCGTAGCGCGCAACACTGTCAGGGTCAACCACTTTCCTCACCATGCCATGACCACCAGCTGCCCTGCCGTTTCTGTCCCCATCACAGCGCCCTTGTTGGGCGCCTCGCATCGCTGGAAAGTACTGGCCGTCGGCGTGGCGGCCAATGCCAGCTTTTCCGCCGCCGCCAACGGCATGCCCACCACGGCCATCTGGCTGCGCAGCGGCTATCACCTGAGCAATACAGAACTGGGGGTGGCGCTGGGCGCCATGGGCCTGGGCGTGGCCCTGACCGAATTGCCATGGGGCATGGCCACCGACCGCTGGGGCGACCGCCCCGTGCTGCTGACCGGCTTGCTGGGCACCATGCTGGCCTTGCTATCCCTGCTGCTGTGGATCACGCCCCAGGGCAGCGCCGTGCCGCCCTTGTGGGCGCTGGCGGCGGGCTTGGCGCTGGTCGGCGTGCTGGGCGGCAGCGTGAATGGCGCCAGCGGCCGCGCCGTGATGCGCTGGTTCGGCCCGGGCGAACGGGGTTTCGCCATGAGCATCCGCCAGACAGCCGTGCCGCTCGGCGGCGGCCTCGGCGCCCTCATCCTGCCCAGCCTGGCATCGCGCTATGGCTTCATGCCCGTGTTTGGCGCCCTGGCCCTCATATGCGGCCTGTCGGCGTTTTTTACGTGGCGATGGATGCATGAGCCCGATTTCTCTGCCGAGGCCGCCACGGCCCCGCAAAACGCGTCCACGGGCCTGATTGGGGTCAAGCCTGCGCCGCCCTTGCGGAATCGTAAAGTTTGGCGCATGGTCGCCGCCATTGGCTTGCTGTGCGTGCCGCAATTTGCCGTGCTCAGCTTCGCCACCGTCTTCCTGCACGACCATGGCCACCTGGGCCTGGCGGCGATCACGGCCGTGATGGTAGCCCTGCAGGCGGGCGCCATGGTGATGCGCATCTGGAGCGGACGCCACACGGACCGCCACGCCAACCGGCCCGCCTACCTGCGCGGCTCGGCCCTGGTAGCGCTGGCCTCGTTCGTCTTGCTGGGATGCATCGCCTGGCTGGACGCGCCGGGCTGGCTGTTGATGGCCGCCGTGGTGGCCGCCGGTATCGCCGTGTCCGCCTGGCATGGCGTTGCCTACACGGAGCTGGCCACGGAAGCGGGCGGCGCCAATGCGGGCACGGCCCTGGGCATGGCGAATACGGCCGTCTACGTGGGGCTGTTCCTCACTCCGATCGCCATCCCGCACCTGCTGGCGGCCAGCAGCTGGCCCGTCGTATGGTGGCTGGCCGGGCTGGTGGCGCTGGGCACCTGGCCCCTGTTTCCGAAAGCTTAAGGAAGCGGCGAAATGCGATAGATACACCGCATGGCGTTCGTCAGCAAATGCTGTTCGCGCACAATGCTGGCGCCCGGCCCCACCACTTCCTGGAACAGCTGCAATTCGGAGCGGCAAAAGCCCTGGCAGGTGCGCGCGGCGGCGCAGATGGGGCAGTGGTCTTCGATCAGCAGCCAGTCGTCGCCATCCGCTTCCACGCGCGCCATATAACCCTCTTCATCGCGCACCGCCGCCAGCTGCCGCAAACGCGTGGGCAAATCCGGCGCCGAGCACGCCAAGGCATACGCGCTGCGGCTTTCCTCTTCGCGCTGGGTAATCAGCTTGTCCAGCCCCGCTTCGCCGAACAGCTGGCGCACCGAGCCGATCAGCTTGATCGTCAGCTGCGCATGCGTGTCGGGAAAGCGCGCATTGCCCGCTTCCGTCAAGACCCAGTTCTGGCGCGGCCGCCCGGCGCCCGCCTGCGCTTCCTGGCGTCCCTCGATCAGGCCCGCCGCCACCAGCTTTTGCACTTGCTGGCGCGCCGCCTCGCCCGTCATGTCCAGGGTCTTGGCCAGGGTCGCCGTGGAGACGGGTCCCTTGGTCTTGATGAAATACAGGATGCGCTCTGTCGTTTGCGGCGCTTCGCTATTATCCAAACGTTTACTTGTGTAATTCATTTCGCTCAACTATCATGGGGCCAGTTAACCAACTAATTGCTTGCATAATAGGCCGGTAGCTTCCCGCTGTCGAGGAGTTTCCACGTCCGCATGCAGGCAAGACACCTTTTGGACTGGAATCCCATGCAGCTGCAGCACTCCATCTGGCTGTTTCACGCCATTCTCGCCACCGGCCTGGCCATCTGGCTCAGCCTGGCCGCCATCAACAACCTGCACGCCTTCCACGGCTCCGTCTGGGCCATCGGCAACACCATGCGCATGGACCCGCTGCGCCAGGACCCCACCATCCAGACGCCGTTGCTGCGCCGCGCCCTCACCTCACTGACCTTGCACCGGCTATCGCTGGGCGTGGTGCTGGCGCTGCAACTGCTGGCCGCCATCGCCGCCTGGACGGGCGTGGCGCTATTCTTTGGCGCGTCGCTGGCCGATGCACTGCCGTGGCTAAACCTGGCCCTGTGCGCCATGGCCGCCTTTTTGCTGCTGATGCACCTGGGCGGCCTGTGGTTCGGCTACTGGATCGCGCAGGAAGGCTTGCAGACGACGCATCTGGTGCTGCTGCTGTGGACCATAGCCCTGTTTGTACTTTTCAACGCGCAGCGGACCTGATCAGCCTCCGCTGCGCCTCTTCTTCCCTTTGACAGCAGTAAAGGACTTCATCATGAATACGAAAATCGTCGGCGCCTCCGCGCTGGCCATCACCCTGGCCGTCGCCGGCGCCGTGCTGACTCCACGTGCCGACTCGCATGCGGCCGATGCCGCCGCCACTCCCGCCACCAAGGTGGCGCTGGTGCCCGTCGTGCTGGACACGCAGGAGCGTTTTTTTGCCGGCGTGGGCGAACTGGAAGCGGCGCGCCAGGTGCAGGTGGCCGCCGAAACGGGCGGGCGCATCACGCAGATCCGCTTCGAGTCGGGCCAGACCGTGGCGGCCGGCGCCATACTCGTGCAGCTCAATGACGCCCAGGAACAGGCGGCCTTGCTGCGCCAGCGCGCGCAACTGAAAAACGCGGAAAGCAGCCATGCCCGCACGGTGCAGATGGTCAAGGAAAAAGCGGCCACGCAAGAGCAATTGGATAGCGCCCTGGCCGCGCGCGATGCGGCCCTGGGCGACGTGCGTCAGACGGAAGCCCTGATCGCGCAAAAGACCATCCGCGCGCCGTTCGCCGGCCAGCTGGGCATTCGCAAGGTGCACGCGGGCCAGTACCTGAATGCGGCCGACACGGTGGCCAGTTTGATCGATACGAAGTCGCTGCTGGTGAACTTCGCCCTGGATGAACAGAGCAGCGCCAAACTGGCGCCAGGCCAGGCCGTGCAAGTGCTGGTGGACGCCTACCCCGGCGACGTCTTCACGGCAAAGATCAACGCCATCGATCCGCTGATCGCCCGCTCGCGCATGGTGCAGGTACAGGCGACGCTCGCCCATCCCCGCAGCGCGCTGAAGGCGGGCATGTACGCCAATGTGCGCGTGGCGCGCGAGGCGGGCCAGCAGCTGACGGTGCCGGAAACGGCCGTGACCTACAGCGCGTACGGCGACACGGTGTTTGTCGCGCAGCAGGAGGGAAAACAGCCGCTCACCGTCAAGCGCGTGGGCGTCAAGCTGGGCGAGCGGGCTGGGGGCAGGGTAGCCATCCTTGACGGCTTGCGCGAAGGCCAGCGCGTGGTCGCTTCAGGCCAGCTGAAACTGGCCGACGGCATGGCTGTGCAGGCCGTGGCCAATACCCTGGATGAAGTAAAACGCGCCGCGCCCAAGGCCGGTTCGTAAGAGGAGCGCATCACCATGAAATTTACCGATTTATTCGTACGCCGCCCCGTGCTGGCGCTGGTGATCAGCACGTTGATTCTGATGCTGGGCGTGATCGCCATCAAGCAGCTGCCGATCCGCCAGTATCCGATGCTGGAATCGTCCACCATCACCGTCACCACCAACTATCCGGGCGCCTCGGCGGAACTGATGCAGGGCTTTGTGACGCAGCCGATCGCCCAAGCCGTGTCGTCGGTGGAAGGCATCGACTACCTGACCTCCTCCTCGGTGCAGGGCAGCAGCACGGTCACCGTGCGCATGGAACTGAACCGCGATTCCACGCAGGCACTGACGGAAGTCATGGCCAAGGTTAACCAGGTGCGCTACAAGCTGCCCGAAGGCGCCTTCGATCCCGTCATTGAGCGCTCGGCCGGCGATTCCTCGGCCGTCGCCTATGTCGGCTTTGCCAGCGAGAGCGTGTCGGCGCCCGCGCTGACGGACTACCTGGCGCGCGTGGTGCAGCCGATGTTCGCCACCATCGACGGCGTGGCGAAGGTTGACGTGTATGGCGGCCAGCAGCTGGCCATGCGTTTGTGGATCGACCCGGCGAAACTGGCGGCGCGCGGCCTGACGGCGGCCGACGTGGCCGACGCCGTGCGGCGCAATAACTACCAGGCGGCGCCCGGCAAAGTGAAGGGACAGTTCGTCGTCTCGAACATCAGCGTCAACACGGATCTGACCAGCGTGGCGGAGTTCCGCGACATGGTCATCACCAAGGGCGGCGATGCAAAAGACAGCGCTGCCCTCGTGCGCTTGAAAGACGTGGGCACGGTGGAGCTGGGTGCGGCCGCGACGGAAACGAGCGGCATCATGGACGGCGTGCCGGCCGTGTACCTTGGCCTGTCGCCCACGCCGGGCGGCAACCCGCTGGTGATTGTCGACGGCATCAAGAAACTGCTGCCGGAGATCCAGAAAACCCTGCCGCCCGGCGTGAAAGTCGAGCTGGCGTTCGAGACGGCGCGCTTCATCCAGTCGTCCATCGACGAGGTGGCGCACACCCTGCTCGAAGCGCTGCTCATTGTCGTCATCGTCATCTACCTGTGCATGGGTTCCTTGCGCTCGGTGCTCATTCCCGTCGTGACGATACCGCTGTCGATGCTGGGCGCGGCCGCGCTGATGCTGGCCTTCGGCTTCAGCATCAATTTATTGACCTTGCTGGCGATGGTGCTGGCCGTGGGCCTGGTGGTCGATGACGCCATCGTCGTGGTGGAAAACGTGCACCGCCATATCGAGGAAGGCAAGACGCCCGTGGCGGCCGCCCTGGTGGGCGCGCGCGAAGTGGCCGGCCCCGTGATCGCCATGACGATCACCCTGGCGGCCGTGTATGCGCCCATCGGCATGATGGGGGGTCTCACCGGCGCGCTGTTCAAGGAGTTCGCGCTGACCCTGGCCGGCGCCGTGGTGGTGTCGGGCGTGGTGGCGCTGACCTTGTCGCCCGTCATGAGCTCATTGCTGCTGCAGCCGAAACAGGCGGAAGGGCGCATGGCGCGGGCCGCCGAGCACTTCTTCGAAGGCCTCACCAGCCGCTATGCGCGCCTGCTGGACCGCTCCCTGCACCACCGCTGGCTGAGCGCCGGTTTCGCCGCGCTGGTGATGGTGAGTCTGCCGTTTTTGTACCTGCTGCCCCAGCGCGAACTGGCGCCGGCGGAAGACCAGGCCAGCGTGCTGACGGCGATCAAGGCGCCGCAGCATGCCAACCTCGATTACGTCGAGCGCTTCTCGTACAAGCTCGATGACATCTACAAGAACGTGCCGGAGACGGCGTCGCGCTGGATCATCAATGGCGGCGAAGGTCCGGCATCGAGCATCGGCGGTATCAACCTCACGCCGTGGGCCGAACGTTCGCGCAATGCGGCCGTCATCCAGGCAGAACTCCAGCACGCCGTGGGCGACGTGGAAGGCACCAGCATCTTCGCCTTCCAGCTGGCGCCCCTGCCGGGATCGAGCGGCGGCTTGCCCGTGCAACTGGTCTTGCGCAGCGCGCAGGATTACGCCACCCTGTTCCGCACCATGGAAGACGTCAAGCAGCGCGCGCGCGATAGCGGCCTGTTCGCCGTCGTCGACAGCGACCTCGATTACAACAACCCCGTCGTGAAGGTGCGCGTCGACCGCTCCAAGGCCAACAGCCTGGGCATCCGCATGCAGGACATCGGCGAATCGCTGGCCGTGCTGGTGGGCGAGAATTATTTGAACCGCTTCGGCATGGATGGCCGCGCCTACGACGTCATCGCGCAAAGCCCGCGCGAACAACGCTTGACGGCGCAAGCCCTGACGCAGCAGTACGTGCGCGCCGACGATGGCAGCCTGCTGCCACTGTCCGCCATCGTGTCGGTAACGGAACAGATCGAGCCGAACATGCTGACCCAGTTCAACCAGCAAAATGCGGCCACCTTCCAGGGCGTGCCGGCGCCGGGCGTGACCCTGGGCGATGCCGTGGCCTTCCTCGACGGTGTGGCGAAAACCCTGCCACCGGGCTTCAGCTACGACTGGCAATCGGACGCGCGCCAGTTCGCCACGGAAGGCAACGCCCTGCTGCTGGCCTTCCTCGCGGCCGTCGTCGTGATTTACCTGGTGCTGGCGGCCCAATATGAAAGCCTGACGGACCCGCTGATCATCCTGATCACGGTGCCCCTGTCGATTTGCGGCGCGCTGATTCCGCTGGCGCTGGGCTACGCCACCGTCAATATCTATACGCAGATCGGCCTCGTGACCCTGATCGGCTTGATCAGCAAACACGGCATCTTGATGGTGGAATTTGCCAACGAATTGCAGGTACATGAACAGCTCGACCGCATCACGGCCATCCGCAAGGCGGCGCAGATCCGCTTGCGCCCCATCCTGATGACGACGGCCGCCATGGTGGTGGGCCTGGTGCCGCTGCTGTTCGCTTCCGGCGCGGGCGCCAACAGCCGCTTCGGTCTGGGCGTGGTGATCGTTTCCGGCATGTTGATCGGCACCTTCTTCACCCTGTTCGTGCTGCCCACCGTGTACACCTTTTTGGCCCGCCGCCATACGGCCGACCATGCCACGCCGCGCGCGCGCGACCTGTCGCAGGCGCTGAAGGAATCCCTATGAAAAATTACCGCTATCTTGTCTCCCTTTTCCCCTTGCTGGCCGGCTGCGCCGTCAGTCCCGCCTACGTCACGCCAGGCACGCCCGACGTCCATCTGGCCAGTCCGCAGCAAGCGCAATTCGCGCCCGGTGCGAGCGCCGTCAGCGAGGCCGCCTGGTGGACATTTTTCGACGATGCGCGCCTGTCGCGGCTGATCGCCAGCGCGCTCGAACACAACCTCGATATCGCGCAGGCGCAAGCGAACCTGCTGGCCGCGCGCGCCGTCTTCGACGAGCGCCGGCTCGATGAACTGCCTGCCGTCACCAGCCAGGCGGGATGGCAGCGCCAGGTGCAGCAAAACACCGCCGATAGCCGCGCCGCCAGCACCAGCACGCGCGTGGGGTTCGACGCGCAATGGGAGATCGACCTGTTCGGCCGCCTGGCGCATATCAGCCGCTCGGCGCAGGCGCGCGCCGACGCGGCGCAGGCGGATTTGCGGCAGGTGCAGCTGACGATTGCCGCCGAGGTGGCGCGCAATTACTACGAGGCCCTGGGTTACCAGCAAAACCTGGCGCTGACGCAGGCGCAGGTGCAAAGCTGGCGCGATACGGTGGCCCTGATCGACGCGCGCATCCGCGCCGGCAGCGGCTTGCCGGAAGAACGCCACAATGCGCTAGCCAACCTGGCACGCAGCGAAGCGATGCTGCCTTCCTTGCAGGCGGGCCTGCGCCAGGCGCAGTACCGGCTCGATGTGCTGAGCGGCCAAGCGCCGGGCGCCATTTCGCTGGCGACCATGCTGCGCCAGGAAGCGCCGCTGGCGGGCCAGCTGCCGCTCGGCGACGTGAACCGCTTGATCAAGCAGCGTCCCGACGTGGTGCGCGCCGAGCGCCTGCTGGCCGCTTCCAGCGAAGACGTGGGGGCGGCCAAGGCCGACCTGTATCCGCGCCTGAGCCTGGGCGGATTTTTAGGCTTCTTTGCGCTGCGCGGCAGCGGCGTGTTCGACGGCGGCGCGCGCGCCTTCGAAGTGGCGCCCTCCGTCAGCTATCCGGCCTTCCGCCTGGGCAGCGTCAAGGCACGCTTGCGCGGCACGCAGGCGGAGGCGCAGGGCGCCCTGGCGCGCTATGCGCAAGCCATCCTGGTGGCGCAGGAAGACGTGGAAAACGCCGTCACGCAGCTGGCGGAAAACCAGACGCGATTGGCTTCCTTGCTGCAGTCGGCGCGCCATGGCAATGCGGCCCTCGGCATCGCCAGCACGCGCTATGCGGGCGGCGCCGGCAGCTACCAGGCCGTGCTGGAAAACCAGCGCGCCTTGTACGATATCCGGCGCGAAGCGCTCCTGGCGGAAACGGCGTCCTATGTCGATGCGATTGCCCTGTACAAGGCGCTGGGATGGGGGCAAACTATGTGATCTTTTTAGCTCGGAAAGGCACGCGATGTTCACACAAGGCAGCTGGCTCAATCCACCGGAAACATGGTCCGCCGACGGCGCGCAATTGCGCGTGACGACGGATGCCAATACGGATTTCTGGCGCAAGACCTCGTATGGTTTTATCCGCGACAGCGGCCACTTTTTCGGCACTGACATCGATGGCGATTTCACGGCGCAGTTGCACGTGGCGGCACAGTACGCGTCGCTGTATGACCAGGCCGGCATGATGGTGCGCATCGATGCGGAAAACTGGATCAAGTGCGGCGTCGAATTTTCCGACGGCCAGTTGCTGCTGAGCACCGTGCTGACGGTGGACAAATCGGACTGGGCCGTCAGCCTGGCGCCCGCCATGCCGGACGGTTTCTGGCTGCGCGTGACGGTGGAAAAGGGCGTCATCCGCGTGCAGTATTCAAGCGATGGAAAATTCTGGCCGCTGCTGCGCCTGGCGCCGTTTCCCGTGGCCGCGCGCTATCTGGTGGGCCCCATGTGCTGCACGCCGGAACGCGCTGGACTCGAGGTCGCGTTTTCGCAGTTTACGGTGGGCCCGGCGCAGCGCAAGGACCTGCATGACCTCAGTTGAGTGCCCGTGTGTGCGTGGTGGATCAGACGGCGGAATCCAGCCACTGATTGTCGACGCACCATTGCCGCACATCGGCGATCAGTTGCGCTGAAACAGGCTGGAGTCCTGGGAGTTTTTTCGCGTATTTCTGGATGCTCGCCGCAAAAAAAAGTGAAAAAGGCGGCGCCGATCAATTTGCGTTGTGCCGGCGTGTTTTTTTCACCGGCACGAAGTCTTCCTCTTCCATGGCGATATCGAGGCCGAACATTTTATCGCTGGCGTAATAGCGGCAGAATGTTTTTCGCTGCAAGTCTTTTGGCACGCAGCGCAGGCAGACAAACAATTCCCAGTCGAGATCAGGATATTTTTCTTCCATCAAGGGACCAAGCTGCCGCAGTTCATGACCAATGTCAAAGACCTTGGTCCAGCTTGGCGAGTCCGATGTCGTGTCTATGCGCATCTTTGTTTTCTCCGAGTGCAAGAACCGCATGATACGCGCATCGTCCTTCAGGCAGCGCGCGTGCCACCACGTGGCAAGATCAATCCGCCCGCGCCACCCACGTCTCGTGCAAATGGCGCCACAGCAGGCTACCAGCCGGTGTTTTGTCATACACGACGGTCGACAGCCGCTCGGTGTTTTCTGCGCCGGGCAGCGACTGGAATTCGCGGTAAGACACGGTGGCGCCGGCAGCGCTTTCCTGAATCACCTTCAAGTCCGTGATGCGCATGACGAGGCCGGGGCGGCTGCCGCCAGCGGCGCGGAAAAACGTTGTTAAGCCGGCGCCATCGAGCTGTATTCCACCAGGCGCCACCATCGTGAAGTCGGGTGAAAAACGCGTCAGTAAATTAGCGCAATGTTCCGGGGCCGTGGCTGCGCCCGAAAGCCACTCGCGGATCAGCACATGCGTGGACAACACGTCGTCAAAATAGGGATTCCTTGCATTCATTTTTTTGCTACTCCATGGTGATGTAAAAGGTCGAGAACGGCGCGGTTGTCGATGCGCATGCACAGCGCCAAAGGCAGTACGCACGAGGCAGCGGCCAGCGCAAAGCACCAGTGGAAAACCTGCGCCGCACGCAGGTGCCGGGCCGGGTCATCCAGCGAGGCTATGCCCTGCGCCGCCAGCAAGCCATTCAGTAGTACGCTGAGCAGCGCCACACCCAGGCAAAAGCCCAGCTGGCGGTTGATATTCCACACGGCGCTGGCCTGGCTCAGTTGCGCGTCCGGCGTGCGCAAGAAAGCCGTGCTTTGCGCCGTGCTGCTGCACAAGCCGCCGCCAAAACCCATCACGGCATACGCGCCGGCCAGCCAGAACAGCTGACCCGCCGCATCCACCCGCAGCAGCATCAGCATGCCCGCCGCCTGCAACAGCGCGCCGGCGATGAACAGGGGTTGCGGACCCACGCGGCGGTAGCTTTTACCGGTCAGCGAAATGGCCGCAAACGAGGCCAGCGCCCACGGCAGCATCAGTGCGCCCGCCGTCGACGCCGACATGCCCAGCACGCCCTGCAGGTACAGCATGGCCAGCAGGCTCACGCCCATGAAGACGCCAGGCACCAGCAAATACATCAGCATGGCAATGCGCAGCAGGGGTTCGGCCGCCAGGCGCAGGTTGAGCAGCGGTGTGGATTTGCGCAGCGCGCCGCGCACATAGCCCCACGCGCAGGCGGCGCCCAGCGCCAGCACGGTGCCGCCGGCCAGCAACTCGCCCGGCGTACCCAACATGGTCAGGCCCAGCAACAGCAGCAAAATCGCCGTGCTGCCCGCCAGCAAGCCGCTGACGTCGAGGCGGGGAACGGCCGCGCGGGGCGGATCGGGACGCAGCCAGCAGGCGGCCAGCAGCAGCGCCAGCGCGGCAAACGGCACGTTCAAATAAAAGATCCAGCGCCACGACAGGCTGTCGACGATCACGCCGCCCAGTGCGGGCGACAGGGCGGGCGCCAGCAAGCCCACCAGCATGATGACGGAGGACAGGCCGGGGCGCTCGGCAGGCTGGTACAACTGATAGGTCATGCTTTGCCCCAGCGGAATGAGCAAGCCGCCGCCCAGGCCCTGCACGCAGCGCCAGATAATCAGCGTCTCGATCGAGGGTGCCAGGCCGGCGCCGATGCTGGCGCATAAAAAAGTTAGCAACGATGCCATGAATACGGTTTTGCTGCCATAATAGGCAGCCAGCCAGGCGCTGGCCGGGATGACGATGGTCAGGCCGAGGATATAGGCGGTGCTGATCCAGGCCAGCTGCGCCACCGAGGCGTGCAAGGCATGGCCTATGTCGGGGTAGGCGACGCTGGTGATGAACATGTTGATCAGGTCGACGAAAAACCCCAGCAGATAGATGGCCGCGACCTTTTTGCGATAGTCCATGGTGCTCCGAATGGCAAACCGCCAGCTTAAGCGCCCGACGTCATTTGCGTAACGGGCCAGCCCCGATTACACTGTCAAACAAATTTTGACAAACCCTTGAAAACCGCATGTCTACTTACTCTTCATCATGATTAGTCTTGACCGCCTGGGTATTTTTATCGCCATCGTCGATGCCGGTTCGCTGACGGCGGCCGCCGCCGTGCTGGGTCAGAGCAAGGCCGTCGTCAGTTTTAACTTGAAGCAGCTGGAGGCGGAGCTGGGCGTGTCGCTGCTCACGCGCAGCACGCGCAGCCTGGCGCTGACCGACGTAGGGCGGCGTTTTTACGAAGATTGCCAGCGCGTGCTGAGCGAAGCGCAGGGCGCCATCGAGACGGCGCGCCAGGGACACCAGGGCTTGCGCGGCACCCTGCGCCTGACCACCACCGTCGAATACGGCAGCCGCACGGTGATCCCCGCGCTGATCGCCTTCGCCGCCGCCCACCCGCAGTTGCAGATCCAGCATTCGTCGTCGTCGTCGCATGAAGACCTGATCTCGGGCCGCTACGACCTGGCCATCCGCATGGGTTCCCTCAACGATTCGAGCTACCGCGCCGCGCTGATCGAGCCGTATGCGATCTGGCCCGTCGCCTCGCCAGCCTACCTGGCCAGCCTGCCCGGCAGGGACATCGCCACCTTGCCCGACTTGCAGCGCGCGCGCTGGCTGGCGCACAGCCGGCTCAGCACGCCGCTACGCTGGGACGTGCAGACGCCGGACGGCCCCGCCGCCTTCACCGCGCAGGACGACGCCGCCATCCATTCCGATTCCGCCTCGGCCCTGCTGGGCTTTGCCCTGGGCGGCTGCGGCGTGGCGCTGCTGCCGCAATGGCAGGTGGAAGGGGAAGTGCGCGCGGGACGCCTGCGCCGCCTGCTGCCCGACGTCGTCTTCCCGGAGCAGGGCGTGTATGCCGTATATCCGAACACCCAGCATATTGCGGAAAAGGTACGCGCCTTTATCGACTTTTTGCGCGCGTTCGTGGGCACGCCCGCCTGAGGTTTCACGTGGCGCCACGGCATCCATATCACGTCGTCAATATTTGTTGAACAAAACGATTTCCAAGGGGCAAACGAGCGCCCCTTTCGCCTGGCACGGCCTACACTGGAAGGACGTTGTTCACCGATTGGAGATCATCATGGCACATACATTGGCAGCAGTTTTCGCACTGCGCGACATGGCTGAGCGCGCCCGGCACGACCTGATCACGGCTGGCTTTCCCGGCGCCAGCATTCGCCTGCACGATGCGGGCAGTGATGAATTTTCCGCCACGGAAAATATCCGCCGCGACGATAGCGACAGCATGCTCGACAACATCAAGCATTTCTTTACGGACCTGTTCCGGCAGCCACGCCGACCGCCACATCTATGCGGAAGCCGTGCGGCGCGGGCATGTCGTGCTGACCCTGGAAGGCGCGAGCGACGCCGATATCCAGCGCGCCACCGACCTCGTCGAGCGCTACGCGCCGCTCGACATCGATGCGCACGCCGACCACTGGCGCACCGGCGGCTGGCAAGGCGCGCCGCAAAGCGACAGCGCGATGCGCCAGGGCGCCAGCATGCAGTCAAGCGCGCCATCGCAGCAGGGCACGTCCGCCGGCAACCTGAACGAAGCGGCGGCAAGGTCGCAGCAATTTGCGGGCGGCATGCCGCCGCCGTCCAGCACGGGCACCAACGCGCGCCGCTATCCCGGCGCCGACAACCTGCCAGGCACCAGCTACGACGACGAGCAGTATTACCGCAACCACTGGAGCAGCCAGTATGCGTCCAGCGGCGCGCGCTTCGACGACTACGATCCCGCCTACCGCTATGGCCATTCTATGGCTGGCAGCAACAGCTACCGGGGGCAAAGCTGGGAGCAGGTCGAGCTTGAACTGCGCAGCAACTGGGAACACACGTATCCCCAGTCGGCGTGGGACGACTTCAAGGCAGCCGTCAAGCATGGCTGGGAACGCGTGACGTCCTGACGCGCAAAGAGGGGGATAACTCCCCCTCAGCGCCCCTCTTGCGTCAACTGCAGGAAGTGGTTCAGGATATGAAAATGGTCTTCGAAGAATTGCTCTTCCATGGCAGGCAGCGAGGCCACAGGCACCCACTGCGCTAGCGCCGCATCGTCGGCCGCCTTCACGGCCGGCAGCTGGCGCGTCTTCAAGTCAAAATAATGCGCATGCGTGATGGTGCGCCCGCGCTGGCTGCGGTCCGGATGGTCGAACACGGCCACGCCAACCAGCGCCTCGACCAGGGTGGGCGCCAGCACGCCCAGCTGGGTTTCTTCCGCCAGCTCGCGCAGGGCGCCCTGCAGCAGGCGTTCGCGCGGCTCCAGAAAGCCGCCAGGCAAGGCCCATAAACCCTTGCCCGGATAGCCGCCGCGGCGCACGAGCAAGACGTGGCCGCCCGTCTGCACCAGCGCATCGACAGTGCAAAAGATGGGCGCATACGGCGCCGCGCGCCAGCGCGCCTTGTACGCTTCGATGGCGCGGTATTCCTGCACCAGCGGCGCGTACCACGGCAACAAGGTCCACGCTTTCAAATACTGGCCGATGGCCGCCGGCAGCAGCTGTTCTACGGCGCTCAGCGATACATCGACGTCTTCGGCTTCGAACAGCACGTTGCGGATCGCCGTCGCGCCAATCGGTGCACCAGGATCTATCTCCAGATTGAATAACTGCCAGTGCGGGAAGTGGTGCAGGTAGTAACTGGTGGCGTCCTTGAAGCAGGCCACCAGGGTAACGCGCTGCGCCGCGGGCACGGCACCTGCCACGGCGCGCCGCACGGCGTCGGCCCACAGGCCATCGTCGTAGTAATCGCGCACGGCCACGTAATGCACGCGCACGCGCTGCGCCTCGGGCAGGGTGGCCGCGATCATGGCGGCCCGCTCCTGCCACGTAAACGGGTTCTTCGGGCTGCGCGCATGGAAGGCGGAACCGAGCACCACCACTACCTGGGCGGCGGTCGTCAGCGCCGACTGCAGCAAGCCGGCATGCCCATTGTGAAAAGGCTGGAAGCGGCCGATCAGGATGGCCGCGTCGGCGGAATAGGTGAGGGTCATGCGTCGTCTCCAGTGGGGTAGTGGGCGGCGATCGGCAATTGGCGCCCACTGCCAAAGGCGCGCGAACGCACGCGGATGATGGGCGCCGCCTGGCGCCGCTTGTATTCGTTGCGGGCGACCATGCCGAGGATGCGCGTCACCAGCGCCCGCCCCTCGTCCGTCTCGCGCAACTGGTCGACCAGGGTCAGCGCTTGCGCGCTTTCGGCCGCTGGCAGGCGACGCCCCTCGATATGCCACTTCAAGATTTCATCGAGCACGGGATACGGCGGCAAGCTGTCCGTATCGCGCTGGGCCGGCGCCAGTTCCGCCGACGGGGGTTTATCGAGCACGGCGGCGGGGATCAGTTCGCGCCCGGCGCTGGTATTGATATGACGCGACAGGGCAAAGACCTCGGTCTTGTACAAGTCGCCGATCAGCCCCAGCCCGCCGTTCGTGTCGCCGTACAGGGTGCAATATCCGACTGAGATTTCACTCTTGTTGCCGGTGGTGAGCAGCAGGGCGCCGAACGCATTCGAGTATTCCATCAGGATCGTGCCGCGTACCCTGGCCTGCAGGTTTTCCAGCGGCAGTCCTTGCAACTTGCCGTCGAAAGCTTGGGCGTAACCGGCTTCGTATTGCGCCACGATGTCGCGGATAGCATGCGTGTACAGCGCGATGCCGAGGTTGGCGCACAGGGCGACGGAATCGGTGACGGAGCCGGCGCTGGAAAAGACGGACGGCATGGTGATGGCCACGACGTTGTCGGCGCCCAGCGCCTCGACGGCCAAGGCCAGGGTCAGCGCCGAATCGATGCCGCCCGAGCAGCCGACGACGACTTTTGTAAAACGGCAGCGGCGCGCATAGTCGCGCAAACCCAGCACGATCTGGCGCCGCGCAAATTCCACGGCGGGGATGCCTTCCGGGTCGGGCACGGGGAAGGGCTGGCCATCGGACTGCGCGAAACGGCCATCGGCAACACGCAGCAATTGAAAATCTTCGACGAAGCGGGCAGCCTCGAATTGCACGCCCAAGGTGGGCGAGATGGCAAACGAGGCGCCGTCGAAGACGAGTTGGTCCTGGCCGCCCACCTGGTTGACGAAGAGCAGGGGCAGATTGACGCGCTTGCAGGCGGCGCCAAATACGGCGTGGCGCTGCGCGCGCTTGCCGATGTCGGACGGGCTGGCGTTGATGCTGACGACCAGGTCGGGCCGCGCCGCGTGCAGGGCCTCGAAGGGGTTGACGGCGTAGGCGCGGCCATCGTCATTCCAGCCATCCTCGCAAATCATGAAGCCGACCTTGCTGCCCGCGATATGCAATGTGCAGGCGCCGGGCGGGCCTGGCTCGAAATGGCGGCCCTCGTCGAAGATGCCGTACGTCGGCAGCAGCTGCTTGTAGTATTCGGCCACGATGCGCCCGTCGCGGATGGCCAGCAAGGCGTTGTACAGGGGCTTGCCGACGCCGGGATTCGACCGCGCCGTGCCGATGACGGTGACGAGCGCCGGCCAGCGCGTGGATGCCTGCAGCAGGGTTTCGAGCGCCTGTTGCATGTCGCGCAGGAAGGCGGCGTCCTCGAACAGGTCGCCCGGGTAATACGCGCACAGCGACAGTTCCGGGCACACGAGCAAGTCGGCGCCTTCCTCGCTGGCGCGGCCCATGCGCGCGATGATGGCGGCGACATTGGCGTCGAAGTCGCCCACGGTGGGATTCATCTGGGCGAGGGCGATGGTCAGCATGGTGATCCTTCTTGTTTACGCTTGAAACCACTATCCTGCCTGAAAACGTTTCTGATGGTACTGATGCAATCGTGCAAGCCTGCCGCTCAGGGTGCTACAAGGTCTTGAGCCAGGCCCGCAAGCGCGTGCGCGCATTCGCATATGGCGACGAGGTATTGAACTGGATCATGCGCCCCATCGTGTAATGCGTGTACCAGGCCTGACCATACAGTTGCGCATCATCATGGCTTTCGATCAGCGCCAGCAGCTGGTCTTTCGCCTGTTCCAGACGCTGCTGCAAGTCTTCCATGCTCAGCTCAGCATAGTCTGCATAGAAGCGCTGCGCCAGTTTCCCAAGAGCGTTCCACGTGAAACCTTCGGCGGGAAAGGCGATGTCCTCGATACGCTTACCGTCGCGTAGCTGCGCGTGCCAGTGCAAGACCAGCTCGTTCCAGCCCACCAGGTACGCGAGCAGATCGCACACGCTCATGCGCGTACCCGCCACTTGTCCTTCCAGCACGGGATCGCGCGCCAGCGCCGGCGGCACGCGCGCCAACTCCTGCGCCAGTTTTCCATACGTGGTGGTAATCGCCTCGACCAGTTTCTGTTTGCTGTTGGGGATCGCCATCACGCCGCCCGGCTCACCGGCAAGCCGGCCGCCTGCCAGTCGTCGTAGCCGCTGCCCAGACGGCGCGCATGCAAGCCATGCTGGCGCAGGGCCGCCACGGCCTGCACGGACAGCACGCAATACGGGCCGCGGCAATAGGCGGCGATGTCCTGGTTAGCGGGCAGCTCGGCGAAGCGGCGCTGCAAGTCATCAAAAGGAATATTGATCGCACCGGGCAAATGGCCAGCGGCGAATTCCTGCGCGGGGCGCACGTCGAGCACGGTGATGCTGGCCTCGCGCATGCGTTCCAGCAACTCGTCGCCCGTGAGCACTTCCACGTGGTCACCGCGACCCAGCGCCTGCAACTCGCTGCGCTGATGCTGCGCATACACGTCCAGCGCAGCCAGCAGTTGCACGATGGGGCCGCTACCGAGCCGGTACAGCACCCGCTTGCCGTCGCGCCGCGCCTGCACGAAACCGGCGCGCCGCAACTGCTGCAAATGCTGGGACGTATTCGCCACCGACAGGCCCGTCAAGTCCACCAGCTGCTCCACCGCATATTCGCCGTGCGCGATCTGCTCAAGCAGGCGCAGGCGCGGCGCGCTGCCTAAAATATGGGCAAACCCGGCGGAACCGGTGAGGGTATCGATATCGGTATTTTTCATTGACACGATGCTAGCACCCTTATAACATTCAAGCAATCAATTGAATGTTAAGGGATGACAGCGATGCAAATACTCTGGCTTGATGCTTTGGCGATCGGCGTGGGCGCGACGGCGGTGATGGATGTGTGGGCGGTGGCCTTGAAGCGCTTCTGGTGCATTCCCTCGCTGAACTTTGCGATGGTGGGGCGCTGGCTCGGCCATTTGCCGCAGGGCACCTTCACCCACGTCAACATCGCCCAGGCGGCGCCCGTGCGCGATGAAGCGATCCTGGGCTGGACCGCCCACTACCTCATCGGCGTGCTGTTTGCGGCCGTGCTGCTGGCGCTGGTGGGGCAGGAATGGGTGCAAGAGCCGACCTTCGCGCCGGCCCTGCTGGCGGGCCTCGTGAGCGTGGCCGCGCCGTTTTGCATCTTGCAGCCGGGTATGGGCGCCGGCCTGGCCGCCAGCAAGACGCCGCATCCGACGGCCGCCCGCCTGCGCAGCCTGATGGCGCACACGGCGTTCGGCATCGGCCTGTACCTGGCGGCGCTGCTGTGGTCGACCGTGCGTTAAGACGTCAGCGGCGGCACGGCTGCGGGCGCCGGCGCAACGGCTGATATGGCCGGCGCCTCGGGCTGGGCCGGTCCGCTGCTCAGCACCATGGTGCTGGGCTTGGCGATCGCAATATGCGCCTCGTCCAGGCGCTTGAGCAGTTCGAACAGCAGCGCGCTGCGGATGCCCGACGTCAGGCGCGGCGACGAGGCAAAGCCGGTAGCGTTGAACAGCAGATAGCCATTGTCGATACCGTCGAGCTGCACGCTGGGCGCCGGCGTGTCGAGCACGTCGGGATTGTCGACAAAGGCGGACAGGATCAGCGCACGCGCCGCCTGCGCATCCGTGCCCAGCGGCAGCGGCAGCTTGACCTGCACCAGCCCCAGGGGATTGGCCAGGGTAACGTTGCGCACCGTCTTGGTGATGAATTCCGAGTTCGGCACGATCACCGTCGAGCGGTCGCCCAGTTGAATTTCCGTGGCGCGCACATTGATGCGGCGAATGTCGCCCTCCACGCCGCCGAGAGACACCCAGTCGCCCACCTTGACGGGGCGCTCGGCCAATAAAATCAGGCCGGACACGAAGTTCTGCACCACCGCCTGCAAGCCGAAGCCGATACCCACCGACAAGGCCGACGCCACCCACGCGATGCGTTCCAGGCCGATGCCCGCCGCCGACAGGGCCAGCGCCACGGCCAGCACGCCGCCGATATAGCCGAACAGGGTGATGAATGACACTTGCATGCCGGAATCGAGATTGGTGGTCGGCAAATAACTGTTTTGCAACCAGCGCTTGAACAGGCCCAGCGCGACAAAACCGACGAGCAGCACCAGCAGGGCCTGGATCAGCGCGGCAGGGCGGATCGCCACTTCGCCGATGGCCAGGCCATCCTGCAACTTGCCGACCCGCTGGAACAGTTCGCCCGGACCTTCGCCGAATGGCGCCAGCAGCAGCATCAGCGCCAGCAGCACGACGATGGCCCGGCCGATACCCGACAACAGCACGGCCGCCTGGTCGCGCGCCTTGGGCGTGGCCAGCACGGGATTGACGGCATCCGGAGGCGGCGGCGTCGAGGCCAGCAACATGCAGATATCATCGACCAGCACCGTCAGCAGATAGGTGCTGCACACCACCACGATGACCCAGGCGATTTGCTTGGCGACAAAGCTGCCAAAGGCCACATAACCGATCAGCAAGCTGATGACGCTGGACGCCAGCGCCAGCCACAGCAGCACCGTCACGCAGCGCAGCCACAGCGGCGTGACCAGGGTGGCGGGATCGGCCTCGCGCAACTGGCGCCAGCAGCGCTCGGCGCGCATCAAGCCGTAGGCGAGGGTCGTGCTCATCACCAGGGCGACGATGCAATTGACGGCCACGGCCGTGGACAGGCCCGCATTGATGACGATGGTGACCCGCTCCGTCGCCCATACGAGCACGACGATGAAGGAAAACATCGACGGGAAGTTGCGCATGCGGTGCGCCAGCGCGTCGGGCAGGGGCAGCAGACGCCACGACACGCGCCGTGGCGACAGCAGCGCGTGGCCGAGTCCCGCCGTGAAACCGGCAAAACAGATGATGCCGATCAAGCTGCTCAGGAAAGTCGAGGTTTTTTCGGACAGGCCGCCCTCCCAGCGCAGCCCCATGGCCAGCAATTCCGCCACCAGGCCCGGCGTGGCCAGCGCCAGCACCAGCACGGCCAGCGCATGCAGCGAGCGGCGCAAGCGGCCATGCGGCACGCGCGTGGACGTGACCACCAGCAAATAGCGCGAAGCCCAGACGCTGGCGCCGATCACCGCCACGATAGCGGCCAGCAAGCCGCCCCAGGCCGACCACGGCGTGGCGCCTGCCGCATTCGCCAATTCCAGCTCCAGCGCCCGCAGGCGCTGCAGATTCTGCGGCAACTCGGCATGCAACTGCGTCCAGAACGAGCCGGCCAAAATCGAGGCCGTGCGCTCGCCCAGGCGCGCCTGCAACTGCGCGCGGCGCGCGGTCGACACTTGCTCCGACGCCTGCGTCGCTTCCACTGCCAGCAGACGCGCCAGCTTCACCTGCGCATCGAGCGCGCTGCTGGTGCGGTCCAGCTGGCTGCGCTGCGCCGCCACGTCTGGTGCATCTTTCGTGCCCGCCGCCGGCTTGCCCAGCTCGGCGAGGCGCGCCTGCACGCTGGACAGGGTGGGCGCGAGCGCTTCAGCAACCTTGTCCGCCTCGGCGCTGGCCGCCAGCGCGTCGGCGCGCATCTGCGACAGGGTCGCGTCATCGAGTTCCGCCTCGCCATCGAGCGCCTTCTGGATACTGGTGATCTGCTTGCGCAAGCCATCGAGGCGCTGGTCGGCCGTGGCGGCGTCATCGACGGGCTGCGACCAGGCGGGCGGCGCAGATAGCGAGCACGCCAATAGCAGCGCCAGCAGGAAGGGGAAGAAACGGAGACGAAAAGAAGTCATGCGGACCTATGGCTGAAAATGAGAAAAACGGCCGGATTGGCAGCGGCGCCGGTCATGGCGTGCTGCCCGGCGGGTGCCTGCCAATATAGCTGAAAACACGCGCAAGCCGCAGGATAGGCGGAACTGGCGTGTGCCCCGGGGAGAAACTAGGCATATTGCCCTATGGAAATATCACAAAAAAGGTCTAGGATCGTCCTCCGCTTGGCGGCGCGGCACCCATCTGCACGCCGCCGACCTTTTCACCATTCCCCGTATTGAGACAGCCATGAAGTTTTTATCCAACCTGACCATCGGCACACGCCTCGCCACAGGCTTTGGCGCCATCGGCGCCATGCTGATCATCATCTCCTGTCTGGGCATCGCCATGCTGGGCAAGATCAACCAGGGCACCGGCCATATCGTGCATGACAGCATGCCCAAGATTGAGCTCGCCAACAGCGTGTCGGCCAACATCAATGACATCGCCATTGCCCTGCGCAACATGATGCTCAGCGCCGATCCGGCCGACCAGCGCAAGCAAACCGACGCCATCCTGGCCGCGCGCCAGGCGGCGGCCGGCAATCTCGGCAAGCTCGCGAGCATGCTTGATTCCGAGCGCGAACGCGCTTTACTGGCCAAGATGAACGACGCCAACACGCGCTACGCACAGGGACAGGAGGCCTTGCTTGAACTGATCAGGAGCGGCACGCCGGACGACAGCAGCGCCTACCTGTACGGCCAGCTGCGCCCCGTCTTACTCGTCTACAAGCAATTGATTGCTGAACAGATCAGCTTGCAAAACACCCTGGCCAACACGGCGGGCGACGAGGCCAATGCGACCTATGCCAACACGCGCACCTTGCTGATCGGCATGTCGCTGGCGGCGCTGGCCATTGCGGCGGCGTTGGCATATGGCATCACGCGCTCCATCACCGGTCCCGTCACCACGGCATTGCAGGTGGCCAACACGGTGGCCGCTGGCGATTTGCGCAGCCAGATCACCGTACAGTCGCGCGATGAAATGGGGCAACTGTTGCAGGCGCTCAAGCGCATGAACGACAACCTGGCGCAAACAGTGGGCACGGTGCGCGCCGGTACGGAAACCATCGCCTCGGCCTCGTCCGAAGTGGCGGCGGGCAGCCTGGACCTGTCTGCGCGCACGGAGCAGCAAGCCAGCTCGCTGGAAGAGACAGCCTCTTCCATGGAAGAGCTGACCTCGACCGTCAAGCAGAATGCCGACAATGCTCGCCAGGCGCATGTGCTGGCCGACACGGCCTCCGGCGTGGCGCAGCGTGGCGGCGCCGTCATCGCGCAAGTGGTGGCGACCATGCGGCAAATCGACGCCTCATCGAACAAGATTGCCGACATCATCGGCGTCATCGACGGCATCGCGTTCCAGACCAACATTCTGGCCTTGAACGCGGCCGTGGAAGCGGCGCGCGCGGGCGAGCAGGGCCGCGGCTTTGCCGTCGTGGCCACGGAAGTGCGCAGCCTGGCGCACCGCTCGGCTGCCGCGGCAAAGGAAATCAAGACCCTGATCGACGACTCGACCCAGACCGTGGCGGCCGGCAGCGAGCTCGTGCACCAGGCCGGCAATACCATGAGCGACCTGGTCGACAGCGTGCGCCGCGTCACCGACATCATGGAAGAGATCACGTCCGCCAGCGCGGAACAGACGGCCGGCATCGAGCAAATCAACCAGGCCATCAGCGAGATGGACAACGTCACCCAGCAAAACGCGGCCCTGGTGGAAGAATCGGCGGCCGCCGCCGCAGCCATGCAGGAGCAGGCGGCCACCTTGGCGCAGGTGGTGAGTGCGTTCAAGCTTGACGCCGGTAAGCCGCAGGCCAAAGCGGCAGTCGCCACGCCAAGCGCACCGCGCCAGCAAGCCATCACACTACGCGTGCCGGCGGCGAGGAAAGCTGCGCCGGCAGCAGCGGCGTCATCCGACTGGGAAGAGTTCTAAGGCAGCAACGCCACAGCTACCTGACGGTGCCTGTGGCGTCATAAAGCATGGGCTGCTTCCTGTTACGCGACCTTATTCATGTCAAACAATTAAATTTGACATAACAACGCTAGGCCGAAAGCTCTCCCCGGATGATGTCTGCGCCTGCACTGAGCGCATGCAATTTGCCTCTTGCTACCCGACGAGACAAGGGCGCCATGCCACAGTTGGTGCTAGGGTAGAGCTTGTCGGCATCGACAAACCGCAGCGCTTTGCGCAGGGTGTTGGCGACTTCCTCCGGCGTTTCAATGGTATTGCTTGCCACGTCAATGGCCCCGACCATCACTTTTTTGCCACGGATGAGTTCAATCAGGTCGATGGGAACACGTGAGTTGTGGCATTCCAGCGAGATGATATCGATATTCGATTTCTGCAGCTTGGGAAAAGATTCTTCGTATTGACGCCATTCGGACCCCAGCGTATTTTTCCAGTCAGTATTGGCTTTGATGCCGTAACCATAGCAAATATGGACGGCCGTTTCGCATTTGAGTCCTTCAATCGCCCTTTCCAGGGTAGCAATCCCCCAATCATTCACTTCATCAAAGAAAACATTGAAGGCGGGTTCGTCAAACTGGATGATGTCGACGCCAGCCGCCTCCAGTTCTCGGGCTTCCTGATTGAGGATTTTAGCGAATTCCCAGGCCAGTTTTTCGCGGCTCTTGTAGTGGCTGTCATACAGCGTATCAATCATCGTCATCGGACCTGGCAGGGCCCATTTGATCGGTTGCGTGGTTTGCTGACGTAAAAACTTGGCGTCTTCCACAAAAACCGGCTTCGGGCGGCTCACGGCGCCAACGACGGTCGGCACGCTCGCATCATAGCGGTCACGAATTCTGACGGTCTCGCGTTTGTCAAAATCAACGCCGCTCAGATGCTCGATGAAGGTGGTGACGAAATGCTGGCGGGTCTGCTCGCCATCACTGACGATATCGATGCCTGCCTGCTGCTGTTCCTGCAGCGACAAACGCAAGGCATCCTGTTTGCCCTCGATCAGTTCCTCGTCCTGCAATTTCCAGGGCGACCAGAGTTTTTCAGGCTGGGCAAGCCAGGAAGGTTTGGGCAAGCTGCCGGCGGTTGAAGTAGGCAATAATTTTTTCATGATCAGTAATGTTGTGTATGTTGATTAATCAGAGAGCGTGATTCGCAGCCCATTGTTCAAGAATATTTTTGTATGGCTTGATGAAGTGCTCTTCCGTATATTTGCCCTGCTTGACTGCCAGCTGGCTGCGCTCTTCCCGGTCGTAGACAATCTGCGTCAATGAATAGTCCTGATTTTTCAGGCTGGGCTGATACGACTTGCCTGCCGCCGAATTGGCGTTGTAAATTTCGGGCCGGTAAATTTTCTGGAATGTTTCCATCGTGCTGATGGTGGCGATCAGTTCAAGATTGGTATAGTCGCCCAGCAGGTCGCCGATGAAATAGAATGCCAGCGGCGCGGCGCTATCCGGCGGCATGAAGTAGCGAACCTGCATCCCCATTTTTTCAAAATATTGATCGGTGGAGGAAAACTCGTTTTGTTGATACTCGACACCCAATACGGGATGCTGATTTCCGGTCCGGTGATAGACCTTGCTGCTCGATGCACTGATGCAGATGACCGGCGGCTTGTCGAAGTGCTCCTGGTAAGTGTCTGAGCTTACAAAGTGCTTGAACAGCTTGCCATGGAAATCACCGAAATCATCCGGGGCGCTGAAGGTGGATTTATTATTGTTGTGCTCTGCCAGCACGACGCTGAAGTCGTAATCGCGCACGTAAGAGGAGAAGTTATTGCCGGCAATTCCAGCGATGCGTTCCCCGGTTTTTTTGTCGATGATGGTCGGTTTCAGTATCTCGATCAATGGAATATTGCTGCCTTTGACATCAATATTCAACTCGACGGAAATGATTTCGAGCTCTACGGAGTAGCGATCGCCGTTCGGGTTGTCCCAATGCGCCAGGTTGTTGAAACGGTTGTCTATCATCCTCAGGGTATTGCGCAGGTTTTCCTGGCGGCTATTTCCCCGGGCCAGATTGGCAAAGTTGGTCGTCAGGCGCGTATTGTCGGCCGGATGATAGTTTTCATCGAAAACAATACTCTTGATGCTGAATATAAAATCTTTGCTCATGGTGATCTGGTGTCCTGATTTCTGCGAAAAAATGAATGTGTGGAATGCTGGCCGTCGTGATGCGTGTCAGGCCGCGACCGCTTCATCAGCCGTGGCAGAACGCGCATGGCGCGTCAGTCCGATCAGCGGCAAGGCCCGTTGCACCGCCAGCGCGGCGCGCTGGATCAGGGCCTCGTCCTGCAAACGGTAGTCGATGAAATCCTTGTCGGTTGCATAGACGCCCAGCGGCAAGGTGCGTGTCTGAAAAAAGCTGAACAGCGGCCGCAACTGGTGGTCGATCATCAGGGCATGGCGTTCGCTGCCGCCGGTGGCCGCCAGCAGGACTGGCTTGTCGATCAAGGCGTCCTGGTCAATGAAGTCGAAGAAGTGCTTGAACAGTCCCGTGTACGCGCCGCGGTAGACCGGCGTGGCCACCACCAGGATGTCAGCTTGCTCGACCGCTGCAAGTTCCCGCTCCACCGTATCGGGCAGATGGGAGCGCCAGACCGCGCCGGCAAGCTGCGGTGCGAGTTGCCCGAGTTCGACCAGGCGTTGTTCGCACAGCACTTCGTCGGCGATCAGGTCCATCAGGTGCTCTGCCAGTGCCGCAGCCTTGGAAGGGCGTTGTAGCCCGCCGGAAACCGCTACTAAACGCAGTGGACGTGTCATTTTTTGCTTTCATAGGGATGGATGCGCCAGGGCCGAACAATGCAGGCAACAAGGGGATCGATGATAGCGGTGGGAATCGATGAAGTATAATGGTCTTATTTCATACATCCATGAACATGGCTCATCTCAATGCTTGAACGCATCCACCTCAGCATCGTCCAGCAGGTCGAGAAACAAGGGTCGTTGACGGCCGCAGCCAGCGTGCTGCACCTGACCCAGTCCGCCCTGAGCCACAGCATGAAGAAGCTGGAGCAGCAACTGGGCACCGACGTCTGGCTGCGCGAAGGGCGAAACCTGCGCCTGACGCAGGCCGGCCAGTATCTGCTGGCGGTGGCGAACCGGGTGCTGCCGCAACTGGACCTGGCCGAAGAGCGCCTGGGCCAGTTCGCGCAGGGCGAGCGCGGCGCGCTGCGCATCGGCATGGAATGCCACCCTTGCTACCAGTGGCTGCTCAAAGTGGTGTCTCCCTATCTGGCCGCATGGCCCGACGTGGATGTGGACGTCAAGCAGAAGTTCCAGTTCGGCGGGATCGGCGCGCTCTTCGGCTACGAGATCGACCTGCTGGTCACGCCCGACCCGCTGTACAAGCCGGGGCTGACATTCGAACCCGTGTTCGACTACGAGCAGGTACTCGTCGTGGCCAAGGGCCATGCCCTGGCGTCGGCGGCCTATGTGAAGCCCCAGCAACTGACCCAGGAAGTGCTCATCAGCTACCCCGTGGACATCGAGCGCCTGGACATCTATAACCAGTTCCTGTTGCCGGCCGGTGTCACGCCCAAGCGCCACAAAGCCATCGAAACCACCGATATCATGCTGCAGATGGTGGCCAGCGGCCGCGGCGTGGCCGCCCTGCCGCGCTGGCTGGTCGAGGAATATGCGACCAAGATGGACGTGGTGCCTGTGCGGCTGGGCGTGCGAGGCGTCGCCAAGCAGATCTTCCTGGGGGCACGCGAGGCGGACACCGCCATCGACTACGTGCGGGCCTTCATCGAACTGGCCCGCCAGCCTGCCATCGTCATGGCGCAAGGAAGCGATGCCAAAGCCCTTGATGCATCCCGATAAGCCCAGGCTCGCCAGCAACATCACGCACGCCTATTCCTTGGAAGTCAGTGCGAAGGACATTGCTGCCTTGAGCGCAGCGGCGCCCCGGATCTTGCCCGCGTCAACCATTGCCATTCCCTACCTGCCTCGCGAGGACAACGACGCGCGACTGGCCGCAGCGCGGGCCGTGCGCAGACTCGGCTTTGAGCCCATGCTGCACTTTTCTGCGCGCCGTATCTCCTCCCTCGTCGAGTTGGATTCATTCGTCCAGCGCGCGGTCGCTGAAGCCGGCGTCGAGCGCTGCTTCGTGATCGCCGGAGATCCGTCTACCCCGATGGGGCCGTTTTCCGACAGTTCCTCGCTGATCGAAACAGGCGTTTTCGAGCGCTCGGGCATGAAGGTGATCGGCGTGGGTGGTCACCCGGAAGGCCATCCAGTCATGCGCACAGCCGAACAGTGGGATGTGCTCGAACGCAAGTGCCACAGCATCGACAAGCGCGGCATGACGCCCTTGATCGTCACCCAGTTTGCGTTTGATGCTGACATCGTGTTGACATGGTTGGAAGCGCTGCGCGAGCGTGGCATTGACCATCCGGTGCGCGTGGGCGTGCCGGGCCCCGCGAGCATCGCGGTGCTTGCCCGCTATGCCGCCTTGTGCGGCGTGGGCGCATGCGCATCGATGCTGTCCAAGTACGGCGTCTCAATCGGCAAGCTGTTCGGTACAGCGGGGCCGGATCTTTTTGTCGAGCGGCTGGCCACCGGCCTGACAGAAGCGCATGGCAAGGTCAGCCTGCATTTCTTTCCCTTTGGCGGCATCGCCCAGTCGGTGAAGTGGATAGAGCAGTACCGTTCTCGCGCCGACCCAGCCCCTTGAGCATCACAGCTCATGCCTACTTGGCGCTTTCCATGGATTCCACTGTGTCGAAAATATGCGCCAGCGCGCTTTCCATGGCGCCGGCGGTAGCGTCGCCGCTCTGGTTGGTGATGATGAAGACCCCAAGCTGATATTGAGGAACGACGTAGGCATAGCTTTGCGCACGTGGCACGCCGCCATGGTGTACATAATGCGTGCCCAACTGGCGATTGCTACCGATGTTCCAGAAATAGCTAATGCTGAAGTCGTCCTGAAAGCGTGCCAAAGGCTTGTGCGATTCGACGACCGCGGGATGGGCGCCCAATTGCAGGCGCAGGTACTTCGCCATATCCGGCATAGTCGACTTCAGATTGCCCGCTGCCCCCCAGGGCAGCTGTGGCATCGGTGTTGTCATGACGGGATTGTCGCTGTGGTAGCCGGGCGCTAACCGGCCGATATCCTTGGCTGTGATTCTCAGCCTGGTATCGTGCATGCCGGCTTCGCGCGCTATGAATTGCGTGAGCAGGACTTCATAGGGCATTCCGTAGATTTTTTCGAGAGTGTGCGCAATGAGTTCGCTACCGGCGCTTGAATAGGCATAGTCCTTGCCAAGCGGACCTTTGATGCTGACTGTGTGCAAGTCCTGCCAGAATTGCTGTTGTCCGTAGTTGGCGTAGGCGGCATTGAGCTTTGCCGGCGTGGCGTGTGCAGTGAAATCCTTCAATACGGTGTTCACCTGCAATGGCAGCATGCCCGGCATATTGCTGGTGTGCGTGATCAAATGGCGCAAGCGAATTGGCTGCCCCTGCGACTGCAGGTTCGGATAGGCGGCCGCCAGGTACTTTTGTATGGGATCGTCGAGCGCCGCCTTCCCATCAAGCACAGCATTCGCCAGTAGCAGGCCAGCAAAAGTTTTGCTGACTGAGCCGATTTCATACAGCGTTGTATCGTTCGGCGGATTGGCTTTGCCGGTCTCCAGCTCGCCTTGATGCAAAATGAATTCCTTGCCGCGATAAACGACGGCAATCGAAGTCGCATGTAGAAATTTTGACTGCAGCAGGGTGGTCGCGGTCTGGCGCATTGCCGCAGGAATGTCCTGCGCAGGTGCTGTGGCTACGGGCTTGCAAGCTGCCAGCACGAGTGTCGTTCCAGTTATGATTGCAGCGAGTTTGGTCATCATGCGCACCATCCGGGGGGAGGGGCATTTTCGCACAATGGGTTCAGCGGTGACAGAAAAAAAAAACGCCACCCGGAGGTGGCGTTTTCTTCCTGGTGGCCTGGGGCGGCACCCGGCCTGCTTACTCCACCGTCACCGACTTCGCCAGATTGCGTGGCTTATCCACATCCGTGCCCCGTGCCAGCGCCGTGTGATACGCCAGCAATTGCAGCGCGACCACGTGCAGGATAGGCGACAGGTCGCCGTAGTGCTCGGGCAGGCGGATGACGTGCAAGCCTTCGCCGGAGCTGATGCGCGAGTCGACGTCGGCGAAGACGTACAGCTGGCCGCCGCGGGCGCGCACTTCCTGCATGTTCGATTTCAGCTTTTCGATCAGGGCGTCGTTGGGCGCAATGGTGACGACCGGCATTTCGTTCGTCACCAGGGCCAGCGGGCCGTGTTTCAGTTCACCGGCCGGGTATGCTTCGGCATGGATGTAGGAAATTTCCTTCAGTTTCAAGGCGCCTTCTAGGGCGATCGGGTAGTGCATGCCGCGGCCCAGGAAGAGGGCGTTTTCCTTGCGCGCGAATTCCTCGGACCAGGCGATGATCTGTGGTTCCAGCGCCAGCACGGAGGCGATGGCGACGGGCAGGTGACGCATGGCTTTCAGGTGCGCCGCTTCCTGTTCTTCGGACAGGCGGCCATTGACTTGTGCCAGGCACAGGGTCAGCAGGAACAGGCCGGCAAGCTGCGTGGTAAAGGCCTTGGTGGACGCCACGCCCACTTCCACGCCGGCGCGCGTGATGTAGGCCAAGGCGCATTCGCGCACCATGGCGCTGGTGGCGACGTTGCAGATGGTCAAGGTGTGCTGCATGCCCAAGCTGCGCGCATGTTTCAGGGCGGCCAGGGTGTCGGCCGTTTCGCCGCTTTGCGAAATGGTGACGACCAGGGTGTTCGGGTGCGGCACGCTGTCGCGGTAGCGGTATTCGCTGGCCACTTCCACGCTGACAGGCACTTTGGCGATCGACTCGATCCAGTACTTGGCCGTCATGCCCGCATACGAGCTGGTGCCGCAGGCGAGGATCAGCACGCGGTCGATCTGCTTGAAGATGGTATAGGCGTTGTCGCCGAACAGTTCCGGCATGATGGCCGTCACGCCTTCGAGCGTGTCGCCGATGGCGCGCGGCTGTTCAAAGATTTCCTTCTGCATATAGTGGCGATACGGGCCCAGCTCGGCCGCGCCCGTATGCGCGTGCACGGTTTTCACTTCGCGCTCGACGGGCTTGCCATCGACGTCGACGATCCAGCAGCGCGACAATTGCAGGTCGACCACATCGCCTTCTTCCAGGTAGATGATCTGGTCGGTCGTACCGGCCAGCGCCATGGCATCCGAGGCGACAAAGTTTTCACCATTGCCCAGACCGACGATCAGAGGCGAGCCCTGGCGCGCTGCGACCACGCGGTGCGGTTCGTCGCGGCAGAAAACGGCAATCGCATACGCGCCGTCGAGGCGTTTCACGGCCTGCTGCACGGTCTCGAACAGGTCGCCGTTATACATGTGCTCGACCAGGTGGGCGATCACTTCCGTGTCCGTCTGGCTCTGGAAGACGTAACCGAGGGCCGTCAGTTCGGCGCGCAGTTCGTCATGGTTTTCGATGATGCCGTTATGCACCAGCGCCACGCGGGCGTTCTCTTCCGTTGGGGAAAAGTGCGGGTGGGCATTGAAGGAGACAGGGGCGCCATGCGTGGCCCAGCGCGTGTGGGCGATGCCCGTAAAACCGCTCAAGCCTTCTTCGGCGATCTGCTTTTCCAGCTCGGCCACGCGCGAGGTGGAGCGCGAACGCTGCAAACGGCCATCCGCATGCAGGGCGATGCCGCAGGAATCGTAGCCGCGGTATTCCAGGCGCTTCAAGCCTTCTACCAGGATGGGAGTGATATTACGTTGCGCTACCGCGCCGACGATGCCGCACATGGAAACCTCTGTCTAAAATTTAATCAATGCAAGCATGCTAATGCAGAGTGCATGAAATATGCTTTCTAAATCCGTGTATTTTTGACTGAATATTTCACGACTATTTTGCGGTGAAGTATTATTTCATTTAAACTCGATATGTTTTCTAATTCATCAAAATCATGAACCATAGCAACATTACTCTCGACGAGATTGATCGTCGCATCCTGAACGCCTTGCAAATTGATGCATCGCAAACCAACAGTGAGCTGGCGCAAGCAGTGCACGTCTCGGCGCCAACGTGTTTGCGGCGGGTCAAGCATTTGACGGAAAGCGGCGTCATCGAGCGGCAAGTGGCCATCGTCGCGCCGCAACTGGTGGGCGCGCGCCTGACGGCCATCGTGGAAATCACGCTCGACGTACAGGCGGCGGAACGCATGGCGGAATTCGAACAATTGGTGGCGGAGGAAGCGGCCGTGCTGCAATGCTACCGCGTCTCGCCCGGACCCGACTTCGTGCTGATGGTGCAGGTGGCCGACATGCCCGCCTACCACGCGCTGGCGCACCGCCTGTTTGCCGCGCACGCGAATGTGCGCAACGTCAAAAGCTATTTTTCCACGTTTCGCAGCAAATTCGAGACGCGCATCGCTGTTTGATTTATCGATTCTATTTATCCACCGCTTGCACACCGCTCGCCCACATACTTATACGGCGCTTTTCCACCGCTTACGCAGCATTTGCCCACAGGCTTATGCACAGGCATGATGCGGGCAGGCCACGGCAGAATGGCAAGGGCTGCACCAGGAAGCGCCCGCAGAAGGTCCATTACGGTGCTGTACCAGCAGGGAAAGAGTTCATAAGCTACTGCGAGCTAAACTTGTGCACCAGCTACGCACAGCTTGCCAACAAGTTAGCAGTCCACTTATCGACAGGCTTATCCACAGCCTTTCCGCAGCGACAGACGGGAAACTCAGGGGCGTACTTCCGCTTCGGCATAGAAGCGGTAGCCGGCGTTGCGGGCGGTATTGATGGGCAAGGCCAGGCCCGCCGCCTGTTCGGCCTTGCGGCGCAAGCGGCTGATCTGGGTGTCCAGGCGGCGCTGGTCGTAGCTGAGAAAATCCTCGCCCAGCGATTGCACGATCTGCTGGCGGCTGACGATGCGTTCCGGCTCGGCCATCAGCGCGTGCAGCACGGTGACGTCCTGTTGCGACAGCGCAATGGCGCCGCAGCCGGGCGGCAAGAGGCGGCGCGGTCCCAGTTCCAGCACCCAGGCCGTGGAGGGCGGCGGCGCACCCAGGCGCCGAGCCAGCGCGCCCAGGGTGGCTGCCAGCTCATCCAGGTCGGCGCTCTTGGGAAGGTAGTAGTCGGCACCACCACCCAATCCCTTGACCTTGTCCTGCGTGGCCCCGCGCGCCGTAAACACGACGATGCCGATGGGCTGCCCCTGCGCGCGCAAGGCGCGTACCAGCACCATGCCTTCGCCATCGGGCAAGCCCAGGTCGATGATGGCAATACGGTGCAGGGCCGGCGCGTAGCAGGCGTGGAAGGCGGCCAGGTCGGCCACGGCGCTGACGCGGTAGCCGCAATCGCCGAGAAACTCGGTCAGCTCGTGGCGCAGCACGGCTTCGTCTTCAAGCAGGATGAGGTTCAACATGGCGCAAGGATAACCGATCGCCGTAGGGCCGGGAAGTTGTCTTTCTGACTGCCGCCATGACCGTGGTAAGCTGCCTCGCCATGAAAATCCTGCTCTCCATTTTCCTCTTGTTCACCGCCCTGTTCCCCCAGTCTGCAACTGCAGTGCCCGCGCCGCTGTTGCTGCCAGCGAGCGGACAGCCCGTTTCCGCCAGCGGCCACCTGCAGATGCTGCGCGACGCCACGGGCCGGCTGGGGCCCGATGCGGCATTGGCGGCGCCCGGCTGGCGCAGCTTGCCCGGCGCCGTCAGCGCCGGCTACACGCAGGACGCCGTCTGGCTGCGCCTGGAGGTGACACGCGCGGCAGCCTCCCCCGATGAATGGGTCGTGCGTTTCAGCAACGCCGTGCTCGACGACGTGCGGCTGTACCGCTGGGATGCGGCAGGCCACTGGATCTTGCAGGAGGCGGGCGCCGACGTGGCGCGCGGCAACTGGCCCATCGATGCGCGCCAGGTGGTGTTTCCGCTGCGCCTGCAAGCCGATACGCCACAGCGCTGGCTGGTCCGCCTGCACAGCAAGAAAGCCATGTCGACGGAACTGACGTTGTTGCCCAGCGCCAGCTTCGACGCTTCCTCGCGCCGCGAATACCTGTATTACGGCTTGCAGTTCGGCAGTTATTTGCTGCTGATCCTGTTCCATATCTTTTTCTGGCGCATGACGCGCGAAGCCCACAGCGGCTGGTATCTGCTGTACGTGCTGACGAATGCCACCACGGAAGCGCTGACGATCGCCATTCCCCAGCAAATTTTCGCCATGCCGAACTGGCTGTCCGATCCCATGCTGGGCGTGTCGATGGCGATGTCCATCGCCGTCGGTGCGCGTTTTTCCACTTTGCAACTGGAACTGCCCGCCCTGTATCCCCGTTTCAGCCGCGTCGTGGTGGGCTTGACGGCCGCTGCCGCCCTGTGTG
This sequence comes from Janthinobacterium lividum, assembly GCF_023509035.1. Taxonomy (NCBI): domain Bacteria; kingdom Pseudomonadati; phylum Pseudomonadota; class Betaproteobacteria; order Burkholderiales; family Oxalobacteraceae; genus Janthinobacterium; species Janthinobacterium lividum. The sequence goes on along the minus strand of NZ_CP075583.1, from coordinate 961,387 downwards.
GTGCGCTGCTGGTGCTGCACGGCGACTATGCCGCTGGCGTGCTCGTCGTGCAAATGACGGCCTTGCCATTGATCGTGCTGTTCATCGCCCTGGCCAGCTGGCTGGCACTGCGCGGGCATCGTCCGGCGCATGCCTTCCTGTTTATCTTCGGCATCTTTTATGCGGGCGTCATCATCAGTTTCCTGCGCAATATGGCCGTGTTGCCGCCAAATTTCTGGACCAACCATGCAGCCACCCTGGGCGCCTTTGTCCACATGATGCTGATGAGCCTGCGCCTCAACCGCCGCTACGCCGAATTGCGCCGCGCCAAGGACAAGGCACAGGCCGAGGCTGTGCGTGCCGTGCGCGCGCTGAACGAACGCCTGGAAGAACAGGTGGCGCTGCGCACCGTGGCGCTGCGGCAGGAAATCGGCCGGCGCGCCGCGCTCGAAGGCGAATTGCGGGCCGCGCTGGAAGTGGAAACCCGCACCCGCGAAGAGCAGCAGGATTTCGTTGCCATGGTGTCGCATGAATTCCACACGCCATTGGCCATCATCAATACCACGGCCCAGCAAATTGCCCGCAACACGGACGCGCCGCGGGAAAAACCTTGCAGCGCTGCCAGAATTTGCGCGAAGCCAGCGGCCGCATGACGGCGCTGGTGGATGAATACCTGAGCGCCGACCGCATGGAAACGAGCGCGGCGACGTTCCGTCCCCAGCCATGCGATTTGCGCGCCCTGCTGCACGCCGTGCTGGCCGAATGGCCCGATGGCCGCATCGATGCCAGCGTGCAAGCGCTTCCCGACAGCGTCGTGGTCGATGCCAGCCTGCTGCGTGTGGCCCTGCGCAACTTGCTCAGCAATGCTGACCGGCATGCGCCGCAAGCCCAGGCGATACGCGTGCAGGCTGCCACGCTCGATGACGGCCGCGTGCAGATCATCGTCAGCAATGCGGGCGAACCCCTGCCGGCCGATGAAATCCCGCGCCTGTTCCAGAAATACTTCCGCGGCCGCATCGCCCAGCACAAGCCTGGTGCCGGACTGGGCCTGTACCTGGTGCAGCGCATCGCCGAATTGCACGACGGCCAGGTCACGCTCGACAACGCCGGCAACAACGGCACCATCAGCTTCGCCTTGCGCCTGCCCGCCTGATTCCCCCTGCATTCCCGACTAATTCAGTCGGGAATCGCTCAGGTTTGCTCAATTTTAAATTTCCCCGTTCTGCTATCTTTCCACTCAGAAATTTTTGTAGCTTTTTGCAACTATTGTATTTAAAAAAGCAACTAAAAGAGCCGTAAACGGACGCCGTCCGCGCTACCACGCACAGCATAGGGAAAACATGCACCGCCACCGACTCGCCAGCCACATCACCTGCCCTTCTTTGTTGGCGCCGCTTTCCTGATCCGTTTTGCCCCATTTTTGCCCCATTTCCAGCTCCCGCCAGCCCGGCCTCCGGCGCATTGGCGCGCGGGCGTATTTTCTATTCATATCAACAAGGACAGATAGCATGCACCGTCACGGATCGTTGAATCACATATACCGCCTCGTCTGGAGCCACGTCTTGAACGCCTGGGTCGCCGTCGCGGAAACCTCGCGCGGGCGCGGCAAAGGTAGCCGCCGCAAGCTCGCTGCGGCGGCGGCGGCCATGACGGCGCTGGCGCTGGGAGGCCCGGTGCTGGCCGCCCCCACGGGCGGGCAGGTAGTGGCAGGCACTGCCAGCATCAGCCAGCAGGGCAATAGCACCACCATCCGGCAATCGAGCCAGCAGGCGGCGCTGAACTGGAGCGGTTTCAACGTGGGCGCCAATGAAACCGTCAACTTCGTCCAGCCCTCGGCCAGCGCGCTGGCCGTCAACCGCATCTTCGACAGCAACGGCACGCAGATCTTGGGGCGCGTCAATGCGAACGGCCAGGTGTACCTGATCAATCCGAACGGCGTGCTGTTCGGCCGCGGCGCGCAAGTCAATGTGGGCGGCCTGGTGGCGACCACACTCGACGTCGACAATTCCAGCCTGGGCGGTTCAAGGCACGCATTCGGCGGCAATGGCACGGGCCAGGTCGTCAATGAAGGCACGCTGCGCGCAAACGATGGCGGCTATATTGCCCTGCTGGGCCGGCAGGTCAGCAATCAGGGCAGCATTTCGGCTCGCCTGGGCACGGTTGCCCTGGGCGCCGGCAGCGCCGCCACCCTGAGCTTTGACGGCGCGCGCCTTCTGCAGATGCAGATCGACCAAAGCACCCTGAACAATCTGGCCGAGAACGGTGGCCTGATCCGCGCCGATGGTGGCCAGGTGCTGCTGAGCGCGGGCGCCCGAGACTCCCTGCTGGCCAGCGTCGTCAACAACACCGGCGTCATCGAAGCGCGCAGCGTGGAGCAGCACGATGGCAGCATCGTACTGCTGGGCGGCATGCGCGCCGGCACCACCCACGTGGCCGGTACCCTGGACGCCAGCGCGCCTGCGGGCGGCAATGGCGGCTTCATTGAAACGAGCGCCGCCCACGTGAAGATCGACGACAACGTCCACATCAGCACGGCCGCTCCGCTGGGCCGCACTGGCACCTGGCTGATCGACCCGATCGACTTCACCATCGCCGCCACCGGTGGTGATCTCAACGGCGGCACCCTGTCGGTCATGCTGCATTACAACGATATTCTGGTCCAAAGCACGAATGGCATGGGCGGCACTGGCGGCGACGTCAACGTCAACGACAGCGTCAAGTGGTCGGCCAACAAGCTGACCTTGAACGCCCAGCGCAACGTCAATATCAACGCTACGCTGCATGCCTCCGGCACGGCCAGCCTGGCGCTGGAATACGGCCAAGGCGCCGCCGCCGCCGGCAACACGGCGGTGTATCAACTAGGCAACGGCGCGCAGGTGAGTTTGCCCGCCGGGCAGAATTTCAGTACCAAGCTGGGCTACGACGGCGTGCGCACCGATTACACCGTGATTACCGAACTGGGCACTTACCGCAGTGTCACGGGCACTGACCTGCAAGGCATTAACGGCAAGCCGAACGGCAATTTTGTGCTCGGTGCCGACATCGACGCCTCGGCCACCGCCTCGGCTGAGTGGAATCCCGTATGGTGGGACGCGGGCTTCATGTCGCTGGGCAGGAATACGAGTTTTAGCGGCATCTTCGACGGCCTCGGCCATTCCATCAGTCAGCTCAGCATGATGTCCGGTTACAACGAAGGCAGCGGCTTGTTTGCCATGACCACCAAGGATGCCCTGATTCAGAATGTGGGTTTGATTGGTGGCCACATCAAGACCCACTATTACGCTGGCGGCCTGGTCGGCGACAACAAGGGCACGATCAGGAATAGCTATGCGGCACTCGATGTCACCAGCGACGGCTTCATCAGTGGTGGCCTGGTGGCGCGCAACAGCGGCACCATCGTCAACAGCTACGCCTCGGGCGCCGTCAGCAGCAATACCCAGAGCGGTGGCCTGGCCGGCATCAACCTTGGAACGATCAGCAACAGCTATGCTACCGGCAGCGTGGCGGGCAAGACCGACATTGGCAGCCTGGTTGGCAACAATTCGGGAGCGGTCAATACCAGCTACGCAACGGGGCGCCTGCTCATCGCCGACGGCGCCAGCAACTTCGGCGGTTTGATCGGCAATAACAGCACGCCGCAAAAAATCATCAACAGTTTCTGGTCCATCGACGGTACGGGCCAGACGACCTCCAAGGGCGGCACCGGGCTGACCGACGCGCAGATGCGCACGGCCAGCAACTTTACGGGCTTTAACTTCACCACCACGCCTGGCGCGCCGGGCAACAACTGGGTGCTGGTCAGCGCCTATGGCGAGTTGAACAATGCGGGTGGCGCGGCGGGCGCCATGTATCCGATGCTGGCATCCGAATATGCAACCACCCTCCAGAATGCCCACCAGTTGCAGTTAATGGCCATGGCGCCGGGCGCAGCGTATGTGTTGGGCGGCAACATCAACGCGGCCGGCACGGCGAACGGCAAGGATGTCTGGACGGCTGCCGGCTTCATGCCCATCGGCAACAACAGCCATGCCTTCACAGGCAGCCTGGATGGCCGCGGCTATACCATCAGCGGCCTGAACATCGACCGGCCAAGCGCCAATTACGTGGGTCTGATCGGTTTCGCGGACCAGAGCGCGTTTGTCAGCAATATCGGCCTGCTGGGCGGTAGCATCAATGGCAAGTTCGCCGTCGGCGCCCTGGTCGGAGTCAGCGCCGGCTTGGTCAGCAACAGCTACGCCAGCGCCACGGTGACTGGCGACAATAACGTCGGTGGCCTGGTCGGACAAAACTTTAGCGGCCGCATCATTGGCAGCTATGCCACCGGTGATGTCAGCGGGACGCGCAGTGTCGGCGGCCTGGTCGGCGGCAACCTGGGCGATAGCAGTGCAGTCGCCATGGTCGATGGCAGCTACGCCAGCGGCAATGTCACGGCGCGCAAAGACACCGTGGGGGGCCTGGTTGGCTACAACATGGGCGGCACCATCTCCAACAGCTACGCCATGGGCAGCGCCAGCGGCGAGGGCAATGTAGGCGGTTTGCTCGGCTCTAACGTCTTCGCTACCGATAGCGTCAGCAACAGCTACGCCACTGGCATCGTGCACGGCTTTGCCAGCATCGGCAGCCTGATCGGCAACAATGCCGGCCCGGTGCGCAACAGCTACTGGAAGAACGCGCCAGGAACAGCTGGCATCGGCGACAACGTCGGCACGCTGGACCATGTGCGGGGCCTGAGCGACGCAGAGCTGCGCTCGCCATCGAGCTTCGAAGGCTGGGACATGGCGACCAGCGGTGGCAGCCATGCCGTCTGGCGCATCTATGCAGGCCAGACCACGCCGCTGCTGCGCAGCTTCCTGACGGCCTTGACCATCGACGCCGATGCCACCAGCAAGACCTACGATGGCAAGAACTACTCCGGCGGCTTGGTCAATGCCCGTTATTCGCTGGCCGGTGCCGCTGAATCCGGAAAAATACTCTACAGCAGCAATGGCCTGTATGGCGCCATACGCGATGCCGGCAGCTATAACGCTCTGGACAGTTATGCGTATTCCGGCCAACAAGGTTATGACATCGATATGATGGCAGGGCCACTGACGATCAACCGGGCCGTCATTACGCTCGACGGCATGCGCAACTATGACGCAAGCACCAGCATGGCTGCCGGCCTGCTGACCTTGCACGGACTGGTCAACGGCGAACATCTGTTCCTGTCCGGGAATGGCAGCCTCAATAACAAGAACGTCGGCACAAACAAGCAAATCAACAACGGCACCTTGGTGCTGGCGGACGGCCAGGGTGGCCTGGCGGACAATTACACGCTGGAAGGTGGCCAGCATCGCGCCACCATCACCCAGGCCACGCTGAATGTGCAGGATGCGGGCGTAGCCAATAAACTGTATGACACCACGCGCAACGCCACCCTGAAGGGCACGGCCAAGGTGCAGGCGCTGGGCAACGACCAGCTCAGCCTGACGGGCGGCACTGCGCATTTTGCCGACAAGAACGCCGGCAGCGCCAAGGCCGTTACCTTCGATGGTTTTGCCTTGCAGGGCGCGGATGCTGCCAACTATGTGCTGGTGCAGCCTGGCAATGTCACGGCCGACATCGGCAAGGCCAGCATCACCGTCGCCGGCGTGGCTGCAGCCAATAAAGTCTATGACGCCACCACCGGCGCCAGCCTGACGGGTATGGCCAAGGTACAGGCGCTGGGCGACGACGAACTGCGCGTCGCAGGCGGCACTGCGCATTTTTCCGACAAGCATGCCGGCAACCGTAAAACCGTGATCGTCGATGGCTACACCTTGCAGGGCGCGGACGCGGCCAACTATGAGCTCGTGCAACCGGGCAACATCACGGCCGATATCGCCAAGGCCAGCTTGCGGTATACGGCCGCCGCCGCCAGCGTGACAGGTGGCCGCGCGCCCGATGGCCTGAGCGGCAAGGTCAACGGCCTGCTGGGCAGCGATACCCTGGCAAACGCCACCAGCGGCGCCGTTGCCTGGACCAGCCCGGCCACGGCCAGCAGTCCTGCCGGCAACTATGCCATCACCGGTAGCGGCCTGAGCTCGACCGACTATGCCTTCGTGCAAGCCGAGGGTAATGCCAGCGCACTGACCTTGACGTCAGCCAGCCTGCCGCCGCCGGCCCAGGCTGCCGTGGTGCAGCTGCAGGCGCAAGTGCTGGGCAGTTTTGCCGGCAGCCGTCCCGGCACGCTGGCTGCCGCGCCCACCATCACCGTCACGCAGACCGACGCCCCGGCCGGCACTGGTGCCGCCAGAAATGCCTTGCCGAATACCACCATGCAGATCGGCAGCCGCGGCCCGGCACTGCAAGTCGTCCTGGGCGGCGTCAAGCTGCCCGCCAACATGCTCAACGTAAATCAATAACACCATGACTTATTCATCGATTCCTCGTCACCTGATGCAACAACCGTTGCTGTCCCTGCTGCTGCTGGCCTTCGCGCCATGCGCCGCAGCCCAAACCACCCCGGCCGTGCCCGATGCTGGCGCGATCCTGCGCCAGTTGCAACCGGCCTCGCCCGCCAACGCGCCCGCCAGCGCACCAGCGCTACGCATCGAACAGAAAGAGGGGGCACAGCTACCCGCCAGCGCGCCATTTCTCGTCACGCAAGTCGATATTGCCGGCAACAGCGCATTCGACACGCCCACCTTGCTGGCGCTCGTCGCCGACGCCCATGGCAAGGCGCTGACCCTGGAGCAGCTAGGAGAACTGGCCGCCCGCATCACTCAGTATTACCGCGCCAACGGTTATCCGCTGGCGCGCGCCATCGTGCCAGCACAAACCATCCGCCAGGGCATCGTGCGCATCGAGGTACTCGAAGCGCGCTATGGCCAGGTGGGCATCGCCAACCAGAGCGACGTCAGCGATACCTTGCTGAACGCCACCCTGGCGCCGCTGCAAACGGACCAGACCATCAGCCAGGCGGAACTCGACCGCAGTCTGCTGCTGCTGTCCGACATACCGAATGTCGCCATCACGGCCACGCTCAAGCCCGGCGCCGAAGTCGGCAGTTCCGACCTGCTGGTCGATGCCTGGTCCGGCCCTGGCGTGGCCGGCAATGCTTTCCTCGACAACAATGGCAACCGCTACACGGGCCGCGCCCGCCTTGGCGCCACCGTGTACCTGTACAACCCGCTGCACCAGGGCGACGTGGCCAGCGCCAGCGTGCTCAGCTCGGGCAAGGGCATGTCCTATGCGCGTCTAGGCTATGACCTGCTGCTGAACGGCTCAGGCACGCGCGCCGGGGTGGCCATGTCCGCCCTGCGCTACCGCCTGGAAGGCGCCATGCGCCCGCTGCACGCGCATGGCACAGCCCAGGTCGCCAGTGGCTGGCTGCGCCATCCGCTGCTGCGCAGCCGCGAGGCGAATATGTATGTCCAGCTGCAATATGACCAGGTCCATCTGCGCGACCGCATCGATGCCAGCGCCATGCGCAGCGACCGCCGCCTGGATAACCTGAGCGCCACTCTCGGCGGCGACGTGCGCGATGCCGCCCTGGCTGGCGCCATCACCAGCTGGAGCGTGGCTGCGACTGCAGGCAAGCTCGACATCAGCGACCCGCTGGCGCGCCTGAACGATGCTTTCAGCGCACGCAGCCATGGAGCGTACGCGAAATGGAACGTCAACCTGTCGCGCCTGCAAAACCTGGACCAGCGCAATGCCGTGTACCTGGCGTTCGCCGGACAGTGGGCGGACGGCAACCTCGATTCATCCGAAAAGATGAGCGTGGGCGGTCCGTACACGGTGCGCGCCTACGACGTGGGCGTGGCCGCTGGCGACCTCGGCTATTTTGGCAGCGCCGAATGGCGGCATGAACTCAGCGCCAGCGACGCGGGACAATGGCAAGCCGTGGCCTTCATCGACAGCGCGCGCGTGACGGTGAACCAGCAGCAATGGACGCCTGGCTCGAACAGCGCGCGCTTGCACGGCGCCGGGCTGGGCGTGAACTGGGTCGGCGGGCAGCAGTGGAATGCCCGTGCGTACGTCGCCAAGCCGGTCGGCGGCACGCCTGTCCTGCTTGCCTCGCGCAGTTCGGCCCGCCTGTGGGTGGAACTCAATCGCCGCTTCTGATGCGGCAATGACAGCCGGAAGCCAGCTTTCGGCTGTCATTTGATCCAACGCAATACTTACCCACCAGCTATCCACCGCCTATGCAGGACTTTTCCACAGACTTACCCACCGCAACAGCAGGAAGCGGGTAGCAAAAAGACAGTTATCCCCACTTACTCCCAAGCTATCCAGTGCTTATCCGCAGGCTTACACACAGACTTATCCACAATGTGCGGATAAACGCCATTGCGCCCATCACAGCTGGCTGAAATCGAGAGAAAATGGATCGATGCATGCATGACAGGCCGTATTGACAGATTTACCAACAGCTTATACGCAGGCTTGCGCACAGGCTTATGCGCTACTTGTGCAGTAGCTTGCCCACAGAGTTATCCACACACACAAAGGCAGGCCGCGTGGCCTGCCTGTGTACAAGAACTGATGTCCCGTTTACTTCTTGATCTTGACGGGACGCGTCCAGCCGTCGATGGTCACTTGCCGCGCGCGTGAAACGGTCAGCTTGCCCGCCGGCGCATCTTTCGACAAGGTCGTGCCGGCGCCCAAGGTGGCGCCCTTGCCGACGGTGACGGGCGCGATCAGCTGGCTGTCGCTGCCAATGAAAGCGTCGTCTTCGATGACGGTACGGAATTTATTCACGCCATCGTAGTTGCAGGTAATCGTGCCGGCGCCGATGTTGACCTTCGAGCCGATGGTGGCGTCGCCGATGTACGCCAGGTGATTTGCCTTGCTGTGCGCGGCTATCTGGCTGTTTTTCACTTCGACGAAGTTACCCACATGCACGTCTTCCGCCAGGACCGTGCCCGGGCGCAGACGCGCGTACGGGCCGATGATGGAGGCGGCGCCGACGATGGCGTCCTCGATATGGCAGAACGGCTTGATGTGCGCGCCAGCCGCCACGGTGGCATTGATGATGACGTTGTTGGCGCCCACGCGCACGCCGTCGCCCAGTTCCACGCGGCCTTCGAATACGCAACCGACGTCGATGGTGACATCGCGGCCGCAAATGAGTTCACCGCGCACGTCGATACGGGCCGGGTCAAGCAAGGTCACGCCCCGCTCAAGCAAGGCTTGCGCGATATTGGTCTGGTGAATGCGTTCCAGCTGGGCCAGCTGCACCTTGCTGTTGACGCCCGCCACTTCCCACACGGCGGCCGGGTGGGCCGAGGTGATGGCCACGCCATCGGCGACGGCTTGCGCGACGATATCGGTCAGATAGTATTCCCCCTGCGCATTATCATTCGACAAGGCCGACAGCCATTGCTTCAGTGCAATAGTAGGCGCGACCATGATGCCGCTGTTGATTTCGCGAATGGCGCGCTCTTCTGGCGTGGCATCCTTTTCCTCGACGATGCGCACGATGGCGCCGTTCTCGCGCACGATACGGCCCAGGCCGAAGGGATCGTCCTGTTCCACAGTCAAGATGGCCAGCTTGTCCTTTCCGGCCGCCTGCACCAGCTGCTGCAGGGAAGCGGCGCTGGTCAGCGGCACGTCGCCGTACAGGATCAGGGTTGGCACGCTGTCATCGAGCAAAGGCAGCGCTTGCTGGACGGCATGACCGGTGCCCAGTTGCTGCGCCTGCTCAGCGGCATCGATCTGCACGGCATGGCTGGCGTTGTAGCCGTCGAGCAACTTCAGCACCGCTGCGCCCCCATGCCCGTAAATCACGCATAATCGGGACGGCGCCAGGCCACGCGCCGTGTCGATGACGTGCGACAACAGCGGCTTGCCCGCCAACGGGTGCAATACCTTGGGCAGTGCCGACTGCATGCGTTTGCCCATACCGGCAGCGAGAATGACAACGTTCATAGACCGTAATTTTTATAAGTTAAGAATATGAAAAAGTTTAACACGCAGGCCCCGTCTTCCACGCCCTTTGGGCGTTTTACTTATGCCATGCTGGCCATCATGCTCGTCGTCATGGCCGGCTGCAGCGGCTTGCGCCTGGCCTACAACAATGGCGATACCGTGCTGTACTGGTGGCTGAACGCGTATGTCGACCTGGACCGAGACCAGAAGGGCTGGGTACGCGACGACATCGACAAGATGTTCGACTGGCACCGCAAGACGCAATTGAAGGATTACGTGGAAATCCTGCGCACGGGCCAGAAGCAACTGCAAGGCAATACCACGCAGGCGGACCTGATGGCTGACTACAGCGAGATCAAGCAGCGCACGCAGGCGCTGTTGCTGAAAGCGGCGCCCGAACTGGCCGACCTGGCGCGCTCGCTCAAGCCCGAGCAGATCGCGCAGATAGAAAAGAAGTTCAAGTCGAACAATGAGGATTACCGCAAAAAATACCTGAGCGGCGACCAGGAGAAGCGCCAGAAGCTGCGCTACAAGAAAGCCATGGAGCAATTCGAACTGTGGTTCGGCAGCTTCAGCAGCGAGCAGGAAGCCCTCATCCGCAAGGCGTCCGATGCGCGTCCGCTGAACAATGAGATATGGCTCGATGAACGCATGCGGCGCCAGCAGAATGTGTTGAACTTGGTCAAGAAAGTCCACCAGGAAAAACTCGGCAAGGAAGCGGCCGCGACCTTGATCACGACCCTGATCAAGGACAGTTTCGAGCGCCTCGAACATTCGGAGCGCAAGGCCTTCTTCGATGCCTACGAAAGCAGCACGGCGCAGATGGTCTTGACGGTGATCAAGATCGCCACGCCGGCGCAAAAGGCCCACGCCGTCAAGCGCATGCAGGGCTGGATCGACGATTTCAATTCCCTGGCCACGCAACCCAAATAGAGAGGCAGCGCCAGCAGGGGGAGGGGGCCATATGCTATAGTGGCCGCCATCGAATTGAAGAAATGAAACGCCTAACAAAACCGTAGCGAGCGGCAGTGAGTTGTGGCTAAGAAGCGCAGCTGTGCGAATGCACAGTGAGCATCGCAGGCCGCAAATCGCGACGCGCAGTAGGTTTTGTTAGGTGTTTTAAATGCCCATGCAAAAGAAAATTAAAAAACCCGCCAAAGTCCCCGTCCACCACGCGCCGCCACCGAACCAGGTGCGCATCATCGGCGGCCAGTGGAAGCGCTCCGTGCTGCCTGTTTTGCAGGCACTGGGCTTGCGTCCGACGCCAGACCGCGTGCGCGAAACCGTATTTAACTGGATCAATCACTTGCGCGACGGCGACTGGGCCAACGCCCAGGTGCTGGACCTGTTCGCCGGCAGCGGCGCACTGGGCTTCGAGGCGGCCAGCCGCGGCGCCGCCACCGTCACCATGGTCGATACGCACACACCCGTGATCCGCCAGCTGGAAGAAAACAAGGCGAAATTGCGCGCCGAGAATGTCCAACTGCTGCGCGGCGACGCCCTGCTGACGGTGCAAGGCCTGGCGTCGCGCGGCCAGCGTTTCGACCTGATCTTCCTCGATCCGCCCTACCAGCAGGATTTCCTCGCCAAAGTGTTGCCCTTGTGCGCCAATCTGCTCAAGGAAGGCGGCATGGTGTATGCGGAATCGGGCTTGCCGCTGGTCTTCGATGCAAGCAGCGAACTGGAAAAACCCGAGTGGATGGCGCCGTGGGAAGTCATCCGTGCCGACAAGGCAGGCACCGTTTATTATCATTTGCTAACTTACAACAAAGTGCCGGCAACTGCCTGAATCTGCCTATAAATGAGGCAAAAAGGCTCCCTGGCCCGAGGCGCAGCACCAATTTCAGGCATAATGCGCGTCTATATTGGTGCATCGTTAGGGAGCCGCAATGGTTGTAGCCGTTTATCCAGGAACATTCGATCCGCTCACGCGCGGTCATGAAGATTTGGTGCGCCGCGCATCGGGTCTGTTTGACAAGCTGATCGTCGGTGTGGCCGACAGCAAGAACAAGCAACCGTTTTTCTCGCTCGACGAACGCCTGGAAATCGCCAACGAAGTACTCGGCCATTACCCGAATGTGCAAGTGGAAAGCTTTTCCGGCCTGCTCAAGGATTTCGTGCGCAAGCACGAAGCGCGGGTCATCGTGCGCGGCTTGCGCGCCGTCTCCGACTTCGAATATGAATTCCAGATGGCCGGCATGAACCGCTACCTGCTGCCCGATGTCGAAACCATGTTCCTGACGCCCTCCGACCAGTACCAGTTCATCTCGGGCACCATCGTGCGCGAAATCGCGGCACTGGGCGGCGACGTCTCCAAGTTTGTCTTCCCCTCGGTGAACCGCTGGCTGCAAAACAAGATTGCCGCCAACGCTGCATCATCGCAATAAGTAAGAGTGAAATCATGGCATTACTGATCACCGACGAATGCATCAATTGCGACATTTGCGAGCCCGAGTGCCCGAATGACGCGATCTACATGGGCGCGGAAATCTACGAAATCGATCCCAACAAGTGCACCGAATGCGTGGGCCACTTTGACGAGCCGCAATGCCAGCAAGTGTGCCCCGTCAGCTGCATCCCCTTCAATCCCGCCTGGCGCGAAAGCCCGGAGCAATTGATGGCCAAGTACGAACGCCTGCAGGCAGAACTGCCTGCGACGAAGGCCTGAGCGCTCTTCGTCCCCCTCACCGCCGCCACGCGCGGCCCTCTTTTACCAACTGTTCTACACTGTGTGCTGACTTATCCACAGCCCATGGTTTCCACGGAGGTAGAAGATGCAAATAAGCACATCCCGCTTGGGCCGCTCCCTGGCTGCCGCCTGCCTGTGCGCAGGCCTGTGCGCCGCCGTGACGCAACCAGCGCTGGCCGTCGAAGTGGGCGGCGTCAAGCTGGACGACACGGTGCAGCTGGCCAGCCGCGAGTTGAAGCTCAACGGCGCTGGCGTGCGCTACAAGGTCATCTTCAAGGTCTACACGATTGCGCTGTACCTGCCGGAAAAGAAAACCCAGCTGGCCGACATCCTGGCGCTGCCCGGGCCGCGCCGTCTGGAAATCGTCATGCTGCGCGACATCACTTCCGACGAGTTGGGGCAAGCCTTCATGCAAGGCTTGAAGCGCAGTTCCGACCAAGCCGACCGCACACGCCTCTTGAGCCAGACGATGCAGTTCGGCGCCATGTTCGAAATGGTGCCCGGCCTGAAAAAGGGCGACATCCTGACCGTGGACTGGCTGCCGGAAGAGGGGACGTTGTGCAAGCTGAACGGCAAGCAGGTGGGCGAGACGGTGCCTGACTTGGCCTTTTACAATGCGCTGCTGAAAATCTGGATCGGCGCCCATCCGGCCGACACCTTGTTGCGCGCGCATTTGCTGGGCGATATGAGCTGAAGCAAAACGTGGGCGTAAAAAAGCCGGCTCACGCCGGCTTGTCATCTGCAACGGTTGATCGCTCAGGCACGCGTCGACAGGGCGCGCAGCTCGGCGGCGTTACTTGGCGACACGCCATCCATCTTGCCCAGGGTGCGCTTCAAGGCTTGCGCTTCGCGCATCTGCTGGCGCGCCAGGCGCTCTTCGCGGCTCAGCTTGGGACGTACCAGCAGCACCATGGCGCGGGCGATACCCACCAGCAAAGGCTTGAACAGCAGGGCGAAGGCGCCCACGGCGACGATCACCAGCACGAGTTGCAGGGCGTTCAGCAGGGAAATCTCCAGCACGGGTGCGGATACTGCGTACAGGGCGGAGGCGAAGGTAGACATACTGTTCCAGTGCATTATAGAATTTGCCAGTACTATAGTGCAGTGCAACATATAAATCTAATTCCATTTCTTGATACCAATTATATGAATCGTGAATGGAAAGCTGTAATATTTTTTGACGAGTGAAAATATTCGTGCCCGGCGCGGTTTACACTCTTAAGTAATCAATTCAACTTTTATCTTGGGCTTTCCATGAGTTTTCTGACGCTGGATCTGAACTTGCTGCGTGTTTTCGACGCCGTCATGACGGAACAAAACCTGACGCGCGCAGCCGGCCACCTGGCGATGACGCAGCCGGCGGTATCGAACGCCATCAAACGCCTGCGCGAGAGTCTCGGTGACGAATTGCTGATCCGCACGGCGTATGGCGTGAAACCCACGCCCCGCGCCGAAGCGTTGTGGCCATCCGTGCGCTCGGCCCTGGCCAGCCTAGAAGCGGCCGTCACGCCGGAAACCTTCGACGTGTCGAAGACCCACGCCACTTTCCGCATGGCCATGGCCGATGCGACGGCCGCCTTCTGGCTGCCGTCCCTGATGCGTTCGATCGAACGGGAAGCGCCGGGCGTCAACGTGCGCATGATGCCGCTGACCACGCGCGAACCGCGACCGATGTTGCTGCGCGGCGATATCGACCTGGCCGTGGGCTTCTTTCCCGGCGTGGCAGCGCAATTGTCGAGCGAAACGGGCTCACCCATCCGCCATGAACGCCTGTATTCCGGCAAATATGTATGCGTGATGCGGCGCGGCCATCCGCTGGCCGACAAGGAATTAACGCTGGATAACTACTGCGCGGCGAACCATTTGTTGGTGAGCTTTTCCGGCCGCGCGCATGGCTTGATCGACGAGGCGCTGTCGCAGATCCACCGCGAACGGCGCATCTTGCTGACGGTCAACCAGTTTTTCACGGCAGGGCGCGTGGTCGCCAATTCCGACCTGATCACGGTCTTGCCGCGCCACCTGATCGCTTCGACGGGCATGACGGAGTCCCTGCTGTACAAGGATCTGCCATTGACCCTGCCGGCCGTTCACCTGGACATGCTGTGGCACGAGCGCGATGCCCGCAGCCCCGCCCACAAATGGCTGCGCAACCACCTGGAAAGCATGAACACGCCCACCTTGCGCACGGCCACGGCAGCCGGCGGCGGCGTGGCGCCCAAGCCGCATATTGAGTAAATGATCTGCCAGCACCAGAAAAAAACGCCTGATGAATCATCAGGCGTTTTTTTATTGCGTGGCTGCTGGAGCGATAGCCGATTCTAAAACCGCCCCAGTGCTTGCCATCGACGTGGATCGGCACGGATAAATCGTGCATGACTTCGCCCGTGTCGCGTTTATAGGTCTGCAACAGGAACGCTCTGGTGCTGCTGCCGCAGCGCTTGCCCGTGCGGTCGCTGAAGATGCGCTTGGTGCGGTTATTGACGATATCCGTGGCGTAGTCGCCCGTCAGCGGCTGGGAAAATTTCTTGTTGTGCGTTGGAAAATATCCATTGTTGTCGACGGCGCCCGCATACGCCAGGTGCGGCAGGGCGGCCAGCACGCCTTCCTGCAGGTCGGGTAGCACCTTGTCCGTAAAGGCGTCGAACTTCGTGTTGTGCTTGGGCGGATTGGTATTCGGGATGGGCCGGTAATGGCGGTCGAACAGGGCTTCGCGCGTGATGCGGCCCGACGCGATGGCTTGCTCGAACAGTTTGCCGACCTCCCGTGCGGCGCGCTGGGCCGCCTCGCGGATCTCGTCGTGCGGCGTGGCCACGCTCGATTCGCCGAGGGCGCCGGCGATCACTTCGGCCCGCTCGGCCAGGGCCATGGCCGACTGCGTGGCGCGCGGCAATTCGGCATTCGTCGACAACATGCTGTCGCGGATTTGCAGGATGGCGTCGGCAATCAGCTGCGTCGTATCGACGTGTTCACGCGAGGCGCGGGCGATTTGCCCGATCGCGTCTTCCGACACGCCCGATGATTCCTCGATATGGCTGAGCGAGGCGTGCACGCTTTCCACATTGCGCGCCGCTTCCGTGACACCGGCCGCCAGCGAACTCATGCCACGCGCGGCTTTTTCCGACTGTTCATTGATTTCGCGCACCATCACGCTGATTTCATCGGAGGCTTCCTTGGTGCGCTGCGCCAATTGCCGCACTTCACCGGCCACCACGGCAAAACCACGCCCGTGTTCGCCGGCGCGCGCCGCTTCGATGGCGGCGTTCAGCGCCAGCAAGTTGGTGCGCGCGGAAATATCGGAAATGGCTTCCGTAAAGCCCGTGATGCGTTTGGATTTTTCCTGCAAGCTCAGCATGGTGCTGGAGGCGCCTTGCGCTTCTTCGCGGGCGATATTGATGCGGCGCAGCCCCTGATCCACTTCGGCGCGCGCCGCCACGCTTTCCACGCGCACGCCGGCGGCCACCTTGGCGGCCCGTTCTGCATTGGCGGCGATCTTTTCCGTCATCATGGCATTTTGTGCGGAACTGTCGGCGATGTCACTGGCCGTGCGCACATCGAGTTCCACCTTCTGTTTGACGGAATCGACAAAATACGAGGTTTCCGCCGCGCCGATCATGATGGCGTCGATGGCGTTGCCGACCGTATCGGCGAACTGGTGCAAGCCCGGTTCGCCGCGTGGACGGCCGGCAAACGCCAGCAGCGCGGCGCCGATGGCGGCAGCCACGCAGGCGATCAGATACGGATATTCGCCGCCCGATAGCAGCAGCAGATAAGCCAGACAACAGGCCACGGCCATGGCCAGGATCGTGAATACAAGGAAACGCACCAGCTGGTGCTGCAACTGCTTCATTTGTCCCCCGCTGCGCGAACCCGCACGTCCCGCGAAAGGGACGTGCTGTAACCATATGCGGGTGGGCACGATTGCCCACTTTGCACCCTGAACGTAACGTCTGCGCGGCGTTTCAGGCGGCTACCGGATAGCAGTGTGTAGTTCTACCCTACAACAATTGTTCCGATAGCTCAATCAGAAAAGTGGGACAGCTACACCAAGGTCACTTAATTGGCAATTTGGTGGTGTTTTTGACCTCTTCCATGACGGCATAAGTGTGGGTTTCCCGCACACCTTTCTGCAACAGCGTCTTGCCCAGGAATTCGCGGTAGGCCGCCATGTCCTTGACGCGCGCCTTGACCAGGTAATCGAAACCGCCAGCCACCATATGACATTCCAGTACCTCTGGAATGATTTGTACGCTATGCTTGAAGGCATCGAACACTTCCGGTGTCGTGCGATCGAGCACCACTTCGATGAACACCAGCAGCGACACGTCGAGCAGCTGCGGGTTCAACTGGGCCGTATAGCCCATGATGTAACCGGATTCGTGCAACTTGCGCACGCGCTCCAGGCAGGCAGCCGGCGACAGGTTCACGCGCGCGGCCAGCTCCACATTGCTGATGCGTCCATCGCTCTGCAATTCCATCAAGATTTTCTTACTGATCTTGTCCAGCATTACCATCACCCCCAAATTAATATTATTTGGTTAAATTGTCGCATCAAAAACTATCTATTGCTAGTCCCCTGTATTACCAGAATTAATCCATAAGAATCCCCTTTACAATCGAATCATCTTAACGTCCGACTTTCTGTATTTTTTTGCACCAAAAAAGAGCAAGAATTACGTCAGTTTTCGTCCCCTTTTCCTTGTAAAGAGCACTTATGCACCCTGCAGGCCCCTCGGCTTTTACCCCGATTCCTTTTGCTGCGTTCCAGGCAGAAATCCTGCCCGAAGCGACACCACAACGCTCCGCCATCACCGCCGCCTATAGGCGTGATGAGGTTTCCGCCGTGCAGTGGCTGTTGCAACAAGTCCGCCCCAGCAGCACCGAAACGATAGCCGAAGGGCAAGCTCTGGCGCACCGCCTGGTATCGAACGTGCGCCAAAAACGCACACGCGCCTCCGGCGTCGATGCACTGATGCACGAGTTCTCGCTATCGTCAGAAGAGGGTGTTGCATTAATGTGTCTGGCTGAAGCGCTGTTGCGTATACCCGACAGTCAAACGGCCGACCGTTTGATCGCCGACAAAATCAGCAAGGGCGACTGGCGCAAGCACCTGGGCGAATCGCCGTCGCTGTTCGTCAATGCCGCGACTTGGGGCTTGCTGATTACGGGCAAGCTGGTCAGTACCAGCAGCGAATCGGGCCTCGGTTCGGCCATGACCAAACTCATCGCCAAAGGCGGCGAACCGCTGATCCGCAAGGGCGTCGACCTGGCCATGCGCATGCTGGGCAACCAGTTCGTGACGGGTCAGACCATCGAAGAAGCATTGAAGAACAGCCGCGAGAACGAAACGCGCGGCTACCGTTACTCGTACGACATGCTGGGCGAGGCGGCGCTGACGCAACAGGATGCGGCCAACTACTACGCCTCGTACGAAACGGCGATCCATGCCATCGGCAAGGCGTCGAACGGCCGCGGCATCCGCAACGGTCCCGGCATTTCCGTGAAACTGTCGGCCCTGCACGCGCGCTACAGCCGCGCCCAGCGCACCCGCGTCATGGAAGAATTACTGCCGAAGGTCAAAGCACTGCTGTTGCTGGCCAAACAGTACAACATCGGCTTCAACATCGATGCGGAAGAAACGGACCGTTTGGAACTGTCGCTCGACCTGATGGAAGCACTGGCCTTCGATGCGGACCTGGCCGGTTTCGACGGCATCGGCTACGTGGTGCAGGCGTATCAGAAGCGCTGCCCGTTCGCCATCGATTTCCTGATCGACCTGGCGCACCGCAGCGGCCGCAAGTTCATGGTCCGCCTGGTGAAAGGTGCGTATTGGGATGCGGAAGTCAAACGCGCGCAAGTCGATGGCCAGGAAGGCTATCCCGTCTACACGCGCAAGGTCTACACGGACGTCTCTTACCTCGTGTGCGCGCAAAAACTGCTGGCCGCCAGCAGCCTGATCTATCCACAATTTGCCACGCACAACGCGCAAACCCTGTCGACCATTTATACCTGGGCGAAGCGCGACGGCATTACCGACTATGAATTCCAGTGCCTGCACGGCATGGGAGAGACGCTGTATGACCAGGTCGTCGGTCCCGACAACCTGGACAAGCCGTGCCGCATCTACGCGCCCGTCGGTTCGCATGAAACCCTGCTGGCCTACCTGGTGCGCCGCCTGCTGGAAAACGGCGCCAACTCGTCGTTCGTCAACCAGATCGTCGACGAAAGCGTGGCCATCGATAGCCTGATCCGCGATCCGCTCGAGCAGGCGCGCCTGCAGGGCGGCTTGCCCCACCCGTCGATTCCGCTGCCGCTGGACATGTTTGGCAGCGAACGCAGGAACTCGGCCGGCCTGGACCTGTCGAATGAAGACACCTTGCGCACCCTGGCCACCGGCCTGGCGCAGCAGCAGCAGTCATGGCAGGCAGCGCCGCTGATCGATGGCGCCGTCAGCCTGAATGGCCCCACGCACATGCTGCACAATCCGGCCCAGCACGACGATGTCGTGGGCAAGGTCATGGAAGCCGGTCCGGCCGACGTGGAAACGGCCCTGGCCAGCGCCAGCGCGTATGCCATGGATTGGCAAACCACGGAACCGTCGATTCGCGCGCAAGCCTTGCTGCGCGCGGCCGATTTGTTCGAAGAACATCATATCGAGCTGATGGCCCTGGCCGTGCGCGAAGCGGGCAAGTCCCTGCCAAACGCGATCGCGGAAATCCGTGAAGCCGTCGACTTCCTGCGCTACTACGCGGCGCAGGTGGAACACGCACCGAACACCCTGGCGCTCGGTCCCGTCACCTGCATCAGCCCGTGGAATTTCCCGCTGGCCATCTTCACGGGCCAACTGGCCGCCGCCCTGGCGGCAGGCAACGTGGTGCTGGCCAAGCCGGCCGAGCAAACGCCGCTGATTGCCCACCGCGCCGTGCAATTGCTGCATGCGGCGGGCGTGCCGCGCGGCGCGCTGCAATTTTTGCCCGGCAGCGGAGAAATCGTCGGCGCCGGCCTGTGCAATGACGCGCGTGTCAAAGGCGTGATTTTCACGGGCTCGACGGAAGTGGCGCAATTGATCAACCGCAACCTTGCCACGCGCGCCGTGGCCGAAGGCATCGACATTCCCCTGATCGCCGAAACGGGTGGGCAAAATGCCCTGATCGTCGATTCGTCCGCCTTGCCGGAACAAGTGGTGCAGGACGTGATGTCGTCCGCTTTCGATAGCGCCGGCCAGCGCTGCTCGGCCTTGCGCGTGCTGTTCCTGCAAGCGGAAATCGCCGACAAGACCATCCACATGCTCAAGGGCGCCATGCAGGAATTGCGCGTTGGCAATCCTGACCGCCTGGTCACCGATATCGGTCCCGTCATCGATGCGGAAGCGCAAAGTAACCTGCTGGCGCACATCAACAAGATGAAAACCATGGCCATCGACCATTATTCGCTCGATTTGCCGACCGTCAAAGGAACGTTTGTCGCGCCGACCGTGCTGGAGATCAAGTCGCTGGCGCAATTGACGCAGGAAGTCTTCGGTCCCGTGCTGCACGTGATTCGTTACAAGCGGTCCGAACTGCCGCAACTGGTGCAATCGATCAACGACAGCGGTTACGGCTTGACCCTGGGCATCCATACGCGCATCGATGAAACCATCGATTTCATCACCAAGCGCGCGCACGTGGGCAATATCTATGTAAAACCGCAACATCGTCGGCGCCGTCGTCGGCGTGCAGCCATTCGGCGGCGAAGGCAAATCCGGGACTGGCCCCAAGGCGGGCGGGCCCCTGTACCTGAAACGCCTGCAGCGCAATGCGCCGGCCGGCGCGCAGCACCAGCGCCAGGCGCCGCCGGCGCTCGACGCGCTGACCGTGTGGGCGAAGATGCATGGCCACGACAAGGTCGAGCAACTGGCGCAAGACTATGCGCGCACCACATCGCTGGGCAGCACGACCGTTTTGCCAGGCCCGACAGGCGAGCGCAATACCCTGAGCTTTGCCGCGCGTGGCACGATTTTGTGCGCTGCCGCCACGTCCGGCACCTTGATGAACCAGCTGGCAGCAGTCTTGGCCACCGGCAACTTGGCCCTGGTGCTGGCGCAAGCGCTGGATCTGATCCCTGGCGACTTGCCGGCGGCGCTGAAAGACCGGATCCAGGTCGTCAGCAGCCTGGATGCGGTCCAGCATGATTTCCAGATCGCCATGATCGAGCCGAGTCTCGATGGCCAGCTCAAACCGTTGCTGGCGGCCCGGGAAGGGGCCCTGGTGAGCACCATCGCCACCACGCAGGAGGGTGTCATCCCCCTGTGGCGCCTGGTCGCTGAGCGGGCGCTGTGCGTGAATACGACGGCAGCCGGTGGAAATGCGAGTTTAATGATGCTGAGTGTCTAAAGGAACCTGAGAAAAAGTCCATGGCGTTGTTGCATTGCCTGGCCGTACATTCGTACTGCCTGCGGCAATGCGCCTAGCCCTGAACATTTTTCAGGCTCCTTTGTTTTGAAATAAGAAGGGCAGAACCAGTGGTTCTGCCCTTTTTTTATGCACACGTAATGAAAAATCAGCCAGCCAGGCGCTGGCACAATTGCTGGATCACTGCAAACGCGTATGGCGAGGCGACGGTTTGCACGAAACGCATGAAGTCGACGGCCGCCTCTTCGTTGGCGTTGTCGGAAATGGTGCGCATGACCGTAAACGGCACGCCCAGTTCAAAACACACTTGCGCCACGGCGGCGCCTTCCATTTCGACGGCCAGCAGGTCGGGGAGATCTTCTTTCAGCTGATTCACATGCGCGGCGCTGCTGATGAACTGGTCGCCGCTGGCGATCAGGCCGCGGTGCACTTGCGCGTGTTGCAAGCCAAATGCCACGATATCGGCCGCCTTGAGTACGCTGGAAACATCATCACGCAGGAAATCTTCCGCGGCGGCAGCCAGTTGCGTGCTCAGTTCCAGGTCCGTGGCAAAGCGCTGCAATCCCGTCAGCGGTACTTCGAAGCGGGGAAACAGAGGGCGGGCATCCATATCGTGTTGCAGCAGCGCTTCGGCCACCACGATGTCGCCCACTTTCACGTGTTTATCCCCACTGCCGGCCACGCCGGTGAAGACGATGTGGGTAACTCCGTACTTTTCCACAAGGATAGAAGCTGTCATGGCAGCGGCAACCTTGCCCAGACGCGACAGGACGCACACAGCGTCGATATTCCACAGGGTCCCCTGGGTGTAGTCACGCATGCCGTGCGAATGCCTCTGGGGGCCTTGCATGGCTTCTACCAGCCCCTGCTGTTCTTCGTGCAAGGCACTGATGATGCCTAATCGCATTTTTTTGTGTGAATTCATGCTGTTTTTACAGGTTTTGGGGATTGCCAGACGGTTTTACACGGTGAAAACAAGCATTTCGGTGACTTTTCCACCGTTCGCGTTTGTCTCTGTGTTTTAAATAAAGATGTATACATAAAAATAGTAGTGATAGTAAACGGCCATTTTTTTGTGGATAAGTCGGTATACCACCGAAAAATCATCGACTTAGCGTTCAAAAAAGTAGGCGCACAAGCATTGTATCTACGGAGGACTTGTTTGGGATAAAAATCGGGCTGTGGACAAAGATCGACTTTTCCCACATCTCATCCTGTGGATATGCAGGCACTTATCCACAGCGGCAAGCAAAAATCACGGTTTTTCTTGCTGTAGTGACATGTTTGACGTGCTTCGTCTGCCTTGATCCTTGCCTGGCAATCCAGGTTGAGCAATCACGAGCGCTGTTCTTTCACACACCTTGGCATCCAGGTAATTCCTGGAAGACGGTTTGGCAGTGGGTCGTGAGGTTGTTGTTGGCGTCTTTTTTTGATGTTTTTGCATACTTTTTGGAAATATCCCCGCACTTCCGCTTTTTTTTATCGGTTTACAATAGAGCTATATATATAAATAGTAGTAATAGTAAAACGCGTTTTTTTCTGTGGATAAGTCGCTTTTTTTCAACAGGATCAATCGTTTACGCGCAAAATAAAGCGTGCATAATCGCTGTATCACGCGAGGAGCAAAATTGTATAAAATGCGGGCCTGCGCATAACTTCGTGATTACTCACAAGTCATCCTGTGGATATCAAGTGACTTATCCACAATCGTTGTAAATTTCCCCTCTTTCCCACATCGAACCGCTTGCTGGCACTGTGCCTGGTCAGGTTTGTTGACGTTTCTATTTTGCAAAACGGTTTGGCAGTGCAGTGCGCGTGATGTTGGCTTTGCGGGTTTTCGTTGCTCAGTTGTTGGCTCGATTTTTTTTGAGAACGGAAGCCGCTTGCGGTTTTTTTTGAAGACAGGCTTGCGAACTTTCTTCAAGGGAAGGGCAGGCAAAGCGAGCTTGTCGGGTTTTACCTTAACAAGTTCGTATATAAGAATAGTAATAGTAGTTAACGGGTGCATCTTCTGTGGATAAGTCCTGATTTATCCTTGTAAACAATCGCTTGGCGTACGGATAAGCGCTGAGTAAGCGTTGTATCTGCCTGGGACGGTTTCTGGACAAAAAAAAGTCGCTGAAAAAATTTTTCGTTTACACATATCGTCCCTGTGGATATCCATACGGTTATCCACAGCTTGCAGCCCCTGTTTTTATGTTCTTTTTGACCTTTGCCCGTATCGCCGGTCACGATTAATGTCGCCCTGGTCCGGCACTGGTGGTAATCTCAATACGGCTCAGCAGCCATGCATGCATGAAGAAAGACAGACTCTGGTAGCGGAGCGCGGCGGGGAGACACGCCGCGCGACAGCTTGATGGCATACCGAAAGGAGCTTCATTGGAATCGGCAGGCGAATACGACTAC
Source organism: Janthinobacterium lividum (assembly GCF_023509035.1). NCBI lineage: Bacteria > Pseudomonadati > Pseudomonadota > Betaproteobacteria > Burkholderiales > Oxalobacteraceae > Janthinobacterium > Janthinobacterium lividum. The sequence continues at coordinate 938,032 of NZ_CP075583.1, read as the reverse complement.
ATCATCGTGGGCGGTGGCACGGCAGGTTGCGTGCTGGCCAACCGGCTCACACGCGACAAGGACGCCAACGTTTTGCTCGTGGAAGCGGGTGGCAAGGACGATTACGTGTGGATCCACATCCCCGTCGGCTATCTGCATTGCATCGGCAATCCCCGCACGGACTGGCTGTATTCCACGCAGGCGGACGCGGGACTGGGCGGGCGCAGCCTGATCTATCCCCGTGGCAAAGTCCTGGGCGGCAGCTCCTCCATCAACGGCATGATTTATATGCGGGGCCAGGCCGGCGATTACGACCACTGGGCCGACCTGACGGACGACGTTTCCTGGCGCTGGGACAAGGTCTTGCCGCTATTTAAACAAAGCGAGGATTACTACGGCGGCGCCTCGGAAAACCATGGCGTGGGCGGCGAGTGGCGCGTGGAAAAACAACGGCTGTCGTGGGATATCCTGAACGCGTTCCGCGACGCCGCGCAGCAAGTCGGCATCCCGAAAACCAGCGATTTCAATGGCGGCGACAATAGCGGCAGCGCGTATTTCGACGTCAATCAGCGCCGCGGCATCCGCTGGAATACCTCGAAAGCGTTTTTAAAACCGGCATCGCGTCGCCCGAATCTGACCCTCATGACGGGCTGCCACGTGGAACGTCTGCTGCTGGAAACGACGGAATCGGGGCCGCGCTGCGCGGGCATCGTATTTACAGGCGGCGGCACGCAGTGGCAGGCGACGGCCCGGCGGGAAACCTTGCTGACGGCAGGCGCCATCGGTTCGCCGCAATTGCTGCAGTTGTCCGGCATCGGCCCCGCCGCCTTGCTGCAGCAGCATGGGATTGTTCCCGTGCTGGACTCGCCTGGCGTGGGCGGCAACCTGCAAGACCATCTGCAGTTGCGCATGGTATTCAAAGTGCAGGGCGTGAAAACCCTGAACATCATGGCGGGCAATATGCTGGGCAAGATGCAGATCGGCTTGCAATATGCGCTGTTCCAGAGCGGGCCCATGTCGATGGCGCCGTCGCAGTTGGGGGCGTTCGCCAAGTCCGATTCGCAGCAAGCCACGCCGAACCTGCAATACCACGTCCAGCCGCTGTCACTGGACAAATTCGGCGAACCGCTGCATGCGTTTCCCGCGTTTACGGCCAGCGTCTGCAATCTGCGTCCCACCTCGCGCGGCCATGTGCACATCGCCTCGGCCGACAGCTATGCGGCGCCAAACATCGTGCCTAACTATCTCAGTACGCAGCAGGACCGCGCCGTGGCGGCCGACGCCTTGCGCCTGACGCGGGCCATCGCCGCCGCGCCGGCCCTGAAAAAGTTTGCACCGCAGGAATACAAGCCCGGCGTGCAATTCCAGAGCGAGGAAGAACTGGCGCAGGCGGCCAGCCAGATCGGCACCACCATCTTCCACCCGGTAGGCACCTGCCGCATGGGCCTGGCCAGCGATGCGTCGAGCGTGGTCGACAGCCAGTTGCGCGTGATCGGCGTGGCGGGCTTGCGCGTCGTCGATGCATCGATCATGCCGTACATTACTTCTGGTAACACGAACTCGCCGACGGTGATGATCGCGGAAAAAGCGGCGCAAATGATACACGCGGCCTGGAAATAGCAGGAAATAGCTGAGTAAAGGCGCAAGTTTGCGCCATTCGGGCTGGCAAAAAATCCCCGTAGTTATACTGTATTGTGCGTTAAATTTAAGTTGTGTATTATAAAAATGACTAAGTAGTACAAAAAGTACAACTAGGAGACACGATGTCAAACGTAATCTTGGAAACAAGAAATTTGACCAAGGAATTCAAGGGTTTCACCGCAGTGAGCGAGGTGAACCTGAAGGTAGAGCGCGGCCATATCCACGCCTTGATCGGCCCGAACGGCGCCGGCAAGACCACGTGCTTTAACTTGCTCACCAAATTCCTGGTCCCCACTTCCGGACAGATCCTGTTCAATGGGAAAGATATCACGGCCGCCAAGCCGGCCCAGATCGCGCGCATGGGCGTGATCCGTTCCTTCCAGATTTCTGCCGTCTTCCCGCATCTATCCGTGCTGCAAAATGTGCGTATCGGTTTGCAGCGCCAGCTCGGTACCTCGTTTCACTTCTGGCAAAGCGAACGCGCATTGAACCAGCTCAACGACCGCGCCATGGCCTTGCTGGCCGAAGTCGACCTGACGGAGTTTGCCGACACCATCACGGTCGACATGCCGTACGGGCGCAAGCGGGCTTTGGAAATTGCCACCACCCTGGCGATGGAGCCGGAAATGATGCTGCTCGACGAACCGACGCAGGGCATGGGCCACGAAGACGTGCACCGCGTGACGGAACTGATCAAGAAGGTGTCGGCCGGTCGCACCATCCTGATGGTGGAACACAATATGAGCGTGGTTTCCGGCATCTGCGACAAGATTTCCGTCCTGCAGCGCGGCGCCATGCTGGCCGAAGGCAGTTACGCGGAAGTGTCGCGCAATCCGCAAGTGATGGAAGCGTACATGGGCACCACCCACGCCGAACTGGAAGGGGCGCATTGATGGCGACACAAGTGAATCGCAGCGCACCCGCGCTGGAAATTGCACAGTTGCACACCTGGTATGGCGAATCGCACATCCTGCACGACGTGAACCTGAAAGTGGAGCAGGGCGAAGTGGTGACTTTGCTGGGCCGCAACGGCGCCGGCCGCACCACCACCTTGCGCGCCATCATGGGCTTGACGGGCGCGCGCACGGGCTCCATCAAAGTCAACGGCGTCGAAGCGATAGGTTTGGCCACGCACAAAATCGCCCACCTGGGCATCGGTTATTGTCCCGAAGAGCGCGGCATTTTTTCATCGCTGTCGACCGAGGAAAACCTGCTGCTGCCGCCGACCCTGGCCAGCGGCGAGAAGGGCATGTCGTTGGAGGAAATCTACGCCATGTTCCCGAATTTGCAGGAGCGCCGCCACAGCCAGGGCACGCGCCTGTCGGGCGGGGAACAGCAGATGCTGGCCGTGGCGCGCATCCTGCGCACGGGCGCGCGCCTGCTGCTGCTCGATGAAATATCCGAAGGCCTGGCGCCCGTCATCGTGCAGGGGCTGGCGCGCATGATCACCACCCTGAAAGCGAAGGGCTACACCATTGTCATGGTAGAACAGAATTTCCGGTTTGCCGCGCCGCTGGCGGACCGGTTTTATGTGATGGAGCACGGTCAGATCGTCGAGACTTTTGCTGCATCCGAACTGGAGGCCAAGATGCCGGTATTGACCGAGTTGCTTGGCGTGTAGTCCCCATGTAGTACGCGTATATCTAGTACGCATCATTGTCCAGCAATCGACTGAATAGCAAACAATAATCCCAACGGAGACACTATGAAACGTAACGCTATCGCCATTGCCACCGCCACTCTTTGCGCATTGGGCTTTTCCGCTGCCGCGCACGCCCAGGTATCGGGCGACACCATCAAGATCGGTTTTATTTCCGACATGTCGGGCGTGTATTCCGACGTCGACGGGCTCGGCGGCGCGGAAGCCATCAAGATGGCGATCGCCGATGCCGGTGTCGTTCTCGCCGGCAAAAAGGTGGAATTCATTTCCGCCGACCATCAAAACAAGGCTGACATCGCCGCTTCGAAGGCGCGCGAATGGTTCGATCAGCAGGGCGTCGACATGCTGATCGGCGGCACCAATTCCGGCGCCAGCCTGGCCATGGCCAAGGTCGCAGCGGAAAAGAAAAAATCTTCATCGCCATCGGCGCCGGTTCCTCGCGCCTGACGAATGAAGAGTGCACGCCTTACACCGTGCATTACGCCTACGACACGGTGGCGCTGGCGCGCGGTACGGGCGGCACCATCGTCAAGCAGGGCGGCAAGAACTGGTATTTCATGACGGCCGACTACGCGTTTGGCCATTCGCTGGAAAAAGACACGGCCGAGGTCGTCAAGGCGGCTGGCGGCAAGGTGCTGGGCAGCGTCAAGCATCCGCTGGGCGCTTCGGATTTCTCTTCCTTCCTGCTGCAGGCGCAATCGTCCAAGCCGCAAATCCTCGGTCTGGCCAATGCCGGCGGCGACGCCATCAACAGCATCAAGGCGGCCAACGAGTTCGGCCTGACGAAATCGATGAAGCTGGCCGGCTTGCTGATCTTCATCAATGACATCCATTCCCTGGGCTTGAACCTGACGCAAGGCATGTACCTGACGGATGGCTGGTACTGGGACTTGAATGCGGACACCCGGGCCTGGTCGAAACGCTATTTCGCCAAGATGAAGAAAGAGCCGTCGATGCTGCAGGCGGCCGATTACTCGGCCGCGGCGAACTACCTGAAAGCGGTCAAGGCGCTGGGGACGGATGACACCGAGAAAGTCATGGCTTACCTGAAAAAGACCAAGATCAACGACATGTTCACGCAGAATGGCGAAGTGCGTCCCGATGGCCGCATGGTGCACGATATGTATTTGATGGAAGTCAAGAAACCGTCCGAGTCGAAGTACCCATGGGATTACTACAAGGTGGTTGCCACCGTGCCCGGTGCGCAAGCGTACGTGACCAAGGCCGAGTCGAAGTGTTCGCTGTGGAAGTAACGCTGTAGCCATGCCTCCAGCGGATCGCCCGCCTGTGCGCGGGTGGTCCGTCCTGCACGCGCTTCGCTTGCAGGGTTCGCCTTGCGCCGCCGCACCAGTCTGGTCTGCGGTGGCGTGTTTCCTTGATACCACACCGCTATGCGGCGGTGCTTTTTATACTGTGATGCCATGGAAATTTTCGGCGTTCCATTACAAGCGATGATGAGCCAGCTGCTGCTGGGTCTCGTCAACGGCTCGTTCTATGCCATGTTGTCCCTCGGTCTGGCCGTCATCTTCGGCTTGCTCAACGTTATTAATTTCTCGCACGGCGCCATGTACATGATGGGCGCCTTCCTGGCCTGGATGGGCCTCAGTTATTTCGACATCAATTACTGGGCCATGCTGGTCATCGCACCGATCCTCGTCGGCCTGGTTGGCATTCTGATCGAAAAGACCATGCTGCGCTGGCTATATAAACTCGACCACCTGTATGGCTTGCTGCTGACCTTTGGCATCACCCTGATCATGGAAGGCGTGTTTCGCTCCTTCTATGGCGTCTCGGGCCAGCCGTATGCGGTGCCCGAAGCGCTGGCTGGCGCGACGGACCTGGGTTTCATGATCTTGCCGAACTACCGCGCTTGGGTAGTGATTGCTTCACTCTCCGTGTGCCTGGCCACCTGGTTCGTCATCGAAAAAAACCAAGCTGGGCGCCTACCTGCGGGCCGGCACGGAAAACCCGAAACTGGTGGAAGCGTTCGGCATCAACGTGCCGCTGATGGTCACCTTGACGTTTGGCTTCGGCGTGGCGCTGGCCGGCTTCGCCGGCGTGCTGGCGGCGCCGATCATCCAGGTCTCGCCGCTGATGGGCTCGAACCTCATCATCGTCGTGTTTGCCGTCGTGGTGATCGGCGGCATGGGATCCATCATGGGTTCCATCCTGACCGGCCTGGGACTGGGCGTGATCGAGGGCCTGACCCGCGTGTTCTACCCGGAAGGCTCGGCCACCGTGGTGTTCGTGGTGATGGTCATCGTGCTGCTGCTGCGTCCCGCCGGCCTGTTCGGCAAAGAAAAGTAATCCTCATCAGTCATGTATTGGAGCTACCACGATGAATAAGAATGTAGGCTACGCCATTGCCTTGCTGCTGGCGTTGGCGGCCCCGTTTTACGGCTATCCCGTCTTCCTGATGAAGTTGCTGTGTTTTGCCTTGTTTGCCTGCGCGTTTAACTTGCTGATCGGCTACACCGGCTTGCTGTCGTTCGGCCATGCTGCCTTCTTCGGCGGCGCCGGTTATGTCACCGGCTACGCGCTGCGCACCTGGGGCTGGCCAACGGAACTGGGCTTGCTGGCCGGCGTCGCCACGGGCGCCTTGCTGGGCCTGGTGATTGGCGGCCTGGCGATCCGTCGCCAGGGCATCTACTTTACGATGATCACCCTGGCGCTCGCACAGATGGTGTACTTCCTGGCCTTGCGCCTGCCCTTTACGGGCGGCGAGGATGGCTTGCAGGGTGTTCCACGTGGAACCTTGCTGGGCACGATAGACCTGGCCAACGACACGGTCTTGTACTATGTCGTGCTGGCCATCTTCGTGGCCGGCTTCGCCCTGATCGTGCGCACCATCCACTCGCCCTTCGGACAAGTGCTCAAGGCGATCAAGGAAAACGAACCGCGCGCCATCTCGCTCGGTTACGACGTCAACAAGTACAAGCTGATGGCCATCGTGCTGTCCGCTTCGTTGGCCGCGCTGGCCGGCGCCACCAAGACGCTGGTGCTGGGCTTTGAAACCCTGACCGATGTCTACTGGGGCATGTCGGGCCTGGTTGTGCTGATGACCTTGGTGGGGGGCATGGGCACGCTGTCCGGTCCCATCCTCGGCGCAGTATTGATCATCGCGCTGGAAAACAAGCTGGGCGATGTCGGTACCTATCTGGCTACGCACACGGGCATCGAGTGGTTCGGCACCCTGGGCGAATCCGTGGGCATGGTGACCGGCGTGATCTTCGTCATCTGCGTGCTGATGTTCCGGCGCGGCATCGTCGGCGAAGCCATCGCGCGCTTCGGCGGCAGGGCTGCCAAAGCTGCTGTCTGATTTTCAAGCAACGCCGGACGGACAGTCCGGCGTTTTTCATTGTGCGTCCACTGTTACTTCAACGGAGAGAACCACCATGCAAACGACGATCACGCGCGCGGGGAGCCTATGCACCCTGCTGGCGTTGGCAGCCTGCGGCAGCAATCATGCGCCGGAAGAACTGAACCAGATGCCCGGCTACCTGGGCACCATCACGCGCGCCGACTACGATGGCAAAACCAATGATTTGCTGACGGCAGGCCTGGGCAAGACAGGGCTGGCCGGCGCCGCGCCCGCGTATGCGAACGTGGAACAGCCGACGTCGCTCGAACTGCGTCGCAATGCCATCTACGCCAATTACCGCGCCGTGCTCGACATTGCCGCCAACAGTGGCTACGGCACCCTGTACGGACCGAACGTGGATGCATCCGGGAACGTGGGCACGGGCGAGGGCTTGGTCGCGGGTAGTGAATACATCGCCTATGCCGACGATGGCACGGGCAAGAAGAATGTCACCTTGATGGTGCAGGTGCCGGCCAGCTTCGATCCCGACCATGCCTGCATCGTCACGGGCACGTCCAGCGGTTCGCGCGGCATCTACGGCGCCATCGGCAGTTCCGGCGAATGGGGCTTGAAGAAGGGCTGCGCCGTGGCGTATGCCGACAAGGGGTCCGGCACGGGCCTGTATGTGTTCGAGGACGACAGCGTCAACCTGCAGAACGGCGTGCGCGCGGGCAGGGTGACCGCCGGCAAGAACGCGCTCTTTGCGCCGGACTTGAGCGACGCCGACCGATTGGCCTGGGCCGCCGCGAACCCGAACCGTATCGCCTTCAAGCATGCGCACTCGCAGCAGAATCCGGAGAAGGATTGGGGCAAGGTCACCTTGCAGGCGGTCGAGATGGCATATTTCGTCTTGAATGAACGCTATGGCGTGCTAGCCCGCGATGGCAGTTCGCGCATCGTGCGGCTGACGCCGAAAAACACCATCACGATAGCGTCGAGCATTTCCAACGGTGCTGGCTCGGCCTTGCTGGCGGCGGAGCAGGATAGCAAGGGCTTGATCAGCGGCGTGGCGGCCAGCGAGCCGCAGGTCCAGCCGGCAGCATCGAGCACCTACAGCGTGCGCCAGGGCGGGGCGGTAGTCGCCAATCCGGGCCGTGCGCTGTTTGACTACGCCACCTATGCGGCACTGTATCAGCCGTGCATCGCTTCCGTGGTGGGCAATGCGGGACGCTGCACGGCGCTGGTAGCCAAGGGCTTGTTGAATGGCGCCGACCTGGCGGCGCAGCAGGCGGACGCGAAGCAGCGCTTGCGCGCGTATGGCTGGCTGGTCGATTCCGATCCGCTGCAGGCCGCACACGCGGGCACGAATATCCTGGTGGCCGTCACGTATGCCTATGCCTACGGGAAATTTTCCGTGACGGACAAGGTATGCGGTTTCACGTTTGCGCAGACGGATGGCAGCGGCAATCCGATTCCGTTTACCTCGGCGCAAAAGGCGGCCAGCTTTGCCGCGCAAAACGGCATCCTCGGCAGTGTCGTGTACGAGAACAGCGTGGGCGGGGCCCGGGTCTACACGGCTGGCGTGTCGCCGTCAAACAGCCTGGCGGACCAGTCGCTCGATGGTTTCCTCTGCCTGCGCAGCCTGGCGACGGGGCGCGATGCCGTCAGCGGCGCCAACTTGCAGGGCAGCCTGGCCACGCAAAGCGTGCGCGTGCGTGCCGGCATGGCCGAAGTGGCGGCCAGCGGTAAATTGAATGGCAAGCCGGCCATCATCGTGCACGGCCGCAGCGACACCCTGATTCCCGTCAATCATGCGTCGCGTGCCTATCTGGGGCTGAACGCCGCGGTAGAAGGGGCAAATAGCCGGCTGCGCTATATCGAGGTGACCAATGCCAACCACTTCGATTCCTTCAGCAGCGCCTTGCCAACCTTGATCGTGCCGCTACATGTGTACCTGAACCGGGCGCTCGATGCCATGTATGCGCACTTGAACGCCAAGCAGGCCTTGCCGCCATCGCAGGTGGTGCGCACGGTGACGCGCGCCGATGCGTCGACCTTGATCACGAATGTCAACGTGCCGGCGATTGCGGCAACGCCAGCGGCGGGCAATGCGATCAGCGTGACGGGGACGGTGGTGGATATTCCCAACTAGCGTCAGCTTGCCTGTCGCGCGAGAGCCACGTCGAGTACGTGGCTTTTTTTGAGCGCTTATAGCGCGGCCGCGTAGATGGCGCGGGCATCAAGACGCGTGACGGGACGAGGATTGTTGCCCAGCAAGCGCGTCTGCAGCATGGCTTCATCGGCCAGCCGGTCCAAGTCGCTGGCCGTGATGCCCACTTCGCGCAGGGTGCACGCGATGCCCGTAGCCAGGGCAATCGCCTGCATGGCGTCGATCAGGGCCTCGGCCCGCGCTTCCTCGCTGCCCGTGATGCCGGGCTGCAGGACAGCCGCCAGCTGCGCATACAGAGGCGCCGCGTGGGACAGATTAAAGCGCAGCACGTGCGGCAGCACCAGTGCAGTCGACAGGCCATGTGGCACGTGGAACAGTCCACCGATGGGATAGGCGAGCGCATGCACGGCGGCCACGGGCGCATTGGCAAACGCCTGGCCGGCCAGCATGGCGCCCAGCAGCATGGCTTGCCGCGCCGGCAAATTGCTGCCATCGCGGCAGGCGGTGACCAGGTTGCGGGAGAGCAGCGACAGCGCCTGGGTGGCCAGCATGTCGGACAATGGATTTTTGAGCAGGCGGCTGGTGTAAGCTTCGATGGCGTGCACCATGGCGTCGATGCCTGTGGCGGCTGTCACGGCGGGCGGTAAGCCCAGGGTCAGGCTGGCGTCGAGGATGGCCAGGTCTGCATATAGTTGCGGCGCGACCACGCCCATCTTGCTGGTGGCGCCCGTGGTGACGATGGCGATGTGCGTGACTTCCGAGCCCGTGCCGGCCGTGGTCGGCAATTGCACCAGGGGCAGGCGCTGGCCGTGGACATTGCCGATGCCATACAGTTGCGCCAGTTCCTGGTGGCCCGGCGCCTGCACGGCGATCAGCTTGGCCACGTCCAGCGAGCTGCCGCCACCGAGGCCGATAATCAGTTCCACGTGAAACATCTGGGCCTGGGCCACGCCGGCCAGCACGATGGCTTCGGGTGGATCGGCTTGCACATCGGAAAAGACATGTACCTCGATGCCTGCCGCCCGCAAGCTGTGCAGGGGAACATCGGCCAGGCCCGTGCGCAGGAAGCCCGCGTCGGTGACGAGCAAGGCCCGGCGCACGGTGGGGAAGTGATGGGCGATATGCGTGCCCAGCTGGGCGGCAGCGCCCCCTTCAACGATCAGATGGGGCACGGTGCGGAACTGGAAGGCGGACATGCAGACTCCTGACAGTGAAAACAGAAGCCAAGCTTACTCCGCTTTCCAGCCCCGCGCCTGTTTCACGTGGAACAGGATGCGCGGGCTACTCCCACTCCAGCGCGCCGCGTTTCCATTCATATGCCAGGCCGATGGCCAACACGCTCAAGAAACCCATGACGGCCCAGAAGCCGGGCAAGCCGAGTTCGTTCACATTCGCCGCCCACGGCATCAGGAAGATCACCTCGATATCGAACAGAATGAAGAGGATGGCGACCAGGTAGAAGCGGATGTCGAACTTCATGCGCGCGTCGCCGAACGCTTCGAAGCCGCATTCGTACGGCGACAGCTTTTGCGCATCGGGCTTGTGCGGACCGAGCGTGCGCCCCAGCAGCATGGGGACGATGCCTACCAGAATGCCGATCAGAATGAACAGGAGGACGGGAAAATAGTTTTCGAGGAGCATGGGGATTCCTCTCAGTGACTGGACGACAGTTTCATCAGCACAATGCCGCACACGATGAGGACGGCGGCGCACACACGCATGGCATTGAGTTGCTCGCCCAGAAAGACGACGCCGACGATAAAGGCGCCGACGGCGCCGATACCGGTCCAGATCGTATAGGCCGTGCCCAGGGGCAGGGTGCGCATGGCTAACGACAGCAAGCCGAAGCTGGCGATCATCATGACCACGGTAATCACGGAGGGAGTGAGTTTGGTGAAACCCTCGGAGAGTTTCATCGAGTATGCCCACACGACTTCAAGCATGCCGGCAATCAGTAACAGTATCCAGGCCATGGCGGCTCCTTATACAGAGCGGGCCGTCCCGGTGTGTGCCCATGATGGGGGAGGCCGTCCTCCTGGATGATCGTCCCGATGGCCACTGGCGTGACCACGGATGCGGACGATGCGGCAATTGTAGCAAACATTGCCGGCCGCTGCAGCCCCATCGCGAGCCCGGTAAGTGTTCCACGTGAAACAAAAATCACGGCTTCCTTGCCACTGCTGAGTAAAAATTAAGCAAAAATTGGCCCGTGGAAGGTTGCGCTCGCAAAAAGACTCTATAATCGGAGCTCTCTTCTCGCATTTTTACTTGCACTGTTACCTATTTATCATGTTATTTCCTACAGAATTCGACGTCATCGTTGTCGGTGGTGGTCACGCCGGTACCGAGGCGGCCCTCGCTTCCGCCCGTATGGGGCAGAAGACGCTATTGCTCACGCATAATATTGAGACACTGGGCCAGATGTCGTGCAATCCCTCCATCGGTGGCATCGGCAAGGGCCACCTGGTCAAGGAGGTCGATGCCATGGGCGGCGCGATGGCGATTGCCACCGACGAGTCCGGCATCCAGTTCCGCATCCTGAACTCTTCGAAAGGCCCGGCAGTCCGCGCCACGCGCGCCCAGGCCGACCGCATTCTCTATAAAGCCGCTATCCGTACGCGCCTGGAAAACCAGCCAAATTTATGGCTGTTCCAGCAGGCCGTCGATGATTTGATCGTCGAAGGCGACCGCGTGGTTGGCGCCGTGACGCAGATCGGCCTGAAGTTTCTCGCGCGCGCTGTCGTGCTCACGGCCGGTACTTTCCTCGACGGCAAGATCCACGTGGGCTTGAATAATTACTCGGCCGGTCGTGCCGGCGACCCGCCCGCGATCTCGCTGTCCGCCCGCTTGAAGGAATTAAAGCTGCCGCAAGGGCGCTTGAAAACGGGCACGCCGCCGCGCATTGATGGCCGCACGATCGACTTTTCCGTGATGCAAGAACAGCCGGGCGACCTCGATCCGGTGCCCGTGTTTTCCGTCATGGGCAACACGGCCATGCACCCGCGCCAGGTGCCGTGCTGGGTCACGCACACGAATAGCCAGACGCATGACATCATCCGCGCCGGCCTGGACCGCAGCCCCATGTACACGGGCGTGATCGAGGGAGTGGGCCCCCGGTATTGCCCTTCCATCGAAGACAAGATCCACCGCTTCTCGGGCAAGGAATCGCACCAGATATTCCTCGAGCCGGAAGGCTTGACGACGCATGAGTTCTATCCGAATGGCATCTCCACCAGCCTGCCGTTCGACGTGCAGATCGCCCTGGTGCAGTCGATGAAGGGCATGGAAAACGCGCACATCCTGCGCCCCGGCTACGCCATCGAATACGATTATTTCGACCCGCGCGGCTTGAAGGCCTCGCTGGAAACAAAGGCCGTCGCGGGCCTGTTCTTCGCCGGCCAGATCAACGGCACCACTGGCTACGAGGAAGCGGCCGCGCAAGGCATGCTGGCGGGCCTGAATGCGGCCTTGCTGACGCAGGACAAGGAAGCCTGGGTACCGGGCCGCTCCGAAGCGTATCTGGGCGTGCTGGTCGACGACCTGATCACCCAGGGCGTGCAGGAACCGTACCGCATGTTCACCAGCCGCGCCGAGTACCGCTTGAGCCTGCGGGAAGACAATGCCGACATGCGCCTGACGGAAATCGGCCGCACCTTGGGCTGCGTCGGCGATGCCCAATGGCAAGCCTTCGAGACCAAGCGCGAAGCGGTGGCGCTGGAGCTGCAGCGCCTGCGTTCCACGTGGGTCAACCCGCGCATCCTGGCGGCCGCCGAGTCGGAACGCATCGTCGGTCAGGCCATCGAGCGCGAGTATTCGCTGGCGGACTTGCTGCGACGTCCGAACGTAGCCTACGACACCCTGATGAGCATGACGGGCATCGAGGGGCAATCCCTGGCCGGCCCCGGCGTGGAGGATGCTGCCGTGCGCGAACAGGTGGAAATCCAGCTCAAATATGCGGGCTACATCGAGCGCCAGAGCAAGGAAATCGAGCGCCACGAACACTATGAAAACCTGGCCCTGCCGGAAGGTTTTAATTACCTGGACATCAGTGCGCTGTCCGTCGAAGTGCGGCAAAAACTTGACAAGCAGCGCCCGGAAACCCTGGGCCAGGCATCGCGCATTTCCGGCGTGACGCCGGCGGCGATTTCGCTGCTGCTGGTGCACTTGAAAAAGCGCGGTTTCGGTGCCGCGCAGACTACCACTTTAAAGGACGAGGTTGTTGAATGAAGCAGTTTGACAGGGCCGCATTGGCCCAGATTTTGAATGAAGGCATCGCCGCGCTGGGGCTGGACCTGAGCGCGGATCAGACGGAAAAACTGCTCGATTACCTGGCTTTGCTGGCCAAATGGAATAGCGTGTACAACCTGACGTCGGTGCGCGATCCCCTGCAGATGCTGACCCTGCACGTGCTCGATTCGCTGGCCGCCGTGCCGGCGTTCGCGGAGGCGAAAAACGTGCTCGACGTGGGCGCGGGCGGCGGCTTGCCGGGCATGGTGCTGGCCATCGCGCGGCCTGATGTGAAGGTGTCGATGATCGACACGGTGCATAAAAAGACAGCATTTTTGACGCAAGTGAAGGCGGAACTGGGCCTGAGCAACGTCACCGTGTACACGAAACGGGTGGAACAGCTGGAAGTGGCGCAGAAATTCGACGTGATCACCTCGCGCGCCTTTGCCGACCTGTCCGACTTCGTCAACTGGTCGAACCACGTGCTGGCCGAGGGCGGGCAATTCATCGCCTTGAAAGGGGTGGCACCGCCAGACGAGCGCGAGCGACTGCCGGCAGACTGGAAAGTGACGGAATTACGAGCAATCCAGGTGCCAGGGCTAAATGCAGAGCGTCATCTGGTCTTTATAGCAAGAATTTAAAAGCCGAAGAATTAAACGGTATAAATCATATAAATAGTTTATACGGTATAAACCATATAAACGATTTATATCGTATAAATGAAATAAACAGTATAAATCGTTTCGGCAAGATGCCGGGGCGCACGATGAAGTTTGCATCTCTTTACAACTAGAAGATACATGGCCAAAATTTTTTGTGTAGCAAATCAAAAGGGTGGTGTTGGTAAAACCACAACAAGCGTCAACCTCTCCGCCGGCCTGGCCAAGTTGAACCAGCGCGTGCTGCTGGTCGACCTCGACCCGCAGGGCAATGCGACCATGGGCGCCGGCATCAACAAGGCCGGCCTGAAGGCGTCCACCTATGAAGTCATGCTGGGCGAGTCCGATGTCAAGACGGCACGCCAGCGTTCCGGAAGCGGGGCGGTTCGACGTCTTGCCGTCGAACCGCGAGCTGGCCGGCGCCGAAGTGGAAATGGTCGAACTGGACAACCGCGAACGCCGCCTGAAGGATGCGCTGGCCGAAGTGGACGGCGAATACGATTTCATCCTCGTCGATTGCCCACCGGCATTGTCGATGCTGACCCTGAACGGCCTGTGCGCCGCGCATGGCGTGATCATCCCGATGCAGTGCGAGTACTACGCATTGGAAGGTTTGTCTGACCTGGTCAACACGATCAAGAAGGTGCACGCGAACCTGAACCCGGATTTGAAGATCATTGGACTCTTGCGCGTGATGTTCGATCCACGCATGACATTATCGCAACAAGTGTCGGCCCAGTTGGAGCAGCACTTCGGCGACAAGGTTTTCAATACCATCATCCCGCGTAATGTCCGCCTGGCCGAAGCGCCATCGTACGGCTTGCCCGGCGTAACCTTCGACCCTAGCTCGAAAGGTGCCCAGGCGTACATCGCCTTCGGCGCCGAGATGGTTGAACGCATCAAACATATGTAAACAAGGGGCGAGCGTTTGCACAATATGATGTGAGCGCTTACTCTGAAAACACGATTAGGACAGCATGGCTACGAAAAAATTAAAAGGACTGGGTCGCGGACTCGACGCCCTGTTGGGCGGCGGCAGCGACTTTGCCAGTCCGGACACGAATCAACCGTCGAACTTGCCCGTGTCACAAATGCAAGCCGGCAAATACCAGCCGCGTACGCGCATGGACGAGGGGGCCCTGAATGAACTGGCCGCCTCGATCAAGGCGCAAGGGCTGATGCAGCCGATCCTGGTGCGCCCGATCGGGCAGGACACCTTGAGCGGCCTGGTCAAATATGAAATCATCGCCGGCGAACGCCGTTTCCGCGCTTCGCAACTGGCCGGCCTGACGGAAGTGCCGGTGCTGGTGCGCGACGTGGATGACCTGGCCGCCGCCGCCATGGCACTGATCGAGAACATCCAGCGCGAAGACCTCAACCCGCTGGAAGAAGCGCAGGGTATCCACCGCCTGATCGCCGACTTCAGTTTTACGCATGAGCAAGCGGCCACTGCGCTGGGACGCTCGCGCAGCGCCGTGTCGAACCTGTTGCGCCTGATGAACCTGGCCGCTCCCGTGCAAACCATGCTGATGGCCGGCGATATCGACATGGGGCATGCGCGTGCGCTGCTTGCCGTCGATGCGGCCAGCCAGATCACCCTGGCCAACCAGGTCGTGGCCAAGCGCCTGTCGGTACGCGAAACGGAAAAGCTCGTCACCCGCACGGTTGAGGAAGCGGCCAACCCGGTCGAGCCGCGGCAAAAGGAAAAGTCCGGCGACATCGCGCGCCTGGAAGAAGAGCTGTCCGATGCGTTGGCCACGCCCGTGGTGTTCAAAATGGGCAACAAAGGCCGTGGCCAATTAGTGATCGATTTTGCCGATCTTGACGTGCTCGATGGTTTGTTGACCCGCTTGCGTGGTTAAATAGCATGCTGCCAAGACACGGGCAATGCGGGTGTGAATAATCCAGCCATGCTTTCCAGAGGCACCACGTGATTCCTTGATAACACGGCTGGAAGCGGCCAGACAAGCGACTTTGCCATATAGTGGTGCAAATGGCGGCGAATAGTCGGTAAAGCGTCAGTTTCACGCAGCAATTGCCCTGCTGCGGTGCAGCAACGTTTGACTCTATAGATCAAAGCCAACTATAATCCCGTGTCTTTGCGTGTGTAGATTTTTCTGGGAACTTGGCAATTGAGTGATTCACAACAAAGTATTGCCAAACCAGTCTACAAAGTAGTTGCATTGCAGCTAGCAATCGCTATCAGCTTTGCCACAGTCACCCTGTTTTTCGGTGGCAGTGTCAGAGGCTGGTCCGCCGCATACGGCGGCGCTATCGCAGTCATCGGTAGCCTGGTGTATGCCCTGTTGGTGGTTCGCGGTTCTAGCGACGCCAATAAGGCATTCCGGGCGCATTTGCGCGCAGAAGTGATGAAAATATTTATCACAGCGGTGCTGTTTATATTGGCACTGGTGTTGTTTCAGTCGGCCGCCTGGTTATGGCTGATCTTGGGTTTCGCGGTGGCAACCTTAGCATACTGGTTTTCATTGCTCGCTGTTTAATCATTGGTTTTGGGGCCTGTTGTGCTCTGAAACGACAAATCTAAATTCATTATGACCACAGAACACGCTATTGAAGCGGGCCATGCTGCCCCGGCCAACGCCACAGAATACATCAGTCACCATCTGGCCCACCTGAGAAGTGCC
The DNA here is from genome assembly GCF_023509035.1 of Janthinobacterium lividum. Classification (NCBI taxonomy): domain Bacteria; kingdom Pseudomonadati; phylum Pseudomonadota; class Betaproteobacteria; order Burkholderiales; family Oxalobacteraceae; genus Janthinobacterium; species Janthinobacterium lividum. The sequence continues at coordinate 921,750 of NZ_CP075583.1, read as the reverse complement.
GACGGCATGATCAATCTGGATACGTTCTGGATTTCGGCCATTCTGGGCTTTGTTTTCCTGGCTGTTTTCTATATGGCGTCGCGTCGCGCGACGGCTGGTGTCCCTGGCAAGTTGCAAAACTTCGTCGAAATGGTCATGGAAATCGTCAATGACACTATTAATGGGGCCTTCCACGCGAAAAGCAAGGTCATCGCGCCGCTGGCCATCACTATTTTTGTGTGGGTCTGGTTGCTCAACGCGATGGACTTCCTGCCGGTTGACCTGTTGCCGAAGATCCTGAGCTGGTTTGGCGTGCATAAACTGCGCGCCGTGCCGACCGCCGACGTCAACCACACCTTCGCCATGTCGCTGTCGGTCGTGTTGTGCGTGATCGCCTTCTCGATCAAGGCCAAGGGCCTGGGCGGCTGGATCAAGGAACTGTTCACGGCACCGTTCCATGCGAATGGCCTGATCGCCACGATCGCCCTGGCACCTGTCAATTTCTTGCTGCAAATGGTTGAGTTGGTTGCAAAACTGATCTCCCTGTCGCTGCGACTGTTCGGCAATATGTATGCCGGCGAACTGATTTTCATCTTGATCGCGTTGTTGCCTTGGTGGGCACAGTGGGCGTTGGGTGGTCCATGGGCAATTTTCCATATCTTGATTGTAACTTTGCAAGCTTTTGTGTTTATGGCGTTGACGGTTGTGTATCTGAGCCTTGCGGTTGAGAAACATTAATCATTAACTTTATATTTTGTTTTTTTAGTATCTTTCGTTTTTAAATTTAGGAGAATTTTATGCAAGCTCTGATCGCACAAGTACAAAGCATGACCGTTCTGGCAGCAGCAATCATCATCGGCCTGGCCGCAATCGGCACCGCTCTGGGCTTCGCTATCTTGGGTGGCAAATTCCTGGAAGCTTCGGCACGTCAACCAGAACTGATGCCACAACTGCAAACCAAACTGTTCGTTATCGCTGGTCTGTTGGATGCTATCTCGATGATCGGCGTTGGTGTTGCTCTGCTGTACACGTTCGCTAACCCGTTCCTGTCCGCTCTGACGGCTGTTGCTCAGTAATTCGCTCCAACCCTAGGAGAAACTTTTAGTTAGGAGCAAAGGTATGGACATCAATATGTCGCTCATCGGCCAGATGATCACCTTCGCGGTGTTGGTCTGGTTCTCGATGAAGTTCGTATTTCCAGCGCTGAACAATGCGCTGGATGAGCGTGCCAAACGAATCGCGGATGGATTGGCTGCGGCCGATCAAGGTCAAGCTTCGATGGCTGTCGCTGAAAAGCGTGCGCAAGAGGCATTGAACAGTGCACGTGAAGAAGCGTCGCAACGCGTTGCGGACGCTGAAAAGCGCGCGCAGCTGGTTGCTGAAGAGATCAAGCAAAATGCACAAGCTGAAGCTGCGCGTATCATTGCGCAAGCCCAGTCGGACGCCGAACAGCAACTGTCGAAAGCACGCGAACAATTGCGCGCTCAGGTGGCTGACCTGGCTGTCAAGGGTGCCGAGCAGATCTTGAAGCGTGAAGTCAACGCTACGGCTCACGCCGAAATGTTGCAGCGTCTTGCTGTCGAGCTGTAATCATGGCAGAACTCGCAACCGTCGCCCGTCCCTACGCGGAAGCTTTGTTCCGCGTAGCCCAAGCTGGTAAGGAGTCAAGCAACCTCGCGGCGTGGTCCGAGCTGGTGTCCGAACTGGCACAGATCGGTAGCCACCCCGAGGTACAGGCGTACGCGCGCAATCCGAAAGTTTCGGAAAGCGACGTCGCCGCCACCATCCTGTCGTTGTTGAAATCGCCGCTCAATGAGGAAGTGAAAAACTTCGTCACGTTGTTGATCGAAAATGGCCGCATCAGCCTGCTGCCGGAAATCGGCGCGCAATTCCATACCTTGAAAAATGGTCTGGAAGGTGCGGCTGACGCCGAGATCACGAGCGCTTTCGATCTGAGCGAAGGCCAAACGGCCGAGCTGGTCGCAACGCTGGAAAAGAAATTCAGTCGTAAGCTCAACCCTGCCGTCACAGTGGATCCATCGCTGCTCGGCGGCGTGCGCGTGGTTGTTGGCGACCAAGTGCTCGATACCTCGGTGCGCGCCAAGCTGCAGCAACTGCACGCTGCATTGGTGTCGTAAGACACGCGCTTCGGCAGGCCAGCTAAGACAGACCCTTACCCCTCGCGCAAGCTGAGAGAAACACTTTTAGGAGTTAGTATGCAACTCAACCCATCTGAAATCAGCGAGTTGATCAAGAGCCGGATCCAAGGTCTTGACGGCGGCGCTGAAGTGCGTAATCAAGGCACGGTTATTTCCGTCGCCGACGGTATCTGCCGCATCCACGGTTTGTCGGACGTGATGCAAGGCGAGATGCTGGAATTCCCAGGCAACACGTTTGGCCTGGCAATGAATCTGGAACGCGACTCCGTCGGTTCCGTGATTCTGGGTGCCTACGAGCACATCTCCGAAGGCGACACGGTGAAATGCACCGGCCGCATTCTGGAAGTGCCAGTCGGTCCTGAGCTGCTCGGCCGCGTTGTCAACGCGCTGGGTCAGCCAATCGACGGCAAAGGCGCCATCGACACGAAACTGACGGCCGCGATTGAAAAAATCGCTCCGGGCGTGATCGCCCGTGAGTCCGTTTCGCAACCAATGCAAACCGGCCTGAAGTCGATCGATGCGATGGTTCCAGTTGGCCGCGGCCAGCGCGAACTGATCATCGGCGACCGTCAAACCGGTAAGTCGGCTGTGGCGATTGATGCGATCATCAATCAAAAAGGCCAGGGCATGAAATGTATCTACGTCGCGATTGGCCAAAAAGCCTCGTCGATCAAGAACATCGTGCGCTCGCTGGAACAGCACGGCGCGATGGAATACACCATCGTTGTCGCCGCTTCCGCTTCGGAATCGGCCGCCATGCAATACATCTCGCCGTACTCCGGTTGCGCCATGGGCGAATACTTCCGTGACCGCGGTGAAGATGCACTGATCGTCTACGATGATCTGTCCAAACAAGCTGTTGCATACCGTCAAATCTCGCTGCTGCTGCGCCGTCCACCAGGTCGCGAAGCGTACCCAGGCGACGTGTTCTACCTGCACAGCCGCCTGCTGGAACGCGCAGCACGCGTGAACGCCGACTACGTCGAGAAGTTCACCGACGGCGCCGTCAAAGGCAAGACCGGTTCCCTGACGGCACTGCCGATCATTGAAACGCAAGCTGGCGACGTGTCCGCATTCGTTCCAACCAACGTGATTTCGATTACCGACGGTCAGATCTTCCTGGAAACCTCGCTGTTCAACGCCGGTATCCGTCCTGCCATTAACGCTGGTATTTCCGTATCGCGCGTCGGTGGCGCCGCCCAGACCAAGGTCATCAAAAACCTGTCCGGCGGTATCCGTACCGACTTGGCGCAGTACCGTGAACTGGCTGCATTTGCGCAGTTCGCTTCGGACCTGGATGAATCGACCCGCAAGCAGCTGGACCGTGGTGCCCGCGTAACGGAATTGCTCAAGCAAGCCCAGTACTCGCCACTGTCGATCTCGCTGATGGCCGTATCGCTGTTCTCGGTGAACAAAGGCTTCATGGACGACGTGCCAGTCAAGCAAGTGCTGTCGTTCGAAGCTGGTGTCCACGCTTACATGAAGACCAAGCAAGCTGCTCTGCTGGCCAAGATCGAAGAAACCAAGCAACTCGACAAAGACAGCGAAGCAACTCTGTCGGCGGCCATTGCTGATTTCAAGAAATCCGGCGCATATTAAGCGGCCAGGCGGCGCCCACCTCGAGTGAGGCGCCGCCCTACGCGCAGAAGGAGTAAGGACTCATGGCATCAAGCAAAGAGATACGAGGCAAGATCAAGAGCGTAGAGAATACGAAGAAGATCACCAAGGCGATGGAAATGGTCGCCGCGTCCAAAATGCGCAAGGCGCAAGACCGGATGCGGGCCGCCCGTCCCTACAGTGACAAGATTCGGAATATCGCCGCCAATCTGGCGACCGCCAATCCCGAATACACGCACCCGTTCCTGGCAGCTGCCCAAGGTACGCAAGCGAAGGCAGTGGGTTTCATCGTTGTCACGACCGACAAGGGTCTGTGCGGCGGCATGAACACCAATATCCTGCGCCAGGTGACGTCGAAGTCGCGCGAGCTGGAAGCAGCTGGCAACCGGATTGAAGCAGTTGCCATCGGTAACAAGGGTTTGGGTTTTTTGAATCGCATCGGCGTCAAGATCATTGCGCACGCCATTCAAACCGGTGATACGCCCCACCTGGACAAATTGATCGGACCCGTCAAGGTCATGCTCGAAGAGTTCCAGGCAGGCAAGATCGATGCAGTGTACCTGTGCTACACCAAATTCATCAACACGATGAAACAGGAACCAGTCGTGGAGCAATTGCTGCCCCTGACGGCCGACAAGATGGTCGCCGACAAAGGCGCCCACACGTGGGATTACATCTACGAGCCGGATGCGCAAAGCGTGATCGACGAATTGCTGGAGCGCTATGTAGAAGCGCTGGTGTACCAGGCAGTCGCGGAGAATCTGGCGTCCGAGCAATCGGCACGGATGGTCGCGATGAAAGCTGCAAGCGACAACGCGGGTAGTGTGATCGGCGAATTGAAGCTGATCTACAACAAGACCCGCCAAGCTGCGATTACCAAAGAACTCTCCGAAATCGTCGCCGGTGCGGCTGCGGTTTAAACGAATTTAACTATATTGAAGGAACGAACATGGCTGATGGCAAAATCGTTCAGTGTATCGGCGCTGTGGTGGACGTTGAGTTTCCCCGCAACGCGATGCCTAAGGTATTTGATGCCTTGAAGATGGCAGGCTCGGAACTGACCCTGGAAGTACAACAGCAGTTGGGCGACGGCATTGTCCGTACCATTGCACTCGGTTCGTCCGATGGCTTGCGTCGCGGCATGATGATTCAAAATACCGGCAAACCTATCATGGTGCCAGTCGGTAAAGCAACCCTGGGTCGCATCATGGACGTGCTGGGTAACCCGATCGACGAATGCGGCCCAGTGTCGCACGAGCAGATCGCGTCGATCCACCGCACCGCTCCTGCATACGACGAACTGTCGCCATCGCAAGAACTGCTGGAAACCGGCATCAAGGTGATCGACCTGGTTTGCCCGTTTGCAAAAGGCGGTAAAGTTGGTCTGTTCGGCGGCGCTGGCGTAGGCAAGACCGTCAACATGATGGAACTGATTAACAACATCGCCAAGGCGCACAGCGGCGTGTCCGTGTTCGCCGGTGTGGGTGAGCGTACTCGTGAAGGTAACGACTTCTACCACGAGATGGCTGACGCGAAAGTGGTCGATCTGGAAAACCCGGAGAACTCCAAAGTTGCGATGGTCTACGGTCAGATGAATGAACCGCCAGGTAACCGTTTGCGCGTTGCGCTGACCGGCCTGACGATCGCTGAATCGTTCCGTGATGAAGGCAAGGACGTTCTGTTCTTCGTCGATAACATCTACCGCTTCACCCTGGCCGGTACCGAAGTATCGGCACTGCTGGGCCGTATGCCGTCGGCTGTGGGTTACCAACCGACCCTGGCTGAAGAAATGGGCCGTCTGCAAGAGCGTATCACGTCGACCAAGACCGGTTCGATCACCTCGATCCAGGCCGTCTACGTTCCAGCCGATGATTACACCGATCCATCGCCTGCTACCACGTTTGCTCACTTGGATTCGACCGTTGCGCTGTCGCGTGACATCGCTTCCCTGGGTATCTACCCAGCCGTGGACCCACTGGATTCGACCTCGCGTCAGCTGGATCCGTTGATCGTTGGTCAAGAGCACTATGACACCGCGCGTGCCGTGCAAACGACGCTGCAACGCTACAAGGAATTGCGCGACATTATTGCGATTCTGGGTATGGACGAGCTGGCACCGGAAGACAAACTGCTGGTCGCCCGTGCACGTAAGATGCAGCGTTTCCTGTCGCAGCCTTTCCACGTCGCTGAAGTCTTTACCGGCGCGCCTGGTAAATACGTTTCGCTCAAAGACACGATCAAGGGCTTCAAAATGATCGCTTCGGGCGAACTCGATCACCTGCCGGAACAAGCGTTCTACATGGTCGGCACGATCGAAGAAGCAATCGAAAAAGCCAAGAAACTTAACTAAGTTAAGTCTGGGCCTAACCCCGCCCCTTACAAGGCGGGGTTCTTCAACCCGATAGGACACACATGGCACACACAATTCACGTTGACGTGGTTTCCGCTGAAGAACTGATTTTTTCAGGCGAAGCAGAATTCGTCGCGTTGCCGGGTGAACAGGGCGAGCTGGGTATCTACCCACGCCACACGCCTTTGATTACCCGCATCCGTCCGGGCGCGGTCCGCATCAAGGTAGTCGGCCAGGCTGAAGAAGAGTTCGTCTTCGTTGCCGGCGGCCTGCTGGAAGTGCAACCGGATACCGTGACCGTCCTGGCCGATACCGCGATCCGCGGTCACGACCTGGATGAAGCGAAAGCGCTGGAAGCGAAGAAGTTGGCGGAAGAAAATATCCACAACAAGGATTCGGGCATCGACTACGCACAAGCGCAAGCCGAGCTGGCCAGCGCGATTGCGCAGCTGGCAGCGATCCAGAAGCTGCGCAAGCATTAATCTGCCCGCGCGCAGTAGTAAAAAAAGGCAGCCTTCGGGCTGCCTTTTTTTTCAGCAAAATTAACTTTAGCTAAAATTAACGGCGCTTGTCTTTTCCCCTTTCCAGCCCCGCCTTCAATATCGTCTTCCACTTGGCGCGCGCGGCAATGCGCTCGAGCGGCGTTTCTTCGCCACGGCGGGCGTCGCGCAGCAGCTTGTGATAGTTGCGCAAGCGGTCCGCATCGACGGCGCCGCGTACGGCGCAACCGGGTTCACTGGCATGCTGGCAATCGCGGAACTGGCAGGTGGACGCCAAGTGGGCGATGTCGTCAAACGTGGCCGCCAGAGTCTCCGCATCGGCGTCCGCGCGCCAGCTGCGCAAGCCCGGTGTGTCGATGATGCAGGCGCCGCTGGCGCACAGGTGCAGCGAGCGGGCCGTCGTCGTATGCCGCCCGCGGCCATCGCCATGGCGCACGCCATTGGTGGCCTGCCGCGCCGCGCACAGGGTATTGGTCAGGCTGGACTTGCCGGCACCCGATGAGCCGAGCAGCACCAGGGTCTGGCCGGCGTCCAGCCAGGGCTCCAGGATGGCCACGTCATACGCATGGCGCGTATCGATGGCAAACAGCGGCACGTGCTGCGGCAGACGGTGTTTGAGCTGCGCCAGCTTGCCGCCCACGTCGTCGGCCACGTCGGCCTTGCTCAGCACCACCACGGGGCTGACCTGGGCTGCCAGCACGATGGCCAGGTAGCGTTCCAGGCGGCGCGGGTTGAAGTCCTCGTCCAGCCCCATCACCAGCAGGGCCGTGTCGACATTGCTGGCAAGTACCTGGCGCCGGCCGTCATTGCCGCGCCGGGCGATTTGCGTGACTGGGGATAAGTGCGCCGTTATCCACAGCGTGCCGTGAAGATCGTGTTCAACGGCGATCCAGTCGCCGACGGCAAGGATGCTGTCCTGCTCCAGCAAGGCGTGCAGCAGGCGTGGCAGGATCCGCGCCGGGTGTTCCAGGATGCCATCGTGAACGAGGATGCTGTCGCGGTGGACGGCGCTCACGCGCATCAGCTGCGCGGTGGGGGAAGATACGTCGAGTTGGGTGGCTGCGCCGGCGATGGCCTGCTGCAGCCCGATAAGGCGTAGTTGCGCAAAATCGAATGCGATCATGGTAGCGTGATTCCAAATTCTGTCGTCCGCGTGCGGACGTGAAGCCTGCGCGTGCAGGCACCGCCAGTCGCCATGACTGGCACGAAAGAAGGGGGACGTCGGCTACGCGATCACGCGCATGGGGAATTGCGAGCTAAGGGGCTTAGCAGGGAAAAACAGTGATCAGGCAGCCGACAGCACGGCAGTATCCGAATGGCGCATGTTGTCTACTCCTGTTGTGTGATGGAAAACGCCAGTGTGCCAGCGGCGTGCGCCGCCGTCAACCTCAGCTGCACATGCCGTAGGCGCTGCGCTCGGGGAAATAGCGGTAGCTAAACGTGCGCACCGGATAGCGCTTGCCGGCGACGAGCATGTCGGGCATCGACAGATCAAAGCGCTGCGGCAGCTGGCGTGGCAGTTGCAGGCGCAAGCGCCACTGGGTTTCCTTGCTGTTGCCGACGGCGGCAAACATGATGGGCAGCTGCTCGATGACGTCGACGATCTCCGCTTTCCGGTTCATGCCGCGCTGGTAGATGGTCAGCACCTTGGCCTCGGCGAACGGCTGCTTGTGCGGTTCTTCCAGCAGGAACGACAGGCGCGTAAAACTGGCTTGCGTGCCGACGGGCAAGGTGAAAATCAGCGCCAGCTCCGTGCCGCCTTCCTTCAGCGTGACAGGTGGCGTGGCATACACGCTGATACCGCGCGGCAGTTCGAAACGCGAACCTTCCGTCCACGTCTTGCATTCTGGCGTGGTGGCCTGGTACAGGCTGGGCGCCGTGTAGTCATCGCAGGCGGAAACCAGCAGCAGCAGGGGCAGGGCAAGGAGGGCGGAACGGCGCATGGAAGTCACGGTTGGGATATGAGCCGACAGTGTAAGCGATCCCCACGCGATCCACCAGCGAGGTTAAGCCTGCCCCGGCGGCGCGCGGCGCACGGATTGCAGCTGGCAGTGCGCCGCCTGCAGCGCATCCTTGATGGTGTCCAACGCCAGCTGCGGCCGGGCCGCGCCGCACATGAAGATGTCGACGGCGGCAAAGCTGCATTCCGGCCAGGTGTGGATGGAAATGTGCGATTCAGCGAGCAGCACCACGCCGGTGACGCCCTGGCCGGCGCCAAAGCTGTGGAAATGGCTGTGCAGCACCTGCGCGCCAGCCGTGATGGCAGCGTTGCGCAGCAAGCGCTCGAGCGCGGCGGCGTCGCGCAGGCGTTCCGGCGCGATGCCCGACAGGTCGGCCAGCAAATGGGTGCCCAAGGGCAGATGCGGTGTGGCTGCCATGCTTACTTGTGGCTGCCGCCGCTGGAGCCGCCGCCATAGCTGCCGCCGCCGCTGCCCGTGCGCGAACTCCAGCTGCTGCCGCCACTGCCGCTGCCGGCCACCTTGAACATGCGCACCCAGTTGGCGGCCGTGACGGAAAACGTCACCATCAGGGCATAGATCACGTATTTACTCATGGGGGATTCTTTGCATTCTTGTCGAGAAAAGCGGCGGGCAGGAACAGCGCCAGGCAGCCCAGCAAACTCCACATCAAGGTGCTGGAGAACGAGACAAACATCGGGATCGCATTCAAGACCAGCACGATGATGATAAAGACCTTGGCGATGCCGCGGTGGCTCAGCTGGATATTCTGCACTTTGGCGCCGCCATGGAAGGCGGCGCCGAACCAGGCCGCCATCTGGTCATAGGCGACGGGTACGGAGCGCGACCACGTCATTTCTTCACCGGTGATTTCCGCCGCCAGCTTGGTCTGTCCCTGTTCGAATTCATGGACGCGCGTGCTGTCGCCGACGGCCACCTTCCAGTTGAAGGCGCCCGCCGCGTACACGACCTGCGAGCCGTAGTCATACAGTTTGCGATACGTGGCGCCATCGAGCGTGCAGGTATCGGCGTCCAATGACGCCCAGTTGGGCCAGTTCGGCAGTACGTTCGAGCGCGACCAGCCGTCGTCCGTCTCCACCAGCCAGAAGAAGCCGGCGCGCGCGTTGTACAGCAGGTATTCGTTCCACTCGCTGCCTTCGTCGTCGGCGCGGCGCATCATGCCGATGACCGTGAAATCGACATTGCTGATCTTCGCGCTGGCGCCCAGTTCCAGCGTGATGTCGGCGTTGTCGTGCACCTGCTTGCCGATGGCCAGCACCTGCGCTTCCGGACCGCTGGCGTCGAGCTGCGCGTGGCAGGCGGGACATACCAGCTGCGCCGCCGCGCCGGGCACATATTGGATGCCGCTGCCGCAGGACGGGCAGTCGAGCGCGTCGAGCTTGCCGCGGTACTTGCCGGCACTCTTGGCGATGGCGTCGTCGTCGCGCAGCAGCTGGCACTGCAAGCCGTCCAGGGTGACGGCGACGCCCTGGTAGACGACCGGTTGCGGGCCATCCGTGTAGTCGAGCGTGACAAAGCTGGCGTAGTTGCGGAAGTCCGCCACCTGGATGCGCCAGCCGGCGCCCACCTTGAAGGGCAATTCTCCCTGGCCTGCGATACATTCGGCGTTGCGGATCTCGGCCGCCGTGTAGGGCTCGCCGCAGATCGTATAGCGCTTGCCCGGCGCCAGCTCGCCAAAGACGGGCAGGGCGTCTTGCGTGCTGCGCTCGCGCGTCAGCGTGTACAGGCCGGACGAATCTCCCAGCCACGCCGTGCTGGCGTCGTCGAACAGCAGATACCACTCGTTCCACGTGCCGGCGCTGTAGCGCTGCTGGATGCGGCCGACGACCGTGAAGTGGATGCCATCGTGTACGCCGGCCGTGCCGATCTGGATCGGCGAATAGTCTTCCAGGACGGCCGACATCTTGCCCACGTCCCTGACGGAATCGGCGTCCTTGAGGATGGTGCTGTGGCAGTAATCGCACACGGCGAGCACGGAAGCGTGCGAGCGGAAGTGGACTTCCGCGCCGCAGCTGGGACAGGAAACAGTTTGCATGCAGTCGCGCTTAGCCGATCAGTTTTTTCAGCAGTTCAGCCTTGGCACCGTCGTAGTCGGCTGGCGAAATGAGGCCCTTGTCGAGCAAGCCTTTGAGCTTTTCCAGGCGTGCCTCGATCGGTTCTTCCGCAGGGGCCGGTGGCGCCGCCGGAGCCGGGGCGGGCTGCTGTAGCGCTCCGCCCATGCTTTGCGCCATCACCTGGCCGATCGACAGCCCGGCGCCGAGGCCCGCGCCGATGCCTGCCATGCCGCCTTCGTTCTGCGCCGCCAGCGGGATCGCGTTGGCTACCTGGAATTTGGTGTAGCCGCTCATCTTGTCGGCGCCCAGGCTGCCCTTCATGCCGGCCGAGATGCGCTCGTCGAGCGCCGCCTGCAATTCCTCGGGCAGGCTGATGCTGGCCACGTTGAATTCATCGAGGCCCACGCCATAGCGGGAAAACGCCTGCGCCAGGCCATCCTTGACCTCTTGTGCCATCAGCGCCTGGTTGGCCGCCATGTCGAGGAAGGGGACATTCGCGCCGCCCAGCGAGCTGGCCATGCTCGACATCAAAATGCCGCGCAATTGATCTTCCACCTCGTCGCGCGTATAGACTTCGCGCGTGCCGCTGATCTCGGTGAAGAAGGTGCGGGCGTCGGCGATGCGGTACGAGTACATGCCGAAGGCGCGCACGCGGATCATGTCGAAATCCTTGTCGCGGATGGTGATCGGCTGCGGCGTGCCCCACTTGCGGCCCGTCTGCACGCGGGTGCTGAAGTAATACACGTCGGACTTGAACGGCGAGTCGAACAGCTTGTCCCAGTTTTTCAAGTTGGTCAGCAACGGTAAGGTCTGCGTCGTCAGCTTGTGCGTGCCGGGACCGAAGACGTCGGCGATCTTGCCTTCATTGACGAAGACGGCGACCTGCGATTCGCGCACATTCAGGATGGCGCCGTTCTGGATTTCGAAATCCTGCATGGGAAAACGCCAGGCCAGCACGCCTTCCGTTTCTTCGTTCCACTGCAGTACGTCGATAAACTGCTTCTTGATAAAGCTGCCGAGGCTCATGATGGTGTCCTTGAATGAGGTAAAACGTCAGGAAATGCAGGCGGCGTTGATGGCGCCGATCGACAGGGAAATGGCGGCCAGCAGGCCGCCGAAGGCGCTGTTGTTCGATTCGATCTGGTCCTTCGACATGCGCAGCAGGCGTGTGGTGACCACATAGGCGAGCAATTGGACCACCATGGCGCCAAAGGCCCAGGCGAAGAACTGCTGGTAGTCGGCCGTGTGCATCAGGGACGAGGCGATGGTGGCGGAAAAGCCCAGCATGGCGCCGCCCAGCGACAGGGCTGCCGCCTGGTTGCCCTGGCGGATCAGCAGCACTTCGTTATACGGCGTGACGCGCGTGTAGATGATAAAAAATACAATTAGCAGCCCGGCGGCCAGTAAAAGATGGATCAGATAGTTTAGGATGGCGGGCACGGCATTCCTCGCAATGAGTATTTGATAACGTCAACGCATATTAGAACAAAAAAAAGTCCAATGAACAAAAAGATTCTGATTTTGTCCGTCTTCGTGGTCGCCTCCTGCGGCCTCGCGTATGAGCTGATCGCCGGCGCCATGTCCAGCTACCTGCTCGGCGACTCCATCCTGCAGTTTTCCACCATCATTGGCTGCTACCTGTTCGCGATGGGTGTGGGTGCTCACTTTTCCAAGTATGTGCAGGATGACGACGTGCTCTCGCGCTTCGTCGACATCGAATTGGCCGTGGGCCTGATCGGTGGCCTCTCGGCCGCCATTCTGTTCATGACCTTTTCGTGGATGGCCGCGCCATTTCGTACCTTATTGTATGTGATGGTGTTCCTGATCGGCGCACTGGTCGGCATGGAAGTGCCGCTGGTGATGCGCGCCCTGAATTCGCGCCAGACGGAATTTTCCGAACTGGTCAGCCGCGTGCTCACCTTCGATTACCTGGGCGCGCTGGCCGTTTCCCTGCTGTTCCCGCTGGTGCTGTCGCCGTACCTGGGCCTGGTGCGCACGGGTTTCCTGTTCGGCATGCTTAACGTGGGCGTGGGCCTGTGGACGATCTGGGTGTTCCGCGCGGAGCTGAAGAACCTCACGGGGCGCTTCCTGCGCGCCTGCGCCGTGATGCTGGTGCTGATCGCCGGCTTTGCCATGTCTGACCGCATGGTGGCCTGGGGCGAACACGGCCTGTTCGGCGACCAGATCGTCTATTCCACCACTACGCCTTACCAGCGCCTGGTGATCACGCGCTGGAAGGACGATACGCGTTTGTACATCAACGGCAACCTGCAGTTTTCCTCGCGCGACGAATACCGTTACCACGAGGCGCTGGTACACCCCGTGCTGGAAGCGCTGCCGTGGGCGCGCCGCGTGCTGGTGCTGGGCGGCGGCGATGGCCTGGCGCTGCGCGAAATCCTGCGTTATCCACAGATCGAACACGTCACCGTGGTCGACCTGGACCCGGCCATGACTGCCGCGTTTTACCACGCGCCCGGAACTTGCAAAATTAAATAACAGCGCGTTCTCGGACAAGCGCGTCACCGTCGTCAATGCCGATGCCGCCGTCTGGCTGCGCAACAACGGTGACATGTTCGACGCGGCCATCGTCGACTTCCCCGATCCGTCCAGCTTCGCGCTCGGAAAACTGTACTCCGTGCCTTTCTACGACCTGGTAAAAAAACACCTGGCCGCCAATGGCCTGATGGTGGTGCAATCGACGTCGCCCTTCTTTGCCCCGCACGCCTACTGGACCATCAATTCGACCCTGCGCGAAGTGGGCATGCGCACCTGGCCCTACCACGCCTATGTGCCCTCGTTCGGCGAATGGGGTTTTATTCTGGCCTCGCCCCAGCTCGACTACAAACCGCCCACCAGCTACCGCCTTCCCATGCGCTACCTGAATGCGGACACCACGCGCGAGATGTTCATCTTCCCGCCCGACATGCAGCCGCTGCCCATGGCGCCGAATCGCTTGAATACCCAGTCGCTCGTGCATGAATTCGAGCAGGACTGGAACCGGGTGATCCGCTGATGCAGCGCCGTTCCTTCATGCTGTGGGCTGCCGGCGGCACGGCAGCGGCAGCCGCCGGCATCGGCAGCATCGCCGCGTATTTGCGCTGGCAGGAAATCACGCCGAAGGTGTTGTATCCGGGCCGCAGCGAGGGACACTATTTGCGCAAGGTGCTGCGCGAGCGCACGGCGCTGCCGGCGCCCTCGGCAACCATCACCACGGATGTCGCCATTCTTGGCTCCGGCATCGCCGGCCTGACTGCCGCCTGGCGCTTGAACAAGCTGGGGCACACGGATTTCCTGATGATCGATGGGCCGCAGCCCTACGGCAACGCAGCGGGTGGCCATTTCGGCGACCTGGCTTATCCGACCGGCGGCCATTACCTGCCGCTGCCATCGCCCGAATCGACGCATGTGCGCGAGATCCTGTTCGACCTGGGGATTATCCAGCGCGATCCGCAGGCGGAAAAGCCATATTACGACGAGCGCTATATCCTGCACGCGCCGGAAGAACGCCTGCTGTTCAACGGCCACTGGCAGGAAGGCTTCATTCCCACCGAAGGCGTGCCGCCTGCGGAACTGGCGCAGCACGAGCGCTTCTTTGACGAGGTGCGGCGTTTGCGCCAGGCGCATGGCAGCGATGGCAAGCGCGTCTTCGTTTTCCCTACCGTGGAGTCGTCGCAAGACCCGGCCTGGCAGGCGCTCGACGCCATCACCTTGAAACAATGGATGGAGCGCGAAGGCTACACTTCGCCCACCCTGCACTGGTATTTGAATTACTGCTGCCGCGACGACTACGGCACGCGCTACGACCAGGTCTCGGCCTGGGCCGGCCTGCATTACTACTGCAGCCGCTGGGGACAGGCGGCGAATACCGGCAACGGCGCCTGGCTGACGTGGCCGGGCGGCATGCAGCCCGTGGCCACGGCCATGGAGCAGGCGTCGGGCGTGCGGCGCAAGGCGGGCACGGTGGTTTCCGTGCAGACGACGGACAAGGGCGTGGAGGCACTGTGCCTGGAACTGGTCGACGGCCAGCCGCGCACTTACCTGGTCAAGGCACGCAAGGCCATCTGCGCCATGCCGCTGTATGTGGCGGCGCGCGTGGTGAAGAATATCGCCGACTATGGCTTTGACGCGAAACGCGATACGCCCGCGTATGCGCCGTGGCTGGTGGCCAACTTCCTGCTCAAGCGCTTTCCCGACGAACTGCCGCATGCGCCCCTGTGCTGGGACAACGTGGTGTACCAGGAACCGGGCCTCGGCTACGTCGTCTCCACGCACCAGGATATCCGCGTGCGCCCGCCCGAGAAAACCGTCTTCAGCGCCTACGTGGCCCTGTCCGACCGCACGCCGCAGGAAGCCCGCAAGTGGCTGGACATGGCCAGCCCCGAAGAATTGCTGGCGCTGGCCAGCGTCGACCTGAAAACGGCGTATGGACGCGATTTTGCCAGCTGCGTCGAGCACGTCGACATCACCGTGCGCGGCCACGCCATGGCCGCTCCCTTGCCGGGATTTCGCAGCAACGCGGGGCTGAAGGCGCTGCGTGAACACGACGGCGCCATCCTGTTCGCGCATGCCGACCTGTCGGGCTTTTCCGTATTCGAGGAAGCGGCGTGGTGGGGGGATAGGGCGGCGCGGCTGGCGGTGAAATGAAAAAAGGCCGGCGCAAGCGCCGGCCTGAGCCCCCTAAGGCTCGAACCGGTCTACTTGTTCTTGTTGATGACGTCGATGAAGACGGCTGCCAGCAGCACCAGGCCCTTGATCACCTGCTGGTAGTCGATGCCGATGCCCATGATGGACATGCCGTTGTTCATCACGCCCATGATGAAGGCGCCGATGACGGCTCCCATCACCTTGCCCACACCGCCCGAGGCCGAGGCGCCGCCGATGAAGCAGGCGGCGATCACGTCCAGCTCGAATCCCGTGCCGGCCTTGGGCGTGGCCGTGTTCAGGCGTGCCGCGAAGATCAGGCCGGCCAGCGCGGCCAGCATGCCCATGTTGACGAAGGTGTAGAAGCTGACCCGTTCCGTCTTGATGCCGGACAGGCGCGCCGCCTTCTCGTTGCCGCCGACGGCATACACGCGCCGGCCCATCACGGTGCGGTTGGTAATGAAGGTATAGGCGACGATGAGCAGCGACATCACGGCCAGCACGTTGGGGAAACCGCGGTACGACGCCAGCAGGTAGCTGAAATACACCATCACGGCGGCGAAAATCGCGTTTTTCAGCAGGAAAAAGGCGCGCGGTTCGTTTTCCATGCCGTGCTTCAGTTGCTTGGCGCGGCTGCGCAGCGAGGTGATGATTAGCGCCGCAGCGGCGATCACGCCCAGCAGCAGCGACAGGCCGCGCAGGTTTTCGCCGCCGAACGGGTCGGGCAGGAAGCCCGAGCTGAGCATCTGGAAGCCTTCCGGGAAGGGGCCGACCGACTGGCCTGCCAGCAGCGCCAGGGTCAGGCCCTTGAACACCAGCATGCCGGCCAGCGTGACGATGAAGGACGGGATCTTGAAGAAGGCGACAAAATACCCTTGCGCGCCGCCGATGACGGCGCCGGCGATCAGGCAGATGATGCTGGCGGCGACAAAATTCATGTGGTAGTTGACGATCAGGACGGCCGCCAGCGCGCCGACGAAGCCGACCACCGAGCCGACGGACAAATCGATATGTCCGGCCACGATGACCATCAGCATGCCCAGCGCCATGATGACGATGTAGCTGTTTTGCAGCACCAGGTTGGTCAGGTTGAGCGGCTGCATCAGGGTGCCGTCGGTCATGTACTGGAAAAAGCCCATGATGACGATCAGGAGAGAGCAGCATGCCGTAGTCGCGCATATTGTTCTTCAAAAAGCCGGCATAGCTTTTCGCTTCCGGCGCGGCCGCTGGCGTGCCGGCCGCCGTTCCCGCTGTCAGTTTATTGTCCATTGTTTTCTCCGTGTGTAACGATCGCGCGCATGATTCGCTCCTGCGATGCTTCTGCTGCGCTGAGTTCTGCCGCGAAGCGGCCTTCGTTCATGACATAGATCCGGTCGCACATGCCCAGCAATTCCGGCATTTCCGAGGAAATCATGATGATGCATTTGCCTTCGGCGGCCAGCTCGCTGATGATGCTGTAGATTTCGTACTTGGCGCCCACGTCGATGCCGCGGCTCGGTTCATCGAGGATCAGGATGTCGGGGCGCGAAAACAGCCATTTCGCCAGCACCACTTTCTGCTGGTTGCCGCCGGACAGGTTGACCACCTTCTGTGCCACGCTCGAGCAACGGGTCTTGAGCTTGCGGCGGAACTCCTCGGCCACGCCGAATTCACGCTGCTCGTCGATCACCATGTGCTTTGAAATCGCGTCCAGGTTGGCCAGGCTGGTGTTCTTCTGGATGTCTTCCTCAAGGATCAGGCCCAGGCCCTTGCGGTCTTCCGTGACATACGCGAGGCCGTGGGCGATCGCCTTGCCGATGGTGCTGACGTCGATTTCCTGGCCATTCTTGAGCACCGTGCCGCTGATGCGCTGGCCGTAGGCGCGGCCGAAAATGCTCATCGCCAGTTCCGTGCGCCCTGAGCCCATCAAGCCGGCGATGCCGATGATCTCGCCCTTTTTGGCGTGCATATTGATGCCCTTGATGACGGGGCGATCGGCATGCTCGGGATGGAAGACACGCCAGTCGCGCACTTCGAATATGGTCTCGCCGATGGTGGGCGTGCGCGGCGGATAGCGGTCGGCCATCTCGCGCCCGACCATTTTTTCGATGATGCGGTCTTCGCTGACGGCTTCGATGCGGCAGTCGAAACTGTCGACCGTGTTCCCGTCGCGCAGCACCGTGATGGCATCGGCGACCCGTGAAATTTCATTGAGCTTGTGCGAAATCAGGATCGAGGCGATGCCCTGGGCTTTCAGGCCCAGCAGCAGGTCGAGCAGGGCCGCGCTGTCGCTTTCATTCAGGCTGGCCGTCGGCTCGTCGAGGATCAGCAGCTTGACGTCCTTGCACAGCGCCTTGGCGATTTCGATCAGCTGCTGCTTGCCCACGCCCAGGTTCGTGATCAGGGTGTCCGGGGACTCTTTCAGGCCGACTTTGTGCAGCAGTTCGCGCGTCTTCGTTTGCGCGTATTCCCAGTCGATGACGCCCATGCTGGATGGTTCGTTGCCGAGGAAGATATTCTCGGCGATCGACAACTGGGGCACCAGCGCCAGTTCCTGGTGGATGATGATGATGCCGATTTCTTCGCTGTCCTTGATGCCGCGGAAGTGCCGCGTCTGGCCCAGGTAATCGATGTCGCCCGTATAGCTGCCATGGCCGTAGACGCCGCTCAGCACTTTCATCAGAGTCGATTTGCCGGCGCCGTTTTCGCCGACGATGGCGTGGATCTCGCCGCTGCGCACCCGCAGGTTGACATTGTCGAGCGCAACGACGCCCGGGAATGTTTTGCGTATCCCGCGCATTTCCAGGATAGTGTTCGTCATATAACCTCTCTGGCACGGCCGCGCTGGTCGGCGGGTCGTGCGGCAGTCTTGTTCTTGATGGTGCATGAAGCGAAAGGCCCGGCATCGCCGGGCCTTCAGTACCGTGGATGCTTATTTCACTTGCGCTTCCGTGTAGTAGCCGCTGCCGGTGACGAGCACCTGCTTCCAGTTCGCCTTGTCGACGGTGACCGGTTTCAACAGGTAGGACGGCACGACTTTTACGCCGTTGTTATAGGTCTTGGTATCGTTGACGGTCGGCGTCTTGCCGCTCATCATCGCGTCGACCATGTTCGCCGTGACCTTGGCCAGTTCGCGCGTGTCCTTGAACACGGTCGATGCCTGTTCGCCGCGGATGATCGATTTCACCGACGGGATTTCCGCATCCTGGCCCGTCACGACGGGGAAGGGCTGTTTCGGCGTGCCGTAGCCGACACCCTTGAGCGAAGACAGGATGCCGATGCTTAAGCCGTCATACGGCGACAGCACCGCGTCGACACGCGCATTGCCGTAGTAGGCGCTGAGCAGGTTGTCCATGCGCGCCTGCGCCACGGCGCCGTCCCAGCGCAGGGTGGCGACCTTTTCCATGCCCATCTGCTTCGAGCGGACTACCAGCTTGCCGCTGTCGATGTACGGTTTCAGGACCGACAGTGCACCGTTGTAGAAGAAGTGCGCGTTGTTGTCGTCGGCCGAGCCGCCGAACAGTTCGATATTGAATGGACCCTTGCCTTCCTTGAGTTTCAGCGCCGATTCGATATAGCCCGCTTGCAGCACGCCGACCTGGAAGTTGTCGAAGGTGGCGTAGTAATCGATGTTTTTCGTGCCGCGGATCAGACGGTCATACGAAATGACCTTGATACCCTTGTCGGCCGCCTTTTGCAGCACGTTCGACAATGTGGTGCCGTCGATGGCGGCGATCACCAGCACCTTGGCGCCCTTGGTGATCATGTTTTCCACCTGCGCCAGCTGGTTCGGGATATCGTCGTCGGCAAACTGCAAGTCCGTCTTGTAGCCGCGCTCCTTGAATACCTTGACCATGTTGTCGCCGTCGGCGATCCAGCGCATGGACGACTTGGTCGGCATCGAGATGCCGATCGCACCCTTGTCGGCGGCGCTTGCCAAGGGCATTACTGCCATGCCGGAGATGGCCAGCGCCAGGCTCGCGGTCAGCATTTTCATTGTTGTTTTCATTTCAGGTCTCCACCGTCTTCGATAGTTGAATGTGCCAGGGCCGTCGTCCCAGTGGGCGGGCTCCGTGCGGATGGCCGATTGCAGGCCACGGCTGATACTAGTTTGTCCATCCATCCCTCACCAATCACTTTTTTCGCATCGGCGATATCCAAAACGATATCAATGGGCCAATTGATGCAATGCGCCATGCCGTCCCTTTCCGCCTGCGGACAGGGCGGGAACAGGGGCCGGTTGACGGCTTTTTTGGTGCGTTGCAATACCAATAATCATCACTCAATTTGGTGATTTTCGTAATTGCGGCGACACAGGGCGGCGCGCAGAATCGCTCCGAACTCGACCATTTGCCTTCCCATCACGACCCTTTGAAAGCTTGCCATGCAGCCGATTTCTCCCGCCTCCCTGTTGCCCGCCGACCTGGCGCAGGCCCTCCTCATCGGCCGCATCTGGCGGGATGGCCCTTGCGTCGTCGCCGTGCGTGGCGGTGAGGTGGTCGACCTCACGCAGACCGTGGCGACGGTGGCCGAGCTGTTCGAACGCAGCGATGCGCTCGATATCGCCCGCCATGCGCCCGGTATCGCGCTCGGGCCCGTGCAGGTGCTGCTGGAGCAGGCGTTGGCCGCGCCGCCAGGCGAGCCGCTGCTGCTGGCACCGTGCGACCTGCAGGCCGTCAAGGCCTGCGGCGTGACCTTCGCCGTCAGCCTGCTCGAACGGGTGATCGAAGAACAGGCGGGCGGCGACGCGGCACGCGCGGCGGGCCTGCGCGCCGCCCTGCAAATGACCCTGGGCGGAGACCTGTCGGCATTAAAACCCGGCTCGGAGGCGGCGCAGAGGCTGAAACAGCAACTGCAGCAGCGCGGCGCCTGGTCGCAATACATGGAAGTGGGTATCGGCCCCGATGCGGAAGTGTTCACCAAGGCGCAGCCGATGTCGTCGGTGGGCTGCGGCGCGCAAGTGGGCTTGCTGCCGTCGTCCGCCTGGAACAACCCGGAGCCGGAGATCGTCCTGGCTGTCAACAGCCGCGGCGAGGTGCTGGGGGCTTCCCTGGGCAACGACGTCAACCTGCGCGACATCGAAGGGCGCAGCGCCCTCTTGCTGGGCAAGGCCAAGGATAACAACGGCTCCTGCGCCATCGGCCCCTTCATCCGCCTGTTCGACGAGGGCTTTACGCTCGATACCGTGCGCCAGGCGGAAGTGTCGCTGCTGATCGAGGGCGCGGACGACGGCTTTGTGCTCGAAGGCGCCAGCTTCATGCGCGAGATCAGCCGCGACCCGCTCGACCTGGTGCGCCAGACGGCAGGCCAGTACCACCAGTATCCGGATGGCTTCATGCTGTTCCTGGGCACCATGTTCTCGCCCGTGAAAGACCGCGCCGCGCAAGGCGGCGGCTTCACGCACCACCTGGGCGACCGGGTCACCATCGCCAGCGCCGCGCTGGGCGCGCTGGTCAACGAAGTGCAGCGCTGCGATGCGATCCCTCCCTGGACGTTCGGCGTGCGCGCGCTGTACCAGAACCTGGCCCGTCGCGGTTTGCTTTGATCCGATTTTCTTAAAAAGAGAGACACCATGCAGCACGCAATCTATCCCAGCCTGGCCGGCAAGCGCGTCGTCATCACGGGCGGCGGCACCGGCATCGGCGTGGCCATCGTCGAGGCGTTCGCGCGCCAGGGCGCCCACGTCACCTTTCTCGACATCGCCCGCGAGGCGTCGCTGGCGCTGCAGGAACAGCTGGCGCACTTGCCGCAGCCGCCCGTTTTCCGCTATTGCGACCTGACGGACCTGGGCGCCCTGGCCGCCACCTTCGCCGAGATTGAACACAGCGCGGGCGCCACGGATATCCTCGTCAACAACGCGGCCAACGACGACCGCCACCAGCTGCAGGACGTCACGCCGGCCTACTGGGACGAGCGCATCGCCGTCAACCTGCGCCACCAGTATTTCTGCGCCCAGGCGGTGGCACCGGCCATGCGCGCCAAGGGCAGCGGCGTGATTCTCAACCTGGGGTCGATTTCCTGGCACCTGGCGCAAGCCCGGCTGTCGATCTACATGACGGCCAAAGCCGGCATCGAGGGTTTGACCCGCGGCCTGGCGCGCGACCTGGGTGTCGACGGCATCCGCGTCAACTGCATCATTCCCGGCGCCGTGCGCACGCCGCGCCAAGAGCGGCTGTGGCATACGCCGGAAGCGGAAGCCGTGATCCTGCAGGGACAATGCCTGCAGACGCGCGTGGAGCCGGAAGACGTGGCGGCGCTGGCGCTGTTCCTCGCGTCCGACAACGCGGCCAAGTGCGCCGGCCGCGAATACTACGTCGACGCAGGCTGGTACGGCGCATGACCATTCCCGCCCAACGCCAGGCGCGGCGCTTCCGCTCGCAGGACTGGTTCGACAATCCCGACCATATCGACATGACGGCGCTGTACCTGGAGCGCTTCATGAACTACGGCATCACGGCCGAGGAGCTGCGTTCGGGCCGGCCCATCATCGGCATTGCGCAAAGCGGCAGCGATATCAGCCCCTGCAACCGCATCCACCTGGAACTGGCCCAGCGCGTGCGCGACGGCATCCGCGACGCCGGCGGCATCCCGATGGAATTCCCGCTGCACCCGATCTTTGAAAACTGCCGCCGTCCCACGGCCGCGCTGGACCGCAACCTGGCGTATCTGGGTCTGGTGGAAATCCTGCATGGCTACCCGATCGACGCCGTGGTGCTGACCACGGGTTGCGACAAGACCACGCCGGCCCAGCTGATGGCCGCCGCTACGGTGGACATTCCCGCCATCGTGCTGTCGGGTGGCCCCATGCTCGACGGCTGGATGGACGGCGAACTGGTCGGTTCCGGCGCCGCCATCTGGAAGGGCCGCCGCCAGCTGTCCGCCGGCTTGATCGACAACGACAAATTCCTGCAAATCGCCGCCGCCTCGGCGCCGTCGGCCGGCCACTGCAACACCATGGGCACAGCATCGACCATGAATGCGCTGGCCGAGGCGCTGGGCATGTCCCTGACGGGCTGCTCGGCCATCCCCGCGCCATACCGCGAGCGGGGCCAGATCGCCTACGAAACGGGGCGCCGTATCGTCGGCATGGCGTTCGAGGACGTGCGTCCTTCGCGCATCCTCACGCGCGAAGCGTTCCTGGACGCCATCATCGTCAACGCGGCCATCGGCGGCTCCACCAACGCCCAGCCGCACCTGATGGCCATGGCCCGCCACGCGGGCGTGGAACTGCATTCGAGCGACTGGATGGAACACGGCTACGACGTGCCACTGCTCCTGAACATGCAGCCGGCAGGGAAGTATCTGGGCGAGCGCTTCCACCGCGCCGGCGGCGTGCCGGCCGTGATGTGGGAGTTGCTCGAGGCGGGTTTGCTGCACGCGCAGCGCCCCACCGTCACGGGCCAGAGCATGGCGGCGAACCTGGCGGGCCGTGAAAGCGCGGACCGCGAGATGATCCGCCCGTTTGCCGCGCCGTTGAAGGAGAAGGCCGGTTTCATGGCCTTGCAAGGCAATTTGTTCGACTTCGCCATCATGAAGACCAGCGTGATCTCGCCCGCTTTCCGCGAGCGCTACCTATCGCGTCCCGGCAGCGAAGGCGTATTCGAAGCGCGCGCCATCGTCTTTGACGGTTCATCTGACTATCACGCGCGCATCAATGACCCGGCATTGGCGATTGACGACAGCTGCATGCTGGTCATGCGCGGCGCCGGTCCCGTCGGCTGGCCCGGTTCGGCCGAAGTGGTCAACATGCAGCCGCCCGATGCGCTCCTCAAGGCCGGCATTTTGAACCTGCCGACCCTGGGCGACGGGCGCCAGTCGGGCACGTCGGACAGCCCGTCGATTCTGAACGCATCGCCGGAAAGCGCGGTCGGTGGCGGCCTGGCGCTGCTGCGCACGGGCGACATCATCCGCGTAGACTTGAACGCGGGCCGCTGCGACATGCTGGTCGACGCCTCTGAGCTGGCGCGCCGCGCGCAAGAACTGCCGCCGCCCGTCAACGACAGCGCCACGCCGTGGCAGGAGCTCTACCGCGCCAGCGTGGGCCAGCTGGAAACGGGCGCCTGCATGGAGCTGGCGCTGAAATACCGCGCCGTGGGGCAAACGCTGCCGCGCCACAATCACTAGTTTATTTGTTGTTCGTTGTACCCCGCAGTTAAAAAATGTAGTTAAAAAATCCAACAAGGAGACACGTAATGAACAAGATCATCAGTGCAGCCATCATGACCGCCATGCTGGCATTGAGCAGCAGCGCCGCCCTGGCCGATGCGAAAAACCCGAAGATCGGTTTTTCCATCGACGATTTGCGCGTGGAACGCTGGACGCGCGACCGCGATTTCTTCATCGCCGCCGCCGAGAAGCAGGGCGCCAAGGTGTTCGTGCAATCGGCAGACGCCAGCGAACAGCGTCAGATTTCGCAGATCGAGAACCTGATCTCGCGCGGCGTGGACGTGCTGGTGATCGTGCCGTTCAACGCGACTGTCCTCAACAACACCGTCAAGGAGGCGAAAAAGGCTGGCATCAAGGTGCTGTCGTATGACCGCCTGATCCTGAACGCCGATATCGACGCGTATATCTCGTTCGATAACGAGAAAGTGGGCGAAATGCAGGCCGAAGGCGTGACCAAGCTGCAGCCGAAGGGCAATTACTACCTGCTGGGCGGTTCGCCGACCGACAACAATGCCAAGATGCTGCGCGAAGGCCAGATGAAGGTGCTCAAACCGTTCATCGACAAGGGCGACATCAAGATCGTCGGCCAGCAGTGGGTGAAGGATTGGAGCGCCACCGAAGCGCTGTCCATCGTGGAAAACGCGCTGACGGCCAACGGCAACAAGATCGACGCCATCGTCGCTTCGAACGACGGCACGGCCGGCGGCGCCATCCAGGCCCTGGCCGCGCAAAAGCTGGCCGGCAAGGTGCCGGTCTCGGGCCAGGACGCCGATCTGGCGGCGGTGAAACGCGTCATCGCCGGCACGCAGTCGATGACCGTCTACAAACCCCTGAAAACCATCGCTTCGGAGGCGGCCAAGCTGGCTATCCAGCTGGCGCGCAATGAAAAGCCGGCCTACAACTCCAGCTATGACAACGGCCTGAAAAAGGTCAGCACGGTGCTGCTGAAACCAACGCCGCTGACCAAGGCAAATGTGAACATTCTCGTCGACGACGGCTTCTATACCAAGGCGCAATTGGGTAATTAATTACCCGCTTGATGTCGGGTTACGCGCTGCGCGCTAACCCGACCTACTCCTTCTTGGTGAATGAATGTGAGCTCAGATGTCTGAATATCTGCTTGAAATGAAAGGCATCGTCAAACAGTTTGGCGGTGTCCGCGCGCTTGACGGCATCGACCTGCAGGTGCGGGCCGGCGAGTGCATCGGCTTGTGCGGCGAGAATGGCGCCGGCAAGTCGACCCTGATGAAAGTGTTGTCCGGCGTGTACCCGCACGGCACCTGGGATGGCGAGATCCTGTGGGAAGGCCAACCCCTGCGCGCGCAGTCGATCCGCGACACGGAAGACGCGGGCATCATCATCATCCACCAGGAACTGATGCTGGTGCCGCAGCTGTCCGTGGCCGAGAATATCTTCATGGGCCGCGAGCTCACCCTGCCTGGCGGGCGCATACATTACGCGGCCATGTACAAGCGCGCCGACGAGTTGCTGCGCGAATTGAAAATTCCCGAACTGAACGTGGCGCAGCCCGTGATGAATTACGGCGGCGGCCACCAGCAGCTGGTGGAAATCGCCAAGGCGCTCAACAAGAATGCGCGCTTGCTGATCCTCGACGAGCCGTCGTCGTCGCTGACGGCCTCGGAAATCGCCGTGCTGCTCGATATCCTGCGCGCACTGAAAGCCAAGGGCGTCACCTGCATCTACATTTCGCACAAGCTCGATGAAGTGGCGGCCATCTGCGACACCATCGTCGTCATCCGCGATGGCAAGCATATCGCCACCACGCCGATGGCGCAGATGAACGTCGAGCGCATCATCGCGCAGATGGTGGGCCGCGAAATGAGCCAGCTGTATCCGCAGCGCGCGCAGCCAGCGGCCATTGGCGAGGTGCTGTTCGAGGCGCGCCACGTGAGCTGCATCGATGCCGACAACCCGCAGCGCAAGCGCGTCGACGATGTGTCATTCACCCTGCGCAAGGGCGAGATCCTCGGCATCGCCGGCCTGGTGGGGGCGGGGCGCACGGAACTCGTCTCGGCCCTGTTCGGCGCCTACCAGGGGCCGTGTCAGGCCGAGGTATGGCTCGATGGCCGCAAGATCGATACCCGCTCGCCGCAAAAGGCGATTGCCATGGGCCTGGCCATGGTGCCGGAAGACCGCAAGCACCACGGCATCGTGCCTGACCTCGACGTGGGGCAGAACATCACCCTGGCCGTGCTGGAGGAATTTGCGCGCGCCACGCGCATCGATGGCGAGGCGGAATTGACGGCCGTGCGCGGCGAGATCGCGCAGCTGGAACTGAAGGCTGCCAGCCCGTCGCTGCCCATTACGAGCCTGTCGGGCGGCAACCAGCAAAAGGCCGTGCTGGCCAAGATGCTGCTGACGCGCCCGCGCGTCTTGATCCTCGACGAGCCCACGCGCGGCGTCGACGTGGGCGCCAAATATGAAATCTATAAATTGATGCTGGCGCTGGCCGATCGGGGCGTGGCCATCATCATGGTCTCGTCGGAACTGGCCGAAGTGCTGGGTGTGTCCGACCGCGTGCTGGTGATGGGCGAAGGCCGGTTGCGCGGCGACTTTATCAACGATGGCCTGAGCCAGGAAACCGTGCTGGCAGCGGCGCTGGACCAGCGCGCGGCGCCAGCCGCCCATACCGCAAACAAGGAACCCGCAGCATGAAACCGCACAGTATCAAACAGCTGTTCACCCAATACAAGATGCTGGCCCTGCTGATCGCCGTGGCGCTGATCTGGGCCTTTTTTTCGTGGAAGACGGAGGGCAGTTTCCTTACGCCGCGCAACCTGTCAAACCTGCTGCGCCAGATGTCCGTCACCGGCATCCTCGCCTGCGGCATGGTGCTGGTGATTATCGCCGGCGAGATCGACCTGTCGATCGGCTCCCTGCTGGGACTGTTGGGCGGTATCGCCGCCGTGCTGGACGTGACGCAGCACTGGCCGCTGGCGCTGAACCTGGCGGCGGTGCTCGGCTGCGGCTTGGTGATAGGCCTGCTCAACGGCTATCTGACGGCGTACCGGGGTATCCCATCCTTTATCGTCGGCCTGGGCGGCATGCTGGCGTATCGCGGCATCCTGCTGGGCATCACGGGCGGCATCACGATCGCGCCCGTCTCCGAGCCGATGGTCTACCTGGGGCAGGGCTACCTGCCCGCGGTGCCCGGCATTGTGCTGGGCATCGGCCTGTTTCTGCTGGCGACCTTCCTGACGTGGCGCGCGCGCGCCAGCCGCGCGCAGCATGGCTTGCCGCAGACGGCGCCCTGGGCTGACGGCTTGCGCCTGGCCGTCATCGGCGCCGTGCTGTATGCCTTCGTGCAAACCCTGAACGGTTATGAAGGCATCCCGCTGCCCGTGCTGTTGCTGCTGGCCTTGCTGGGACTGTTCAGCTATATCACCAGCCAGACCGTGTTCGGCCGCCGCATCTACGCCGTCGGCAGCAATATGGAAGCGACGCGTTTGTCCGGCATCAACGTCAAAGCCGTCAAGCTGTGGATCTTCGGCATCATGGGCCTGATGTGCGCACTGGCGGGCCTGATCAACACGGGCCGTCTGGCGGCCGGTTCGCCTTCGGCCGGCACCTTCAGCGAACTCGATGCCATCGCCGCCTGCTTCATCGGTGGCACCTCGATGCGCGGCGGCTCGGGCACCGTGTACGGCGCCCTGATCGGCGCGCTGGTGATGGCCAGCCTGGATAACGGCATGTCCATGCTGGACGTGGACACCTACTGGCAGATGATCGTGAAAGGCAGTATCCTCACTTTGGCCGTGTGGGTCGATGTCAGCACGCGAGCAGGGCGCAGATAGCCGTGAAAACATCTGGCACGCGAGGAGACACCATGAAGATGCCGACCGCGCACCGGATCGCGCTGCTGTTTAACGGGAATAAAATCTACGACCGCGACATCATCGCGGGCATCGCCGCCTACCTGAACACCACGCGCGTGTCGTGGGACCTGTTCCTGGAAGAGGATTTTCGCTGCCGCCTGCCCGGCATCGAGCGCTGGCAGGGCGACGGCATCATCGCCGATTTCGACGATCCCGCCGTCTGCGCGGCGCTGGCGCACAGCCGCCTGCCGGTGGTGGCCGTGGGCGGCTCGTATGCGCGCGCCGAGGATTACCCGGCCGGCATCCCGTACGTGGCGACCGATAATTTCAAGATCGTCAAGCTGGCCTATGAGCACCTGGTGGAAGCTGGATTGAGCCGCTTTGCCTGTTTCAGCCTGCCCGAGGCGGATGTCAACCGCTGGGCGCAGGAGCGCGAAACGGCGTTTTGCGCATTGATGGAGCGCGACCACATGCACGCCGATGTGTACCGGGGCGTCGCCACCAGCGCGCCGTCTTGGGACGAAGCGGTGGAGCAGCAGATCGCCTGGCTCAACAGCCTGGAAAAACCCGTCGGCATCATCGCCGTGAGCGACGCGCGCGCGCGCCAGCTGCTGCAAGCCTGCATGCACGCGGGCATCGCCGTGCCGGAGCAAGTGGCGCTGATCGGCATCGACAACGATCCGCTGGCGCGCATGCTCACGCGCATTCCGCTCAGTTCCGTGATCCAGGGCACGGAGGAAATGGGCCGCACGGCGGCACATTTGCTGCACCAGATGCTGAACGGCGCGCGCCTGTCCGGCACGCGCATCCTGGTGCCGCCGGCAGGCTTGAACGTGCTCGCTTCCACGCGCCACCAGCCCTTCCAGCACCCGCAGGTGATGCAGGCGCGCCATTTCATCCGCCAGTACGCCTGCCAGGGCATCAAGACGGAGCAGGTGGCCGATTATGTGGGCGTGTCGCGTTCCTCGCTCGAAGCGCACTTCCGCCACGAGCTGGGGCGCAGCGTGCACGATGAAATCCTGCATTTCAAGCTCGATGCGGCCAAGACCCTGCTGGCGCGCGGGCCGGGCCAGGTGGCCGAGGTGGCCGTGCGTTGCGGCTTTACCACGGTGCAGTACATGCATGCCGTCTTCAAGCGCGAACTCGGTTGCACGCCGCGCGAATTCCAGCAGCGCAGCCGGCCACCGCCAGCCGCCGGACAGGCGCCATGATGCATCTGCTGCGCAATGCGCGCGGCATGCGCGTGGCCATCGACGCGCACGATGCCAGTGTGCGGGCCTGGTGGGCGCCCGACCGCTATGGCCGCCTGGCTGATGTGCTGGGCGCGACGCTCCCTGCGGGGCGTGCGCCCACGGGATGGCAGTGCGCACCGCCGGACGACGGCGACTTGCTGTTGCACCTGGCGCAAGACGGCCTGTCGGTGCGCCTGACCTACCGGCTCGATGACGATGGCAGTCTGCACCTCGATTGCGTCGCCACGGCCGATACGGTTTCCCGTTTCGCGCTTGCCGCGCCCCGCTTCAATCTGCAGGGCCGCCGTGCTAGCGTAGGCGACCATGTGCTGCGCCTGGCCGCCGACCGTTATTGGCCTTGGCCTGGCGGCTGCGCGGGCGGCGCTCCGCTCGATGTGGCGGGCAGCGCGTTTGACTTCCGCCAGCCGGCGCCGCTCGCTTCGCGCCTGGCCTGGCCCGCGCTGGTGAACTTGCCGGGATTCGGGCATGACTTTTACTGGACGGGCAGCGGTCAGCTGCGCGAAGCGGCGCGGGTTGCCGACCCCGCTTCCGGACGGGTCTTGCGCTTTTCCAGTACCCAGGGAAGTTGCCATTTGTATTCCGATACGCGCTGTTTTTCCCTGCTGGCGCAGGGCGTGGAAGTACAGCCGGGACAGGTGACGCGCTTCAAGCTCGCCTACCGTTTGGGCGTGCAGGATATCGATGCGTTTGACATATCCGAACCGGTATCAATGATGTCAAATAAGTGATTGGTCAGATATGCGGGGCAGTTCTACCATGGGGTAGTTTTTCCCTCATTTATTTTTGCCCTTAACGACGCTGCGAACCTGCCCATGAACATACTCACCATCGATGCCGGCACCACCAATACGCGTACCTTGCTGTGGCGCGCAGGCGCCGTCGTCGCCCAGGCGCAGCTGGAAACGGGCGTGCGCAATACCGCCATCGATGGCCATAACGGTGCGCTGAAACAGGCGCTGCGCGACACCATCGCCAGCGTGCTGGCCAGCGCGGGGATCGCGGCGTCCGAGGTGGATCTGGCGCTGGCCTCGGGCATGATCACCTCGCCCATGGGAGTGCAGGAAGTGCCGCATTTGCCGGCGCCTGCCGGCCTGGCCCAGCTGGCGCAAGGCATGCAGGCGGTGGACTTGCCCGACGTGCTGGCGCAGCCCCTGTGGCTGATCCCCGGCGTGCGCAACCAGCATGGCGCCGTCGGCCTGCATAACGTCGAAGCGATGGACATGATGCGCGGCGAAGAGACGGAAGTCGTTGCGCTGCTCGAGCGCCTGCAGTTGCGGGGCGCGGCGACCCTGATCATGCCCGGCTCGCATACCAAATTGATCAGCGTTGACGAACAGCGCCGCATCCTCGGCTGCAGCACCACCATCGCGGGCGAGCTGCTGCAGGCGATCACGCAGCACACCCTGATCAAGCAATCGGTCGATGGCGGTTTTGCCCAGACCCTGGTGCCGAAAATGCTGCTGGCTGGCGCGGCTGCGGCGCAAAAAACGGGGCTGGCGCGCGCCTGCTTCAGCGTGCGCACCCTGGGCCAGTTCAGCGCAGTCGAATGCAATGAGCGGGCCAATTTCCTGATGGGCGCCGTCCTCAGCGGCGACTTGCTGGCGCTGCGCAACAGCACCGCCATCCAGATGCGGCCCGATACGCCGCTCGTCATCACGGGCAAGCCCATGCTGCGCCAGGCGCTCGGCCTGCTGATCGAAGAACACGGATTTTTTTATGGCAAGCGCATCATCGTCGACGACCAGCAGCAAGCAAACCTGGCCGGTCACGGTGCGCTGCTGATCGCCGCCGCGCGCGGCTTGATTTCCCCGCAGGAGACAGTATGAGTGACAACAAGAACAAGCGTCCCTTGCGTTCGCAAGCGTGGTTTGGCGGCGATGACAAGGACAGTTTTATTCACCGCAGCTGGATGAAGAACCAGGGTTATCCCGGAGACGCCTTCGATGGCCGTCCCGTCATCGGCATCTGCAATACCTGGTCCGAACTGACGCCCTGCAATGGCCATTTCCGCGACCTGGCCGAGATGGTCAAGCGCGGCGTGCTCGAAGCGGGCGGCTTTCCCGTCGAATTTCCCGTGATGTCGCTGGGCGAGACGAATCTGCGCCCGACGGCCATGCTGTTCCGTAACCTGGCCAGCATGGATGTCGAAGAATCGATCCGCGCCAACCCGATCGACGGC
This sequence comes from Janthinobacterium lividum, assembly GCF_023509035.1. Classification (NCBI taxonomy): domain Bacteria; kingdom Pseudomonadati; phylum Pseudomonadota; class Betaproteobacteria; order Burkholderiales; family Oxalobacteraceae; genus Janthinobacterium; species Janthinobacterium lividum. The sequence goes on along the minus strand of NZ_CP075583.1, from coordinate 891,058 downwards.
GTGGTGCTGTTGACGGGCTGCGACAAGACCACTCCGGCCTTGCTGATGGGCGCGGCCAGCGTAGACTTGCCCACCATCGTGCTGTCGGGCGGTCCCATGTTGAACGGCAACTACCGCGGCAAGCCGATCGGGTCGGGCACGGACGTGTGGAAGTTTTCCGAAGACGTGCGCGCCGGGCGCATGACCTCAAACGAATTCAAGCAGGCCGAATCGTGCATGTCGCGCTCCGCCGGCCACTGCATGACCATGGGCACGGCTTCCACCATGGCCAGCATGGTCGAGGCGCTGGGCGTGACCCTGCCAGGCAACGCGGCCATTCCCGCCGTCGATGCGCGCCGCAAGCTGCAGGCGCAGCTGACGGGCCGGCGCATCGTCGACATGGTGCATGAAGACCTGAAACTGTCGCAGATCCTCACGCGCGAAGCGTTTGAAAACGCCATCATGGTCAACGGCGCCATCGGCGGCTCGACGAATGCCGTGATCCACCTGCTGGCCATTGCCGGGCGAATCGGCGTGGACATGCGCCTGGGCGACTGGGACCGCCTGGGCCGCGACATTCCCTGCCTGCTGAACCTGATGCCGTCGGGCCAGTACCTGATGGAAGATTTTTACTATGCGGGCGGCCTGCCCGTGATCATCCGCGACCTGCTGGGTAAATTGCATGGCGACGTGCTCACCGTCACGGGCGCCAGCATGGCCGTCAACGTGGCCGAAGCGGAAAATTTCAATCCCGAGGTGATTACGCCGCTGGCGCAGCCATTCAAGGACGAGGGCGGCATCGCCGTCCTGCATGGCAACCTGGCTCCGCGCGGCGCCGTCATCAAGCCTTCGGCCGCCTCGCCGGAACTGATGCAGCACCGTGGCCGCGCCGTCGTCTTCAACAGCATCGAGCATTACAAGAAGCGCGTTGACGATCCCGCGCTCGATATCGACGCCAGCTGCGTGATGGTGCTGCAAAATTGCGGCCCGCAGGGCTATCCGGGCATGGCCGAAGTGGGCAATATGGGATTGCCGAAAAAACTGCTGGAGCAGGGCGTGCGCGACATGGTGCGCATTTCCGATGCGCGCATGAGTGGCACGGCCTACGGCACGGTGGTGCTGCACGTGGCGCCGGAAGCGGCCGTGGGCGGGCCGCTGGCGCTGGTGCGCGATGGCGACATGATTGAACTGGACGTGGCGGGACGGCGTTTGCACCTGGACGTCGACGAGGCCGAGCTGGCGCGCCGGCGCGAAGAGTGGAGCGCGCCGCAGCCGGCCATGAAGGGCGGCTATCAGTCGATGTACATCAAGCACGTGACGCAGGCCGACGAAGGCGCGGACCTGGATTTTCTTGTCGGCTGCCGGGGATCCGCCGTTCCGCGCGAATCACATTGAAAGAAGGAACAGACATGGGGACACGGGCCCAATTACTGGTCGATGCGCAGAACTTCCTGGGCGAGGGCGTGCGCTGGTGCGAACGCAGCGGCCGCGTTTTCTGGACGAATATCGAAGGCTGCCAGCTGCATGCGCTGGTGCTGGCCACGGGCGAGCGCCAGACGTGGGACATGCCCGAACGCCTGGCCTGCTTCGCGCTGACGGACAGCGACGAGGTGCTGCTGCTGGGCCTGGCTTCGCGCCTGGCCTGGTTTGACGCGCGCAGCGGGGCCGTCACGCCCTTGCACACGGTGGAGGGGGACTTGCCCATGACGCGCCTGAACGATGGCCGCTGCGACCGCCAGGGACGTTTTGTCTTCGGCACGCTCGATGAGCGCCCGTGCCGCGATGCGATCGCCAGCTTTTACCGCCTCAACCTTGATTTGACGCTGGAGCGATTGCCGCTGCCGCAGATCGCCATCTCGAACAGCATCTGCTTCAGCGTCGATGGCACGGCCATGTATTTTTGCGACTCGATGAAGAAGGCGATCTACCGCTGGGACGATTACCTGGGGGGCGACGCCAGCCGGGTGCGCGTGTTTGCCGTGCTCGATCCGGGGCCCGGCGCCGGCGACGGCGCCACCGTCGATGCGGATGACTATTTGTGGAGCGCGCAGTGGGGCGCCAGCAGCGTGCTGCGCTTCGCGCCGGACGGCAGCATCGAGCGCAAGATCAGCCTGCCCGTCTCGCAGCCCAGCTGCGTGAGCCTGGGCGGCCCGCACTACGACGAATTGTTCGTCACGACGGCCCAGGAGAGCCTGAGTCCGGCCCAGCTGGCGAGCGAACCGCTGGCCGGGGGATTGTTTCATGCGCGCCAGGTAGACGTGCGCGGTTTGCCGGAAGTGCGCTTTGGCGCCCTGCCGGCCTGACAGGAGAGAGCATATGCAAAAACACACAATTTTTGAGGGCATCCTTGAACGGGGCATGGTCGGCATCGTGCGCGCCGGATCGGCGCAGGCGGCCGTGCAGATCGCCGAGGCGTGCATCGCTGGTGGCATCACGGCGCTGGAAGTGGCGTTCACCACGCCCGATACCCTGGGCGTGCTGCGCACCCTGCGCGAACGCCATGGTCATGACGTGCTGCTGGGCGCGGGCACGGTGCTCGATACCGAGACAGCGCGTGCCGCCATCCTGGCCGGCGCCCAGTTCATCATCTCTCCCGGCGTGAACGTGGAGACCATCACGCTGTGCCAGCGCTACCAGGTGCTGGCCATGCCGGGGGCGATGACGCCGACGGAGATCGTCACGGCCCTGCAGGCCGGCGCCGACATCGTCAAGGTCTTCCCCGCCGAGATGTTCGGCCCCGCCTACATCAAGGCCCTGCGCGCCCCCTTGCCGCAAGCGCCGTTGATGCCGACGGGCGGCGTGACGGTGGAAAACCTGCATGAATGGTTTGCCAGCGGCGCCGTGGCCGTGGGCATCGGCAGCAGCCTGAGTGGTCCGGGCGCCACGGGCGACTATGCGGCCGTGACGGCGCGCGCGCGCGAGTTTGTGGCGAAGATGGCGCTGGTGCGCACTTCTAGGTCTTCTGGATAGCTCCCTGCCCTGGATAATTCTGCTACGCTAGGCATGCAATGTCGCACGTCCAACTACAGAAACCATGTCCAACATCGCCCGTATCCTGCAAGACAGCCGTATCATCGCCATCGTCGGCATGTCCGACAAGCCTGAACGCGCCAGCCACGAGGTGGCCGACTACCTGCAGCAGCAGGGCTACCGCGTGTTGCCCGTCAATCCGGCTATCGCCGGACGCGACGTGCTGGGGCAGCGCGCTTACGCCACTCTGACGCAGGCCGCGGCGGCGGTCGCGCCGGCGCGCATCGATATCGTCGACTGCTTCCGCAAGCCGGCAGATATTCTGCCCATCGCCGAGGAAGCCATCGCCGTCAAGGCCGGCTGCCTGTGGCTGCAGCTTGAGGTCATCAATGAAGAGGCGGCGCAGCTGGCGCGGGCGGCGGGTCTGGACGTGGTGATGGACCATTGCACAAAAATTGAGCACCGCAAGCTGGCGGTGGCGGCATGAAGGCGCGCACGCAATTTCGTGCCGGCCACGGTTTCGACCTGAACGAGGATTTCGCCGGCAAGCGCCTGCTGGGCGCTGCCACCAAGGCGGCGAACAAGAAGCTGACGGCAGCCCAGTGCAAGGCCCTGGACCGCGAGGAAACCGTGGCGCTGACGGCGCAGATCGCCGAGTGCCAGAGCATGCTGTATGCGCAGCACAAGAAAAAAGTGCTGCTGGTCTTGCAGGGCATGGACACGTCGGGCAAGGATGGCACCGTCAAGGCCATCTTCAGCAATATCAACCCGATGGGCATCCGCGCCATCGCGTTCAAGGGGCCGACCGATATCGAACTGGCGCACGACTACCTGTGGCGCGTGCACCAGCACGTGCCCGTCAAGGGCGAGATCGCCATCTTCAACCGCAGCCATTATGAAGATGTACTGATCACGCGCGTGCAGGACATGATCGACAAGGCCGAATGCCAGCGTCGCTACGCGCAGATCCGCGATTTCGAGCGCATGCTGAGCGAAACGGGCACCGTCATCCTGAAAATCTTCCTGCATATCTCGAAGGACGAGCAGCGCGGACGGCTGCAGGAGCGGCTCGATGATCCAGACCGCCAGTGGAAGTTCGATCCCAACGATATCGCCCAGCGCAAGAAGTGGGATGGCTACCAGCGCGCCTATGAAACGGCGATCCGCGAGACGGATGCCGATCACGCGCCGTGGTACGTGGTACCGTCGAACTCCAAGACCCAGCGCAATCTGGTGGTCGCCTCCCTGCTGCTGGAAACCCTGCAGGGCATGAAGCTGGAATACCCGGCGCCGGACCCGAAACTGTCGTCTTTCAAGGTCGAATAGCGCTTGGGGCAGTTCGGCGCCGCGCCTGCGGAATCGGCCGCGCTGTGGCATAGTATCCCTCGTCGATAATTCAAACCAGACCGGAGATCCATATGCTGCAGTTGAAAGATCCTACCTTGTTGCGTCACCAGGCTTACGTGAATGGAGCCTGGGCTGATGCCGATGGTGGCCAGACGATTAATGTGAGCAATCCCGCCACCGGCGAGCAGATCGGCACGGTGCCCCTGATGGGCGCGGCCGAGACGCGCCGCGCCATCGAGGCGGCCAATGCCGCCTGGCCCGCCTGGCGCAAGAAGACGGCCAAGGAGCGCGCGGCCGTGCTGCGCCGCTGGCATGACCTGATCCTGGAAAACGCCGACGACCTGGCGCTGATCATGACCACCGAGCAGGGCAAGCCCTTGCCGGAAGCGAAGGGCGAAGTGCAGTTCGGCGCCTCGTTCATCGAGTGGTTTGCGGAAGAAGGCAAGCGCGTGGCGGGCGATACCCTGCAATCGCCGTGGCCGGACCGCCGCCTGGTCATCACCAAGGAGCCGATCGGCGTGTGCGCCGCCATCACGCCGTGGAATTTCCCCGCTGCCATGATCACCCGCAAAGTCGGCCCGGCCCTGGCCGCCGGCTGCCCGATGGTCTTGAAACCGGCCGAAGCAACACCGTTTTCCGCGCTGGCGCTGGCCGTGCTGGCCGAGCGCGCGGGCGTGCCTGCGGGCGTGTTCAGCATCGTCACGGGCGCGCCGAAAGACATCGGCGGCGAAATGACGTCGAACCCCATCGTGCGCAAGCTGACGTTTACGGGTTCGACCCAGGTGGGCCGCCTGCTGGCCGAGCAGTGCGCGCCGACGATCAAGAAACTCTCGCTGGAACTGGGCGGCAATGCGCCGTTCATCGTCTTCGACGACGCCGACCTGGACGCCGCCGTGGAAGGTGCCATCGCCTCGAAATACCGCAATGCGGGCCAGACCTGCGTCTGCGCCAACCGCCTGTACGTGCAGGACAGCGTGTATGACGCGTTTGCCGACAAGTTGGTGGCCGCCGTGGCCAAGCTGAAGGTGGGCAATGGCATCGAGGCGGGCGTCACGCAAGGCCCGCTGATCGACGCCAAGGCCGTCGCCAAGGTGGAAGAGCACGTGGCCGACGCGCTGGGCAAGGGCGGCCGCCTGCTGGCCGGCGGCAAGCGCCACGCGTTGGGCAACGGCTTCTTCGAACCGACCATCATCGCCGACGTGACGAACGACATGCGCGTGGCCACCGAGGAAACCTTCGGCCCGCTGGCACCCCTGTTCCGCTTCAAGACGGATGATGAAGTGATCGCCCTGGCCAACAACACGGAATTCGGCCTGGCCGCCTACTTCTATTCGCGCGACATCGGCCGCATCTGGCGTGTGGCCGAAGGTCTGGAAACGGGCATGGTCGGCGTCAACACGGGCCTGATCTCGAACGAGATCGCCCCCTTCGGCGGCGTCAAGCAATCGGGCCTGGGCCGTGAAGGGTCGACCTACGGTATCGAAGACTATTTAGTCATTAAATATATCTGCATGGGCGGTATCTAAGGCCGCCTAGCGTGAGCCGCGGCGCGCAGCCAACCTGTCCAGCATGCCCTTGACCGCTTCCATCTGCGTGCCGCTCTTGCGGTAAAAATCCGGGTCGATCGGATTGATGCTGGTGTAGCCCCAGAAATCCCAGCAGCCTTTCGGGTTGTACGGGTAGACGGGGCTCGGTTCGGCCTGCGGATACAGCACGATGATCTTGTTGGCGTCCGCCACCTGGTTGTAGCCGGTGCTGGTATAGAAACGGTCGCCGATGGCTTGCGTCGTTTGCAGGCAGCCGTGGAACACCACGTGCACGCGGCAGCTCTCGCTGTCGCAGGCTTTCGGAATGTAGGCGTAGCCCGTATTGTTCATGCTGGAGTACGCGTTCTGGATGAAGCTGCGCTGGTTGAAGGCGATCAGCTTGCCCGTCAGGGTGGTCGACGAGGGCTGCAGGTCCGGGTACAGGTGCTGCAGGATGTCGCGCGCCTGCACGAAGTCGCAGTCATTGATGAACGGCGAGTCCGTCACGGCGCAGGGCTTGTCCTGATTGTTGTCTGTGATGATGGCATGGCCCGCGCCGACCGTATCGACGAAGCGGATTTGCGCCGCCGGCGTACCGGCCAGCGCATAGAATTTCCCCACCTGTTCCACTACCGGCTGCGTCACGGTCTGGTCTTTCGTTCCGCTGAACAGATATACGCGCTGGCGTTTCAGGTTGGCCGTGTCGTCAATGAGTCGGACGCGCGCAAAATCGTTCGCCGCACGCAGCAATTCGCTGGCGACAGGCGGCGCCACCTGTGCGCTGCCCGGATTCATGCAGGTGGTCATGGCATTCGTCAGGTAGGGAATGTAGGGGAAGCGGCCCGGCTGGCCCGCACAGAAATATGGGCCGCCCGCGATGATGCCGGCGCCGGCCACCGTGGCCGAGTAGGCGACGGCAAATTGCGCCGCCATGAAGCCGCCCGAGGACAGGCCGGACACCGTGGTCTGGCTCAGGTCAGCCTGGTAGCCGGGCAGGGCGGGGGCGTTCCTGGTCGCGGCGGGCTTGATGGCTTTGGCAGCCTTGGCGGCGTGCGCGCCGCCAGTCGCCAGGATGAGCAGGCTGGCGGCTAGCAGAGCGGTGGGTAATGCGGTCAGGTGCGGGAAGGGCATGGTTACTCCATAAGGCAAGAAAAGGGACAGGAAGGCCGAGCATAGGTAAAAAAACTGTGCGCTGGGCAAGTACTGCACTGTCATTGATATCGCTCAAGCAATTGCTGTTGTTGTACGTCTTGTACGCGTGCGCGGCGTTTGACATAGAATGGTTTTTTTCCGTTCAACCATGGTGCCCCTCATGTCCAAGACCCTTGCCAAGCTGTTTGCGCTCACCACCCTTGCCACCGGCGCCAGCCTGGCCATGCCGGCCCATGCCGCTGAAACCGCGACAGCTGCCGCCGCGCCAGCCGCCTGTCCCGCCATCCTCAAGCAGACCTTCAACCGCCTGCAGGATGAAGCGCCGCAAAACTTGTGCCAGTATGCAGGCAAGGTCGTGCTGGTGGTCAATACGGCAAGTTATTGCGGTTTTACCAATCAATATGAAGGGCTTGAGGCGCTGTACGCGAAGTACGGCAGCAAGGGCCTGGTGGTGCTGGGTTTCCCGTCGAACGATTTCGGCAAGCAGGAACCGGGCAACAGCAAGGAAATCGCCGATTTCTGCTACAACACCTATGGCGTGAAGTTCCCCATGTTTTCGAAGTCCGTCGTTTCCGGTCCCACGCCGAATCCGCTGTACGTGGACCTGATCAAGCAGACGGGCAAGACGCCGGCCTGGAATTTCCACAAGTATCTGATCGACCGTCACGGTAAAGTGGTGGAAAGCTTCCCCAGCAAGGTGACGCCGGATGACAAGAAACTCGTTGGCGCGGTGGAAAAAGCGCTGGCGCTGTAAGTTGCCGACACACAAGCAGGCTTGACGCCTGCTTTTTTTTAATGCCGCGCTTGTTGTCTTGCCATCATTGTCCTAAGCTGGTTGTTCGCGTTTGTCACAACAAAGGAGAACATCATGGCGTATGTCGATGGATTTGTGGTGCCCGTACCGAAAGCCAAGCTCGATGCTTACCTGGCCATGTCGCGCAGTTGCGGCGCCGTCTGGCGCGAATATGGCGCGCTGGAATTTCGCGAATGCGTGGGCGACGATGTCAAGCCAGGCAAGCTGACCTCGTTCCCGCAGGCGGTGGACTTGCAGGATGGCGAAGTGGTGGTGTTTTCATGGATCGTGTATGCGTCGCGCGCCAAGCGCGATGAAATCAACGACAAGGTCATGAAAGACCCGCGCCTGGCCGAGATGATGGACCCGGCCAAGCTGCCGTTCGATGGCAAGCGGATGATCTATGGTGGTTATGAAATGCGTGTGGATCTTTAAACAAGTTCTGCCGGCAACGCGCCGCGCAGCGCATTGCACACGACAATCGCTTCGGCCCGCGCCAGCATGGTGCGCGTGATGATGGTTTCCCGCGCATCCCAGGCGGGATCGGCCAGCATGGCTGCGCGCTGCACGCCGGGCAGCAGGCCGCAGGACAGGGGCGGCGTATGCCAGCGCCCATCGAGCCGGACGAAGACATTGCTGCGCCCGCCCTCCGTCAGTTCGCCCCGTTCGTTAAAAAACAGCATGTCGAAACCGCCTTGCGCCTCGGCCGTGCGCCAGGCCGCGTCGTAGCGCGCACGCACGCTGCTCTTGTGGCGCAGGAACAGGTCGTCGGCCACGGTGGCGTCGGGCGCCAGCAGGATTTTTACCGTGTCCGGCAAGGTGGTGAGCGCACCGCTTTGCACCGTGAACTGGCCATCCTGGCGTAGCGCCAGGCGCAGGCGGAAGGGGGCATCGTCGGGGCGTGCCGCGCAGGCCGCCTGCAGCGCGGCGCGGGCAGCGCCGGCATCCCAGGCAAAACCGAAGTAGGCGCAGGAGGCGGCCAGGCGCGCCAGGTGACGTTCCTGCTGGCGGCAGCCGCTGGCGCGGCTGGCGTGCAGGGTCTCGAACAGTTCGAAGTCGTTGCTCAGCCCCGTCAGGAAGCGGGCCTTGAGCTGGCACTCCGCAAATTCTTCCTGCGGGTCACTGTCCAGGACGATGCCGGCGCCCACGCCCATTTCGCCGCGCCGGATGCCGCCAGGGCCAGCCGGTTGCAGGGCCAGGGTGCGGATCGGCACGGACATGCAGAAGTTGCCCACCGCGTGGACAGCGCCGGCGGCCGGCGGATCGAACCAGCCGATGGCGCCCGTGTAGATACCGCGCGGCGCCCCCTCCAGTTCGGCGATGATTTCCATGGTGCGCCGTTTCGGCGCGCCCGTGATCGAGCCGCACGGATACAAGGCCTGGAAGATGTCGGCCAGGCTGGCATCTTCGCGCAAACGCGCTTGCACAGTGGAGGTCATTTGCAGCACGCTGCTGTAGCGCGTCACCTCGAACAGGGCCGGCACCTTGACGGAGCCCGTGGCGGCGATGCGGCCGATGTCGTTGCGCAGCAGGTCGACGATCATCAGGTTTTCCGCGCGGTTTTTCGGATCGTTTGCCAGGGCGGCGGCGCGGCGCACGTTTTCTTCCATTTGCTCGGGTGGGGCTGCCGGCGCCGTGCCTTTCATGGGACGCGCCATCAACTCGCCTTGCGCATGGCGCACGAACAGCTCCGGCGACAGCGACAGCAGGGCGCCGCCATCGGGCAGCATCACCAGCGCGCCGTAGGGCACGGGCTGGCGCGCGCGCAGCCGCGCATACAGGGCCAGGGGCGAACCAAAGGCGTCGAAGCGCAAACGATAGGTGTAGTTGACTTGATAGGTGTCGCCGGCCACGATGTAATCGTGGATGCGGTGCAGCGCCTGCGTAAATTGCGCCTGGTCGACATTCGCGTGTATATCTGCCACGCCGGCCGGCGCGGCGTCCGCGCGGACGCGCTCGTCCAGCCACTGCGCCACGTCGTCCTGCGACAGCTGCGTGCAATGGTCAAAGACGAGCACTTGCGCCAGCGGCGGCGCGTTGATGCCGGCCGCGCGCGGCGGCATGGCCAGCAAATGCGCTCCCAGCTCGTAGCTGCATACGCTGACGGCGTACTGGCCGCGTTCCAAGGCGTCTTGCAGGCCTTCCAGCAGCTCGGGCCAGGCCTGCCCCTCGGTGCACCGCAAGACTGCCGCCAGGCCCGTGTACAGGCGCGAACCGGCGCCCGGGGTGCTGGCGTCGTCGAGCAGGGCGAAACAGTCGGTATGCATGGGGACAGCCGCGGCGGTGACTTACCCCAGCAGCATGGCGATTTGCAGCGCCGCTTCCTGGGAGGGATTGATCTTGAAGCCGCTCTTGGCGTAGCGGTGCCAGCGCCCGATGACGAAGCTGACGATCAGGGTGGCGCGCGCCGCCACTTCGCTTTCCTTGCCATGGCCTTCGGCGGCGGCCACGCGCAAGGCCTGCTTGAGCGCCAGTTCCACGCGGTCGTAGAACTGGTTCATGCGCACTTGCAGGCGCTCGTCCTCATTGACCAGCGCGTCGCCGATCAGCACGCGCGTCATGCCCGGATTGCTGATGGCGAAATTGAGCAGCATGCCGACGATGTCGCGTGTCTGCGTCATGCCGTCGCTGTGCTTTTCCGCGATCTGGTTGATCAGGCCGAAGACGCTAGCCTCGATGAATTCGATCAACCCTTCGAACATTTGCGCCTTGCTGGCGAAATGGCGGTACAGGGCCGCTTCCGACACGGCCAGTCTGGCCGCCAGTGCGGCAGTGGTGATCTTTTCGCCTTTCGGCTGCTCCAGCATTGCGGCGAGGGCCTGAAGAATTTGTAGCCTGCGTTGGCCCGGCGGTGTGCTTGCCATATTTTCTCTTGTCGTTAAAAAAAATGCTGCCTTGATGGGAAGGTCCGTCACCGCCGCTAGCGGTGCGGCTTCCGGTGTCAACCGGAAGTCCAGGAGTCCCCTTCAACGCAGACGGTGAAGGCGGCGTGCCAAATGCCGGACAGATTTTACTTTGACATCGACGTAAGCGGGGCGATTTAACGCTCTGGGCAGCTTTGCCACGCCGATCGGATCCGCCATTTTCAGGTATTGCGTGATCCAGGCCGTGCGCAGGCCCAGTTTTTTCGCACCCTTCAGGTTGGCCAGGGTGTCTTCCACCAGGATGCAGCGGCCAGGGCGGATCTGGTGCTTGCGCATCAGTTTGCGCAGCATCAGGGTCGATGGCTTGGGCCGCAGCTGGCGATGCACATGCATCGCCTCGATGGCGATATGCTGCGAAAAATGCTGGCGCAAGCCCAGGTGGCGCATCACGTCGCTCGAATAGCGCAGCGGCGCGTTGGTGAGTAAAATTTTACGACCAGGCAGGCGTTTGAGTAAAGCCCCCAGTCCCCGTTCGGCGCGTATCATGGCGCGCAAATCGTCGAAGGTGTGCGTCTCGTGCAAAAAATGCGCGGCCTGCACCTGATGGTGCTTGACCATGCCCAGCAAGGTGGCGCCATAGCGGCGCCAGTAGGCCGCGCGCGCCGCGTTGACGATGGCGTCGTCGGCCGGCGTCACGCCATCGCCCAGTACGCGGGCAATATACGTGTTCATATTGGCCGTGATGGTGGGGAAAATGGCATGCGAGGCATTGTGCAGCGTGTTGTCGAGGTCAAACAACCAGACCGGCGACGAGCGGTTAAGATGGGACACAGGCACAAGAGTCTTTGCTAGCGAGAGAAGATGAGAAATTCAACAATCAGGAAAACCATGCGACGCCAGATTATAGTGATGTTTTGCGGATTATTCTTGCTGCCGTTGCAGGCGGCCTTCGCCGAGGCGCCGCCCGTGGCGCAAAATCGGGGCGCCCTGTTCAAGGTGCAGGACGCCAGCCACACCCTTTATCTGTTCGGCACCATCCATGTTGGCGCGCCCGATTTTTATCCGCTCGAGCCTACCGTGACGCAGGCATTGGAAGGCGCCGGGGCGCTGGCGCTGGAGATCGATCCGGGCGCCGACCCGCGCGTCGCCCTGGGCGCCGTGCTGAAATACGGCATGGAGGCGCCGGGCAGCAAAGTGCCGGCCGACTGCCGCCAGACCCTGGCCCCGCGCCTGGCGCCGCTGTTGCAAAAATACGGCATTCCAGCCGAATCGGTGGCGCCGATGAAGCCGTGGATGCTGGCCAGCATGCTGGCCATCGGCGAATTTTCCACGCTCGGCTACCGCTCCGACCTGGCCGTCGACAATTATCTGTCGCAGCAGGCCAAGGCGCGCAAGATCCCCGTGGTGGAACTCGAGTCGATGGAAGGCCAGATGGCGCTGTTTGGCGCGATGTCGCCGGTCGACCAATGCCGCTTCCTGGAAGACGGCGTGGCGTCGATCGAGGACCAGGAACAAAGCCAGGAAGCGCGCGAGATCGCCAACGCCTGGCGCACGGCCGACGCGGCCGCCTTCGACAAGCTGGCGGCAAAGGCCGCGCAAGACCCGTCGTTCGCCGCGCAGTTCGTGCAAAAAGTGCTGCTCGATGGCCGCAACCCGGCTCTGGCCGACGGCATCGCCAAGTTGCTGGCGCGCGAAAAGCACAGCCTGGCCGCGATCGGCGTGCTGCATCTGGTCGGAACGAAAAGCGTGCCGGACTTGTTGCGTCAAAAGGGCTTGAAGGTCGAGCGGGTGTATTAAGTTCTGACAGCAGACAGCAAGGATGCCGTGGCTTAGCCGCGCGACAGGCTGCGGCAGAGTAGGTGAAAAGTGTTCAGGGCAAGGCGTCGAGCCGAAGACAGTACGCATGTACGGCGAGGCGAGACAACGCGGCCATGGACATTTTTCAGATACGGGGACAAATCGATGGTGCCCTTGACGTGGATCGAACACGTGGCCTCTCCCTTACCAAGGGAGTGCTCTACCACTGAGCTACAAGGGCATAAAAAATCGGCGCTGGGTGAATTGCGCCGAATTAGTTTTTAGTGCGAACGGATCATAGTACCAAAAGCCTGCTCGGTCAACACTTCCAGCAATAATGAGTGTTCGATGCGGCCATCGATGATGTGTACCGTGTTCACGCCGGACTTGGCCGCGTCGAGCGCGGACGAGATCTTCGGCAGCATGCCGCCCGAGATTGTGCCATCGGCGAACATCTCGTCGATTTCACGCGCGGACAGGTCGGTCACCAAATTGCCCTGCTTGTCCTGGACGCCGGCGATGTTGGTCATCATGATCAGCTTTTCCGCTTTCAGGATTTCCGCGATCTTGCCGGCTACCACGTCGGCGTTGATGTTGTAGGCCTGGCCATCCTGGCCGAAACCGATCGGCGAGATGATGGGAATGAAGGCGTCGTCCTGCAGCGCCTTGACGACGGCTGGGTTGATCGCGTCGATCTCGCCCACAAAGCCGATGTCGAGGAATTCGCCCGGATGTTCGCGGTCCGGCATCTGCATCTTGCGCGCGCGGATCAAGCCGCCATCCTTGCCCGTCAGGCCCACGGCCTGGCCGCCGTAATGGTTGATCAGCATGACGATATCCTGCTGCACTTCGCCGCCCAGCACCCACTCCACCACTTCCATGGTTTCTTCATCGGTGATGCGCATGCCTTGCACGAAGGTGCCTTGCTTGCCGATTTTTTCAGCGCGTTGTCGATCTGCGGTCCGCCGCCGTGCACCACGACCGGGTTCATGCCGACCAGCTTGAGCAGGATGACGTCGCGCGCGAAGCCGTGCTTCAGGCGTTCGTCCGTCATGGCATTGCCACCGTACTTGATGACGATGGTCTTGCCATGGAAATTGCGGATGTAGGGCAGGGCCTCGGCCAGAATCTGCGCCTTGATTTGTGGCGACACCGCCGTCAAGTCGTCATTCATGTCCAGGTTCAAGTTAGCTAGTTGATTCATGGCGAGTCCGGAAAATAGATTTGTGGGATTTTACAGGGAAGAAGAAAATCTTGGAGGCATTATAGGGCGATCTTGTTGTATTTTCCCTGATGATCCTATAGTCTGGCCCGATATGTCCCCCAGCCAGCCCTTTTACTGCCAGTTACATCTGCGTCGCATCCCGGCGCAGCATGACACACACTTGCCAATTCAAACACAGCCATGAGCCAGTGCAGCCTTTGCGGCGCCACCTTCCAGTGTGGCCAGCTCGACCCGGACGCCAAGGAACCCTGCTGGTGCGTAGCCCTGCCGCCGGCCGTTCCCGTGCCCGGCAGCAGCGCCGTGGGCTGCTGGTGCCCCGCCTGCCTGCAAGAGCGCATCGCCGCCATGACGCCCCCGGCAGCAACGCCGGCCACCTAAGCCCATCGGCACGCTTTTTCCTTTGCAAAAGACCTTGCATTTTGTAGGGGAATACGTTCAGACTTCGATTTTTAAGAATTTCTTATAGGAAATTTATGCGCTTCAGGGATATCCGCATCGGCGTGCGCATCAATGCCGGTTATGCCATTTTGATCGTGCTGATGCTGGTCGTCATCGTTCTGGCGGGTAGCCGCATCTATGCCATCCGCGCCGAGACCGACGATATCCTGCAGCGCGACTGGGTCGCCGCCAAGGCCACCAGCAAGATCCACGGGCTGGCGCGCGAGGCGGCCACGCGCATCGGCAACTTGCCGAACCAGCACGAGCTGGCGCTGCGCCAGGCGAATCAGGCGCGCCTGGAAGCGATCAGGCAAGGCATCGATGAGCAGGTGCGCATCCTCGATGGTCTCGATGCGCGGCCCGAGGAACGGCGCCTGCTGGAGCAGATGCACCTGGCACGCGCCGACTACTATGTGTCGCTCAAGACGATGTTCGAACTGGTCGAGCGCGGCGAGGATGCCCGCGCCGAGCAGGCCATGCAGACGCAGACCTTGCCGGTGCTGGAAAAAGTGCTGCTGTACGTAGGGCAGCTCGATGACTTGCAGCAGCAGCTGATCCGCGACAGCGCTGCCAGGATACGCAACGACATCGATACCTCGCTGCTGCTGATGGGCGGCATCGGCCTGGCGGCCCTGCTGACGGGCCTCGCCTTTGCCTGGTCGGCGCGCTCGATCACGCGTCCGCTGGGCGAGGCGGTGGCGATTGCCACGCGCGTGGCCAATGGCGACCTCAGTTCCGTCATCGAAGTGACGTCGCGCGACGAGACGGGCGAATTGCTGCAGGCGCTCAAGGACATGAGCACCAGCCTGGCCGTCGAGCAGGATCTGCGCCATGCCGTCGAAGTGGCCGAGGATGCGACCAAGATGAAGTCGGACTTCCTGGCCAATATGTCGCACGAAATCCGCACGCCAATGAATGGCATCATCGGCATGACACACCTGGCGCTGCAGACGGAGCTCACGTCGACCCAGCGCAATTACCTGGAGAAGGTGGAATCGGCTTCGAAGAACCTGCTGGCCATCATCGACGACATCCTCGATTTCTCGAAGATCGAGGCGGGCAAGATGGCCTTTGAAAAAGTCGATTTCTTCCTCGAGGACGTGCTGGCGCAGATCGCCGACCTGTCCGTGATGCGCGCCCAGGACAAGGGGCTCGAACTGCTGTTTGACATCGCGCCCGACGTGCCGAACGCGTTGCAGGGCGATCCGTTGCGCCTGGGCCAGGTGCTGATCAACCTGACCAACAACGCGATCAAGTTTACGGACAAGGGCGAGATCGTCGTCACCATCCGTCTGCAGCAGCTGGAAGAGCATGCGGCTGTCTTGCGCGTGGACGTGCGCGACACGGGCATCGGCCTGACGCCGCCCCAGCGCAGCAAATTGTTCCAGGCCTTTACTCAAGCCGACACCTCCACCACGCGTCACCATGGCGGCACGGGCCTGGGACTGACCATCAGCAAGCGCCTGGTGGAAATGATGGAAGGCGAGATTGACCTGGTCAGCGAAGCGGGCGTGGGCAGCACCTTCTTCTTCACGGCCCGCTTTGGCCTGGCCGCCGTGCCGCGCGACAGCTTGCCGCAGTTGCAGCATCAGCAGCAGTTCCAGGGCCTGCGCGTGCTGGTGGTCGACGACAACCCCAGCGCGCGTGAAATCTTCGTCAGCATGCTGACGGCGCTCGGTTTCGAGGCGCGTGCCGTGTTTGGCGGCGTGCTGGCCATCGGCGCCGTGGCGCAGGCGCGCGCCGAGGGGCGTCCGTACGGACTGGTGCTGATGGACTGGAAAATGCCGGGCATGAACGGCCTCGATACCCTGGCAGGCATCCGCGCCGATGCCGCCGGCATCGATGCGACGCCGGCCTGCATCATGGTCACGGCCTTCCATCGCGAAGCGCTGCTGGAGGCGGCGCGCCAGCGGGACTTGCCGCTCGACGGCGTATTGAACAAGCCGGTCAGCGCCTCGACCCTGCTCGACCAGATATCGTTCGTGTTTGGCGGCGTGACGGGACAGAGCCGCAAGACGCAGCGCCAGAGCAGCTACCGCGACGACGAGCGCGCCCTGCGCGGCGCCTGGCTGCTGCTGGTGGAGGATAATGAAGTGAACCAGGAAGTGGCGCAGCATATTCTCAACGACGCCGGCATCCGCGTCGACATCGCGGGCAATGGCGCCATCGCGCTGGCGAAGATCGAGGAAAACGCCTATGACGGCGTGCTGATGGATTGCCAGATGCCGGTGATGGATGGGTACCAGGCCACCCGCAAGCTGCGCCAGGATCCCCGTTATTCGAATTTGCCCGTGATCGCCATGACGGCCAATGCCATGGTGGGCGACAAGGAAAAATGCCTGGACGCCGGCATGAACGATTTCATCGCCAAGCCGATCGACGTGGCACAGCTGTTCGGTACCCTGGCGCGCTGGATCGCGCCGGCCACGCCGCAGGAAATGACGGTGATGGTGTCGCAGCCGGAAGCGGGGCTGCCCGTGATCGGCGGCCTGAAAATGGCGGAAGCCATGCGTCGCGTAGGCGGCAATGCCGCTTTGATGCGAAAATTGCTGGACCGTTTTGTGGAGACCCAGTTCGATGCCATGCAACGCATCGTTGCCGCCATCGAGAACAACCAGCTCGAGACGGCGATCCGCGAAGCGCATACCCTGAAAGGCCTGGCCGGCAATATCGGCGCCGGCGGCCTGGCCGACAGCGCCGCGCGGGTCGAGCACTTGCTCAGCCTGGGCTCGCACGATGGCTTGCCGCAGGCATTGGCCGCCTGCACGCTGGCGCTCGACGAACTGGTGCCGAAGATCGTGCTGGCCATGCACTCGCGCGGCAATGTGGCCGAGGTGGGCGGCGCGGTGGTGACGCAAGTGGCGCCGGTGGACCGGGCGCACCTGGAAGCGGGCTTGCGCGAATTGTCGCAGCTGCTGCAGCAGGACGACGCGCAGGCCGTCAAGCACCTGGACGGCATCGGCCCCGTGCTGGTCGCGGCCGGGCAGGCGGAACACGCGCGTCAGTTGAAGCGCATGCTGGGACAATACGATTTCGAAGGTGCGCTGGCGCAGCTGGGCGAGGTGGCCGATGCGCTGGAGCTGACACTGTGACAAGGATAACTATGCAGAACGAAGGACGGGCATGAGAGCGCCGGCAAGCAAGCCAACCATCCTGGTGGTCGATGACACGCCAGACAATATCGATTTGCTGCGCGCGGTGCTGGAAGACGATTACCGTACCAAGATCGCCGTCAATGGCGAACGTGCCCTGAAGATCGCCGCCGGCAGCGACCAGCCCGACCTGATCCTGCTCGACATCATGATGCCGGGCATGAGTGGCTATGATGTGTGCCGCGCGCTGAAGGCCGATCCCGCCACGGCCGGCATACCCGTGATTTTTGTCACCGCCATGAGCGAAGTGGCCGACGAGCAGCTGGGCCTGGCCCTGGGCGCCGTCGACTACATCACCAAGCCGATTTCAGCGCCCATCGTGCTGGCGCGCATCAGGACGCAGCTGGCGATGAAGCAGATGCAGGATTTTTTGCGCGACCAGAATCATTACCTGGAAACGGAAGTGGAGCGCCGCGTGCAGGAAGTGGCGGCGCTGCAGGACGTCACGATTCACGCCATGGCCTCGCTGGCCGAGACGCGCGACAGCGAGACGGGCAACCATATCCGCCGCACCTCGCATTATCTGAAAGCGCTGGCCGAGAAAGTGCGTAGCCTGCCGCGTTTCCGCGATTTTTTGACGGACAAGAATATCGAACTGCTGTTCAAGACGGCGCCGCTGCACGATATCGGCAAGGTGGGCATTCCCGACCATATCCTGCTCAAGCCGGGACGTTTCGAACCGCACGAAATGGCCATCATGAAGACGCACACCACTCTGGGACGCGACGCCATCCTGGCGGCCGAGCACGAGCTGGGCATCGAAGTCGATTTCCTCAAGTACGCCAAGGAGATCGCCTACAGCCACCATGAAAAATGGGATGGCAGCGGCTACCCGCAAGGCCTTGCTGGCGAAGCCATCCCGATTTCGGCGCGCCTGATGGCGTTGGCCGACGTGTATGACGCCCTGATCAGCCGGCGCATCTACAAGCAGGGTATGGACCATGCGCAGGCCGTGCAGATCATCGTCGAGGGGCGCGGTTCGCACTTCGACGCCGAGATCGTCGATGCCTTCCTGCAGATCCAGGACCAGTTCATCGCCATCTCCAACCGCTATGCCGATGGCGTGTGCGAGATCGCCGACAAGCAGCGGCAGATCGCGCCATACACCGAAAACATCAGCTGACGGTCTTGAAGAAGCGCAGCATCTCGCGGCTGGCATCCGGGCCTTTTCCATCCGTATAACTGCCGCTGCCGCTGCCGCCGGACCAGGCATGGCCGGCGCCGTGGATGACCCAGTGTTCGCCCAGCGGTGAGCCGTCGGCCTGGCTGTGCGTGGTGCGCGTGTAGCGGTGGCCATTCGGCACGCTGCCGTCAACGGAAGCGGCCCTGGCCGCCTTGCCGCCAGCCTGGCTGCGCACGCCCTGGGCGATCAGTTCATCGCCATTGCGCGGGTTGACGGTGGTATCGCGGTCGCCATGGAAGACGATGATGGGCACGCCGCCCGCCGGCGCCTGGCGCTGCGCATTGGGCATGGCGCCGCCCTTCATGGCTGCCAGCGCCGACGGCAAATCCTTTGCCGAGGCGAACGGCAGGCCCGAATGCACGCCGACGGCGGCAAACAGGTCGGGGTACAAGGTGCCGACGATGACGGCCATGGCGCCGCCCGCCGACAGGCCGGCGACGAACACTTCGCGTTCATTCACCGGGTATTCATCGATCACTTGCCGCGCGATGCCGGCGATCAGCGACGGTTCGCCCTGGTCGCGCTGCTGGTCGATGGCGTTGAACCAGTTCCAGCAGCGCGAACTGTTGGCACCTTGCGTTTGTGCCGGGTAGACGACAAAACATTCTTTTTCCTCGGCCAGGGTATTCATTTGCGTGCCGGCCGCGAAATCGTCGGGATTTTGCGTACAGCCGTGCAGCATCACGATCAGCGGCATGGCCTGGCCGTGATAGCTGCTGGGGATATACAGCTTGTACGAACGCGTGCCCGCATGGTTGCGGTACACGCCGTCGATGAACTGCGCGCCAGCGGGCATCTCGGCCGGCGTGGCGGCCGGCGCGTTGAAGCCGGGCGGGTGGAAATTCGGCATCTCGAAGCTGTGCTGGCCCAGGCCGGCGGGCACCCCCAGGCGCGCCATGAAATCCTGCGCGAAGTCCTGCGCCGCCTGCGCGGGCGTGGGTGGCGCGGCAGGCGTTTCTGGCGCGGCGGCAGCTTGCGGCTGCTCGGCTCGGGCCCGCGCCGGTGTCGGCGGGGGATTGATATCACGCATGGAAGGCGCTTGCGTGGACGCTGTTTTCGGCGCCAGGCCGGCGGCAGACAGCGCCTGCTGGATCGCTTCGGTGGCGGCGGTGGGACCGTTGCCCATCAGATTACGGGTTGCGGCGCGCATGTGCGCCAACATGTTGAGAGGTAGTTTCATGACCATCCTTAACGGTGTTGCGCATCGGCCGGGTCATCGCCGCGAACCAATACGCTAGTGAATTCGCCCTGCGAGCGCCGTCTTGACGACGGTGCTGGCGTGCAGGGCACCTAATACGAAAATCGACTCGATGGTGGCCAGTGCCAGTTCCACGGAGACGTCGCTGGCGATGCTGGCCAGTCCCAGCACCTGTATCTGCAGGCGCTGGCCGGCTGCCTGGATCGCTTCCAGGTCGGCGCGCGAATAATGCTGCATGCCCAATACCAGGCTTTTACGGGCGACGGTTTGTTTCACCACGTCGGCGTGGATACCCAGCTGGTTGCGTATGGCCGTACGGATCAGATCCGTGCGGTTGGAATAAAATCCCTCCTGAACCAGCAAATCGATCTGCCCCAGGTCGATCAAGCCGAGGTTGATCGTGATTTTTTCGGATTCCCCAATTTTGGGCTTGCTGTCTTGCTTGGCCATATATCTCCATAAACTCCACGTGGCATCCAATTGCCATCTGCATGGATGGTAGTATAGTTGTGAAAGATCTCAAGTCAAGCAGGATCTGGCCTGATTCTGTTGTAGGACGGGCACCCGCAGAGTGAAAACCGGCTGCAAAATAAATTTCCAGAAGATGCTTTTTTGAGCATGCTTTCGCTTGAAAATATACTCACAGAAACATTGCATGCCGACGCCATCGCCTCGCCGGCGCGGATTCGCGGCATAATGAAAGCCTACACGTTTACCGATGCCGCTCCATGATGGTCGCTACCCCACCTCCACCAGCCGTTCCGCTCCCCTTGCCGTCGCCGGTGCCATCGCCCTGTGTCAGCCTGTGCAAGATGAACCGCAACAGCGGCTTGTGCGAAGGCTGCTTGCGCACGCTCGACGAGATCATCGCCTGGAGCAAGGCCGACGACGATTTCAAGCGCGCCGTATGGGCCGAATTGCCGGGACGCGAATCTTTGCTCGACTTCGAGCCCGACTACTGAGGAAGCCCATGCCGCGATCGCCACCGCTGTTCCCCGATTCCATTCAGGTGTTCGAACGCGGCTGGTTGTCGTCGAATAACATCCTGTTCAAGGGCAAGGACGACACGGCCCTGATCGACAGCGGCTATGTCACGCATGCGCCGCAAACTCTGGCCCTGCTGCGCCATAGCCTGGCGGGCCGGCCGCTGGACCGGTTGTTCAACACCCATCTGCACTCCGACCATTGCGGCGGCAACGCGCTGCTGCAAGCCGAATATGGCTGCCATACGGCCATTCCCGTGTCGGAAGCGGACAAGGTAAGCGCCTGGGATGTGGACGCCCTGAGTTTCCAGGCCACGGGCCAGCAATGCCCGCGCTTCGGCTTTGACGCCACCGTCTCGCCCGGCGACACGTTTACTTTGGCCGACATGGCCTGGCAGGCGCTGGGCGCACCGGGCCACGACCCGCACTCCCTGATTTTTTACTGCGCCGAAGAGGGCATCCTGATCTCCGCCGACGCCCTGTGGGAAAACGGCTTTGGCGTGATCTTCCCGGAACTCGATGGCGGCTCCGGCTTTCCTGAAGCGCGCGCCACCCTGGACCTGATCGCCAGCCTGGACGTGCAGGTCGTCATTCCCGGCCACGGGCGGCCGTTCACGGATGCCGGTGGGGCCCTGCAGCGCGCGTATTCGCGTCTTGATTACCTGTCGTCCGATCCCGTGCGCAATGCGCAGAACGCGGTGAAAGTGCTGCTGAAATTCCTGCTGCTGGAACGCCAGCGCATCGCCCTCGCCGAGATACCGGCCCTGCTGCGCGGCATGCCCGTCTTCGAAGAGGCCAACCGGCGCTTCCTGCGCCAGGAGGCGGCCGCGCTGGCCGAGTGGGCCGTGTCGCAGCTGGTGAGAGCTGCAGCGGCAAGGGTCGAGGGGGAGTACTTGTTTAACGAGGGCTGAAACGGCCAGGCGATAAATTCAGCACGATCGTACTTTTTCTGCACTATAATCAACGTTCAGTGTGTCCCTCATCCCGATCAACTTTCCAGCGAGTCCGCCATGGCATTGCCTGTTGCGTTGCAAAACCTCTCCTTACCCGTTATCGCCTCGCCGATGTTCATCGCCAGCGGCCCGGCCCTCGTCGCGGCGCAGTGCAAGGCCGGCATCGTTGGTTCCTTCCCGGCCCTGAACGCGCGTCCCGCTGAATTGCTCGACACGTGGCTCACTGAGCTGCAGGCCGAGCTGGCCGCCTTCCAGGCCGCCAATCCCGATAAAAAAGTGGGACCGATCGCCGTCAACCAGATCGTGCACCAGTCGAACGACCGCCTGGCGCACGATGTGGAAGTGTGCGTGAAACACCAGATCCCCATCATCATTTCCTCGCTGCGCGCGCCGCCCAAGGAAATGCTCGACGCCATCCACAGCTATGGCGGCATCGTGCTGCATGACGTGATCTCGATCCGTCATGCGAAAAAGGCGCTGGAAGCGGGGGTCGATGGCTTGATCCTGGTCGCCAGCGGCGCCGGCGGCCACGCGGGCACCCTGTCGCCGTTCGCGCTGGTGGGCGAAGTGCGCAAATTCTTCGACGGCCCGCTGGCGCTGTCTGGCTCCATCGCCACGGGCGACGCCGTGCTGGCCGCGCAAGCCATGGGCGCGGACTTTGCCTACATCGGCTCGCGCTGGCTGGCGACCAAGGAATCGAACGTCAGCGATGGCTACCGCGACGCCATCGTGGAATCGGCGGCTTCGGACATCGTCTACACGAACCTGTTTACGGGCGTGCACGGCAATTACCTAAAAAAATCGATCGTCGCGGCCGGACTCGATCCGGAAGCCTTGCCCGAAGCGGACAAGAGCGCGATGAATTTCGGTTCCGGCAGCGCCAAGGCCTGGCGCGACATCTGGGGTGCGGGCCAGGGCGTGGGCTTGATGGATGACGTGCCGACGGTGGCCGAGATGGTGGCGCGCCTGAAGGCCGAATACGATGCGGCGCGCGCGCGGTTGAAGCTGTAACGCTGGTGCTGCAGGCTGACGCGGCATGTCACGTCAGCCGAGCCATCCTTACTCCTGCTTCAAATCCTCGGGCTTGATGGCCCACAGGCCAGGCAGGTTGCGCCAATAGCCATACGCATCCATGCCGAAGCCGACGACGAAGCGGTTCCGGAATCACCAGGCCGACGATGTCGGCTTGTACAGGCTTTTTCTTGCCAATGGCCTTGTCGGCAAACACGGCCAGTATCACTTCCGAGGCGCCCATGTCCAGCAAGCGCTGCTTGACGTGCGCCAGGGTTTCGCCTTCGTCCAGAATATCGTCGAGCACGATGACGGTGCGGCCCGCTACGTTCGAGCGGGGGATGACTTTCCACACCACTTCGCCACCCTTGTCGTCGTCGCCGTAGCGGCTCACATGGATGTAGTCGAATTCGAGCGGAAAGCTCAGCTGCGGCAGTAGGCTGCCCGTAAACACGACGGCACCGCCCATCACGCCCAGCACCAGCGGAAATTCCTTGGAATCCTCGGCGTTGAAGCGCGTGTTGAGCACATCGGCCATGCGCGTGATCGATGCCTGCACGGTATCTTGGTCGAACAGCAGTTCCGCGTTCTTGATCAGGTCACGGGCACGGTTGTGATGAAATTCTTGCATGGACTCTTGCATGGCGATGAGTAGGGCTGATGGTCAATGCCGGTATTATCCCGCAAATCGGCCTTATTTGTAATCGCGCTTGTCGTCGATGACCTTGCCGTCTTGTGCCAGGCTGCCTACGGCCACCAGCAGCACGTCGCCGCGCAGCTTGGTCAGTTCGCGGATCGAGCCGATGATGGCTTCCACGCTGCTGGCGTCAAGCGGATCGGCGACTTCGCAATGTAATGTCATCTCGTCGTTGGCCATGCGTCCCGATACCACCAGCCGCGCCTTTTTGATTTGCGGGTGGCGACGCGCGATCTCGTGCACCTGCGACGGATGCACGAACATGGCGCGCACCTTGGTGGTTTGATCCGCGCGTCCCATCCAGCCTTTGATGCGCGTATTCGTGCGGCCGCACGGCGAATCCGGCGCGTCCATCAGCACGGCCGACAGATCGCCCGTGGCAAAGCGGATCAGCGGATAGTCGGTATTGAAGACGGTGACGACGACTTCGCCCACTTCGCCCGGCGCGACGGGAATGCCGCTGCCCGGATGGACGATCTCCAGCAGCACGTTTTCGTCAACGACCATGCCCGGATTGAGCTTGCCATTGCTGGCCGTTTCATAGGCGATGCTGCCGATATCAGCCGAGGCATAGGTCTGGAACACGTGCGGCACTCCATTCTCGGCAAACCAGCTGCGCAAGGATTCGGGCAAGGCTTCCGCGCCCATCACGGCCTTGGTGACGCTGCTGATGTCGGCGCCCATTTCGCGCGCCTTCTCGATGATCAGTTTTAAAAATGACGGCGTGCCGATATACGTGTCCGGCTTGAGGTCGGCCATCGCCTGCACCTGCATTTCCGTCTGGCCGATGCCGGCCGGGATGACGGTGCAGCCGATGCGCGCAGCGCCCCCTTCGACCATGAAGGCGGCCGGCGTGAAGTGATACGAAAAGCAGTTTTGCAGCAAGCCGCCGGCACGCACGCCGGCTGCATACATGGGGCGCGCGAAGCGCCACCAGTCGGGGCCGCGGCCTTCCGGATCGAAGATGGGGCCGGGCGAGACGAATACGCGCGACAGGGCGTTCTTCGGCGTCGTGTTCAAGCCGCCGAACGGCAGGGCGCCGTGTTGCAATTGCTTGAGGTCGGACTTGCGCGTCACGGGCAGTTGCGCCAGCGCGGCGCGGCTGGTGATGTCGGCCGCGTTGACGCCATCGAGGATGCGGGCCCAGCCAGGCGCCTTTTGGGCGCGCGCGATCAGCTGCGGCAGGCCGGCCATCAATTCGCGTTCGCGCGCTTCGGGGGCGCGTGCTTCCAGACTGTCGAGCGTATCGGTCATGTTGCTGATTCTCCAATGTCACGTTGCATTTTTTTCGTCAGCCCCGCAAAAATCAGGCTGTATGAGCGTTGCAGCAGGGCCGCCATTTCCCCGTCGTCCAGCGCGTCGGGGCTGGCGACCAGCACCCATTTGGCCCGCGCCAGGTAGGGCGCAGGGCGAAAGCCGGGGCGGTCCGTCAATTCCAGGAAGCGTTCCGCATCGACCTTGAAGCTCATGCCGCGCGTGCTGTGCGCTTCCGCGCCGCACAGGGCGAACAGCCGGCCGCCGACGCTAAACGCCAGCACGTTGCTCCATTTGATGTCCTCTGTCGCGCCGGGAAAGCCGCGGCACACTTGTTTCGCCCGTTCCTGGTCCATGACGGCTGCTCCCGTGTCAGGCCAGCCAGCGCTTGCGGCGGCGGTAGAACTTCATGTCGCGGAAGCTCTTGCGCCCGGCGCTGGACACGCCCAGGTAAAACTCTTTGACGTCTTCGTTGCTGGCCAGTTCCTGGGCTTGCCCTTCCATCACGACGCGGCCGTTTTTCAGGATGTAGCCGAAGTCGGCATAGCGCAGCGCCACGTTGGTGTTCTGTTCGGCCAGCAGGAACGACACGTTTTCCTTGTGGTTCAGGTCCTTGACGATGCCGAAGATCTCTTCGACGATCTGCGGCGCGATGCCCATCGAGGGTTCGTCGAGCAGTATCATCGACGGCTTGGCCATCAGCGCGCGGCCGATGGCGCACATCTGCTGCTCGCCGCCCGAGGTATAGCCGGCCTGGCTGCTGCGCCGCGTTTTCAGGCGCGGGAAATAGTGGTAGACCTTTTCCAGCGCGTCTTTCAGCTCGCCGCGCGACAGGCTGCGCGTGTAGGCCCCCGTCAGGAGGTTTTCCTCGATGGTGAGGTGGCCGAAACAGTGACGGCCTTCCATCACTTGCGACAGGCCCCGTTTGACCAGTTCATTCGGCGTCAATTGATCCACGCGTTCGCCCTTGAACTGGACTTCGCCCTTGGTGACGTCGCCGCGTTCGCCGCGCAGCAGGGTCGAGATGGTTTTCAGGGTGGTCGACTTGCCGGCGCCGTTGGCGCCCAGGAGCGCCACGATCTTGCCTTGCGGCACTTGCAGCGACACGCCCTTCAGGACCAGGATCACGTGGTCGTAGATGACTTCGATATTGTTCACCGACAGGTAGGGCGGTGGCGTTTCCACCTTGATCGGGGATTGCGTGGCAGTGTGGGTCATGGCTGCTTCTTTAAAATGTTAAACACGGGACCGGCGCGCTGGCACCGGTCCGGTTCCAAATGCTTACTTCATGCACGCCGGCGTGATCTTTTTCTCTTCGGCGTATTTGCCAGACGACTCCTCGACCAGCTTGCGCACCAGGGCCTTGTCGCCGACGATCCATTTCGGCGTGATGGCCGTCCATTTCTTGCCATCCCACTGCTGCACTTTCACGGCGCCCGAGCCTTCATGGTCGTCGCAGCTGGTTTTCACGGTAGGGAACATGCCCAGCGCGCCCACGGCCTTTTGGCGCGCATCGTCGACGTTCAGGTTTTCCAGGCCCCAGCGCATCTGCTCGCCCGTGATCGGTTTGCCCTTGCCGAATTTTTCCTGCGCCACGCGGATCGCTTCCACCCACAGGATGCCGGCCGTCACGCCGCGCATGTGGTAGACGGAGCCGATGCGCGACTGGTCAGACAGGTTGCCCTTGCCGGACGCGTAGAGTTTCTTGCGGATGTCGTCGAGCACGGGGTAGTTGCCCGGCGTATTGAACGTCATCGCCGTGTAGCCCTTGGCTGCGTCGCCCGATGGAATCGTGTCTTCCTCGGAGCCGGCCCACCAGACGCCCAGCATCTTGTCGCGCGGGAAGCCGTTGCGCTGCGCCGTCTTGATGGCGACGGAATTCATCACGCCCCAGCCCCACAGGATCACGTGGTCCGGCTTGGCCTGGCGGATTTGCAGCCATTGTGATTGCTGTTCGCTGCCTGGCGGCGCGACGGGAATTTTCACCAGTTCAAAGCCGTACTGTTTCGACAGCGCTTCCAGCACGGGCAGCGGCTCCTTGCCGAAGGCCGAATCGTGGTACAGGTGGACGATTTTTTTGCCTTTCAGTTTGTCCATGCCGCCATCCTTGTCGCCCAGGTACTTGATCATGGCGGCGGCCTGGCTCCAGTAACTGGAGATCAGCGGATACACGTACGGGAAGACCTTGCCGTTGGCGGCGTCCGAGCGGCCGTAGCCGATCATCGTCATGGGGATCTTGTCTTGCGCCACGCGGTCCAGGATGCCGTAGGCGACGCCCGTGGACAGGGTTTCGACCAGGGTGGCGCCGCCCTGCTTGGTTTTCAGGCGTTCATAGCATTCCACGCCGCGCGACGGGTTGTATTCGGTTTCGCATTCTTCCCAGCTGATCTTGACGCCATTGACGCCGCCGGCCTGGTTGACCAGGTTGAAGTAATCGATGATGCCGCCGTAGAAACCGGAGCCGCCGGCCGCATAGGGACCCACGCGGTAGGACGGCAGGGCGATGTACTGTTCCTTGTCCTGGGCCTGCGCGCTGCCGGCCATGGTGAGTGCGGCACTGGCGATGGCGGCGGCCAGCATGAGCGATTTGATGTGTTTCATTGTGTGTCTCCTCTTGTTTTATTTGATTTCAAGTCAACCGACATCAGACTGCAAGGTACAAATTCCTAGTGCGGGAAAGGCCACAGGCGTAATTTCTCTTTCGCGATCTGCCACAGCCTGGCCAGGCCGTGCGGTTCGACGATCAGGAAGAAGATGATCAGCGCGCCGAACACCATCAGTTCCAGGTTCGAGGCCACGCTGGTCGGCAATGCCAGGCCATGCGCGATGGTGTTCAGGAAGACGGGCAGCAGCACGATGAAGGCCGCGCCGAGGAAGGAACCCAGGATCGAACCGACGCCGCCGATGATGATCATGAAGAGGATGCGGAAGGACAGGTCCAGGTTGTACGCTTCCGGCTCCACCGTGCCCAGGTAGGCATACGCATACAGGGCGCCGGCCACGCCGCAATAGAACGAGCTGACGGCGAAGGCCAGCAGCTTGGTACGCATCAGTCTGAAACCGATCACTTCGGCCGCCATATCCATGTCGCGCACGGCCATCCACGAACGGCCCACGTTCGAGCGGATCATGTTCTTGGCCAGCAGCGCCATGCCGGCGACAATCGCCAGCACCAGCAGGTATTTGCTTTGCGGCGTATCGAACTGGTAGCCGAGGATGGTCATTTTCTGTACCGTGATCACGCCCGAGGAGCTGTAGTTGGTCAGGTACGGGATCTTGGTCAGGCACCAGACGACAAAGAATTGCGTCGCCAGCGTGGAGGCGGCCAGGTAAAAGCCGCGGATGCGTAAGGAGGGCAGGCCGAAGGCGATGCCCACCATGGCCGCGCACAGGCCGCCCAGGATGAAGGACACGAGCAGCGGCAGGCCAGGCAGGCGCGCCATGAAGTTATACGAGGCAAACGCGCCCACGGCCATGAAGGCGGCCGTGCCCAGCGACAGCTGGCCCGCGTAGCCGGTCAATATGTTCAGGCCCAGCGCCGCCAGGGCGAAGATCAGGAAGGGGATCAGGATCGCCGACAGCATGTAGGGCGAGGCGAAATACGGCAAGAGGAAGACGGCGACGAGGAGCGTGGCCGTCAGCGCCAGGCGGTCTTGCCTGATCGGGAAAATCTGGTTGTCAGCCTGGTAGCTGGTCTTGAATTGTCCTGCTTCACGGTAAATCATGGCGTGTCCTTTGCGATGGTGCGGTAGCGTTGTGCGTCGTGTGCATGGTGTGGCGGTGCGGCGTCAGATGCGCCGGATGATCTTCTCGCCGAACAAGCCTTCCGGGCGCACCAGCAGGAACAGCAGGGCCAGCACATACGGGAACCAGCCTTCGATGCCGCCGCCCACCATGGGACCGAGGTAGACTTCGGCCAGCTTTTCGGACGCGCCGATGATCAGGCCACCGACGATGGCGCCCGGCACCGACGTAAAGCCGCCGAGGATCAGCACCGGCAGCGCTTTCAAGGCGATGAAGGTGAGGGCGAACTGCACGCCGTTGCGCGCGCCCCACAGCAAGCCGGCCACCATGGCCACCAGGCCTGCCACACCCCACACCACGGCCCAGATGCGCTGCAGCGGAATGCCGACCGCCAGCGCCGCCTGGTGGTCGTCGGCGACGGCGCGCAGGGCGCGGCCCACCTTGGTTTTCGAGAACAGCAAGGCCAGGCAGATTACCAGCAGCGCGCAGATGCCGGCCGCCATCAGGTCGAACTGCGAGATGTTGATGTCGAAGCGGTCCATCAGGAATTGCATCGGCACGTCTTCGATGGGCAGGTCCAGCTTGTGCACCTGCGAGCCCCACATCAGCTGGGCCAGGCCTTCGATGAAAAAGGTCAGGCCAATGGTGGCCATGAACAGCGTGATTTCCGGCTGGTTGACGAGCGGGCGCAAGACCACCCGTTCGATGGCCATGCCCAGGACGATCATGGTGAGCATCGTCAGCGGGATGGCCAGCCACAGCGACAGGCCGAACTTGTCCATGATGCCGACGCAGGTGAGGGCGGCGAAAAACACCATCGCTCCCTGCGCAAAATTGAACACGCCCGAGGCTTTGTAGATCAGGACAAAACCGATCGCCACCAGCGCGTACATGACGCCCGACAGCAGGCCGCCGATCAGCACTTCAAAGAAAAAATTGATATTCATTGCTATTCCTCGTCTAGTGCGCCACGCCGAGATAGGCGTTGATGACATCCTGGTTGCTGCGCACCTCGTCGGGCGTGCCGTCGCCGATCTTCTTGCCGTAATCGAGCACCACCACCCTGTCGGAGATATCCATCACCACGCCCATGTCGTGCTCGATCAGCACGATGGTCGTGCCCAACTGGTCGTTGACATCGAGGATGAAGCGGCACATGTCCTGCTTTTCTTCGACGTTCATGCCGGCCATCGGTTCGTCCAGCAGCAAAATTTCCGGTTCGGCCACCAGCGCGCGACCCAGCTCCACGCGCTTTTGCAGACCGTAGGGCAGGCGTCCCACGGGCGTCTTGCGGATGGCCTGGATTTCCAGGAAGTCGATGATTTCTTCGGCTTTCTTGCGGTGTTCGATTTCCTCGCGCCGCGCCGGGCCCCAGTACAGGGCTTGCAAGAGAAAATTCGACTTCATCTTCAGGTTGCGCCCCGTCATGATGTTGTCTAACACCGTCATGCCCTTGAACAGGGCGATGTTCTGGAAGGTGCGGGCGATGCCGGACTTGGCAGCCTGGTAGCAGTCCATGCCGCGCCGGTGCTCGCCCCGATAAATGATCT
This sequence comes from Janthinobacterium lividum, assembly GCF_023509035.1. Taxonomy (NCBI): domain Bacteria; kingdom Pseudomonadati; phylum Pseudomonadota; class Betaproteobacteria; order Burkholderiales; family Oxalobacteraceae; genus Janthinobacterium; species Janthinobacterium lividum. The sequence goes on along the minus strand of NZ_CP075583.1, from coordinate 861,242 downwards.
CGCCCTGCTGCGGACGGTACACGCCATTGATCACGTTCAGCATCGAGCTTTTGCCCGCGCCGTTCGGGCCGATGATGGCGCGGATTTCATGCTGCTTGACGTCAAACGAGATGTCGGTCAGCGCCTTGACGCCGCCGAACGACAGCGAGATGTTTTTCAAGTCGAGGATTACGGGACCCGTCTTGCGGGCCGTGCCGAAATGGGCGTCGGGTTCGTTCATTTGCATCGTGCTGTGCTCCATCATGCGGCCAGGCTCTGGGGCCGGTACGTTTTGCTGTCCCAGATCTGCAGGTCGGCGCTGGTCGAACCGGTGCGGCCATCCTCGAATTTCACCTGGGTCTCGATGTATTGCGTTGCCTTGCCCTCATACAGGGCGGAAATGAGCACCGCGTACTTTTCGGCGATGAATTTGCGGCGTACCTTGCGCGTGCGGGTCAGCTCGTCGTCGTCCGGGTCGAGTTCCTTGTGCAGCACCAGGAAGCGGTGCACCTGCGTGCGGTCCATCAAGGGGTCGGCCGCCAGTTCCGCGTTGACTTGCTCGATGCAGTCGCGGATCAGGCCATAGGTCTCGGCGCGCGCGGCCAGGTCGGTGTAACCGGCATACGCGATGCCGCGCCGCTCGGACCAGTTGCCCACCGCTTCGATATCGATGTTGATGAAGGCGCAGACCTGGTCGCGCGCATGGCCGAAGGCCACCACTTCCTTGATGAAGGGGAAGAACTTGAGCTTGTTCTCGATGTAGTTGGGCGCGAAGATGGCGCCGCACGTCAGCTTGCCGACGTCGGCCGCGCGGTCGATAATTTTCAGATGACCTTCGCTGTCGAACACGCCCGCATCGCCCGTATGAAAGTAGCCGTCGGCGTCGATCACTTCGGCGGTGGCGTCGGGACGCTTGAAGTAGCCGCTCATGGTGGCGGGCGACTTGACCAGCACTTCGCCATTGGCCGCCAGCTTGACTTCCACGCCGGGCGCCGGCAAGCCCACGCTGTCGAACTTGATATTGCCGTCCGGTTGCAGACACACATAGGCGCAGGTTTCGGTGGAACCGTACAGCTGCTTGAGGTTGACGCCGATGGAGCGGTAGAAGCGGAACAGGTCGGGGCCGATGGCGGCGCCGGCCGTGTAGGCGACGCGCACGCGCGACAGTCCCAGCACGTTTTTCAGGGGGCCGTAGACGAGCAGCTCGCCCAATTTGTAGCTGAGGCGGTCCGCCAGCGGCACGGGCTTGCCATCCAAAATCTGCGCGCCGCAGCGCTTGGCCACGTCCATGAAATGGCTGAACATGTGGCGCTTGATGCTGCTGGCGTCTTCCATGCGTATCATCACGCTGGTGAGCATGTTCTCGAACACGCGTGGCGGCGCAAAGTAGCAGGTGGGGCCGATTTCGCGCATGTCGATCATCACCGTGTCGCCCGATTCCGGGCAGTTGACGGTGAAGCCGGCGACCATGGCTTGCGCCAGCGAGAACAGGCAGTCGCCCACCCACGCCATGGGCAGGTAGGACAGGATGTCTTCATTGTCGGTAAGCTTGTCGAAGGCGACGCCGCCTTCGCCGGCGGCCAGCAGCGCCGTGTGGCTCTGGCACACGCCCTTCGGCTTGCCCGTGGTGCCCGAGGTGTACAGGATGACGGCCGAGTCGTGGCCAGCACCGGCCGCCACGGCGGCGTCGAAGAAGCCCGGATGCTCGCGGTCATAGGACCTGCCCAGCACCTGCAGGGCGGCAAAGGACATCAGTTCCGGCTGGCGGTAGTGGCGCATGCCCCGTTCGTCGTCATAGGCGATGTGGGCGATGTGGGGGTACAGCGCTTTCAGTTCGAGCAGCTTGTCGACCTGTTCCTGGTCTTCGACGATGGCGTAGCGGATTTCCGCGTCCTGCAGCACATAGGCCATGTCGGCGGCCGGCGCGTCCTGGTACAGTGGCACGGGCACGCCGCCCAGGCTTTGCGCTGCCAGCATGGCCCAGTACAGGCGGGGACGGTTGTCGCCGATGATGGCCAGGTTCATGCCGCGCTGGAAGCCGATGGCGGCCAGGCCGCAGGCCAGCGCGCGTACCTCCTCGTTGACTTCCAGCCAGGTCCAGGTTTGCCAGATGCCCAGGTGTTTTTCGCGAAAGGCGGGCTTGTTGGATCGTACTGTCCCGTGTTGCAATAAGCGCCGCGGAAAAGTCGGCATGGTTGCTGTGGTTTTCGTTTGCACCAGTGTCTCCCTGTTGCTTGTCTCAGGCTCCACCTCGTTGGATGGCGCTCTGTGTTTTTATGTGTCAGGCGTTTGTGCAATGATAGTAGCTTGCGTTAGTTTGCCGAGTTGTCTTTTCGGGGACATTTACCCACATTTCGATGGTGCATCGCACAATGACCTACCCTGATATCAGTTTGAAGGATGCCGTGCGCGCGGCCAACTGGGCGCAGCTGCTCGATCCCGTGCAAATGGCCCGGGTCGAGGCGGATGTGTTTGAGACTTTCGTGCCGAAAGGCGGCTTTGTCTGCCGCAAGGGCGAGCCGGTGGACAACTGGATCGGCGTCATCAGCGGCATGGTCAAGATGAATAATTTTTCGGCCTCCGGCAAGGCCATGACCTTCATTGGCGTGCCGCCCGGCAGCTGGTTCGGCGAAGGTTCATTGCTGAAGAATGAAATCCGCAAATACGACACCATGGCCCTGCGCGACACGCGCGTGGCGCGCCTGCCTGGCGCCACCTTTCACTGGTTGCTGGAAACGAGCCTGCCATTCACGCGCTTCTTGCTGATGCAGCTCAACGAGCGCCTGGGACAGTTCATCGGCATGGTGGAAAACGAGCGCCTGCTGGACCTGAACACGCGCGTGGCGCGCTGTCTGGCCTCGATGTTCAACTCGCACCTGTATCCTGGTGTCGATACGCTGGTGCAGCTGTCGCAGGAGGAAATCGGCCTGCTGTCCGGCTCTTCGCGCCAGCGCGCCAACCAGGCCTTGCAGGTGCTGGAAAAGAAAGGCTTGCTGCACCTCGATTACGGCGGCATCCGCGTGCTGGACTTGGAAGGCTTGCGCCGCTATGAGGCCGATGATGCAGACTGAAATCTCCAGCCGCGCCGCAGCGCTGCGGGCTCGCCTCGAGGGTGCTGCCGTTGACCATGCGCGTTTCACGGGGCCGCCGGTCGATTTCAACGACTGGATGCCCGAAGAACTGGGCGCCATCTGGGGGCACTGCACCGCGCGGCACGCTTCGGCCATGACGATATCGCGCGGTTTAATCTGGCTCATACGCTGCTGGAACAGGGGACTGAGGCTGGACTTGCGCCGTTGCTGGCCGGTGCCGCGTTCCTCGACGCACTCGACGCGGCCGCTGATTACAACCGGGAATGGGAATATGTCATCGGTTGCCTGGCCTGCCTGCAGGGCGAGGCACCGACAGGCACGGCGGCACAAGCGCGGCGCATACTCGGCGAAACCTCGGGCTGGGCCGAGCGGCCCTACCAGGCCTTCCTTCTGGCGCGCCTTGCTGGCGGCGACGCCCCTGCGCAATTTGCGCAGGTAATGGAGGAGCGTCACGTCCAATATCCAAGGCCATTGACCTTGCAGGAATTGGAACTGTTGCCGCAGCTGGCGCAAGCGTCCCTGCTGGCCCTGGCCGGCTCGCGCTACAGCGGCCACTGGAACCGCGACAGCATCGGCGAGGCAGACCCTGCCGAAGTGCTGGCCGACGATGCGGCGTATGTCGATTTTGCGCGCACGATACTGGAACAGGCGGCGCGCCATATTGCCGCCATCCATGACGGCAGCGTGCCGTATGCGGCCGATGCCGCCTTTGCCACGGCAGACTCTCCGGTGCTGGCGCGTGCCGCGCGGGTCGCCGCCTATCGCGATGATGAATGGTTCAGGCCCGTGATCACCGTCTTGCTGCCTTTGGCATGCGTGGCACCCGGCGCGGCAAAAAGCGCGCCGTCGCAATCGCTGGCGATGGCGCTGGGCCATGCGGTGGAAACCATCCCCACGCCTGAAAGCCTGCTGGCCCTGCGCGCGGCGCTGGCGCAGGTACGCCATGCGGGTATCCGCAAGAAACTGGAACGCAATTTGAAACCGGCCGAACGGGCGCTGGCCGAGCGGCCCGATATCGCGTGGAGGATCGGCATGCCGGGCCCCATGGGCAAACGGCGCCAGGCCATGCTGGCGCGCCGCCTGGAAGCGGGCTACGCCAGTGAGGTGTGGTTTAGCCTGGACCAATGGCGTGCCCTGCGCGACGATGCCGATATTGACGCGGTGGCGCGCGCGCTGGTCTGGCGCACGGGCGATGGGCTGGCCTTTATGCTCGACGGGAAGGGCGCCATCGATGCGCAGGGGCAGCCAGTGGAATTGCCTGAGCAAGGCGAAATCGGCCTGTGGCATCCCTTGCATGGCAGCGGGGAGGCGCGCGCCGCCTGGCAAGCGCTGGTCACGCAGCGGCGTCTGCGCCAGCCGCTGCGCCAGGTTTATCGCGAAATATATGAACCGTCTGGTGACGGCAGTGCCCCATTTGCCGGCTACCAGCTGTCTGTGCGCACCTTGCTGGGACTGGCGCGCCGCGAAGGCTGGCGCCTGGACTACGATGAAGGCCTGTCGCGCCAGTTCGGGGCCTGGCGCGTGTCGCTGCGCATCGAGGGACGTGTGTATCCGGGCGCGGAGGGCGCTTGCACGTCAAACGGACTGGCGCCCGCGCAGATAATGCCGATGGCGCCGGTGGCGTATTCGGAAGCGTGCCGTGCGGTGGACCTGCTGGTCAGCTCCAGCGCGTTTGCGCTGGTGGAAGAAGAGCAAAGCGTGCAGCGCGACGAGCGCCTGTTTTACCTGGCCAACTTGGCACCGGGGCCCATGGTGGGAATGCGGCGCGCCGTACTGGAACAGGTATTCGCGGACCAGATCGAGGACGGCCGAATGGCGCTCGAAGCGCGCCACCTGATGGTGGGCCGGCATGCGATCCACTTGACCACCGGCAGGGTCACGAAGGATGGCGCCGAGGTGGTGATCGAGGTGGTGACGAAGGGGAACAAGCTGGGCGCCGTGCCGTGGCTGCCTTACGACGAAGCGCTGCTGGAAAAAATCGCCGCTACCGCCGGGGTGCTGCTGGCGCTGCACTGAGTGCAGCCCGGCTGCTAATCGCGGTATCATAGGCACTTCCCAGCACCGCTCCATTTTCGCGCCCATGCAGACACCAGACCACGCCGAAGTTCCTGTCCATTCCCCCGCTACCCCCGCCGACCGCATGGCGCAACTGCGCAGCGCCATGCGCGCGCAACACATCGACGCTTGCATCGTGCCCTCGGCCGACCCGCATTTGTCTGAGTACCTGCCGGCCCGCTGGCAGGGTCGCGAGTGGCTGTCTGGCTTTACGGGTTCGGTCGGCACCCTGGTCGTGACGCAGGATTTTGCCGGCGTGTGGACCGATGGCCGCTATTGGGAACAGGCGGAAGACGAACTGGCCGGCAGCGGCATCGTCCTGAAGAAAATCCCGTCCGGCGCCAGCGTGCTGTATATCGACTGGCTGGGCGAGACCATGCAGCCGGGGCAGACAGTGGCCGTCGATGGCGCCGTGCTGGGCCTGGCCAATGCGCGCCTGCTGCAGCAGGCGCTGGGCGCGCAAGTGACCCTGCGCACGGACACCGATGTGCTGCAAGCCGTCTGGCCGCAGCGCCCGGCCATGCCCGCCGCCCCTGTGGTCGAGCATGCGGCCGCGTATCCATCGCTGTCGCGCATGGAAAAATTGGCGGCCCTGCGCGCCAGCATGGCGGCGCAGGGCGCCAGCCACCATGTGATTTCCACCCTCGACGATATCGCCTGGCTGTTCAACCTGCGCGGCGCGGACGTCAATTACAACCCCGTCTTCCTCGCGCATGCGCTGGTGGGTCCCGAGCGCGCCACCCTGTTTGTCGCTGACGGCAAGGTGCCCGCCGCGCTGCGCGCCACCCTGGAAGCCCAGGGCGTGGACGTGGCTGCGTATGACCGCACAGCGGCCGTGCTGGCCGCCTTGCCTGCCGGCGCCACCTTGCTGCTGGACCCGCGCCGCATTACCTTCGGCACGCGCCAGGCCGTGGCCGAGGGCGTGCGCGTGGTCGAAGCCATCAACCCGACCACCCTGGCCAAGTCGCGCAAGACGGATGCCGAAGCGGCGCACGTGCGCGCCGCCATGGAGCAGGATGGCGCCGCCCTGTGCGAATTTTTCAGCTGGTTAGATAGCACCCTGGCCGACCCGCAGCGCGCACCGTTGACGGAAATCGGCGTCGACGAACACCTGACGGCCGCCCGCGCCCGTCGCACCGGTTTTGTGAGCCCCAGTTTCGGCACCATCGCCGGCTTCAACGCGCATGGCGCCATCATGCATTACCACGCGCATGCGGGCAGCGAGGCCACCATCGAAGGCGACGGCTTGCTGCTGATCGACTCGGGCGGCCAGTATTGGGGCGGCACCACGGATATCACGCGCGTGGTCCCCGTCGGCACGATCACGGCTGAACACAAGCGCGACTTCACCCTGGTCTTGCGCAGCATGATCGCCCTGTCGCGCGCGCAGTTCCCGCGCGGCGTGAAGTCGCCCATGCTCGATGCGATTGCGCGCGCACCGCTGTGGGCCGAAGGCATCGACTTCGGCCATGGCACGGGCCACGGCGTGGGTTTTTTCCTCAACGTCCACGAAGGGCCGCAATCGATTTCCCAGTCCGCCATGCCGGAGCCGCAGACGGCCATGGAGATAGGCATGATCACTTCCATCGAGCCAGGCATCTACCGCCCCGGCCAGTGGGGCATCCGCATCGAGAATCTGGTGCTGAATGTACCAGCGGTTCCCGCGGGGACGACGCAGTTCGGTGAATTCCTGCGTTTTGAAACATTGACCCTGTGCCCGATCGACACGCGCTGCGTGGAACGCTCGCTGTTGCGCGACGACGAGGCGGCCTGGCTCAACGATTATCACGCCACCGTACGCGCGCGCCTGGCGCCGCACTTGGCGGGCGACGCGCTGGCGTGGCTGGAACAGCGCACGGGAGCCATCTGATGCGCTCGACCCGCGCCACGTCCGCCATCGAGCGGCTCAAGGAACGCACCGGCCACCGCCTCTACACGATGGCGCGCACGGGCGATGAACTGTTCTTTCTCACGGAAGGCCCCGGCTTGCCGCCTCTGTGCCCGCCACTGGAGCTGGACGCCTTTGTCGCCTTCGTCAATGGCCTGGGACCGCAAAAGGCGCGCCGCGTCAGCAAGCTCGATGTGGCGTTTGAAAAACAGCTGACCAAAAAGCCCCAGGATTAAATGCCGACCATCGACTTCCTGCGCGCCTACTGGTCGCCGGCCGAGCTGGCGACGAATGGCGTGATCCTGCTGAACCTGCTGGGCGCGCTGCTGCTGGGCTTGCTGGTGGGATACGAGCGTTCGTATCACGGGCGCGCGGCGGGCATGCGCACCTACAGCCTTGTCTGCATGGCGTCGGCCGCGCTGACGGTGCTGGGCGGCTATCCCGAGTTCTGGTACGGCGGCCATGGCGCCATCGTCGGCAGCGACCCCACGCGCGTCATCCAGGGCATCGTCACGGGCGTGGGTTTCCTCGGCGCCGGCGTCATCATGCGCGAGGGCTTCAATATCAGCGGCCTGACGACGGCCGCCTCGATCTGGGCCTCGTCCGTGATCGGCATCATGGTCGGCATCGGCTTTTATTTGTCGGCCATGGGTCTGGCCTTTCTGTGCGCGATGGCGATGATATTTCTGTCAAAATTGGAGAACTGGCTGCCGTCGCGCCATGCGGTGGCCATCACCATGCGCTTCCGGCAAGGGTTTATTCCGCGCGAAGATGCGCTGCGGCGCATGGCGGCCAAGCGCGGCTATGACATCGCCGGCGGCTCGCTGACCATCGGCAGCAGCGAAGGCATGCAGGAATGGCGTTTTGTAGCCATCGCGCATGGCAAGAACACGGGCGCCAGCCTGTCCGCCATGTCGGCCGAACTGGCCGCTTTCGAGGGCATCGCCGGCTTCCAGCTGTCGCATGCCCGCAATTGATACGGATGCTGAGAGGATGGACATGGACGCACAGGCCCAAGATGTACTCGATTTCTGGTTCCTGCCGCCGGATAACCCTGATTATGGCCAGTCGCGCGCGGAATGGTTCCGCAAGGATGACGGCTTCGACGCGCAGATACGCGACCGTTTCGGCGCGCTGATCGATGCCGCCATCGAGGGCGGCTTGCGCGAATGGGACACGACGCCGCACGGCGCGCTGGCGCGCCTCATCGTGCTCGATCAATTCACGCGCAATGTGTATCGCGGTACGCCGCGCGCGTTTGCCGGCGACGCCCGGGCGCTGGCGCTGGCCGTCGGCTTGACGGACGCAGGGCAGGACCGGCAGTTGCCGCCGATGCTGCGCGCCTTTGCCTACCTGCCGTTCGAACACGCGGAAGACCTGGCCATGCAGGCGCGCGCCGTCGAGCTGTTCCAGCTGCTGTCGCAGGCACAGCCCGGTTTTGACGGCATGCTCGATTATGCGCAGCGGCACCAGGAAGTGATCGCCCGATTTGGTCGCTTCCCGCACCGCAACGCCATCCTGAGCCGCGCCTCCACGCCGCAAGAGCTGGAATTCCTGCGCCAGCCTGGATCGAGTTTCTAGCCTATCCCCATGAACGTGACCCTGAATATCATCGGCGCCGGCCACGTGGGCCGCGTGCTGGGCCGTCTGTTCGCCGGCGTGGAAGGTATCGCCGTGCAGGACGTGCTGACGCGCTCGATGGCATCGGCGCAGGCGGCCGTAGATTTCATCGGCGCCGGCACGCCCGTCGCCAGCTATGCGGCCTTGCGGCGCGCCGACGTCACCATGCTGGCCGTGGCGGACGACCAGATCGGCCCGGCCTGCGCGGCGCTGGTGGCCGAAGGACGCCAGGCGGGTGCCATCGTGTTTCACTGCAGCGGCGCGCTGGCTTCCAACGTGCTGCTGGCGGCCACGCAGGCCGGCGCTTTTGTCGCCAGCGCCCACCCGATCCGCAGCTTTGCCGACCCGCAGCAGGTGGCCGCCACCTTTGACGGCACGTTTTGCGGCGTCGAAGGCGATCCGCTGGCGCTGGCCTTCCTCACGCCAGCCTTGAATGCCATCGGCGCGCGCCCCGTGTCCATCGACCCGGCCGCCAAGACCCTGTATCACGCCGCTGCCGTGTTTGCCAGCAATTACCTGGTGACGGTGCTCGATGCCGCGCTGCGCGCCTACCAGGCGGCTGGTATTCCCGAGCCGGTGGCGCGCGAACTGGCGCAGCCCCTGGTGACGGAAGCGGTGGCGAATGTATTCCGCCTGGGCGCCGCGCCCGCGCTGTCCGGCCCCATCGCACGGGGCGATTCGGCCACCGTGCAACGCCAGCAGCTGGCCGTGCAAAGCTGGGATGCCGCCACGGGCGAGTTGTACCGCGCGCTGGTGGCGCCCACGCAGGATCTGGCCAGGCGCAAGCGCGGGCAATAATCAATCGGCGGCGTGCACGCCGTTGCGTCCGTGCTGCTTGGCCTGATATAGCGCGCTGTCGGCGCGCGAAAAGAAGGCCGATTCGCTTTCCTCTGGCCGGTACTCGGCCACGCCCAGGCTGATCGTTACGGGTACCTGCGGTTCGGGCAGGCCGAAATCGTGGCGTTCGATGGCGGCGCGCAAGTTTTCCGCCACTTCCGCCGCTTTGGTCAGGCTGCAGTTATTCAGCAATACCAGATATTCCTCGCCGCCCCAGCGCGTGATGACATCGCTCTCGCGCACGGTGGCGCGCGCCACGTCGGCCACGCCACGGATGACCTTGTCGCCCCACAGGTGGCCGTGGGTATCGTTGACGCGCTTGAAGAAATCGATGTCGAACAGGATGGCGGACATGGGCTGCTCGTTGCGTTTGGACAGGAGCATGGCGCGCTGGAACAGCAATTCCAGCGATTGGCGGTTCAATAGTCCGGTCAGCGCATCCGTCGAGGCGATGCGCTCGATGCGGCGCTGGTAGCGGTTCACCGTCAGCAAGGTCAGCACCAGTACCAGCAGGGTGACGCCAAAGCTGATGGCCAGGTTGAAGATGAATACGCGCTGTAGCGACTGGACTTCATCGCTGACATTCTGCTCGACCACCAGGTACCAGCCCAGTTCGGGAATGAAGCGCGAGTTGACGAGGATTTGCGCGCGGCCCAACTGGTACGACAGATGCGTCGGTTCGCTCTGGCGGTTGATGATCTGGTCGGCAATGGCGCTCACGCCGGGCAAGCTGCGGATGTTGCCGTGCCCGTTGCGCATGGTCTTGCCCGCCAGCACCAGGGTGCCGGCGGCATCGACAAAATAGATGTTGCGGTGGAAGCGCGCCTGGTAGCGGTCGATGATGTGGTTCATGGTGGCCAGGGTGAGGCCGATGCCCGTGGCGCCGATGAACCGGCCGTTGTAATCGTAGACGCGGTGGTTGATGAAGATGGTCATGCTGTCGCGGTTGGCCATGTCCACGTCGACATTGGTTTCATAATCGCTGCTGTCCATGGCGCGCACGCGGTAGTACCAGATGTCGCGCGTTGCTTGCGGGCTGACGGATTTCAAGGTGCCTTCCGCGTAATAATATTTGCTGCTCTTGTCCGAGACGAGAAAGCTGGTGATGGCGCCGTATTTTTCTTGACTTCGGCCAGGTAGCGCACGATCTGTTCCGGCTTGTTTTCGCCGGCGAGTATCCAGTCGCGCACGAAGGTGTCGTGCGCCATCAGCGAGGAAATGAAGACGGGACGCAGCATGTCCTTCTGGATTTCGGAATAGATATTGTCGCCCGTCAGCGGCAAGGTCTGGTCGGCGATGCCGTGCTCGATGGCCTGGCGCGAGGCCAGGTAGCTGGCCAGGCTGGTGGCCATGAAGCCCGCCCCCAGGATCAGGGTCAGGAGGATGAGCAGGCGGTACTTGATCGACAGAAGACGCATGGAGACGAGGGAGTGGCAGGCGGGAAGGCAATCGTGACGCAAGCCAAAAGTATGCAGCAGGCCGGGTATTGGTGCAATGATAACTGGCTTTATTGATAATTTACGCTGGCGAACGCGACAAGATAACCACGACTTACCAAATAAAAGTACCGATTTGTCGACAAAGATGCAAATTAGCAATAAGATTTGACGAGGGGAATCATTGCGCACCGCCCCTGTCTTGCCGCCCGTTTCAGGCGCGGGACATTACGCGCAGGGAGTGTTGTATGTTATTTTTAAAGAGTACGTCCGTCAGCAAGGCCCCCGGCATCTACGAGGTCGACATCGCCGCCAAACCACCGGGCAAGACCTTCGGCATTTTTCTCGCCACCGATCCCGACCATCCACCAGTTGCTTTGCTGGGACAATTGAAGGCGCTCGGCTTCGAGAACACCTATAGTTCGCCCTATCTGCACAAGGATGCGGGCAAGGTGTTGGATCTGCATTTCCAGAAGGATGGCACGGATATCTTCAAGGGCTGGAAAACCGAGGAGTGCACGCACAACCTGGCAGCCATCACGGCTCTGTTCGAGGAGCATGGCATTACCATCGCGCCGCGTGTCATGTCGATGGCCGAAGCCTACGCCTGATTGGCGTTGTAATCTGCTTCAACCCGTCTCCACGCCGATGTGATACAGCGCCCACGGGCAGCTGGCGAACCGTTCGGCCAGGGGCAGGGCCGCTACGGCCGCGATGCGGTCCGCATCGTGGATTGCCCATAGCGGCCCCAGGCCGCCAAGCGCCATCGGCTGTCCGTCCAGGTGGGTGGCGACAATAAAACGCTGTGCGCGCGCCTGCGCCATGCTCAGCGCCGCCGCATAGCCATCCACGGCGCGCAGCAGCAGGCGAATATCGCCTTCCTCCGGCGCGCCCGCCGCCTTCAATACCTCGACCAGCAGCGGCCCGCGCAGGGCATGCGCCTTGCCGTCGTATTCCAGGGTGGGGTGGATGGTGCGCGCCGGCAAGTTCGCCAGCGCCGTGAAGTCGAAGGCCCGCGCCCGCTCAAAACTGATCTTTTGCTTGTGCATCATCTGGTCGCGCACGGCGTCGAACGGGCCCCGGTTGGGTTTGTCGATGCTGCCCGTGATGGTCAGCAGGGCCGGACCGCGCAGGCCGGCGGGCGCGGTCCGGGCGATGGCGGGCAGGGCCGCGGCGGCCATGCCGGCGGCGAGAAACTGGCGTTTGTGCATGCACTTCTCCTCTTGACTGAAAATCGCTAATTCTCTTAAGTCTATCTTAAGTTCGTTCAACGGTGCGCATTTTACGGTTATTGTCAGTTTGGAATGTCGACTTACATCTTGTCACAGTTCTTACGGAATCGAGAAAGACGTAGTTTTTTTCGGCTGTTAATGTGTAGTCATCGCACTTCGCTGAACTGCGAATCCAGGCACGTATCTAGGAACATTCACTAATTGAGAGAGAGAACATGATGAAGAAGAAAATCCTGTTTGCAATGATCGCTTCCGCTACCGCACTGACCGGCATGAGCGCCGCGCACGCTGAAGGCGCCTATGTAGGTGCTGGCGTCACGGGCAACCGTTATAACTTCGATATTCCTGGCGCCACCAGCGCCGATAATCACAGCGGTTACAAGGCCGGTGCCAAGATCTTCGCCGGTTACGATTTCGATAAAACCTGGGCGGTTGAGGGCGGCTATGCCGATTTCGGCAGCAAGGATTACAGCTATGTCACCGGTGCCGGCAACGGTTCCGTGAAAAGCGACTCGCACGGCTACTATCTGGCCGGCAAGGCCACCATGCCCGTGACCGACAAGATCGGCGTGTTCGGCAAGCTCGGTGTGGCCAAAGTCAAGAATAGCTTGAGCGGCACCGGCCTGTCGACCGGCATCAGCGGCAACGACAAGACGGGCGTATACGCTTCCGTCGGTGCCCAGTACGCGATCAACGAGAAAGTCTCGCTGACGGCGGAAGTGGAACACTTCGGCAAGAGCGCCGACCAGGGCCGCAAAGCCACGGGCCTCGCGCTTGGCGCACGCTACAACTTCTAATTTACTAGAAGTTTGCTGAAAAAAAAGGCAGTTACCGCGAGGTAACTGCCTTTTTGCATTATCCGACGTGAAACTTACGTCGTCAGCGGTTTGTAGCGGATACGTTTCGGCTTCGCGCCTTCTTCGCCCAGGCGTTTTTTCTTGTCGGCTTCGTATTCCTGATAGTTGCCGTCAAAGAAGGTGACCTGCGAATTGCCTTCGAAGGCCAGGATGTGCGTGGCAATACGGTCGAGGAACCAGCGATCATGCGAAATGACCATGACGCTGCCGGCAAATTCCAGCAGGGCGTCTTCCAGCGCGCGCAAGGTTTCCACGTCCAGATCGTTCGACGGTTCATCGAGCAGCAGGACGTTGCCGCCCATCAGCAGGGTTTTCGCCAGGTGCAGACGGCCACGTTCACCGCCGGACAGGTTGCCCACCATTTTCTGCTGGTCCGAGCCCTTGAAGTTGAAGCGGCCCAGGTAGGCGCGCGACGGCATTTCGAAGCGGCCCACGGTCAGCATGTCGGCGCCGCCGGACACATCTTCAAAGACGGACTTGTTGTCGGCCAGCGAATCGCGGTTCTGGTCGACGATGGAGACGCGCGCCGTCTGGCCGATGGCCACTTCGCCGCTGTCCGGCTGTTCTTTGCCGGTAATCATCTTGAACAGGGTCGACTTACCGGCGCCGTTGGGGCCGATGATGCCGACGATGGCGCCTGGCGGCACGGTAAAGCTCAGGTTATCGATCAGCAAACGGTCGCCGAACGCTTTCGACACGTTCTTGAACTCGATGACGTCATTGCCCAGGCGTTCGGCCACGGGAATGAAGATCTCCTGCGTTTCGTTGCGCTTCTGGTATTCGTGCTCGGACAGCTCATTGAAACGGGCCAGGCGGGCTTTCGACTTGGCCTGGCGCGCTTTCGGGTTCTGGCGCGACCATTCCAATTCCTTCTGCAGCGCCTTTTGGCGCGCCGATTCCGTCGATTCCTCCTGCTTCAGGCGGGCTTGCTTCTGCTCCAGCCAGGTCGAGTAATTGCCCTTCCATGGAATGCCGCTGCCGCGGTCCAGCTCCAGGATCCACTCGGCTGCGTTGTCGAGGAAGTAACGGTCATGGGTGATGGCCACCACGGTGCCGGGGAAGCGCAGCAGGAATTGTTCCAGCCAGTCGACCGATTCCGCATCCAGATGGTTGGTCGGCTCATCGAGCAGCAGCATGTCGGGCTTGGACAGCAGCAGCTTGCACAGCGCCACGCGGCGCTTTTCACCGCCGGACAGCACGCCGACCTTGGCGTCCCATGGCGGCAGGCGCAGTGCGTCGGCCGCCATTTCCAGCTGCAGATTCAGATTGCCGCCGTCCGACGTCGAAATGATCGCTTCCAGGCGTGCCTGTTCCGTGGCCAGGGCGTCGAAATCGGCGTCTTCCTCGGCATATGCGGCGTACACGGCTTCCAGCTTGGCTTGCGCTTCAAAGACTTCGCCCAGGCCCGACTCCACTTCCTGGCGCACGGTTTTTTCCGGGTCCAGCTGCGGTTCCTGCGGCAGGTAGCCGATGTTCAGGCCAGGCATCGGCACGGCTTCGCCCTGGATGTCGGTGTCGATGCCTGCCATAATTTTCAGCAGGGTCGATTTGCCGGAGCCGTTCAGGCCCAGCACGCCGATCTTCGCGCCTGGGAAGAAGGACAGGGAAATATCTTTCAGAATCTGGCGTTTGGGCGGGACGATTTTGCCCACGCGATTCATGGTGTAGACGTAATTTGCCATTAGAAATCTCGGGTGATATACAAAGACGGACAGGATACGGTAAACGCCCGCTTCCGGCCAGCGCTGCGCGCTGCGGAAACGGGCGCCAGGGGCAAGACTAGGCGGCGCTGCGCGCGCGGCGGCTGCTCCACAGGCCTTCGGCCGCATACAGGCCCAGCGCCGTCCAGATGACGAGGAAGCCCAGCATGCGTTCGGGCGTGAACGATTCGTGGAAGACCCACACGCCGATCAGCAGCTGGCCCGTGGGAGCGATGTATTGCAATAACCCCAGCACGGCCAGCGGCAGGCGGCGCGCGCCAGCGGCAAACAGCAGCAGGGGAATGGCCGTGATGGGGCCGGACGCCAGCAGCAGCGCGCGCGTGGCGGACGAGTCGGTATTGACGAAGCCGCTCTGGCCATGCCATGCCAGCCACAGCATGTAGGCCAGCGCCAGAGGGAACAGAATCAATGTTTCGAATGACAAGCCTTCCAGCGCGCCCAGCGCGGCCGTCTTGCGCAGCAAACCATAGCCGCCAAACGTGGCCGCCAGCAGCAGGGCGATCCATGGCACTTGCCCCGCCTGCCAAGTGAGCCAGGCCACGCCGCAGGCGGCCAGGCCGATGGCCAGCCACTGCAGGCGGCGCAGGCGCTCGTGCAGCAGCAAGAAGCCCAGCATGACATTGATCAGGGGCGTAATAAAGTAGCCGAGGCTGGCGTCGACGACGTGGCCGTTGTTGACGGCCCATATATAGATGAACCAGTTGGCGGAGAGCAAAAACGCGCTGGCCACGAAGCTGACCACGACCCTGGGCGTCGTGCTGACCGTGCCCAGCCAGCTCCACTGGCGGCGCACGGTCAGCACGACGCCCAGGAACAATAGCGACCAGACCATGCGGTGCGCCAGGATTTCTTGTGGCGCGATCTCGCCGATGGCGTGGAAGTACAGGGGGAACAGGCCCCAGCACAGGAAGGCGAGGGAGGCGTACAACATGCCTGGATTCATGATGGGGTTCGCTGAAGAGTAGACAGTCTGTCATTATGGCTGAAAACATCGGGGGCTGCCCGGCGCCGCTGGCGAGGGGTAGAATGGCAACAAATTACTGGCCGCAAGCCCGCGCAGCAAGGCGGAGCGGCACAAAACCACGACTTTGGGGCAGCTGCGGAACCATGCAAAAATACTCTTGCTATTTGCTAATACCTATCATATTGTGCGATGCAACAAAACAAAAACGGGTGCAACCTTGACGTCGGAACATAAAAAAAGCAGCCTGGTTGGCTTGACACTGGCTGCCGTCGGCATCGTCTATGGCGATATCGGCACCAGTCCGCTGTACACCCTGAAGACGGTGTTTGACCCTGCCCACGGCCTGGCGGTCACGCATAACAACCTGCTGGGCATTGTCTCGCTGATTTTCTGGGGCCTGACCCTTATCGTCTCGCTCAAGTACGTGACCCTGGTGCTGCGTGCCGACAACCGCGGCGAGGGCGGCATCATGGCCCTGATGGCGCTGGTGCTGTCATCTGTCAGCAAATCGTCGCGCTGGCATGTGCCGCTGATGGTGATCGGCGTCTTTGGCGCCACCCTGTTCTATGGCGACAGCGTGATCACGCCGGCCATTTCCGTGCTGTCGGCGATCGAAGGCCTGGAAGTGGCCACGCCTGCCTTCAGCCCGTATGTGGTGTGGCTGACGATCGCCGTGCTGGTGGCGCTGTATTCAGTGCAGTCGCACGGTACGGCCGGCATCGGCCGTTTCTTCGCTCCCATCATGCTGATATGGTTTGTCGCGCTCGCCTGCATGGGTGTGGTCAACATCATCAAGTCGCCAGCCATCCTGGCCGCCGTCAATCCCCTGCACGCGGTGGCTTTCTTGTTGGATAATGGGCGCATCGCCTTCCTGTCGCTGGGAGCCGTGGTGCTGGCGCTGACGGGCGCTGAGGCGCTGTACGCCGACATGGGCCATTTCGGCAAAAAGCCGATCCGCATGGCCTGGTTCCTGATCGCCTTTCCCGCGCTGGCGCTGAACTATCTGGGCCAGGGCGGGCTGCTGCTGGCGCATCCGGAAGCCATTTCTAATCCGTTCTACCAGCAGCTGGGCGCCTGGAGCGTGTATCCGCTGGTGATTTTGTCGACCATGGCCACCGTGATCGCCTCGCAGGCGACCATTTCCGGTACCTTCTCGATGACCAAGCAAGCCATCGCGCTGGGCTTCTTGCCGCGCATGCGCGTGCGCCACACGTCGGAAAGCGAAATCGGGCAGATCTACATCCCTGCCGTCAACTGGCTGCAACTGGCCGTGGTGCTGCTGGCCGTGGTCGGTTTTGGCTCTTCGGAAAAGCTGGCCGCCGCCTATGGCATCGCCGTCACGGCCACCATGCTGGCCACCACGATCCTGACCTTCTTTGTCATCCGTTACCGCTGGAAGATGAATTTGCTGCTGTGCTGGGCTGCCACCGGTTTCTTCCTGATCATCGATGTCAACCTGTTCGCGGCCAGTTCCCTGAAACTGTTCCACGGCGGCTGGTTCCCGCTGCTGCTGGGCGCCATCCTGTTCATCATCATGCTGACCTGGAAGCGGGGCCGCCAGCTGGTGTTCCAGAATTTGGAAAAACATGCGATTCCGCTCGACGATTTCCTCTCGTCGCTATTCATCGCGCCGCCGCTGCGTGTATCCGGCACGGCCATCTTCCTGCGCGGCGAAACGGACGGCGTGCCGCATGCGCTGCTGCACAACTTGCTGCACAACAAAGTGTTGCACGAACGGGTGATCTTCCTCACCGTCTTCATGCATGAAGAGCCGTGGGTGGCGCCATCCGAGCGCGTGCGCGTGGTGGACTTGGGTCATCAGTGCTACCAGGTCAATGTGCATTACGGCTTCAAGGATGAACCGGACATTCCGGCTGCGCTGGCGCAGTGCGCCGAGCAGGGACTGGACTTCGAGATGATGGAAACGTCGTTCTTCATCGCGCGCCAGACCATCATCTCGACGCCGGGTGCCGGCATGATGCCGTGGCGCGAGCACCTGTTCGTCACCATGTCGCGCAATGCGCCACGGCGGCCGACTACTATCAGATTCCGAGCAACCGGGTGATCGAACTGGGTACGCAGGTGGAAATCTAGATGGCGTGGCTATTGTGGCAACGTTGCGTGGGTGCATAATTTTCCGCCGCGCTTACGTCTGCTTACAAATGCAGCAGGCGACTCCTGTTAAACTGCAGCCCGTACCGGTCCGCACCGTACGGGCCTTAGCCATACACCAATATTTAAAGGGAAACCATGAAATCGGTATTTCAAATAATCGCCACCCTCGTTTGCGCCGTGGCCCTGACCGCTTGCGGTGCCGCTGCCAACACCGAGAAGCCGGTCGTGCTTGACCCGAATACGCAAGTGAAAGAGTTCGCCTTTCCTGACCTGGTGAAAGGCACCGGCGCGACCGCCGCGGCGGGCGATACCCTGACGGTGACCTACACGGGCTGGCTGTATGACGCAAGCAAGCCGGGCAACAAAGGTGTGCAGTTCGATGCAAGCCCGGCGGGCGCCGGTTTTACTTTCGTCCTGGGCATCGGCCAGGTCATCCTGGGCTGGGACCGCGGCCTGGTCGGCATGCAGGTCGGTGGCACGCGCACGCTGGCCATTCCGTATGACCTGGGTTATGGCAAGGCTGGCAGTTCGCCGAAGATTCCTGGCTACGCTGGCTTGCTGTTTGAAGTCAAGCTGGTCGCCGTGACGAAAAAAATAAGCACGCGCAGGGCAGCAGGGACAAGGGCGATTCCACGGAATCGCCCTTTTTGCTTTGGCGGCCTCGTTAGGCCACAGGCGGGGCCAGTTCCTGGAAGTAATACGTGGCGCCGCCCAGATTGGCTGGCGCGTCGTATTGCAGCACCTGCGTGCGGCGCAGCGCCACCGGTGCGCTGAAGGCGGGGCCGTCGTAGACGAAGGTGTGGAATTCGCCGTTTTCGCCGCAGGCGTCGACGCCGGGCGGCAGGTCGGCCAAAAAGGCGGCGTCGAACTCGCGCCCGCAAAATTCGCGCGGCAGGTGCTGGCCATTGATGCAGACGACGATGGCCTTGAAGCCGGCGGCGAGAAATTCGTCGACAAGCGCGCGCCGCGCTTCGCCCCACAGCGGCAGGTGGGCCGTCAGGCCGGCAGCGGCGCAGACTTTTTCTTCCCAGTCGCGGTGCGGCTGCAAGTCGATGTCGCCGAAGATCGCGTGGACTATGCCCTCGTCTTTCGCCGCGCGCAGCATGGCGATGAATTTCTCCTCGTAACTGGCCCAGCTGGCGTGATAGCGCTGCAGGCGCGCGCCCAGGCTGGCCGCCTGCGCTGCGAGCAATTCCGGCGGCACGCCGTGCGAGCGCGATTTGCGGCCATCTTCATCCATCGCCGTGATCAACAGCGGCACGGCCATGCCAGCGTTGCGCGCGCGCCACAGGGCCAGGCAGGAATCCTTGCCGCCGCTCCAGGAAATGAGGGCCGTCGTCATGCCGCCGCTTCCGGCTGCACCGCGCGCAGCATGTCGACGTGCTGTATGCCATCTTCGTCGTAGGGCGCGCTGACGGTAACAAAGCCGAAGGATTGATAGAAGCGCTCAAGGTACTGCTGCGCGCCGATGCGGATGGCGTGGCCAGGGTGCTGGCGTTCGGCGCGCGCGATGCCCTCAAACAGCAGCTGTTTGCCGGCGCCCGTGGTGCGCGCCTCGGGCGCCGTCAGCACGCGGCCCAGCGACATTTCCACATACTTGGCGCCGGGCGCCAGCACCCTCAGATATGCGGCCAGCCGGCGCTGGCCGTCGACCGTTTGCCAGCCCAGCAAATGCATGGCTTGTTGGTCATGGCCATCGAGATCCGGGTAAATACACTGCTGTTCGATGACGAACACGCGCTGGCGCAGGGCCAGCACCTGGTACAAATCGTGAGGGCCGAGTTCGTCGAACGTGTTCCATTGCCAGGTGATCATGGGGCATCCTTGATTGAGAGTGGCCGTGATTTTACCGGCTTCACGCCGCCGGCGTGGGATAGCGCTGCGCATACCACTGCTTCAGGTGCTCGATGCAGCGCGTCACGCGGGGCGCCACCAGCTGGCGCGACGGGTAGATGGCAAACAGTGCCAGGCTGGGGCGCTCGATTTCTGGAAACAGCTCGACCAGGGCGCCGCTGGCCAGTTCCGCGCGGCAGACGAAGGTGGGCAGGATGCCGATGCCCAGGCCGCGCAGGATCAGGCTGCGCATGAACAGCGTGTTGTTCGTGCGTACCCAGTTCGGCACTTCGATGTCGCTGTGCGGTCCCGCATGGCGCAGCGGCCAGCGGCTGCCGAACAGGGCGTGGCTGTAGATGAAGCAGCGCTGGCGCGTCAGGTCCGTGGGGGCGAGCAGGGGGCCGTGGCGTTCCAGGTAGGCGGGCGCGCAGCAGATGTGCAGGCGGTAGTCGTGGATGTGGCGCGCCACATAGCTTGAATCGGTAAGCGCGGTGGTGACGCGAAAGCCCAGGTCGTAGTTGGCTGCCGCCAAGTCGACGTACTCATCCTTCAGGTCGACGTCCAGGCGCAGCGCGGGCCAGTCGGCCATGAAATCGGCCAGGCCTTCGGCCAGTTCGCCCACGCCCAGCGTCAGCGGCGCGTTGATGCGCAAGCGGCCCGTCACATGCGCCGTCGAATGGGCCACCATGTCTTCCGCCTGCGCCAGTTCGTCGAGCAGCTTGCGGCAGTGCTCGAGGTAGGCGGCGCCCGTTTCCGTCAGGGCCAGCTGGCGCGTGGTGCGCGTCATCAGGCGTCCGCCGAGTTCCTGCTCCAGCTGGCCGATGCGCCGGCTCACATACGACGCCGACAGGTCCAGTTCGTCGGCCGCGCGGCGAAAGCTGCCCAGCTCGGCCACGCGGCGAAATAGCTGCATCGCCTGTAATTTGTCCATGTCTTGTCCTATTCGGCGCTTCTATTCAGTCGTATTACGCATCAGTGCTGTACATTATTCATCATTTTTATGTATTTTGATTCGGAATATGCTGGTGACCTCTCTACAGAAAGGTTACACCATGAAAAAATTACTGATCAGCAGCCTGTTGCTGGCCGCCTTTTCCACTGCCCAGGCGGCCGACGTCCTCGTCGTGCTGTCGGATGCGGACCACCTTGAGCTGCGCGACGGCAAGGTCTTCCCGACGGGCTTTTATCTGAATGAATTGATGCAGCCCGTGAAAAAGCTGCTCGATGCGGGCCATACAGTGACTTTTGCCACGCCGCAGGGTAAGGCGCCCACCCTGGACGCCAGCTCGGATACGGTCGATTATTTTGGCGGCGACGCCACCGCGCACGCGGCGCACAAGGCGCTGCTGGACCAGCTGGCGCTGACAGTGCCGGGCCGTTCGCCTGTGATCAGCCTGAAACGGGTGGAGCAGATCGGCTATGGCCACTATGCGGCTGTGCTGGTGCCGGGCGGCCACGCGCCGATGCAGGATCTGTTGAAGGACGCCAGCCTGGGCGCCTTGCTGCGCCAGTTCCATGCGGACGGCAAGCCGACGGCGCTGCTGTGCCATGGCCCCATCGCACTGCTGTCGGCCTTGCCGCAAACGGGAGCATTTGTGGCCGCGCTGGAAGCGGGCCGGACGCCCGCCAAGCCAGCCGCCTGGATCTACAGCGGCTACCGCATGACGGTGATCAGTAATGAGGAAGAGACGGCGGCGCAGGGCTCGCTGAAGGGCGGGACGATGAAGTTTTATCCGCAGTCGGGCTTGCAGGCGGCCGGCGCGCGGTATGTACAGAACCAGGCGCCGTGGACCAGCAACGTCGTGGTCGACCGCGAACTGATCACGGGACAGAACCCCGCCTCGGCGCCGGCTCTGGCAGACAAGCTGCTGCAGGCGCTGCGTTAACGGAAAATCCCCGGCGGCGCCAGGGCGCGGCCGGGGATATACAGAGCGACAGAGCGTGCAGCCCTTTTTTTTTCTGCTATTACACGATCGTCAGCGTGACGTCGATGTTGCCGCGCGTGGCGTTCGAGTATGGGCAGACGATGTGGGCGGCGGCGACCAGCGCTTCGGCGGCGGCGCGTTCCATGCCTGGCAGCGAAATTTTCAGTTCCACTTCGATGCCGAAGCCCGTGTCGATGGCGCCGATGCCGACGTTACCTTCGATGGACAGGTCCGCTGGCAGGGCGATCTTGTCGCGGCCGCCGACGAATTTCATGGCGCCGATGAAGCAGGCCGAGTAGCCAGCGGCAAACAGCTGCTCCGGATTGGTGCCGACGGCGCCATTGCCGCCCAGTTCTTTTGGCGTGGTCAGCTTGACGTCCAGCACATTGTCGGACGAGACGGCACGGCCTTCGCGGCCTCCGGTGGCGGTAGCTTGGGCGCGGTACAGGACTTGTTTGATCGACATGATGGTTTCCTTAGTATGGATAAAATAGTTGGCTACTAAATAGTGTGCTACTTGTTTCGTGGGCTAGTGCCCCAGGATGCCCGTCTGAAGAAGCGATTGCAGCGTCCATGTGCTCAATATATATCGCGCGCTATTTAATTGCAAGCTATTTTATTTCGTGACGGCGCGGATTGGTGCTTTATTTTGATGCCTTTGTCGCCACTACCGGGCTTCCATCGCATAATGGCCACCGTCGCCGGGGCCGATGGTTATGCTTGGCCCACTTCACACCCCAAGGAAAAATCATGACTAGCCTCTTCTTTATCCTGCGCATCACCCTGGCCACGATGGTCACGTACATCATCGCCACGGCGGTCCTGGTCGAGAATTTCCTGCGCTATATCTTCGGGCATACGGAAGGCTTCTTTGTCATCGTCGGCGCACTGTTGGCCAGCGCCGTCATCACGAATGCGTTTTCGCACGTGCGGCGCGTGCGCCTGATCGCCGGCGCCGTCAATGCCAGCACCCTGTCGAGCCGCCAGCGGCGCCAGATCGAGATCCCGTTCGAGGCGGGCGAGGCGTTCGACATGATCGACGCGGCCATCCGCGAACTGCCGGGCAGCGAAGTGGTCGAAAGCGCGCGTGACAGCCTGCAGGTGCAGGCCCGCGTGCGCCGCGCCGCGCCCTACACGCACACGGGCTTGCCCCGCATGCGCGTGCTGAGTTTCCTTGAGCCGCGGCCGAACCAGATCCTCGCCACCGTCACGCCGAATGGCGAGGCGGGCAGCGTGACCCTGATCTGCGAGCCGGCGCGCAATGCCTGGACCGACTGGTTCCTCGTCGACCATGGCAGCAACCTGGAAAACGCGGAAGCGGTGACGCGGGCAATGACGCGCCGGGTGGCGCAGCGCCGTCGCGGCGAACAGGCCGAGGCGCGCCAGACGGTGACGGAAAAGGAACTCACGGTGGCCAAGCTGAGCCTGCTGCATGCGCAGGTCGAGCCGCACTTCCTGTACAACACCCTGGCCAGCGCGCAACTGCTCACGCGCAGCGATCCCGTGCGCGCCGACGAGATGCTGGGCAACCTCATCCTGTACCTGCGCCACTCGCTGCCGCGCACGGAACAATCGATGTCGACCCTGGGCACGGAACTGGAACGGGCGCGCGCCTATCTCGATATCCTGAAAATTCGCATGGGCGGACGCCTGAACCTGCAGATCGAGGTACCGCAATACCTGCGCCAGGCGGAGTTGCCGCCGATGATGCTGCAAACCCTGGTGGAAAACGCCATCAAGCATGGCCTGGAGCCGAAAAGCGGCGGCGGCACCATCTGGATCATGGCGCGCAGTGGCAACGGTACGGTGATCGTCACGGTGGCCGACGACGGCAAGGGTTTCAGCGACGACGGCGCCGGCACGGGCATCGGCTTGCGCAATGTGCGCGAACGCCTGCGCCTGACTTATGGTGCGGCCGCGTCGTTTTCCATCCTCGCCAATTTCCCCGATGGCGTGACGGCCACCATCACGGTGCCCGACAGCACGGCGCAAGGAGTCTCCTATGCATCAGCCTGAGATGAGCTGCGTCATCGCCGAAGACGAAACCCTGTTGCGCGACGCACTCGTGGCCCTGCTGGCCGAAGAGTGGCCGGCACTGCGCATCGTCGCCGCCTGCGACGACGGCGGCGCGGCGCTCGACGCCATCGCCACCCTGCGACCCGACGTCGCCTTCCTGGATATCCGCATGCCGGGCTTGACGGGGCTGGAAGTGGCGGCCGGTGCGCTCGACGCCAGTCCGGGCACGCAGGTGGTGTTCGTTACCGCCTACGACCAGTACGCGATCGATGCCTTCGACAAGGGCGCCGTCGATTACTTATTGAAACCCATAGCCCGCGAGCGCCTGCAAGCGACCTTGCAGCGTGTGCAGGCACGGGCCGGCAAGACTCAGGTGGATGACGGCGCGCTGGCCGGCTTGCTGCAGCAATTGAGCAGCGCCTTGCCGGCGGCCGCCAAGTCGCCGCCGCTGGTGTGGCTGACGGCCAGCAGCGGCAAGGATACGCGCCTGATCATGGTGGAGGACATCGCCTATTTTCAGTCCGACACCAAGTACACGGCTGTCATGACGGCGGATGGCGAGGCGCTGCTGCGCAAGCCGATCCGCGAACTACTCGATGTGCTCGACCCGGCCATTTTCAAGCAGATCCACCGCTCCACCATCGTCAACATGAAGATGGTGGCATCCGTCACGCGCGACGAGGTGGGACGCGGCGCCTTGCGTCTGAAAACGCGGCCGGAAACCCTGGCCGTGAGCCAGCCGTTCATGGCGCTGTTCCGTAATATGTAGCCGCTATTGCGCCGTTTCAAAACCGTAGCGCACGCTTTTTCATACTTTCTTCGCCCATTGTTTATTATCATATTTATATTTACTTATGATAATATTAACGTGGCATCATGCCGTCAGATGTGATTGGCACATCTCCCTGAAGCGCCTTTATGGTGCTTTGCAAAAATATGAGGAAACCATGAAAAAGAACCTGTTGTGCGCCATGCTACTTGTCGCTGGAATATCTGCTGCCCATGCGCAGCCGACGACGTGGGATTTTACCTATCAAGGCTTTGTCAACGCGGCTACTGGCGTATTCGATTCCGATGCGACGTTCCACGGTAGCTTTAGCGGGGAGGACAGAAATGCGGACAGCGTGATTACAGTTGATGAGCTGAGCTATTTCCTCACCCAGGGTCACCTGTTTTTGCCTTTCCGGATAGGCCAATATGGATGCAATGCTTCCTCCTACCTCCGGTGTGAAGTCAAAAATTTCAGTTATACGCTGGAAGGTAAACTGAACTATGCAACCAAGACTGATGGCCATGATGAAGGTCCGAACTCCTGGTATAGCCAGGCCGTTATCGGCAGTTACTTCCTCAAAGGTGGGGGAAATTATTGGAAGGGAACACAATGGGAAAATCGTTATAACTGGTCCGACCAGACGACCTTCACGATTTCCCCGGCGCCCGTTCCTGAGCCAACGGTCGCGTTGATGCTGCCCGCCGGCCTGGCACTCATGTACCTTGCGCGGGTACGCCGCCGTAAGACTTCTACTGAAGCAGGGCTTACCGGTTTGAGCGTCGCCTCTATTCAGCCGTCTCGAAACCTTCGAGGACGTTCACCACATTGATGCCGATTTCCTTCACCGCATAGCCGCCTTCGAGGATGAAGGCGGTGGGCAAATTCAAATGCGCGAGGCGCTCGCCCACGCGCAGGTAGTCCCCGCTTTGCAGGGAGAAGTGCGACAGCGGGTCGCCGGCGAAAGTATCCACACCGAGCGAGACCACCAGCGCGTCGGGCGCGTACATATTGATGCGCAGGCAGGCCGTTTCCAGCGCGGCGAACCAGCTGGCTGTGGACGTGCCGGCCGGCAGCGGCAGGTTGACGTTGTAGCCGAGCCCCGCGCCGCTGCCCGTTTCATCGGCGTGGCCGAGGTAAAACGGGTATTCGCCGCGCGGGTCGGCGTGCAGGGAGGCGAACAGCACGTCGTCACGCGCATAAAAGATGCTCTGGGTGCCGTTGCCGTGGTGGTAGTCGATATCGACGATGGCGACCTTGCGGGCGCCGTCGTCGAGCAGATGCTGCGCGGCCAGGGCAGCGTTGTTGAGAAAACAGTAGCCGCCAAAGAAATCGCTGCCCGCGTGGTGGCCCGGCGGGCGCGTCAGGGCAAACGTCGCCCGCTCTCCCAGGCGCAGCGCGTGGGCCGCGTTGACGGCGCAGTCGGCGCCCGTCTTGGCCGCCGTCCACGTGCCGGCCGTCAGCGGCGTGCCATTGTCCATCGAATACAGGCCCAGCTTGGCCGTGAAGTCGTCCGGTTCGATGTCGCTGCGCAAGGTGCGCACGGGCCACACGGATGGCAGTGCATCCTTGCCCGCGTTGTCGGGGTCGAGCGCCAGCCAGTCGTGCCAGGCGTGGCGCAAAAAATGCAGGTAGCGCGGCGTGTGGATGCGTTCCAGCGACGTCAGCGGTACGCCGTGCGGCGTGACGATGCGGCCCAGGTTGCGCCGTTCCAGCTCGGCCACCACCATGTCGGCCCGTTCCGGCGTCTCGAAGCAGGGCACCATGGTGCCGCGAAACATCTCGAAGCGGCCCCGGTGCTGGCTATGCAATTCATTGTAGAAGGTCAGCATGGGGCGCCAGGCAGAAAGTCAGGCAGGATCAGGTGTGCGAACACAGGGTACTGGCGCGGTAGGCGGCGACGAAATCGTCGAAGCTGCCGGCGGGCGCCGCTTCCATAGTGCGCTGCTCGGCCAGCGAGCTGGCGGCCATCGCGTCGAAGTACGCGCTTTGTTCCTTGGTTGCCGGATGCGTGCGGAAATAGGCGGCGTGGCTTTCGCTCTGGCGCAGGCCGAAGGCGGCAAACGAGCCACCATTGGCACGCAGCTCGGCCAATACCTTTGCCGATGGCGTCGTGTCCGGGTCGGCCAGCTTGGCCGCCTGCGCCGCCAGGCTGGCCGCATGCTGCGTGCCGCCAATGCGCGCGTCGAGCAAGGCCGCCACGGGCGCGATGCGCGCCAGCAATTCCTCGCCCCAGGCCTGCAGGGTGATTTCTTCGCCGTCGCGGCGCAGGGTCAAGCCCGGCTTGCGGCCTTCCTTGACGGTACGGGCGAAATTGTTCGTGTAGCAGGCGCTTTGCTCGGCCGAGATGGGACCGCTGTCGTCGAGCGCGCAGAACAGCAAAAACGCGTCGAGGAAGCGGCCCGTTTCCAGGCTGATGCCCACCGGTTCGAACGGGTCGACGTCCATGCAGCGCACTTCGATGTATTGCACGCCGCGCAGGCACAGGGCCTGGATCGGGCGCTCGCCCGTGCGGATCACGCGTTTCGGGCGGATGGTCGAATAGTATTCATTTTCGATCTGCAGCACGTTGGTGGACAACTGGATCCACTCGCCATCCTTTTTCGTGCCCAGCGCTTCGTACGGCGGATACGGGTCGTTGACGGCGTGCGTGAGCGCGTTGACGTAGTCTTCCAGGCTGTTTTCGTGCGGACGCAGGCCGGACTGGGCATCGTTCTGGTAACCGAGGTCGCTCATGCGCAGGCTGGTGGCGTACGGCAGGAACAAGGTGTCGTCGGACAAGGTGTCGAGCTTGTGCGCGCGGCCGCGCAGGAAACCGGCGGACAGGGCCGGCGAAGCGCCGAACAGGTACATCAGCAGCCAGCTGTAGCGGCGGAAATTGCGGATCGTCGCCAGATAGCTTTCCGACTGCACGTCTTTCGGCGTGGCCGTCGCGTGTGTCGGGCTGGCGCTGGTGTCCTGGTTGCTGGCCAGCACTTGCCACAGCTGCTCGTCGAGCGAATAGTTGTAATGGATGCCGGCGATGCATTGCATGGCTTTGCCGTAACGCAAGGCCAGGCCGCGCCGGTAGACATGCTTGAGCATGCCCATGTTCGAGCTGCCGTAGTTGGCGATCTCGATTTCCGCTTCGGGCGGCAGCTGGCACGGCATCGACTGGCTCCACAGCAACTCGTCGCCGAGGCGGCTGTAGGCGTGGCGGTGCACGGTGTCGAGCTTGTCGAGCGTGACGCCGATGTCGGCTTCGGCCGGGGTGATGAATTCGAGCAGCGCTTCGGCGTAGTCGGTGGTGATTTCAGGGTGCGTCAGCGCCGAGCCCAGGGCGGCGGGGTGGGGAGTGGAAGCCAGATGGCCGGCATGGTCGACGCGCAGGGTTTCACGCTCGATGCCGCGCAAGCCGCCCAGCAGCGCGCGGTTGGCATCTTCGGTCAGCAATGCCAGGCGGCGAGTCAACAGGTTGGGCAATTTGAGCTTCCTTTCTTGTGCAGCATATAAATAATTTGTGCTGAGATTAACCGAATTTTGGCAAATGCGTCGGCGCCGGCCCAAAAAACGCCGCGTCGCCAGCGTCCGCCCCGCGCAAGGGGGATGGCGCTTCGGTCAGGAATTCGCTTGATATTTTAACAAACTGCGGGGGATCTGGCGCGCCGCCGGGTCAAGCTTTGCGCAGCTTGTCGTGCTCAGCCGAGGCGGGCGCCGCTGACGCGCTCGATGCCGGCCAGATCGCGCCAGCTTTGCACTTTGCTGTAGCCGGCGTCGGCCAGCAAGCCGCGCACGGATGCCGCCTGGTCGTAGCCGTGTTCCATCAGCAGCCAGGCGCCGGACGCCAGGTGGCGCACGGCGCCGGACACGATGGTGCGCAGGGCCGACAGGCCGTCCGCATGGTCGGTCAGCGCGCCCGTGGGCTCAAAGCGCAAGTCTCCCTCGGCCAGGTGGCGGTCGCCGCTGGCGATGTAGGGGGATTCGAGACGATCAGGTCGAACTTTTCCGTGCCCAGCGCTTCGAACCAGTCGCTGGCCATGAAGGTGATGTTGACGCCGTTGGCGCTGGCGTTGCGGCGCGCCACGGCCAGCGCTGTGCTGCTCACATCCAGGGCCGTGACGACGGCGTCGGGCCGCGTGTGCGCCAGCGCGACGGCGATGGCGCCGCTGCCCGTACCCATGTCGAGCACCCGTCCGCCGGGCGGCAGGCGCTCGAGCGCCAGTTCGACCAGCACTTCCGTGTCGGGGCGGGGGATCAGCACGGCGTCGTTGACTTCGAACGGCAGGCCGAAAAATTCGCGCTGGCCGACGATGTAGGCGATCGGCTCGCCTTGCAGGCGGCGCGCCAGCAAGCTTGACAGGCGTTCGGCTTCGTCGGAAGTGAGCACACGCTCCGATTGCGTGATCAGCGAGACGCGCGACAGGCCCAGCGCGTGGCTCAGCAGGATGCGGTTGTCGAGCGGGTCGAGCAGCGGACGGATTTGCAGGGCGCCGACAGTGCTGCCGGCGGGGATCAGTGTTTCTGACATGGTTCTTTCAATTATTTCTGACGGCGCAGCAAAGTCCACAGCAGGCCGACGCTAAAAATGGCAAACCAGATGAACGCCCATTGCGGAATCGACAGGCCGAAAAACGGCTCGCCGGCGTTTTCGCAGGCACCATAGGATTCAAACATGAAGGGCATGACTTGCGCCGTGAAAATCTTGTTCAGCGTCGTTTCCACCGGGTCGATGCCGCACGAGAAGCCGGGGTTGGCCAACACGTACAAATGCTTGGCGCCCACGCCCAGGCCGCCCAGGGCCGCCAGCAAGCCGACGCTCGCGCCGATTTTCGGCCGGTTCGCCGCCGCGCCAGCCAGGCAGGCGATGCCGATGGCGAGGAACAGGTAGCGCTGGATCACGCACAGCGGGCACGGCGCCATGTTCATGGCATGCTGCAAATACATGGCCACGCCCAGCATCAGGAAACACAGGGCGGCGATCGACAGGAGGACGGTGCGTGAATTTTTCATGGGCGACACGGTGAGGTGAATGGAATCGAGCTGATCATTTTCGCACAAGGCAGGATTTTTATTGCTTAGCCGCTACTTAAACCCTTGATCTGGCTGGACGCTTTAAAAAGTGTTCAGGGCAAGGCGCAGCGCCGCAGGCAGTACGAATGGTCGGCCAGGCGATGCAACGCCGCCATGGACGCTTTTTAATCGCCCAGCGCGGCAAGCAGTTCGGCCTGGTGCTCTGCCGCCAGCGCATTCGTCAAGTCCGTCAAATCCCCATCCATGATGAAGTCGAGCTTATACAAGGTCAAATTGATGCGGTGGTCCGTCAGGCGGCCCTGCGGGAAGTTATAAGTACGGATGCGCTCGCTGCGGTCGCCCGAGCCGATCAGGCTCTTGCGGGTGGCCGCTTCCTTCGACTGCTGTTCGCGCAATTGCACGTCCTTGATGCGCGCGGCCAGCACTTTCATCGCCTGCGCCTTGTTCTTGTGCTGGCTGCGGTCATCCTGGCATTCCACCACGATGCCGGTCGGCAAGTGGGTGATGCGCACGGCGGAATCCGTCTTGTTGATGTGCTGTCCGCCGGCGCCCGAGGCGCGGTAGGTGTCGATGCGCAGGTCGGCCGGATTGATGTTGACGTCTTCCACTTCGTCCGCTTCCGGCATCACGGCCACCGTGCAGGCGGAGGTGTGGATGCGGCCCTGCGTTTCCGTGGCCGGCACGCGCTGCACGCGGTGGCCGCCCGACTCGAATTTCAGTTTCGAGTACGCGCCATTGCCGACGACGCGCACGATCACCTCGCGGTAGCCGCCCAGGTCGGAATCGGACGACGACACCAGTTCTACTTGCCAGCGGTTGCGCTCGGCAAAGCGCGTGTACATGCGCAGCAGGTCGCCGGCGAACAGGGCCGATTCATCGCCGCCCGTGCCGGCGCGAATTTCCAGGAAGATATTGCGCTCGTCATTGACATCCTTCGGCAGCAGCATGGTCTGCAATTCGCGCTCCAGCTGCGCCATGGTGGCTTTCGCCGCTTCGATTTCTTCCTGGGCGAATTCCTTCATGTCCGGGTCGGACAGCATCTCTTGCGCTGTCGTAATATCGTTGCCCGCTTCCAGGTAGGAACGGTACAGGGCCACCAGCGGGCCCAGTTCGGCGTGCTCGCGCGTCATCTTGCGGTAGCTGTCCATGTTCGACGTGGCGTCCGGATGCATCAGCAGTTCGTCGAGTTCGACCAGGCGGTTCGCCAGTTGATCGAGTTTGGCCAGCATGGATGGTTTCATAGCGATTCGCGGTAAAAGTGTGTAGGGATGGTGCGGGTCCTGCAGGCCCGGCAGGCGGGCAGGGGGCGGCCGCGCGGGCGGCCAGCGGGGCTGCGCTAACGGCGGGGGCGGAACAGTTTTGGCAGCAGGGTGACCAGCTGCTTGCGCTCGTCGCCTTGCGCGTGGTGCAGCGCCTGCTGCGGGCCGTGCAGGAACTTGGCCGTCAAGCCTTTCGACAGCGCTTCGAGGACGGCGTCGATATCGGCGCCCTTGGCCAGCATCTTGCGCGCCCGCTCCACTTCCATCAGGCGCAGCGCTTCGCTGTTTTCATGCAAATGCTGGATAACGGGCACCATGGCGCGGTCGTCGACCCAGCTCATGAACGATTGCACGCGCGTCTCGATGATGGCTTCGGCTTGCGCCACGGCCGCCTGCCGGCTTTCCAGGCCCGTTTGCACGACCTTGCCCAAGTCGTCGACCGTGTACAGGAAGACGTCGTTCAGGCGGCCCACTTCCGCTTCGATGTCGCGCGGCACGGCCAGGTCGACCATGAACATGGGCTTGTGGCGGCGTGCCTTGATGGCGCGCTCGACCAGGCCCAGGCCCAGCAGCGGCAAGGACGACGCCGTGCACGAGATGACGATGTCGAACTGGTGCAGTTGCTCCGGCAAGTCCGCCAGGCGGATGGCCTTGCCGTTGAAGCGGTGCGCCAGCTCTTCGCCCCGTTCCATGGTGCGGTTGGCAATGGTGATGCTTTTCGGGTTTTGCGCCGCAAAGTGCGTGGCGCACAATTCAATCATTTCGCCGGCGCCGATGAACAGTACGTTCTGCTCGGCAATCTTGTCGAAGATGCGCTGCGACAGGCGCACGGCGGCGGCCGCCATGGAAACGCTGTGGGCGCCGATTTCCGTGCTGCTGCGCACTTCCTTGGCCACGGAAAAGCTGCGCTGGAACAACTGGTGCAGATACGTGCCCAGACCGCCTGCCTCGTCGGCCGTGCGGATGGCGTCCTTGATCTGGCCCAGGATCTGCGTTTCGCCCAGCACCATCGAGTCGAGCCCGGAGGCGACGCGGAAGGTGTGGCGCACGGCATCGTGCTGCGGCAACATATACAGATGGGGGCGCAGCTCGCTGTAGTTGAGCTTGTGATAATCGGCCAGGAAATGCGCGCCCGCGTCGAGCGGGTTCGGCACATGGCTGGCCGCATACAGCTCGGTGCGGTTGCACGTCGAGAGGATGGCCGCCTCATCGTTGTCGCGCAAGTCGATGCGCTGGAACCAGGTGCGCGCCGCCACCACCGCCTGGCCCAAGTGCTCAGGCGCAAACGCCAGCTGTTCGCGGAGCGACACTGGGGCGGTGGTATGGTTGAGGCCGACGGCGAGCAGTTGCATTTCAGGGCTGTTGGGATGACTTATGCCGACATTATAACGCTTTGTGCCCGCGCTTTGAGCAGGTCAGCCGTTTGCCGCCCTTCACCCGCCCAGTTTTTCCAGGCGATAACCATAACTGTAGACAGGCACGAGGCGGTAGCCGTGTTCCGGTTTCAGCTGCAGCTTGTTGCGCACGCGCGAAACGTGGGTGTCCATGGTGCGCGAAGGCAGGGCCGTGTCGCGCTGCCACACGGCTTCGTGGATGTAGGCGCGCGACAGGGGACGGCCCAGGTTGCGGAAAAACAGCAGCGCGAGGGCGAATTCCTTGTGCGTCACGTCCAGCACTTCGCCATCGCGCAGCAGGCGGCCGGGGCGGGTTTCAAACGTGTAATGACCGAATTGCAAGTATTCGGCGCCATTCTGGGCCGGGTACGCCACGCGCAGCAGCGCCTGGGTGCGCAAGGCCAGCTCGCTGCGCCGCAGGGGCTTGATCATGTAGTCGTCTGCCCCCGCCGTCATGCCCGCCACCACGTCGTCTTCGCCGGAACTGTTGGTCATAAACAACACGGGCGCCTTAGGCGCCAGTTTTTCCCGGGCACGGCGCAAGACTTCCGCGCCGTCCAGATCGCTTACATGCCAGTCGAGGATGAGCATGTCGCAACTGTCCTTGCGCAGTTGCCCCAGCATTTCCTTGGCACTCTGAAACTCGTGGCAAGCGTGGCCGGCGGCGGTGAGCACCTGGCAGATCAGTTCTGCCTGGCTATGGTCGCTATCGAGTACGGCAATTCGCATAATGGGCTGGAGTGTGTAGCAACAAACAGACGGTCCGCTCTGCTTATCGTAATGTTAAGGAATGCTCAAATGAAATATAACAGAGATTGCAACTGTGTCCAGTGAAATCGGCAGCTCAGCCCTTTACGTTACACTTGTTCATCTACCCCTTACTGCGGAGAAACGGCCATGCCAGACAAGAGCACTACCGATTGGACCCTGATACCGGCCAGTCGTGCCGAAATCGAGCAAGTGCGCGAGCGTTGCCGGCGCCTGGTGCAGCGGCGTGCCGTGATGTCGGCAGGCGCCTCGGCCATTCCCATTCCCGGCATCGACCTGATGTCCGACGTGGGCCTGTTTTCCATGCTGATCAACGATATCAACCACGAATTCGGCCTCACGCCCGAGCAGATCGAGCGTCTCAACCCGCAGTTCAAGATGATGGCCTACCGCGCGGCGGTGGGCATGGGCGGCATGCTGGTAGGGAAGCTGGTGTCGCGCGAACTGATCCTCCACCTGCTCAAGCGCAGTGGGGTCAAGATTGCCACCAAGCAGGTGGCGCGCTTCGTGCCGTTTGCCGGCCAGGCGGTGGCGGCAGCCATCGGCTACGCCGTGTTCCGCCAGATCGGCAACCAGCACGTGAATGCCTGCGCCGCGGTGGCGCAGGAATTGCTCACGGTCAGGCCGGAGTAGACCTTACGCGTCCGGCAGCACCACGTTGACGTCGAGGACTTCCAGGTTGCCCTGGCGGTCCAGCGAGATCTTGATGTCGTCGGCATTGACCTTGGTGTACTTGGAAATGACGGCGATCAATTCCTTGTGCAGGGCGGGCAGGAAGTCCGGACCATCGCGTCCGCTGCGTTCGCGGGCGATGATGATCTGCAGGCGTTCCTTGGCCGCGGTGGCCGTCTTCGGCTTGGGGGGAACAGGAAAGAAAGCAAGGCCATATCACTTCGCCCCAAAAATGCGCTGGAGTAATCCAGGCTTTTCATAGTTGGTAAAGCGCAACTCGACATCTTCGCCGAGGAAACGCGAGACCACGTCTTCATAGGCTTGCGCCACGTCCGTGCCCGTGAAATGGATGGCCGGATTGCCCTGGTTCGAGGCGGCCAGCACTTGCTCCGATTCCGGAATGATGCCCACCAGCGGGATGCGCAGGATTTCCTGCACGTCCTGGTAGGACAGCATTTCATCCGATTCCACGCGTTTCGGCGAGTAGCGGGTAATCAGCAAATGTTCCTTGACCGGCTCGCCGCCCGTCTGCGCGCGGCGCGACTTGGCTTGCAGGATGCCCAGGATGCGGTCCGAATCGCGCACCGAAGACACTTCCGGGTTGGTGACGATAATGGCTTCGTCGGCAAACGTCAGCGCCATCAGCGCGCCATGCTCGATGCCGGCTGGCGAATCGCAGATGATGAACTCGAAACCCATGTTGATCAGGTCGTTCAACACGCGTTCCACGCCTTCTTCCGACAAGGCATCCTTGTCGCGCGTCTGCGAGGCAGGCAGGATGAACAGGTTGTCGCAGTGCTTGTCCTTGATCAGGGCCTGATTCAGCGTTGCTTCCTTGTTGATCACATTGATCAGGTCGTAGACGACGCGGCGCTCGCAACCCATGATCAGGTCGAGGTTACGCAGGCCCACGTCGAAGTCGAGCACGGCTGTCTTGTGGCCGCGCATGGCCAGGCCAGTGGAAAAACTGGCGCTAGAGGTCGTCTTGCCGACACCGCCCTTGCCGGACGTCACAACAATAATTCTTGCCACAAATAATCCTTTTCAGATATCTCTTGAATTGTGCAGCTTAAGAGCGGTTCACGGGAGTGACCGGATTGACAGAGTGTATATCGATTCTGTCTCCAGCCAAACGAATTTGCGCGGGTCCGCGCGCCATTTCTGCGGGGAAACCATCCTCGAACGTGCGGTACACGCCGGCGATCGAGACCAGTTCCGGTTCCATGGCCAGTGCGAAGATGCGCGCCTGGGCATTGCCCGAGGCGCCCGCCAGCGCGCGGCCGTACAGCGAGGAATACACGTGGATGCTGCCGTCGGCGATGATTTCGGCGCCATTGTTGACGACAGCGGTGATGATCAGGTCGCAGCCGCGCGCATAAACGCGCTGGCCGGCCCGCACGGGCGTGTCGATCACCATCACCTGTGCGTCGGCGCCCGCCTGGGCGGCGGCCGTGGGAGTATCCTTGGGACCATCCTTGGGCGGCGCATCGTCGCGCGTCTTGCCGCTGTCGAGGCTCAAGCCTTGCGTCAGGATGGCGTCATGCATGTCGGCCGGCGCATTGCGCACGGCGACGGCATTCAGGCGGTATTTTTTCAGCAGGGCCACGAGGGCGGCCCAGTCGATGGGCACGCTGCCGGGCGGCAAGGCCGCCACGTCCAGCACGGCCAGGTCGTCCTCGAAAAAGTCCGCCACGCCTCCCGTCATGTCGCGCAAGGCGGCATCGAGTGCCTGCGTATCGGCGCTATGCATAATGGCGGAGACAGCAACGACAGTGGAAATCTTGATTTCGATAGGCTTCTGCGACGGGCTTTTGGACATAAACATTTATCAAAGTGAAACTGCGGCAGGCCAGATGTTCCGTACGGCAACAATGGGAGCAGTAAATTTCTTGCATTCTACTGCAAAAAAATCAGCATCAGGGGACCGGCGCGTGCTATTCCGCAGGGCAACACCTACTTCATGTCAAAAAAAACGGGCGGCGCCCCGGAAAACCGCTGCGCCGCCCCGAAAGCAGCCGAGAATGCGGGTTGAGTACGCCTATGTCATCAAGCTGCCCGCATCTGCTGAGCCGCCGCGAGCATATTTTTTAAGGCCGCTTCCGTTTCCGCCCAGCCCCGCGTCTTCAGGCCGCAGTCGAGGTTGACCCGTAAATGGGCTGGCGGAATCACGGCGATGCGGAAGGCGCGCGTGGCCCAGTCCAGGTAGGCGTCCCACTGGCCGCGCCGCAGCGGCAAGCCTTCGCGAATGGCCGGTTCGTCGATCTGGATGCTGCCGATGCCGGCCGTTTCCAGGTCTGCCACCTCGTCGCGGATGGCCAGGGCCAGTTGCAGCGCCGTGGTGGCGCGCGGCTGGTCGTCGCGCACGAACGACCACTGCAAGATCGTTACCGGGCCCGTCAGCATGCCCTTCATCGGTTCATTCGTCGGGCTTTGCGCATGGACCGACGACTCGACGGTCATGGCGGCCGGGCGCTGCACGTCGCCGTAGATGACGGGCGGCTTGACGCAGCGCGAGCCGTACGATTGCACCCAGCCCAGGCGCGTGAAGATAAAACCGTCCAATTGCTCGCCGAAGTATTCGACCATGTCGTTGCGTTCCGCTTCGCCATGCACGCGCACGTCCAGGCCCTGCGCTTCCTGGCGCTGCGTCACTTGCGGACGGTGCACGCGGGGGCTGGTACGGCGGCTGGCAATAGCCAGGCGGGACATGGCCAATGCGGCCAGTGCGGCGTCATCGGGATGGCCCTCGAGCGCGCCCTTGAGGACGGCGATCTCCGACAGTTTCTCCGTGGCAAACGCCAGCCAGGTCTTGATTTCGCCATCGAGGTCCGTTTCCGCTTCCAGGCTGAACGGCACATGCAGCAGCGAGCACGACGGCGCCAGCCACAGGTGGCCGTTGCGTTTGGCCGCCAGCGGCTGCAGCACGGCCAGGGCCGCGTCGAGGTCGGTGCGCCAGATATTGCGCCCGTCGACGATGCCGATCGACAAGACTTTATGCGCAGGCAGCCAGTCCGTCACGCTGATCAGCTCATGCGGCGCGCGGATGCCGTCGACATGCAGGCCGGCCACGGGCAGGCGACAGCTCAGGCTGAGGTTTTCTTCCAGCGGCGAGAAATACGTGGCCAGCAGGATATTCACGCCCACCTGGTTCAGCTGCCAATACGTGCTTTCAAAGGCGCTGCGCCACGCGTTGGGCAAGTCCAGGCCCAGGATCGGTTCGTCGACCTGCACCCACGTCACGCCTTGCTGCTTCAGGCGGTCGAGCAGGGCGCCATAGACGGGCAGCAATTGTTCCAGCAGGGCCAGGCGCTCGAAGCCCGGTGTCTTTTCCTTGCCCAGCCAGAGGAAGGTGAGGGGGCCGATCAGGGCCGCCTTGACCTGGTGGCCCAGTGCCTGCGCTTCGGCCACTTCCGCCAGCAAACGCTCGCAGGCCAGCGAAAACCGGGTCTGCGGCGACAATTCGGGCACCAGGTAATGGTAATTGGTGTCAAACCATTTGCTCATTTCCAGCGCGGCATTGCCTGCGGCGTGTGCTGTGTGCGTGTCTGCGCCGCGCGCCATCGTGAAATAGCGCGACAGGGGCGACTGCTGTGGCGCGAAGTTGAAACGCGCCGGTTCGCAGCCCAGCAGCTGGATATGGCTGGCGACCTGGTCGTAAAAGGCGAAGTCACCCACGGTAACGTAGGCCAGCCCGGCGTCGCGCTGCAGCGCCCAGTGGCGCGCCCGCAGTTGCTGGCCCGTCTCTTCCAGGGCCGCCTCGGACAGCTCGCCGCGCCAGTGGCGTTCCAGCGCATGCTTGAGCTCGCGGTCCAGGCCGATACGGGGAAAGCCAAGGGTGTGGGTGCGCACGGTCATGATGTCATCGAGATTTAATGTGAATGCGCTAGAGTGTGCGGCAACTTGATCTATAATCAAAACGAAACATTTTGCCGAATAACATGAAAATAATTCACGTACATCCTTCCCTTTCCCGATGCTAGAAATCCGTCACCTGCGCACTTTGAGTGCCCTGCGTTCCTCCGGCAGCCTGGTGCGCGCCGCGCAGCTGCTCAACCTGACCCAGTCGGCCCTGTCGCACCAGATCCGTTTGCTGGAAGAGCGCTACAAGGCGCCCTTGTTCGAGCGCAAGTCGATGCCGATCGCGTTTACGGCCACGGGCAGCCGGCTGCTGGAGCTGGCCGACAAGCTGCTGCCCGAGATCGAGCTGGCCGAGCGCGACGTGGTGCGCCTGTCGCAGGGCGACAAGGGGCAGTTGCGGGTGGCGCTCGAATGCCATACCTGCTTCGACTGGCTGATGCCCGTGATGGATGCCTTCCGCCAGCGCTGGCCGGAAGTGGAGATCGACCTGGTGTCTGGCTTTCACAGCGAGCCGGCGGACTTGCTGCGCTCGGGCGAGGCGGATCTCGTGATCGGTTCGCCATATGGTCCTGACTTCACCGTGTTTCCCCTGTTCCGCTTTGAAATGCTGGTGGTGATGGCGCAGAAGCACCGGCTGCAGGCGCAGCGCCGGCTCGCGGCGGCCGACTTTACGGGCGAGACCCTGATCACCTATCCCGTGCCGGAAGAGCGCATCGACCTGATCCGCGAAGTGCTGCGGCCGGCCGGCATCGTCTTCGAGCGCCGCACGGCCGAACTGACCGTGGCCGTGCTGCAGCTGGTGGCGAGCCGGCGCGGCATCGCCGCCTTGCCGAACTGGGCCATCAAGAATTACGTCGATTACGATTATGTGGTGGCGCGCCCGGTGGGTGAGCACGGCCTGTGGAGCGATTTGTATGTGTCCGTGCCCGAGCATCTGCAGGACAAGGCGTACGTGCGCGATTTCGTCAGCGTGATACGTGAGCAGTGCGCGGCCTCGCTCGACGGTATCAAATTGTTGTCCTGATGAGTGTTGTATTGAAAACATACCAATAGGAAAGATTGATAAATATCAAGGTTCAGCAATGAACTACCGCTTACAGTTGAGCACTGTGCGGCGCAACATGGCGCCGTCTACTCTTTGGAGAGAAACGACATGTTTTCATTTTCCGAACAATGGGCACTGGCCGGCAAGGCCGTGGTGGAAGCGCAATTGAACAGCGCGCAAGCGTATGTCCAGGCCGCAGTTGAAAGCGGCGCCAGCGTGCTGGACTTGCAGCTCGATGCGGCCCGCACGGCGCTGGCCGCCGCTACGGTAGCGGGCAATCAGCTGCTGTCTGTGAAGGATACGCAAGCGCTGCTGCAACTGTCGCGCACGCAGTCGCAACTGGCCATCGAACGCATCGGTGCATATGGCCGCCAGGCAAAGGATGTTGCTCAAGAAACTCAGGAGAAATTAGACACTGTGACAAAGGGTGAGTTTGCTGCATCGCGTCAAAAATTTGGCGAGCTGGTGCAAGTGGTAAAGCAAACGCCTGTGCCCCTGATTATTCCCTTCAATAATTTTCTAAAAACCACTTTCGGCGGCGCCGATGAAGGGTATGATAAAAATAAAAACACGCGTCCTGCTCGCCAGGCTTAAGCGTGTTGCGGCCCGGCAGCGGCTATCCGCCGCGCCAGTCCGCCCGCCAGTACCGCAAGCAGGCTGTCATCGCCGCCGCCTGCGGTGCGGCGCTGGAATTGCGGCACATGCCGCGCTAGAATGAAACACAGCTTGCCGTGTCTTCCCGAATTCACATTGGATTGTATTAACACCTTGACCTTGACCCTGGCCCTCGTGGCCTGCATATCGGAGAAATAAATGGATGATGTCGTAATCGTGGCCGCAGGCCGTACCGCAGTCGGCAAATTCGGTGGCAGCCTGGCCAAGATTCCCGCGTCCGAACTGGGCGCGCATGTAATCAAGGGCTTGCTGGCACAAACCGGCATCGACCCGAACCTGATCGGTGAAGCGATCCTGGGCCAGGTGCTGACGGCTGCCGTCGGCCAGAACGCCGCGCGCCAGGCCGTCATCAAGGCTGGCCTGCCAAGCTCCATCCCGGCATTTACCATCAACAAGGTATGCGGCAGCGGTCTCAAGGCCACGCACCTGGCGGCGCAAGCGATCAAGTGCGGCGACGCCAATATCATCATCGCCGGTGGCCAGGAAAACATGAGCGCCTCGCCCCACGCAATGAACGGCTCGCGCGACGGTTTCCGCATGGGCGACTTCAAGATGATCGACACCATGATCGTCGACGGCTTGTGGGATGTGTACAACCAGTACCACATGGGCATCACGGCGGAAAACGTCGCCAAGAAATACGAAGTGACGCGCGCCGAGCAGGATGAATTCGCGCTGCAGTCGCAACTGAAGGCGGAAGCGGCGCAAAAAGCGGGCAAGTTCAAGGATGAAATCCTGCCGCTGGAAATCGCCAACAAAAAAGGCACCGTGGTCTTCGACAGCGACGAATACATCAAGCCTGGTTCGACCCTGGAATCGCTGTCCGGCCTGCGCCCCGCGTTTGCCAAGGACGGTACTGTTACCGCCGGCAACGCCTCGGGCCTGAACGATGGCGCCGCCGCCGTGATCATGATGTCCGCCTCGCAAGCGAAGGAACTGGGCTTGAAGCCGCTGGCGCGCATCAAGGCTTACGCTTCGTCGGGTCTGGACCCTGCCGTCATGGGCATGGGCCCTGTTTCCGCATCGCGTCTGTGCCTGAAAAAAGCCGGCTGGACGCATGAAGAACTGGACCTGATGGAGATCAACGAAGCGTTTGCCGCGCAAGCGATTGCTGTCAACAAGGAAATGGGTTGGGATACCAGCAAGATCAACGTGAACGGCGGCGCGATTGCCATCGGCCACCCGATCGGCGCGTCCGGCGCGCGCATCCTGGTCACCCTGATCCACGAAATGATACGCCGCGACGCCAAGAAAGGCTTGGCAGCACTGTGCATCGGCGGCGGCATGGGCGTTGCATTGGCGATCGAGCGCGATTAAGTAGCTTGCGCCGCACCAAGCTACTGCGCGGCGCGCTTTGCGGCCTGCGATGCTCACCGTGCCAGAGCACGGTTGCGCTTCTTAGCCACAAATCATCGCCGCTCGCTACGCTTGGGTGCGATGCGGTACGCCGCCGTCATGCAGCGGTTTTGGGCTGCCTTATTTAAATAATTAACTTTTTAGCAACAGAACGACACTGAGGGGATGAAAATGGCAAGAGTTGCATTGGTAACTGGTGGCATGGGTGGTCTGGGCGAAGCAGTCTGTTTCAAGCTGGCGGCGCTCGGCTATCGCGTGGTGACCACATATTCCCCAGGCAATCCGAAGGTCGAGGAATGGCTGGCGACGACCAAGGACATGGGCTATGACTTCAAGGCGTATCCGTGCGACGTGGCTGACTACGATTCGGCAGCTGCCTGCGTGGCGGCCGTGGAAGCGGAAATCGGTCCTGTCGACGTGCTGGTGA
This sequence comes from Janthinobacterium lividum, assembly GCF_023509035.1. NCBI lineage: Bacteria > Pseudomonadati > Pseudomonadota > Betaproteobacteria > Burkholderiales > Oxalobacteraceae > Janthinobacterium > Janthinobacterium lividum. The sequence goes on along the minus strand of NZ_CP075583.1, from coordinate 820,439 downwards.
ATAACGCCGGCATCACGCGCGACATGACATTCAAGAAGATGGACAAGCCGAACTGGGATGCCGTCATGAGCACCAACCTCGACTCCGTCTTCAACATGACCAAGCCCGTCTGCGACGGCATGGTGGAACGCGGCTGGGGCCGCATCATCAATATCTCGTCCGTGAACGGCCAGAAGGGCGCTTTCGGCCAGACCAACTATTCGGCCGCGAAGGCCGGCATGCATGGTTTCACCAAGTCGCTGGCGCTGGAAGTGGCGCGTAAGAACGTCACCGTTAACACCATCTCGCCAGGCTACATCGGCACCAAGATGGTCATGGCAATTCCGCAGGAAGTGCTCGATAGCAAAATCATCCCGCAAATTCCGATGGCGCGCCTGGGCAAGCCGGAAGAAGTGGCCGGCCTGGTGGCCTACCTGGCTTCCGATGAAGCCGCGTTCGTCACGGGCGCCAACATCTCGATTAACGGCGGCCAGCACATGTCGTAATCGTTGTTGAGGTAAAACAGAAAGACAGCTGCGGCTGTCTTTTTTATGCTTGCCAGCAAAACAAGGGGAGCGCCGGATTTGCCTTAGAATCAGCATTTCTCCACTGCATCATCTCCATGCCCCTCTTTCCTGTCTTGCGCCACGCCAGCGTGGCCGCCATCCTTTTCCTGGGCGCCAGCGCGGCCCAGGCCAGCGTCGCCTTCCACGTCACGGTGACGACCGAGCGCGTCAACAAGCCTGGCGTGAAAACCAGCCTGCCCGCGCGCGATACGCAGGAAAGCGATGTCGTGCTGGGCGCCCAATCCCTGAGCGTGCGTGATGGCAAGAGCTTGTCCGTGCTCGATTTTGCCACGCGTCGCCGCCACCTGATCGATATGGCGGCGTCTACCTACGACACCTATTCGCTGTTCGACGTGGCGGGCTTTCGCCGTTTCGAGATGGAGCACCGCAAGGGCATGGCCGGCGCGCTCCAGGCTGGTGGCTTGCAGGCCCACGTCACGCCGCCCGTCTACGAAGAGCAATCGCTTTCCGTGCCAGCGGCAAGGCGGCGCGGCGCACTGGTGCCCCAAGTGCTCGACGGCGCCGTGCTGTGGTCGCTCGATGAGCAGCCGCTGCTGCGCCTGGGGATTGCCGGCAGTCCCGTCAGCGGCGCCGAGGCCACGGCGTTTGCCCAGTACTTGCGCTACACCTGGGGCGGCCACCCGCTGGTGCTGAAGATGCTGGCCGGCGGCAAGCGCATTCCCGCCGACTTCACCTTGCACTACCAGGAAGTGGGCGGCAAGGTCACGCGCCATTTCCGCATCAACCGGCTTGTCATGGACGCGCCTGCCACGTATTCCCTGGCCGCCTACCGGCCCCGCCCGCTGGCGGCCGATGCGTCCCCGCTCGAGCGCGTGCTGGCGCAGGCGGCGCGGCTGCCGCCGCTGGGACCCCAGGCGCATCCGGCGCTGCGGGCCGAAGCGGAGCGCCTGTTTGCGGCAGAGAAGCCCTTCGAGGCTTTTTTGAGCATGCTGGAAGACCATTTTTCCACGGGCGCGCTGGTCGAAAAACTGTCGCCCCAGCAGCAGCTGGCCATGCAGGAGTGCGAGCCTATCCACGACTTGACTCGGGGGCTGCTGGCCAAGGACCAGGCAGGCATCGCGGCCGCGCTGGTGACGGTGCAGGAGTTAAGGAAGCAAATGGGGCTGGATCAGCCCGTATTGGCCTTGTTTGAGGGGAATTTGCGCGCCAAGCTGGGGCAATGGCCGGAAGCGACCGCGCTGTATCTGCAAGTGCTGCAGGTAAAACCGCATATGGCGGCCGTGTACCAGGACCTGGGCGACGCCTTGCTGGCACAATTCGATGCGCCGGACGCCTGGCGCAGCTGGGATGCGGGTCGGGCCATGGCGCCGTCGCTGCGGCAATTTCGCAAGGTCAACGATTTGGAGCGTAGCTTGCTGAACGATTACCCGGCTTTCTTTGCCGGCGGGGCAGCGCTTCCGCTGAAAGATCAGCCCAGCACCAGCCGCCCGGCCAGCAAGACGAACACGGTGGGCAGCACGAACTTGCCGTAAGGCGAAGGCTTGCCGCGCAGGCGGCGCGCCAGGCGCGCGGCCAGCACGGCGTACAGGGCGTCGAACAGCAAGCCCACCAGCACCAGGACGGTGCCCAGGCGCAGGTATTGCATGCCGACCTGCTCGCTGCCGACGACGAATTGCGGCAGGAACATGCTGCAAAACAGCAGTGCCTTCGGATTGAGCAGATTCGTCAGGAAGCCGCGCACCAGGCTGGCGCGGGCGCCATGCGCCGTGGCGGGGGCAGCTTCTTCCTGTGCCGTTTTTTTCGACAGGGCCGACTGCAGCAGGCGCAGCGCCAGGTACAGCAGGTAGGCGGCGCCCGCCCATTTGACCCACTGCAAGGCTTGTGGATGCGTCACCATCAGCGCCGCCAGGCCCGCGCCCGACAACGCCACGTGCACGGCGCGCGCGCCGGCGATGCCCAGCGCCGTCACCAGCGCCGTGGCCACGCCGCGCGCGGCGCCTGTCGCCAGCACCAGCGCCATGTCGGGACCCGGTAATAAAAAGGCGCCGGCCAGTGCCAGCAGGTACATCAGGAAGGTAGAATCGGACATGGGCCAGTCGAAAAGAAAGCGGGAGCATGCGCACGGTGCAGCCTGCTCGCCGGGTCCCATTATGTTCTTGCCGCAATGAAATGTGCTTGCTTTTCCTGCCCTGCATGCCCTAGTATTCGGGTAGATTCCACTCCTATAAAAACAAAAAATAGATGAAAATTTCAGAAGTTAGCCTCGACGCCACCGATTTGCAGATACTCAGGCTGTTGCAGGATGAAGGAAGGCTGTCGAATGCGCGCCTGGCCGAGCGCTTGAAACTGAGCGAAACCCCCGTCTGGCGCCGCTTGCGCCGCCTGGAAGAGGAAGGTTTTATTACCGGCTACCAGGCTTTGCTCAACCGCAAGAAACTGGGCATCGGCCTGGTGGCGTTTGTGCGGGTCGTGTTTGCCAACCATGGCGGCGAGCAGCCATCGCAGTTCGAGCAAGCCATCGCGACGATTCCCGAGATCTTGTCGTGCCACAATGTGGCGGGCGAAGCCGATTATTTCCTGCAAGTGGTGGCGCGCGATCTGGAAGCGTATGGCGAATTCGTCTCGACCGTCCTGCGTCGCCTGCCGGGCGTGGCGGAAATCCAGTCCAGCCTGTCAATGCGCGAAATCAAGTCGTCGAACCGCCTGCCCTTGCTGCTGGCCTGAGGCGCCGGGGGCGCACTATAATTGGAACAGTTGCCAGGAATCGTGCCTGGCCCCTGAAGCCATTCTAAGGACCGCCATGCCAGATTCCCTGACACCCCTGTTTCCCGCCTTGTCGCCGAACCAGCACGGCATGCTGGCGGTCGATGATATCCACACCATCTATTGGGAAGAGTGCGGCAACCCCGACGGCATTCCCGTGCTGTTCCTGCATGGCGGCCCGGGAGCGGGCCTGTCGCCGCAGCACCGCCGCTTCTTCGATCCGCAGCGCTACCGCGTGATCCTGTTCGACCAGCGCGGCGCGGGCAAGTCCACGCCGCTGGGCGAATGGCGCAACAACACGACGCAGCTGCTCATCGATGACATCGAACGCTTGCGCGCCCAGTTCGGCATCGCCCAATGGCTGGTGTTTGGCGGCTCCTGGGGCTCGACCCTGGCGCTGGCGTATGGCCAGGCGCATCCGGAGGCTTGCCTCGGTTTCGTGCTGCGTGGCATTTTCCTTTGCACGCAGGCGGAGATCGACTGGTTCATCGAGGGCGTGCGCTGGTTTTATCCGGAACTGTACGCGGAATTTGCCGCCCTCATTCCGCCGGAGGAGCAGGGCGACTTGCTGGCAGCCTACGTGAAACGCATCCTCAGCAGCGACCCCGCCGTGTACTGGCCGGCCGCGCGCGCCTGGAGCCGCTTCGAAGGGCGCCGCGTGTACCTGATGCCGCAACCGGAAGATGCGCCGAACGATGCGCTGGACCTGGGCGTGGGCCGGCTCGAATCGCATTACATGGCCAATCTCGGTTTCTTCGAGGAAGACCAGCTGATCCGCAACATGGGACGCATCGCGCATTTGCCGGCCGTCATCGTGCAAGGGCGCTACGACGCCATCTGCCCGCCGCTGTCGGCCTACCGTTTGCGGCAGGCCTGGCCCGGCGCGCAGCTGGAAATGATCCCGGACGCGGGCCATGGCGCGCTCGAGCACGGCATCGCTTCGGCGCTGGTGCGCGCCACCGAGCGCTTCGTGCCGGGGCGCGGCTTCGCATGACGTTCAAGCACGCCGCTTGGCAAAGCGGCCAGCCGGCGTGCGCCACCTGCTACACTATGGCCTGTGCTGGCGCCAAGGTCGGGCGCCGGTGTGAACCCACGACTTTTTATCCATGAACATACAGATCGGCGACATCGGCCATATCATCCAGCTGGCGATTGCGCCGGTTTTCCTGTTGACCGGTATCGGCACCATGCTGGTGGTGCTGACCAACCGCCTGGGTCGCATCATCGACCGCACGCGCGTGCTGGAAGACCGGCTCGACATCGGCTACAACGATTTCTATATGGATGAGCTCGATACCCTGTATCAGCGTACCCATCTGATCAACTATTCGATTTCGCTCAGCACGGCGTGCGGTTTCTTCGTCTGCGTCATCATCGCCATGCTGTTTTTGGGCGATATCCTGAATCTGACCCTGGATAAATACATCGCGGCCTTCTTTGTGCTGGCCGTGATTTGCCTGATCGGTTGTTTTATTTATTTACTGCGCGAAATTTACCTGGCCGCGACGGCCCAGCGCATCCGGCGCCATATCCGCCCACCACGTTAAGCGGCGCGCCGGTTTACCCTACTATTGAAGAACGAGTCCAGCATGCACGATTACAAACGTCCCCCCACCCTGCACCGCTACGGCCAGCGCAGCGAACTCGAGCTGGCGCTGAGCCTGGGCCAGTTCCGCCTGGCGCCGGCGGGCAATTGTTTGACCCTGAGCTTTTCGCAAGTGTGGGACAAGCAACTGTTCGACCTGTTCGCCCCTGCCGATGCCTGTTTGATCATCCACAATACGGAAGAATTCGGCGAACGCCTGCACCGCGCCGTGCAGCGCACCTTGCCCAGCTGGGCCGGCATCGATGGCGTCGTCGAATACGGCCAGCGCGCCGCCCTGGGGGCCGCCTTCACCAAGACGCGCGCCGAAGCGCCCGAGCAGGAATGGCTGTTCGCCTGGCGCTCGATGCAGCCGCAAGCCAGCCTGAACCCCGTCACGGTGAAACTGGGCAGCCTGGAAAACTTTGCTGAAATCCGCGACCGCGATACCTATTTAGCCTGATTTATCAGGATTTATCGGCATGCTGGTTGTCGATGCGGGCCAGCACGGCCGCCATCATGCGCTCGATATCGCCGCGTATCATGGTCGTGCCCAGCATGCCGGGCACATAGAAGCCTGGCATCAGCCGGCTGCTGAAGACGATGCGCGTGCCGCCCGTCTCGGGGATGGCATACAAATTCCAGCGCGATTCGTAATGCCGCATGTCGCCCGAAATGAGGGCGATGTCGATGGCCGTGAACGGCGTTTCCGTGGCCCGTACCACCAGGTGGATGGCGTGGTTCATGAACAGGAAGCGCGCCATGCCCTGTTGCTCGATGATGACTTCATTGCCGTTGCGCGACAGCACGCGGCAAGAGCTGAGGTCGGGCACGAATTCATTCATGCGCTCGTAGGTAGTCAAGGTCTTCCAGACGGACGCCAGCGGCGCCTGCAACGCTGCCGCTGGCATCGACTTCATACATGTGCTTCCCGTCAACCTCAATGCGCTTGACGTCGACCTTCAGCCTGTCCAGACGTGGCGCCTGCATCTGCGCTTGTGCCGCCGCCGGGGTGGCAACGGCGCACAGCATCAGCAGGCAGAGGAGGAATCGGGTCATGCTACCTAGCCTACGGGAAACTTGCGCCCGGCACAAGCTGTACCCATCGCCGGCGGGCGCGCCGGGCGATTTAGAACTCCCGGTCTAGAGAAATACGCTGCGGCGATCGGCAATGCTTGCTACCGTACGGCCTGCAACCACCTTACCGGACCGATCACCATGACTGCCTATCCCCATCTGCTGGCCCCGCTCGACCTGGGTTTTACCACCTTGCGCAACCGAGTCATCATGGGGTCCATGCACACGGGCCTGGAAGACCGGTTTTATCATTATGGCAAGCTGGCCGCGTTTTACCGCGAGCGGGCGCGCGGTGGCGTGGGGCTGATCGTCACGGGCGGCATCTCGCCGAACCGCCAGGGCTGGCTGCTGCCGTTCGGCGGGACCTTGAATTTCCTTGGCGATGTGCCGAATCACCGCAAGGTGACGCGTGCCGTGCACGAGGAGGGCGGCAAGATCGTCATGCAGATCCTGCACGCGGGCCGCTATGGTTATCAACCGTTCGTCGTCTCGGCATCGGCCAGGAAATCGCCGATCTCTCCTTTCCGTCCCCGTCCTTTGAGCGAACGGGGCATCGAGCGCACCATCTGCGACTACGTGCGCTGCGCGCGCCTGGCGCAAAAGGCGGGCTACGACGGCATCGAAGTGATGGGCAGCGAAGGCTACCTGTTGAACCAGTTCCTGTGCGCGCGTACCAACCTGCGCCAGGACCGCTGGGGCGGCAGCATCGAGAACCGCATGCGCCTGCCTGTGGAAATCGTGCGCCGCATCCGCGCCGCCGTCGGCCCCAACTTCATCATCATGTACCGCCATTCCCTGCTCGACCTGGTCGAGGGCGGCAATACCTGGGAAGACGTGGTGACGGTGGCCAAGGCGCTGGAGCACGCGGGCGTGACCATTCTCAATACGGGCTTCGGCTGGCATGAGGCAAGGGTCCCCACCATCGTCACGTCCGTGCCGCGCGCCGCCTTCGCTTCCGTTGCGGGCCGGCTGCGCCGCGAAGTGACGATACCCGTGGTGGCGTCGAACCGCATCAATATGCCGCACGAAGCAAACGCCATCCTGGAGCGGGGCGATTGCGACCTGGTGTCGATGGCGCGCCCCTTCCTGGCCGACCCCTTCTTTGTCGCCAAGGCCGCTTCAGGCCGCGCGGACGAGATCAACACCTGCATCGGCTGCAACCAGGCGTGTCTCGATCATACGTTCGCCAACAAGCGCGCCAGTTGCCTCGTCAACCCGCGCGCCTGCCATGAAACGGAACTCGTGTACGCGAAAAAGGCCGTGCCGCGCCGGGTGGCCGTCGTCGGCGCCGGGCCGGCCGGCCTGTCCGCCGCCTGCGTAGCCGCCGAGTGCGGGCACGAGGTGACCCTGTTCGACAGCAGTGACAGCGTCGGCGGCCAGTTCAAGGTGGCGATGCAAATTCCCGGCAAGGAAGAATTTACGGAAACCATACGCTACTTTGCCCGCCGGCTGGCGCTGCTGGAAGTCAAGCTGCGCTTGGGCCAGCGCGTGACGCGCGAGCAATTGCTGGCCGGCGGCTATGACGACGTCATCGTCGCCACCGGCATCAAGGTGCGCCTGCCGACCATTCCCGGCATCGACCATCCGAAAGTGCTGTCGTATCTGGACGTGCTGCAAAGCAAGAAGCCCGTCGGCGCGCGCGTGGCCATCATTGGCGCGGGCGGCATCGGTTTCGACGTGGGTGAATACCTGCTGCACGACCCGGCGCACCCGCTGCCCCAGCCCGTGGCAACCTGGGCGGACGAGTGGGGTGTGGACCTGGACGCGGCGACGGGTGGCGGCCTGGTGCCGCCCGTGGCGCCCCATCCCGTGCGGCAAATCTTCCTGTTGCAGCGCAAGACGTCGAAAGTGGGCGTGGGACTGGGCAAGACCTCGGGCTGGGTGCATCGGGCGGCGCTGGCGCGCAATGGCGTGGCCATGCTGGCCGGCGTGACGTACGACAGGATCGACGAGCAGGGCTTGCACATCACCGTGGGCGGCGAGCAGCGCCTGCTGGCGGTGGACAACGTGGTCATCTGCGCGGGCCAGGACAGCTTGACGGAACTCATGCCGCCAGCCGACAAGGATGGCAAGCCGCTGGCCACTGGCGGCCCGCGCTTCCATAAAATCGGCGGCGCCGCGCTGGCGGCGGAACTCGATGCCAAGCGGGCCATACGCGAAGGGGCGGAACTGGCCGCCAGCCTGTAAAAAGAAAGCCTGCCGGCTGCGAAGCGGGCAGGCTTGCTGAACGGAAAAGGGTGCTGGCTTAGTGAGCGCCATGCCCCTTCTTCGCCGTATCAAAACTCTGCAGCACGTGCTCGGCCATGCCATTCGCCAGCTCGTGCTCGCCAATGAACACTTTCCCCGCGTTTTCCGCGCGCAGCAATTCCGCCTCTTCCTCGCTGTGCGTGCGCACCACCGTCAGGATGGTGGGGTTCAGCGCGCGCGCCGTTTCGATCATGGCGCGCACGTGGAAGGTGTCCGGCGTGGCGATGACGAGCATGGTGGCGTGCGTGATGTGCGCCTGGATCAGCACGGCCGGTTCGCCCGCATTGCCGGCCACGGCGGGGATGCCCTGCTTGCGCAGCTGGTCGACGATTTCGCGGTTTTCCTCGGCCACGACAAAGTGGATGCCCCGTTCCGTCAGGGCGGCGGCGATGCGCCGGCCCACGCGGCCATAGCCGACCAGGACGATCTGCCCCGACAGTTTTTCCTGCGGCACCGTCATCGGCAGCTCGGCCAGCGGGTCGGTGGTGCGCTCGAACTTGCGGGCAAAATCGCTGTTGCTCATCACGCGCAGCAGCGGCTTGGCCATGCTGAACACGAGCGGATTGAGGGCGATCGACAGGATGGCGCCGGCCAGGATCAGGCTTTGCCCTTCCTGCGGCATCAGGCCCAGCGACAGGCCCAGGGCGGCCAGAATGAACGAGAATTCACCGATCTGCGCCAGGCTGGCCGAGACGATGATGGCCGTTTTCGGCGGATAGCGCAGCGCCATCACCAGCAAAAAGGCGGCGATCGACTTGCCGAAGATAATGATGGCGCACACGGCCAGCACTTGCAGGGGCTTGTCGATGAGGATGTTCGGCTCGAACAGCATGCCGACGGAAACGAAGAACAGCACGGCAAACGCGTCGCGCAGGGGCAGGGATTCTTCCGCGGCGCGGTGACTGAGTTCGGATTCGCGCAGCACCATGCCGGCGAAGAAGGCGCCCAGCGCAAACGACACGCCGAACAGTTTGGTCGAAGCGTAGGCGATGCCGACGGCGGCGGCGATCACGCACAGGGTAAAACAGTTCGCGCGAACCGGTGCGCGCCACTTGCCACAAGATCCACGGGAACAGCTTGCGGCCCACGACCAGCATGAAGACAATGAAGCCGGCCACTTGGCCCAGGGTAATGGCCAGGGTTTGCCACAGGCTGACGGCCTCGGCATCCGGCGCGACCTTGCCGCCCAGCACACCGGCGAACGCCGGCAGCAGCACGAGCACCAGCACGGTGACGAGGTCTTCCACCACCAGCCAGCCGACGGCGATGCGCCCGTTGAGCGAGTCGAGGATGCCCCGTTCTTCCAGCGCGCGCAGCAGCACCACGGTACTGGCCACGGACAGGGCCAGGCCAAAGATCAGTCCGCCACCGAGGGTCCAGCCCCACCAGTGTGCCAGGCCCATGCCCATCGCCGTGGCGACGCCGATCTGCAGGATGGCGCCAGGCAGCGCGATCTTGCGCACATCCCATAAGTCTTCGATGGAAAAGTGCAGGCCGACACCAAACATCATCAGCATCACCCCGATTTCCGCCAATTGCCCGGCTATTTCCGCATCCGCCACAAAACCGGGCGTGGCCGGTCCGATGATGATGCCGGCGGCCAGATAGCCGACCAGGGCCGGCAGTTTCAGGCGCGCGGCGATGAAGCCGAAGATGAGGCCGAACCCGAGGGCGGCGGCGATGGTGGTGATCAGACTGATGTCATGGGGCATGCGTGGTGGGTTCCTTATGGGGACGTGCGGATGGAAAAAGAGGGTGTTCAGCGATTGAGTATAAACGCAACAAAGCTGCGGCTGGAATTTTCCTGCCGCTTTTTTTACAAAAAATTTGCGCGGTATCTTCTTCCAGGTGGCCACGAACACATGCCATCCACTGCGATCTGCGCCTAATTGAGGCAATCAGGCGCTTCTCCCTCCCCAGGCGCTTACACCTTGCGCACGACCACGCAGCCGATGGAATAGCCGGCGCCAAACGAGCAGATGACGCCCAAGTTACCTGCCGCCATGTCATCCTGATATTTATGGAAGGCGATGATGGAACCGGCCGACGAGGTGTTGGCGTAGGTATCGAGGATCACGGGCGCTTCGTTGGCTTCCGCGTCGCGGCCCAGGATCAGGCGCGCGATCAGCAAGTTCATGTTCAGGTTGGCCTGGTGCAGCCAGTAGCGGCTCACTTGCGCCACCTCCACGCCGGCCTTGGCCAGGGTCGCCTTGATCATCTCGGCGGCCATCGGGCACACTTCCTTGAAGACTTTGCGGCCTTGCTGGCGGAACAGCTTGTCGGCCTTGCCCACGCCGGATTCGTCAAAACGGTTGAGGAAGCCGAAATTGTTGCGGATGGCGTTCGAGAAGCGCGTTTTCAGTTCCGTGCCGATGATCTCGAACTGGTGCGCAGAGACGGCCGTGTCTTTCGCTTCGACGATGATGGCGGTGCAGGCGTCGCCAAAAATAAAATGGCTATCGCGGTCGCGCCAGTTCAGGTGGCCGCTGGTGATTTCGGGATTCAAGACCAGCACGGCGCGCGCCTGGCCGCTTTGCACGGCGGCCACGGCTTGCTGGATGCCGAAGGTGGCGGAGGAACACGCCACGTTCATGTCAAAACCATACCCATCGATGCCCAGCGCATCCTGCACTTCCACGGCCATGGCCGGGTAGGCGCGCTGCATATTGCTGCAGGCTACCAGCACCATGTCGATATCGGCCGGCGTGCGGCCGGCGCGGGCCAGCGCGTCGCGCGCGGCGGCGACGGCCATTTCCGCCTGCAAGGACAGTTCGTCATCGCCCCGTTCCGGAATGCGCGAGACCATGCGCGCCGGATCGAGGATGCCTTCCTTTTCCATCACGAAGCGCGACTTGATGCCGGACGCCTTTTCGATGAAGGCCACGCTCGACAGGTCCAGCGCCGTCACCTCGCCCGCGGCAATCGCGTCGGCGTTATCGGCATTGAACTTTTCCGCGTAGGCATTGAAGCAAATGACCAGCTCTTCGTTGGAGATCGAAAATGGCGGCGTGTACAGTCCGGTACCGCTGATGACGACTTGTTTCATGGTTAAACTTTCAAATTTGGCAATCGGCGCGGTGCCGATAAGTGAAGCAAATTTTACACAAACGTGCTCGACTGTAGAGAGTTTCGTGTTGCAGGGGAGGGGGATGTGTGGCGGAAGATTGGTTTTTGTCGCGTGGCGGGGTGACCGGGGGCATGGCGCCCCCCGCAGTGTTTGTTTATTTCTTCTGTTCTTTCTTGACGTCGGCTTGCACCACCACCGGTTCGGCCTTGGCCAGTTGCACCGGTAAACCCTTCAGGTGGTTCAGCGCCTGGTGCAACTGGAAATCATCCTTGCTGCCAAATTCCAGCGGCTTGCGGGTCTTTTCCAGGGCGATGATGCGCAATTGCTCTTCCATCTCGTCGTTGACGGGGGCGGCCTTGGCGCTTTCCTTGTCGCGGTCGTTGCTCAGGTGCTTGGTCAGGTCCGCTTCGCGGATGCGCAAGCCGTTCAAGCCGTCGCCGTCTGCATTCTCGTCGACCAGCAGGTCGGGCACGATGCCCTTGGCCTGGATCGAGCGGCCGTTCGGCGTGTAGTAGCGGGCCGTCGTCAGCTTGACGGCCGTGTCGGCGGTCAGCTGGCGAATGGTTTGCACGGAACCCTTGCCGAAGGTTTGCGTGCCGATGATGGTGGCGCGCTTGTAGTCTTGCAGGGCGCCGGCGACGATTTCCGAGGCCGAGGCAGAACCCGTGTTGACCAGCACCACCAGCGGCACTTTCTTGATGGCGGCCGGTAATTTCGCCAGCGCATCGCCTTCCGAGCGGAAGGTATAGTATTCGGCGCGGCCGTAGAACACCTGTTTCGAGTCCGTCAACTGGCCGTTGGTCGAGACGATGGCCGCGTCCTTCGGCAGGAAGGCGGCCGAGACGCCGATGGCGCCCTGCAGCACGCCGCCCGGATCGTTGCGCAGGTCCAGCACCATGCCCTTGAGGTTCGGGTCTTGCTGGTAAAGGGCCGTGATCTGCGCGGCCATGTCGTCGACGGTCGGTTCCTGGAATTGCGACACGCGCAGCCAGGCATAGCCCGGCTCAACCATCTTCGCCTTCACGCTTTTTTGGTGGATTTCCTCGCGCGTGATGGTGAAAGCCAGCGGCTGAGGTTCATCCTTGCGGGCAATGGTCAGCGACACCTTGGTACCCGGTTCGCCGCGCATGCGCTTGACGCTATCGTCCAGGCTGACACCCTTCACAGGCTGGCCATCGAGGCGGGTAATCAAATCGCCGGCCTTGATGCCGGCGCGGTAGGCGGGCGAATCCTCGATGGGCGAGACGATCTTGATGTAGCCGTCTTCGCTCATGCCGATTTCGATGCCCAGGCCGACAAACTTGCCTTCGGAACCTTCGCGCAGCTCGGCGTAGGCTTTCTTGTCCAGGTAGGCGGAATGGGGGTCGAGCGAGGCGACCATGCCGGAAATGGCATCTTCCAGCAGTTTCTTGTCTTCCACCGGCTCGACGTAATCGGACTTGATCAGGCCAAACACATCGGCCAGCTGGCGCAGCTCTTCCAGCGGCAGGGGCGGCTCGACGGTCTTTTGCGCCATGGCTGAAAATTGCAGCGACACGGCGACGCCGGCCACCACGCCCAGGCCGATCAAGCCGGTATTTTTGAGTTTGCCCATCATTGCACCTTTGCAGCTAGCGTGTCTTGCACAAGCGCCAGTCCCCGTGGAGCGGCGCTTTGTTGAAAGTATAGACCTGAATCTCTGCCGGCGTGGGCCGGCTGTGGAAAAAGCGTGCCTGGACCCAGTCTACGCGCGAAAACGGGGCTGTCAGCTTGCCATATGTTGCGGTTTTGTATGCGATGTATAGTTCATCTTGAGGGGAGTAAGCATTTGTAAGAGTCGAAAAAAAGCGTGCGCCGCGGCCCTATAGTGGACTCGCATTCTCGACCCGAAGTGGTTTTGCCTGCGTCCGTGGACGCAGGCTTTTTTTTATCCGGAGCCCCCATGACCTCGCTGACCTTTCCCCCCGCCGTGCGCAGTTTCGGCCTGGCCTTGCTGCTGGGTACCACCGCCTTGACCGCCTCGGCCGTGCCGATCGCCGAGATGCGCCTGGAAGACTTGCTGCCGATGGCGCCCGATTTCAAGACGGAATTGAAACTCAATGCGAATCAAAGCACCTTGTGGCAGCAGGTGGACGGGAAATCCCGCCAACTGTTGCGCGAACGCAAGGCGCGTCGCGAACGGCTGCAAGCGGCTGTGACGCAGGGCTTGCAGACGCCCCGGCTGGAGTTGCGCGACTTGCTCGCCGGCCTGGACCAGGAAAGCACGCAGAGCCTGGCCGAAGAAAAGCAGCTGCGCGAGTGGTGGCTGAGCGTCAACGACGCGCTCGATGAACATCAGCGCCAGATGGTGGCCCAGTTCATCGCCGGGCAGATGGCGCGCGTGATGGACGCCGCCGCGCCCCCGCAGCGAATCGCATAGTGCGCCCGGTGGCGAACACGGCGGACGCAAGGGCGGCAAGGGGGGAATGGGCGGCGCGGGCGTGAGCATGGGCAGCGGGGGCGCCGGCATGACGCTGCCCGGCAACTAAGGGGCAACTGAGGGGGGCTGCTGCTGGGCAGTCCGGGGGCAAGGATGGTCAAAGGGCATGGTCGCGTGCTACATTCCCGTAGCGCCTGGCGCGGCAGGCTATCCGCCTGAAGCTATCCGCCCGGTCTTTTTGACATGCCCCATAAGGACAATTCGTGAATCGCTATCTCTTAAGCAGTCTGACCCTGACCCTGTTGGCTGCGTTTGCCCATGCCGCCGAACCCGTATCCGCCGCATCCTCCGTGGCAGCACCGACCGTGGCACCCAGTGTCGCACCTTCCGCCCCTGCCGCCGCTGGCGTCGTTTCCGGCATCGATGTGCAGTACATCGACCCTTCCGTGCGCGTGCAAGACGATTTCTTCACCCATTTGAATGGCAAGTGGCTGGCCACGGCCGAGATCCCTGCCGACAAGTCGAGCTGGGGTTCGTTCGCCAAGCTGCGCGATGACACCACGCCACAGTTGCGCGGCATCATCGAATCCACGCAACAGGACAAGCACAAGAAGGCCGGTTCCGAAGCGCAGAAAATCGGCGACCTGTACGCCAGTTACATGGATGAAGCCAAGCTCGATGCGCTGGGCACGAAGCCGCTGGCCGGCGAACTGAACCGGATCCGCTCGCTGCGCGACAAGAAGGGCGTGACCGCCCTGATCGCCCACCTGAGCCAGACGGGCGTGTCGACCCCATATGCCGTCTACGTGGGCCAGGATGCGCGTGCCTCGACGAAATATGCAGCGTATGTGAGCCAAAGCGGCCTGGGCATGCCCGACCGCGACTATTACCTGGAAGCCAAGCAGGCTGGCGTCAAAGAGAAATACCAGGCGCACGTGGAAAAGATGCTGGCCATGGCAGGCGACAAGAACGCCGCCGCACGCGCCAAAGCTGTCGTTGCCCTGGAAACGGCCCTGGCCGAAGTGCAATGGACCAAGGTCGAGAACCGCGACCCGGTGAAGCGCTACAACAAGACCGACCTCACCAAACTGAACGACCTGACTCCCGGCTACGACCTGAAGTCCGGCCTGGCTGCCCTGGGCATCGCCAACAAGGTCGATTACGTCATCGTCAACCAGCCAAGTTACCTGGCCGGCTACAACAAGGTGCTGGCTAGCACCGACCTGGACACCCTGAAAGCGTATTTCGAATGGCAGTTGTTGCGCAGCTATGCCAGTTACCTGTCGAAAAACTTCGTCGACGAGAGCTTTGCCTTCTACGGCACGGTGCTGAGCGGCGTAACGGAAAACCAGCCGCGCTGGAAGCGTGGCGTAGGCGCCGTCGAAGGCGTGCTGGGCGAAGCCGTCGGTAAATTGTATGTCGCGCAATATTTCCCGGCAGAGCGCAAGGCACACATGCAGGAACTGGTGAAAAACGTGCTGGCCGCCTACAAGGACAGCATCGACACCCTGGACTGGATGAGCCCGGAGACCAAGAAGGAAGCGCAAGCCAAGCTGGCCAAGTTCACGCCGAAGATCGCGTATCCGAACAAATGGCGCGATTACTCGAAGCTGCAAATCGTCCAGGGTGACCTGGTGGGCAACATGATGCGCGCCGCCAACTTCGCTTCGGCGCGCCAGGTAGCCAAGCTGGGCAAACCGATCGACCGCGAAGAGTGGGGCATGACGCCGCAAACGGTGAACGCCTATTACAGCTCGACGATGAATGAAATCGTCTTCCCCGCGTCCATCCTGCAGCCGCCGTTCTTTGACGCCAACGCGGACGACGCCGTCAACTATGGTGCCATCGGCGCCGTCATCGGCCATGAAATCAGTCACGGCTTCGACGACAAGGGCAGCCAGTCCGATGGCGACGGCAACCTGCGCGACTGGTGGACCCCGGCCGACCGCAAGAATTTCGCCGCCAAGGCCGATGCGCTGACCAAGCAATACGATGGTTACAGCCCATTGCCTGGCTATAACGTCAATGGCGCGCTGACCCTGGGCGAGAATATCGCCGACAACTCGGGCGTGGCGATTGCGTACAAGGCGTACAAGATTTCGCTGGGCGGCAAGCCGGCGCCCGTGCTCGATGGCTTGACGGGCGACCAGCGTTTCTACATGGGCTTTGGCCAGGTGTGGCGCAGCAAGATGCGCGAAGCGCAGCAGATCGTGCAGATCAAGACCGATCCCCATTCGCCGGGCCAGTACCGCGCCAACGGCACCATGGTCAACCAGCCTGGCTTCTATGAAGCGTTTGGCGTGAAACCGGGCGACAAGATGTATGTCGCCCCGGAAAACCGCGTGATCATCTGGTAAGCGCGTGCGCGCCATCGTAAAGAACGTACTACTGTAACAACAAAAAGGCCACCTTGCGTGGTCTTTTTTGCATACTGGCCAAAGTTCTTTCTGTCATTTCGGCCGGTATGCTACAGTCAAAAACCGGGCCAGAAGCCCTGGGCCTTCTGACCCTTATATTCCACACAATATAATATAGAGGACAACCGTGAATCGTTATTTGTTAAGTGCATTGACCCTGAGTTTGCTGGCCGGCGTGTCCGGCATGGCTGGCGCCGCTGATTCTGCCAAGAAGGCCGCTGCTGCGCCTGCCACCGCCACGGCCGTCGCGGCTGCGGCGCTGACGTCCGGCATCGCCGTCGAGTACGTCGACCCTGCCGTGCGCGCGCAGGACGATTTGTTCCAGCACCTGAATGGAAAATGGTTGGCGGAAACGGTCATTCCTGCTGACAAGTCGAGCTGGGGCAGCTTTGCCAAGCTGGCCGACGATACGCAAACGCAGCTGCGCGGCATCGTCGAAGGCGCCGCCGCCGACAAGGCCCGCGCCGCCGGTTCGAATGCCCAGAAAATCGGTGATTTCTACAATAGCTTCATGGATGAGGCCAAGCTGGAAAGCCTGGGTCTGACCCCCTTGAACGCGGAGCTGGCGAAGATCGCCGCGCTGCAGGACAAGGCGGAATTGCCAGCCGTGATCGCGCATTTCAGTAAGCTGGGCGTGACCTCGCCGTACGACTTCGGCATCCACCAGGACGCCAAGGATTCCACCAAATACGTGGCCGACATCGTGCAAAGCGGCCTGGGCTTGCCTGACCGCGATTACTACCTGGAAGCAGGCAAGGCCGACACGCGCGCCAAATACCTGGCCCACGTGGAGAAAATGCTCAGCTTGTCCGGCGACGCGAATGCTGCCGCGAATGCCAAGGCTATCCTGGCGCTGGAAACGGAACTGGCCAAGGCGCAATGGAGCAATGTGCAGAACCGCGATCCTGTCAAAACCTACAACAAGGTGGAGCTGGCGAAACTGGCTACCGTGGCGCCAGGCTACGACTGGGCCCGCTACCTGAAGGATACGGGCATCGCCGGGAAGGTCAATTACGTGATCGTCAGCCAGCCCAGCTACCTGAAGGGCTTTGCCGAGATCGCCAACAAGACGCCGCTGGAAACGTGGAAAGCGTACTTCCAGTGGCATTTGCTGCACGCCAACGCCGGCTACCTGCCGAAAGCGTATGTCGATGAAAACTTCGCCTTCTATGGCACCACCCTGACGGGCGTGACGGAAATGCGTCCGCGCTGGAAACGCGGCGTGGGCGCTGTCGAAGGCGCGCTGGGCGAAGCCGTGGGCCAGCTGTACGTCGAGCAATATTTCCCAGCCGAGCGCAAGGTGCGTATGGAAGCACTGGTGAAAAACCTGATGACGGCTTACAAGCAAAGCATCGACAAGCTCGACTGGATGAGCCCTGTCACCAAGAAACAGGCGCAGATCAAGCTGGCCAAGTTCACCACCAAGATCGGCTATCCAAACAAATGGCGCGATTACTCGGGCCTGACGGTGGCGCAGGACGATTTGATCGGCAACATCCAGCGTTCGCACCTGCTCAACTACAATCGCGAATTGAACAAGCTGGGCCAGCCTATCGACCGCGATGAGTGGGGCATGACGCCGCAGACCGTGAACGCCTATTACAACCCGGAACTGAACGAAATCGTCTTCCCGGCCGCCATCCTGCAAGCGCCGTTCTTCGACGCCAACGCGGACGACGCCGTCAACTATGGCGCCATTGGCGGCGTGATCGGCCATGAAATCAGCCATGGCTTCGACGACCAGGGCGCCCAGTACGACGGCGATGGCAATCTGCGCGACTGGTGGACCAAGGCCGACCATAAAAACTTCGCCAAGAAAACCAAGCAGCTGGTGGCGCAGTACAACGGCTTCAGCCCCGTCAAGGGCCACTTCGTCAACGGCGAATTGACCCTGGGCGAAAACATTGCCGACAATTCCGGCGTGGCGATCGCGTATAAAGCGTATAAATTGTCGCTGAACGGCAAGAAAGCCCCCGTCATCGACGGCTTCACGGGTGAGCAGCGCTTCTACGCGGGCTTTGCCCAGGTATGGCGCATGAAGATGCGCGAAGCGCAGCAACTGGTCTTGCTGAAAACGGACCCGCACTCGCCAGGCCAGTTCCGCGCCAACGGCACCATGCGCAACCAGCCCGGCTTCTACCAGGCCTTCGACGTAAAACCGGGCGACAAGATGTATTTGCCGCCGAAAGACCGCGTCATCATGTGGTAACAGCAGTTCTGACGCGCTAGTACCGAGCCGCCCCGCATCAAGCCGGGCGGCTTTTTTACGTCGTGTGATCTGGCACAAACTGCGGGCGAAAAAAAACCGCCCTTGAGGGCGGTTCCTGGAGACTGGTGCTGCGCTGCTTACTTGGCAGGCTCTGCGGCTGGTGCGCTAGCGCTGTCAGCGGCAGCGGCTGGCGCCGGTACTTCCGGTTCCTTGAACTTGCCGCCCGACGCGTTGGCGATGTAGACGACGGCGCGCGCCACTTCCACATCGTCGAGGTCAGGATTGCCGCCCTTGGCCGGCATTGCGCGCAAGCCTTCGATGGCGTGTTTCAGGACCGTATCGTAACCCTGGGCCAGACGGGCCGACCAGCTGCCCGCATCGCCAAATTTCGGTGCACCGGCCACGCCGGCGCCATGGCAAGCCACGCAGGTGGCCGTGTAGACGGCTTCGCCGCTTTGCAGCACTTTCGGACCGCTGGCATCCTTGAAGGTAAAGCCCGCGTTGGCCACTGGGCTCAAGCGCTCGGCGATGGCTTCCGGCGACTGGCTGTCCGTACCGGCGCCTGTCAGTTTTTGCGCTGTGACGAATTGCACCAGCAAGATGATGCCGATGACGGTGACGAGGAAGAAGCCAGCTACGGCGGCAAGCAATTGTTTAGGCGTTTTGATCGCTGATTGTTGTTCGTTATGTGCGTCGCTCATGATGTCCTTAGTCCAGATTTGAAACTGATGGCCGTGTAAGGTAGCATTTTTACATGCTTGTATGTAAACCTTTATGAAACCCACAATTATAGGCACAAAAATTGAGCAGTGACATGCAATTGCCAGCGATACGACAGTTTCCGTAGACGTAGGTAAAGAAAAACGGTATCCTTCGCATCACTTCAGAAATTCCCCCTACGCGGCTGTAGCTCAGTGGATAGAGTATTGGCCTCCGAAGCCAAGGGTCGTGGGTTCGATCCCCGCCAGCCGCACCAAGATGTTCCCCCGTCGTTTCCCCGATTACTCCCCCTCTGTTCTTAGTTGATGGGGCGTCCTGTATCTGTTCGACTTGCCGTCAAGGCGCCGTGTCGTGCTTGTTCCTGCACAAATTGTTATACTATTTCGGTTGCGTTTATTGCGTTTGACTCGTAAGCTTCAATGAAAAGCAGGGAGGAATGCCATGTCGAATGTAATCGATCGTCTAGAAAATAAAGAAGACCTGGAACTGGCGAAAGCAGCACAGCGCTGCCTGGTCAGTGCGCTGGATCATTCGCGTGCCGTACAGATTGCCGTTCTGGAAGAGGGCGCGCAAGACTTGGGCGATGCACCCTTGCTGCGCTTGCCTCCGAATGTGTTGCGCCTGTTTGCCGATGTCCTGGGTACCCTGGCGCAAGGCAAGGCCGTGACGGTCATGCCCAAGGAACATGACGTGACGACACAGGAAGCGGCCATGTATTTGAATATGTCACGTCCCTACCTGGTGCGCCTGCTTGAGGCTGGGAAGATTCCCCACCATAAGGTGGGTACGCACCGTCGGCTGCGTTTTGAGGATGTGGTGCAGTACAAGGATGAGCGCAAACGGCGTTCGCAACAGGCCTTGCAAGCCTTGGCAGATCAGGCGCAGGAGCTTGAACTGGGGTACTGATGGCTGGATACTATCGTTACACTGCCGTCCTTGATGCCTGTGTGTTGTATCCGGCACCCTTGCGTGATTTATTGCTGAGTTTGGCGGCGGACGGTATCTTCAGCGCACGCTGGACTGCGCAGATACAGGAGGAGTGGCAACGCAACTTGCTGCTCAAGCGGCCTGATCTGGACCCTTCGGCCTTGGCGCGCACCAGCGCGCTGATGGCCGAGGCAGTGGAGGACGGCGTGATCGAGTCATACGAATACCTGATTGATGCCTTGGTCTTGCCCGATGCCGACGACCGGCACGTGTTGGCGGCAGCCATCGTGGGGCATGCAGACGCCATCGTCACATTCAATCTCAAAGACTTCCCGGACGCGATCATGCGAGGGCATAACATTGAAGTCTTGCACCCCGATGATTTTCTGGTGGCGCAGTATGAGCTCGCTCCGATACGCATGCTCAGTGTCGTCAAGGAAAACCGGGCGCGATTGCGAAAACCACCCAGATCCGCCGCCGAATTGATTGCCACTTACGAAACGCAAGGCTTGCCGCAACTGGGCAAGTTGCTGCGTTCCGCAATCCCCTTGCTCTAGCGCTTGCTTCGGCAAGCCGGCAATAGCCGCTCCATCGCTCCGCCTCCCTTGAAATACATGCCTCCGTTTTTCTGAAGCCTGTCCTGCCGTTTTTTCAGGCATGATCCCGCCTGAAACATCCGTGACGCCCCTGCCGTTGTCGCTTTACAAGCTCCCAAGTCCCTCAGCCGTCGATATCAAAATTGATATCGAAACAGTGGAAAAAATTGATTGGAGAGATTATCGTCCAGCCCCTAAGATAAACGCCGAGCATGCGAACGACATGCAAGCTGCATAAAAATATCAATACAATATCTGGAGATTCATGATGCGCAACGCCACCGGCCCGCTCGCGGCCACTTCCCCTCGTCCATTCACCTTGAAGGCAGCCGTTGCGGCATTGGCCGGTATTGGCCTGCTGAGCACGGCTTCGGTATGGGCGCAGGACGCGGTGGCGGCGGACGCCAGTGCCGAGCCTGCTGCGGAGGTGTCAGTCGTGACCGTCAGTGGCGTGCGCCGCTCGGCGCAAAATTCGCAGCAAATCAAGATGCGCTCGGACCAGGTCATCGATTCCATCGTGGCCGACGATATCGGCAAATTTCCGGATAACAACGTGGCCGAGACCCTGGCGCGCATTTCCGGCATCCAGATCCGCCGCGATTCGGGCGAAGCGAGCGCTGTCATGATCCGCGGCTTGCGCGATGTCACGACCCTGCTCAACGGCCGCGAACTGTTTTACCACCACGGGCCGCTACGTCAACCTGGCCGACATTCCCGCCACCATGCTGCAGCGCGTGGACGTGTACAAGTCGCAGGGCGCAGACCAGGTCGAAGGCGGCGTGGCCGGCATCATCGACGTGCGCACCAACCGGCCGTTCGACTTCAAGGATTTTACGGCCAGCGTGAATACGCGCGCCGTCTACAGCGACAAATCCAAGGCCACCGACCCGAACATCAGCGGCATGCTGTCGAACCGCTGGAAGACGGGCATCGGCGAAGTGGGCGCGTTGCTGGGCTTGTCGCAGCAGCAGCACCGTTACCATGAAGAGCGCGCGTTCAATACGGCGCCCGTGGACAAAAGTTTCCTGTCTCCCGGTTTGACGGGGCCGGACCAGGTAGGCTTGCTGCCAATCAAGGGCGACCGCCGCCGCAGCACCGCCAATGCCGTGCTGCAATGGCGTCCGAACGCCGACGTCGAACTGTACGCGGAAGGCATGGCCACGCGCTTCCTGCTCAATGCCGAATCCGATTACTTTGTCGGCTTGCCATGGTGGGGCACGCCTGTGTCCGCGACGAAGATTCCCGGCACCGACCACCTGCAAACCTTGACCTCCACCAACGTCAACACCATCATGTCGACGCAGGCGAACAAGAACCAGACGAAGACGCATCAATTTGCCGTGGGCGGCTTGTGGGATATCAACCCGGAATGGCGTTTCACGTCGGAAGTGGCCAGCACCAAGAGCACTTATACCTGGCGCAACCCGATTCTCGACGCCATCACCGTCGTGCCGAACGCCCGCATCAATACCAACCAGAATGGCACCTTGCACGTCGACTACACGGGCATCGACTTGCAAGACCCGTCGAATTACTATGTGAAGGGCTTTTTTGACCGCTATGGCCGTGACCAGGGCAGCTCGAACGATGTGCGCGCCGACCTGGCTTACACGCCGAGTGCCGGCGGCATCTTCAAGGAAATCAGCGTAGGCCTGCGCGGTGTGAAGCGCGAAGCCGAATCGATCAAGAGTTTTGAGGGCA
Source organism: Janthinobacterium lividum (assembly GCF_023509035.1). Taxonomy (NCBI): domain Bacteria; kingdom Pseudomonadati; phylum Pseudomonadota; class Betaproteobacteria; order Burkholderiales; family Oxalobacteraceae; genus Janthinobacterium; species Janthinobacterium lividum. Next base: position 798,229 of record NZ_CP075583.1, on the reverse strand, counting down.
ATGCGGAAGCACCGGACGTGTCCGGCGCCGCGTTTCCCTATAGCCGCCAGAGTGTGACGTCGATTCCCGGCTTGAATTGCCTGTCGGAACCTATGTCCAGCGGCGGCCCCGACTATGGCTTGAAGCAGTGGTACACGCCATGCGCCAGCTTCCTGCTCAATAACACGGGCACCATCCGCGAAGCCGTCACGGGCAGCAGCACGGCGCGCGCCATGGACCCGGGCTCGTTCTTCAAGGACACGGAAAAGACGTATTCCATCTATACCAAGGCGAAGATCGCCTTCAAGCTGGGCGCCTACCCCGTCGACGGCACCGTGGGCGTGCGCGTGGTGCGCACCGAACAAAGCCTGCAAGGCAACAGTTCGCAGGACGGCGTCTACACGCCCGTCATCAGCGACACGGCCAGCACCGACGTGTTGCCGAGCGTGGCCCTGAAAATCAAGCTGCGCTCCGACCTGGTCGGCCGCTTTGCGGCGGGCCGCACCATCAGCCGCCCCGGTTTTTCCCAACTCAATCCTGGCGTGGCCCTGGTCAACTCGACGGAAACGGTGAAGGCGACGGGCGCGGGCGGCAATCCGAACCTGAAGCCGGTGACGGGCGACAATGTTGACGCGGCACTGGAATGGTATTTTGCGCCAGCCGGTTCCGTGACGGCCACCGTGTTCCACCACAAGTTCGACGGCTATATCCAGCAACGCATTGCCAGCGAAACCATCGCCGGCAAGACCTATGACGTGGACCGCCCGTACAACACGGCCGCCGGCAAGCTGCAAGGCCTGGAAATTGGCTACCAGCAGTTTTATGACGGCTTGCCAGGCCTGTTGAGCGGCCTGGGCTTGCAAGCGAACGGCACCTACATGAGCGGCACCACCGATGACGAGACGGGCAGCCATGCCATCACGGGCGTGTCGCGCTATGCCTACAACCTGGTGCTGCTGTACGAAAAAGACGCGTGGTCGGGCCGCCTGGCCTACAACTGGCGCTCGAAATTCATCGACAACTACAACCAGGGCGGCCCCGGCCTGGACTTGAAAGTGGCGCCGACGGCCCAGCTCGACGGTTCGCTGTCGTACAAGATCAACGACCAGTTCACCGTGACCCTGGACGGCAATAACTTGCTCGACACCAAGTTCAAGGATTACTGGAATGAGCCGGGAGTGTATGCGCGCGATACGCGCCGCTATGACCGCACGGTAGGGTTATCACTGCGCTGGAAAATGTAGCTTGATCAGATAGTAAAAATCAAGGGCGTTGTCATGGTTTCGGCCGGCAACGCCCCTGTCAGTTGGGCAGTCACGCACGATTCATCATAAAAAGAATGGACGGAAAGCATGGAGACGCAAAAATTATCTACCGTTGAAAAGGTCGGCTTCGGCGCCGGCGACATGGCGCTCAATGTCGTCATTTCGTCGATGATGTTGATCATCACCTTTTTCTATACCGATATCTATGGTTTGAAAACCACCGACCTGGCCCTGCTGTTCGTGGCCGTGAAAGTCATCGGCGCCATCGCCGACCTGGTCATGGGCCAGATTACCGACCGCTACAGCTTTGCCTCGGGCCGCTACCGCCCGTATCTGCTGTGGCTGGCCGTGCCGTACGGCGTCAGCGTCTTCTTTGTCTTCAGCACGCCCGAGTGGCAATATGACGCCAAGCTGATCTGGGCCTATTCGACGTATATCCTGATGACCATCATGACGGCCGGCGTGGGCATCCCCTATATTTCCCTGATCAGCGGTTTGACCAGCGACCCGCAAGACCGCCTGTCGGCCAACGGTTACCGCCTGTTCTTCGCCAAGATCGGCGCCTTCATGGTGACCATCGTCGTGCCCATCCTGTCGCAGCGCTGGGGCGGCGGCAACCCGGCCGTCGGCTACCAGGCGGCCATGGCCGTGATGGCCGTCATGGGCGTGGCCCTGTTCCTGTTCTGCTATTTCTCCACCACCGAACGGGTCGTGCACGTGGTGGAAAAGCAATCGTTGCTGGAACAGTTGAAAGTGCTGCTGCAGAACGACCAGTGGCTGGTGCTGTGCGGCGTGTGCGTCACGGGCACCATCGGCTACGTGGTGCGCGGCTCCGTTGCCATTTATTACGCGAAATACTATCTGGGCGGCAGCACGGAAACCGTGGCCGCCTTTTTGACCACGGGCGTGGTGGCCGCCATCCTGGCCATGATCGCCTCGACCTGGATCACCAAGTTTTACTGCAAGGTAAAACTGTTCCGCTACACGCAGATCGGCGTCGCGCTGATCAGCCTGGCGATCTATTTCTTTGTGAAGCCGAGCGACACCATATTGGCCTTCGCCCTGTATTTCCTGCTGTCCTTCGTGGTGGACTTGCATGCGCCCGTGTTCTGGTCGGCTATCGCGGAAACCATCGATTATGGTCAAGTGAAAACGGGCAAGCGCGTCTCCGGCTTCGCCTTCGGCGGCATTTCCGTCTGCCAGAAGGCGGGCATGGCGGTGGCGGGCGGCCTGGTGGGCGTGCTGCTCGCGTATTTCGACTACCAGCCGAACCATGAGCAAACGCAATTCGCCCTGAACGGCATCGCCCTAATGCTGTCGATCATCCCCGGCTTCTTCCACTTGCTGATGGGCCTGCTGATGTTCAAGTACCGCATCAGCGATGACTATTACCGTGGCGTCAAGGTGGAGATGCACAAGCGTGGCTTTGTGGCCGCGTAAGAATAATTGAATGGAGTAAACAACATGGCTGATGTCTTGAAACCGCTGATCGAACAGCGCGCCGACCCGCATATCTACCGCCACAGCGACGGCTACTATTACTTTACGGCGTCCGTGCCGCAGTACGACCGCATCGAACTGCGCCGCGCCGACAGCATCGCCGGCTTGGCGGATGCGCAAACGGTCGACGTATGGCACAAGCCGGAAACGGGCCCGTACAGCGAACTGGTGTGGGCACCGGAGCTGCACTTCAACCAGGGCGCCTGGTATGTGTATTTCGCCGCCGCACCGAGCCGCGAAATCAAAAATAAATTGTTCCAGCACCGCATGTATGCGATCCGCAATACCAACGCCAACCCGCTCGAAGGCGAGTGGGAATTCATGGGGCAGATCGACACGGGCATCGACACCTTCTGTCTGGACGCCACCACCTTTACGCACGACGGCGTGCTGTACTACCTGTGGGCGCAGAAGGATGTGGCCATCGAAGGAAATTCGAATCTGTACATCGCGCCGATGGCCACGCCGTGGCAACTGGCCGGTCCGCCCGTGATGCTGAGCAAGCCCGAGTTCGACTGGGAAATCCGCGGCTTCTGGGTCAACGAAGGCCCTTCCGTGCTGAAACGCAATGGCAAGATCTTCATCAGCTATTCGGCCAGCGCCACCGATGAAAACTATGCGATGGGCTTGTTGTGGGCCGATGACACGGCCGACTTGCTGGACCCGTTCTCGTGGACCAAGTCGCCAGAGCCCGTGTTTGCCACCTGCTACGAGCACGGCATCTATGGCCCCGGCCACAACAGCTTCACGACGGCCGACGACGGCGACGGCGTATTGCTGGTGTACCATGCCCGCACCTACACGGAAATCGTCGGCGACCCGCTGTGGAACCCGGATCGCCACACGTTTGTCAAACCGCTGCGCTGGGATGCGCGAGGCATGCCCGTGTTTGGCCGCTCATCGACCCTGTAACGCACCGGACCGGACGCCATGACCCCAGTTGATTCTGTTTCAGTGACGCAAGCGCCGTTCGGCATCCTGCCCGATGGCCAGCACGTCAGCGTATTTACCCTGACGAACCGCCAGGGCATGCAAGTCAAGGTGCTCGACTTTGGCGCCATCATCAGCGAAATCCACGTGCCGGACCGCGACGGCACTCTTGCCGACGTGGTACTCGGTTTCGAACGCATCGAGCCCTACCTGGCCAACAGCGCTTTCCTGGGCGCCGTCATCGGGCGTTTCGGCAACCGCATCGCCGAGGGACGTTTCAGCCTTGACGGCAAGGATTACCAGCTGGCCGTCAACAATGCGCCCAATCACTTGCATGGTGGAAACCAGGGCTTTCACCAGGTCATGTGGCAAGCCGAGCCGTTTACCAGGGATGACGCGGTGGGAGTGACGTTTTTGCGCAGCAGCCCGGACGGCGAAGACGGCTATCCGGGCCAGCTGGACGTCACCGTCGTGTACGAACTGGACAACGACAATGCCCTGAGCCTGCGCTACCACGCCGTGACGGACCAGGCCACGCCCGTCAACCTGACCAACCACAGCTATTTCAATCTGGCGGGGCAGGGCACTATCCTCGGCCACGCGCTGTCGATCAACGCGGACCGCTACCTGCCCGTTGACGCGGGGTCGATTCCCACGGGCGAACTGGCGGACGTGTCCGGCACGCCATTCGACTTGCGCCAAAGCACCGTCATCGGCGACAGCATCGCCTTGCCGCATGAGCAGATCCGCATCGGCCGTGGTTACGACCATAACTTTGTGCTTAATCAAAAGGCAGATCACAGGCTGAACCTGGCCGCCACCGTGCGCGATCCCGTTTCGGGGCGGGTGATGCAGGTGTACACGCAGGAGCCGGGCATCCAGTTTTATACGGGCAATTTCCTCGACGGCAGCCAGCACGGCAAGCAAGGCCCCATCCGCCATCGCGGCGCACTGTGCCTGGAAACCCAGCATTTCCCGGATTCGCCGAACCAGTCGCACTTCCCCAGCACCATTTTGCGTCCGGGTCAGGTGTATCAGACGCAAACCGTGTACCGCTTTTCCGCCGAGTAGGCAGCCCAGCCAAAACAGCCCACGCCCTGCCGCCACGTGCCCGCAGGGCGTTTTCATTGGGGCATAGTCATATCGTTTTCGATATCGGAACGCATTAAAAATTGATTGGAAAGGCATGGCAGGATTCTTTAGTATTCCAACATCGCTGCCCGGGCCGACGACATTAGATCCGGCATAGCACAACCAGGAGAATGGCATGTCTGAGACAAAAAGAAGGTTGCCCTGCGCTCTGCCGAGTGGTTCGGCTCGCAGGACAAGAACGGCTTCATGTACCGCAGCTGGATGAAAAACCAGGGCATACCTGACCACGAGTTTCACGGCAAGCCCATCATCGGCATCTGCAATACCTGGTCCGAACTGACCCCCTGCAACGCGCATTTCCGCCAGTTGGCCGAGCACGTCAAACGCGGCATCCTGGAGGCGGGCGGTTTCCCAGTGGAATTCCCTGTCTTCTCGAACGGCGAATCGAATCTGCGCCCGACGGCCATGCTGACGCGCAACCTGGCCTCGATGGACGTGGAAGAATCGATCCGCGGCAACCCGATGGACGCCGTCGTGCTGCTGGTCGGCTGCGACAAGACCACGCCGGCGCTGCTGATGGGCGCGGCCAGCGTCGACATCCCGACGATCGTCGTCAGCGGCGGCCCCATGCTGAACGGCAAACTCAATGGCAAGGACATCGGTTCCGGCACCGCCGTGTGGCAGTTGCACGAGCAGATGAAGGCGGGTTCGATCACCCTGCACCAGTTCATGTCGGCCGAATCGGGCATGTCGCGCTCGGCCGGTACCTGCAACACCATGGGCACGGCCTCGACAATGGCCAGCATGGCTGAAGCGCTGGGCACGTCCCTGCCGCATAACGCCGCCATTCCCGCCGTCGATTCGCGCCGCTACGTGCTGGCGCACATGTCGGGCATCCGCATCGTCGAAATGGTGCACGAAGACCTGCGCCTGTCGAAAGTGCTGACGCGTGAAGCGTTTGAAAACGCCATCAAGGTCAACGCCGCCATCGGTGGTTCCACCAACGCCGTGATCCACCTGAAGGCGATTGCCGGCCGCATCGGCGTGCCGCTGGAGCTGGAAGACTGGACCCGTGTGGGCCGTGGCACGCCGACCATCGTCGATTTGCTGCCCTCGGGCCGTTTCCTGATGGAAGAGTTTTACTACGCAGGCGGCTTGCCGGCCGTGATACGCCGCCTGGGCGAGGGCGACTTGCTGCCGCACAAGAATGCCTTGACCGTCAACGGAAAGTCGCTGTGGGACAACTGCGTCGAAGCGCCGATCTACAACGATGAAGTGGTGCGCACCCTGGACAACCCGCTGCTGGCCGATGGCGGTATCTGCGTGCTGCGCGGCAACCTGGCGCCCCGCGGCGCCGTGCTGAAACCGTCGGCCGCCTCGCCGCATTTGATGCAGCACCGTGGCAAGGCTGTTGTCTTCGAGGATTTCGAGCACTATAAATCGCGCATCCTCGATCCGGACCTGGATGTCGACGCGAACTCCGTGCTGGTCATGAAGAACTGCGGCCCGAAAGGCTATCCGGGCATGGCCGAAGTGGGCAACATGGGCTTGCCGCCGAAACTGCTGGCGCAAGGCATCACCGACATGGTGCGCATCTCGGACGCGCGCATGAGCGGCACGGCCTACGGCACCGTCGTGCTGCACGTGGCGCCGGAAGCCATGGCGGGCGGCCCGCTGGGTATTGTCAAGGATGGCGACATGATCGCCCTCGATTGCCACGCCGGCAGCCTGAATATCGACATCAGCGACGCGGAAATCGCCGAGCGCCTGGCGGCCCGCGAACTGGGCAGCGCGCCTGGGCCGAAGAGCGGCTATCAGCAACTGTACATCGAACACGTGTTGCAGGCCGATGAAGGCTGCGATTTCGACTTCCTGGTCGGCAATCGCGGTTCCGCCGTGCCGCGCCACTCACATTAAGCGGAGAATTCCATGCTGTTGCTGCAATTTACGAATGAACACGGCGGCCGCCTCGTCGGCCTGCTGCAAGACGACCAGATCCGCGTCATCGAAGGCTACAACACGACGTATGCGCTGGCGCAAGACGCCATCCGCAAGAAGGTCAGCCTGGCGGACTTGGTCAACGCCACCGTCGGCAACACCACGCATGCCTATGCGGACGTGGCTGCTGCCGGACGTGTGCTGGCGCCGCTCGATCACGCCGACGAAGCGCACTGCTACGTGACGGGCACGGGCTTGACCCATCTGGGCAGCGCCGGTGCGCGCGACGCCATGCACAAGAAGATCGGCGGCGATGCGGAATCCCTGAGCGATTCGATGAAAATGTTCCGCCTGGGCGTGGAAGGCGGCAAGCCGGCTGACGGCACGGCCGGCGCCCAGCCCGAATGGTTTTATAAAGGCGATGGCTCCATCGTGCGCGCTGGCGGCCAGTCGCTGCGCATGCCGGACTTTGCCCTCGATGGCGGCGAAGAGCCGGAAATCGCCGGCCTGTACGTGATCGGCGACGACGGCCAGCCGTATCGGGTCGGCTACGCCATCGGCAATGAATTCTCGGACCACATCACGGAACGCCAGAACTACCTGTACCTGGCCCATTCGAAGCTGCGCATGTGCAGCGTGGGGCCGGCCCTGCTTGTGGGCGAATTGCCCGCGCATATCGCTGGCGCCTCGCGCGTGCTGGACACTGCCGGCAATGTGCGTTGGGAAAAGGCCTTTGTCAGCGGCGAAGAGAATATGTCGCACACGATTGCCAACCTGGAACACCATCACTTCAAGTATCCGCTGTTCAAGCGCCCTGGCGACGTGCACGTGCATTTCTTTGGCACGGCGACGTTAAGCTTTGCCGATGGCGTGAGCGTGGCGCCGGGCGAAACCTTTGAAATCGAAGCGCCGGCCTTTGGCCCTGCCTTGCGCAACCGCCTCGATGTCTTCCCAACCGAATTTGCGAAAGTGAGCACATTATGAGTTTTATCATCACCGGTGATGCATTGATCGGCGGCGTCGCCGTCAAGGGCAATGGCGGCTCCTTCGAAGCGTGGGACCCGGCCGCGCGCGCGCACATCGCGCCCGCCTTCCATATGGTTGACGTGGCGCAAATCGACGAGGCATGCCGTCTGGCGCAAGCCGCCTTCGATCCGTTCCGCGCCACCACGGATGCAGAACGTGCCGATTTTCTGGACACCATCGCCGCGCAAATTCTGGAATTGGGCGACGAGCTGATCGTGCGCGCCACGACGGAAAGCGGCTTGCCGCGCGCGCGCCTGGAAGGCGAACGTGGCCGCACGGTCGGTCAGCTAAAACTGTTCGCCGGCTTGCTGCGCGAAGGTTCCTGGACCGATGCGCGCATCGATTCGGCTTTGCCGGAGCGCACGCCACCGCGTCCTGACTTGCGTTTGCGCATGATTGGCCTGGGCCCCGTCGCCGTGTTTGCGGCCAGTAACTTCCCGCTGGCCTTCTCCGTGGCCGGTGGCGATACGGCCTCGGCCCTGGCGGCTGGCTGCCCTGTCGTCTTGAAGGCCCACTCGGCCCACCCGGGCACGTCGGAGCTGGTGGCGCGTGCCATCGTCAAGGCCATTGCCCTCTGCAAGCTGCCGGCCGGCGTGTTCGCCTTGCTGACGGGCACAGGCAACGGCATCGGCCAGGCGCTGGTCGCCCATCCGGCCATCCAGGCCGTGGGTTTTACGGGTTCGCGTTCGGGCGGCCTCGCCCTGATGAAGGTGGCGGCGGAACGTGCGCAACCGATACCTGTATATGCGGAGATGAGCAGCATCAACCCCGTGTTTGTGCTGCCGCAAGCCTTGGCCGCCCATGGCGCGGCGATCGCCAGCGGTTTTGCCGCTTCGCTGACGATGGGCGTGGGCCAGTTCTGCACCAATCCCGGCCTGGTGCTGGGCTTGGAAGGCCCTGACTTCACGGCCTTTGCCGCCGCTGCCGCCGAAGCGCTGGCGCCGGCGCCGGCCGCCACCATGTTGACGGCTGGCATCGCCAGCAGCTACGCGAAAGGCGTCGCCGCCCTGGCGCAGCACGCCGATGTGACGCCGCTGGTGCAAAACACGGGCGATGAAGGCAAGGGTGCCGCCGCACTGTTCGTCACTTCGGGTGAGGCGTTTTTGGCCAAGCACGACTTGCGCGACGAAGTCTTCGGCCCCGCCTCCTTGCTGGTCGCTTGCCGCGACATGGAACAGTTGCTGGCGATCACGGAAAGCCTGGAAGGCCAGCTGACGGCCACCCTGCAGATGGATGCGGGCGACCTGGAAGACGCGCGCCGCCTGCTGCCCGTGCTGGAACGCCGCGTGGGCCGCATCCTGGCGAACGGTTTCCCGACCGGCGTGGAAGTGTCGACGGCCATGGTGCACGGCGGCCCGTTCCCGGCGACGTCGGATGGCCGCAGCACGTCCGTGGGCACGGCGGCCATCAACCGCTTCCTGCGTCCCGTGTCTTACCAGAATCTGCTGCAGGACTTGCTGCCGGAGTCGCTGCGCGATGATAATCCGCTGGGGATCTGGCGCCGTCACGATGGCGTGCTGGGCAAACTTTAATCATAAAAAAAAAAAAAATACACAGGTGGAGACAAGATGAAGCAATTGGCGAAATATGGCAGCTTGCAGGGCAAGCGCGTGTTCATCACGGGTGGCGGCAGCGGCATCGGCGAATCCCTGGTGGCGGAATTTGTCGCCCAGGGCGCGCTGGTGGCGTTTGTCGATATCGCCGTCGAGGCCAGCGAGGCCTTGTGCCGCCGCCTGGCCGAAGCGGGTTTGACGGCACCCTTGTTCCGCCATTGCGACATCACGGATATTCCATCCTTGCAAGCCGTCATGGCCGAACTGGCCGATCAGCTGGGCGACTTCGATATCCTCGTCAACAATGCCGCCAACGACCAGCGCCACCAGGCGCAGGACGTGACCCTGGAATACTGGAATGAGCGCATTGCGATCAATCAACGTCCCATGTTCTTCACGTGCCAGGCCGTCTTCGAGGGCATGAAGCGCAAGGGCGGCGGTTCCATCATCAACGTCAGCTCGATTTCCTGGCACATGAAGTCGGGCGGCTACCCCGTCTACGCCACCACCAAGGCGGCCGTCGTCGGCCTCACGCGGGGTTTGGCGCGCGATTATGGTGCCCACAATATCCGCGTCAACACGGTCACGCCGGGCTGGGTCATGACGCAGCGCCAGATCGACCTGTGGGTCGACGACGCGGCGGAAGTGGAAATCAAGAAAAGCCAATGCTTGCCAAGCAAGCTGATGCCACAGGACATCGCCGCCGTGGTGCTGTTCCTCGCCTCCGATGACGGCGCGATGTGCTCCTCCCAGGAGTTCATCGTCGACGCCGGCTGGGTGTAAGCGCCCCCGCGCCGTTTATTCGCGCCGGCACTGACCGGCAACTCCGATCTTGAAACACCCCTCATGCCGCCCCAACCCCGCGGCAGGAGAGGCATCGCCATTCCAGATTGCCGGGAGCGATCCCGGCCCTTGCTTTTCACTAAAAAACAGGAGACAGCATGAAATTCATCAACACCCGCATCGTGGCCTTCAGCCTGGCCATGGCCGCCGGCAGCGCCTTTTGCCGCGCCCGTCAATGTCACCATCGACGTGGCCAAGCCAGGTTCCGTGATCAATAAAAACATTTACGGCCAGTTCGCCGAGCACCTGGGCACGGGTATTTACGAAGGCATGTGGGTGGGGCCGGACTCGCCGATTCCCAACACCAAGGGCTGGCGCAATGACGTGCTGGGCGCGCTGAAACAGTTGCACGTGCCCCTGGTCCGCTGGCCGGGCGGCTGCTTTGCCGATGAATATCACTGGAAGGACGGCATCGGCGCGCGCGAGAAGCGCCCGACCAAGGTCAACACCAACTGGGGTGGCGTGGAAGAGTCGAACGCCGTCGGCACGCATGAATTCTTCGACCTGGCGGAATTGCTGGGCGCACAGACCTATATCAACGGCAACCTCGGTTCCGGCACGCCGCAGGAAATGTCCGAGTGGCTCGAATACATGACCTCGGACAGCAAGTCGACCCTGGCCGAGCTGCGCCGCAAGAATGGCCGCGCCCAGCCGTATAAAGTCGATTACTTTGGCATTGGCAACGAAGCCTGGGGGTGCGGCGGCAATATGCGCCCGCAATACTACGCCGATCTGTACAAGCACTATCACACCTTCATGAAGACGCCGGAAAGCGCGCGTCCGAAATTCATCGCCAGCGGCGGCAATGACGATGACACCAGCTGGTCCAGCACGCTGAGCCGCGAAATCAAGCCGAACATGATGGATGCCATCAGTTTCCACTACTACACGGTGCCGACCGGCGTCTGGGAAAAGAAGGGCGCCGCCACGGGCTTTGGTGAAAATGAATGGATTTCCACCCTGAGCCGCACCCTGCGCATCGATAGCTTGATCAAGAACAATATCGCCGCCATTGACAAGAACGATCCCTCGAAAAAGACGGGCTTGTACGTCGATGAATGGGGCACCTGGTACGACGTCGAGCCGGGCACCAACACGGGTTTCCTGTTCCAGCAAAACAGCTTGCGCGATGCGCTCGTCGCCGCCCTGAACTTCAATATTTTCCACGCCCATGCAGACCGCGTGCGCATGACGAATATCGCGCAAATGGTCAACGTACTGCAAGCGATGATCATCACGGACAAGGATAAATATTTCCTTACGCCCACATATCACGCGTTTGAAATGTACGTGCCGTTCCAGGATGCCACGACCCTGCCGGTCGCCATCCAGGGCAATGGCAAGTACAGCCTGGGCAAGGTCAGCATTCCTGAAGTGAGCGCTTCGGCCGCGCGCGCCAAGGATGGCAAGGTGTACTTGTCGCTGGTGAATACGAACCCGCACAAGGCCGTTGACGTGAGCGTGGCGCTGGCAGGTCAAAAAGTGACAGCCGTGAATGGTCGTGTGCTGACCGCAGGCAAGATGGACGCCGTCAACAGCTTTGCGCAACCGCAAGCCGTGCAGCCGGTGGCGTTCAATGCCAAGGCGCAAGGCGGCAAGCTGACCGTGTCGGTACCCGCCAAGGCCGTCGTAGTGGTGGCTGTCGAATAAGCTTTGCGGCACTTGTCATTCATCCGGCCGGCCCGCATGATGGGCCGGCCCGTTCATATCGGAGAAGACGATGCACCTGTTGACACGCGGCGCTGCCGCCATCCTGAGCACCCTGGCGATCCTGGCTGCCGCGCATGCGGCCCAGGTCAGCGTGCACGACCCCGTCATGGCCAGGGAAGGCGACACGTATTATCTGTACAGCACGGGCCCCGGCATCACCTTCTACAGCTCAAAAAACATGGTCGACTGGCAGCCGGAAGGGCGCGTCTTCGCGGGCCAGCCCACGTGGGCCAAGACGGCTGCGCCATCGTTTGACGACCACATCTGGGCGCCTGACGTGCAGTTTCATGACGGAAAATATTACCTGTATTACTCGGTGTCCGGCTTCGGCAAGAACACGTCCGGCATCGGCGTGACCGTCAACACCACGCTCAACCCCCGCTCGCCCGACTACCGCTGGGTCGACCAGGGCATGTTGCTGCAATCCGTGCCCGAGCGCGACGAGTGGAACGCCATCGACTCGAACATCATCACCGATGCCGCCGGCACGCCGTGGATGTCGTTCGGTTCCTTCTGGAACGGCATCAAGCTGGTGAAATTGACGCCCGACTGGACCCGTATTGCGGAACCGCAAGAGTGGCATTCCCTGGCGCGTCGCGTGCCCCTGCCGCCACGCGCGGGTGAATTCAAGCCAGCGCCCGAGGAAATCGAAGCGCCGTTCATTTTCCAGCGCGGCAAGGATTACTTCCTCTTCGTCTCCTGGGGGCTGTGCTGCCAGAAGGAGAAAAGCACCTATCACCTGGCCGTGGGACGGTCCAATAGCGTGACGGGTCCGTATCTGGACAAGAACGGACGCGACATGGCGCAGGGCGGCGGCACGGTGGTGCTGCAGGGCGACAAGGACTGGAAAGGCCTGGGCCACAACAGCGCCTATACGTTCGATGGCAAGGATTACCTGGTGCTGCACGCCTACGAGACGGCGGACAATTATTTGCAGAAGCTCAAGATCCTGCCCATGACGTGGGACAAGGATGGCTGGCCGCAGGTCGATGCGCGCGACTTGAACCGCTATCAAAGCCGCCAATTGCCGGCGGCCAAACGGTAAGAGGCCAGCAGATGTGTGCCAGGTGATACGCAAATCGGTATCGCAAGCGAAAAAGAATTGATTGGATGGCTATGTTGCTTTCTCCTACCATGGGTTCATAAAAAACCGCCCATCCGGCATCCGGCTGTGATGGTATTCCAAAAAAAACTGGAGACAAGAATGACATTGACACGCCGCACACTCCTCGCCAGCGCCATGCTGTTGGCCTTTTCCGCCACCACCTTCGCTACCTCGTCCGCTTTCGCCGCCAAGCCCCTCGTCATGGGCTTTTCGCAGGTAGGCGCCGAAAGCGAATGGCGCACCGCCAATACCGTCTCCATCAAGGATGCCGCCAAGAAAGACGGCGTTACCCTGAAATTTGCCGATGCGCAGCAAAAGCAGGAAAACCAGGTCAAGGCCCTGCGCTCGTTCATCGCGCAAAAAGTCGACGTGATCGCTTTCTCGCCCGTCGTCGAATCTGGCTGGGATACTGTCTTGCGCGAAGCCAAGGCTGCCAAGATCCCCGTCATCTTGACGGACCGCGCCGTCAACGTGGCCGATAAATCGCTGTACGTGACCTTCATCGGCTCAGACTTCGTGGAAGAGGGCCGCCGCGCGGGCCAATGGCTGCTCGAGCACGCCAAGAAAACCCCGGATGCGACCCTCAACATCGTCGAACTGCAGGGCACGGTGGGTTCCGCTCCGGCCATCGACCGCAAGGAAGGCTTCCAGGAAGTCATCGGCAAGAATCCCAAGCTGAAGATCATCCGTTCGCAAACGGGCGACTTTACGCGCGCCAAGGGCAAGGAAGTGATGGAAGCGTTTTTGATGGCTGAAGGCAAGAAGATCAACGTGCTGTACGCGCACAATGACGACATGGCCATCGGCGCCATCCAGGCCATCGAAGAAGCGGGCATGAAGCCGGGCAAGGACATCATCATCATCTCGATCGATGGCGTCAAAGGCGCATTCGAGGCCATGATCGCCGGCAAGCTGAACGTCACCGTCGAGTGCAGCCCGCTGCTGGGCCCGCAACTGATGTCCATCGCCCGCGATGTGGTGGCCGGCAAGCCCGTGCCAGCGCGCATCACGACGGTGGAGGGCGTGTTCCCTGCCGAGGTGGCCGCCAAGGAATTCCCGAACCGTAAGTACTAAGCTTGCCGCATGATGAAAACGCAAGCGCATCACAACGCCGCGCCAGCTCCCTTGCTGGAGTTGCGCGGCATCAGCAAGTCCTTTCCCGGCGTCAAAGCCCTCAGCGACGTAGCCCTGCGCCTGTATCCGGGTGAAGTGCACACCTTGATGGGGCAAAACGGCGCCGGGAAATCGACCCTGATCAAGGTGCTGACGGGTGTCTACACGCCCGACAGCGGCCAGATTTTGCTCGATGGCAAGCCCATCGCCCCCGCATCCACCTCGGATGCGCAGTTGCTCGGCATCAGCACGGTGTACCAGGAAGTCAATCTGTGTCCGAACCTGTCGGTGGCGGAAAATATCTTTATTGGCCGCTACCCGCGCCGCTTTGGCGCCCGTTTTGGTCCCATAGCCTGGCGTTCCATGCAGCAGCAGGCACGTGCCTTGCTGCAGCAATTGCAGATCGATATCGATGTTACGGCACAATTGTCCAGCTTTCCGCTGGCCATTCAGCAAATGGTGGCCATTTCGCGCGCGCTGAACATTTCGGCCCGCGTGCTGATTCTCGACGAACCCACGTCCAGCCTGGACGAGGCGGAAGTCAATCTGCTGTTTTCCGTGCTGCGCCGCCTGCGCGAGCAGGGCATGGCGATCCTGTTCGTCACCCATTTCCTCGACCAGACCTACGCCATTTCCGACCGCATCACCGTGATGCGCAATGGCGAGCGCGAAGGGGAGTATGCGTGCAGCGAGCTGTCGCGCCTGGCGCTGGTCAATAAAATGATCGGCGTAGCGGCCGACACGCAGGAGCAAGCGCTGGACCTGGCGCAAGAAGCGGGCGCTGCCAGCTTTGGCCCCACCGTGCTGGAAGCGCAGGGACTGGGCCGCAAGGGCGCCTTGCTGCCCATGGATTTCCACATCCGCCAGGGTGAATTGCTGGGCCTGGCCGGCTTGCTCGGTTCGGGCCGCACGGAACTGGCGCGCTTGCTGTTTGGCGCCGACAAGGCCGATTCCGGCAGCATCACCATGCAAGGCAAGCCGCGCAACTTCCACGTGCCGCGCGATGCGATAGCCCAGGATATCGGCTTTTGCTCGGAAGACCGTAAGCATGAGGGGGCGATCCTGTCGCTGTCCGTGCGCGAAAACATTATTTTGGCCTTGCAGGCCCGCACGGGCTTGCTGCGCGCCATCCCGTTCAAACGCCAGCAGGCGCTTGCCGACGAGTACGTCAAGGCGCTCGGCATCAAGACGGCCAGCATCGAGACGCCCATCGGCAGCCTGTCGGGCGGCAATCAGCAAAAAGCACTGCTGGCCCGCTGGCTGGTGACGTCACCGGCCATGCTGATTTTAGACGAGCCGACGCGCGGCATCGACGTGCGCGCCAAGCAGGAAATCATGAGCTATGTGGCCAAACTGTGCCGCAAGGGCATGGCGATTTTGTTCATCTCGTCCGAACTGCCGGAAGTGCTGCGTTGCAGCGACCGTATTGTCGTCATGCGCGACCGCAAGGCGTGCGGCGACTATGCGCGCGGCGAGCTCGACGACAGTTCCGTGCTGCAAGTGATCGCCGGAGATGCCACATGAGTTTATCCACGCCATCGAACGCGCCACTGGCGCGTCCGGCTTCCACTACGGGTACGTCCTTGCATACCGTTCTGCATCACCCCCTGAGCCGGCCCCTGGCCGCGCTGTTCCTGCTGTTGCTGATCGACTTCTTTGCCATCCCCGGCTTTTTCCATCTGGAAATTCGCGACGGCCATTTGTACGGCAGCGTGATCGACATCGTTAACCGTGCCGCGCCGCTGATGCTGGCGGCGCTGGGCATGACCCTGGTGATTGCCACGCGCGGCATCGACATTTCCGTGGGCGCTGTCGTGGCCCTGTCCGGCACCGTGGCCGCCATGCTGATCGGCGGCACCATGGTGATGGAGAATGGCGTGCCGACCTACGTGAGCAACATCCCCATGGCCTGGGCCCTGGCGGCGGCCTTGGGCGCGGCCCTGCTGTGCGGCGCCTGGAATGGCGTGCTGGTGGCGGGACTGGGCTTGCAGCCCATCGTCGCGACCTTGATCTTGATGGTGGCGGGGCGCGGCCTGGCGCAATTGCTGACGGATGGGCAGATCGTTACCGTCTACTATCAACCGTACTTCTTCATCGGCAGCGGCTACCTGTTCGGCTTACCGTTTTCCCTGTTCCTCGTGGCGGCCGTGTTTATCATTACCGCCGTGCTGATGCGCAAGACGGCGCTGGGCCTGTTCATCCAGGCCGTCGGCATCAACCCCGTCGCCGCGCGTCTGGCCGGCATCAAGACGGCGACCCTGATCTTTTTTGTCTACGTGTTTTGCGCCGCCTGCGCGGGCCTGTCGGGGCTGATGATCAGCTCAAACATCAAGAGCGCCGATGCGAATAATGCGGGCCTGATGCTGGAACTGGACGCCATCCTGGCAGTCACTTTGGGCGGGACGTCCCTGGCCGGCGGCAAGTTCAGCCTCGTGGGCAGCATGATAGGCGCCCTCATCATCCAGACCCTGACCTATACGATCTATTCGCTGGGCGTGCCGCCGGAAGTGAACATGGTCGTCAAGTCGGTCGTCGTCTTCCTCGTCTGCCTGTCGCAATCGTCGGAATTCAAGCAATTGCTGCATCGGAGAAAAGCATGAAGGGCTTGCTGCACACCCCGTATTTCACCTCGCTCGTCACGGTCCTGCTGCTGGTGGTGATGCTGGGCCTGGGCGGCGCCGCCTATCCGGGCCTGCTGTCGACGCAAGTGATCTTTAACCTGTTGATCGATAACGCCTTTTTGCTGGTCATCGCCGTCGGCATGACCTTCGTGATTGTTTCCGGTGGCATCGATCTGTCCGTCGGTTCCGTGCTGGCCCTGTCAACCATGATCGCCGCCTGGCTGCTCAACGTGGCGCACTGGCCGCCGCTGCTGGTGATCGTCACCGTGCTGGCGCTGGGCACCGTATTTGGCGCCAGCATGGGCGCGCTGATCCATTATTTCAAATTGCAGCCGTTCATCGTCACCCTGGCGGGCATGTTCTTGGCGCGCGGACTGTGCTATTTGATCAGCATCAATTCCATCACCATCGCCGACCCGCTGTTCGTGGCCATGTCGCAGACCCAGTTGCAATTCCTTGGTGGCTTTGTCTCGCCGGGCGTGGTGATCGCCGTGATCACTTTGCTGCTGGCCATCTGGCTGGCGCATGCCACGCCGTTCGGCCGCGCCGTCTATGCGATCGGTGGCAACGAGCAGTCGGCCCTGATGATGGGTTTGCCCGTGGGGCGTACCAAGGTGCTGATCTATGCCTTCAGCGGTTTCTGCGCGTCTTTGGGCGGCGTGCTGTTTTCGTTCTACATGCTGTCCGGCTATGGCTTGCATGCGCAAGGCACGGAGCTGGATGCGATTGCCGCCGTCGTCATCGGCGGCACCCTGCTCAGCGGCGGCTACGGCTATGTGGCGGGCGCCCTGTCCGGCGTGCTGGTGCTGGGCACCATCCAGACCCTGATCGCCTTCGACGGCACGCTCAGCTCGTGGTGGACCAAGATCGTCATCGGCGGCCTGCTGTTTGTCTTTTGCGTCGTGCAAAGACTGATGGCCATGGGCCAGAAAAATACCAACGGGAGTTAAAAGCATGTTTCACAAGAATAAACTTGCCGCAGCCATCGGCATGGCGGCGGCGCTCGCCTGCGCCTCACTCGGCGCGCAGGCGGGCAACCCCATCGTGAAAAACATCTACACGGGCGATCCGGCCGCGCTGGTCGACAATGGCAGGGTGTACCTGTACGTGGGCCACGATGAAGCGAGCGCCACGGATACGGATTACCGCATGAATGAATGGCGCGTGTATTCCTCGTGTGACATGGCCAACTGGACGGACCACGGCTCGCCCGTGCGCTTTTCCACCTTCGCGTGGGCCGGCAAGGATGCCTGGGCCGGTGACATCGTCAAGCGCGGCAATAAATACTATTTCTATTCGACCGTCGACCATAAAACCATCCCCGGCAAGGCCATCGGCGTGGCTGTTTCCGACAGCCCTACCGGACCGTTCGTCGACGCGCGCGGCAGCGCCCTGATCACGAACGACATGACGAAGCAGACGGCGATTCCGTGGGATGATATCGACCCGGCTGTTTTCATCGACACGGATGGCCAGGCCTACATTTACTGGGGCAATACGGTCTTGAAATACGCCAAGCTGAAAGCCAACATGACGGAGCTCGATGGCCCGATTCTGACCTTCGGCATGGATGCGTTCACGGAAGCGGCCTATATGCACAAGCATGCGGGCACGTATTACCTGTCGTACTCGCGCAACTTCCCGGAAGAAACGGCATATTCGACTGGGCCGACGCCGACGGGACCGTGGCATTTCCGCGGCACCATCATGGACAAGAATGCCGTGGTGAAAACCATTCACCAGGCCATCATCGAATTCAACGGCAAGTCCTATATCTTCTATCACAACGACAAGTTGCCCGGTGGCGGCGAATACCGGCGTTCCGTGGCCGTGGAAGAGCTGAAGTACAAGCCCGATGGCACGATCGACTTCATCCAGCAAACGGATGGGCCGGCAGCAAATCCGAGTGCCGCCTGCAAGGCGTCCTGAGCCATTTCACACAGTACAAAAAGGAGACACACCGATATCTATAATATCGATATTGAATTAATACCGATATCGATCATGATATGATTTATTCATGGATACCCTCAACCCCAACTGGTTCTTGCGAGCCCGCCTGAAGACGCGGCAATTGCTGCTGCTGATCGCCCTGGATGAGCAGCGCAACATCCACCGCGCGGCGGAAGAATTGCACATGACGCAGCCGGCCGCGTCCAAGCAAATCAAGGACCTGGAAGAGATGCTGGACGTGCGCCTGTTCGACAGGTTGCCACGCGGCATGGAGCCGACGATCTACGGCGAGACGATGATACGCCACGCGCGCATGGCCTTGACGAGTTTGTCGCTGGCGCATGACGACATCGTCGCCCTGAAGTCGGGCTTGACGGGCCAGGTGGAAGTGGGCGTCATCATGACGCCGGCCATGGCCTTGTTGCCGCGCGCGATTGCCCGCATCAAGCAGCAGGCGCCGCTGATGCGCATCGGCGTGCACCTGGAGCACAGCAACACCCTGATGGACATGCTGCAGCATGGAACTTTGGACTTCATGATCGGGCGCATCCTGGAAAAGGAAAGCAGCGCTGGCCTCATCTACGAGGAATTGACGGAAGAGCCGGCCAGCGCCGTGGCGCGCAATGGCCATCCGCTGCTGTCGCGCAAGAATCTGCAACTGAAAGACTTGGCGGGTCAGCCGTGGATCTTGCCGCCGCAAGGCAGCATCCTGCGCCACCGCTTCGACATGATGTTCCGCCGCGCCGGCCAGGAACCGCCCGTCGACGTGGTCGACACCACCGCCTTGCTCTTGATCACGTCCTTGCTGCAGCAGACGGATTCGCTGCACGTGATGCCGACGGAAGTGGCGCATTACTACGAATCGTTGAACGTGCTGAGCATCTTGCCCATCGAGCTGCCGTGCAAGATGGATGCCTTCGGCATCATTCGCCAGCAGGATCATTTGCTGTCGCCGGGCGCGGACATGCTATTGAAAGCAGTACGCGCCACGGCCGCTGACATGTATTGACGATCACCCAATAAAACGTCCATGGCGTTGTTGCCGTGCCTTGTCGTACATTCGTACTGCCTGCGGCACGGCGCCTAGCCCTGAACATTTTCTTGGGCGCCGTCATCAACTTCGGCGATTTTTACTGCGAATAACTTAATCGGGCACTTCAAAAAGAACAGCTGCACCAGGCGGCCATTCTCCGGCGTGTCGCCAAACACATTGCTGATCGAGTGAAAGTAGTGGCCCTTGTACACGATCAATCGGTTGTGGCGCATCGGCACTTCCAGCAGCGCTTGCCAACTGTCGCGCTGTTCCTGCAAGTCGTTGAATTTCTGCACTTTACTGTTCGGCAGCCAGCGTTTCTGGAAATCCTTGAAGCTGGCGTAGCCGCCCGCTTTTACGTCCGCTTCTGGCAAGCGACGGTACCAGCCGCTGGGCTGGTGGCGCCAGAAGGTGGTGCCGCCCTGGCACTGTTCGGGCGGGTTCAGATACAGCACGCCCGCATAGAAATTGAAATTGTTGCCCGTCTCGTTATCCACGTGGATATCCGTGCGCGCCATCGCGTCCGCATAGCTGAGGCGGTAGGAACCATTGTCGGGCGAGATAAAACGGATGGGGCGGCCCAGCGCCGTGGCGATGCGCTCCATGATGTCTTGACTGGGCTGGCCCGCGGTCTGGCTGCCCGGGTAGTTCTGCCCGGCATAGCGCTGCTGCTCGAACGGTAAAGCCAGCGCCTGCGCGCGCCAGGCGGCCGGGTCGGGCAGGAAATCGTCGAGGATGTGCAGGTCGGTTTCGCGCAGGAAATCGTGCAAGCTTGCCGTTACGTCGGGCGTGCTCAGCCGTTCCGTGTTTTCAGTGCTGGGGCTGGCAAAGCCGATGCGGCACGTTTGCGCCAGTGCCGGATGCAACGCCAGGGCCTGCGCGTAGCGTGCCAGCGCCAGTGCCTGCTGTCCCGTGCGGTAATACAACTCGGCCAGACCCTGCAGGGTTTGCCAGCGCTGCGGACGCAGCGCATGGGCCCGTTCCAGCTCGGCGATGGTGTCGGCCAGGCGCTGTTTTCCCAGCAGCAATTCGGCATGGCTGATGGCGAAATCGTGCTCGTGCGGCGCCAGCCGCGCCGCCGTAGCGTAGCTGGCCAGCGCCGCTTCGCTGTCCGTGCCGCGCAGCACGTTGCCCAGGTTGTAGTGGAACAGGGCGTTCTCCGGTTGCTGCTTGAGCGACAGTTTCAGCAAGCCCAGGCCGATGGCGCCCTGGCCCAGCTCCAGCATCGCCAGTCCCTGGAAATGCTGTGCTTCGGCCAGGGCCGGGTTCAGTTTATGGGCGGCCTGGTAGGCGTTGATCGCCTCGATCAGCTTGCCTTGCTGCTGCAGTTGCTGGCCCTTCGCCAGATGTTGTTCCGCCTGTGTCTGTTCGCCCATGTCGCTATCCCGATGCAATGTGGCGAACAGTGTAACGCAAAGGCCCCGGTGCTTACAGCGCTTGCTGCACAGGAATTTCCTGCCCGTTCAGCTTGATCGCCACCTTGACGATCTGCGCCTTGACCTGCTTGCTGGCCATGTCCGCTTCCTGGGCGTAGGCATACACGACGATGGCGAAGTCCTTGTAGCCGCTGCGCGCCGCCTCGATCTTGCGCGCCGCCTCCTGGTCTACCTTCAGCAGTGAGTAACCGTCGCCATTCGTGAACGCCAGCTTGTAGTCGCCGTTGTCGTACATGTAGTAATACGTGCCCGCTTCGGCGAACTTGGCGGGGAAGGCGGCCTTGTCCATGGCGTATGGCGACAGCGCGCCCTGGCCATTGATCTGGTAGCGCAGGTAGCGTTTGGTTTTCGCTTCGTTGACCTTGGCGTCGATCTGCGGTTTCAGGGCGTCGAGCACTTCCTGCTTGCGGAAGGCATCGTTGCTGCCCGCATAGTCGCGCGAGATGCGCTGCGCCACGGCCGCGTAATCGGGTGGCACGTCGGACAGGGCGATGTAGCTGTACATCAACTGGTTGCCGCTCGTGATGTCGACATAGCTGGACGTTGGCGTGGCAGCGTCCGCTTGCGGCAGGCTGGCGGCGGCCGCTTTTACTTGCGCCTTGGCGGCCATGTCGGCCACGCTGGTGGCGGGCGCCGAGGCCGCCGGCGTTGCATTGTCGGAGGGCTTGCCGCAGGCGGACAGCAGGATGGCGATGGCGATGGCGAGCAGGGCGGGGAGGGTGCGTTGCATGGTATTTCCTTCAAAGTTGATGTGTGGGGGAGTGCGGGGCTTAGCCGATGCTCTTGCGTTTGTATTCGCCAACACCGTAAGCGGCCAGGACAATGCTGGCTGCCAGCACTAGGTAAAAACCGATACCGAACGACAAGCCTTGCCACACTTGCCCCAGCATTTCACTGGCCATCTGCTCGGCCATGCGGGCCGCGCGGCTACCCATGATGCCGCCCATGGCGTTGCCCGCATCGCTGACGGCGCCCTTGATCTTAATGAACAGCAAGCTGCTGTGGATGACGACGAACAGCAGCGGCGCGCACTTGCCCAGCGCCGCTTTCGGGTGGCTGCTGGCCATGGTGGCGCAGCAGCCGGCAATGGCCAGCAGGAAGAAAAAATTGTGCGGAGGTAAAACCGCCGCCGCCATCGCGGGCAAAGCTTTCCAGGCTGTCGGCCGACAGGCCCAGCAGCTGCCAATAGGTGCGCGAGACGGAGGCGAACAGGCGGATGCCGATGGTGTTGAAGACAAAGGCGCCGGCGATCAAGACGCCAAGGCTGACCAGCACCTTGATGCCCAGCGCCGAGACTGCCTGGCCCCACAGCTGCTGGCCCTTGTCGCGCGCCAGTTTCGCCGCGCCGGCCATTTCTTCCTGCGCCAGTTGCTGCGTCGCCACGGCGCTGACGGTGGCGAGGCTGCCAGCGTCATCGAAGCGCACGTCGACGACGGCGTTGATGGCGGGCGCCACGTCTGAGCGCCAGTGGGTACTGACGTCGAAGGCATGTTGAATGCCGGCCACGCTGACGGAACCTTGTCCGCTCGGTTGGTAGGCGAGGATGCGGCCCCGTTGGCCGGTGGTAATGGTTGCTGCCGTGCTCGATGCTTGCATGGGATTTCCCTGGTCACTGTCATGCTGTATTGCATGTACCCCCGGATAACGGGGGCAGTTCAGGGAAATCTAAAATTATTTTGAATTATTTTTTGCGGCTGCATCAAATCCTTGGCAGCGCCCTGGTAATCCTTCATCAAGCCCATGAAGGCGTCCTGCAAATGCCGTGCCGCGTCTTGCGGCGGCGCGCCCGTGCGCCGGGCCAGGTCGAATTTATACGCATGGGCGGCCGTGTAGCCGGCCTGCGAGGCGGCGTCCAGCAGCACGCCGGCCCGTTTTAATGAGGCGGGGTCGCCCTTGATCATCAGCAATTCCGCCAGATAGGTCTGGGCGATGGGAAAGTCTTTCGCGGCCGCCTTTTCCAGCCACTGCATGCCCGTTTTCGGCTGCTTGATACCGGCATCGCCGCCGCCGATGCCATAGCCGAGGGCCGTCAGCGCCACCAGGTCGCCACTGCGCGCGCGCTTTTCCAGCTGCTGGCGGGGAAACGGCCGCGCCGCGATCTGCATGCGGATTTCATAGTTGATGTCTTGCAGCACGTTACCGGGCCACACTTTCGCTCCCGGTGCGGCGGCCGGCGGCGTCGCTGGCGCTGGCGCCGGGAGGGGGCACGCATGCCGTTGTTGCCCGATGCCAGTACGCCCGGCGCCGGCTGGCTGACGCCCTTGCCGCTGCCCATGTTCAGCACCAGCCGCGCCGACGTTTCGCCAAACGATACGCGGGGCTTTTGCACATCGTGCGTCATGGCGGCCACTCTTGCCGCCACTTGCGAAAACACGTCGCCCATGGGCAAGCCCGGGGCATCGAGCGCGTCGAGCAGGGCGCTCGTGTAGGGGCTGTTGCGCGAATCGGGCGACCAGAAATCGCGCGCCAGGGCGCCCGGTCCCGCCGAATAGGCGATCACCACGCCGCGTGGCGCTTGCGTATCGGCAAAGCCGTGGCTGGCCGCATTGCCGCCGCCGGGCACCACCACGGCGCCACCGCGCGTATATTCCTGGCGGCAAGCGTCGAGGATCAGCACGGCGCCGCGCGCGCCCGTACGCTGCAAATCGCCCGCCAGGCTGGAAACGGAGACGCCCTGCGCGGCAATCGCGGCAGCGCTCAGCGCATTCATGTTGGCGCCCAGCGGCAACACATAATTGGCTTCGCCCGCCTGCGCGCCGTGGCCCGCGTAAAACACGAGGGCGATATCGGCGCCCCGCGCCTGCGTGGAAAACTCGGCCGAGGCCTTTTGCAGCTGCGCCGCGTTGATGTCCGTGCGCAACAGCACCTCAAAACCCAGGCGGCGCAGGCGTTCGGCCATGGCGCGCGCATCGTTGACGGGATTCAATAGCGGCTGCGGATACGCCGCATTGCCGATCACCAGGGCGATGCGCTTGCCGGGAGCAGCTTGCACAGACGCTGGCACGGCGGCGTGCGCTACGTTGCTGCCCAGCAAAAAGAACAGGCTCAAGAACAGGGGAATCAGGCGTTGCATCGGCGTCTCGGGAATTGTCGTGAAAGTAACAAAAGTTAGCGGTTTTTACTGTGATATGAGAAAATTGCCTAAATGCATTTTACCTTACTGACAAGTTTTTCTTGTCTGGCCAGCGTATTGCTTGTTTGCCGGTGTGCGTCGCCGCCGGCCAGTGGCGCGTGCCGCCCAACACACGATCGGACCGGCTGTGCAATCGGAACAATTTGAACGGATTCATGCTTTCTGGACCCGCCGCCCGCAGCTGACACAAGGCGAACTGGGCGAGTTTTACCAGCGCGTCATCGCCGCGCTGATGCCATGCCGCCCGCGTGAGGCGGCATCGCTGGGCGATTCCTTGGCCGATTTGCGCCACCAGTTTTTCATCGAAAAAGTCCTCCACAGCGACAGCGATGCCGCGCCT
Organism: Janthinobacterium lividum; assembly: GCF_023509035.1. Lineage (NCBI taxonomy): Bacteria > Pseudomonadati > Pseudomonadota > Betaproteobacteria > Burkholderiales > Oxalobacteraceae > Janthinobacterium > Janthinobacterium lividum. Next base: position 773,659 of record NZ_CP075583.1, on the reverse strand, counting down.
CACCACGTGGGCGCCCTGTTTTTGTACTTCAAGCGTTTCATCATCGACCAGCTGCGCAAGCAGCGTATTGAGGAAGATGCCGATGCGCAAGACGGCTGCGACTTGCGCGCGCCCGACGCCTATGCCGAACCGTTGCGCGACTACCAGCTCACGCCGCAGCAGGTGCGCGTAGCGGCAGACGTTTTTATTGCCACCTTGCCCCGTGATTTGATCTTGCTGCTGCGCCATTGCGGCTGCGGCGGCATGCCCGTCAAGGAACTGGCCGAGCAGATCGCTTCCGCGCATTATCACGGCGGCAAGCTGGGACTGGTGCACAGGCAGAAGGGCGAGACCAATAGCGCGGGATGCCAGATCGTCGAACCGGCCCACCGCGCCACCTTGCTGGGCAGCTGGGTCTTGAGCCTGCTCAAGCTGCGCGTGGGGGATTCCCTGGCCGTGCGCGACATGCAGGCGGCGCAAATAGTTTTGGATATTTTGTGCGTGGCCGCGTTATCCCTGCACATGGACCCCGCGTCCACCGACCCGAACACTGATGAAAGGCCACCGGCATGACTGCATTGACGCCCACACTGGCCATTGTTGCCGCCCGTTTGCCGGCGCCGCCGTCCGCCGCCGAACTGCTGGATGCGGATGTCTGCGGTGATACCCCCGACTGGCGCGGCATCGCCGTGCCGGAATACGTGATGGAACGCTTTGCGCGCCGCAGCGATGCCGCGCCGCTGGCCGCGCGGCCCATCGCGGGTGGACAGATCCACTTGCTGGCGCGCCGCCCCGGCTTTGGCGCCGTGCTGCTCGATGCCTGGGACAGCACGCGGCAGCGCTGGCGCGGCTGGCTCGTCACGCCCGATACGGCGTATGCGGACGCTTGCGGCCTGGTGGTCGAAGAGCGCGACGCGCCCGCCGACCCGCGTGCCGGTCTGGTGCTGTGCGACCTGCCCGTGACGTTGGCCTTGACGGACCTGGGTGCTTGCCTGGGCGTGTTCAGCCAGGAGCGCCTGCAGGCGGCGCGCTGGCTGGAAACGCATGGCCGCGCCAATGCCGCCCCGGCGGCGCCCGGCGTGATCGCCCGCGTGGCCTTGCCTGGCGACGACTATGCGCTGACGGGCACGCCCCTGTCGAGCGAGCTGGGCAAGGATGGCCGCGTGGCCTACCGGCAATTGCTGCGCCAGGGACTGCAGCAGTTGCAGATCGCTACGGCCGATGCGCTGGCACCGGTAGCTAAGCCGGTGCAGGCGGCCAATGCCAGCCGCTGGCTGAAGATCGTCACGGCCGTGGCCGCCAGTGTGATGGTGGTGCAATCGGCGTGGCTGTTCTTGCCGAAGGAAAACGCCGTCGTCGGCAATGCCGAATTCCGCAACGGTGCTCCACAGCGCAGCGGCGTCGAGACGGGCGTGCGCACGCGCGTGCTGTTCCGCGCCGAGGCAACAGAAGCGGAAATCCGCACCTGGCTGCAGCGTGAGCAGCTGGAAATCGTCGCCGGCCCGGACACCCTGGGCGCCTTCACTGTGCTGTCGCGCGACCGCCAGAAAGTCTTGCCGCCGCCAGGCCCGGGCAATCCGCTGGCCGTCATCAATCCCTGAATTCAGAAATAAGAGAAAGTTATCCAGCATGACAACATATAAGAATTTTGCATCCGCGCACTGGCGCAAATTGATCGCCGGCGTGGCAGTTGGCGTCCTGTTGACGGGCTGCGCCATGACGCCGAATGGCCGTGGCGGCGTGATGATGGGCCTGGATACGGCCGAGTTGTTCGGCACGCCGATTTCCACCTTCCGCTTGCGCGATGGCACGGAAGGCACCTTGCGCAAGGATCCGAAGGGCAAGTATTCGATCAAGCTGTCGCAGGCGTTTCGCGTCGTGCCGCTGGACAATGCCATCACGGCCCGCGTGGCGCGCGTGGAAAACGTGGGCGAGCGCACCGTGGTGATCGTGGAAACCCAGGAGCGCGGCTGCGCCTACCGCTATGAAGTGCTGGCTTTCCAGGGCACGGACGTGCTGCAGTGGACAGTCGGCAATTGCAAGGACCGTCCCCGCGTGGAGCTGGCGGCGGATGCGAAATCGCTGAATATCGACTTCCCCAACTACAACCGCCTGTCGCGCATGATCTACACGGATAGCCGGCTGCTCAACGCCAGCGTGCCGGTGCCGCCCGGCGTCGATACGCGCGCGCAGCCATTTGCCGACGACGCCTTGCGCGCCACGGGCCCCGTCATCGCCACCATGCCCGGCAGCGACAGCGGACGCGTGATCCCGGCGCCGCCGGCAGCGGCCCCGGCGCCTGCCGCGAAGCCCGCCACGCGCACCACCAGCAAGAACCGGCGCCAGGTGGCGCAGGAAGCGCCGGCGCCAGCACGCACCGTGCCAGCTTCATCGACAACGTCGGCTCCGGCCGCGCGCGCCGCCGACAGCGCTTCGCGCGTGCCAGCCGCCATGAGTTTCCAGACGGAAGAAATCAAGCCCGTCGTCATCGACTTGAGGAAATAAGATGGCCGCGAGTTTGCGCAGTCTGCAGATCCGGCAGACCTTGATCCTGATCGTCCTGACGATTATTTACCTGTGCTTCGAGCTGGGCTTCAATGCCCGCTTGCTCGACGTGGTGGGCGGCAACGTCAAGCCGGAAGATGTGGAAGGCGTGGAATTCTATGGCCGCAGCCTGTCGGGCATCGCCGCCGCGCTGGTGGTGTTGCAGCTGATGTGGCGCCGCCGGCTGAAGAACAATGGCAGCGGGCCAAGCTGGACCAAGATCATCGTCTGCTGCGTGGTGACGGCCGGCGTCGTCTTCGGCGTGCTGAAAACCACGGTGAATGTGCTCGTCAACACGCGCGACGCGGAATTTCGCCGCATGGCCTTCAACACCACCTTGCTGCAGCGTTCGCTGGTAGGCGGCAGCTTGCAACTGCAGGGCCTGGTCGATGATCCCACCCTGTTCGCCAAGCCGGAAGGCAAGTCTTTCCTGGCCCTGTTCCCCTTCCTGGCCGTGTCGGTGCGGCATCTTGACGAGCGCATGGGGCCGGCCAAGGAGCAGCTGGTGCGCGCCAATGTGCGCCAGGTGGCGGGCGGCCCGTCCGGCTACTATGACAAATATCAGGAAGCCATGCGCGAGCTGGCCGGCAAGTGGGAATTGTATGCGGGCATCATTCCCGACAGCGATGCCGGCTTGCGCGCCAAGCAGCAATCCTCGTGGCAGGAATACGTGAGCAGCCTGTCGCGGCGTGGCTGGCAGCCGCATTCGGTGCCGATGCGGCGCCAGGCGGCCGTCGTCAATAATGTGCGCAAGAAAGTGCCCGTGCCCGCCAACTGGCAGACCGACGACGAGCGGGGTTTCCGCGCCGCCGTCAAGCGCCGCTATACGGCCGAGGCGGCCAGCAAGGGCGTCTCCGTGCGCGGCGAGCGCATCCCGCCGGGCTTGCCGTTTGCCGCCTTTGTCGCGCGCCCCGGCGTGCAGGCGGAATTGCGCGAAGCCTTGAAACTGCCGGCTGGCGCCACGGTGCAGGCATCGTATGCGAGTCCTGCCGAGTTCGGGCGCCTGTTCGAGCAGTTCCTCGATCGCCAGACGGCGGAAAAACTGGTGGAATACCGCGCCAGCCGCACGGACTTTGAAGCGGGCGGCAGGTTCTTCCATGAAGGCAAAGAAGCGGCGCGCGCCGCCATCGTGCCGCCCGTGGCCCTGTTCTTCTCGCTGCTGGGCGCCATCGGCCACTTCTCGAAACTGCTGTACCTGGTCGCCACCGTCGTATTATTGTTGCTGGCGGCGCGCCGCGGCGAGCAGGCGGGTGCCGATAGTCAGCTGAGCCGCCGTTCCGCCTGGATCGCCACGGGCGTGCTGGCGACGGCCTTTGCGGGCACCTGGGGCATGCTGTCCATTCTCGACAATAACGTCACGCGCAGCGAGCTGTTCCGGCAAATGCTGGACTGGACGCGCCAGGGCGAGCCCGACAGCACGCGCTGGAATCTCGCCGGCAAGGCCATCCTGGCCAATATCACGCACGTCGTGGCGGTGGGGCAGGGCTACAGCTACCCCGTCAATGAAGCGATCCGCATCCATGTTTTGCAGGGAATTCACTATGGCTATCACGCGCAACAAAAATAAGGCGGCCGCACTGGCCGTGCTGCTCAGCACGTTCTGCACGTTTGTACAGGCCGACTGCCTGGGCATGAAGGTGCACGCCCACCGCGGCGCCGGCAATGCGCCGGAAAACTCGCTGAGCGCGCTGCGCAACACGTATTTCGGCACCTGGGACGGCGTCGAGACGGATTTGCAACTGCTGGGCGACGGCAGTTGGGTGGTGCACCACGATCTGCTGACGGGGAGAGTCGTCGACACGGGAACGCCCCGCACTGTGAAACAACTGACGGCCGACGACTGGCGCGCCGCCAGCATGAAGAACCGTGGCGTGGCTACGCCGGAAACGCCGCCCTTTGTCAGCGATGTCGCCGACCTGGCGACGGCATTCCCGGCCAAGACCCTGAATGCGGAAATCAAGGATGTCGTGGCGTCGTGCGCGCCCATCAACACCCTGGTGACGCAGTTGCGCGCGAACATCAAGCATGGCAACTGGTTCTTGACCTCGGGCGTGCCGAACAACCTGGCGTGCGCGCGCCGCGCCGACCCGCAGGGTTACCTGGGCCTGCTCGTGTTTGACGCGCGCAATGCGCAGGCGGCCGGGGCCAACCGGGTCAGCCGCTATATCGCGAAAAATGCCCGTCCGCCCAAGCTCGACAAGCCGTGGCTGCAGCGCGTGCAGCAGCAGATCGGCATGCCCACTGGCGTGCATGTGGATGCGCGCAGCCTGGACGCCAATCCGAATTTGCTGGGCGACGCAGCCAGCTTGAACATGCCCGTCTTCGTCTACGCTGTCGATGGCGATTCGGCCCTGGCCGCGTCCTTGCTGCGCGCCCAGCAGCGCAGCCACCGCTGGCCCAGCGGCGTTATTCTTGACGGCAATCCCGAAACGTTTTGCGCGATGATGAAGTAAGCATTTTTACTTGCCGAGAGACCCTGCCATGACCCTGCCACAACACGACGCTGCCGCCGCTCGTGCCCGTAGCGCCATTGGCGCCATGTTCTTTTCCCTGTTTGGCGGCCTGTGGGTGGCCGCCTGGTGCGTGCAGACGTATGGCGCGCATCCCTTAAAGTTGCTGCCGGTTGCCGGCCTCACCGTCTTGCTGTTCATGCTGGCGTGGCGCCAGTTCCGGCGCCACCGCGCCGCGCATGCGGCGGCGGAACAATCGCCGCAGGCCAAGCGCGTGGGCCGGCTGTTCAATTTTGTGAACGCGGGGCAGTGGATTGCCATCTTCATCGTCGGCAACATCTTGAAAAACATGGGACTACAGGCGTGGTTCATTCCCGCCGTCATTTTGATCGTGGGCCTGCATTTCTTTCCGCTGGCCTGGCTGTTCAAGGCGCGCCGCCACCTGGCTATCGGCATGGCCCTGTGCGTGTGGGCCATCGGCTATCCGCTGACCTTGCGCCATGGCCCCATCCATCCCGTCGGCTGCCTGGGCGCCGGCCTGATCCTGTGGGTGGCGGCACTCTCCGCCGTGCGTGCCGGTTTTGCCGTGCAGCAGAACACCTTGCAAGCCCAGAAATAGCAGCTTGCGGCGGCCCGCGCAGGGCCGTTTTTGCCATCTTTCCTGCCTATTTTTTGCGCATTGCAGCATCAATAATGTTTGCATCGCGCGCCCGACTGGCCTATAAATGTAATCGATTACATTTTAGTAAAAAGCGCCATGCCCGCAGCCGTTCCATCACCTTTGCCCACAGAAACCGTCTCCATCAGCGCAGTTGCCGCGCATGCGGGGGTGTCGGTGGCTACCGTCTCGCGCGTGATGAACGAGCAGGCCGGCGTGCGGGCGCCCACGCGCGACAAGGTGCTCGCTTCCGTGGCCGCGCTCGGCTACCGCATGAACCATCTGGCGCGCAGCTTGCGCACGGCCGAGAGCCGCATGCTGCTCACCATGGTGCCCGACGTGGGCAACCCCTTCTATGCGCAGATCGTGCGCGGCATCGATACGGTGGCGCGCGAGCACGGCTATTTCGTGCTGCTGTGCGACACGGGCGCCGACGCGGGCCGCGAGCGCTCCTACTTCGACTTGCTGCGCATGCACCGCGCCGATGGCGCCATCTGCCTGGACCCGGACACGGTGCAGCATGCCTTGTCGCATGAATCCGTCAGCCTGCCATGGGTGGCTTGCTGCGAATTCGACCCCGCCGTGGCCGTGCCCTATGTCGGCATTGATAACCACCGGGCCGCCTCCGACGCCGTCGCGCACTTGCTGTCGCGCGGCCATACGCGCATCGGCCTGATCAATTCCGATGAACGCTATCTGTACGCGCGGCAACGCCAGCAAGGCTATCTGCACACCCTGGCCGCCGCCGGCCTGCCCGTGCATCCGCAGTGGGTGCATACGGTGCAAAGCCTCGATTACGAAGCGGGCACGGCCGCCACTTTGCGGATGATGGCGGGACCGGATGCGCCCACGGCCATCTTTGCCGTGTCCGACACCCTGGCCATCGGTGTGCTGAGCGCGCTGCGCCAGTTGAAAAAACGCGTGCCCGAGGATGTGGCCGTCATTGGCTTCGACGATATCGCCATCGCCGCGCAGATCGATCCCGGTCTCACCACCATCGCGCAGCCGATGCGCGAGCTGGGCGAGACGGCGGCGCGCTTGCTGCTGCAGCGGCTGGCGGATCCTGCAGCACGGGTACCTGGGGTGTTACTCAACCATAACTTGGTCTTGCGAGGGAGTGCATAGTGAGCGTCGCCGTCGGTTTCGAGGGGGTCTGCAAGGATTTCGGCCCCGTGCGTGTCTTGCATGGCGTCAGTTTCAGCTTGTCGCCCGGTCGCGTGTATGGTTTGCTGGGCGAAAATGGCGCCGGCAAGTCGACCCTGATGAAAATCCTCGCCGGCTACGAGAGCGTGAGCGAGGGGCAGTTGCTGATCGATGGCCAGCCCCGGCGTTTCACCAGTTCGCGCGAGGCAGAGTCCGCCGGCATCGTGCTGATCCACCAGGAATTCAACCTGGCCGAACACCTGACGGTGGCGCAGAACATGTTCCTCGGCCACGAAAAGACGCGTGGCTGGCTGCTCGACGAGGCCGCCATGCGCGAGGAAGCGTCGCGCTATTTGAAACAGGTGGGCCTGGAGGTGTCGCCCGACACAAAAATCCGCGACCTCATCGTCGCCGAAAAGCAGCTGGTGGAAATCGCCAAGGCCCTGTCGCGCCGCGCCCGCTTTTTGATTATGGATGAACCGACGGCCACCCTGACGTCGTCGGAAACCCAGCGTCTGTTCGCCGTCATGGCGCAGCTGAAGGCGGACGGCGTCACCATCCTGTATATCTCGCACAAGCTCGATGAAGTGGAGCGCAACACGGACGAGGTCATCGTCATGCGCGACGGGCGTTTCGTCACGCGCGAACCGACGGCCAGCCTCACGCGCCAGCAGATGGCGAATCTGATGGTGGGGCGCGAATTGTCGGACATGTTTCCCGCGAAAGCAGCGCTGGCGAATGACGCCCCTGTGCTCCTGAAAGTCGATGGCTTGTCCGTTCCCGGCTGGTCCAGGGATCTGTCCTTCGAGGTGCGCGCCGGCGAGGTGCTGGGCTTTGCGGGTCTGGTGGGCGCGGGGCGTACGGAATCGTTCGAGGCCTTGCTGGGCTTGCGCCCGCGCAGCGCGGGCACGATCGAGCTCAATGGCAAGCCCGTGGACATCCGTACCCCCAAGCAAGCCATGCAGCACGGCATGACGTATTTGAGCGAAGACCGCAAGGGCAAGGGCTTGCACGTGAACCTGGGGCTGCGTGAGAACCTCACCATGATGACGATGGAGCGCTATGCGCGGCCCTGGCTGAACTTGAAAGCGGAAAAGGGGGCGCTGGCCAAGGCGGTGGACGATTTCAATATCCGCACTGGCGACCTCGACAGCCGCGCGCGCATGCTGTCCGGCGGCAACCAGCAAAAAGCTGGCGCTGGCCAAATACCTGCATTCGGACCCGCGTGTCGTCGTGCTCGATGAACCGAGCCGTGGCGTGGACGTGGGCGCCAAGCGCGACATTTATTTTTTGATCCACCGCCTGGCCGCCGAAGGGCGCGCCGTGATCGTGATCTCGTCCGAACTGATCGAATTGATAGGCTTGTGCCACCGCGTGGCGGTGATGCGCGCCGGCACCTTGCAAGCCACCCTGGCTGCTGACCACCTGACCGAAGAGGAGTTGATTGCCCATGCAACCGGCACGCACTGACACCACCGTATCCCCGATTGCCGCTGCCGTTGCCAGCTTTGGCGCGCGCATCAAGGGCTTTGGCCCCGTGCTGGGCCTGCTGGCCCTGTGCATCGCGGGCACCTTGCTCAATGGCGACTTCGCCACCCTGGATAACCTGATGAACGTGCTTACGCGCACGGCCTTCATCGGCATCATCGCCGTCGGCATGACCTTCGTCATCATTTCCGGCGGCATCGACCTGTCCGTCGGCTCCATGGCGGCCCTGATCGCCGGCTGCATGATCTATTTCATGAATGCGCTGGCGCAAGGCGCGGGGGTAGCCTGGCGCCGATCACCATGCTGGTGCTGGGCATCGCCATGGCCCTGGTACTGGGCGCGGGCTTTGGCCTGATGCACGGCTTGTTGATCAGCAAGGGCAATATCGAGCCGTTCATCGTTACGCTGGGCACGCTCGGCATCTTCCGCGCCGTGCTGACCTACCTGGCCGATGGCGGCGCACTGACGCTGGACGCCACCCTGTCCGAGCTGTACAGCCCCGTGTATTACACGAGCGTGCTGGGCGCGCCGATACCGATCTGGATTTTCCTGTTCGTCGCGGCGGCCGGCGCCATCATCCTGAACCGCACGACGTTTGGCCGCCACGTGCAGGCGATTGGTTCCAACGAGCAAGTGGCGCGCTATGCGGCCATCAATGTCGACAAGGTCAAGATCGCCACCTACATGCTGCTGGGTATCTGCGTGGGCATCGCCACGGTGCTGTACGTGCCGCGCCTGGGTTCGGCCACGCCGACCACCGGCTTGTTATGGGAACTCGAAGCGATTGCCGCCGTCGTCGTCGGCGGCACGGCCCTCAAGGGGGAGAAGGGCGCATCGTCGGCACCGTGATCGGCGCCATCCTCTTGTCCGTGATCAGCAATATCCTGAATTTGACCAGCATCATCAGTGTCTACCTGAATGCCGCAGTGCAAGGCGTGGTGATCATCGCCGTCGCCTTCCTGCAGCGAGGCCGCAAATAAAAACACAGCGGCGTTCTGAAAGGGCAGCCAACGGGCGCCCACAACCATGGAGGAGAGCAGCATGAAGAGCTTTATACGGGTAGCAGGGATGGCAGTGCTGGTGATGCAGGCGTGGGCCTTGCCAAGCGCGCAGGCGGCGGAAAAGCTGGTCGTCGGCGTGGCCATACCCACGGCCACGCACAGTTTCACGTCGGGCATCGTGTGGTGGGCCAATCAGGCCAAGGCGGAGCTGGAAAAAGCCCATCCGGGCCTGAAAATCATCGTCAAGACGGCCGCCACGGCACCCGAGCAGGCGAACCAGTTGCAGGACATGTTGACGGTGAACAAGATCAACACCCTGGTGATCTTCCCCATCGAATCCGCCTCGCTGACGCAACCCGTGGCGCAAGTCAAAAACAAGGGCGTGTATGTGACGGTGGTCGACCGCGGCTTGACGAACACGCAGTCGCAGGATGCGTACATTGCCGGCGACAACACGGCCTTCGGTAAGCTGCCGGCCGAGTATCTGGCGAAAAGTTTAAACGGCAAGGGCAATATCGTCGTGCTGCGCGGCATGCCAACCACCCTCGACAACGAGCGCTACGATGCGTTTTCTGCCGTGATGAAGGGCCATCCCGAGATCAAGGTGCTGGACGCCAAGTACGGCAACTGGAACCGCGACGATGCCTTCAAGGTCATGCAGGATTACCTGACCCGCTTCAAGCATATCGACGCCGTCTGGGCCGCCGATGACGACATGGCCATCGGCGTGCAAAAGGCCATCGCGCAAGCCAAGCGCACGGACATCAAGCAAGTGTTCGGCGGCGCGGGCGCGAAGGGCGCGGTGAAAAAGATCATGGACGGTTCCGATCCGCTGATCGTGGCCGACGTGTCGTACTCGCCGAAATTCATGTACGACGCCATCAAGCTGACGACGGAAGCGCGCCTGAAAGGTGATAAATTGCCGGCCAACACGATCATCCCGTCGGTGCTGATCACGCGCGAGAACGCCAAGCAGTTTTACTTTCCGAACTCGCCTTTTTAAATTCTGGGGTCAGACCCCCTTGCCCGCTAGCAATGAACTGTGCGTTAGCGGCAGTGAGGGTCTGACCCCGGCTTTAGCTAACAGGACATTGATATGAAAACCATCCAGGGCCCGGCCATTTTCCTGGCCCAGTTTCTCGGCGATGAACCGCCGTTCGATTCGCTCGAGCACCTGGCGCAATGGGCGGCCGGCCTGGGTTACAAGGGCTTGCAACTGCCCACGGCGCCGCGCTTGTTCGACCTGGAGCAGGCGGCTGCCAACCAGCAATATTGCGACGATGTGGTGGCCTTGCTGGCGCGCCACGGCTTGCAGGTGACGGAACTGTCGACGCATTTGCAGGGCCAGCTGATCGCCGTGCATCCCGCCTACGACGCGCTGTTCGATGGCTTTGCGCCCGAACACGTGCGTGGCGATCCCGCTGCCCGCACGGCCTGGGCCACGCAGCAATTGCTGTGGGCGGCCACCGCTTCGCAGCGCCTGGGTTTGCACGCGCACGTGACGTTTTCCGGTGCGCTGGCCTGGCCCTACCTGTACCCGTGGCCGCAGCGTCCCGCCGGCCTGGTGGAAACGGCATTCGCGGAACTGGCCAAACGCTGGCTGCCCATCCTCGATGCGTTCGACTCTGCCGGCGTGGACCTTTGCTATGAATTGCATCCGGGCGAGGACTTGCACGACGGCGTGACGTTCGAGCGCTTCCTGGCCGCAGTCAATGATCACCCGCGCGCATCGATTTTGTACGACCCCAGCCACTTCGTGCTGCAGCAGCTCGATTACTTGGCTTTCATCGACATTTATCACGCGCGCATCAAGGCTTTCCATGTAAAAGACGCGGAATTCCGGCCCAACGGGCGCCAGGGCGTGTATGGCGGCTATGGCGACTGGCAAGACCGCGCCGGGCGCTTCCGCTCGCTGGGCGACGGGCAGATCGATTTCAAGGCGATCTTTTCCAAGATGGCGCAATACGACTTCCCGGGCTGGGCCGTGCTGGAGTGGGAATGCTGTTTGAAACATCCCGAGGACGGGGCGGCCGAAGGGGCGCGCTTCATCCGCGAGCACATCATCCACGTGGCCGAGCACGCGTTCGACGATTTTGCGGGCAGTGCGGTTGACCAGGATCAAATTCATCACTTGCTTGGCTTGAAATAAGGAGACGACATGCAGCGACGCTTACGGCTGGGCATGGTAGGGGGCGGGCAGGGTGCATTTATTGGCGCAGTGCACCGCATCGCGGCACGCATCGATGACCAGTATGAACTGGTGGCGGGCGCCCTGTCGTCCGACCCGGAGCGTGCGCGCGAGAGCGGCGCCGCGCTGCATCTGGCGCCCGAGCGCTGCTACAGCGATTACCGCGCGATGGCGCAGATGGAGGCCGCGCGCGCGGACGGCATCGAGGCGGTGGCCATCGTCACGCCGAATCACTTGCATGCGCCCGTCGCCACGGCGTTCCTGGAAGCGGGCATCCACGTGATTTGCGACAAGCCGCTGGGCATCTCTCTGGCGGAAGGCCAGGCGCTGGCGGCGCTGGCGCAACGCAAGAATCTGCTGTTTGCGCTCACGCATACCTATAGCGGCTACCCGCTGCTGCGCCACGCGAAAGCCTTGGTCGAAGCGGGCGAGATCGGCGAGCTGCGCCTCGTGCAAGTCGAGTATTCGCAGGATTGGCTGGCCGACGCGATCGCGGCTGGCGGCATGAACGAGGGTAACTGGCATAACGATCCGCACAAGGCCGGTCCCGGCGGCACCCTGCTCGACGTGGGCTTGCACGCCTACCACCTGGCGCAGTTCGTCAGCGGCTTGACGCCGTACTCTGTGCTGGCGGAATTATCGACCTTTGTTCCCAACCGCACGCTGGACGACCACGTGCAGGTGATGCTGCGCTACGCCAACGGGGCGAAAGGGACGCTGTGGGCCAGCCAGGTGGCGACGGGTTGCGAAAACACGGTACGCCTGCGCTTGTTTGGCAGCAAGGCGCAGCTGGACTTTGACCAGGAACAACCGAATGCACTGTGGCTCACGCCGCAGGGCGGCAACCGCCAGCTGCTGCGTCCGGGCCGGGTCGACAGCGCTGCGGCGCGCCATGCCACGCGCGTGCCGGCCGGCCATCCGGAAGGCTATCTGGAAGCGTTCGCCCAGCTGTACCTGGATGCGGCTTTGCGCATTCGCGCGTTGCAATCGGGTTTGCCCGTGCCCAGGGAAGCCAGCTGGTTGCCGACTGTCACCGATGGCGTGGCGGGCCTGGCCTTTGCCGAAGCCGTATTGCGCAGCCATGCGGATGGCGCGAGCTGGACGACCTTGGCAAGCTGACTGTTACACTGGAGCCATGCGCTCCTTTACCATCACCATCGTTCCGCAAGGCTGGCAATTCCCGGCCGACGCGGGTACGACTCTCCTGGCCGCCGCCGAGCTGGCCGGTATCCGCCTGCTCAGTTCTTGCCGCAACGGCACTTGCCGCACGTGCATCTGCCACATGCCAGAAGGGCAAGTGCGCTACACGGTGGACTGGCCCGGCATCAGCCCCGATGAGCGGCTCGACGGCTACATCCTGCCATGCGTGGCCGTGGCGGAAAGCGATATCACGGTGCAGGCGCGCGCCGTGCGTACGGTCGCCTGACTTAGGAGGACTTGCCTCCCTTGAGCCGCTGCAGCAGCGCATCCACGCTGTCGCTGACGGGCAAGCCGTGGCGGCGCAACAGCTGCACGTGCAATACCAGGTTTTCCAGCACCAGCTTGGCCGCCACGGCCAGCAGTGCCAGATTGCGGTCTTCCGGGCTGAAACTTTCCATGGCGTCGGCCATCTCGCACAGGTGGTTGGCGATCAGCCCGCGCAATTCCTGCTCGTCGAAGGGCAGGTCGGCAAAATCGATGGGATCGGCCACTTCCACTTCCTGCATCAGCACCGCTAGTTCTTCCGGGGTAATCGTCATGCCTGGCCTCCTTGTGTGCTTGCCTCTATTTTAATTGTATTGGCCGCAAAGGGGACTAGAATGAGTCGAAGCCGACGACGTCGAAGGGCAGCATGGCGCATCTGCATTTTACGCAACAACTGGCACGCTTCCTTGACGTCCCCACGGTGGAGGTGGCTGCGCCACGCCTGCGCGCCGCCCTCGATGCCGCGTTTGCGCAACAGCCGCGCCTGCGTGCTTACGTGCTCGATGAGCAGGGCGCGTTGCGCCCCAACGTCGTGATCTTCATCGACGGCGCCCGCTGCCGCGAGCGGCGCGTGCTGGACGACGTCTTGCGGCCTGACAGCCAGGTGTATATCTTGCAGGCACTTTCAGGAGGTTGACGCCATGACAGCAGTCCCGCAGCGCGCGTATCTCGGCACTCGCAAGGGCTTGTTCCAGTTCGATGTCGATGCGGCCGGCGCCTGGCAGCTGGCGCTGGTGCAGTTTGCCGGCGATCCCGTCTCCATGCTGCTGCACGACGGCCGCGACGGCACCCTGTACGCGGCCCTGAACCTAGGCCATTTCGGCGCCAAATTGCACCGCCTCGACGCAGGCGCCAGCGCGTGGCAGGAAGTTGCCGTGCCCGCCTATCCCGCCAAGCCGGAAGACAGCACCGACACGGTGGACTGGACCTTGCGGCAGATCTGGGCGCTGGCGGCCGGCGGTGCGGACCAGCCTGGCGTCTTGTGGGCGGGCACCCTGCCTGGCGGCCTGTTCCGCTCAAGCGACCGTGGGGACAGCTGGCAACTGGTGGAATCCTTGTGGAACGTGCCGCAGCGGGCGCAGTGGTTTGGCGGCGGCTACGACGTGCCCGGCATCCACAGCATTTGCGTCGACCCGCGCGACAGCCGCAAGGTGTTGCTCGGCGTGTCCTGCGGCGGCGTCTGGCAGACGAGCGATGGCGGCGCCAGTTGGGCCTTGAGCGCGACGGGCATGCGCGCCGATTACATGCCACCCGAACTCGATGAAAACGAAGCCGTGCAAGACCCGCACCGCATCGTGCGCAGCGCCGGCACGCCGGAGGCGCTGTGGTGCCAGCACCATAACGGCATCTGGCGTTCGCACGATGCGGGCTGGCACTGGCAGGAAGTGAGCACGGCGCCGTTGTCGCATTTCGGCTTTGCCGTGGCCGTGCATCCGCGCGATGGCGACACAGCCTGGTTCGTGCCGGCGCAGGCGGACGTGTTGCGCATTCCCATCGACGGCGCGCTGGCTGTGACGCGCACGCGCGATGGCGGAAAAACGTTTGAGGTGTTGCGCGCGGGATTGCCGCAGCAGCATTGCTACGACCTTATCTACCGCCACGGGCTGGCGCTGGCCGATGATGGGCGCAGTTTATTGATGGCGTCGACGACTGGCGGGGCCTGGTATTCCAGCGACGAGGGCGAGCATTGGCAGTCGCTGTCCGCCCACTTGCCGCCCGTTTATGCCGTCTGTTTTGCCACGCCGTAGTAGCACAGGAAGATATCGACGGCCAGTTCCGTCACTTCGCGTCGGCGTGCCGGGCCCAGCAGAGGCTCACCGAGGGTGATCTGCGGCCAGAAGGCAAAGGTTTTCAGAGGCGACATCAGCAGGTGCGCCACTTCCAGCGTCTCGCCCGCCTTGATGCGCCCATCTTGCTGCGCCGCACGGATCCAGATATTCAGGCCCGTTTCCTTTTCATTCAGGCGCGCCACCATGGCTTGCGCGCGCTCGGGCGAGTGGATGGTTTCGCCAAAGATCACGCGCGCCAGGTCGATGAAGGCCGGGTCGCACAGCAAGTCCATTTTCTGCTCGACCAGGGCCAGCACTTGCGGGCGCAGCGGCTGGTCGGCCACATAGGGTACGGCAGGCTGGGCCATGCTGCTTTCCCACATGCGCTGCAGGATTTCCGCGAATAACTCGTCTTTGCTGGGGAAATGGTTGTACACGGTGCGCTTGGAAACGGCGGCCGTGGCAGCGATCCTGTCCATGCTGGTCGCATCAAAACCGTGCTCGCGGAACTCGGCGATAGCGGCATCGACGATGGCGACGCGCTTGCGGTCGGTGAGGCGTTGCGGTGCGGCCATGGCTGAAAATCTCCTTTGAAAACAATATTTTACACCTCTTGGTTTACTTTGCCAGAAATAGGAACTACACTGTGTAGTGTAATTTAATCCTTGCATTTTATTTACCGGGCCGCATATGCACTTGCACCGCATCTTATTCTTGGGAGTCCTGATCATCATGAGTTCTTGCACCTTGCGCGCTGCACCTGCCGCGCCCGCTTCTTCCTCAACCTTGTCACCACAACGCCACGAAGGCAAGTTCCGCAATCCCGTGCAGATGCACAAGCTGGGCACGGCAGCAACGCTCAAGCTGATGTGGACATTTTTCTTTGATAAACCGGACAGCACGGTGCCGGCTGCGGCTGTGCCCGTGCAAGCGCTGACCCAGGCGCAACTGCTGGCCGCGCCTGACAACAGCCTGTTTCGTCTCGGCCACTCGACCCTGCTGCTGAAACTCAACAACGAGTTCTTCCTCACCGACCCCGTGTTTTCCGAGCGCGCCTCGCCCGTGCAGTGGGCAGGACCGAAGCGGTTTCACCAGCCGCCCATCAGCATCGCCGACTTGCCGCCGATCAAGGCCGTGATCCTGTCGCATGACCATTATGACCACCTCGACCATGCCGCCGTGCTGCAACTGGCCGCCAAGACCGAACACTTCGTCGCGCCGCTGGGCGTGGGCGATACCCTGGTCGAATGGGGCGTGCCGAAGGAGAAGGTGCAGCAATTCGATTGGTGGCAAGGCACCACGATTGCTGGCGTGAAACTCGTCGCCACGCCGTCCCAGCATTTCTCCGGGCGCGGCTTGTTTGATGGCAATCAAACCTTGTGGGCTTCGTGGGTCATCGATGCACCGGACGTGCGCGTGTTTTTCAGCGGCGACTCCGGCTATTTCGACGGTTTCAAGCAGATCGGCGACAAGTACGGTCCCTTCGACGTGACCATGATCGAGACGGGTGCGTATGACAAGTTATGGCCGGACGTACACATGCAGCCGGAACAGACCCTGCAAGCCCACCTGGACTTGCGCGGCAAGTGGCTGATGCCCGTGCATAACGGCACCTTTGACCTGGGTTTGCACGCCTGGCATGAACCGTTCGATCGCATCACGGGGCTGGCGGCAAAGCAGGGAGTGAACCTGGCCACGCCGCAAATGGGCGAGGCGGTTGACCTGGCGCAGCCGAAGAAGGGCGAGAAATGGTGGCTGGCGATGCTGGAAGAGGAGATGGTGAAGTAAGCTAAGTGTGCCTCAAGCCGTCACGTCGATCAGGCGCCCCAGGGTCTGGCCATAGCCGTTCAGCTGGGGCGTGCTTTTCGGCGCGGCGGGGGCCGCCTGCTGCGGCATGGCCACCTTGATCGCCTGGTCCAGTTGCGGCGCCTTGACGGCGGCCGGGGCATCGGCCTGGGCTTGCTGGCTGCTGCGCTGTGTCTGACTCAGCGACTCCTGTTCCCGCGCCAGCAATTGGCGGCTTTGCGCCAACTGTTGGCTGTCGCGCTGCACCTGGTTCTGGCCTTGCTCGACCCGGCGCTGTGCCGTGGCCAGCGAGGCTTGCAAGTTGTTGACGGACGTTAGCGTGACCATATTGTTTTACCTTTGAGAGTATGTCCAGGCGTGCAGAAGGAGAGGTAGCCCGGGGCGATGTGCTGCGCCAGGCGCAACATGCCGAGCGGTAACCTTTACCTGAATCAAGAGTAGGACAAATTCTCGCACACTTCCAGTAAATTATGTTTTCTTGATAATTTTATCGTGCGTGCCCTGCATTGACAAATTGGCATGCCGAAGCTGGTGCGGCAGTTGTAAAAGTGAGTACCTGCTGTCGTTTGCAACCTTGTTTTTGCTGTCATTGCCGATATGGTGTTGCGGAGAGGTGAAAGTGGTAATATTAAAAACATTGCGTTTTAAATAGTCAATATGTTGTTGTTTTTCTACCGTGTCTGCGCACGCTAATGCGTGGTCTGTTTGGCGCTCTGGGCTATAATTGACGGTCAGAGTTGGTTTCTTTTGCCATACAGACAGGTAGTTAACATGAATCTCAAGAGCCTCGCAATTGCCCTCGGCATGTCGAAAACGACAGTCAGCAGGGCGTTGAACGGCTATCCGGAAGTCAATTCCCGCACCCGTGAAATCGTCCTTGCCGCCGCCAAGAAAGTCGGCTACCGGCCCAACCCGCTGGCGCGCAGCCTGGCCGTTGGCCGCACCAATGTGCTGGGCATGATCTATCCCCTGCTGCCCAGCGACCTGGGTGATAGCGTCTTTCTTTCCGTGGTCAATGGCATGTCCGACGCCGTCGAAGCGTCGAAGATGAGTTTGATCATTGCCCCCGTGTCGCCGCAGAATGAACAGCCCTCATATGAAACCATGGTGCGCGGGCGCCAGGTCGATGGCCTCGTAGTGGGCCGCACCAAGGTGGTCGATGAACGCATCGCCTACCTGACGAAGGTGGGCTTTCCCTTTGTCGCGAATGGCCGCACGCGCATCGACGCGCCGTATGCGTATTTTGACTACGACAACGATACGGGCATCGACCTGGCCGTGTCTTTCCTGGCGGCGCATGGCCACCAGCGCATCGCCCTGCTGAGCGCGCCGCTGGATTTGCATTTTGCCTACGAGCGCAAGGAAAGCTTTATCCGCTGCATGGCGCAGGCGGGTTTGCCGCTGGATCCCCACTATTTGCTCGACAATACCTTCGACCGCCGCAGCGGCTACCAGGCCATGCAGCAATTGCTGGCCTGCTCGCCGCGTCCCACGGCCGTCATCGTCGATAATCATCTGTCCGGCGTGGGCGTGGTGCGCGCGCTGATGGATGCGGGCATCGAGATCGGCAAGGAGGTCTCCGTCATCGTCTGGGGCAATGTGGAAGACACCTTGATCGGCATCAATGTCACCACCATCGACCAGCCCGACCTGCGTCGCGCCGGCGCCAAGATGGTCGAAATGCTGCAATCCCTGCTGGCGGGCACGCCGCCGGAACGGCTGCAGGAAATCTGGCAACCGGTGCTGTTGCCGGGAGCGACGGTGGGACGCTGCCCTGAATGAAAAAAAACGCAGAGCCGAGGCTCTGCGTTTTTCCTTCAAGACCTTTGACTGGCTTAGGCCGCGTGCTTGCTGCCATCCGCCAGCACCGCCAGCAATCTCGCCTTGTCCTTGCGATACGTGTCGACGGCCGCTTCCTTCACGTGGCCGAAGCCGCGGATTTTTTCGGGCAGGGAGGCCAGTTCCACGCAGGTAGCCAGGTTCTCTGCCGTCAGGTTGACCAGCAGGCCGGCCAGCAGTTCGCGGTATTCGACGATCAGCGCGCGCTCCATCTTGCGCTCGGCCGTATAACCGAAGATGTCGAAGGTGCCGCCGCGCAGACCCTTGGCTTTCGCCAGCAGTTTGAAGGCGCGCCACATCCAGGAACCGAACTCCGCTTTCACCAGATGACCTTTCGCATCCTTTTTCGCAAACAGCGGTGGCGCCAGGTTGAATTTCACGGAGAAATTCCCCTCGAACTGCTGCTGCAATTGCTCCACGAAACGGCCGTCCGTGTACAGGCGCGCCACTTCATATTCGTCCTTGTAGGCCAGCAATTTGAAGTAGCTTTTGGCGACAGCCGTCGACAGCTTCTGGCCCAGTCCCAGGGTGTTTTCGCGGTCGCGCACCTGTTTGACAAGGGTCAGATAACCGTCCGCATACGCGGCATTTTGATACGCGGTGAGGAACTCCACGCGCTTTTTGATGACGCTATCGAGGCTTTGCGGCATTTGCACGATGATCGCTTGCGACGGCGTGGCGATCTGCGTCACTTTGCGCACGTCGACGGCGGCGCGGCGACCCCAGAGGAAACTCTTCTTGTTCGACTCGATGCCCACGCCATTGAGTTCGATGGCGCGCAGCAAGGCCGCTTCCGTCAGCGGGATGCGGCCCTTTTGCCAGGCGTAACCGAGCATGAACAGATTGGCGGCGATGGAGTCGCCCATCAGCGCGGTAGCCAGCTTGGTCGCGTCGATGAAGTCGGCCGCGTCCGCGCCGCCCACGGATTCCTCGATCAACTGGCGTACTTCCGCCGTTGGATATTGCCAGTCGGCATTCTGCGCAAACGTGCCTGGCGGCTGCTCGTGCAGGTTGACGACGGCCAGGCTGCGGCCCGGACGCATTTTCGACACGGCATCCTGCGCGCCGGCCGTCAGCATGTCGCATCCTAGAATCAGGTCCGCTTCGCCAGTGGCGATGCGCTGGGCGCGGATGTGGGCAGGCGACTTGGCGATCTTCACGTGCGAAGTGACGGAACCGTTCTTTTGCGACATGCCCGTCATGTCCAGCACGGAAGCGCCCTTGCCTTCCAGGTGGGCTGCCATGCCCATCAGCGCGCCCACGGTGATGACGCCCGTGCCGCCGATACCGTTGATCAGGATGTTGTACGGCGCGTCGCAGGCGGGCAGGACGGGTTCCGGCAGGGGACCGAAGTTGTCCGTGTCGCCCGGCTTGCCAGCGCCTGTTTTCGTTTTCTTCAGGCTACCGCCTTCGACGGTGACGAAGCTGGGGCAAAAGCCCTTGGCGCACGAGTAATCCTTGTTGCACGAGGATTGGTCGATGGTGCGCTTGCGGCCAAATTCCGTCTCTTTCGGCAAGATCGACACGCAGTTCGATTGCACGCCGCAGTCGCCACAGCCTTCGCAGACGGCGTCGTTGATGACCATGCGCTTGGCCACGTCCGGATACTCGCCTTTCTTGCGGCGCCGGCGTTTCTCGGCCGCGCAGGTCTGGTCGTAGATCAGCACGGATACGCCTTGCACTTCGCGCAATTCGCGCTGCACGGCATCCATGTCCTTGCGGTCGTGCAAGGTCACGTGGGCGGGCAGGTTGCTGCGGTCGCTGTAGCGCGATAAATCTTCCGTGACCAGCGCAATGCGGGCGATGCCTTCGGCGGCCACTTGCTGCGCCATCATGGGCACGGTGATCAAGCCGTCCACGGGCTGGCCGCCCGTCATGGCGACGGCGTCGTTGTAGAGAATCTTGTAGGTGATGTTCACCTTGGCCGCCTGCGCGGCGCGGATGGCCAGATATCCCGAGTGGAAATACGTGCCGTCACCCAGGTTCTGGAACACGTGCGGCAGTTCGGAAAACGCGGCTTGCCCGATCCACGGCGCGCCTTCGCCGCCCATGTGCGTGGTCAGCTTGTTCATTTCCGGGTAGATCGAGGTGGCCATCACGTGGCAGCCTATACCGGCCAGCGCCAGGCTGCCGTCCGGCACCTTGGTCGAGGTGTTGTGCGGGCAGCCGGAGCAGTAAAAGGCGGGGCGGAATGGCGTGTTGACGGCCTTTTTCAAGACCGCATCCTTGGCATCGAGGAAACTCAATCGTGCCTTGATCAGGTCGCAGGTGACGGGGTCGGAAATCAGGCGCGCGATGCGGCTGGCGATGACACGCGCCACTTGCGAGACGGAAAAGTCCGCCTTCGAGGTGAGCAGCCATTCGCCGCGCGGCGCCACCCATTCGCCTTTTTCGTCGAACTTGCCGATGACACGCGGGCGCACGTCGTCGCGCCAGTTGTACAACTGTTCCTTGAGCTGGTATTCGACGATTTGCCGTTTCTCTTCTACCACGAGGATTTCATCGAGACCTTGCGCAAACTCACGCACGCTGTCTGGTTCCAGCGGCCACGGCATGGCTACCTTGAACAAACGCATGCCGACGTCGGCCGCCATCTGCTCGTCGATGCCCAGCTCTTCCAGCGCCTCCAGCACGTCCAGGTAGGACTTGCCGGACGCAATGATGCCCAGCTTGGCGTTCGGGCTGTCGATGGTGGTGTGGTTGAGCTTGTTTTCGCGCGCATAGGCCAGGGCCGCATAGATCTTGTAGTCCTGCATCAGCGCTTCCTGGTTGCGCGCCTGCTGGCCCAGCGGGATGCTCGACAGGCGCGCGTTCAGGCCGCCTTCGGGCATGATGAAGTCTTGCGGAATCTTCACTTCCACGCGGAATGGGTCGGCATCGATGGAGGCCGACGATTCGACCGTGTCGGCCAGTGCCTTGAAGGCCACCGTGCAGCCGGAAAAGCGCGACATGGCCCAGCCGTGGATGCCCAGGTCCAGGTATTCCTGCACATTGCATGGATACAAGACGGGGATCATCGAGGCGGAGAACAGATGGTCGGACTGGTGCGGCAGGGTCGATGAGTATGCGCCATGGTCGTCGCCGGCCACCAGCAGCACGCCGCCCAGTTTCGAGGTTCCCGCATGGTTCATGTGTTTGAAGACATCGCCGCAGCGGTCCACGCCCGGACCCTTGCCGTACCACATGGCGAACACGCCGTCGTACTTGGCCGGGCCGATCAGGTCCACTTGCTGTGAACCCCAGACGGCCGTGGCGGCCAAGTCTTCGTTGACGCCGGGCACGAACTGCACGTGGTGCGCTTCCAGCTGCTTCTTGGCTTTCCACAGGTTTTCATCGAGGCCGCCCAGGGGTGAGCCGCGGTAGCCGGAAATGAAGCCGGCCGTATTCAATCCGGCGGCCTGGTCACGCAGGCGCTGCATCATGGGCAGGCGTACGAGGGCCTGGATGCCGGACAGGAAGATGGCGCCGGAAGTGGCCGTGTATTTGTCGTCGAGGCTGACGGTGGTCAAACGGGAAGTGTCGGGGGGCGTAGATGGCGCGGCACCGGCGTTTCTAGCGAACGCTGCGGAGCCGTTTTCCGTGGTCACGGACATGGCTGTCTCCAAAAGGGTGTTTCAGATAGCGGCTGTACAAGGGGCGCGCCCGGTAAGGCGCGCGCTGTGCAGACGGGATGGCCGCGTGTGGGCGGCACATAACTATTTTAAATTTAAAATAGTTAATGTGGTCAGTGTAGAACGAGTCAGGAGAGTGGGCAAATACGCTTTGACGATGGGGGTATAAGAAAAAATGATATGGCGGACCAGCCGCCATTTGGTGAGACGCGAGGACTCAGGGCTGTGTCCAGAAAACGGGACGGGCCCGCTGGGGGTGGGAGGCGGGCGTCGCTTCCGGTAAGAGCAGATTGGTCGATTTCAGGGCCAGTGCCAGGGCTTCTCCGGCATCGATTCTGTCCACATTCGCTTTGTTGAACATCCCCTTGGATAAACGCAGATACACGGGCGCGCCGCCGGCCTGGATCTCCACGCTATACGGTTCTGTCGTGAACGAGATGTCGTACTTCCCGGGTACTAATTGCAAGGCAACGTAACTCCTGTAGACGGCATTGTAAGAGGTGAAACTGGTTTTTTTCGGCAAGTGCGGCGCCTTCAGATGGTAAAGGCGCCCCACGTACGCGTCGCTGCTGTGCTTGCTGCTGTTGCTGTAGTCGTTGAAGATGATCAGGTTGGCTTTCGTGCCCAGGGCCGTGCCGGGAGGGGCGATGGCGGAGTCAGCTTCCAACGCCGTGGTGCGGAGCACGCCGGCGGCGTCGCTGAGCTGCGCCTGGTTTTCTGTCAGCACGGGAATGAGCGCCCTGGAGATCGCCTCCGCGCCCATGCTCGGGCCGGTCTTTTCATCATAGTGGTCGGAGAAGATGGAATTGGGGATATTCTGGATCGAGTGCCAGATCAACTTGTTGTCGAGGCGGTCAACGATGGCGATTTCGCTGCTCATGGTGAAGGAAAAAACGCAGGCGATGAAGCTGCAGCTCGACGTAGAAGTGACGTTCTCGATATGCCAGTCGACGAGGGCGGCATAGCGGCGTCCCGTCGGGCTGGCTGGCAATGCCTGCACTGTGGCCAGGGCGGAAGGTTGCTTTGCGCTCGACAGCGTGGGGATGAACGCCAGCTTTTGCGCGGGATCGGTGGCCGCTTCCATCAGGGCGCGGCAAGTCCAGCTATGCAGCATGGACGTATTATCTTTTGCTAAGACTTGACCGAACAGATTCTTGCCGGTGGCTGGCGTGCATTCTTCCGGCGACATGAAGACGACGACGTCGATATCCGCACTCTTGATAGGCTGCGTGACGTCATGCAGCAGCAATTCGAAGGCGGGCATGGATTTTTCTGGCGCGCCGGCCATGGCGCTATGCCATGCGCCAAGGGCGCCCGTGCAGACAAACAGGAAAGACAAGAGAGGGCGAAGGTATGGCATAAGGCATTATTATGAAATAGATAATGCAATATGATATTTCTTTATGGAAATAATTGATAGTATTTTTGGTATGGCGATGCGCAGACGATGCTATGCGGATAGCACATTCGCCCCCACCCAGCGCCCGCTGCCGCACAGCTCGGCGGCCACTTGCAGCACGAGGTTTTTCACGGCGTTGCCCGCATTCGTCAGGGGAATGTTTTTCGAGGCGCACAGGGCTACCGTGCGCGACAGGACGGGGCTGTGGATGGCGTAGCTGCGCATGGCGCCGCTGTCGAGCTCGGCCAGCAGGGGTGCGGCCGGCAGGATGGTGGCGCCCATGCCGGCCAGGATGGCTGATTTCAGGATGGCGATCGAGTTGATCTCGATCACGTTTGCCGTCTCCAGGCCCAGTTCGCGCGCGCGGCTGTCGATGCGCGGACGCACGCCATGCTGCAGGCCCGGCAGGATCAGGGTGGCGCTCAAGGCTTGCTGGAATGACACGGCATGGCCGGCAGGCGCGAGCGGCGAATCGCTGCGGCAGATAAAACGCATCTCTTCTTCCACCAGCGGACTGCACGCAAACGGCGACAGCTGGCCATCGTCAAATAGCACGGCCAGGTTGATGCGGCCCGATTTGAGCTGTTCATTGAGGTTGCCCGTGATTTCTTCCGTCAGTTGCAGGGTGATCTCGGGGTAGCGTTCGCGCGCGGCCAGCAGCAGGGGCAGGGCCAGGGCGCCGGAGATGCTGTGCGGCAAACCCAGGGTGACATTGCCGGACGGCCGCGTGGCGCTTTGCGTGACGGCCGAGCGGGCGTCGGCCACCTGTTTCAGGATCGCCTGCGCATGTTCGTAAAACACCTTGCCCGCGTCCGTGCTGAGCACGCCCTGGGCCGAGCGGTGCAGCAGCTGCACGCCCAGTTCCTCTTCCAGCTGGCGTAGCTGCTGCGTCAGTGCCGGCTGCGCTACGTGCAGGATCAGGGCAGCGCGCGACAGCGAGCCGTGGTCGACGATGGCAACAAAGTAGCGTAATTGGCGCAGTTCCATGGGTCCCAGACGCGGTGCGGTGATCGGAAAAACAGGTTGTTGCGCCGCAGCGCCGAACGCGGCCAGCAGAAATAACAATTTTGTTATACTCATTCTAGCGCCTTCGGTGCTCCAGCCGCGTATTTGTGGGATGACAGCATGCTCAAGAAAGTTGATTCGTCTCAATTAAAAGTGGGCATGTATATCCATGACCTCAGCTGCGACTGGATGACGCATCCATTCGTGCGCAACCGTTTCCTGTTGCGCAGCGACGATGAAATCCGCAAGATCGTGCAGGCCGGCATCCACGACGTGGTGATCGACAGCGGCAAGGGCCTCGACGTGCAGGACGCGCCCACCGTGGCGCAGGCGCAGGCAGCCACCGAGCGCGAACTGGTGCAGATCGCCACACCGCCGCAAGTGGTCACGCGCGTGTCGCTGGGCATGGAGCTGGCGCGCGCCACGCAGGTGCGGCGGCAGGCGGCGAGCCTGGTGCGCACGGTGATGGCCGACGTGCGCCTGGGCAAGGCTGTCGAGCTCGACCGCGTGCAGCACACCGTGCAAGATATTACCGAATCGATCCTGCGCAATCCCGGCGCCCTCGTCGGCTTGCTGCGCATCAAGAGCAAGGATGACTATACCTTCCTGCATTCGGTCAGCGTATGCGCGCTGCTGGTGGCGTTTTGCCGCTCGCGCGGCATCGATGCGGCCATCACGCACCAGGCCGGCCTGGGCGGCTTGCTGCATGACACGGGCAAGGCGCTGGTGCCCGACAGCGTGCTGAACAAGCCCGGCCCTTTGACGCCGGAAGAATTTGCCCTGATCAAGCGCCATCCACGCGACGGCTACGACATCCTGCGCCAGTCGCCCGAGGTGGGCGCCATTCCGCTCGACATCGCCCTGCATCACCACGAACGGCGCGACGGCAGCGGCTACCCGGACCAGCTGGCCGGCGACGCCATCAGCGAGCTGGCGCAGATGGCCGCCATCGTTGACGTGTATGACGCACTGACGTCCGACCGCAGCTATCACAAGGGCATCGCCGCCGCCGAAGCCCTGCGCAAGATCTATGAGTGGAGCAAATTCCATTTCAACCCCGTGTTCGCGCAGGATTTCATGCGCTGCGTGGGTATCTATCCGGTCGGCACCATGGTGATGCTGGAATCGGGCCGCCTGGCCGTCGTCGTCGAGGCGCACGAAAGCAATTTGCTGGCGCCGAAAGTGAATGTGTTTTTCAGTACGAAGAGCAAGACCTACATCAAGCCGGAAACGGTCGACCTGTCGCGCGGCTTTGGCTTTGGCGGCGCCGACAAGATCGTTGGCCATGAGTCGGCCGCCAAGTGGCAGGTCGATCCCATGCGCTTTATTTCCCTCGCGGATGCCTAGAAGAATTCAGCCGTATCGTTCGAGGCGATAGTCGTTAACAGCCCCTTGGCCACCAGTTCGTCATAGTGGCACGCCAGGTTGCGGCCATGGCTCTTGGCGTAATACAAGGCCTGGTCGGCACGGCCGAGGATGATGACGGGCGCTTCGTAGGCGTTGATGCTGACGAAGCCCACGCTGACGGTCACTCTGCCCACCTGCGGGAAGTCGTGCGCCTCGACATTGGTACGGAAGCGGTCGATGATTTTCTGCGCATTTTCCAGGGTGATCGAGCGCAGCAGCACGACGAATTCCTCGCCGCCGAAGCGGAAGATGCGGTCTTGCGAGCGGAACGACGTTTGCAGCTGGTTGGCGATCAGGATCAGCACTTCATCGCCATACAGGTGGCCAAATTTATCGTTGACCAGTTTGAAATGATCGACGTCGATCACGGCCAGCCATTGTCGTTCCGTGTCCGTATGGTGGCGCCGTTCTTCATCGACGGGACGCGGCTTCTCCGCTTCCGGTTCGCCGCGGCTTTGCAGGATTTTTGCCAGCTGGTCGTCGAAGGTCTTGCGATTCAATAAGCCGGTGAGCGAATCGCGTTCGCTGTAGTCGAGCAGGTTCTGAAAATTGCGGTACACGCTGACGATGCCGCCGATCACCTGGATGGTGGCGCCCGTGTACGGCGTGGGGTTGGTGATTTCCAGGCAGGTGGTGACCTGGTCGCCGATCCAGATGGGCAGCCACAGCAGGTGGCGGCCGTCGGCGCACAGGGTATCGGCGCTCGCCTCATGGCGCTTGATGCAGGCGGCCAGCGCCGGGTAGTCCGACAGCGGTTCGCCCGGCAGGGTAGGGTCGTTATGCTCTTCCATGCGGGCCACGCTGCCCGCCACGATGATGGCCCGCGACCGTACGAACACCTGGCCACGCACGGTGGTCAGGGCCAGCACACGGTCTGCGACGCGGAAGCAAGTTCCTGGACCGCCGAGATCACGGAGATGTCGAGCATCGTGTGGTCGCGGTGCCCGGTCATGTCCACCATGTGTTTCAGTAGGGAATCCATTGTCGATCTCTGGAAAGTAGTCACACAAGATTCTTCATACCAACATTGCGTCAAGCAATTCGCGTCCGTCTACAAGAAGCCAAGATTTATTTGGTGGCATGACGCTCTGTACCGCCGGGCGAGAGGCCTTTCCAAAGAAGAGCTAAGCAGGATAATGTCTTTTTGCCTAATAGGCAATTAACGTATGCAATATTTCATGTAAATACATGAGATTCATGCACTACATTGCAAAAAACTTGCCCTGACGAAGGCTTTCAATCCTGAACGCAACATTTGTTTGCGCCAGCCGTCATATCAACAAGGTTTGATAATTTCCATGTGGAAACTTGTGGCGCGTCAATTTGCTAAAACGTGGACGCTTTATAGTCAATGCAATGGCGCAGAAATTTACGGCAGGAAACATATTAGCAGGAATGGGCAATGTTTCACATCCGATTGCGCCAGGGACTTGTGATTCACTTTTGGGAGCTTGTCATGCATACCTTCCTGTCGGCAGTACAGCAGTTTGTCAAGGATGAGGATGGCATTACGGCAATCGAATACGGCCTGATTGCGGCGTTGATGGCTACCGCCATCACGGCCGGTTTCTTGCTGATCAAGACCAACTTGCTGGCCGTCCTCACCGACATTTCGTCGAACCTGGTGTTGACGCCCTAAGCGGGTGCCCGCCGCTGGCCGGCCGGTGGCGGGTTTTTTCGGGAGGTGTGCCATGCCTGCTCATGCCTTGTGCGACCTGCTGTTGTTGTGCTTTGTGACGGGGGCCGCCGTCAGTGATTTGATCCGCCGCAAGATTCCGAATTGGCTGGTGCTCGCCGGCATGCTCGCCGCGCTAATCCTGCATTTGTGGCTGTGGCCACACCGCGTGCCGCAACTGGTGCTGGGCGGCATGGCGACGGGCTTCTTTCTGTTCCTCCCTCTGTACGTGCTGCGCGGCATGGCCGCCGGCGACGTCAAGCTGATCGCCATGGTGGGCGCCTTTGCCGGTCCCTGGCCCGTGCTGCTGATTTGTTTCGCCACGTTTGTGCTGGGCGGCGTGATGGCCGTGCTGATGATCACGTACCAGCGCAAGTGGGGCGCCTGCCTCGCTAATCTGCGACAGCTGCTGTGGCCGATGATCGCGCGCATGGCTGGCATCCCCCTGGCGCCAAACGCACTGGGCAGCGGCGCCAGCGTGGGCAATATGCCGTACGGACTGGCCATTGCACTGGGCTGCCTGGTGGTGCAAGGGCGGCATTATTTCTGATTGGTATTCATTGCTTTGAATCAATGGGCGCCAGTCCCTGCTCGCTAGAATGAATTCTGTTCAATGCAGTCTTAACCGGCTTGGAGACGCAGCATGACCGAGGTCGTTTATTCCCTGAGCACCGAGAGTGCGCCGCGTCCAGCCGATGCGAACCTGATGCCGCCCTTGCCGCCTCAGCCGAAGAGCTTGCGTGAAACGGGACTGGAGCGGCCCCTGGTCGTCGAACTGATCGCCAAGCTGATGTTTGTGAGCGGCAAGACGCATCTGTCCGCACTGACGACGCGCTTGCGCCTGTCGATCAATGTCTTGCGCGAAGTACTCGATTTCATGGTGACGGAGCAGATGGCCGAAGTGGCCTGGCGCGGCGAATCCGAGATCGACGTGCAGTACCAGCTGACGAGCGCCGGCAAGCAGCGCGCCAGCATCTTCCTCGAACGCTGCGCATATATCGGCGCCGCCCCCGTCACCCTGGAAGCGTACCGCGCCATGGTGGCGCGCCAGTCGTGGCTGGCGCAGGAACAGCGCGTCGGCAGCGATGACCTGGCCGCCGTGCTGGGCGGCGCCCATGCGGGACCGGGCATGCTCGACGTGGTCGGTGCGGCCCTGCATTCGGGGCGCTCGCTGCTGCTGTACGGTCCGCCCGGCAGCGGCAAGTCGACCCTGGCGCTGCAGCTGGGACAATTGCTGCACGGGCTGGTGGCCGTGCCCTACGCCATCGTCGTCGGCCAGGACATCATCCAATTGTACGATCCGGCCCAGCACCTGCCGCCCGCGCCGCAGCATGTCAGCCATGCGCGCCAGGCGCTGGAGCGGCGCAGCACGGACATCCGCTGGGTGCTGTGCCAGCGCCCCGTGATCCACGTGGGCGCAGAGCTCGACGCCGGCATGCTGGAGCTGCGCCATGACGCCAGCGGCGGCTGCTACCAGGCGCCGCCCCATGTGCGCGCCAACAATGGCATGCTGATCATCGACGACCTGGGTCGTCAGCACCTGGGTGCGCAAGCACTGCTGACGCGGCTGATGCAGCCGCTGGCGCGCGGTAGCGACCAGCTGGGCTTGCCCGGTGGCGTGCAGATCAGCGTGCCATTCGACAACGCCCTCGTGCTGGTCACGAATGTGCCGCCGGGCGAGCTGTTTGACGCCGCCTTGCTGCGCCGCATCGGCTACAAGGTGCAGGTGGGGCCGCTGGCCGAGAGCGCCTATCGCGCCCTGTTCCGCCAGCAATGCCGCCTGGCCGGCATGGCCATCGACGAGCTGGCGCTGAACCATTTGCTGCAGTTGCATGGCGCGCAGGGACGGCCCTTGCTGGCCAGCTATCCGCAGGAATTGCTGGCGCGCATAGGCGACTTCGCCGGCTTTGCCGGCAGCGAAGCGCGCTTGACGGTGGGCGCCCTGGAACAGGCCTGGAGCAGCCTGTTTGCCAGCTGCGACATGCCGGCCGCCAGCCTGTGCGAGCGTATCGCATGAAAAACCGGCGCGCCCTCTTGATGATGGGCCTGGCGGTGGTGCTGGGCCTGCTGGCCGTGCTGCTGGCCTCGCACTGGCTGCTGGGCCAGACACCGGCCGGCAAGGGCAAGATCGTCGTGGCCGCCAGCGATGTCAACCTGGGCCAGCGTCTGACGCCTGAGATGCTGCGCCTGGCCGAATGGCCGGCGGAAAGCTTGCCGCAGGGCGCGCTGCAAGACCCTGCGAAACTGGCGGGACGAGTGCTGAAAACCAGCGTACTGCGCGGCGAGCCGCTGAGCGAGGCCAAGCTGGCGCCGGCTGGCACCCTGGGCGGCCTGTCGGCCCTGATCACGGAAGGGCGGCGCGCCATCACCGTGCGCGTCAACGATGTGATCGGCGTCGCCGGCTTCGCCTTGCCGGGCAACTATGTCGACATCATCGTGAGCACCCAGCAGGATGCCGGCGACCGCGCGTTTCCGCAAAGCCGCAACATCTCCAAGATCGTGCTCGAACGCATCCTCGTGCTGGCCGTGGCGCAGGAAGTGGGGCGCGACGAGACCAAGCCGCGCGTGGTCAATGCGGTGACCCTGGAAGTGACGCCGGAACAGGCGGAAAACCTGGACCTGGCGCGCAGCGTGGGCAGCCTGTCGCTGGTGTTGCGCAACCAGGTCGATCCGCAGCCGGGCGTGACGGCGGGCGCTACCAAGCTGACCTTGCTGGGCGGACCGCACGAAGCCGAGCCCGCTCCTGCCGCCGCGCCCGTGCTGGCCGTGGCGCCGCGTCCGGCGCGCGTGCTCAAGGCGCAGCCGGAAGCGACGCGCCTGTGCAGCGGCGTCATCGACGGGACGCGCCAGTCGCGCGAATGTTTTTAGCTGCCTTGCTCAACCATGGACACGCTCATGAACCGCGCCCTGCTGATACTGTGCTGCCTGCTGTCGCCGCTTGCCGGCGCGGCCGCCGATCCTGGCCTGCGCTGCGGCGGTGAAGCGGCCGCGCCCGGCAACCTGCAACTACAGGTGGGCAAGTCGAGCATGCTGCGCCTGCCTGAAGCGGTACAACAGCGCAGCGTCGGCAATCCGGCCGTGCTGCAAGCCATGCTGGTCGCGCCCGACACTTTATATGTGGTCGGCGTCGACGTGGGCAGCACCAACATGATCATCCAGGGCCGCAGCGGCCTGTGCAGCGTGGTGAACGTCAGCGTCAGCATGGATCCGGCCGGCTTGCAAACGACCCTGGCGGCACTCATGCCGGAAGAAAAAGCCATCCGCGTCACGGCCGTGGCCGACACCCTGGTGCTGTCGGGCACGGTACAGGATGCGGGCGCCGTGCTGCGCGCCGTCGAGCTGGCGCACGCCTATGTGCGCCGCGCTACGGTGCCGCTGGCGCTGCCCAAGCCTGCCGATGGCGCCGCCATGCCGGTCGCCGCCACGGCGCCCGCTGGCGGCGCGGGTGGCGCGCACAGCCGCATCATCAACATGCTCGACGTCAGCGCGCCGCAGCAAGTGATGCTGGCCGTGCAGATCGCCGAAGTGTCGAAGTCCCTGCTGGAACGGCTGGAAGTGGGCGCCACCTTGCGCTTCGCTTCCGGCAGCTGGGCCACCACCTTGCTGTCGAATTTCCTCAGCGGTACGGCCAATGGCTTGCTCGACGTGCGCAAGTCGAATGGCCGCCAGCAGCTGACCATCGAGGCGCAGAAACAGGATGGCCTGGTGCGCATCCTGGCCGAACCGACAGTGATGGCGATCAGCGGGCAAGAGGGCAGTTTTTTGGCCGGCGGCAAGATCTTCATTCCCGTCGGCCAGGACAACAACAAGATCACCCTGGAAGAGCGCGAGTATGGCGTCGGCCTGCGCTTCACGCCCACCGTGCTGTCGGGCGGACGCATCAATTTGAAGGTGGCGCCGGAAGTGTCGGAACTATCGCGCGAGGGGGTCGGCATTTCCGCTGCCGGCGTCAGCGGGCGCTCAATTTTGCCCGTCATCACCACGCGGCGCGCCTCGACCACGGTGCAGCTGTACGACGGCCAGAGCTACGCCATCGGCGGCTTGATCAAGAACAACCAGGTGAGCAACATCACGGGTGTGCCCTGGCTCAGCGAAGTGCCTATCCTCGGTGCGCTGTTTCGCAGCACGGATTTCCAGCACGACCGCACGGAGTTGCTGTTCGTCATCACCGCGCACCTGGTCAAACCCTTGCCGGCCGATGCCGTGCTGCCGACGGCGCAGCTGGCGCCGCCCTCGCGCACGGACTTGATGTTGGGCGGCAAGATGGAAGGCTCCGTGCCGCCACCCCTGCCGCCACTGCGCGCGGCCAACGGTTTCGAGTTGAAATGAGACGGGAAGATACGCCATGCCGAACTCACTCTTGACGTTGCTGCGGCGCCTGGCAACCCTGGCCCTGGCCTCGCAGCTGGCCGCCTGCGCAAACGGCAGCACGCCGCAGCTGGACCGGCGCTTCGGCGACGCCGTGCGCATGGCCGTGGCGCAGCAGGTGCGCGATCCGGCCAGCGCGGGCAAGCGCACGCCGGCGGACGGCCTCGACGGCCCCAGCGCGCACGCCGTCATGCAGCGCTACCGCGCGTCGTTCGTCGAACCGAACGGCCAGGCGCCGCAGCCGGTGCAGTTCATGCTGGGAGGCGGCAATGGCAAATAGACGCCAGGGTCAGCGCGGCGCGATGCTGATCGCCTTTTCCATCCTGCTCATCGTGGTGCTGGGCTTTATCGGCCTGGCGCTCGATGTGGGCCAGGTCATCGGCCGCAAGACGGAACTGCAGAACCTGGCCGACAACGCGGCGCTGGCGGCCGCCGCGGAGCTGGTGGGCACGCCCGAGGGCCTGCTCATTGCCGTGGAAAAAGCCAAGAACAGTGCGGCCGACAGGAGCGCATGGCAGCGCCGCATGCAGGGTGCCATCCTGTCGGACGCCAGTATCCGCTTCGCCAGCGCGCCAGAGGCGCCTGCCAGCGAGTGGCATGCGGCTGGCGCCGTGCCCGACGCCGCCACGGCGCTGTTCCGTGCGCGTCGATACGCAGGCCACTACACCCGCGCTGGGGCGGGTGGCGACGGCGTTCCTCGGTGCCTGGTCGCCAGCGCTGCGCACCCTGGACACGGGGGCGCGCGCCGTGGCGGGGCGTACCAGCTTGCACCTGATGCCGCTGGCTGTCTGCGCACTGTCGGGCAGTGCCGCCAGCCCGCGCACGAATGCGGCACTGCTGCCGGCCGTCGAGTTGCTGGAATATGGCTTTCGCCGCGGTGTGGCGTATAACTTGTTGAAGCTCAATCCGAACGGCCCGGCGGCCGAACATTTCGTGCTCAATCCGCTGGGCCAGCCGGGCTTGGTTGGGCCGTCGCAGCAGGTCGGCGAAGCGAGCGTGTTGCCGTTTGTCTGCAGCGGCACGGTGCTGTATCCGCGCATCGGCAGCGCCCAGCTACATGTGCACCGGCCTTTTCCCGCCGCACTGTGGACGGCTTTCAATGCGCGCTTCAACCAGCATGCGGGCAGCGGCTGCCATGCCGTCACGGCGCCACCCGACACGAATATCCGCGCCTATCCGAATACGGCCGCGAGCTGGTGGATGACGAACGCACCCGACGCGCCGAGCGCCCTGAGCACCGGCAATCCGCTGCTGTCCGTGGCCGACCCGGAATCGAACGCGACGCCGCCCGCCGTCGGCAGTTATGGACCGCTGTGGTCGTTTTCCAGGGCGGCCAGGTACAGCAACCCGAAGCCGGCCGGCGGCTATGTGCCGTTTGCCACCAGCGACTGGCCCAAGCTGTATCCGGCCAGCCCGGCCGCGCCGGCCGCCAAGTCCAGCTATCCTGCCACGGCGCCCTACCAGACGCTGGGATTCCAGACGGCACCGACCAGCAACACGGGCGTGGCGCAGCGGCGCCTGCTGCATATCCCCTTGCTGGCCTGTCCCGTGCAGCCCGGCAGCGACGTGCTGGCACAGGTGCGCGGCATCGGCCGCTTCTTCATGACGGCGCCGGCCAGCAATGGCGTATTGAGCGCCGAATTTGCCGGGCTGGTGGACGAGGGGACGCTGGTCGGCCCCGCGGAGCTGCTGCAATGAGGCCGCCCTGCCGCACTGCGCGCCGCGAGGGTGGAGTCGCCGCCATCGAGCTGGCGCTGATCCTGCTGTTTTTCATGGGGCTGCTGCCCTTCGTGCTGCTGTTTGGCCGCGCGCTGCTGGTGTACACGGCCCTGCAAAAAAGCGCGCACGATGCGGCGCGCTACATGGCGACCATGCCGCTGCCGCAGATGGGCAAGTTCGACACGGCGAGCCAGGGCGCCGCGCTGGCCCGGCAGATGGTGGCCGAGGCGATGGTGGAAAGCTGGCCGAACATCAATTCCGCATGGGTCAACGTGGACTGCGTGTATGCCGACGATTCCTATGCCTGCGGCAGTTACGCGACGGCGCCGCTGCAGGTGCGCATCAAGGTCACCGCCGACATGCCGGTGGATTTCCTGCCTGCGCTGACCCGCAAGTGGTTGCCGCAATTGGCGCCGATACCCTTGCGCGCCAACGCGACCTTGCGCTATGTCCATTAACCTGCGCCTCCGCCGGCAGCGCCAGCGCGGTGTCTTCGCCGTCGAATTCGCCATGCTGGCGCTGCTGTTCTTCCTCTTCCTGTTTGCCCTGCTGGAAATGGCGCGCGCCGTGTACGTGTGGAACATGGTGCATGAGATTACCCGGCGTGCGGCGCGCGCTGCCGTCGTCACCGATTTCAGCAATGCCGGCGCCTTGCAGGCCGTGCGTACGCAAGCCGTGTTGCGCGCCACGCCGGGAACGCTGCCGCTGGGCGGCGGCATCAGCGACGCGCATGTGCGCATCGATTATTTGTCGGAAAGCGGTGGTGGCACCGCGCTGGCGGCAGTACCGGTCACGGTGATGCCCGGTTGCCCGCAGCGCAACCGCATCAATTGCCTGGACGACCCGCATGGCGCCAGTTGCATCCGCTTCGTGCGCGCACGCCTGTGCCAGCCCAGCAATGGCGCGCGCTGCGAGGGCGTGCCCTACCGGCCCGTCCTGCCGCTGCTGGGGATGATGTTTCCCTCCGGCGCAGGGGCCATACGTTTGCCCAGCGGGACCACCATGGCGGTGGCCGAGTCGCTGGGCTATCCGGACAATCCCGGTTTTTGTCCATGAGCGCCAAGCCGTCGGCGCAGCCGAATGTATTGCATTGAATGAAGGAGGGGTGATGAAAGCCTTGATGATTACCCGCGACGCCAGCTTGCACGATGAAATCGCGGCGCAAGGCGCGGCCCGCATGCCCGTGCTGCGGCTGCTGGAACGGCGCAGCGGCTTGCGCGACGCCGTCGAGCGCATGCTGTCCGAAGCGCCCGAACTGGTGATCGTCGACGCCAGCGGCATCGATGCCGACGAAGCCGACCTGCTCGAGCGCCTCGCGCGCCAGTATCCGCTGGCCGTGCTGATGCTGCTCACGCGCGGCCAGCAGCAGGATGTCCTGATACGCGCCATGCGCGCCGGCATGCGCGAAGTGCTGCAACTGCCGCTGGTGCACAAGGCCTTCCACGAGGCGATGGACAGGGTCGATATCCAGGCCGGCGTGACGCAGATGCGCGACGGCAAAGTGCTCGCCTTCATCTCGTGCAAGGGCGGCAGCGGCGCCACTTTTTTGTCGACGAATTTTTCCTATGCGCTGGCCAGCCTGGCCGGCTGCAAGGTGCTCTTGATCGACCTGCACGGCCAGTTCGGCGATGCGACCCTGTATGTCTCGGACCAGAAGCCGGCCATGACCCTGTCCGACATCTGCGCCCAGATCGCGCGCATGGATGGCGCCTTTCTCGCCTCGTGCCTGGTGCATGTGACGCCGAACTTCGGCGTGCTGGCGGCGGCCGACGACCCCGCGCACAAGGTCGACATGCAGCCCGAGCACATGGACCGCATCCTGGCCGTGGCGCGCCAGCATTACGATTACATCGTGCTTGACGTGGGAC
Organism: Janthinobacterium lividum; assembly: GCF_023509035.1. Classification (NCBI taxonomy): domain Bacteria; kingdom Pseudomonadati; phylum Pseudomonadota; class Betaproteobacteria; order Burkholderiales; family Oxalobacteraceae; genus Janthinobacterium; species Janthinobacterium lividum. The sequence continues at coordinate 738,278 of NZ_CP075583.1, read as the reverse complement.
GCCAGATCGATGCGCTGTCGCTGCGCGCGCTCGACAACGCCGACGCCATCTATCCGGTGCTGCAGCTGGCCTTGCCCGACATCCGCGACGGGCGCCGCCTGCTCGACATTTTCCGCTCGCTTGGCTATCCGGGCGAGCGCTTGCGCCTGATCGTCAACCGCTATGAAAAGGGCGGGCGGCTGCGCCTGGCGGACCTGGAGCAGGCGCTGGGCGCTGAAGTGGTGCATACGGTGCCCAACGATTACATCGCCGCCACCGATTCCGTCAACCAGGGCATCCCGCTGCTGCAGCTGTCGCGCACCAGCGCCCTGGCGCGCAGCCTGGCCGAGCTGGTGGAACTGGTGACGGCGCGCCGCGTGACGGAAAGCCGCGGTCTGTTCGACCGTTTGTTCAGCCGCAGCGAGGCTTGACGGGGCAGCAGCTGATGGGTGTCAAGGCTCCCGCCGGGGGCCATCATGGGAGCCGAGATGACTTTACGCGAACGCCTGGCGGCGAATGAAACGGTGCGCCCCGCCAGCAATGGACAAGGCGCGCTGGCGCTGCACGCCTACCAGGAACTCAAAAAAACCATGCACCAGACGATACTCGACCGTATCGATCTGGAACGGCTGAAACGCCTGACGGCGGAGCAGTTCAAGCACGAGCTGGCGCTGCTGGTGCAGCGCGTGATCGAGGAAGAGCGCATCGTGCTGAACCAGCACGAACGCCATAGTCTGGTGCTCGACATCCAGCACGAGATGCTGGGCTTTGGCCCGCTCGAACCCCCTGCTGGCCGATGCCAGCGTGTCCGACATCCTCGTCAATACCTGCGACAAGGTATATGTGGAGCGGGGCGGGCGGCTGCAGCTGACGGACGTGACGTTCCACGACAATGCGCACCTGATGAAGATCATCGAAAAGATCGTCTCGCGCGTGGGACGGCGCGTCGACGAATCGAGCCCGATGGTCGACGCGCGCCTGCCGGACGGTTCGCGCGTGAATGCCATCATTCCGCCGCTGGCCGTCGATGGCCCGATCTTGTCGATCCGGCGCTTTGCCGTGCAGCCTTTGACGATCGCCAACCTGCTCGATTACAAAAGCCTGACGCCGCCCATGGTGCAGGTGTTGCAGGCGCTGGGCCAGGCCAAGGTCAATATCCTGATTTCGGGTGGCACGGGCAGCGGCAAGACGACCCTGCTCAACGTGCTGTCCGGCTTCATTCCCGGCAGCGAGCGCATCGTCACCATCGAGGATGCGGCCGAACTGGCGCTGCGCCAGCCGCACGTGGTGCGCCTGGAAACGCGTCCGCCGAATATCGAGGGCAAGGGTGAGGTAAGCCAGCGCGCGCTGGTGCGCAATGCGCTGCGCATGCGGCCCGACCGCATTATCCTCGGCGAGGTGCGCGGCGCCGAGGCGCTCGACATGCTGCAGGCGATGAACACGGGCCATGAAGGTTCGCTGGCGACCATCCACTCGAACACGGCGCGCGATGCGCTGGCGCGGCTGGAAAACATGGTCGGCATGGCCAGCGTGAACCTGACGCCGCGCGCCACGCGCCAGCAGATCTGTTCGGCCGTGACGGTGGTGATGCAAGTGTCGCGTCTGACGGATGGCGCGCGCAAGCTGGTCAGCCTGCAGGAAGTGACGGGCATGGAGGGCGACATCATCGCCATGCATGAAATCTTCCGCTTCGAGCAGACGGGCGTCGATGCCGACGGCAAGGTGCTCGGCCACTTTTGCGCCACGGGCGTGCGGCCCCGTTTCACGGACCGCTTGCGCATGTTTGGCGCGCCGGTGCCGGACAGCGTGTTCGACCCGGATCGCATCTACGAGTAAGGGGAGGGGACATGGACCTGGTCTTCTACGGCTTCGCCGTACTGCTGTTCGCCGCCTGCATCCTGATGGTGGAAGGCGCCTGGCTGTGGTGGTCGGGCACGCACGGCAGCGCGGCGCGGCGCATCAACCGGCGCTTGCAGCTGATGGCGGCGCGCGGCGAGGCGGGCGGCGAGCGGGTTTCCATCCTCAAGCAGCGCCGCTATGCGCGTTCACCTGGCCTGGAGCGCTTGCTGCGGCGCGTGCCGCACGCGGCACGGCTGGACCGCCTGCTGCTGCAATCGGGCTTGTCCTGGTCGGTGGCGCAGTTTTTTGGCGGCGCGGGCGGCCTGCTGCTGGCGGCGCTGCTGTGGCTGGCCATCTGGCCGATGCCGCTGCCGGGTGCCTTGCTGCTGCTGGGCGTGGCGGGCGGCGGGCCCTACATGGTCGTGCTGCGCGCGCGCGCGGCGCGGCTGAAAAAGATCGAGGCGCAACTGCCGGAAGCGGCCGATTTCCTGGCCCGCGCGCTGCGCGCCGGGCACTCGTTTTCGAATGTGCTGCAGATGGTGGGCGATGAACTCAACGAGCCGATCAGCGGTGAATTCAAGATGGCGCACGAAGAAATCAACTATGGCGTGCCGATGAACGAGGCGCTGCAAAACCTGGCCGCGCGCATTCCGCTGACGGACTTGCGCTACCTCGTCATCGCCGTGCTGGTGCAGCGCGAATCGGGGGGAACTTGGCCGAAGTGCTGGTCAGCATCGCCCGCATTATCCGCGCCCGCTTGAAATTGCTGGGGCAGGTGCGCGTGCTGTCGGCCGAGGGGCGCATGTCGGCCTGGGTGCTGGGACTGATGCCGGTGGTGATGATGGGCGTCATGGCGCTGGTCAACCCGCAATACATCCGCCTGCTGTGGACTGATCCCAGCGGCATCAAATTGCTGTGGTACGCGGCCGGCATGGTGGCGCTGGGCGTGGTCTGGATGCGCAACGTCATCCGCATCCGCATATAAAACAGGGGGTGGCATGAGCGGTTCGCAACTGCTGTTTCTCGTGATCGTCTTCGCCGTGGTGGTGGCGCTGGCCCTGCTGGCGTGGCTGATCTTCTTTCCCGGCGCCTTGCGTCAGCGTCTGTCCGGTTCCATGGCACCGGTCGCCAGCGAGGCGGTGGCCGACACTGGCTGGGTGGAGCGCGTAGCGCGCGTGGCGCAGCCGTTCAGCAAGCTGTCTCTGCCGGAAGAGGGCTGGGAGCGCTCGCCGCTGCGTACGCGCTTCATGAACGCGGGCTGGCGGCAAGCCAGCGCGCCGGCCCTGTATTTTGCTGCGAAAACCGTGCTGGCCCTGCTGTGCCCTACCGTGCTGGGCCTGTATGCGGCCAGCGCCATGGCGGCGCAGTTGCGCAGCGTGCTGCTGTTGCTGCTGTGCGTCAGCGCCACCATCGGCTATTACCTGCCGAACTTGGTGCTGGCCAGCACGGCCAAGCGGCGCCAGCGCGACATCTTTGAAAACATCCCTGACGCGCTCGATTTGCTGACCGTGTGCGTGGAAGCGGGCCTGAGCCTGGAGCGCGCGCTGGTGAAGGTGTCGGGCGAAATCCATATCAAGAGCGTGGTGCTGGCGCAGGAATTGCAACTGGTGCTGATGGAAATGCGCGCCGGCTTTTCCAAGGAAAAGGCGCTGCGCAACCTGGCCCTGCGCAGCGGCGTGGAAGATGTCGACACTCTCGTCGCCATGCTGATTCAATCGGAACGCTTCGGCACCAGCATGGGCGATTCGCTGCGCGTGCATTCGGAAAACCTGCGCGGAAAGCGCAGCCTGCTGGCCGAGGAAGCGGCAGCGAAGATCGCCCTGAAACTGCTGTTCCCGCTGATCTTTTGCGTCTTTCCTACCCTGATGCTGGTGCTCATGGGGCCGGCCGTGATCGAAGTTTATCGCGTGCTCGTGCCGGCCATGGCCAGCCGCTGAAAGGAGCTACCATGCGCTTGACGATTTCCCGCCTGGCCGCCGCCTGCGCCTGCCTGGGCCTGGCCGCCTGTACCACGCAGCTGGCCCACGTGCCAGTGCCGGCGTGGCCTGACGCCGATGCCGCCTATGCGGCGGGGCGCCAGCATTTCGAGCGAGGCGACCTGCCTGCGGCGCAAGCAGCCTATGAGCAAGCCTTGCGCCATGCGCCGCACCACGTGAATGCGCGCAACGGCCTGGCCGTGCTGCACGCGCAGCGCGGCGAACACGACGCGGCGATCGCCTATTGGCTGGCTTTGACGCAGGAGGCTAGGCCGCCGCAGCCGCAGCAGGCATATCTGTTCAGCAATCTCGGTCATGCCTATTTCCTGAGCGGGCGCGATGCGCAAGCCTTGTCCGCGCTGGAACAGGCGTGTTTGCTCGATCCGCTCAATGCGCTGGCCTGGCAGCATCTGGCGCAGGTACTGGAACGGCTGGGCCAGCACGAACGCGCGGCCGTCATGCGGCGCCAGGCGCAGAGCCTGCAGGAACATGACCTGCGGCGCGATATGGTTTTGTTGCGCAAGGAAGCGCCACCGCCGCTTGTGCCCGTGGCCGCGCCGTTGCCAGATGCGCCCGCCATGGCGCGCATCGAGATCACGCAAGGTGACGGCATGGCCCGCTTGCAGCGCGTGCCGGCAGCCGCTGCCGTGGCGGAGCGGTCCATGCCGGCCGCCGCCGTGCCCCGTCCGCGCCTGGAAATTGTGAACGGCAACGGCGTGCCTGGCCTGGCCGCCGCCCTGGCGCGCAGCTTGGTCGGTGCTCCCGTGCTGGTGGTGCGCCTGGCCAATGAAAGCAGCTTCCAGGTGGCGCGCACGCGTGTCGAATACCGGCCCGCGCAGGAGCAGGCGGCGCGCCAGCTGGCCCGCCAGTTGGGTGCACAGGTGCAGACCCAAGTGCAGATCCAGGCCGCCGATTGTTCTGCCAGCGAGCTGCGCCTGGTACTGGGACGCGACCTGAGCGATCCTGCCATGCTGCACCGCTATTATCTGCAGCAGCTGCAACTGGCGCGCCAGGCGTTGGCGCGCCTCGGTTAAAAAGACTCTGCCGGCATAAAAACGCGGCGCCTTTTGCGGGCGCCGCGTTTTTTGGCATACCGGTGACTATGCCGGCCGGCGGCGCGTGAAGGCCAGGGCCGCCAGTCCCAGGCCCAGCAGGAACAGGGTGCCAGGTTCCGGCACGGCCAGGGGATCGATGACGACGATGTCGGTGCGCGTGGACTTGGAAAAGTTCAAGGTATAGCTGCCGGCGGGCAGGGCGAAATTCGAGGTCAGGGAAAACATCGCAAAGCCATTCGTGAAGGCGCGCCCGGTGGCCGGGTCGTTGGTGCCGGCCGTCATGTTCAGGCTGAACGGGTCGAGGCTGCCGGCGCCATGGTTGCCGTTGACATCGCTGCCATTGTTCGGGTTGCCGTCGGGGGCAAACTGGAAGATCACGCCATCGGCGTTCGCCTTCGACAGGCAGCCGACGGGACTGGCGCTGTTGCAGGAGATATTGAAGATATCCATGATCGACACATTCGACTTGTCGCCCAAGGTCGTCACGCTGGTGCGCAGGTCGCGCCGTCCCATGAAGCTGAAGGTGATGAAGCCTGCGCTCGACAGGGTCAGGTTGACGGAACCGGTGAGTGTGTCGCTGGCCGTGGCCGTGGCGGCGCCGACCGTGTTGCGCTGTGCTTCCGCCACGGCTTGCACGGTGGCGCCGCCATTGAGCATGTTGCCGAAGGCATGCGCATCGCCGCGCGCGAACTCCAGGGTGGAACTGGGACTGGGTGCATAGTGATTTTGCGGCAAGCCGCGGCAGCCGCCACCCGAGCACACTTGCAGCACGTCCGCGTTGGCGGCCGGCCCCGTATTGACGGCGCGCGGATTGACGGCCACGCCGCCTTCGAAAAACGCGCTGTCGCTGGCGTTGCGATTGGCGCCGGCCAGCGACAAGTTACCGGCGCTGCTGGTGATGCGAAAATTGTTCAAATCGTTGACGGCCAGGCCGTACGCGCCGGCCTGCGCCTGGCCGCTGGCCAGCAGGCTTGCCGCCGCCAGTGCACCCAGCCAGGCCAGGGTCTTGCTTCGTGTGTGATCGACATTCATCGCAGCCTCTTATCGTAGTCAGTCTCGGAAAATCCGGGGGATAAAGAATCCAGAATGCCTTGCCTGGATTCATCTCGTAGACACAGATAAGCAGCTTGCATGCCACACAAAAAAATCACATGGAATCAAGTGCTTGCGCAAGGCGGACTGAGCTTGCGAAAGCCAAGTGTAAGAAAGGCCGACGCCGCTTGGCGGGCGGCGCCAGCCAGTCTCAGGTGCCCCGGTGATAGCCCAGGTGGCCGCCCGAATTGCGCGCGCAACCGCAACCGGTGCGCGCCACTTCCTCGCCTTCTGTCAATTTCCAGTTGGTAATCGTCGTGTGCTGCCAGTCGATGTCGCTTTTCTTGACAGGTTTCACCGTCAGCGTGCGCTGTTCGACATCCGTGTACTCCATCAGTTCCTCGTCGTCGGCGATGTCGAAATGGCGGTGGATCAGCGATATGCCGAAGCGATCGAGCGCGCCATAGCGTTGCAGCACGTCGCGCAGTTCGCGAAAGCAGGCGAGGTCTTCGGGCAGCAGCGGGTCGACGGCGGAAATATCGGCAACGGGCTGCCATTGCATGGCGTGGATGTTCAGGCTGTGCATGATAGGCTCCTGTGCCCCGTGATGATAGGCCCAGGCTGCCGGAGGGGCGCTGGCACGCCTGGTGAAATGCCCATCGTGGCCGTAAAGCCGCTGCGGCGCTTGCGCCATATCAAAGGTGCGGCACATCGCACCTCGCCCGGTAAAATAGGCCATGGCAAACAAAACCCCCACCTTCCCCGGCGCACGCACGGGTCGCGGCCAAGTCCTGGCCGTGCTGCTGTCGAACCGCGACCAGTCCGGCGCCGAACCGCTGCAAGGCCGCGTCTCGCTGGCCGCCATCATCAAAGCGCTCAAGCGCAAATACCACTGGCCGATTGAAACGCACAGTTTCCCCGCGAATACGCAGGACGGCCGCGCCAGCTGGGCGACCGTCTACAGCTTGCCGGAAAAGGTGATTCAAGCCGCGCTGGACAACGGCGGCCGGGAGTGGCTGGAAAGCCGGGCAGTGGTCGGGCGGCGGTGAGCGCGCCGCCCGTCTTACTCGAACCCTTTACTCGATCCCTTTACTCGAGCCGGAAGCCGACCTTCAGCGTGACCTGGAAGTGCGCCACCTTGCCATCGACGATATGGCCGCGTGATTCGGTCACTTCATACCAGTCCATGTGCTTGACCGTGAGCGCCGCCTTGGCAATGGCATCGCGTATCGCCTGATCGCTGCTCTCGGTCGACGTGCCAACCAGTTCGATCAATTTGTAAGTGTGTGCGGACATGATGTTTCCCCAGGTAGGCAAGCCAGACATCGGGAGCCTGCTTTGCGCAAGCACATGCTCATCTTGCGCCTAAATGTGCTGGACGTCATTGCGCGGTGCAGCAATGCATAAGCGATGCTGGAAGGGATTGGACGGGGGCGCACGTATGAGGTTGTGACTGAACTAATTCATCTTTGGATAGTCGACTATATCGTACTCAATAGGTACGCCCATCAATTCTCTAGGGACCTTAGATGAAAGGTATCGAAAACGTGGATTGATATGTACGACCAAGATTGTATCGCCGGTGGGTCGCAAGAACGAACTAATACTGACTGCACCTTGGGGAGCAGCCAGCATCGACGTCAGATTTAACGCCACATCTTGCAGTTTAGATAATTGGTACATTGTGTGCGCTTATCAATGTCACCCCTAGCCTGAGCAGAATCGGCCCAATTGGTAGGATATAAGTCTTTTTCCCACCGGGAGCCTTTGAATCTTGGCCGCCAGCAAATAATATTCCTACCGCAGCATAAGAGCCATCGAGTTGCCTAGAGGTAACGAGTGACCCGGAATCCCCTCCTTCAGAGAAGGGGCGTTCGTCTCCGTGAACGATGAATGCAGAGGGCATTAGGACTACTGCTTTGTAGCCATAATTAGGCGCACTCGCGCTGACTCGCAATGGCACTAGCTCACGACCAACAATCTTGCCGGTTGTATGACCGGTTGTACGCCCCACCTTTTCTACAATCATACCCTCATATGGTTCCTGCACAATAGCCGGTGTATCAAAAACTGTGCCTTGGTAAGAGCTTACCGCTGCAGCGTTCGTGATTCTGAAGAGCGCTGCATCGGAGTTTTGAGCAATCTGGACGTTGCCACCGTCACCTGGCACCATGCTTAGTACCGAATCGTGATAACCGACGGTAAAGGGGGAGATGCCGCCGGGAGCAACATCTAGAACACCTGGAGCAAGGATTGGCAGACCGGGAGGGGAGTGGCTGCAGCCACCGCTCACGTGATTATTCGTTAGCCCATAGACTTGGCCATTTTTAGTGACCAAAGCCCCCATTGTCCCTGCTGATGCAGAGTTGCCAGGCGAAATTGATGAGCCGCACCGATAAATCGCAAATCCATTCGCTTGGCCTAGCTCGTACGGTGCTCCCTGTGCCTCTGCTGGGACGTTTCCGAGTTCGTCAATTTCGCCTTGCGAGTACGTGATTGCGCATCCAGCAAAGTCGGCCGGCAAAATTTCCACATCCTTCATTGTTACTCGACGCTTCGTATAAACCCATACGGAGCTATCCATATCATTGAACGAAATTGAAGAAATTCCACGTTGACGAAGAACTGTTTCTGCCTCGTCAGTAATTGGGGCTTGTGCGACATCCGCCACATATATTGCCTCAACTACTGCAGGTAGCGAGTGCATTAAATTTTTAGCAACCGCCCATTTTCGTATGCTGCTAGCTACTTCGCGTGCTGTTGCCATTTCTTCCCCGTCAACAAATCTGGTTACTTGAATAAGAATTTCCAAACATCTATGGTACTTCGTAGAAGACAAACAAAATCTATCGAATTACCACTCTCAGAAAAACCTACACAGTGCCTACACGCCCGCCAAAAACAAAAAGCCCAGTCTGCAAAGACTGGGCTTTTTGCTTGAATTATTGGTGCCGACTGCCGGTTTCGAACTGGCCACCTGATGATTACAAATCAACTGCTCTACCAAATGAGCTAAGTCGGCAAAAACTGCGCGTTGCGAATTATACGCTATTTAATGCGTGTCAGGGTCGGGCGGCCGCCTTTTTTTGGTGGCTCGTCGTCACCGGGTGTGGCGCTGTCGCGTTGTTCGGGGGAGCCGGTTGGCACGGACGACAGGGTTGGACCGCTGGCGACGGGGGCGAGCACTGGCGGCGGGACGTCGGCCGAGGCGGGGCTGTCGGTCGGTTGCGCGTCGGGATCATCGTTGCCCAGCACGGGCTCGAAGGCCATGCCCTGGCCGTTTTCGTTGGCGTAGATGGCCATCACGTTGTCGACCGGTACATAGATTTCGCGCGAGACACCACCAAAGCGGGCGTGGAAGCGGATGGCGTCGTTGTCCATCTTCAGGCCGCTGGTGGCGCCGAAGCTGATGTTGAGCACGATTTCGCCCTTTTTCACGTATTCCATCGGTACCGTGGTGCGCGAATCGACTTTGACCGCGAGATAAGGCGTGTAGCCGCTGTCGGTGCACCACTCATAGATGGCGCGCAGCATATAAGGTTTGGTTGAGATTTCAGACATGGTAGACACTGTGAGGCGGGAGCGCCCTCCGTCAAGCATGAGGCGGGCGCACCGGTAGTTCAAAAGACTGGCTGCTGACGCAAGATGTCCCGGCAGGCGCTGCCTGCCGGGAATATCTTTAGCGGCGCATCACTTTCTCGGATGGGGTCAGCGCTTCGATGTACGCAGGACGCGAGAAGATGCGTTCGGCGTATTTCATCAGCGGTGCGGCCGTCTTCGACAGTTCGATGCCGTAGTGGTCCAGGCGCCACAGCAGCGGCGCGACAGCCACGTCGAGCATCGAGAATTCGTCGCCCAGCATGTACTTGTTTTTCAGGAACAGTGGCGCCAAGGTCGTCAGGCGGTCGCGGATTTCCGCGCGTGCCTTGTCGTGGGCCTTGTCGTTGCTCTTGGCGCGTTCGCTTTCCAGCACGTGCACGTGCACGAACAGTTCTTTTTCGAAATTGAACAGCATCAGGCGCGCGCGGGCACGCATCAGCGGATCGGCTGGCATCAGTTGCGGATGCGGGAAGCGCTCATCGATGTACTCGTTGATGATGTTCGATTCATACAGAATCAGTTCGCGCTCGACCAGGATAGGCACCTGGCCATACGGATTCATGGTCGAAATGTCTTCCGGTTTGTTGAACAGGTCGACGTCGCGCACTTCGAAGTCCATGCCTTTTTCAAACAGGACCAGGCGGCAGCGTTGCGAAAATGGGCAGGTTGTACCCGAATAGAGAACCATCATTTTTTATAGTTCCTTAGAAACAAAGGGGGTGAAGCCGCGAACGGCTCACCCCAGGTCGCTTGTCCACTCATGCGGACAACGCAGAAACAGGCATAAACCGGCCTATGGCCGGCGCCTCACTTATTTGACTTCCTTCCAGAACGACGCGTTAAGGCGCCATGCCAGCAGAGCAAAGACTGACAGGAACAGCAGCACCCAAACGCCCAGGCGCTTGCGTGTTTGCTGTGCCGGTTCGGCCATCCACTCCATGTAGCCGACCAGGTCGGCTACCGCATTGTCATACTCGATCTTGTTCAACGTACCTGGCTTGACCTGCTCGAAGCCGGCAAATTTGTGGATCTTCTTGCCAGCTTCGTGCGGATCATTCTCTTCCACGAACTTGGCAGTCTGGACACCTTGCAATTCCCATAATACATGCGGCATGGCAACATTCGGCACGACCATGTTGTTCCAGCCGGTCGGACGAGTGTCGTCTTTATAGAACGTACGCAGGTAAGTATACAGGTAGTCGCCGCCAGTGCCAGCGGAAGATGATTTCGCGCGCGAAATTACCGACAAATCCGGCGGTACGACGCCAAAGAAGGCCTTGGCATCCTGCGGTGCCAGGCTTGTCGTCATCAGGTCGCCTACTTTATCACCTGAGAACAACAGATTCTGCTTGATCTGGTCTTCCGTCAAGCCCAGGTCGCGCAGGCGGTTGTAGCGCATCGACACGGCGGCGTGGCAATTCAAGCAATAATTGACGAACAATTTGGCGCCATGTTGCAGCGCTGCCATGTTGGTCTGGCGGTCAGGAGCCTTGTCCAGCGGAAAGCCGCCTTCGCTGGCGAGAGCCATGGCCGGCACGAAGGCCAGGATGGCGAGCAGTTTTTTTGCAATCTTCATATGATGTATGTCCTTTGAGCGTGGCGTGAGAGCGGCTTAGTGCGGGTGAAACGTCACACGCGACGGCACGGTCTTGAACTTGCCCATTGCACTCCACCATGGCATCAACAGGAAGAAGCTGAAGTAAATCAGGGTGCACACTTGCGACACGATGGTTTTCGTATCCGTTGGCGCCTGGGTCCCGAGGTAGCCGAGGATCAGGAACGACAGGCCGAAGATGGCATAGATGTATTTGTGCCAGGTCGGACGGTAGCGGATCGATTTCACCGGCGAATGGTCTAACCATGGCAGGAACGCCAGGATCACGACGGAACCGCCGAAGAACACCACGCCCCAGAATTTCGCATCGAGCACCTGCGGCAGCATGCCGATGATGGCGACGATGGCGATGCCGGCGATGGCCGACTTGACGGTCGTCGACAGGCGCGACTTGAGCCAGATGAACACCACGTAGGCAGCCACGACACCCATCAGCACGTACATGAAGTCGGCCGTGGTGGCACGCAGCACCGAGTAGAACGGCGTGAAGTACCAGGTTGGCGCGATGTGCAGCGGGGTTTTCAGCGAATCGCCGGGCAGGAAGTTGTTGTATTCCAGGAAGTAGCCACCCATTTCCGGCGCGAAGAAGACGACGGCGCTGAAGATGACGAGGAAGATCGACACGCCGAACAAATCGTGCACGGTGTAGTAAGGATGCGAAGGAATCGAATCGACCGGGTGGCCATCGGCGCCCAGGTTTTCCTTCACTTCGATGCCGTCCGGATTGCTCGAGCCCACTTCATGCAGGGCGATCAAGTGCGCTGCAACCAAGCCCAGCAGTACCAGCGGGATGGCGATCACGTGGAAGGCGAAGAAGCGGTTCAGGGTCGCGTCGGAAACGACGTAGTCGCCGCGGATCCACAGCGACAGGTCAGGGCCGATCAGCGGGATGGCGCCAAATAGGTTGACGATCACTTGTGCGCCCCAGTACGACATCTGGCCCCATGGCAACAGGTAGCCGAAGAACGCTTCGGCCATCAGGCACAGGAAGATGGCGAAACCGAACAGCCAGATCAGTTCACGTGGCTTGCGGTACGAGCCGTACAGCAGGCCGCGCGTCATGTGCAGGTAGACGATGATGAAGAAGGCCGAGGCACCCGTCGAGTGCATATAGCGCACCAGCCAGCCCCACGGTACTTCGCGCATGATGTACTCGACGGAATTGAAGGCCAGGGCCGCATCCGGTTTGTAGTGCATGGTCAGGAAGATGCCGGTGACGATCTGCAGCACCAGCACCAGCATGGCCAGCGAACCGAAGATGTACCAGAAATTGAAGTTTTTCGGGGCGTAGTACTTGCCCCATTGGTCGTTCCACAGCTTGGTCAGGGGAAAGCGGTCATCGACCCAGCCCAGTGCTTTTTCGGCGACGGGAGCGTCTGCCGGAAATTTCGTTTCTTTGAAAGCAGCCATGATCAAGCCTCGCCTTTCTCGTCTTTACCTATCAGCAATTTGGTGTCGCTCAAATACATATGGCGCGGCACTTGCAGGTTGTCCGGCGCCGGCTTGTTCTTGAACACGCGGCCAGCCATGTCGAAGGTGGAGCCGTGGCAAGGGCACAGGAAGCCGCCTTCCCAGTCATCGGGCAGCGACGGTTGCGGGCCGGGGGTAAATTTCGAGGAAGGGGAGCAGCCCAGGTGGGTGCAGATGCCGACGGCGACGAGAATTTCAGGCTTGATCGAGCGCGCTTCGTTCATGCAGTATTCAGGCGTGAATTCGGCGGGATTGCGTTGGGAATTGGCATCGGCGACTTTGCCGTCAGTCTTTTTCAGGGACTCGATCATTTCCGGCGTGCGCTTCAGAATCCAGACCGGCTTGCCGCGCCATTCAACGGTGCGCATTTCGCCGGGTTGCAAGGTGGTGATGTCTACTTCAACCGGCGCGCCAGCCGCTTTCGCGCGCTCCGACGGCTGGAAGGTGCTTACCAAGGCTCCCGCGGTTGCCAATCCAACTACACTGCCCGCCGCGCACGTGGCGACGAGCAAGCCGCGACGGCCTGAATCGACCTGCTTTTCGTTACTCATGCAAACCCCAATCAGTCAAAATGCGAATCTTTATTATGAGTGGCAGCCGCGAAAAACCGTCGCCGAAGCTCTTTCCCACTGATTGCCGCAACCCGCATCTTTGTACGGTAAAGTGGCAACATCCCTGCGGAACTTCGGCCAATGGCGCAGCCCGTGCCAGTTTCTTGTTGATTATCCTGAAGTGAAAAAGCCACTTCTGGCAACCGCAAATTATAAGTGAAGCAAACAACGAATAGAACAAAAACGTTGCTTGTACCATAATTTATATACTTTTGCAGGAGGTGGCTAGTTCTTTCGAACTAGATGCGCCGGGCTGTGCCGGAATTGGTCTCGCCAGCAACCACAAGTTGGTGGCACCGGGAATCAATAGTATGATCGGCATGTTTTTTATACATATCCGAAGGAGAAATTCATGGCAATGATGAAAGAATTTAAAGAATTTGCAATGAAAGGCAACGTCGTCGATCTGGCGGTCGGTGTCATTATCGGCGGCGCCTTCGGCAAGATTGTCGATTCCCTGGTGCAAGACGTGATCATGCCGCCTGTCGGCCGCATTTTTGGCGGCCTCGATTTCGCCAATTACTACCTGCCCCTGAATGGCCAGGCCACGACGATGACCCTGGTGGAAGCGAAAAAGGCGGGTGCCGTGCTGGCCTACGGTAACTTCCTGACCATTTTGCTCAATTTCGTCATTCTTGCCTTCATCATCTTCCAGATGGTGCGCCTGATGAACAAGGCCCGCCGCAGCGAACCGGTCGCGCCGGCGCCAGCACCGGCCACGCCAGAAGACATTGTGCTGCTGCGTGAAATCCGTGACTCCCTGCAGAAGAACGGACAGAATAGCAACGATCTGGCAAAATAAGTCGTTCCGGCAACGACCGGCTGACCTGGGCAGAGAACTGTATGCGACGATTCTGGTTATTGTTTGCGCAAACCGTGACGATCGCGTTGGCGCTGTACTTTGTGTACGGCGCGCTGCGCCCGGCAAGCCGGGTACAGCAACTGGGCTCTGCTGCGAAGCCGGTGCCTGTGGTGGAAACGGCGTCGAGCAGCCTGGCGCCAGGCTCTTACCGCGACGCGGCGGCGCGCGCCATGCCCGCCGTCGTCAATATCCTCACCCTGCAAGTACCCAAGCGCGGCGCCCATCCGCTGGCGCGCGATCCCTTCTTTAAACGTTTCTTCGGCGACCGTGACCCGGACGGCGACGATGACGAGGACTTGAAAAACAGCCTCGGCTCGGGCGTCATCGTCAGCCATGAAGGTTATGTGCTGACCAACAACCACGTGGTCGAAGGCGCCGACGAAATCGAAGTGGTGCTCACCGATGGCCGCAAGGCGCCCGCGAAGGTGGTGGGCCTGGACCCGGAAACAGACCTGGCCGTGATCAAGATCGACCTCGACAAGCTGCCCGTCATCGTGCTGGGCCAGTCGGAACTGGCGCGCGTGGGCGATGTGGTGCTGGCGATCGGCAACCCGTTCGGCGTGGGACAGACGGTGACCATGGGCATCATCTCCGCCCTGGGCCGCAACAACCTGCACATCAACAGCTTTGAAAACTTTATCCAGACGGATGCGGCCATCAACTTTGGCAATTCGGGCGGCGCCCTGGTCGATACGCGCGGCAATCTGATCGGCATCAATACGGCGATTTACTCGCAAAGCGGCGGCTCCGTCGGCATCGGCTTCGCCATTCCCGTCTCGACGGCCAAGACGGTGATGGAAGCCATCATCAAGGATGGCCACGTGGTGCGCGGCTGGATCGGCGTGGAAACGCAGGACATCACGCCCGAGCTGGCGCAAAGCTTCGGCTTGCAGCGCACGAGCGGCGCCATCATCGCCGGCGTGGTGCGTAACGGCCCGGCCGACAAGGCGGGCATCGTGCCCGGCGACATCCTGCTGACGGTGGAAGGCAAGCCCGTCGGCGACACGACGGAAATGCTCAACCTGATCGCTCAACTGCCGCCCGGCGGAAAAGCTAAAATGACGGTGCTGCGCAAGAATCGCGAAGCGGCGCTCGACGTGATGGTGGGCAAGCGCCCCCTCCCGAAAGAGCTTTCCAAATAGTTGCTGATCGGAATTTGACACATGCATGTGCGTGATTTGACCCAATTTTTACGTGAACTGAGCGACAACAACAACCGTCCCTGGTTTGTCATGAACAAGCCCCGCTACGATATCCTGCGTGAGGAGTTCCTTGCGCTGGTGACGTCACTCATTGCTGAACTCGGCAAGTTCGACCCGGCCGTGAAGTATTGCAATCCGAAGAAGGCGATGTTCCGCATCAACCGCGACGTGCGTTTCGCGCACGACAAGAGCCCGTACAAGACGCGGTTTTCGGCCGCCATCGCGCCGAACGACATGCGCCGTCCCAGCAAGGCGGGCGGCCCCACGTATTATCTGCAGATCGATGGCCAGGGAAATCTGCTGTTCGGCGCTGGCGAATACATGCCGCCGCCAGGCCGCTTGAAGGCGCTGCGCGAGCACATGGTCAACGACGCGCCAGGTTTTTCCAAAGTGCTGAAAAATAAGCGTTTAAAAGCCCGTTTCGGCACCATCCAGAACGAGGGCAAGTTGCAGCGCCCGCCCAAGGGTTTCGAGGCGGACGCCGAACATATCGAGTTCATCAAGCTGAAGAGCTTTTTTGTCTGGACCGAAGTGCCGCTGCCCGTCAACGAACCCGAGAAACTGCTGCCGACCCTGGCGGAAGGCTTGAAGGATGCGTGGCCGCTGGTCGAGTGGATGCGCGGCGCGAAAGAGCCGGAGGAAGTCACCGAGTAATTGCTGAAGGAGCACATGATGGCACTGGAGCACGCAAGTTCAGGGCAGGTGATCGAGGTGCTGCGCAGGGACGGCGACGACCTGTCGCAGTTTTCCGCCATTGCGCTGGCTAAAACGGATGAACTGGAATTGATCCGCATGTGTATGCCCAAGGGCAAGGCCATGCCCGAGCATCATGTGCTCGGCGAAATCACCTTGCTGTGCCTGCAAGGGCAGGTGGCGGTGGAAGCGCATGGCGGCGTGCAAGTGCTGGGGCCGGGGCAGATGCTGTACCTGCTCGGAGGCCAGGCGCACGCCCTGGAAGCGCGCGAAGACAGCCTGTTGCTGCTGACGATCTTAATGGCCAAGGCGGGGCGCTAGGTTTTTCCTGTCAAGCCGCCTCGGCGCGCGGATCGCGCGACAGCAGTTGCTGCACCATCACGTGCGGCAAATCGCCGTCGAACAGCACGCCGGCCACCGCATTCGTGATCGGCATGTCGACGCCCATGCGGCGCGCCAGTTCGCGCACGGCCTTGGCGCAGGGCACGCCTTCGGCCACATGACCGAGTTCGGCCACGATGGTCTCCAGCGCCTTGCCTTGCGCCAGGCCCAGGCCGACCCGGCGGTTGCGCGACAGGTCGCCCGTGCACGTCAAAATCAAATCGCCCATGCCCGTCAAGCCCATGAACGTTTCCGTCTGGCCACCCAGGGCCGTGCCCAGGCGCGTGATTTCCGCCAGGCCACGCGTGATCAGCGCGGCGCGCGCATTCAAGCCCAGGCCCAGGCCGTCGGCCACGCCCGTGGCGATCGCCAGCACGTTCTTGACGGCGCCGCCCACTTCCACGCCCACCAGGTCTTCGCTCGCATACACACGGATGGTGCCGCCATGCAAGGCCGAAACGACGGCGCTGCGCAAGGCCGCGCTGTGCGAGGCGATGGTCAGCGCGCACGGCAAGCCGCGAGCCACTTCCTGCGCGAACGAGGGGCCGGACAGGGCGCCGCCGGCCACTGTGTCGCCCAGAACTTCCTGCACGATCTGGTGCGGCAGCAGGCCCGTGCCCCCTTCAAACCCTTTACATAGCCACACCAGCTTGCCGATGGCCTTGTCTTTTAATTGATGCAGCATCGGCCGCAAGCCCGCCACGGGGCAGGCGGCGATCAGCAGGCCGTGCTCGCCACTGGCATGCGCGACGGCGGCGTCGAAATCGGCGCTGATGCGCAGTTGCGGCGGTAAGGGGAAGCCTGGCAAATAACTATTTTCGCCGCTGGCGGCCATGGCGGCCATGGCCTCGCTGTTGCGGCCCCACAGCAGCACGTCGTGGCGGCCGGCCAGGGCCATGGCCACGGCCGTGCCCCAGGCGCCGGCGCCCAGCACGGTAATGCGGCACGGGGCGGCCTTGGTGGATGCGGTGGTATCGGGAGTGTTTTCAGGGGAAACTTGCATGCAACCTCAGTCTGGCAGGGGGAGGGGCACGGCGCGGCTGGCCGTTGCCCGGATGAATCTGGCGGTGCTTACAGGCCCCACACTTCGCTGGTCTTGACGTAGCCGCTCTGGCCATCCTTGTGGCGCACCTTGACCCAGCCGGAGCTCGGCTGCTCGCTCATTTCCAGCAGCACGCCCTTGTCGACGAGAATGAGGGGCGAGGCGGTGTCGTCGGGGCTGGCGCGAACCTTGAGGTTCGCGGCGCGCGCCACGACGTTGCGCTTGGCCGACAGACCCTTGGCTTCCGTCCAGGCCATTTCGCCGCTGGCGTCACGTACCTTGACCCATTCGCCGTAGCTGAGCACCACTTCCAGCGGCATGCCGCGTGGCGCCACGTACAGCTTGCCACCCTTGGAGGATGGCGCATCGTACAGGATCACGGGAGCTGCGCCCACCGTTTTGAAATCGACGGCGTGGCTGGCGGCGGTCGCCAGCAGCAGCACGGCGCCGGCCATCCAGCGGAACTTGCTCAAGAGCGCACTTTTCAACATGATATTTTTGAACCTTAACGAAACACGGCGGCCAGGCCGCCGTTTCTTACCTGCAGTATAGAACACTCACAAAACCGTCGCGAGCGGCAGTGCATTGTGGCCGAGAAGCGCAGCTGTGCTAGAGCACAGCGAGCATCACAGGCCGCAAGGCGCGCCGCGCAGCAGGTTTTGTGACGGGTTCTTAGTGCGTTTCGCTGGCTGCTGGAGCTGCGGCAGCGGCGTCAGCAATAGCTTGCAGACGTTGTTGGTAGAACACTTCGAAGTTGATCTCGGCCAGGTGCACTGGCGGGAAGCCGGCACGGGTGATCACGTCGGCGATGTTGGCGCGCAGGTAAGGGTAGATGATGTTCGGGCAGCCAATTCCCAGCAGCGGATCGAGTTGATCGGCAGGAATGTTGCGTGCTTCGAAGATACCGGCTTGCTTGCCTTCAACCAGGAAAGCGACTTTTTCGCCGACTTTGGCGGTCACGGTGATGGTCACGGTGGCTTCAAAGATGCCGTCGGCCAGAGGCGCAGCGCCCACGTCCAGTGCCACTTCGATGGCTGGTGCTTCTTGTTCCAGGAAAATAGCTGGGGAATTTGGTTGTTCCAGCGACATGTCTTTCAGGTAGACGCGTTGGATTTGGAAGACTGGTTGCAGGTTTTCGTCAGACATGGAACGCTTTCGTTGTAAAGGACAAGAACGGCACACCGTTCAAATATGGTGCTTGCGGTATTCAAACCGCGCCGGGTAGGCGCGGCCAGATCAGGTGCGAGGGCAATTGTATCAAAACAATACGACAAAAAACCAAGCAATTTCTCGAACCCGCTTTATATCAGGCTGCCGTGCCATTTAACAAGGGGTCCAGCTTGCCGGCTTGATCGAGCGCATACAAATCGTCGAATCCGCCCACGTGGGTATCGCCCACATAGATTTGCGGCACGGTGCGGCGGCCCGTGCGTTCCATCATCTTGATGCGCTCTTCCGGATCAAGGTCGACGCGGATCTTTTGTACTGCCACGCCCTTCGATTCCAACAGGCGCTCGGCGCGCACGCAATACGGGCACACGGCGGTGCTGTAAACAATAACAGGTACGGTCATGATCATTCCTTCAGTTAAGGCCGGCTTACTTCGCCAGCGACAAGGTTTTCAATGGCAAACCTTGCTTTTTCCATTCGTCGAGGCCGGCTTCCAGGCTGGTGGCTTCCGCGAAACCGGCTTTGGTCAGCAGGCCGACGGCGGTTGCCGAACGCGAACCTTTCTGGCAAACCACTACAATGGGGCGCGTTTTGAATTTTTCCAGCTCGCCCAGGCGTTTTGCCAGTTCCGGCAGCGGAATATTTTTTGCGTCAGGCAAGTGGCCCGTGGCGAATTCTTCCGCGCTGCGCACATCGACGATGATGGTTTTGCCACGGTTGATCAGTTGCGTGACTTCCAGCACGGTCGCGCGCTTGCCGCGCATCGACAGCAGTGGCCAGAGGAGGGCGCCGCCGGAAATAATGACGATGGCAAACAGAAAAATGTGGTCGATAATGAATTTCACGTAGGGTCCAATGGTTTAAGTCAATCCGCGCATTATAAAATAGAAGCTGGACGAGGTCTTTTTACGTTTTACTTTTTTGATTTGAACCCCTTGAGAAGATAGAACTATGTACAAAATCGTTTTCATGCGTCACGGCGAGTCCACCTGGAACCTCGATAACCGCTTCACCGGCTGGACCGACGTCGATTTGACGGAAAAGGGCGTCAACGAAGCCAAGGCCGCTGGCCAGATCCTCAAGCAGGAAGGTTTTACGTTCGACGTGGCCTACACTTCCGTCCTGAAGCGCGCCATCCGCACCCTGTGGCTGGCGCTCGACGAGATGGACATGATGTATTTGCCAATCAAGAACGACTGGCGCTTGAACGAGCGCCACTACGGCACCCTGCAAGGCCTGGACAAGGGCGAGACGGCCGCCAAGTATGGCGACGAGCAAGTATTGGTATGGCGCCGCAGCTACGACACGCCGCCGCCGCCGCTGGAAGCGAACGATGACCGCGCCTCGTTCAACGATCCGCGCTACGCCGGCTTGCCGAAAGCGTCGATTCCGCTGACCGAATGCCTGAAGGACACCGTGGCGCGCGTGATGCCGTCCTGGGACGAGGAAATCGCCCCGGCCATCCGCGCCGGCAAGAAGATCATCATTTCGGCCCACGGCAACAGCCTGCGCGCGCTGATCAAGATGCTCGACGGCATCAGCGACAGCGATATCGTTGGCCTGAACATCCCGAATGGCCAGCCGCTCGTGTATGAACTGGACGCCGACCTGAAACCGATTCGTCATTACTACCTGGGCGACCCGGCAGCGATTGCGGCAGCACAGGCTGCCGTGGCGAACCAAGGGAAGGCCAAGTAACTTGTCGTCTTTCTTCCGCGGCACAGCGATCGCCCCCTCTGCTGAACGACCCCTGCCGGCGTGGCGCGCCGGTGCCATGCTGTGCCTGGCGCTGCTGCTTTCCAGCGGTGCCGCGCAGGGCGCCAAGCCCACCGAACGCAGCAAGCAGAAGGCAGCCGCGGAAGCACAACGTGCTGGATTGCAACAAAAATTGACGGCGCTCAAGCGCGACATCAGCCGCACGGAAAGCGCCAAGGATGACGCGGCCGATACTCTGGCCGAGTCGGAAGAGGCTATTTCCAACGCCAACCGCGCCTTGCGCGACCTGGCGCAGGAGCAAAGCGAGACGGGCGTGAAACTCAATGCGCTGGGGCAAGAGCACCAGCAGTTGACGGCCACCGTCGAGAAACAAAAAACGCAGCTGTCGAAATTGCTGCGTGAACAATATGTCGCCGGCAACGAAGACCGCATCAAGCTGCTCTTGTCGGGCGATAACCCGAACCGCATCAACCGTGACTTGCAATTGATGGCCTATGTGTCGCAGGCGCAGGCGCGCCTGCTGGAAGCCTTGCGCGCCAACTTGCTGGCCGTGGAGAAAAACCAGGCGGATGTGCAGAACGCCAAGGATGAACTGGAAGAAATCGCGCAGGAAGAGCGCGACCAGAAGGCCCTGCTGGTGCAGGAGAAGGCGCGCCGTGCCGCCTTGCTGACGAGTTTGTCGCAGCGCCTGGTCGCGCAGCGCAAGGAAGTGGGCAATGTCGAGCGCGACGAACAGCGCATGGGCAACCTGGTCGACAAGCTGGCGAAACTGATCGAAGAGCAGGCCGCCGCCGCAGCAGCCGAAAAGAAACGCCAGCAATTGCTGGCCGAGCAGCGGGCCGCCGCAAAAGCGGCCGCCGACGCCAAGATCGCGGCGGAAAAACGCGAACGCCTGCTGGCCGCGCGCGCCAAGGCCGCCCAGGCGCAGGCCGAACGCGAACGCATTGCGAAAGAGCAACAAAACAAATCGGGCAAGATCAAGCCGCAGACGCCGCCACCGCCGCCCGTGAAACTGGAACCGATCGACGACGACGAGCCGCCGCAGGTGGCCAAGGTGGCGCCTAAGCCCGAGCCCAAGCCGGAACCGGAGCCGGAGCCGGAACGCCCAAGCCTGGGCCCGGCCGCGCCATCCGGCGCCTTTGCGAGTCTGAAAGGGCAGCTGCGCGCGCCCGTGGCGGGCAAGATTGCCGCCCGTTTCGGCAGCAAGCGCGGTGACGGCCCCAGCTGGAAGGGCGTGTTCATCCGCACGGGCGAAGGCAGCGAGATCCACGCCATCGCGGGCGGCCGGGTCGTGTTTTCCGATTGGCTGCGCGGTTTCGGCAATTTGATCATCGTTGACCACGGCGGCCAGTACATGAGTATTTATGGCAATAACCAATCCTTGCTGAAACGGGTGGGCGACGCCGTCAAGGGCGGCGACGCCATTGCCAGCGCGGGCAACAGCGGCGGCAACGAGGAATCAGGGCTATACTTTGAATTGCGTCATCAGGGCCGCGCCTTCGATCCCGCCACCTGGGTGAAGTTTTAAGTTCCCACCATTGCTGCGGCAGCGAATTTGTAGATTGCGAAGAATACATGGGTATCAAAGTCAAAAGTATCAGCCTGATCGGTCTGGGTGTCCTGGCCGGCATCGGCATGTCGCTGCAGTTCCCGGCCGTGGCGCAAAAAATCACGAATGCCCCGCTGCCGCTCGACGAGCTGCGTCAGCTGTCCGACGTCTTTGGCTTGATCAAGTCCGATTACGTCGAGAAGGTGGAAGACAAGAAACTCTTGACGGAAGCCATTTCCGGCATGGTCTCGTCGCTGGACCCGCATTCCGTCTACCTGGATAAAAATGCCTTCAAGGAAATGCGCGAAAGCGTGCAGGGCAAGTTTGTCGGCATCGGCATCGAAGTGAGCATGGAAGACGGCTATGTGAAAGTCGTCTCGCCCATCGAGGACAGCCCCGCCGCCAAGGCCGGTATCCTGGCGGGCGACTTGATCACCCGCCTCGACAATATCCCGCTGAAAGGCTTGCAGCTGGAAGAGGTCATCAAGAAGATGCGCGGCCAGCCTGGCAGCAAGCTAGTGCTGACGATGTCGCGCAAGGGCGAAAGCAAGCCGCTGGTCTTCCCCATCGTGCGCGAGGAAATCCGCGTGCAAAGCGTGAAGGCCAAGATGGTCGCGCCCGGCTATGCCTGGCTGCGCATCGCCCAGTTCCAGGAACCGACCGTCGATGACATGGTCAAAAAGATCAACGCGCTGTACGCGCAAGACCCCAAGCTCAAGGGCCTGGTGCTGGACTTGCGCAACGATCCCGGTGGCGTCGTGCCTGGCGCCATTGGCGTGGCGACAGCCTTCCTTCCGGGTAATTCCGTGATCGTTTCCACCAAGGGCCAGTTGCCCGAGTCGAAACAAGTGTTTTATGGCCGCCGCGAATTCTATGCGCCACCGGGCGCCAAGGCCGACCCGCTGGCCAAGCTGCCGGCCGCGCTGAAAACCGTGCCGCTGGTGGTGCTGGTCAATGCCGGTTCTGCGTCTGCGTCGGAAATCGTCGCCGGTGCCTTGCAGGATTACCAGCGCGCCACCGTCATCGGTACGCAAACGTTCGGCAAGGGTTCCGTGCAAACCTTGCGCCAGATCACGGCCGACACGGCCGTCAAGCTGACGACGGCCCGCTATTACACGCCGAAAGGCCGGGCCATCCAGGCGCGCGGCATCGTGCCTGACTTGCTGGTCGATGAAACGGCCGAAGGCGACGGCTGGAATAGCCTGCGCGTGCGCGAGGCGGACCTGGAAAAACACTTGAGCAGCAACGATGGCAAGCCGGAAGCGGCCAAGCCGACGATGGAAGGCATGCACGAACAGCTGGAAGAAGAGCAGCGCCTGATCGCCACGGCGAAAAAGCGCAAGCCGCTCGAATACGGCGCCAAGGACGATTTTCAATTGCAGCAAGCCTTGAACCACTTCCAGGGCTTGCCGGTGCAGCTGGCCAAGGTCGAGGCCAAGGGCGAGAAGATCAGCGCCAAGCCGGAAATCGCTTCCGACATCAAGGCCGATGACAAGAAGATTCCTGTGCGGAAACCGTAGTCGCGGCCATGAACGACCATCAGTTGCTGCGCTACTCGCGCCACATCCTGTTAGACGAGATCGGCATCGAAGGCCAGCAAGCCTTGCTTGATGCGCATGTGCTGGTGATCGGCGCGGGCGGACTCGGCTCGCCGGCGGCCATGTACCTGGCCGCCAGCGGCGTAGGCAAGCTGACCCTCGTCGATGACGACACGGTCGACCTGACCAATCTGCAGCGGCAGATTGCCCATACGACGGCCCGCGTGGGCCAGCCGAAAGTGCTGTCGGCGCGCGAGACCTTGACGGGCATCAATCCCGAGATTGAAATAATTGCTTTGCAGGAGCGCCTCGACGGCGCGCGCCTGGCTGAACTGGTCTTGTCCGCCACGGTGGTGCTCGATTGCACCGACAACTTCGCCACGCGCCATGCCGTCAACCGCGCCTGCGTGGCGGCCACCGTGCCGCTGGTGTCGGGCGCCGTGATCCGCTTCGACGGGCAAGTGAGCGTGTTCGACCCGCGCACGGGTACCCAGCCATGTTATTCCTGCCTGTTTCCGCAGGAGCAGCAGTTCACGGACGAGGCGTGCTCGACCATGGGCGTGTTCGCGCCGCTGGTGGGCGTGGTGGGCGCCATGCAGGCGGCCGAGGCGCTGAAACTGATCATGGGCGTGGGCGAATCGCTGGCCGGACGGCTGCTGCTGCTGGACGGCTTGCACATGGAGTGGAGCAGCATGCGCGTCGCGCGCGACCCCGGCTGCGCCGTTTGCGGCAAAGTGGTCTTGCCGGGCTGACAGCCCCCGCACAAAATTTTCCCTATATGACAGGCTTTGTCATATTTCCGCTTTATACTCTGCACTCATTACTCACCTTCTTCTCTCTTTCTTATGCAAAACGCAGCAAACCATCCGACACGCCAGCGCCGCGCGCGCGGCTTCACTCTGATCGAAATCATGGTCGTGGTGGTGATCATGGGTATCCTCGCGTCGCTGGTGGTACCCAAGCTGATCGCCCGCACAGGCGAGTCGAAAGTGGCGGCGGCGAAAGTCGACATCGCCACCGTGATGCAAGCCTTGAAACTGTATCGCCTGGATAACCAGCGCTACCCGACTACCGAGCAGGGCTTGCAGGCGCTGATCGAAAAACCCACCACGGGACCGGCCGCGAATGGCTGGAAAGCGGGCGGTTACCTGGAAAAAGATGCCGAAGGATCCATGGGGCAACCCGTATCAGTTCCTGTCGCCTGGCGTGAAAGGCGAAGTCGACATCATTTCGCTGGGCGCCGACGGCCAGCCTGGCGGTAGCGGCGACGATGCCGATATCGGCTCCTGGGAACTGTAAGTTTTCCATTGCATGCCTGCCATGACCACCGGTCGCGCACTGCCCCGGCCACGCGCCAGCGGCTTCACGCTGATCGAATTGCTGGTGGTGATGGTCATCATCGGCGTCACCCTGGGCCTGGTGTCGCTGAACGCCATGCCGAATGGCCAGCAAGCGTTGCAGAAGGAAGCCGAGCGCATCGCGCTGCTGCTGCAACTGGCGCGCGATGAAGCCATCGTGCGCAGCCGGCAGGTGGCGTTCGAGGCTGACGACAATCAATACCGTTTCCTGGTCCTCAATGAAAAGCTGTGGCAACCCGTGACGCAGGACGATTTGCTGCGCGAGCGGGCGTTTGCCAACACGCCCATGCTGCTCAGCGTGCAACCCTCGAACAGCGTGGCCCAGCCGCTGCGCATCATCTTCGGCCGCGAACCGGTCGACAAGCCTTTCGTGCTGACCCTGGCCAGTGGCGAACGCAGCGTGGCCATCCGCGCCGACGGCATCGGCCACTTCACGGTCGAGCAATGATGCGGCTCCCACGTCACCGCCGCCAGCGCGGCTTCACTTTGCTGGAAGTATTGGTGGCCCTCGTCATCGTCGGCACGGCCCTGGGCGCCTCGCTGCGCGCCGTCGGCAGCCTGACGCAAAACAGCGATGGCTTGCGCAGCGCCATGATGGCCACCTGGTCGGCGGAAAACCACCTGGTGCGCTTGCGCCTGGCGAAGACTTTCCCGCAGACGGGCAAGCGCACGGTCGACTGCCCGCAGGGCGATCTGAAACTGATCTGTGAAGAGGAAGTGGTGGCCACGCCGAATCCCCGCATCCGGCAGGTGCGCGTGAATGTGTATGACGTGCAATATCCGGCCCGGCGCATCGTGCGCCTGGTGCTACTGGCGTTCAACGACTGATGGCGCGCCGCAATCACTCCGCCGCCGGTTTCACCCTGATCGAGCTGCTCGTGGCGATCGGCATCCTGGCCATGGTCGCCGTGCTGGGCTGGCGCGGCCTGGACAGCATCATGCGTTCGCGCGAAGTGCTGACCAGCCAGCTTGAGCAGGCGCGCGGCATGCAACTGGCATTTGCCCAGATGCAGAGCGATTGCGACCACCTGGCCGGCGCGGGCCAGAGCAATACCCTGCTGAATGGCCGCATCAACCTGTCGGCGGAAAATGACCGCCTGACCCTGGTGCGCCTGGCCGCGTCGGAACAGGAGCCGCAGCAGTTGCAAGTGGTCACTTACCGTCTGCGCGGCGGCGTGCTGACGCGGCGCGAGTCGAACGGCACGCGCGACCTGGCTGTGCTCGACACACTGTGGCAGGCGGCGCGCGACGATACCGATACCTCCAGCGCCGACGTGGCCCTGATGCATGGCGTCGACAGCATGGTCATGCGCGGCTGGAGCAATGGCGCCTGGAACGTGCTGACGGCAGGCGTCACCATTTCCAAGCAAGTGCCGGGCCTGGAAGTGACTTTGCAGATGCCGGGCCAGGACGCGGGCCTGTCCAAAGTCTTTTTATTGGGACCGGGATGAAGCGCTTTTCGCTCCCCGCCCGCCAGCGTGGCGTGGCCGTCATCACGGCTTTGCTGCTGACGGCGCTGGCGATTACCGTCGTCGCCAGCCTGTTCTGGCAGCAACAGGTGCAAGTGCGTTCGATGGAAAACCAGCGCCTGCGCCTGCAGACGCAGTGGGCCATGCGCGGCATGGTCGACTTCGCCCGCTTCTGGCTGCGCCAGGACAACCCCATGCTGACGGCGCTGGACGGCGTCTGGGCCACGCCCATCGAGGAAGCGCGGCTCGACGATTATGTGGACCGCGAAAAGGTCGACACGGAAAAATTCGACGCCACCGTCTCGGGCCGCGCGCTCGATGCGCAGGCGCGTTTCAATATTACCAACCTCGTTGACGCCACGGGCACCATCAATCCGAAACAGGTGCTGGCCTACCAGCGCCTGTTGTCAAACATGAAGCTCGATAGCGGTCTGGCGCAAGCCACGGCGGACGCCGTGCTGCGCGCGAAGCCGAAGCCACGCGCCGCTGACAGTGGCGCCGATGGCAAGACGCCTGCGGCCGCGCCCGCCTCGGGTGGCGGCAGCGAGCCGGTGGCCTTCACGCAGGTCGAGGATTTGCTGGCCGTGCCCGGCTATACGCCGCAGATGATCGAGCAGTTGCGCGATGTCGTCATCATCTTGCCGGAATTGACACCGATCAACGTGAATACGGCGCCGGCCGAAGTGCTGGCCGCCGTGACGATGATGTCGCTGTCCGAGGCCAGCGCCCTGACTTTGAGCAATCCGCGTAAAAAGTTTGTCGATTTTGCAAACTTCAAGAATAATATTGACAGTAAGCAAGTGATTGAAGGCGTGGAACTCGATGTGAAGAGCCGCTACTTCCTCACCGTCATCCGTGTGCGGCTGGACCGTGCCGCCCTCGATGCCGTGGCGCTCATCAATCGAAAAACGGATCCGCAGCGCACCACCAGCCTGGTCTGGTTGCGGGAAAATTAACAGCTGAAAGCGAGTCACTTTGACAATATTGTATATCCGTCACCCGGCCAAGGCGTCTACCGACAGCGCGCCTGCCTGCTCCTTCGTGCTGGCCGGCGACGGCGGCGCCCTGCTGCAGCAGGGCAGCGCGCCGCTGGGCAGCCTGGGCCAGCTGATCGCCGGTGCGAAGCAGGTGGTGCTGCTGCTGGCGGCGGCCGACGTGACCTTGCTGCGCCTGAAAACGCCGCCGCTGGCAGGCGCCCGCCTGCGCGCGGCCTTGCCCGGTCTGGTGGAAGAACACATCCTCGGCGACACCCAGGATTGCCTGCTGACCGCCGGCGCGCCCGACGCTGCCGGCATGCGCACGGTGGCCGTGGCGCAGCGCGCCTGGGCCGAGGTACTCGTGAAGGCTTTGCTGGCGCAGGGCGCGAGCAAGGTGGCGCTGCTGCCGTCGCAGCTGTGCCTGCCCTTGCAGCCGGGCAGCGTGACAGCCTCCCTGCAGGCCGTCGGCGACGGCCTGGAATTGGCCTTGCGCCAGGCGCCGCAAGAGGGCCTGGGCCTGGTCTTGCCGGCCCAGCCGCAGCAGGCGCTGCTGACGACGCGCGCGTTTGCCGGCGACGTGCCCCTGACGGTGTACGTGGCGCAGGCCGAGCTGGCGCAATATCAACAGCTCGCCGCCGGCATGGATGGCGTGACGCTGGAGCCGGATCATTGGGCGCACTGGATCGCCGGCGCCAAAAATGCGGGACTGGACCTGGCCGCCGCGCTGGGCACGGCCACGGGATCGGCCACCGAATGGCGCCGCTGGCGCTGGCCGCTGCGCCTGGCGCTGCTGGCCGTGATCGTCAACCTGGCCGGCATGAATATCGAATGGATGCGGCTGAAGCGTGAGGCAGCCACCGTGCGCACCTCGATGCAGCAAACCTTCAAGGCCGCGTATCCGAATGAAGCGCCCGTGTATGGACTGGAAGCGGAGCAGATGCGGCGCAATATCGCTGCCGCCCGCCTGCAGGGCGGCCAAGCGAGCATGGATGACTTCACCAGCATGAGCGCGGCGCTGGGCGAGGCGCTGGGCGGCCTGGCCGGGCGCGGCGTGGTGGCGTCGCTGGAATACCGCGAGCGCAGCCTGATCGTCAGGCTGAAACCGGACATGGTCGACGCCAGCGCCCAGGCGCAGGTGCGCGATGGCCTGGCTGCGCGCAAGCTGGCCTTGAATGAAACGGCGCCGGGCGTGTGGAAGATCACGCCGGCCACGGGAGCAAAAGCATGAGTGCAGCAGTCAACAAGGCGCGCGCCGCGCTGGTGGGCCAACAGCAAAATGTGCAGGCCTTCTGGGCCGAGCGCACGCAGCAGGAGCGCAAGCTGCTGGCCATCGGTGGCGTGGTGGCGGGGCTGGCCCTCGTCTACGCGGTGTTCTTCGAGCCGGCCTGGACGGGCCGCATCGCCTTGCAAAAGAGCTTGCCCGAGCTGCGCCAGAATGCGGCCCAGCTGCAGGCGCTGGCCCGTGAAGCGGGCGACCTGGCGCGCCAGGCGCCTGTGCAGGTCGCTCCCATGAGCCGTGACAGTATCGATGCCTCGTTGAAGGCGCGCGGCCTGGCACCGCAATCGCTGTCGCTGACGGGAGAGTACGCGCGCGTGCAATTGAATGGCGTGCCGTTTGCCAGCGTCATGTTGTGGCTGGACGGCTTGCGTCGCGAAGGCCGCGTGGCGGTGCAGGAAGCGAAGATCACGGCGCAGGGCAAGGCGGGGCTGGTCGATGCCAGCCTGACCCTGCACCAAAGCCCGGGCGCGGCGCGATGACGCGCTTGCTTGGCTGGCTGCTGGCCATCTGCGTCAGCGTCTGCGTCACCCTGCTGGTATTTTTCCCGGCCGGCTGGGTGGCCAGTATCGTGGAAAAGCAGACGGGCGGACGTTTGACCTTGGGCGACGCGCAAGGTACCCTGTGGCGCGGCTCGGCCTTTATCGGCGGGGCGGCCAGCGCGAACGGCGCCGTGACGCCACTGCTGCCGGGGCGCTTCAGCTGGCGCATTTCGCCGTCCGTGCTGTGGGGATCGGTCGACGTGGAATTGCAGAATGCGCAGGCGCTGTCGCAGGCCGTCAATTTGCGCGGCTCGTGGTCGCATTGGCAGGTCAGTCCGGCGGCCCTGCTGCTGCCGGCCGATGGCCTCGGCGGCCTGGGCGCGCCGTTAAATACCGTGGCGCCGACGGGCAGCATGCGCCTGTCGTGGAGCACCCTGCAGCTGGCACTGGAAAAACAGCAGTTTTCCGCCGTCGGGCGCACCACCTTGCAGATGACGGACATGGCGTCGCGCCTGTCGTCCTTGCGTCCGCTGGGCAGCTACGAACTTGATTTCGATTGGCAGGGGCAGCAGGCGACGTTGACACTGCGCTCCATCAAGGGACCGCTGCTGCTCGACGGCAGCGGCAGCTTGCAACAGGGGCGCATGCAGTTTTCCGGCCAGGCCCAGGCCGCAGCAGGATATGAAGAGACCTTGGCGAGTTTGTTGAATTTGCTGGGACAGCGCCGTAGCAATAGCGAAAAAAACATCATCGCCTTAGAGTTGAGACAATGAAAAAACCATCCGTGAGCCCCCATACCTTTTCCTTTTCGCTGCGCCGCCTGTCGGCCGCCGCCTTGCTGTGCTGTTCCGTGGCCGGCATGCCGGCACCCGTCTGGGCCGCACCCGGCGATGAAGCGGCGCTCAATTTCGTCGGCGCAGACATCGAGTCCGTGATCAAGGCGGTGGGCCATTACACCAACATCAATTTCGTCATCGACCCGCGCGTCAAGGGCACGATCACTCTGGTGTCGGAAAAATCGATCAGCAAGACGCAGGCGTTCGCACTGCTGGCCTCGGCCTTGCGCCTGCAGGGCTATGCGGTGGTCTCCGGTGACGGCTATGCAAAAGTGGTGCCGGAAGCGGACGCCAAGCTGCAGTCCGTGCCGACCCAGGTGGGCAACGGCGCCAGCCAGGTGAAGGGCGACCAGATCGCCACCCAGGTGTTTTACCTGAACTACGAATCGTCGGCCAACCTGCTGGCCGTGCTACGCCCGCTGATTTCGCCGAACAACACGATCAACGCCAACCCGGGCAACAACTCGCTGGTGATCACCGATTACGCGGATAACCTCAAGCGCCTGGCGAAGATCATCGCCGCGCTCGACGTGCCCGCCTCGACGGACCTGGACGTGATCCCCGTGCGCTATGCCATCGCTTCCGACCTGGCATCGATGGTGAACAAACTGATGGAAGGCGGGAATGCGGGTGCCGGCGCAGGGGCCGACGCGGGCAAGGTCTCCGTGCTGGCCGACCCGCGCACCAATTCGCTGGTGCTGCGCGCACCGTCGGCGGCGCGCGCCAACCTGGCCAAGTCGCTGATCTCGAAGCTGGATCAGCCCACCACGCAGCTGGGCAATGTGCACGTGGTGTACCTGAAGAATGCGGACGCCACCAAGCTGGCGCAAACCCTGCGTTCGGTGGTGACGTCGGACGGCACGGCCGCCTCGGCGCAGCAGCCGACCAACAACAGCCTGAATACGAACAACCAGAACAACCAGAGCAGTGGTATGAACAGCACTGGCCTGGGCGGCAATACGCAAAGCGGCACCTCCGGCGGCGCTTCGCTGAGCAACGGGCCGCAGCAGCTGTCGTCGGGCGGCGCGGCCGGCTTCATCCAGGCCGACGCTTCCACCAACACCCTGATCCTGACGTGCAACGAAGCTGTCTACCGCAACCTGCGCGCCGTGATCGACCAGCTCGACGTGCGCCGCGCCCAGGTCTACATCGAGGCGCTGATCGTCGAAGTGACATCGGCCAAGGCATCCGAGTTCGGCGTGCAGTGGCTGGGGCTTTCCGGCGACAGCAGCAGCAACTACCGCGTGGGCGCGCTGCAGTCGTTCGCCGGCGGTACCGACAACAACATCGCCAAGCTGGCGCTGGGCGGCGGCAAGGTGCTGCCGACGGGCGGCCTGACCCTGGGCATCTTCAAGCAGATCAACGGCGCGCTGGGCCTGGGCGCCGTGGCGCATGCGCTGGAATCGGACGGCAACGCGAATATCCTGTCGACGCCGAACCTGATCACCCTGGACAACGAGCTGGCGACCATCAAGGTGGGCCAGAACGTGCCTATCCTGACGGGCCAGTACACCAGCACGGCCGGCACCAACACGAATCCGTTCCAGACCATCGACCGCAAGGAAGTGGGCCTGACCCTGAAGGTGCGTCCGCAGATTTCCGAAGGCGGCACCAT
This sequence comes from Janthinobacterium lividum, assembly GCF_023509035.1. Classification (NCBI taxonomy): domain Bacteria; kingdom Pseudomonadati; phylum Pseudomonadota; class Betaproteobacteria; order Burkholderiales; family Oxalobacteraceae; genus Janthinobacterium; species Janthinobacterium lividum. Next base: position 706,935 of record NZ_CP075583.1, on the reverse strand, counting down.
CAAGCTGGGCATCTATCACGAGACGTCGAGCGTGGACAAATCCACGTCGACAGCCGTCAGCGGCATCACCATCAACAACCGCGTGATCGAAAACAATGTGCTGGCCGACGATGGCCAGATCATCGTGCTCGGTGGCCTGATCGAAGACAGCACGGGCGACAACGCGGAAAAAGTGCGTGGCCTGGGCGATATTCCCCTGATTGGCAACCTGTTCAAGTACCAGACGCGCGAGCGCAAGAAAACCAATCTGATGATCTTCCTGCGCCCTGTCATCGTGCGCAACAAGGAACAGAGCGGCAGCCTGGCGGCCGACCGCTACGACTACATGCGTTCGGCCGAGACGGCCGCCGTGCCGGCTTCGGGCAATCTGATGCTGAAAGACCTGGGCACGCCGGTGCTGCCGCCGCTGCAGGATGGCCAGCCGGTGGGCGGCAACATGGTGACGCGTCCCGTGCCGCCGGCGCCGACGCCGCCGCCAGGTGCGCCGGCCAACGCGGCCACGCCGCCGCAGTCGCTGCTGCAGCAATATCAGCAACAACCGCAGCAGCCACAGAAGTGATGGGACAGTCATGAGTAATCTGCTTCCCTACGCCTACGCGCGCGATTTCGGCTTGCTGGCCCGGCCCGGCGCCGTCGACGGCGCCCCCGTCGAGGTGCTGGTGGCCGCATCGACGGCGCCGGCGGCGATTGCCGAAGTGTCGCGCCGTTTCGGCCAGATTCAGCTGACGGTGCTGCCGCGCGGCGAACTCGATGCGGCCATCGCCGGCGCCTACGCGGGCGGCGGCGGCGACGCTTCGCAAATGGCCGATGAATTCGACGCCGACCTGGATCTCACCAAGCTGCTGCAGGACGTGCCGGCCATCGAGGATTTGCTCGAATCGTCCGACGACGCGCCCGTCATCCGCATGATCAACGCGCTGCTGACGCAGGCGCTGCGCGAAGGCGCGTCCGATATCCACATCGAGCCGTTCGAGCAGACCTCCGTCGTGCGCTTTCGCATCGACGGCAGCCTGCGCGACGTGGTGCGCCCGCGTAAAGCCATCCACGGCTCGCTGATCTCGCGCATCAAGATCATGGCGCAGCTCGACATCGCCGAAAAGCGCTTGCCGCAGGACGGCCGCATCACCCTGCGCGTGGGCGGCAAACCCGTCGACGTGCGCGTCTCGACCCTGCCCACCGGGCATGGCGAACGGGCTGTATTGCGTTTGCTGGACAAGGAAGCGGGCCGCCTCGACCTGCAGCACCTGGGCATGAGCGCGCCCATGCTGGGGCAGTTCGATGGCTTGATCACGCAGCCGCACGGCATCGTGCTCGTCACGGGCCCCACCGGCTCGGGCAAGACGACCACTCTGTACGCGGCGCTGTCGATGCTCAACGCGACGACGACGAATATCCTGACGGTGGAAGACCCGATCGAGTACGACCTGGCCGGCGTGGGCCAGACGCAGGTCAACCCGCGCATCGACATGACTTTTGCCAAGGCGCTGCGGGCGATTCTGCGGCAGGACCCCGATGTGATCATGATCGGCGAGATCCGCGACCTGGAAACGGCGCAGATCGCCGTGCAGGCATCGCTGACGGGCCATCTGGTGCTGGCGACCCTGCACACGAACGACGCCTCGGCGGCCGTCACGCGCTTGCTCGACATGGGCATCGAACCGTTCCTGCTGTCGTCGTCGCTCCTGGGCGTGCTGGCGCAGCGCCTGGTGCGCAAGCTGTGCGGCTCCTGCAAAACCTTCGACGGGCAATACTGGCAGGCGGTCGGCTGCGAGCATTGCGGCCAGACGGGCTACCAGGGCCGCGTCGGCGTGTATGAACTGCTGCGCACGACGGAGCAGATCCGCGCGCAAATCCACAACCGCGCTTCGGAGGCGGATGTGCGCGCCGTGGCCCTGCAGGACGGCATGACGAGCATGCGCGACGACGGCGAACGCTGGCTGCGCGACGGCACCACCACGCAGGCTGAATTGCTGCGCGTGACCAAAGACTAGGCCCGCCACCATGCCCGCATTCCGCTATGAAGCCGTCGATGCCCAGGGGGCCACCCGCAAGGGCGTGCTCAATGCCGACAGTCCCCGTTCCGCGCGCGCCGAGCTGCGCGTGCAAGGCCTGGTGCCGCTGGCCGTCGAGCCGATCGCCGCGCAGGTCGATGCCGCCGGCGTCACCAAGCGGCGCGGCTTCGGCGAGCGCCTGTCGAGCACCGAGCTGGCCCTGTTTACGCGCCAGCTGGCCAGTTTGCTGGAAGCGGGCCTGCCGCTGGAGCAGGCGTTTTCCGCCTTGCTGGAACAGGCCGAGCGGCCGTATTTGCGCGACCTGATCGCTTCGATCCGCTCGGAAGTGATCGGCGGCGCCGCATTTTCCGACGTGCTGGCGCGCCATCCGCGCGATTTTGCGGAAATTTACCGGGCGCTGGTGGCGTCGGGCGAGCAGATCGGCCATTTGTCGCGCGTGCTGTCGCGCCTGGCCGACTACATCGAGCGGCGCAACGCGCTGGTGCAGAAGGTCAAGCTGGCCTTTACCTATCCGGCCATCGTGACCGTGGTGGCGTTTTCCATCGTGATCTTCCTGCTCACCTATGTGGTGCCGCAGATCGTCTCGGTCTTCGCCAATACCAAGCAAAAGCTGCCCATGCTGACCGTGATCATGCTGGCGCTGTCGGACTTCGTGCGCAACTACGGCATCGTCGTGGCGATTGCCCTCGTCGGCGCCTGGGTGGCCTGGCGCCGCGCCCTGCAGCAGCCCGCGCTGAAGCGGCGCTGGCATACCTGGCTGCTGACGGCGCCCCTGTACGGCAAGTTCGAGCGCAGCCTGAATACGGCGCGTTTCGCCAGCACGCTGGCCATTACCACGGGGTCCGGCGTGCCGATCCTGCGCGCGCTCGACACCAGCCGCGACACGCTCACCAATGTGGCGATGCAGGAACTGGTGCAGGAAGCCAGCGGCGCCGTGCGCGAGGGTGTCAGCCTGGCGCGCGCGCTGTCGGCGCAAAAGCATTTTCCGCCCATGCTGATACACATGATACGCGCCGGTGAAATCACGGGCGAGTTGCCGGCCATGCTGGAACGCGCCGCCAGCGCGCAGGAGCAGGACCTGGAACGCCGTACCCTGACGATTGCCGGCCTGCTGGAGCCGGCCCTGATCCTGGCGATGGGCGTGGTGGTGTTGCTGATCGTGTTGGCCGTGCTGATGCCGATTATCGAAATCAATCAGCTCGTAAGATAAGAATCCAAGGAAGCCATGAAGCGTTTGCCTCAAGTTACAAGTTTGCTCGCCGTCGTGGCGCTGTCCGTGTCGCTGGCCTATTGGGCCATGCAGCTGTTCAAGGCGCCGCAGCGTCCCATCAATCCACCCGCCGTGCCGGTGGTGCAGGATGCCAGCGTGGAGGCGGGCGCTTCGCTGTTCGGCGGCCAGGTCAGCGTGGCCACGGCCAGCAATTACCAGCTCAAGGGTGTGGTGGCGGCCGGCAATGGCCGCGGCAGCGTGGCCATCATCTCGACCGACGGCAAGCCTTCCGTGGCCCTGCCGGAAGGCGCCGAGGTGGTGCCCGGCGTGACGGTGCTGGAAGTGCATGAACGCCATGTGCTGCTGCGCGATGGTGGCGTGAGCAAGCGTATCGACCTGGTGGCAGACGACAAGGCGCTGGCCTTGCCGGGGCAAGTGTCCGCCACCCCAATGCCGGCTGCGGCCCCTGCACCGGTCAGTAACCTGGTGCCGCCGCCGTTGCCGATGGAGCAGCAGCGGCCGGCGACCATGATGCCGGCGCCGCAAGTGAGCAGCAGCGTACCGCCGCCGAATTAACGCTGTTTTTATCGTATTTTGCCGATGGCGCCGTGCCGCCATCGCCACAGGAGTCTTCATGTTCTCGATCCGTGCCGTCCTGGGGGGCTGCGTGGCGGCGCTGTGTGCCTTGCCGCCAGCTGCCGCAGCCGACGTCCCCGCTGCCACAGCCGCTACTACTTCTCCCCCCGTTTCCACCCTTGCCGTCCCTGCGCCCGTGTCGGCGCGTCCGCGCATCGCCCTGGTGCTGTCGGGCGGCGGCGCGCGCGGCCTGGCGCATATCGGCGTCTTGAAAGTGTTGCAGGAGCTGCATGTGCCGATCGACATGGTGGTCGGCACCAGCATGGGCGGCGTGGTGGGCGGCGCGTATGCGGCTGGCGCTTCCGTGGCGGACCTGGAAAAGATGGCGCGCGAGACCAACTGGGCGCGCGTGGTGGCTGACCGGCCGCCGCGCGACGAACTGGCGTTCCGCCGCCGCGAGGAAGATTTATTGCTGCCGTCGCGCATCGAGTTTGGCACCAGCCGCAACGGCATTTCCACGCCGCCGTCGGCGGCCAGCAATGCGGCACTGGAGTTGGCCTTGAACCGGCTGCTGCCGGCCGGCATGCGCGACCGCCCCGCCAGCCAGCTGCCCTTGCCCTTCCGCTCTGTGGCGTCCGACCTGGTCAATGGCGAGCTGGTGGAACTGGTCGACACGCCGCTGTTCCTGTCGATGCGCGCTTCGCTGGCCGTGCCGGGCGTGTTTGCCCCCGTGCGCGTGAATAACCGGCTGGTGGTCGATGGGGGACTGGTGCGCAACCTGCCCGTCGATATGGCGCGTGCCATGGGCGCCGACATCATCATCGCCGTCAACGTGGGCACGCCGCTGGCGCCGGAAAAGGAGCTAGGCAGCGCCATCGGCGTGGCGCAGCAGATGCTGCAAATCCTCACGGAACAGAATGTGCAGCGCTCGCTCAAGGAGCTGCAGCCGCAGGATATCCTGGTGGCGCCGGATTTGACGGGCGTCAGTTTTCTCGACTTTGAAAACTATGCGCGCGCCATGCGCGCCGGCGAGCAGGCGGCGCAGGCCTTGGCCGCCCGCCTGGCGCCGCTGGCCCTGCCGCCGGAACAGTATGCGGCGCGCGAGCGGCTGCGCCTGGCGGCGCCGGCCTTGCTGGACGTGGCCCTGCCGCTCACGCGCCTGACCATCGAGAGCGAAGGCGATATCAATCCACGCATCCTGCAGGCGCAATCGGGCCTGGTGGAAGGGCAGGCTGTCAGCCAGGAAGATGTGCTCAAGGCGGCGGCCAAGCTGTATGGCCGCGGCGACGTGGCGCGCGTGGAGACGGATGTGGTCGATGCCGGCGACCAGCGCGCCGTGACCATCAAGGCGGTCGAAGCGCCGTGGGCCAGCAGCCGTCTGCGTGTGGGCCTGGAAATGGCCAGCGATTTCAGGGACAGCAATACCTTTGCACTGAAGCTGCTGCACGTGCGCTCGAACCTGAACAGCTGGGGCGGCGAGTTGCGCAGTACGGCGCAGATCGGCAATGCGCGCGGCTATGGGGTGCAGTTCTGGCAGCCGCTGGGCGCCGGTAACCCGTGGTACATCGCGCCGCAGCTGCAATACACCTCGTCGGCGATGGATTTGTTCGACCAGGGCCGGCGCAGCGCCCGCCTGGCCTATAACGGCCAGACGGCTGCGCTGGTGCTGGGACGCCAGTTCGGCAACTGGGGCGATTTGCAGTTTGGCGTCACGCGCAGGGAAGTCAAGGGCAGGCTGGCGATTCCGGCCGACCCTACGCAGCCGGAGTTGCGTGCGCTGGGCACCACGCAGTTCGTGCAGTTCCGCGTCGATACGCTCGATTCGCCCGGTTTCCCCACGCGCGGCGTGCTGTTTGACGCCACCTGGACGCGCGATACGACCACGGGGTCCGGCGAAACGGCCGTGGGTCAATCGTCGATCACGGGGTTGAAGGCCTTTAGCCGCGGCAACTGGGCCGGCCACGTGTATGGCGAATGGGCGCGCTCGCAGCGTGGCGAGGCGCCACTCAGCCTCGGTGGTTTCCTGCGCCTGTCCGGCACGGAATCTCAATCTGTGAGCGGGCGCAGCATCGCTCTGGCGCGCTTCGTGATGGCGCGCCGCATCGGTTCCCTGCCCAGCACCTTGGGCGGCGCCGTACGGGCCGGCTTTTCGCTGGAAATGGGCGGCGGCTTTGATCAGAGCGAGCGCTGGAAAGCCAGCAAGTTCACGCAGGCCAGCAGCGCCTTCATCTCCGTCGATACGCGCTTCGGTCCCGTGTACGTGGCATCGGGCGCGTCGAAGGGCGGCGAGAGCACCTTCTATCTGTTCCTGGGACCGGTCTGGTAAACGGCGCCCGGCGCGGTGGACGAGGCGGTCGCCGTGCTGCGGCGCAGGGCCGTGAAGGCGGCAAATTCCCATGAGCGAAACCCCAGCAGCAGGGTAAAGCCATCGCGTTCGGCGGGGGGCAGGCGGCGGTCGTTCTGGTGCAGTCGCGCCAGTTCCTCGGCCAGCTGGCGGATCTTTTGCACCAGTTCCTGCGCGCTCGACAGCGACAGGCGCGCCGGGATGCACATCAGCGTCTCGCCGGCGCCGTCAAAATGCCCGCTGAAATAATCGGCCACCACGTGTTCGCGGAAGTACTGCTGCACCGGGCCGTCGGCCAGCCAGTGGAAGGCGTTCGAGACGCGCAGGCTGTAGCGGTTCAGCGGCTTGAGTTCGATCAAGCCCAGCCGGTCCAGTTCGGCCAGGCAGCCGATGCATTCGGCCTGCGTCAGCGCATACGTTTCCACCACCTGCTCCAGGCTCCAGTGACCCAGGCAGCAGATCGCCACCAGCAGCAGGCGCGGATGCGCCACCAGCGACTTTTCCTGCACCAGGGTGAGCGTGTCGGCATGCGGCGTGATGTCGGCCGCGCCGCGCAGCACGTCTTCCATGGCGATGCCCGATGCCTTGCAGATCAGGGCCAGGCGTGACAGTGACATGTCGTGCTGGCCAAACATGCGCTTGACGCTCGATTCGCTCATGCCGATGCGTTCGGCCAATACCTTGTACGTGATGCCGGCGGCACGCAGTTGGGTGCGCAGCACGCGCAAAACCAGTTCAGGTGAACTCACGATATTTCCTTTATGCAATTTTGGTAGCGGATGCCGGTACCGAATGTAGCCCTTAATGGAACTTTGCACAAGGTGATAGTACTTTTCGGCAAAAGCGATGACACTCCCGCTTGTGGCTCGCGCAGCGCGCTACAACCAGGCACTCATCCACTTGTAGAGGTTATCCATGTTCTTCAAATTTCATTTCCCAGCGGCGATGCTGGCACTGGCCGCCATCGCTCCCCTGCATGCCGCGGCTGCCGAACCGGCACTGGGTCCATTCTATGCGGGCGCCAGCTATGGCTTTCGCGCCAGTAGCGGCCTCGATTGCGTGCCAGGACAAGGCGACTGCGACAAAAGCAGCAAGCGCAACGGTAAGGCCTACCTGGGTTACAGTTTCGACGCGCTGCCGTTTCAGGGCGGCTTGGCCGTGCCTTCGGTTGAGCTGGTGGGGTATCTGGGCGGTGAAGTCAAATCCGGCTTCGACACGGGCGCCGGCAAGGTTGCCGGTCGCGGCAAGTTCACCGGCCTCGGCATGCAAGGCGTGCTCGCCTACAAGTTTGATGCCTTCAGCCTGAGCGGACGCGCCGGTGCGGCCTATACGCAGGGCAAGGTCGATTATCTGGGCGGTGGTTCGGACAAGAAGGACAAGATCGGCTTGATCTATGGCGTCGGCGCGGCGTATGCGCTGAACAAGAACTGGTCGGTGCACCTCGATTGGGACCGCGTGCCGGTCAAGTACAACAGCAAGCAAACGACCAAGGTCGACATGCTTTCGCTGGGCGCGTCCTACCGTTTCTGACGGCAGGCGGCCGGCAATGATGGCCTGATGGCGGACGCCCTTGACTAGGGGTGTCCGCGGGCGGCCTATTTATCTGTTTCTACTTTCAGCAGCAGCTTCGCCAACAGGCGTTTTCCTGCTGGCGCTGGCCGGAAACGGTCTTCACGTGCGCCCCGGCGGCGCGCTGCAGGGCGGCAGTGGCGACCGGGTTGCGTGGTTTTTGCGAGGGTTCGACGCGGAACTGCATTTTCTGCCGCGTCGCCAAGGCCTTGTTTGCCATCGCTTCCCTCCCAGATTACAGCACGTAGCGCGACAGGTCCTCGTTGACCGACAGCGCCTCCAGGCGTTCATTGACGTACGCGGCATCGATCACCAGCAGGTTTTCCGTGCTGCTGCTGTTTTCGCTGGCCGTAAAACGACACTTCTTCCAGCAGTTTTTCCATCACCGTATGCAGCCGGCGCGCGCCGATGTTTTCCGTGCGTTCATTGACCGAATAGGCGATTTCCGCCAGGCGCGTGATGCCTTCCGGTGCGAATTTCAAGGTCAGGTTTTCCGTCGCCAGCAAGGCTTCGTACTGCATCGTCAGGCAGGCGTCGGTGCTGGTGAGAATGCGCTCGAAGTCCGAGATCGACAGCGATTCCAGTTCCACGCGGATGGGGAAACGCCCCTGCAGTTCCGGAATCAGGTCCGATGGCTTAGCCAGGTGGAAGGCGCCCGAAGCGATGAACAGGATGTGGTCCGTGCGTATCATGCCGTACTTGGTGTTGACGGTCGTGCCCTCGACCAGCGGCAGCAGGTCGCGCTGCACGCCGGCGCGCGAGACATCGGCGCCACCGGATTCCGAACGTGAGGCGATCTTGTCGATTTCATCGAGGAAGACGATGCCGTTCTGCTCGACGTTCTGGATGGCCTTCTGTTTCAGCTCATCCTCGTTCACCAGCTTGGCCGCTTCTTCCTCGACCAGCAGTTTCAATGCTTCCTTGATCTTAACCTTGCGCGCCTTCTTGCGCTGCCCGCCTACGCCCGAGAACATGGATTTGATCTGTTCTGTCATTTCTTCCATGCCGGGCGGCGCCATGATTTCCATCTGCGGGCCCGCCTCGGCCAGTTCGATCTCGATCTCCTTGTCATCGAGCTCGCCCTGGCGCAACCGCTTGCGGAAGGTCTGGCGCGTGCTGTCGCCGCTGCCGCTGTCCACGGCCGCTGGCGTATTCGGCGTGAAGCCGAAGTCGCGCGCCGGCGGCACGAGGATGTCGATCACGCGGTCCTCGGCCGCATCTTCGGCGCGTGCGCGCACTTTCTTCATTTCCAGCGCGCGCGTCTGCTTGATGCCGATGTCGATCAGGTCGCGGATGATGGTGTCGACGTCGCGGCCCACATAGCCCACTTCCGTAAATTTGGTCGCCTCGATCTTGATAAACGGCGCCTCGGCCAGCTTGGCCAGGCGGCGCGCGATTTCCGTCTTGCCGACGCCCGTGGGGCCGATCATGAGGATATTCTTGGGCGTGATTTCATGGCGCAGGGGTTCGGCCACCTGCTGGCGGCGCCAGCGGTTGCGCAGGGCGATGGCAACGGCGCGCTTGGCCTTGGCCTGGCCCACCACGTGCTTGTCGAGTTCGGTGACGATTTCCGACGGGGTCATGTTCATGATCATAATGACTTTCTATTCTTTGCTCGGGCGCGCTTAATCGAGCGTTTCGATAATGTGGGACATATTGGTGTAGATGCACAGCTCGGCGGCGATGGTCAGCGATTTCTTGACCACTTCGGCCGGCGACAAGTCCGTGTTTTCCTGCAACGCCTTGGCGGCCGACTGGGCGTAAGTGCCGCCCGAGCCGATGGCGCCGATGCCGTCTTCCGGTTCCAGCACGTCGCCATTGCCCGTGATGACCAGGGTCGACTCGCTGTCGGCCACCAGCAGCATCGCTTCCAGGCGGCGCAGCACGCGGTCGGTGCGCCAGTCCTTGGCCAGTTCGACGGAGGCGCGCAGCAGATTGCCCTGGTGTTTTTCCAGCTTGCCTTCAAATCGGTCGAGCAGGGTGAAGGCGTCGGCGGTGCCGCCGGCAAAGCCGACCAGGACCTTGCCCTGATACAACTTACGCACTTTGCGGGCCGTGCCCTTCATGACGATGTTGCCCAAAGTTACCTGGCCATCGCCGCCCAGGGCGACTTGCTTGCCGCGCCGGACGCAGAGGATGGTGGTGCCGTGAAATTGTTCCATAGTGACCTCAAAAGATTCGTGCCTATGCGTGCAGCGTCATGCGATTGCGCGCCCATGGCTCAAAAGTGGGGATGGAAAAGGCAATTGCAAGCGGCACTTGCCGCTGCCGCGCCTGCTTCAGTGTAGTCGGCGCGGGACGAAAAAAAAGCACGCAACCGAGGTTGTGTGCTTTTTTTATCGCCATCGCGGGGCCGCCGGGGCGGTCGCGCAAGGGGAGGGCGCGATCAGTCGCCGTACAGCTTTTGCTTCAGTTCGCGCCGTTGCTGGGCTTCCAGCGACAGGGTGGCGGTCGGACGGGCGATCAGGCGCGGGATGCCAATAGGCTCGCCCGTTTCTTCGCACCAGCCATAGTCGCCGGCGTCGATGCTGGCGATCGATTGCTGTACTTTCTTCAGCAGTTTGCGCTCGCGGTCGCGCGTGCGCAGTTCCAGCGCATGCTCTTCCTCGATGGTGGCGCGGTCGGCAGGATCCGGTACGAGCACGGTTTCACGCAAGTGTTCCGTGGTTTCGCCGGCGTTTTTCAGCAGGTCTTTTTCGAGCTGCTGCAGGCGCGCCTTGAAGAATGCCAGTTGTGCCGGATTCATGTAGTCATCTTCGCTCATGGCGCGAATTTGGTCTTCGCTGATGAGAGGGATGTCTTGGTTGGCGGCCGGGGTCGATTTATTAGTTTTGGTCATAACTTCGCTTACCTTCGATACGACAGAGTTTTCAAATTGATCAGTTGATGCGGCGATACCGAGCAACTGTACAGGTTCCGCTTGGCATTGCTGTCCCGCTGTACTGCTTGCGACCTTGGCTTGCCGGCGAAAGCCAGGATTACCGGCAGGCTATGGTGCCATGTTGATAACTTTTTACCGCTCTATGCCAGTCGCGCTATGCGCGCGACAATGGGCGTGTTGGGTGGATCGCTTGCATGCCTGGCATGTGGCCAGTGGCAGTTTGCCAGCATTTCATGACAGGCGAACGACATGGGCCGTTTTCGTGGCTGATTTTGGCACGCTTTGCCTTATATTGCCATCCCGATTTGTTGCCTAGCCGATCAGAGACGGCTACTTGTTGGTTTATACCAGCAAGATGGGTGTCGGACAGCGGGAAAGTGTGCTTAACTTTCCCTTTTGTTTCTGCTTTGCAACGGATACTTTGCAAAACCCGGCTAGTTTATACCAAACATTGTTCGAGTCCGCGAATAAAAATGTCTTTTGGTAGATTCTTGCCAATAAACACCATTTTGCTGCCGCGCACTTCGTTTTCGCCCCATTTGGCACCCAGGTCGCTGCCCATCAGCTGGTGCACGCCCTGGAATACCACCTTGCGTTCGGCACCCTGCATCAGCAGCACGCCCTTGTAGCGCAGCATGCGCGGGCCATACACTTGCACCAGGCCACCGAGGAACTCGTCGAGCTTGGCGCTGTCGAACGGTTGCGTGCTCTTGAAAACAAAGGCGGCGATATCGTCGCTGTGCTGCGCATGGTGGTGGTCGGCATGGCCGCAATCGGTGGCGCAGGCGTCGCTGTGCGCATGTGCGTGCTCATGTCCGTGTTCATGCTTGTGTTCATGTGCGTAATCGTGCGCCTTGTCGTGGTCATGCACGTGCGCCGTTTCCGTGGCCAGGAAATGCGGGTCCAGTTCCAGCTTTTCATTCAAGTTGAAACCGCGGATGTCGAGCACTTCGGCCAGCGGCGCGCGGCCGAAATCGACCTTGGCGATGGGCGCGCGGGGATTGATGCGTTTCAGGCGGCGCGTCAGGGCGGCCACGTCTTCTTCACTGACGAGGTCGGTTTTCGACAGCAGCAGCTTGTCGGCAAAGCCCACTTGCCGCTGGGCTTCCTCGTATTCATCGAGTTGCTTCATCGCATGACGGGCATCGACCACCGTGATAATGGCGTCGAGCATGTAGTGGCTGCCCACTTCTTCGTCGACAAAGAAGGTTTGCGCCACGGGGCCGGGATTGGCCAGGCCCGTCGTTTCGATGACGACGCGGTCGAACGCCAGCAAGCCGGCGTCACGCTTGCGCGCCAGTTCCGTCAAGCCAACGATCAGGTCGCCGCGCACGGTGCAGCAGATGCAGCCGTTGTTCATTTCGATGATGTGTTCGTTGCTATCTTGCACCAGGATTTCATTGTCGATGTTTTCCTGGCCAAACTCGTTCTCGATCACGGCGATGCGCATGCCATGGTCTTCCTGCAGTATGCGGTTGAGCAAGGTGGTTTTGCCTGCGCCCAGGAAACCGGTGAGGATGGTGGTTGGAATCAGTGCCATGAAGGATGCCTATGCTGTGATCGGTGGTGCCGCCGCGCAAGCGGAAGAATGCCGACGATTATGCCGGAATTTTGCAAAAGCTTGCAAATGCACGCCCATGCGCTTGATATGGATCAGGCTAGCCAACGGGCGCGGCTGCTTACTTGAGCTTGGCGCGCGGGTGGGCCTGGTCATACACGTGCGCCAGGTGCTGGAAATCGAGGGCCGTGTAGACCTGGGTCGAGGTGATGCTGGAATGGCCCAGCATTTCCTGTACGGCGCGCAAGTCGCCCGACGATTGCAGCACGTGCGAGGCGAACGAGTGGCGCAGCACGTGCGGGTGCACATTCGCGGGAATTTCCGTCGCCAGCGCGTGCGCCTTCAAGCGCAGCTGCAGCACGCGGGGCGAGATGCGCGTACCGCGCGTGCTTAAAAACAAGGCAGCGCTGCCATCCTTGGCCGGCGGGCGCACGGCCAGCCAGGCAGTCAAGGCCACAAGGGCCGCCTTGCCGACGGGCACCTTGCGCATCTTGCTACCCTTGCCCGTAACGACGACTTCGAAGCTGGCCATGTCGAGCCAGCCCAGCGAGGCGGGCTGGCCATCCTCGGCCTTGCAGTAATGGGTATCCAGGCTGGTCAGTTCGGACACGCGCAAGCCGCTCGAATACAGCAGCTCGAACATGGCGCGGTTGCACAGCTGCTCCGGTTCGGCGGCGCCTTGCTGGTGTTGCGCGGGCGCCACGAGGCGCACGGCATCGTCCACCGATAGGGCTTTGGGTAACGTTTTGGCACGTTTGGGGGCGCGGATGCCGTCGACGGGATTGGCGTCGAGCCTGGTCTCGCCGCTGAGCCAGTTGAAAAAGCCCCGCCACGACGACAGCTTGCGGGCGATCGAGCGCGGGTCGAGGCCGCCGGCATGCAGCTTGGCCGTGTAGCGGCGCACTTCGTTGTGCGCCAGCGCCGTCCAGGGTGTATTGCCGCTCAGTTCCAGCAGGGCGCGCAGATCGCGCCCGTAGGCGTCGAGCGTATGCGGCGACAGCTTGCGCTGCGTGGCCAGCTGCGCCAGGTAGGCGTCGAGCCACTCGGCCTTGCCGCGCGCCTCGTTCATGGCATTGTCAGGCAGGCGAGCCGGCGCGCAGCGCGGCCAGAGCGGCGCTGGCTGTGGCGCCGATATGCACGAGGAAGTCGGTGCCCATGCTGGAGGTGAAACGTTCGCTGTCGGGCGAACCGAGCACCAGCAAGCCGAAGGTGCCGGTCGTGCCGGGGGCGCGCAGGGCGATCATGACGGTCGATTCGATTTTATCCGCCTGCAACCAGTGTACGGCTTCGAAATCGCGGTTGCTGCCGCAATACGGCGCTTGCAGGCTGTTGGCAAACATGCGCACATCGGCCGTGACATCTTCCGTGAACCAGCCATTGGCGTGTTCCGGTAGCACTTGCCACAGGCGCAGGCTGACATAGGGCACGTCGAAATTGCTTTGCAAGGCGTCGACCAGCACACGCGGCATGTCCGCATCGTTGCGCACTTGCAGCATGGCCTGGTTCCAGCCGTGGAATTTGCTGGCGATATCGCCATTTTCCTCGGCCAGGCGGCTCAGCTTGGACATGCGCAGTTCCAGCGCCTTGTACTTGTCGCGCATCACTTCCATCTGCCGTTCCTGCAGCGAGATGGTGCGTCCCGTCAGCGGGCTGCTCAGCTTGACCTCACCGAGCAGGGCGGTATGCTCTTCGAAGAAATTCGGGTGCTCGCTCAGGTACTGGGCGACGGTGCTGGAATCGAGTGTGGCGGTCATTGATAAGGTCTGTCAGTGAAAGTTGAACACTTCATTCTAACCGAGAGTGCGGCGCCATAGGCACAAAGGGCGTGGTGCCGGTGCATTTTCCGCGCGCGCATGAAAAAAGCGGCATGGTTGCCCATGCCGCCTTGCATTCCTTGCTCAGCAATCACCCGCGGAGGGTGACAGGCGGGGCATTAGAAGTTGTGATGTACGCCCAGGCCGATGTAGGTCTTCGAAACAGCATCCTTGCGGTTCGAGATGTCTGCGTACAGGTAGGTGCGTTTCGACAGGTTGTAGTCGTAGCCCAGCGATGCCTGTTTGGTCTTGGTTACGCCATCCGGCGTTTTTTGACCGTAGCCAGCGCGAACCTTGCCTGGGCCGACGTCGTAGTTGGCGCCAACCAGCCATGCTTTGGTGTCCGTATTGATGATCTTGAATTTGCTGTCATCCTGATGCTGGTACGACGCCATCAGTTTCAGTTCCGTTACCGGATTGAACGATGCGGCAACCGACCACAGCTTGGCTTCCAGCGCATTGCGCTCGTAGGCAGCCATGGCGGCGAATTGCGCATTGTTGTACGTGGCCGAAACCGAGTACGGGTTCACTTCTGGCACGGCATTGAGCGGTACGGCGCGGTTCGCTGGCGAGGCAAGGACGGCGGCGTTGTTGTTGGCTTCTTTGGCGGCGACGGTGGCGTTGATCTGGAAGCCGCTGAATACTGGCGAGTTGTAGAACACGGCGTTCGAGAAGCGGTTACGCGAATTGCCTGGCGCGCTCAGCGGATCGCTGCTGTAGGCAGCCACGGTCAGGTCGGTCTGGAAACCGGCTGGCGTTGGCATGCCCGACCATGGTTCGAACGCGGTGCTCGATTCCTGGAAGGCGGTCAGGCCACGGCCCAGGCGTACGGTACCGAAGTCACCTTGCAGGCCGACGCGGCTTTGACCCTGGAACAGGGGACGCGAATTGATGCCCGAGGTGTTTTCGACGGTGCCGGTATCGGATTCATAGCGAATTTCCAGTTGGAAAATAGCTTTCAAGCCATTGCCCAGATCTTCCGTGCCCTTGAAACCCAGCTTGTTGTTGTCGCGCTTGGTAACTTTGGTGGTTTCACCAGTCAGTTTGCCCAGGCCTGCATCGATCGTGCCGTAGATTTGGACGGACGACTGCGCTTGTGCTGTTGCGGCAAAGGCGCCGAAGAGTGCGAGGGCAACGAGTGATTTTTTCATGTCTTATTCCCTATTAAAAGTGAGTTCCGTCCGAGATCCGAGCAGATTGAAATGCGCCAACTGTCGCGTTTCGATGAGTGAACCTTAATTCGTCGGCGCGCAAGACGTGCGGGATTGGTCAAATATGCGTGAAAAAATTGGTGAAAAGCGGCATAACTGCATGCCCCTGTTGTATTTTTGTAACGCGCGGTTTCTGCCGATCCTGCGCCGATGGCACGCGTTCTCCCATCGCCACGGTAGCGGCGCCTCGCCATATTGGCGTGTTCGGGCCAGGACATTGTTGCGTTGAATCAAGTTCTTAAGCGGGCTTTGGCGGTTTTATGACACAAGGACGTTACACTAAGGGAAGGCCTGCACTGATGGGCCTGGAGACGACTCACTATTATTAGAATCATTGACTCAATATCGAGAATCGATGGCAAATCGCGAAACATTAGGATTGATCAAGGGCGCACGCGCGGGCGATGTCGCTTGTCAGCTGGCATTGGGACGGGTGTATCTGTTTGGACAGGGTGTGCCGCAAAGCTTGCCGACCGCCTTGCACTGGCTGGCGCGGGCGGCCCAGGAGGATAGCGAGGAAGCGTGCTTGCTGATTGGCACGCACGTGCCGTTCGAAGTGGCGCAACCGGCAGCCAAGGCGCTGATTCCCTATTACGCGCAGGCGTTCGATGCGGGCCTGGTGCAGGCGGGCCTGGTGTTGGCGCAACTGGTGCTGGGTAATGCGGCCAGCCACTGTGACGCCTTGCGCGCCAAGGCGCGCGTGGCGCTGGATGCCGCCGTACGGGCCGGCTTGCCCGATGCACAATGGTTGTTGTCCATGCAAGAGGGATCGGCTGCAGCTTCCGGGCCGGACACTAGCCTTGCTGGCGAGCACGTTCTCGATGACGACGCGCCGCTCCATGCCTGGCTGGATCAGGCATGGAGCCAGGGCAACCATGCCGGCTTCCTCTCGCAAGGCTTGCCGCTGGCGCGCGAGTTGCTGCAGCGCCAGGCGGCGGCCGGAGCGCGCACGATCACCCTCGAGGCGCCGCAGCTGCTATTGCTGTCGCGTTGCGCCCAGGCATTGGCGCCTGGCGGCGATGCCGAAGGCTGGCAGTGTTGTGAGCTGGCCGCGCATGGCGGCGACCGCACGGCGCAGCTGGAACTGGGGCTAGGCTATGCGCGCATGGATGCGCATGGCCAGCGGCTGCCCACGCGCAACGGCGCGGCCAATTTCAAACGGGCCGTGCGCTGGCTGACGCAGGCTGGCGAGCAGGGATTAGCTGTCGCCTGGTTCGTGCTGTCGCGCATCTACACGAAACCGGAATTTTCCCAGCGCAATGTGGTCGAAGCCCATTCCTGCCTGGAGCGTGCCGCCGACCTGGGGCATGGCCCGGCCCAGCTCGAGTGCGGCATGCATGCCTGGCGTAATCGCCGCGACGGCGTCAACAACGATGTGCGGGCCGCGTACTGGCTGCTGCAGGCGCAGGCGCAAGGCAGCCGTGAAGCGGAGGCGGCGCTGGCGAAGATCGCGCCGCAAGGCGAATCCGGCGACTGGGGCCAGTACGCCGCCATACAGGCCGATGGGCACTTGCGGCTATTGGGCCAGAGCCACCCCCTGCTGGCGGCGCGGCTGGCGCTGGCGCGCTGCTTTCATCTGTCGCGTGCCGAGGCGCTGCTGCTCGATATCCACGCGGCCGACCAGGGGCATTGTCTGTTGATCGATATCAGTGCCACGCATGGGCGCGGCAAGCGGCGCCTGGTGCTGATCCGCACGGCGCAGGAGCGCCAGCTGCTCGATCAGGTGGTGCGCCTGTTCGAGCGCGTCGATTGCGGTGTGGCGGGGCCGGAAGGCAATTACCGGCAGCGCCTGTACCGCCTGAAGTGCTACCTGGCCGAACTCGATGTCGCGCAGGAACAGCAGTTCCTGGCCGCCTGACTTTTACGCCTGATTTTTACCTGTTTACAGCTCGATCGTGCCTTCGAACACGGTCACGGCCGGGCCAGTCATCAGGACGGGCTGGCCGGGGCCTTGCCAGGCGATCGACAGTTCCCCGCCGCGCGCGCTGATGCGCACGGGGGAATCAAGCAAGCCGCGCAGGATGCCGGCCACGGCGGCGGCGCAGGCGCCCGTGCCGCACGCCAAGGTTTCGCCCGCGCCCCGTTCAAACACGCGCAGTTTCACGTGATGGCGGTCGACGATCTGCATGTAGCCGGCGTTGACCCTGCGGGGGAAGCGCGGGTGATGCTCGATGCGCGGGCCCGATTGTTCCAGGTCTTGCGCATCGACATCGTCAACCACTTGCACGGCGTGCGGATTGCCCATCGAGACGACGGACACCAGCACGGTTGTATCGTTGCCCGGCAGCGCCAGGTCCAGCGGCCACAAGGTGTCATTGCCTTGCGTTACACCGTCCAGGCCGTTTGCATCGAAGGGCACCAGCTTTGGCTCCAGCACGGGCGCGCCCATATCGACCGTGATGCTGCCGTCGCGTTCCAGGCGTGGCGCGATGATGCCGGCCATGGTTTCCACGCGGATGCTGTCCTTGCTTGACAAGCCTTTTTCGCTGACGAACTTGACGAAGGCGCGCGCGCCATTGCCGCATTGCTCGACTTCGCCGCCATCGTTGTTATAGATGCGGTAGCGGAAGTCGCAGCCGGGCAGGCGCGGCTTTTCAACCACGAGGATCTGGTCGGCGCCGATGCCGAAACGGCGGTCGGCCAGGCGCTGCCACTGGGCCGGCGTGAAGGCTATGTCTTGATGGATGGCGTCGATGACGATGAAGTCATTGCCGGCGCCGTGCATCTTGGTAAATTGGAGTTTCATGGTCTGCCGTATCACTTGTGCTGGTTATAGAACGACGCTTCGCCTTCCGGACGCGTCTTGAAGCGCTTGTGCGTCCAGAAATACTCGGCTGGCGCTTCGCGCACGCGCTCCTCGATGAATTCGTTCATGCGGCGCGTGGCGGCCGTGATGTCGTCGCCCGGATAATCATCCCACGCCGGGTAATAGGTCACTTTCCAGCCCTGGTAATTGGGCAGGAAGGTGGCGATGACGGGAATGACTTGCGCCTTGGCGGCCAGCGCCAGGCGCGCCGTGGCCGTCAGGGTGGCGGCGGGCACGCCGAAGAAGGGCACGAATTCCGCATCCTTCTCGCCGAAATCCATGTCCGGCAGCATGAAATACGGCAAGCCGTCGCGCAGCGCGCGCAGAATCGTCTTGATGCCGTCCTGGCGCGTAAAACAGCTTGGGCGGCTTGAAGCGCGAACGGCCGTTGCGCAAGGCCTGGTCGAAGGCGGCGTTCTTTTGCTGCACATACATCGATGAAGCGGAAATTTCCATGGCCGTGGCGGCGCCGGCCACGTCGAGGCAGACGAAGTGCGGGCACAGCAAGATGGTGGGCTTGGCCGCGATCTGCTGGCCCGGGAAGGCGGGCACCTTTTTGATCAGGCGGTTCAGACGTTCTTCCGACGACCACCACAGGATGCTGCGCTCCCACACGCTGCGCGAATAGGCCTGGAAATGCTGGCGCGCCAGCGCCACGCGCTGCTGTTCCGTCAGTTCCGGCATGCACAGGCGTAGATTCGTCAGGGCGATCCTGCGCCGCGTGGGCATGGCGATGAACAGCACGCTGCCGACGGCCACGCCGAAGCGGCCGAGGATGGGCAAGGGCAGCCAGTGCAGCAGCCACATGAAGGCAATCAGCAGTCTCATGCCTGCTCCCCGGCGGCATCGGGCGTCGCCGGCGTGGGCGGCGGCGCGCCGCGCGGCACTTTATAGCGGTTGTAGCTCCACAGGTATTGCGCCGGGCTGCGCGCGATCAATTCTTCCATGGCCGCATTGATGGTGCGCGCCTGTTCGGCCGAGGTGCTATCCAGCGACGCGGTGAAGGGCACGAAATGCACGACATAGCCGCGCCCGCCCGGCAGGCGTTCGGCGTAGGTGATGATGACTTCGGCGCCGCCCATCTGCGCCAGCTTGGCGGGCAGGGTCATGGTGTAGGCGGGACGGCCGAAGAAATCGGCCCACACGCCTTCGCCTTCTTGCGGCACCTGGTCGGGCAGCAGGCCGATGGGCTGGCCCTTCTTCAGGCATTTGGCAAAGATGCGCACGCCCGACATATTGGCCGGCGCCAGCATCAGGTTTTCGCGCGCGCGGGCACCTTCGATCAGCGGTTTCAAGGCAGCGCGCTTGGGTGGGCGGTACATCACGGTGAGCGGCGTGCGCAGCGCGATCTGTTGCGCGACGATTTCAAAGCAGCCCAGGTGCGGCGTCAGGAAGACGATACCGCGGCCGTGCTGCAGCGCTTTTTCCACCAGCTCCCAGTTTTCCACCGTCGCGTGGCGCGCCACGCGTTCGGCTGGCGCGCACCAGATGAAGGGCAATTCCAGCACGCTCTTGCCTGCTTCGGCCACGGCCGCGTGCAAGTGTTGCGAAAACCCCGCACCCTGCATATTCTCGCGCATGCGGCGACGGTAGGACGGGGAAATGGCGTAAATCACCCAGCCGAGCGCAGCGCCCAGGGCATGCAGGACGGGCAGGGGAAAGATCGATAAGAAGCGGAAAATTGGGACTAACATGTATAAGCTGTTTCCAGTAATGGCGGGTTGCTGTGCCAAAATTTTTTAAGAAGCGTAAAATACCACGTATGCAGTAACCGCTGAGTTAATAGACAACTTGCGAAGCGGAATATAAATATCGCTAAAGCGTCGCAGGCAAAATCCTCTTTACTGCGACAGAACATTCACATAGTAAAACAGGAGCTTGCAATGTCAAACGACTATCTCTTCACTTCCGAATCCGTTTCGGAAGGCCATCCCGACAAGGTTGCCGATCAAATTTCCGACGCCATCCTTGACGCCATCCTGACCCAGGATCCCGCCGCCCGCGTGGCTGCCGAAACCCTGTGCAACACCGGTCTGGTGGTGCTGGCTGGCGAGATTACCACGCACGCCAATGTGGATTATATTCAAGTTGCGCGCGAAACCATCAAACGCATTGGCTACGACAACACGGAATACGGCATCGACTACAAGGGTTGCGCCGTGCTGGTGGCCTACGACAAGCAGTCGCCGGACATCGCGCAAGGCGTCGATGAAGGTGCGGGCATTGACCTGGATCAAGGCGCTGGCGATCAGGGCCTGATGTTCGGTTACGCCTGCGATGAAACGGCCGAGCTGATGCCTGCCGCCATCCACTACGCGCACCGCCTGGTCGAGCGCCAGTCGCAGCTGCGCAAGGATGGCCGTCTGCCATGGCTGCGTCCTGATGCGAAATCGCAAGTGACCCTGCGCTACGTCGATGGCCGCCCGGTTGGCGTGCACACCGTCGTGCTGTCGACCCAGCATGCGCCGGAAATCTCGCATTCGCAGATCGAAGAAGCCGTCATCGAAGAAATCATCAAGCCGATCCTGCCGCGCGAATGGCTGACCGAGACGAAATTCCTCGTCAACCCGACGGGCCGTTTCGTCATCGGCGGTCCGCAAGGCGATTGCGGCTTGACCGGCCGCAAGATCATCGTCGACACCTACGGTGGCGCAGCCCCGCACGGCGGCGGCGCGCGTTTTCGGGCAAGGACCCGTCGAAAGTCGACCGTTCGGCAGCGTATGCGGCCCGTTACGTGGCGAAAAACATCGTCGCGGCCGGCCTGGCGCGCCAATGCCAGGTGCAGGTCAGCTACGCCATCGGCGTGGCCAAGCCGATCAACATCACCGTCTACACGGAAGGCACGGGCGTGATTCCCGATGCGGAAATCGCCAAGCTGGTGCTGGCGCACTTTGATCTGCGTCCAAAAGGCATCGTGCAAATGCTCGACCTGCTGCGCCCGATCTACCAGAAGAGCGCCGCCTACGGCCACTTCGGCCGCGAAGAGCCGGAATTCACGTGGGAGCGCACCGACAAGGTCGCCCTGCTGCGCGACGCCGCCGGCCTGAAGTAATCTAGCCTGCTTGCAAGAAAAGCGCCCACTGCGGGCGCTTTTTTTATGGGCGCGCGCGCGACGGCGCGTACCGAACGGCGTTGCCGTAGGGATACGCTACAATTTATTGTAAATAAACTAACTGGGGAATTCCATGACCTTGTTGCGCGCACGCTCGCTGGTTGTTGTCCTGCTGGCCACATGGGGCCTGTCCGCTGTCGCGGCCGCGCCAGTCACGGCGCCGGCCACGCTGACGGTGGGACAATGGCTGGACAAGGCGGAAGGGGGCGATGGGTATGCCGTGCTGACCCTGGCGGCGGCCGGCAAATTTATTTTCCCCGATGGCTCGCTGGCAACGCCGGTGCAGATCAGGCCTGAACTCACCGAGCTGATGGGGCAAATGTCGGCACGCCAGGCCCTGCATGTGCTCACCATCTATGCCGACAGTGGTTTTCTCGCCACGGATCCCGATGCATGGCGCTCGAATATCAAGCCCGATCCCGTACTCACCTGCAAATGGGCCATGCGCGCCGCGAATTACCCGACCGACGGCAGCAAGGCTGATAAAGACATGGTGCCCATCCTGCGTGACCTGGCCGATGAAATAGCGCGACGCCTGGATGTTGACGAGCGCGCCAGCTGTATCAGCCAGGGCAAGAACTGGCCGCGCAAACCGTAGGGCGTCAGCGCGCGTCGCGGGCTTGCCAGGCAGCCGGCCCGCATGACTAATGGTTGCCGCCGGCGCATGGCCAATGTTATGATGCATGGTCCGAGGAGCGTTGCGACGAAGAAATTCGCCAGGCTCGGAATATCCTGCAACTGCGCTCACGTACCTTTTTCAACTGAAAGGAGGGCGTGATGAACGCCGTACTCAAATCGCAACACGACTACACCATCGCCGATATCACTCTGGCCGCATGGGGCAACAAAGAAATCAAGATTGCTGAAACGGAAATGCCTGGCCTGATGGCCATCCGCGAAGAATTCGCGGCAGCGCAGCCTTTGAAAGGCGCGCGCATCACCGGTTCCATCCACATGACCATCCAGACCGCAGTGCTGATCCAGACCCTGGAAGCACTGGGCGCGCAAGTGCGTTGGGCATCGTGCAACATTTACTCCACGCAAGATCACGCTGCTGCCGCCATCGCTGCCGCCGGCACGCCTGTGTTCGCCGTCAAGGGCGAGTCGCTGGACGACTACTGGGAATACACGCACCGCATCTTCGAATGGCCGAACGTGGATGGCAAGGCTGTCTACTCGAACATGATCCTCGACGATGGCGGCGACGCCACCCTGCTGCTGCACCTGGGCGTGCGCGCGGAAACCGACCTGTCGGTGCTGGCCAACCCGGGTTCGGAAGAAGAAATCTGCATGTTCAACTCGATCAAGCGGCATTTGCTGGTCGACCCGACCTGGTACTCGAAGCGTCTGCCGGAAATCCTGGGCGTGACGGAAGAAACCACCACCGGCGTGCACCGTTTGTATCAAATGCACAAGGAAGGCAAGCTGGCTTTCCCTGCGATCAACGTGAACGATTCCGTCACGAAATCGAAGTTCGACAACCTGTACGGCTGCCGCGAGTCGCTGGTCGACGGCATCAAGCGCGCCACCGACGTGATGATCGCCGGTAAAGTTGCCGTCATCGCCGGTTATGGTGACGTCGGCAAGGGTTCGGCCCAAGCCATGCGCGCCCTGTCGGCGCAAGTATGGGTGACGGAAGTCGATCCGATCTGCGCACTGCAGGCGGCGATGGAAGGCTACCGCGTGGTCACGATGGATTACGCCTGCGAACACGGCGACATCTTCGTTACCTGCACGGGCAACTACCATATCCTGACGCACGATCACCTGACGCGCATGAAAGACCAGGCCATCGTCTGCAACATTGGTCACTTCGACAATGAAATCGATGTTGCTTCGTTGAAGCAATACGAGTGGGAAAACATCAAGCCGCAAGTCGACCACATCATCTTCCCGTCGGGCCGCCGCATCATCCTGCTGGCCGAAGGCCGTCTGGTCAACCTCGGTTGCGGCACGGGCCACCCGTCGTACGTGATGAGCTCGTCGTTCGCCAACCAGACGATCGCCCAGATCGAGCTGTACGCGAACACGGCCAACTACCCGGTCGGCGTGTACACCTTGCCAAAACACCTGGATGAAAAAGTCGCCCGTTTGCAACTCAAAAAGTTGAATGCGCAGCTGACGGAACTGACGCAAGAGCAAGCCGACTACATCGGCGTGCGCACGGAAGGTCCTTATAAACCTGAACACTACCGTTACTAATCGGTAGTCCAGGGCTGTAACTCACCCTCTGAGGGCCGGCGCCTGCCGCCGGCCTGACCCTACTTTTGACAGGCTAGAGAAATGCGCTTGCTACTGATTTGGTTTATCAATGCGGCAGCCCTGTTTGCCGTCCCTTATTTGATGCACTCGGTGACGATGAGCAGCGGCTGGACCGCGCTGCTGGCCGCAGCCGTGCTGGGGCTGGTCAATGCGCTGATCCGTCCTTTGCTGATCCTGCTGACCCTGCCCGTGACGTTCTTGTCGCTGGGTCTGTTCATCCTGATCATCAACGGCTTCATGTTCTGGCTGGTGGCGCAAGTGATCGATGGTTTCCATGTCGCCAGTTTCTGGTCGGCCGTGGGTGGTGCATTGCTGTACAGCGTCATTTCCTGGGCCCTGTCGACCTTACTTTTGAGTAATGACGATGGAAAAGCATAATTTCAGTATTGAGTTTTTCCCGCCGAAAACCCCGGAAGGGGCGGAAAAGCTGCGCGCCACGCGTGTCAAGTTGTCTGAGTTGCATCCAAAGTATTTTTCGGTGACCTTTGGCGCCGGCGGTACCACGCAGCAAGGCACGCTCGATACCGTGCGCGAGATCCTGGCGGCAGGGGAACAAGCCGCGCCCCATCTGTCTTGCGTCGGCGGTTCGCGCGAATCGATCCGCGCCGTGCTGGCCGACTTCAAGGCGGCCGGCGTGAACCGCATCGTGGCCTTGCGGGGCGACTTGCCGAGCGGCTACGGCGCTTCGGGTGAATTCCGCTACGCCAACGAGTTGGTGGAATTCATCCGCGCCGAGACGGGCGACCATTTTCATATCGAAGTGGCTGCCTATCCGGAAGTGCATCCGCAAGCGCGTTCGCCGCAGGATGACTTGAACGCGTTCGCACGCAAGGTGCAGGCCGGCGCCGATGCGGCCATCACCCAGTACTTTTACAATGCCGACGCGTATTTCCAGTTTGTCGAGCAGACGCAGAAGATGGGCATCAACGTGCCCATCGTGGCCGGCATCATGCCGATCACGAACTACACGCAGCTGATGCGCTTTTCGGACATGTGCGGCGCGGAAATTCCACGCTGGGTGCGTCTGAAACTGGCCAGCTTCGGCGACGACAGCGCGTCCATCAAGGCCTTTGGCCTGGACGTGGTGACGGGCTTGTGCGAACGCCTGCTGGAAGGCGGCGCGCCTGGCTTGCATTTCTATAGCATGAACCAGGCGGCGCCCACTACTGCACTGTGGCAGCGCCTGGTCAAATAATCCATCAGGCTTATCGCGCCAAACAGAACCGTCGCGAGCGGTAGCGAGTTGTGGCTGAGAAGCGGAGCTGTGCTATAGCACAGTGAGCATCGGAGGCCGCAAATCGCGACGCGCAGTAGGTTATGTTCGGTGCTCTCAGTAAAGATCGCCCTCGGTCATAATGTGATCGAGGGCGATGTCGTATTCGCCGTTGGGAAAGCTTGCCGCCAGGCAGGCATAGGCGATACCGAGCGTGCGCGGGCGGGGGGCTTGCGCCAGAGTACGGTCGTAATAGCCGCCGCCATAGCCGAGGCGATACCTTTCCCCATTGAATCCCAGGCAGGGCACCAGCAGGGTGGCGGGCGCCGGGCGCAGGCGCAATTGGGCCGGCACGGCCACGCCCATGCCATCTTTCACCATAGGCTCACCCGGCGTCCAGGCAGAAAAGGCCAGCGGCGCATGCTTTTCCAGCACCACCGGCAAGGACAAGGCCACGCCGCGCGCGGCCAGTTGCGCATACGCGCCGTGCAAGTCCGGCTCGCCGTGCAGGGGGCCAGTACACGCCCAGTTCCTCGACGTTTTCCTGGGCGCACCAGTCCAGCAGGCGCTGCGCGATGGCGGCATCCCACTGCGCGCGCGTGGCGTCGGGCAGAGCGCGCCGGGCAGCCAGCAAGGCTTTGCGCAAGCCGGTTTTTTCCTGTGGCGCAATGGGTGGCCGTGTAGCCGGATCGCATGTTATTCTAGGGTCGCTATTCATATCACCATCAAGTTAAGATTGAGAGTCGTACATTGATTTCCCCACTGAAATGGATTGCCGGCACGATGCTATGTGTTGCATCGGCCCTGTCTCCCCTGGCCGCCCTGGCCCAGGTATCCACCACCGTATCCCCAGCTGCCCCCGACACGCGCAGCGAGGACGATGCCTTCTTGCTGCTGCGCGACGCCGCGCGCAAGGATGACGTCGAAAAAGCCGACTTTTATGCGGGGCGCCTGACGAATTACCAGATTCCCTCGTATGTTGACTATTATCGGCTGAAACCGCGCATCAAACAGTTGAGCGAGGCGCAATTTCGCGATTACCTGAACCGCTACAAGGGCAGCGCCATCGCCGACCGTTTCCGCAACGACTGGCTGCTGGAGCTGGGCCGCAAGCGCGACTGGGTCGTGTTTGATGAGCAGTATCCGCAATTCGCCCTCGATGATGACACCCAGCTCAAGTGCTACGCGCTGATGTCGCGCGCGGCCAAGGGCCAGAACGTGGCGTCCGAGGCGCGCAACCTGCTCGTCTCGCCGCCTGGCTATGGCGAAGCATGCGGCAGCCTGATCGCGGCATTGGCGCAAAATGGCCAGTTCGATACGAATGAGCTGTGGGCGCAGATTCGCCTGGCGGGCCAGACCAATGCCACGGGCCCGGCGCGCCGCATCGCGCTGCTGCTGGGCGCGTCCGACGCGAAGATGGCGCAAGCCATCGACTTGCCGGCGCTGATGCTGGCCAAGGGACCGGGGCCAAGTCGCGCCGACCACGAGATGTACCTGGTGGCCGTCGGCCGCATGGCGAAAAGTACCTTGAAGCTGGGTGTCGTGGCCCTGCAAAAGGCGAGTTCGCAGCTGACGGCGCAGGAGCAGGCGATTGGTTGGGCAAGCCTGGCCCTGCAAGCATCGTATGCGCTGGCGCCGGAAGCGTTTGAATATTGGCAAAAGACCAATGGCGCGCCGTTGACCCAGGAGCAGATGCAGTGGAAGGCGCGTATCGCCTTGCGTGAAGGCAACTGGCCGCAGGTGAAGGCCGCCATCCAGGCCATGCCTGCCTCCCTGCGCGCGGATCCCACCTGGGTCTACTGGCTGGCGCGCGCGCAGCAGGCGGAAACGCCGGGCCGCCCGAACGCGCAGGCGGACACCCTGTATCGCACGATTTCTGACCAGTCGAATTTTTACGGCTTGCTGGCCAATGAAGAGCTGGGCAACCACCTGGTGCTGCCGCCGCCGGGCCAGCCCGTCACGCCGGCGGAAATCGCCGCCATGGCCGCCAACCCGGGGCTGCAGAGGGCCTTGAAATTCTTCAACATGCGCTTGCGTTTCGAAGGCACGCGCGAGTGGAACTGGGAATTGCGTTCGATGACGGATCGCCAGCATCTGGCGGCCGCGGAATTTGCGCGCCAGAACAATGTGCTCGACCGCATGGTCAATACCTCGGACCGCACGCGCCTGGAAGTGGACTATACGCAGCGTTATCCGACGCCACATGACGACGTCATGCATCCGGCCACGCAAACCCTGGGCCTGGATAAAGCCTGGGTGTATGGCTTGATCCGCCAGGAATCGCGCTTCATCATGGATGCGCAGTCGCATGTGGGCGCGTCCGGCCTGATGCAGGTGATGCCGTCGACGGCCCGTTATGTCGCCAAGAAGATCGGCCTGACCGATTTCGTCACGGAAACCTTGAGCGATGTGCGCACCAACGTCTTGCTGGGCACGAATTACCTGAACATGGTGCTTGGCGGTCTCGACGGTTCGCAAGTGCTGGCCAGCGCCGCCTACAACGCGGGACCGGGGCGCTTGCGCATCTGGCGTGCCACGATGACGCGTCCGCTGGAAGGCGCCATCTTCGCCGAGATCATTCCGTACACGGAAACGCGCGGTTACGTGAAAAACGTGATGGCCAACGCCACCTATTATGCGGCCCTGTTCGAGAAGAGCCCGCAGTCGCTGAAAGCGCGCCTGGGCACCGTGGGGCCGAAAAAACAGCGCCGTTTCTGCCGATTTGCCATCATCCAACTAAAGCACGCCGACCATGCAAACGACCATCCTTGATCCCAGCCTGACGCAAACCCTGGCCGCCGCGCGCGAACCGGGCCTGACCCTCATCATCGGCAACAAGAATTACTCATCGTGGTCGATGCGCCCGTGGGTGGCCATGACGGCCTTCGGCATCCCGTTCCAGGAAGTGCGCGTGCTGCTCGACCAGAGCGACACGGCCACCAAAATTGCCGAGTATTCCGCCTGCGGCCGGGTCCCCGTGCTGCTGGCGGGCGAGATCACGATCTGGGACAGCCTGGCCATCTGCGAATACCTGGCCGAGCAGTTCCCTGACAAACACATGTGGCCGCAAGACGTGGCCGCACGCGCCATGGCGCGCTGTGTCTGCGCGGAAATGCATTCCGGTTTCACCGGCTTGCGCACGGATATGTCGATGAATATCAAGGCCAGGTTGCCGGGACGGGGCCGCACGGCCGCCGCGCAGGCGGACATTGGCCGCATCAGCGAAATCTGGGAAGAGTGTCTGTCGCGCTTTGGCCACCACCAGTTCCTGTTTGGCGACTTTTCCATCGCCGATGCGTATTTCGCCCCCGTCGTCATGCGTTTCCGCACCTATGGCGTGAGCCTGGCGCCGGCGCTGAACGCGTATTGCGAGCGCGTGCAGGCACACCCGGCCGTGGCCCGCTGGATCACGGAAGCGCTGGCGGAGACGGAAGTCGCTGCCAAGCACGACGCGGAATTACCTGATTAAGAAAAGAGTAACATGAAGATTTACACGGTCGGTGGCGCGGTGCGCGACCAACTGCTGGGCTTGCCCGTGAAAGACCACGACCACGTCGTCGTCGGCGCCACGCCGGAAGACATGCTGCGCCAGGGCTTCCGGCCCGTCGGCAAGGATTTCCCCGTTTTCCTGCACCCGAAGACGCAGGAAGAATACGCGCTGGCCCGCACGGAACGCAAGACGGCGCCCGGCTACCGGGGCTTTGTCTTCCACACGGCGCCCGACGTCACCCTGGAAGACGACCTGGTGCGGCGCGATCTCACCATCAACGCCATCGCGCAAGCCGAGGATGGCAGCCTGACGGACCCGTTCGGCGGTATCCAGGATATCCAGAATAAAATCTTCCGCCACGTCTCCGACGCGTTTGGCGAAGACCCCGTGCGCATCTTGCGCCTGGCCCGCTTTGCCGCCCGCTTCGACGCTTTTACCGTTGCACCCGCCACCATGGCCCTGATGCGCCGGATGGTGCTGGACGGCGAAGTCAACGCCCTGGTGGCCGAGCGCGTATGGCAGGAAGTGGCCAAGGGGCTGATGGAAAGCCATCCTTCGCGCATGCTGGCGGTGCTGCACGAATGCGGCGCGCTGGCGCGCATCATGGGCGAAATCAGCGTCAGCGAGCGCTTGCTGCAGGTCATCGACCATGCCGCCGCGCAAGGTCATGACTTGCCCGTGCGCTTAGCCGCCTTGATGCTGCATATGAGCAAGGATGCCATCGAGCAATTGAGCGAGCGTCTGCGCGTGCCCAACGAGTGCCGCGAGCTGGCCGTCATGGCGGCGCGCGAGCTGGAGCAGATCAATGGCGCGCTGGAGTTGGGCGCCGAAGCCATCGTCGCCTTGTGCGAACGCTGCGACGGCTTGCGCAAGCCGCAGCGCTTTGCGCAACTGCTGCAAGCCGTGGCCTGCGACGGGCTGGTCGCGGGCGACTTTCCCCAAGCGGTACGGCTGCAGGGCGGGCTGGACGCGGCGCGCGGCGTGAATGCGGGAGCCCTGGCGCAAGGCTGCGCGGAGCCGAAACGCATCCCCGAAGTCATCCATGCGGCGCGGGTGGCTGCCGTGCAAGCATTCCTGGCCCAGGCTTGAATGGCGGGAATAGGCTACAATGGCGTCACAATGTTGCACTGCACAATACCGGCCTGACGTGCCGCAGCACCGCCCCAGGAGTCGTCGTGACCTTACCCAAGCTGTTTCAAAACCCGTTTCGCCGCTGGCTCAGCCGTAGCGGCGGCGGGCGTCCGACCGTGCTCGTCAAGCAGTTGCATGAGCGCGACCGGCGCCGCATGATGAAGCATTTCCTGTCGCTGGAGAAAAGCGACCGTTTGCTGCGCTTCGGCAGCGCTTTGCCCGATGAACTGGTGGCCCAGTACGTGCAGAAGATGGATTTCTCGCGCGACATGATTTACGGCGTCTACAACAGCTTGTTCAAGCTGGTGGGCGTGGGACATCTGGCGTTCGCGCCGAAGGACAAGTCGCCGGCGAAAAGTGTCGTCACGGACAAGGAGCAGGTGGCCGAGTTTGGCGTGTCGGTGTCGAAATCCATGCGCGGCATGGGTGTGGGTTCGAAACTGTTCGAGCGGGCGGCGATTCACTGCCGCAACAACGATGTCGATACCCTGTATATGCATTGTTTGTCGTCGAACAAGACGATGATGCATATCGCCAAGAAGGCGGGCATGGAAATCCAGCGCGACTATGGCGAGGCTGATGCTTATCTGAAACTGTTGCCGCCGAATCCGACCAGCATGCTGCAGGAAGCCGTTCAGGAACAGTTCGCCATGTTCGACTACACGTTCAAGGCGAACGCGCGCGCCGCGTATAAACTGTTCGAGCGCTTGCCGGGGCGCAAAAAGCCCGCGCCGCCTCCGCCATCCCCGCCAGCAGAGTAATTACAGCAGGGGCAGGGCCGTCGTATCCTTGATGCGCTGCAAGGCGAAGCTCGATTTGACGTCCAGCACGGCCGGGTGGCGCAGCAGGGTCGCCATCATGAAGCGCGAAAAGTGCTCCATGTCTTCCACGTGCACACGCAATAAATAATCCATTTCACCCGTCATCGCATAGCACGCCACCACTTCCGGCCATTGCGCCACGGCCACGGCAAAGTCGGCGCGCGGCGAGGTATTCGTCACCAGATTGGGCGCCAGCACGCGCGCCGTGCTGTGTGCGGTGGCGTCGCTGTGCTTTTCCAGCCGCACGTTCACGTAAGCGAGCAAGCCCAGGCCGATCTTTTCCGGGTCCAGCAGGGCTACGTACTGGCGGATGACGCCCGCTTCTTCCAGCCGTTTGACGCGGCGCAAGCATGGCGACGGCGACAGGCTGACCTGTTCGGCCACGTCCTGATTCGACAGGCGGCCATCGGCCTGCAGGACGGCAAGGATCTTGCGGTCCGTTTTATCCAGCGTAATTTTGCTCATGCTTCCTCCGGTGGTTCTCGTTTCACGCAATATTATTGCGCAAATCATGATTGTTCGGGAGATCTTTGGCATTTAATGCCCGTGACCCACGCCTATACTGTGCGCTACTTCTTGGAGGAGACATCATGCAATTTCAGCCTTGGGATAACCCGATGGGTACCGATGGTTTCGAGTTCGTCGAGTATGCAGCACCAGACCCAAAAGCATTGGGCAAGCTGTTCGAGAACATGGGCTTCACGGCCATCGCGCGCCACCGTCACAAGGATGTGACCCTGTACCGTCAGGGCGACATCAATTTCATCATCAATGCCGAACAAGATTCGTTCGCGCAACGTTTTGCCCGCCACCACGGCCCGTCCGTGTGCGCCATCGCCATCCGTGTCGACGACGCGGCCTTCGTGTACCGCCGCGCGCTGGAACTGGGCGCCTGGGGTTTCGACAATAAAACGGGTCCGATGGAGCTGAATATTCCCGCCATCAAGGGCGTGGGCGATTCGCTGCTGTACTTCGTCGACCGCTGGCGCGGCAAGGGCGCCGACAAGGAAAACGCCGCGGCGCCAGGCGGCATCGGTGACATCAGCATCTATGACGTCGACTTCGTCGCCATTCCCGGCGCCGTGGCCAACCCCGTCGGCCATGGCCTGACCTATATCGACCACCTGACGCACAATGTGCACCGCGGCCGGATGAAGGAATGGGCGACGTTCTATGAAAGTCTGTTCAACTTCCGCGAAGTGCGCTACTTCGACATCGAAGGCAAGCTGACGGGCCTCAAATCGAAGGCCATGACTTCGCCGTGCGGCAAGATCCGCATCCCGATCAATGAATCGTCGGACGACAAGTCGCAGATCGCCGAATACCTGGACCAGTACCATGGCGAAGGCATCCAGCACATCGCGCTGGGTACGGACAATATCTACGCGTCCGTGCAAGGCATGCGCGATACGGGTATCGATTTCCAGGACACGATTGAAACCTACTATGAGCTGGTCAACCGCCGCCTGCCGAACCACGGCGAGCAGCTGGAAGAACTGCGCCGCCTGCGCATCCTGATCGATGGCCACAGCACGGAAACGGAACGCGAACTGTTGCTGCAAATCTTCACGCAGACGGTGATCGGTCCGATCTTCTTCGAGATCATCCAGCGCAAGGGCGACCAGGGCTTCGGCGAAGGCAATTTCCGCGCGCTGTTCGAATCGATCGAGCTGGACCAGATCAAGCGCGGCGTGCTGAAAGATACGAATGCAGCGTAATGTTGCTTTGTGGCAAAAAGTAGTAAAAAGAGCACCAAAAAGGTAAAAACGCGGGAGTGCAGCGCAGCAAAGAACTGTGCGCATTCCTGTGGTAGTCTACGACAAACAAGTCATTTTTCCGCACCGGCATGCTTACAGAGCGCCACCGGTACGTGTGAGTTCAACCGACTTTGCACGCGTAGCACAGAGAATAATGGAGACAAGTAATGAATGCACCAATCAAGGGCTCGAGTCTTGAGCCGGGCGCGCACGCGTCCGAGATTTCCCTGAACGACAAATACACGCTCGAGCGTGGCCGCGCCTTCATGACGGGCACGCAAGCGCTGATCCGCCTGCCCATGTTGCAGCGCGAGCGCGATCTGAAGGCTGGCCTGAATACGGCCGGTTACATCACCGGTTACCGCGGTTCGCCTGTGACGTCCGTCGACATGACGGCGATCAAGGCCAAGAAATACCTCGATGAACACCACGTCAAATTCCACCCTGGCCTGAACGAAGATCTGGCCGCCACGGCCGTCTGGGGCACGCAGCAAACGAATCTGTTCGAAGACGCGAAATACGATGGCGTGTTCGGCATGTGGTACGGCAAGGGCCCCGGCGTCGACCGCTGTGGCGACGTCTTCAAGCACGCGAATAACGCCGGTTCCGCCAAACACGGCGGCGTGCTGGTATTGGCCGGCGACGACCATGCGGCGAAATCGTCGTCCACGGCGCACCAGTCCGACCATATCCTGAACGCCTGCGGTATCCCCGTGCTGTACCCGTCGTCGGTGCAGGAATACATCGATTACGGCTTGCATGCCTGGGCCATGAGCCGCTACACGGGCCTGTGGGTCTCGATGAAATGCGTAACCGACATCATCGAGTCGGGCGCCGCCGTCGATTTCGACCCGGACCGCGTGCAGATCGTGCTGCCCACCGACTTCGAGATGCCGGCCGGTGGCTTGAATATCCGCTGGCCCGACACGGTGCTGGAACAAGAAGTTCGCATGAACAGCTACAAATGGTATGCGGCGCTGGCCTATGCGCGTGCCAACAAGCTCAATAAAATCATCTGGGACAGCCCGAAGGCGCGCATCGGCATCATCACCGCTGGCAAATCCTACCTGGACACGCGCCAGGCGCTGGCCGATCTGGGCATCGACGAGCAAACGGCGTCCGATATCGGCATTCGCCTGTACAAGATCGGCATGACCTGGCCGCTGGAAGCGGACGGCGTGCATGAATTCGCCAAGGGCCTCGACGAGATCCTCGTGGTGGAAGAAAAGCGCCAGATCCTCGAATACGCGCTGAAGGAAGAGCTCTATAACCTGAAGGATGGCGAGCGTCCGCGCGTGGTCGGCAAGTTCGACGACACGGGCGAATGGAGCAACCAGAAGGGCACCGGTCACGGCGACTGGCTGTTGCCAGCCACGTATGAGTTGAACCCGGCCATGATCGCGCGCGCGATTGCCAGCCGCATTTCGCGCTACTACGCGGGCCATCCGGTCGAGCAGCGCGTGAAGGAACGCATCGCCTACCTGGAAGCCAAAGAGAATGTGCTGAAAGCGATCAGCGTGAAACCCGATCCGCAAAAGGACCGCACGCCGTTCTTCTGCTCCGGCTGCCCGCACAATACCTCGACCAAGGTGCCGGAAGGCTCGCGCGCGCTGGCCGGCATCGGCTGCCACTACATGGTCCTATGGATGGACCGCGAAACGTCGACGTTTTACCCATATGGGCGCCGAAGGCGTCACATGGGTAGGGCAGGCGCCGTTCACGAATGAAAAGCACGTGTTTACCAACCTCGGTGACGGCACGTATTTCCACTCAGGCATTCTGGCCATCCGCGCCGCCGTCTCGGCCAAGGTGAACATCACCTACAAGATTTTGTTCAACGATGCGGTGGCCATGACGGGCGGCCAGGAATTCGACGGTCCCCTGTCGCCGGCCATCATTTCGCGCCAGATCGCGGCCGAAGGCGTCGGTCCCATCATCGTCGTCACGGACGAACCGGAAAAGTATCCGGACGATTACGCCTGGGCCGAAGGCGTCACCGTGCGCCACCGTTCGGAACTGATGGACGTGCAGCGCGAACTGCGCGACATGCCCGGCGTGTCGGCCATGATCTACGACCAGACCTGTGCCTCGGAAAAACGCCGCCGCCGGAAACGCAATGAATACCCGGACCCGGCCAAGCGCGCCGTCATCAACGAAGCCGTCTGCGAAGGCTGCGGCGACTGTTCCGTGCAATCGAACTGCCTGTCGGTGGAGCCGCTGGAAACGGAACTGGGGCGCAAGCGCCAGATCAACCAGTCGTCCTGCAACAAGGATTTCTCGTGCACGACGGGTTTCTGTCCCAGTTTCGTGACGGTGGAAGGCGGCGGCTTGAAAAAGCCGAAGAAGGCCGCGAGCGCCGACAAGGACGCGCCAGCCGTGCCGGCCTTGCCGACGCCGCAGATTCCCTCGACGGCGGAGCCGTTCGGCATCCTGGTCACCGGCATCGGGGGCACGGGCGTCGTCACCGTCGGCCAGATCCTGGCCATGGCGGCGCACGTGGAAGGCAAGGGCTGTTCCGTGCTGGACATGAGCGGCCTGGCGCAAAAAGGCGGCCCCGTGATGTCGCACGTGCGCCTGGCGGACCGCCAGGAAGATATCCACTCGACGCGCGTCGGCACGGGTGCGGCCGATCTCGTCATCGGCTGCGACTTGATCGTCACGGCCAGCCGCGACGCCCTGTCGCGCATGGGAGAGGGACGCAGCTGGGCCATGATCAACTCGACCAGCTCGTCGACTGCCGCCTTCGTGAAAAACCCGGACTGGCAATTCCCCGGCGCTTCCGCGCGCATGGAAATCGAAAAGGCCTGCGGCAGCGACCACGTCGACTTCATCGACGCGGGCCAGATCGCCACGGCGCTGATAGGCGACTCGATCGCCACGAATATGTTCATGCTCGGCTACGCCTGGCAAAAGGGCAAAGTGCCGCTCACCGAAGCATCCATCATGAAGGCCATCGATTTGAACAACGTCTCGGTGGCGTTCAACAAGGCCGCCTTCAACTGGGGCCGCGCGGGCGCCCACGATACGGCCAGCCTGGTGCGCATGACGACGCCAGCCAAGGTGGTGGAATTCAAGCGCATCGACACGCTCGACGACATCATCGAAAAACGGGTGGCCCTGCTGACGGCTTACCAGGATCGCGCGTATGCACAGCAGTACCTGGACTTTGTCGGCCAGGTGCGCGCAGCCGAAAGCGCCCTGAATGGCCCGCATCTGCGCCTGACGGAAGCCGTGGCCCGCTACTTCTACAAGCTGATGGCCTACAAGGACGAATACGAGGTGGCGCGCCTGTACACGGACGGCGCCTTCCAGGCGAAGATCGCCGCCATGTTCGAAGGCGACATCAAGCTCAAGTTCCACCTGGCGCCGCCGATCATGGCGAAAACGGATGCCCAGGGCCATTTGATCAAGAAGGAATATGGCCCGTGGATGCTGAAGGCGTTCGGCGTGATGGCCAAGTTCAAGGGCTTGCGCGGCACGGCCTTCGACGTGTTCGGCCATACGGCCGAGCGCAAGATGGAGCGCGCGCTGATTCTTGAATACCGCGCGACGGTGGGCGGCTTGCTGCCGAAACTGACGACGGCCAAGCTGGCGCAAGCCGTGGCGATTGCCAGCATCCCGGAAGACATCCGCGGCTATGGTCACGTGAAGGAGCGTCATTTGAAGGCGGCGAAAGAGAAGGAAGCCAGCTTGCTGATCGCCTTCAACGCGCCGACGCCGCTGCCGCCCGTTGTGGCTGCGCCCGTGGCGGCCACCGTGGCGTGATGGGGTGAACTTCACGCTGTAGCAATGGCGCCTGCGGGCGCCATTTTTTGTATCAAAGAAAACAACGCCTGTTTGTAAAACGCCTTATAATTTTCGATAATTTCTTTTCGGAAAGTTCGCCATGTCTTCACTGCGTCTCTCTTCCCTGGCCGTTCCTCTCGTATTGTTGTTGAGTGCCTGCGGCGGTGGCGGCGGCAGCGACAGCGCGGCCGTCGTGCCGCCCGTGACGCCTGCTGGGCCCACGGTGCTGGTCGCTTCCTCCACGGTCGCGAACCGCTGCGAGGCGCCGCGCAGCGGCAGCAGCATCGACAAGCCGGGCACCTTGCTTGATGAACAGACGTGGGTGCGCAGCTGGATCGATGAAACGTATCTGTGGTACCGCGAAGTGCCGACCACGTACCAGCCGCAAAGCTTCAGCACGGCCAAGGCGTATTTCGATGTGCTGAAAACAACGGCCACGACGGCGTCCGGCAAGCCCAAGGATCAGTACCATTTCACGTACTCTGACGGCCGAATGGGAAGCCTCGCTCAATGGCGTGGAACTGGGCTACGGCATGCTGCTGGCGCTGACGCGTACCACGCCGCCGCGCAAGGCGGTGATCTCGATCGTCGAGCCAGGCTCGCCGGCCGACCTGGCGGGCTTGCGGCGCGGCGACGTGCTGCAAACCGTCGATGGCGTCGATTTCGTCAATGCCCCCGACACGGCCAGCGTGAATATCCTCAACGCGGGACTGTTCCCCAAGGCGCAAGGCACGCACACGCTGGGATTCAGCCGCAACGGCGCGCCCCTGTCCAAGAGCCTGACGGCGGTGGACGTGAGCACCAGCGCCGTGCAAAACGAGCGCATCATCGACACGCCCACGGGCAAGGTGGGCTACCTGACTTTCAATACGCATAACAATGTGGCCGAACGCCAGCTGGTCGAGACCATGGGACGCTTCCAGGCGGCCGGCATCAGCGACCTGGTGCTCGATGTGCGCTACAACGGCGGCGGTTATCTGGATGTCGCCAGCGAGCTCGCTTACATGATTGCCGGTCCGCAAGCTACCGCCGGCAAGACCTTCGAGCAGACGCTCTTCAACGACAAGACGCGGCCGGAAGCGCCCGTGCCGTTCCATGCGCAAAGCCAGGGCTTTGGCGGCCCGAATCCCCTCGCCAAGGGGACGCCGCTGCCCTCGCTGGGGCTCAAGCGGGTGACCTTGCTGACGACCTGCAATACCTGTTCGGCCAGCGAAGCCATCATCAACGGCTTGCGTGGCGTCGACGTGCAGGTCAACCTGATCGGCGGCACGACGTGCGGCAAGCCCTACGGTTTCTATCCCACGCCGAATTGCGGCACCACGTATTTTGCCGTGCAGTTCCAGGGCGTCAACGCCAAGGGCTTTGGCGACTTTGCCGATGGCATGGCGCCGACCTGCGACGTGGCGGACGATTACCAGCATCCGCTGGGGGACGCGGCGGAAGGCATGCTGGCGGCGGCGCTGCGCTACCGCAGCAGCGGCAGCTGCACGCCGGCCACGGGCGCGCTCAGACTGTTGGGTTCAATCGAGAGTCCGGCCGACACGGCCACGCGCCTGTTGCGCCCGGCCTTCAAGGAAATTGCCATCATTCGCCGTTAAGGCGTATATTCCTGCCATGTGTCAGGCTAGGCGCATGGTGTTTTCCTGCTCAAGAATCTTTCTATATAACAATTTTGGTATATAGAAAGATGAATCCATTCGTTCTGTAATTACTGGCATTTTGATATCTTTCGCCTTCTCCCTAACCTTGAGAAGCGCAAAGATGCCTATACAATTCAAGTTGCCACCGCTCACCTTAGCCGTACTGGCCATCCTGGGCGGTTCCGCATGGCAGGTGCACGCGCAAACGCAAGCGCCCGCAGCGGATCAGCAGCCGGCGGCTACCCCGCCAGCCGTCGTGGTCACCGGTTCGCGGATTCCCCGCGCCAGCCTGGAAGGCCCGTCTTCCGTCACCATCCTGACGGGCGATGAAATCACCAAGCAGGGCTACAAGAACGTCTTCGATGCGCTGACCAACCAGGTACAGAACAGCGGCTTTACGCAAGGCGAAGACTTCGGCAATACGTTCACGCCGTCGGCCAATACCATCAGCTTGCGCGGCCTGGGCCCGAACCACACCTTGATCCTGCTGAACGGCCGCCGCCTGGCCGACTTCCCCGTCGCCTACGAAGGCACGGTCAACTTCACCAACCTGGCGAATATCCCGTCGAGCATTGTCGACCGCATCGAGATCCTCAACGGCGGCGCCTCGGCAATCTATGGCTCGGACGCGATCGCCGGCGTGGTCAACGTCATCCTGAAAAAGCAGACGGAAGGTTTCGACATCAATGTCAAGGCGGGCGGCACCACGCGTGGCGGCGCCGGCAACCAGCGCGTGCAACTGACGGGCGGCGGCAATTTCGACAAGTTGCATACCTTGTTCAGCTTGGAGCTGAGCCAGCGCGATCCGCTGTCGAGCCTGCAGCGCGACTTCATGGCCACCCGTTCGGGCACGCCGACGAATATCGCGTCGCGCCGCGTGGTACAGGCGGGCACCTCCGGCAGCTATGTGGACCTGGGCGATACCTGCAACCAGTTCGGCGACCTGTTCGGCGGCAGCGTCGTCAAGTACCAGGCGAAGAACGGCAGCTATTGTGCCAGCCCGAAAGTCGGTCCCACTTACTGGACCACGCAAACCAAGAACCGCAGCCAGAACGTGTTCGGCAGCGCCAACTATGAGCTGTCGCCGGAAACGACCCTGTTCCGCCGACTTCCTGATCGGCAAGAACTCGACGGAAAACAATACGCGCGGCCCGACGTGGACGTCGTCGTCGACGGGCAGCAGCTATTTCCGCAACCAGAATACGAATCGCTACGAAGCGTGGACGCGTTACATATCGCCCGAGGAAATGGGCGGCGTGGAGCGCTACAACCGCAAGTGGGACGACCTGGCCACAGCCATCTCGCTGGGCGCCAAGGGCCGTATTCCCGGCACGTCATCCTGGCAGTATGAAGCGAACTACAACGCCTCGGTGTACAAGAGCGAAAGCCACACGCCGCGCGCGCTGGCCAATATCGACAGCTTCTTCCTGGGACCGAAACTGGGCACCGACGCTGCCGGCGTGCCGATCTACGCACCGGATCCGGCCCGCTTGTCGCGCCGCGTGACGGCGGCCGAATTCGACAGCATCACGGGCAATTCCGACAGCGATGACAAGGCCTGGACGAACACCCTGAGCCTGGCCACGAATGGCGACCTGTTCCAGCTGCCCGCTGGCGTGGCAAAGATCGCCACCATCGCCGAAGTGGGCAAGCAGGGCTTCAGCAATGTGCCCGATGCGCGCCTGAACGACGGTTACTTCAACGTCGCCACCAAATCCGATATCACGGCCGGCACGCGTACCCGCTATGCGCTGGGCGCGGAAGTGAACCTGCCGTTGCATGAAAAGCTGACCGGCACCCTGGCTGGCCGTTATGACCGCTACAGCTTTGCTGGCCGCCATGAGGGCAAGTTCACCTACAACGGCGGCCTGGAACTGCGTCCCGCGCCGGAGCTGCTGTTCCGTGCCAACTACGCCACCAGCTTCCGCGCGCCGGACATGAATTACATCTACAAGGCGCGCGGCACCGGTTACTATTCGAGCACCACCGACTACTACCGCTGCGGCGCGGCTGGCCAGGCCATCGAAGGCTGCGAGTTTGCCAACAAGTCGCCGGGCGCCGATTATGTGCAGAACGGCAGTAAGGACCTGCAGTCGGAAAAAGGCAAGTCGTTCGGCGTCGGCGCCGTCTGGTCGCCCAGCTCGAACTTCGACGTCTCCGTCGACTACTGGAACATCAAGATCGATGACCTCGTGACGAATCTGAGTTCCGACAAGATATTGCGCGACGAAGCCGATTGCCGCCTGGGCAAGACGGATATTAATTCGCCGACCTGCGTCGATACCCTGGGCCGCGTCGAGCGCTTCGCGGCGAATGCCCTGAACCGCGCCGGCGAGATCAAGACCATCACCGTCAACCCGATCAATGCGGCAAAGCAGAGCAGCAGCGGTATCGACGTCAGCGTGAAGTATGCGCTGCGCACGACAGACTATGGCCGCTTTGCCTTCAAGGCCAACTACGCCAAGGTTCTGAGCAAGAAGTCGCAGCAATTCGTCGGCGACGAAGAGATCGACGAGACGAAATCGCTGACGAACATGGATTGGCCCGATAAGCTGAACCTGAGCGTGAACTGGAGCGCGGGCGACTGGTCGAACACCTTGCTGGTCAGCCGCTACGGCAAGATACCGAACGCCGCCAGCACGGGCTATCTGACGCCGACGGCGCTGGCCAATATCAGCACCGTGTACCGCATCAACGACCGCGCCACCTTGTCGCTGATCGTCAACAACGTTTTCGACAAGATCAAGCGCGACACGAGCGGAGGTTGGCCGTACTACCCGGTGGGCAGTTTCAGCCCGCAGGGACGCCAGGGCTGGGTAGAGTTCAACTACCACTTCGGCTCGTAACTCACGCTTGCCAGAGCAAGGCCGGAGCAGCTGACGCTGTTCCGGCTTTTTTATTTGCACCGGCGTTTTTACCTGAACGCCACTCTATAATTGCCCGCTTGTCCCCCTTGATGGAGCTAGCCCGATGCTACGCCACGCCCTGCTGTCCGCCGCCGTGTTTTCCCTGTTTGCTGTCAACGCACATGCCGCGCGCGATATGCGGCTGTTTTCCCTGAAAACGGAGGCCGAGTACTCGGGTTTCAAGAACACGGGCCGCTACGAGGAAGTGGAAGCCTTGTGCCAGCGCTTCGAGGACCACCATCCGAAACAGGTGCGCTGCTTTGAATTTGGCCGCACGCCGGAAAACCGTCCCATGCTGGCGCTGGCCGTTTCCAACACGGGCGCGCTGACGCCGGACGCGGCCAAGCTGCGCAAGATACCGGTACTGCTGGTGCAGGGCGGTATCCATGCGGGGGAAATCGACGGCAAGGATGCGGGTTTCCTGGCCCTGCGCGAAGTATTGGAAGGCAAGGCAGCCGCCGGTGCGCTGGACAAGCAGGTGCTGCTGTTCGTGCCCGTGTTTAATGTCGACGGCCATGAGCGCTTCGGTGCGTGGAACCGCCCTAACCAGCGGGGGCCGCAGGAAATGGGCTGGCGCAGCACGGCGCAAAACTACAATCTGAACCGCGAATACATGAAGGCCGATACGCCCGAGATGCAGCACATGCTGGCGCTGGTCAATGCCTGGGATCCGCTGGCTTATGTGGACTTGCACGTGACGGACGGCGCGCAGTTCGAACCCGATATCTCGATCCAGGTCGAACCCGTGCATGCGGGCGATGTGGCCTTGCGCGCGGCGGGAACGGCGCTGCGCGACGGCGTGCTGGCCGACCTGGCTAAGCAGGGTTCCGATCCGAAGCCGTTCTACATGTCATTTGCCGAAGAAGACAATCCGCAGTCGGGTTTTGTCGATTCGACGCCGAATCCGCGCTTTTCGCACGGCTATTTCCTGTTGCGTAACCGTTTCGGCGTGCTGGTGGAAACCCACTCGTGGAAGGACTACCCGACCCGCGTGCGCATCACGCGCAACACCATCATTTCCCTGCTGTCGCAGATGGCGCAGCACGGCGCGGCATGGCGGCAAACCGCCATGGAAGCGGACCTGCGCGCGACTCAGCTGGCCGGCAGTGTGCTACCCCTCAGCTACAGGACCACGGAGAAAAGCCGCATGATCGCGTTTCGCGGCTATGCCTATACGCGCACGCTGTCCGAAGTGTCAGGCGCGCTGATGACGCGCTATGACGAAAAGACGCCGCAAATCTGGAACGTGCCGCTGCGCGACGAGATCGTGCCTGACCTGCAGCTGGCCGCACCGAAGGCCGGCTACCTGGTGCCGCGCGCGCAGGCGGCCATGGTAGGCGCCAAGTTGCGCCAGCACGGCATCGCCTACAAGGAAATGCGCAGCATCCTCGCCAGACAGAATGTGGAAGTCTTCCGCGCCACTGCCGTCAAGTTTGGCGCGCAGTCGTTCGAAGGACGCCAGACGCTGGCGGTACAGGGCGAATGGCAGAAGGAAGAGCGCCTGGTCGATGCCGGCGTGCTGTACGTGCCCGTCAACCAGCCGAAGGCGCGCCTGGTGATGGCGCTGCTCGAGCCGCGCGCGCCCGATTCGCTGCTGGCCTGGGGCAGTTTCAATACGGCGTTCGAGCGCAAGGAATACATGGAGGACTATGTGGCCGAGGATGTGGCGCGCGCGCAGTTGGCGGCCGATCCGGCGCTGGCGGCGCAGTTCCGGCAGAAGCTGGCCGACGAGCCTGAGTTTGCAAAGAATCCGCACGCGCGCCTGGAATTTTTCGCCCGCCGCCACGCCTCGTGGGATGAGCGGCTGAACCTGTATCCGGTCATGCGCGTCGCCGGACGGTGCACACCGGAGTTGTCAAATCGCGCAGATTAATCGAAAGAAAATGCTATTCTCCGCTCGATGATGGCGCCGCCAGCACGAGCAGAGACGCGGAATGGGTAATAACACACTGTATAACCAGCACCGCGAGACGTTTTTTCGCCTCTGCGACGCCGTGGGCGAGAATCAGGTGGAACAGGTGCGCAGCCTGCTCCAGGCCACACCGCTGCTGTTGACCTTGCGCCGCTACAACATGGATGACGGCGAATCGCTGCTGCATCTGGCAGCTGCCGGCGGTAGCCGCGAGGTCTGCGCCCTGCTCGTGTCGCTGGGCATGGACATCGACCTGCCCTTGCCCGGTTACCGC
The DNA here is from genome assembly GCF_023509035.1 of Janthinobacterium lividum. NCBI lineage: Bacteria > Pseudomonadati > Pseudomonadota > Betaproteobacteria > Burkholderiales > Oxalobacteraceae > Janthinobacterium > Janthinobacterium lividum. Next base: position 664,650 of record NZ_CP075583.1, on the reverse strand, counting down.
AACCATACGCCGCTGGACGCGGCGGCAAGCCATGGCCATCTCGATACGTGCCGCTGGCTGCTCGAACATGGCGCCGCCGTCGATGGCCTGCCGGACAATATCCTGTCGCCGCTGGACAGCGCCTGCGTTGGCGGCCACCAGGACGTGGCCGCGTTGCTGCTGCAGCGGGGCGCCAATCCGAACCGCCTGCATACGCGCTGGAACCAGGCGCCGGTCGATATCGCCACCGGCTGGGGCTTTCCCGCTATCGCCCAATTGCTCGCTGCCGCCGGCGGCGTCAGCATACTTGACGTGCCGCAGCAAGCGGCCGCCTCGCCGCAGGATGTGATCCGCACCTTCATGCACAACAGCGCCGGCTGGGTACTGCCGGCCGTGTTCAGCCCGGACAGCGGCGACGCGCGCTTTTCGCTGGGGATCAGCTGCATCGCCGGCAAGGGCGATTTCAAGCTGCTGTTTACGGTCGGCCTGTTCCAGCAATCGCCAATGACCGAACTGGCCATTTGCCTGCCGGCCCGCTGGCCGCTGACCGTGCACGGCTTCACGGAGCACAGCCCATGGCGCTTTCCGGTGGCGCTACTGGCGCGCCTGGGACGGCGCACGCTCGATCAGGCCAGCCTGGCGGCGGGCGAGCTGCTGCGGCGCGACGATCCGCAACTGGCGGACCTGGCCTGGCCGGACGGCGTCGATGCGCTGCTGGCCATCGACAAGCGCTGGAATCCGGCGCCTGAAGAAGACATGGCCGACGATGACAAGGTCACCATCTATCTGCTGGTACCGGTGAAGTTCACCAGGCAAGGCGCGCCCGACGCCAGCGCCTTGCCGGCCTTGATGGAACGCAAGCTCAAAGGCAGCTGGAAAGTGTCGGCCTTGCCCGTCCCCGTTATTCGCTAGCACCGGCACGCGCGCATGGCCAGATCACGCCGGCCGGCTTGCGGCAATGTTATCCTGCCTAAGCATTTTCCGCGTCCGCGCTCAACCTGTCCACGCATCGGTTTTTCATGACACAAAAAATTCTTCTCCTGAGCGTCTCGGCCGGCGCCGGCCATATGCGCGCGGCGCAAGCCATCGAGGCGTATGCGGCGCGCGATGATGGTGCAGGGCCTGCGGCGCAGGCCCTGCATCTCGATGTGATGGATTTCGTCACGCCCGCATTCCGCAAGCTGTACACGGATTTGTATATCAAGCTGGTCAACAAGGCGCCCGCGCTGTGGGGCTATCTGTACCATGCCACGCACGATGCGCCGCGCGACAGCTCGATGCAGCGCCTGCGCCGCGCCGTCGAGCGCCTCAACACGCGCGCGCTGATGGCGCAGATCGCCGCATTCCAGCCCGACGCCATCATCTGCACGCATTTCCTGCCGGCCGAACTGCTGTCGCGCACCCTGCGCCAGCAGCAGCTGGCCTGCCCCGTGTGGGTGCAGGTCACGGATTTCGACCTGCACCGGATGTGGGTACACGAACAGATGCAGGGCTATTTCGCCGCCACCGACGAAGTGGCGTTCCGCATGCGCCACGAAGGCATCCCCGCCGACCGCATCCACGTGACGGGCATCCCCATCATGCCCGCCTTCGCGCAGGCGCCCGGGCGCGTGCAGAGCGCGCAGGCGTTTGGCCTGGACCCGCAGCGTACGACGATCCTGCTGATGGGCGGCGGGGCTGGTCTGGGCAGCCTTGAAACGGTCGCCGCGCGCCTGCTGGCGCTGCCAGGCGACTTCCAGCTGATCGTGCTGGCGGGGAAAAACGCCGCAGCGCTGGCGGCGCTGCAAGCACTGGCCGGCCAGTATCCGGGCCGTCTTCTGGCGCAAGGCTTTACCAGCGAAGTCGAGCGCCTGATGGCGTGCGCCGACCTGGTGATCACCAAGCCGGGCGGGCTGACCACTTCCGAATGCCTGGCCTTGGGCTTGCCCATGATCGTCAACTCGCCGATTCCCGGGCAGGAAGAGCGCAATGCCGACTATCTGCTGGAGCAGGGCGTGGCATTGAAAGCGTTGGACGCCGTGACCCTGGAATACCGCGTGCGCCTGTTGCTCGAGCATCCTGAACAGTTGCAATCGATGCGCGCAAAGGCGCTGGCCCTGGGCCGCCCACGCGCCGCCCTGGATGTGCTGGCCCAGGTGCTGGGCGCTGGCGCCGTTCTTCAATAACAAGGAAGCCATCATGTTGCATGTCGTACTTTTGACCCTCGCCCTGGGGCTGGCCGCCGCGCCGGCCGGGGCACAACCATCGCCGCCACGCCACCCGGACTGGGCGACGCCGCTGCCGCTCGTGTCCAACCTGCACCAGGTCACGCCGGGCCTGTACCGCAGCGCCAGGCTCGACAGCGCCGACGTGGCCCAGTTGCAGGCGCTGGGCGTGAAGACGGTGATCAGCCTGCGCTCTTTCCACTCCGATACGCAGGTGCTGGAAGGCAGCGGCATCCGCGCCATCCGCATCCCCATCAATACCTGGGCCATCCGCGACCGGCATGTGATAGCGACCATGCGCAGCATCCGCAGCGCGGAGCAGCAGGGGCCCGTGCTGCTGCACTGCCTGCATGGCGCCGACCGCACGGGCATGATGGCCGCCATGTACCGCATGCTGTACCAGGGCTGGCCGCGCGAGAAGGCGATCGACGAGCTGAAAAATGGCGGTTATGGCTACCACGCCGTGTGGAAAAACATCGAACGCTATCTGTCGCGTGTGAATGTCGACGAACTACGCGCGCGCATCGACGCGCCGCAGCCCTGATACCCCGCTGGCGCGCCACTTCAGGCATGATTGCGATTCCAATCACGTTTTTTCCGGAATCCGCATGGAACACCACAGCTTTCTCATCAATATATTGTTTTACCTGGTCGCCGCCATCATCATGGTGCCGCTGGCCAAGCGTCTGGGCATGGGCGCTGTACTGGGTTACCTGGTGGCCGGCGTCGTCATCGGACCGTGGGGACTGGGCCTGATCAAGAACGTCGAGGTGATCCTCAGCTTTTCCGAATTCGGCGTGGTGCTGCTGCTGTTCCTGATCGGCCTGGAGCTCGAACCCAAACGATTGTGGCTGCTGCGCCGTCCGATCTTTGGCTGGGGCGGGGCGCAGGTGGGTATCGTCAGCGCGGGCTTGTGCGCCGTGGCCATGGCCTTTGGCGTGGACTGGCGCACGGCGCTGGTCGGCGCGCTGGGGCTGTCGCTGTCGTCGACGGCCATCGTGCTGGCCACCCTGGGCGAACGCAAGCTGATGAGCACACCGGCCGGTTCCGCCGGCTTTTCGATTTTGCTGTTCCAGGATATCGCCGCCATTCCCATGATCGCGCTGGTGCCGCTCCTGGGCGGTCTGGTCACGCACAGCGGCGAGCCGGGCTGGCTGCGCGTGGCCAAGCTGGCCGCCGTGCTGGCGGCGCTGGTGATCGGCGGGCGCTTCCTCGTGAACCCCATCCTGCGCTTCATCGCCAGGACGGACTTGCGCGAAATCTTCACGGCCTTTGCCCTGCTGCTGGTGATCGCCATTTGCGTGCTGATGGAATCGGTGGGCCTGTCGATGGCGCTGGGCACCTTCATGGCGGGCGTGCTGCTGGCCGACTCCGAATACCGGCATGAGCTGATCAGTGACCTGGAGCCGTTCAAGGGACTGTTATTGGGCCTGTTTTTCATCGCCGTGGGCATGTCCGTCGATTTCGGCGTGCTGCGCGCCCAGCCGCTGCTTATAGTGGCCCTGGTGGCCGGTCTGCTGGTGGTCAAGATCGCCTTGCTGTACCTGCTGTCGAAGTTTGTCGACATTCCCCGCGGGCAGCAGCTGTTTTTTGCGCTGCTGCTGTCGCAAGGGGGGAATTCGCCTTCGTCGTGTTTGCCGCCGCCGAGGCCGCGCACGTGTTTGCGCCGGAAACGGCCGCGCTGCTGGTTGTGGTGGTAACCCTGTCGATGGTGGCCACGCCCTTGCTGCTGCTGGCGCACGATAAATTTGTCGCGCCGCGGCTGCAAGGCGAAAAGAAGCGCCGCCCCGACGATCATATCGAGGCGCAGGACAACCCCATCGTCATCGCCGGCTTTGGCCGCTTCGGTCAGATCATCGGCCGCCTGTTGGCGGCCAATAAAATCGGCGTGACGGTGCTCGACCACGATCCGGACCAGATCGAGCTGCTGCGCAAGTTCGGCTTCAAGGTGTTTTATGGCGACGCCACGCGCGTGGACCTGCTGGTGGCGGCCGGCATCGAAAAGGCGAAGGCGCTGGTGATCGCCATCGACAACGTGGACGACAGTCTGGCCCTGGTCGACGCCGTGCGCCTGCGGCTGCCCGAACTGACGATCCTGGCGCGCGCGCGCAACGTCACGCATTACTATGAGTTGATGAAGCGGGGCGTGACCCTGATCGAGCGCGAGACCTTCGCCGCGGCGCTGCTGCTGGGCGAGCAGACCTTGCTGCAGGTGGGCTTCAGCGCGGAGCGGGCGCAGCGCGCGGCCGGCATCTTTGGCCGGCATAACCTCAAAACCCTGCTGGAAGTGGCGCCGCATTTCCCGGACCAGCAAAAAGTCATGTCGCTCACGCGCCAGGCGCGCGAGGAACTGGAAGACATGTTCGAGAGCGATGCTGCGGCGTTTGCGGCGGCAGGGGAGGACAGGCCGGCATCAGACCAGCTGGCCTGATGCCGTCCTGCGCAGGCACTTACTTCCCCCGCTTCGCTTCGATCGCCTCGATCTGGTCCATGATGCCGTTCATGCGCGCCGCCAGCGCCTGGTACGGTTTCGGCGAGGCCAGGTCGACGCCGGCTGCCTTCACCAGATCGTACGGATAGGCCGAGCCGCCCGCGCTGAGCATTTTCAGGTAGGCGGCCAGGGCGCCCGGTTCCTTGTCGAGGATGCGCTGCGCGAAATCCTGCGCCGCCGCGATCGAGGTGGCGTACTGGAACACATAGAAACCGTGATAAAAATGCGGCACGTAGGCCCATTCCAGCGCGTAGGCGGGGTCGATGGTCATGACGCCCTGCGCTTCGCCGTGGTAGCGCTTGAGGATGCCGGCGTAGATGGCCGTGATCTCTTCGCCCGTCAGCGACTCGCCCTTGTCTACCTTGCCGTGGATGGCCGCCTCGAATTCGGCGAACATGGCCTGGCGGAAGTAGGTGCCGCGCAGGTTTTCCAGCGCCGCGCCCAGGTACAGCAGGCGCTCGTCGTCATCCTTGGCCTGCTTCAGGCGCGCGTCGAGCAGCAGCGCCTCGTTCGTCGTCGAGGCGATTTCCGCGACAAAGATGCTGTACGGCGCATAGATCGACGGTTGCGCCTTGTTGGCCAGCACCGAGTGCATGGCGTGGCCCCATTCGTGCGTCAGGGTGCTGACGGCTTCGTAATTGTCCGTGTAGTTGAGCAGCACGAACGGGTGCACGTCGTACGCGTCGCCATTCATGTAGGCGCCCGCCACCTTGCGCGGGCGCGGGTAGACATCCATCCAGCGCGCGTCCACGGCCGCAGTGAGCGCCTTGACATAGTCCGGGCCCAGCGGCGCGACGGAGGCTAGCATCATTTGCTTGCCCTCGGCCAGCGGGAACGTGCGGTCGCTTTTCAGCAGCGGCGCATAGATGTCGTAGTACGCGAGGTCCTTGACGCCCAGCATGCGCGCGCGCAGCTTGAAGTAGCGGTGCAAGGTGGGCAGGTTGGCATTGGTTTGCGCGATCAGGGTCTGGTAGACGGCCGGCGGTAAATGGTCGGCGTCGAGCGCCGCGCTTTGCGAGTCGGCGTAGCGGCGCACCTTCGCATACGCGGCGTCCGTCTTCAGCTGGCCGTACAGGGTTTCGCCGAACGTGCGTTCATATTCTTTCCACTTGCCGAAGAAGGCATCGAACACCAGCTTGCGGTCGGCGCGGTTGTCGTCGCCCCGGTATTTCGTGTAGGCCGCCTGGTCGAGCCGCACTTCCTTGCCATCCGACAATTTAACGGTCGGCCATGGGATTTCCGCATTGGCCAGGGTGCGGTAGACGCTGGCGGCCGAACCCGTCGCCAGGCCGAACTGCGCCACCAGCTGTTCGCCGGCAGCGTCGAGCGTATGCGGCGCGCTGCGCAGCATGTTGCTCAATTGAAAGCGGTACAGCTGCAAGCCCTGGTCTTTCGCCAGCATGGCATCGATGCGCTTGCTGCCCAGGGCGAGGATTTCCGGCTGCAAGAAGGTGCTCGCCTGGGTGAAGTCGTTGCCCAGCAGGGCGGCGCGCTGGTTCAGCTGGTTCCCCTTGCTGTCGCCCGTATCCTGGTCGTAATACTGCGCCGCATAGGTGGTAAGCGTGTTGACGCGCTTGCGCGCCTCGGCGACCAGGTCCAGGCAGCTTTTCAGGCGGGCAGACGACGCTTTCAACTGCCCCTTGCAGGCGCCCAGTTGCTGCAGCTGGGACGACAGCTTTTTCGCGTCAGCGTCGAACGCGGCGTCGTTTTGATACAGCGCCGTCAAATCCCAGCGGTCGGCTTGCCGGTCGCCTGGCGTGGGGGCAGGCGCAGCGAAGGCGCTGGAGAGGGCAAAGCCGAGGGCCAGCAGGGTCAGTACGGGGCGGTTGAGCGCGGTTGTCGGCATACAAGTGTCCGTTCATGGTCTGGTTGCAAGGGGCGCCGGCACGGGCGTGGCGGCAGACACCGAGCTTACTGCAGCAGGGGGATGAAGGAAAGCCTTTCGGCAAGGAGGGGAAAGCGGGGAAGGCCGGCTTCCCCGCGTACTACATGATTACTGCTTCTTGCCCAGCAAATCGAGCAGGATCGACGTTTCCGCCGTGATCGCCGCCTTGATGGTCGGCTGGTACTCGGGTGCCCATTGCGGCGAGTGCGGGCCGGCCAGCGGTTTGCCGCTGGCCTTGGCCGCGGCCAGCTTGGCCGGCTCCACCGCGCCGATATGCAGCAGCACGGCTTTTACGCCGGCCTGGCCGTAGTTGGCGAAGTCTTCCGACGTCATCTTGGCCGGCATTTCCGTCACGTTGGCCGCGCCCAGCGATTTTTGCAGGGTCGACACCATGCGCAGGGTCAGGTCCGGGTCGTTGTAGACGGCGTCCGTGCCGGGACGAATTTCCACCAGCGGCTCTTTCGGCGCGCCGGCGGCAAACGCCTCGCCCTTGACTTCACGCGCGATGCTGGCCAGCACGCGCTTGCGCACGGCATCCTTGAAGGTGCGCACCGTCAGCTGCATGGTGACCTGGTCGGGCACGATGTTGGCCTGGGTGCCGCCATGGATGCTGCCCACCGTGATGACGACGGGGTCCATCGGATTGTTTTCACGCGAGACCAGGGTTTGCAGTGCCAGCACGATGCGCGCGGCCATCACGACGGGGTCGCGCGTGTCGTGCGGTGCGGCGCCGTGGCCACCCTGGCCATACACGGTGATGCTGATGGTGTCGGCGGCGGCGCGGAAGTAGCCGGCGTGGTAGCCCACCGTGCCCGATGGCAGCGTCGCTTCATCGTGGAAGGACAGCGCGTAGTCGGGTTTCGGGAAGCGCGTAAACAAGCCGTCCTTCAGCATGGCGGCCGCGCCCAGCAGCGGCTCTTCGGCCGGCTGGCCCACCAGCATCAGGGTGCCGCTCCAGTGCTGGCGGTTGTCGGCCATCAGCTTGGCGCTGCCATACCAGGCCGACATGTGCACGTCGTGGCCGCAGGCATGCATCACCGGCACGCTTTCGCCGGCCGCGTTTTTCGTCACCGCGCTGCTGGCAAACGGCAGGCCGGTTTTTTCCAGCACCGGCAGGGCGTCGATTTCCGTGCGCAGCATGACGACGGGGCCGGGGCCGTTGCGCAAGATGGCGACGACACCCGTGCCGCCGACGCCGGTAGTCACGTCAAAACCGAGCGCCTTGACCTTTGCAGCCAGCTTCTTGGCCGTCTCGACTTCCTGGAACGCCAGTTCCGGGTGGCGGTGCAGGTCCAGGTACAGGCTTTCGACGGCCGGGTAATTGGCCGCGAGCTGGGCCGCGATGGCGGGCGGCAGGGCTGCGCCATGGGCGCTGCCGGCATAGGCGAGGGCGGCGGCGAGGGTGATTTGTTTCAGGGGCAAGGCGGAAAATTTCATAGATTTCTTTGAGAGACAGACGGGCGGACGCGCACGGCTCGCCTGTAGTTGCGGAGGAGACTTTTAACTTAACAGAAACATTTCTCAAAATCAATAAATTAGCTACATATATTTCAACAATGTATAATCTGCAATATATTAAATTCCATATGGAATTAAATATATCTTCGATGCACTTACTTAGAGAAAAGACACCATGGGCTTTATCGCAAATATCAAGATCGGCAAGCGCCTGAGTATCGGCTTTGTCCTGATCCTGGCAATGACCGTTCTGATCGCTACAGTGGGCGTGTGGCGCCTCAATGAGGTGGCGACGTCCACGCGCGCCATGATGGCCGAACCGCTGACCAAGGAACGCCTGATTACCGACTGGTATGGCTTGAACTTTGCCTCGATCCGCCGCACGGCCGCCATCGTCAAGAGCAGCGACCCGGCGCTGGGACCGTATTTCAAGGAAGACTCGGCCGCGTCCGTGAAGAAGGCGGCCGAATTGCTCAAGCAGATCGAACCGCTGGTCGCGGGCGACAAGGAAAAAGCCCTGTTCGCCAAGATCCTCGAGCAGCGCAAGGTGTACAGCGCGTCGCGCGATGGCGCCGTCAAGGCCAAGGCCGATGGCGATGTGGAAGGCGCGGCGAAAATCCTCGACACCGCGTTCACCCCGGCCGCCAAGGTCTACCAGGATTTGCTGCAGGAGCTGGTGACTTTGCAGCGCGAAAGCATCGATGCGACGGCCAAGCAGATCGACGCCTCCGCCGTGCATGACACCACCGTCATCAGCCTGCTGACCTTGTTCGCCGTGGCGTTCGGCGTGTTGTGCTCGTGGCTGCTGACGACGGGCATCACGCGTCCGCTGCGCCAGGCGCTGGCGCTGGCCGAAACGGTGGCCGCCGGTGACCTGACGCAGACCGTCGCCACGACGGCGAAGGATGAAACGGGGGCGCTGCTCACGGCCCTGGGCAATATGAACAACAACCTGGTCAGCATCGTCAGCCAGGTGCGCAGCGGCACGGACAGCATCGCCACGGCCTCATCGGAGATCGCCGCCGGCAACCTGGACCTGTCATCGCGCACGGAACAGCAGGCCGGTTCGCTGGAAGAAACGGCTTCGTCGATGGAAGAACTGACCAGCACCGTCAGGCAGAACGCGGACAATGCGCGTCAGGCCAACCAGCTGGCCATCACGGCGGCGGGCATCGCCAGCCGCGGCGGCTCGGTGGTGGCCGAAGTGGTGGCGACCATGGGCTCGATCAATGAGTCGTCGCGCAAGATCGTCGACATCATCAGCGTGATCGACGGCATCGCCTTCCAGACGAATATCCTGGCGCTCAATGCGGCCGTGGAAGCGGCGCGGGCCGGCGAACAGGGGCGCGGTTTTGCGGTTGTGGCCGGCGAAGTGCGCAACCTGGCGCAGCGCTCGGCGGCGGCGGCCAAGGAAATCAAGGGCTTGATCGACGATTCCGTCAGCAAGGTGGGTGTGGGCGCCAAACTGGTCGACCAGGCCGGCGCGACGATGGATGAAGTGGTCTCCAGCGTCAAGCGCGTGACCGACATCATCGGCGAGATTTCCAGCGCCAGCCAGGAGCAGACCCACGGCATCGGCCAAGTCAACCAGGCGATTACCCAGATGGACCAGGTAACCCAGCAGAATGCGGCCCTGGTGGAAGAGGCGGCGGCAGCGGCCGGTTCGCTGCAAGAGCAGGCGAACGGCCTGGCGCAAGTGGTCAGCGTATTCAAGTTGCGCGAGCAGGATGGCGCAGCGCGCCGCCCGGCCACCGCGGTGCGTGTCGTCGCGGCGGCGCCGGTGGCGCGCGTTGCCGCCCGCCCTGCCGCGCCGGCGAAGAAAATCGCACCGGCCAGGGCGGCGAAGGGTGACGATTGGGAAGAGTTTTAAGGCGGTAAAGCAAACGGCGCCATCATGCTGATGGCGCCTCGCTTCAGGCTTGCTGCAGCGGAATGGTGCCGAACGTGGTCGGCGTCGAGCACGGCTCTTCGTCGAAGGCGATGTCGCCCATAGGGTTGGCCACGCCGTCCGCCTTCAAATCCTTGAAGCCGAACAGTTTCGGATCCATCAAATGCGATGGCGCCACGTTCGACAGGGCCGAGAAGATGCTTTCCACGCGGCCGGGGAATTTCTTGTCCCATTCGCGCATCAGGCCCTTGATCTGCTTGCGCTGCAGGTTTTCCTGCGAACCGCACAGGTCGCATGGAATGATGGGGAAACCCTTGACTTCCGCATAGCGCTGCGTGTCTTCTTCTTTGACATACGCCATCGGGCGGATGACGATGTGCTTGCCATCGTCCGATTGCAGCTTGGCCGGCATGCCTTTCAGTTTTCCACCGAAGAACATATTCAGGAAGAACGTTTCCAGGATGTCGTCGCGGTGGTGGCCCAGGGCGATCTTGTTGGCGCCCAGCTCGTCAGCCACGCGGTACAGGATGCCGCGGCGCAGGCGCGAGCACAGCGAGCAAGTCGTCTTGCCTTCCGGGATCAGGCGCTTGACGATGCTGTAGGTATCCTGGTTTTCGATGTGGAAGGCCACGCCCAGTTCCGTCAGGTAGGCGGGCAGGATTTCCGGCGGGAAGTTCGGCTGTTTCTGGTCCAGGTTGACGGCGACGATGTCGAAGTGAATCGGTGCGCGTTCGCGCAAGGTCATCAGGATGTCCAGCAGCGCGTAGCTATCCTTGCCGCCGGACAGGCATACCATCACCTTGTCGCCGTCTTCAATCATATTAAAATCGCCGATGGCTTGCCCCACCAGGCGGCACAAGCGCTTGTGCAGCTTGTTGTTTTCCAGGGCGATCTTTTCCGCCTTCTTGCGCGCCAGTTTCTGCGCTTCCACGTTGGCCGGGAATTCCACGGCCGTTGTCGTCGTTTCCATCACTGCGGGGTTGTTCATGTTGCTCATACTTCATCCTTGATCTTGAATACTTCCACGCCCACGCCTTCGCAGTCGGGATATACGTCCGGTTTCATGCTCGACACGCGCGCGGCGCGCACGCGCGGGTGCGCCAGCATGGCAGCAAGCACGTCGTCGACCAGGCTTTCCTGCAGCTGCACGTGACCTTGCGCCATGCGCCTGGCGATGGTTTCGCGCATGAAGTCGTAGTCGACCACTTCTTCCAGCTGGTCATCCTTCGGCGTCGACAGGGCCAGGGGAATGTACAGGTCGACGTTGATGAGGACGCGCTGCTCGCCCTTTTTCTCGAAGTCGTAGACGCCGATGTTGATGAGGACTTCGTAATTGCGCAGGAACAGGCGGCGGCAATCGGCCAGGCGAGGGTGGGACAGGGCGGACGACATAGTTTTACCTTTTAGGGGATGCTGGAATGCTGGTTGTTTGGTAGGGCTGCTGATTATTTGGTCAAAAACATGACGTCGCGCGGCAAGCCGATCAAATGCTGGCCGCCATCGACCAGCAGGGTCGTGCCCGTCAGCGCGCGCGCGCCGGCCACGTAACAGACGCTGTCGGCCACATCCTCGGGCGTGCTGGAGCGGCCCAGCGGCGTGTTTTCATGCGCCTTGGCAAAGTTCGCTTCCGTCTGCTCGCCGGAGACCATGGTGATGCCGGGGGCAATGCCCACTACGCGCACTTTCGGCGCCAGCGCCTGGGCCAGCATGGTGGTCGCCGACAGCAGCGCCGCCTTGGACAGGGTGTACGACAAAAAATCAGGATTGAGATTGTACAGTTTTTGGTCCAGCAAGTTGATGACCACGGCTTGCCCGCCTGCCGGGGTGGCCTGGTACAAGGCTTGCGCCAGCAGGATGGGGGCGGCCAGGTTGGCGTGCATGTGGGCGTCGAGCGCGGCCACGGAAAAATCGCCCGCATTGTCGTATTCAAACAACGATGCGTTGTTGACGACGCAAGTGACGGGCCCCAGCGCCGCCTGCGCCTGCGGCAACAGCTGGCGCACGGCGTCTTCCTGCGCCAGGTCGCAGGGGAACGCTTGCGCGCGGCGGCCCAGCGCGGCGATTTCCGCCACCAGGCTGAGCGCTTCCTCGTGCGAGTCGCGGTAATGGACGGCGATATCCCAGCCGTCGCGCGCCAGGCCCAGCGCGATGGCGCGGCCGATGCGGCGCGCCGCGCCCGTGACGAGGGCGACGCGGGGTGTGCTGTGTGGCAGTGTCGATGCTGGAGTCATGTCTTTATTTACTGTGCTTGTGTGTGAAGTGCGCCTGGCCGCCATGGCCCTCATAGCCGACACTGGCGCCGCGGCCCGCCGATTCGCTACAATGCGGGTATGTCTCTTCCCGCACCCGATAGCGACGCGCTGGCCGCGTCCCATGCCTTGCAGCACCTGATTGCCGCCGAAATCGCGCGCAATGACGGCGCCATTCCCTTTGTCCGCTTCATGGAGCTGGCGCTGTATGCGCCTGATCTCGGCTATTACAGCGGCGGCGCCGCCAAGCTGGGCAAAGATGGCGATTTTACAACCGCGCCGGAGATTTCGCCCCTGTTCGGCGCCACCTTGGCCCATGTGGCAGCCGCTATTATGGCGCAAACGGCCCCGCGCATCCTCGAATTCGGCGCCGGCACGGGCAAGCTGGCCTTTGATATCCTGACGGAAGCGGCGCATGCCGGCATCGCTGTGGAACAATATGCGATCGTCGAATTGTCCGGCGAATTGCGCGCGCGCCAGGAGCTGGCGCTGGCCGCCTTCCCGCAAGTGGTGTGGCTCGACGGCTTCCCCGACAGTTTCGAGGGCGCCGTGTTCGGCAATGAAGTGCTCGACGCCATGCCCGTCAACCTGATCAGCAAGACGCCCGCCGGCTGGTGCGAACTCGATGTCAGCATCGCCGACGGCCAGTTCGTGTTTGTCGAACGCCCGGCCGGCGCCGACGTCGCCGCGCAGATCGCGGCCCAGGTGCCGGATGCCGACGCCTTGCCGGTCGGCTATGTCAGCGAGATCCACGGCGTGGCCTGCGGCTTCATGCGCTCGCTGGCGCGCATGCTGACCAATGGCAAGGGCGGCGGGGCCGTGCTGTTCGACTATGGTTTCCCTGCGCATGAGTATTATCTGGACTTGCGCGCCACGGGCACCCTGATGTGCCATTACCGACATCGCGCCCACGCGGAACCGTTTTACCTGCCCGGCTTGCAGGACATCACGGCCCACGTCGATTTCACGGCCATGGCGGTGGCGGCGCAGGATGCGGGTCTCGATGTGCTCGCCTACATGAACCAGGCGTCCTTCCTGCTGGGCGCGGGCATCGGCGACTTGCTGCTGCGCACCGATCCGGAGCACGTCAAGTCTTACCTGCCGCAAGCCAGCGCCGTGCAAAAGCTGGTGTCGCCGGCCGAGATGGGGGAATTGTTCAAGGTGCTGGTGGTGGGTCACCAGGTGGCGTTGCCGGAAGTCCTGTTGTCCAGCGACCGCAGTCACCGCTTGTAAGCGCCTGCAATATCAAGGCAGGGCGGTGTCGCCCTGCAATTTCCTGTCCGCCGGTGGTTATTATCTTGTCATATCGTATATGATGACCGACACAGCACGGTTCCATCCTGCAAGAACCCGTCGCCGCGCACCGATTTCAAGATAGAACGATGGGAAAGATACATACACACTATGACAACCTGAAAGTGGCGCGCCTGGCGCCGCAGGAAGTCATACGTGCCGCGTACAAAGCCCTCAGCCAGAAATACCACCCGGACAAGAATCCCGGCGACGAAAAAGCCGCCCGCATCATGGCGATCCTCAACAGCGCCTATGGCACCTTGTCCGATCCACAACGCCGCAAGGAGCACGACGAGTGGATCGCTGCCGAGGAGTGGGAAATCGAATGGCTGGAAAGCACCCACCACGAAGAAGGCAAGACCCGCGATGGCCGCGCGAAAGGCCATGCCCAGCCGCATGAACACACCTGGGCGCAGGATGTGCCGCCGCCGAAGGGCAAGCCGCGGCGCGGCCTGCAGCCCGTCTGGCGCAACTGGCGCTGGTGGCTGAGTTTGCTTGTCTGCCTGCTGCTGGGCTGGCTGGGCGCCTTGCTGATGCTCGATACCTCCCAACCCATGCCTGCCGCGCTGGCGTCGGCCTGGAGCGGGCTGGCCCGCGATGGCGCCAAACTCCATGCAGAAACGGCCACGTCAGCGGCCAGTGCCGCGCCGGCGCCATCGAAAGGCGAGGCCGTGGCAGTCGATAGCTGGGCGGTGGGCAAGCCGTATGCGCCCGAACTCCCGCAAGCGAAGACGCCCGAGATCCGCGTGCTGGCCGTGACCCAGTTGAGCCTGAAAGCCATCCAGCCCGCCTGCGATGGGGCAGACAAGGCCGAGTCCGCATCGCTGGTGGCGCCGAATGGCGAACCCTGGCCGGACCATTCCGGCTATGTCGATGGATTCCCGATCAGTAACAAGGGCGACGAGCTGGCCGTCAGCATCGACAACAGCAGCAATGCCGCGCCCGTGTTCGTCAAACTGTATGACACGGAGCGGCGCTCGAACGTGCGCTACCTGTACATCCTCGCTAACGACAAGCTGCTGGTGGAACAGCTCAGCGCAGGCAAGTATGAAGTGCGCTACCAGGCCGTCGGGCCGGGCCAGGACAAGTGTGGCGGCACCACGCGCGGCGGTGCATCGGCACCAGCGCCGGCGCCGGTCGCTGGCGACGGTGGTACGCAGAATCCTGTTGTAAGCAGCACCTAATCTGATTATGCTTGATATGCCTCAACGCAGCGTCCACATCGAACTTATCCATTAGGAGTATTCATGACCGACCTCAAAGCCGATGCAGATGATAACTGGCTGCTCGACGAGGATGAGCCGGTGGCCAGTCCTGCCGGGCTGGCCGCGCCCGACCAGCGCCTGTGGCGTGTCTTGATCGTCGACGATGATGTGGATGTGCATGCGGTCACGCGGCTGGCGCTGCGCAATGTCAGTTTCAAGGGGCGTGAACTGGAACTGTTCTCCGCCTACAGCGGCCGTGAAGCGTATGACATCCTGCGCGACACGCCCGATATCGCGCTGGTGCTGCTCGACGTGGTGATGGAAACGGATGACGCCGGCCTGATCCTGGCCAAGCGCATCCGCGCCGACCTGAACAATTCCATCGTGCGCGTCGTGCTGCGCACTGGCCAGCCGGGCCAGGCGCCCGAGCAGCGCGTCATCATCGAATACGACATCAACGATTACAAGGCCAAGACGGAACTGACGACGCAAAAGCTGTTTACCACCGTCATCTCGGCCCTGCGCGCCTACGAAAGCCTGATGATGCTCGAGCGCAGCCGCATCGGCCTGGGCAAGATCCTCGCCGGCGCCACCAATCTGTACCAGATCCATTCCTTGCGCGAATTCGCTTCCGGCGTGCTCAACCAGGTCAGCGCCATCCTCGACGTGGGCGCCGACGGCGTGCTGTGCCTGATGCAGGGCGGCGCCGGGCGGCCCGAGGTGGTCGCCGCCACGGGCACCTATGCCATGCTGGCCGAGTCGGAAGCCCTGCCGGTCGACCATGCGCTCACCCCCACCATCGCCAAGGCGTTTGCGGAAAAGCGCAGCCAGTTCGAGCATCCGGCCAATGTGCTGTTCATCCATACGGAAGGCAACCGCGAGCTGGCCATCTCCGTCACGCCACCGTGGCCGCTGGCGCAGATCCAGCGCGACTTGCTGGAAGTGTTTTGCCAGCGCATCGCCGCCGCCTTCGACAACCTGTACATGTTCGGCCAGCTGCGCAAGGCGCAGGAAGCGACCGTGGTGGCGCTGGCCGACCTGGCCGAATTCCGCGACAGCGACACGGGCGGCCATGTGCGGCGGGTGCAGCAATTGTCCGACGCCATCGCCCGGCGCATGCAGGAGCGCGGCGTGTACCCGGACGAGCTGACGCCGCAATTGCTCGACATGATCGGCCTGGCCAGTATCCTGCACGACGTGGGCAAGGTGGCCACGCCAGACGCCGTGCTGCTCAAGCCGGGCAAGCATACGGACGAGGAACGGGCTCAGATGCAGCTGCATGCCAGCGTCGGGCGCACCATCCTCGAGCGGGCCGCCAACATGGTCGACGGCGTCAGCTACCTGACATATGGCGCGCAGATCGCCGGCGGCCACCACGAGCATTTCGATGGCGCCGGCTATCCGAATGGCCTCAAGGGGCACGACATTCCCGTGGCCGCGCGCATCGTCGCCGTGGTCGACGTCTTCGATGCCTTGCTGCACGAGCGGCCCTACAAGGAGCCGTGGCCGTATCCGCAAGTGCGCGAATACATCGAACAGCGCAGCGGCAGCCAGTTCGATCCGGAAGTGGTGACGACGCTGCTGGACCTGATCGACCACGAGCCGCAACTGTGGCATCCGGAGCACGCCGTCGCTTGAGTAGCAACTGCGTTGGCATTTTTCGGCGCGCCGCCATTCCCTTGCGCGCGGCGCCGTCATATACTCGGCAGCCTCATGCTGGCTGGCGCCACGCACCAGTGTGGCGCGCCGCGGAGTTTTCGGACATCACGACATGAAAGAACTCAAGGGCCTTAGCGCGCTGATCATCGAGCCGCATCCGGGCATGCGCGCCAGCCTGCACAATATGCTCAACCTGTGCGGCCTGGCGAAGATCGATGACGCGGCCAGCTCGGGCCAGGCGATCCGCATGCTGGGCAGCAAATCGTATGATTTGATCCTGTGCGAATACGATCTCGATGGCGGGCAGGATGGCCAGCAGATGCTGGAAGACTTGCGTCACCACAAATTGATGCACGCGTCGACCATGTTTTTCATGGTGACGGGCGAAGGCAGCTTCGCCAAGGTGGTCAGCGCTGTCGAACTGTTGCCCACCGATTACATCCTCAAACCGTTTACTGCTGACAACATGCTCGAGCGCATCGGCCGCGCGCTGGACAAGCGCAATGCCTTCGTGCCCGTGTATGAGTTGATCGACGTGGGCAATGAGCGCGCGGCGATTGCCGCCTGCGCCGAGGGCGCCAGCCTGTATCCCCGCTACGCCACCGATTTTCTGCGCCTGCGCGCGGAACTGCACCTGCTGCTGGGCGAGGCGGCCGACGCCGAGCCGATCTACGCCGCCCTGTACGAAGCCAAGTCCATCGGCTGGGCGCGCCTGGGGCAGGCCAAGACACAATTTCTGCTGGGCGAGTACGAAGCGGCGCAGGGCACCCTGGAAGGGCTGCTGGAAAACAACAAGCGCTTTCTCGACGCGTATGACTGGCTGGCGCGCACGCACTTGGCGCAAGGCAAGCCTGAACTGGCGCAGGCGGCCCTGAGCGAAGCGGTGGCCCTGTCACCGCACGCCGTGCGTCGCTTGCGCCGCCTGGGCGAGGCGGCCCTGGCCGCAGACGATATCGAGATGGCGGAAAAATCCCTCAAGTTGGTCGTCAGCAAGGCCAAGTATTCGGAATTCCGCGATCCGGAAGACCATGTGCGCCTGGTGCAGACCCTGGTGCGCAAGGGCGATCCGCTGCAGGTGGGCGCCGTGATCCGCGATCTCGACAAGTCGATGGGTGGGCAAAAGAACGCGGAACTGTGCAGTGCCCTGTGCAGCGCCATGCTGCATGCGCATACGGGCAACGAGGAGCGCCTGCAGCAATCGCTGGACGCGGCCCTGGCCGCCAACCGCCACAGCGTGGGCGGCTCGAACATGCTGAAAACCGAACTGGCGCGCCACTGCCTGGCGCATGGGCGCGAGGATGGCGCGGCCGAGGTGATGCGTGAAGTCATGCGCAATGCGCCCGACAGTGCGGCCATGACGCGCGCCATGGCCGTGTTCGAACTGGCAGGGCGCGAAGAGCTGGCCAAGGCGCTGGCGCGGCAAAGCCGCCAGGAAGTGGCCGACATGGTGGCGGCTGGTGCGGCCAAGGCGGGAGAAGGTGATTTCCGCGGCGCCGTGGATCTGATGGGGGAAGCCGTCACGCGCCTGCCCGACAATCCGCAAGTGGTCTTCAATGCGGCCGTGGCCGTACTGAAATGCCTGGAACACGAAGGCTGGGATGAGCGCATGGGGCAGCAGGCGCTGACTTTTATTGCCGGCGTGCGCCGCCTGGACCCGCGCAACCCCAAATTGCCTGTGCTGTCGGGCCTGCATCAGCAGTTATTGCGTAAATATAAGCCCCTGGGCAACTCCTGGATGCATCCGCCTGACGCCCGGTAAAAGGGAAAAATGCGGGGCGAATGACGGGAAAATGCGGCTTGCAGGCAGGGTGCATAAAAAAATGCGAAAAAAAGTCGACTTTTTCGCGCCAACCCTTGCACATTCTCAAATCGGGAGCTTATAATCACGCCCCGAAGCAGCCAACTTCTTCTTTATACGCAAATGCAGCAGTCAGGCATCAGCAAATAAGGTTGACAGTTGTGAGTAGATGCTTCATACTCTGCGGTTCCCGCGGAGGGGTGGCCGAGTGGTTAAAGGCGACAGACTGTAAATCTGTTCTCTATGAGTACGCTGGTTCGAATCCAGCCCCCTCCACCAAGTTTTTGCAAGGAAAACTGGGTAGTAGCAAAAGTAAGTGAAGATAAAGTGAACGATACCTCGCGGGTGTAGCTCAATGGTAGAGCAGAAGCCTTCCAAGCTTACGACGAGGGTTCGATTCCCTTCACCCGCTCCAGTTTCCGTTCAGATGCTTGATGCATCGCATGCAACAAATTACAGCCCTTGTAGCTCAGTGGTAGAGCACTCCCTTGGTAAGGGAGAGGCCACGTGTTCGATCCACGTCAAGGGCACCAGAATTCGCAGCAGGCAGCACAGAAGCAATTCAAACCAGACCGTCGGGCGTGTGCCTGAGCAATCTAATCAAATCATTAGGAGTTCAAAATGGCAAAAGGTAAATTCGAACGGACCAAGCCGCACGTCAACGTCGGCACCATCGGCCACGTCGACCACGGTAAAACCACGCTGACCGCTGCAATCGCAACGGTTCTGTCGAAGAAATTCGGCGGCGAAGCTAAAGCATACGACCAGATCGATGCAGCACCAGAAGAAAAAGCGCGCGGTATTACGATTAACACCGCCCACGTCGAGTACGAAACGGAAACGCGTCACTACGCGCACGTTGACTGCCCAGGCCACGCCGATTACATCAAAAACATGATTACCGGTGCTGCCCAGATGGACGGCGCGATCCTGGTGTGCTCCGCAGCTGACGGCCCAATGCCACAGACCCGCGAACACATCCTGCTGGCCCGCCAAGTTGGCGTTCCATACATCATCGTGTTCCTGAACAAGTGCGACCTGGTCGACGACGCAGAGCTGCTGGAACTGGTTGAAATGGAAGTGCGCGAGCTGTTGTCGAAGTACGAATTCCCAGGCGACGACCTGCCAATCATCAAAGGTTCGGCACGTATGGCGCTGGAAGGCAAAGAAGGCGAAATGGGCGTTGACGCAGTGCTGCGTCTGGCCGATGCGCTGGATGCTTACATCCCAACGCCAGAGCGCGCTGTTGACGGTGCATTCCTGATGCCAGTAGAAGACGTGTTCTCGATCTCGGGTCGCGGTACCGTTGTGACCGGTCGTATCGAGCGCGGCATTGTTAAAGTCGGCGAAGAGATCGAAATCGTTGGTATCACCGATACCGTCAAAACGACTTGCACCGGCGTGGAAATGTTCCGCAAACTGCTGGACCAAGGTCAAGCAGGCGACAACGTTGGTCTGCTGCTGCGCGGCACCAAGCGTGAAGACGTGCAACGTGGTCAAGTTCTGGCGAAGCCAGGCTCGATCAAGCCGCATGCTCACTTCACCGGCGAGATCTATGTTCTGTCGAAAGATGAAGGCGGCCGTCATACGCCATTCTTCAACAACTATCGTCCACAGTTCTACTTCCGTACGACGGACGTAACCGGTTCGATAGAGTTGCCAGCAGACAAAGAAATGGTTATGCCAGGCGATAACGTGTCGATCACCGTCAAGCTGATCAACCCGATCGCGATGGAAGAAGGTCTGCGCTTCGCTATCCGCGAAGGCGGCCGTACCGTCGGCGCCGGCGTGGTTGCAAAAATCCTCGCATAAGGAAATGTTATGCTTCCACCCGGGGCGTCCTGGGTGGTAGAATAGCACTCCTCGAAAGTTTTACGTAGGGACGTAGCTCAATTGGCAGAGCGTCGGTCTCCAAAACCGAAGGTTGGGGGTTCGATGCCCTCCGTCCCTGCCACCGTCAAGGTGCAGGGCACCGAAAGTAGAAAAATGTCAAATCAATCCGTGCAAACCGTTAGCACGTCGAGTGACAAGATAAAAGTCGCGCTGGCAATAGTGGCTGCGATTGCAGGAGTAGTCGGGTTTTATTACCTGGCAGGCCAACCAGCTCTGGTGCGTGCAAGCGCGCTTGTGGCTGGTTTGGTTATTGCTGTTGCGCTCTTGTATGTCTCGACGACCGGCCGTGAATTTCTCAATTTCGCCAAAGAAGCTGTGCGCGAAACCAAGAAAGTCGTTTGGCCTACCCGCAAAGAAGCCACGCAGATTACTGCGATCGTGTTTGCCTTTGTGCTGGTCATGGCGATTTTCCTGTGGGGCACGGATAAATTGCTCGAGTTTTTGTTGTATGACGTAATTCTGGGTTGGAAAAAATAATGAGCGAAAATGTGCATGATGAAGCGGCGGACGAGTCCGTTCCGGGCGACGCTCCGGTAGCGGATGC
This sequence comes from Janthinobacterium lividum, assembly GCF_023509035.1. Classification (NCBI taxonomy): domain Bacteria; kingdom Pseudomonadati; phylum Pseudomonadota; class Betaproteobacteria; order Burkholderiales; family Oxalobacteraceae; genus Janthinobacterium; species Janthinobacterium lividum. The sequence goes on along the minus strand of NZ_CP075583.1, from coordinate 644,104 downwards.
TGGTGCAGCGCTGAGCGTGCCAGTAAGCAGCAAGCGCTGGTATGTCGTGCATGCTTATTCCGGCATGGAAAAAAGCGTCATGCGCGCACTGACCGAGCGCATCGAGCGCGCGGGCATGCAAGACCAGTTCGGCCAGATCCTGGTGCCGATCGAAGAAGTGGTTGAAGTCAAGAATGGTGTGAAGTCCGTCACCGAACGTCGTTTCTATCCTGGCTATGTGCTGGTTGAAATGGAAATGACGGACGAGAGCTGGCACTTGGTCAAGAACACCAGCAAGGTTACCGGTTTCATTGGTGGCAAGTCGAACAAGCCGACGCCGATCTCCGCGCGCGAAATCGACGGCATCATGAAGCAGATGCAAGAGGGTGTTGAAAAGCCCCGTCCAAAAACCTTGTACGAGGTGGGCGAGCAAGTACGCATCAAGGATGGCCCGTTCACCGATTTCAACGGCAATGTCGAAGAAGTCAACTACGAGAAATCCAAAGTACGCGTCTCGGTCACCATTTTCGGCCGCGCTACCCCGGTAGAGCTCGAATTCGGCCAGGTCGAAAAAGTTTAAGCATTAGCAAGCGCCACCAGGAGCGTTGCGGCAGTCTCAGCAAAATCCGGTCAGAGGAGCCCCGCCAGGGTAGGATCGGCGGGGCGCTACTACTCAATCCAAGATAGGAGCCATCATGGCAAAGAAAATCATTGGTTTTATCAAGCTGCAAGTGCCAGCTGGTAAAGCAAACCCATCCCCACCAATCGGTCCAGCTCTGGGTCAACGTGGTCTGAACATCATGGAATTCTGCAAAGCCTTCAATGCACAGACCCAAGGTCTGGAGCCAGGCATGCCGATTCCAGTCGTGATCACCGCGTTTGCGGACAAGTCCTTCACGTTCGTGATGAAGACGCCTCCAGCAACCTACCTGATCAAAAAAGCTGCTGCGATCACCAAAGGTTCGCCGAAGCCACATACCGACAAAGTCGGTACGCTGACCCGCGCACAAGCTGAAGAAATCGCTAAATTGAAAACCCCTGATCTGACCGCTGCCGACATGGATGCTGCTGTGCGCACCATCGCTGGTTCCGCTCGTTCGATTGGTATCACGGTGGAAGGTGTTGTATAATGGCTAAGTTATCCAAACGTATCAAGGCTTTGAAAGCCAAAGTCGACCGTACCAAAGTGTACGCTTTCGACAACGCTGTCGCTCTGATCAAAGAGTGCGCAACGGCCAAGTTCAATGAATCGATCGACGTATCGGTACAACTGGGTGTTGATCCTAAGAAATCCGACCAAGTGGTGCGCGGCTCCGTCGTGCTGCCAGCTGGTACCGGCAAAACCGTACGCGTGGCAGTATTCGCGTCGGGCGAAAAAGCGGAAGCTGCTAAAGCAGCTGGCGCCGACATCGTTGGTATGGAAGACCTGGCTGAGCAGATCAAAGCCGGCGACATGCCTTTCGACATCGTTATCGCTTCGCCAGATACCATGCGTATCGTTGGTACCCTGGGTCAGATCCTGGGCCCACGCGGCATGATGCCTAACCCGAAAGTTGGCACTGTTACTCCTGACGTCGCTACCGCCGTGAAAAACGCGAAAGCCGGTCAAGTTCAGTACCGTACCGACAAATCCGGTATCATCCACGCTACCATCGGCCGTAAATCGTTCGCTGACGCAGATCTGAAGTCGAATCTGGTCGCACTGATCGACGCACTGAACAAAGCCAAGCCAGCATCGAGCAAAGGCGTGTACCTGCGCAAAGTTTCGCTGTCGTCGACCATGGGCGCTGGCGTCCGTGTTGACCAGGCTAGCCTGGCAGCTTAAGTAACAGAATCAAGTCCCACGCGCCTTCGGGCGCTGTGGGCGCATCTTTGGGCTGTCGGCCCGGTGTTCGCACCAGGCCGGCAGACAATCAAAGACCGTTGGGCCGACTGCGATCGCACATGCAGAAGGTTAATAGGCTTGCCGGCAACGGCAAGTGCCCAACGCAGATGGTGTACCCGAACAAGTTTTGTAGTCCTCATGCTGCGTGAATCCATCCGCTCAGTTTAGTACTTCTTGACTTCGGACGCCGTGTTCGAACCGATGCAAGGCGCTCAACCACTCGGTTGTGATTGCCGAACATCATTTAAGGAGGTTGACCGTGAGTCTCAATCTGAATGACAAAAAGGCCGTCGTCGCCGAAGTTTCCGCACAAGTAGCAAATGCGCAAACGATCGTCGTGGCCGAATATCGTGGCATCCAGGTTGGTCACTTGACGCAACTGCGTGCTAAAGCGCGTGCCCAAGGCGTGTACCTGCGTGTGTTGAAAAACACTCTGGCTCGTCGCTCCGTTGAAGGTACCGCATTCGCCAGCCTGGCAGATGCCATGACCGGCCCGTTGATCTACTCGATCTCGGCCGATGCCGTTGCAGCAGCTAAAGTCATCGCTGACTTCGCTAAAACCAACGACAAACTGGTCATCAAAGCAGGTAACTACGCAGGCAAGCCGCTGGATACAGCTGCTGTCACCGCGTTGGCGAGCATTCCTAGCCGTGAAGTCCTCATTTCGCAGTTGTTGGGCGTTATGCTGGCTCCGGTTTCGGGCTTTGCACGTGGTCTGGCTGCCCTGGCAGCGAAAAAAGGCGAAGGCGCCGAAGCTCCTGCAGAAGCAGCAGCAGAAGAAGCCCCAGCAGCCGCTTAATTGCGCGCGCTTTTTTTCTCTCAGTACCAATCTGATGTAACTAACGTAATAAATTTAGGAGTTTCAAAATGGCAATTAGCAAAGACGATATCCTGGAAGCAGTTAGCGCCATGTCCGTAATGGACCTGAACGACCTGGTTAAAGCATTCGAAGAAAAATTCGGCGTGTCCGCAGCAGCAATGGCTTCGGCCGGTCCTGCAGCAGGCCCAGCAGCAGCTGCTGAAGAGCAAACCGAATTCAACGTCATCCTGGACAGCTTCGGCGCAAACAAAGTTGGCGTCATTAAAGCAGTTCGCGAAATTACCGGCCTGGGCTTGAAAGAAGCTAAAGACCTGGTCGATGGCGCACCAAAAACTGTGAAAGAAGCAGTGTCGAAAGCTGACGCTGAAGCAGCACAGAAGAAACTGGTAGAAGCCGGCGCAACCGCTTCGATCAAGTAATATCTGTACCGGCGGCAGTTAGCGCCCGAGTCAAAGTCTGAGGTTTCCCCTCGCAAGGGGGAAATCCGACTTTGGCTCCTTTGTCGTCTGCATCGTATTTGTCATGTAGTTGTAGCAGCAGTTTTTATTCGATTCAAGCCGGAAAGCAGAGCCTTGAGGTTTCGTCTGTGTCACACGCAGCGGTGCAAACGAACACTTGCAAAACCTGAATTTTCTATCCTTTCTGTCACTCACGGAGTGTCCATGCACTACTCATTTACTGAGAAGAAACGCATTCGCAAATCATTCGCGAAGCGCGCCAACGTTCACCACGTTCCGTTCCTGCTGGCGACCCAGCTCGAGTCTTATCATAGCTTCTTGCAAGAGGACATAGCACCGTCCGGCCGCAAGAATGATGGCCTGCAGTCGGCTTTCACTTCGATTTTCCCTATCGTTTCGCACAATGGTTTTGCGCGTCTCGAATTCTTGTCGTACGTTCTGGGCGATCCTGCCTTTGACGTCAAAGAATGTCAACAACGTGGCCTGACGTTCGCGTCGCCGCTGCGCGCGAAAGTGCGCCTGGTGATCCTGGACAAGGAATCGCCAACCAAGCCCGTCGTCAAAGAGATGAAGGAACAGGAAGTCTACATGGGCGAATTGCCGCTCATGACGACCACCGGTTCGTTTGTGATCAACGGCACGGAGCGGGTTATCGTTTCCCAGCTGCACCGTTCGCCTGGCGTGTTCTTCGAGCACGACCGCGGCAAGACCCACTCGTCCGGTAAACTGCTGTTCTCCGCGCGTATCATTCCTTACCGCGGTTCGTGGCTGGACTTCGAGTTCGACCCGAAAGACATCCTGTTCTTCCGCGTTGACCGCCGCCGCAAGATGCCAGTCACGATCTTGCTCAAAGCCATCGGCATGTCGCACGAGCAGATTCTGGCGAACTTCTTCGTCTTCGACAATTTCAACCTGCGCTCCGAAGGCGCGGAAATGGAATTCGTCTCCGAGCGTCTGCGCGGCGAAGTGGCGCGTTTCGACATCGTCGACAAGTCGGGCAAGACCCTGGTGCTGAAAGACAAGCGTATCAACGCGAAACACGTGCGTGATATCGAAGCTGCCGGCATCAAGCATATTTCCGTACCGGAAGACTACCTGCTGGGCCGCGTATTGGCGAAGAACATCGTCGATGGCGACACCGGTGAAGTCGTCGCATCCGCGAACGATGAGCTGACCGAAGACCTGTTGGGCCGTTTGCGCGATGCCAACATCTCCGAAATCCAGACCTTGTACACCAACGACCTGGATCAGGGCGCCTACATCTCGCAAACCCTGCGTATCGACGACACCGCCGACCAGATGGCTGCGAAAGTGGCGATCTACCGCATGATGCGTCCAGGCGAACCGCCAACGGAAGATTCCGTTGAAGCGCTGTTCAATGGCCTGTTCTACAACTCGGACCGCTACGACCTGTCGGCCGTGGGCCGCATGAAGTTCAACCGCCGCATTGGCCGCGATGAACTGACCGGCGCCATGACCCTGTCGAACGAAGACGTGCTGGCCGTGATCAAGATCCTGGTGGAACTGCGCAATGGTCGCGGCGAAGTCGACGATATCGATCACCTGGGTAACCGTCGCGTACGTTGCGTGGGCGAACTGGCCGAGAATCAATTCCGCGCCGGCCTGGTGCGTGTTGAGCGCGCCGTCAAGGAACGCCTCGGCCAAGCCGAAGCGGACAACCTGATGCCGCACGACCTGATCAACTCGAAGCCGATTTCGGCCGCGATTCGCGAGTTCTTCGGTTCGTCCCAGCTGTCGCAGTTCATGGACCAAACCAATCCTCTGTCGGAAATTACCCACAAGCGCCGCGTATCGGCTCTGGGACCCGGCGGTCTGACACGCGAACGCGCCGGCTTTGAAGTGCGCGACGTGCATCCGACCCACTACGGCCGCGTCTGCCCGATCGAGACACCGGAAGGTCCGAACATTGGTCTGATCAACTCGCTGGCTCTGTATGCCCGCCTGAATGAATACGGCTTCCTGGAAACCCCGTACCGCAAGGTCGAAGGCTCCAAGATTACCGATCAGATCGACTACCTGTCCGCCATCGAAGAAGGCCGCTACATCATCGCTCAGGCGAATGCGACCATCAACGACGCCGGCATGCTGTCCGATGAACTGGTCTCGGCCCGTGAAGCCGGCGAAACCATCCTGGTCTCCCCGGAGCGCATCCAGTACATGGACGTGGCGCCAGGCCAGATCGTTTCCGTCGCTGCCTCGCTGATTCCGTTCCTCGAACACGATGATGCGAACCGTGCATTGATGGGCGCCAACATGCAACGCCAGGCTGTGCCTTGCTTGCGTCCTGAAAAAGCGCTGGTCGGTACCGGTATCGAACGCACCGTTGCGGTCGACTCGGGCACCACCGTGCAAGCCTTGCGTGGCGGTATCGTCGATTACATCGATGCGGGCCGTGTCGTGATTCGCGTCAACGATGACGAAGCTACCGCTGGTGAAGTGGGCGTCGACATCTACAACCTGATCAAGTACACCCGTTCGAACCAGAACACCAACATCAACCAGCGTCCTATCGTGCAAGTGGGCGACCGTGTTGCCAAGCGCGACGTGATCGCCGACGGCGCATCGACCGACCTGGGTGAATTGGCGCTGGGCCAGAACATGACCGTGGCTTTCATGCCATGGAATGGTCTGAACTTCGAAGATTCGATCCTGATCTCGGAAAACGTCGTCAAGGACGACCGCTACACCTCGATTCACATCGAAGAGTTGTCGGTGGTTGCCCGTGATACGAAACTGGGCGCGGAAGAAATTACGCGCGACATCTCGAACCTGGCTGAAAATCAGCTGGCACGTCTGGATGAGTCCGGTATCGTCTACATCGGCGCTGAAGTACAAGCCGGCGACACCCTGGTCGGTAAAGTGACGCCTAAAGGCGAAACCCAGCTGACCCCGGAAGAGAAGCTGCTGCGCGCGATTTTCGGCGAAAAAGCCTCGGATGTGAAAGATACCTCGCTGCGCGTGCCTTCGGGCATGATCGGTACCGTGATCGACGTGCAAGTCTTTACCCGTGAAGGCATCGTGCGCGACAAGCGTGCCCAGCAAATTATCGATGACGAACTGAAACGCTTCCGTCTGGATCTGAACGACCAGATGCGTATCGTGGAAGGCGATGCCTTCCAGCGTCTGGAAAAAATGCTGATCGGCAAAGTTGTCAACGGCGGCCCTAAAAAGCTGGCCAAAGGCGCCAAGATCACCAAGGATTACCTGGCCGATCTGGACAAATACCACTGGTTCGACATCCGCCCTGCGGACGACGATGCAGCGGTAGCGCTCGAAGCGATCAAGGAATCGATCAACGAGAAGCGTCACCAGTTCGATCTGGCCTTCGAAGAGAAGCGCAAGAAACTGACGCAAGGCGATGAGCTGCAACCAGGCGTGCAAAAAATGGTCAAGGTGTACCTGGCCGTGAAACGCCGCCTGCAGTCGGGCGACAAGATGGCAGGTCGCCACGGTAACAAGGGTGTGGTTTCCCGTATTGTTCCTGTGGAAGACATGCCATACATGGCCGACGGCACGCCAGCCGACGTTGTGCTGAACCCGCTGGGCGTTCCTTCGCGGATGAACGTTGGTCAGATTCTCGAGACTCACTTGGGCTGGGCTGCCAAGGGTCTGGGTATCCGCATCGGCGAAATGCTGAAGGCGCAAACCAAGGTCGAGCAAGTGCGCAAGTACCTGACGACGATCTACAACGACAACGGCCGCGCGGAAGATCTGGATAACTTCGACGACGAAGAGATCATGAAGCTGGCGGAAAACCTGAAAAAAGGTGTTCCATTCGCCACGCCAGTGTTCGACGGCGCCAATGAAGAAGAGATCCGCCGCATGCTGGACCTGGCGTATCCGGACGACATCGCCAAGAACCTGGGCATGACCGCTTCCAAAAACCAGGTGACCATGTATGACGGTCGCACCGGTGAAGCGTTCGAACGCAAGGTCACTGTCGGCGTCATGCACATGCTGAAACTGCATCACTTGGTGGATGACAAGATGCATGCGCGTTCGACCGGTCCTTACTCGCTGGTGACGCAACAGCCACTGGGCGGTAAAGCCCAGTTCGGTGGTCAGCGTTTCGGTGAGATGGAAGTCTGGGCACTGGAAGCGTATGGCGCGTCGTATGTCTTGCAAGAGATGTTGACCGTCAAGTCCGATGACGTGAATGGCCGTACCAAAGTGTACGAGAACCTCGTCAAGGGCGACCACGTGATCGACGCCGGCATGCCGGAATCGTTCAACGTGCTGGTCAAGGAAATCCGTTCGCTGGGTATCGATATCGACCTCGAACGCAACTAAACGACAGGACCTGTCATTTGGTTTGGGAAACACAAAGCCCGGCTGGGAAACCACGCCGGGCAATGTAGTCTCAGGAATATAGAAATTTAATCACCTCTGGAGTGATACATGAAAGCACTGCTCGATCTATTCAAGCAAGTACAGACCAACGAGACCTTCGATGCAATCAAGATCGGTCTCGCTTCGCCTGAGAAAATCCGTTCGTGGTCCTACGGCGAAGTCAAGAAGCCGGAAACCATCAACTACCGTACCTTCAAGCCTGAGCGCGATGGCCTGTTCTGCGCCAAGATCTTTGGCCCGATCAAGGATTACGAATGCCTGTGCGGCAAGTACAAGCGCCTGAAACACCGCGGCGTGATCTGCGAAAAGTGCGGCGTCGAAGTCACGCTGGCCAAAGTGCGCCGCGAGCGTATGGGCCACATCGAGCTGGCTTCGCCTACCGCGCACATCTGGTTCCTGAAGTCGCTGCCGTCGCGTCTGGGCATGGTCCTGGACATGACCCTGCGGGACATCGAACGCGTGCTGTACTTTGAAGCATACGTGGTGACCGATCCAGGCATGACTCCGCTGAAGAAGTGCCAGATCATGTCGGAAGACGACTACGCCGCCAAGTACGAAGAGTACGGCGACGACTTCACCGCCTTCATGGGCGCCGAAGGTATCCGTGAACTGCTGCGCTCGATCGACATCCACCGCGATGCCGAAACCCTGCGCGTGGAACTGAAGGAATCGAAATCCGAAGCCAAGATCAAGAAATACGCGAAGCGCCTGAAAGTGCTGGAAGCGTTCCAACGTTCGGGCATCAAGCCTGACTGGATGATCATGGAAGTGCTGCCAGTGCTGCCGCCGGAACTGCGTCCGCTGGTACCGCTGGATGGTGGCCGTTTCGCGACCTCGGATCTGAACGATCTGTATCGCCGCGTCATCAACCGTAACAACCGTCTGAAACGCCTGATGGAGCTGCGCGCTCCAGAGATCATCACGCGCAACGAAAAGCGCATGCTGCAAGAAGCAGTCGACTCGTTGCTGGACAACGGCCGTCGCGGCAAAGCGATGACCGGCGCCAACAAGCGTCCGCTGAAATCGCTGGCAGAGATGATCAAGGGCAAGGGCGGCCGTTTCCGTCAAAACTTGCTGGGCAAACGCGTCGATTACTCCGGTCGTTCGGTCATCGTCGTGGGCCCGCAATTGAAACTGCATCAGTGCGGCTTGCCGAAACTGATGGCGCTGGAACTGTTCAAGCCATTCATTTTCAATAAACTGGAACTGATGGGTCTGGCGACCACGATCAAGGCCGCGAAAAAGCTGGTCGAGATTCAAGAGCCGGTCGTGTGGGACATCCTGGAAGACGTGATCCGTGAACATCCGATCATGTTGAACCGCGCACCTACGCTGCACCGTCTGGGTATCCAGGCTTTTGAGCCAGTCCTGATTGAAGGCAAGGCCATCCAGTTGCACCCACTCGTCTGCGCCGCATTCAACGCCGACTTTGACGGTGACCAAATGGCGGTCCACGTTCCTCTGTCGATCGAAGCGCAGATGGAAGCACGCACTTTGATGCTGGCATCGAACAACATTCTGTTCCCATCGAACGGCGAACCGTCGATCGTTCCGTCCCAGGATATCGTGCTGGGTCTGTACTACGCGACCCGCGAAGCGATCAATGCGAAGAACGAAGGGATGATGTTCCCTGACGTCTCGGAAGTGATCCGCGCCTACGACAACAAGGAAGTCGAACTGACGACCCGCGTTACCGTGCGTATTACCGAATACCCGAAAAACGCCGAAACGGGCGAATTCGAGAAAACGGTAACGCGTTACGAAACGACGATCGGTCGTGCGATCCTGTCGGAAATTCTGCCTAAAGGCTTGCCGTTCTCCGTCCTGAACCGCGCGCTGAAAAAGAAAGAAATTTCCAAGCTGATCAACACGTCGTTCCGCAAATGCGGCCTGCGCGCCACCGTGGTGTTCGCAGACAAACTGATGCAATCGGGTTTCCGCCTGGCGACACGCGCCGGTATCTCGATCTGCGTCGACGACATGCTGGTACCGCCTCAAAAAGTTACCCTGATCGCGACGGCCGAATCGGAAGTCAAGCAGATTGAACAGCAATACGCCTCGGGTCTCGTGACCGCCGGCGAGCGTTACAACAAGGTAGTCGATATCTGGGGCAAGACCTCGGATGAAGTCGGCAAGGCCATGATGGACCAGCTCAAAGTCGAAGACGTGATCCGCCGCGACGGCACCAAGTCGACGCAAGAATCGTTCAACGCCATTTACATGATGGCCGACTCCGGCGCGCGCGGTTCCGCAGCCCAGATTCGTCAGTTGGCCGGTATGCGTGGTCTGATGGCCAAACCGGATGGCTCGATTATCGAAACGCCGATTACCGCGAACTTCCGCGAAGGTCTGAACGTTTTGCAGTACTTCATTTCGACCCACGGTGCGCGTAAAGGTCTGGCCGATACGGCGCTGAAAACGGCTAACTCCGGTTACCTGACGCGTCGTCTGGTTGACGTGACGCAAGACTTGGTGGTGATCGAGGACGATTGCGGCACCATGAACGGTGCCGTCATGAAGGCACTGGTCGAAGGTGGTGAAGTCATCGAACCGTTGCGTGACCGTATCCTCGGCCGCGTGGTGGTGCATGACGTCGTCAATCCTGAAACCCAGGAAACGCTGTACGAAGCCGGCACCCTGATGGACGAAGACATGGTCGAAGAGATCGAGCGTCTGTCCATCGATGAAGTCAAGGTCCGCACGCCACTGACTTGCGACACGCGCTTCGGCCTGTGCGCCAAGTGCTATGGCCGCGACCTGGGCCGCGGCATGCTGGTCAACGCCGGCGAAGCCGTCGGTGTGGTGGCAGCGCAGTCGATTGGTGAGCCTGGTACCCAGCTGACCATGCGTACGTTCCACATTGGTGGTGCGGCTTCGCGTGCAGCAGTGGCATCGTCGGTGGAAGCCAAGTCGAACGGTACCATCCGCTTCACGGCAACCATGCGTTACGTGACGAACGGCAAGGGCGCGCAAATCGTCATTTCCCGTTCCGGCGAAGTGCTGATTACCGACGACCATGGCCGTGAGCGTGAGCGTCATAAAGTACCGTACGGTGCGACCCTGATCGTCAAGGACGGCATGGTCATCAAGGCCGGTACGGCCCTGGCAACGTGGGATCCGCTGACCCGTCCGATCATTACCGAATACGCCGGTCAAGTGCGTTTCGAGAACGTCGAAGAAGGCGTCACCGTAGCCCGTCAGGTCGACGAAGTGACCGGTCTGTCCACCCTGGTGGCGATCGATGCGAAACGTCGCGGTTCGTTGACGAAAACGTTGCGTCCGCAAGTCAAGCTGATCAACGACGCGAACGAAGAAGTCAAGATCGCCGGCACCGAACACTCGGTGGCGATCGGCTTCCAGGTTGGCGCGCTGATCATGGTCAAGGACGGTCAACAGGTATCGGTGGGTGAAGTGCTGGCACGTATCCCGACCGAATCGCAAAAAACGCGCGATATTACCGGTGGTCTGCCACGCGTTGCGGAACTGTTCGAAGCGCGCTCGCCGAAAGATGCCGGTATGCTGGCGGAAGTCACGGGTACGGTTGCGTTCGGTAAAGAAACCAAGGGCAAGCAGCGTCTGGAAATCACGGACATGGACGGCAACAAGCATGAGTTCTTGATCACCAAGGACAAACAAGTGCTGGTGCATGACGGCCAAGTCGTGAACAAGGGCGAGATGATCGTGGACGGCCCGGCCGATCCGCAAGACATCCTGCGCCTGCTGGGTATCGAAGCGCTGGCACGTTACATCGTTGACGAAGTGCAAGACGTGTACCGTCTGCAAGGCGTGAAGATCAATGACAAGCACATCGAAGTGATCGTGCGCCAGATGCTGCGCCGTGTGCAGATCGTCAATGCCGGCGACACCAACTACATCGTTGGCGAGCAGGTAGAGCGTTCGGAATTGCTGGACGAGAACGATCGCATGGCCGTTGAGAACAAGATTCCAGCGACCTACGAAAACGTCTTGTTGGGTATTACCAAGGCATCGCTGTCGACCGATTCGTTCATCTCGGCCGCATCGTTCCAGGAAACCACCCGCGTGCTGACCGAAGCGGCGATCATGGGCAAGCGCGATGGTTTGCGCGGCCTGAAAGAGAACGTCATCGTTGGCCGTCTGATTCCTGGCGGTACGGGCCTGGCCTTCCACCGCGCACGCAAAGAGAAAGAAGCGTGGGAAGTGGAAGAGCGTCAAGCGCTGCTGCTGGCCGAAAAAGCCTCGATGGCTGGCGAAGCTGCCGAAGCGCTGCAGGATATCGAGACCCAGCAACACCACGGCGACGAGGCGTAATCTGCGCTGGTAGCTGATTTCAAAAAGGCACCTTCGGGTGCCTTTTTTAATCTTTATCAAGCAGCGTACAATTTGTAATTAATTGCAATCGCGTGGATGTCTTCCGCTTTATTTGTCCGGGAATTTGTCATCATTTAATTTGTAAAAATTCCAGGTAGTCGGGAAAAATTATTACGTATGCCATTCAGCGGTCATTGATTAATTATTTAATTTATTAAATATATTCATCTACGCTGTTCGCTGACCAGAACGGCATCAGGGAGAAATTCCTGATGCCGTTTTTTATGTCCGTTGCGGCGACCTTCCAGCGCACACGCAAAGAGAAGACAGCGCCCGGGGGCGCCATGGCATCAGCAAGTCTGCAGTATCGAGCGGCACTCGTTTTTGCTTGCATCGTAAAACACATAGACGGCGGCCTCGTCATGAAAATAGCCGTCCACCGTGAGCTGTCCCAGAAATACCAGCGGACCGTGTGCTTCGATGGGCCAGTTCGGCGCTTGCAGCCAACGGGGCGGCTTCTTCGCATAGCGAAATAACTCGAGCAGTTGCGCCCGCAACCACTGAGTCCGTTCACTTTTTTTCGCATGCCGCGGCGCCTTGTCCAGCAGCGCCGCCACATAGGCCAGATCTACATCCAGCCATTTCGGTTGCGCCGCGAGCAAAAGCTCGTGTAGCTGGCTGGGCTTTTCTGAGACGACTACCGGAATATTGGCGGCGTGCAAAAACTCTGCCAGGGCGCCTTGCGCGTTCAGCACGTCTGCCGGATTGCGCAGGTCGAGCGATATCAGATAGTGATACAGCGTGTGCCCCGTATGCGCATATCGGGGGGCCGGCTGCGCCGACAACAGGCGTTCTGTTTCTGCGTCTTTATATAGAAGCTGTTCAAAGGCCGCAGTATCGAGCTGTCCTCCGACAAACCCGATCACGCAGCTGGTGGCTGATGACATACAAGTGCTCCCTGAAAGTACGGTTCGACAACTGCGAGTGTGAGGTGGTCCGCCGGTTTTTCAGATCGACCGGTACCGCGCAAACCATAGCGATTATGCACGATGTCATCACGCAGCCATACTCTGTTGGAGCGTAGCAAAACACGCTTGCCACGCCAATTTCCGGCGCGCTCATGCTAATATCTGGCACATGATTGCCCAAGCCCTGTTTACTCCCGCCCAGCAGAAACTGCTGGGATTGCTCTTTGTCCGCGTGAATGAAGGCTTTCATTTGAACGAGATCATGCGCTTGACGGGGCTGGGCAGCGCGTCGGCGCAGCGGGAACTGCGCCGCCTGCATGAGTCGGGCCTGATCACGTCGGAGCGGATCGGCAATGTGCGGCGCTTCTGGCCCAACAAGGAAAGCCTCGTATATCCGGAATTGAGCGGACTGGTGCAGAAAACCTTCGGCATCGTCGGCGTGCTCAGTGCGACCCTGGCGCCCTTGCGTGCCCAGCTGCACCTGGCATTCGTGTCGGGTGCCACGGCGAAGGGACAGGACATGCCTGGCAGCGCCATCGATTTGCTGCTGGTGGGCGAAGAAGCCAATTATGGCGATCTGTTGACGGGATTGGCCCCGGCCGAGCGAACCTTAAGGCGTAAAATCAATCCCAACTTATATACGCTGGCCGATTATCGCCGGCGTTTGCGTGAAGGCCAGCCATTTTTGCTGCAGGTATTACAGCAGCCGAAGTTGTTTGTCATCGGCGATGAATCGCTATTACATGCGCTGGCATTACCTGATTCTTCATTACAAGCGAATGACATGCCATCTGTATTTTAAGGTGCGGGCCTGGCATTCAATTTATGATGCATGAAGTTATTGGCTAGAAAAATATCTGAGGCAGATTGATCGTATGATGAATAAACTACAGGCTTTCGGTTTAATTGTTTCCCAGGCAGTGCGCGGAGAATTGACGTTTCCCACGAGTGTTAATTCCGCACTGCAATTGCAATTGGCCCTGGCTGAACCGGACTGCCATATCGACCATGCGATCAAACTGGTATTGGCCGAGCCCTTGCTGGCCGCGCGTACGGTTGCGCTGGCCAACTCGGCCGTGTATAGCCGCGGCGATGTGGCGCCCGTGACCAGCGTGCGCGCCGCCGTCATGCGCATGGGTTACCGCAATCTGTATGCGCTGGTGGCTGCCATGGTGGTGCGCCAGTTCGGCAGCAAGATCATCGACCCCGTCCTGCGCCAGAAGGCGACCCAGCTGTGGGAGCACACGGCGCACGTAGCGGCGCTGGCGCACGTGCTGGCCCGCCGCGTCACGCACGTCGATGCCGATACGGCGCTATTTGCCGGTATCGTGCATGAGGTGGGCGGCTTTTACTTGTTGTCGCGTGCGGATGAATTCCCCGGCCTGCTCGACGACGATGCGGATCACTGGATGGAGTCCGCCGAAGAGATCATTTCCCGCGAAGTCCTGAAGAAGCTGCGGATCCCGCTGGCCGTGAGCGTAGCCATCGAAGGCTTGCGCGATGGCTTGCTGTCGATCCCGCCCGATTCCCTGCTCGACACCTTGTTGTTGGCCAAGCAACTGTCGCCGGTGCCGTCACCGTTGCAGGTGACGTACGTGGAAATGCTCACCCCCTCCGATTCTGTCATCGATTTCATTATCGACAACGAGACCTTGCAAAGCATCCTGGCCGAATCGGCCGAGGAAGTGCGCTCGATGAGTGCGGCGCTGCTGGTGTAATAGCAAACGCTCAGGCGAAAAAAAACGGCAGCACCATCGAGGAGCTGCCGTTTTGCTTTCAGACGCCGCGTATTACTTCTGCTGCGCGATCCACCGGTCGACCTTGGCTTCCAGCAGTTTCAGCGGCAGGGTGCCGTCGCTGAGCACGACTTCGTGGAACTTCGGCAGGCTGAACTTGTCGCCCAAGGCTTGCTGCGCACGCTGGCGCAATTCGACGATCTTCAGCGAACCGATCTTGTAGCCCAACGCCTGGCCCGGCCATGCCATATAGCGTTCCGTTTCGCTTTTCGCCACGGCGTCATAGCCGAGGGTGTCGCGCATGTACTTGATCGTCTGCTCGCGCGTCCAGCCCTTGGTGTGCAAGCCCGTGTCGACCACCAGGCGCACGGCGCGCAGCATCTCGTCGTTCAAGTGGCCGAAATACTGGGCCGGATCGTCGAACAGGCCCATTTCCTTGCCCAGGGTTTCCGCATACAGCGCCCAGCCTTCCGTGAAGGCATTGTTGCCGCCGAAACGGCGGAAGTTCGGCAAGTCCATCTCTTGCACCAGCGCCAGGTGGAAATGGTGGCCAGGCTTGCCTTCGTGCAGGAACAAGGTGGTCATGCCCGTGTCGCCATACAGTTTCGGATCCGTGACGACGGACCAGAACACGCCGGGGCGCGAACCGTCGGCGGCCGGCGCCGTGTAGTGGTCGGCGGCCGTGTCGCGGCTCAGTTCAGGTTCCAGGCGCAAGTCCAGCGGCGCCTTCGGCACCAGAGTGAACAGGGCGGGTAATTTGCTGTCCAGCAGCACGTTCAGCTTGCGGTAGACGTCGAGCACTTCCTGCTCCGTCTTGAACGGGCGGTATTTCGCCTGTTCCGAAACCCACACGGGCAAGCCGGCGGCCGGACCGTTGTAACCCATCTTCGGACCCACGATCGCGTACTGTTCCTGGATGCGCGCTACTTCCTTCAAGCCGATGGCGTGGATCTGCTCCGGTTTCAAGTCCGTGGTGGTGCTGCTGGCCACGCGCGCCTGGTACCAGGCTGCGCCATCGGGCAGGGCGCTCCAGCCGCTGCTCGTGCGGCCGGCCGGCAGGTAATCGCGTTCCATGAAGGTGGACAGGCGCTGCAGCGCGGGCATCAGCTTGGCCTCGATGATGACGGTGTAGGTTTGCGTCAGGCGCGCCTTGTCCGCGTCGGAAAAGCTGGCCGGCAAGTTCTTGATGGGCGTGTAATAGACGCTGTCCTGCGGCGTGGCGCTGACGAGTTTCTTGAATTGCGGCAGGGCCGATTCCGTCAGCGCCTTCGGCAGCACGATGCCCTTTTGCATGCCGACTTTCATGTTGGCGATGGCCTGGTCTATCCAGCCGGGCAACTGGCCGATACGGCTCAGGTAAGCGTCATACTCCTTGACCGTGGTCAAAGGCTGCGATGCCTCGCCGCCCGCATAATTGGCCAGGGTGACGGGCATGCTGTCCATCTGGTTCAAGGGCAGCAAGTATTCGGGGAAGCGCTCGAAGCTCAGCGCCGTGGCCAGTTCATAGTCGAGGATATCGTAGTTGATCTGGTCCTGGTGTGACAGCTGCGCGCGGGCAATGGCGCGCAAGGTCTTCTGGTACTGGCGGTACAGGGCGAACTGTTTCGCGCGCGCGGCGGGCACGATGGCTGAACCGAGCTGGTCGTCAAAACGGTTGTCGCCGCTCTCGGTGGCGTTGATCGGCTCGAAACGGGCCAGCGCATCGTAATATTTGTCGGCCAGCACTTGCAGCTGCTGCTTCGCTTGTGGCGCACTGACGGCCACGGTTTTGGCTGCGGACTGGGCCGCTTGCGTCATGGGCGCATGGGCGAGCAACAGGGAGATGGCCAGGGTGCCGAGGGTGCCGGCGGCAAAACGATGCTTCATGCGCGATGTCCTTTGTAAGGAGAGGAATGAACGGAGGCGTAACGAGGTCGGGGTGGCCGCTCGCGAAGGAACAGCCGGGGCGTAAGCATACGCCATTGCCCAGTGCGTTTGGATAAATTGTGCGGCAGGAATGTTGCTATTTGTCCGCTGGCGCGACAACGGTTTTCATCGCCGGCCAGTGCTGGCTGGTCAATGGGACGCAGGTAGGGCAGGGGGTGGCGGCGATCAGGCTGCGGATTTGCTGCGCGCGCGCCGCCGTCTGCGGGTGCGAGGAAATCCATCCCGGTACGCTGGCCTTGTCCTTGTTATCGAGCTTCTGAAAAAAGCGCAGCATGCCGTCGGGACGGATCTGCGCGCGCTGCAAGGCGAGCAAACCCAGACGGTCTGCCTCCTCTTCCATGTCGCGGCTGAAATACAGGGTGCCCGCCTGGTGCGCCAGCATGGCGGCCACGGCGCTGATGTCGCCGATGGTCACGCCCACCAGGGCGCCCCCAGCCCAGGCTGCTGATCATTTGCCGCAGCGAATGGCGCTGCTCCACATGTTGCACTTCATGCGCCAGCACGCCGGCCAGCTCTTCCGGATCCCCCGCCTGGCGCAGCAAGCCCGTATGCACGACGATGATGCCGCCGGGCATGGCAAACGCGTTGACCGAGTCGTCCTGCTTGACCAGCCAGCGGTACTGATAGCGCGAACCGGCCGTCAGCTTGCGGCCGATGTCCTGCACCGTTTGCTGCGCCACGCCGTGCTCGCTGATGCCGCCTTGCGCGCGCACTTGCGACAGGGCCAGTTCGCCCAGCTGTTTTTCCGTCGACAAGGGGATCCATCCCGCCAGCGCGCCGATGACATGGCCACCCTGCCACCACAACAGGGCGGCCGCGACGAAGGCCGCGCCCGTCAAGCCGGCAAGCCAGCCCGACACTTGCCGCCGGTTGCGCTGGCGCTCGCCCCACAGGCGCTGCAGTTGCGGCTGCAGCGCCGCTGGCGCTTCGCGCAAGACGATGGCGATGTCCTTCGCCCCAAGCGGTTTCAGCGACGCTTGCCGTCCTTGTTCGTCGAGCCAGTTCAGGAACAGTTCGGGGCCGTCGACACCACCCACGCTGACGACCAGCTGCGCCAGCTCGACATGATGGCCGGGCGCATCGATGGCCAGCTGCGTGCCGAAAAAATGCGCGCTGACGGCGGTGCCAGCCGGGCCGCCCTCGGGGCCGGTCAGCAGTGCCTGGAATGGCGTCATGCGGCCGCCTCTGCAAAGCGGCTTTCGTACAGGGCCGCCATCAGATCGGACTGGCTGATGATGCCAGCGAGGCGCTCTTCATCGTCGAGGATGGGAATATGGTGATAACCGGCGTCTGCCATCAGGGGCACGAGGTCGATGATGGGCGTGCCCAGGCGGGCCGTGTGCGGCGACGGCGTCATCAACTGTCCCACCACTTCCGGCTTGTCGCTGTGGGACAGGCCGCTGCGCTGCAGCAGGCCGCGCAGGCGCTGGCGCATGCCCTGATAATCGTCGAGGCCGCCATGGCGCAGAAAATCCGTCTGCGTGATGATGCCGATGACTCGGCGCGCCCGGTTCAGTACGGGCAGTGCGCCCACCTGATGCTCGCGCATGGTGCGCCAGGCAACATCAAGCGGCGTGCCGAATTCCACGCTGAGCACGTCCTTCGACATGATGTCGGCGCAGGTGACAACGCCGAAGCGGCGCTGGTAGGCGCGCATTTCCGTTTGCAGGAAGATGGCTTGCAAATCGTCGCGGCTGATGTCGAGCACTTCGCTGTGCTGGCGCAGCACGGCATCCAGGTCATCCGGCGAAAAGCCCAGGCGGTTGCTGGGCACCTCATCCTTGGTGGCGTGCGGATGCGGCGCGACCAGTTGCTGGATGTGCGGGTAGCGGCGCCCCGTCAGGTTGTTGTACAGCACGGCGCAGGCGACCAGCACGGCGGAATTGAACAGCACGGTGATGAAGACGAATTCAAAGCCGGCCGCATGCACGCTGGCGCCGCCGACGACCGTGGTCAAGGCGACGGCGCCGCCTGGCGGATGCAGGCAGCGCAGGGCAAACATGGCGCCGATGGCCAGGCAGGCGGCCAGCGCCGCTACGCCCACGCTGGGCCCCAGCCATTTCACGCAAGCCATGCCCACCATGCCGGAGACGACGTTGCCGCCCACCACGGACCACGGTTGCGCCAGCGGGCTAGCCGGCAGGCAGAACAGCAGCACGGCCGAGGCGCCCATGGGCGCGATCAGGTAGACGCTGGCGCTGTCGGGGGCTAGCAGGAAATGGCAGATCAGGCCCGTCAGCAGCAAGCCGCAGATGGCGCCTGCGCAGGCGCGTAATTGTTCGCGGCGGCTGCCGTTGTTCGGTTGCGGCAGCCAGCGTGCCAGGAAAGAAGTTGTCATGGGGGGAGGGCGCGTTCGGGCCGCGTTGCTCAGTCTGAGCCCCATATTATCCCATGCGTTCCATTTCGCTGCCTGTGGGCATTAGTCCGGCTTGCAAGCCATGCTGCGCTAGCAGCTTCCTGGCGACTGTAATGAGGACAGGGTATCTGTCATGCTCATGAGACGTCTACTTGGTGGCGCTTATACGTTTTCCGCATAAGCACAGTGCAATTAAATGGTGGATATTTCCTACAAGCAGGCATATTCTAGACAATCACGCCCGCTGGCAGTTGTTCAGCTGGCCTCACGATTTCTCTCAGGAGCCCCGCATGCGCCTTTCCCTTTGCGTTTCCCTTTTCCTTGCCAGCCTGCTGCTTGCCGGCACCGCCGTTGCCGCCGCCCCCACACCGGCCAACCCGGTCGCTACGCCGCATTTGCCATACAACGCGGCGGCCGACGCCAAGGCCGACGTGGCCCGCGCGCTGGCCGAGGCCAAGGCGGCGCACGTGCCTGTCTTGCTGATCTTTGGCGCCAACTGGTGCGAGGATTGCCGCGCGCTCGACAAGGCCTTGAAGGAAGGCAAAAACGCGGAATTGATGCAACAGCAGTTCAAGGTCGTCAAGGTCGACGTGGGTAACTTCGACCATAACCTCGATGTGGCGCAAGCCTATGGCAATCCGCTCAAGAAAGGCATCCCTGCCGCCGTGCTGGTCTCGAGCGACAACAATCAGGTGCTGTACGCCACCAAGGGCGGCGAACTGGCGAATGCGCGCCGCATGAGCGAGAGCGGCATTTATGATTTCTTCAAGCAAGCGGCGAGCGTGAAAGCGCCGGCGATTTAATTTCCTTCCAACGCCCCTTAAAACTCTTCCCACGCATCTCTGGCCAGTGCTTTCGGGCGGGATGCGTGGGCAGCATGGGCTTGTGCGCCGCCACATGAGCTGTTTCTTCCAGCTTGCTGTCCGCTTTTACCTTGCGGGCCGAGTCGCTGATCAAATCCCTGATTTCCTCGACAGCCGCCGCTGAACGCTGCGCCGGCTTGTTGCTTGTCCAGCCTGCGGATCAGACCCGCATCGCTCGGGTGGAAAAATGTTCAGGCAGGCAAGCCGTGGGCGATCAATGCCAGCGGCAATTCCGTACTGCACTTGATTTGTTCCATGGAAAAGGCGGATGACACGCCCGTCAGCTGGACTGCCTTGATGAGCTTTTTATAAAAGGTGTCATAACCCTTGATGTCGGTGGTGACGACTTTCAGCAGGTAGTCGATATCGCCGCTCATGCGGTGAAATTCCTGTACCTCGGGCAAGACGATGACGGCGGCGGCGAAGCGGCGCAGCCATTTTTCATCGTGCTGGCCCGTGCGCACGCTGACGAAGACGGTCACGGGCAAGCCCACTTTTTGCCGGTTGACGATGGCCACGCGGCTCTCGATATAGCCCTCTTCCTCCAGGCGTTTGACCCTCTTCCAGCACGGTGTGCTGGACAGGCCGATCTTCTCGCTGAGGGCGGCGATCGACAAGGTGCCGTCCTGCTGCAGGGCGGCCAGGATGGCACAGTCGAATTTGTCGAGGGCGACGTTTGGTGAATTCATTTTACTATTTCGGTTTTTATAGCATGAGCATGCTGCATAGTACCGTAGTTGCAGTGTCTTTTGGCATATCTTCACGGGGGGCGGCCGCTAGACTATCCATATGTTCCAGCCACTTGCGCTGCGCCCTTTTTATAGAATACTCAGACTGCCATCATGAAAGAAATCTACCTCGACAGCAATGCCACCACTTGCGTGCTGCCCGCCGCCGTTGCCGCCGCCCGGCAAGCGATGGAGCAGGGCTATGGCAATCCCAGCAGCACCCATGCCACGGGATTGCAGGCCAAGGCCATGATGGATGGCGTGCGCCAGCGCGCCAGCCGTTTGTTGGGCGTGGGCGATGGCCGACTGATGTTCAATAGCGGCGCCACCGAAGGCATCCAGACGGCCGTGCTATCGGCCCTGTGCGCGCTGCGCGAGCGGCGCGATGCGGGCAAGCGCATCGGCAGCCTGCTGCTGTATGGCGCGACCGAGCACAAGGCCGTGCCGGAAAGTCTGGCGCACTGGAACCGTTTATTGGGCCTGAACCTGGAAGTGCGCAAACTGCCTGTCGATGCGCAGGGGGGCCACGATCTGCAGGCACTCGATGCGCTGATCGGTGACGCGGCCATGCTGTGCACGATGGCGGCGAATAATGAAACCGGTGTCGTCAGCGACTTGTCGGCCATCGCGCAACTGCTGCAGGAACGCGGTGCCGATGCGTATTGGATGGTCGATTGCGTGCAGGCGCTGGGCAAGCTGAAGCTGAACCTGGCCGCTACGCGCATCGATTACGCGCCGTTTTCCGGCCACAAGCTGTATGCGCCCAAGGGCATCGGCATGCTGTATGTGCGCGCCGGTGCGCCGTTTACGCCCCTGATGATGGGCGGTGGCCAGGAAGCGGGCCTGCGTTCCGGCACGGAAAACATGGCCGGCATCGCCGCCCTGGGCGCCGTGCTGGCCGCGCTGGACGATGGCAAGACCTTCCGCAGCCACGCCGACCTGACCGCTTTCCGCGAGCAGCTGGTGGCCAGCCTGGAACGCGCTTTCCCCGGCATCGTTTTCAATATGCCGTTCGACTTGTCCTTGCCGACGACGCTCAATTTCTCCGTGCCGGGCCTGTCGTCGAAGGAATTGCTCGACCTGTTCGATGCGGCGCGCGTGCGCGTCAGCTCGGGCAGCGCCTGTTCCGCCGCCAAGGCCCTGCCCAGCTATGTGCTGGAAGCGATGCACGTGCCGCAATGGCGCGCCAGCTCGGCCATCCGTCTGTCGTTCGGCCCCCTGATCGATGCGGCGACCATTGCCGCTGCCTGTGCGCGCATCGAGCGTTGCGGCGAGGCCTTGCGCAGCAGTTGCTTGCTGCCGTCGGCGCTGGCGCCATCGCCGCAGGACGGCGTGATCCAGCTGAGCGTCGATGGCCAGTGCACCTGGCTGCTCAGCGACGCTGCCAGCGCCAGTTGCGTCGTCATCGATCCTGTCGCCGCGCTCGTGCCGCGCCTGGCCGCCTTCATCCGTTGCCAGCACCTGGCCTTGCGCGCCATCGTGCACACGGCGCCGCCAGCCGACCATGGCGTGGCGCGCCTGGCATTGCTGCAGGAACTCGCTATCGAACAGGTGGGCCGCGTCGATATCGACGGTGAGCTGGCACTGGGCCAGCAGCGCCTGCGACGCGTCGAGTGTGGCGCAACCCATGTGTATCTGCTGGGGCAGCACTTCGCCTTCATCGGCGCCCTGGCGCCCGAGGCGCTGACGCCCTTGCTGGAGGCGGCGCTGGTGACGCAAGACACCGTGCTGTGCGCCGCAGGTGACGACGGCAGCATCTGCATCACCGTGCGCACCGCACGCGAAGGCGCAGCCCCCGCGAGTGAACAGCAACTCGATGCGGCCGCCTTGCCCGCCTTCCTGCGCCAGCATCCCGACGCCATCCTCGTCGACGTGCGCGAAGCGTATGAACACGCGGCTTGCGCCGGCGCGGTATTCGAAGGCTGTGAAGTGCGTAGCGTACCGCTGAGCCGCCTGGCGGGACAGGTGGCCGCGTGGTTGCAGCAGCCGCAGCGCCCGCTGGTCTTTTTCTGCCGCAGTGGCAACCGCAGCGCGCGCGCCGCTGCCTGTCTGCGCCGCCTCGGCCACGGCGCGGCATGGCAACTCAACGGCGGCATGGCGATGGCGGATGCGACGCGGCACACGCTGGCCATCGCTGCCTGAGCGGCTTGAAATTCCTCCTTGCAATATTGCACCGTGCCATCATCGGCACGGTGCCCGTAGCGCATTTTCTTCCGTTCATTTCCTGACGGCATTTTTCTGCCATTCAACGCCTTGATTTCTTTGCTGATACGTCCCTAAAGCACGCTGTATGTACGCTAGCGCACGGTCTTGCGTACAGGGCGCACCTACGATGAAGTTCAGAAAATCTCCCTATATCCTGAGATTCGTCGCAACGCTCCGGCGCTTCGCTTTCCGTCTTCGCCAGTGTCCGATCGTGTTCTTCCAGACTGGGCCAGCGTGACGGTGGCCGCTGGTTGCCTGCGTGCACCTAGCGAGGCCCAAGTTGAAAGAGTACACAGCAGTTGTCACGCAGCAGATCAAGGAACAGATTTCCAAAGTCAAAGAAATCTTCCGCGACCATTCCCTTGCACCGGACACCTTCGACGCCGCGCGCGACGATGCCTTGCCCCTGCGCTCCGAATTGTTCAGCGCCATGCAGATGGCCGCCCACGGCAAGCACGTGGCCGCCGGCCATGCGGTAGGGCGGCATCACGGCCGCGACCGCCTGTTGGCGCGCCTGGCCGACAATGCGGCCCTGATCACGGCCACCGTCAACGAATTGACGGCCACGGTGAAAAGCGGGCGCCAGGTCACGCCCGCTTCGGAATGGCTGCTCGATAATTTTTATCTGATCGAAGAGCAGATCCGTACCACGCGGCGCCATTTGCCGAAGAACTACAGCAAGGAGCTACCACGGCTGAGCTCCGGCGTGGATGCGGGTTGCCCGCGCGTGTATAAAATTGCGCTGGAAATCATCTCGCACGGCGATGGCCGCGTCGACCTGGAAAACCTGTGCCACTTCGTCGAGGCTTACCAGGATGTGGCCACATTGACCCTGGGCGAACTGTGGGCCGTGCCCATCATGCTGCGCCTGGCCCTGATCGAGAACCTGCGCCGCGTCGCCGCGCGCGTGGCCGACGACCGCATGCAGCGCGACCTGGCCAATACCTGGGCCGACCAGATGACGGACATCGCCGAGCGCAATCCCAGCGGCTTGATACTGCTGGTGGCCGACATGGCGCGCTCGAATCCGCCCCTGACCAGCGCTTTCGTGGCCGAACTTTCGCGCCGCCTGCAGGGACAAAGTTCGTCGCTGACCCTGGCGCTGTCGTGGCTGATGCACAAGCTGGCCGAATCGGGCCTCACCATCGAGCAGCAGATCCAGTCCGAGATCGGGCAGCAGGCGGCCGACCAGGTATCGATCGCCAACAGCATCGGCAGCCTGCGTTTTCTGGGCACCATGGATTGGCAGGAATTCGTCGAGACCATGAGCGTGGTCGAGCAAACTTTGCGCCTGGATCCGGCCCGTACCTATGGCTTGATGGATTTCGCCACGCGCGACAGCTACCGCCACGCCATCGAACGCATCGCCAAGCGCAGCGCGCGCAGCGAAGTGGAAGTGGCCGAGATGGTGGTGCAACTGGCGCATACGCACGGCAACGGCAATGACGCGCGCCGCGGCCACATCGGCTTTTACCTGGTGGGGCGCGGCGTGCTGGTGCTGGAAAAGCAGGCCGGCGCGAAGTTGCCCTTCATTGAGGCGCTGCAGCATACGGCGCGCGCCGCGCCGCTGGCCGTCTACCTGGGCGCCATTTCGTTCCTGACCCTGGCGACGAGCGCACTGCTGCTCGAGCGCGCCGTGCGCCATGGCGTGCAGGGCTGGCCCCTGGCGGCGTTGGGTGTGCTGGCGCTGCTTGGCAGCAGTCAGCTGGCCGTGGCCGTGGTGAACTGGCTGGCGACCCTGATGACATCGCCGCACCCGCTGCCGCGCATGGATTACCAGACCGGCATTCCGTCAGATGCGCGCGGCATCGTCGTGGTACCGACCCTGATCTACAGCGAGGATAACGTGGCGGCCCTGTGCGAGGCGCTGGAAGTGCGTTATCTCGCCAACCGCGATCCGAACCTGCGCTTTTGCTTGCTGACGGACTTTGTCGACGCGGAGGCGCAAACCCTGCCCGGCGACGAAGCCTTGCTGCGCCAGGCGCAGGAGACCATTCGCAGCTTGAATGACAAGTACCGCGTGGAGGGCGTCGCGGTCAAGGAAAACGGCGACCCGGCCGACCCTGAAGAGTTGGGCCAGGTGGGGCCGTTCCTGCTGCTGCACCGTCCGCGCCTGTGGAATTCGCAGCAAAATGCGTGGATGGGGCAGGAGCGCAAGCGCGGGAAATTGTCCGACCTGCACGCGTTTTTGCGCGGCGGCGCGCGCGACAAATTCTCGCTGGTGGAAGGCGAGTTGCGCGGCTTGCGCACGATCAAATACGTGATCACGCTCGACACGGATACACAGCTGCCACGCGACGCGGCGCGCGAATTCATCGCCACCATGATGCACCCGCTGAACCGCCCCGTGCTGGATGCGGCCGGCACGCGCGTGGTGGCCGGTTACGGCATCTTGCAGCCTCGCGTGGCCGTGGCGCTGCCCAGCGCGAATGCCTCGCGCTACGAGCTGCTGTGCGGCGGCGAGCCGGGCATCGATCCCTACACGCGCACCGTGTCGGACCTGTACCAGGACGTGTTTTATGAAGGCTCTTTCATCGGCAAGGGCATCTATGATCTCGACATGTTCGAGCGCGTGCTGGGCCAGCGCCTGCCCGACAATAAAATCCTCAGCCACGATTTATTGGAAGGCTGCTACCTGCGCGCCGGCCTGCTGAGCGACTCGCAGCTGTACGAGGAATACCCGGCCCGCTATGACGCCGACGTGAACCGCCGCCAGCGCTGGATCCGCGGCGACTGGCAACTGGTCGGCTGGCTGCTGGGCCGTGTGCCGGGCCGCGCCGGCAAGCGCGAACGCAATCCACTGTCGATGCTGTCGCGCTGGAAGCTGTTCGACAATCTGCGTCGCAGCGTCGTGGCGCCGGCCACCACCTTGTCGCTGCTGCTGGTGTGGGGCTTCCTGCCGCACGTGGCATTCTGGAGCGCTGCCGTGCTGGCCATCATCTTCCTGCCGCCCGTCTTTTCGGCCCTGTACGATCTGCTGCGCAAACCGCGCGATACCCTGTGGCGCCAGCACCTGGCTGCCTTTGAGCGTCGCTGCGGCGTACAGTTTTCGCATGCCATGCTGACCCTCGTCTTCCTGCCGTACGAAGCGTGGATCAGCCTGGATGCCATTACGCGCACCCTGTGGCGCCTGGGCGTGTCGCACAAGCATTTGCTCGACTGGCGCGCCTCGAACCTGCATAGTTCTTCCGGTTCGCAGGCCGACAGCTGGCGCGCCATGTGGTGCTCGCCCGCGCTGGCGCTGGCCACCTTCGGCGCCTTGCTGACCTGGCGTCCCGCAGCATTGCCGGCGGCCGCCGTGGTGCTGCTGCTGTGGCTAGCCGCCCCCGCCATCGCCTGGTGGATCAGCCGCCCCATCGAGCGGGCCGTGGCGCGCCTGTCGGCCGAGCAGGGACGTTTTTTGCATGGCGTGGCGCGCAAGACCTGGGCGTATTTCGATACCTTCGTCGGGCCGGATGACCACTGGCTGCCGCCCGATAACATGCAGGAGCATCCGAACCTGGTAGTGGCGCACCGCACCTCGCCGACGAATATCGGCCTGGCGCTGCTGGCCAACCTGACGGCCTACGATTTTGGCTACCTCACCCTGGGCCAGCTGATCGAGCGCAGCCGCGCCACCCTGCACAGCATGGGCGAGCTGGAACGCTTCCAGGGCCACTTCTATAACTGGTACGACACGCAGACCCTGAAGGCGCTGCAACCGATGTACATCTCGACGGTCGATAGCGGCAACCTGGCCGGCCATCTGCTGACCTTGCAGCCGGGACTGGTGGAACTGTATGACGCCCCGATCATCGGTGCGCAGGTGGTGCAGGGCATCCGCACGACGGCGCAAGTGCTGCAGGAGTTCATCGCCGCCGAAGGCGAAGGCGAAGGCAAGGCCATGCGCGATGGCATGAGCCTGCTGCAGGCGCAGGCCGCGCCCGTCAGCCTGGCCGAATGGCATGCCTACCTGAGCGCTGTGAATGGCGCGGCCGACGCGCTACTGTCGCTGAGCATGCAAAGCGAGGCTGGCGAACTGTCCATGTGGGCGGGTGCGCTGGCGCGCCAGTGCCGCGCGGCGCTGGCCGAGTTGCTGCAACTGGCGCCATGGGCGGCGCAGGCGGGCGTCGATGCGGCGTGGCTGCGCGTGCCGACCCTGCGCGAACTGGCCAACCTGGAAGCGCCGGAAGATACGTCGCCGGAGCTGGCCGCCTTGCTGGCGCAGGGCCGCGAACAGGCAGGCCGCCACATGCGCGACATCGCCCACGCGGCGGGCCAGGCGCGCGACTTTGCGCAGGTCGAATACGGCTTCCTGTACAACCCATCCACAAAACTGCTGGCCATCGGCTACAACGTCAGCGAACGACGCCTCGATCCCAGCTACTACGATTTGCTGGCCTCCGAAGTGCGCCTGGCCAGCTTCATCGCCATCGCCCAGGGCCAGTTGCCGCAGGAGCACTGGTTCGCCCTGGGTCGCCAGCTGTGCATGGTCGCTGGCCAGCCGGTGCTGCTGTCGTGGAGCGGCTCGATGTTCGAGTACCTGATGCCGCTGCTGGTGATGCCGAACTACCCGAACACCCTGCTCGACCAGACCTACCACTCCGTCATCGAGGCGCAGATCGACTATGGCCGCCAGCGCGACGTGCCATGGGGGATTTCCGAGTCCGGCTACAACACGGTCGACGCCAGTCTGAATTACCAGTACCGCGCCTTTGGCGTGCCGGGACTGGGCTTGAAGCGGGGCCTGGCCGACGACCTGGTGGTAGCACCGTATGCCAGCATGATGGGCTTGATGGTGCAGCCGGAAGCGTCGTGCCAGAACCTGCAGCGCATGCAGGCGGCCGGCTATATGGGCCGTTACGGTTTTTTTGAGGCCATCGATTTCACCACCGCGCGCCTGCCGCGCGGGCAGGGCAGCGCCATCATCCGCTCCTTCATGGTGCACCACCAGGGCATGGGCTTTTTGGCCCTCAGCTATCTGCTGCACGACCGCCCGATGCAGCGCCGTTTCGAGTCCGATCCGCTGCTGCAATCGGCCTTGCTGGTGCTGCAGGAACGCACGCCGCAGGCAGGTGCGTTTTACTCGAATACGGCCGAACTGGCGGTGCTGCGCAGCGGCGCGTCCGAGCAAGCCATGCCGATGCGCATCCTCACGCAAGCCAACAGTGCCGTACCGGAAACGCAGTTGCTGTCGAATGGCCGTTACCACGTCATGGTGAGCAATGCGGGCGGCAGCTACAGCCGCTGGAAAGACCTGTCCGTGACGCGCTGGCGCGAAGACAGTACGCGCGATAACTGGGGCAATTTCTGCTATTTGCGCGACCTCGACGACGGTGCCGTCTGGTCCACCATGTACCAGCCGACGTTGGTCGAGCCGAAGAAATACGAAGTGATCTTTTCGGAAGGGCGGGCCGAGTTCCGCCGTGCCGACCATGGCCTGGACTTGTATACGGAAATCGTCGTCTCGCCCGAAGACGATATTGAAATTCGTCGTACGCGCATCAGCAATAATTCGAACCGCCAGCGGCGCATCGAGATCACCAGTTTTGCCGAGGTGGTGATGGCGCCGGCGGCGGCCGATGCGGCCCACCCCGCCTTCAGCAAGCTGTTCGTACAGACGGAAATCCTCGCACATGAAAATGCGATCTTATGCACGCGCCGGCCCCGCTCGAAGGAAGAGCAGATGCCGTGGCTGCTGCATGTAATGACGGTGCACGATATCGAGCGCTACGAAGTATCGTTCGAGACGGATCGCGCGCGCTTCATCGGCCGTGGCAACACGGCGCAGCTGCCGCAGGCGCTGCAGGACAGCGGGCCACTCAGTGGCGGCCACGGTTCCGTGCTCGACCCCATCGTGGCCATCCGCTACGTCATCACGCTCGAACCCGATCAGGCCGTGACGGTCGATAGCGTCACCGGCATGGTGGAGCAGCGCGAGGCGGCGCTGCACCTGATCGACAAATACCAGGACCGCCATCTGGCCGACCGCGTGTTCGAACTGGCCTGGACACACAGTCAGGTGGTGCTGCGCCAGCTCAATGCCAGCGAGGCGGACGCGCAGCTGTATGCGCGCCTGGCCAATGCCGTGATCTACCCGAATGCGGCCCTGCGCGCGGACGCCAGCATCCTGATCAAGAACCAGCGCGGCCAGTCCGGCCTGTGGGCGTATGCCATTTCCGGCGACCTGCCCATCGTGCTGCTGCAGATACGTGACGCGGCCAATATCGAGCTGGCGCGTCAGATGGTGCAAGCGCATGCCTACTGGCGCCTGAAGGGGCTGGTGGTGGACCTGGTGATCTGGTACGAGGACCAGTCGGGGTACCGTCAGCTGCTGCACGACCAGATCATGGGCTTGATCGCCTCGGGCATCGATGCGCAGGCGATCGACCGCCCGGGCGGCATCTTCGTGCGCCTGGCCGAGCAGATCGCCAACGAAGACCGTATCTTGCTGCAATCGGTGGCGCGCGCCATCATCAGCGACTTGCGCGGCACCCTGGCCGAGCAGGTCAAGCGTCCGCCCAGCCCCGTGCTGCGCATGCCGCCGCTGCTGCAGGACCCGGCCCGCGACTATGGCGGCGTGCTGCACCTTGCGCCAAAGCGCGAGCTGATCCTGGAAAACGGCCTCGGTGGTTTCACGCCCGATGGGCGCGAATATGTGATCATCACGGGAGAAGGCAAGCAGACGCCGGCGCCCTGGTCGAACGTGCTGGCCAATGCGCAATTTGGCACGGTGGTGTCGGAAGCCGGCCAGGCGTACTACGTGGAGCGAGAATGCGCATGAATTCCGCCTCACGCCATGGCAGAACGACCCCGTGTCCGACCTGTCCGGCGAAGCGTTTTATGTGCGCGACGAGCAAACCGGTCAGTTCTGGTCGCCCTCGTCCCTGCCTGCGCGGGGCAGCGGCGACTACGTGACGCGCCATGGTTTCGGTTATAGCATTTTTGAACACAGCGAGGGCGGCATCGCCACGGAACTGTGTACCTATGTGGCGCTCGATGCGGCTGTCAAATATTCCGTCATCAAGGTACGCAACGACAGCGGCGTGCCGCGCCGCCTGTCCGTCACCGGCTACGTGGAATGGGTGATGGCCGACCTGCGCGCCAAGTCCGGCATGCACGTGGCCACCGAGGTCGATACGATCAGCGGCGCGCTGTTTGCGCGCAATAACTACAACACGGAGTTTTCGGGCCGGGTCGGCTTCTTCAATACGGACGCCAGCATCCGTTCGATTACCTGCGACCGCAATGAATTCATCGGCCGCAACGGCAGCCTTGCACAGCCAGCCGCCTTGCGCCGCGTGCGCCTGTCCGGCAAGGCCGGCACAGGGCTGGACCAGTGTGCCGCCATCCAGGTGCCGTTCGAGCTGCAGCCGGGACAGGAGCGCGAAATCGTCTTCCTGCTTGGCGTGGGCGGGCGCCGCAATGCCGACGCCAGCACCATGGTGCAACGCCATGCGGGCAAGGAAGCGGCCCGCAGTGCACTCGATGCCGTGCGCGCGCACTGGGAAACCACCCTGGGCACCGTGCGCATCGAGACGCCAGACCCGTCGCTCGATGTGATCGCCAATGGCTGGCTGATGTACCAGACCATCGCCTGCCGTTTGTGGGCGCGCAGCGGCTACTACCAGTCGGGCGGCGCCTACGGTTTCCGCGACCAGCTGCAAGACGCGATGGCGATGATCCACACGGCGCCGCAGCTGCTGCGCGATCACTTGCTGCTGTGCGCGGCGCACCAGTTTGTCGAAGGCGACGTGCAGCACTGGTGGCATCCGCCATCGGACCGGGGCGTGCGCACGCATTGCTCCGATGATTACCTGTGGCTGCCGCTGGCCGCCTGCCGCTATGTGATCGCCACGGGCGACATCAATGTGTTGTCGGAAGTGGCGCCCTTCATCGAGGGACGAACCGTCAAGCCGGAAGAAGATTCCTACTATGACTTGCCCGTACGTTCGGGCGAGTCGGCCGACCTGTACGAACACTGCGTGCGCGCCATCCGCCATGGCCTGCGCCTGGGCGTGCACGGCTTGCCGCTGATGGGTTCCTGCGACTGGAACGACGGCATGGACAAGGTGGGCGAACATGGCAAGGGCGAGAGCGTCTGGCTGGCCTTCTTCCTGTACGAGGTGCTGCAGCGCTTCGCCGAGGTGGCCGTGCTGCGCGGCGACGCGACGTTTGCCCAGTTCTGCCGCGACGAAGCGGTGAAGCTGGCGGCCAGCGTCGAGGAACATGCGTGGGATGGCGAGTGGTACCGGCGCGCCTATTTCGACGACGGCACACCCTTGGGTTCGCACACGAACGAGGAATGCCAGATCGATTCGATTTCGCAAAGCTGGGGTGTGCTGTCGGGCGCGGCCAACAAGGAGCGCGTCGCCGGCGCCATGCGTCAGGTCGATGCGCGCCTGGTGCGCCGCGATTCAGGCGTGATCCAGCTGCTCGATCCGCCGTTCGACAAAGCCGACCTCAATCCCGGCTACATCCGTGGCTATGTGCCGGGCGTGCGCGAGAACGGCGGCCAGTACACGCATGCGGCCATCTGGACGGCGATGGCGTTTGCCCATATGGGTGACGGCGAAAAAGCGTGGGAATTGCTGCGCATGATCAATCCCGTGCGCCATGGCGTCGACGCGCAGGCTGTGGCGCGCTACAAGGTGGAACCGTACGTGGTGACGGCTGACGTATATGCCGTGGCGCCGCACGTGGGGCGCGGCGGCTGGAGCTGGTACACGGGATCGTCGGGCTGGCTGTACCGCCTGATCGTCGAGTCCCTGCTCGGCTTGACGCGCGAAGCGAACGTGCTGCGCGTGACGCCGACCATGCCGGTCGAATGGGACAGCTTCAAGCTGCATTATCGCTTCGGCGCCAGCAGCTATGCCATCACGGTGGAGCGGGCGCAGGGGCGGCCTGCGGGGCTGTCGCTTGATGGCGTGGCACAGGGCGGCAACAGCATCGCCCTGCGCGACGAGGGCCGCGAGTATGCGGTGCGACTGCTGCTCTAGTCTTGCCACCGACGTACTTGCCACGTATCGTGTTCGGGCCGGCGCCGGCCAAGCAGCAGGATCAGGCCGGCGCCCAGCAGCAACACGTCGCGTGTGCGTACTTCGGGCGCGGACTGCGTTGCCGTCTGATGGTTCGCGGGTGCCGCCATGGCGGCCGGGAGCTGGCTTGCGCAGGCGGCCAGGCACAGCGCTGCCATCTTTCCATTCAAATGCATACATTCCTCAAGAAAGCGCGCTGACCGTTCGGGATCGGCGCGCCGGTATTCATGTCGCCGACATTGTAATTATGAGCATGAATATTGTAAATGGGAAATTATCTGCGACTGCGTCAGTGTGATGCGTCAGAAACCCAGGGCCGCGCCCACGCCCAGCAGGGTGGCTACGCCCAGCACGGCAAAGACCAGCGCTGCGATGCCATGCACCAGGCGCAGCGACACGCGGTTGGCGATTTTGTCGCCCAGGTAGACGGCCGGCACGTTGGCCAGCATCATGCCGAAGGTGGTGCCCAGCACGACGGAAACAATGTCGTGGTAGCGCGCCGCCAGCGCCACGGTCGCCACCTGCGTCTTGTCGCCCATTTCCGCCATGAAGAAGGCGATCAGGGTGGTCAGGAAGACGCCATACTTGGCCAGCTTCGTCTCGTCTTCATCGAGCTTGTCGGGGATCAGGGTCCAGGCGGCCATCGCCAGAAACGAGACGCCCAGTACCCAGCGCAGCACATCGGGTCCCAGCATGCTGGTGATCCAGGCGCCGACGGCAGCGGCAAACGCGTGGTTGGCGATGGTGGCGACAAAAATCGCCAGCACGATGGGCAGGGGCTTGCGGAATTTGGCGGCCAGCAGAAAGGCCAGGAGTTGGGTTTTGTCGCCGATTTCAGCGAGACCGACGATGCCGGTGGAGATGAGGAATGCTTCCATGAGATTGCAAGAGGTACGCGGGCCGGACGAATTAACCAATGATCCACGGGCGACTCCGGCCCATGCGGCCGCCCTGGATCAATGGTCTCGTCAAGTTCTGCAACCACCTGCACCATGGCCTGCGGGCCAATCATGTTGATACAGGTTCCCGCGGCAGGACCGCGGGACGACTACTCCCCAATGTTCGAGGCGCATCATACGCCAATGCCCGCGCCGGCGCCAGTACCGCCGGGGCACGGCGCGACCTTGTGTGTGGGACTTCGACAACAATGATCGATTTGCAAACAGACTCGACTTAGAATGCAGTCTGTTCACGACTCCCAGATGGAATGCGCCATGCCGGTCTTCGTTCGCTTGCTTGCCTTGTGCCTGACCTTGTTTTACTCCTTTTGCCCGGCCTGTGCGCCGCCGCGCCCTTCGACGACAAGTTCCGCCAGCTCGAAGAACTGCTGCCCACACCGAATAGCTACCGCACCGCATCGGGTGCACCGGGCCACGCTTACTGGCAGCAGCGCGCCGATTACGTGATCCGCGCCACGCTCGATGAGGCACGGCGGGCCATCACGGCCAGCGAGCAGATCACCTACCACAATCGCTCGCCCGACAGCCTCGCGTATCTGTGGCTGCAACTGGACCAGAATGGCTTGCGCCAGGATGCCGACCAGCGCCGCGTACTGAGTGCCCCCTCGCGCCAGGCCTGGTTGAGCAGCAACGAAGAGGAGGCGCTGAAATTCGAGGACTTGCGCGCCATCCATGCGGGCCGCGAATTTGACGGCGGGTTCAAGCTCACCGCCGTGAAAGCGGCCAGCGGCAAGCCGCTGCCGTATGTGGTCAACCAGACCATGCTGCGCATCGATTTGCCGGTGGCGCTGGCTCCCGGCCAGAGCGTCACGTTCAACATCGACTGGTCGTATCAGATCAATGACCAGAAGGTGCTGGTGGAGCGCTCCGGCTATGAATATTTTGAAGACGACAAGAACACGATTTTCCAGATCGCGCAGTGGTTCCCGCGCATGGCCGCGTATTACGACGCCGTCGGCTGGCAGCACAAGCAGTTCCTCGGCTCCGGTGAATTCACGCTGGAATTTGGCGACTACGAGCTGTACCTGACGGTGCCGGGCGACCACGTGGTGGCCGCCACGGGCGAGCTGCAAAATCCTGCTAGCGTGTTGAGCGCAGCGCAGCGCGAGCGGCTGGCGCGGGCGAAAAACAGCAATACGCCGCTGCTGGTGATCACGCCCGCCGAGGCGCTGGCGGCGGAAAAGGGCCGTGCGGCGGGGATGAAAACCTGGCACTTCAAGGCGGCCAATGTGCGCGACGTGGCGTGGGCATCGAGCCGCAAGTTCATCTGGGATGCGCAGGGACTCGACAGCGGCGGCAAACGCGTGATGGCCATGTCGTATTATCCGAACGAGGGCAACCCGCTGTGGCAACAGTACAGCACGCGCGCCGTCGTGCATGCCATCGAGCAGTACAACAAGTACAGTTTCGACTATCCGTATCCGAACGCGATTTCCGTCAATGGCGCCGTGGGCGGCATGGAGTATCCGATGATTTCGTTCAATGGCGGGCGCCCCGTGAAGGACAAGAAGACAGGCGAACGCACGTATTCGAAGACGACCAAATATGACCTGATCGGCGTGATCATCCACGAAGTGGGCCACAATTATTTTCCCATGATCGTCAACTCGGACGAGCGCCAGTGGACGTGGATGGACGAGGGCCTCAATTCCTTCCTGCAGTACCTGGCCGAGCAGGCATGGGAAGAGCATTTCCCGTCCTGGAACGGCGAACCTCGCAAGATCGTCGACTACATGCGCAGCCAGAACCAGGTGCCCATCATGACCAATTCCGAGTCCTTGCTGCAGTTCACGGCGAATGCCTACGACAAGCCGGCCACGGCGCTCAACATCCTGCGCGAGACCATCCTCGGGCGCGAACTGTTCGACTTCGCCTTCAAGCAGTACGCCTTGCGCTGGAAGTTCAAGCGCCCGACTCCCGCCGACTTTTTTCGCACCATGGAAGACGCTTCCGGCACGGACCTGGACTGGTTCTGGCGCGGCTGGTTTTATACCACCGACGCGGTCGACATCAGCATCGACGGCATCAGCGAATATGGCGTGAGCACGAAGAATCCGGAAATCGAGAAAGCGTGGAAGAAGGCGCAGAAGGCGGCGCAGCCCATCTCGATCTCGGACCAGCGCAACAAGGCGCTGCCGAAGAAGGTCGACGTCGATCCGGCGCTGAAGGATTTCTATAACCAGCATGACGAATTCACGGTGACCAACAAGGATCGCAACAGCTATGCGGAAGAGCAGGAAACGCTGGAGCCATGGGAAAGAAAACTGCTGGAGCAACACAACCTGGGCAAGCATCTGTACCTGGTCGATTTTTCGAATCTCGGTGGCCTGGTGATGCCGCTGATCCTGGAGATCGAACTACAAAGCGGCAAGAAGATCATCGAGCGCGTGCCGGCCGAAGTGTGGCGCTATGCGCCGCACAAGATCAGCAAGGTGATCGTCACCGACGAGCCGATGGTGGGGCTGGTGCAGGACCCGTACTGGGAGACGGCCGACATCGACACCAGCAACAACGCCTGGCCGAGAAAAATCACGCCATCGCGCCTGGAACTGTTCAAGCTGGATCGCGACAAGAATAACCTGATGAAGGATTTTAATGTGCCGCTGAAGGCGTCCGAGGCCAAGGCCGGGACGAAGTAGGGAAACAGCGCCGGCCAGTCCGGCGCTTTTTTTTCTGCCGGCCTGCGCCGGAAGTGCTATTCTGCGCGACGCCTCGGCGCACACGGACCGGGGCTTTCGCAAATCATTCAAAAGACGACCATGCAAACTTTGACCTTCCTGCGCGCGCTTGGCTGTGCGCTACTTTGCCAGGTAACCCTGGCCGCGCACGCCGACCCCCTCAGCTACGCGCGCTACGACCAGGTGCGCACGCGCGACCTGCAGCTGGACCTGAAAGCCGATTTCAAGCAAAAGACCCTCTCCGGCTATGCCGAGCTGTCCTTGAACTGGATCGACCCGGCGGCGCGCACCCTGGTGCTCGATACGCGCGATTTGTCGATCGCGAAGGTGCAGGTACAGGACAAGCGCGGCGCATGGCAGATGGCGCCGTATCAGCTGGACAAGGCCGACCCGGAAAAAGGCCAGGCGCTGCGCATCACCACCACCGGGCAGCCGGGCAAAGTGCGCGTCTACTATCACACGGCCCCCAACGCCATTGCGCTGCAGTGGCTCACGCCGCAGCAAACCATGTCGGGCAAGCTGCCTTTCATGTTCAGCCAGTCGCAAAGCATCAATGCCCGCTCGTGGGTGCCGTCGCAGGATACGCCGGCCGTGCGCTTTACCTATAGCGCGCGCATCGAGGCGCCAAGCGGCATGCGCGTCGTGATGAGCGCCGAGAATGACGAAAAGGCGACGGGCAAGGGCGGCTGGAAATTCAGGATGCCGCAGCCAATTCCCTCGTACCTGCTGGCGATCGCCATCGGCGAACTGGAAGTGCGCAAGCTCGGTCCCCGCTCCGCCGTGTATGCCGAACCGCCGCGCATCAAGGCGGCCGAATACGAGCTGGCCGACACGGAAAAGATGATCCAGGCGGCCGAGGCGCTGTACGGTCCGTATGGCTGGGGGCGCTACGACATGATCGTGCTGCCGCCATCGTTCCCCTACGGCGGCATGGAAAACCCGCGCCTGACCTTCCTCACGCCGACCATGATCGCGGGCGACCGCAGCCTGGTCGACCTGATTGCGCATGAACTGGCCCACTCGTGGTCGGGCAACCTGGTCACCAACGCCTCGTGGAAGCACATGTGGCTCAACGAAGGTTTTACCACCTACGTCACCACGCGCATCGTCGAGCAGTTGTATGGCAGCGAAGTGGCGCAGATGGGCGTGCAGGTCGACCAGGAAGAACTGGCCGCCTCGATCAAGGAATTGCCGGCGGCGAAAACGGCGCTGATCACGCGCGATGCGGATGCCAATCCCGCGGAAACGTACACCGACGACGGCATCATCTACCCGAAAGGCGCCTGGTTCCTGGCCACCATGGAACGCCGTGCCGGCCGTGCCGTGTTCGACCCCTTCCTGCGCGGCTGGTTCGACCAGCACGCGTTCCAGAGCGTGACGACGGAGCAGTTCATCGCCTACCTGCGCAAGAATCTGCTGGCGCAGCATCCGGACGTCATGCCTGAAGCGGAACTCGATGAATGGCTGTATGGCACGGGCGTGCCGGCCAGCGCGCAGCGTGTCGTCTCGCCGCGTCTGGCGCTGCTCGACCAGCACCGCGACGCCTGGCTGAAAGGCGAGCTGTCCACCAAGGACCTGGGCATGGACAAGTGGATCGCCATCGAATCCATGCACTTCCTGAACGACATCAACAACAAGGCCAGCGCGGTGCAATTGCGTGAGCTGGACCAGGTCTACGGCGTTGGCAAGAGCGGCAACAATGAAGTCGCTTACCGCTTCTATCTGGCATCCGTGAATGCCGGCTACGACGTGCGGCAGCCGCTGCAGGCATTCCTGATGAGCGTGGGCCGCCAGAAGTTCGTCGTGCCCCTGTACAGCGCCTTGATGAAGACGCCGCAAGGCCATGCCTGGGCCAAGGACGTGTATGCGAAGGCGCGTGAGCGCTACCACCCGGTGACGCAGGAAAGCGTCGATAAATTGATGGCCGCGCAAGCGCATTGAACTTTCTTTGGACCTCCTGACCATGCATACCATGAACCGCCTCGCCACCGCCATCGTGCTGGCGTTTTCCAGCATCACCGTACCGGCGCTGGCCTTTGACGCCGCTCCCGTTGTTGCCGCCGCGCCGGCGCCCGCGCCTGCCTTCGATCTTGACCGCGACGTTGCCACCGCTCTGAAAGTGTTCGACGTGCCGGGCATGGCGATCGCCATCGTCAAGGATGGCAAGGTCGTCACCGCCAAGGGTTTTGGCGTACGCAAGCTGGGCGAGCCGGCGGCCGTCGATGCGCAGACCTTGTTCGAAGTGGCATCGAACTCGAAAGGTTTCACGGCCGCCGCGTTGGCCATGCTGGTCGACGATGGCAAGGTGGCCTGGGACGATCCCGTCACCAAGCACCTGCCCGGCTTCCAGATGCACGATTCCTACGTGACGGGCGCCATGACCGTGCGCGACCTGCTGACGCACCGCAGTGGCCTGGGCCTGGGTGCGGGCGACTTGCTGTGGTGGCCGACCACCACGTTCAGCACCGACGAGATCATCGAGAAGCTGCGCTACATCCGTCCGGCCACGAGTTTTCGCAACAGCTATGCCTACGATAACCTGCTGTATATCGTGGCCGGCAAGATCATTGCCGACAAGGCGGGGAAAAGCTGGGGCGAGGCCATGCATGAGCGCATCCTGGCGCCGCTGGGCATGACCGGCACCACCACCAGCCTGGCCGAGAGCGCGGGCAATCCCGACGTCGCCAGTGCGCACAGCAAGATCGACGGCAAGATCGCTGCCGTCAAATCCATGCCCGTGCCGAACGCCGTGGGCGCCGTCGGCATCAACACGAATGCGGAAGATATCGCCAAGTGGATGATGGTGCTGCTCGACGGCGGCAAGATCGCCGGCGTGAAGGACAAGGATGGCAAGGAAGCGCGCCTGTTCAGCGAAAAGCAGGGCCGCGAAATGTGGACGGCGCAAACGCCGATCAAGATTCCCGAGCCGAAACCGGCGTTGGCAGCGACGAAACCGAACTTCAGCGCATATGGCTTGGGCTTTCAGCTGCGCGACTACAAGGGAATGAAGGTCGCCATGCACGGCGGCGCGCTGCAGGGATTTTATTCGCGCGTGGTGATGGTGCCGGAAGCAAAGCTGGGCGTGGCCATTCTCACCAATGCGGAAAATGGCGGCTCGATGACGGCGCTGCAATGGCGCATCCTCGACCATTACCTGCAGGCGGCGCCGTCGGACTGGCTGGCGCTGGTGGCCAAGGTGGAGCAGGAACAGCATGCCGAGGAAGTGAAAAAGCAGGGCAAGGCATCGAGCGCGCGCGCGGCCAAATCGCAGCCATCGCTGCCGCTGGCAGCGTACGACGGCGAGTATGAAGATGCCTGGTATGGCAAGGTCGTGATCAAGCCGGAGGGGAAAAAACACATCCTCAGCTTCACGCGCACGCCGGACCTGACGGGCGAGCTGGAACACTGGCAGCACGACACCTTCATCGTGCGCTGGAAAGAGCGCAATTTCAACGCCGACGCTTACGTGACGTTCTCGCTCAATCCCGATGGCAGCATCGACCGGGTGAAGATGGCGCCCGTGTCGGCCGAGACGGATTTCAGCTATGATTTCCAGGATCTGAGCCTGGTGCCGGTGAAACAGAAAGAGGGAAAGAAGTAAAACAGGAATCAAAAGGCCACCGCGAGGTGGCCTTTTTCACGCTATGGCTTGACGAACTTCAGGGTCATGCGGTCGCTCTCGCCGATGGCCGTGTACTTGGCCCGCTCCACGTCCTTGTTGGCGTAGGTGGGTGGCAGCGCCCAGACGCCGCCCTGGTGGTCTGCCGTGTCCTTGGGATTGGCGTTGATGTCGGACTTGGCCGCCAGCTTGAAGCCTGCGCCTTCGGCCAGCTTGATCACATACGCTTCGTGCATGTAGCCACTGCTGGCCGTGGCATCCTGCGCCTTGTTCGGCGGCAGGCGGTGCTCGACGACGCCGAACACGCCGCCCGGTTTCAGGCTGTCATACACTTCCTTGAACAGGGTCTGCATGCCTGCTTCGCCGATGGGTATCCAGTTGTGGATATTGCGGAAGGTGAGCACCATGTCGGCCGTGCCCTTGGGCGCGATGCGGTAGGTGGTGGGCGGCGCGAAGGCGCCGAGTTCCACCTTGTCGAAAGCGGCTGGATTGGCGTCGAGTTTTTGCTGGAAGCGCGCCGCGCCGCGGCGTGCGCCTTCGCTGGCCGATTGCGGATCGTTGCCAGCGGCGATCAGCTTGCCGTTGTCACGCAGGTAGGGCGCCAGGATCTCCGTGTACCAGCCGCCGCCAGGCGCCAGTTCGACCACTGTCATGCCGGGCTTGATGCCGAAGAACGTCAGGGTTTCATACGGGTGGCGGGCGCTGTCGCGTAGCGCATTGGCCGGCGTGCGGGCACTGCCGGCGATGGCAGCCTTCAGGGCCGCGTCGCCCGCATCGGCGGCCAGTGCCGCACCGCTGCCGCCACAGACCAGCATGACCGTCAGGGCCGCAGCCAGGGATACTCGCTTCATCATCATATGCTCCATGCGTGATTGGATCGGTTGGTAAATTGGTGGCGATCGCCATCAACGCCGATCATCGGGCAAGCACGCTGGCCGGTCAAGCGGATTCCGTACCCCATGCAGCGGCATACGCGGGCATTTCGCTGGTGTTGAGCGCATCGGCGATGGCCGCGCCACGGCCGTGCGTAAACGGCAGTTCGCCCGTCCAGACGGCATGCGCCATGTCGCCCTCGTCGTCGAGCGGGCCACCCTTGCGCTGCTTGACGGCGCATTCGTCGAGCGCGATGCGCAGCACGGTAGTGGCGGCGTATTCCTTGGCGCTGCCGCCGCGCACGTGCGCCAGGCGTCCCGGCGCCAGCTTTTCCATCAACGCATCCATGGCCGCATGCTGCTGGCCGATATCGCTTACTTTTTCAAACTGCCCGTACACCATCGCCGAGCGGTAGTTCATCGTGTGGTTGAAGGCGGAGCGCGCCAGTACCAGGCCATCGAGATGGGTTACCGTCACGCACACGACCGTATCGCGCAGCAGCTGCTTGAGCATGCGGCTGCCGTTCGAGCCATGGATGTACAGGTGGCCGCCGATGCGCCAGCAGGCGGTCGGGATGCAATGGTTTCCTTGCTCGTCCTGGAAGGCGATATGGCACAGATAGGCGGCGTCGAGGACGGCGTACAGGGTGGCTTGCTCGTAGCTGGCCAGTTCGGCGACGCGGCGCACGCGGGTACGGGGGCTGGGAGGCAGGGCGGTGGTGGTCATGGCGGAAGTCCGGTTGGTTGAAGAAGCAGGCCGCACTATAATCGGCATCTGGCCCTGAAAAAAGATCCAGAACCGATAAATAATTTAGAGCCACAGGAGGCGCATGGATTTTGCTTTGCTGCTTGATGCATTCGAGCGCACGCACCGCGAGCGGGGCTGGCCGCGCCAGCGCATGCTGCATGAATGTCTGCGCGCGGCGATCCGCGGCGGGCAGCTGGCGCCCGGCACGCGGCTGGCCGCCACGCGCGTGCTGGCCGCGGAACTGGGACTGGCGCGCAATACCGTGCTGTACGCCTACGAGCAATTGGCCAGCGAAGGGTTTGTTTTGCCGGACCGGCGCGGCACCGTGGTCGCAGGCAGCGCCGGCGAGCCGATGGCATCGCCAGTGAGTGGCGGCCAGGATGGCTTGTCGCGCCGCGCCCGGCATTTGCGCGGCGTGGCGGGACAGGATGTGAATGCGACGGTGGTGTTCCCCGCCGACGTCATGGGCGCGTTCGCGCCTGGCGTGCCGGCGCTCGACGAATTTCCGCTGGCGCAGTGGCGGCGCATGCTGGACCGTGCGTGGCGCGCGCTGACGCCACGCCAGCTCAATTACGGCGACCCCGCCGGCGAGCCGCAGCTGCGCATGGCCATCGCCGAGCATTTGCGCGCCGCGCGCGGCGTCGTTTGCGATGCGGGCCAGGTGTTCATCACGGATGGCACGCAAAGCAGCCTCGATGTCTGCCTGCGCGCCTTTGCGGACCAGGGCGACACCTTGTGGATCGAGCATCCCGGCTATGGCGGCGCGCTGGCGGCGGGGCGAGTCGCAGGCTTACAGGTGACCGGCATCGCCGTCGACATGGATGGCATCGCGCCGACGGATGACGACTGGCGCGATACGCCGCCGCGCCTGATCTATACGACGCCGTCGCACCAGTATCCGACGGGCAGCGTGCTCAGTCCCGCGCGCCGCATGGCGCTGCTCGAACGCGCGCGTGCCGCAGGTGCCCTGATCATCGAAGACGATTACGACAGCGAATTTCGTCATGGCGGGCCACCGCTGGCCGCCATGCAGGGGCTGGTGGCGAACGCGCCCGTCGTGTACCTGGGCACCTTCAGCAAGACCATGTTTCCCGCCTTGCGCATCGCCTTTATCGTCGTGCCGGCGGCGCTGGCGGGGGCCTTCGCGCAGATGCAGGCGCAGGGCGCCGCACGGGGCCGCGTGGCCGAACAGCTGGCGCTGGCCGAGTTCCTGCGCAGCGGCCTGTTTGCGCGCCATGTGCGGCGCATGCGCAGGCTGTATCGCCAGCGCCGTGACGCCTTGAGCGAAGCCTTGCAGCGCCATGCATGTGGCGGCGCATCCATCCATGGCGGCACGGCTGGCATGCACCTGGCGCTGCGTTTTCACGATGGCGCATGGGATGACCTGGCGCTGAGCCGGCGCGCCGCGCAGGAGGGCATCGTGGCGCTGGCGTTGTCCGCGCATGGCACGGGCGAGAGGAGAGGCGAGGGCGCCGGCTGGAACGGCTTCCTGCTCGGTTATGCGCAGGTGCCGGCTGAGAACATGGATGGCCTGGCGCGCCGCCTGGGCGCGCTGCTAGCGCAACCAGGCGCGGCTGGAAAGGTGAAGCGGGCACAATAGGGCCTTTGCCAGGCCAAGGAAGAGGACTGCCCATGATACTGAGCTGGAAAGCCCCTGTTTATTACAATGACAAACTCACCGGCTCCTACGACAAGGAACGTGGGTCGTATGAGACGGCTGGATCGAACTTCGACTACCTGGACCTGCTGCAGGGTGCGCTTTTCCCGCCCGGCATGGACAAGCCCTCCGTGCATTTTGTCTGTCCGAGGGAACGGCTACTGAAATATGACTGCCTGTGGCTGCTCGGTGAGGTGCCGCTGGTCTCGGCCCGCCTGGCCGAGTTCCTCGCCGGCGCCGCCGGGCAGGACGTGGAATTGCTCGTCCCCGCCTGCATCATGACGGGCGGTGAGCCGGTGGAGCAGCCGTTTTACATCGTGAATGCGACGCAACATGTACAGGCGGTGGACCTCGAGCGTTCAATCGCGGAAAAGGATGACAAGGGCAATATCATCTATTTCACGAGCAGGTTTTCCGCGCCGATGCAATGGCACCCAGGCAGATCGCCAGGGATGCGCAATCGGGCGACCTGTTGATTTCCAGCGAGCTTGCCGGCCTGATGAAGGCCGCACGCTTCAAGGGCGACAAGAAGCTGGGATTTTATCGCGCCGAAGGAAGATGGGAAGAGGTTCTTGAATGAGATCGCACGGGCACCGCGCCTGATGGGGGTTACTGTTGCTCCTGCATCCACTGCTTCAAGCCGTTGACCCAGTTCTTGGCGGGCAGGTTGAACTGCTTCTTGATGGTGGCGGCGCGTTCGTACAAGTCGCTGAAGTCGA
Organism: Janthinobacterium lividum; assembly: GCF_023509035.1. Classification (NCBI taxonomy): domain Bacteria; kingdom Pseudomonadati; phylum Pseudomonadota; class Betaproteobacteria; order Burkholderiales; family Oxalobacteraceae; genus Janthinobacterium; species Janthinobacterium lividum. The sequence continues at coordinate 601,250 of NZ_CP075583.1, read as the reverse complement.
GCGATGGCGATTTTTTGAAGGCCAGCACGACGATGTTTTCATCTTCCATTTCCGGCACCCAGACGACGGCGTCGAAGACCAGTTCCATCGCCTGCAAATTCTTGTCGTAGTTGGGAAAGTCGCCGAAGACATTCGTGCACATGATGCCGTCGTCCGTCAGGCAGTCGTGGCAAGCCTGGTAGAACTCGGGCGTGTCGAGCACAGGGCCGCGCGCATCCTCGTCGTACAGGTCCACTTGCAGCGCGTCGACCGTGCCGTGGTTGGCCGTATCGAGCACGAAATCGAGCGCATTCATTTCACGTACATCGAGGCGCGCGTCGTTCGGCGGCAGCGCAAACTGGGCGCCGCAGATGGCGATCACGTTCGGATTGAGTTCGATGGCAGTGACCGTGGCGTCGGGGAAGCGGCGGTAGCTGAATTTGGTCAGCGCAGCGCTGCCCAGTCCCAGCTGCACGATGCGTTTGGGTTGCGTCTTGAACAGCATCCACATCATCATCATCTGCACGTATTCGAGTTCGATGGCGTCGGGCTTGTCCAGGCGCATGGCACCCTGCACCCACTTGGTTCCCAGGTGCAGGTAGCGGATGCCGCGGTGTTCCGTGGTGGTGGCCGGCGGGTGGCCCGGCTGGCTGAAAGTGGTATGGCTGGTGGAGATAAAGTCGGTGGTCATGGCGCCAGTTTAGCAGCCGGCAGAAAAAAAGACGCTGCAGCGTCTTTTGGGTGCCGAACTCAAAGTTGCTTGCGGCGTCGAGCCAGGAAGCCCAATATCCCCAGGCCGGCCAGCATCATGGCATAGGTTTCCGGCTCGGGAACCGGGGCCAGGGTCAGGTTGAAGTCGCCGGCATAGCTGCCACCTTTGGAGTTGCCCATGACCGTGAGAACCAGGGGAGCGCCGATCAAAATCTCGGTCGGAGCAAGGAGCGCGCCATGGAAGGCGCCGAAAGGCGTGCTGGTGCTGACATCTGTCAGGGCAATGCTGTTCAGCGTGACGGAGCTGAACGTGACCGCCGTATTGTCAGCGCCGGTATAGGACATGTTCGCAAGAAAGGTTTGCACGAACGAACCGGCAGTTGCTGATGGACTGAACGTGAATGTATCGGAAAAGTCACCTAGGACGGGAGTGGCGCCGTAGCTTGCCGTCCATACATTGGTGCTTGTATTGTTAAGGTCTATGGTGTATGCCGCTGCACAGGCACTGCCGATGGACGCCGCGCCCAGGACCGCTGCTGCGATGAGTGATTTCAGTTTCATATTTATCCCCGCGAGAAAACGATTGATATTTCAAAAAAACCGTGCCGCTCAGATAAATTATCGTTAAGACATTTCATTGTCAATCAGCTATTTTTATATCATTATGCAAACTTAAATAGCTTATTTCTAACACACGGGCGTGGCGCTTATATTGTTGCAATATTTAAAACTCTAATTATCAATATTGCACCGAAAAATAATTGCCAGAATGTGAGCAAAAAGCGGTTGCGATGGGAACTAATTTCTGTCCTGCAATGGAAGAATCAAAGTCACCGCCAATCCGCCGCCCTCGCGGTTGGCCAGGGTGATGCGACCGCCATGGGCTTCGGCGATTTCGCGCGCCAGCGCCAGGCCAAGCCCCGTGCCGCTGCGCTTGGTGGAATAAAACGGTACCAGCGCGTTTTCCAGCACCGCGCCGCTCATGCCCGGCCCGCGATCGCGCACTTCAATGCGCACCTGCCCTTGCGCCTGGCTGACGTGGAGGCCGATATGCTCCTCCCGCGAACCCGATTCCAGCGCATTCTTGAGCAGATTCAGCAGTGCTTGCTGCATTTGCGCCGCATCGAACACGACCGCCTGCGCGGGTGCCGGGCCATCCTGCGTGAAGACCGCTTGCGAGGCCAGGCCGTCGAGGAACGGTTGCCATTCGCACGGCGCCAGGCGCGGCGCGGGCAGCTTGGCAAAGCGCGCATAGCCGAGGATGAAGGTTTCCAGGTGGCGCGTGCGCTCCTCGATGGTGGCAAGGATTTGCGGCAGGCGTTCGGTCTGGCCGCGGCGCACCAGCTCGGCGCCGGAATGGGCCAGCGAGGCCAGTGGCGCCAGCGAGTTGTTGAGCTCATGGCTGATGACACGGATGACTTTTTTCCAGGTCTGCACTTCCTGGCGGCGCAATTCCAGGGTCAGCTGGCGCAACAGCAGCAGCTCGTGCTTGCGCCCGTTCAGGCTGAAGCTGCGCCGCGCCAGGTGATACACCTCTTCCTGTTCCCCCTCGCCGCTGGTAAACAGGCCGTCGTTGCGGCGCGCCAGCGCTTCGGCCAGGGCCGGCGCCGCCTGCTGCACGATGTCGGTCAGGTGATGCCCCTCGAGCCGGCGGCCGTGGTGCAGCAGCTGGCGCGCGGCCAGGTTGGCGTACACGATGGCGCTGCCTTCGGCCACCAGCAGCATGGCCACCGGCGTGTTTTGCACCATGGTGTCGAGCAGCAGTTCGCGCTGCACCAGATCCAGGCGCTGCTTGCGCAGTACGTCGCCGAGCGCATTGTGGGCCGCCACCAGGTCGGCCAGTTCATCGTTCTGCGGCCAGCGCAAGCTGAAGCCGAAGTCGCCGTCCTGGTAGCTGGCGACCGTGCCGCTCAAGGCACGAAACAGCGACAGCATCGCTTGCAGCTGCGCGCGGATGGTAATCACGGCCACCGGCAGCACGCACAGCAGCGTACCCGCCAGCACCAGCAGCGGCTGGCCGGGTAATAAATGCGCGAGCAGCAGGGCGATGACGATGCCCAGTACCAGCAAGGTGACGATCAGCGCCGTCCAGCGCGTGAGCAGGGAGAGGCGCATGGGACGGTATGCCATCAGCCGCGCGCGATGCCCAGGCGTTCCATGCGCCGGTACAGCGCCTGGCGCGACAGCCCCAGTTCCTGCGCCGCCTGCGCCACCACGCCGTGCGCGCGCGCGAGCGCCGCGGTGACGCTGTCGCGGTCCGGCTCCGTCGCGGCGGCATCCTGCGGCGCGCGCAGTGATGGCACACCCGCCAGCGGCAAGCCCGTTTCCTGTGCGCGGATCACCGCACCGGCCGTCAGCAGACTGGCGCGCTGCATCACATTTTTCAGTTCGCGCACATTGCCCGGCCAGCCGTGGGCCAGCAGGGTGGCCTGCGCTTGCGCGTCCAGGGTTTTTTCACTGCCCAGAAAATGCTGTGCCAGCACCAGGATGTCAAGCGGGCGCTGGGCCAGCGGCGGCAGGCGCAGCTCGATCACGTTCAGGCGGTAGAACAGGTCTTCGCGAAACGTGCCAGCCTTGATCATCGCCGGCAGGTCGGCGTTGCTGGCGCTGATGACGCGCACTTTCACCTGCCGCTCGCGGTTCGAGCCGAGGCGCTCGAAGCGTCCCGTTTCCAGTACGCGCAGCAGTTTCATTTGTCCGGCCAGCGGCAGGTTGCCGATCTCGTCGAGGAACAGCGTGCCGCCGTCGGCCGCGTCGAATTTGCCGTCGCGCGCGCGCGTGATGCCCGTGTAGGCGCCCGCCTCGGCGCCGAACAGTTCTGCCTCGATCAGCTCGACCGGCACGGCGCCGCAATTGAGCACGACGAAGGGGCCGCTGGCGACCTGGGAATTGGCTTGCACGATGGCGGCGATGCGTTCCTTGCCGCTGCCGTTCGGCCCCGAAATGAGCACGGGCACGTCGGCCCGCGCCACCTGGCACGCCAGGTGCACGACTCTTTCCGTGGCCGGGTCTTGCCACACCATGCCGCGCAAGTCGAAGTCGTGCTCCAGGGCGTGGCGCTGGCGCTGCTCGGCCACCACACGCTGGCGCAGCGCGCGGTTGGCCTGCCCCAGTTCCAGCAGGTTCTGCACGGAAGCGATCAGGCGCCGGTCATCCCATGGCTTGGCCAGGTAGTCGGCCGCGCCGGACTTGATCAGCTCGACGGCCGCGTCGAGCTGTGTCCATGCCGTCAGCAGGATGACGGGCAGGTCGGGGTAGCGCGTGCGGATGGCGTGGAACAGCGCGCTGCCTTCCTCGCCCGACGTGGTGTCGGCCGTGAAGTTCATGTCCTGCACCACCAGATCGATGGCGTGGCGTTCGAGCAGGTGCAGGCCTTCCTCGGGCGAGGCGGCGCGCACGGCGTCGATCTCGTGCAGGGAGAACAGCACGTCGAGCGCGATGGCCACGGCGGCATTGTCGTCAATAATCAGTACGGTAGGCATGCGCGCAGCATAACATTGTCAGGCCAGCCATGGCGGGGGCAAATTCATGCGCTGCGCGTGGCCGTGGCAGGCGAAATACTGGCCGCACGCCATGCCGGACCGTACACTGCGCCCAGGCCCAGCAGCCAGAACACCAGCGCGCCTCCCACCAGATAGGGCAGGGGCAGGCGGGCCATTTCCAGCTGGCTCACCAGCAGCTGGTTCAGCGCGAGGGCCAGCATCACGCCGGCCGCCACGCCCACGCTGGTGATCATGAAGTTCTCCGTCAGGAAGTAGCGCAAGATGTCGATGCGGCGCGCACCGAGCGCGCGCCGTACGCCGATCTGCTTGCGCCGCTGCGTGACCCACAGGCTGGCAATGCCGACGATGCCGCTGGCCGTCACCAGCAGGAGCAGGGCCGAGACGGTGATCAGCATCCACGACAGGGCGCGGTCGGCGCGGTAGCGCGTGTCACGGTCTTCGTTGAAGCTGCGGATGCGCACGATCAGCTTGTCCGGCGTGGCCGCACGGACGGCTTGTTCCACTTCTTTCATCACGCGGTCACGCTGACCCGGTTCGGCTCGGATGGTCAGCAATGCATCGCCGTCGCCCGTCAGGCGCACGGGAAACAGGATTGAATATTCGCCGCGCTCACCCACTTCCGCGCCCTGGGTCTGCAGCCGTTCGATGACGCCGACGACCTGCAATTTCTCTGCGTCTTCGCCGGTGCCCATGTACATGGGCATGTTCAGGGCGCTGCCGCCGCCAGGGTACATTTTTTTTGCCAGCGCCCGCGTGATGATGACTTGCGGTGGTGATTCTTTTGTCACATTCTGGTCAACTTCCGTAATTTCGGCGGGCGTAAAATCGCGCCCTTCCACCAGTTTCAAGCCCCATGTCTTGATCAGCGAGTCGGGTGTGAGATACACGGCGGCATTGGCGGAGGTGTTTTCCTGTGTGCGGTTGACAGCAAAGCCGCTGCTGCTGCCGTTGCGCGACAGCGGCACCTGACTTACCTGCGCCACTGAGACGACGCCAGGAACGGCGCGCGCGGCGGCGGCCAGGCGCTTTTGCAGAGCCAGTTCTTCATTGTGGCCCTGCTGGCGCAAGTTGCGCACCAGCAGATGGAAGACGTCGCTTTCTGCCGCCACGCCGCTGGGGCGCGCCGCCACCTCCTGGCGTACGTTGACGATATGCAGGGCATTGGCCAGGATGGCCAGACTCAGGGCTACCTGCACGGCAACCAGGATGGCGCCGGTTTTGCTGCGCATCAGCGCAGACAGGATGGGTCGGATTTCCATGGTGTCCTATTCGTGTGCGGAGTGTGCGGTTATTGGGATTTGAGCTGGAGGGCCGGCGTCACTTGGCAGGCGCGCCAGGTCGGCAGCAGGCCGGCCAGGATCGCTGCGGCCACCGAGATGACGAAGGTCATGGCCAGCATCACCCAGTCCATGTGCGCGGCGACGGTCAGCTGCTTCGACTGCATGCCGATGAGTGCCAATGCGCCGAAGGACAGCAGCAGGCCAAGCACGCCGCCAGCCAGGCCGATGACGGTCGTCTCGACGAGGAACTGGCGGAAGATGTCGCTGCGCGAGGCGCCCAGTGCGCGGCGGATACCGACTTCGGCGGCGCGCACGGAAAACTTGGCCAGCAGCAGGCCGATGGTGTTGACCAGGCACAGGGCCAGGAAGCCAAAGGCCAGCCAGGCCGAAAGCTTGTTGTCGTTGCCGACCACGCGCAGGTGCGCCATCCATTCATCGATGGTGAACAGCTGGTTGGGGGCATTGCGCTTCAGGCGGCCCAGCTTGCGCTGTTCCTGCGCATAGCTGTCGAGGTAGTTCTGCAATTCGCTGCGCTGACCATCGCTGGCCATCTCGAACCAGAACTGCATCCACGTGCATTCCGAGTCGAGCGTGCCCTGGTACCCAGGCTCGCGGTTGCCGCTGCAGCTCATGCTGCCGTTGTGGCTCATCTGATGGCGTATCGCGCTGGTAAACGGGATGAAGTAGCTGTCTTCGCTGCCGAAGGCGCCGCTGCCGATGATGCGGTGGATGCGCGGTACCGGGTCCCATTTATCGAGCACACCCGTGATCTGATACTGGAAACCCATGAGTGTCATGCGCTGGCCGACCGGATTGCTGTCGCCGTACAGCTTTTCCGCCAGCTTGCGCGACAGGACGACGACATCGGCACCGGCGGCATCGTCGGCAGCACTCCACGGCTGGCCGTATCGGAACGGCGTCTCGAACATGGGGAAGAAGTCGCGGTAGGCTGCCAGTCCCTGGGAGCTGAAAGCGCCGATATCCTTGCGTGCTGGTTCGATGGCGCCGCCCACGCCATACATGACGCTACGCCGTTCGCCCAGTTTGCTGTTCTGGAAATTGACGGCGTCGCGGTAGCTGAGCTGGTCGTCGCCCGACTTGTTACCCGGCGTATAGCCAGCGAGGGGACCGTTGTCGAGCAACGGCACGAACATCCGGCCATTCTTGTGCGGCAGGGGATTGCCGGACATGACGTGCAGGATGGTGAGAGTGGAAATACTGGCAGCCACGCCGATGGCCAGGGTCAGCACCATCAGTGCCGTCAGGGCCGGATTGCGGCGCAGGCTGCGCAGGCCGAGCAGGAAGTAATACTGGAACATGAATACTCCTCAGGCGGTGGCGGCGTTGCTGCCGGCCTTGGCCTGGCTGCTTGCCAGCGATGGCCCCTTGTGCACCAGGTCCGACACCTGGCCGTCGATGATGTGCACATTGCGCTGGCTGCGCAGCGCCAGTTCCGGATCGTGCGTGACCATCAGTATGGTGGTGCCTTGCGCATTGATGTCTTCGAGCAGCTCCATCACGCCGCGCGCCATCTGCGTGTCGAGGTTGCCTGTCGGTTCATCGGCCAGCAGCAGCTTGGGCGACCCGGCCAGCGCGCGCGCGATCGCCACGCGCTGTTGCTGGCCGCCCGACAATTCGGCCGGATAGTGCTTCATGCGCGAGGCCAGTCCCACCTTTGCCAAGGCATCCTCGATGCGTTCGCGTCGCTCGGCGCTGTTATAGCCCCGGTAGCGCAGCGGCACGTCGACATTGTCGAACAGCGACAGATCGGGGATCAGATTAAAACCCTGGAAGATAAAGCCCAGTTTTTCATTGCGCAGGCGCGAACGGGCATTGTCGTTCATGCCTTTCACGTTGACGCCGTCGAGTATGTATTCGCCATCCGTGAATTCCTCGAGCAGGCCGGCGATGTTCAGGAAGCTCGTCTTGCCGGAGCCGGATGGTCCCGTGACAGTGACGAATTCCCCCTGCTTGACGTGGATTTCAAAACCGCGCAGCGCGTGCGTTTCGATCATGTGGGTGCGGTAGACTTTGTTCAGGTTTTGCATGCGCAGCATGGCGTGCCTCTTTCTAGGATGGGATGCAGCTTATTGATTGATGGAGATGCGGGCAGCGTTTTCAAACGATTCCGTGCCGGCGACGACGACCTTGTCTCCAAGCTTCAGGCCATCGAGAATTTCCACGGATGAGACGCTGGTGGCGCCCATCTTGATAGGGGTGCGGATGGCCACGCCGTCGCGCACCACATAGGCGAAACGGCCGCCTTCTGCCTCGACGAAGGGGCCGCGCGCCAGCATCAGCACATTCGGCTTTTCATCAATCAGCAGGCGCGCCGTGACACGCTGGTTCTGACGCAGGCCGGCCGGCTGTTCGCCATTGAAGCGCACGCGTGCCAGCACCTGGTTTTTCACTACTTCCGGCGACAGCGCCGACAGTTTCCCTGTCGCCTTGATGACGCCTGTTTCGATTTCCGCGCTCATGCCCAGGCCGATGTCAGCCACATACGTTTCCGGCACTTCCAGCTCCACTTCCAGCTGCGACAGGTCGACCAGGGTCATCAGCGCCGTATTGGCTTGCACCACGCTGCGGTTGGCCACCGACAGGGTGCCGATGAAGCCGTTGACGGGCGCGCGCACGGTCAGTTCGTCGACGCGGCGCTGGGCGTTGTCGCGGCTCAGGCGCTGGCGTTCCAGTTCATTGACCTTGGTCTTCAGTGCCAGGGTCACGTCCTCGCTTTCCAGGCCTGCCGCCTGCGAAGCGTGCTTGCTGCGGATGTCGGCCGAATTGAGCGCGTCCTTGGCCTTCTGGTAATCGATCTTGGCGATGATGCCCACTTGCGCCACGCTTTCGTAGCGTTCCAGGGTGCGCTGCGCTGACAGACGTTCGATTTCCGCCGTATCGGCTTCGCGCCGCGCCAGCAGCTTCTGTTTTTTTGCCAGGATCTGCTGGCGCGCCACTTCCGCTTCCAGTTGCTGCACGCTCGACTGCTCCCGTTTCAGGGCGTCGGAGAGGTCCGGCGATTCAAGCACGGCCAGGATGTCGCCTTTTTTTACCGTGTCACCCGCCTTGGCTTTCAAGGTCACGGTGGCCACCGTGGTCGAGTACAGGGTGGGGCTGATGGCGGCCACCACGCGGCCATTCACGGCCGCGTCGCGGATCAGGGTGCCGCGCGTGACCTCGGCGATGCGCAGGCGGCTGGCATTGACGGAATGTTCGCTGTTGCGCCAGCCGGAAAATACGGCGACGGCGCCGCCGATGACGATGACGGCGCCGGCCAGCAGCAGGGCGCGTTGCTTGTGGCGCTGGCCCGGCGGGGCGGACAGTACGGCGTCTTGAGAGGAGGTATCGCGGATCATGGTCATGTCTCGTGGAAGATGACTTATCCAATGCACGATCCGTGCCACTGCATAAGCCATTGATCTGCAAAGAGAAAAACCGGAGTGTCCGGCTGTCCGCCGTGTCCGCGCCGTCCGCCAAGTGTCCGCGCGGCCTTACCGGCGCGGCATGGAGCGATGGATCTTGATAATCTGGCAATCGGCCTGATCTGTGGCGTGGCAGTGATGGCGCGCGGCGCCATGCTGATCCCTGATTGGAGCCTGATGCCGTCCTCGCCCTCCCAGTTTTCTAGCCTGAACCGCTGGCTGCGCCAGTTTGCCAGCCTGCCTGAACCGGCGGAATTCGATTACCCCTTTGCCCGCAGCGATATTGCCATGCTGCAGCAGGTCGAAGCTGGCCCGGTCCAGCTCGATGAACAGACCTGGGACGAAATGCTGCTCGATGACTACCATATGCAGCTCGCCGATCAGACCAGCATTCTTGGCCAGCAGCGATTGCATCAGCGTCTGGCGAGCGGCATGGCAAGTGCCGCGTCGCGCGCGCGCATCACGGCCCTGCTGGCCGCGCCGGCACAGCAGGCAGCGCTCGAGCAAGCCATGCGGCCGCTGCGCACGGCAGACATGGAAGTGGCTGCGCTGCTGTGCGGCGCGCCCCCGTCAGCGCCGCCGTGGTGGAGCCGCTGGCTGCTGCTGCCGACCCTGGTGCTGCTGGTAGCGCTGCTGGCCGCGTGGCTGGTCGCGCCGTTGGCGTGGGCCATCGTCGTTCCCGTCTGGCTCTTCCTGATGGCGTTGCAGATGCGTTTTTACGATCGCTGCAAACCGTGGGCGCGCAGCGTATTTACCTTGCAGCAGATATTGCTGGTGCATGGCCGCCTGGGAGCGCTCGATTCGCCGTTCACGGCGCAGTTGCGCGAAGGCGTCCGGGCGGCAGGCGTGATCAATCGCCAGATCACGCCGCTGCGCTGGATCAAGATGATTCCCCTGCTGAGCGAATATGACGACTGGCTCATGCTGGGCAATATCCGGCGCTATTTCCATAGCCTGCGCATGGTGCGGCGCGAACGCGCCTTCTTGCGCCAGAGTTTCCTGTTGCTGGCCGACCTCGAGGCCGACGTGGCACTGGCGCGCCACCTGCGCGGCCGCCCGCAATTTTGCTGGGCGCAGGAAGCCGATGCGCGGCAATTGTCGCTCGATGCCATGGTGCATCCGCTGCTGGGCGGTGCCATGCCGCTGTCGCTGCGGCTCGATGGCCGGGGCGCCTTCATTTCGGGGCAGAATGCGATCGGAAAAAGTACCTTGCTGCGCGGCGTGGGACTCAATCTGATCAGCGCACGCGCCTTCGGTTTTTGCTATGCGCAGGCCGCCCACGTGCCCATGCTGCCGCTGTATTCGAGCATGCAGAATGAAGACTCGCTCGATGGCGGCGAAAGTTTATATATCGCCGAATTGCGGCGCGCGCGCGAATTGCTGGCGCTGGCCGAGGGCGGCGCGCCGGCGCTGTTCCTGATCGACGAGATTTTCCGCGGCACGAACCACCTCGAGTCGGTGGCGGCGGCGGCGGCCGTGCTGCACTCCCTGGCCGCGCGCCACCTGGTGATCGTCTCGTCGCACAACCTGGTGCTGGGGCCGCTGCTGGAAGACTGCCTGGCGCCGTGGTGCGTGCGCCGCGATGACGCCGGCGCGCTGCAGCTGGCGCCTGGCGTGCTGCAGGCCTCGAATGGCATCGCCCTGCTGGCGCAGCGCGGTTTTGACGCCGGTATCGCGGACAAGGCCGGGCGCGTCTTCGACTGGCTCAGCACGCACATGGCGCAACCGGCCGATTGCGGCGGCGTGCTCGAACGGGCTTGATGGGCGCGCGCTACTTTTCCTGCTTTTCCGGCGTGCTCTTGTCGATCACTTCGCGGCAATCGCCGCGGATGATGGCGTTGTCGTAGTTGGTCCAGCCGTAGCTGTCGACGTAGCGCTTGTGCTGCTTGAAGCGGGGGCTGGCGATGCTCCATTCGGGCTGTTCGCCGGCAAAGCGGATGTCGCCCAGGTCGAGCAGGGTGTGGAACATGTTTTCCGTCGACAGGCGCGCTTTCTGATGGCGCTGCAGCTGCGTCACCTTGTCCGGATAGTGCTGCTGGAATTGCGGCGAATACCAGACGAAGGCGGGCACGTGGAATTCGAACTGCGTATTGTGGCCGTGGAAGGCCAGGCGGCAGGTGCCGTCGTACAGGGTCTGGCCGTGATCGGCCACGTAGACGAGCGAGCTGCGCAGGGCGGTGCGCTGGCCATCGTCCTTCAGCATGCCGATCACGTTTGACAGGAACCAGTCCGTGTACAGGATGGAACTGTCGTAGCTGTTGTTCAGCTGTGGCTTGATGGCCGTATCCGTGTAGACGGGCTTGTCGACGCCGAACAGCGACGGTTGCCACTTGTCGAATTGCTTGGGATAGCGCTGGCTGTAGTTCCAGTGGCTGCCCAGGGTGTGCAGCACGATGAGCTTTTTCGGCGCCGGGTCGGCCAGCGCGTTCCTGAACGGGTCGAACAGGATCTGGTCGAAGTTCGAATTGTTGGTAAAGCCGCCCAGGTTCAGGAATTGCACCACGTCCGCCTCCTTGGCAAACACGGACACGGGCGTATCGAACTGGCCGAACGAAATCTGGTTCGACAGCCAGTAAGTCTTGAAGCCCGCTTCCTTGTAGGCAGTCAGGAAGGATTTCTCCGAGAAGCCATCCTTGAGGCTTTGCGTGGCCGGCTTGCGCGAGATGATGACGGGCACGGACAGGCGCGTGGCGGAAACGGCCGTGATGACGTCGGCCAGCGGCACCAGGTTGCTTTCCTGTTTCAGCAGGGGATTGGTGTCGCGTTCGTAGCCGTTCAGGCTCCAGCGGTCGTAGCGCGACGATTCGCCGATCACCATGACGACCACTTCCGGATGGGGATCGGGATGTTGCTGGTGCGCGCCGAAACGGAAGCTGCTGCTTTTCTGCCCCAGCTCGGCCAGGTACTTGCGTTCCTTGTAGAAATCGAAGCCGCGCGCGGCCAGGCCGAAGGGCCAGGAATTGCTGACGGTGTCGAAGGCGTAGGGCAGGCGCGCCCAGTGGGGCAGGCTGGGCCAGCCCAGGCCCGTTTCATCGGCGCCGGCGATGCTGGCGTTCTCCGGCTTGCTGCTTTCTTCGTCTTCTTCGGCCGTTTCGTCGTCGGCCGAGCTGGCGTCGCCGAAGCCGGAAGCGCCCGCCTTGTCGCTGGCCGCCGGCCCGCTGGCCCTGGCCGATGCGGGAGCGCTATGCAGAACCTTGGCGTCGAAACCGAATTCGTGGCCATACCACCAGAAGCCGCCCAGCAGGATCAGCAGCACGAAGGCGGCCGGGCGCGTCTTGCCGCGCCAGTCGAGGTCGCGCGTGCGCGTGGCCGCAAACCAGCTGAGCGCGCACCAGGCGATCACGCCCAGCATGACTGCGCCCATCAACCACACTTTTTGCCCGAGGAATTCCATCGCTTCCTTGGGGCTGGTTTCGAAGATGATGCCCAGGTGGTGCGTGGAAATGCCCTGGCCATAGAAGATGAACAGGTAGATTTCCGTCGGCAGGGCCAGGAAGGCGGGCACCAGTAGCCAGTGGAAGTATGCGGGGCGCTTGAATACGCTCCAGACGGCCAGCCAGGCCAGCAGCTCGAAGGTGAGCATCTGCCAGGGATGCTCGAGCGCACGCCCCAGCAGCGCGGGGACGAAGGGCACGGCCGTCAGCAAGGCATACGTCAGGAGCAGGAACAGATTGGCGGGGCGAAGCAAGGAGCGCATAAAGGAGGGCAGCGAAAAATGTCCGCTATTATCAATCCTTTTGTTGGCTTGCGGTCATACAAGAATGCGCGCATCCGATACTTGGCCGCAGGGAAAGAATGCCAAATCATCCATTGCTGCAAGGTATCAGTGTCCCCGCGCTTCGGTCAAAGATTAGTCAAAATGCCACAAGAGTGCCGCTTTTTTGCCTTTTTTTATAGCAAAAAGCGGTAAACTGATTGACCCCCTGTAACACAAGGTCTAAACTAGCGAGTTCTCGATTTTATTCTGCTCATCGTTTTACGTATTGCTTGGCATTTCATGGCCGCTCCTTATCGAGTGGCTGCGGGCGCCTCCGGTGCGCAGTAGATGAAAGCGGGACGAGGTTTTAGTCGCCGGGCATCTTGCCCGGGTTATTAATCGTAGTTTTTTGTTGGATTTATAACGATGCCAACCATCAATCAATTGATTCGCAATCCACGCGTCGCTTTGACCGTGAAGAGCAAATCGCCGGCGCTGGAAAACAGCCCGCAAAAACGTGGCGTCTGCACACGTGTTTTACACCACGACTCCAAAGAAGCCTAACTCGGCTCTGCGTAAAGTCGCTAAAGTTCGTCTGACCAATGGTTTCGAAGTCATTTCGTACATTGGCGGTGAAGGCCATAACCTGCAAGAGCATAGTGTTGTGCTGCTGCGCGGCGGTCGCGTTAAGGATTTGCCGGGTGTGCGTTACCACATGGTTCGCGGTGCCCTGGATACCCAAGGCGTTAAAGACCGTAAGCAATCGCGTTCGAAGTACGGTACCAAGCGCGCTAAAGCAGGCAAGAAGTAATAAGTTGTACGCAGCAAACCCAAGTTTCGCTCAGTGGCAACTAGCTAAGTGAATGTAGTCGACCGCATCTGGTCGAGTAAGTGGAAGACTATGATGGTCGTCCGCGAGTGTGCGAAGAACGCGCGCTCAACTGAAGATTGAAAGGAATTGATATGCCACGTCGTCGTGAAGTACCCAAGCGCGAAATTTTGCCAGATCCAAAATTCGGCAACACTGATGTCGCTAAATTTGTAAACGTGCTGATGCTGTCCGGTAAGAAATCGGTTGCAGAAAACATCATCTACGGTGCTTTCGAGCACATCGCAGCAAAATCGGGCAAAGATCCGCTCGAAGTTTTTGCTACCGCAATCAACAACGCCAAGCCGCTGGTTGAGGTGAAATCCCGTCGCGTCGGTGGTGCAAACTACCAGGTGCCGGTCGAAGTTCGCCCAGTCCGTCGTATGGCTCTGTCCATGCGTTGGTTGCGTGAAGCTGCTAACAAGCGCAGCGAAAAATCGATGCCACAACGCCTCGGCGGTGAGCTGATGGAGGCGGCTGAAAGCCGCGGCGGCGCGATGAAAAAACGCGACGAAGTCCATCGTATGGCTGAAGCGAACAAAGCGTTCTCGCATTTCCGCTTCTAATATAAAGCCAGCTACCGCAAGGCGGCTGTCAAGCATCTGTTGTTCGAGGCCGGGCTCATTTTTGCAAAAAAATGCTGCTCGGTTTTGTCCATTCATTTAGGATTAATTATGGCCCGCAAGACCCCCATTGAGCGCTATCGTAATATCGGTATCTCCGCTCACATCGATGCAGGTAAGACGACCACGACCGAGCGCGTCCTGTTCTACACCGGCGTGAACCACAAGCTGGGCGAAGTCCATGATGGCGCTGCCACCACCGACTGGATGGCACAGGAGCAAGAGCGCGGCATCACGATTACCTCGGCTGCTGTTACGTGCTTCTGGAAAGGCATGGCAAACAACTTCCCAGCTCACCACATCAACATCATCGACACCCCAGGCCACGTTGACTTCACCATTGAAGTTGAACGTTCGATGCGCGTGTTGGATGGCGCCTGCATGGTTTTACTGTGCAGTCGGCGGCGTGCAGCCACAATCGGAAACGGTATGGCGTCAGGCTAACAAGTACAAAGTGCCACGTCTGGCCTTCGTGAACAAGATGGACCGTACCGGCGCCAACTTCTTCAAGGTTTACGATCAGATGCGTTCGCGTCTGAAAGCCAACCCAGTACCTATCCAGATGCCTATCGGCGCTGAAGACGTCTTCACCGGTGTTATCGATCTGGTCAAGATGAAAGCGGTTATCTGGGACGACGCTTCGCAAGGCATGAAGTTCGAATACGGCGAAATTCCAGCGAACCTGGCGGCTGAAGCTGCTAAGTGGCGCGAAAACATGGTTGAGGCCGCTGCTGAAGCGTCCGAAGAACTGATGAACAAGTACCTGGAAGAAGGCGACCTGTCGGAAGCCGAGATCAAGGCTGCTCTGCGTCAGCGTACCATCGCCAGCGAAATCGTTCCAATGTTGTGCGGTACCGCCTTTAAAAACAAGGGCGTACAAGCCATGTTGGACGCGGTCATCGAGTACCTGCCATCGCCAATCGACATTCCACCTGTCCCAGGTCTGGACGAGGACGAGCAGCCAGTCGAACGCGCCGCTGACGACAATGAGAAATTCTCGGCATTGGCGTTCAAGATCGCAACCGATCCGTTCGTGGGTCAGCTGTGCTTCATCCGTTGCTACTCGGGTACCCTGAATTCGGGCGACTCGGTGCTGAACTCCGTGAAGCAGAAGAAAGAGCGTATCGGCCGTATCGTGCAGATGCAAGCGAACGAACGCGAAGAAATCAAGGAAATGCGCGCTGGCGACATCGCCGCTGTCGTGGGTCTGAAAGACACCACCACTGGCGATACGCTTTGCGACGAAAAAGCCAGCGTAGTTCTGGAGCGCATGGTCTTCCCTGAGCCGGTGATTTCGCAGGCAGTCGAGCCAAAAACCAAGGCCGACCAGGAAAAAATGGGCCTGGCGCTGAACCGTCTGGCAGCAGAAGATCCATCGTTCCGCGTGCGTACCGATGAAGAATCGGGCCAGACCATCATCGCCGGTATGGGCGAGTTGCATCTGGACATCATCGTCGATCGTATGAAGCGTGAATTCAACGTTGAAGCGACCGTCGGCAAGCCACAAGTGGCTTACCGCGAAACGATCCGTAAAGTGTGCGAAGAGTCGGAAGGCAAATTCGTCAAGCAATCGGGTGGTCGTGGTCAATACGGTCACGTGGTTCTGAAGATCGAACCGCAAGAACCGGGCAAGGGCTTCGAATTCGTTGACGCGATCAAGGGCGGTACCGTTCCTCGCGAATACATCCCTGCAGTTGAAAAAGGTGTGCGCGACACGCTGACTTCGGGCGTGATGGCTGGTTACCCAGTCGTTGACGTGAAAGTCACGCTGTTCTTCGGTTCGTACCATGATGTTGACTCGAACGAAAATGCATTCCGCATGGCCGCTTCGATGGCATTCAAAGATGGCTGCCGCAAAGCATCGCCAGTCATCCTGGAGCCGATGATGGCCGTGGAAGTGGAAACGCCGGAAGATTACGCCGGTACCGTGATGGGCGATCTGTCGTCGCGTCGCGGCATGGTGCAAGGTATGGATGAAATTGCTGGCGGTGGCGGCAAGATCATCAAGGCCGAAGTGCCTCTGTCGGAAATGTTCGGTTACGCCACATCGTTGCGTTCGTCGACCCAAGGTCGTGCGACTTACACGATGGAATTCAAGCACTATGCTGAAGCACCTAAGCATGTGACTGAAGCAATCGTAAGCTCGAAAGCTAAGTAATAGAAGTTCCGGGCCGGCTTTCACGAGAATGCCGGTCCCTACATTTAAATCATTGTTCTAAGGAAGAATAAAATGGCAAAAGGTAAATTCGAACGGACCAAGCCGCACGTCAACGTCGGCACCATCGGCCACGTCGACCACGGTAAAACCACGCTGACCGCTGCAATCGCAACGGTTCTGTCGAAGAAATTCGGCGGCGAAGCTAAAGCATACGACCAGATCGATGCAGCACCAGAAGAAAAAGCGCGCGGTATTACGATTAACACCGCCCACGTCGAGTACGAAACGGAAACGCGTCACTACGCGCACGTTGACTGCCCAGGCCACGCCGATTACATCAAAAACATGATTACCGGTGCTGCCCAGATGGACGGCGCAATCCTGGTGTGCTCCGCAGCTGACGGCCCAATGCCACAGACCCGCGAACACATCCTGCTGGCCCGCCAAGTTGGCGTTCCATACATCATCGTGTTCCTGAACAAGTGCGACCTGGTCGACGACGCAGAGCTGCTGGAACTGGTTGAAATGGAAGTGCGCGAGCTGTTGTCGAAGTACGAATTCCCAGGCGACGACCTGCCAATCATCAAAGGTTCGGCACGTATGGCGCTGGAAGGCAAAGAAGGCGAAATGGGCGTTGACGCAGTGTTGCGTCTGGCCGATGCGCTGGATGCTTACATCCCAACGCCAGAGCGCGCTGTTGATGGTGCATTCCTGATGCCAGTAGAAGACGTGTTCTCGATCTCGGGTCGCGGTACCGTTGTGACCGGTCGTATCGAGCGCGGCATTGTTAAAGTCGGCGAAGAGATCGAAATCGTCGGCATCACCGATACCGTCAAAACGACTTGCACCGGCGTGGAAATGTTCCGCAAACTGCTGGACCAAGGTCAAGCAGGCGACAACGTTGGTCTGCTGCTGCGCGGCACCAAGCGTGAAGACGTGCAACGTGGTCAAGTTCTGGCGAAGCCAGGCTCGATCAAGCCGCATGCTCACTTCACCGGCGAGATCTATGTTCTGTCGAAAGACGAAGGCGGCCGTCATACGCCATTCTTCAACAACTATCGTCCACAGTTCTACTTCCGTACGACGGACGTAACCGGTTCGATCGAGTTGCCAGCAGACAAAGAAATGGTCATGCCAGGCGATAACGTGTCGATCACCGTCAAGCTGATCAACCCGATCGCGATGGAAGAAGGTCTGCGCTTCGCTATCCGCGAAGGCGGCCGTACCGTCGGCGCTGGTGTTGTTGCAAAAATCCTGGCTTAATTCTTAAGCCTGCATAAAAGAAGACGCGTCGTCGCCCGGCGCCCTTCTTTTTATTCAACTGCCGGGGTTGGCAAGCATTTTGGTGCTATCATGTCGACCCTGACGGTTGTTGTGTCAGAGATTCCCGTATGACCTCATTGCCGTGCAGACCGCGCGGTTCGTTCTTTTAAGGAAATATCATGTCGGCACCAAACCAAAAAATCCGTATCCGCCTGAAGGCTTTCGATTACAAATTGATCGACCAGTCCGCTCTGGAAATCGTTGAAACCGCGAAGCGCACCGGCGCTGTCGTCAAAGGCCCAGTACCACTGCCTACCCGTATTCAACGTTTCGATGTGCTGCGTTCCCCGCACGTCAACAAAACTTCGCGCGATCAGTTCGAGATCCGTACGCACCAACGCCTGATGGACATCGTTGACCCAACGGACAAAACCGTTGACGCGCTGATGAAGCTGGACCTGCCTGCTGGTGTTGATGTCGAAATCAAACTGCAATAAGAGTTTCAAGGGCAGCTGACAACACCGTAGCATCAGGTGTTGACAGCTGTTCCAGGCCGGCGGGGTGTCCCGCTGCCTGATGATGGGGCCGGGCCTGCTCACGATCGTGAGTGCGCCCGGCCCCATTGCCATTGGCGCATCCCAACACTGGCGACAACTGCGTGCACGTGCAAAATCGCTTTACAGTGCCGCGGGCGGCCGATAAAGTTGCTGCATGCTCAATACCCTCGATACCCACCTGTTAAATGCGACTCCCCGTCAGCGCTTGCGCGGCTGGCCGCGCTTCCTGACCGAATTCCTGTATTTCGGCATCAAGGAGGCGAGGTCCTGCCTGTTCGTGGGGCTGTTTTTTGCTACCGTGTTCCTGGTGCCGCGCGACGGCCTGTTCGGTCTGCCGCGCTATGACGTGCTGCTGCTGGCGGCGCTGGCGATCCAGGGCGCGATGCTGTGGAGCGGACTGGAAACGTGGGATGAGTTGAAAGCCATTTGCCTGTTTCATGCGGTCGGCTTCGCGCTGGAGGTGTTCAAGGTATCGGGGACGATCCAGTCGTGGAGCTATCCCGACTTCGCCTACAGCAAGGTGTTCGGCGTCCCCCTGTTTTCCGGCTTCATGTATGCGGCCGTCGGCAGCTACATCATCCAGACCTGGCGCCTGCTCGACATGCGCATACGCCACCATCCGCCGTACTGGATGGCGGTGCTGATCGCGCTGCTGATCTACGCCAACTTCTTCACCCATCACTACATCGGCGACTATCGCTGGTATCTGGCCGCTTGTGCGCTGGGTTTGTACGCGCGCACCACCGTGGTGTTCCGTCCGCTCGACCGCGACCGCAGCATGCCCTTGCTGCTCGGTTTCGTGCTGGTCGGTTTCTTTATCTGGCTGGCTGAAAACATCAGCACCTTTTGGGGCGTGTGGCGCTATCCGAACCAGCTTGGCGCCTGGTCGGTCGTGCATGTCAGCAAATGGAGTTCATGGTCGCTGCTGGTGGTGATGACGTTCACCATCGTGGCCCACCTCAAGCACATCAAGGCCAGCATCCACGTCGCCCAGCCGTAGGCCGGGCCACGGGAGTCTCTTGTTACAGGCTGGCCGCCACCGCGTCGAAGCGATTGCCGATTGCCGCCTGCGGGCCGCCTTGCAGCTGCCTGGCGTACTGGCGCAGCACTTCCGCCGAATACGTGCGCGAGGCGGGTGACAGCTTCGGCAGCAGCGGCAGCACTTTCTCCAGGTATCCCGTGCCTTCCTGCCACTTGCCTTGCGCCGCCAGCGCCGACGCCAGCTCCACCATGCGGCGGCCGACGCGTGCATCGCTGCGTGGCTGCGCCGCTTCTTCCGTGGTCAGGGCTTGCCGGTACAACTGCTCCGCTTCGGCATTCTTGCCCTGCAAGCGCTTGATGCGGCCCAGGTTGTACTGGCGCTGCGAGAGGATATCCGCGCTGGCCCCGGCCTGCTCGGCGCTGCGCAGCGCCTGTGCGCAAGCCAGTTCCGCTTCGCCAAGCTGGCCTTTGAGTTCGGCCGCGTTGCAGGCGTCGTGTTGTGCGTTGGAAGTGGTGAGCGTCGCTGGCACCGCGCAGGCGGCCAGCAGGCTGACAGCGCATAGCAGGCTGATGGTATGGTTCTTCATAGTCTCCTCGGACGGGTGTTGGACACGGTGTATCAGTGGAGTCATGCTGCGATAAATATACTATAAGTTTTTTGGGGTGGGTGGCTTTTTGCCCGCGCACCGCAAGGCGCGCGATTGACGCCGCTTGCGTGCTTCAGGGATACTCCGGGTCTGTCCACTAATGCCTGCCGCCGCCATGTCCAAGACTGTCCTGATCGTGGAAGATGAACAGGCGATTGCCGACAGCATCGCCTATGCCTTGCGCACGGACGGCTTTACGCCGCGCCATGTGATGTTGGGCGAGCAAGCCCTGGCCGCGCTACGTCCAGCACCCGGCGAAGCCGCGCAGATGCCCGTTCTGGTGGTGCTCGACGTGGGCTTGCCCGACATGAGCGGGCTGGAAGTGTGCCGCCGGCTGCGCCAGTTTTCCGAGGTTCCGGTGATCTTCCTGACGGCCCGCAGCGATGAGATAGACCGTATCGTCGGCCTGGAAATCGGCGCCGATGATTACGTCACCAAACCGTTTTCGCCGCGCGAACTGGTGGCGCGCATCCGCGTCATCCTGCGCCGCGCAGGTGCCGTTCAGGTGCCGCGCGAGACTGGCATGACGATAGCCGCGCCTGTCGCTGCGACCGCGCCGGCGCGCTTCGAATTGCGCGCGCTGGAGGCGAAAGTGCTGTTTCACGGGCAGCCGCTGGACCTGACCCGCTATGAATATCTGTTGCTGAAAAACCTGCTTGAGCATCCCGGTCATGTGCTGTCGCGCGCGCAGCTGATGGAGCGCGTGTGGAGCGGGGCGCCCGACACGCTCGAGCGTACCGTCGACGCGCATGTCAAATCGCTGCGCGCCAAGCTGCGTGCCATCGATGCGCAAGTCGACCCCATCCATACCCACCGTGGCCTCGGCTACAGCCTGGCCGGCGCATGAAGATCGGCCTGCGTATCCTGCTGGGCTACTTCCTGATCGTGGGCCTGGCCGCGTGGTTCTTGCTGAATGTCTTCATGGAGCAGGTCAAGCCCGGTGTGCGCTCGACGCTGGAAGACACGCTGGTCGACACCTCGCAACTGCTGGCCAGCCTGGTGGCGCCCGACGTGAGGGCGGGCACGCTGGCACAGTCGCCCGTGGTCGAGCGCATGCAGGATTATGCGCGCCACGGCGTGGACATCAATATCAATGGCGTGCGCAAGCGCACGCTCGATTACCGCATCACCATCACGGACCGGCACGGCATCGTGCTGTTCGATTCCAGCGGGCGCGACGTGGGGCGCGACTATTCGCGCTGGAATGACGTGTATCTCACCTTGCAGGGCAAATATGGCGCGCGCAGCACGCGCAGCCGGCCAGACGACGAGATGTCGACGGTAATGTATGTGGCCGCGCCGATTCGTGACGGCAATGAGGTGATCGGCGTGCTGACGGTGGCCAAGCCGAACGCCAGCGTGCAAGCCTTTGTCGAGCGCAGCCAGCGCAAGATATTGCAGCGTGGCGCCATCCTGTTGCTGCTGTCGCTGCTGATCGGCCTGGCATTCGCCTGGTGGTTGCACCATGCGTTGGGCAAGCTGATGCGCTACATCGGCGACGTGGAAGCAGGGCGCAAGGTGGCGTTGCCGGTGCTGGGCAGGAACGAGATCGGTACCCTGGGGCGGGCCTTGGAGGCAATGCGCACGCGCCTGGAGGGCAAGGAATATGTGGAGCAACTGATGCACACCCTGGCGCATGAATTGAAAAGCCCGATCGCCGCCATCCAGGCCTCGGCCGAACTGCTGCAAGAAGACATGCCGCCGGCCGAGCGCCGCCAGTTCCTGGCCAGTATCCTGGAACAGAATGCGCGCCAGCGGCAATTGATCGACAAGCTGCTGGCCCTGGTGCGCGTGGAAAAGCAGCAGCGCCTGGACAATACCGAGCGCATCGCGTTGGGCCCGCTGCTGGCGCAAGTGGCGCAGGACGCGGCCGCCACCCTGGCGGCGCGCGGCGTGCGCCTGCAAGTGCAGGCCGGCGAGGCGAGTGTGGCGAGCGTGGCGGGCGACGCCCTGCTGCTGCGTCAGGCGCTGGGCAATCTGCTCGACAATGCGGCTGGCTTTGCGCCGCCCGGCAGCCGCATCGACCTGACGGCGCATCGCCAGGGTGCGCACGTGGAAATTGCCGTGCGCGACCGGGGTGCAGGCATCCCCGCGTATGCGCTGGAACGCGTCTTCGAGCGCTTTTATTCCTTGCCGCGCCCGACCGCCGGCAAGAGCACGGGCCTGGGCCTGCCCTTTGTGCGCGAAGTGGCCTCCCTGCATGGCGGCACGGTCGAGGTGCTCAATCATCCGCAGGGCGGCGCCTGCGCGCGCCTGTGCCTGCCGCTGGCGTAGCACACTTTATTTGCCGGCTTCACACAGACTGCATCGTCAGCGCATACAGCTTTTTACACTGGCATCCTTACTTCAAGGATGCGCCATGCAAAAAACTCTGTTAGTCAAAGCGTTGATCGTGTTCGGCCTGATGCTGCTGATCGGCCTGCCTTTACTGATGATTCAGGAAACGATCAAGGAGCGGATGGAATTCCGCCAGGAAGCCGTCAACAGCATCGCCGCCGATTCGGTGCGCGAACAAACCATCATCGGCCCCATCCTGGTGATTCCCTACACGGAGCAGTACGAAGAGCGCGTGGAAGTGGCCAAGGGCGATGACAAGGAAGTGAAAGGACCCGTCCGCACGGAGTTGCTGCACCGCATGGTGCAGCGCCGCCTGCTCGTGTATCCGAATGACCTGCAGATCAATGGCAACATCGAAACGGACCGCCGCTACCGCGGCATTCACCAGGTGCTGGTCTACAGCGGCCAGCATGCCTTCAAGGGCGACTTCACGGTGCCGGCCAGCAGCCAGCTGCCGCGCAAGTCGCCGGACTCGCGCGTGACCCCGGGCACGCCTTTCGTTGCCCTGTCCATCGAGGACGTGCGCGGCATCCGCAATATCCCGAAAATCGACTGGGGCGGCCAGAAGATCGAGTTCGAACAGGGCACCGATCTGTTTGCCTTCCGCAGCGGCCTGCATGCGCCGCTGGGCGCCATGCCTCTGGCGGCGCCGCAGCAGGTGCGCTTCAGCTTTGACCTGGGCCTCGATGGCATCGAACGCCAGCATTTCGTGCCGGTGGCCAAGAACAGCCAGATCCAGATCAAGTCGAACTGGCCTCATCCGCAGTTTGGCGGGCGCTTCCTGCCGTCGCCGAAGAATCGCCAGATCGATGCCCGGGGTTTCAATGTGGCGTGGAATATCTCGTCGCTGGCCACCAATGCGCAAACGCAGCTGAGCACCATCGAGGGTGAATTCAAGGTGCCAGACAGTGCGCCGCTGGGCCAGGTGGACCGCTTCAGCGTGGGCTTCATCGAGCCGGTGAATGTGTATTCGCAATCGGACCGGGCCACCAAATATGGCTTGCTGTTCGTGGCGTTGACCTTTGCCGCCTTCTTCATCTTTGAAATCCTGAAAAGCCTGCCGATCCACCCGGTGCAGTATGTGCTGGTGGGTCTGTCGCTGGTGATCTTCTTCCTGCTGCTGGTGGGCCTGGCCGAGCATATCGCCTTCCTGGCCGCCTACCTGATCGCCAGCGCCGCCTGTATCGCGCTGACCAGCTTTTATCTGGTGCACGTGCTGCACAACGCCTGGCGCGGCATCGGCTTCGGCGTGGCGCTGACGCTGCTGTATGGGGCCCTGTATGGCTTGCTGAGCTCGGAAAATAATGCGCTGGTGATGGGCAGCATCCTGTTGTTCACCGTGTTGGCCGCCATCATGGTGGCGACGCGCAAGGTGGACTGGTATCAGATTGGCAAAGGACCAGTGCAAGAGTAGGGCAGCGATACGTCCCCAGCTGCGACAAGCATGATTGACGAGCTGAAGAGGGCGCGTACGCGGTGTACGCGCCCTTGTTGTTTCTGCGGCTGCCAGTGACCTGCCGCTGATGGTGCCCGGTGCCAGGCCGCATGCCGCCGTGCTTTGCGCCCGTTAAGTTGCCTTGCGGCAGTGTTTTTCAGGCGCTCCGACAACTCCCGCAGGGGCGTCGCGCAACACTTTGACATACCTCGTGTTAACTTGTTGCGTCAAGGGTTTTTGTGCTATATACTAGCCGGCTTCGGTATGGATTCGTCTTTTTTGAGTCCTACGTTACTTTGTAGTTAAACAAGCCCCGCCCAATCGCAGGTGGGAATGGAGAAAAAATGAGCCTAGGCCTTCTCGGTCGCAAGGTTGGTATGATGCGCATTTTCACGGATGAAGGGGATTCGATCCCGGTCACCGTGTTGGACGTATCGAACAACCGTGTTGCGCAAATCAAAACCCCTGAAACAGATGGTTACTCCGCTGTTCAGGTCGCATTCGGTCAACGTCGCGCTTCCCGCGTGACCAAAGCTGTTGCTGGTCATCACGCTAAAGCTGGTGTTGAAGCCGGTACTCTGTTGAAAGAGTTCCGTGTCGACGCTGCTAAAGCCGCTGAACTGAAAGCTGGCGATGTTGTCGCTGCTTCCCTGTTCGAAGTCGGTCAAAAGATCGACGTGCAAGGCGTTACCATCGGTAAAGGCTATGCAGGCGTTATCAAACGTTACCACTTCGCTTCTGGCCGTGCAACGCACGGTAACTCGCGTTCGCATAACGTTCCAGGTTCCATCGGTATGGCACAAGATCCAGGTCGCGTTTTCCCTGGTAAGCGCATGACCGGTCATCTGGGTGACGTTAACCGTACGATCCAGAACCTCGTGATCGCCCGTATCGATGCCGACCGTCAGCTGCTGCTGGTCAAAGGCGCGATTCCAGGTGCGAAAAATGGCCAGGTAGTTGTCTCGCCAGCCATCAAAACCAAAGCCAAGAAGGGAGCTTAAACGATGGAACTCAAGCTTCTGAATGCGCAAGGTCAAGCCGCCTCGAACGTTGCTGCAGCCGATACGATTTTCGGCCGTGACTACAATGAAGCGCTGATCCACCAAGTCGTCATCGCTTATCAAGCGAATGCACGTAGTGGTAACCGCAAGCAAAAAGACCGTGAAGAAGTTCACCACACGACGAAAAAGCCATGGCGCCAAAAAGGTACCGGCCGCGCTCGTGCTGGTATGTCGTCGTCGCCACTGTGGCGCGGCGGTGGTCGGATTTTCCCGAACTCGCCTGACGAAAACTTCACCCACAAAGTGAACAAAAAAATGTATCGCGCAGGTATCTGCTCGATCCTGTCGCAGCTGGCTCGCGAAGAGCGCCTGATCGTCATCGACGATCTGACGATCGACGCGCCAAAAAACCAAGCTGCTGTCGCAAAAATTGAACGGCCTGGGCTTTGATTCGGTTCTGATCATCACCGACGTTCTGAACGAAAACCTGGAACTGGCATCGCGCAACCTGCCTAACGTACTCGTCGTTGAGCCACGTCACGCAGACCCGATGTCCCTGGTGTTCTACAAGAAGATCTTGGTCACCAAAGCTGCATTGGCTAAGATTGAGGAGATGCTGGCATGAGCGCGATTTTGAAACATAGCGAAGAACGCTTGATGAAGGTGCTGTTGGCGCCGGTCATTTCCGAAAAGGCCACCATGGTCGCGGAAAAGAACGAGCAAATTGTATTCCGCGTACTGCCGGATGCAACCAAGCCTGAAATCAAGGCAGCGGTCGAACTGCTGTTCAAGGTTGAAGTTCTGTCCGTGCAAACTGCAAACCGCGAAGGTAAGCAAAAGCGCACCGGCAAGTTCAACGGTCGTCGTAACCATACCAAGCGTGCTTTCGTGTGCCTGAAGCCTGGCCAGGAAATCAACTTCTCCGAGGAGGCTGCATAATGGCACTCGTTAAGATGAAACCAACCTCGCCAGGCCGTCGCGGCATGGTGAAGGTGGTGAATGCCGACCTGTACAAAGGTCGTCCGTTCGCTGCCCTGGTTGAAAAGAAATCCAAGACCGCTGGTCGTAACAACAACGGTCACATCACCACCCGTCATATCGGTGGTGGTCACAAGCAACACTATCGCTTGATCGACTTCAAGCGCACCAAAGATGGTATTCCAGCGAAAGTGGAACGTATCGAATACGATCCAAACCGCACCGCGAATATCGCTCTGTTGTGCTACGCCGACGGCGAGCGTCATTACATCATCGCAACCAAAGGCATGGCCGTTGGCGACAGCGTGATGAACGGTTCGGAAGCACCGATCAAATCGGGTAACTGCTTGCCAATCCGTAACATCCCAGTCGGTACCGTGATGCATTGCGTCGAAATGCTGCCAGGTAAAGGTGCCCAAATGGCACGTACCGCTGGCGCTGGCGTTGTGCTGATGGCACGTGAAGGTACCTACGCTCAAGTGCGTCTGCGCTCGGGTGAAGTACGTCGCGTGCACATCGAGTGCCGTGCAACGGTTGGTGAAGTCGGCAATGCCGAGCACAGCCTGCGTAAAATCGGTAAAGCTGGTGCGATGCGCTGGCGCGGTGTTCGTCCTACCGTTCGCGGTGTGGTCATGAACCCGGTCGATCACCCGCACGGTGGTGGTGAAGGTAAAACAGCAGCTGGTCGTCATCCAGTTTCGCCTTGGGGCCAACAGACTAAAGGTAAGAAAACACGCAGCAACAAGCGTACTACTTCCATGATCGTCTCGCGCCGCGGCAAGAAATAAGGGGTAGCACATGACACGTTCATTGAAAAAAGGGCCGTTCTGTGACGCCCACCTGGTGAAAAAAGTTGAAGCCGCGCAAGCAGCCAAAGACAAAAAGCCAATCAAAACCTGGTCGCGTCGTTCGACAATCATGCCTGACTTCATCGGCCTGACGATCGCGGTTCATAACGGCAAGCTGCACGTGCCGGTTTATGTTTCCGAAAACATGGTTGGTCACAAGCTCGGCGAATTCGCACTGACCCGTACGTTCAAGGGTCATGCAGCTGACAAAAAGGCTAAGAAATAATGGAAACTAAAGCTATCCTCAAAGGTGTGCGCCTGTCGGACCAAAAGGGCCGCCTGGTTGCTGACCTGATCCGTGGCAAGAAAGTTGACGCTGCACTCAACATCTTGCAATTCAGCCCGAAAAAAGGTGCTGCGATCATCAAACGCGTTCTGGAATCCGCTATTGCGAATGCCGAGCACAATGATGGTGCGGACATCGACGAATTGTTCGTGAAAACGATCTACGTCGAAAAGGGCCCCGTCCTGAAGCGCTTCACCGCGCGTGCAAAAGGCCGTGGCGACCGTATTTCGAAACAATCCTGTCACGTTTACGTGACTGTCGGTAACTAAGGAGCCACGATGGGTCAGAAAATTCATCCAACCGGTTTCCGTCTGGCGGTCACCCGTAACTGGGCTTCGCGCTGGTATGCAGGCAACGGTAATTTCGCTGCCATGCTGAACGAAGACTTGAAAGCACGTGCTTACCTGAAAAAGAAACTGAAGAACGCTTCCGTTGGCCGCATCGTTATCGAGCGCCCAGCCAAGAACGCGCGCTTCACGATCTACAGCTCGCGTCCAGGCGTGGTCATTGGTAAAAAAGGCGAAGACATCGAAGTACTGAAGTCCGCGCTGACCAAGATCATGGGCGTACCTGTTCACGTGAACATCGAAGAAATTCGCAAGCCAGAAATCGACTCGCAACTGATCGCCGATTCGATCGCTCAGCAGCTGGAAAAACGGATCATGTTCCGCCGCGCCATGAAGCGTGCAATGCAAAATGCAATGCGCCTGGGTGCTCTCGGTATCAAGATCATGTCGTCCGGCCGTCTGAACGGTATCGAAATCGCGCGTAAAGAGTGGTACCGCGAAGGCCGCGTGCCTCTGCATACCCTGCGCGCCGATATCGACTACGGTACCAGCGAAGCGTCGACCACCTACGGCATCATCGGTGTCAAGGTATGGGTATACAAAGGTGACCGCGCGCCTAACGGCGATGCACCAGTCATCGATACCCCAGCTGACGAGAAGAAAAGCCGCGGCCCACGCCGTGACGATGGCAAGCCAGCTGGCCGTCCACGTCCAGCCGGTGCCGGTGCGAAACCATCCACAGCACCAGGTGCACGTGTGCGTACCGCCGCTAAACCGGCCGCCGCAGCAGCACCAGCTGAGAAAGCAGGAGAATAATCATGCTGCAACCAGCACGCAGAAAGTATCGTAAAGAGCAGAAAGGCCGTAATACCGGTATTTCGCACAGCCGCGGCACCGCCGTGTCGTTTGGCGAATTCGGTCTGAAGGCAGTTGCGCGCGGTCGTATCACTGCGCGTCAAATTGAAGCGGCGCGTCGTGCAATGACGCGTCACATCAAGCGCGGTGGCCGTATCTGGATCCGTATTTTCCCGGACAAACCGATTTCGAACAAACCGGCTGAAGTCCGTATGGGTAACGGTAAAGGTAATCCTGAGTACTACGTCGCTGAAATTCAGCCAGGCAAAGTACTGTACGAAATGGATGGCGTTGATGAAGCGCTGGCACGGGAAGCTTTCCGTCTTGCCGCCGCTAAACTGCCACTGGCGACGACGTTTGTCATCCGCCAAGTCGGCCAATAATTGGAGTTGTATATGAAAGCATCTGAACTCCGCGGCAAGGACCAGCCAGCTCTGCAAAAAGAGCTGAATGACCTGTTGAAGGCACAGTTCGGCCTGCGCATGCAAATCGCTACGCAGCAGCTGAGCAACACTTCGCAGCTCAAGAAGGTACGCCGCGATATCGCGCGTGTGAAGACGGTAATGAATCTGAAGGAAGCCAAATGAACGAACCAGTGAAACAGTCGCTCAAGCGCACGCTGATCGGTAAAGTGGTTTCGGACAAGATGGACAAGACCGTTACCGTTCTGATCGAGCGCCACGTAAAACATCCTTTGTATGGCAAGATCATCATGCGCTCGAACAAGTATCACGCGCATGACGAGACCAACCAAGTCAAGGCCGGTGATACGGTCGAGATCCAGGAAGGTCGCCCGATCTCCAAAACGAAGGCATGGACGGTGACACGTGTGGTTCAAGCCGCACCAACCGTTTAAATAAAAACCACCGTTTCGGCGGTGGGTTTTAATTAGTACTTGCAGGCCCGCAAATTGTATGTAATACTTGCGGGCTTCGTTCATGTAACGCCGCAAAGTGTCTGGCCACAGACAGTAGCATTCGCGGTCAGTTGATGTATGAAGGTCATGCACCCAAACAGTGAAGCCCAGCAGGGCGGCTCTGGCGGGACCAAGACTGACCGTGGGTCTACATTGTGTGGATTCTTCGGCTTAAGTTGGGAAAGAGAATACTATGATTCAAACTGAAAGCCGGCTCGAAGTGGCTGACAATACCGGTGCCAAAGAAGTAATGTGCATCAAGGTATTGGGCGGCTCCAAGCGCCGTTATGCTGGCATTGGCGATGTGATCAAGGTAACCGTTAAGGTTGCTGCGCCACGTGGCCGTGTCAAAAAAGGTGAAATTTATAACGCCGTGGTTGTGCGCACCGCTAAAGGTGTTCGCCGCCAAGACGGTTCCCTGGTGAAGTTCGACGGCAACGCCGCCGTTCTGTTGAACGCCAAGCTGGAACCGATCGGTACCCGTATTTTTGGACCTGTCACACGCGAACTGCGTACTGAGAAGTTCATGAAAATCGTGTCCCTGGCACCGGAAGTCCTGTAAGGAGTCGTAATGGATAAGATTCGTAAAAACGACGAAGTCATCGTTCTGACCGGGAAAGACAAGGGCAAACGTGGTGTGGTACAGCAGCGTATTGATGCTGAACATATCGTGGTTGACGGCATTAACATCGCTAAAAAAGCGACTAAGCCAAACCCGATGACTGGCGTAACTGGTGGTATCGTCGATAAGACCATGCCAATTCACGTGTCCAACGTTGCATTGTTTAATGCAGCGACTGGCAAGGCAGATCGCGTGGGTTTCAAAGAAGTGGATGGCAAAAAAGTCCGCGTCTTTAAATCCTCCGGCGAAGTAGTGAAGGCTTAAGAAATCATGGCACGTCTCCAAGAATTCTATAAAGAAAAAGTCGTTGCCGACCTGACCAGCAAGTTTGGTTACAAGTCGGTAATGGAAGTTCCACGCCTGACCAAAATCACCCTGAACATGGGTGTTGGTGAGGCTATCGCGGATAAAAAAGTTCTCGAGCACGCAGTTGCTGACTTGACCAAGATCGCCGGCCAGAAGCCAGTGACCACCAAGTCCCGCAAAGCGATCGCAGGCTTCAAAATCCGTGAAGGTTACCCGATCGGTACGATGGTCACCCTGCGCGGCGCTCGCATGTACGAGTTCCTGGATCGCTTCATTACCGTGGCTCTGCCGCGCGTACGCGATTTCCGTGGTGTGAACGGCCGTGCATTTGATGGTCGTGGCAACTACAACATCGGTGTCAAGGAACAGATCATTTTCCCTGAAATCGAATACGACAAGATTGACGCGTTGCGCGGTATGAATATCAGCATCACGACAACCGCTAAGACCGATGACGAAGCCAAAGCTTTGCTCGCCGCCTTTAAATTCCCTTTCAGGAACTGATCATGGCCAAACTGTCACTGATTAATCGTGAGATCAAGCGTGCTGACCTGGTGGCGAAATTCGCCCCTAAGCGCGAAGCTCTCAAGGCCATCGTCGATGACCAATCGAAATCGGAAGAAGAGCGCTACGAAGCTCGCTTGAAATTGCAGGCGCTGCCACGTAACTCGAACCCGACGCGTCAACGTAACCGTTGCGCCATCACTGGTCGTCCGCGCGGCACATTCCGTAAATTCGGTCTGGGTCGTATCAAGCTCCGTGAATTCGCCATGCGTGGTGAAATTCCGGGTATGACAAAAGCAAGCTGGTAATAGGAGAATATGCAATGAGTATGAGCGATCCTATCGCCGATATGCTGACCCGCATTCGCAATGCACAAGGCGTGCAAAAGACGACCGTGGCCATGCCATCGTCGAAAGTCAAAATTGCGATTGCCAGCGTCCTGAAGGACGAGGGTTACATTGAAGATTTCGCTGTTGCCGAAGCTGGTGGCAAAGCGGAACTGAAAATCGGTTTGAAGTATTATGTTGGCCGTCCCGTCATTGAGCGCTTGGAGCGCGTGTCCCGTCCGGGTCTGCGCGTCTACAAGGGTAAAGACGAGATCCCTGTTGTGATGAATGGCTTGGGTGTGGCGATCGTGTCGACTCCGCAAGGCGTCATGACTGACCGCAAAGCACGCGCTACCGGTGTCGGCGGCGAAGTTATTTGCTACGTGGCTTAAGGAGTTACACATGTCTCGAGTAGCTAAAATGCCTATCGTAGTGCCAGCTGGCGCCGAAGTCGCCATCTCCGCACAAGCGATCACCGTAAAAGGCCCGCTGGGCGTACTTTCCCAGGCCCTCACCGGCCAGGTTAAAGTGGAAAACAATGCAGGAACCCTGAGTTTCGACGTGGCGAACGACAGCCGCGAAGCCAATGCCATGTCCGGCACGCTGCGCGCACTGGTCAACAACATGGTTGTTGGCGTCACCAAGGGTTTCGAGAAAAAGCTGAACCTGGTAGGCGTGGGTTACAAGGCGCAAGCTCAAGGCGACAAGCTGAATCTGTCCCTGGGTTTCTCGCACCCTGTAGTGCATGACATGCCAGCTGGCGTTACCTGCGCAACACCAACCCCGACCGAGATCCTGATTAAAGGTATCGACCGTCAACAGGTTGGCCAGGTAGCCGCTGAAGTTCGTGCTTACCGCGCTCCTGAGCCTTATAAAGGCAAGGGCGTTCGCTATGCGGACGAAGTGGTTAAGCTTAAAGAAACCAAGAAGAAGTAATTAGGGGCTGACGATGGATAAGAAAGAATCACGGCTTCGCCGCGGACGCCAAACCCGCATCAAGATTGCGGAATTGAAAGTAAATCGCTTGTCGGTGCATCGCACCAACCTGCACATTTACGCCAACCTGATCAGCCCGGACGCTAAAGTCCTGGTTTCGGCCTCGACGGCTGAAGCGGAAGTTCGCGCTGAACTGGCAGGCCAATCCGGCAAAGGCGGCAATGCCGCTGCTGCAGCCTTGATCGGCAAGCGCGTCGCTGAAAAAGCGTTGAAAGCAGGAATTACCGAAGTTGCGTTCGACCGCTCCGGTTTCCGTTACCACGGCCGTGTGAAAGCGTTGGCAGAAGCCGCACGCGAAGCCGGTCTGAAGTTCTAAGGATCAATCATGGCAAAAATGCAAGCAAAAATGCAAAGCGACAAGCCGGATGATGGCATGCGCGAAAAAATGATCGCGATCAACCGCGTGACCAAAGTGGTCAAGGGTGGTCGTATCATGGGTTTCGCCGCGCTGACCGTAGTTGGTGATGGCGATGGCCGCGTCGGCATGGGCAAGGGCAAATCGAAAGAAGTGCCAGTTGGCGTGCAGAAGGCAATGGAAGAAGCCCGTCGCAACCTGATCAAAGTACCGCTCAAAAACGGTACCTTGCATCACACGGTTGTTGGTCGTCACGGCGCCTCCAAGGTCCTGATGAACCCAGCTAAGCCTGGTACTGGCGTTATCGCTGGTGGCGCAATGCGCGCTATCTTCGAAGTGATGGGCGTGACGGACGTGGTGGCGAAATCCACCGGTTCGAACAACCCATACAACCTGGTACGCGCTACGCTGGACGGCCTGTCGAAAATGAGCACTGCTTCCGATATCGCTGCCAAACGCGGCAAGTCGGTCGAAGACATTCTGGCTTAAGGTGGACAAAATGACAAACACAGTCAAAGTGCAATTGGTCAAGGGCTTGATCGGTACGCGCGAATCGCATCGCGCTACCGTGCGCGGTCTGGGTCTGCGTCGTGTAAATTCGGTTTCCGAATTGCAAGACACCCCATCCGTACGCGGCATGATCAATAAAGTATCGTATCTCGTTAAAGTTGTCGGGTAAGCCTTCGGGCTTACACGAACGGAGCAAATCATGGAATTGAATACTATTGCACCAGCCGAAGGCGCTAAGCACTACAAGCGTCGCGTCGGTCGCGGTATCGGCTCCGGCCTGGGTAAAACCTCGGGTCGTGGTCACAAAGGTCAGAAATCGCGTTCGGGCGGCTTTCATAAAGTCGGTTTCGAAGGCGGTCAGATGCCTCTGCAACGCCGTCTGCCTAAGCGCGGTTTCAAATCGATGCACGCAACCTTCAAAGCTGAAGTGCGCCTGTCCGATCTGAACAACCTGGCTGTTGGCGATGTCGACATTCTGGTCTTGAAGCAAGCTGGCGTTTTGGGCGTGTTGGCCCGTGACGTGCGCGTGATCTTGTCCGGCGAAATCACCAAAGCGGTGAATTTGAAGGGCTTGAAAGTGTCCGCTGGCGCGAAAGCAGCCATCGAAGCAGCCGGCGGCTCGGTAGCCTGAGTTGACCGCTAACAGCTTGATCGGAGCGAAAATTGGCGACTAATCCACAACTTGCTAAAAGTGCAGCGGCCGGTTTCCCGTGGGGACGGCTCTGGTTTTTGCTTGGCGCATTGGTGGTTTATCGTATCGGTGCTCACGTCCCGGTTCCCGGGATTGACCCGACACAATTAGCCTCGCTGTTCAAGGAGCACGAAGGCGGCGTCCTGGGCATGTTCAACATGTTCTCGGGCGGTGCCTTGTCTCGTTTTACAGTGTTTGCGCTGGGTATCATGCCTTATATCTCGGCCTCGATCATCATGCAATTGCTGTCGATCGTGTCACCGCAGATGGAAGCGTTGAAAAAAGAAGGCGAAGCAGGTCGTCGCAAGATCACCCAGTACACCCGGTATTTCACGGTTGCCCTGGCACTGTTCCAAGCGTTAGGCATTGCAGTCGCACTGGAGTCGCAAGCTGGTCTGGTGTTGGAACCTGGTCTTGCATTCCGCTTCGTGACGGTCGTCACTTTGTTGACCGGAACAATGTTTTTGATGTGGTTGGGTGAGCAAATTACCGAGCGTGGTTTGGGTAATGGCATCTCGATAATCATTTTTGCCGGGATTGCAGCAGGTCTGCCGTCGGCGTTGGGTGGCTTGTTCACTCAAGTGTCGAATGGTTCGATCGGCAGCTTCAGCGCGATTTTCATCGTGATCCTGGTAGCACTGGTAACGTACTTCGTTGTATTCGTCGAACGTGGTCAGCGCAAAATATTGGTCAATTATGCGAAGCGCCAGGTAGGCAACAAGATTTATGGCGGTCAAACCAGCCATTTGCCGTTGAAGCTGAACATGGCCGGCGTGATCCCGCCGATCTTTGCTTCTTCGATCATCTTGTTCCCGGCCACTATCGTGGACTGGTTTTCAAAGGGCGCCGACAACGCTAACCCTGCGGTGCGGTTCTTGAAAGATTTGGCAGCATCGATGGGGCCTGGTGAGCCTATCCATGCGCTGTTGTACGCAGTGGCGATCGTGTTTTTCTGTTTCTTCTATACAGCGCTGGTCTTTAACAGCAAGGAAACAGCGGATAACTTGAAGAAAAGCGGTGCGTTCATTCCCGGGATCCGTCCAGGCGAGCAGACAGCCCGTTACATCGACAAGATCCTGACACGCTTGACACTTGCCGGCGCAGTCTACATCACCCTGGTGTGTTTATTGCCGGAATTTATGCAAGCCCAGTGGAAAGTACCATTCTATTTCGGCGGTACTTCTTTATTGATTATTGTAGTTGTCACCATGGATTTCATGGCGCAAGTACAGAACTACGTGATGTCGCAGCAATATGATTCGCTGCTGCGCAAAGCAAATTTCAAGGGCGGAATTCCGACGCGTTAAGCGCGGTAAACATACCGAATGGCAAAAGACGACGTCATACAGATGCAGGGCGAGATTCTTGAGAATCTCCCAAATGCAACATTTCGAGTGAAGCTGGAGAACGGACACGTGGTGCTCGGGCATATTTCAGGTAAAATGCGGATGAATTATATTCGCATTCTCCCTGGAGACAAGGTGACGGTGGAGTTAACGCCGTACGACCTGAGCCGAGCCCGCATTGTGTTCCGTACCAAGTAACACACTGAATCAAACCAAAGAAGCGAAAGAAAGAGCCCAAAAATGAAAGTTCTCGCATCAGTCAAGCGGATCTGCCGCAACTGCAAGATCATCAAGCGCAAAGGCGTAGTCCGCGTTATCTGCGTGGAACCACGTCACAAGCAGCGTCAAGGTTAATCGAGGAATAACAAATGGCACGTATTGCAGGGGTTAATATCCCAAATCATCAGCATACCGTTATCGGCCTGACGGCCATCTACGGTGTGGGCCGTCCACGCGCAGAGAAAATCTGTGCATCGACCGGTGTAGCAACCAACAAAAAGATCAAAGATCTGGATGACAGCGAACTGGAAAAGCTGCGCGATGAAGTAGGTAAATTCATCGTCGAAGGCGATCTGCGTCGTGAACTGTCCATGAACATCAAGCGTTTGATGGATCTGGGTTGCTACCGCGGCATGCGTCATCGTAAGGGTCTGCCTTGCCGTGGCCAGCGTACGCGTACGAACGCACGTACCCGCAAGGGACCGCGTAAAGCCGCTCAATCGCTGAAAAAATAATCCGCTAGGGAATAATTATGGCTAAGTCGCAAAATAACGCCGCATCAGCACGCGTGCGTAAAAAGTTAAAAAGAACGTCGCTGAAGGCATCGCACATGTCCACGCTTCGTTCAATAACACCATCATTACCATCACCGATCGTCAAGGCAATGCTTTGTCGTGGGCTACCTCCGGCGGTGCAGGCTTCAAGGGTTCGCGTAAATCGACCCCGTTCGCAGCGCAGGTCGCCGCGGAAGCCGCTGGTAAAGTGGCTGTTGAGTGTGGCGTCAAGAACCTGGAAGTACGTATCAAGGGCCCAGGTCCTGGTCGTGAATCCGCCGTTCGCGCGCTGAACAACCTGGGCATCAAGATCACCGAGATCCAGGACGTGACGCCGGTACCGCACAACGGTTGCCGTCCACCGAAACGTCGTCGTATCTAAGATAGTGTTGCAGAGGGCGCT
The DNA here is from genome assembly GCF_023509035.1 of Janthinobacterium lividum. Taxonomy (NCBI): domain Bacteria; kingdom Pseudomonadati; phylum Pseudomonadota; class Betaproteobacteria; order Burkholderiales; family Oxalobacteraceae; genus Janthinobacterium; species Janthinobacterium lividum. The sequence goes on along the minus strand of NZ_CP075583.1, from coordinate 565,786 downwards.
TCGGCGCCAGCTGCTTTGCTGTCTGTTGTAACTCAGTACAGTTGTGTGAAATCGCTGGAGCAGGGAGCCGGAAACGGTTATACTGCCCGGCTGTTCTTGCCTGTCAAATTCAATTTGGCGGGTTTTTCGTTTTCAGCCACCGTCTGATTGAAGCTGAGTCAGACTAGCGCCTAACCGCAGCAGCGTGTTTGATCATGCATGTGGCTGGGGCGTTATCATTAAAAAAAGGAAGTATCGTGGCACGTTATATCGGACCTAAAGCAAAACTCTCCCGCCGTGAAGGTACTGACCTGTTCCTGAAGAGCGCACGTCGCTCGCTGGACAGCAAGTGCAAACTGGACGTCAAACCAGGCCAGCACGGTGTTAAATCCGGCGCCCGCACCTCGGACTACGGTAACCAACTGCGCGAAAAGCAAAAAGTAAAACGTATGTACGGCGTGCTGGAACGTCAATTCCGCCGCTACTTCGCTGAAGCAGACCGTCGTAAAGGCAACACCGGCGAAACGCTGTTGAAGTTGCTGGAAACGCGTCTGGACAACGTTTGCTACCGCATGGGCTTTGGCTCGACCCGCGCTGAAGCGCGTCAATTGGTCAGCCACAAAGCGTTCACCGTGAACGGTATCGTTGTGAACATCGCTTCGTACGCGGTCAAAGTTGGCGACATCGTTGCTGTTCGTGAAAAATCGAAAAAGCAAGTGCGTATCGTTGAAGCACTGTCGCTGGCTGAACAAGTTGGCATGCCTAGCTGGGTTTCGGTTGATGCCAAGAAAATGGAAGGTACCTTCAAGTCCCTGCCAGAGCGTAACGAAATCGCTAACGACGTCAACGAATCGCTGATCGTCGAGCTGTACTCGCGTTAATAGCAGTTAGCACTACCTCCGCCCACTCGATCGAGTGGGCGTTTTACTAATGCCATCAGCCTTATCGGTGTAATGAGCCGAGGGTATTGAAAAGGACATTTCATGCAAAACAGTTTGTTGAAGCCACGTATTATCGATGTTGAAGCTCTCGGTGCAGGTCACGCCAAGGTCGTGATGGAACCGTTCGAGCGCGGCTATGGCCACACATTGGGTAACGCGTTGCGCCGCGTTCTGCTGTCGTCGATGGTAGGCTACGCGCCGACCGAAGTGACGATCGCTGGCGTCGTCCACGAATATTCCTCCCTCGATGGCGTGCAAGAAGACGTCGTCGATCTGTTGCTGAACTTGAAGGGTGTGGTTTTCAAAGTCCACAACCGCGATTCGGTAACTCTGACCCTGAAAAAAGAAGGCGAAGGCGCGATCCTGGCCTCCGACATCGACCTGCCGCATGACGTCGAACTGATCAACCCTGACCACGTGATCGCCCACCTGACCGCTGGTGGCAAGCTGGACATGCAGATCAAGGTTGAAAAAGGCCGCGGCTACGTTCCTGGTAACGTGCGTCGCCTGTCGGAAGACACGAACAAGACCATCGGCCGCATCATCCTGGATGCGTCGTTCTCGCCAGTGCGCCGTGTATCGTACTTCGTTGAATCGGCACGCGTCGAACAGCGTACCGACCTGGACAAGCTGATCATCAACATCGAAACCAACGGCGTGATCTCGCCGGAAGAAGCGATCCGCCAGTCGGCCCGCGTTCTGGTGGACCAGTTGAATGTGTTCGCTGCCCTGGAAGGCACGGAAGCCGCCGCCGAAGCGCCATCGCGCGCTCCGCTGGTCGATCCTATCCTGTTGCGTCCAGTCGACGATCTGGAGTTGACCGTGCGTTCGGCGAACTGCCTGAAAGCGGAAAACATCTACTACATCGGCGACCTGATCCAACGTTCGGAAAACGAACTGCTGAAAACGCCAAACCTGGGCCGCAAGTCCCTGAACGAAATCAAGGAAGTGCTGGCATCGCGCGGCTTGACCTTGGGCATGAAGCTGGAAAACTGGCCACCTGCAGGCCTGGAAAAGTAATTCGTAGTTGTAGCAAACTGCCTGGGACAGGTGTCCCAGGCTTTTATTTTTGAAGTAACAAACCGGCCCGCGATGTTGCACTAGCTTCATCGATCGAAGAGCTGGAATTTAAACACTCACCGAAAGGATTTATCATGCGTCACGGTCACGGCCTCCGTAAACTGAATCGTACCTCGTCCCACCGTCTGGCAATGCTGCGCAACATGACAGTATCGCTGCTGCGTCACGAAGCGATCAAAACCACCCTGCCAAAAGCAAAAGAACTGCGCCGCGTTGTCGAGCCAATTCTGACCCTGGGCAAAACTGACTGCCTGGCAAACAAACGCCTGGCCTTCAACCGCCTGCGCGATCGTGAAATGGTCTTGAAACTGTTCGCTGAACTGGGCCCACGTTACGCCAACCGTAACGGTGGCTATGTGCGTATCCTGAAAATGGGTTTCCGCGTCGGCGATAACGCTCCTATGGCGTTCGTTGAACTGATGGATCGTCCAGATACGACCGAAGCAGTTGAAGTTGCTGGCGAGTAATCCCAGTAATTGCTTCAATGAAAGCCAGGCCTAGCCTGGCTTTTTTGTTTTCTGCTGCAGCTATCCTTTCAGCGGTGTACTATTCTTCTTTCGCGCCGGCCCGGCACAAGCGCTGCCTGCTCCGCGCGACTCTTGTCGAATGGCACAGCTGATGCCGCAGAAAAAGGTCGTTCATGTCCCGTTTCCCTTCCAGCGCCACCACGCGCGCCGCCCCACTACATCAACTGCTGATCTGGTTTGCCACCTGTTTGCTGCTGACCATGGCCATCTTTGGCGCCGGCCAGGCCCACGCCGACGATGAATTCCTCGATCCCGAACTGGCCTTCAAGTTTTCCGCCCGCATGCAGGACCCGTCCACCGTCGCCGTCACCTATGTGATTGCCGATGGCTACTATATGTACCATGAGCGCTTCAAGTTCGAGGCTGTCGGCGCCAAGCTGGGCACGCCCGTGTATCCGGCCGGCAAGGTCAAGTTTGACGAGACCTTCCAGAAGAACGTGGAAACTTTCCGCAAGACGCTGACTATCACGATTCCCGTGGAAGCGTCCGGCGTCTTTACCCTGAAGGCGACAGGACAGGGCTGCTCCGACAAGGGCTTGTGCTATGCGCCGCAGGATGCGACAGCCCAGCTGGTGGGCGGTGGCGGCGGCCAGAGCAAGGCGCCCGGCGCCGGCCTGCCGTCGAAATTCGCCTTGCCAGGTGCGCCGGCAGTCGACACGGCGGCCGTCAACGGCCCCCAGGCGCAAGCGTCGCCTGGCGTGTCCGTGCTGAGCATTCCCCAGGCCGATATCACCAGCACGCCCGAGCCGGTAGCGGTGGCGCCCGTGGCCGTCAGTGCCGCGCCCGCGCAAAGCGAGATGGGCAAGATCGAAGCGGCCCTGAAGGGTGGCAAGCTGCTCGTCATCGTGCCGCTGTTCATGCTGCTGGGCCTGGGCCTCGCATTTACGCCATGCGTGCTGCCGATGGTGCCGATTTTGTCGTCGATCATCATCGGCGATGGCGCCAAGGTCAGCCGTTCGCGTGGCTTGCTGCTGTCGCTGACGTATGCACTGGGCATGGCCATCGTCTATACGGCGCTGGGCGTGGCGGCCGGCTTGGCGGGCGAAGGCCTGGCGGCCCAACTGCAAAACCCGTGGGTGCTGGGTTTCTTTGCCTTGCTGATGGCGGGCCTGGCGCTGTCGATGTTCGGCTTGTATGAGCTGCAAGTGCCGGCTTTCCTGCAAGGAAAATTGACGTCCGTGTCGAACCAGCAATCGTCGGGCCGCCTGGCGGGCGTGTTCGTCATGGGCGCCATTTCCGCCCTGATCGTGGGGCCATGCGTGGCCGCGCCGCTGGCCGGCGCCTTGCTGTACATCAGCCAGACGCGCGACGTCGTCATCGGCGGCAGCGCCCTGTTCGCCATGGCGGTGGGCATGAGCGTGCCGTTGCTGTTGGTGGGTGTGTCGGCCGGCACCTTGCTGCCGCGCGCCGGCGCCTGGATGGATGCCGTCAAGCGCTTCTTTGGCGTGCTGCAGCTAGGCGTGGCCTGGTGGCTGGTCTCGCCCGTGCTGTCGGGTGCCGTGCAGATGCTGGGCTGGACGGTGCTGTTCGTCGGTTACGGCATGTATCTGCTGGTGGGCAAGAGCGGCGCGAAGAACGCCTGGATTGCCAAGGCCTTCGGCCTCGTGTTTGCCGTACTGGGCGCGATGCAACTGGTCGGCGTGGCCAGCGGTGGCCGCGACCCGCTGGCGCCGTTGGCGCATCTGGGCGGTGGCCAGGTGCATGCGCAACCGTTTACGCGCGTAAAGACCGTGGCGCAGCTCGATGCGGCGCTGGCACAGCTCAATGGCAAGCCGGCCCTGCTGGACTTTTATGCGGACTGGTGCGTGTCCTGCATCGAGATGGAAAAACTGACCTTTGTCGATCCCGCCGTGCGCGAGAAGATGGGGCAAGCCGTGCTGCTGCAAGTGGACGTGACGGCCAATGACGCGGACGACAAGGCCATGCTGAAACGTTTTCAGCTGTTCGGCCCGCCGGGCATCATCATGTTCAACCCGCAAGGACAGGAAATCGCCCAGTCGCGCGTGATCGGCTTCCAGAATGCATCAACTTTCCTGACCTCTCTGCGCAAGCTTGACGGAAAGTAGGCGCTTACTTGTCTCTCCAATAAGAAAAAGCCTGCATTGCAGGCTTTTTCCATTCTTGCGTCCGCTAAACTTTAGCCGGCTTTGGGATGCTCCTGCATGCCATGGTGGCCACCGCGATGGCCGCCGTGCTTGCCGCCAGGCACGCTGTCGTCAAACACCTTCTTTTGCTCCGGCGTCAGCACGGCATAAAAGGTTTTCAGCGAGGCCAAACGGCTTTCCTGGCTGGCGATGCGTTCCTTCGACATGGCGATCCATTGTTCCATGCGTTCCGGTGCCGACAGCTTGGCCATCGCTTCGCGCTTGGCTTTCCAGTCGCCCATCGGCTTTTTCGGCGCATTGGCGGCCGTGAAGGTGGCCCAGGCCGGTTCTTGCGCCGCCGTCAGCTTCAGCTTGTCATGCAGGCGGGCCTGGTATTTGGCCATGCGTTCGGCGGGATTGCCGCCGCGATGCTGGCCGCGCTGGCCTTCATGTTGCATCTGGGTGCTGGCGGCAGGCGCGCTGGCAGCCGCTTCCTGTGCTTGGACGGTCAGCGATGCCGCACCCATGCCGAGTACGCTCATGGCGATGATCAAGTTCTTGCGCAAGGTTGTCATTGAGGCGTTCATCTGGATTCCTTTGTAAAAGTGAGGGATGTACATGTTGCTGCACATGAATCCATGTTGGACGCGCCATGTTTCCCCGAAGTGTCCGCTGCCAGACAGTTTGTATCTATATGTTTCTTCGGGTCCCCTATATACAAGACGATACAAATGCGCTGTGCAAGGGTGGGGGAAGTGGGGATAATTCGTACCATGGAACCCACTTCTACAATTCTCATCGTCGACGATGACCGCGATATCCGCAGCTTGCTGGCGGACTACCTGGAAACGAACGCCTACCGCACCCTGGGCGCGGCGGATGGCACGGCCATGTGGAAAATCCTCGATGAAACGCGGCCCGATTTGATCGTGCTCGACTTGAACCTGCCTGGCGACGACGGCCTGACCTTGTGCCGCAAGCTGCGTGCGCAATCGACGGTGCCCGTGATCATGTTGACGGCGCGCAATGAGCCGCTGGACCGCATTCTGGGCCTGGAAATGGGCGCCGACGATTACTTGCCGAAACCGTTCGAGCCGCGCGAATTGCTGGCGCGCATACGAAGCGTGCTGCGCCGCAGCCATGCCATGCCGTCGAATGTGCCGTCGGACAAGGCGCAGCAAATCCGCTTTTCCGGCTGGACCCTGGACTTGACGGCGCGCCACCTGCTCAATCCCAGCGGCCTGGTGATCATGCTGTCGGGCGCGGAATTCCGTTTGTTGCGCGTGTTCCTGGAACACCCGAACCGCGTGCTCAACCGCGACCAGCTGCTGAACCTGACGCAGGGCCGCGACGCCGATCCGTTCGACCGCTCAATCGATATCCAGATCAGCCGCTTGCGGCAAAAGCTCGGTGAAGATGCCCGCTTGCCGCAAATCATCAAGACCGTGCGCAACGGCGGCTACGTGCTGGCCGGCCAGGTCAATGTGGAGCCGCACGCGTGAAGGCCTTCCTGGGATCGATGACGGGCCGCGTCTTCATGTTCCTGCTGATCGGCATCGTCGCTTCGGCTGCGCTGACGCAGTGGCTGGCCGTGGGAGAACGCCAGCGGGCCATCGAACAATACCGCGACTACCACGCCGTCGAGCGGGCCGAGCAGCTGGTGATGGCGGCCGACGTGGTGCCGCTGGCCTCGCGCGCCGCCTACCTGAAGGTGGCTAACAAGGGCAGCGTGCGCCTGGAATTGCGTCCCGAGACGGAACATACGCCCGGCGCGCCGACGGAATTTTCCACCGCCTTGCAAGCCAAATTGGGTGAAGGTTTCAAGGTCAGCGCGCTGGCCGAACGTCCGGCCGCCTGCGTCAAGCCGCGCCAGTCGCCGGGCATGTTTTCCGCCAAGCCATGGGGAGGCACGTGCGAAAACCTCGACGTGCGCATGCAGGATGGCCACGTGCTGCGCCTGATGGTCTTGCCGCCGCGCCAGCAGCCGCCGTTCAATGAACATAACGACTGGATGACCTTGCTGCCTTTCCTGATCAGTATCGCCATCCTCGCCTACCTGGTGACGCGCATGACCATGCGCCCGCTCAAGCAGCTGGCGCAGGCGGCGAAAGACCTGGGCAATGACATCAACCACCCGCCGCTGACCCTGTCCGGCGCCAGTGAGATCCGCCAGGCCAGCGCCGCCTTCAATGCCATGCAGGCACGCATCCGCCAGCATATTTCCCAGCGCACGCAAATGCTGGCCGCCATCACGCATGACTTGCAGACGCCGCTGACGCGTTTGCGCCTGCGCCTGGAAAAAGTGGCCGATACGGAATTGTATGACCGCCTGGTGGGTGACTTGTCGGCCATGCAGAGCATGGTCAAGGAAGGGCTGGACCTGGCCCGCTCGATGGATAGCACGGAAGCGATGCAGGCGCTCGATCTCGATTCCCTGCTCGACAGCGTCTGCTCCGACGCGGCCGATGCCGGCCAGAAAGTTACCCTCAGTGGACAGGCGGCCATGGCCTTGATGGCGCGCCCGATCGCCATGCGGCGCTGCCTGGTGAACCTGATCGACAATGCCGTCAAATATGGCCAGTACGCGCAGGTCACCGTCGAGCGCATCGCGGGTACCGCGCGCATCCGCATCCGCGACGGCGGGCCAGGTATTGCACCAGATCAACTGGCCAAGGTGTTCGAACCGTTTTACCGCATCGAGACCTCGCGTTCGCGCGAATCGGGCGGCACGGGCCTGGGCCTGACCATCGCGCGCAATATTGCCGAGCAACATGGCGCCACGGTTTCACTGCTTAATCATGTCGACGGTGGACTGGAAGTCACCCTGATCGTGCCAGAGTATTACGCAGGAAAGTGAGCATTTCCGTGCGACAATATTGTGCTTTATGCCCCCTGGCAACTACATTCAACCTGCAGCCCTGCGCTGCAACAGCGTGACAGAACAATGAAAAAGACTAGTCTGGCAATCCTCGTCGGTGCGGCCCTGTGTATCGGTGGCGGCATCTGGTATTTCAATCATCAGTCCGGCGCGGCGACCGGTGGGCAGGATGGCAAAGGGGGCAAGAGCGGACAGGCGCCGACGACGGTGAGCGTGGTCGCGCCGCTGCGCCAGGATGTGCCGATGGTGCTGCAAGCCAATGGCAGCGTCATGCCCATCAGCAGTGTTGATTTGCACCCACAGACAACCAGCACGATTACCAAGGTGCATATCCGCGAAGGGCAGTTCGTCAAGCAGGGCGAACTGATGTTTACGCTGGACGCGCGCAGCGAGCACGCGAATGTCGACAAGGCGCAGGCGCAGGTATTGCGCGACCGCGCCTCGGTGCAGGACCTCGAGCGCCAGCTCAAGCGCAACCAGGATTTGCTGAGCAAGAATTTTATCGCCCAGGGCGCCGTCGACACCCTGCAAAGCCAGCTCGACGCGGCACGCGCCTTGCTGGCTGCGGACCAGGCCGCCTTGCGCGCCGCCCAGGTCGACTCCAGCTACACCGTCCTGCGCGCGCCGCAGGCGGGCAGGGTGGGTGCCATCAATGTCTACGCGGGCAGCCTGGTGCAGCCGACCACTTCACTCACCAGTATCACCCAGCTCGACCCGATCGACGTGTCGTTCACCTTGCCGGAAAGCAGCCTGTCGGGCTTGCTGGCGGCGCAAAAGGCGGGCGATGTGCCTGTCACGGCGCTGTTGTCCGATGCGGGCGGCAAGCAGCTCGACGGCAAACTGAACTTTATCGACAATGCCGTCGATCCCACCACGGGCGTGATCAGGATCAAGGCCCGCTTCAGTAATGGCGGCACCGACCTGTGGCCAGGCCAGTACGTGAATACGCAGCTGACCGTGCGCACCCTCAAGGATGCGCTGGTGATTCCGCAGAACGCCATCATCACGAGTACCTCCGGCACTTTCGTGTACTCGATGGAAACTGACAATACAGCCAAGATGCGCAAGGTGACCCGCGTGTATGCGTTCGGACCGAGCGCCGTCGTCACCGGTCTGACGGGCGATGAAAAAGTCATCGTCGACGGCAAGCAGAACTTGCGCCCAGGCAGCAAGGTGCGCCTGGTGGAAAAACACAAGGCTGCCGATGGCGCCGCCGCACCGCAGGGCAAGCCAGCATGAATCTGTCCGAACTGAGCATCCGCCGCCCTGTCATGGTGGTGCTGCTGTCCCTGAGCATCATCCTGGCTGGCGTGCTGGCCTACCTGCAAATTCCCGTGGCGGCCTTGCCGAGCTACAACACGCCCGTCATCAACGTGAGCGCCGATCTGGCCGGCGCCAGCCCGGAAACCATGGCCTCGTCGGTGGCCTTGCCACTGGAAAAACAATTCTCCACCATTTCCGGCCTGAGCCTGATCACCTCCACGAGTACCTTGGGCAATACTTCGCTGACACTTGAGTTTGACGCCAGCATCAATGTCAACGAGGCGGCCGTCGACGTGCAGGCGGCCCTGCTGCGCGCGCAGCGCCAGTTACCGACGGAAATGACGGACTTGCCGTCCTACCGCAAGGTCAACCCGGCCGATGCGCCCGTGTTGTTCATCCAGATGACGTCGCCCTCGCTGAACTTGTCGGACCTCAACGATTATGCGGAAAACCTGATCGCGCCCAGCCTGTCGACCCTGCCTGGCGTCGCCCAGGTTATCGTGAATGGCCAGAAGCGCTTTGCCGTGCGCGTGCGCGCCCGTGCCGACCTGATGAATGCGCGCAACCTGACGATGGACGAGCTGGCCACCGCCTTGCGCACCTCGAACACGAATTCCCCGCTGGGCATCCTTGACGGTCCGAGCCAGACCCTGACCATCCAGGGCAATCCGCAAATGATGAAAGCGGCCGATTTTGCCGAGCTGATCATCGCCAGCCGCAATGGCCAGCCCGTGCGCCTGAAAGACGTGGCCGAGGTGGAAGACAGCTTTCAATCGATCAAGTCCGTCGGCAGTTTCAATGGCGAGCGCTCGATCAGCCTGATGGTGCAGCGCCAACCGGACGCCAACACCGTGCAAGTGGTCGATGGCGTGCGCCGTTTGCTGCCGGGCTTCAAGGAGCAATTGCCCCAGTCGATACAGATCAGCCTGGTCAACGACCGTTCGCTGTCGATCCGCGAAGCCATCCACGACGTGAATCTGACCTTGGCCCTGACGGTGGTGCTGGTGTTGCTGGTGATCTTTTTGTTCCTGCACCGTGCAGCCGCCACCTTCATTCCAGCCGTCACCATGCCGATTTCCCTGCTCGGCGCCCTGGCCCTGCTGTATTGGCTCGGCTACAGCCTCGACAACGTTTCCCTGCTGGGCATTACCCTGGCCGTGGGCCTCGTCGTCGACGATGCCATCGTAGTGCTGGAAAACATCGTGCGCCATATCGAGATGGGCAAGAAACCGATACGCGCAGCGCTGGAAGGGGCGAAAGAGATGGGCTTTACCATCATCTCGATTTCCGTCTCGCTGGTGGCCGTGTTCATTCCCATCTTCTTCATGCCGGGCGTGATCGGCTTGCTGTTCCATGAGTTCGCTGTCGTCGTCTCGCTGGCCGTGCTGGTGTCCGCCATTGTGTCGCTGACCCTGGTGCCGATGCTGGCCAGCCGCTTCCTGCCGGCCGATTCGCGCGAGCACAATGACAGCGACCCCAGTCATGGCGAAAAAACCTTCATCGGCCGCCATTTCGAAGCGGGTTTCACGAAAGTGCGCAACGGTTACGTGCATCTGCTCGACAAGGCCCTGGCGCACCGCAATGTGGTGCTCTTCGTTGCCGTGTGTACTTTTGCGCTGACGGTGCTGTTGTACGCCACGATACCGAAAGGTTTCTTCCCGGAGGAAGACCTGGGCCAGATCCAGGTCAATACGGAAGCGTCGGAAGATATTTCCTCGGCGGCACTGCAAGACTTGCAAGCGCGCGTGGCGGCCGTGCTCAAGGCGGACCCCAGCGTGCAGGATGTGACTTCGTTCGTCGGTGGCGGCAACACGGGCCGCATGTTCATGGTCTTGAAACCGCGCAGCGAGCGGCCGAAAATGCCGGTGGTGCTGGAAAACCTGCGCCGCGCAACGGGCACCGTGCCCGGCATGGCCGTGTATTTCCGGCCCGTGCAAAACTTGCAGCTGGGCGGACGCCAGAGCAAGAGCCGCTACCAGTACACCTTGCAAAGCGTCAGTCCCGACGCCTTGAATGACTGGGCGGAAAAGTTTATTGCCGGCATGCGCACGGATCCCGCTTTCCGCGACGTTACCAGCGATTCGCAGATCAAGGGCTTGCAGGCGTCCCTCAGGATCGACCGCGACAAGGCCAACCTGCTGGGCGTGCAAATGTCCGATATCCGCACGGCCCTGTATAGCGCCTTTGGCGAGCGACAAGTGTCGACCATTTATTCGTCGGCAGCCAGCTATTACGTGATCCTGGAAGCGGCCACCGCCGACCGCCAGTATGACGATGCGCTCACGCGCGTGTCTGTGCGCAGCAAGACGGGCGAACTGGTCAAGCTGTCGAGTATTGCCTACGTGGAACGCACGATAGGCCCCACGTCCGTGAATCACCAGGGGCAGTTGCAGGCCGTCACCATCGCCTTCAACCTGGCGCCGGACGTGCCGCTGGGCATCGCCACAGGCAAGATCGACGCAATGGCCAAGGACATGAACTTGCCGGCTTCCATCATCACGCGCTATGGCGGCGACGCGGCCGTGTTCCAGAGCTCACAGTCCAGCCAGATCATCCTCATCATAGCCGCGCTGGCCGTCATCTATGTGCTGCTCGGCGTGCTGTATGAAAGCTATATCCACCCGCTGACCATCCTGGCCGGCTTGCCGTCGGCGGCCGTGGGGGCGCTCTTGACCCTGCGCCTGTTCGGCATGGACCTGACCATGATCGCCATCATCGGCATCCTGATGCTGATCGGCATCGTCAAGAAAAACGCCATCATGATGATCGACTTCGCCCTGCATGCGCAGCGCAACGATGGGCTGGCACCGGCAGAGGCCATCCGCCAGGCTTGCATCCTGCGTTTCCGTCCCATCATGATGACCACGGCGGCGGCCCTGATGGGCGCCTTGCCGATTGCCCTGGGCCTGGGCGCCGGCGCCGAGTTGCGCCAGCCGCTGGGTCTGGCCGTGGTCGGTGGCTTGCTCTTCTCGCAAGTCATTACCCTGTTCATTACGCCCGTTATCTATTTGTTCCTCGATAAGTACAGCGGCACGGGGCCGTTGACGGACGAGCAATTGGTAGCGCTCGACAACAAGGTCTGAGCCGCTGCATGGCCACCACCGGCGCCCCGTTCTTCAGTGAATGCGGCGCCGGTTTTGTATGGGCTGTGATACATACGGTAACAACCGTCAAGAGATGGCTCGGGTACTCTGATACCGCTGCAAGGAATGTCGCTATCCTGTACGCTTCGGGTTGGAAAGGCCGAGGAAGTGTTCCCAAAAGCAAGGGACTCTGGCACTATGGCTGCCCTGTAAGATTACTTTTGTCGCTACAAAGAAAGCACGATTCATTTTGCATGACACGACCCATTTGATGGCTGCCGATTCCGATGTTTGCCCCACATGCGGGCAAGTGATCCAGCCACCACCGGCCTACGGGTCCAAGACCAGCACCATGCGCAAGGTGGCGCTCGGTGTGTCCGTCTTGCTGCACGTGCTGCTGGCGGCGTATGCGTTGTTTCGCAGCGACACGATCGAAAAGATCCCGCCGCCGAAGAAGGAAAGCGCGATGGTCTACATTGCGCCGCTGAAAGACAAACCGCAACCGAAGCCGCAGCCGAAACCCACGCCGAAACCGAAGGACACGAAAGTGGCCAAAGTAAAACCGCCGCCGGCGCCGAGCAAGCGCGTGGTGACGAAGGATGCGCCGCGCGACAAGCCAAAACTGGAAACATTCACGCCGCCGCTGGTGTCGAAGGTGCCGTTGCCACCGCCTCCGGCTGAAGACATGAGTTCGATGATCGAGCAGCGCCGCAAGCAGCGCGAGGCGCAAAATCCCGCGCCGCCGGCCGAGGAAAGCGAAAACGACCGCGCCATGCGCGTGGCCAAGGCGAATATCGCCGGCGCCCAGGGACGCAATTCCGGCAGCGACCGCGAGGATTCGGGCGGCGTGTTTTCCATCGTCAACCAGACCTCGTTCAGTGCCGAAGTCAAGTTCAAGGGCTGGAATGGCAACTTCAAGCGCAACTGGCTGAAGCAGGAAAAAGTGGAGCTGGGCAATGAACCCGATATCGAAACGGCCATCTTGAAGAAGATGATCCAGCTGATCCGTGCCGAAAAGCCCGGCGACTTCGTCTGGGAATCGCGGCGCCTGGGGCGTAACGTCAACCTCAGTGCCCGCGTGGAAGACACGGCCGAGCTGATGGCCTTCCTGCGCCAGGAATTCTTTTCCGAGAAGCGCTCAGGGCCGGGACGGCGCTAGGCGGTCGGGAAACTGACGGCAATAAAAAAGGCTGCACCGTGTTAACGGGCAGCCTTTTTTTACGCAGCGTTGATGTCGATCAAGCCGGTTTGTCGGTTCCCGCTTCCGGTTCGACGTCGTCTTCCATGTCGATCAGTTCGACCATCTGGGCCGTGCCATCTTCGCTGATGCCGGCCAGTTCCATGATCTTGTCGTTGGCTTCGTCGATGCCAACGCGTTTCAACGCCGAGAACAGTTGCACGGTGAAAGGGAAGCCGACGCCGTCTTCATCCACATAGCTGTCGAGCTTAGCTTTCGCCTGGCGCAAGGCATTCACGGATTCATTGCGGTTCAGCTTATCGACTTTGGTCAGGATGCAGTGGATAGGTTTTACCCGTCGGGGCGAACCATTCCAGCATTTGAATGTCCAGGTCGGTGAACGGACGGCGCGAATCCATGATCAGGATCAGGCCGGCCAATTGCTCGCGGCGCTGCACATAGTCGCCCAACAGGCGCTGCCAGTGCAATTTGGCCGAGCCCGAGACTTCCGCGTAGCCGTAGCCAGGCAAGTCGACCAGCAGGCATTCGATCTCTTCGACGATGGTGGCATCCTTGCGGTGCTGCGCCACGTGGGCGCCGCCGATGGAGAAGTAGTTGATGTGCTGGGTACGGCCAGGTGTCTTGGAGGCGAACGCCAAGCCTTTCTGATTACACAAGATGTTGATGGCGGTCGATTTACCGGCATTGGAGCGGCCGGCAAAGGCGATTTCCGGCACCGTGGTATCGGGCAGGTCACGCAATTGGTTGACGGTCGTAAAGAAGCGGGCTTGCCAGAGTTTTGACATGGGAGTAGTAAAGCAACAAAAGGGAGCGATAAGGGAGCGATAACGCCAAGAAGCTATTGTACAATAAGGGGTTGTTTATTGTTGCCGGCGTAGCAGCGATGCGGCTTGCGGCCCTGAAAATAAAGCAAAAATCCACAGGGCGCGGCAATGTCCACCACTAATTTCTCACTGTCTCAGGGTGCCTGAATGAATCGTGCGTTTTCACCGTTTATCAAATCCATGCTGCTCGCTTTGCTGGCTGTATCGGCAACTGCTTCGGCGGTCGAAGCACCGAAACCGGCCGTCAAGGCTGACGCTGCCAAGGGCGCTACCCTGTACGCCGATGGCGATGCGGCGCGCGGCTTGCCTGCCTGCGTATCCTGCCATGGCGCGGCCGGCAATTCGACCATCACGGTCAATCCGAAGCTGGCCGGCCAGCACGAAAGCTATATCTACAAGCAACTGGTCGACTTCACCACGCCTGAGCGCAACCAGCCCGTCATGACGACGTACGCAAAAATGCTCAGCGACGCCGACAAGAAGAATATCGCCGCCTACCTGGGCGCGCAGTTGTCCAAGCCGGGCGCCGCGAAAAACAAGGACACGATCGACCTGGGCAAGAAAATCTACCGTGGTGGCATTGCTTCCAAGCAAGTTGCCGCCTGCGCCAGCTGTCATGGCGCGACGGGCAATGGCATTCCCGTCCAGTATCCGCGCATCGCCGGCCAGCACCAGGATTACACGGTGGCCCAGCTGACCATGTTCCGCAGCACCAAGGCTGATGCCCGCAAGAACAGCGCGCAAATGCACACCATCGCCGCCCGCATGTCGGATGACGAGATCGCCGCCGTGGCCGATTATATCGCCGGCCTGAAGTAAGTTTTCATAGTGGCAAAAGATTGCCAGGCGCACCAGCGCGCATGAACAAGGGCGGCCGTCTCAACAGGCTGCCCTTTTTTATGGCAAGGGCCAAACAGGAGTATGCTGCCGCCTTGCGCGGAGAAACTATCTGCTCCATGCCACATTTTCTTGAAGATTGCATATCCCGTATGAGTATCCACGTATGAGCACAGGCACGACCGGAATCGAGTTAAAGACCCAACGCCGCAGTCTGGCTGAATTTGTCGAGCTGGTCTCGTCGATGCGCTTTGCCATCAGCCTGCTGACCCTGATCGCCGTCGCTTCCATCATCGGCACCGTGCTCAAGCAAAACGAGCCCATGCCCAATTATGTGAACCAGTTCGGGCCGTTCTGGTTCGCGGTCTTTGACAAGCTGAGCCTTTATTCCGTGTATTCAGCCTGGTGGTTCCTGGTGATCATGGGTTTCCTCGTCGCCTCGACCTCGCTGTGCATCGTGCGCAATGCGCCGAAGATGCTCAAGGACATGCGCAGCTGGCGCGACAATGTGCGCGAGCAATCGCTGCGCAATTTCCATCACAAGATGGAATGGCAGGCGCCGTTGCCGCGCGCCGTGCTGGCGCAGCAGATGGTGATGCGCCTGAAAGACGCCGGCTACGGGGCCAAGGTGGTCGAGAAGGACAACGCCACCCTGGTGGCCGCCAAGCGGGGCGCCGCCAATAAATGGGGCTATATCTTTGCCCACGGCGCCATCGTCATCATCTGCGTGGGCGGCTTGCTCGATTCGGAGATGCCGATCCGCGTACAGCAATGGTTCTTTGGCAAGACGCCGTTTTCCGGCAGCGGCGTGATCGCCGACATCCCCGCTCAGCACCGCCTGAGCCTGTCGAATCCCACTTTCCGCGGCAATACCATGATCCCGGAAGGCTCGTCGAGCAACACGGCCATCATTCCCCAGGCCGATGGCGTGCTGATCCAGGATCTGCCCATTACCATCCTGCTGAAAAAATTCCACATCGATTTCTACAGCACGGGCATGCCCAAGCTGTTTGCCAGCGATGTCGTCATCACTGACCATGTAACGGGAGAAAGTTTTCCTGCGACTATCAAAGTTAACCAGCCGCTGCTGTACAAGGGCCTGGCCCTGTACCAGTCCAGCTTTGAGGATGGCGGCAGCAAGCTCAAGTTGACGGGTTTTCCCATGACGGGCAAGACGACGAAACGCTTTGATATCGGCGGCGAAGTGGGTGGCAGCACGCCGCTCGAGCGCAGCGATGGCAATTCCTACACGGTGGAATGGTCGGCTTTCCGTCCGTTTAACGTGGAAAACCTCAGCGCCGGCCAGGATGTGCGCGCCGTCAACAAGGCGGAAAGTTTTAACGAGAAATTCGCCGTCGGCCTGGACAAGCGCCTTGGCTCGGCCGCGAAGAACGCGAATAACAAGGATCTCAAGAACGTGGGCCCGTCGGTGCAATACAAATTGCGCGACAAGACGGGCCAGGCGCGCGAGTATCAGAACTACATGCAGCCTGTCACCGTGGACGGCACGACGGTGTTCCTGGCCGGCATGCGCGTCAACCCCAGCGACCCGTTCAGCTATCTGCGCATTCCCGCCGATGACAATTACAGCGTAAACGAGTGGATGCGTTTGCGTGCCGCGCTGCAAGATCCCGCGTTGCGCCAGCAGGCCGCCACGCGCTATGCGGCGCGCGCCATGCCGCAGGCGGGCGCGGAAGCCTTGCGCAGCCAGTTGCAGGAGTCGGCGGCGAAAAGCCTGGGCATCTTTGCCGGCAATGGGCAAGAGGGTGGTTTCCTCGCCATTTCGCGCTTCCTGGAGAAAATTCCTGCCGCTGAGCAAGAAAAAGCGGCCGATATCTTCATGAAGATCTTGAATGGCAGCCTGTGGGACTTGTGGCAGGCGGCGCGCGCCCAGGATGGCTTGAAAGCCATCGAGGCCGATGACAAGCACGGCCGCTTCCTGCAACTGGCCACGAATGCGCTGTCCGACAGCTTCTTCTATGGCGCGCCCGTGTATCTGCAACTCGACGACTTTACGGAAATCAAGGCGTCCGTGCTGCAGGTGACGCGTTCGCCGGGCAAGAGCGTGGTGTACCTCGGTTGTTTGTTCCTCGTGATCGGCGTGTTTTCCATGTTTTATATCCGCGAGCGCCGCCTGTGGGTGTGGATCAAGGATGGCGAGGGCGGCAGCGAGGCCTTGATGGCCATGAGCACGCAACGCAAGACGCTGGATTTTGAAAAAGAATTTGAGACTTTAAAGGCAAAGCTGCCGCAATCGGCGTAAGCTGCGCTGTGTCCGGGACGCTGCAGCATCGCCGGGAATGGAGAAAATGATGGAATTGGCAAACAAGCAAATATATACGCAGGAACCAGGATTTTTCAAGCGCCTGAGCCTGATCGATTGGCTGTATGGCGCCGGCTTGCTGGCCGCCTCCCTGTTCGGCCTGATGCGCTTTGGCGCCTTCATGGATATCTATGAAAAAGCCATCTTGCTGGCCGCGGCGCCCACGTTCGCGTGGCTGGGCTGGTACTGGAAGCCCGTGCGCTGGCTGATCCCCCTGGCGGCCGTGCTGTCGCTGTTCGCCATCGAGCTGTACGCCGGCCACCTGGAGATGGCGAACCAGAAATTCTTCCTGAAATACATCTTGTCGAGCCAGTCCGCCATCCTGTGGATGGGGACCCTGTTCGTGCTGTCGACCCTGTTTTACTGGATTGGCCTGGTGGCGCGCTCGG
Source organism: Janthinobacterium lividum (assembly GCF_023509035.1). NCBI lineage: Bacteria > Pseudomonadati > Pseudomonadota > Betaproteobacteria > Burkholderiales > Oxalobacteraceae > Janthinobacterium > Janthinobacterium lividum. Next base: position 548,380 of record NZ_CP075583.1, on the reverse strand, counting down.
AATTCGGCTCGTCCGTCGGCTCCCTGCTGTGCTGGGCCGGCGTGGTGCTGGGCCTGACGGGCATGCTGGTGCGCTGGTACGAGTCTTACCTGATCGGCGCCGACGTGGGCCACATCCCCGTGTCGAACCTGTATGAAGTGTTCATCCTGTTTTCCTTGATCACGGCCATGTTCTACCTGTACTACGAGCAGCATTACGCGACGCGCCAGTTGGGCGCCTTCGTCATGCTGGTCATTTCGGCGGCCGTGGTGTTTCTGATGTGGTACACGGTCACGCGTGACGCGGCCGAAATTCAGCCGCTGGTGCCGGCCCTGCAAAGCTGGTGGATGAAGATCCACGTGCCGGCCAACTTCATCGGCTACGGCACCTTCGCCCTGTCGGCCATGGTGGCGGCGGCGTATCTGCTCAAATCGAGCGGCTACCTGGTCGACCGCCTGCCGTCGCTGGAAGTGCTCGACGACGTGATGTACAAGGCCATTTCCGTGGGCTTCGCTTTCTTCACGGTAGCGACCATCCTGGGCGCCCTGTGGGCGGCCGAAGCGTGGGGCGGCTACTGGTCGTGGGACCCGAAAGAAACCTGGGCGCTGATCGTCTGGCTCAACTATGCAGCCTGGCTGCACATGCGCTTGATGACGGGCTTGCGCGGCCGCGTCGCCTCGTGGTGGGCGCTGGTGGGCTTGCTGGTGACGACGTTTGCCTTCCTGGGCGTGAATATGTTCCTTTCCGGTCTGCATTCTTACGGCAAACTTTAATGACAGAAGCGTCATGAACGGCCCAGGAAAACTGGTGTAAGGTAGAAATAATCACCTTTTCCCGGAGCCGCCATGTTGATCAAGCGCAGTCCCAACGGCATTGAGTTGCCGTATTCCTCAGAAATCACGCCGCGCGCCGTGTTTGAATCGCGCCGCAGCTTCATCAAGCAAGTAGCGCTGGGCTCGATGTCCAGCGCGGCCTTGCTGGAAATGGCCAGCCGCGAGGCCTTCGCGCAAGGCACCAATCCCAAACTGGCTGCCAAACTCAATCCCGCCTATTCGGCGCTGGAAAAGCAGACGGCCTATAAAGACGCCACCAGCTACAACAATTTCTACGAATTCGGCACGGACAAGAGCGACCCGGCGCAAAACGCGGGTACCCTGCGCACGCGGCCTTGGACGGTCAGCATCGAAGGCGAAGTGAAAAAGCCGATGACGCTCGATCTCGACGCGCTGCTGAAGCTGGCGCCGCTGGAAGAGCGCGTGTACCGGCTGCGCTGCGTGGAAGGCTGGTCGATGGTCATCCCGTGGGTCGGTTATTCTTTCTCGGAAATCATCAAGAAGGTCGAGCCGACGGGCAATGCCAAGTACGTGGAATTCATCACCCTGGCTGACAAGAAACAGATGCCGGGCGTGGGCAGCCGCGTGCTGCAGTGGCCCTATACGGAAGGCTTGCGCATCGATGAAGCGAACCATCCGCTGGCGCTGCTGACCTTGGGCATGTATGGCGAAACCTTGCCGAACCAGAATGGCGCGCCCGTGCGCATGGTCTTGCCGTGGAAATATGGTTTCAAGTCAGCCAAATCCATCGTCAAGATCCGTTTCGTCAAGGAGCAACCACGCACGTCCTGGAACCTGTCGGCCCCGTCCGAATACGGTTTTTACTCGAATGTGAACCCGAACGTCGATCATCCGCGCTGGTCGCAAGCTTCCGAGCGGCGCATCGGCGAAGACGGTTTTCTCACGCGCAAGCGCAAGACCCTGATGTTCAATGGCTACAACGATGTCGCTTCCTTGTACGCGGGCATGGATCTGAAGAAGTTCTTTTAAGGAAAAACCATGGCCCTCAACCCCACGCCGAGACAATTGTCGCTATTCAAAAGCCTGGTTTTTCTGCTGGCGCTGCTGCCGTTTGCACGCATGGTCTGGCTGACGTACACGGGGCAACTGGTGGAGCCGCTGGAATTCATCACGCGTGGCACGGGCGACTGGACCCTGTATTTTCTGTGCATCAGCCTGGCGGTCACGCCCTTGCGGCGCTTCACGCAGTGGAATTGGCTGATCAAGCTGCGGCGCATGCTGGGCCTGTTTGCCTTTTTCTACGCGGCGCTGCACTTCACCACTTTTTTATGGTTCGATCACTTCTTTGATGTGCAGGAAATGTGGAAGGATGTACTCAAGCGCCCGTTCATCACGGTGGGCTTCATCGCTTTTGTCTTGCTCATTCCGCTGGCCGTGACGAGCACGAACGGCATGGTAAAACGCCTGGGCGGCAAGCGCTGGCAGTGGCTGCACCGGTTGATCTACGTCATTGCGCCGCTGGGCATCTTGCATTTCTGGTGGATGAAGGCGGGCAAGCACAATTTCGCGCAACCTATCCTATTTGGTGTCATCGTCGCGCTACTGTTATTAATTCGTGTGTATTTCGCCTGGAGCAAGCGTGTAAAAAGCGCCAGGGTGGCGAATGCCGCCACCCCGGTGCGCTCGGCTTAGGTGGCTGGCACGATGACCGGTGGCGGCGGCACGGGCGCCGGTTCGACCGGGCCTTTGGCTGGCGCGCCTTTGGCCGCTGGCGGCTTGGGCAGGTACAGGGGGCCGGGCTGGCCGCAGCCAGCCAGGACGCTAGAAACCACAATGGCGGTGCCGATATAAAACGCTGAGGATGACTTCACGATTAGAATCACGGTTTGATTAAGATCTTTGGAGTGTAGCATGAGCGAATCGGAATTCCTGGCCCTGGCCGAAGCCACCCTGACCCAGATCGAGGCGGCGCTGGACCGGCTGAACGATGAAGACGTGCTCGACGTCGAATGCAGCCGCAGCGGCAATGTGCTGGAAATCGAATTCATCGATAACGGCACGAAAATCATCGTCAACAGCCAGGCCCCCATGCGCGAAATGTGGGTGGCGGCCCGTTCCGGCGGTTTTCACTACAAGCGCGTGGGCAACGAGTGGATCAATATGCGCGATGGCTCCGAACTGTTTGCGGCCCTGTCCGGCATGGCCAGCGAGCAGGCGGGCGCACCCGTCGTGCTGAAGTAATTGTTTTAGTCGCGCGCAATAAAAAAGGGCAGCCTCTTCAGGCTGCCCTTTTTGCGTCAAACGAACTTAAAACAGTTCATTCTTGACGGCTTCCTTGGCTTTCTCTTCCTCCGGCGTGCCGCGCGCTGCGCCTTCCAGGCTGCCTACGCCCGTGCCCGGTGGATTTTCCGCATAGTAATACTCGTCGCCCACGTGGATCAGGCCTTCCGGCACGGCGCGTTCCTCGACGGGAATGCTTTTCAGGGCTTTCGCCATGTAGCTGATCCAGATCGGCAAGGCCAGGCCGCCGCCCGTTTCCCGGTTACCCAGGTTGCGCGGCTGGTCGTAGCCGATCCAGGCGATGCCCACCAGCTTGGCCTGGTAGCCGGCGAACCACGCATCGATGGAATCGTTGGTCGTGCCCGTCTTGCCGGCCAGGTCAGGGCGCTTCAAGGCCATGGCTTTATTGGCCGTGCCGAAGCGCACGACGTCGTTGAGCATGCTGTTCATCATGAAGGCATTGCGCTCGTCGATGACCCGGTTGGCTTCCTCGCCCGCCAGGTCCGGCTTGGCTTGCGACAGGATAATGCCATCGCTGTCGGTTACCTTGGCGATCAGATACGGGTTGATCTTGTAGCCGCCATTGGCGAAGACGGCATACGCGCCCGCCATCTGCAGCGGCGTCACGTTGCCGGCGCCCAGGGCCAGGGTCAGGTACGGTGGATTCTTGTCCGCATCAAAGCCGAAGCGCGTCGCGTATTCCTGGCCATATTTGGCGCCGATCTTGTGCAGGATGCGGATGGAAATCATATTTTTCGATTTCATCAAACCCTTGCGCATGGTCATCGGACCATCGTATTTGCTGTCGTAGTTCTTCGGTTCCCACGCCTGGCCGCCCGTCTGGCCCGCGTCGAACGAGATCGGCGCATCGTTGATGATGGTGGCCGGCGACAGGCCCCGTTCCAGCGAAGCGGAATAGATGAAGGGCTTGAAGGCCGAACCGGGCTGGCGCCACGCCTGCGTGACGTGGTTGAACTTGTTGCGGTTGTAATCGAAGCCGCCCACCATGGCGCGGATGGCGCCGTCCGTGGTGCTGGCCGAGACGAACGCCGATTGCACTTCCGGCATCTGCGTCAAGACCCAGGTGTTGCCTTCCTGCATGACGCGGATCACGGCGCCGCGCTTGATGCGGCGGTTCGGTGCTGCTTTTTCCGACAGCCAGGCTGCGCCAAAGGTCAGGCCGGGGCCGGTAATGGTGATTTCCTCGCCGGCCGACGTGACTGCCTGCAAGGACTTGGGTGACGCTTGCAGCACCATCGCGGCGATGATGTCGTCGCTGTCCGGATGGTCGGCCAGTTCCGTCTCGATCGCGTCATCCGCTTCGGCCTTGGTTTTCGGAATCTCGATGTAGGCTTCCGGGCCGCGGTAGCCGTGGCGTTTCTCGTAATCCATCACGCCCTTGCGCAAGGCAATGTAGGCGGCGTCCTGGTCGGCCTTGGTGATGGTGGTGTAGACGTTCAGGCCGCGCGTATAGGTATCTTCCTTGAATTGCTCGTAGACCAGCTGGCGCGCCATTTCCGACACGTATTCCGCGTGCACGCCGAAGGCGCTGCTGTCGGTTTTCACTTTCAGCTCTTCATTCTTGGCTTCCGTATATTGCTCTGGCGTAATGTAGCCCAGCTGCGCCATGCGCTGCAGGATGTATTGCTGGCGCATGCGCGCACGTTTCGGATTGACGACGGGGTTGTAAGCCGACGGCGCTTTCGGCAAGCCGGCCAGCATGGCTGCTTCGGCCACAGTGAGGTCCTGGATGTTCTTGCCGAAGTAGATTTGCGCGGCCGAGGCGAAACCGTAGGCGCGCTGTCCCAGATAAATCTGGTTCATATAGACTTCGAGGATCTGGTCCTTGCTGAGGTTTTTCTCGATCTTCCAGGCCAGTAAGACTTCATACGCCTTGCGTTTCAAGGTCTGTTCGCTGGACAGGAAGAAGTTGCGCGCCACCTGCTGCGTGATGGTCGATGCGCCTTGCTTGGCGCCGCCCGTCAGGTTGTGCAGGGCCGCACGCGTGATACCCAGGTAATCGACACCGCCATGTTCATAGAAGCGGTCATCTTCGATGGCCAGCACGGCTTTCTTCATGACATCGGGAATATCCTTGATGTGCACCATGTTGCGCCGCTCTTCGCCGAACTCGCCAATCAGCACACTGTCGGACGTGAACACGCGCAGCGGCATCTTTGGCTTGTAATCGGTCAAGGTATCGAGCGCCGGCAGGTTGGGATAGGCCATGGCCAGGCCAAAGACCACCAGCAAGACGCCGACGATGCCCAGGCCCAGCAGCGATACCAGGGCCATCAGCAGGAAACGTTTGGGTTTGCTGCCCTTGGTGGGCGGCTTCGACCCAGCGGGGCCAGCGGATTTTGAAGATGTCATGCGTCGTATGTCTTTCGGTTAATTATGCCGGCCAATTATAAGCGAGCTTGCCGGGGTGGCAGCGCGCTGTGGCGCTTGCCGGGGGAGTGTCGAAATTTGCCGATACTCTATATAAGCGTGTATTGGCCCGCTGGCAACCAGGATTTGGTAACAATTATTCTGCGCCAGATCACGGACCGGCCAGATAGGCGCCGCGCGTCACAGACTCCGGCGTGAAATCCGTTTACAAGCCGGCGCCGCCGGGACTAGGCTTTCGGATGGCAGGAATCCCTCCCACGCTGACGTTTCTCTATGAAAAACATGTCCATCAGCAATTTTCTTGGCAACGGCTTGCTGGGCGTCGACATCGCGGACGACGCCGTGCGCGTGGTCGAGTTGAGGCGCCGGCGGGGAAAACTGTCGTGCCGGCATTGCGGCGCCGCCGCGCTGACGCCCGGCGTGATATCGGAGGGCAATGTCGAGGACATGGTGGGCCTGGCCGATGCCTTGCGCCAGGCCCACCGCGACAGTGGCAGCACCTGTACGCGGGTGGCGTTGGCCATGCCGGCCACGGCCCTGATCACGCATGCGATCCGCCTGCCCGCGGGATTACCGGAGGAACAGCTGGAAATCCTCGTGGAACTGGAAGCGGCGCAATACATGCCGTTTGCGCTGGAAGACGCCAGCCTGGATTTTTCCATTCTCGGCCCCGCGCCACCGCTGGCCGGAGCGACGGGCAAGGAGGTCAAGGTGTTGCTGGTGGCGGCGCGGCGCGCCAGCGTGCAGCGCCGTCTCGAGGCGGCTAGGGGGCGGGCTTGCTGGCCGTCGTCATGGATAGCGAGGCGCTGGCCTTGCAGGCGGCGCTGGCGCAGGGTGGCTGGCAAGTCTTGCCCGACGGTGGCGTGGCGTACCAGCTGGCCTGGGGCCTGGCCTTGCACCGGTACGCGCGATGATGCGCCGGGTGCAAGTGCAACGCATCAACCTTTTGCCATATCGCCAGGCGGCACGACGCAGGCGTATTCAGCTACTGCTGTGGCAACTGGCAGGTGGGGCGCTGCTGGGATTGCTGCTGGTCTTGGCGGCAGGCGCCTGGCTGCAGTACCAGCTCGATGCGCAGCTGCGCCGCCAGGAGGACTGGCGCAGTGCCATGCAGCAAGTCGATGCCGTGCTTGTCGCTGGCCAGCGGGTGCAGGGCGAGACGGCGGCGCTGCTGCTGCGCCAGCAAGCCATGGCCAGTCTGCAAGAGCAGCGCAACGCCTGGGTGCGCATGCTGGACGCGCTGGCCCGGGCGATGCCGGCTGGCGTGGCCTTGCATAGCGTGCGCCAGGAAACGGCGATGGTGCGCTTGCAAGGACAGGCTGTGTCGCAGGATAAAGTCGCGGCACTGCTGCTGGCGCTGCAGCAAGCGGCGCCCTGGTCCCGGCCGGAATTGGTGGAAGTGCGGCTGGAAGTGCGCGGCGCGACCGATGGCGCCGTGGAATGGACGGTACGGCTGGCTTTGGCACCCTAGTCTTGGAGGTTGATCATGCTGAGCTTGAAGACCGCGTCGTTGTGGCCGCTACCCGCGCGCCTCGCTTGTGCCGCCCTGGCCGGCACGCTGGTGGCGGCCCTGCTGCACCTTGCGTGGCTGGATGGACTGCGTGCGGCCGTGCAGGTGGCGCAAGGCGAGGAGGCCCGCTTGCGCGCCGCCTATCTGTCGGCGCAGGCCAGGGCGAAGCAGTTGCCGCAATGGCGCGCACAGCAGCGCCAGGCCGGCGCCGAGCTTGCCATCCTGGAACAGCAACTGCCCGACCAGCAAGCGATGGCGCTGCTGCTGACGGAGATCAATGCCGCGGGCCAGTCGCGCGGCCTGCAATTTTCGCTGTTCAAGCCAGGCGCGGCCCAGCCGCAGGCGCCCTATGTCGCCTTGCCGATCGCCATACAGTTGCGTGGCGGTTATCACGCCATGGGCGCGCTGCTGGCGGACCTGGCGCGCCTGCCGCGCATCGTCACGGTGCATGCGCTAGCCTTGACCCTCGGCAAGGATCGCTTGCTGACCCTCGATGCCGTGCTGCACGCGTATCGCTTGCCCGAAGCGGGGGAACGGGTAGCGCAAGCGGCTTTGGCGCCCAAGGCAGGTACGCCTGCACCCGCAGCAGCGCCAACATGGCGCCCGCTTGCCGCTGTCGCGCCGCAGCCGTACGCGGCCGCCGCCCTGGCCGATCCCTTTGGCGCCTTGCCGCCGGCCAGTGCGCCGGGGCAGCGGGGCGCTGTGGCGGGACCTGACCCGCGGCGCGTGCGCGAACCGCTGGAAAGCGTGGCCTTGCCGGCCATCAGCATGGTCGGCAGCGTGCAACAGCACGGGCGCCTGAGCGCACTGCTGCTGGCGGGCCAGCGCGTGTACCGGGTGGCGGTGGGCCAGTACCTGGGGCAAGACCACGGCGTGGTGACGGACATCAGTCAACAGGCCGTGCAGTACCGTGAACTGCTGCGCGAAGCGGATGGCCCCCTGGCGCGAGCGGCGCGGCAGCCTGGCCTTGCAGGTGGCCGGGGCGGGTGCGAAGGCCAGCCTGCCCGAGGCGGCGCCATGAGGGCGCGCCGCATGCTCTTGGGCGCCATGCTGTGTCTGCATACCTGCAGCCTCGCCCAGGAGGCAGTGGTGCACGTGTCGGCCCCGCGTTTGTACGCGGGCGAGAAGATTTCAGTCGATTTCCAGAACGTGGGCGTGCGCGCGGCCCTGCACATCCTGGCCGATGCGTCGGGGCAAAACATCATCGCCAGCGACAGTGTGGCGGGCAATGTGACGCTGCGCCTGCGCGACTTGCCATGGGACCAGGCGCTTGACGTGCTGCTGCAGGCCAAGGGCCTCGACCTGCGGCGCAATGGCAACGTGCTGTGGATTGCGCCGCGCGAGGAAATGCTGGCGCGCGAAAAATTGGAACTGGAGCAGCGCGCGCAGATCGCGGAACTGGAACCCTTGCAGTCAGCCATCTTCCAGCTTAATTACCAGAAGGCCGAAGCATTCCGCACCGTGTTCGGCCTGGACGCGGGGGAAGGGCGCAGCCGGCTGCTGTCGCGCCGTGGCAGCGTGCTGATCGAGCCGCGCACCAACCAGCTGTTCGTCACCGACGTGCCGGCGCGCCTGGAGCAGATCCGTCAGCTGATCGGCAAGACAGATATTGCTACGCGACAAGTGATGATCGAGGCGCGCATCGTCGAGGCGAACGACAGTTTCAGCCGCAACCTGGGCGCGCGTCTGGGTTTTACGGACCAGCGCCTGGCAGCGGGCCAGTTGCCCGGCTTTTCCCTTGGTGGCAGCGGGCGCCGCGCGGCCATCGGCGGCAGCTATCAGGGTGTGGGCGAGGCGACGGGGCAAACGGTGGCTGGCGCCGGCGCCTTCGTGCCGAACACGCAATTTGTCAACTTGCCGGCCGCCAGCATCAATGGCTTGCAACCGGCCAGTTTCGCCCTGAGCCTGTTCTCGGCGGCCGCCAACCGCTTTTTGAACCTGGAACTGTCCGCGCTGGAAGCGGACGGCAGGGGCAAGATCATTTCCAGCCCCCGCGTGGTAACGGCAGACAAGGTGCTGGCCCTGATCGAGCAGGGCATCGAGCTGCCATACCAGGTGGCCACCAGCAGCGGCGCCACGTCGATCACCTTTCGCAAGGCGAACCTGCGCCTGGAAGTGACGCCGCAGATCACGCCGGACGGCAACGTGGTGCTGGAAGTGGACGTCAACAAGGACAGCGTGGGCCAGGAAACGCGTTCCGGCTTCGCTATCGACACCAAGCACGTGCGCACCCAGGTGATGGTGGAAGACGGTGGCACGGTGGTGCTGGGTGGCATTTATCAGCAATCCGAGCGGGGCACGGACAGCAAGGTGCCAATTCTTGGCGACATCCCCGTGCTCGGTGTTTTTTTCCGCAGCACGGGCCGCAGTCAAGAAAAACCGAACTGATGGTGTTTATTACGCCGAAAATAGTGGCAGATCGGCCAGCAACACGTTAATGTCACATCTTTACGTTTAAGTAACAATGCAAACGAAAGCGGACTGATGGCGACTATGCGGAATGTATCTTGGGGCAACACTTATTGGAGTCGGGTATCGACTTGGCTGGTTTTGCTGGTCATTAGCACAGTACTGGCCGCCTGTGGCGGCGGTGGTGGTGATCCGACTCTGGGCGTCAAGGATGGCGCCAATGCCGGCGTTGGCAGTGTGGTACTGGTTGCTGGTGCAACAACGATTGTTGCCTCAGGCGCGGACGGCACGGAAGTCGTGCTGACGGCCGTGGTGAAAAATCCCGGCAATAATGCCATGACAGGCCAGACGGTGACCTTCACCGCCAGTTCCGGCATCATCAGCAACACCAACCGCGTGACGGATACCAATGGCACGGTGACGGAAAAACTCAGTGTGAAAGGCGATGCGAGCTTGCGCGACATTACCATCAAGGCCAGCAGTGGCGGCGTTGAATCGGCCTCCGTAGTGGTGAAAGTGGTGCCCGTCACTTCCGGCATTGCCAGCTTGCTGCTGACCTCCTCCGGTGGCACCCTGGCTTCGTCGGGCGGTACCGCCGTCAACATGATCGCCTTTGTCAAGGATGCCAACAATGCTGTCGTGCCCAATGCCAGCGTGACATTCAGCGCCGATTCGGGCGCGCTGGGCGCGACCAAGGTCAGTACCAATGCGCAGGGACAGGCGCAGGTCAGCCTGAATACGGGGGGCGACGCCAGCTTGCGCACGATCAAGGTCACGGCCAGTGCAGGCGCGCAAACGGCCAGCACGGACATCGGCGTCAGCGGCACCCGACTGGTCATCAATGCCTTTTCTACGGTGAACCTGAAGACGAGCACCGATATGGTGGTCAAGCTGGTCGACTCGAGCGGCAATCCCCTCGTTGGCAAGCCGGTGACATTCAGTGCCCGCAGCAATGCCATCACGGTCAAGGGCGGCGGCGCCAGTCCCGCGTTGACCGATAACAACGGCCAGCTAGTATTGACCTACAACGCCCAAGCGGGCAGCAGCGACAGCATCAGCGTCAAGGCCCAGGGTGACAGCGTCGTGTTGCCAATTTCAATTAATGCATCGAACTTCACGATCAATGCCGTGTCGGGCAGCAATGTTGCGTTGAGCACCCTGAACACGAACACCTGCTATGCGGTGACGGTGCATAGCGATGTGGCTGGCGTGCCACAAACGGGAAATGTGCGTTTCAGTACCTCGCGCGGCGCCATCTACCAGGATGCCGCCTGCGGCACGCCACTGCAGGCGCCGCTGGCGCTGGTGGGGAGGCAATGCCATTGCCTACGTACAGGCCAGCGGCGCCGGCCTGACCGCCCTGACGGCGCAGTACGAAGGCAGCGGCGCCTCGGTGCAGTCCGAGGTGGAGTTTGTTGCGCCATTGACGGCCCAGGCCACGATCAGCCTGCAAGCCGACCCGGCAGTCATCGGCGCCAATACGGCCGGCAGCACGGCGCAGCGCAGCGCCTTGCGTGCCATCGTGCGCGATGGCACGGTGGAAAACAACCTGGTCAAGAATGCACAAGTGAGCTTCTCGATCCAGGCCGATGCCAGCAATGGCTCCCTGAGTTCGCCTTCGCTGGCGACCACGGACAGCGATGGCGTGGCCACGGTCAGCTACATCGCGGGGCAGGGCACCACCGGTGTCGATGGCGTCGTTGTCAAGGCGCAACTGCAGGGCGTGTCGAGCAATGCCGCCACGGTCAAGCTGACGGTGACGAAAAAATCGCTGTTCATCAGTGCCGGCAGCGGCAATGCACTTGACGCCTCTGACAGCAGCACCTATCGCAAGACGTATAGCGTGTTTGTGACGGACGCCGCCGGCAACCCCGTGCCGGATGTGATCATCACCGCCGCCGCCTGGCCCCGCTATTATTACAAAGGCTATCTGCAATATTCCCAGGCTGCCCAGTCGTGGGTGGTGGCGGCCACTCTGAAGTGCGACAATGAAGACAGAGACCGCAGCGGCACCTTCAATCCGAATAACGACTTCAACCTCAATGGCCGTCTCGATCCGGGCATTCCGCTCAATCTGTCGACCGGAGGCAAGACCGACAGCACGGGAACAGCAATCGTCACCCTGACTTATCCGCGCGACAGAGCCAACTGGCTGGACGTCGAATTGACGATTCGTGGCAATAGTTCCGGGACGGAGGCAACTTATGTCGGTTACACTTTGCTTCCGGGGTTGGCTACGGACTTTAACCGCGTGGATGTTTCACCTCCAGGCGTCAATAGTCCGTATGGGCAAGCCACTGATTGTCGTAATCCAAATTAACTGTCGCAGCACATGCAAAATCTGTTTTTAGTAGGCCTCATGGGCGCAGGCAAAACCACGATCGGGCGCATCCTGGCCCGCAAGCTGGGCTTGCGCTTTGTCGATTCCGACCATGAAATCGAGGCACGCACGGGAGCGACCATCCCGTGGATCTTTGAAATCGAGGGCGAGGCCAGCTTTCGCCGGCGCGAGGCGGAAGTCATCCGCGACCTGAGCGCCCAGGAAGGCATCGTCATGGCCACGGGCGGCGGGGCCATCCTCAACGCCGACAGCCGCGCCTATCTGAAGGAGCGGGGCACGGTCGTGTACCTGCGCGCTAGCGTCAGCAACATCCTCGCGCGCACCAGCCACGACAAGAACCGTCCCCTGCTGCAGACGGCCGATCCGCGCCGCAAGCTGGAAGAATTGACGTCACAGCGCGAGCCCCATTACATGGAAGTGGCCGACATTGTGATCGACACGGGCCGTCCTAACGTACAATCGATGGTTCAGACCATCCTGATGCAGCTGGCCAGCCTCGAATGCGAGGCTTCGCCCAACTGCGTCATTCATGCAGAGCCTTCGATGAACGAGCAATCCAAAATGTTGTTGAGCGTAGACCTCGACGAACGCAGTTATCCGATCGCCATCGGTCCCGGCCTGCTGGCCGACGCCGATGCGCTGCTGCGCCATATCAGCGGCCACAAGGTGGCCATCGTCACCAATACCACCGTCGCGCCGCTGTACCTTGGGCGCCTGCAGGCGGCGCTGGCCAGCGATGGCCGCGAGGTGATCTGCATCGTCCTGCCGGACGGCGAAGAATATAAAAACTGGGCCAGCCTGATGCAGATCTTCGACGCGCTGCTGGCCAACAAATGCGACCGCAAGACCACCCTGGTGGCGCTGGGCGGCGGCGTGATCGGCGACCTGACCGGCTATGCGGCGGCCAGCTACATGCGCGGCATCGGCTTCGTGCAGGTGCCCACCACTCTGCTGGCGCAGGTCGATTCTTCCGTCGGCGGCAAGACGGGCATCAACCACCCGCTGGGCAAGAACATGATCGGCGCCTTCTACCAGCCGCGCGCCGTGATCGCCGACACCTCGACCCTGGAAACCCTGCCGGCGCGCGAGCTGTCGGCTGGCCTGGCCGAAGTGATCAAGCATGGCGCCATCATCGATGCGGCGTTTTTCGACTGGATCGAGGCGAACATGGCCAAGCTGATGGCGCGCGACAAGGGCGCCCTCGCGTATGCGATCGCCCGCTCGTGCGAAATCAAGGCCGACGTGGTGCGCCAGGACGAGCGCGAAGGCGGCTTGCGCGCCATCCTGAACTTCGGCCACACCTTCGGCCACGCCATCGAGGCGGGCCTCGGCTACGGCCACTGGCTGCACGGCGAAGCCGTCGGCTGCGGCATGGTGATGGCGGCCGACCTGTCCTGCCGCATGGGCTATATCGACCAGGCAGCCGTGGAGCGCGTGCGCAAGCTCGTCGCCGCCGCCGGCCTGCCGATCAAGGCGCCGGACCTCGGTGTCGAGCGCTGGCTGGAACTGATGGAAGTGGACAAGAAGAACGAGGGTGGCGCCATCAAGTTCATCTTGCTCAAACCGTTGGGCAGCCCGTGCATCACGTCCGCACCGCACGAACTGGTGCTGGCCACCCTGGCCGCCGGAGTGCAATAACATGCTGCCAGAAGACTTCCTTGCTCCCTACGCAGCTCACTCGGCACAGAGGCAGGGACGTCGCTTTGCCGAGGCGCCGCACGCCTCGCGCAGCCAGTTCCAGCGCGACCGCGACCGCATCATCCATTCCTCGGCCTTCCGCCGCCTCGAATACAAGACCCAGGTTTTCCTCAACCACGAGGGAGACCTGTTCCGCACGCGCCTGACGCACAGCCTGGAAGTGGCGCAAGTAGGCCGCTCCATCGCGCGCAACCTGCGCCTGAACGAAGACCTGGTCGAAGCCATCGCGCTCGCGCATGACCTGGGCCACACGCCGTTCGGCCACGTGGGCCAGGACGTGCTCAATGAGTGCATGCAGGAGCACGGCGGCTTCGAGCACAACCTGCAAAGCCTGCGCGTGGTCGACACCTTGGAAGAGCACTACGGCGCCTTCGATGGCTTGAACCTGATGTTCGAGACGCGCGAAGGCATATTGAAGCACTGCTCGCTGGCGCATGCGCGCGAACTGGGTCCCGTGGCCCAACGCTTCATCGACCGCACGCAACCGACGCTGGAAGCGCAGCTGACCAACCTGGCCGATGAAATCGCCTACAACAGCCACGATATTGACGACGGCCTGCGCTCCGGCCTGATCACCATCGCCCAGCTGGAAGAGGTGGAGTTCTTCGGCCGCCTGTGGCGCGACGTGCAGCAGGCGTTTCCTGGCTTGTCGGGCCGGCGCGCCATCTACGAAACCCTGCGCCGCCTGATCACGGCCCTGGCCGACGATCTGATCGTCACGTCGACAAGCTTGATAGCTGACGCCGCGCCGCGCGACGTCAGCGAAGTGCGGGCCCAGTCCCCCGTTGATCCGTTTTTCGGACGCCATGCGCCGTGATGCGACGGACCTGAAACGCTTTTTAAGGGCGAACCTGTACCGCCACTACCAGGTCAACCGCATGCGCGTCAAAGCGAGCCGCATCGTGCGCGAACTGTACGACAGCTTTATGGCCGAACCGGCCCTGCTGCCGCCCGACTATCAACTCAAGGATGGCGACGTCACGCAGCAGGCGCGCAAGATCGCCGACTACATCGCGGGCATGACGGACCGCTACGCGATCCGCGAGCACCGCCGGCTGTATTCGCTCGACGAACTGTAAGCGCATTACGCCTATTCCTTTCCCCTGTCAATTGGCATGATCATCTAGGTCCCCGCACTATCACCCCAATATCCCCGTAGCACTTTCTTTTCTATCATGGCAGCAAGTCAACAAGGGCTTGCCGCCCATAGTCAAGGAGAGTGTCATGATTGAATCGCGCCGCAGTTTCTTGCGCGCCTTGCCAGCCGTCACCATCGGAGCGGCCCTCGCGCCGCTGCCCGGCAAGGCTGCCACCAAGGGCGAAGGCGGCCAGCGCTGGGCGATGGTGGTCGATGTGCAGAAATGCATAGGCTGCCAGGCTTGCACGGTCTCCTGCATCATGGAAAACGCCGTGCCGGAAAACAGCTTCCGCACCGTCGTCTCGACCTATGAAGTCAAGGAAGAGAACCGCTGCGGCACTTACATGCTGCCGCGCCTGTGCAACCACTGCGCCAATCCTCCCTGCATACCCGTCTGTCCCGTGGGCGCCACCTTCCAGCGCAAGGACGGCGTCGTCGTCGTCGATGGCGACCGCTGCGTGGGCTGCGCCTACTGCGTGCAGGCCTGCCCGTACGACGCGCGCTTCATCAACCACGAGACGGGCAAGGCCGATAAATGCACGTTCTGCGCGCACCGGGTTGACGAAGGTTTGCTGCCGGCCTGCGTGGAAACCTGCGTGGGCGGCGCGCGCATCTTCGGCGACCTGAATGATCCGGAAAGCATGGTGCATCAGCTGCTCACCGAGAACAAGGTGAAGGTGCTGAAACCCGAGCAGGGTACCCAGCCCCACGTGTTCTACCTGGGACTGGACACGCGCTTCGCTGGCCACGTCGAGGGCGAAGCGACTCTTTGGCAACCGAGCAAACACGGGAAATAAACCATGGACAGCCACATCACCGAAATTCTCAACGTCACGCGCGAAGCGGCATGGCTGCCGTGGGCGGTGCAGTATTTTTTCCTCATCGGCCTCAGTTACGGCAGCTTCATGCTGACCTTGCCGTACTTCGTCTTCGGCCGCAAGGCGTATGAACGCCTGGGGCGCATCGCGCTGCTGGCGTCCCTCGTCTGCGGCATGACGGCGCCCGTGGCGCTGCTGGCCGACTTGCACGGGCCGGGGCGCTTCTACCACTTCTATATTTACTTCCAGCCGCAGTCGTGGATGTCGTGGGGCTCGTTCTTCATTCCCCTGTATCTGGGCTGTTTGATGCTGTACGCGTGGCTGGCGTTGCGCGTGGACTTTGCCACGCGGGGGCAGGGACAGGACCGTTTGGCCTTCGCCTATCGCCTGCTGGGACGCGGCGGCGCCGCTTCGCTGCGCGCGATCCGCGTCGCCGCCGCCTTCACCTTGCTCGCCGCCTTTGTCGTGGGTCTGTACACGGGCATGGAAGTGATGGTGGTGCGCGCCCGTCCCCTGTGGTTCACGCCTTTCCTGCCGGCGCAATTTGCCGCCACGGCCTTTGTCGGGGCCGTTGGCCTGGCGCTGCTGTTCAACCGCTTCCTGCCGGGCCGCGACCAGGCCCTTGAAGTGTCGCTGAACCGCGCGCTGGCCCTGTCGCTGGCGCTGGTGCTGGCACTGGGCGGCGGCTGGCTGTTCGTCAGTCTCTCCGGCGTGAGCGCCAGCCACAGCATGGCCTTTACCCAGGTGGCGGGCATGCCGCAATGGCAGTTCACCGCAGTCTGGGCCGTGCTGTCGTCCATCGTGCCGATGGCCCTGGCCATCTGGCGTCCCGCCGCGAGTGGCCTGGTCAATGGCCTGATCGCGCTGCACAGCGCCTGGATGATGCGCTGGACGATTTTTATCGGCGGCCAGACGATCCCGAAAACGGGTGCGGGCCTGTACGACTACCACCTGCCGATGGGGAACGATGGCTTGATGGGAATCATCGGCACGGCCGGCCTGTGGATCGCGCTGCTGTTGCTGATGCTGGAATTTTTGCCATGGACCGGACGCGTCGTCGCTGCACGCAGCCGTCCCGCCATGGCCACGCACTAAGGAGTTAAAGATGAACGATCAAGTACATAACGACGTCCCCGAAGACGAAAACGAAAAACGCCGCAAGCTGCTGCGCTACGGCGCCATCGGCGGCGGCCTGGCCGCGTTTGCCGCCAGTTTTTCCACCACGGCAGGCCGCATGGTCGACCATGCGCTGGGCAACGATAAACCTGTGCAGAAACTGCACGGCAATTCCCTGCAACCCGAGTTTTCCGTCGACACGGCGACGGGGAAATTGACGGTCAATCCCGATCAGCAGGTCAGCTACACCATGTGCATGGGCTGCACCACGTTTTGCGGCGTGCGCGTGCGCCTGGATAAAAAAAGCGGCACGGTGTTGCGCGTGGCGGGCAATCCGTACAGCCCCCTGTCGGCCGACCCGGCGCTGCCCTACCAGACCTCGATACGCGACAGCTTTGTGTCGCTCTCGCGCTTCCAGGAAAAGGGCTTGAAAGGGCGCTCCACCGCTTGCGGCCGCGGCAATGGCGTGCTGGAACAGATGGAGTCACCGTTCCGTGTGCTGGCGCCCATGAAGCGCGTGGGACCGCGCGGCGGCGGCCAGTGGGAACCGATCGCCTTCGACCAGTTGGTCAAGGAAGTGACGGAAGGCGGCGACCTGTTTGGCGAAGGCCACGTACAGGGCTTGCGCGCCTTGCGCGAGCTGGAAAAACCGATCGATCCGGCGCAGCCCGAACTGGGTCCGCAAGTCAACCAGGTGGGCCTGATGTGCAGCACTGACGATGGACGCCTGGCGTTCGGCACGCGCTTTTTCAAGCAGTCGTACGGCAGTTTGAACCTGGTCAACCACGGCTCGTATTGCGGCGGCGCCTACCGCAGCGGCTCGGGCGCCATGTTCGGCGACATGAAGAAAATGCCGCACGCGAAAGTGGACCTGGAAAATACGGAATTCTGCATTTTCGTCGGCACGGCGCCCGGCAATGCGGGCAATCCGTTCAAGCGCCAGGGCACCCTGATCGCCAAGGCCCGCTCGGGCAAACGTGAATTCAGCTATGTCGTCGTCGACCCCGTGCTGACGAACGCGGACAGCCTGGCCGCAGGAGACCGCAGCCGCTGGGTACCGATCAAGCCGGGCACGGATGGCGCGCTGGCCATGGCCATGATCCGCTGGATCATCGAGCACGAACGCTATGACCGCAACTTCCTCGTGCAGCCGAATCTGAAGGTGGCGGAAGCGGCGGGCGAGGCCGCCTGGTGCAATGCCACGCACCTGATCATCAACGAGAAGGGCCATCCGCGCGACGGCCGCTACCTGCGCGCGTCGGACATCGGCGCGGTGGAACTGGCGGAAGAGGAGCGCTACAAGGATGGCGACGCATTTTGCGTGATCGACGCCGTCACGCAAGCGATCGTGCCGCACAACGCCGCCAAGGGCGAGGCGCGGCTGTTCTTCGACGGCCCGCTGGACGTGGGAGGCGCGCCGCTGCACCTGAAGACGGCCATGACGATGCTGAACGAGGAAGCACAGCGCCACAGCATGGATGAATATTCAAGCGCCTGCGGCATCGCGCGCGACATCATCGAGGGCCTGGCGCAGGAACTGACCAACCACGGCAAACGCGCAGCCGTCAATGCGCATGGCGGCATGATGTCGGGCGCGGGGTTTTATAACGCGTATGCGCTGGTCATGCTCAATACCCTGATCGGCAATTTGAACCGCAAGGGCGGCACTCTGGTCAATGGTGGCAGTTTCAAGGATGCGGGACCCGGTCCGCGCTATAACCTCGAGAGTTTCGACGGCGAGATCAAGGCGGCCGGCATGCCGATCGGGCGCAATGTGCCCTATGAAAAAACCTCGGAATTCAAGCTGAAGAAAGAAGCGGGCAAGGCGTATCCGGCCAGGGCGCCGTGGTATCCGAACGCGCCCGCGCTGGCGACCGAATGGCTCACCAGCGCCATGAATGGCTACCCCTACACCTTGAAGGCGCTGATACTGTGGAGCTGCAATCCTGTCTACGGCATCACGGGCTTGCGCGCGCAGATCGGCAAGGAGCTGGCCGATCCGAAGAAGATTCCCCTGATCGTCGCCATCGACCCCTTCATCAATGAAAGTTCGGCGTTTGCCGACTACCTGCTGCCCGATACCTTGCTGTATGAAAGCTGGGGCTGGGCCGGCGCCTGGGGCGGCATGCCTGTCAAAATGAGCACGGCGCGCTGGCCCGTGGTCGAGCCGCGCGTGCAAAAGACGCCGGACGGCCAGACCATCTGCATGGAATCGTTCTTCATCGCGCTGGCAAAAACGATGGCCTTGCCCGGCTTCGGCCCGGAAGCCTTGCAGGACATGGATGGCCAGCGCTTCCCCTTGCTGCGCGCGGAAGACTGGTATCTGCGCGGCGGCGCCAACATCGCCTGGCAAGGGAAAACGTCCGTGCCTGACGCCAGCGATGACGATATCGCCCTGTCTGGCGTGGCGCGCATCCGCCCCGAACTGGAACGCACCCTGAAGGCGGAAGAGTGGCGCAAGGTGGCCTTCATGCTGGCGCGGGGAGGGCGCTACCAGAGCTATGGCGAGATGTTCGGCCTGCGCCTGCCGCCGCCGGCAAATCCCAAGGTACCCGTGGCTCCTGCACCGGTGGCCGACGAGACGCCGTATCCGCAGGACTGGTCCACGCACCGCTATCTGAAGCCGATGATGCTGTACAACGAGGGCCTGGGCGTGAGCAAGAACAGCTTGAGCGGCAAGCGTTTCCCCGGTACGCCCGCCTGGAGAGTGGCGGCGTTTGCCGACGGCACGCCCGTGCGCAAAACCTACCCGGCCAGCGAATGGCCGTTCGAGTTGATCAGTTTTAAATCGGCGCTGCAGAACTCGTACAGCATCGGCGCGCGGCGCTTGCGCGGCATCCATCCTGACAATCCCGTCGCCGTGCATCCTGACGATGCGGCGCGGTTGAAGCTGGAAAATGGCGATGCCATTTATCTGGAAACGCCGGGCGGCAGGGCCAGGGCCACGGTGCTGCTGCGCCATGGCGTGCAGCGGGGCGTGATCGCCATCGAACACGGTTTCGGCCACAAGGAGCACGGCGCGCGCGCCCACCGCATCGGCAAAGTGCGCCAGCCCGATGAACCGGCCATCGGCGCGGGCATCAACCTGAACGACCTGGGACTGACGGATCCGAGCCGCGGCGACAAGAACGTGTTTGTCGATCCCGTCTCGGGCACGTCGGTGCGGCAAGGACTGCCGGCGCGTATCGTGCGGGCTTAAATCTCCCCGCTGGCCATCAGCAGCCGGGCCACCTCGGCTGCTGAATGCAGGCCCAGTTTTTCCATCGTATTATGGCGATGCACCTGCACCGTCTTGTCGCTGATGCCCAGCTCGCGCGCGATGACTTTCGAGGCTTTGCCTTCGGCCATCAGCAGTGCCACTTCGCGCTCGCGCGCGGTGAGCCTGGCCAGCGCCGTTTGCGCCGTATTCGCGCTGGCGGCGCTGCGGCTTTCTTCCACGCTGCGGGCCACGGCCCGGCTGACGGCGTCCAGCAATACCTGGTCCTTGCACGGCTTTTCCAAAAAATCGCAGGCGCCTGCCTTCATCGTCTGCACTGCCATGGCCAGGTCGCCGTGTCCGCTGAGGAAAATCACGGGCAGAGATATGGCGTGCCCGCTCTTATTATTCAAATCCTGTTGCAATTCCAGTCCGCTCATCAAGGGCATGCGCACGTCGAGCAGCAAACAGCCGGGCGCATGGCCCTCATAGCGCTGCAGGAAATCGCGCGCCGATTCAAACGTCTCCACTTGCCAGCCGGCCGAATCGAACAGATAGGCCAGCGAGCGGCGCATGGCGGCATCGTCGTCGACGACAAAAATGATGGCATCGCTTTCATTCATGGTGTTTCCTTGTTTGCGTCCATGCCGCTATCTTCGGGCAGGCGGAACCAGACCGTCAAGCCCGGCGCATCAGCGTTGGCGTGCGCCGACAGGCTGCCGCCGAACGATTCGATGATGCTTTTGCTGAGCGACATGCCCAGGCCCAGGCCTTCGGCCTTGGTGGTAAAGAAAGGCTCGAACAGGCGCGCCATCTGCGCCGCCTCCAGGCCGCAGCCGGCGTCGCGCACGGCCACCGTGCAGGCGCCGTTTTCCCGGTGCAGCAGCACGCCGATGGCATGCTGCGGATTGTCGTTTTCCACCTGCGCATCGAGCGCATTCTTGAGCAGATTGAGCAGCACCTGCTGCACTTGCTGCGGGTCGGCCAGCACGCGCGCCTCAAGACTGGCGCGGTCGTGGCGCCAGTCGATCTTCGCTTGCGGATGGGCCGCGCGGAACAGCGATACCGCTTGCTCCACGGCGTCTGCCAGGGCGAAGGCCGTGCTGTGCGCGGGACGCTTTTGCGCCATCGCGCGGATGTGACGGATGATGGCGCCCGCGCGTTCGCTTTGCGTGGCGATTTCCTGTGCGCCATCGAGCAGGGGCGCCGCGTCGAGCCGGCCCGCCGTGATGCGGCGCGCCATGCCGCGCGCGAAATTGCCGATGACGGCCAGCGGCTGGTTCAATTCGTGCGCGATGGCGCTGGCCATCTCGCCCAGAATCGCCAGGCGCGCCGTGTGATCGAGCGTGGCCTGGCGCTGGCGCGCCTGTTCTTCCAGCGCGCGCTGCTGGTGCTGGGCGGCGCGCAACTGCTCCGTGCGCCGACTGACCAGGTATTCCACGCGCACCGTGTGCACGGCCCAGGCCACGAGCAAGGCCAGTACCAGCAGCATCCAGCCCCAGTAGCGGCGCAGCGCCGTCTCGAACGTCAGCTTGTTCAAATAGGCGTAGGGGCCGATGCGCAATTCGCGGAACAACTCATCGACGATCTGGTAATCGCTGGGCACCGTCCAGCTATAGCCTTTATCGGTACGCGGCATGGCCAGCAGGGCTTGCGCCACTTTTTTGCCAGTGCGGGCGGCGTCTGGCGCAGGGCCACGAAGGGCCAGTCCGGATACAGCCGCGACGAGCTGGCGCAGCGAAAGCCGGGAATCGGGCGCGTGGTGATCACGCGCAGTTCCTCGGCGCGCACTTCGCCGCGCGCCACCATCTGTTCCAGCAGGCAGGTACGCACGATGCCCGCATCCATGTGCCCCGCACGCACGGCGTCGATGATCTGCTGCGAGGGAAAGCCGCTGTAGCGCAGGCTGGCAAAATCATGCGTGGGATCGATGCCCGCTTCCAGCAGTTCACGCGCGGCGATCTGGTAGCCGCCAAACGCGTCGGGCGCCACGGCCATCACGTTCTTGCCCGCCAGGTCGGCCAGGTCGTGCAGCGGCGATGCGCTGCGCACGACGATGGCCGAGCCGATGGCCTGGCGCGGTGACTCCGTCCATGGCGATTCCAGGGTGGCGATGCGGCTGGCGCCATCGCTGTGTTCGAGCGTCACGTAGTGGCCGCTGCTGGTGATGGCAAAGGCGACCGCTTGCGACTGCACGGCGCGCGTCAGGCCAGCCTGGTCGTAGTCGGCCAGGATGAAACGGATGCCGGGGATGCTGGCCTGCAGGTGGCGCGTCACGTACGACCAGTCCTGCTGCACGGCGTCGCCGCCCTTGTAGGCCAGTACACCGATGCGTACCTCTGGCAGCTCGTCAGCCGCTTGAACGCCGTGCAAACACAGCGCCGTCAGCGCGAACAGTAAAAAACGCCGCACTAGAACATGCTGCGCTGCGCCGAACGCGCATCGCCGAACAGGTCCAGCAGCAGTTTCTTGATAGGCGCGGGCAGCGGCGCGTCGGCGATTTTCGCGCCGTCGTACCAGACGTGCGTTGCTTCCCCGGCCAGCGCCAGGCGGCGTGCCAGGGTGATGCGGCAGGGGACGATGTGCAGTTTGTAGTGGGTAAACACGTGTACGATGGGCAGCAGCCGTTCCTGCGTTTCGATCTCGCCGAACGGCGCCACGGCGCGCGCCAGCGTTTGCTGGTCTATCTCTCGCGGAGAGTCTTCGCCGGCCAGCACGTGGCCATCGAGTTCCGGCAGCGAAAGCAAGCCGCCCCAGATGCCCGAGCCCGGGCGCTGCTCCAGCAGCACCTGGCCATCGTCGATGATGACCAGCATGACGGCGTGTTTTTCCGGGCTGGTTTTCTTCGGTTTGCGCACGGGTAAGTCTTTGACCCGCTGGGTGGCGTAGGCCACGCAGCGCGGCTGCAGCGGGCAGCGGCCGCAATCGGGGCTGCTGCGCGTGCACAGGGTGGCGCCGAAGTCCATCAGGCCCTGCGTGTAGGCTTCAATACCCGATTCAGGCAGCAGCGCTTCGGCGCGGCGCCACATGGCTTCCTCGACCCGTTTTTCGCCCGGATAGGCATCGATGCCGAATGTGCGTGCGAAGACGCGCTTGACGTTGCCGTCCATGATGGCCGCGCGGGTGCCGCTGGAAAACGCGGAGATGGCGGCGGCCGTCGAGCGGCCGATGCCGGGCAGGTCGGCCAGCAGGGCCGGGTCGCTGGGGAAGACGCCGTCGTATTCGGCCACCACGCGCTGCGCGCATTTGTGCAGGTTGCGCGCCCGCGTGTAGTAACCAAGGCCGCTCCACTGCGCCATCACGTCTTCCACCGGGGCTGCTGCCAGGTCGCGCAGGGTGGGGAAGCGTTCAAGGAAGCGCGCGTAATAGCCGAGCACGGCGGTGACCTGCGTTTGCTGCAGCATGATTTCGGATAGCCAGATCAGGTAGGCGTCGCGCGTGTTTTGCCATGGCAGCGCGTGGCGGCCATGCTGCTTTTGCCAGGCGATGACGGTAGCGGAAAAAGTCGGGTCGATATAGTCTTCAAAGGGGGCCGCGCCCGTGGCGGGCGAGAGCGGATGCAGCAGACGTTTCATGCAGGGTTCCAGTGTTTTGTAGTGCGTGTTGTTAGTGCGTGTTTCAGCTTGCGCTTGCCGCGCGCAAGGCAGCAAGCAATTGCGCCAGCTGCGCCTTGTCGCGTTCGAGCGCCGCCAGGCTGGCTTCGAAGCCAGCGATTTTCTGTTCCAGGCTGCCGGTGGCGTCGTGGATGCGCTGGATCGAGGCAAAGCGCAGTTTCAGCTGTTCCTTGTACTCGACGATCTGCGCTTCGAGCGGCGCCATGATGACTTTCAGCCAGGCGCTGGCGTCGTTGTTGGCGTTGGTGAAACTGCGGCGCACGCGCGAGGCGATGGTGTCGAAGAATTTTTCCATCAGCACGACCCGACTGGTGGTCAGCAGGGTCGCCGTGCCGAACTGTTTATGGTAGACGGCTTCGATATCGGCGATCTCCTGGCGGTAGCGGGCCAGTGAAAACGGCATCGGCAAGGCCAGCGCCAGGCCATGTTCGGAGGCGAATTTGCGGTACATCACGTTCATCATTTCAGTGATCTCGGCCGTCTTGCTTTCCGAGCGGTCCAGGTTACTGGCGATGCGCTCGAAATACTGGCGCACGGCTTCGCGCAGGCCCGTAAAAAAGCGGCTGCGCTGCATGGCCGCGCGCACACCATCGATATCGTCGCGCACGATGTCCATGCCCAGGCTCGTATAGAGTTCCGTCGACAAACGGGTAAATACGGCGCGCGTGGCCTGCAGCTTGAACAGGCTGCTGTCGAATTCCTTCTTCTCGATATCGATGCGCCGCATCATGTGCGCGATCACGCTCTGGTTCTTGCCGCGCAGGCTGTGCAGCTCGTGCAGCTGCTCGGCGATGCCGCGCGCGCGGGCCGCCGCCTGCACCTGCTGCGCCGCTTCGATGGCGTCCAGATCGAACGCCAACTGGCGCCGGATGATGTCCTTGCGCGCGGGGATCAGCTCCTCGAACAGGGCCGTTTCCAGCGGCAGCAGGCGGCTCTTTTCCAGCAGCGCCGCATCGTGGTTGATCTTGCCCACTAGGGCCTTTTGTGCCGAGACGGGAAATACCTGGCCAGCGTCCAGTGCCAGCAGATGCGCGACGCTGGCCTGCTGGCGTTCGATGGCCAGCGCTACCTCGGCATCGCCGCGCAATTCGTCCCACATGCTGTCGATCTTGTTGAGCACCACCAGGCGCCCTGCGCCGGCACCGATATGGTTGCGCCATACCTCGATATCGCTGCGCGTGACGCCTGTGTCGGCCGCCAGAATGAACAGCACCGCGTGCGCATTCGGGATCAGGTTCAGGGTCAGTTCCGGTTCCGTGCCGATGGCGTTCAGGCCCGGCGTATCGAGGATGACCAGGCCCTGTTTCAGCAGCGGATGGGGGAAGTTGATGATGGCGTGGCGCCACATGGAAATTTCCACCTGGCCGTCCTCGTCCAGCATCGCGGGGGCGTCCGCATCGTCGGCGTCGTACAGGCCGTAGCGCGCCGCCTCCTCCTGACTGACTTTTTTGTCAGGCTGACCTGGCGGATGGCTTCCTGCATGTCCCCGCCCGCTTCGATGTTCAGGGGCAGGACGGTCCAGGCGGCGGGCAGGTCGCGGTAGTCGCTGGTCGACAGGTTCTGCGCACGTGTCTCGATGGGCAGCAGCCGGATCGATGGCGGCCAGGCCGCGTCGTACAGCAGCTCGGTGGGGCACATGGTGGTGCGGCCCGCGCCCGAGGGCAGGATGCGCTGGCCATAGCCGGCAAAGAAAATGGCGTTGATCAGCTCGGATTTGCCGCGCGAGAACTCCGCCACGAAGGCCACCGACAGGCGGTCATCGAGCAGGCGGGAGACACAGCGCGCCAGGCGCAGCGCGGAAGCGCCGTCGACCAGGCCCGCCGCGCTGGCGGCTTGCCGGTATGCCTGCAAGGCGGCCTGCACGTCCTGGCGCCATGCGCTGTATTGTTCCAAGTCCCTGACCATCTGGCTCCCTTTGCGTATGACTTACTTTTGGCAATTCACGCAGTAAAACGTGGAACGCTGTCCCTGCACGATTTGGCGGATAGGTGCGCCGCAGACGCGGCATGGCTTGCCCGCGCGGTTGTACGTGAAATACGTCTGCTGGAAGTAGCCGGACTGGCCGTTCACGCCGATGAAGTCGCGCAGGGTGCTGCCGCCTTGCACGATGGCTTCGGCCAGCACGTCGCGGATCGATTGCGCCAGTTTTTCATAGCGGGCCAGGCCGATGCGCCGTGCCGGCGTCTTCGGGTTGATCCCTGCGCGGAACAGGCTTTCGGAACAATAGATATTGCCCACGCCGACGACGATGTCGCCCGCCATCAGCACCTGCTTGATATTCGTGCCCTTGTTGCGCGTTTTTTCAAACAGCAGCTGGCCCGTGAAGCCGCCTTCCAGCGGTTCCGTGCCCAGGCCGCGCAGCAGCGCGTGGCCATCGAGCGGGCCGTCGGCCTCGTCGTGCCACAGCACGGCGCCGAAGCGGCGCGGGTCCGTCATGCGCAGCACCTGGCTGCCGCCGTCCGCATCTTCCACGACAAGGTCGAAATGGTCGTGTTTTTGCGCCTCCGTCCCCGGCGGCAGCACGCGCAAATGGCCCGACATGCCCAGATGGATGATCAGCGTGCCGTGGCGGAAGTGGATCAGCAGGTATTTGCCGCGCCGCCCCGTCAGGCCGATGGTTTGCCCCGACAATTGTTCGCCCAGTGCAGGGGGAAGGGCCAGCGCAGGCCGTCGCGGCGCAGCACGACGGCGCGCACGGCGCGGCCCTCGATGTGGGGCGCGACACCGCGCCGTGTGACTTCGACTTCTGGCAATTCTGGCATAGGGCTCGAATGGTTGAAAACCGGGTAAAAAACAGGCAGGTTGCCGGCGGATGGCTGGCCCGGGCACATTATGCCGCCACGACGTATATATTTCGTTACATACGTGAAGTACGCGATAGCCGCGTTGGGCGTAGAATCAAACTTTGCCGTTTAGCCAGGATCAGCCTTTGAAAAACGCTTTCGCCATTGTAACCTTGTCCGCTCTGATGGCCACGCATGCCATGGCACAGACGCCTGTCGCCCCTGCCGATGCCGCGGCCAGCCCCTCTGCGGCCGCGTCCGCCGCGCCGCAGGAAGAGGGCGCCGAATCCAAGGTGGAGAGTTTGCCCAAGGTCGAGCTGAGCAGCGACTTGCTGTACAAGCTGACCAAGGCCGAAATGGAATTCAAGAGCGGCCAGTGGCAAGGGCCGTACGTGACGATGATGGTGGCGGCGCAGCAGACGCGCGATCCGCGCCTGGCGCGGCGCGCATCCGAAATGGCGCTGGCCGCCAAGCAGGGCAGCGAAGCGCTGGCGGCCATCCGCCTGTGGCGCGAGCTGGCGCCCGAATCGGACGAGGCAACGCAGTTCTTCCTCGGCTTTGTCGTCTTGACGGACAAGATCGAAGAAGCGGAACCGATTTTTGCCGAGCGCCTGGCCAAGGCGCCAGAGGGCGCGCGCGGCGTGGCCCTGTTCCAGATGCAGCAGATCCTGTCGCGCTCGAATGACAAGCTGTATGCCTACTCGATGGTGACGCGCCTGGTGCAGCCCTATCTGGACATGTTCGAGGCGCACCTGGTGCTGGCGCAGGGCGCCCTGTCGATCGGCGAGCGCGAGCGCGCCATCGGCGAAGCGAACAAGGCGCTGGCGATCAAGCCGAACTCCGAGCTGGCCGCGCTGACCCTGGCGCAGGTGACGGGCGAACCCGAGGCGGCAGGCAAGGTGCTGGCCACGTTCCTGCAAAAGAATCCGGACGCCGTCGAAGTGCGCGGCGCGTATGCGCGCCTGCTGGTCGAGCAAAAGCAGCTGGAGCCGGCGCGCGACCAGTTCCTGCTGCTGCTGAAAAGCCAGCCCGATAACGTGGGCGGCCTGTATGCGCTCGGCATCGTGGCGCTGCAGCTGGAAGACACCAAGGGCGCCGAGCAGTACTTCAAGCGCTTCCTCGCGGTGCTCGACAAATCGCCTGGCGACGCGCGCGATCCGTTCAAGGCCCTGATGATTTTGTCGCAGATCGCCGAGACGCGCGGCGACACGGCCGGCGCCATTGCCTGGCTGGACAAGGTCGACAACAGCGCTTCCGCCGGCTATGTCGAGGCGCGTTTGCGCCGCGCCCAGCTGATCGCCCGTGGCGGCAATCTCGATGCGGCGCGCAAGGCGCTGACGGAAATCGAAACGGACGATCCGGCAAGCCAGGCGCAGGTGCTGCTGGTCGACGCGCAATTCCTGCGCGACGCCGGCTACGTGCAAAGCGCCTATACGGTGCTGGAAAACGCCTTGCTGCGCTTCCCCGACAATCCGGAGCTGCTGTACGACTACGCCTTGCTGGCCGAGCGCCTGGACAAACTCGAACTGATGGAAGCGAGCCTGCGCCGCGTGATGGCGCTGGCGCCCGATAACCAGCACGCGTATAACGCCCTGGGCTACTCGCTGGCCGAACGGGGCATCCGCCTGCAGGAAGCCCATGCGCTGATCGAAAAAGCATTGCAGATGGCGCCGGGCGATCCCTTCATCATGGACAGTATGGGCTGGGTGCAGTTCCGCATGGGTGACCTGGCCGCCGCGGAAAACGCGCTGCGCCGCGCCTATGCCGTGCGCAGCGATCCGGAAATCGCCGTCCACCTGGGTGAGGTGCTGTGGCAGAAGGGCGACAAGGCTGAAGCGCAAAAGCTGTGGCGCGAGGCGCAAAGCAAGGACCCGAAAAACGACGCGCTGAAAAGCACCCTGGCGCGCTTGAATGTCAGTCTGTGATTGAATCGATTAACTCCACTATAAAAAACCAGCGCCATGGCGCTGGTTTTTCCTTTTGCCCATGTCCAAACCCATGTCCAAACATCTTCTGCCCCTGACTGTCCTCTGCCTGACCCTGTCGGCCTGCTCGACCCTGAGTTCTCCATTCTCGTCCGGCGCCGCGCCATCGGGCGCTGCCGTGGCCCCGTACCGCGAACAGGTGGAGCTGACGGGCCGTTTGAACGTCGTGTACCAGAAGGATGACAAGCCCGAATCGGCCACCGTCAATTTCAACTGGCAGCAGACGGCGCAGCGCACGGACGTGACTCTGTATTCGCCCGTCGGCAGCACCCTGGCGACGATCGCCGTCACGCCACAGCAGGCGGTGTTGACGCAAAGCGGCAAGGCGCCGCGCAGCGCGCCCGATGTCGATACCCTGAGCGCGCAGATGCTGGGCTGGTCGTTGCCCGTGTCGGGCTTGCGCGACTGGCTGCAGGGCTATGCCGTGGGCGCCGATGGCAAGCGTTTCATGGCTTCACCGGCCAACGACAGCGTGACGACCAAAGACGGCTGGCGCTTGCGTTATGTGTCGTGGCAAGATGCGACTGACAATACACCGGGCACCTTGCCCCAACCGCGGCGTATCGATGCCGAACGCAATGCCAGCGCGCAGGCCGATGCCGTGTCGCTGCGCATCGTGCTCGATCCCGCCCCATCCGCACCTGCACCATGACATTGACGACTTTGAACAATTGCCCGGCACCGGCCAAGCTGAACCTCTTTCTGCACGTCAACGGCCGCCGCGCCGATGGCTACCATCTGCTGCAGACGGTGTTTCAGTTGCTCGACCATGGTGACACCTTGCACTTCGCGCTGCGCGACGACACCTTGATCCGCCGCGTGACGGTGCTGGCCGGCGTGCCGGAAGAGCAGGACCTGATCATCCGCGCCGCGACATTGCTGCAGGCCGAAGTGCTGCGCCGCACGGGCGCCTTGCCGCGCGGCGTCGATATCGCCATCGACAAGGTGCTGCCCATGGGCGGTGGCCTCGGTGGCGGTTCGTCCGACGCAGCCACGGCCCTGATGGCCTTGAACCGCCTGTGGCAGGCAGGGTTGAGCCGCGAGGAATTGATGGCGCTGGGCTTGCCGCTGGGCGCCGATATCCCGTTTTTTATCTTTGGCGAAAACGCCTTTGCCGAAGGCGTGGGCGAGGCCCTGCAGCCAGTCGCCACGCCCGAATGCTGGTATGTGGTGATCGAGCCGGGCGTGCAAGTGCCTACCGCTGCAATTTTTTGCGCGGAAGGCTTGACGAGAAATACCGAACCCGTCACAATAGCGGACTTTTCCAGGTACCTCGCAGAAGGAAACGATGCGGGCGGGTTTGGTAAGAATGACTTACAGCAAGTGGCATGCAGTCTTTTCAAGCCGGTAGCAGATGCGGTAGAATGGCTGGGTGTTTACGGTGATGCCAGGATGACTGGTTCCGGTGCTTGCGTGTTTAGTGCGTTTGGCAGTCAGGAAGAAGCGGATGCGGTGCTCAGCAATGTGCCACCAGTCTGGATCGCCTGGAAGGCAAAAGCGCTGAATCGCCACCCGATGTTCACGGTGTTGTGAGGCAAGGCAGGCAGCAAAAAAAGATTTTGCTTAGCGTCAAATAGTCGGTATAATACTGGCCAACATGACGGCAAGCAGTCAGTAACGTAGGGGAATCGCCAAGCTGGTTAAGGCACTGGATTTTGATTCCAGCATGCGAAGGTTCGAATCCTTCTTCCCCTGCCACCATTTCACCGTAGTCTGTCGATGCGAAGTTGGCGTCCAGTACGGGAAAAAGCAGATGTGCCGCCACGCGGCATATTCTAAACAATGACTGACCGGGCCTATGCCCGGTTAGTGCTTTTCAAGACTTCTATATCACCTCTTGGGACTCCCATGGCTTACGAAAACCTGATGGTTTTTACCGGCAACGCGAATCCAGCGTTGGCAGAGGGGGTCGCAAAAAACCTCGGCATCCCTCTCGGTAAAGCAAACGTTTCGAAATTCTCCGACGGCGAAGTAATGGTCGAGATTAACGAAAACGTACGCGGCAAGGATGTTTTTGTTTTGCAATCCACCTGTGCTCCAACCAACGACAGCCTGATGGAAATCATGCTGATGGTTGATGCCTTGAAACGTGCTTCCGCTGGCCGCATCACCGCCGCGATTCCTTACTTTGGCTACGCCCGCCAAGACCGTCGTCCACGCTCCGCGCGTGTGGCGATTTCGGCCAAGGTGGTGGCGAACATGCTGGAAGAAGCCGGTGTCGAGCGCGTCCTGATCATGGATTTGCACGCTGACCAGATTCAAGGTTTCTTCGATATCCCAGTCGACAATATTTACGCTTCGCCAATTTTGCTGGGTGACCTGCAAAAGAAAAACTACCAGGATTTGCTGGTGGTGTCGCCGGACGTCGGCGGTGTGGTACGTGCGCGCGCCCTGGCAAAACGCCTGGGCTGCGACCTGGCCATCATCGACAAGCGTCGTCCAAAAGCGAACGTGTCCGAAGTGATGAACATCATCGGTGAAGTCGAAGGCCGCAACTGCGTGATCATGGATGACATGGTTGACACGGCAGGCACCCTGACCAAGGCTGCTGAAGTGCTCAAAGAGCGCGGCGCGAAAAAGTCGTGGCGTATTGCACGCACGCGGTGCTGTCGGGCCCGGCGATCGACCGTATTTCGGCGTCGCCACTCGATGAGCTGGTCGTGACCGACACGATCCCCCTGTCCGAAGCGGCCCTGGCCTGCGGCAAGATTCGTCAATTGACGTGCGCGCCGCTGCTGGCCGAGACGTTCAAGCGCATCATCAAGGGTGATTCGGTTATTTCCCTCTTTATCGACTAATTCGATAAATAGAAACAGACGTAATGCCTGCGGCGCGACCGGCTTTTAGCCTGTTGCGCCGTAGTGTTTTAGTTTTCGGGGCGCATTCGCGCCCATTTCCGAAGATTCCTGGTCGCGGGAATCTTCATAACACAAGGCGCAAGCCTTGTTCTTCTTGGAGTTTCACATGAAAGTTATCGCATTTAAACGCGAATTGCAAGGTTCCGGAGCGAGCCGCCGCCTGCGCATTTCCGGCCAAACCCCTGGTATCGTCTACGGTGGCGCTGAAGCCCCTGTGCTGATCTCGCTGGATCACAACGCCCTGTACCACGCGTTGAAAAAAGAAGTGTTCCACTCGTCGATCCTGGATCTGGAAATCGACGGCGTTTCCCAGCAAGTTCTGTTGCGCGACTTCCAAGTCCACGCATACAAACAACTGGTTCTGCACGCTGACTTCCAGCGCGTTGACGCTAAGCAAGCTATCCACGTGAAAGTGGCGCTGCACTTCATCAACGCTGACGTTTCCCCAGCAGTCAAACTGCATGGCGCGACCATCAGCCACGTAGCCAACGAAATCGAAGTTTCGTGCCTGCCAGGCCAACTGCCAGAATTCATCAACGTTGACCTGTCGAACATCGACGTCGGTCATTCGCTGCACGTTGGCGACCTGGTCCTGCCAGCTGGCGTGACCGCTGTCACCCACGGCGCCAACCTGACCATCGCTACCGCTTCGGTACCGGCTGGCCACGTTGCTGCTGAAGCTGAAGCCGCTGCTGCTGTTGAAGCCGACAAGAAGTAATTTTGCCGCCGCAGCAATGCGGTAGTCGCAAGGAAAAACCCGCCAGGTTCGCCGCGCGGGTTTTTTTCCGCCCGTTTTCACCGATAATGCTCTCTTTTACATTGCAGACACAGCCATGCCCATACGCCTGATCGTCGGCCTCGGCAACCCGGGACCCGAATACGAACAAACCCGCCACAATGCCGGCTTCTGGCTGGTGGACAACCTTGCCAACAGCTTGCCCGGCACGCGCTTGCAGCGCGATTCGCGCTACAACGCGATGCTGGCCAAGACTTCCATCGGCGGCAACGAAGTCTGGCTGCTCGAACCGCTGACCTTCATGAACCGCTCGGGCCAGTCCGTGGGCGCGCTGGCGCGTTTCTTCAAGATCGCCGCCGATGAGGTGCTCGTCGTGCACGACGAACTCGATCTGATGCCCGGTATCGCGCGCCTGAAAAAGGGCGGCTCGGCCGGTGGCCACAATGGCTTGAAAGACATCACGGCCGCGCTGGGCACGCAGGATTACTGGCGCTTGCGCCTGGGCATCGGCCATCCGCGCACGCTCAGCCTGCAGCAGCAGGTAGCCGATTTCGTGCTGCACCGCCCGCGCCGCGAAGACCAGGAGCTGATCGAGCAAGCGATAGAAAAATCCTTGCAGGTCATGCCGCATATCGTCGAAGGCAAGTTCGAGGCCGCGACGATGAAGCTGCATACGGCCTGAGAGTAGGGCCTGATGGCGTCATGATACGGCTGTTTTGGCGTCATTTGCCCATCATCGGGCTTTTGAAGCGCGCGGGACACGGGTACAATTGACCCCTTGAAATGCAGCACACGCACTATCCCCGGAAAAGGGCGAACAATCGCCCCGTTTTCCCTAACAGCACGGCAAGCACGCCGATAGACGGCGCCATGTGCTTTGATTATTAAAGGTTTTCCATGAGTCTCCAATGCGGTATCGTCGGCTTGCCGAACGTCGGCAAGTCCACCCTGTTCAATGCACTGACGAAAGCCGGCATCCCGGCTGAAAACTATCCGTTCTGCACCATCGAGCCGAACGTCGGCGTCGTCGAAGTGCCGGACCCACGCATGGACGCGCTGGCCGCGATCGTCAAGCCGGAACGCATGGTCAACGCCATCGTGGAATTCGTCGACATCGCCGGCCTGGTGGCTGGCGCATCGAAAGGCGAGGGCCTGGGCAACCAGTTCCTGTCGCACATCCGCGAAACGGACGCCATCGTCAACGTTGTGCGCTGCTTCGAAGATGACAACGTCATCCACGTGGCCGGCAAGATCAACCCGCTCGACGATATCGAAGTCATCCAGACCGAACTGGCGCTGGCCGACATGGGCACCGTAGAAAAAGCCATTCACCGCGAAAACAAGAAAGCCCGTTCGGGCGACAAGGACGCCGCCAAGCTGCTGGCCATCATGGAACGCATGATGCCTTACCTGAATGACGCCAAGCCCGTGCGCGCCATGGGCCTGGACGCCGACGAAATGGAACTGATCAAGCCTTTGTGCCTGATCACGGCCAAGCCAGCCATGTTCGTGGCCAACGTGTCGGACACGGGCTTTACCAACAACCCGCTGCTGGACCAGCTGACGGCGTATGCGCAATCGCAAAACGCCCCCATCGTCGCCATCTGCGCGGCGCTGGAAGCGGAAATCGCCGACCTGGACGACGCCGACAAGGGCGCTTTCCTGGCCGACATGGGCATGGAAGAGCCAGGCCTGGACCGCTTGATCCGCGGCGCCTACAAACTGCTGGGCCTGCAAACCTATTTCACGGCTGGCGTGAAGGAAGTGCGCGCCTGGACCATCCATGTGGGCGACACGGCGCCGCAAGCGGCCGGCGTGATCCACACCGACTTCGAACGCGGCTTCATCCGCGCGCAAACCATCGCCTATGACGACTTCATCGCCTACAAGGGCGAAGCGGGCGCCAAGGAAGCGGGCAAGATGCGCGCCGAAGGCAAGGAATACGTGGTCAAGGATGGCGACGTGCTGAACTTCCTGTTCAACGTCTAGGACAGATGCTTGCTGGCGAGCGCCAGCAACAGTTGCATTAGTCCATAGTGAAATGCCGCTCAATGTATCTGGGCGGCATTTTTTTTGTCTGTGATGTGAAAGGCTTGCCATGCAGTCAGAGAAACAACCGCTCGTTTCCATTGTCATGGCCACGTATAACCGGAGCAATATCCTCGGGTATGCAATTGAGTCGGCCCTCGCCAGCACCTTGCAGGATTGGGAGTTGATTATTGTCGGCGATTGCTGCACCGACGATACTGCCGAGGTGGTTGCCGCGTTCGCCGATACGCGTATCCGCTTTGTGAACCTGGAAACCAATTACGGCGAACAGACGGGGCCCAACAATCTCGGCATCAACCTGGCGCGCGGCACCTATCTGGCATTCCTGAACCACGATGACCTGTGGTTGCCCGATCATTTGCAAAGCAATATCGATGTCCTCGAGCGCACCGGGGCCGACCTGGTCTTTGATCAAGGGCTAGGCATCGGCATGTCGGGAAATCACATTGACGGAGCACTAACTGATGAACTGAGTTCTTATCGTCCGTGGATGAATGCGCCTGCTACCCTGTGGGTCATGCGGCGTGATCTGGCCTTGCAAATTGGTCCATGGCAACCGTCGTGGGAGCTGCGCTGCTGGCCATCACAAGCCTGGTTGCATCGCGCCTATCGCGAGGGGCGGCAACTGGTTGCGAATCCGCGTTTGGGCGCTATCCTGATCCAGTCTGGCGGGCGCAGCAATGCTTACCTTGACCGGCAGCACAGCGAGCATGCGTTCTGGTGGGGGCATATGCAAAATCCAGTAAATATTCTGCAGGCTGTCGCAGCACTATGTGGCAAGCTGAGCCGCGAACGCTACATTTCTCCGGTCCAGTGTGCACGGTTTGCCATGAAAGCTTTGCTGCGGCGAATATTTTATTTATTTGGCCTATGGCCGCCGCATCCCGGTTTCTGGCTCAGGTATTGGCGTAAAGGGACTTTTATACGTGAATTACGCCGCCGCCGGGGATTGAAGGACATGCCGCGGCGATAGATAATACGATTGAAATATATAAGAGTATTTTTATAAAATTTCTAGGGGTAGATCTGGTGGCTGAGAAAAATAACTGGTTGTTGGCTGGCGCAAAACAGGATGGCGAAAGCATTACCAAGGAATGGAAGCCGACGGCGCCTGCTTTGATCGATGGCGTGATCTTCCAGGAAATCAAGCCTGTGTTGACGGCGTACGGTAGCCTGACTGAAATTTTCCGGACTGAATGGGTGCCCGATGCGGCGCAGATCGGCCAGATATTCGCCTCGACCCTGGAGCCTGGCGGACTGAGCGCCTGGCATGCGCATGCCATCACGACGGACCGCCTGTTCGTGGCTGCGGGCCAGATGCGCGTGGTGCTGTACGACGCGCGCGAGGATTCGCCGACCTTTGGCATGCTCAACGAATTCAAGCTGGGCACCAAGCGTCCCGGCCTGCTCGTCGTGCCGCCGCGCGTCTGGCATGGCGTGCAAAATTACTGCAGCACGCCGGCCATTCTCGTCAATGCGGTGGACCATGCGTATCGCTATGATGCGCCGGATCACTGGCGCGTGCCGGCCGATTCGGACACGGTGCCCTATCGTTTTTCCAATGACAGGCATGGCTGAGATGCCGGGTCTGGCTGAGCGATGCGGCTGACCCTTCTCGCGGGTTTTTCAGCTGGCCCCATCCTGTCGCTGCTGTGCAGCCTTGCCACCGTGCCTGCCGTGGCCTGGCTGTTTCCGCCTGCCGACATCGGCAAGCTGGATTTCTTCATGACCGCGTGCACGGTGGCCGGTTTGCTGCTGTCGCTGGGGCTGGATAAGGCCTTCCTGCATGAATACCATTACAGCACCGCGCGTAGCGGCTTGCTGAAAGCGTGCCTGCTGCCAGCCGTGCTGCTGGCGCCTGTCGCGCTCGCGCTGGTACTGCTGTTTGCGGCGCCGGTAGCGCAACTGTTATTTGATGTTGCGCAACCTGCACTGGCTGTCCTGTTCGCTGCCGGCATGCTGAGCGCCCTGGCCAATCGCCTGCTCGCGCAGCTCTTTCGCATGCAGGAGCGCGCCTGGGTATTCAGCCTGGCGCAGGTATTGCCGAAAATGTCGCTGCTGTTGCTGCTGCCTGTGCTGTGGTGGGATCCGCAGCGTAATTTCGTACACCTGGCAAGCTTGGTCGTGGCCACCACCTGGCTGGTCACGCTATGGCTATTGTGGCATGCGCGCGCATCGCTGGCGCATGCCTGGAGCGCCGCCGTGGACCGGGTGTTGCTGCGGCGCCTGCTTTCCGAGGCGGGGCCCCTGCTGGTGAGCGCCATTGGCTACCTGTCCATGCTGTCGGCCGGCCTGGGCTTGCTGCGTTTCTTTGCCGGCTTTGATGAACTCGGTATTTATGCGCTGGCCACGCGTGTGGCCACTGGCGCCTGGCTGGTGCAGTCGATTTTTACTATTGTCTGGATACCACAAGTACACAAATGGGCCGCGGCCGGCGGCGACCTGTCGGATATTGCGGCCATTTGCCGCCATGCGCAGGCCATCGTGGTGGTGGGTTTTTGCCTGGCGGGCACCCTGGCCTGGCTGATCGGATGGGTCTTGCCTTCCATCTATCATGGCGTCGCGTACCTGGCGGTGGCCACCGTGGGCCAGCCGCTGCTGTATGCCCTGGCGGAAGTGACCGGTGTCGGCATCAATCTGGCCCGCCGTCCTGCATTCTCCATCGCCGCCTTCGCGGTTGGCTTGCTGGGCACGCTGCTGGCGGGCGCGGTGCTGGTGCCGCGCTGTGGCGCCACAGGCGCCGCCGTGTCGCAGCTGCTGGGTTTTCTCGTGTATTTTGTCGTCAAGACGGAACTGGGCATGCGCGTCTGGCGTCCGCTGCCGCGCCGCTCGCTGTACCTGAGTGCCCTGCTGTTGTCGCTGCTGGCGATAGGCCACGCTTTTTTTGCCCAGCGCATGGGGCTGTTTGCTCCGCTGGCGTGGGGCGTGCTGCTGGCGCTGGCACTGCATGTCTACCGGCCTTCGCTGTGGGCCGCCTTCAGCTTGCTCAGGCCCGTCCGGCAGCAGGGCTGACAGCGCTTGCTGCCCATCGCCGTATTGCGCTTTCCTTGTCACTCCGCGTACAATGAGAATAATTCTCATTTATAATCCGATGCGCCTGTTCTTGCCGGCCGTTGGCGACAGGAAGGGTATCGTGAGCACCGCCGAGTTAGCGCTTCAGCAGCAAGTCAGCAGTCTGTACACCGACCACCATCACTGGCTGCGTGGCTTGCTGCGCCGCAAGCTGGGCAATGCCTTCGATGCGGCCGACCTGGCGCACGACGTGTACCTGCACCTGATGAAGACGGGCAGGGTGCCGCCGGCCGGGGAGTCGCGCCGTCACCTGACGCAGATCGCCAACGGCATGGTCATCGACCTGTACCGCCGCCGCCAGATCGAAACGGCCTACCTGGAAGTGCTGGCCCTGGTGCCCGAAGCGCTGGCCCCGTCCGAGGAAGAGCGCGCGCTGGTGATCGAGGCGCTGACGGAAATCGATGCCGTGCTGCACCGACTGCCCGCCAAGGCGCGCAAGGCCTTGTTGCTGTGCAAACTCGACGGCCTGAGCTACCGCGACATCGCTGCCGAATTGCAGGTGTCCGTTTCGTCCGTCGAAAAATACATCGCCGCCGGTTTGCTGGCCTGCTACCAGGCCTTGCATGCGCCGGACGCCTGAGTCATGGAGGCGGTGATTGCGCCCGCCATCGTGCAGCAGGCGGCCCAGTGGATGGCGCGCCTGTGGTCCGATGACGCCAGCGACGAAGACCGGGCCGCCTGTGCCTGCTGGTGCGCCGCCCATCCGCATCACGCCATCGCCTGGCAACGTTTGCAAGCGTTCGAGGGCAAGCTGCACAGCGTGCCGCGCGATGCGGCCCG
Organism: Janthinobacterium lividum; assembly: GCF_023509035.1. Lineage (NCBI taxonomy): Bacteria > Pseudomonadati > Pseudomonadota > Betaproteobacteria > Burkholderiales > Oxalobacteraceae > Janthinobacterium > Janthinobacterium lividum. The sequence continues at coordinate 510,833 of NZ_CP075583.1, read as the reverse complement.
GCACGTGCTGCGCGAACCGGCGCCGGCCGCCTACCTGAACCGTCGCCGTGCCCTGAAGCTGCTGGCCGTGCTGCTGCCCGTGGGCGGCATGGCGTACATGCTGCGCGGCACGGATGCCTGGCAAGTGGCCACGGCAGGGCATAGCACCGGCACGGGCGAGATCCGCGAGATTACCTTGCCGGATGGCACGCGCGTGATGCTCGCTTCCGCTTCCGCCATCGATGTGCGCTTCGACGCCAGCGAGCGCTTGCTGATCTTGCGCACGGGCGAAATCCTCGTTACCACGGCGCACGATCCCGATCCGGCGCAGCGGCCTTTCCGCGTGCAAGGCCGCCACGGCACGGTGCAGGCGCTGGGCACGCGTTTTACCTTACGACAAGACGAATACACGTCGCGCGTGGCCGTCTTCGAGGGCGCCGTCGAGATACGCCTCGCGCATGCGCCCGGCCACGCCGTGGGCGTAGCCACCGGCTACAGTGCCATCTTCTCGGCGGACATCGTGCAATCGGCCGCCCCCGTGCCGGCCAGTGCGGCGGCCTGGACGAAGGGCGTGCTGGTGGCCGACAACATGCGCCTGGACGAGCTGCTTGCGGAACTGGCCCGCTATCGCCCCGGCCTGCTGCGCTGTGACCCGGCCGTGGCCAGCTTGACCGTCAACGGCGTGTTTTCCTTGCGCGACACGGACCGCGCGCTGCATAACCTGGCGCTGGCCTTGCCCGTGCAAATCCTGGCGCGCACGCGCTACTGGGTGACGGTTCAAGCCATGCCCCAGGCTGCTGCCTGACAATTTCGCGTGCGCGATTGAGGGTTTGGCATTCTCGTTCGGGATATAGGGTGAGAGCCACCTTTATTCAGAGACCTTATGCACGTTTTTTTCCGTTTTCCCCATGAGTAGCCAAAGCCGCCAAGCCGGTCCGATCAGCCGGATACTGTACCCCATCCGCGGACGCCTGATCGCCGCTGCGTTGCTCGCCGGCACGGGTTCCATGCTCACCCTCGTGCCGCTGGCGGGCATCGCGCAACTGGCGAAAATGGCCCTCGCTCCTGCGCTAGCGCACGGCGCTGTGTGGCAGCTCATCATCGCCAGCGTTGCTTGCCTGTTTGCCGGCATGGCCCTGATCTCGCTGGGCGAGCTGGCCCGCGCATCTGGCCGACAACCGCCTCACCCATCAATTGCGCCTGCAAGCCATGCAGCGCCTGGGGCAAGTGCCGCTGGGCTGGTTCACCAGCCGGGCCTCGGGCGAGGTCAAGCAGGCGATGCAGGATGACATCAATACCCTGCACAGCCTCACGGCCCACTTCTACACGACGACGGCGCGCGCCGTGGGCGCCATCGCCATTTCCATCATTTATCTGTTCGCCATGGACTGGCGTCTGGCCCTCATCGCCATCCTGCCATTTCCTGGCTTCTTCCTGTTCTTCGGTCGCGCCATGAAGGCCAGCGGCGGCAATATGGAGCAATTCGTCGCCGGCATGGGGCGCATCAACAATGCCGTGGTGGAGTTCGTCAACGGCATTCCCGTGGTCAAGGCCTTCGGTGCCACAGGACGCGCGCATGGCAGCTACCGCGCCGCCGTCGATGCGTTTGCCGATGCGTTCGCCGCATTTACGCGCCCGCTGGTGGGCTCGATGGCCAACGCCAACGCGCTGATCGCGCCTGTCGCCGTGCTGGGCGTGGTGGTGATCGCCGGCACCGTCTTCGTGGTTCTGGGCTGGATGGCGCCCATCGATATCCTGCCGTTCGCCCTGGTGGCGCCCGGTATTTCCGCGCCGATGCTGCTGTTGCATTACCTGACGCACGACCTCAATAACGCCACGGGCGCGGCACAGCGTGTGCAAGCCTTGCTCGACACGCCCGTGCTGGCGCAGCCGGCGCCAGACCAGCAGCAATTGCCCAACGGCACGGAGATTCGCATGGAGCGTGTGGGCTATGCCTACGATGGACACAACAAGGTGCTGTCGGACATCACGTTGACTTTGCGTCCAGGCACGGTGACGGCCATCGTCGGCGCCTCGGGTTCCGGCAAGTCGACCCTGGCGCGGCTGCTGCTGCGCTTTTTCGATCCCACCGAAGGGCGCATCACCCTCGGTGGCGTCGACCTGCGGCACATCGCCACGCCCGAGCTGTATCGGCGCATCGGTTTCGTGCTGCAGGAAGTGCGGCTGATCCACGCCAGCGTGCGCGAGAACATCGCGCTGGGCCGGCCATTGGCCAGCGCAGACGAGATCGAAGAGGCGGCGCGCCTGGCGAACATCCACGAGCGCCTCCTGGCCTTGCCACGTGGCTACGATTCCGTGATCGGCGAGGATGCGCAACTGTCCGGCGGCGAGCTGCAGCGCGTCAGCATCGCCCGCGCCGTGCTGCTCGACCCGTCCGTGTTGGTGCTCGATGAAGCAACGGCTGCGGCCGATGCGGAAAACGAAGTGGCGATCCAGGATGCGCTGTCGCGCTTTGCCCAAGGCCGCACCCTGCTGGTGATCGCGCACCGGCTCGACACCATCATGCATGCCGACCACATCGTCGTCGTCGAGAACGGCGCCATCGTCGAGCAGGGCAGCCATGCCGGCTTGCTCGCCCACACGGGCCGCTACGCGCAACTGTGGGCGCTGGGCGGCTATCAGGATACCCAGGAAGGGCCGACCCCGTCATGCTGAAGACTTTCATACAATTGCTGGGTGATGATGCGCCCGTCTTCCGCCGCTACTGTGCCATGGCGCTCGCGTATGGCGTGCTCAGTGGTTTGACGATCACCGCGCTGGTGCTGGCCCTGGGCCGCTTGCTGGCCGGCGATACGGGCGGCGCGGCCTTGTGGCTGCTGGTGCTGCTGGCCGGGCTGGTCGCTTGCTGGGCCTGGCGGCGCCAGGTGGAAAAAGCGGGCGTGCGTGTGGGCGTGACGGTGCTGCAAGGGGCGCGCCAGCGCCTGGGCGACCACGTGGCGCGCCTGCCCGTCGGCTGGTTCACGCCGGAGAACACGGCAAAACTGGGCCACGTCATCACGCAGGGCATGATGAACGTGGCGCAACTGCCCGCCCACGTGCTGACGCCCGTGATCTGCGGCGCTGTCACGCCTCTGGTGCTGCTGACCGCGCTGTTCGCGCTGCACTGGCAACTGGGCGTGCTGGCGCTGCTGGCGTTGCCCCTGCTGGCCGGCGCCTTGCGGCTGACGGCGCACCTGGGCCAGCGCGCCGACGATGCCTATCAACATCATTTTGCCCAGACCAGCCAGCGCCTGGTGGAGTTTGCACAAGCGCAATCCGTCTTGCGCGCCTTCCAAGGTCACGGCGATGGTGGTGGCACGCGTTTCCTGCAGCAAGCCATCGACGAGCAGCGCCACGCCGGCACACGGCTCATCTACCTGTCGGCCCTGTCGTCGGTGCTCAACGCCTGGACCGTGCAAGCCATCTTCGCGGCCTTGCTGGCCGCCACCGCGCTGTGGCTGAGCAGTCTGCTCGGTGCTGCAGCGGCTCCAGCAGACGCCGTCGCCGTCATCGTGGCCCTGTTGCTGGTGGTGCGCTTTGTCGACCCGCTGCAGGAAGTGGCCAGCTATGGCGAAGTGCTGCGCGGCGCGCGCGGCCCGCTCGATGCGGCGCGCGATATTTTCGCTGTGCAGCCGCTGCAGGAAGCACACAAGCCGCAAGCGCCGCGCGATGGTGCTGTCGAGTTGCGCAACGTGCGCTTTCGCTATGCACAGGACCAGCCCGACGTATTGACGGACATCAACCTGCAGATTGCGCCGGGCAGCATGACGGCGCTGATCGGCGCTTCCGGCTCCGGCAAGACCACCCTGGTACGCCTGATCGCGCGCTTCTTTGACGCCAGTGCAGGCACGGTGCTGGTGGGTGGCGTCGATGTGCGCGATATGTCCAGCGAGCAATTGGCTGGCCAGATCAGCCAGATATTCCAGGACAGTTATCTGTTCCAGGGCAGCATCGCCGACAACATCCGCCTCGGCAAGCCGGGCGCGACCGATGCCGAGGTGATGGACGCGGCGCGCCAGGCGGGCGTGGCCGAAATCATCGCCAGACTGCCGCAGGGACTCGCGACACCGGTGGGCGAGGGCGGCGCGCGCCTGTCCGGTGGCGAACGCCAGCGCATCGCCATCGCCCGCGCACTGATCAAGGATGCGACTATTCTGCTGGTCGATGAAGCGACGGCCGCGCTCGACGCGGAAAACCAGGCGGCCATCGCCGAGGCGCTGGCGCGATTGCGCGGCAAGCGCACGGTGATCGTCATCGCCCACCAGCTGTCGACGGTGGCCATGGCCGACCAGATTGTCGCGCTCGATGGCGGCACGATCCGCGAGCAGGGTGCACTAGCCACCCTGCGCACCCAGGACGGGCTGTATGCGCATTTTCTGGCCCAGCGCCAGGCGGCCAAAGGGTGGCGCATCGCCGCGCCTGCGCGCCAGCCTGGAACGGAGTCCGGCATTTGACACGCGCGCCTTGGTTTTTCCTGTTTTTTCTGCTGTGCGCTGCTTCGCTGCTGGTCGGCGCCAGGCAGATGGAGTGGGCACAGCTGTTGTCGCCATCGTTGTCTTCCGGCGCGCTGTCCGGCGCGCTGTCCGCCAATGCATGGCTGACCCTGACGGCCAGCCGGCTGCCGCGCCTGGCGGCGCTGGTGCTGACGGGCGTGGGCCTGTCCGTGTGCGGCGTCATCCTGCAGCACATCGTGCGCAACAAGTTTGTCGAACCGGCCACCTCGGGCGGTCTCGACGCGGCCAAGCTGGGTATCCTCGTTGCGCTGACCGTGGCGCCTGCAGCGGGTATGGCCGGCAAGATGGCGTTCGCGCTGGCCTTTTGCTTTGCCGCCAGCTTGATCTATGTGGCGCTGATCCGCCGCATCCGTTTCAAGAACACGATCCTGGTGCCCGTGATCGGCCTCGTGTATGGCGGCGTGCTCAGTGCCGTGGCCGAGTTTTATGCCTACCGCCACAACATCCTGCAAAGCATGCAGGGCTGGCTGCTCGGTGATTTTTCGCGGATCGTGCAGGGCAACTATGAAATCATTTATCTGATCCTGCCCATCGTTGCCCTCACGTATTTGTACGCGCAGCGTTTTACCGTGCTGGGCATGGGCGAGGGGATGGCCACCAGCCTGGGCTTGAACTATGCGGGCACGGTGGCGCTGGGCCTGATGCGATCTGGTGGCCGTCACGGTGGCGGCCACGGTGATCACGGTGGGGGCGATCCCGTTTGTCGGGCTGGCCATCCCCAACCTGGTGGCGCTGCGCCATGGCGACAACCTGGGCCGCACCCTGCCCATCGTCGCGCTGGGCGGCGCTTCGCTGCTGCTGGCCTGCGACATCGCCGGGCGCCTGCTGATCTATCCGTTCGAGGTGCCGATCGGCCTGACGGCGGGCGGCGTGGGCGGGCTGCTGTTCCTCGTACTGATCGTCCGGGGACGGCGATGAGGCGCATATTCAAGCAGCGGACGCTCTGGCTGGCCGTCTTTGCCCTGGCGCTGGCATTCCTCTTCATCGGCGCAAATCTTGACTTTGATTACGTTATCCCGAAGCGCCTGGCGCGCCTGGCCGCCATCGTCATCGGCGGCGTCTGCGTGGCCGTGTCGTCCATTGTTTTCCAGACCATCGCCGGCAACCGGATACTGACGCCGGCCGTCATGGGCTATGAAGCCGTGTATCTGCTGCTGCAGTCGCTGCTGATCCTCGCGATGGGCATGCACAGCGTGGTGCTGCTGGGACAGAACGGCAACTTCGTGCTGTCCATCGCGCTGATGCTGGCCTACTCGTGTGCCATCCACTATTGGCTGTTTCGTGATGGCAAGAACAACGTGTATTTCCTGTTGCTGCTGGGATTCGTGCTGACGATGGTGATCGGCACCTTTACCCAGTTCATCCAGCTGCGCATCAGCCCGGGCGAATTTGCCATCTTGCAAGGATTCAGCCAGGCATCGTTCAACAAGGCGCAACCCGCGCAATTGCTGTACTCGGCATTGCTGGTGGGCGCCGCCTGCGTAGCCGTGGTGAAAACCTTGCCGGCGCTCGACGTGCTGGCGCTGGGCCGCGAGCAAGCCATCTCGCTCGGTATCGATTACCGGCGCATGGTGCAGTTGCAGCTGGCGCTGATCGCCGTGCTGGTGGCGGTGTCGACCAGCTTGCTGGGGCCCACGGCCTTCATGGGCATCTTTGTGGCGAACACGACTTACGCCCTGGCCCGTACGGCGCGCCACTGCGCCACCTTGCCGCTGGGCTGCGCCATCGCCATCGCCATCTTCCTCGTCGCCCAGCTGTTGGTCGAACATGTTTTTAATTACCGGACCACGGTCGGCATCCTCGTCAACCTGGTGTGTGGCGCGTATTTCCTCGCGCTCATGGTCCGCACCCGAGGCACCGCATGATCCACGTCAACCATATCGAAAAAAGCTACGGCGCCAGGCGCGTGCTGGCCAACGTCAGCGCGCATTTTCCCAAGGGGCAAATCACGTCCTTGATCGGCCCCAACGGCGCCGGCAAGACGACCTTGCTGATGCTCATTGCGCGCCTGCTGGAGCCGAGCGGCGGCGACATTACGGTGGGCGGACGCAGCATCGCGCATACCAAGGTCCAGGACTATGCACGACTAGTGGCCACCCTGCGCCAGTCGCCCGATTTTCAGTTGCGCCTGACGGTGGAAGAGCTGGTCGCCTTCGGCCGCTTCCCCTACAGCCGAGGTAACTTGACGCCGCAGGACCGGCACGCCATCGACGAGGCCATCGCCTTCTTGTCGCTGGAAGGCCTGCGCGCCGCCTACGTCGATGAACTGAGCGGCGGCCAGCGGCAGATGGCGTTCCTTGCCATGACGATTGCCCAGCAGACGGATATTGTGCTGCTCGACGAACCGCTCAACAACCTCGACATGAAGCACGCCGTGCAGATCATGCGCGCGCTGCGCCGCCTGTGCGACGAGCAGGGGCGCACGGTGATCCTGGTGATCCACGACATCAATTTCGCCGCCAATTATTCGGACCACATCGTCGCCATGCAGGGCGGCGCCGTGCGCTTTTCTGGCCCCGCGCACGAGGTCGTTACCGAGGAACGCTTGCGCGAACTGTACGACATCGATTTCGACATCGTGCGCAATGAACGCGGCTGCGTCTGCAACTACTTTACCCCCACAGGAGCTTGAGATGATCTGGAACAAATCCCGCTGCGCGCTGGCCGTGCTGCTTGCCGCCATGGCCGCCCTGCAAGGCTGCACCGAAAAGAGGGCGAGTGCACCGCCAGCGCCTGCCGCCTCGGCCACACAGCCGGCGTTTGCTCCCATCACCATCGTGCATAAACTGGGCACGACGGTGATCGACAGGCGTCCGCAGAGGGTGGCCGTGCTCGACATGAACGAAGTCGATTTCCTCGACCAGCTGGGCGTGCCCGTGGCCGGGATGGTGAAGGATTACGTGCCGCATTTCCTCAAACGCTACAAGGATGATCAGGCCATCCGCGACCTGGGCGCCATCGTGCAGCCGAATCTCGAACATATTCATGCGCTCCAGCCGGACCTGGTGCTGATGACGTCGATCCAGGCCAATCACTACAAGGAACTGAGCCAGATCGCGCCCACGTTGCATTTCGACGTGGATTACCAGAACAGCGAGAGCAAGCATATCGAGGTGGTCAAGCAGCACTTGCTGACCCTGGGACGCATCTTCGGCAAGGAAGACATCGCCAGCCTGAAAGCGCAGGAGCTTGACGCCAAGGTGGCGGACGCGCGCAAGGTGACGCAGGACCGTCCCGAAAAGGCGCTCATCGTGCTGCACAACAACGGCGCCTTCAGTTCCTTCGGCGTGCAGTCGCGCTACGGTTTTGTCTTCGACGCGCTGGGCGTGAAACCTGCCAGCTCGGCCATCGAGGCGGGCTTGCATGGCCAGCCGATTTCCAGCGAGTTCATCCAGCAAGCCAATCCCGACATTATTTATGTTGTGGACCGTACGGCCGTGATGGAACACCGTCCCGTCATGACGGCCGAGCAGATGGCCAATCCGCTGTTACGTCAGACCAATGCCTGGAAGAACGGTCGCGTGGTCTTCGTCGATGCCGACGCCTGGTACATCACGGCGGCCAGCGTGACGTCGCTGAAACGGGTGATCGACGATGTGCTCAAGGGTTACCAGTGATACCGCATTTTCGTAATGATTCGTATTGAGATTGAGGATTTTGCCTTTTCGTTCGGGAGATAGGGTGAGAACAAGCAATCACCCATCTGAAAGGATTTACCGTATGAGCAAACGCATGGCAACGCGCCACCTTCCCGCCTTGAACCTGAGCCGTATCGCCACCGCCGTGCAGCTGGCGCTGATCACAGGCCTGACCGTGGGGGCGCTGGGCTTGGCGGCCACACCGGCCTACGCGCAAGCGGGGCGGGCCAGGCCCGGCAGGCGTTCAGCGTGCCGGCCGGTGCACTGGGTCTGGCGCTCAACACTTTCGCGGCGGCGGCGGGCATCGAATTGACGGTTGAGGCTAGCCTGCTGCAAGGCAAGAACAGCGCCGGCCTGTCCGGCAGCTACAGCGTGCCCGAAGGTTTTCATGCATTGTTGCGTGGCCACGGCTTGCTGGCCGTGCGCGAGGGCAATGGCAGCTATACGCTGCGCCGCGAACCGGCGCTGAGTGCGGCGGCAGAGGCCGCTGCCACCATGCCGGCCGTGACGGTGTGGGGCAAGGGCAACGCGGTGACGGATGCCTACGCCGGGGGCCAAGTGGCGTCCGGCGGCCGCGTGGGGTTCCTGGGCGACAAGGATTTCATGGAAACGCCATTCAACACCATCAGCTATACGGATAAATTCATCGAAGACCGGCAGGCGCGCGACATCACCGATGTGATTTCCGCGACCGATCCTACCGTCTTCAGCAGCGGCATGACGGGCATCATCGGCGAAAATTATTCGATACGGGGCTTCAGCTCGAATATCGGCGACGTGGCGTTTGGCGGACTGTACGGCATCTCTCCCTACTATCGCACCTCGCCTGAAATGTTCGAACGCATCGAGGTGTTGAAGGGGCCGTCGGCCTTGCTCAACGGCATGCCACCGGGCGGCTCGGTAGGCGGCAGCATCAACCTCGTGCCCAAGCGCGCGGGCGATACGCCGCTGGCGCGCGTGACGGCCTCGTACATGTCGGACTCTCAATGGGGCGGCCATGTGGACCTGGGCCAGCGTTTTGGCGAGAATAAACAATTCGGCATCCGCGTCAACGGCGTCTACCGCGACGGCGAAGGCGCCATCGACCACCAGAAAAAGAAGACCCGGCTCGTCTCCGTGGGCCTCGACTGGCGCGGCAATGGCGCGCGCCTGTCCGCCGACCTGTACCACAGCGAGGACCGCGCCGATGGCTTGAACCGGGGCGTCAACCTGGCCGCCGGCTTGCCCGTGCCGCGCCCGCCGAAAGCGGAAACCCTGCTCAATCCCAGCTGGGCGTTTTACGATACCAAGGACAAGGGCGCCATGCTGCGCGGCGAGCTGGACGTGAGCGAGCAGGTGATGGCGTATGCCGCCGTGGGCGCCAGCCGGGCCGACTACCAGTCGACGGGCGCGTACCTGATCCAGGTATTCAACACGGCCGGCGACTACCGCACCAATCTTGCCGACCTGGGTTTTGACGTGGAAAAGCAGTCGGCGGAAGTGGGCTTGCGGGGCAAGCTGCGCACGGGCGAGATCAGCCATCAATGGGCCGTCAACGCCACCTATTATCACCACACGGACAAGCAGTATGGGCGCCGCAATACCCTGGCGAAAGATTGGATCACGAATATCTATAAGCCCGTCTGGGGACCGGCGACACGTTTCGAGGCGCCGCAGATTTCCAAGGCGGAACTGCGCCTGGCCAGTGTCGGCCTGGTCGACACGCTTTCCTTTGCGCAAGACAAGGTGCAGCTGACGGTGGGCTTGCGCCGCCAGGAAGTGCTCAGCGACAACTTCAACATCAAGACGGGCGCGCGCACCTCGCGCTATGACGAAGGCGCTACCACGCCCGCCATCGCCCTGCTGGTCAAGGCGAGCAAAACAGTTTCCCTGTACGGCAATTACATCGAAGGCTTGAGCCAGGGCGCCACGGCGCCGTTGACGGCCGCTAATGCGGGCGAGGTCTTTGCGCCATACAAGTCGAAGCAGGCGGAATTGGGTGTCAAGGTCGACCTTGGCGAGTTCGCGCATACGGTCAGCGTGTATGAAATCAAGCGGCCCAGCAGCTATGTCGATCCCGTCAGCAATATCTTTTCCTTCGGCGGCGAACAGCGCAACCGCGGCATCGACTGGGGCTTCTTCGGTTCGCCCCTGCGCGACGTGCGCCTGATGGGCGGCGTGGCGTATGTCGATCCGGTCTTGAGCAAGACGGCGGGCGGCAGCAACCAGGGCAAGCAGGCAACGGGCGTGCCCAAGCTGCAAGCCAAGCTGGGCGTCGAGTGGGATACGCCCGCCATCCCCGGCGTGACCCTGACGGCGAACGCGACGGCGGCATCGAAGCAATACATCAATGCCGACAATTCGATGTCGGTGCCGGGCCGTACCGTGTTTGACCTGGGCGCCCGCTATGCGACGAAGGTTGCCGGCCGGCACCTGACCGTGCGCGCCAGCGTGACGAACGTCGGCAACAGGGCGTACTGGGCGCTGCCGCAATGGACCAGCCTGGGCCTGGGGGCGCCGCGCACGGTCATGCTGTCGGCGACGACGGACTTTTAAGCCGGCTAGTCGTCCGGGCCCCGTGCCAGGCTGTCCGAGCGTTGCCACGTCCACAGCAGGCCGACGCCGGCCGAGGTGCCGCTGTTCTGGCGCAGCAGGGGGCTGGCGCGGTTGGCGGCGCCTGTGTAGTTGTCGTAGCGCAAAAATGCAAAGGCGCGCCAGTCCCGCTGCAGCCGGTACGAACCGCCCAGGCCCAGCCGCGTGAGCATCAAGCCGCTTTTTGCCGCATACGCCGGGCGCTGAGCGGTGGCAAACGCGGGGCTGACGCCATAAAAGTAATCGTTGATGGCGGCATTGCCCAGCACGGCGCCCAGGCTGGCATCGACATGCCATGCCTGCTGTTCGCCTTGCAGCGCATACACGAGGCGAGGTTCGAACGTGGCGCCCTGGCGGTGCAGGCCGCCGCGCGCTTCGATGACGGCGCGCAAGGGCAGTTCCAGGCCCAGGCGGCTGTGCTGCGTTGGCTCGGCCAGCTTGATTTTCAGGCGCGGGCCAAACTCCACCAGGGTGCCCAGGTCCGGCATGCCGCGCCGGGCCGGTACGTCGCTGGACCTGGCCGGCAAGGACAGGGCAAAACCGATATCGACATCGAACCGCTCCGTGTCGAGCAGGCGCGCGCCTACGCCGGAGCGGTCGGCGCGTAATACTTTCCCGCGGTAAATCAGATAGGGCAGGGCCAGGCTGCGCGTCGAGCGTTCGCTGGCGCCGGGATAGGCGGGCGTGACGGCCGTGCCGCCAAACACGCCCGCTTCCCATAATGGCAGCGGTGGTTCGACGGCGCGCGCCGGTGCCATGGCGGCGCAGAAGGCGGAGGCGGCCAGCAAGGTGCGTGCGGTGTTCATCGAGGAACTCCACAAGGTTTGCCGACTGGCAGCGATTCCAGGTCGGCAAATGCGCCCAGTGCCCGCGATTGATGAAAGCCCAGTTCATTGCGCACGGCCAAGGCTTCCGTCGCCTTGCCCTGGCGTTCATACTGGTCGATCAGCGCCTTGTAGCTGAGCGCGCCCGACCGTTCGGTCCTCTTTGCCAGCGCGATGGCTTGGCGGAAATGAAATTCGGCCGCATCGTAGCGGCAGGCCCCGCTGGCGGCCCGTCCCGCCTGATGATGCAGCCGCGCCTGCCAATCGATGTCGCCTCGCCCCAGCTCGACATTGTCGGCCGCGGCCGCGTAGCTACGCATGGCTTGCGCCCAGTCGCCCTGGCTGGCCGCCTCCTGCGCGAACTGTTCCTGCTGCGCCGCCGTGCGCAGTTCGATTTGCGTGGAGCAGGCGTTGAGCGCCATCAAGACTAGCGGCAGGATGAGGCAAGAGCGGAAGGGAAGCAGTGTGGGCATGGCGCCACTGTAGCGCATGGGCAGGCGCGCACGTTTGCGCGATACGCATGAATTCGGGATTTCCCCTGGCACGGATGACATATAATTTGCACACGACTTTGTTATTTTTGACAGTACACCTCACGGGAGCACCATGTTTTCACGCAAATTCCATTCTTGTGCACAGCTGATGCTGACTACCTTGCTGATGGGCTTTATCGCCGCTTCCCCCGCGCGCGCGCAGCAGGCGGCCGTCAAATTGCCGAACGTGGTGATTCTGGCCACGGGCGGCACGATCGCCGGCAGCGGCGCCGACAGCACCACTACCGTCGGCTACACCTCGGCCACCGTGGGCGTTGAGCGCCTGATCGCAGCCGTGCCGGAACTGAAAAAAGTGGCGAATGTGAAAGGCGAGCAAGTGTTCCAGATCGCCAGCGAGAGCATGGGCAATAGCCACTGGCTGGCCCTGGCCAAGCGCATCAACGTGCTGCTGGCCTCGAACGATGTCGATGGCGTGGTCGTCACGCACGGCACCGACACCATCGAGGAAACGGCATATTTCCTGAACCTGACCGTGAAAAGCCACAAGCCGGTCGTGGTGGTGGGCGCCATGCGTCCGTCGACGGCCATCTCGGCTGACGGGCCCATCAACCTGTACAACGCCGTGATGCTGGCGGGCAGCAAGGAAGCCGTGGGCAAGGGCGTATTGGTGGCCTTGAACGACCAGATCAACGCCGCGCGCGAAGTGACCAAAACCAACACTTCGACCACCGACACCTTCAAGTCGCCGGAACTGGGCATGCTCGGCTACATCCAGGGCAGCAAGGCCTTCTTTTATCGCCAATCGACGCGCAAGCACACCTTGGAATCGGAATTTGACATCAGCAAGCTCGATGCCCTGCCGCAAGTCGATATCGTGTATGGCTACGCCAACATGAACCGTGTCGGTATCGATGCCTTCATTGCCGCCGGCGCCAAGGGCATTATCCACGCGGGCGTGGGCGATGGCAGCGTGGCCGCGCAAATGAAGCCGGCCCTGGTGGAAGCGCGCCAGAAGGGCGTGCTGATCGTGCGTTCGAGCCGCGTTGGCCAGGGCATCGTGGCGCGCAATGGCGAGGCCAACGACGATGAACTCGACAGTGTCGTGTCCGACACCCTGAACCCGCAAAAAGCCCGCATCCTGCTGATGCTGGCCTTGACCAAAACGAACAGCACGCAAGAAATCCAGCGTATTTTCTACACGTATTGATCTCTGCCGCGCCAGGCTCAGCCTCTTTGGCTGAGCCTGGCTGATTTACGCTTGCCCGCTTTGCTGCCATACTTCGTTTCTGAATAATTTCCAGGCAGAAGCAGCAACACTGTTCCTTGTCTCTTGTCCATGGCTATCCTGTCCGACATCATCCTGTATCCGATCAAATCGTGCGCCGGCATCCATTTGCGCGAGGCGGTCCTGACGCGCTCAGGGCTGATGAGTGAGCACGTGTTCGACCGCGAATGGATGGTGGTGGACGAGCAAGGCCGCTTCCTGACCCAGCGCGAACATCCGCGCATGGCGCTGATCGTGCCGCGCATCAAGGCCACCACGCTGGAATTGCGCGCGCCGGGCATGCTGCGCCTGGAAATCGAGCTGGGCTTGCCGCATCCGCAACTGGCGCCCATGCTGGACGTACAAGTGTGGGACGATACTGTGCGCGCCTACGATTGCGACGAAGTCACGGCCGCCTGGTTTTCCAACGCCATCGGCGTGCCCTGCCGCCTGGTGCGCTTTCACCCGGACGTGGTGCGCGCCACCAGCACCACCTGGACGGATGGCGTGGCCGCCTCGACCATGTTTGCCGATGGCTACCCGGTGCTGATCGCCGGCAGTGCCTCGCTAGCCGATGTCAATGACAAGCTGCGCGCCGCCGGTCGCGAGGCGCTGCCGATGAACCGTTTCCGGCCCAACCTCGTTATCGGCGACATCGGCGCCTTTGAGGAAGACTACGCCGCATTCCTGCAATTTGGCGCCACCGTGCTAAAACCCGTCAAGCCGTGCTCGCGCTGCCCGATCCCGTCGGTGGACCAGGCCACGGGCGTGCCCGGACCAGACCCGCTCGACGTCATGCATGGCTATCGCGCCAAGCCCGAGCTCGACGGCGCCATCTGCTTCGGGATGAACGCCATCGTCACCGAAGGCGGCGATGAGCGTATCGTGGTGGGGCAGGATATCGGTTTCGAACTGGCATTTTAAGCATGGCGCCCGTACAGAAGGGTTTAAGGTTTCTATGAATCAAGCAATACCGCCGGACCCGCGCATTGCCAGCCTCGAAGCCGAAAACCAGGCCTTGCGCGCGCGCATGGCTTTTCTGCTGGAACAGGTCGAGCGCAATCACGACATCATGTGCCGCCACCAGGCGTTCGACCTGGAAATCGTCGGCGCGTCCACGTTTCCCGAACTGATCGGCACCATCTTCCGCACCCTGCCCGTGATTTCCGACCTCGACGGCGTCACCCTGAGTCTGCTCGACGAGGATGACGATATCGTGCTGGTGATGGAAAAGCTGGGCGTCGATTTCAGCGCCTTTCCGCAGTTGCTGTTCGTGCATGCCGTGGCGGAGCTGGGTTTTGCCGCACCAAAGCCCGTGGCCGAGGGCGAAGCGGCCTTGCCGCCGTTACCGCTGCTGGGTGCCTTCGATGCGGCAGTGCATGGCCCGCGTTTTCCGCAGATCAACGTTCCCCTGCGCAGCGTGGCGCTGGTGCCCTTGCTGCGCAACAAGCGCCTGATTGGTAGCCTGAACCTGGCCAGCAGCGACGTGACGCGCTTTACGCCCGCGCTGGGCACGGATTTCATCAAGCACATGGCTTCCATCATCGCCATTTGCCTGGAAAATGTGATCAGCAATGAAATGCTGAAATACATCGGTTTGACGGATTCCCTGACGGGCGTCTACAACCGCCGCTATATCGACCGCCGCCTGCTGGAAGAAATCGCCCGCGCGCGGCGCCAGAATTATTGTATTTCATGCATGTATATCGACATCGACCATTTCAAGCTGGTCAATGACACCTATGGCCACCAGGGCGGCGATGAAGTGCTGCGCGAAGTGGCCACCCGCATTCGCACGGAGCTGCGTCGCTCCGATGCGCTGGGACGCTTCGGCGGCGAGGAATTCGTCGTGCTGCTGATCGACGCCGACCTCGACAGCGCGACGTTCGTTGCCGAACGCATCCGCGCCAGCATCGCCGGCACCATGTTTGACTTGCCGGGCAGCGCGCAGGCGTGGGTCAGCGTATCGATCGGCGTGGCCAGCCTGGAAGCGGGCGCGGCCCTGCTACCGATCGAAACGGTGGCGCAGCAACTGGTGGCGCATGCCGACCAGGCCCTGTACCAGGCCAAGGCCGATGGCCGCAACAAGGTCATCAGCTGGCAGGCGCAGGTCGAATAATTATTTCAACAGCAAGGTTTCAGCTTTGGCCACGGCGTCGGCCGTGCCGCGCAGTACCACCACGTCGCCGCTGGCCAGCTGCGTCTCGGGGGTGACATCGAGGCGGCCGCGGCCGCGGCGGATGGCCGTAACAAACGCGCCGCAGGCAGCCACGTCGATCGTGCTCAAGGGTAAGCCCACGCAGAGCGCGCCCTCGCTGACGGTGACCGTATGCAGGCGTTCCAGCTCGGCATCGTCGCCTGTATCGCTGGAACCGTGGAAATAGCCGCGCAAGGACGCATAGCGCTCTTCGCGCGCCGCCTGCACCCGGTGCACCACGCGGCGCAGGGGCACGCCCATCATGATCAGCGCGTGCGAAGCGAGCATCAGGCTGCCTTCCATCAATTCCGGCACCACTTCGGCCGCACCCGCCTTCTTCAACTGGTCGAGGTCGGTATCGTCGTAGCTGCGCACGATGACGGGCAAGGTCGGCGCCATTTCTTTAAGTAAATGCAATAACTTCAGTGCCGAGGGCGTGTTCGCATACGTGATCACCACGGCGCTGGCCCGGTAGATGCCGGCCGCCACCAGGCTTTCGCGCCGGCCCGCGTCGCCATACGAGACGTGGGCGCCGGCCAGTTGCGCTTCCTGTACCCGTTCCGGGTCCAGGTCCAGCGCGTGGTAATCGATCTTTTCTTCCGCCAGCAGGGTGGCCAGGCTTTGCCCGCTGCGTCCGAAACCGGCGATCAGCACGTGTTTCTGCGACGCCATGGTGCGCGTGGCGATCTTGGTGAGCGCCAGGGATTGCATCATCCAGTCGTTGGCCGCCAGTTTCATGACGATAGCGTCCGACTTGGCGATGAGGAAGGGCGCCGCCAGCATCGACAGCACCATCGACGCCAGCACCACCTGCACGACGAACGGGTCCATCAGCTTGATGCCGCCAGCCAGGTTCAACAGCACGAAGCCGAACTCGCCCGCCTGCGCCAGTCCCAGCCCGGTGCGCAGGGCCACGCCGTTGCTGGACCCGAACAGCCGGGCCAGGCCCGCGATCAGGGCGAATTTCAGCAGCACGGGGCCGCACAGCAGCAGCAGGACGAGCCACCAGTTCTCAAACACGACGCGAATATTGAGCAGCATGCCGACGGTGATGAAGAATAGGCCCAGCAGCACGTCGCGGAAGGGCTTGATATCCTCTTCCACCTGGTGCTTGAATTCCGTCTCGGAAATGAGCATGCCGGCAACAAACGCGCCCAGGGCCAGCGACAGCCCGGCCCGTTCCGTGATCCAGGCCGCGCCCAGCGTGATCAGGAGCAGGTTGAGCATGAACAATTCTTGCGAGCGGCGCTTGGCGACGATGGTCAGCCAGCCGCGCACGAGCTTCTGGCCGATGAACAGCAGCAGGATCAGCACGACCAGCGCCTTGCCGCCGGCCCAGGCCAGGGTTTCGGCCAGGTTGTCCGAATCGCGGGTGAGGGCGGGAATCAGGATCAGCAGGGGTACGACGGCCAAGTCCTGGAACAGCAGGATGCCGATGATCTTGCGGCCGTGTTCGCTTTCGAGTTCCAGCCGTTCCGTGAGCATTTTGGACACGATGGCCGTCGACGACATGGCCAGCGCGCCGCCCAGGGCGAACGCGGCTTGCCAGCTCAGGTGGATGTAGGCGGACAGGTAGCGCCCGACGAACCAGCCGAAGACGACGGTGGCGATGATGGTGGTGACCACCTGCGCCATGCCAAGGCCGAAGACGATGCGCCGCATGGCGAGGAATTTGGGAAGAGAAAATTCGAGCCCGATGGAAAACATCAGGAAGACGACGCCGAACTCGGCCAGAGTGTGGCTGGCCTCGTTTTCCGCTGCCAGGCCCAGCGCGTGGGGGCCGATGACGATGCCAACGGCCAGGTAGCCCAGCATGGGTGGCAAATGCAACATTCTGAAAGCGACCACGCCCAGCACGGCGCTGCCGAGTAACATCAGGGTCAGTTCAAGCGAGGAAAACATGGGTTGCCCGGTACGGTCAATGGAAATCGTTGTTTGTTGTGACTGGCAAGTTTTTTGCTTTCCTAATTCGTTTATACTTTGGGCATGAGTGTAACCCATGAAAAAACAATGCTGAAAGCTTTTGATCGAATTGACATGCAAGCGACGACCGAGCGCGCTGTCGCGCTGGCCCGTACCACCTTGCAGATCGAGTCCGACGCCATCAATGCGCTGCACGCGCGCCTGGCAACGGACGACAGCGTGGGCCGCGCCGTGGCGATGTTGCTGCAATGCAAGGGGCGCGTCGTCGTCTCGGGCATCGGCAAGTCCGGCCATATCGCGCGCAAGATTGCCGCCACCCTCGCTTCCACCGGCACGCCGGCCCTGTTCGTGCATCCGGCCGAAGCGGCCCATGGCGACCTGGGCATGGTCACCTCGGACGATGCTTTTATTGCCATATCGTACTCCGGCGAATCGTCGGAACTGATGGCCATCATGCCTGTCGTCAAGCGCATGGGCGGCGTGCTGATTTCCATGACGGGCAAACCGAACTCCAGCCTGGCCCAGCTGGCCGACGTGCACCTGGATATTTCTGTTGAGAAAGAAGCTTGTCCGCTGAACCTGGCGCCGACGGCCAGCACCACCGTCACCCTGGCCCTGGGCGACGCGATCGCCGTGGCCTTGCTCGACTTGCGTGGCTTCAAGGAAGAAGATTTCGCCCGCTCGCACCCTGGCGGCGCCCTCGGCCGCCGCCTGCTCACCCACGTGCATGACGTCATGCGCAGCGGCGAACGTGTGCCCAAGGTGCCCGTGCAGGCTTCCTTGCTGCAGGCGCTGGAAGAAATGACGAAGAAGGGCATGGGCATGACGGCCGTCGTCGACGCGGATAACCGCCCCGTGGGCGTGTTTACGGATGGCGACTTGCGCCGCATGTTCGAGCGCGTGCAGGATTTCACGCAAGTGGCGATCCGCGACGTCATGCATGCGCAGCCGCGCAGCATCGCGCCCGAACGCCTGGCCGTGGACGCCGTGGCCGTGATGGAGCAGTTCCGCATCAACCAGATGCTGGTCGTCGATGCCGACGGCAAGCTGGTGGGCGCGCTGCATATCCATGATCTGACGCAAGCGAAGGTGATCTGATGGATAGCGTAGCGGACAACCTGGCGCGCGCCGCCAAGGTCAAACTGATGATCTTTGACGTCGATGGCGTGCTCACCGACGGCAGCCTGCATTTCGGCCCGGACGGCGAGATGATGAAAACGTTTAATGTGTATGATGGCCTGGGCATCAAGCTGCTGCAGGAATCGGGCGTGCAGACGGCCATCATCAGCGCGCGCCGCTCCGCCATCACGGCGCGCCGCGCGCAAGACCTGGGCATTACCCATGTGCACCAGGGCGGCCATGACAAGCTGAAGCCGTTTCGCGAACTGCTGGCCCTGACGGGCTTGACGGAAGAGCAATGCGGCTATATCGGCGACGACGTCATCGATGCGCCCATCCTGAAACGCGTGGGCTTTGCCGTCAGCGTGCCGGGCGGGCGTCCGGAAGTGCAGGGTCTGGCGCACCATGTGACGCAGGCCGGCGGCGGCCGCGGCGCGGTGCGCGAGATCTGCGAATTCCTGCTGCGCGCCCAGGACAACTATGCGCGCGTCATGGCGCCGTTCCTGGAGTGAGGCGCGCCGCCTCGCCAGTGACCTTTGAAAGAGTGAAGCCCTATGCGTAAGCCTGGAGGCGCCCATCGCTGGCGCATGATTTTTACCGTGCTGGGCGCGGTTGTTGTCGCGCTGGGCAGCTTTTGGCTGCTCGAGGTGATGAACAAGAATAGCCTGGACATCACGGCCAGCAAGCATCTGGATGAGCCCGACTATTTCATCACCAATTTCAGCCTGGTGCGCATGGATTTGACGGGTAAGCCCAGCTATATCGTGTCGGGCACCAAGCTCACGCATTATCCGCTGGACGATTCGTCCGATATCGACCTGCCCTTCGTGCGCAAGCTCACGCCCGGCATGCCGCCGATGAACATGAATGCGGAACTGGCGCATATCGACCAGGACAATACCCGGCTGCAACTGCACCGCAAGGTCGTGATCGACCGCGTGGCCAGCCCGAAGGCGCAGAACCTGACGGTCAAGACGGAAGCGCTGACGGTGTTCCCGGACGAGGAAAGAATGGAAACGGACGTGCCTGTCGATATCCTGACGGGCGCCTCGCGCATCAATGGCATCGGCATGAAGGCCAATAACGCCACCGGCGTGGTGGAAGTGCAGAATGCGCTGCGCATGGTACTCCCGCCGAAACCACGCCCGGCCGCTGCGGCAAAATGACAGAATGAAACAAGGAAACCATAATATGAAGAACATCTTGCTGTTGACTCTATTCTCGACCGTTTGCTCGCTGGGCGTGATGGGCGTGGCGCATGCCGAGAAGGCCGATTCCGAGAAGGAGGCCGTCATCACGGCACGTAGCGGCCACGTCGATGACGTCAAGCAGGTGCGTACCTTGACGGGCGACGTCGTGCTGGTCAAGGGTACCCTGACCATGAAGGCGGGCCGGGCCCTGATCACGGAAGATCCGCAAGGCTACCAGTTCATTACCTTCTGGGCCGATCCCGGCAAGCTGGCCACCTTCCGTCAGAAGCGCGATGGCGCAGGCGACCTGTGGGTCGAAGGCGAAGCGGAGCGCGTGGAATACGACAACAAGACGGAAGTGGTGAAAATGTTTTCCAGGGCCAAGCTGACGCGCCTGGAAGGCACGAAAGTGACCGATGTGGCCAATGGCGCCTTCATCTCGTATGACAGCCGCAAGGAAGAGTTTGCGATGGAAAATTCCAACAGCGGCACCAGCACCCCGGATGGCGGCAGCGTGCGCATGGTGATCCAGCCGAAGACCAAGGCGCCAGCGGCGGAGAAAGCGCCGGCCACGCCTGCGCCAGGAAAGAAATAATGGACAATACACGTTGCGGCAGCACCCTGATCGTTCGCGGGCTGCAAAAAACCTATGGCAAGCGGCAAGTCGTGCATGATGTCTCGCTGCAAGTCGAATGCGGCGAAGTGGTGGGTTTGCTGGGCCCGAACGGCGCCGGCAAGACCACCTCGTTCTACATGATCGTCGGCCTGGTGCCGTCGGACGGCGGCAGCATCGATATCAGCGGCGTGGATATCTCCAGCCTGCCGATTCACCGCCGCGCGCAGATGGGCCTGTCCTACCTGCCGCAGGAAGCGTCCGTGTTCCGCAAGCTGACAGTGGAAGACAATATCCGCGCCGTGCTGGAAATCCAGACCGTCGAAGGCCGACCGCTGAAGAAAGCCGAGATCGAGGAGCGCCTGGATAAATTGCTGGCCGACTTGCAGATTGAAAAACTGCGCGAGAACCAGGCGCTGTCCCTGTCGGGCGGCGAGCGCCGCCGCGTGGAAATCGCCCGCGCGCTGGCCACCGACCCCCGTTTCGTGCTGCTGGACGAACCGTTCGCCGGCGTCGATCCGATCGCCGTTATCGAGATCCAGCGCATCGTGCGCTTTTTGAAGGAGCGCAATATCGGCGTGCTGATCACCGATCATAATGTGCGCGAGACGCTGGGTATTTGCGACCGTGCCTACATCATCAACCAGGGCTCGGTACTGGCGTCGGGACGCCCCGACGACATCATCGCGAACGAGTCGGTACGCCGGGTCTATCTGGGCGAACACTTCCGCATGTGAGCCAATGAAACAATCATTGCAGCTGCGCACTTCGCAGCATCTGGCACTGACGCCGCAGTTGCAGCAATCGATACGCCTGTTGCAATTGTCTACCCTGGAATTGCACCAGGAACTAGAGCAATTGCTGACGGACAATCCCTTGCTCGAGCGCCTCGACGATCCGCTCGACCGTTCGCTGCGTCTGCTGTCCGACGGGGCCTTGAGTTCCACGGCCGCGCCGGCCGAAGCGCCGCCCCAGCCGCCAGGCCAGGAGGCGCCCGCAGCGCCGGCCGAAGCGGAAACCTTTGACGGCGACGCGGGCGAGAGCCCGGCCGCCGCGGAGGGCGGCGACAGCGACTGGAGCGAGGCGAGCCGGGGCAAGGCGCCCGACGACGAAGATTCGCGCCCGCAACTCGAAGCCCACCACTGCACCCTGCGCGAGTACCTGATGGAGCAGATGCGCGTGACGGTGCTCGAATTGCGCGACCGCGCGCTGGTCGAGCTGATCATCGATGCGCTCGACGACAATGGCTACCTGGAAGAGTCGCTCGACGACATCCTGGCGCGCCTGCCGGAAGAGCTGGAAATCGACGCCGACGAGATGCGCACGGCATTGTCGCTGCTGCAAAGTTTCGATCCGCCCGGCGTGGGCGCGCGCAATGCGTCCGAATGCCTGGCCCTGCAAATCAAGCGCTTGCCGCATATCGCCATGGTGACGCGGCGCATGGCCCTCGTCATCGTGGAAAAGCACCTGGCCTGGTTTGCCCAGCGCGATTTCAACAAGCTGAAAAAGGCCCTCGATTGCGACGATGAAGACTTGCGCGAGGCGCAAACGGTGATTCGCCAGTGCAATCCGCATCCGGGCGCCGTGTTCGCTTCGGACGTGTCCGATTACGTGGTGCCCGACGTCGTCGTCAAGCGCGCGCGCAATGGCTGGCAAGTCACCCTGAACAACGACGTCATGCCGCGCCTGCGCGTCAACGCCATGTACGCCAACCTGCTCAAGCAGGGCAAGGGCGAGGGCGCCATGGGCGCGCAGTTGCAGGAAGCCAAGTGGCTGATCAAAAATATGCGCCAGCGCTTCGACACAATCCTGCGCGTGGCGCAGGCGATAGTAGAAAGACAAAAGAACTTTTTCTCGCATGGGGCCGTTGCCATGCGCCCCCTTGTGCTCCGTGAAATAGCTGATACACTGGGTTTTACGAGAGTACTATCTCGCGGGTAACAACTCAAAAGTACATGCTGACCCCGCACGGCATGTTCGAGTTGAAATATTTCTTTGGTAGCCACGTCGCCACCGAAGCGGGGGGCGAAGCGTCATCGACGGCGATTCGGGCATTGATCGTGCAACTGACAGGAGCAGAAGACCCTAAAAATCCTTTATCCGACAGTAAGATTGCGGACATGCTGGGGGAACAAGGCATGGTGATTGCGCGACGTACTGTTGCCAAATACCGGGAAGCGTTGAAAATTCCGCCAGTGAGTCTGCGTAAGTGTTTGTAAGTTTTTTTCGGTTCCTCTGCGGGCCGGATACGATGGACCGCACGAACCCGATCATCTTTAGGAGTGTGTATGAATCTCACCATCAGCGGACATCATCTCGAAGTGACACCAGCCATCCGTGAATACGTACAAACGAAGCTGGAGCGCGTGAAACGGCATTTCGATCAAGTCATCGATATCGCCGTGATTCTGACCGTGGATAACCTCAAAGAGAAAGAAAAACGTCAAAAGGCCGAAGTCAATCTGCGTCTGAGTGGCAAAACTGTCTATGTGGAAAGCCTGGCGCAAGACCTGTATGCCGCAATCGATAGCCTGATCGACAAGCTCGATAGGCAAGTGATGAAGTACAAAACCAAAGTGCAAGGGCACGGTAAAGAGGCGATCAAGCATCTGCCAGACAACTCGGACGAAGAATTCGCCGCCGCCTAAGAACACCAAAAAACCTACTGCGCGTCGCGATTTGCGGCCTCCGATGCTCACTGTGCATACGCACAGCTCCGCTTCTCAGCCACAACTCACATCCGCTCGCTACGGTTTTTTCACGTGTTCTACGGCCTGCGACTTTGAACCGGTTGTGATCAACTAAGGGCGCACATTGCGCCCCTTTTTGCGCCTGCCGCCTTTGTCGGGCAGCACCATGGGAACGCAATGTTCCCCGCGCAGGCGCTAGAATGTTTGCACTTTCACTTCTTTCCTGCCTGCCATGAGCGACTTCGTCCAGACCTCCATCCGCAACCGCACCGGGCACATCGTGCTCGACCGTCCGAAAGCCCTGAATTCCCTGTCGCTGGAGATGGTGCGCGCCCTGAGCTCAGTCCTGCTGGCCTGGCGCGATGATCCGCAGGTGGACGCCGTCGTGATCCGTTCCAGCAGTGAAAAAGCCCTGTGCGCCGGCGGCGACATCCGCTTCTTTTACGATGCGGGCCTGGCCACGCCGCAAGGCGGCAGCGCCTTGCTGGAAGATTTCTTTACGGAAGAATATGCGCTCAACCATGTAATTCATTTCTATCCGAAACCGTATATTGCCGTGATGGATGGCGTGGTGATGGGCGGCGGCATGGGCGTGGCGCAAGCCGGGCCTGGCAACCGTCTGCGCATCGTCACGGGGCGCACGCGCATGGCCATGCCGGAAGTCAATATCGGCCTGTTTCCCGACGTGGGCGGCAGTTATTTTCTGTCCCGCCTGGCCGGTCGGCTGGGCCTGTACCTAGGCTTGACGGGCTTGACGATCAACGCGGCCGATGCCCTGTACACGGGCCTGGCCGATGTCTACCTGCCCGAGGTGCAGATGGAGACGCTGCTGGCCCTGTTCGAGTCGACGCCGGGCGAGGCCTTGCCGGTGGCGATCAAGTCGCTGGCGGCACCGTTCCAGGCCGAGGCGGGCGTTTCTGCCATGGCCACGGCACGCGCGGCGCTGGACCGCCATTTCGGCGCCGGGTCAGTGGCCGCCATCATGGCCTCGCTGGCGCAGGACGACAGCCCGTTCGCCGGCAAGGCCCTGGCGGCCATGCGCTTGCGTTCGCCGCTGATGATGTCGGTGACCCTGGAATTGCTGCGGCGGGGCGCCCACCTGGGCGTGGCCGATTGCCTGCGCATGGAGCGCAGCGTGGTGCGCCACAACTTCGAACATGGCGAAGTGCTCGAAGGCGTGCGCGCGCTGGTGGTCGACAAGGACAATGCGCCGCGCTGGAACCCTGCCAGCCTGGACGAAGTCGACGCGGCCATGGTGGCGCGCTTCTTTGCGCCCGTCTGGCCGGCGCAAGCGCATCCGCTACGCCACCTGGATTAACTAGGAGCGCTCGCGGTGGCGTAGTACGACCCGTTCATTCGGGCCGAAGTATTGCGCCAGCCGTTCCGCCATGTACACGGAGCGGTGCTGGCCACCCGTGCAACCCAGGGCTACCGTCAGGTAGCTGCGGTTATCGGACTTGAATGACGGCAACCACTTCTCGATGAAGGCGCGGATGTCGGCCAGCAGTTCCAGCGCGCTTGGCTGCGCGTCGAGGAAGGCGATCACGGGGGCGTCGCGGCCGTCGAGGGGGCGCAGCGCCAGGTCGTAATAGGGATTCGGCAAGGCCCGCACGTCGAAGACGAAATCGGCGTCCAGCGGCACGCCCAGCTTGAAGGCGAACGATTCGAAGAACAGGGTCAGCGGCGCGCGTTCGGAGGCGACGATATCCTTGATCCACGCGCGCAATTTGTTGGCGCTCAGTTCCGACGTGTCGATCACATGGCCCAGTTGCTCGATGGCCGACAGGCGTTCGCGTTCCTCCGAAATGCATTCAATCAGGGTGCGGCGGCTGGCCGGATTCTGGTTCGGACGCAATTCATGCGACAGCGGATGGCTGCGCCGCGTTTCCGAGAAGCGCGCCACCAGCGAATGCGTGGTGGCTGTCAAAAACATGACCTTGACGTCGTGCCCCTGGTCGCGCAGCAGGGCCACATTGTGCGGCAGGCTGGTCAGCGACTCGGCGCTGCGCGCATCGACGGCGACGGCAAGTTGCGGCGTACCTTCGTCGAGCAGGGTTTGCACCAGGCTGGGCAGCAAGGCCGGTGGCAGGTTGTCGACACAATAGTAGCCGGTATCCTCCAGCACATTGAGCGCGACGGATTTACCGGAGCCGGATATTCCGGTGATAAGGACGATATGCATAGGTCGATCATACAATAAAGCTCGGCGCTGCGCTCCCGAGGCAATGATCTTTACAAATTATTGCAATTTTGACTGTAGTGTTGGTTAAGCAAATGCTGCTGTCTTACCCAGGTCTTAATCCCCACTCATCGCCAAACGTTGGTGTAGCAGGGATTTCGGAGAGCGCTGCTCCCAGCCTGCGCAAACGGTTCGCCCTTGCAAGGGCGAACTCCTTGGCAACATTAGTCGCCACTCATGGCGAGTCGTTGCCGCTCCATGAACTCCTGCAAAGTGTCGATGCCGCGCAACTGCAGAATCGTGTTGCGCACGGCCGCTTCCAGCAGCACGGCGATGTTGCGGCCGGCAGCGACGGGGATGACGACCTTGCGCACTGGCAAGCCCAGCACGTCTTCCGTGGGGAACAGGAAAGGCAGGCGCTCGACTTCTTCTTCCAGCGCGTTGCGGCGCACCAGGGTGCACGATCAGTTTCAAACGCATCTTGCGGCGCACGGCTGTTTCGCCAAAGATGGCCTTGATGTCGAGCAAGCCCAAGCCCCGCACTTCCAGCAGGTTTTGCAGCAGGGGTGGGCAGCGGCCTTCGATCATGTTGGGCGCGATGCGCGAGAATTCGACGGCGTCGTCTGCCACCAGGCCGTGGCTGCGCGAGATCAGCTCCAGGCCCAGCTCGCTCTTGCCCAGGCCCGAATCGCCCGTGATCAGCACGCCCACGCCCAGCACGTCCATGAATACGCCATGCATGATGATGCGCTGCGCCAGCTTTTTCGACAGGTAGACGCGCAGGAAGTCGATCACTTGCGCGGCCGGCAGCGGGGTCGAGAACAGGGGGATGTTTTGTTCGTCGCAGATGGCGAGGATGTCGGGCGGCGTTTCCAGCCCTTGCGCGATGATCAGCGCGGGCGGACCGCCGGCGATCAGCTCGCCGATCACGTGGGTGCGCGTGTTGACCTTCAGGCGTTGATAGTAATTGATTTCCTGGTGACCAAAGACCTGGATGCGGCCCGGATGGATCAGGTTCAAGTGGCCCACCTGGTCGGCGGCCGACGAGACGTCGCCCGAGATCAGGCGCTCGCCGCCGGGGAAGCCGGCGAACCAGCCCAGTTGCAGACTTTCACGATTATCGTCGTACAGGCGTTGTATCGTCAGCGGCGTTTGCAACATGGCAGTCTTCTTCAGGAGTGGAGGAATACCTGAAGTTTAACCCGCCGCTTGCAGACTGGGTTGCCAATTGACGATGCGCGAATGCACGGATTTCGGTTCCGGATCCGTGGCCAGCGCCGTGCGGAAGGCATCGTCGGAAAACATTTCGGCGATTTCCGACAGGATTTCCAGATGTTGCTGCGTGACATGATCGGGAATCAGCAGGAAAAACAGCAGATTGACGGGCTTGCCATCAGGCGACTCGAACGGAATCGGTTCGGCCAGGCGCACGAAGGCGCCCAGTGGCGCTTTCAGGGTTTTGCTGCCCTTGACTCTGCCATGCGGCACGGCCACGCCATGGCCCAGACCAGTCGAGCCCAGGCGTTCGCGGGCAAACAGATTGTCCGAGACGGTGGAGCGGGCGATGCCGTAATTGTTTTCGAAGATCAGGCCGGCTTGCTCGAAGGCGCGCTTTTTACTGGAGACTTCCAGGTCCAGCAGGACGTTTTCGAGGGATAGTATTTTGCTAAGATTAGTCATGACACTCAATGAAATGGTGCAATGCGCAGAGGGCTTGCGAGCCGAATTATAGGCCTGTTTCAGCGGCCTGTAACGCCAATTCTCAACAGTATACGCCCGCTGCGGGCGCGGTGGGCGCTACAGTCCGTCTCGCCATCATTTTAGCAAAAAAATAACGCCAGGGTGTATCGGCTATTTCTTGATTAAAAACACGCGGCGCGCCGGTTTTTCCGCCGCCGAATGCCGATTTTCCGATTTTTCAGCGTCTTTGAGATGCTCTGCGGCACTACTGCAACGTTGTTTTAAAACACAGCCAACATTCCTGTTGGCATGGTTTTGTGATGTTGCCTGGACTTACTGGCGCGCATTGCGCAGATTGCCCGGCATCGCCCCGGTGCTGAAGTTGCTGCGCCACGGATTGATATCGAGGCCGCCACGGCGCGTATAGCGTGCATACACGGACAGTTTTTGTGGCTTGCACTGGCGCAAGATATCGACAAAGATGCGCTCCACGCATTGCTCATGGAATTCATTGTGCTCGCGGAAACCGATCAGGTAGCGCAACAGGCTTTCCTGGTCGATCTGCGGTCCCGCATACGTGATCTGCACGCTGCCCCAGTCGGGCTGGCCAGTCACCAGGCAATTCGACTTGAGCAAGTGCGAAACGAGTTTTTCTTCCACCGGTGCTTCATCCAGCGCTGCCTTCAAGAGCAGCGGCGAGGGCGTGTATTGCGTGATTTCCAGGTCCAGGCGGTCGAGCAGCACGCCGTCGAATTCGCCCATTTTCAGCTTGCCGAAATCTTCCTGCAAGGTCAGTTCCACTTGCACGGGCGCGCCGAAACCGTTCGACAAATCCTGCTTGAGCAAGGCCAGCAGCGCATCCGGGCTGTCCAGTTTGGTCTGGTTGAACGAGTTCAGGTACAGCTTGAACGATTTCGATTCGATGATGTTGGGTGAATCGGCCGGCGCGCTGACCTTGGCGATGGCCACCTGCGGCTTGCCGCGCTGGTTCAGCCACGACAGTTCATACGCATTCCAGAGATCGAGGCCGAAGAACGGCAAGGTGCCGTGCAATTCCAGCTCGTCGCGCTTGCCCTGGCGCGGAATCGGAAACAGCAATTCCGGCGCGTAATCGGTGCGGTAGGCGGAGCTTTTGCCCAGGGGAGATTGTTCGGCGAGATCGTTGGTGGTGGTCATGGTCGTGTGGCCTGAATTCAGTCAAGCACGCATGGTAGCCTAATTCCCCCAACGGCGAGTAGCCGCCGTCGGGAGCTAATGCTTATCCTAAAAACAGCTTATACACAGGATTGCTGCTTTCATCCCAGTAACGGTAGCCCAGGGTATCGAGGAAGCGGGCGAATTCCCCCATCTCGTCGGGTGGCACTTGCAGGCCGATCAGGATGCGGCCCACGTCGCCGCCCTGGCTGCGGTAATGGCACAGGGAAATATTCCAGTTCGGCGCCATGCTGTCGAGGAAGCGCATCAGCGCACCGGGGCGCTCGGGGAATTCAAAGCGGTACAGCAGCTCGTCCTGGGCCAGCCGGCTCTTGCCGCCCACCAGGTGGCGGATGTGCGACTTGGCCAGCTCGTCGTGGGTCAGGTCCAGGGTCTTGAATTCATGCTCTTCGAATTTCTTCGCCAGTACGCTCGACTCATGCCGGTCGGCAATCTGGATGCCGACGAACACATGCGCGGCTTTTTCATCACTGATGCGGTAGTTAAATTCCGTCACGTTGCGCGCGCCGATGAGCGAGCAGAAGCGCTTGAAGCTGCCCCGCTGTTCGCGCATGGTGACGGCAAACACGGCTTCGCGGAATTCGCCCAGTTCCGCCCGTTCCGCCACGAAGCGCAAACGGTCGAAATTCATGTTCGCGCCGCTGGCGATGGTGATCAGGGTTTCATTGTTGACGGGATGCTTGGTCAGGCTGGCCCGTTCCACATAGGCCTTGGCGCCTGCGATGGCCAGTGCGCCGGACGGCTCCAGGATGGAACGCGTATCCGTAAACACATCCTTGATGGCGGCGCAGATGGCGTCCGTGTCGACGGTGATGATTTCATCGACATATGCCTGCACGAGGCGGAAGGTTTCCTCGCCGGCCAGGCGCACGGCCGTGCCGTCGGCGAACAGGCCCACATCGTTCAGGGTCACGCGCTCTCCCGCTTTCAGCGAACGGGCCATGGCATTCGAATCGACGCTTTGCACGCCGATGATCTTGATGTCGGGGCGAATCTGTTTTACATAGGCGGCAATGCCGGCGATCAAGCCACCGCCGCCGATGGGGGCGAAGATGGCGTGGATGGGGCCGGCGTGCTGGCGCAGGATTTCCATGCCGATCGTACCCTGGCCGGCGATCACGTCCGGGTCATCGAACGGGTGCACGAAGGTCAGCTTCTGTTCCTTTTCCAGGGTCAGCGCATGGTTGTAGGCATCGGTATACGACTCGCCGTGCAGCACCACTTCCACGTTGACACCGCCACGTCCCTTGACCGCCTCGACTTTTACCAGCGGCGTGGTGGTCGGCATGACGATGACGGCGCGGCAACCCATGCGCGCGGCCGACAGGGCCACGCCCTGGGCATGGTTGCCGGCCGAGGCGCAAATCACGCCGCGCTTGCGGTCCGCTTCGCTGAGCTTGGACATCTTGTTGTAGGCGCCACGAATCTTGAAGCTGAACACGCTTTGCATGTCTTCGCGCTTGAAGTAAATCTGGTTGTTCAGGCGCTGCGACAGGGCAGGGGCCAGTTCCAGCGGCGTTTCGGTAGCGACGTCATAGACGCGGGCGGTCAGGATTTTCTTGAGGTAGTCGATGTTCATAATCTGCAAGCAAGTGATTCTGGGCCAGAAAGGGTCTGGAGCGTGTCGGGCGATAGCGGCGGCGCCGCGGCGGATAGCCTGGCGACAATAATGCTCTGTGGAACTGCGGGCGGGTAGGCCTTTGCCGGTCGGCGCGGATTGTGCGGCGCCCAGGCTGCTCTTCATTATAATGGAGAGCCTTACTGCATCGCGAAGTGTTCCATGATCGAATCCGCAATCGCCTGGCTGCTGCAACTGATCGCAGCGCCGGAAGTCGGGCTGACATCGGTCTTTCTGATCAGCTTTATTTCCGCCACCTTGTTGCCGCTCGGCTCGGAACCGGCCGTCTTTGCCGTCATCAAGGCCAATCCCGCGCTGTTCTGGGCCGCCATCGGCGTCGCCACCCTGGGCAATACCCTGGGCGGTATCGTCGACTACTGGCTCGGCTACCGGGCCAAGCAGGCGTTCGCCAAGGAGCGCGACACGCGCTGGTTCCGCTGGCTGGCCCGCTATGGCGCTAAGACCATGTTGCTGGCCTGGCTGCCCATCGTGGGCGACCCGCTGTGCACCCTGGCCGGCTGGCTCAAGCTGCCGTTCTGGCCCAGCGTGGCCTATATGGCCATCGGCAAGTGCGCGCGCTACCTGACGATGACGGGCTTGCTGTTGTTTGTGCCCGATGGCGTATGGCACAGGATTGGACAAATGCTGGCGTAAACGGCAAGCAAACGGGCGTAATGCAACGTCAATTTGCCCTATTTTTGGGCAGTTCGATAGTTTGCAGCACAGTCTGATTCTTGGCATTTTTGCGTAAAAAAATCACGAAAACTGGTTTTTTATTCACACATAGGAAGGCTTTTCCGTATTTGCTATGGTGGCGGATGAGGTGCTTAAACCTTAGGCGGGCTAAGGCTGTTCCCGCATGGTGCGGCGCAATAAGATAAAATGGGCCTTTAGGGTCCAGTCCACATCGTCACCACACTCCATGAACGCTCCCGCACAACTCCAAGCTTTACTGGCAGAAACGCCCAATGGTCCCGCAGCAAGCCGCCTGCGCGAAATCCCGTATAACTACACGTCGTTTTCCGATCGCGAGATCGTCATACGCCTGTTGGGGGAGGACTCCTGGCGCTTGCTCGACGAGCTGCGCGGCGCCCGCCAGACGGGTCGTTCTGCCCGCATGCTGTACGAGGTGCTGGGCGACATCTGGGTCGTGCGCCGCAATCCCTACCTGCAGGATGACTTGCTCGACAATCCAAAGCGCCGCCAGGGCTTGATCGATGCCTTGCATCACCGCCTGGCTGAAGTCGACAAGCGCCGCCTGTCCATCGATGCGGCCGGCGGCGACGCGCTTGCTGCCGGTGAAGCGCCGGAAGTGGCGCTGGCGCGCAGCAGAAATGTGGAGCTGTTGCTGAAAGCAGCCAGCAAGGCTGTGGCCGATTTTGGCGACGAATTCCGCAAGACCTACGATTTGCGCAAGCGCACGGTCAAGGTGCTGGGCCGCTACACGGAAAAGCACAATGTGCGCTTCGATGGCATGACGCGCGTGTCGCACGTGACCGACGCCACCGACTGGCGCGTGGAATACCCGTTCGTCGTCCTGACGCCTGACACGGAAGAGGAAATGGCCGGCCTGGTGAAGGGCTGTATCGAGCTGGGGCTGACCATCATCCCGCGCGGCGGCGGCACCGGTTACACGGGCGGCGCGATTCCCCTGACGCCGATGTCGGCCGTCATCAATACGGAAAAACTCATTACCCTGGGCGCCGTGGAAATGACGGTCTTGCCGGGCCTCACGCACGAATACGCGACGATCAATTCGGGCGCGGGCGTGATCACGAATAAGGTGTCGGAAGCGGCGGAAAAGGCTGGTTTCGTCTTCGCCGTCGACCCGACCTCGGCGCACGCCTCTTGCATCGGCGGCAACGTCGCCATGAATGCCGGCGGCAAAAAGGCCGTGCTGTGGGGTACGGCGCTGGATAACCTGGCCTCGTGGCGCATGGTCGACCCGAATGGCGACTGGCTCGACGTCACCCGCCTCGACCATAACCTGGGCAAGATTCACGATATCGCGCTGGCACGTTTCCAATTGGAATGGCGTCACCCGAGCACGCGCGACGCGACAAAGCCGAACGCACCGTTCAAGACGGAAATCCTGGAAATTCCTGGCCGCAAGTTCCGCAAGGAGGGCCTGGGCAAGGACGTGACGGACAAATTCCTCGCCGGCTTGCCGGGCATCCAGAAGGAAGGCTGCGACGGCTTGATCACGTCGGCGCGCTGGATTCTGCACAAGATGCCGAAATTCGCCCGTACCGTCTGTCTGGAATTCTTTGGCCAGGCGCGCGACGCGATCCCGTCGATCGTGGAAATCAAGGATTACCTCGATGGCTTGCCGGCCAAGGGCGAGCAATACACGAGCATCCGCCTGGCGGGCCTGGAACACTTGGACGAGCGCTACCTGCGCGCCGTCGGCTACGCCACCAAGTCGAAACGGGGCGTGTTGCCGAAGATGGCGCTGTTTGGCGACATCGTCGGCGACGATGAAAATGCCGTCGCGCAAGCGGCGTCGGAAGTGGTGCGCATCGCCAATACCCGCGTGGGCGAAGGCTTTGTTGCCGTCAGCGCGGAAGCGCGCAAGAAATTCTGGCTCGACCGCGCCCGCACGGCGGCAATCGCCAAGCACACCAACGCGTTCAAGATCAATGAAGACGTGGTGATTCCGCTCAACCGCATGGGCGAATACACGGATGGCATCGAACGCATCAATATCGAGCTGTCGATCAAGAACAAGCTGCAACTGGCCGACGCACTGAGCGAATTCTTCGCCAAGGGCAACTTACCTGTCGGCAAGAGCGACGACGCGTCCGATGACCGGGTCGACGATGCGGAAATGCTGGGCGACCGCGCCGAGCAGGCGCAGCAACTGCTGGCGCAAGTCACTGCACGCTGGACCTATCTGCTGGCCCAGCTGGACCGTCCGCTGGCGGACGTGAAGAGTGAATTGGCCGAACTGGGCATGGAACGCTTGTTGCCCGTGTTCGAGGCGCGCCTGGAAACGCAGCCGGACGCCACCCTGTTCGACGTCGTGCAGGACCGCACCGTGCGCGTGACCTGGAAGCAGGAAATCCGCGCCCAGTTGCGCCAGATATTCAACGGTGCCGCCTTCAAACTGATACTCGACGAGGCCACCGCGATTCATGCGCGCATCTTGCGTTCGCGCGTGTTCGTCGCGCTGCACATGCACGCGGGCGACGGCAACGTGCACACGAACTTGCCCGTCAACTCGGACAATTACGAAATGCTGCAGGACGCCCACGAAGCCGTGGGCCGCATCATGATCCTGGCCCGCTCGCTCAATGGCGTCATTTCCGGTGAACACGGTATCGGCATTACCAAGCTGGAATTTTTGACGGAAGAAGAGATCGGCGAATTCCGCAGCTACAAGCAGCGCATCGATCCGGAAGGCCGTTTCAATAAAGGCAAATTGCTGAACCTGCCTGGCATGGGCGCCGACTTGCGCAATGCCTACACGCCATCGTTCGGCCTGATGGGCCACGAGTCGCTGATCATGCAGCAAAGCGATATTGGCGCCATCGCCGACAGCGTCAAGGATTGCTTGCGTTGCGGCAAGTGCAAACCCGTATGCTCGACCCACGTGCCGCGCGCCAACTTGCTGTACTCGCCACGCGACAAGATCCTGGCGACCTCGTCCCTGATCGAAGCCTTCCTGTACGAAGAACAGACGCGCCGCGGTATCTCCATCAAGCATTGGGAAGAGTTCGAAGACGTGGCCGATCACTGCACGGTCTGCCATAAATGCGTCACGCCTTGCCCCGTCAACATCGATTTCGGCGACGTGTCGATGAATATGCGCAACTTGCTGCGCAAGATGGACAAGAAGAGCTTCAATCCGGGCACCAAGGCCACGATGATGTTCCTCAACGCCACCGATCCCGTGACCATCAACGCCACGCGCAAGGTCATGATCGGCTGGGGTTACAAGGCGCAGCGCCTGGGCCACGATTTGCTGAAGAAGTTTGCCAAGAAGCAAACCAAGGCGCCGCCGCCATCCACAGGCAAGCCGC
This sequence comes from Janthinobacterium lividum, assembly GCF_023509035.1. Classification (NCBI taxonomy): domain Bacteria; kingdom Pseudomonadati; phylum Pseudomonadota; class Betaproteobacteria; order Burkholderiales; family Oxalobacteraceae; genus Janthinobacterium; species Janthinobacterium lividum. The sequence goes on along the minus strand of NZ_CP075583.1, from coordinate 477,103 downwards.
CCGTGAAGGCGCAGGTGATCCACTTCATCAACAAGAAGATGCCGGGCAACTTGCCGAAGAAATCGGCGCGCGCGCTGCTCGACATCGAAGACGATAAAGTCATCCCGATCATCCGCAATCCGAAGACAACCACGGCCGATACGGAAGCCGTGTTCTACTTCCCCGGTTGCGGTTCGGAGCGCCTGTTCTCGCAAGTGGGCCTGGCCACGCAAGCGATGCTGTGGGAAGTGGGCGTGCAAACGGTCTTGCCGCCGGGCTACCTGTGCTGCGGTTATCCGCAGCGGGGCGCGGGCGAGTTCGACAAGGCCGAGAAGATGATGACGGACAACCGCGTCCTGTTCCACCGCATGGCCAACACGCTCAATTACCTGGATATCAAGACGGTGCTCGTGTCGTGCGGCACCTGCTATGATCAGCTGGCAACGTACCAGTTTGAAAAGATTTTCCCCGGTTGCCGCATCATGGATATCCATGAGTATTTGCTGGAGAAAAACGTCAAGCTGGAAGGCGTCAACGGCACGCGCTATATGTACCACGAGCCATGCCACAATCCGATGAAGCTGCAAGAGTCGGGCAAGACCATCAACTCCCTGATCAGCACGGTAGACAACGTGAAGATCGAGAAGAATGACCGTTGCTGTGGCGAATCGGGTTCCCTGGCCGTCACGCGTCCCGATATTTCCACTCAGGTGCGTTTCCGCAAGGAAGAAGAGATGGTCAAGGGCGCCGACAAGCTGCGCGATGACGGGTTCACAGGCGAGGTGAAGATCCTCACCAGCTGCCCGTCGTGCCTGCAAGGCCTGTCGCGCTACAATGATGATTCGGGCACCACCGCCGACTATATCGTCGTCGAGATCGCCAAACACTTGTTGGGAGAGAACTGGATGCCGGATTACGTGAAACGCGCCAATGACGGCGGCATTGAACGGGTACTCGTGTGATGTCCACGCGCTGCGATCTGTGCAACTTGCTGGATGGCTACGCCAACAAGCAGGGTCTGGAGACCTTGCTGTGGCGCAGCGAGCGCTTGTCCGTCGTGGCCGTCGACGATCCTGCCTATCCCGGCTTTTGCCGCGTGATCTGGAACAAGCACGTGAAGGAAATGACGGATTTGACGCCGGGCGAGCGCAACTATGTCATGGAAGTCGTGTGGCAAGTTGAGCTGGCCGTGCGCGAAGTCATGCAGCCGGAAAAGGTCAATGTGGCCAGTTTCGGCAACATGACGCCGCACGTGCATTGGCACGTGATTCCCCGCTACCGCGACGATGCGCATTTCCCCAATCCCAGCTGGGCGGTGATCCAGCGCGAGACGGCGCCCGAGGTGCTGGCCGCGCGCCGCGCCCTGTTGCCGGCCTTGCGCGACGCCATCATTCAACGTTTATCCGCATAAAGTATTGTCATGACTGAAAAAGTAGCAACGCCCCAACCCACCGGCTTGACCGTGCACAACCAGTCGCGCGTGCTCGACGTGGCTTTCGATGACGGCAGCACATTTGCGCTGCCGTTCGAATACCTGCGCGTGTACTCGCCGTCGGCCGAAGTGCAGGGTCATGGCAAGGGCCAGGAAACCTTACAATTAGGAAAACGCCTGGTCGGCATCACGGGTCTGGAGCCGGTAGGCAACTACGCCGTGCAGCCAACCTTCAGCGATGGCCACAATACCGGCCTGTACACATGGGCCTACCTGTACAAGCTGGGCGCGCAGCAAGCGACCCTGTGGCAGGATTACCTGGACCGCCTGACGGCAGCCGGCTATCCGGGCGACAGCGGTCGCGACGCCAAGGCCGACATGACGGTCAAGCAAGCGTCCGGTGGCCACGTTCACGGCCCGAGCTGCGGGCATCAACATTAAGCTAAAAAAATAATGCGGTAATCTTGTCGGATTGCCGCCGCCCCGTTCGTCGTATGAATGCCCGCGCTTGCGGGCATTTTTCTTTGGAGAAGAGACTATGGAATACATGATCCTGATCTACGCCGACGAGGCTCGCTATGCCGCCATGAAAGAGGGCCAGATGGCCAGCCTGATGGCCGACTTTGCCAGCTATACGCAGGACCTGGAGGCTGCTGGCGTGCTGCGCGGGGGCGCGGAGCTGGCGCCCGTGCGCAGCGCCACCAGTGTGCGTGTACAAAACGGCAAGCCTGTCATCACGGATGGGCCGTTCGCGGAAACCAAGGAGCAACTGGGCGGCTACTATTTGCTAGCCTGCGCCAACCTGGACGAGGCGCTGGCCTGGGCCGGGCGTTGCCCGGTCGCCTCCCTGGGCACCATCGAAGTACGGCCTGTCACGGCCTGAGCATGGCCGGCGACGCCCCGTCGGCCGTCGAGCACGTCTTTCGCCAGGAGCGGGGCAGGGTGCTGGCGGGCCTGATGCGGCGTTTCGGCGACCTTGGCCTGGTGGAAGATGTGTTGCAGGAAGCATGCCGCAAGGCGCTGGAACTGTGGCCGCGGACGGGTATCCCGTCCAATCCCGACGCCTGGCTCAGTTCGGTGGCGCGCAACGCGGGCCTCGATCACGTGCGCCGGGCTGGCAAGAGCGTCGTTGATGCCGAGGCCGTGCTGTCGCGCCTGCCCGCATCCTCGATTGAAGAAACGCAGCCCATCGAGGACGACCGCCTGCGCCTGCTGTTTATTTGCTGTCATCCCGCGCTGGCGCCGGAGGCGCAGGTGGCGCTGGCCCTGCGCACCCTGTGTGGCTTGTCCACGGCCGAAATCGCGCGCGCCTTCGGCCTGGCGGAAGCTGCCCTGTCGCAGCGGCTATTGCGCGCCAGGCGCAAGATCGCTGAAGCGCGCATCCCTTTCGAGTTGCCACCGGAGCAAGAACTGCAGCAACGGCTGGCGCAAGTGCTGCACGTGATTTACCTGGTCTTCAGTGAAGGCTATTGCGCCAGCGAGGGCGATCGCCTGCTGCGCGCGGACTTGTGTGCGGAAGCGCTGCGCCTGGGGCGGCTGCTTGACAGCCTGCAGCCCGGCCAGCCGGAAGTGCAGGGTTTGCTGGCACTGATGCTGCTGCAGGCGTCGCGGGGCCCAGCCCGTTTGTCGTCCGAAGGATATTTGCTGACCCTGGAAGAACAGGACCGGCGCCTGTGGGATGAAGCCCTGATTGCCGAGGGACTGGCTGTGCTGGAGCAGGCCCTGCCGGCGCGCGCGCCAGGGCCATACCAGTTGCAGGCGGCGATTGCTGCCTTGCACGCCAGGGCGCCTGCGGCCCGCCAGACGGACTGGCGCCAGATCAGCGCCCTGTATGGCGCCTTGTTGCGGCACAAGCCGGAGCCATTAATCTTGCTCAATGCCGTGATTGCCTGCGCGATGGCGCATGGCGCCGAACACGGTCTGGCGTGGCTGGCGCGCCTGGAAGCCTTGCCCAGCCTTGCCAACTCGCATTATCTGCACGCGGCCCGGGCCGACTTGCTGCGCCGTCAGGGCGACCGCTCCGGCGCGCTGGCGGCGTATGCCCGGGCGGCAATGCTTGCCGCGAATGCAGTGGAAAGGCAATACCTTCTCCGGCGTCACGGGGAAATGCGCTTGCCGCTTGTATAATGCTCCCAAGTTCAAACAGACTGCCTACCATGACCAATACGACCCATTTCGGATACAAAACAGTTGCAGAAGACGACAAAGTGCGCGAAGTCGCCAAGGTGTTCCATTCCGTCGCTGCCAAATACGACGTGATGAACGACTTGATGTCGGGCGGGTTGCACCGTCTTTGGAAGACGTTTACCATCGCCAACGCGGGCGTGCGCCCCGGTTTCAAGGTGCTCGACATCGCCGGCGGCACGGGCGACCTGTCGAAGGCGTTCGCCAAGCAGGCGGGTCCTACCGGCGAAGTCTGGCTGACCGATATCAATGAATCGATGTTGCGCGTAGGCCGCGACCGCCTCTTGAATCGCGGCTTGCTCACCCCCACCTTGTTGTGTGACGCGGAAAAGCTGCCGTTCCCCGATAACTATTTCGACCGTGTCAGCGTGGCCTTTGGCCTGCGCAACATGACGCACAAGGATGTGGCGCTGGCGGAAATGCGCCGCGTGCTGAAACCGGGCGGCAAGCTGCTGGTGCTGGAGTTTTCCAAGGTGGCAGCTCCCCTGCAAAAGCCGTACGACCTGTACTCGTTCTCGGTCTTGCCGTGGTTCGGACAGAAGATCGCCGGCGATGCGGAAAGCTATCGCTACCTGGCCGAATCGATCCGCATGCACCCGGACCAGGAAACCTTGAAGACCATGATGGAAACGGCGGGCCTGGAGCGCGTGCAGTACTACAATTTGACGGCAGGCATTGCCGCTTTGCATACCGGCATCAAGATGTAATGCATCAATGTTGGTGATTTTAGGAGATGAAATGAAATTGAAGAAATTTATGGTCGGCATGATGCTGGCCGCGACCACGGTATCCATGCTGGGCGAGGCGTTGGCCCGTCCCATGGGCGGTGGCCGTTCGTTTGGCCGCCAGTCGCAAAACGTGGGCCGCCAGGCGCCCGCGCCGGCGCCAACCCCGGCGCCAGCCGCCGCGCCACGCCAGGCGCAACCTGCGCCGGCCCCTGCACCGGCGCCTGCCGCCAAGGCGCCGAGCCGCTGGAAGGGCTTGCTGGGCGGCGCCTTGCTGGGTCTGGGCCTGGGCGCGCTGCTGTCGCATTTCGGCCTGGGCGGCGCCCTGGCCAGCATGATCAGCACCCTGCTGATGGTGGCCTTGCTGGCTGGCGTGGCCTTCTTCATCTACCGCATGGTGCGTGGCAAGCGTGATAACAATACCAGCGGCAATGCGCCGTTCGCGGGCTTTGGCAACCAGCCTGCGCCGGCCGGTAACGTGCCCGACATCGGTTCGCGCATTCCACCGCTGCCGCCGCTGCAGCCCGTCTCGTCGGGCGTCGGCCTGGACAAGCCGGCACCGGCTGCCGCGCCATGGGGCGTGCCTGCCGATTTCGACAAGGACGCCTTCCTGCGCCACGCGAAAAGCAATTTCATTCGCCTGCAAGCGGCCTGGGACAAGGCCGACGTCAACGATATCCGCGAATTCACGTCGCCGGAAGTGTATGCGGAACTGCGCATGCAAATCCAGGAACGGGGCGCGCAGCCGGACTTCACCGATGTCGTCACCATCGATGCCGAACTGCTGGGGATCGAGACGAGCGTCAACGATTACCTGGCCAGCGTGAAGTTTACGGGCCTGATCCGTTCGGCGCCTGGCGCGGCAGCGGAACCGTTCGCGGAAGTGTGGAATATGTCGAAACCCGTCAGCGGCAATAGCGGTTGGGTCTTGGCCGGCATCCAGCAATTGAATTAATTGTCAAAACTTGCTGAATAATGGCTTAAGTCCATGCCGAATGCATGATGCTTAACAGATATTTCCTGCTGAACTGGTAAGATCGAAACCGCCCATGTTGTTTTACGGGCGGTTTTTTTTTTTAGGGGCGCGCCTGGCGCGCTGTATATAGATGGCACCACTTTCCGATCTTTCCCTGATGACGCCCGTCATCGCGACAATCAACCATTTGCTGGCGCAAGAGCCGTGGGCGCGCCAGCAGTTGGCCGTGCACGCCGGCAAGCTGGCCTGCATCGACACGGGCGCCGTGGCCTTGCGCCTGCGCGTCGACAGCGCCGGAATGCTGGAAGCGGCGCCAGCCGACATGCCGGCCAACGTCACCATCCGGGTGAAATTGTCCGATGTGCCGCTGATCCTGCAAAACCGCGAGCGGGCGTTTTCCTACGTCAAGATCGAAGGCGATGCCGAGTTTGCCAATGCGATTTCGCAATTGAGCAAGGGCTTGCGCTGGGAAGCCGAGCACGACCTGGAAAAGGTAGTCGGTCCCATGCTGGCCACGCGCCTCGTGTCCGGCGCGAAAGATGCCGCCGCCTTTGTCCGCACGGGCCAGCAAAAGCTGGCGGAAAATGTGGCTGAATATTTTCTCGACGAACAGCCCATGCTGATCCGTCCTTCCACCTTGCAAGAGTATTCCGCTGGCGTGACGCGCGTGCGCGATGACGTCGAACGCCTGGCCAAGCGCCTTGCCCGGCTGGAAAAGGCGGCCGCCGCCCTCCAGCCGCAGTCCTCCTCACCGGATTTGTCTACATGATATTGAAATTCCTGCGCCTGTTTAAGATCATCCGTGTTTCCATCAAGTACGGTCTGGATGAGATAGCGATTTCTGGTCTGCAAGTTCCCCGCACCGCCAAATTGATCGACACCCTGATTTTCTGGCGCGACCTGTCGTCGCCACGGGGCTTGCGCCTGCGCCTGGCGCTGGAAGAGCTGGGCCCGATTTTCGTCAAATTCGGCCAGGTGCTGTCGACCCGGCGCGACCTGATGCCGCCCGATATCGCCGAAGAATTGGCGCGCCTGCAAGACCGGGTGCCGCCTTTCGATTCCGACCTGGCCATCGCACAGATCACCAAGTCGCTTGGCGCGCACCCGGATCAGTTGTTTGCCCGCTTCGAGCGCGAGCCCGTGGCGTCCGCCTCGATTGCCCAGGTGCATTTCGCCACCCTGAAAGATGGCCGTGAAGTGGCCGTGAAGGTCTTGCGTCCAGGCATGAAAAAGCTGATCGACGAAGACGTGGCCCTGATGCACATCGCCGCCGACTGGACCAGCCGCCTGTGGGCCGACAGCAAGCGCCTGAAGCCGAAAGAGGTGGTGGGCGAGTTCGACAAATACTTGCACGACGAGCTGGACCTGATGCGCGAAGCGGCTAACGCCAGCCAGCTGCGCCGCAATTTCGCCAATTCGGACTTGCTGATGGTGCCGGAAATGTACTGGGATTACTGTTCCAGCAGCGTCATCGTCATGGAGCGCATGGTTGGGATTCCCGTGTCGCAGACCGACCGCCTGGTGGCGGCTGGCGTCGACTTGCGCAAGCTGTCCAGCGATGGCGTGGAAATTTTCTTCACGCAAGTGTTCCGCGACGGTTTTTTCCATGCGGACATGCATCCGGGGAATATTCTCGTGTCGATCGCCCCCGAATCGTTTGGCCGCTATATCGCGCTCGACTTCGGCATCGTGGGCACGTTGAACGATTACGACAAGGATTATCTGTCGCAAAACTTCCTCGCCTTCTTCCGCCGCGACTACAAGCGCGTGGCCGAGGCGCACATCGAATCGGGCTGGGCGCCGAAAGACACGCGCGTCGATGAGCTGGAAGCGGCCGTGCGCGCCTGCTGCGAGCCGATCTTCGACCGTCCGCTGAAGGATATCTCGTTCGGCCAGGTGCTGCTGCGCCTGTTCCAGACCTCGCGCCGCTTCAATGTGGAAGTGCAGCCGCAACTGGTGCTGCTGCAAAAGACGCTGCTCAATATCGAAGGCCTGGGCCGCCAGCTGGACCCGGAACTGGACCTGTGGCAAACGGCCAAGCCCTACCTGGAAAAATGGATGAGCAACCAGGTGGGGCCGCAAGGCTTCATGGAGCGCCTGCGCGCCGAGGCGCCCCGTTATGCGCATATCTTCCCGCAACTGCCGCGCTTGCTGCACCAGGCCTTGACGGTGCATGGCGAACCGCGCGAAAACGATGTGGAATTGATGAAAACCTTGCTGGCAGAGCAACGCCAGACGAACCGTTTGCTGAGCTTTATCGTGTATTTCGTGGGCGCCTTCGCCCTCGGTGCGCTGGGCTTGCAAGTGTTCATGCGCTGGCATCAACTGCCGTTTTAAAGGCTGAGGACGTAAGTGATGGCTGACTTCAATACCCGCGACCCGCTCTCGCCCGCATTCTGGGACGAGCGTTTCGAGAAGCAATTTACGCCCTGGGACCAGGGCGGCGTGCCGTCGCGCCTGCGCAGCTTTGTTGCCGGCAGTCTGGCGCCGCTGCGCTGCCTGATTCCCGGCTGCGGCTCGGCCTATGAACTGGTCTTCATGCTCGATCACGGCTGGGATGCCACGGCCATCGACTTTTCCCCGGCCGCCGTGGCTGCCGCGCGCGCCGTCGTCGGCGAACGGGCAGGGCAGGTGGTGGAAGCGGATTTTTTTGCCTGGGAAGCTGTTGCGCCGCTGGACCTGATCTATGAACGGGCTTTCCTGTGCGCCATGCCGCGCGCCATGTGGCCGCAAGTGGCGGCCCGCTGGGCGCAGCTGCTGGCGCCGGGCGCCATGCTGGCCGGTTACTTTTTCTTTGATGACAATGCCAAGGGACCGCCCTTTGGCATCTCTCGTGAGAAACTGCAGGAATTGCTGGCGCCGCATTTCGACTGCCTGGCCGACGAGGCCGTGGACGATTCCATAACCGTCTTCGCCGGCAAGGAGCGCTGGATGAGCTGGCGCCGCCGGGCGGACTGAGCCTGACAGGCCGAGTGAGCGGGCATTTTCCGCTGGGAACGGCGGAAAAGCTTTATAATTCAGGGTTTTTGATGATTTTCTCGGAGTAGAGATGCCGATTTACGCTTACCGTTGTGACGAGTGTGGTTTTGCCAAGGATGTCTTGCAAAAGATCTCCGATCCAGTACTGACGGTGTGCCTGTCGTGCGGCAAGCCCAGTTTCAAGAAACAATTGACGGCCGCCGGTTTCCAATTGAAGGGCACTGGCTGGTACGCGACCGATTTCCGCGGCGGCACGGCGCCCACCACTGCCATTCCGACGGGCCCGGCCGATGGCGCCAAGCCCACCCCGGCCGCCGAGAGCGCGCCTGCTGCTGCGCCTGCCCCCGCCCCGGCTGCGGCCGCACCGAAAGCGGACTGAAAAGCGCGCCGCGCCGATATGTTCCATTACCGAGAAACCGATGCGTAAATACTTTATTACCGGATTGCTGATTTTGGTTCCCTTGGCCATTACCGCCTGGGTCTTGAATCTGGTGATCAGCACGATGGACCAGTCGCTATTGCTGGTGCCCGGCAGTACGCAGCCTAGCGTATGGTTCGGCCGCAAGGTTCCCGCGCTGAGCACCATTCCCGGCCTGGGCACGGTATTGACGGTACTGATCGTGTTCTTCACGGGCTTGCTGACCAATAACCTGGTCGGCAATTACGTGGTGAAACTGTGGGAAAAATTGCTGCAACGCATACCCATCGTCAACTCCCTGTATTCGAGCGTCAAGCAAGTGTCGGATACCCTGTTTTCCCCGTCGGGCAATGCCTTCCGCAAGGCCGTGCTGGTGCCGTATCCGCACCAGAACTCCTGGACCATCGCTTTCCTGACCGGCGTGCCGGGCGGCGATGCGGCGAACCACCTGGTGGGCGACTATGTCAGCGTGTACGTGCCGACCACACCCAACCCGACGTCAGGCTTCTTCCTGATGATGAAGCGCAGCGATGTCGTCGAACTCGACATGAGCGTCGATGCGGCGCTCAAATATATCGTCTCGATGGGCGTGGTGGCGCCTGCGGAAGTTGTTGCTGTACCGGCCCCGGCAGCCAAAGAATAAAGGCAGGCGTCCCATGCGGGACGTGGCCGGATTGAACACTCACTAACCTGAACTGAGAATTTTATGTCTATGCGTACTGAATACTGCGGCCTCGTTACCGAAGCCATGCTGGGACAAACCGTCAGCCTGTGCGGCTGGGTACATCGCCGCCGCGACCACGGCAGCCTGATTTTCATCGACTTGCGCGACCGTGAAGGCCTGGTGCAAATCGTCTGCAACCCGGAACAAGCGGAGATGTTCAAGGTCGCCGAAGCCGTGCGCAACGAATTCTGCCTGCGCGTGACGGGCGTCGTGACCAACCGTATCGAAGGCACCATCAACAACAACCTGAAGTCCGGCAAGATCGAAGTGGTCTGCTCGGAGCTGGAAGTGCTGAACCCTTCCGTGCCCGTGCCGTTCCAGCTGGACGACGACAACCTGTCGGAAACGACGCGTTTGACGCACCGCGTGCTGGACCTGCGCCGCCCGCAAATGCAAAACAACCTGCGCCTGCGCTACAAGGTGACGATGGAAGTGCGCAAGTACCTCGACGCGCTGGGCTTCATCGACATCGAAACGCCGATGCTGACCAAGTCCACGCCAGAAGGCGCGCGCGATTACCTGGTGCCGTCGCGCGTCAACGCGGGCAGCTTCTTCGCCTTGCCGCAATCGCCGCAATTGTTCAAGCAACTGTTGATGGTCGCCAACTTCGACCGTTACTACCAGATCACCAAGTGCTTCCGCGACGAAGACTTGCGCGCTGACCGCCAGCCTGAATTCACGCAGATCGACTGCGAAACCTCGTTCCTGACGGAACAGGAAATCCGCGACCTGTTCGAAGACATGATCCGCGTCGTCTTCAAGAACACCTTGAACATCGACTTGCCGAACCCGTTCCCGGTGATGGATTTTGCCGAAGCGATGGGTTTGTACGGTTCCGACAAGCCGGACATGCGCGTCAAGCTGGCCTTCACGGACTTGACCGAAGTCATGAAGTCGGTCGAGTTCAAGGTCTTCAACGGCGCGGCCAACATGAAGGGCGGCCGCGTGGTGGCCCTGCGCGTACCGCAAGGCGGCAGCATGCCCCGTTCGGAAATCGACGCCTACACCCAGTTCGTCGCCATCTACGGCGCCAAGGGCCTCGCCTACATCAAGGTCAACGAGAAAGCCAAGGGTCCTGAAGGCTTGCAGTCGCCGATCGTCAAGTTCCTGCCTGCCGACGTGCTGGCCACGATCCTCGAGCAGACCGGCGCGCAAGACGGCGACCTGATCTTCTTCGGCGCGGACAAGGCCAAGGTCGTCAACGACGCCATCGGCGCGCTGCGCGTGAAAATCGGTCACAGCGAGTTCGGCAAGAAAGCCGGCCTGTTCGAGGACGTGTGGAAGCCATTGTGGGTGGTCGACTTCCCGATGTTCGAGCACGACGAAGAAGCGGACCGCTGGACGGCAACCCACCATCCGTTCACGGCGCCGAAAGACGGCCATGAAGACATGCTGGAAAGCGATCCGGGCGCCTGCATCGCCAAGGCCTACGACATGGTCTTGAACGGTTGGGAACTGGGCGGCGGTTCGATCCGTATCCACCGCGAAGAAGTGCAAAGCAAGGTCTTCCGTGCACTGAAGATCGACGCCGAAGAAGCGCAGCTGAAATTCGGCTTCTTGCTCGACGCCCTGCAATACGGCGCGCCACCGCATGGTGGCCTGGCATTCGGCCTGGACCGTATCGTGACCATGATGACGGGTTCCGAATCGATCCGCGACGTGATCGCCTTCCCGAAAACCCAACGCGCGCAAGATTTGCTGACCCATGCGCCGTCGGAAGTGGACGAGAAGCAATTGCGCGAACTGCACATCCGTTTGCGCAGCGCCGAGCCTAAAGTAGTGTAATGAAGCATGCGGCTGCCCAGGCGGCCGCTGTTTGATCCGCTATGCAAAAAAAGGCGCTGTTGTGGCGCCTTTTTCATTGTTGATATGACTCATAAAATTCCTGTTTCCGTGCTGGTCGTCATCCATACGGCTGACCTTGACGTCTTGCTGATCGAGCGCGCGGGCCAACCCGGTTTCTGGCAATCGGTGACGGGTTCCGTCGATGCCGTCGACGAAGCGCTGCTGCAGACGGCCGCGCGCGAATTGGCTGAAGAAACCGGCATCGTTGTCGATGGGCACGAGATCGTGCTGCGCGACTGGAACTTGTCGAATGTGTACGAGATCTATCCGATCTGGCGCCACCGCTATGCGCCCGGCGTGATGCGCAACACGGAACACGTGTTCAGCGTGCAAGTGCCGCGCGACATCGCCATTACCCTGAGTCCGCGCGAACACTTGCAGTACGCGTGGCTACCCTATCTGGCGGCGGCCGACCGCTGTTTCTCGTCGTCCAACGCGGAAGCGATTTTGCAATTGCCGGCCATGACGGGCCTGGCGCGCCCCACCTGATTTTCCTAGAAAGCATTCCATGTTGAACTGGTTACATTTGACAACGCAGCAAAAACTCCTGGGCACCGTCGGCATCGTTTTTTGCCTGTGCTTTATCTTCCTGCTGTTTAGCTCCACAGTGCCCGGCCGCACGCCGCCCATCGGCATGCCGCTGATGGCGATCGGCTGGCTGCTGCATCCTGGCGCGTTTGCCAAGGGCAAGCGCACCGTCGCCTGGCGCGGCGCACCGTTGCTGGTCAAGATCGTCTGGGCGGCGGGCATCACCGCGCTGATCGTCAGCGTGACGGCGGGCGTGGGACGCATGCTGGCCTGATTGTGCGTGTAGGTGCGCACGCGCACCTACACTGGCGCCGCGCGGGGCCCGTCTGGGAGTAGAATCAAGGCATGAAAATCCGCGTAGCAACTTATAATATTCACAAGGGTGTCTCCTCCGTGCGGGGCTTGCCCAGGGTTCACGCATTGAAGCAGGCGATCGCTCTCTTCAATGCCGATGTCGTCTTTTTGCAGGAAGTGCAAGGCAAGCATGACCGCAATGCGGCCCGCTTTGGCGCCGAGAAAAACGGCCACAAGCATTGGCCGGAAGCATCGCAGCATGAATTCTTTGCCGGCGCCGAGCACCATTCCGCGTATGGCATGAATGCCGTGTATGACCATGGCCACCATGGCAATGCCTTGCTCAGCAAGTTCCCCATCGCCTCGCAAACCAACCACGATGTCTCCGACCATGCCTACGAGCAGCGCGGCATCCTGCATTGCGTGCTCCAGACACCGCAGGCCGACGTGCATTGCTATGTGGTGCACCTGGGCCTGTTCGAATCGGGACGCGGGCGCCAGGCGCAGGCGTTGATCGACGCCGTCATGGAATCGGCGCCGAACGGCGAACCCGTCATCATCGCCGGCGACTTCAACGACTGGCGCAATACGCTTAGCGACAAGCTGCGCAATGCGCTCGGTGTGGTGGAAGTGTTCGACCAGCGCGCATCGAACTCGGCGCTGGGCGACCTGGTGCGCACCCTGGCGCGGCGCCAGACGAAGCCACCCGTGCCCGTACCGGCGCGCACCTTTCCCGCCGCCTTGCCATGGTTCCGCCTGGACCGCATCTATGTGCGCGGTTTCCACGTGGAAGGCGCGCAAGTGATGCATGGCACCTTGTGGGCCAAACTGTCGGACCACGCGCCGATCGTTGCCGCTTTAAAACTCGCGTAGACTGCCGGCATGCGCACAGTCAATTTTATCGCCCACAACGACATCAAGCTGCTGTATTGCGGCACCGATTACTTTCCTGCCCTGATTGCGGCCATCGACGGCGCGCGCTCGGAAGTCTATTTCGAAACGTATATCTTTGCCGACGACGCCACGGGCACGCTGGTGCTCGATGCGCTCAAGCGTGCCGCCGCGCGCGGGCGTGCTGGTGTGCATGATCACGGACTGGTTCCGGCACGGGCAACCGCCGGGTCAAGGCCATGCATGCGCAGCTGGAAGCGGCCGGCGTGCACCACCGCATCTTCAATCCGTGGTTCCGGCGCGGCATCACGCGCACGCACCGCAAGATTTGCGTGGCCGATGGCGAAATTGCCCTGGTGGGCGGTATCAATATCAACGACGACATGTTTTGCGACTACGACCACAACATCAGCCTGGAAGCGCCGCGCTGGGACTTTGCCGTGCAGGTGAAGGGCCCGCTGGTGGACGCCATCCATGAAGAGGCGCATGCGCAGTGGGCGCGATTGGGGAAAATGAACCTGGTGCGGCGTATCAAGCTGTATCGCAAGATGCGCGTCGTCAGCAAGGAGCTGGCGAAAAACCCTGTCGTGGCCGGCTTTGTCGTGCGCGACAACCTGCGCAACCGCCGTACCATCCAGCGCGCCTACCTGCAGGCGCTGGGCCAGGCGCGCAAGAGCGTGATGCTGGCCAACCCGTATTTCGCGCCCGGGCACAAGCTGCGCCACGCGCTGGCCCAGGCGGCCCGGCGGGGCGTCGACGTGGTCTTGCTGATCGGCGTGGGCGAGTTCCGCATGCAAGATGCCGTGGCGCACTCGTTTTACCCGAAACTGCTGGCCGCGGGCGTGAAAATCGTCGAATACCGCAAGACGCAGCTGCACGCTAAGGTGGCCGTGGTCGATGATGACTGGGCGACGGTCGGCTCCAGCAATATTGACGCGCTGAGCCTGTTCCTGAACCAGGAAGCGAACGTGGTCATCAAGGACGTGGCGTTCGCGCAAAGCCTGCGCCAGCATATCGAGCAGGGCGTGGCGGACGGCATCGTCATTCACCAGGATGATTTCAAGCACATCGGCCGCTTCAGGCGTATCGGTTATGAAGCCGCCTTCCTCGTGTACCGACTGGTGATGCGCATTTTTTCAGTAGGCAAGTACGCATGAACGAGATGACAACGGTAAGGCTGGACAAATGGCTGTGGGCGGCGCGCTTCTTCAAGACGCGCTCGCTGGCCAGCGAAGCTGTCGACACGGGTAAAGTAAAAGTGGGCGGCGAGCGCGTAAAACCGGCGCGCAGCCTGCGCGTGGGCGACGAACTGGCCATCGACAATGGCGCGGAGACATGGGAGGTGGCCGTGCTGGGCCTGTCCGACAAGCGCGGCGCGGCGCCCGTGGCGCGCTTGCTGTATGGGGAAACACCGGCCAGCATCGCCCGCCGTGAGCAGCTGGCCGAGGAGCGCAAGCTGTTCCGCGAGCCGGGCACCACCATCAAGGGGAGGCCGACCAAGCGCGACCGCCGTCAACTGAGCAAGGCAGGCGACCTTTCCTGAAGTTTTCCTGTCGTGGGAAGGCAAGGGCGCGCGACGCTTTTGCCTCCCGAAATCGATACAAACACGTAGCCAAAAAATGCTGCGCTGCACCAATAGAACGCCGGCTCTAAAATTCCCGTTTGACTTTTACGTGGTAGTGGATAATAGTACGAGCGTTCGGATTTTTTCGGAGCGTGCTTTTTTTTACCCTCGCTTCAGTCCGCCAAATCGGCAACATCACTTTTAGAACGGACATCTTGAATACTTCAGTCAAATTCATGCGCAAGGGCGAACTGACCCGTGCAGCCATCCTCGACGTGGCGCTGGACCTGTCCAGCCGCGACGGACTGGAAGGCCTGACCATTGGGCTGCTTGCGGACAAAATGAACATGAGCAAGTCGGGCGTGTTTGCCCACTTTGGCTCGCGTGAGGACTTGCAGATGGAAGTGCTGAAGCTTTACCACTATCGTTTCGAGCAAGAAGTCTTTTTCCCCAGCATGAAAGAACCACGCGGTATCCAGCGCCTGCAATCGATGTTTGCGCGCTGGGTCAAGCGGGTCAGCGTGGAAATCGCCTCCGGCTGCATCTATATCAGCGGCGCCGTCGAGTATGACGACCGTCCCGGTCCCATCCGCGAGGCCCTGGTGGCCATGGTACGGGCCTGGCAGGGCGCGCTGCTGCGCTGTGTCGAGCAATCGATCGCCACGGGCGACCTGAAAGCGGACACGGACGCGCAGCAGCTGGTGTACGAGATGTATGGCCTGATCCTGGCCCTGCATCACGACGCGCGCTTCCTGCGCGTGCCGGGCAGCATCGAACGGGCGCAAGCGGGCTTTATCCGCCTGCTGGCGTCGTACCAGAATTCCGTCACAAGCAAATAAGCCGTCAGGCAGTATCCGCAATAACGCACACGCACTACAAGTACAACACTTTAGCTAATCGTCTTCAGGAGAAAATTATGGGTCAATACGTCGCGCCAATCCGGGATATGCAATTCGTCCTGCATGAGTTCCTGCAAGTGGAAGAAGAACTGAAGCAAATGCCGTCGTACGCCGACGTCGACGCCGACATCATCAACCAGGTGCTGGAAGAGGGCGGCAAATTCACCTCCGAAGTATTGTTCCCGCTGAACCACTCCGGCGACCGCGAAGGCTGCCACCATGACCCCGTCACGAAAAGCGTGACCACGCCGAAAGGCTTTAAAGAAGCCTACAAGCAGTACGTCGAAGGCGGCTGGGCGGCCTTGGCTTGCGATCCGGAATACGGCGGCCAGGGCTTGCCTGTCGTGCTGAACAATTCGTTCTATGAAATGCTGAACTCGTCGAACCAGGCCTGGTCCATGTACCCTGGCCTGTCGCACGGCGCCTACGAGTGCCTGAAGGAACACGGCACCGACCACCAGAAGGAAGTCTACCTGCCGAAACTGGTGTCGGGCGAATGGACGGGCACCATGTGCCTGACCGAACCGCACTGCGGCACCGATCTGGGCCTGCTGCGCTCGAAAGCGCTGCCTGAGGCGGACGGTTCCTGGACCATCACCGGCAACAAGATCTTCATCTCGGCCGGCGAGCACGACATGGCGGAAAACATCCTGCACCTGGTGCTGGCCCGCGTGCCGGACGCACCGGAAGGCTCGAAAGGCATCTCGCTGTTCCTGGTACCGAAATTCCTGCCGAACGCGGATGGCACGGTCGGTGAGCGCAACCCGATCACCTGCGGCGCCATCGAAGAAAAAATGGGCATCCACGGCAACTCGACCTGCCAGATGAACCTGGACGGCGCGAAAGGCTGGATCATCGGCCAGCCGAACAAGGGCCTCAACGCCATGTTCGTCTTCATGAACGCGGCCCGTCTGGGCGTGGGCATGCAGTCGCTGGGCCTGACGGAAATCGCTTACCAGAACGCGCTGATCTACGCCAAGGACCGCACGCAAATGCGTTCGCTGTCCGGCATCAAGAACCCGGAACTGCCGGCCGACCGCATCATCGTGCACCCTGACGTGCGCCGCATGCTGTTGACGGGCAAAGCCTACGCCGAAGGCGCGCGCGCTTTCACCTCGTACGTGGCGCTGCAGATCGACCGCGAACTGCACCATCCTGACGCCGACGTACGCAAGGAAGCGGCCGACGAAGTGGCGCTGCTGACGCCCGTTATCAAGGCCTTCATCACCGACAACGCCTGGATCGCCACCTCGGACGCGATGCAGGTATTCGGTGGCCACGGCTACATCTCGGAATGGGGCATGGAACAGTATGTGCGCGACGCGCGCATCAACATGATCTACGAAGGCACGAACACGATCCAGTCGCTGGATCTGCTGGGCCGCAAGATCCTGGGCGACAACGGCGCCAAGCTGCGCAAGTTCGGCGAAAAGATCAAGGCCTTCGTCGAAGACAACGGCACCGATGAAGCGATGAGCGAATTCGTCACGCCACTGGGCGACCTGGGCGACAAAGTCACCAAGCTGACCATGGAAATTGGCATGAAGGCCTTCCAGAATCCGGACGAAGTGGGCGCGGCATGCGTGCCTTACCTGCGCGTCGTCGGCCACATGATCTACAGCTATCTGTTCGCGCAGATGGCCAAGATCGCCCTCGAAAAAGAGTCCAGCGGCGACAAGTTCTACACCGCCAAACTGGCTACCGCACGTTTCTACTTCGCCCGCTTGCAGCCTGAGACGGCAACCCTGATCCGTCAGGCGCGTTCCGGTTCGGCCAACCTGATGGCACTCGACGCAGACCTGTTCTAAGACTTGAGGAAAATATGACCAATTTCATCGTTAAAAAAGTAGCCGTCCTCGGCGCCGGCGTGATGGGCGCGCAGATCGCCGCCCATTGCATCAACGCGAAAGTGCCGGTCGTGCTGTTCGACCTGCCGGCCAAGGAAGGCCCGAAGAATGGCATCGTGCTGCGCGCCATCGAGAACCTGAAAAAGCTGTCGCCTGCCCCGCTGGGCAACAAGGACGACGCCGCGCTGATCCAGGTGGCCAACTACGAAGACAACCTAGACCTGCTGGCCGGTTGCGACCTGATCATCGAAGCCATCGCCGAGCGCATGGACTGGAAACACGACCTGTATCAAAAGGTCGCTCCGCACATCGGCCCGAACGCGATCTTCGCCTCGAACACCTCGGGCCTGTCGATCACCAAGCTGGCCGAAGGCTTCGACGCCGACCTGAAAGCGCGCTACTGCGGCGTGCACTTCTTCAACCCGCCGCGCTATATGCACCTGGTCGAGATCATCCCGACCGAGTTCACCAAGCCTGAGATCAGCGACCAGCTGGAAGGCTTCCTGACCACTACCCTGGGCAAGGGCGTGGTCCGCGCCAAGGATACGCCGAACTTCATCGCCAACCGCGTTGGCGTGTTCGGCATCCTGGCCATCGTGCACGAAGCCGAGAAATTCGGCCTGTCCGTAGACGTCGTCGATGACCTGACCGGCGCCAAGCTGGGCCGCGCCAAGTCGGGCACCTTCCGCACGGCGGACGTGGTTGGCCTGGACACCATGGGCCATGTGATCAAGACCATGCAGGACTACCTGCCGAACGATCCGTTCGCCGCCGTCTACAAGACGCCGGCCGTGCTGGCGCAGCTGGTGGAAAAAAGGCGCGCTGGGCCAGAAGAGCGGCGCAGGCTTCTACAAGAAGGTTGGTAAGGAAATTCAACGCCTCGATTTCGCTACCGGTGAATACGTGGCCGGCGGCGCCAAGGCTGCCGACATCATCGCCCGCATCCTGAAAGAGAAGGATCCGGTCAAGAAGATGAAGGCGCTGCGCGAATCGACAAATCCACAAGGCCAGTTCCTGTGGGCGATCTTCCGCGATGCTTTCCACTACATCGCCATCCACCTCGACACCGTGGCCGACAATGCGCGCGACATCGATTTCGCCATGCGCTGGGGCTTCGGCTGGAACGTCGGTCCGTTTGAAACGTGGCAGGCATCGAACTGGCTGCAAGTGGCCAACTGGGTCAAGGAAGACATCGACGCCGGCCACGCGCTGTGCAATGCACCGCTGCCAGCCTGGGTCTTCGAAGGTCCGGTCGCTGAAAAAGGCGGCGTGCATACGCCGGAAGGTTCCTACTCCGCCGTGTCGAACAGCTTCGTGCCCCGTTCGACCCTGTCCGTGTATGACCGCCAGCCATTCCGCGCGCCAGTACTGGGTAGCGGCGCCATCGACGGCAAGACCGCCGGCACCACCGTCTTTGAAGACGAGTCCGTGCGCGTCTGGCATACGGGCGACGACGTCCTGATCATCTCGTTCAAGACCAAGATGCACGTGATCGGCGAAGGCGTGATCAATGGCCTGAAACTGGCGCTGGCTGAAGCCGAGAAGAATTTCAAAGGTTTGGTGATCTGGCACGCCGACGCAGCCGAAGGCGGCGCCTTCTCGGCCGGCGCCGACCTGCAATCGGCCCTGCCTGCGTTCATGCAAGGCGGCGTGAAAGCCGTCGATCCGATCATCGCCGAACTGCAGAATACTTTCATGTCGCTGAAATACGCGAACGTGCCGGTGATCGCCGCGGTCGCTGGTCTGGCACTGGGCGGTGGTTGCGAACTGGCGCTGCACGCATCGAAGCGCGTGGCCTCGATCGAGTCCTACATCGGTCTGGTGGAAGTGGGCGTGGGCCTGATTCCTGCCGGCGGTGGCTTGAAGGAAGCGGCGCAGCGCGCCTACAAGGAAGCCAAGGGTAACGATATCCTGCAATTCCTGAAAACGGGCTTCACCAATGCGGCCACCGCCAACGTGTCGAAATCGGCGCTGGAAGCCAAAAAAATGGGCTACCTGAAAGAAGACGACGTGATCGTGTTCAACGCCTACGAGCTGCTGCACGTGGCCAAGGTCGAAGCGCGCGCCATGTTTGACGCTGGCTTCCGTCCAGCGCTCCCTTCGCTGATTCAGGTCACGGGCCGTTACGGCTGGGGCACCATCAAGGCGCAGCTGGTCAACATGCGCGACGGCGGCTTCATTTCGGCGCACGACTTCAAGCTGGGCGAGATGATCGCCGAGATCGTATCGGGCGGCGACGTGGACCAGGGCAGTTTCGTCAGCGAACAGTGGCTGCTGGATATGGAACGCAAGGCATTCCTGGAGCTGTTGAACCATCCGAAAACCCAGGAACGGATCATGGGCATGATGCAGACCGGTAAGCCGGTACGCAACTAAGCCTTACGTCGATGACGATCCTGTCTTTGGTATTTAAAGTATTACTGCGCGTGAGGCCAAGCATGGTGTATGACCGTATCAAACAACAGATGATGGACACCTTGCCCTTCGTGCGGCTGCTGGGGATCAGCATCGACGACATCGGCGCCGGCACCTCGAAGGTGTCGATGCCGGAAGATCCCAAACTGAATAATCACCTGGGCACGCAGCATGCGGGCGCCTTGTTTACCCTGGCCGAAACGGCTTCCGGCGCGGCCATGGCTGGCGGCTTCGCCGAGCTGATACTGGGCTTGCGCCCGGTGGCCAAGGAGTCGCGTATCCAGTACCAGAAGGTGGCCCGGGGCGCAACGCGCGCCGAAGGCCGGGTACCGGGCGACCTGGCTGCCTTGAAGGCGCAGCTGGCGCAGGATGGCAAGGTGGCGTTTCCCGTGGCAGTCGATATTTTCGACGCCGAAGGCACGCTGGCGGCACAGGTGACGGTGGACTGGTATTTGTCGCAGAAGCGATAGAGCGCCACCTCGGACATTCGACAGAACACGAACTTCGTTCAACATCTTTGAAAGAACAAAATGAGCAAACAACTTCAAGACGCCTACATCGTCTCTGCAACCCGCACCCCGATCGGCAAGGCGCCGCGCGGCATGTTCAGAAACACCCGTCCGGACGACCTGCTGGTGCGCGTGCTGCAATCGGCCCTGGCGCAAGCGCCTGGTCTCGATCCAGCGCTGATCACCGACGCCATCATCGGTTGCTCGTTCCCGGAAGCGGAGCAGGGCTTCAATATCGCGCGTAACTCGGTGCTGCTGGCCGGGCTACCGAAAACCGTGGGCGGCGTCACCGTCAACCGTTACTGCGCTTCGGGCATCACGGCCATTGCCATGGCGGCCGACCGCATCCGCGTGGGCGAAGCCGACGTCATGATCGCCGGCGGCATCGAATCGATGTCGATGGTGCCGATGATGGGCCACCACCCATCGATGAACCTGGACATGTTCAGCGATGAAAACATCGGCATGGCCTACGGCATGGGCCTGACGGCCGAAAAAGTGGCGCAGCAATGGAAAGTGTCGCGCGAACAGCAGGACGCGTTCTCGGTCGAATCGCACCGCCGCGCCATCGCCGCGCAGCAAGCCGGTTTCTTCAAGGCGGAAACGACGCCAGTCGAAATCATCACGCGCACGCCGAACCTGGCCACTGGCCAGGTTGATGTGACGCGCCGTACCGTCGACACGGACGAAGGCGCGCGCGCCGATTCGTCGATGGAGTCGCTGGCCAAGCTGAAACCGGTGTTCGCCGCCAAGGGCAGCGTCACCGCCGCCAACAGCTCGCAGATGTCCGATGGCGCCGGCGCGCTGCTGATCGTCAGCGAAAAAATCCTGCGCGAACATAACCTGACCCCGCTGGCGAAATTCTCGTCGTTCGCCGTGCGCGGCGTGCCGCCGGAAATCATGGGCATCGGTCCTAAATTCGCCATTCCTGCAGCGTGCGCCGCCGCCGGCATCACGCAAGACCAGCTGGACTGGATCGAGCTGAACGAAGCGTTTGCCGCACAGGCACTGGCCGTCATCGGCGACCTGGGCCTGGACCCATCGAAGGTCAACCCGATGGGCGGCGCGATCGCCCTGGGCCACCCGCTGGGCGCCACGGGCGCCATCCGCGCGGCCACCGTGATCCACGCGCTGCAGCGCACCAAGCAGAAGTACGGCATGGTCACGATGTGCGTGGGCGCCGGCATGGGCGCGGCAGGCATCTTCGAGCGCGTATAAGCTTGACGGGCTAAAGCAATAAAACAGGGCGCTGCGGGATTACCCCGGCGCCCTTTATCTTTTGGAGACGACATGGATATTTTGTGCAGCAAGAGCGAGGGCATCCTGACCCTGGAATTTAACCGCCTGGAACGCAAGAATGCGATCACGGGCGCCATGTACCAGACCCTGGCCGATGCGCTGGTGGCGGCCGAGACGGACGACGCCGTGCGCGCCATCCTGATCTGCGGCAAGCGCGAGATTTTCACGGCAGGCAACGACCTCGATGACTTCATGAAGACGGCGCGTCCGAAGGATGGCTCGCTCGACCATGATCGTCCTGTGTTCCAGTTCATGCGCGCCCTGTACGGCAGCAGCAAGCCCGTGGTGGCGGCCGTTTCCGGCCCGGCCATCGGCATCGGCACGACGCTGTTGATGCACTGCGACCTGGTCTACGCGGCCGACAATGCCAGCTTCTCGATGCCGTTCACGCAACTGGGCTTGTGCCCGGAATTCGGCTCCAGCCTGCTGCTCACGCAACTGGCCGGTTACCCGCGCGCAGCGGAAAAGCTGATGCTGGGCGAAGCGTTCCCTGCTAGCGAAGCGCTGGAAATGGGCCTGGTGTCGAAAGTCGTGCCCCTGTACGAATTGATGACCTTCGCGCAAGGCCAGGCCGCCAAGCTGGTGGCCCTGCCAGCCGCCTCCATCCGCGCCACCAAGCGCCTGATGAAGCAAAGCCGCATGGAACCGATGAAGGCCGCCATCGCCGACGAAAACAAACTGTTCAGCGCCATGCTGGGCGGCGCCGAAGCGAAGGAAGCGTTTACGGCCTTCTTTGAAAAGAGGAAGCCGGATTTCAAGAAGTTTGCATGATTTTGAATTATATTGATAAAGATATATTTTTTAGTATTTCATAATTTCGAGATCGCGTATTGATGAAGTTGTGTTTCATCAATACGCTATTCCATAAATTTTAATAAAATGTTGCAAAATTATTATTATATTTGCTTATCTTATTTCGGATAATTTCAATTGACGGGTCTTGTGAGACAAATTTTTCTTTATCAAATGCTTTAACAAAAAATTCTCTTGCTAGCGCTTCAGGGACCAATGCAGTTGAGTGCCATATGTGACGCCATACATTTAACTCGGCAAGTGTCTCTATTACATATACAGGTGCACTCATTGCCTCGCGCAATCCTTTGGCTGTTGAAGTTCCATTTAACGGTCTAGGTGCTCTAACTTCTTCACCTTCTTCATCCCAACCGATCCAGTGACTGTAAAATCCAGTGCCTCGATTAGGAAGGGAGTGGAATTCGTAATAAGCGCAGCTTTGTAGAGGCATGCGACTTTGACATATCTTTCGCATTACTCTTAACGAAACCTTGCCGAACTCATCCTTTGGAAGTCCTTTAAGGGTTTCTCTGAAATGATGATAGCTTTGATACCCAAGTGCAATTGCACGCACATTTAGCATCTTGCAATGCGACAAGCTAGAGTTGGATTTATCTTCGAGGTATTTAAATGCTTTGAGGACAGATTCGATACTAAACATCACATACTCCTAATAGGGGAGCCGCTGAAATTATTATTTTCAGTAAGCATGCTGCGTGCTATTTTCGGCAATTAAGATTGTATGTGCAATTAGTTTTGCAGGCGATTTTTCCCTTGCAGCAGGGGGTAATCGTAGACCCACGACAATTCTACAACATGTATCCAGAAATGTGTTCTATTTTCATGAGTGTTTTTATCGTGGTGATCGTATGGCTATGTATCAGTGAGAGTTGTTTGCGGTGAGGATACCTAGGAAAGTTACGAATTCGTACCAGCCTTGACACCGCAATTGCTGAACGTGAGTATGCATTTTGGGAGCATGAATAGGTGCGATGGTGAGGCATATTCATGCCCTGTCAACTTATTATGCGTGTGATAGTTTAGTCAAAGATTGAGAGTGGATACTCGCATTTGTGTGTGCATACCCGCTAAAATCATGCTGACCGAGGCATGCCAGCCGGTCTCGCTGGCGGGCCTGCCCGCCAGCGCATAGCCGTGCAGGAAATCGACGAGCGTATCGCGCCCGCGCAGGCGGGTTTTTTTGTCCGGCGCGAGACCGTCGACGGCCAGCTCGAACAGCGCCGTAAACCGCTCGGCCACATCGGCTTGCGTCACCAGCCCGCGCGCCATCAGGCGCACGAAATACGGCGTGGCGCTGACCAGTTCCAGGTACAGCGTGCACAACGCGAGCACACGCCGTGGTGGTGACTGGCGCAGCGTAAACGGCGGCTGGCGCGGATCGAGCGCGGCAAAACGCTGCAGCATCAAGGCCAGCAATAACTCCTCTTTTCCTGCGTAGTAGTGATACACGGCCATGGCATCGACGCCCATGCGCTGCGCCAGCGCGCGCATCGAGAAGGCCTCGCCTTGCTCTTCCAGCAGGACCAGGGCAGCGTGCAGGATGCTGGCGCTGTCCAGCGCGGGTGTGGCGCGGCGCGGACGCCCGGCGCGGCGTACGGGAGATGCCATGGCTTGAAGTTTTGGGGTTTTCATGGGCATAATTCTACACTGTAGAATTAATTCAAGGAGCACCCATGCAAAAAATGTCTGTCAGCGTTTTTCTCGGCATCAGCATCGATGGCTGTATCGCGGGAGAGAATGGTGACTTGTCCTGGCTGGCCGAACTG
Organism: Janthinobacterium lividum; assembly: GCF_023509035.1. Taxonomy (NCBI): domain Bacteria; kingdom Pseudomonadati; phylum Pseudomonadota; class Betaproteobacteria; order Burkholderiales; family Oxalobacteraceae; genus Janthinobacterium; species Janthinobacterium lividum. The sequence goes on along the minus strand of NZ_CP075583.1, from coordinate 453,016 downwards.
GCGCCCGATTCGCCTGACGCCACCGGCTACACGGCCTTGATGGATCAAGTCGATACCCTGCTGATCGGTCGCACCACCTATGACGCCGTGCTGGGGTTCGCGCCGTGGCCGTATGCGGGCAAGCGCGTGGTGGTATTGAGCCACCGCGATCTCGCGCCGCGCCATGGCGAGCAGCGCCGCGAAGGCAGCGTGCGGGAAGTACTGGAGGAGCTGGCAGAGGAGGGTTGCCGCCACGTATATCTCGATGGCGGCACCGTCATCCGCGCCGGTTTGCGCGAAGGCGTCATCGACAGCCTGACCTTGTCCGTGCTGCCCGTGGTGCTGGGCAAGGGCGTGCGCCTGTTCGAGGATGGCTTGCCGCGCAGCGACTGGCGCCTGGACGGCACGCGCCAGCTGCCCAGCGGCGTGGCGCAACTGCGCTATCGGAAAAATTAAACCGCGCTGGTGATGTCGACGATGAAGCCGGGATCGTAGCGTTCGTTTTCCGGTGTGCCATCGGGGCGCTTGTAGCCGCAGGGGTTGCACACGACGCGGCAGTCCTGGACGCGATAGTCGAGCGAGGCGTGCATGTGGCCATGCACCCACAGGTCGGCTTGTGCCACCAGCGCGTCCAGCCGCGACGCGAAGGCGGGCGAGCCCAGGTTCGTCGCGTATTGCTCGTCCACCGACAGCATCGAGGGCGCCATGTGCGTGATCACTACCGTCTTGCCATCGAAGGGCTGCGCCAGCTGCTGTTCCAGCCAGGAGCGGTGCTGTGCGTGCAGCCGCGCCGTGTCGGCGGCGCACAGCAGGCGTGGCGTGTCGCCGCCCGTGCTGATGCGCTTGTAGTCGGGCATGTAGGCTTGTGCCGCGTTCAGCGCCTCTTCCTGGCGCTCGGCGCCGAACAGCAGAAAATCCGTCCACAGCGTGATGCCCAGGAAGCGCATGCCATCGAGCGTCACGGCATCGCCGTCGAGCAGGCGGATGTTGGCGCCGTGCGCATTCGCGCTGGCGCAGGCGTCGCGCACGGCGTCCTGCATGTGTTCGAGCTGATGGCCATAGCCTTCGTGGTTGCCATGCACGTACAGCACGGGCAGGGCGCCGAAGGTGCGCGCGGCCCAGGCGATGGCATTGCTGCCCGTGTCGATGTCGCCGGCCAGGATCACCACGTCGGGGCGGCTGGCTGCAAGGTCGAGGGCGGGCGTGTCTTCACCCCAGACTTCCAGGTGCAGGTCGGACAGGATCAGCAAACGCATGGCAGTGGGCGCGGCAAGGCGCACGGCAGTCTATGGGCCTCTATCGTAGCGCAAGTCGCCGCGCCCGTCTGCTTGACCGCGCGAGGCTGGCGACGTTACCCTATGGCATCGATTCATACCGCCTATTTTCCTGGAGCCGCATGCCACCCTTCTTCACTCCCAAGACTTTGCTCAGTATCGCGCTGACCGCCATGGCGCTGCCGTTTGCCGCGCATGCCGCCACGCCCGCCGTCGATCCCCTGACGCAGCCGATCGCCTCGCCCTATGCGGCGCAATGGAACCGCCCGCAGCAACCGGCGCGCATCCACGGCGACACGTATTACGTGGGCGTGGGCGGCTTGAGCGTTGTGCTGATCGATACGCGCGAAGGCTTGATCCTGATCGACGGCGCGTTGCCGCAATCGGTGGCCGCCATCAAGGAACATATCCTCGAACTGGGCTTTCGCCTGCAAGACATCAAGTTCATCCTGAATACGGAAGCGCATTTCGACCATTCTGGCGGCATCGCCGCCTTGGCCCGCGACAGCGGCGCGCAAGTGGTCGCCAGCCCGCTGGGAGCGGAGGCGCTGCGCGCGGGAGCGGTGCTCGCCATGGATCCGCAAGCGGGCGAAATCGATCCCATGCCGGCCGTGGAGAACGTGCGCGAGATCGCCGATGGCGAAACCCTGCAACTGGGCGACGTGACCATCACGGCGCGCCACACGCCTGGCCATACACCGGGCAGCACCAGCTGGACCTGGGTGTCGTGCGAGGATGCCGAGCGTCAGGAATGCCTGAGCGTGGTGTTCGGCGCCAGCCTCACGCCGGTGGCGGCCGATGATTTTCACTACCTGGCCGATGAACGCCATGCGGACCTGACGCCGGCTTTCCGCCGCGTCATGCAGGACTTTGCCAGGCTGCCGTGCGACATCCTGATCTCGGCCCACCCCGACCACTCCGGCGCTGACCGCAAGCTGACGCAATTGCTGGAAGGCGTCACGCCGAATCCCTTCATCGATGCGCAAGCGTGCAGCGACTACGCTGCCAAAAATGAAGCGAAGCTCGATGCACGCATTGCGAAAGAAAAAGCGGCTGCGACAAAATAACAACGTTGGCGCATTCGCCATGACAATGATTGACGCACTGCAGCATAAGGTGCAGAATCAGCGTCCGCAATTCAGATTAACCAAACAAGGAAACCCATGTTCGAGCAGGCTGGCAGCAAGTTGACCTACTACTAGCCCCGTGCATGACGCTCGGGGCCATCGGCACATTGCCGATCCCGAGCCGGTGTCCTTCAAACCCCGGTGAGGAAACTCGCCGGGGTTTTTTGTTTTGGACGACCCCGGTATAAGGACAGGAAATACCGTGATGCCCATGCATCAAGGGTTGAAAGGAAACATCATGAAAATCAAAGTGAAAGCCACGCCCAAGCCGCGCAATCCGCTGGTGGCCGCTGCCAGGCTGCGTGGCGGCGCGGGCGCGCACCAGTCGGAAGTGTCGCCACGGGCGGCGCGCCGGGCCGGCAAGCACCGCCTGCAGCAATGGCTGGCGGGCCGTTTGAAGTCGGACGATTAGCGTGTGCCTAGTTCGACGATGAAGTTCCGGGTTGAACTGGGGATTTTGCGGCGTGCCGCTGCGCGTCTTGTAACCGCAGGGGTTAGCTACGACGCGGCACGGGCCGATACGGTAGTCGCGTGAAGCATGGATGTGGCCATGCACCCACAGGTCCGCCTGCGCGGCCAGCTCGTCCAGGCGCGAGGCATAGGCGGGCGAACACCCCTCGTTGCCGTAGGCATCATCGACCGAGAGCAGCGACGGCGCCATGTGGCTGATGACGACTGTCGCGCCATCGAAAGGTTGCGCCAGTTCGCGCGCCAGCCAGGCTCTTTGCTGCGCGTGGAACATGGCCGTGTCGGCCGCGCGCAGCTTGCGAAAGCCCATGTTGGCCAGGCGGATGCGCTTGTAGTCGTTCATGACGGCTTCCGCGTCGCGCATGGCCGCTTGCCGCGTGTCGTCGCCCAGCAGGCGGAAGTCCGTCCACAGGGTGGCGCCCAGGAAGCGCACCTTGTTGCCTGCCTGGGTGGTGATGACGTGGCTATCGGCGTCGAGAAAATGCACGTTGTCCGTGGCGGCGCAGGCGCTGCGCAGTTCCTGGCGCACCTTGTCGAGGTGGTGGCCATAGCCTTCGTGGTTGCCATGCACGTACAGCACCGGCAGTCCCGCGAATGCGCTGGCGGCCCAGGCGACGGCGCGGGCGCCCGTGTCGATATCGCCTGCCAGGAGGACGGCGTCGGGGCAGCTGAGCGTGAGGTCGCCCTGCGGCGCTTCATCGCGCCATAACTCATGGTGCAGGTCCGACAAAATCAATAAACGCATGCGGTATCCAGGCGATTCGAGAGTACGCCATCGTACCTGAAAACCCTCACTCTTCCTCCAGCGCGGCGAAGCTGTGCGCCAGGTAGTCGATCAGCGCGCGCACGGCCGGCAGCAGGCCGCGCCGCGAAGGAAACACGGCGTGGATGATTTCGCGCTGCGGCCGCCATTGCTCCATCAGCGGCAGCAGGCTGCCATTGGCCACCTGTTCGGTGATCATCATGGTCGGCAGCTGCACCAGGCCCACGCCGGCCACGGCCGCGTCGCGCAGGGTCAGCATGTCGCCCGTGACGAAGCGCGGCACGTGGCGCAGCTGGGCGCGCGCGCCATCGGGGCCGTACAAATCCCACTGGTAGTGCTGTTGCGGCGCGCCCAGGGCCAGGCTGGGCCAGTCGGCCAGGTCGGCTGGCGCTTTCGGCAGCGGCGCGCCGGCGAACAGCAGCGGGCTGCCCACCATGCACTGGCTGCGTTCGGCCAGCACGCGCAGCACCAGGTCGCTGTCGGGCAGCGGCGGCGGACGCACGCGGATGGCCACGTCGATGCCTTCGGCCACCAGGTCGACGCGGCGGTTGCTCGCTTCGAGCAGCAGGGTCACCTGCGGATGCTCGCGCATGAAACCAGCCAGCATGGGCGCGACCAGGGAGTGCAGCAGGGCGATGGGGCAGGACAGGCGCACCGTGCCGCGCGGCGCGGCCCGTGTCAGTTCGATCGCTTCCTGCGCCGCCTCCGCTTCCACCAGCATCGCCTTGCAATGCTCGTAAAACGTCTGCCCCACGTCGGTGACGGAAAAATGCCGCGTCGTGCGCTGCAGCAGGCGCGCACCGAGGCGCTCTTCCAGCAGGGCGATGCGCCGGCTCAGTTTGGATTTCGGCATGCCCAGCGCGCGCCCGGCCGGCGCGAAACCGCCATGGTCGACCACTTGCACAAAGTAATACAAGTCATTCAGATCCTGCATGCCGCCTCCTTGATCGTTCTATTTTTAGAACGCTGATGGCATATTTTACCGTCTACCGCCCTTATCGTTGCAAGCGTATTCTGTCTTCATCGTAATGCAAACCCCAACAGGAGATCGAGATGAACACAGTCACAGGTATCTACAGCGCACCCCGCCAGCACTGGGTCGGCGACGGTTTCCCCGTGCGCTCGATGTTTTCGTATAACGGCCATGGCAAACAGCTGAGCCCCTTCCTGCTGCTCGACTATGCCGGCCCTGCCGAATTTGCGCCCGGCACCCGTCCGCCCGGCGTCGGCTCGCATCCGCACCGCGGCTTTGAAACGGTGACCATCGTCTACAGGGGCGAAGTGGCGCACCGCGATTCGACGGGCCAGGGCGGCGTGATCGGCCCCGGCGACGTGCAGTGGATGACTGCCGGCGCCGGTATCCTGCATGAAGAGTTTCACTCGCCTGCCTTCACGCAGTCGGGCGGCACCCTGGAAATGGTGCAGCTGTGGGTGAACCTGCCGGCCAAAGACAAGATGACGGCGCCCGGCTACCAGGCCATCACCAGCGACACCATTCCCACGGTGGCGCTGCGGGACGGCGCCGGCTCGGTGCGCGTGATCGCCGGCGATTTCGATGGCCAGCATGGCCCGGCCCGCACGTTTTCGCCGATGCAAGTGTGGGACATGCGCCTGGCCCAGGGCAAGCTGACGGAGCTGCCCGTGACCAAGGGCTGGAGCACGGCGCTGATCGTCCTGCACGGCACGGTGCTGGTGAATGGCGAGAGCGTGGTGCGCGAAGCGCAGATGGCGCTGTTCGAGCGCGATGGCGACAGCATCACCATCGAGGCGAACAACGACGCCGTAGTGCTGCTGCTGAGCGGCGCGCCGATTGAGGAGCCCATCGTCGGTCATGGCCCCTTCGTCATGAACACCGAAGCGGAAATCGCGCAGGCGTTCGAGGATTTCAACAGCGGCCGCTTTGCCCGCATCGCGACGTAATTTGTGTAGTTAATTTGTGCAGTACCCATGCCGCATCCCGCGGCATGGTTTTTCAGGAGACCACCATGAGCACCCCCGCCAACTTCCAAGGTTTGCCACCGATGATCGATCCCGACGACGCCGTCATGCTGCTGATCGACCACCAGAGCGGCTTGTTCCAGCTGGTGCGCGACATCGAGCAGCACGTGCTGCGCGGTCACGTCACGGCGCTGGCCAAGCTGTCGCGCCTGGCCAACATGCCGACTTTTACTACCGCTTCCGTGCCCGACGGCCCGAACGGCCCACTGATTCCGGAAATCCACCATTTCAACCCGGACGCCGTCTATATCCCTCGCACGGGCCAGATCAACGCCTGGGACAATCCGGCCTGGGTAGAAGCCATCGAAAAGACGGGTCGCAAGACTTTGCTGATCGCTGGCACGCTCACCAGCGTGTGCATGGCTTTTCCCACCATCAGCGCACTGGCGGCCGGCTACAAGGTGTTTGCCATCATCGACGCCTCGGGTAACTGGTCGAAGATGGCCACCGATATCACCATGGCGCGCGTGACGCAGGCCGGCGCCGTGCCGATCGACACGTATGCGGTGCTGGCTGAAGTGATGAGCACCTGGAACCGCGCCGATGCGATGGAGTTCGCCGCCATCATGACCGACCATATCGTGCCGCCGTACCGCGCCCTGATCGAAAGCTACGACAAGGCGCAGGGCGTGCAAAAGAATGGCCGCGAAACCAAGCTGGAAATCCTCGAGGCGGCTGCCAGGGCTTGAGCGCCGCTACGGCGCTTCGTAGCTGCTCCGTATCGCCGCCAGCACGCCGCGCTGTTCCAGGCGCGTGATGGCGGCGTTCAGGCGCGTCAGGTCGGCGGCGCTGGTTGTGCGCGCATTGAGCATCAGGTGCACGGGGGCGCGCAGGGCCAGGAAGGGCAGGGTGCTCAAGGCGACGCCCTGCAGGCGCGCTTCGTGGCGCACGGCCAGCACGTCGCCCAGCAGCAGGTCGGCGCGGCCCGCATCGAGCATGCGCACGCCTTGCTGGAAGCTGCCGAACGCATTCAGGCGGCCGGCCTTTTCCAGCGCCGGCCGGGCCGCCGCATACTGCGCGCCATACCAGCCCACCTTGGGCGCCAGCAAGGTCGAGTTGCCGCGCGCGAGCTGCGCGAAGCTGGCGATCTGGCGGTGGCCGCCGGGCGAGCCGGATTTGCTGAAGAGGCCCACGGCTTCGTCGCGATACGCGATGGAAAAGCGCGCATACGACTGGCGTTCCGGCGTCTCGGACGCAGCCAGCATCAGGTCCAGCCCCCTTTCTGGAACAGCAGCTGGCGCCGGGCGGTGGGTAGTTCCGGCAAGGTGACCAGGGTGCACCGGGCTTCCTTGAAAATGGCTCTCAGCAAATCCAGGTCCAGGCCCGTATAGCGGCCCTGGGTATCGTGGTAGACATACGGCGGCCACTGTTCCAGCGCCATCGTCATGCGGCAAGCCATGGCGGGCAGGGCAGATACGCCGAGCACTGCCGCAAACAGGAGATGGCGCATGCGCATATGGGGACTTCCCTGGAGTTTCAACTTGATATTCAATTTGCCAGAATGGCCATGGAAGTCAAGGGCTGCGGCTGCTGAAGCCCGGCCTGATTCGCATTTCCTCGATATGTGCGCGTTTTTTGCAGCTTGCCCCCATGGGTGTCGCCGCCGGCACGGCGAACACCGTGCAGTGTAATCGGCTATAGTGGCGCGGTGCCACCACTGCCCCGTAAAGGAAGACCGCTTGACTGCCCCGCTCGAGATCGCCGCCAATGTATTGATGACTGCCTCCATCATCCTGGCTGGACGCAATAATATTCATTCCTGGTGGATCGGCATGGTCGGCTGCGTGCTGTTTGCCGTGCTGTTTTTCCAGGTCAAGCTGTACGCCGACGTGATGCTGCAGCTGTTTTTCATCGTCACGTGCGTCATCGGCTGGCTGCAATGGCGGCGCGGCGCTGGCGGCAAGCCGTTGCCGATCACGCGCACGGGCTGGCGCAGCTTGGCCTGGGTGGTGCCGGCCGGCATCGCCTCCGTGGTGATCTACGGCATGCTGCTGCACCGCTTTACCAATGCCTACGCGCCCTTCATCGATTCGGCAGTGTTGGTATTTAGCATCATCGCGCAATTCCTGCTGATGAGCCGGCGCATCGAAACCTGGGCTTTCTGGCTGCTGGTCAATACCGTGGCCGTGCCTTTGTATTACAGCCGCAGCCTGCACCTGACGGCCGTGCTGTATGCGGCCTACTGGGTCAATGCCCTGATTTCCTGGTACTGGTGGAGCGTGCAGGCGCGCCGCGCGGCGCCTTCCACGGCGATTGTCGACGCCTGATATTGCCCTATGCCAAGTCCTTAGATTCAAATCGTATATACAATCAATTTTTAATTCGTTCACGCCATAAAGACACCGGGATATAGTGGCCTTTCCCCGCTTACCGGTGTCTTTTATGTTGCGCTTTACCTTTTCTGCCTGTTTTTACGCCGTCCCGCACCAGCTGACCATGCAATGCATGGCGCAGTGGATGCCGGTGCGTGCCCGTCCACGCATCCCCTAAGTCATCCCATCCATTTCGTTGTCGTTTGCCCGCTGGCCCACCCGGTCCGCGTGCCCCTGCTCGGCCTTTTTTATCGGAAAAAGGCTGCAATCCCAATAAGAGGAAACCATGTTCAAACCACTCGCCATCAGTCTTGCCATCGCCGCCGCCTTTCCCGCCTTCTCCCACGCCGAGGACGACATGCTGCGCGTTAATGTCACCGGATCGAATATCCGCGTCAGCGAAAAGGAGGGCGCCAGCGCCGTGCAAGTCATCACGGCCAAGGAATTGAAAGCCAGCGGCAAGACCAGCGTGTCGGACGTGCTGCGCGCCATCTCCGCCAATAGCGGCAACAGCTATAACGAACAATATACGGGCAGTTTCTCGGCCGGCACCTCGGGCCTGTCGCTGCGCGGCATCGGCCAGAAAAATACCTTGATCCTGGTCAATGGCAAGCGCGTGGCCAGCTATGCGACGGCGCAAAACCTGCAGGAAACCTTTGTCGACCTGAACAGCCTGCCGATGGCGGCAGTGCAGCGCATCGAGGTGCTCAAGGATGGCGCCTCGTCCGTCTACGGTTCCGACGCCGTGGCCGGCGTGGTCAACATCATCCTTTACAAGGAATTCACCGGCACGGACATCACGGCGCAGTGGGGCGGCTCGACCGAAGGCACGGGCCAGCATGAAAAGAGCGCGGCGCTGCAGACGGGTTTTGGCAAGCTAGAGGAAGACGGCTACAGCCTGGTCTTCTCGATCGACGCGCAGCAGCGCGACAAGCTGCAGCAGAGCGACGTGGCGTGGATGCGCGATGCGGACTTCCGCAACCAGCAGCGCGGTAGTCTGGGCTGGGCCATCACCAACTATGCGGGCACCGACCCGACCAGGACCTTGGGTGGTGTGCGGGGACCATTGCAGCTGGTCAATTATGGCGACATCACGCCCGGCAAGACGGGACAAGTGCTGGCCTACAACCCATCGCCGTACAAAACCCTGATTCCCGGCATCCAGCGCGTGCACACGGCCGCGCGCGCCACCGTCAAGCTGAACGCGGACACTGAAGCGTATGTCGATTTGCTGCACAGTTATTCGCGCGCCGACCAGACTTTCAGCGCGCCGTTGACGGTGAACAATACCACGCGCGTGTGGAACAACGCCAGCCAGGCGCTCGACACGATCCCCGTCGTGCTGCCCGTGGGCCATCCGAACAATCCGGGTACCACGCCCCTGCCGTTCACGGCCACCCTGTTCGACCTGGGGCCGCGCCTGAAGCAGGACAAGGTCACGTTCTACCGCGCGCTGGCGGGCGTCAAAGGCACGCTGGCGGGCTGGGACTGGGATGCGGCCGTGGGCCACTCCAGCAGCAAGCTGGAAGAAACCGTGCAGAACTTCGTCAACCGCTACGAGTTCCAGAAGGTGCTGGCCGATGGCAGTTATAACTTCTTTGATCAATCGCAAAACAGCGAAGCCGTGCGTAACCGCCTGCGCCTGTCGACACTGCGTCCGGCCGAATCGACGCTCGACACGCTCGACTTCTCGGCGGCCAAGGATATCTGGGACTTGCCCGCAGGCCCGCTGGGCTTTGCCGCCGGCGCACAGTGGCGCCGAGAAAAGATGGATTCGCAAACCTCGACGGCCGTGCTGTCGGGTACGAGCTGCGCCCGGCCATCAACATCATCAACGGTTCGCGCAATGTGTCGGCCCTGTTTGCCGAATTCAATGTACCTGTAGTGAAAGACCTGTCTGTCAACCTGGCGGGCCGCGCCGACCATTACAGCGATTTCGGCAATGCATTTTCGCCGAAAGCCAGCGCCCGTTACCAGGCGGCGCCGTGGCTGCTGGTGCGTGGCACCGTGTCGCGCGGCTTCCGCGCGCCGTCGCTGCCGGAAATCACGCAAAGCACGGCCGTCAGCTATGTCAGCGTGCTCGATCCGCGCGACCCGGTCACGCCGACGCAGACACGCGGCGTGACGGCCATTACCATCGCCAATACGGCGCTGCGTCCCGAGCGCTCGAACAACCTGAACCTGGGCGTGGTGGTCTCGCCGACCAGCAGTTCGAGTATCGGCCTCGATTACTACCGCATCAAGCAGGAGGGTGTGATCGGCACGGAAAGCGCCACCACCACCATCGCCAATGAGGCGACGGCGCCGCAAAAGATCACGCGCGACGCCGATGGCCGCATCACGACCTTGTACCGCCAGTACCGCAACCAGGGCCAGCGCGAAGTGTCCGGCATCGACCTGGACCTGCGCCAGCGCTTTGTCGACAAGGACTGGGGCAAGCTGACCCTGGCCGGCCAGCTGAGCCGCGTGCTGCGCTTTGCCGAACCGCTGTCCGATGGCGCGCCGCTGACCGATGGCGCCGGCACCAATTATTTCGGCTCCATCCCGAAATGGCGTGGCGTCAGCTCTGCCACCTGGGAGCAGGGCAAGTGGTCTTCCACGCTGACATGGAACTACGTGGGTAGCTATGCGCAAAACACGCATCTCGATGAATCGGTGGCCGCCTTCAGCACGTTTGACGTGACCACCAGCTGGCAGGTGACACCAAAGGCGAACGTCACCTTCATCGTGCAGAATCTGGCCAACAAGCGTGCGCCGTGGGACTACTCGGCCTCGGGCTTCGACTATACGCAAGCCGACCCGCGCGGACGTTTCGCGTCGCTCAAGCTGAACTACAAGTTCTGAACGCGCGTCACATGCACCGCTAGCCCCCGCCCGCCGCCTGCCGCTGGCCCGTCTGTTCCTGCAGGCGCTGGCGGTAGGCGCTGGGCGTGACGCCCATGCGTTCGCGAAAGGCGGTGGCGAAGTTGCCCGCGTTGTGAAAGCCGATCAGCAGGGCGACATCCTGCACATCGATGTCGGTCTGCTGCAGCAATTCCACGCCGCGGGCAATGCGCGCTTCGCGGATGAAGGCGAAGACCGTCATGCCCGTTTGCTCGCGGAACATCAGGGTCAGCTTTTCGCGGTAAGTGCCCACGCTGCGGGCGATTTCGGACAGGTTCGGCAGGCTGCCCAGGTTGTCGAGAATGAGTTGCTTGACCGCATTGACGAATACCAGGTCGGGATGCTGCTGCTTGTCGCTGATCGGTATCGTTGCCGGCAAGGTACTGTTGCTTTTACGCATCAACCCCAGGTGGATATGGATGCGTGCGGCCAGTTCTTCCGGCGTGAACGGCTTCGAAATGTAGTCGACGCCCCCCACCTGCAAGCCCATGATGCGCTCCTTGGCGGCATCGGCGCCACTGAGAAAGATCACGGGAATCTCTTCCGTTTCGGGATTGGCCTTGAGCAAACGGCATGCCGTGTAGCCATCCATCTCGGGCATGCGCACATCGAGCAGGATCAGGTCAGGATGCGTGGCCAGTGCCAGCTGGTAGCCCTGGTAACCGTTGAATGCGATGCTGAAACGGTAGGGCTGCTCGCTGAGCAGCTCCATCAGCATGCGCTGCTCGAACGCGGAATCGTCCACGATCAAGATGTTTTTTTTGATGGTTTCGCTGGTCAATGGCATGGAATGGATGACTTAACCAAATAGCAAGTTGTGGCTTATTATGCCTCGCTTTTTCTTTTTTTTCTGTTTTTCTCGTGTTTCAAAAGATGTTTCTCCGCGAGAAGAAGCGCCGATTTCCCAGATCGCCAATAATTAACTAACGCATTGATTTTAAGCAATGTCGCTTGCCAAAAAAACTGTTTTGTCAATGCTGCAAAAAGTGCCGGAGTCCCCGGGTTTCTGACTCTTGGCACACGTATTTTGTCGTCCTGGTTTGCGTGCCCAAGAAAACGCCGGCAATACCGTGACTATCCTTGATGCCCCTCAAATTGGCGGCCTCATTAATGATGTTCCATCATCAGGAGGTATCATGTTGCGAGTTATTTTCCCCCGCCTTATCGTTGCTGCCAGCGTGGCTGTGGCCGCCACGGCGCTGCTGCCTCGTAGCGCCGACGCAGCCGTGTATCTGAATGGCAGCGCCAGCACCACCTTTGACGTTACCCTGAAAATCATCGCCAATTGCAACATCGTGGCGGCCAATCTCGACTTTGGCCAAAGTCAGGGTGTACTGGCTACTGCCGTGAACGTCAATACGACCGTGAATGTCACCTGCACCAATACCACGCTGTATAACGTGGGCTTGACGGCTGGCTCGGGCACCGGTTCGACCGGCACCACGCGCTACCTGAGCGGCACTGGCGGCAACCTGGGGACGGTGCAATTCAATCTGTACCAGACGGCCGGCAGCACCTTGTGGGGCGATATCCAGGGCACGAATACCGTCGGTGGTACCGGCAACGGCTCCGCGCAGCCGATCACGGTGTACGGCAACATTCCGCCGCAAGCGACACCGGCGCCCGATACCTACAAGTCGATCATCACAGCCACCGTTTACTTTTAAGCCGGGCGCTGCGTGAAGGCCGGTGTTGCTTCTCTGATGAAAGGCGTGCTGGCGCTGCTGGCCTGCTGCGCTGCCGGCGCGCACGGCGCTAGTCTGCAGATTTCGCCGGTGACGCTCAATTTGCGCGCGGCACAGAATGCGGCCGGCATCAACCTGCAAAACCTCGGTGACCAGCCCATCTACGGGCAGGTGCGGGTGTTCGTCTGGGATCAGCGCGATGGCGAGGAAACGCTGGCGCCGACGCAGGAACTGGTGGCCAGTCCGCCGATCGTCGAAATCGCCGCCAACAGCCGGCAGACCATCCGCCTGGTGCGTGCCCAGGCTGGCACTGTCGCGCAGGAAAAGACGTATCGCGTGCTCATCGATGAAGTCAGCCGCGAGGATGAGGCGGGCCGCAGCGGCGTCGATATCCGTCTGCGCTATTCGGTGCCCGTGTTCGTGCTGCCGGCCGGCGCGCCGGGCAAGGAAGTACTCGACTGGCAAGTTTTTCGCGAACAGGGCGAGTGGATGTTGCGTATCAAAAACAGCGGCAATGTCCATGCGCAGATCGGTGCGATGACGTTCACGAACCAGGCGGGCAAGGAGTTTGTCATCAGCAAGGGGCTGTTTGGTTATGTCCTGGCGGCACGCATGCGCGTATGGCGCCTGCCCATTGCCAGAGAGGCCGAACTGGATGGACCGTTGAGTATCGCGGTAAATGTGAATGCCAAGGCACTCATTGCCAAGAATTCGACACCTTGAACATGGCTGCCATGACGGGCCAGCTTGCTGCGCGCCCCGGGCATGGGCGCAAGCGGTCATACCATGAAACGCATACTGGCATCGTTGCTGTTGCTGGCCATGGCGCCGCTGCCCAGGGCCGATGGCGCGGCGGCCATGACGGGCGCCGATCCGGGCCCTGCCAGCTTGCCCAGCGATCCGGCGGCGCCGAATGAATTGTATCTGGAGGTCACTGTGAATGCTGAATCAACCGGGCTGATCTTGCGCTTTACCCAGGTGGGCAAAGGCTTGCGCAGCAGTGTGGCGAACTTGCAGCAGCTGGGGCTGGACCCGGCGCGCCTGGTCGCACCCGGTCAGACCGAGGTGGCGCTCGAGGCGATTCCCGGCCTCAGCTATGAATATGATGCGGCGCGCCAGAGCGTGTCGCTGCAGGTGGCGGACGACTTGCGTTCGCCCTACCGCATCAGCGCGCGCACGGTGGCGCTGACGCCGCCATCGCGCGTCACGCCCGGCGCCGTCCTCAATTACGAAGCCTATGCGGAGCTGGGGCAGACGCGGCGCGCCGCCATCTTCAACGACTTGCGCTATTTCAATGACAGCGGCGTGTTCAGCAATACCGGCACCTTGAACCTGGGCTCGGATCAGCGCAAGTACATGCGCTTTGACACCTTCTGGAGCCACGCAGACCCCGAGACCTTGCAAACGTGGCAGGTGGGCGACCTGATTTCCTCGTCGCTGAGCTGGAGCCGCGCCGTGCGTGTCGGTGGTGTGCAGTGGCGCAAGAATTTCCAGCTGCGCCCCGACCTGCTGACCTTTCCTGTCGCCTCTGTCGATGGCACGGCGCTCGTGCCTTCGTCGCTGAGCCTGTACGTCAATGGCGTGCAGCAATATGCTGCCAGCGTGCCCAGCGGTCCGTTTGTGCTGAACCAGGTGGCCGGCATCAATGGCGCAGGGCAAGCGACCCTCATCACGCGCGATGCGCTGGGACGCAGCGTGACGACCGTGCTGCCCCTGTATGTCGATACGCGCATGCTGGCCAGCGGCTTGAGTGATTACTCGGTCGAAGCGGGCGCCGTGCGGCGCGACTATGGCCGCCGCCTGTTCGGCTATGAGCGGCAACTGGTCGCCAGCGCTTCCGGCCGCCATGGCGTCAGCGACAGTCTCACCCTCGAAGGCCATGCGGAACTGGCCGCCGGCCTGTATCAGGCGGGGGCGGGCGCGCTGGTGCGGCTGGGCCAGGCGGGCGTGCTCAGCGGTTCGCTGTCGGCCAGCGCCGGCCGTAGCCGCGGTGCGCAGCTGGGTGCAGGCTATCAGTACATGGGGCCGCGCTTCAGCGTCGATGTGCAAAGCGTGCGCGCCAGCGCCGGCTTTGGGGACCTGGCCTCGCGCGACGGCAGCCCCGTAGTGCGCGCGGCGGACCGCTTCACCGTCAGCCTGCCATTGCCGGCAGGAAGTAGTATCAGCAGCAGCTATATCAGCTATCGCACGCCTGGCGCGCCGCCATCGAAGCTTGCCACCGTGGGCTATTCGGCCACCGTGTTTCACGGCCTGTTCTTCAACGCCAGCCTGTTCCAGGATTTGCGGCAACGCGAGAAGCGGGGCTTTTACTTCGGCCTGAGCATGGCCTTCGACAACAATCTGGCCGTCAGCGTGTACAGCAGCCGGCAAAACGGCGAGAACGGCCGCAGCGTCAGCGCGCAGCGCGCGGCGGACTTTGGCGGCGGTTTCGGCTGGAACTTGCAAGCTGGCACGGCGGGCGGCAATGCCTACCGGCAGGCGCAAGTGGAATACCTGGGCAATGACGGCCGCGTGAGCGCGCGCACGCAAAGCAGCAGCATGGGCAATGCCTCCTCGCTGGGCGCGGCCGGCGCGCTGGTGTTGATGGATGGCCATGTCGAGGCGGCGCGCCAGGTGGGCAACGGTTTTGCGCTGGTATCCACGGGCGGCGTGGGTAATATTCCTGTGCTGCATGAAAACCGCCAGATCGGTGTGACGGGCAGGGACGGCTATCTGCTGGTGCCGAATTTGAACCCCTATGGCAATAATCAGATCAGCATCGCCACGGAGGAACTCGATGTGGATGCGCGGGTGCCCGCGAGTAATATCAATGTCGTTCCGCAATACCTGGCGGGCGTGCTGGCGGCCTTTCCCATCGAGCGCTACAGCGCTGCCACCGTCCTCGTCCAGGATGCGCAGGGCAAGCCGTTGGCCACGGGCTTGCCCGTGTTGCACGTGCAAAGCGGCAAGCAGACGGTGGTGGGATTTGACGGCATCGTTTTCGTCGACGATCTGCTCGAGCAGAATCAGTTGCAAGTCGGCGAAGGCGACAGCGCGTGCACCTTGCGTTTTGCCTATGTGCGTCCTGCCGCGGGCGGCTTGCCCGTGATCGGGCCGCTGCGTTGCGCAGCGGCAGCCAGCGCCGGGGCAGGCCGCTGATGCGCCGCCTGCTGCTATGGCTGACTCTGCTGCTGGGCTGGGCCTGGGGCAGCGTGGCGCAGGCGGCCGATACCTGCACGGTCAGCATGACGAATATCGATTTCGGCTCCGTCAGCCCGATTTCCGGCACCGATCACGTGGCGCAGGCAACGGGGACCTTCAGTTGCCTGTTTTCGTCGCTGAACCTGGGGCAGTTGCTCACGCCGAATGCGCAAGTGTGCATCTCGCTGGGGCTGGGCACGAATTCCACTTCGGCCCTGCCGCGCAAGCTGGGCAATGGCATCAATCGCATGGAGTACAACGTGTACGTGGACAGTTCGTATGCCACGGCGAAGATATGGGGCGGCGCTGGCGTGACGGGCGCGCCGTCGACCTTCGGCATGATCCTGTCGGCCGGTTTGCTGGCGCCGCCCGGCACCTATTCCACCACCTTTACCGTGTATGCAAAGATCCCTGCCGGCACCGCTCTGGCCGCCGTGCCCACGGTCGGCAACGCCAATACCGTGTATACCTCGAGCTTTGCCGGTGTGGGCACCTACACCTACACCACCTATGGCCTCGTCAACCTGCAGGGTTGCACGGCCACCAGCGGCAGCTTCGGTTTCACGGTGAATGCCACGGCAGTCAACGATTGCACCATCACGGCCACGCCGATGGCGTTCGCGAACGCCTCCATCCTGACGGGCAATTTGCGCAGCACCAGCACCTTGTCCGTGCGCTGCGTGAATAACAACGCGTATCAGATTGCCCTGAACGGCGGCAGCGTGGCGGCGAATGTGGCCAACCGGCAAATGAAGAATACGGTGACGACGGACAAGGTCAGTTATCTGCTGTCAGCCACCCTCGATGGTGCGCCATGGGGAGATGGCACGGCAGGCACGAGCATGGTGACGGGAACGGGCACGGGCGCCAGCGTGCCGCTGACGATTTATGGCCGCGTACCGGCGCAGGTGTCGCCGCGCCCCGGCGACTACAAGGACACGGTGACGGCAACGATTTATTTTTAGAACGTGACGGTGACGAGGCCGGGGCCCGATGGCGTTGACTGCTGGTGCAGCAGATAGGGCGTGTTGTACTGGCAGCGCACTTGGGCGCCGCCGCGCTGCGAGACGATGGTGCACGCTTCATGGACGACGAAGGTGGCCTGGAGTGTCGCGGAAGACGCGGTACCGGCGGTGGTGGTCTGGCAAACGGACAGGGCGAGCAGGGCTGGCAGTACGGCAAGCTTCAAAGGGGTCATCGTGAACGCATTGAGTGAAAAACGGGCGTGGGCAGCAGCGCCGACAGGCGTGGCTGACACCGTTTTTCGCACCGGGATTGGGGAATTGAACGAGCCATGATTGTACTTGAACAAGAAAATATGAGTTTTTGCGTATTTTCAAGCCACTACCCGTGGTGTCAATGTCACTTGCAAAGTGATAGTAACTAAGTGTCCGTGTTGCAACTGAACGTGTTGGAACTGAAATATTTTCGATTGTTGTGTTGAATCAACGTGAGGAGATGGTCATGAAACATACCAACTTTAATAATTTGCCCTGCCCGATTGCACGCAGCCTGGGCAAGGTGGGTGAATGGTGGAGCATCCTCATTCTGCGCGAAGCGTTTTATGGCAAGACGCGTTTCGACGAATTTGAAAAAAGCCTCAAGATCGCGCCCACCATCCTGACGCGCCGCCTGGCCGACCTGGTGGACGGGGGCTTGATGACGCGCCGCCTGTATTGCGCCAAGCCGCCCCGCTACGACTATGTGCTGACCAAGTCCGGCCGCGCCTTCAAGCCCGTCTTGCTGGCGTTTATTGCCTGGGGCAATGAAAACTTCGCGCCGGAAGGCGCCAGCCTCGTCATTGCCAGCCGTGATACGGGCCTGGCCGCCGATCCGGTGCTGGTCGACGCCACGACGGGCCTGCCCATCAATGACGAGTATTACGCCTTCGCGCCAGGGCCGGCCGCCAGCGACAGCATGCGCAACATCATCCTCGATGCGGAAAAAAGCAGTGGCATCGCACCCAAGCCGAAGGCGCCGGCCGCCAACCGCGGCTGGGTGGCGGAAGTGCATCTGGCTTGACGGCACGCTGGCAGGCGAGCACCAGGTTTGGCGAAAAGCAAAGCGGACAAGGCGGCATGGCCTTACTGTCGCATGACAGCAAGATTTTTTTGCGCGAGACCAGTGCGGCGCAAGCCCGGCTCGGCTGTACGGGCAGGGCAGGGCGCCATCCGTGATCCGATGTCCGTTGAAGGAGTACTGCGATGACCACATTGCCACAACACGTACGCCGCGCCGCCAGCATGCTGGCGCTGGCCGCCCTGCTGGGCGCCTGTTCCCATGGCCCGCATCACCCGGGCGACCATGACGTCACTTTGACGGGCGCGCAGGAAGTGCCGGCCAACACCAGCACGGCCAGCGGCAGCAGCACTATCCGCGTCGCCGACGACCTCAGTGTCAGCGGTGGCGTGCGCTATACGGGCATGCTGGCCACCGTCGCGCATATTCATGAAGCGCCCGCCGGCGCCAATGGCCCCGTCATCGTGCCGCTGGTGAAAACCGCCGAAGGCATGTTTGCCGTGCCGGACGGCGCCATGCTCACGCCGGCCCAGTATGCGAGCTACCAGGCCGGCAAGCTGTACGTGAACGTGCACAGCACCGCCTACCCGGCTGGCGAGATCCGCGCCCAGCTCAAGCCCCAGCCTGCCAGCGGCGCTTTTCCCGAAACCTCCTTGGGCCGCGCGAGCGGCCTTTTTGCGCCCGGCGGCCAGCCAGTGCAGCGCGCTACAATGGCGCTCCATGCTGACCATCCTCGCCATCACCTTTCCCTTCTTCGCCCTGGTGCTGTGCGGCTACCTGGCCGTGCGCCGCAAGCTGCTGCCGCTGGCCGCCATCGGCGGCTTGAACAGTTTTGTCCTGTACTTCGCGCTGCCCTGCATGCTGTACCGCTTCGGCGCCGCCACGCCCATCGCGCAACTGCTCGACGCCAGCGTGTTCGGCGTGTATCTGCTGTGTGCGCTGATCATGGTGGGTGTCACCATGGCCATGACCCTCAGCCACCGCATCGACTGGAACAACGCCGCCTTCGGTGCGCTGGTGGCGGCCTTCCCGAATACGGGCTTCATGGGCGTGCCCCTGCTATTGACCTTGCTCGGTCCCCGTTCCTCAGGGCCCGTCATCGTCACCATCGTCGTCGATATGTTGATGACCAGTTCGCTGTGCATCGCCTTGTCGCGCATCGGCAGCGGCGGCGCGCACGGCAGCCGCGCCGCCGTCGTCAACGCCCTGAAGGGCATGGCCGGCAACCCGATGCCGTGGGCGATTGTGCTTGGCGCCCTGTCGTCGTGGCTGGAACTGGCCTTGCCCAAGCCATTGATGCAGACGGTGGGCCTGCTGGCCGACGCCGCCTCTCCTGTTGCCCTGTTTACCATTGGCGCCGTCCTGGCCCGTTCGCAGATGAGCACCAGCGACCCGGCGCCGCTGGGGGAATATGTGCCCGTGGCGCTGAAAAAACTGCTGTTGCATCCGCTGCTGGTGTGGGCCATCGGCCACGCGGCCATCGCGCTGGGCGCGCCGCTCGATCCGTTCGCGCTGACCTGCATGGTGCTGGTGGCCTGCCTGCCCAGCGCCAGCAATGTGTCGCTGCTGTCCGAGCGCTTCGGGGCGAACACGGCGCGCATCGCCCGCATCATTCTGGTCTCGACGGCGCTGTCGTTTTTGACGTTCTCGGCGGCCGTCAGCTGGCTGGCGTGAGGTTGGCGGCGATCAGTGCGCCGAGCGCCTGCGCCGCGCCGGGTTGATTGTCCAGCGCCAGGCCATGCGCCATGCTGGCCTGGTCTTGCATGCTGCGGTTCTGCCCCAGCTTCCATTTTCCCGTGATGCGGGTGAGGGGGATTTCGATGCCGACGATGGTTTTCAAGAGTTTCTCGATATAGCCGGCCGGCGCATCGGCGATTGTCCACGGCATCGCCTGGCCAGCTTCATGACGTGTCGTCAGCCGTTCCAGCAAGTCCATCAGCCACGCCGCATCATCGATGGCGCGCAGGGGGCCGTGGGCATGCACGACCGCGTAATTGAAGGTCGGCACTTCCTTGCCGCTGCGCTGCTTTTCCGCATACCAGGCGGGCGTGATGTAGGCGTGCGGCCCCTGGAAAATCACCATGCAGTCATCGTTCACGCCGGCGCCGCGCCACAGCGGGTTGGCGCGCGCCACGTGGGCGCGCAGGATGCCGAATGGCGCCTCGGGCGTGGGCGCGGTGATCTCGAAAGGCAGATGGTCGGCGCACAAACCATCCTCGCCATGGTGCACCAGCGCGCCCAGCGGATGCGCGTCGATCAGGCCATGCAGCACATCGAGGCGCTCTTCGCGAAAGCTGGCGGGCGTGTACATCTAGTGCGCTCCTTCCACGACCACATCGGCCGTGAGGGAATTGGCGATGTAGCAGCGCTCGTGCGCGTCGTGGTGCAGGGCGGCCAGCGCGTCGGGCGAGGGCGGCGCTCCCGCAAACACGATGCGGGGGCGCAGCACGATGCGCGTCATGGCCAGACGCCCGGCGGCATTCTTGCCCAGTTCGCCGACGGCGTCGTCACGGTAGTCGTCGATGACGTAGCCGCGCTGGGCCGCCAGCGACAGGAAGAACAACATATGGCAGCTCGACGTAGCGGCCACCAGCGCTTCTTCCGGGTCGATATTTTCCGCCACCGACATGGGCAGCGGCACGGACAAGGGCGACGACGAGGCGGGCACGTGCAAGCCGCCGTCGAACTGCCATTCATGGCCACGGCTGTAGCGCTGGCCGGCGAAATCCTGGCCGTCGCGCTGCCAGGCCACGGTGGCGAAAAACTGATGCATGGGTGCTCCGCAAGAGTGAGGGGATGCGCCATCTTAGCGCTTGTTTTGGCTATTTAAAATAGCCAATAAATGCTATCTTTAAGCTACCAATTTAAACGCCATCCCACCATGCCAGCTTCGCACCTGAACCAGATCATCGCCGCCTTGCCGCTGCAGCGCAGCGCCATCGAGCCGCTGTTTCGCCAGCTGTATGCGGCCATCAAGGCGGCCATCCTCGATGGCCGCATCAGTCCCGGCATGCAGCTGCCGCCCACGCGCGACTTTTGCCGCCTGCTGGCCGTGTCGCGCCAGACGGTGCTCAATGCGTATGCGCAGCTGGCGGCCGAAGGTTATCTCGATGGCGCCGTGGGGCGCGGCACCTTTGTCAGCCGCGACGTTCCGCTGCCCGCGCCCCAGCCCGCGCCGGCCGGCAAGGCGGAAGCGCCCGGCCTGCTGCGGCCCCTGTCGTCGCGCGGACAGGGCGTGGTGGAGGCCATGCGCCAGGTGGCCTTCCACCGGGGGCCGCTGCGCGCATTTCGCGTCGGCATGCCGCGCATCGACCATTTCCCGTTCGACGTGTGGAACCGCCTGGAAGCGCGGCGCTGGCGCCGGCCAGACCACCATTTCGGCTACAGCGACCCGGCCGGCTTCCTGCCGCTGCGCGAACTGCTGTGCGTGTACCTGAAGGCCTCGCGCGGCGTCCAGTGCACGCCGCAGCAGATCGTCATCACCTCGGGCTCGCAGCAGGCGCTGTTCCTGCTGTCGACCATCCTGCTGGCGCCGGGCGACTCTGCCTGGATGGAGTCGCCCGGCTACCGGGGCGCCAGCGGCCCTTTGCGCGCGGCCGGCGCGCGCGTGTTTCCCGTCCCCGTCGATGCGCAGGGGCTCGATGTGGCGTACGGCGTGGCGCACTGCCCGCAGGCGAAGCTGGCGTACGTGACGCCATCGCACCAGATGCCGCTGGGCGTGAGCATGAGCTTGCCCCGCCGCCTGGCCCTGCTGGCCTGGGCCGCGCACAACAAGGCGTGGCTGGTGGAAGACGATTACGACAGCGAATACCGCTACGCGGGCGCGCCGCTGGCCTCGCTGCAAAGCCTGGACCGCGATGGTTGCGTGGTCTATGTGGGGACGATGTCGAAGGTGCTGTTTCCCGGGCTGCGCCTCGGTTACATGGTGGCGCCGCCCGCGCTGGCCGAAGCGCTGGTGCAAGCCAAGGCCGTGATGGACCGCCATACGGCCATCGTGCCGCAGATGGCGCTGGCGGACTTCATCGCCGAGGGCCACTTTGGGCGGCATATCCGCCGCACGCGCGACAGCAATGCCGAACGGCGCGATCTGCTGGTGCGCGGGCTTGCGCGTGAACTCGACGACCAGCTCGCGTGCGGCCCGGCCGACAGCGGCCTGGAACTGTGCGCGTATTTTCGCGCTGGCCACGATGAAGAGACGGTCGCGCGTGCGGGCCTGGCACGGGGCATCGAATTGCGCCCGCTGGGCCACTATGCCGATCCGGCGGCGGGGCCGGAGTGCGCCACGCCGCCAGGGCTGCTGCTGGGCTTTGCGGCAATTCCCCCGGCCGAGATGGCGCACGGTTTGCTGGAACTTGGGCGCCTCCTGCGCGGCCGATAAACTATACTGGCGGTTGCCCGCACATGAAGAACACGACCATGACCACCATCCGCTGCTCCTGGGCCAATCCGGCCAATCCCCGCTATCTCGATTACCACGATACGGAGTGGGGCGTGCCCTGCCACGACGAGCGCCGGCTGTTCGAGATGCTGAACCTGGAAGGCGCGCAGGCGGGCCTGAGCTGGGAAACCATCCTCAACAAGCGCGATACCTACCGCGCCGCGTTTGATCACTGGGATGCGGAAAAGATCGCCGCGTATGGTCCGGACAAGGTGGCGCAGCTGCTGCTCGACCCCGGCATCGTGCGCAACCGCCTGAAGGTGGCGGCGGCCATCACGAATGCGCAAGCCTACCTGCGCCTGCGCGCGGAAGGGCAGACCCTGGACAGCTTCCTGTGGGCGTATGTCGATGGCCAGCCTATCGTCAATAGCTGGCAGCCCGGCGCCTTTCCCGCCAAGACGGCCTTGTCCGACACATTGTCGAAAGACTTGCTCAAGCGGGGCTTCAAGTTCGTCGGCTCGACCATCATTTACGCCTACATGCAGGGCATCGGCATGGTCAACGACCATGCGCCGACCTGCTTTTGCCGTGCGGGGCATTGATGCGCCGCGCGCTGGTCTTGCTCGACACGGATTTTGACGGCGCCCGCTTGCGTGCCGTTTGCGCGGCGCATGGCGGTCGCCGTCTGCATTACATCGCGCTGGCGCCGCGTCCCGTCGATGCCCGCCACTTGCCCGAGCAGTGGCGCGCGCAGTGGCCGCTTTGCGTGCCGGGCCTGCATCGCATGGTCTCAAACGATGGCCTCGTCACACTCGATCTGCTGATCGGCGAACCCGATGCCTGCCTGGCGCAATTGTCGGCGCGAGTCGATGAAGTGCACCTGGCCTGGGTGCCGGCAGCCACGCCGGTGCTGGCGCGCCTGATGATGGACGGCGCCCGCCTGCAAGCCGTGCACCTGGACGAGGCGCAGCGCACGGAATTGCAAAAAAATGGCTTTGTTTTTGACGAGAGTCGATTGCGCGCCGTGTTTTATGCGCGGCGCGGAGAGCACGCGGCCATCACCGCGCCCGAGCGGCGCGCCATCGTCATCGGCGCGGGCGTGGCCGGTGCGGCCGCCTGCGAACGGCTGGCCGCGCGCGGCTGGAAGGTGACCTTGGTCGAGCGCCACGCGCAGCCGGCCGGCGAAGCGTCGGGCAACCTGGCCGGCATCTTCATGCCGCTGATGTCGAAGGACGACAATATCGCCACGCGCCTGGTGCGCGCCGCCTACCTGTACTCGCTGAGCCGCTGGAAAGACCTGGGCGGCATCGGCGCCGCCATCGAGGGTGTACAGAGCGGCGTGCTGCATCTGGCGCGCGACGGCGCGCATGCGCAGGTGCAGCGGCAGATCGCCGCCAGTGGCGTGTATCCACGCGAATTCGCCCGCTGGCTGGAAGCACCCGAGGCGACCGCCATGCTGGGCGCGTCGGCGCCCGATGGCGCCTGGTGGTTCGAGCAGGGCGGCTGGGCGCGCCCGTCTTCCGTTTGCGCGGCCATGCTGGACGCCTGCGGCGCCTTGCTCACGCGGCGCTTTTCCAGCAGCGCCCTGCGCCTGGAGCGCGGCGATGAGGAATGGCTGGTGCGCGATGCGGACGGTACCCTGATCGCGGCGGCACCCACCGTCATCCTGGCGGCAGGCACGGGTGCCGTGGATTTCGAACAGGCGGCCGGCCTGCCGCTGGACGCCGTGCGCGGCCAGGTCACGCACCTTGCCGAAGGCAGCTTGCCCTCGTTGCCGTTCGTCGTCTGCCGCGAAGCCTACATGACGCCGGCGCACCAGGGCGTCATGTGCGTGGGCGCGACCTATGATGCCGATGCAGACAGCAGCCTGCGCGTGGCCAGCCAGCACGAAAATATCGCGAAGATCGCCGACATCCTTGGCGTGACCCCGTTCGAGGCGCCGCTGGCCGGGCGCACGGGCTTTCGCTGTATGGCGCCGGACCGCCTGCCGCTGGCGGGCGCCTTGCCCGACCCGGGCGTGCCGGGCCGCTGCGAGCGCTTGCGCGACGTGCCGCGCTGGCCCGGCCTGTTTGGCTTGCTCGGTTACGCCTCGCGCGGCCTGATCTGGGCGCCGCTGGCGGCCGAGCTGCTGGCTTGCCAGCTGGAGGGCGAGCCGCTGCCGCTGGAATCGTCGCTTGCCGCCGCGTTGGATCCTGCGCGTTTCTTGTTGCGCGAGCGCCGCCGGAACGCCTGAAAAAGTCCATGGCGTTGTTGTCCTGCCTCGCCGTACATTCGTACTGTCTTCGGCACTCCGCCTAGCCCTGGGCATTTTCAGACGCTCCATGCCGCAATATCCTCCATATACGTTTTTCAGCTTTCCAAACTCTTTTTAATTTGTTTTCCGAACAACATAAGTTCGCTACAGTGGACTCGTGCTGATTTTTGACGACGGAATAAAGAGGTGGACTGATGGCTGCTGCAGAACTGATTTTCGATCCCCGCGCCGCGCACGGCGAGGCGGCTTTTGACGAAGTACTCCATCTCGCGCGCGCCCAGGCGCAGGCCCAGGGCTTGCCGTATGCGGGCATCGTCAGCGCGCAGGATGCGTGGCAGCTGGTGCAGGCTGGCAAAGCCGCACTGGTCGACGTGCGCACCAACGAGGAACGCACTTTCGTCGGCTACGTGCCGGCCTCGCTGCATGTGGCGTGGGCCACCGGCACGTCCATGAACCGTAATCCCCGCTTTGTGCGCGAACTGGAAGCGAAGGTGGGCGGCAAGGATGCCGTCGTGGTGCTGCTGTGCCGCAGCGGCAAGCGCTCGGCCGCGGCCGCCGAAGCGGCTGCCAAGGCCGGTTTCACGCACGTCTTCAATATCGCGCAAGGCTTCGAGGGTGACCTCGACGGGCAGCAGCAGCGCGGCCATAGCGGCGGCTGGCGCTGGCATGCGCTGCCTTGGCTGCAAGATTAACTCTGTTCCCGGGACCACCATGAATCAGCGAGCCATTCCCCCTGCCTCCTTTGCCGCGCAGCCGCAGTGGGAGCTGCGCCAGATCGTCGATGAATTGCGCGCCGTGCGCGCACAATGGCGCGAAGGACTGGCCAGCAGCCAGGAGTGCGGCGCGCGCGAATTTCCGTCGCGCCAGCATTTGCGCGACATCGTCGGCGCCCTGTGCGCGGCCCTGTTTCCCATGCGCCTGGGACCCCTCGACCTGCAGCAGGAGAGCGAGGATTTCTTTGTCGGCCACACGCTCGACACGACCTTGACGGGCCTGCACGAACAGGTGCGGCGCGAACTCAGTTACCACGCACGCCAGCATGGCTTGCAGCAGACAGTCTCCATCGAACAGCAGGCGCTGGCCATCGTGCAGCGCTTCGCCCGCGCGCTGCCGCGCATCCGCGCCCAGCTCGACACGGACGTGGCGGCCGCCTTCCATGGCGACCCGGCCGCACACAGCGTCGATGAAGTGCTGCTGTGCTATCCGGGCATCCTGGCCATCATCCACTACCGCCTGGCGCACACCTTGTATGCACTGGGCGCGCCGCTGGTGGCGCGCATCATCGCCGAAGTGGCCCATTCGCAGACGGGCATCGACATCCATCCGGGCGCCATCATCGGCAGCAGCTTTTTCATCGACCATGGTACGGGCGTGGTGATCGGCGAGACGGCCATCATCGGCGAGCGCGTGCGCATCTACCAGGCCGTCACCCTGGGCGCCAAGCGCTTCCCCGCCGGCGCCGATGGCGTGCTGAAAAAGGGACTGGCGCGCCATCCCATCGTGCAGGACGACGTGGTCATCTACGCGGGTGCCACCATACTCGGGCGCGTGACCATCGGCCAGGGCTCCGTCATCGGCGGCAATGTCTGGCTGACCCGCAGCGTGGCCCCCGGCAGCCATGTCACGCAAGCGCATAACCAGCAGGAGGCAGCGGATTTTCCGGCGCCACCCCACCCCGCTTTTGCCCACCACCCATGAGGACAGCATGTTGATCAAACAGTTTGGACTGGCCGTGCGCCAGTTGCGCGAAGGGCATGGCTGGTCGCAGGAGCGGCTGGCCGAAGCGGCCGACTTGAACCGCTCGTTTATCGGCGAAATAGAGCGTGGCGCCGCCACGCCGTCGCTGCTGACGGTGGAAAAACTGGCCGGCGCGCTGGGCATCGGCCTGGCGGGATTGATGGCGCGCTGTGAACCGGAGCTGGTGGATTAAACGGGGTGATTAAAAGCTGTTTTGGTGGCGATAGCATGTTGAGTAAATGAGAGGTGCGCCCGATACTTTATTCGTTTTTCAGATAAGCATATTCACTTTTCTCATCAGGAGTAGTCATGGCAGAAGCAACAGAGAGCCAGTTCGCGCTGGGCGATAACGCCGCGCGCCAGCTGGCCAATGCAAGCAAGAGCGTCCCCCAGTTATCCACGATCACGCCGCGCTGGCTCGTG
Organism: Janthinobacterium lividum; assembly: GCF_023509035.1. NCBI lineage: Bacteria > Pseudomonadati > Pseudomonadota > Betaproteobacteria > Burkholderiales > Oxalobacteraceae > Janthinobacterium > Janthinobacterium lividum. The sequence goes on along the minus strand of NZ_CP075583.1, from coordinate 426,536 downwards.
CACCTGCTGCAATGGCTGCCCGTGGAAGCGGGTATCTACCGCCTGAACCGCGTGAAAAACCCGAAGGATGTGCGCGTGGCCTGCTCGCAGCGCGACGAGTCGGAACTGCCGCAAACTTTCGTCGACTACGATGACCAGCCGCGCGAATATTTTCTCAATGCCGTCAGCACGGTGCTCGACGTGCACACGCGCGTGTCGGACCTGTACAGCAGCCCGCACGACCAGATCAAGGAGCAGCTGCGCCTGACCATCGAGACGATCAAGGAGCGCCAGGAAAGCGAATTGATCAACAATCCCGATTACGGCCTGCTGGCCAGCGTGCACGACGACCAGCGCATCTTTACCCTGACGGGCGCGCCCACGCCGGATGACCTCGACGAACTGCTGACGAAAGTATGGAAGGAGCCGGGCTTTTTCCTGGCGCACCCGCTGGCCATTGCAGCCTTCGGCCGTGAATGCACGCGCCGCGGCGTGCCGCCACCGACCGTCAGCCTGTTCGGTTCGCAGTTTTTGACGTGGCGCGGCGTGCCGCTGGTGCCGTCCGACAAACTGCCCATCGAAGACGGCAAGACGAAAATCATCCTGCTGCGCGCGGGCGAACAGCGGCAAGGCGTGATCGGCCTGTTCCAGCCTGGCCTGGCGGGCGAGCAAAGCCCGGGCCTGTCCGTGCGTTTCATGGGCATCAACCGCCACGCGATTTCGTCCTACCTGATTTCGCTGTATTGCTCGCTGGCCGTGCTGACCGACGATGCGCTGGCCGTACTGGAAGACGTGGAGATCGGTAAATACCATGACTACCCAGACACCTACAAGTGATGGCGCGGCGGGCTTGCCTGCCGTCCCGTTTTTACCCGATGAAGCGACCCTGAACCGGCTGGCGGGCGAGTTTTTCGCGCGTTTGCCGGGGTTGCCCCCTGCGTTGGACAAGTCTCCCAGTCTCGGTGGCTCCGGCAGCGTGCTCGATGCGGCGCCCCGCTATGCGAACCGTCCGCCGCCACAACCCGGTCCTTCCTTCGCCGCCATCGCCCCCGGCGTGGCGACGGCGCAAGTGCCGCCCGTGACGGTTCCCCTGGAGTCGCCGATTGCACCGGCGCCTGCCTCCGTGCCGACGCCACGCCTGTCGGCCCTGAGTGCGCCGTCGCCCTACTATTTTGTCGGCGGCGCACATGGTTATCCCGTGTCGAACGGCAAGCTCGACGGCCTGGCGCAGCAGGGGCTGGGACAGGGGCCGGCGGCCCCCGATGATTTGCGGGGACTGTTTGCCACGCCGCAGCGCTTACCTGCGCAGCAACTGCCCGTGGCGCCGGCTAACAGCCAGCCCGCGTTTTATTTCCAGACCGAGCTGCCCTCCGCGACGAAGCCGGGTCACCACCGGACGCCGGCGCCGTTCGACGTGCACGCCGTGCGGCGCGATTTTCCCGTGCTGGCCGAACGGGTCAACGGCAAGCCGCTGGCATGGTTCGATAATGCGGCCACCACGCACAAGCCGCAGTCGGTGATCGACCGGGTGTCGTATTTCTATGCGCACGAGAATTCGAACATCCACCGCGCCGCCCACGCGCTGGCGGCGCGCGCCAGCGATGCGTACGAGGCGGCACGCGCCAAGGTGGCGAACTTCCTCGGCGCTGCGTCGGCCAATGAAATCATTTTTGTCCGCGGCGCAACCGAGGGCATCAACCTGGTCGCCAATACCTTTGGCCGCAAGTACATCGGCAGCGGCGACGAGATCATCGTCTCGCAGCTCGAGCACCACGCCAATATCGTGCCGTGGCAGCAGCTGGCGGCGGAAAAGGGCGCGACCCTGCGCGTGATTCCAGTCGACGACAGCGGCCAGATACTCCTCGATGAATTCCGCAAGCTGCTCAACGGGCGTACCAAGCTGGTGTCCGTGACGCAGGTGTCGAATGCGCTGGGGACGGTGACGCCCGTGGCGCAGATCATCGCGCTGGCGCATGCGGCCGGCGTGCGCGTGCTGGTCGATGGGGCGCAAGCCGTGTCGCACCTGCGCGTGGACGTGCAGGCGCTGGGCGCCGATTTTTATGTCTTCTCGGGGCATAAAGTGTTCGGCCCGACGGGCATCGGCGCCGTGTATGGCAAGGCGGACTTGCTGGAGCAACTGCCGCCATGGCAGGGTGGCGGTAATATGATCGCCGACGTCACGTTCGAGCGCACCGTCTACCAGGGCGTGCCGAACCGTTTCGAGGCGGGCACGGGCAATATCGCCGATGCCGTGGGCCTGGGCGCGGCCATCGATTACGTGCAGCGCATCGGCCTGGAAAACATCGCCGCCTACGAGCACGCACTGCTGGAATACGCGACGCACCACCTGCAAGCCATACCTGGCGTGCGCCTGATCGGCACGGCGTTTGAAAAGGCCAGCGTGGCTTCGTTCGTGCTGGCCGGCTACGAGCCAGCGGAAGTGGGGCGCGCCCTGAACGACGAGGGCATCGCCGTGCGCTCGGGCCACCATTGCGCCCAGCCGATTTTGCGCCGCTTCGGCGTGGAAGCGACCGTGCGACCCTCGTTCGCCTTCTACAATACGTATGAGGAGATCGATCGCATGATCGTCGTGGTCAAACGCCTGGCGGGCGCGCGCCGCTGACGCCAAGCTGTTTCCGGTTCAATGCCGCCCTTGCGCAAGCGGGGGCGGCATTGTTGCGTCAGATCACGGACTTTGCGCGCGGCTGGCTGGCGTGCGCATGCTGGCGGTATAATTTATCCTTGGCAATAATCAAGCTGCGGCCCCAAGGAGATATCCGGTGGAAGATCAACACAGCTCGCCCGAGCTTTTCCTGTTCCTGGCGTCGACCGTGCACGACATGAAAAATTCGATCAGCGTGGTCAGCGGCACCCTGGAGTCGCTGCTGGCGGCCGAGCAGGCCAAGCCCGCGCCCGAGGCCGACCCCGCCTACCTGCAAATGGCGCAGATGCTGTACCAGACCAAGCGCCTCAACGATAACCTGATCCAGCTGCTGGCCCTGTACAAGGAAGTGGGCAAGCCCGGCTACCCGTTCGACGTGCAGCCGCAACTGGTGAGCCAGGTGGTCGACCAGGTGGTGGACCAGGAAAAGATCCTGCTGACCTCGAAAGGCATCCACCTGGAGGCGGCCTGTCCACCGGAGCTGATCTGGACTCTCGATGAAGACCTGGTCATCGGCGTGCTCGCGCATGCCATCAACAATGCCATCCGCTACACCAAGGACACGATCCGCCTGTCGGTGCGCCAGGTCGACACGATGCTGGAGCTGCGCGTGGAAGACAATGGCGACGGCTACTCGCAGGCGCTGCTCGACGCGGGCAGCGCGGCCATGGATGGCATGGCGGCCGGCGTGAATTTTTCCACCAACAGCACGGGCCTGGGCCTGTATTTTTCCAGTGTCGTGGCGAAGATGCACAAGCACCGGGGCAGCAGCGGCAGCATCGCCCTGGAAAATGGCGGCGCGCTGGGCGGCGGCTGTTTCATCCTGCGCCTGCCCTGAACGAGGATGCCATGACGACAGACAGCCACGCCACCGCCGCCGAAGCGGGCAGTACCGACTGGGCCGATAAACATTATCTGCTGGTCGACGACTTCATCGGCATCCGCATCCTGCTGCGCGAATCCCTGCGCAACCTGGGCGCGCGCCATATCGACCAGGCGGCCAGCGGCGGCGAAGCCATGAAGCTGCTGGCCAAGACGCGCTACGACGTGGTGCTGTGCGATTACAACCTGGGCGAAGGCAAGAATGGCCAGCAAGTGCTGGAAGAGACGCGTGTGCGCAACCTGACGGCGCCATCGAGCGTGTGGCTGATGGTGTCGGCCGAGAAAAGCGTGGAATCCGTGATGGGCGCGGCCGAGCACCAGCCTGACGCCTACCTGATCAAACCGATTACGGAAGGCGTGCTGCTGACGCGGCTGAACCGCGTGTGGCACAAGAAGCAGGTATTCCGCGAAATCGACCAGGCCTGCATGGAAAAGGATTATTTGCGCGCGGCCAAATTATGCGACGCGCAGATCGAGGTGAACAAGTTGCACGAGCTGGAACTGCTGCGCATGAAGGCCAGTTTGCTGCTGAAAAGCGGCGAGCCGGAAAAGGCCCGCGCCGTGTACGAGAAAGTGCTGGCCGAGCGCGATTACAGCTGGGCCAAGGCGGGCCTGGGCAAGATCCGCATGAATAACGGCGAGCACGAGGCGGCGCGGCAGATATTCCAGGGCGTGATCGTCGAGAACAAGTATTACATCGACGCCTATGACCAGATGGCCATCGCCTATCAGCTGATGGGCCAGCACGAGGAAGCCTGCGGCGTGCTGGAAAAGGCGGCGCGCCTGTCGCCCAATTCCGTGCCGCGCCAGCGCAACCTGGGGCTGGCGGCCTTGAAGGTCGGCAATGTCAGCATGGCGGAAAAGGCCTTTCGCAAGTGCATTTCCATCGGCGAGTTTTCTGTCATGAAGACGCCCGACGCCTACCTGGGACTGGCGCGCGTATGCGGCCTGAAGAAGGATGCCAAGGAAGCGCTGCAATGGCTGCTGCTGGCGCAGCGCGAATTCTCGCCCGAGCAAATCGGTTTGCGCGCGAAGATCACGGAAGGCATGGTGCACCATGAAACGGGCGACTACCGGCGCGCGCGCAAGTGCGGCGACGAGCTCGAAGCCATGCTGCTTGAAGACCCGGCGCGGCCCGAGAAGGCCATTTGCATGGAACTGGCCACCTTGCTGTTCGCCGTCGGCGTCAAGGATGCGCCGGCCGGCCTGCTGAGCTACGTGGTCAAGAACAACCACGACAACCAGGTGGTGCAGGACGAGGTGCAAAAGATTTTCGACAAGGCGAAGATGGGCGACGAAGGCACGAGCCTGATCATCGCCTCGCGCAAGGAAGCGTCGGACTTGATGAACAAGGGCGTGCTGCTGTGGAAGACGGACAAGCTCAACGAAGCGGTCGCCTGGATGCGCGCGGCGCGTGTAAAACTGCCGAACAACCTGCGCATCCTGTTCAATTCCGCGCAAATCATCGTGTCGTTTCTGGAGCAGCGCGGCTACCAGGCGGAATTGGCGGCCGAAGCCATGGAAGTGTTGTTATATGTAGACAAAATTGCACCAGGGCAGCAGCGCTTCGCGCAATTGATGGAGCAACTGGTGCAACTGACACCGCCGCCCGGGCCGCAAGAGGCCATCGTGGCGCCGGAAAATGCGCCTTTGGCGCCGGAAAAAGGGGGAAAAGCCATGCGTGAGCGTGCCGGATGATAAACTAGGGGCCAGCGTGGGTTCGCCTGCGCTTGAGTTGCTTTACAACAATAAGGAAGAAACTATGCGTGATGTGGTCAATGAAGTATACAAAAAATGAAAGTCGGCAGTATTGCCTGGGTACGCCCGGTCGCCGCCAAGGGAGACACGCTGGAAACATTCCAGTCTTCGTACGAGCACGCCAAGGCGCTGGCCGACGAAGGCCTGATCACGATCGGTGACGTAAAACGCCAGGCCGACAACATGATCGAGGCGATCCGCATTCATCGTATCGCCTGATCATATTGCCGGCTTGAAACATCAGGCCTTGCCTGGTGCTTTAGTCTTGGGCGCTGCGCGTTTCGCGGGTGCCTTGCGCAGCGGGGCCTTGGCCTTGGCTGCCGTGCCTGCCTCGGCAGGTTTGGCGGGCTTGCTGGCCGCTGGCTTGGCTTTGCTCACGCTGCCAAAGTTGGCCGCTGCCGCACTGCCGGCGTCGGGCGACATGGCCGTCGATACGGCCTGCTTGAACTGATCTTGTAACAAATTCCACCAGGCACTTGGATTGGCCAGCTGGGCTGCCGCCTGGCTGTCGGCATCGCTGGGCGCCGCTGCGGCGGGTTCCGGCACAGGTGCAGGTGCAGGTGCCGGTTTCGGTGCAGGCGCTGGCGCCGCAGGTGCGGCTTGTTGGAAAAACGCGGAAGCGTAGGGCACCGATTCAAACACGGTTTTCTCGCTGGCGCCCGGTTGCGTGATGGCCGCCGCCAGTGACGCACCCATCGATTTCAGGGTGGCGATGGTGCCGCGCTGCACTTCCAGCGCCTGGATACTGCCGCGCAGCATGCTGATATTGAGGTTCAGCCAGGCTTCGACGGCTTTCAAGTCGCTGATTTTTTTGTCCAGCTCTTCCACCGACATGGTGGGCGCCGTGATGCCAGGCATGCCCATGCCGGGCACGCTCATGCTGCCCCACAGGTTCTTGACGAAGTCGAGCGTATCGGTCACAACTGCTGCGCCCGGCATTTGGGGCATTTGCGGGTTTGCCATGCGAAATCTCCTGGTAGATGGATAGGCTTAGCGTAGCAGATATCGGCTTGCAACTGACGCAATGCCGCCAACATTTTCTTACATAAAACATTAAGAGTTGAGCACAGGCAAGAAGCGGGAAGCGGGGCGGAGGCGTTACACTACGGCCTATGATGCCTGACTCCTTCTTTTCGCGCCCGCGCCGCCGTACCGTCATTTTTGTCGCGGTCATCGGCGTACTGCATTACGTGGCGCTGGAATGGCTCACCTCGCATGCCCGCATGGTGCCGCTGGGACAGAATCATGCGCAGATGGTCAGCATGGCGTTGATCGCCGAGCCGCCCAGGCCCCTGCCAGTGGTGCCGCCACCGCCGCCGCCCGAGCTCCCCATGCCCAAGCCCAGGCCGCCGCCACCGCCGCCGCCGACGGAACTGGCCTCGAGCGAAACGCCGCAGTTGACGGCGCCGGCCAGCGACGTGCCGGAAGGCCCGGCCACCTCCGAACCGGCCCCGGTGGCTGCCCCGGCCATCACGGCGCCGGCCGTGGCAGCTGCGCCCGCGCCGGCCAGCGCACCCCCGCCGCCACCGCCCGTCGAGCAGGCGCGGCACTACAAGACGAATGCGCCCGCCTCGGCGCAGTTTGACTTGCACGTGGACAGGCGCGATGCGGAAGGCACCAAGTGGCAGGGCGTGGCCGCGATGGCGTGGGAAAACCGGGGCGACACGTATCAGCTGAAGCTGGAAGTGGGCTTGAGCATGCTGATCACGCGCATCAACCTGCTGGTGCTGAACAGCGAGGGCGTGATCGATGGCAGCGGTATCGTGCCCGTCACGGCCACGGAGAAACGCAAGGGCCGCGCGCAAACGGCCACGCATTTCAACCGCGACGCCAAGGCCATCACGTTTTCAGCCACGACGGCCACGGCGCCATGGCAGGAAGGGGCGCAAGACAAGGCCACCGTGCCGTTCCAGCTGGCCGCCATCGGCCGCGCCGACGTCAACCAGCTGGCGGGCAATATCGACATTCTCGTCGGCGAGGAAAAGGAAGCGACCGTGTTCCGCTTCCAGCTGGTGGGCGAGGAAGAACTGGATACCAAAATGGGCCGCCTGGTGACCTGGCATTTGCGCCGGCCGCCGAAGGCCGGTACGTATTCGTCGCAGCTCGATATCTGGCTGGCGCCGTCCATGCAATGGTATCCGGTACAAATACGCAATACCGAAGCGAACGGGGCGCTGACCACGCAAACCGTGACCAAGATCTCCGTAAATGCTGCACCGACATCACAGGAAAATAAATGACTAATTTGACTACTTTGAAACGCGTCCTGGCTGCCAGCCTGCTGGCTGCCACCCTGACGCCCGCCATGGCGGCAGACGAGCCCGTGGACCATCCCGTCATCAAACGCCCGTACAAGCTGGCGCCTTCGGCAGACCTCGTCTATTCGATCAAGGCCAAACAGCGCGGCATTGCGCTGTCCGGAGAATCGGTCAGCAACTGGCGCGCCGGCGACGGCAAGTATTCGCTGCTGGCTGAAACCAAGGCAGCCCTGTTCGGCAAGATCCTCGAGCAGCGCAGCGAAGGCATGGTCGATGATTACGGCCTGGCGCCTGCACAATTCGTGGAAAAGCGTTTCCGCAAGGAAGCGGCCACGACCACGTTCAAGCGCGACAGCAAGACCATCGTCTTCAGTGAAGGCGATGACAGCTATCCGCTGAAAGGCGGCGAGCAGGACCGCAACAGCACGGTCTGGCAACTGGTCAGCGTGGCGCGCGCCGTCCCCGAGAAATTCACGCCCGGCTCGGAATGGAGTTTCTTCGTTGCCGGCCGCCACGATGCCGAACCGTGGACCTTCAAGGTCCTCAAGCAGGAGACCGTCGCCACCGGCCAGGGTTTGGTGGAGGCCGTGCACCTGGTCAAGGCGCCGCCGCCGGACAAGAAGGGCCAGCAAGTGGACCTGTGGCTGGCGCCGTCGCTGGAATGGTATCCCGTGAAGGTGACGTTCGCCGATGAAGACGGTGATTATGTCGAGCAAACCTTGCAGAAGATCATTAAAAAGTAAGTGCTCACAAATGTGCGGGGCCAGGCATGTCGGGTTTGCTTCCCTGTTTTGCCGTTCTGGCCCGGCACGGCGCCGCGGCTGTGTTGCGCCGTGTCCGCACCTCCCCCCCCACGCGCTAAATTGCATGTCAGAACTGATATACTGACGCCCCCGCCCCGCAGCGCCGCGTTAGCCCGCTGCGCCGCCCGCTGAACACTCATCCGGAAAAGAATGATTGATATAATGGCAAGTGCAGCCGTGGCTACGGATGCAAATCAGACAGAGCAAGAGCATCACGATTCCTTGCAGGCGCATTTCCAGCCCAATATTTCGGCCGATGAAATCGAGCAAGTATTTCACTTGAAGCGGGCGCAGCCCTTGCTGCAAGTGTTTACAGCCCTGTTCCACGGCGGTTTCGATGGCGTGCTGGTGCGTCTGCTGGTGTTGCGCGAGCTGGCGTCCGATGCGGCCACGTCCGCCTATACGCGCGCCGATATCAATACGAAACTGGCGTATCTGTTGCCGGAAAGCCTGGAAACGGTCTTGCTGCGCCTGCGCTCGAACCAGTTGCTGGCCTGGGATGCGCAGCAGGGCGTGTACCGCGTCACGCCCATGGCGCGCAATGTGCTGTCCGCCATCGACAGCTTGCTGGGCCTGGGCCAGACGGAAGACGAAGCGGAAATGGGTTTTCTGCTGTCGCAGGTGGCGGGCGCGCAAGCCGTGGGCGGCGTATCGGTCGAGCAACTTCAGCATTTGCTGGGCCGCCTGGTGGACTTGACGGAAGAATTCTCCGACGCCATCGCCTCCGGTTCCGAATTCCGTTTGCGCACGGCGCAAGCGAAGTGGAACATGGCGTGCGACTGGGTCGAGAAGGGTTCCGAGATTCTGGTGGCGATTACTTCCGATGAAAACGCGGACAGCGCCACGCACAAGGCGGCGCAGGCGATCGGCCGTGCGCAAAGCAAGTTGCTCAACATGCAAGGCATGTTCTCGCGCGCCCTGAACCAGATCGAGCGCCAGCGCGTGCACCTGGGGCAGTCTGGCCTGTCGACCACCGACATCAAGCGCTGGCTCTTGCTGCATGACGACCTGGCCAGCCTGGCCGAAGGCGCCATCGACCAGCCTGTCGTACCCCTGTTCTCCACGCCGGCCGAAATGATCGATGTGGCCGAAACGGAACTGCTGTCCGAACGGGCGGCAGGCGTCATCAACACGGGCCTGCCCAGCGGAGAGGACGCGCCCACCACCATCAGCGACGGTCCCGCCATGCAGCTTGAACTCGATGACTTGCTCGAACGCCTGTCGAACTTCGCCAGCCTGGGCAATTTCCCCAGCATCGGCGAAGAGGGACCGAAGAGCGTGCCCGTGCAGGATTCCCTGCTGCCGGCCAGTTTTGCCGTGGCCTCGTACCGCGCCTCGATGCTGCCGCTGCTGGGCGATGTGTCCGAAGCGAGCTTGCAGGGATCAACGGCCGAACTGGCCCGTTTGCCGATTACCTTTATACCGACCGACGAGATGGTCCAACTGACCGACCCCCACGTGGCGGCCATGTCGATCGCCTCGCTTTCACTGAATGTTTCACTTGATTTAGATAGCGGCACAGCCGATGAATGACGATTCCCAAATCCTGATTGCGCGCCTGCTCACGCATCAAACCCTGCGCCGCGACGACAAGCTCGTCAAGCGCGTGCTGTCCGACGAGCTGTTCCGCGCCGAAATCGATGCGCGCCTGCTGGCCTGCGGCTTGAAACTGCTCGACAACGTGTATGCCGACCATGTCACCCTGGCCTTGACGCGCACCATCGAGCCGAAGATATTCGGCGCGCGCGACGTCTGGCAAAACAACAATTTCGGCCTGGCGCGCGATGGCGTGGCCTTGCTGGTGGTGCTGTGGGCGCAGATTATCCTGCCCAAGCGCGAACGCCAGGAAACGCACCAGCACGCGGACGATGACCAGAACGATATGTTTGGCACGGAAAAGCCGCTGCCGCGCGCGGAAGACGCATCGATCGGCATTTCCTACAAGGCGCTGCTGTCCGACTTCGGCGACAAGCTGGGCAAGAAGACGCGCATGGACATGAATCTGGGCACCCTGGCCAAGCTGGGCTTCATCGAGCGGCGCGGCGATTTCATCCTGGAAGGCCCGCTGCTGGACCTGATGATGGACACGGACGTTTTGAAAGAGCGCATCATCAATGGCGCCCTGGCCGACGTGTTCAAGCGTGCGCCGGCGCGCCTGGTGGCCATCGACCCCGATGCCGACCTGGCTGACGACTTGTCCGCCGACATCGGCGACCTGCCTGACGCGGGCGACGAGCCCGCGTCCGACCTCCCTCACTGAAAGCGCCCATGTTTCATATCAAATCACTTGAACTGGTGCACTGGGATTACTGGCAGCGCATCAAGAATATTCCGCTCGACGCGAAGATCATCACCATCGCGGGACAGAACGGTTCGGGCAAGACCACCTTGCTCGACGCCTTGCGCACCCTGTTCGGCCTCGATTGCTCGATGGGCCGCACGTATAAACACTATGCGCGCCACTCGGGACAGCAGACGGCCTGGCTACGTGCCGTGGTCGACAACAAGAACGTGGGCAAGCAACTGTCGAACCGGCCGTTCCGCAGTTCCGGCTTCTTCAGCGACGATGAAGTGACCCTGTTCTGCCAGATCCAGAAGAACGGCGGCGACTGGAAGCGCCAGTATCTGATGCGTCCGGGCAATGTGCAGATCGAGGACATCACGGACGCCAACGACTGGCTGGGCGTGGAAAATTACCGCAAGCGCCTGGCCAATGCGGGCCTGTCGCCCGCCATGTCGAAAGTGCTGGCGCTGGAGCAGGGCGAGACGGACAAATTGTGCGAATACGCGCCGCGCCAGCTGCTCGACCTGGTGTTCCAGGTCTTTGGCGACAAGGAAGTGCTGGACGCCTATGACGAAGCCAAGCGCCACCAGCGCGATACGGAAGTGGAGCTGAAACGCTTCGAGACGGAACTCGAGGCGTCGAAAACCAACCTCGAAGGCTTGCGCCTGCGCGTGGCCAATTACCACCAGTGGGAAGGTCTGCACAAGGAGCGCCGCAACCTGCTGGAAGAAGTGCTGCCCAGCCTGCAGTACCACGAGGCGCGCGAAAAGGCGGCCACGGCCAGCCGGCAATTGCGCGATGCGCGCAAACCGATGGCGCAGGCGGACCAGCAACTGACGGACAAGCGCAATGCGCTGGCCGCGCAAGCGAAAGCCCTGTCCGACGCGCAGATGAACGAGACCTTGCTGGAGCAGGAATCCATTGGCCTGCAGAGTCGCCTATCGCTGATCAATGCAAAACTGAAACCGCTGGACAGCCTGCTGGAACAGAAGGACCGTTTGCACAAGCTGGCGGCCGACTCGGGCAGCGACATCGCCGAAGTGGCGGCGCAGCTGGAACAGAAGGAAGCGGATTTGCTGCGCCAGCGCCAGCAGCGCGACGCCTTGTCCGCCCGCATCGCGGGTGAGCAGGCCACCATTGCCGCGCTGCAAGGCAAGACGGCCATGCCGGAGCCGGACAATGTGCGCGGCATGCGCCGCGCGCTGCGCGATGCGGGGATCAGCCACGCGATGCTGTCGGACATCGTCGAAGTGACGGACAGCCGCTGGCAGGGCGCCGTCGAAGGCGTGCTGGGCGGTTACGCCTCGGTCGTCCTGCTCGACAAGGCCAAGGATGCGTCGGCCGCCTACCGTTTGGCGGAAAAAGAACGCTACCGCCACTTCATCGTGCCCGACCTGGTCACGGCGCCAGTGGCGAAAGACGAGAGCTTGCTGGCCGTGGTGAAATTTTCCGCGCCCGTGCCAAGCTGGCTGATCGAGCAATTGTCGCGCATTGCGCGTGTCGATTCCGTCGAAGCGGGCTTCAAGCTGGGCAACCACGAAGAGTGGATCACGCCCGAGGCCTATCACCGCGAACGCCGCGGCGGACGCTCCCTGTTCGTGGAAGCGTCGCGCTACCGCTTCGGCCAGGCTGGCCGCAGCGGCCGCCTGGAAGCGCTGTTGCGCTCGCTGCCGGGCCTGGAGGGGCAGGAAGACACGCTCACCCTGGCGATCTCGAAACTGGCGGCCGAAGTGGGCGCCTTAAAAGCGCGCATCGCCGGCGTCGACGCGGCCAAGGAACTCAGTGCGCGCCAGGAAGAATTCGCCGAAGCGCTGCGCAACTCGAAGCCGCTCAAGGAAGAGCGCCTGGAAGTGGGCGGGCGCCTGGGCGAACTGCAGAATCTCACCAAGAACGCCACCGTGGCGCGCACGCGTGCCGATACGGTGTGGCAAAACGCGCGCCTGGCTTTGTCGGAAGCGGAAGCCGGTTCGCGCCTGGGCTACAAGAAACAAATTGAACAGCGCGCCGAGCATGCGCGCGCTTTGCTGGCCTTGCGCCATGCGTGGCGCCATCTGCCGAAAAGCTGGCGCAGGCCGGGTCGACGCGCGGCGCTTGTCGCCGAACACCAGAATGCGCACCAGGTCGACTTGCGCGTGGCCAGCCTGCAAAACAGCCTGGCGCGTGACGACTGGGAACTCGACGCCACCGTCATCGACCAGCACCACCGCCTGTCGGACCAGCTGCATGGCCGCCAGTCGGAAACGGACGAGCGCCGCTACCAGAACAACCGCGCCATCGAAGCGACGGGCAATGCCCGTGGCGCCTACATGGAACGCTTGCGCTACACCATCAAGACTTACAGCAAGAACATCAAGGAGCTGGGTGAACTGGCCGGCATCGAAGTGCATGCCGACCCCGTGCGCCTCGAAAACGACGATGTGCAGCTGTCGCAGGCGGGCTTGCACGTGCGCTTCAAGTTCGACGGCAAGGGCGTCATTGGCATGAACGATGGCGAAGCGTCGGGCGGCCAGCAGGTCATGAAGTCGCTGGTGCTGTTGATCGGCTTGCTGAAATCGGAAGACGGTTCCGGCGGCTTCGTCTTCATCGACGAACCGTTTGCCCACCTCGATATCCGCAACATCCAGTTGGTCGGCGAGTTCCTGAAAAATACGGAAGCGCAATACCTGATGACGACGCCGTTGACGCACAACACGGATGTCTACGATCCATCGGAGCTGACTTTGATCACCAGCAAGAAGAAAAAGGATACCCAATGGGCGCAACCGATTTTCGTGCTGCAGCGCCGGGTCGATCCCGTTTCGGGCAAGGTGGCGTGATGCGCGTACGCACCTTGCTGGCAGTTGCCGCGCTGGCGCTGGCGTGTTCGGCGCCGGCCGTGGCCAACGATGGCATCGGTTCCGTGAGCACGGGCGGCATCCTGTTCGGCAAAACGGATGCCGTGGCCATGAAAAAGGAAGTGCTCAGCGTGAGCGCGGAATTGATCAAGGTCGAGTACGAGTTCCTCAACGAGTCGAAAACGGATGTGGAAGAGACGATCTTCTTCCCCTTGCCGGAATACGCGGCCGGCTACCATGGCTCGCCCACGTACTATGGCCAGCCGCAGCAGTTTACTGTCGACGTGGATGGCAAGCGCAAGGACTATAAAACCACCTTCGTCGCCAAGCTTGACGCCGAAGACGTGACGGCCCGCTTGCGCCAGCTGGGCTTGTCCGATGCGCAAATTGCGTATTTTCCCTCGCACACGCCGTTCGACAAGAAGGTGGTGCCGCTGACGGCCGCGCAGAGCAAGATCATGATCAAGGAGGGCTTGCTGGCCCAGTTGTACGACGAGGAATGGGTGCCGGCCTGGACCGTGAAAGTCATCTACCTGTGGCAGCAAAAATTCCCTGCAGGCAAAGTCGTGCGCGTGCGCCATCAATATGCGCCGTTCGTCGCGGCCGGTCCGGGCGCGTCCTACCTGGGCGAAGGCAATACATTTGAAAAGAAATACTGCGGCGACAAGGCCTTCTACAAGACGTGGAACCGCCTGGCGGCCCAGCAGGGCGAAAGCGGCTTCGTCAATGCCGTGTGGGTCTCGTACATTTTGACGACGGGTAACACCTGGAAGAATGGCATCGAAGACTTTACCTTGAACCTGATCAAGGGCAAGTCGGACGAGTTGGTCAGCCTGTGCTTCCCCGGCACGTTCACCAAAATCAACCCCACCACCTTGCAAGTCAAGCTGCGCAACTTCCATCCGAAGCAAGACCTGGACGTGTACTTCGGCAATGTCGAAGGCACGGTTAGCCACGACGGCGTGGCGCCGCAGATCCGGCCATAGCTGCATGAGTACGCAGGAAGCGCTGGCCACGCGACTGCGCGCCATCGCCAGCGCCACGCCGTGGTGCATGCAGGCCCTGCACGCCGTGGCGCAGTTGGGCCTGCCTGACTGCTGCATCGGCGCCGGCGCCGTGCGCAAGCTCGTGTGGGACGCCTTGCACGGTTACGCGCAACCATCGGCGCTGGCTGATATCGACGTGGCGTATTTCGATGCGCACAATTTGCAACCCGGGCGCGAGGTGGAACTGCGCCAGCGCCTGGCAACTTTGCTGCCCGGCGTGCCGTGGGACGTATGCAACCAGGCTCGGGTACACCTGTGGTTCGAAGATGCGTTTGGCTACGCCGTGCCGCCCTTGCTGTCGCTCGATGACGCCATCGCTTCCTGGCCCGAGTTTGCCACGGCCGTCGGCATCTATCTGCAGCCGGATGGCGAGATTGGCATCGTCGCACCGCACGGTCTCGATGACCTGTTCGGCATGGTGGTGCGGCGCAACCCGGCGCGCATCAGCCTGGACGGCTATGCGCAGCGCCTGGCCAGCAAGGACTATGCGGCGCGCTGGCCGCGCGTCACCATCATTGCCTAGGCAAGTGATGGTGTAAAACACAATTAAATGTACTGTGGATACAGATTGTTATAATTGCCAATTATCCAATAGTGTTCTTCTGATCCAATGTCCCTGTCGATTTCCATGCCGTTGCGCCGCCTCGGCCGTCTGTTCTGCCTTTCCTCCGCCCTCGTGGCGCCCGTCGCCTGGGCCGATAGCTATACCGATTTCCAGCAAGCCAGCGACCAGCTGGAAGCGCTGATGGCCAAGGCGACGCCACAAAGCGGCTTGCCGCGCCTGCGGGACCCTGTCGTGGCGCAGCTGTTTGCCCACATCGCCGACGGCCCGCGCCTGTTCCAGACGCCCGTTGCCGCGCTGCAAGACGTGAACCAGAGCGTGGCCGTCTGCGAAAAGGCCATGCGTTTGGGAAAAACATACTATACGTTTGGCCTCGCATGGCCCTTGCCGCTGTCCAGCGCGCAGCTGCAGCAGGCGCGCAAGGAACAAGTGACGCAGAACCTGGCCAATTATGGCGATGAAATGAGCACGTTGTTTGCTTTCAGCATGCATTGCCATGGCCATTTGATTGGGCTGATGGAGCAGGAATTCAGTGCCCAGCCGGCGTCCGCAGTGAGCGGGGCCGAGCGTCTGCGCGCACGCGCGTTCAGCAAGAATACCGCCGTTGTTTACACTGGCGTGGTGCAGTTCGCGCAAGTGCCGTTCTGGAACGTGGCGCAAAAGAAACGGATGCTGGAAGCGGCCGCGCAGCACGCCACGGCGAATGCCAGTCTGATGGCGCCGCCCTTGCGCGAGCGCCTGCTGATCAGCATGGCTGATGCGGACAAGGACCTCGATCCCGCCCTGGCGCCGGCGCTGGCGACGATACGTCAGGCGCTGGCGGTGACGAGCTGTGAAGGCCTGTGCCAGTACTACTGACGGGATGACTTACTCGGGCGCCTGCAGTGGCTTGTTGCGCTGGCGCCAGCGCACCAGGCCCCACGCATACACGGCGTAGTAGCCGATGACGAGGCCGTAGGCAGCCATGGTCAGCGGGCTCTGGCCGAATGGCGGCGGCGGCACGGGCACGTCCTGGCGCGAGTTCATATAGATTTCCATGCCGCGGTACAGCAATCGGGCGATGAACAGCATCATGATGGCCAGGCCCAGATAGCGGTGCTGGGTAAAGAAGAAATCCTTGCCGACCTGTTCGAAGCGTGTCAGTTTCAAGCCCAGCACGCCCAGCCAGCCACCGGCCAGCGCAGCCGCGCCCAGGCTGGACAGGGGCAGGACGTCGAATTTCGTCGTCGTTGCCAGGAACAGCAGCAGCACGGGCAAGGCGATCGCCACGGTCCAGTGCCGCCACAGCTGCGATTTCTGGCGCGCCACCAGTTTCTTCAGGCGCGAATAAATGCGCCAGACCAGCAGCGGGACCAGGAACAGCAGGGCGAGGGTGGTGGTTTCCATGTATGCAATCGGGTACGGGTAAAACAGCGATTGTAAGCCAGATGGGGGCGGGCGGCGATGCTTGTCAAACGGTAAAAGTTGCATGTTGACATTTGCTTGGCATGCAAGCACTATGCCTTGTCACGCCATGCCGCCGGTCGCGGACGTCCGGCCGGCAGGCAAATAAGGGCAGCGGCGGGCATCTCGTGGTATGGTCTTCTTTTGTCTGCACGGAGGTCCGCCATGTCCGTCATCCATGCCCACCGCGCGCCTGACCCGGCGCCTGTCGATGAACCCATGCCGGCGCCGGAGCCGCAAGAAGCACCCGGGCACCACCCGGGGCCCGAGCATCCGGTGCCGCAGGACGATCCCGTGCCGCACCCGCATCCCAGTTAATCTCGTCAAGAAAGGCTGTTTTAGATGGCAATTGTCAAGGAAGTCTACACACGCAAAGTCAGCGGAGAATCGTTCGACTATGAACTCGATTACACCCAGGGCACGGACGTGGCCTGGATTGCGCGCGTGTACCACGACGGCGTGCTGAAAGGCTCGCCGCACGGTGCGCTGACGGCCAACGTGCTGTCCGGCCCCGCGCTGGAACAATATTTGCGCGCGTATGTCGAAGGCATGATCGAGCGGGGCCTCGACGTGGCTGAGTAAGATTGCCTTTGAGGCAGATCAAAGAAAAGGGCGCCGAGGCGCCCTTTGTGTTTTGTTGCATTCTAAAACCAACGCCCAAAAAGACCGTAGCGAGCGGCAGTGAGTTGTGGCAGAGAAGCGCAGCTGTGCTTTAGCACAGTGAGCATCGCAGGCCGCCAATCACGACGCGCAGTAGGTTTTGACGGCGTTAAATCAATCAAACGCCCAGGTGTACAACACGTCCAGGGCATTGTTCGTGCCCGTCTGGAATTGCAGGGTGATGCGGCGGTTCAGCTTGTAGCGCAGCTTGACCAGGCTCGTCGCCGTGCTCGTGCCTTGCTCGAACGTCAGGTAGGCGCGCGAGGACAGGCGCTTGCCGACGGTGACGACCGTGCTTTCCAGTCCTTGCGCCTGCGACAGTCCCACTTCATCGAGTCCCAGCGAACTGGCCAGCTTGCCTTGCAAGCCGCCGCCGGAGCCGCCGAAGAGGGCGCCTGCGGCCGTCGTCAAGAGGGCCATTTCATCGCCGGCCGCCGTTTCCGCGCCGTGGCCCAGGATCAGCCAGGCCAGCTTGTCGCTGTCCGACACGCTCGGCGTGGACACCAGCTTGGCTGTCGGCGCCTGCGCCGTGCCGCGCACTTCCACGCCCGCTTCCACGTTCGTTTCCGACAAGGCTTCGCCTTCGGGACGCTTGCGCACGGCGAGGATGTTCAGGGACGGGTTGTCGTAGGCGCCCGTGAAGGCGATCAGGCCCCGCTCGATCGACAGCTTCTGCCCATATGCCGCATACAAGCCGTTGACGACCCTGATACTGCCCGTCACGCGCGGCGCGGCGCGGTTGATGACTCTAGCGCGCACATTGCCCGCCAGGTCCGCATCGATGCCCATGCCGCGCAGGTGGAAGGCATTGCCCAGGTCGAACTCGAGGTCGATATTCAAGGGCAAGGAGGGCGCCTCCTTGCTGCCCTTGACTTCCTTGCCCAGCACCACCACGTCGCTGCTTTGCGTCGGGGTATCCTGCGGCGCCAGCTCGATCAGCGCGCGGTTGGCCTTGAACTTGCCCTCGAAGCTGAAACGCTTGTCGTTGCGCACCAGGGTGCTGTTGCCCGACAGGATCAAGGTGCGGTCGGGACGCGACAGCGCCTGCAGGCGGTCGGCCAGCAGTTTCAGTTCCAGGCTCGCCTCGCCGTTCGCAAAGCGTACCCAGCCATCTGCCTGCACCTTGCCGTCGCCGCCGTCAAAGCTCAGGCGCTGCAATTGCAATTGATCGCCGGCCAGCTTGGCTTGCAGCACGCCATTGCGCAACTTCAAGCCCTGGTCGGCCCAGTTCACCAGCAGCTTGCTGCCATTGATGTCGCCATTCAATTGCGGCGCGCCGATGGTGCCGCTGCCGGCCAGCGCGATTTTCAGGGCGCCGCCCAGCTCCAGGCCTGGTTGACCCGTCAGCGGCGCCAGCCAGGCCAGCGAATCGACGTTGGTGGTGGCCGTCAGCGAGAGGGCGCTGTCGTTGCTGATGCGTCCGCCCAACATTTGCACGGTGGCATTGATGTCGCTCTGGCCGGCACGCGCGCCATCGAGTTTCACGGCCAGGCGCAGCTGCTGGTTGGCCACGTCGATCCGCGCATCGAGGGTGCGCAAGCCCAGCGCCAGCGGCTGTTCCACGCCCACCGTCACGTCGCCTTTTTCGCGGTAGATGTGCAGCATGCCGGCCAGGGACGGATCCTTCTGTTTCGCCGTCGGCACCTGCATGTCGAGCGACCATTGCGCGCCCAGGGTCAGGTCGCTGCGCGCATTGGCTTGCAGCGACGGAATCACTTGCGCCAGGTAGGTCAGCGCCACGCCGGCCGCCTGGCCGGAACTGGTCCAGCGGGGGCCGTTCTTGACCAGGCTTTGCATGGTGATGCTGCCTGCTGGCAATTTGATGACCGTGTTACCCACGCTGATCTGTTCCGGCTGGCCCAGGCCCGCCACGCCGCTGCCGGCCGGGCCCGCCACTTTCACAGGCACGGGCGCCTGCAGCACCAGTGCATAGCGGCCCTTGTTTTGCAGGCTGTCGATCGTGCCCGTCCAGCTGGCGCCGCTCTGGTTGCCGCGGATTTGCACGGTGGCGTCGAAATCGTCATTGCGCGCCGCCAGGTTCACCGTATGGCTGCCGCGCGTGCCCGTCGTGGCCAGGCGGGCGCTGCCCAGCTTGAAGGTGGGCGTGCTGTAGCCCGTGATGTCCAGGCTGCTGACCATGGGGTCGAGCGCGCCCTGGCCGGCGCCCACGCTGGCGCTGCCCTTGATGGACTTCAGTTGCTGGTCGCCAAAGAAGGTCAGGTCACGGCCGTCGAGCGTCAGTTGCGCGGCGGGCGCGTCCATCTTGCCGCTGACGGAGCCGGCGGCCTGCAGCACGCCGGCAAAGCGGGGACCCAGGGTCGACAGTTGCGGCGCGTCGAGTTTCCACGTCAGCTTGTCGGTGGCGCCGCCCAGCGCGCCCTTGGCCAGCAGGCTGTTCGGCCCCAGGCGCAGTTCCGCATCGACGCTGTCGACCCGTTTCGCGTTGGCCGACAGCTTGGCGTAGCCAGCCAGCGGGGCGTTTTGCAAGGTCGATTCGCGCAAGCCCAGGTTGAGAGCCACTTGCCAGTCGCTGGTCAGGCGGCCGCTGCCGTTGAAGTCTGCATTCACGTTGCCGTTGGGTAGTGATGCACCAAACGCGGCCGGGTTGATCTTTTGCAAGGAACCCGTCATTTTCAATTCCGCTTCCTTCTTCGGCCCCGTCAAGCCCACGTCGCCGCTGGCGTGGATGGCGCTGTCCGGCGCGGGACGCTTGCCGCTGGTGAGGCCCAATCCTTTTGCATCAGCAATAAAGCTCGTGCGCGGCTGCTGCAGGGTGCCCTGCACCACGCCGCTGGCCAGCACGCTGCCCAGCAAGTCGCCCTGCAGGGTGGAGAGCTGGCGCGCATCGACGTTCCAGTTGAGTTTTTCGCCGGCGCCGCCAAAGTTGCCCTTGGCCGTGAGATTGTTCTTGCCCAACGCCAACTGCACGTCGATGCCGCTGAAATGGGCCGCATCGGCCGTCAGCTTGCCCTTGCCGGACAGGGGCTGGTCGAGCAGCTTGCTGGGGCGCACGGTGAAGTCCGCATTCGCCAGCCATGTCGGCGCCACGTGACCGTTGGCGCGCACGTCGAGGTTCAGGTCGGCCACGGGGAAGGCGCCGAAGTCGGCCGGGTTCAAGCGGCTTGTACTGGCCACGGCCTTGAAAGGCTGCTCGTCTTTCAGGCTGATCTGGCCCGTCGCGTTGACGCTGCTTTTACCTGCTTGCAAGGTTGCCTTGCGCAATTGCACGAGCGAGTCGGCCAGAGTGGCTTCCACGTCCAGGCGCAGCTTTGCTTCGCCCAGCTTGGCGCGCAGGGTTTGCGTCTTGCCGTCGCTGTCGAGCACGATGTCGCCGACGATCTTCGTGCTGTTGATGCTGCTGTAAATGTGCTGCAAGTCGATCTTGTCCGTGTGCAAGGTCAGCTGCGCATTGCCGATGGGAGCGTCGGCGGCGTCGCGGTTGAGCTTGCCGCTACCCGTGAACTTGCCCGCGTTGCCGAAGTCGATGATGGCCGACTCTAAAGTCGTGGCCGTCAGGGTGCCGCCCAGGCGCGCTTCGAACTGGCGCAGCGGCAGCTTTTGCTGGTCGATGGGGCCGGGCGTGGCGTGGTTGAGGATGGCCAGCTTGCCCGATACGGTCTGCGCCGTGGGACGCGTGTCGATGGCGGCATCGAGTTCCAGGCTCAGGTCCGCCTGCGGCAAGGTGGCGTCGAATTTGCCTGGATTGATGTTGCGGCCACGGATGCTGGCCGAGCGCAGGATGATGACGGGGTCGAACGGCGCCAGCGCCAGTTGGGCGTCGGCCGTGGCCGCGCCCGCGTTACCCTTGGCTGTCACGTTCAGTACGTTCAGGTCACCGCTCAGTTGCAGCGCCAGGGCGGCGGGTTTTTCACCGGCGGCGGCATTGAGCTGCGTCAAGCCGGCCTTGCCTGACAGTTTGAACGGTTGTGTGGCGGCAATCGTCGCGCTGGCCGTGGCCTGGCCGAACGGCGTCAGCGCCGAGGCGTCTTCCAGCTGCCATTGCGTCTTGTCGCCCGACAAGGTGAAGTGGATCTTTTCAAAGACCGTGTTGCCGCCCGCGCTGACCAAGGTCACCTTGTCCAGGCGCGCGTCGGAAATGCCGATCTTGAAGGGCGAAGCCAGGCTGGCCGGCATCGTCGACGGTTCCTCGGAGGGCGCCGTGCTTTCCACGGACAGGCTGGCCACGTGCAGTTCGCTGATCGCGATGCCTTCCGAGAAGAATTGGAACGGCGACCAGTTGATGTCGATGTTGTCGGCCGTGATGTGCTGCGTCTTGCTGCGGTAGCTGACGTGGCCCAGGTGCATGCGGTTGTACAGCGAGCCGGACACGCCCGTGACGGCGATTTCGCCGCCGCTGGCGCTGGCCACCTTTTGCACCAGCATCTGCAAGGTCGATTCGCGGCCCAGGAACCAGAAGGCGCCGCCCAGCAGCACGGCCAGGCTGGCGATGGCGATCAAGAGGTAGCGCAACCAGCGGCGCGGTTTTTTCGCCGGAGGTGGAGGGACGGCGTCGGGTGCCTCGGTAATCATGTCGGACATCAGAAAGTGAATCCCAGAGAGAAGTGCAAACGGTAGGCGTGGACGGCGTGGCCATACGCCACGTCGACATTGATGGGACCGACGGGGCTCTTGTAGCGCCCGCCCAGGCCATAGCCCGATTTCGGCGTCAGCGCCTTGACGGTATCGGCCGCGTTACCGGCGTCATAGAAGGCGGCGATGGCCCACTTCGGCTTGAACCAGTACTGGTATTCGGCGCTGGCGGTGGCCATGTAGCGCCCGCCGACGGTGGCGTCGCCCTCTTTGACGCCCAGTTCCTGGTAGGCATAGCCGCGCACCGACTGGTCGCCGCCCGCGCGGAACAGGTAGACGGCTGGCACGCCGCGTTTTTCCTTCGAGCCCAGCGCGCCCATTTCGCCGCGCACGATCAGCTCGCCTTTTTCACCGAGCGGACGGTAATACACGGCCTTGCCGGCCACGCGCACGAAGCGCTCGTCCGTCAGCACGGGCAGCAGGGCGCCGCCCACCTGGGCGTTGATGACATAGCCCTTGGTGGGAAACAGCAGGCTGTCGAGGCTGCGCTTGGTGATGGCATAGGTCAGCGGCAAGCTCTTGCTGCGCGTCTGTTCCAGGCCGACGACGGTCTTGTCTTCGCTGAGGAATTCGAACGTCAGGCTGCGCTCGAGGTTGGTGCCGCCCCAGTTGCGCTTGGCCGAGATGGTGGTGACGGCCGTGATTTCGTTGGAAATGTCGCTGCGCTCGAACGAGGCGCCGGCGCTGTCGTTGTAGCCGCGCTCGGTCGTTGGAAAGTAAAAATTGGCGTGCGCCGCCTGTTTTTTCGTTTCCATGGTGATCGCGCTCTTGAAGCGCGTGCCCCACACATTCAGGTTGTCATAGTTGAGCTGTGCGCGATTCCCCGTATTCGTACTGAAACCGAGACCGGCGCTGACGTTCTGCTGCTTGTTTTCCGTCACGCGCACGACCAGCGGCAGCAGCGGCGCGGGGCCGCGGTTGACGGGCTTGGCTTCGGGCGCGGCGCCGGCGGCATCGGCTTGCTGGCTTTCCTGGCCCGCCTCGATCTGCTCGCTGAGGATGCTGCTCATGTCGGCGCTCACTTCCACGCTGGCAAAGTAGCCCGTGTCCTGCAGGCGCGCCTGGAACGATTGCAGCGCCGATTCGCTGTAGTATTCGCCCGGGCGTATCTTGTCGAGGTTGCGGATGATGCTGGCATCGTAGCGTTTCAGGCCTTCGATGCGCAGTTCGCCAAAGCGCAGCTCGGGCCCGCTGTCAAGCACCACCAGCAAGGAGACCTTGTGCGTTTCCGGGTCGACCACGGCTTGCGTATCGACCAGCTGGGCGCGCGGGTAACGCGTCTGCACCACTTCGCGCAGCAGGGCGCGCTTGGCCGATTCCCAGTCGGACTGGCGAAACACGCTGCCCGTCTTCAGGGACCAGCTGCGCTTGAGGGCTTCCGTATCGTAGGGTTCGCTGGCGGCCAGCGGCGGCGTGGGGTCGAAGCCGCGCAATTCCAGCTCGACCTTGTCGATGGTGACCGGCTGGCCTGGGTCGAGGTCGACGATGACGATGGGTTTGGCGCCCGTCGTATCGACGCGCACCGTGACGACGGGCGTGTAATAGCCGGCCGTGGCGACGAGGTTTTTGGCTTGCTCGGGCGTATCGCGCACGAGGCGCTGCAATTGCTCGCGATCCATACGCGGGTTGCCGCGGAAGCGTTCCAGGTCCAGGTTTTTTTCGAGCAACTCATCGAGGTCGCCGGGCGCGTTGACCTTGACCTCGTACTGCAACGGGGCGGGCGCCGCTTCCGTGCTGACGTGGCTGTCTGCAGCGGTGTCTTGCGGGAGCTCTTGTGTGCGCTCTTGCGTCGCTTCCTGCGCGCGGGCCTGGGCGATCGGGCATATCAAGATGACACTGCCAGCGGTCGCCAGTGTCAGTTGACCCATTACTTTTGTCACTACTTGTGCCAAAATTCGTGGTCGTATCGCCTTGCCGGCAGCCGTATGCCGTATGGGTCGTGCAGAAAACATGGTGCTCCAGATAAGTAAATGCTGACTGCATGTTACCGGAATAGGTAAACTGATGGCGGACGAATAAGTATTTTTTGCACAGGGAATCATGTTTCCCCGCGCACTATTGGACAGAATAAAACTGAAGGAAAGAAATTATGCTAGCAACGGACTCCGCACTGGTGCTCTTTAGCGGTGGACAAGATTCCACCACCTGCCTGGCCTGGGCCCTGAAACACTATAGCCGCGTGGAAACCATCGGCTTTGATTACGGCCAGCGCCATGCGATCGAACTGACCGTGCGTCCCGGCGTACTGGAACAGATGCGCCAGCAGTCGCCCGAGTGGGACAGCCGCCTGGGTCAGGATCACATGATAGACCTGTCCTTGATTTCCGCCATTTCCGATACGGCCATGACGCAGAACGTCGAGATCGTCATGCAGGAAAACGGCTTGCCGAACACCTTTGTTCCTGGCCGCAACTTGCTGTTCATGACGGTGGCCGCTACCGTGGCGTATCGCCGCGGCTTGACGGTGCTGGTCGGCGGCATGTGCGAAACGGATTTTTCCGGCTACCCGGATTGCCGCGATGACACGATGAAGGCGCTGCAAGTGGCCCTCAACCTGGGCATGAATACGCGTTTGAAACTGGAAACGCCGCTGATGTGGCTGGACAAGGCGCAAAGCTGGGACCTGGCGGAAGACCTGGGCGGCCAGCCGCTGGTCGACCTGATCCGCAGTGGCACACACACCTGCTATCTGGGCGAGCGGGGCGAGTTGCACGACTGGGGCTATGGCTGCGGCACTTGCCCCGCCTGCGCCCTGCGCGCCAACGGCTACCAGCAATACGCGGCGCGCAAGGCCCTGAAGTAAGCAAGTTGTAACTAAGTTGCGCCGTTTCTTCAAGCGGCGCGGCAGGAGTGCAAGTCATGCTGTGGTTTTTGCCACAGGAGCGTCTTGCCATGAAATCCCTCTTTGCCGCGCTGTACGGCCCCGTGTTCTGGGCCGGCTTCATCGGCGCCGCCGGCTGGTTAATTGCGGTTCGCCAACATTCCCTCTGGCTCTTGCCGCCCTTGCTGCTGCTGGCCCTGCTCACTTCTTTTCTTGCCGAACGCTATCTGCCGTATGACGGCGCATGGAACCATGATCACGGCGACGGCTGGCGCGACAGCCTGCATGCGCTCGTCAATGAAGCGCTGTACCTGCTGGGCCTGGCGGCTTTTCCCTTGCTGGCCGGACACCTGGCGCTGGGCCCGTTCTGGCCGGTCCAGCTGCCGTTCTGGGCGCAGTTGCTGCTGGCGATCGTCATCGCTGACTGCGGCATCACGCTCGTGCATTACCTGAGCCACCGTTTTTATTTTCTGTGGAAACTGCATGCCGTGCACCACAGCGTGCAGCGCCTGTACGGTTTCAATGGCTGGATGAAACATCCGCTGCACTTGTTGCTGGAAGCGGCGGGCGGCATGCTGCCCTTGCTGCTGCTGGGCATACCGGAAACCGTCATGGCCGTGCTGGCGTTTGCCGTGGCGATCCAGCTCTTGCTGCAGCACGCGAATGTCGACATGCGCATGGGCCCGCTGCGCCACGTGTTTGCCTGGGCGCCCCTGCATCGTTTTCACCACATGAAATACGGCACGGCCGGCGACGTGAATTTCGGCCTGTTCTTTACGTGCTGGGATCGCCTGCTGGGCACGGCCTTCGACGCGCCCGGCTATCGCATGCGGGGCGACGACCTGGGCATCGGCAGCCGTCCCGATTACCCGCTCGCGTATGGAGCGCAATTGATCGAACCGTTCCGCGCGGAAGAGGGCGTGCGCGCGCCCGAGCTGCCGGCCGGCTTGAAGCAGGCGCTGCATCGAAAACTCAATCGAGCAGCTTGACGTCGAGCTGGCGCAAGCTGCGGTCGGCGCGCACGCCGAACAGGCTGCGCATGGTGCGTGAAAAATGCGCGGCATCGGCAAAGCCGGCGCCGTGGGCCGCCTCCGTCAGTGTGCTGCCGAGCAAGATGAAACGGATGGCCAGGCGCAAGCGGCGCCACAGCACCAGGCGCCGCACGGGCAGGCCCAGCTGGGCGCTGAACAGGCGTTCCAGCTGGCTCAGCGACAAATGCGCCGCCTCGGCCACGGCGGTTGCGCTGACCTTGCCTGACAACAGCGCGTCGACCTTGTCCAGCGCCCGCCGCAAGCGGGGATCGGGCAAGTGCACGCGTGGCTGCGCCTGCAGCGCGGCGGACAGGCTGTCGAGGCTGGGTGTACCTGCGCTGCCGGCCGCTGCCAGCAGGGCCGCGCCGCCCAGTCGCTGCGGTTCCGCATAGATGGTCAGCAGGGGCGCTGGCGCGCTCAGGATGGCGTGCGGGCGCAGGCTGTCGACCAGCAAATGCCGCGCCGTATGGACGATGCCGTCGAGCTCGATCGTGACGGGCGCACCGGTGCTCAGCATCAGCTGCTGCGCATAATGGGCGTGGCTATCCGTGGCGCCCGCTGCGCCATGCAAGATGGCAAAGTCCGGCGCCAGCCATAGTGTTCCCTGCCAGCTATCCTGCTGCAAACGCGACTCCTTGATGATGGATTGCGGGGGCGATCATACCAGCGGTAGGGGATGGTTTTCACGGCATCGAATTTTCCTGGGGCACGCATCATTGCAATCACGAAATATGTGATCTTTTTAATACAATATTCAGCATTGCAAGGGCGCCTGCTGTAACGTACTATCATTCTCAGCGATTACCGATGGTCGTCGTGCAGCCCGCTGCCAGCCATGTTGCTGGCCGTATAGTGGTTTGAAATCCGTTCTGCCTGTCAGCCCGTCATGCCTACACGCGCGTCTTCGTCGTGGTTTGCTTGGCCAGTGTCGCACTGGGTGGGACCGCGCGTGTTGGCCGCGCTGGTGCTGGCGCTGTGCCTGGGACTGACGTATGGCGCCTGGCGCAATGCCCACGACGCCAGCGAACAGCAGGTGCAGGCCGATTTCGATTTCCGCGTGCGCGAACTGGTGAACAACATCGTCGGCCGCATGCAAACCTACATCCAGGTGCTGCACGGGGTGCAGGGGCTGTATGCCAGTTCGCAGGAAGTCACGCGCCGCGAATTCCATGCCTATCTGGCGGTGCAGCAGGTGGAGCGCCACTTTCCCGGCATACACGGCATCGGCTACCTGCCGCTGTTGTCCGGCGCCGCCCTGGCACGGCATGAGGCCGGCGTGCGCGCGGAAGGCTATCCCGGCTATGCCGTGCGTCCGCAAGGCCAGCGTGCCTGGTATGCGCCCGTCACCTATCTGGAACCTTTGAGCGAGAGCAACCTGCTGGCCTTCGGCTACGACATCGGGTCCGAACCCGTGCGCCGCGCCGCGCTCGAACAGGCGCGCGACACGGGCCAGGCCGCCATGACGGGCAAGATCCACCTGATGCAAGATGGCGGTAGCTCCCAGGCGCATGGCTTCCTGGTCGTGTTGCCCGTGTATGACAATGGCTTGCCGCATGCCAGCGTGGAGCAACGGCGCGTCGCCTTGCGCGCCTGGGTCTTCGCGCCATTTCGCATGGGCGACCTGATGGCGGGCGTGGGCGGCGAGGGGGCGCGCCAGCTGGACCTGGAAATCTATGATGGCGCGCAACTGGCCGAGGCCGCCTTGATGTATGACAGCTTGCCGGGCGCCTTGTCGTCTGCCGCCTCGGACAGCCGGCTGTCGCAGCAAGCGATCACCATCGCCGGCCATGCCTGGATCTTGCACGTGCGCGCCATGCCAGGTTTCGATGGCGTACTGCTGGCGCGGCCCCGCCTGGTGGCCTGGACCGGTTTGCTGGCCAGCATCGTGCTGGCGCTGGCGGCCTGGCTGCTGGCGGCGGGCCGTGCCCGCGCCCGGGCGGCGCTGGCGCGCTCGAGTGAGCTGGCTGGCCAGCTGGAGCAGGGGCAAACGAGCGTGCTGGCGATGGCCGAAGCAGCGCAGCGCAGCCAGGCCATGCTGCGCAGCATCCTCGATTCGACCATCGACGGCATTCTGGTCGACAATACCGATGGCCGCATCTTCATGTCGAACCGGCGCTTCCGCGACCTGTGGCAAGTGCCCGACGCGCTCGACTGGCAAGCCGATGGCGCGGCGCTGGTGCGCCATGTGGAAAGCCAGCTGGAGCAGGCGGCGCCGTTCCTTGGGGCACGCGCCCACGCGCCGCATGGCCACCGCGAGCGGCGCGACGTGCTGCACCTGCGCGATGGGCGGGTGGTCGAGCAATATGTGCGCAGCATGCAGCTGGGCAATGAGCAGGCGCGCTTGTGGACCTTCCGCGATATCAGCGAGCGCAGCCAGATGGAACGGCGCGAGCACACGCGGCGGCAAGTGCTGGAAATGCTGGCCACGGGCGCGCCGCTGGAACGGGTGCTGGAAAGCGTGGTGTTGGGCGTACAAGCCGACCATCCTGCCATGCTGTGCAGCATCTTGCTGCTCGATGAAAGCCGCCACCGCCTGGTGCTGGGCGCGGCGCCGAGCTTGCCCGCGTTTTTCAACCTGGCCAGCCATGGCCATGACCTCGACACCCTGCAGGGCGTGCATGGCATCGCCGCGCAAGCCGTGCGCGACGGCCTGCGCGTGATCGTCGGCGACCTGCATGCCGATGCGCAGGAAAGCATGGAACTGGCCAGCCGGGCCCAGCTGCAATCGTGCTGGGCCGAGCCCGTGCGTGGCGGCTCGGGCAAGCTGCTCGGTGTCCTGATGGCGTATCACCGCCAGCCTACGCTACCGGGCGCGGCGCATCTGGCACGGCTGAGCGAGGCGGCGCACCTGGCCGGCATGGCCATCGAACAGGCGCAGGTGGCGCTGGCCCTGCGCGCCGGCGAAGCGCGTTTCCGCAGCCTGTACGACCATGCGCCCGTGGCCCTGTGGGAACAGGACTGGTCGGCCGTGCGCGCCGCGCTCGATGCTCTCAAGCAAGCGGGCGTGCGCGATCTGGGCACCCACTTCCAGGCCAATCCGGATGCGCTGCAGCAGCTGGCGGGGCTGGTGCGCATCATCGATGCGAACGGCGCCGCGCTGGCGCAGGTGCGCGCCAACGAGGACGACCAGCGCCGCGGCGCGCTGGGCCTAGCACAGAATTTCGACGACAGCGCCTTGCCCTGTTTCGGCGATGCGCTGCTGGCGCTGGCTGGCGGCGCGCACCTGTACGAGTGCGAAAGCAGCTTTGTGCGTCTCGACGGCGCGGCGCGGCAAAATGAATTGAGCCTGCTGGTCATGCCCGGTCATGCCGACAGCCTGGACTTTGTCATGGTGTCCTCGTTCGATATCACCGAGCGCAAGCGCATGAACGCGGAACTGTTGCAGCTGGCCACCACCGATTTTCTCACCGGCCTGCCAAACCGGCGTCACTTTATGGCGGCGCTGGGAAACGAGCATGCCCGCTTGCAGCGCGAGCTGGCCCGTTGCGCCACCGTGCTGATGCTCGATATCGATCATTTCAAGCGCGTCAACGACGAGTATGGCCACGCGGTGGGCGATACCGTGTTGCGCCACCTGGGTGCGTTGATGTGTCAGGCGCTGCGCAAGGTCGACGTGCCGGGCCGCGTGGGCGGCGAGGAATTCGCCATCTTGCTGCCGGGCACGGACCTGGCGGCAGCGGCCGTGTTTGCCGAACGGCTGCGCCGGCGCGTGGCGGAAAGTTCGCTGACCACCGATGGTGGCATCTTGATTACCATCACGGTGAGTATCGGCATGGCCGCCATGGCCGGCACGGATGCCGATTGCGACGCCGTGCTGGCGCGCGCCGACGAGGCGCTGTACCGGGCCAAGCGGGGCGGGCGCAACCGCATCGAACAGAATGATGGCGGCAGCGACGGCGTGCTAAGCAAGTTCATGGCGCAGTGATTACAGGCTGTGCTGACGCGCTTGCGCCTGCTTGCGGTTGCGGCTGACGATCAGCCAGACGATGGCGACGGGTATCAGCAGCGGCAGCAGCACGGGTGTGCTCAAGGCGAGCGCCAGTACCACGCACAAGGCCACCACGGCGATCAGCACCACGCCCACGCCGGCCAGGACGACCCCCGTGATGACGGCGGCGCATACCAGCGCAATGGCGGCGATCAGCAAGCCGCCGCCGGCAAACACCAGGCCGAACAACCATTCCAGCGGACCGTCGACATCGTCGCCGTTGAACTGCATGTGCATGTCGCTGCCGCTTATCTTGTCGAGAAACAGGCAGGCGAGCATGACGATGAGGACGAAGGTGAGCAATTTTTTCATGGTAAGCCTCAGTGTGTGGGGAATCGGGTGTTGCATGGTCACACTGTAGGGGCGCGCCTGGCTTGCCACCAGCGGCGTGCGACAGGCCGTCATTTTCACGGTATGGAAGGCGCTGGCGGCCAGAAAATGCTGATCTGGAACAAGATTTCTCTTCTTGTAATATGCGCAAGCCGTCCTATACTGAACACCTCAGTCTAGCAAGGAGGGCAACATGCTTTTGTTTGCAGATACCGGGGATCAATCGCTATCCCCCCTGAACATCGAATCACGCGCCAGCGTAGCGCCACCCAGTCCTGCGCCGAGCCCGTCGGCGCGCCATCGGCGATACCGCCGATCATCATCACCCCGTTCAATTACCATGCGCCGCTGCCGGCCATCGACCCGCGCTGGATACCGCCCGGTCCACCGTTGACCTGGCCCAACCGGCCTGCCATGTCCATGTGCTGATGTTTTGCCATGCAAAGAAATGCCCCGCCTGGTAGTGAAAAAAGCCCGCAGTGCGGGCTTTTGCTGGTGCATGCCTGAATCAGGATTGTTTGCGGCGTAGCACGAAGCCCAGCAAGCCCAGGCCGGCAAGCAGCATGGCATAGGTTTCCGGTTCGGGCACGGCGGTGATGAAGGCGTGGTTGTCGCTTTCAAAGGCATCCTGGCCTGTCGAGTGGAAGGCGATCGAGGTAAATTTTTCCCCTTCGCCCGCCCACGCATTCACATACAGGCCGACCGATTGATCGCCATTGGCGCTGATACCGCCCAGCGTGGCGATTTCCGATCCCGTCAAGGTGACCGTGCTCTGATCTCCCATGGTAAAGACGACGCTGTTATACGCATCTGGCGAACCCATGTAGAAGCCAAAATAGCTCAGACCGCCGCCGAAGGTGGCGACGCCAGGGGTGATCTGACCATTCGTCACGCCGACGGAATAGAAAGCCGTCAGATCGTTCGGTGGCTGCGCGGCGTAGCTTGGGTGATTGCTGGTGAAGACGTTACCCGTGTAATTAGCGGGCACTAGACCATCATTGAAATCGATGGTGGTGGCGCCCGCGACCGACGTGACCAGCCCCTCGCCTGCCAGTACCGTACCGCCGGTAGTGAAGGTGGGAACTGCGCTGGCGCTGCCTGCGACGACGACGAGCGTGGCGCAGGCCAGAGTGGACAAGATTTTCATGTTGATACCCTCGAATGTATAGGTGTGCACAGCTATTTTTATCAGAACGACGAAAGTGCCTGGCGTAGTGAGGCAATGCGGCGTTCAGGGACGAGGGACACCGCATGAAGAAAAGAATTTCTTGGGGCCAAGCATTACTACATGCAATATATAAATATAAAAAACACAATTCAGATTGCAAAATAATAATAGGTTCTCTTGAGGAATATCAAAGCTCGATTGCTAGAATAAAACTACTACATTGATAGCTTGTCTTCTTGCCAGGATCGACTATGGCGGTCCGCGCCTTACCTTGCGGCAAGGCGGCACGGGTGGGCGTTTTCGACTATCATGCTAGCCCCGACCTTCCATCACGAGCACCGCCATGAGTACCGATTTCCCCGACTTTTCCGACGAAGCAGCCGAGCAGGACAATGACGCCCCGATCCAGGAGCCGCGCCTGTGGGTAGGCAATGGCTGGACGGCGCGCGTGATCAAGAACGAGGAAGATGAAGGCTGGGCCGTGGCCATGATCAAGGATGGCGAACCGGAGCCGGCACTGGTGGGGCCATGGACCATGGGCCGCGACAAGAAAAATCCGAAGCCGCTCGACGTCAACGCGTTTAATACGCTGGTCAAGACGGCCTCGGAAGTGCTGCGCCGCCACGAGCAGCAGCTGCATGCGCAGTTGCACAAGAACCTGTTTGTCGCCACCGACGAGGGGCAAATCAAGGTGATGTTCGACATCGTCCCCGACGAAGACCATCCGTACGCGGAACTGAGCGCTTACGACGCCGATGGCGAACAGATCGCCAAGGTGCGCACCTCGGCCGCCTTCAAGTTCAATGCGACATCCGCCGCGAACTGGATCGAAGGCGGCTACCGCCGGCCATGATAAGCCGATTGCGGTAGCGCGCGTCTCGCTCTCTATTTACTCAGCTGTACCGCCGCGCCTTCGGGCGCGGCTTGCATTTCCACTTCCTCTTCCTTGCGGTACGCCAGCCGGTACAGCAGCGGCAACACCAGCAAGGTCAAGGCCGTCGACGACAGGATGCCGCCGATCACCACGGTGGCCAACGGACGCTGCACCTCGGCGCCCGTGCCCGTGGCAATGGCCATCGGCACGAAGCCCAGCGAGGCCACCAGCGCCGTCATCAGCACGGGCCGCAAGCGCGTGATGGCCCCTACACGTATCGCCTCCTGCAAGGGCATGCCCTGTTCGCGCAGCTGGCGGATGTAGGCGATCATCACCAGGCCGTTCAGCACGGCCACGCCGGACAGGGCGATGAAGCCGACCGCCGCCGAGATCGACATGGGAATATCGCGCAGCCACAGGGCGACGATGCCGCCCGTCAAGGCGAACGGAATGCCGCTGAACACCAGCAAACCATCCTTCACGTTGCCGAACATGGCAAACAGCAGCACAAAGACGAGCGCCAGCGCCACGGGTACCACCAGTTCCAGGCGTTTCGTGGCCGACTGCAATTGCTCGAACTGGCCGCCCCAGCTGGTCCAGTAGCCAGGGGGAATAGCCACCTGCGCTTGCAATTGCTGCGTGGCGTCGGCCACGAAGGAGCCGATATCGCGTCCGCGCACGTTGGCGCTGACGACGATGCGGCGCTTGCCGTCTTCGCGGCTGATCTGGTTCGGCCCCGGCGCCACTTGCAGGCTGGCCACTTCGCCGAGCGGGATGAAGCGCGCGCGGCCTTCCGCCGCCGCGCCCAGTGGCAGGGCGATGGGCAAGCGCTTTAATTGCTCCAGGTCGCTGCGCAGGTTGTCGGGCAGGCGCACGACGATGTCGAAGCGGCGGTCGCCCTGGAACAGGGTGCCCGCTTCTTGCCCGCCGATGGCCGTGGCAATCGCCGCTTGCACGTCGGCAATGTTGAGGCCGTAGCGGGCCGTCTGCTCGCGGTCGATCTGCACCGTCAGCATGGGTAAGCCTGTCGTCTGCTCGACCTTCACTTCCGTCGCTCCGGGAATTTTCCCAAGCACACCAGCGATCTTCGCCGCCGTGCCGTCGAGCACGGCCATGTCGTCGCCGAACAGTTTCACGGCCACGTCGCTGCGCACGCCGGAAATGAGTTCATTGAAGCGCAGCTGGATCGGCTGCGAAAACTCATAGTTGTTGCCCGGCAAGCTGCTGGCCGTCGCTTCGATTTCTGCCAGCAATTGTTCGCGCGATTTCTTCGGTTCCGGCCACTGGTCGCGCGGCTTGAGCATGATGTAGCCATCGGAAATATTCGGCGGCATGGGGTCCGACGCGATCTCGGCCGTTCCCGTGCGGGCGAATACGCGCGCGATTTCCTTGTGGTTTGCCATCAGCTTGCTTTCCAGCTGCTGCTGCATGGCCAGCGACTGGCTCAAGCTGGTGCCGGGGATGCGCAGGGCCTGGATGGCGATGTCGCCCTCATTCAGGCTGGGCACGAATTCGCTGCCCATGCGCGTGGCCAGCAAGCCCGACAGCACTACGGCCACGGCCGCGCCCGTTAGCACGACGGGCGTGTTGCGCATCACCTTGTCCAGCAGCGGCGCATACCAGCGCTTGGCGGCGCGCATGATGGCGTTTTCCTTCTCCGCCACCTTCTCGCCGATAAACAGTGCGACGGCGGCGGGGATGAAGGTGATCGACAGCAGCATGGCGCCCAGCAAGGCAATCACGACCGTCAGGGCCATCGGCGTAAACATGCGGCCTTCCACGCCCGTCAGCGCGAAGATGGGCAGGTACACGACCATGATGATCAGCTGACCATACAGCAGGGGACGGCGCGCCTCTTGCGATGCCGCAAACACTTCATGAAAGCGTTCCTGCAAGGTCAACGGCCGTCCCAGTTTCTGCTGGGCATGGGCCAGGCGGCGCACGCAGTTTTCCACGATCACCACGGCGCCATCGATGATGATGCCGAAGTCCAGCGCCCCCAAACTCATCAGGTTGGCGCTCACATGGTATTGCACCATGCCCGTAAACGTGAACAGCATGGCCAGCGGAATCACCATGGCCGTGATGACGGCTGCGCGGATATTGCCGAGGAACAGGAACAGGATGGCGATCACCAGGACCGCGCCTTCCAGCAGGTTTTTCTTTACCGTATTGATGGCCTTGTCGACGAGGACCGTGCGGTCATACACGGTGACGGCGTGCACGCCCTTGGGCAGGCTGCGGTTGATCTCCAGCATTTTTTTATCGACGGCTTGCGAGACGGCGCGGCTGTTTTGCCCGATCAGCATGAAGACCGTGCCCAGTACCACTTCGCGGCCGTTTTCCGTGGCCGCGCCCGTGCGCAGCTCGCGCCCCAGCACCACGTCGGCCACGTCGCGGATG
This sequence comes from Janthinobacterium lividum, assembly GCF_023509035.1. NCBI lineage: Bacteria > Pseudomonadati > Pseudomonadota > Betaproteobacteria > Burkholderiales > Oxalobacteraceae > Janthinobacterium > Janthinobacterium lividum. The sequence goes on along the minus strand of NZ_CP075583.1, from coordinate 392,160 downwards.
CGAATCGCCACGCCTTGCACATTGGCGACGACGATGTTGCCGATGTCGCTTTTTGACGCCACCTGGCCCGGCGCGCGTATCAGCAGTTGCTCGCCCTGCTTTTCGATGTAACCGGCGCCCACGTTGCTGTTGTTGCGCTCAAGCGCCGTCACCACGTCTTGCAGGCTGATGCCGTAGGCGGCCAGTTTTTCAGGATAGGGTGCCACCTGGTATTGCTTGGCGTAGCCGCCGATGGCGTTGATTTCCGTGACGCCCGTGACATTGCGCAACTGCGGCTTGATGATCCAGTCCTGGATTTCGCGCAAGTCCGTCGGCGTGTATGGCGTGCCATCGGGCTTTTTCGCGCCGTCTTGCGTTTCCACCGTCCACAGATAGATTTCGCCGAGTCCCGTGGAGACGGGCCCCATCTTTGGCGTGATACCGGCCGGCAAGCTTTCCTTGGCTTCCTGCAAGCGCTCGTTGATCATCTGGCGCGCAAAATAAATGTCCGTGCCATCCTTGAAGATCACGGTCACTTGCGACAGGCCGTAGCGCGACAGCGAGCGCGTCTGTTCCAGGTTAGGCAAGCCGGCCATGGCCGTTTCGATGGGGAAGGTGACGCGCTGCTCGGTTTCCAGCGGCGAATAGCCGGCGGATTGGGTATTGATTTGCACCTGCACATTGGTGATGTCGGGCACGGCGTCGATGGGCAGCTTTTGATAGCTGTAGATGCCCAGGCCTGCCATGGCGGCCACGGCCAGCATCACCAGCCAGCGCTGGTCGATGGCGAAGCGGATCAAGCGTTCAAACATGATGGGGTCCTTTGTTTAACGTGATCAATGTTCGTGGCCGGCAGAATCTTTGCCCAGCTCGGACTTCAGCACAAAGCTGCCTTGCGCCGCATACGGCGTGCCGGCGGCCAGGCCCTGCTTGATATGCGTCAAGGTGCCATCGCTGCGCCCCAGTACCACGGGCGTGGCCTGGTAACCGTCCTTGACTTGCACGAAGACGACGGGCTTGTCTTCCACCGTCTGGATGGCCGTGCTTTGCACGGTGACGGGCGCGTCCGCTTCACCGGACACCACTTCCACCGTGACGAACAGGCCCGGGCGCCAGGCCATGTCGGGGTTCAGCAAGCTGATGCGTGCCTTGGCCGTACGCGTCTGCTCGCCCAGTAGCGCGCCCACATAGGTGATCGTGCCTTGCGCGCTGGCATCAAAAGCGCTGGCTTTCACCTCCGCCTTGCCTCCCATGCGCACGGTGGCCAGGTCTTTCGCCGGCACGGCGATTTCCGCCCACACGGTCGACAGGTCGGAAATGACGAAGATGTTCGCGTCTTCCTTGACGGCTTCGCCCAGGGTGATATGTTTTTCCAGCACCATGCCGTCGAACGGCGCGCGGATGTCGTAGCGGTTCAGCGGCCCCTTGCTGGCCCCACTGGCGCCCAGTGCGCTGAGCTTTTGCTGCGCGTTCTGCACGGCGATTTCCGCCTCACGCCACGTTTGCTGCGCCTGCAGATAATCTTGCTCGGCAGAAATTTTCTCGCGCCACAGTTTTTCTTCGCGCTCATACGTGGAGCGGGCCAGCGATAAACGCCGCTGCGCCGACAGCAATGCGCTGCGCTGTTCCGACAGTTCCGTGCTGGCAATGACGGCCAGCACTTGTCCCTTTTTCACCAGTTGGCCCAGGTCCGCCTGTACGGCTTCCACCACGCCAGCCAGGCGCGGCACGACGTGGGCCGTGCGGTCTTCGTTGAAACGGATTTCGCCGGGCAGGGCGACTGTCGTCTTGATGCGGCCGGGCGCGGCCGTGGCGATGGCGACGCCGGCCGCGCGGCTTTGCGCAGCCGTCAATTCCAGACGGCCTTCCACTTCTTCGTGGCCATGTTCGTCCTTCTTTTCAGCATGTGCTTCCGCCTTGACGGCAGGGGCCGGCGGGGCGCTGGACTTGCCCGTGCCGAGGATGAGAACGGCCAGCACGATGCCGGCGGCCGCGATGGAGGCGATGGTGATCGCTTGTTTCTTGTCGAGGTTGATATTCATTGTCGGGGATTCCTTACAGGGGAGCTGGTGTGCCCAGCAGGCGCTCGATGTCGGCGGCGGCGTGCTGCGCTTCGGTCAGCGCGCGCAGGTATTGGTTTTTGGCTTGCAGCAAGGTGCGCTGGGCATCGAGCACGTCGAGGAAGGCGAACTTGCCGAACTCAAAGCCCTTGCTGGCCGCGTCGTAGGCGCTCTGCGCGCCAGGCAAGATGTCCTGGCGCAAGCTTTCCACGTCGAGCCGGGCCGTGGCCAGGCGTTCGGTGGCGGCAGCCACGTCCGTTTGCACGGCGATGCGGGCGGCGGCCAGCTCGTCGCTGGCCTTGTCGCTGCGGCGCAGGGCGTCGAGCTTGTTGCCGGCATTGCGGTCGAACAGCGGTAGCGGCAGGGCCAGGCCGATGATGGCCTGGTTGCGGCCCAGTTCTTCCGAGCGCTTCATGCCGATGCTTAGCGTGACGTCGGGCGTTGCGCGCCGCTGTTCCACGTCCAGCATCGCTTGCCGCTGGGCCAGCGCGCTGTGCGCCTGGCGCACGGCCGGCGCCTGGGCCAGGCGCGCCGCCAGTTCGCTTGCCGGCGGCAGCTCCGGCAAGGTTTCCAGGCGTCCTTCGGCGAGGGTAAAGCGGGGCGTGGCGTTGCCCCACAGGGCGGCCAGGCGCTTGCGGGCGCTGGCCAGGGTGCTGCGCGCCAGGTTCAGTTCCAGCCGCACGCTCGCTTCGGCGACCTTGGCGCGGGTTTCTTCGACAGGGGACGCCTTGCCGGCCGTCACCCGCCGCGCCGTGATGTCACTGGCGCGCGCGGCCAGGGCCTGTGCGCTGTCGGCCAGGCGCAAGCCTTCCTGCGCCGCCAGCACGTCGACAAAGGCGGAAGTCACGGCGGCGCGGGTTTCCGCCTGCTGCAGTGACAGGCCCGCTTGCGCCAGGTCTTCGCCGCGCTGGGCGACGGCGGCGCGCGCCCCCGCTTGCCGCCCAGCTCTATGAGTTGATTGAGCTGCACGGTGGTGCTGCGCGTGGCGCGCCGCGTGTCTTCCAGCACGGTTTGCAATTCCGGATTGGGCAAGGCGCGCGCCTGTTGCAGGGCGCCGCCTTGCGCCGCCAGTTCGTGGCGGGCGGCAGACAGGGTGGCGTTGCCGCCTTCGGCCAAGGCCAGCGCGGCGGGCAAGGTCAGGGGCGCGGCGGGTTCCACGCTAGATTGCGCGTGGGCAAAGTTGCCGGCCAGTAGGCCAGCGGAAAGTAACAAGATGGTTCGGTACATCGAATTCTCCAAAAGCATGGAAAAGAATTCGACGGGACGCGCAGGCTGGCGCCCAAGTCAATCAGGCGCGTGTATTGCGATCAGTGGATTGAAACGTCCCGTCGGCCTAGATGGCCGAGGACCAGTCAGGGCGCTTGGGGACGTCCGGGATGTGGGAAGCGTAAAAGAAGGGGGAAGTGTCCGCGTTCACGGACGCCGTGTCGCCGACGGGCAGGCTGGAGCCGGCCGGCAGCCACGCATGGCCGATGCCATGGCAGACGTTGCAGTCGCTGTGCGGCTGGCCCTTGATTGCTTGTCAGCCTTGTCGGCCACGGGTTTCTTGTCCGTATCAGCCTTGTGCTGGTGGTTGTGGTGGCCCAGGTGCTGCGCCGCCTTGCCTTCCTCGTGCAGGCAATACGCGCTCGCCGCTGCCCAGGACATCTGGAGCGGAAGCACGAACAGCAGCAAAATGAGGAAGAATTTTTTCATGTGTGCGCTTATTGTACAGAAAGAAGGGAGGCCGCGCCGCGCTTAGCGTGGCTGTGCACGCCACGCCTTCAGCTGCGCGGCGATGGCCTTGCCCTGGAACAGCTGCGGCTCGGAATGCTCTTCCGCTTCCATGCCGCCTTCGAGGAAATCGGCCGCCTCGCGCGCCTGCACCAGCACCCTGGCCTGGTCGAACGCCTCGGCAAAGCCGGCGCTCTTCGGCAAGGCTTCCTTGAAATACGCTTCGCTGAAATACGTAAAATCATTCTGGTCGTCGCAGCCGAACGAGGTGCGGTCGCTGCGCGCGGCCGTGATGATGAGGGTGTTGTCATCTTTTAATGGCGCAATGAAGCCGCCTGCATAGCAGGCCGAGATCACGATGACTTTCCAGCGGATGCCGCTGTGCTTGAGCATGCTGGCCAGCTCCTGCGCGGGCAGGCTGTGCAAGTCCATGCCGTTTTGCGCCAGCGCCAGTTCGTGCTCGGGCGAGCCGTGGCTGGTGAGGAATAAAAACAGGATATCGTTGGCCTTGTCCATCTTCGCGCCCAAGGCATCGAGGCTGGCGGCTATGCTGGTGCGCGTGGCCATCGGCTGCTGCGCCACCGTGTTGCGGCTGTTGACGAGCATCAGGGAGCGGCCCACGGTACCGTAATCGCGGTCGAACTGGCGCTGCACGAAGGCCGTTTCGCGGTGAAACACTTCCTGCGCGCCATCGCCGGCCACGCCCAGCAGGTAGAGATTGATCTTTTTCGTCGCGTCGCGCGGCAGTACACCGGCCAGTGTGCGTTCCAGCAAGGATTGCTGGTTGTACAGGGCCAGTTCGATATTGTCGCGTGTGAGCTTATCCAAGGCCGGGTCGTCCAACTGGCCGTCCGTCCAGTTGCCGCTGTCTTCGCGCCGGCCGTCCGCCTGCGCCACGGCGTAGCGCAGCACGCCCTTGCCGTCGAACTGGCCATTCTTGAAGCCGCCCCGGTATTCGTCACCGTCGGCCGTGCGCAGCACACCTTCGCCTTCGAATTTCCAGTCTTTCAGCTCGCCTTCGTAGTGGATGCCGTCGCTGGTGATGACCTTGGCCTTGCCTTGCAGCAGGCCCTGGACGAATTCGCCTTCGAAAATGGTGCCGTCCGTGTCGGTCAGCTTGCCGGCGCCATGCGGGCGCCAGTGTTTGAAATGGCCTTCGAAGGTGGCACCGTCGGCGCCCTGGAAGCGGCCTTGTCCCTCGAAGCTGCCCTTGACGAAGCTGCCCGCATAAATCTCGCCCTTGGGCGAGGTGTAGAGGCCGATGCCATCGAAGGCGCCCTGACGGAAGGCACCCGTGTATTCCACGCCGGAAGCCTGGCGCAGCTTGCCCTGGCCGGAAAACACGCCGCGCGCGAAGCCCCCTTCGTAGAAGGCGCCGCTCGCGTATTCGAGCCTGCCCTGACCATGCATCTTACCCGCGAGGAGGGGGCCGAAATAGCGTCCGCCATCGGCCGTTTCCGCCGCCGGCACCTTGGCTGGCGCGGCGCACAGCGGCGGCATGCCCAGCGCGGCAAAGGCCAGCAGGCCGGCGAGGGTGTAGGGGCGAAGCGAGGCGCGTAGCGTGGCAGTCATGAGGACGGTCTGGTCTGTAGGAAGGGGCCTAGTCTGCCACTGTATTGCCAGCGTGGCAAATGCGCGCGTGGCGTGTGTTGCTCCGCCACAAGGCAAGATTCTGCGTTTTATGCCGTGCCAAGGCTGGGCTGAACTGATAATATTGATTTTCAGAACATATACTTGCGCAAGGTACATAGTCACCCATGGAAAGCCGTCTCAGCCGCCTGGAAGCCGTTCAAACCGTGTTGCTGGAAATCGGGCAGCGCTCGAGCACCTGCAGCGATATCAGTGAATTCCTGCAGGCGGTGCATGCGGCGCTGGGACGCATCATGTATGCGGCGAACTTTTATGTGGCGCTCAGCGACCGCGACGACGGCCTCGTGCGCTTTCCCTATTTTGTCGATGAATTCGACGCCGCACCCGACCCGGACGAGGGCGTGCGCCTGGCCAGCGCGGCGCAGTCGCCCACGGCGTGGGTCATCGTCAACCGCAAGCAACTGGTGATGACGGCCGACGATGACGCCATGCGCGCCATCAGTGGCGGTGCCTGGGGCGGCGGGACGGCGGCCGAGCACTGGATCGGCTGTCCGCTACTGGACCAGCAGCACCAGGTGCTCGGCGCCATCGTCATCCAGAGCTATGACGCGCAGCACCGCTTCAGCCTGGAAGACCAGGCCCTGTTCGCGCTGATCGCCACGCACGTGTCGAGCGCCCTGCAAGGCATGCAAAGCATGGACCGCCTGGAAAAGGCGGTGCAGGAGCGCACGGCCCTGCTGGCGCACGAGGTGGCCGAGCGGCGCCGCGCAGAGAACCTGCAGCATGCGCTGTATGAAATCGCCAACCTGTCGGCGCAGGCGGCCGACGCAACGACCCTGTATGCGCGCCTGCACGCCATCATCAGCGAGCTGGTGACGGCAAAGAATTTCCTCATCGCCCTGTATCACCCGGACAACAAGGACATCACGATCCCGTATTTTGTCGACGAGAAGGATGCGCAGGCGCCCGTGAAACGCTTTCATTACGGCATCGGCATGAGTTCGTACGTGCTGGCGCGGCGCCAGGCTTGCCTGCTCGATGCAAGCAGCTATGCGGCGCTGGTGGCCAGCGGCGAGATGGACGAGCCGCTGGGCAATGTCGGCATCGCCAGCTGGATGGGTGCGCCCATGCTGCTGGGCGAGCGCAAATATGGCGTGATCATCGTGCAAAGCTACGACACTTCGGTCGTGTATGGCCAGGCGGAACTGGACGTGCTGGCCTTCATGGCCAGCCACGTGGCCGTGGCGATGGCCCGCATCCAGGCCGACAGCGCCATGCGCCAGGCCAAGGAAGCGCTGGAAGAGCAGAACGCGGCCTTGAACGGCGCCCTGAGCGCTTTGCAGGAAGCGCAGTCGGAACTGGTGCGCCAGGAAAAGCTGGCGTCCTTGGGGCGCCTGGTGGCGGGCGTGGCGCATGAAATCAATACGCCGCTGGGCATTTGCGTGACGGCCACCAGCCACCTGGTGCAGGAATTGAAACTCACGCGCGAAGACCTGGAAGGCGGTCAGCTCGATGAAGACGGCTTGCGGCAGTTTTTCGACATCATCGACCAGACCCTGCGCATCATGACGACGAATACCCAGCGCGCCGCGGCGCTGGTGCGCAGCTTCAAGCAGGTGGCAGTGGACCAGTCGTCGGACGAATTGCGCAGCTTTAACTTGCGCAAATACCTCGATGAAATCCTGCTGTCGCTGCAGCCGAAGCTCAAGGGCAAGCCGATCAAGGTGGACATCGATTGCGCGCCCGAGGTGCAGCTGCGCAGCTATCCTGGCGCCGTCTCGCAGATCGTCACGAACATGGTGGTCAATTCACTGGTGCACGGCTTTGTCGAAGGCGAGCCGGGCAAGATCAGGATCAGCGTGCGGACGGCCGGCGAGATGCTGGAGCTCGACTACAGCGACGACGGCATGGGCATGGACAGCGCCACCCTGGGCCAGCTGTTCGATCCCTTCTTCACGACGAAGCGGGGCTCCGGCGGCAGCGGCCTGGGCGCGCACATCCTGTACAACCTGGTGACGGGGCCGCTGGGCGGCAGCGTGAAGGTGGTCAGCGCGCCGGGCATGGGCTTGCATTACAAGATCCGTTTCCCATTAGAGCCACGTAGCTCGGATTAGCGGCGAAGCCGTGTAATCCGACCTGCGCCGCTTAATCCGGGAAACGCTGGTTCAGGGCCAAGGCTTCATCCAGATTCGCAATCAGCAACTCCACATACTGCGGGTCGAGGTGGCTGCCGCTTACTTCGCGCAAATAACTGACCACGCGCGCCAGGGGCCAGGCGTCCTTGTAGCAGCGCTTGTGCATCAGGGCGTCGAAGACGTCGGCCACGGCGGCGATGCGCGCGTATTTGTGGATGTTGTCGCCGGCCAGGCCTTGCGGGTAGCCGCTGCCGTCGTATTTTTCATGGTGCTGGTGGGCGATCACGGCGGCCGCCTTCAGCAAGGGGCGCTGCGAGCCGTCGAGGATGGACATGCCCACCGTCGGATGCTGCTTCATGATTTCCCATTCGGCCGCATCGAGCTTGCCGGGTTTCAGCAGCACGGCGTCGGGCGTGGAAATCTTGCCGATGTCATGCATGGGCGCCGCGTGGCGCAGCACCATGGTTTCCTCTTCCGACATGCCGGAGGCCTGCGCCAGCAACTGGCACACTTCGGCCATGCGGCGCACGTGATTGCCGCCTTCGTGCGAGCGTGATTCGACCACGTCGCCCAGGCGCAGGATCAGTTCGGCCTGGGTATCGGTGATTTCCTGCGTCAGCAGGATGTTGTCGAAGGCAATCGCCACGCCGGAACAGAATACTTCCAGCAATTGCGCGTCGAGGTCGGAAATCTCTTCCACGCCTTTCAAGACCAGCAGGGAGGCCTTGCCGCTGCTGTTCGGAAAATAGCCGACGTAGGTGTCGCCGTGCAGGCGCGAGATCTTGTTGCTCTTGGCATGGTCCAGCTGCGACAGCAGGGATGGGCTGAGGATGCCGTCATCGGCTTCATGGTCGCCGATCTGCGCGAGGATTTCATAGTCCTGCTCGCCCGTGATGGCACTGGCGCCGCGCAGGCGCAGCAGCATGCTCGTTTCCAGGCGCAGCAGGGCGACGACTTGTTGCAACAGGCCGCTGGCAAAGTCGCGCAGGTTGCGCTGCTTGAAAATGTGCGCCGAGGCGGCGATGACTCTTTCCAGTCCTTCGCGGTAGTGCAGCTGGGCCTGGCGCGCCTCTTCCACCTTCATGATGTCGCGGTAGGCGCGCAGGGCGGCAAAGGTGGTGGTAAAACAGCTTGGTGCGGTCCAGTTCCGTCTTTTCCTTGTAGTCGTTGATGTCGTAGTTGACGATCACCCGCTCTTCCGGCGCCTGTCCCGGCTGGCCCGTGCGCAGCACGATGCGCGTAAACTGGTTGCCCAGGTCTTCGCGCATCCAGCGCGCCACTTCCAGGCCGCTGTCTTCGCGCTCCATCACCACGTCGAGAAACACCAGCGCGATGCCTTCTTCGCGCGCCAGCACCTGCTTGGCTTCGGCGCCGCTATACGCATGCACGAAACTCAGGGCGCGGCCCTCCAGGCGAAAACGGCTCAGCGTCAGTTTGGTGATGTCGTGGATGTCGGGTTCATCGTCGACGAGCAGGACTTTCCAGAAAGGTAACTTGGGCGATGCTGTAGACAAAAATGACATAAGGGCGAGTTCCGCTAAAAGGCATAACTGACGCAATGCTGAGACGCCTGCGCCAGGAATTCCTGTGCGCCATTACCGGCGTTGCGCGTTTTTCGGGCGCATCTTATCGATTGTAGACTGACAGCTAAGTATTAACAATATGCAAGAAAAATTGACTAAAAACATGCAACACACGTGCTAAAAAAATACTTTAAATCCATTTTGTTAACACTATCTATACTTTATCGCTTAGGCAACTATATTTTCAAGACAATACTTTGTTTTAATTAATATTGCCAATGAATCTGCAAAAAATAAGGCGCCTTGCCTTTCTGGCGGAAAATCAGAAAAGTAACAAGGTATGAATTCCGCACCAGAATGGGATGCAGCGCGCTATATTGAATAGGCATAAGAAGTGGCCCCATGCCACTCACATTTCCTGAAAGGGTCAATCATGCAAAAACAAACGACGCGCGCCCTGGTCGCCGCCCTGGCCTTGCTGGCCAGCAGCGTGGCCTGGGCGGGAACGGAAGTGAAGTTCAGCAAACCGGATCAATACACGGATGTGCCGTTCAACCCGCAGGAACGGGAAGATGTGTTGAAGGAACTGAGCCGGCATTTCGAGAAACTGGGCGCATCGCTGCCGCCCGGGCAGACCTTGAAAATCGACGTCACGGATGTCGACCTGGCGGGCCGTGAAAATCCCGCACTGCGTGCCGGCCAGGATATCCGCGTCATGAATGGCCGGATCGACTGGCCACGCATGCGCCTGCACTATGTGCTGGAACAGGATGGCAAGGTCATTCGCAGTGGCGATGCAGCCCTGTCCGACATGTCGTACCTGAGCCGCATCAATCATTACTTCAGCAATGAAAAGCTGCGCTATGAAAAGCTGATGATCGATGACTGGTATGCCGATACCTTCGGCATCAAGGTGAAGCGCCAGACGCGCAAGTAAGCGAGCATGCATCGCTATTTCAGCGCAGGTATGCTCCTTCGATGCGCGCCAACTGGCCGTTCTGCCGCATGGCAAGCAAGGCCGCATTCATCTTGTCGATGAAATCGGCCTTGTAGCCGGGCGTGTTGCGCGCGCTGTAGGCGATATAGGTGGGTTCGGACGACAGTTCCAGCACTTCGTGCAATTGAAAGCCGTAACTGGTCAATTCGCCTTGCAGTTGGCGCGCCGTGTGGCGGGCTGCGCCGCGGTCGCTGGCGTAGCAATCGATGCGCCGCAAGGCCAGTTTTTTCAGATTCGCTTCATTGCCCTTGGCCGCTTCCAGGCGCAGCAGTCCTTCGCGGGCTGGCGCCATTAGTTTTTCCGAGAGTAAAAATCCTGTATTGACGCCGATGGTCAGGCCGGCAAAGTCGGCGGGAAACCGCGTGCGCGGCGTGCGCATGACGGCCTCATGGCAAAACAGGACCACTGATTCGCGGTATAGCATGGCCGAATACGGTTGCACGTACGAGCGTTCCGTTTTGCGTCCGGGCGGAAACAGGCCAAAAACCTGGCCCTTTTCCAGCGCGTCTAGCCCCCGTTTCCAGGGGCGCGGCTGTAGTTCCAGCCGGTAATCGGGCATCGCCCTGGCCGCCAATCGCAGCATATCGACATACATGCCCTTGAAGACGCCGTTTTCCACATAGCTGTACGGTGCATAGTCGTCGTCGCCGTACAGGATGACGGTTTGCGGCGCGGCATGGCCGATGCCGGGTGCCGCCATCGCGCAGGTAGCGGCCAGCAGGCAGGCGCCGGCGCGGCGCAGGTCAATTTTGCATATCATCCTGACAAGCATACAGGATGATGGCCAGAATGTACCGCGCTTCAGTCGATCCAGTTCACCTGTGGGAACTTGCTGCCGAAATCTTCCGCCATGGGCACGACCTGGCTGAGCTTATAGTTGAAAAACACAAAGCCGGACTTGGCCATGGCGATCAGGGTGTTGTCGCGCGGGCGCGTGATGCGGAAGGTGATGTCGCCGCCATACTTGTTGAAATCCATGACGCCCACTTCGAACAGCAACTGGTCGCGCGCATGGGCTTCCGCGCGGTAGGTGGTGGCCAGGTCGGTGACGATGATGCCGGTGCCGTCCGCTTCGATGTCGCGCACGCCATATTCGAACAGGAAGCGGGCGCGGGCCTCGGAAATCATGGAAATCATGGAATCGTTGCCGAGATGGTTGCCGGCATTGATGTCCGTCGTGCGTACTGTCAGTTGCGAGGAATAGCAGTACTGGTCTTCAGGAAATTCAAGTTTCAAACGGGCCATGGTGTTCTCTTGGGCTGGTGCGCAGGGCGCGGCGGAAATGTCAATTCTAGCCGGTTCCCTGCGCCCCGTCGAAAAACGCCGCCTCAGGTGTGCGCCGCCACGACTGCCTGCGCATGCTTATTTACGTACAATCTGGTACACCTTGCCCGTGCCGCTCAGCAGGTACAGCTCGTTCTGCGCATCCTGGCCAAACGACAGGATATTGCCCACGTTGGTGATGCCCCAGTCCGTCACGGCCGAGGCCGTGCCATTGCTGTAGCTGAAACTTTTCAGCCAGCCGCTGCAGTAGTCGGAATACAGGTACTGCCCCGCCAGTTCCGGCAGGGCCGTGCCCCGGTACACATAGCCGCCCGTGATCGAGCAGCCGCCGGCCGTATCGTGGCCGTATTCGATGGCGGGCAGGACCAGTCCCGCCTGGTTGCAGCTGGCGGTGTTATAGCAGTGCCACCCTTCCATGATGTTCCAGCCATAGTTGTTGCCCGCCTGGCTCACGGGACGCACATCGACCTCTTCCCAATTGGCCTGGCCCACGTCGGCGATGTACAGCAGTTGGGCCGGCACGTCGAAGGCGTAGCGCCACGGGTTGCGCAAGCCGTAGGCCCAAATTTCAGGGCGCCCGCCGGCTGTGGCAAATGGATTGCCGGGTGGAATGGCGTACGGCTGGGCTACCGTGCTGGCGTTGACGTCCAGGCGCAGCAGCTTGCCCAGCAGGACGTTGGTATTTTGCGCGTTGCCGGGCGGATCGCCCCCGCTGCCGCCATCGCCCGTGCCCGCATACAGATAGCCATCCGGGCCAAAGCTGAGCAAGCCGCCATTGTGGTTGCTAAACGTGGAATGGGGAATCGTGAGGATGGCCAGCGCGGACAGGGGATCGGCCACGTTGGCGTTGCCAGCGGACACTTGCCGGCGCTCGATGACGATATCGCCGGCCAGGTTGGTGTAGTAAATGAAGAAAGTGCCATTGCTGGCGTACTGCGGATGGAAAGCCAGCGACAGCAAGCCCCGTTCGCCGGTGGTGGTGGTCAGGGTACTGATGTCGAGGAAAGGCGTGGCCAGGAGGTTGCCGTTCTGCACCGCGCGGATGCGCCCGGCCCGTTCGACAATGAACAAACGGCTGTCGCCGGGCGGCGCCGTGAGGAAGATGGGGGCGCTCAAGCCGCTGGCCACTTCCTGCAGGCGCAGGGCCAGCGGCGTGGTCGCCGCATAGGTGACGCTGGCGCTGGCCGTCGCCCCCGTATTGACTTGCACCTGCTGCGTGACGGGCGTGGGCGCCAGCGTTCCCGTGCCTTGCGCCACGCTGGCGGCGCTGAGCGTGTAGACACCGGGCGCCAGGTCTGTGAGCGTGCTGCTCGCCGTCAGCAGCTTGCTGTAGGACGCAGGTCCGCTGAGCGTGACGGCGCCCGCTACGCCGGCCGGCAAGCCGCCGATGCTGACTGTCAGGTTGCCCGTGGCGGCGCCGGGCGGATGGTGGCCACCCCCCGCCGCCACAGGCGGCCAGCAGGGCCAGGTAGCCGGCCAGCAGCAGGGCCAGCCAGGTATTCGGAGGTCGGGAAAATAAATGGCGCATATCAGTCTCCTGCGGGAACGACGGAATGGCGAGTCAGTGCGGATGAGTCAGTGCGATGCATCAAGGGAATGCTGTTGCGTCAAGAATGCACGTTTTGGTGCTGGCACGATTGCGCTTGCGCAAGCGTACGCCTCACATGGGTCACGCTTCCGTGCGCTGCTGCACGGTCCGACGCCATCGGACAAATGCGCCGCGTTTTCAGACAAGCGCGCGGCCAGCTGCGCCACCGCGCCCGCCGGCGCCCGATAATGGCGCATCTGAAACCGAGCAGGAAGAAACCCTCATGAAAACCAAAGCCGCGATTGCCTGGAAGGCGGGCGCCCCGCTGACCATCGAAGAAGTTGACCTGGCCGGCCCGCGCGCCGGCGAAGTGCTGGTCGAACTGAAAGCCACGGGCATTTGCCATACCGATTACTACACCCTGTCGGGTGCCGACCCGGAAGGCATCTTCCCTGCCATCCTCGGCCATGAAGGCGCCGGCGTCGTCGTCGACGTGGGCCCGGGCGTGACGACCCTGAAAAAGGATGACCACGTCATTCCCCTGTACACACCGGAATGCCGCCAGTGCAAGTTCTGCCTGTCGCAAAAGACGAATTTGTGCCAGGCCATCCGCTCCACGCAGGGCCGGGGCCTGATGCCGGACGCCACCAGCCGCTTCTCGCTGAATGGCCAGCCGCTGTTCCACTACATGGGCACGTCCACCTTTTCGAATTACATCGTCGTGCCGGAAATCGCCCTGGCGAAGATACGCTCCGACGCGCCCTTCGACAAGGTTTGCTACATCGGCTGCGGCGTGACGACGGGCGTGGGTGCCGTCTTGTTCTCGGCCAAGGTCGAAGCGGGCGCCAACGTGGTCGTGTTCGGCCTGGGCGGTATCGGCCTGAACGTGATCCAGGCGGCGAAAATGGTCGGCGCCGATAAAATCATCGGCGTCGACATCAACCCGGCGCGCCAGGCCATCGCCCGCAAGTTCGGCATGACGCACTTCATCAACCCGAACGAGGTGGAGAACGTCGTCGATGCCATCGTGCAATTGACGGACGGCGGCGCCGACTACAGTTTCGAATGCGTCGGCAACACGACCCTGATGCGCCAGGCGCTCGAGTGCACGCACAAGGGCTGGGGCAAGTCCTTCATCATCGGCGTGGCGGCGGCCGGGCAGGAAATCTCCACGCGTCCGTTCCAGCTGGTGACGGGGCGCGAATGGCGCGGTTCGGCCTTCGGCGGCGCGCGGGGCCGCACGGACGTGCCGAAAATCGTCGACTGGTATATGGAAGGCAAGCTCAACATTGACGACCTGATCACGCACCGCCTGAAGCTGGAAGATATCAACGAGGGCTTCGACCTGATGAAGAGCGGCGAGTCGATCCGTTCCGTGGTGCTGTATTAATCTTCTTGCATTAATCTTCTTGTATTGATCGCATCGTAATGTACTCATTGCGCAACACTTGACGGACGGGGCAGGGCGGCAGGCTGTACTTCGCCGCCTGCCCCTGCTAGTGTGAAGACATCCGCCTTGCTTTGGGAGTCGTCCATGTTTGCCACTGCCTACCTTGCGACGTTGCGCCGCATGCTGCCCGTCTTCCTCGGCGCGGCCTTGTCTTCCCTGCTGGCTTTGTGGTGGAGCAATGCCGCCAGCCTCGCCACGCCCGCCATCTGGCTGGCGCTGTTGGCCACCTATCTGCTGTGTGCACTACTGTTTACGCCGCTTGCCCGGCAGAGCCGCCAACTGGCCACGCGCCACGTGCGTCACGGCAAGCCGCGCTGAAGTCCTAGCGCGCCGTGCTGGAAAAGCGCTCGCGGTAGTCGCGCGGCGTGATGGCAAGTTTCTTTTGAAACAGGCGGCGCAGCCGGTCCTCGCTGTGCAAGCCTGCCTGCGCGGCCACCTGTTTTAGGGAAGACACATTGTCTTCCAGCAAGCGGCGCGCCACTTCGAAGCGGGCCGTGTCGATAAATTCCGTGGGGCTGGTGCCTGTTTCGCGCTGGAATACGCGCGTAAAATTGCGCTCGCTCATGGCCAGCCTGGCCGCCAGCAGCGGCACCGTGAGCTCTTCGGCAAGATGCTCGATGATCCAGCCCTGCAACTGGCGGATGGTCGGATGCGTCGTCATCTGGCTCGACAGGTGGACGGAAAACTGCGACTGGCCACCGGGCCGCTTCAAATACACCACCAGGTCGCGCGCCACTTCCAGCGCGATATCGCGGCTGAAATCGTCTTCCACCAGGGCCAGCGCCAAATCGATGCCGGCCGTCACGCCGGCCGACGTCCAGAATTTCCCTTCCCGTACGAAAATCGCATCGGCATTCACCTGTATCAATGGATAGCGCTGACGCAGGCTGTCCACGGCGCTCCAGTGCGTGGCGGCGCTCTTGCCATCGAGCACACCGGCCTCGGCCAGGAAGAAGCAGCCTGTGCACAGGGCCGCCAGGGTATCGATGCGGGGCGCGGCTTCGGCCACCCAGGCGGCGAGGGCGGGGATGTCCTGCAAGACTTGCTCGACGTGGTGGCAGCCGACGATGACGGCCAGGTCGGGCAAGCGGCTGGCATCGAGCGCCTTGCTCGCGTGCAGCGACATCAGGGTGTCCGACTCGACGGGGCCGATGGCCGTCGAAGCGATGCGCACGTCGTAGCCGCCGGGCAGATTGCGCAGGCGCAAATGGGTGTTGGCGTAATCAAACACTTTCATGGCGCCGATGGCTTCGAGCGCCTTGAAGCCGGGGTAGACGATGATGTCGACGGTGCGCAGGGGGAATTCTTTGGGGCTTTGCTTGATCATGCGATATGCGCGAGGGGGATAAATACTGCCATAATGCAACAACAGCGATGGCGTAGGTTAGCATGAATAATCCGCGCGCCCGCAGGCTCCCCACCCACCGGATTTCTCGATATCGTGCGCTTACTCCACATTTTTGCCGCCCTGACATTGCTGCTGGGCTCATCCCTTGCCCACGCGGCCACGCTTAACTTCAATGGCGGCGCCGTCAACGGCTGCAGCCTTCCAGCGTCAAGTACCCGATACACTTGCGCCAGCCTGATCATGGGCAGTACCGACAATGTCGTTATCGCCAGCGGCTATGGCGTGACGGTCAACAGCGATGTGAGCATCGGCTACAACCAGGGCTTGAGCATGAGCGGCACGGCGGCCCTGACGGCCAACCGCAATCTCGACATCAGCAATGTCAATCCGCCTAATCTGAAGATCACGGGCGGCAGCCTGACGGCCAGCGGCGGCAATTTCACGGTGGGGTCGCAGGGTGGCACGGTGATCGTGGCCGATATTTCTGCGGCGTCCGTCTCCGTGGGCGGCACGCCCGTGAAAGTGACGGGCAATGTCACCGCCACGGGCAATATCGACATTTCTTCCGGCTCGACGCTGACGGGCGCCATCAACGGCGGCAGCATCACCACCAGTTCCAACGTCACGATCAGCGGCAGCGTGAAGGCTAGCGGCAGCGTCAGCATCGGGTCAAGCTCGACCATAGCAGGCCCCATCAACGGCAGCAGCATCACCACCAGTTCCAGCGTGACGATCACGGGTGATGTGACGGCCGTCAATACCTTCAGCCTGGGTTCGGGCAGTAACCTGAAGGGCACCACCAAGGCGCCCGTCGTCAGCATCGACGCGGCCAGCAGCCAGGTGCAGGGCGATATCACGGCCAGCACCTCGCTGACCGTCGGTTCTGGCAGCCAGATCAAGGGCAACCTGACGTCGCCGACCATCGACCTGAGGGCGTCCGGCCTGCTCGTTACGGGCGATGTGAAGGCGACCAATTCCCTGAGCATTGCCTCCGGTAATGGCGTTAATGGCAATGTGGAGGGCGGCAACGTGACTCTGGATTCCTCCAACGCCTACATCACCGGCAACGCCTTGGTCGACCACATTACTCTGGGCTGGCAGGGCCGGGTGCAGCAAACCATTACCTGCAAGGCGTATACGCCGTCGTCCCCGTGCAGCTGCGTGACGAACAACAGTGGCTGGGCCTTCAATGAACCGATGGGACCGAAATGCGGCCCCGGCACGCCGAGCGGACTGCACCATTTCCAGATCGAGCACCCGCTGACGGCGCTCACTTGCCAGGTGCCCACGGTGAAGGTGACTGCCTGCGCCGATGCCAGTTGCAGCGCGGTTTACAAGAATAGCTCCAGCATCACCGTCAGCCCGGGCGGCGTGCCGACGCAGATCGATGCCAGCGGCGTCAACGCCAATGTCACGGTGCGCCAGACCACGGTGGGCATCGCTACTCTCAGCCTGGTCAGCACGCCCGCCACGACGGGGGCGCTGGTGTGCAAGAGCGGCGGCAGCACGACCAATTGCCAGATCAGCTTCCTCTCCAGCGGCTTCCAGGTAAGCGGCGTCCCGCGCTATGCGGAGGACGAGGCCATACTGGAAATCAGCGCCTTGCAGGTCGCACCCAACAATCCGGCCGCTTGCGTGCCCATGTTTGCCAGCCAGACCAAGGACTTGAACCTGAGTTGCGGGTACAGCAATCCGAATACGGGTACATTGCCTGCGCGCATCTTTGACAGCGACAAAAAAAGCTATGTTGCTCTGGCTGGCAGCGACCAGAGTAGCTGCGCCGGGTCGAGTACCAAAGTGACTGTGACGTTCGGCGCCGATGGCGTGGCCAGGCCGAACATGCTGTATGCCGATGCGGGAGCGCTGCTACTGACGGCTGCCTATAATCCGAAAAGCGGCAGCGATAACGGCCTGGACATGAGCGGCAGCGGTACGGTCATCGTGGCGCCGAAAAGATTCCTGTTTACCAAGTTGGCACCGACGCAGCGCGCGGGCTTGGGCGCGGCACCCCTTGCACCGGCGAAGGACGTGACGCTATCGGCCGTCAACGCAAAGGATGCCGTGACGAAGAACTTTGGCAAGGAGTTCACCGAGCAGAAAGTCGTGCTCGACCGTAACCTGCAGGCGCCGCTCTACACAGGCGCAGCCAATCCAGAAGTCAGCGGCGATCTCAATTTTGTGGGCAAAGGGGGCGTCATCCTGGCGCCGCCGCTGATCTGGGCTGAAGCGGGCAAGGTCAATTTCACGGCTGCACTGCAGACGGGTTATCTGGGCAGCAGCTTGACGTCGCCGGGCGCCAGCGATGCGGTGCTCTTTTACCCGCATCATTTCGTGACGGAACTGGTCATCACGAAGACGGATGGCAAGGAGTTTCCTTTCCCGTGCAGCACGCCGCTCGTGTGCGCCGGCAACCGTGCCGTGTATTCGCGCCAGCCCTTCGACCTGACCATCCGCGCCCAGACGGCCGCTGGTACGGAGACGAAGAACTTCGATGCCAGGAATGACGGCATCAACACGACGCAGGTGGTGCTGCGTCCGTATGACGCGCCCAAGGCAGAGAACACCTATCCGCCGACAGATCCATCCGGCAGCATACTGACGGATGGGGCAAAAGCACCCGCGGCCGTGACGGGCATGGCCGTCACCAGTTTTACCAATGGCGTTGCCACGCGCACCGTCGCCTACAGCTTCCCGGCCGCCTATGCCGTGCCCAAAGAGGCGAAAGCACTGGCATCGCCAACGGATGTATTGCTGCGCGCGACATACGCCTATCCGGCGGCCGGTAATGTGAGCTCGGCGCCGGCCGATGGCAAGGAAGCGCAGCTGACCGTGCTGACGGGCCGCCTGATGGTGCCGCATGACTACGGTTCCGAGCGCTATCCCGTGCGCCTGGCGGTGCAGGTGCAGTACTGGGACGGCAAGACCTGGGTCACCAGTCTGCTGGACAGCATCAGTGAATTCGGCAGCGCGCTGGTGGTGTTTTCCAATTGCAAGAAAACCCTGCTGTGCAAGGACTTTGCATTCCCCGCTGGCACTTCTATTACTTATACGTTCGACAAGGGCATCTTGCCGCCGAGTAAACGCCTGATCCTGGCGGCGCCCGGCGCCGGCAAGACCGGCAGCGTCGACGTTTCCGTTCCCGGCATTGCGCACTTGCCCAGCACCGTGGGCAGCGTCGTCTTTGGCGTCTTCAAATCGGGGCCTGTGATTTACCTGCGCGAGATGTATTGAGCCTGGGCAAAGGGTGGGCGCAAAAAGGAGAAAAACCAGTAACATGCCTGGTTGTGGCATTCCCCAACCTCAGACTGGAGTTTCTATGAGCACAACTTCGCAGTGGATCGATATCGCCGGCCCGGACGGCAGCTTCCAGGCTTACCTGGCCGTGCCGCACGTGGGCAAGGGTCCCGCCATCATCCTGTTGCAGGAAATTTTCGGCGTCAACGAGCACATCCGCGCCGTGGCCGACCAGTACGCGGCCGATGGCTACGTGGTGCTGGTGCCGGACCTGTTCTGGCGCGCTGGCGCGCACATCGAACTGGGCTATGACGCGGACGGCTGGAAGCGCGCCGTCGAACTGATGCAAGCTACCGACAATCCGCATGCCGACGCCGATATCGCCGCGACCATCGCCGCCCTGCGCGCGCGTCCGGAAGTAACGGGCAAGCTGGCTTCGGTCGGCTACTGCTTCGGCGGTCGCTTGTCGTACCAGGCGGCTGCGGCCGGCCTGGTCGACGCGGCCATCGCCTATTACGGCGGCGGCATTCAGAACAAGCTGGACCTGGCCGACCAAATCAAGGTGCCGCTGCTCATGCATTTCGGCGGCCAGGACAGCCATATTCCACCGGAAGCCGTGCAAAAGATCGCCGAGCGCTTTGAAGACCGCCAAGACGTGGAAATCCATATCTACCCGGGCGCCGAGCATGGTTTCAATTGCACCCACCGCGACAGTTACCAGCAACGCGCCGCCGCCCACGCGCATGGCAATTCCTTGATTTTCCTGGCGGAAAACTTGTAAGCTTGCCTCGCCAGGCTGGCCAACTGCTATTGTCGAGCCCAATGCGCACCCAGCAGCAAAGCTGCATGGGCGCTAAAATAGCGGCTGTGCCGGGCAACTCCGGCCGGCCGGGCGCGGCGCCCGGCAAACCTGGATGAGGAACCGAATTAAAGATGGCCCAAGTAATTGTTTCTGTAACATTGGCGGCAAGCGCCGAACGCGTGTGGGATTTTATCGGCGGCTTCCAGTCGCTGGCTGAATGGTCGAGCTCCATCAAGACCAGCCTGTCCGAACACGGTGGCCGCGTGCGCCGCCTGAAAACCATGGACGGCGCCATCATCGCCGAACGCCTGCAAAGCTACAGCGAAGCGGACAAGAGCTACAGCTACACCATCGTCTCTGGCCCGATCCCCGTCAAAAACTACCGTTCTACCTTGCGCGTCACGGGTGAACCGGGCGCGAATGAGTGCGTGGCGGAATGGTCGAGCGAATTCGACGCGGCCGAAGGCGTGGAAGAGGTCATGATTGGCGCGTTTCAGCATTTGTACGAAACCGCGTTCGTGGACCTGAAACGCATCATGGCAATTTGAATGAAAAACACCGGCCAAGGCCGGTGTTTTTCATGGTACTTAGCGTTTCACTTTGCCAAACGCTTCACCCTTGTTCCATGTAGGCAAATTCTTGTCATTCGCCACTTCATAGCCGAGGTTCAGGGTGAACTGCGCCTGCTGCACCATGCCGGACAAGTCCCACGACGGGTGGTATTCATCGCTTACCTGGTGGTAATCCTTTTTAAACGCTACCAGGCGCTCGCCGGACGCTTTCGGCTCCTTGACGAAGTCGAACGAGCCGTCGCCGGAAAACACGGCCGAACCCACGTTGAAGGCGGGTACGCCGGCCTTGGCGAAGGCAAAATGGTCGGCCCGGTAAAAGGCGCCGGACAGGTCGGGTATCGTCGGCGCCAGGCGCAGGCCCATGCGCTTGGCCACCTTGGCGGCGCTGGCGTACAGGCTGCTGCGCTCGGCGCCGGCCACGCCGATGTCGTGCGTCTTGCCGACAAAATTCATGCTGTCGAGGTTCAGGTCGGCGGCCGTCTTGGCCAGCGGCCATAAGGGTTTGCGCGTATAGGCCGTGCTCCCCAACATGCCCGTTTCCTCGCCGGCCGGCCACAGGAATATCTGCGTGCGGCGCGCCGGCTGTTTCACGGCCACTTGCGCCATCGCCAGCAGGGCTGCCGCGCCCGAGGCGTTGTCGATGGCGCCGTTGTAGATATGGTCGCTTTGCCCGTCGCGTTGGCTGCCTTCGTCATCCTTGCCCAGGTGGTCCCAGTGGGCCGAGTAGATCACGGCCTCGTCCTTGAGTTTCGGGTCCGTGCCCGGCACGATGCCGGCCACGTTGAATTGCTCGATGCTGCGGATCTGGCTGTCGAGTTGCACCTTGACCGTGGCGTTCAGGGCCACGGGGCGGAACTCGCGCGTTTCCGCCTGCGCGCGCAAGGCGTCCAGGTCTTGCCCGCCCGCCTGGAACAGCGTGCGCGCCATGTTTTCCTGCAGCCAGCCTTCCATCGCATTGCCCGCGCCAGCCAGGTTGAAGCGCTCATGGCCGAAACCGTTGGCCGGCACCGACCATGGATACGAAGCCGATGCTGTCGTGTGGATCAGCAAGACGCCGGCGGCACCCTGGCGCAGCGCTTCCTCGTACTTGTAGACCCAGCGCCCGTACCAGGTCAGCGACTTGCCGGCAAAGCGATTTGGTTCGGCAACGGTCGGCTGCGGGTCGTTGACCATCATGATGACCAGCTTGCCTTTCAAATCGATGCCCTTGAAATCGTCCCAGTTTTCTTCTGGGGCGCGGATGCCGTAGCCGGCAAACACGACGGGCGCGTCGAACGCCACTTTCTGCTGACCATTGGCCGCGCCAAAGACGATGTCCTGGCCGAAGGCGGGAGACAAGGTCTTGCCGCCCGCGCTGAAGGTCACCTTGCTCGATGGCAAGGCCTTGCTGCCGACGATGGTCAGCGCCTGACGGTAGCTGCCGTCAGGCAAGGGCTGCAAGCCGGCCACGGCCGCCTGTGTTTCCAGGTAGCGCACGGCCAGGTCGCCGCCGCGCTGGCCCGTGCCGCGTCCTTCCAGCAAATCGTCGGCCAGGAAGGACAGATGGGCGCGCAGTGGCGCCTCGGCTACGAGCGGTTGGGCGAGGGTAGCCGTGCTGAGCAGGCTGGCGGCGAGGACGAAGGGAAGACGCATGACAACTCCAAAAGTGAATACGGGAAAGCAAAGCAGCGGCAATCTTACTCTACCGCAATGCTCTGGCGTAGCGCGCGGCGCGCGCAAGCCGATTGCGGCCACAATAGCCGCTGGCCCACCGACAAGGAGCGTTCCATGACTGCCACCGACTTACCATCGAGCAATACCCTGCGTACCGCCGACGGCACCCTGATCTACTACAAGGACTGGGGCAGCGGCCCGCCCGTTGTCTTCAGCCACGGCTGGCCCCTGTCGTCCGACGCGTGGGAAGACCAGATGTTTTATCTGGCCTCGCACGGCTATCGCGTCATTGCGCACGACCGGCGCGGCCATGGGCGCTCGAGCCAGCCCTTCGACGGCAATGATATGGATACCTATGCGGACGACCTGGCCGCGCTGATCGAGGCGCTGGACTTGACGGGCGCCACCCTGGTCGGTCATTCGACGGGCGGCGGCGAGGTGGCGCGCTATATCGGTCGCCATGGCACGCAGCGCCTGGCGGGCGCCGTGCTGGTGGGTGCCGTGCCGCCGCTGATGCTGCAAACGGCCGACAATCCGCTGGGCTTGCCGCTGTCCGCTTTTGACGCCATCCGCGCCGGCGTGCAGGCCGATCGCAGCCAATTCTTCCGCGACTTGAGCGAGGCGTTCTATGGCTACAACCGGCCCGATGCGAAGCCGTCGCAGGGCGTGCGCGACAGTTTCTGGCGTCAAGGCATGCAGGCGGGCATGCCGGCATCCTATTTGTGCATCAAGCAATTTTCCGAGACGAATTTCACCAGCGACCTGGCCAGGTTCGATGTGCCGACCCTGGTGATCCATGGCGACGACGACCAGATCGTGCCCATCGCCGCCTCGGCGCGGCGCACTGCCGAGCTCATCATCGGCAGCAAGCTGCTCGTGTATGCGGGCGCGCCGCACGGCCTGGCGACGACGCACAAGGACCGGCTGAACGAGGACTTGCTGGAG
Source organism: Janthinobacterium lividum (assembly GCF_023509035.1). Taxonomy (NCBI): domain Bacteria; kingdom Pseudomonadati; phylum Pseudomonadota; class Betaproteobacteria; order Burkholderiales; family Oxalobacteraceae; genus Janthinobacterium; species Janthinobacterium lividum. Next base: position 369,347 of record NZ_CP075583.1, on the reverse strand, counting down.
TTCTTGCGCACCTGAGGGGGCGGGCGTCATCGTGCCGAGGCGCCCGCTGTTGCCTTTGCCGCACGGAACAGGCACCGGCGCACATTGTTGTGTATCGTTTAACGTTGGCAAAATCACGCGCCAATTGCGTGCGGATCGCCGATTTTTCTGCCTTTTTTCGGTAGATATGCCGCAAAAAACGGCGTTCTGCGGCATGCAGCCACCCGGTATGGTCCAGTAAAGAGTAAACTAGCAGATACACTCTTTCGCATTGGGCGATTCGAGCGAACTTGTGAGTGATTTCATGTCTGATACACCAATTTCCTTATTTTCCGACCTTAACCTGAGCGAGCCGCTGATTCGCGCGCTCAAGGATGTCGGTTACGAAACACCGTCGCCTATCCAGGCGGCCACGATTCCATTATTGCTCGCTAACCGCGACGTGCTGGGCCAGGCGCAAACGGGCACGGGTAAAACCGCCGCCTTCGCCTTGCCGATCCTGTCGCGTATCGATCTGAAACAAAGCTCACCCCAAGCCCTGGTCCTGGCACCGACGCGCGAACTGGCCATCCAGGTCGCCGAAGCGTTCCAGGTGTACGCCGCTCACATCCCCGGCTTCCACGTACTGCCGATCTACGGCGGCCAAAGCTACGGTCCGCAGCTGTCGGCCTTGCGCCGCGGCGTGCACGTCATCGTCGGCACCCCTGGCCGCGTGATCGATCACCTGGACAAGGGTTCGCTCGACCTGTCCAAGCTCAAAACGCTGGTGCTGGACGAAGCCGATGAAATGTTGCGCATGGGCTTTATCGACGATGTCGAACGCATCTTGAAAGAAACGCCGGAAGGCCATCAAACGGCTCTGTTCTCGGCCACCATGCCTTCCGTCATCAAGCGCATCGCCACGACCTACCTGGTGAACCCGGCCGAAGTAACGGTCGCCGCTAAGACGGGCACGGCCGACAATATCCGCCAGCGCTACTGGCTGGTGTCGGGCATGCACAAGCTCGACGCGCTGACCCGCATCCTGGAAGCGGAAGCGTTTGACGGCATGATCATCTTCGCCCGCACCAAGCTGGGTACGGAAGAGCTGGCCGGCAAGCTGCAAGCCCGTGGCTTCTCGGCTGCCGCCATCAATGGCGACATCCAGCAAGCCCAGCGCGAGCGCACGATTCAGCAGTTGAAAGACGGCAAGATCGACATCCTCGTGGCAACCGACGTGGCCGCCCGCGGCCTGGACGTCGAGCGCATCAGCCACGTCGTCAACTACGACGTGCCGCACGATCCGGAAAGCTATACCCACCGTATTGGCCGCACGGGCCGCGCCGGCCGCAGCGGCGAAGCGATTCTGTTCATCACCCCGCGTGAAAAGAACTTGCTCAAAGCCATCGAACGCTCGACCCGCCAGCCGATCGGCATGCTGGAACTGCCAACGATCCAGGCCGTCAACGACGTGCGTATCGCCAAGTTCAAGGAACAGATCAGCGACACCCTGGCCTTGGGCGAACTGGAACAGTTCCAGTCGCTGATCGAAGATTTTGAACGCGAGAAAAACATTCCCGCCATCGAGATCGCCGCCGCCCTGGCGAAGATGGCGCGTGGCAATGTGCCTCTGTTGCTGGACAAGAACAAGGCGCGCGAGCAAGCCACCTGGCAAGACGACCGTCCTGTGCGCCAAGACCGCTTCGAGCGCAACGACCGTCCGGAACGGGGCGACCGCTTCGACCGTAACGAGCGCAGCGAACGCCCGGCCTTCCCGAAAAAGGAACGTATCCAGCGTCCAGCCGACGCCGGCATGCAGACGTTCCGTATTGAAGTCGGTCATCAGCATGGTGTAAAACCAGGCAATATCGTGGGCGCCATCGCCAACGAAGCGGGCATCGATTCGAAAAACATTGGCCGCATCGAAATCTATGACGATTACAGCGTCCTGGACTTGCCGGACAGCATGCCGAAAGAATTGCTGGATCAGCTGAAGTCCGTCTGGGTTGCGGGCCAGCAGCTGCGCATCAGCCGCGACGGCGACGCGCCGGACCTGGCGCCGCCAGCCGCGCCGCGCAAGCCGTTTGCCGCCAAGTCCGCGCCAGCGTTCAAGGATGCGCCAGCGGACGCAGGCGATGCAGCTCCAGCGCCGCGCGCGCCGAAGAAGGAACGTCCACGCCCAGGCGTGACGGCCTACCGCATCGAAGTGGGCCGCGAGCACGCCGTGACGCCAAGCAACATCGTCGGCGCCATCGCCAACGAAGCGAACCTGGAAGCCAAGCATATCGGCCGCATCGATATCTTTGACAACTACAGCGTGCTGGACCTGCCGGAAGGCATGCCGCCGGAAATCCTCGACCACCTGAAATCGGTCGTGGTCTCGGGCCAGAAACTGCGCATCAGTCTCGATGACGGCACGACGGAGCGCAAGCCAGCGCCACCGCGTCCGAAGTCCCCGCCGCGCAAAACGTTTAAGTAAGCCATCCCCACAGGCGCTGCGGCGCCTGTGTCGCGGATTGGAGACATATCCCCCACTGGCGCATTCGCGCCAGTTTTTATTTTCCCCAAGAAATGAAACTTATCGCTCCGTTACTAACGCGGATGGCTGCGGCATGCTTTTTCTCTATTGGACTGCCGTTGCCATCTTTTAATCGGCGTAGACGGCTTGTTTATCGCACCGGATAACAATAAATAATATTTAATTAATTATATGTACTGCATTTTATTGAAATTTTTGATTTCAATAAAATCAATCAAGTTGAGTCAAAGTAAATTCTAAAACATAAATGAATTGGTTTTTACTAAATTGTTTGACCAGTGTTACTGTCGCTGGGGCGATATCTCGTGGGTGCTTGATGTGGTATATTGTTTTTATGTTTTTGTTATGCTAGTTGAAAAAAATAGAGGAGCGACGATGCGGGTCAATACGCCTATCACGCAAAATGAATACGTATTAAATGAAGGCATGACGATTGTTTCCACCACGGATTTACAGGGAAACATCAATTACGCCAATCAGTATTTCATTGAAGTCAGCGGTTTTTCAGAAATGGAACTGCTGGGTGCGCCACAGAATATCCTGCGGCATCCAGATATGCCGGCCGAAGCGTTTGCCGACCTGTGGGACACCATCAAGACGGGCATGCCCTGGACCGGCATGGTCAAGAACCGCTGCAAGAATGGCGATTTCTACTGGGTCTTCGCCAATATCACGCCCGTCATCGAAAATGGCCGCCCGATCGGCTATATGTCCGTGCGCACCAAGCCCACGCGCGAGCAGATCAACGAAGCGGCAGCCCTGTATAAAAGTTTTAAAGATGGCAATGCCGCCAACCTGGCGATCCGCAATGGCCGCGTCGTGCGCCAGGGCTGGGCCGCCAAGCTGGCCGAGTGGCGCAAGCTGACCCTGTCGCAAGACCTGGCCCTGCATTGCATCGTCTTTGGCGTGGTGCTGGCCATCCTCGGCTGCGCCGTGTGGAATATCGATGGCGACACGAGCACGGCCACGCGCAGCTGGCTCAGCGGCGCTGCCGCCGCGGCCGTCGCGCTGATGCTGTATTTCTGGGCCCATCTGCACAACTCGCTGGTCGCACCGTTGGGTGACGCCATCACCGTGGCGCGCAAGATGGCCGGAGGCGACTTGACGGGCGTCATCGACAAGGTGCGCGACGACGACATGGGGCAATTGATGGCGGCCTTGCGCCAGACGAATATCAATTTGCACAGCATCATCGGCGACGTGCGCGCCAATTTCGAGGATATCCGCATCACCACGGCGGAAATCGCCACGGGCAATATGGACCTGTCCAGCCGCACGGAATCGCAAGCGTCCAGCCTCGAGCAGACGGCGGCCAGCATGGAAGAGCTGACATCGACGGTGCAAAACAGCGCCGACCACGTGGCCACGGCCAACGACCTGGCGGCGCAGGCATCCACGGTTGCGGCCAAGGGCGGCACCATCGTCAGCGAAGTCGTCACGACGATGAATGAAATCAGCACCTCGTCGCGCAAGATTCTCGACATCATCGGCCTCATCGACGGCATCGCCTTCCAGACGAACATTCTTGCCTTGAACGCGGCCGTGGAAGCGGCCCGCGCGGGCGAGCATGGCCGCGGCTTTGCCGTCGTGGCTGGCGAAGTGCGCAGCCTGGCGCAGCGCTCGGCAACGGCGGCCAAGGAAGTCAAGAATCTGATCGACCATTCGATCGCCACCGTGAATGCAGGCAGCGTGCTGACCAGCAATGCGGGCGCCACCATGACGGAAGTGATCGCCTCGGTGGCCCGCGTGACGGAAGTGATGGACGAGATTTCCTCGACCACGCGCGAGCAGAACCAGGGCATCGGCCAGGTCAACCAGGCCGTCATCCACATGGATGGCATCACGCAGCAGAATGCGGCGCTGGTGGAGCAGGCCGCTGCGGCTGCCACCAACCTGGCGCAGCGCACCGACAGCGTGGCCAAGTCGATCGGCATATTCAAACTGAAGGCGTCGCCCAAGCGCAAGGCTGCCGGCGTAGGCCGCAGCCCCAGCGTGGGCGCGGGCATGGCCTCGCGGGCCTTGCTGAAGGCAAGATAAGCATGCCACCCCTGTCAGCGTAACGCTGGCGGGGGTCACTTGCGTACCTGGTACACCTGGCCGCTGCGCACCTTCTTCACCACCCCATCCCCGCCAAACAAAATGACATACTCGCCCTGCGCGCCTGCAGCGGCCGGGTAGCTGTACATCCACACTTCATTGCCGCTGTCGAAACGGATGGCCGTGCTGTCTCCCAGCGCGGCACGCACCTGCTCGCGCGTGCTGCTGCCCACTTGCACCGTCTGTTCCAGGGTGGTGTAAGGCACGTTCTTGCTTGCCTGCAAGGCGCGCGTGCCGGAGCAGGCGGCCAGCAGCACCAGTGCAAGGAGACCAAGCCGCTTCATGGCGCCACCTCGTCCATATAAGTAAATTCCAGCAAGGTATCGTCGGGCCAGCTGGCATCCCACAGGGGCGCGTAATACGTGCGGTCAAGCAAGACCTGGCAATCGCAATAGGGTAGCGAGGCGGGAGTTTGTTCGCCGCCCGCGTACAGCATGGTGAACGGTAGCGACACCCTGCGTTCGCCATGCACGAGGGTCACGCCGAACAGGGGGCGGTCCGTGAAAAACAAATAATTGCCGTCCGGCTCGGAACACACCTTGTCGGTGCTGTAGAGCATGCTGGACAGCCAGGCGATGATTTGCGGGTCGTTCGAGATCAGCCCGGAATCCATGCCGGCGCGGCATTCCAGGCGCAAGTCGCCCAGGCGCCGCGTGCCGGGCGGCAAGCCGGGCGTGATGACCTGCGCGCGCCAGCTCATCGTGGTGGCCTTGCGGTTGGCGATCAGCACGGCGTCCTCGCGCGCGGCTTGCGCATGGCGCACGGGGGCAAAGCTGTTGTCCTCGGCCAAGGGCAAGGGGATGCTGACGGTATCGCCGGCGATGCGCAGCTGCACGCCCGTCATGTCCACGCCGGGCTGGCGCGGCAGCAAACGAAAGCGCAGCACCGCCTGCGGCGCCAGCGCATGGTCGCGCTCGAAGCGGTCCACACCCTGCAGCATCTTGCGGTAGGATTTATCGACGGGGTCGCGCGTGGCGTCCACTTTCACTTGCGGCACGGGCGCGGTCTGCGCCAGTGCAACTGGGCAGTACAGTGAACCTTGGAACAGGCAGGCAAGCAGCAGGGAGAATGGGATGCGCATGGCTTGATGCTACGCCTTTTTACGCGGCAGCCACGCACGCGTGGGTGTATCAGTATTCGCTATATTTGCGCGCGTCGCCGCGCACCTGCTGCGCCGGGTACTTCTGCGCATTGAGTTCCATCTTTTCCAGCACGGCCGCGTGCAGGTCGACGCCGCTCTTGTCGGCCAGGCGCACCAGATACATCAGCACGTCGGCCAGTTCGTGGCGGATGCCCGTGCGCTTGGCCTCATCGAGCTCGGCATCCGCGCCCGTGGGCAGCCACTGGTAGTGCTCGGCCAGTTCCGCCACTTCCACGGACAGGGCCATGGCCAGGTTCTTTGGCGTGTGGAACTGGTCCCAGTCGCGCTCGTCGGCAAAGGCGCGCAGGCGCGCGCGGATGTCCGTCAGGCTGTCGGTGGGCGTGCTCATGCCGCCACCTGCAGCGGTTTTTCCATGAAGACACTAAACGGATCGTCGGGATAGTCGCCGTAGGGGCCGCGCCGCTGGTAGCCGTGGCGCGCATACAGGGCGATGGCCTCGGGCTGATGGATGCCCGTCTCCAAGGTCAGCAAGCGGCAGCCGCGCGCCTGCGCCTGCTCTTCCAGCAGGGCCAGCAGGCGTTTCGCCAGGCCCAGGCCACGGCTGGCCGGGTGCACGTACATGCGCTTGACCTCGCCGAAATCGGGCGTGACGACGATGGCGCCGCAGGCGCGCGCCGTGCCTTCCGCATCGCGGGCGACGGCAAACAGCAGGGTATCGGGCGGCACGGATGCCAGGTCCAGCGAATACACGCATTCGGCCGGATACAGGGTTTGTTGATAGGCATCAAGCTCGGCAATCAGGGTTTGCACATCGGCTTGCTGCGGCGATTCCAGGCGGATAGTCATGGGGAGGTCGAATGAATGGGACTTCCCCCATGGTATCACTGCGGCCGCGCCAGGCGCATCGTCAGACCGATGGGTGACATCACAAAACCCATCAGTTCCTGCGCCTCGCCGCCATCGGGCGTGTCGACGCCGGCGATGTCGAAGCTGCCCAGCAGCATGGCCATGGCAATCTTGATTTCCAACAAGGCAAGATAGCGGCCGGGGCACGTGCGCAAGCCGGCGCCGAAGGGCATCGAGGCGCGCTTGTTGTTCGCCTCGCCGCCTTCGGCCAGCCAGCGTTCCGGCTGGAAGGCCTGGGCGTCGGGAAAGTGCGCATGGGACACCGTGTCGTGGCGCAGCACGCACCACAGCATGCTGCCGGCGGGCACGGCCACGTCGCCTACTACCGTGTCGCGCAGCGCTTCGAGCGGAATGTAGGGCGCCACCGGTTTCAAGCGCATGGCTTCGCTGGCGCAGGCCCCCAGGTAGTCGAGGCTATCCATTTGCGCCAGCGTGAACTGTGTCACGTCGGGCGCCAGGCGCCGTACTTCCTCGCGCGCCTTTGCCAGGCTGTGTGGATGGCGCTGCAACAGGTAAATCATCCAGGAAAGCGTATTGGCCGTCGTATCTTCGCCGGCCAGCAGCATGGTCAGCACATTGCCGGCGACGGCGCGGTCATTCACGCCGCTGCCGGGTTCGTCGGCGGCGGCGATCATCGCTTCGAGCAGGTTGGGTGGCCGCACGCGTCGCGTGGGGTCCTGCTCCATGCGCCGGCGCGCCTGGCGCACCAGTTGCGCCACGGCCACGTCCAGCGCCGCCACGTCGCGGTCCAGGCGCCGGTCGACGGGCAGTTTGAAGTAGCGCCAGTACGGCAGCATCGACAGGCTGCGCCGCGCCACGGCCGGCAGGATCGAATCCAGATGGCGCTGGATTACATCCTCGCCCGATTCGAGCGTGTTGACTTCGCTGCCGAAGGCCAGGCCGGCGATGATGTCGACCGTGTAGCGTTTCAGGTCGCCATCGAGGCTGATCGCCTGGCCTTGCGTGGCGGCAAGATGCCAGCGCCGCTGCAGGCGCTGCGCCACCGTCACCAGCGCCGGGAAATACGCCTTGATGGCGCCGGGCGCCATGCCGGCCATGACCATGCGGCGCTGGTTGCGCCACTCGCTGCCTTCGGCCAGGAACACGCCAGGGTTGCCGCCCATTTCTTCCGAGACAATGTAGCTGCTGAGGGGGCGACGGAAGCCGTCCGGGCGGTCGCGCAGCACGGCCGCCACCGCCTCGCTGTCGGCCAGCACCAGCACCAGGGTACGGCCGAACCAGGCGCGTACGTAGGGGCCATAGCGCTGCACCCAGCCTTCCACGTCGCGGTGGATACGCGGCAGTCTCACTTGCAGCGCGTTGCCGATGATGGGCAGGGCAAACGGCCCCGGCAACTGACGGATCTGGCGCAGGGCTGGGGCGGTGGCGGGCGAGGCGGCGTGGTCGAGCGGGGGCATGGCAAGCTCCTGTTGTAGTGGGAACGATGGCATGACTGTAGCGCGCTTGCGTTCGCGCGTCTTGAACGAATACGACATCGCGCCGCCAGAAATTGCCGGTACAATCGTCGCCATGCCTGCCGCCCCTACGCCCCTGACCCGCCTGATCGCGCCGCGCACCGCGCTCGCTTCCTGCGTGCGCGCCTTCCTCGTGCGCGACACCACGGGCTGCGCGCCCTTGCCGCCGGCGCAGCGCCTGAACCGTTTTCCTGCCACGCCCATGTGCTGCCTGCTGTGGACCGTCGCGGGCGAGGTCGAGGCGGCGGCGCCCGGCCCCGATTTGTTGCATGTGCGCATGCCGCCTGCCCTGTTCAGCGGCCCGCGCGGCTATCCGCTGGTCAGCTACAACCCCGGCCCCGTGCACTCGTTCATGGTGATGTTGTATCCGGCCGCCCTGCATGCGCTGACGGGCATCGACATGGCCGTCCTGTTCGACCAGGTGCGCCCGCTCGACCCCCTGTTCGACGCCGACTGGCTGGCGCTGTCCGATGCCGTGTTGGCCGCACCCGACGACGCGGCGCGCATCGCGCTGGTGGAGGCATTCCTGGCGCCGCGCTGGGCGCTGGCACGCAAAAGCGGCGACCATCCGGCCGGCGCCATACAGGACTGGGTGAGCCGCCTGGGCGTGCAAGCGGCATCGACGGGCCTGGCCAGTGGCGTGCGCAATATCGAGCGCCGCATCAAGGCCTGGGCCGGCCAGCCCATGCGCACCCTGCGCCGCATGCGCCGCGCGGAACAGTCGTTTCTCGACGCGCGCGAGGCCATGCTGCAAGGCAATGCCTCATGGAGCGATATCGCTGCCGAGGGTGGTTACGCCGACCAGGCCCACCTGTGCCGCGAGGTGCGCGCCATCACGGGCTTGAGTCCCACCGAACTGGCGCGCGCCAGCCGCGATGATGAAAGTTACTGGGTGTACAGGATATGGGCGTAGGTCGGACGAGTGCGGCCGAAGGCCGAGCGTAATCCGACCTACCGCTCGTTGTACACCTTTCCCTTGACAACGTCACTTCATGGTGGCCCGCGCCGGGCGCCATCATTGGGAAGCAGTTTTCTTCGCCATGCACGCGCACGTCGAGGAAGTACGGGCCTTCGGACGCCAGGCAGGCGGCCAGCGCCGCGTCGAGCTCGTCGCGCCGGCTCACCGTGTGCGCCTGCCAGCCAAAGGCCCGCGCCAGGGCGACGAAGTCGGGCAGCGCCTCCGTGTAGCTGTGGCTGTAGCGCTCGCCGTGGTGCAGCTCCTGCCATTGGCGCACCATGCCCATGTAGCCATTGTTCGACAACACCACTTTGACTGGCAGGCGGTGCTGCACGGCGGTCGCCAGTTCCTGGATATTCATCAGGATCGAGGCGTCGCCGCTGACGCACACCACGCATTTTTCGGGATGGGCGATCTGCGCGCCGATGGCGGCCGGCAAACCATAACCCATGGTGCCCGCGCCGCCCGAGGTGAGCCAGCGGCGCGGCTGCTCGAAGCGCAAGTGTTGTGCCGCCCACATCTGGTGCTGGCCCACGTCGGTGGAGACGATGGCGTCCTGTCCGTCGAGGGCCGCCTGCAGCCGCCGCATCAGCGCCTGCGGCGCGATCACGTCGGGTGTGTCGTCGAAGGCCAGTGAATCCTGCGCGCGCCAGCCATTGATGCGCTGCCACCACGGCTGGCGGTCCGCCAGCAAGCGTCCGCGCAGCTGCGCCAGCAGGGCGGCGAGCACGGGCGCGCAGTCGCCGCGCAGGGCCACGTCGGCGCGCACCACCTTGCCGATCGACGCCGGATCGATATCGATGTGGATGATTTTCGCGCCGGGGCAGAAGGCGTCCAGGCGGCCCGTGACCCGGTCGTCGAACCGGGCGCCGACGCAGACGATCAGATCCGCATGGTGCATGGCCAGGTTCGCTTCCAGCGTGCCGTGCATGCCCAGCATGCCGAGGAAAGCCGGGTGCGAGGCGGGAAAGGCGCCCAGGCCCAGCAGGGTCAAGGTACAGGGCGCGGCCGCCAGCTTCACCAGTTGGCCGAAGGCGGCGCAGGCATCGAGGCCGGAATTGATGAGACCCCCGCCGCCATAGAACACGGGCTGGCGCGCGCCGGCGATCAGGCTGGCGGCCCGTTCCAGGTCAGTACTGTCGGGCAGGGGCGCGGCCGCTGCGGCGGCGGGCGGCAGCGGCGTGCTTGCCGCGACCTGCGCCAGCTGCATATCCTTGGGAAAATCGATCAGCACGGGGCCGGGACGGCCTTGCGTGGCCTGCGCGTACGCTTCCTGCACCACGGCCGCCGTCTCGTCGGCCGTGCGGATTTGCCGGTTCCACTTGGTGACAGGGCGCGAGATGCCCAGCGCGTCGCATTCCTGGAAGGCGTTGGTGCCGATGCTGGTGGTGGCCACCTGACCGCTGATGCAGATGACGGGAATCGAATCGCACAGGGCGTCGAGCAAGCCCGTGGTGGTATTGCTCATGCCGGGACCGGACGTGACGAAGACGACGCCGGGCCGGCCCGTGCTGCGCGCATAACCTTCGGCCGCGTGCACGGCTGCCTGTTCGTGGCGCACCAGCACGTGGCGCAGACGGGGCTGGGCGTGCAGCGCGTCGTACAGGGGCAGCACGGCGCCGCCCGGGTAGCCGAAGACGGTGTCGACGCCCAGGGCGAGCAGGGTGTCGATCAGGGTGCTGGCGCCGTTGCGCGGCGCAAGATCGTGGGCGGGAGCGAGGAGGGGAGCTGGATCGGGTTTCATGGCTCTATTTTCTGCTTGCCCTGGCAGAAAAGGCTGCTAGTTTTCTCGTATAGAATGCGATATTCAGTAAAATTTGCTGTGGAATAAGGATATGACAGAATGAAGCTGGACAAATTCGACCTCGCCATCCTGACGGCCTTGCAGCAGGATGCCCGCATCAGCCTGCACGAGCTGAGCGCCAAGGTGGGCCTGACCTCGTCGCCATGCTGGGCGCGCATCAAGCGCATGGAGGACGATGGCGTCATCGAAGGCTACACGGTGAACGTCAACGCAGCCAAGGTGGGGCTGGCCGACACCGTCATCGTGCAAGTGACCCTGGACGACCATTCCGACCAGGCCCTGTTCGAATTCGGCCACGCGCTGGCCATGATCCCGGAAGTGCTGGAAGCGTTTCTCGTCTCCGGCGACTACGATTACTACCTGCGCATCGCCGTCAGCGACACACGCGACTACGAGCGTCTGTTGCGCGAGCGCCTGTATAAAATTCCCGGCATCCGCCACAGCAAATCGAGCTTTGTCTTGCGCCAGCTCAAACAGAGTTACTTACCCTTGCAGCGTTAATTCCCTGCACGGCGGGAGTTTTTCCCTAGTTCATCCCAGGTGGCTGTCCGATACTGGACGCAATAAAAACCACTATAAATCGGGGATACGCATGAGACTGACTTTATTCGCCGCCGCTGCCATGGCGCTGTGCCAGGCGCAGGCCGCCGAGCCGGCTGTCGCCAGCCTGGCCGCGAACTTGGCCGCAGCGGGCGACTTGCCCACCGTCATCATCACGGGCAGCATGCCCTTGCCCACCGTGGAGCAGCCGCGCGATGCGCTGGCCGCGCCCGTGCAGACGGCCAGCGCGCAGCAGATCGCCCGCAGCGGCGCGCTCGACATTTCCGCCTTCTTGCGCCGCAACCTGGGCAGCGTGGTTGTGAACGAAGTACAGAACAATCCGTTCCAGCCCGACGTCAGCTATCGCGGCTACACGGCTTCGCCCCTGCTGGGCACGCCGCAAGGATTGTCCGTGTATCTGGACGGCATGCGTTTGAATCAGCCGTTTGGCGACGTCGTCAGCTGGGACTTGATCCCGCGCATGGCCATCGAATCGCTGACCCTGATGCCAGGCTCGAATCCGCTGTTCGGCTTGAACACCCTGGGCGGCGCGCTGGCCCTGCAAACGAAGGATGGCAGGAGCAGTCCCGGCACCGCCATCGAGGCGCGCCTGGGTTCGCACCAGCGACGCGCCGTCGAAGTCGAGCATGGCGGCAGCAATGCGCAAGGCTGGCACTGGTATGTGACGGGTAACCGTTTCAAGGAAGACGGCTGGCGCGACGATTCGCCGTCCGACGTGCGCCAGGTGTTTGGCAAGCTGGGCTGGAGCGATGCGCGCACCGACATTGCCGTCGCCGTCGCCCATGCGGACAATGCGCTGACGGGCAACGGCTTGCAGGAGCAGCGCCTGCTGGCGCGCGATTACCGCAGCGTCTACACCAAGCCGGACTTGACGGAAAACAAGTCGACCCTGCTGAACTTGACGGGCAAGCACCAAGCCAGCAATGCCTTGCTCTTGTCGGGCAATGTGTACTACCGCAAGATCGACACGCACACCTACAATGGCGACTTGAACGACGAGTCGCTCGACCAGTCCGTCTACCAGCCGGGCGCGGCCGAGCGGGCGGCACTGGCGGCGGCCGGCTACACGGGCTTTCCCGCCAGCGGGGCGAATGCAAGCAATACGCCGTTTCCGGAAGTGGCGCTGCCTCGGCAACGTGCTGTTGAACGATGAGCCGGCCGAAAAGTGCAACGGCATGATCAACCGCAGCCATACCGAGCAGGAAAACTATGGTTTTTCGGGCCAGTTCACCGTGCTGGCCGACCTGGCGGGAGCGCGCCACGCCATCACGGCCGGCGCCGCCTTTGATGCGAGCCACGCCACCTTCCGCCAGACCAGCCAGTTCGGCTACCTGAACCCGGACCGCAGCATCACGCCCGTCGATTTCTTTGCCGACGGCACGGAGATCGATGACGATGGCACGCCTGTCGACAACCGGGTCGACTTGAGCGGGCGCATGCGCACGTGGAGCGTGTATGCGAGCGACAGCATTGCGTTGAATCAAGCATTGACGGTGACCGTCTCGGGCCGCTACAACCGCAGCACGGTGCGCAACCGCGACGCCATCACGCCCGGCGGCGGCAGCGGTTCGCTCGATGGCGACCACCGTTTCAGCCGCTTCAATCCCGCCATCGGCCTGGCCTATGCGCCGGCCGCGGGCGTGAGCGCGTATCTCGGCTACAACGAAGGCAGCCGCACGCCGACGGCCATCGAACTCGGTTGCGCCGACCCGGAAAATCCTTGCCGCCTGCCCAACGCCATGGCCGGCGATCCGCCCTTGAAACAGGTGGTGACGAAGACGTGGGAAACGGGCGTGCGCGGCAAGTGGGGCGAGCTGGCCCGCTGGAGCGCGGGCGTGTTCCGCGCGGAAAACCACGACGATATCCTGTTCGTGGCCGACAACCAGGCCGGTTTTGGCTATTTCAAGAATTTCGGCAAGACGCGCCACCAGGGCGTGGAGCTGGCGCTCGATGGCAAGGCGGGCGCGCTGGATTTCGGCGTCAACTACACGTGGCTGCAGGCGACCTATCAAAGCCGCGAAGTGGTCAACGGCAGCGCCAACAGCAGCAGCGACGCGGACGCGCCCGGCCTGGAAGGCAATATCGTCATCACGCCGGGCAACCGGATTCCCCTGACGCCCAGCCATATTTTCAAGGCGCACGTGGATGTCCAGGGTGGACGCGACTGGACGGTGGGCCTGGCCATGACGGCCGTGTCGAGCGCCTATGCGCGCGGCAATGAAAACAACCAGCACCAGGCGGGCGGGCCAGCGTACCCGGGCGCGGGCAAGAGCGGCGGCTACGCCGTGGTGGAACTGAACGGCAAGTACCAGCTGACGCCGCAGCTGAGCGTGTTCGCCCAGGTGAATAACCTGTTCGACCGGAAATATGCGACGGCGGCCCAGCTGGGCGCCACGGGTTTCGATGCCAGCGGCAACTTCGCCGCCCGGCCGCTGCCGGCCGTGAACGGCGCCTATCCGATGGTCAATGCGACGTTTTATGCGGCCGGCGCGCCGCGCAGCGTGAATGTGGGCTTGCGCTACGCGTTTTAAGGATGGACGTGTTCGATGACCCCGTTGCGTAAGGCCAGGTGGACCAAAGCGGCGGGGCCGGGCACGTCGAGCTTTTCCTTGATGCAGGTCTGGTGGTTGGCCACCGTCTTGCTGCTCACGTGCAGCAGTCGGGCGCAGTCGGCGGCGCTGCGGCCTTCGGCCAGCAGGCGGAAGATTTCGAATTCGCGCTGGCTCAGGCTGCTCAAGCGCTGCGCTTCCATGCGGGCCGTGCCCTGCAGCACGCCGGGCGCGCTGTGCGGATCCAGGTAGCGCCGGCCCGCATGGGCGGCGCGCACGGCGTCGACCAGGTGTTCCGGGTCGGCCTGCTTGCTGATGAAGCCGCAGGCACCGCCGTCGAGGGCGCGCGCGATCAGCTGCGGCGTGTCGTGCATGCTGAAGACCAGCACGCGGGCGCTGGCGTCGCGGGCGAGCAGCTTGCGCAGCAATTCCAGGCCGCCGATGCCGGGCATGGATAAATCCGTCACGCAAACGTCGGGCGCCTGCTCCAGGTACAAGGCATAGGCCGATTCGCCATTGCCCGCCTCGGCCACGACGGCGATGTCGCCGCCCTGTTCCAGCAAGCGCCGGTAACCGGTGCGCACCACCGGGTGGTCGTCCACCAGCATCACGCGGATCGGCAGCATATTGCCACTCATTGCACTCATGGCGCTCGTGGCGTTCATGCCGCGCACCGTGCCGCCAGGGCCACTTCGATGCGCAAGCCCTTGCCCAGTGCGCTGATCCAGCGGATATGGCCGCGCAGGCCGGCCACGCGCTCGCGCATGCCCAGCATGCCGAAACCGGCATCCTGCTGCATGTCCTGGCGCAAACCCCGGCCATTGTCTTCGATGGCCAGGTGCAGCAAGCCGTGCGCATCGGCGCGCAGTTCCACCGTGGCCCGGTCGGCGCCCGCGTGGCGCGCCACGTTCGTCAAGCCTTCCTGCACCAGGCGGTAGAGGGCGGTGGCGGTGCTGTCGTCGAGGTCGGCGGGGATGGCGTGCGGCGCGAAATGGCAAACGATGCCGTGTTGCTGGACCCAGCTGTCGCACAGCGCCTGCAGGGCCGCTTCCAGGCCCAGGCTGTCGAGCACGGGCGGGCGCAGCCGGCGCAGCATGCTGCGCACCATCGCGTGCAGCGCTTCCGAAGAGCGGGCGATGCTGGCGGCGCACGCTTGCACATTCGCCTGGTCGCCCTCGCGTGCGCGCAGGATGTAGCTGGCGGCGGCGCGGATGGCCGTGCAGTCTTGTCCCACTTCATCGTGCAGCTCGCGTGCCAGCGCGCAGCGCTCTTCTTCCTGCGCGCGCAGCAGGCGCTGCGTGAGGGCGCGGTTCTGCGCCAGCAGCAGCGCCACCTGGCGTCCGCGCCGCACGGCAAAGCCGGCCAGCGCCAAGACCAGCAGCAGCAGGCTCAGAGCCAGTTCATCGAGTTGCCAGTGCTCCTGGCGCCAGAGTGCGTGCGTCAGCCGTTCGGCCAGGTCCAGCCTGGCGGCCAGCAGGAAAAAAGCCAGCGCCAGCGCGCAGCACAGCAGGACAGTCCGGCGTGGCCGGGAGCGCGCGCTTGCCTGGGCGCCAAATTGATGGTGTTCCATGATGCTGCTCCCTGAGCACGGTCGATATCCTTGTTGTGCAAGCTTCATGCCATCGGCGCAATAGCTCGGGAGGTGCGTCTTGTGGGAGTGGAGGGGCACAGACCAGTGTTCCAGGATGGAACAGGTGTACCGCGATGTGACGGGGGGGATGATGGCTTTGCAGGCGCGGTTTTCGAGCTTATCCGAAGTTCTGTCCGCACGCTGGCGCGCGCGTCTGCAGTGTGAGGAATTGTTGTTCAAATGTAACGTTGGGATTCCTCAAACTTTCATAGCTAAAACAAAACAAAGTTTCGCAAAGTTAGATAAAAAATAAATAAACGACATTAAAAATATGATATTTGTTTTATGTGATTTGCTATATTTATTGACACTTTTGTGAAAAAGCTGAAAGCGGGCGTCAGACCTGCCGACCTATCTATCCACAACAATCAAGGGAATAGAATGAATCGTTTATCTCATGCGCGGGTATCGCCCGCTACCGTCAATCCGCCCGCTACCCGCGGTCGCTCCACCGTCCTTGCCGCGCTGGCCACCTTGTCCGTGCTGGCCTCGGCGCCGGCCATGGCCGATGTCCTGAGCTTCGACGCCTTGCGTCCCGATATCTATGAAAGCGGCCAGACGCTCAATACGTCGAGCTACAACCTGCTGTTCCTGGCCGACCCGACCACGGCGGCCGGCGGCGGCGTCAGCGGCGTGGGCGCCATCCTCGATGGCCGCGTGGGCTCGTCGTGCGATATCGCCGCCTGCCCGCAGGGCGCCACCGGCAATTACCTGGCCATCCTCAACGATGGCGGCGTGAATTTCTCGCGTGCCGACCACCAGGCATTCACCCTGGCCGGTTTCGATTATTCCTTCATCGCGCCCGTGTCCGGCTTGCCGAACCAGAATTGGGGCCAGTTGCAGCTGAGCGGCACCCTCAGCGACGGCCAAGTGGTCAGCACCTCGCTGGCGTTTCCCGGCCAGGGCAGCGATGGCAATTACTCTTTCCAGAGCGCTTCCCTGCTGGGCGGCTTCAGCAACTATGTCTTCACGGGCCTGACCTTCAATGCGTGCATCTTCAACGACACGGGCGCCTGCAGCAATTCCCTCGATTTCCCCGCTTTTAACCAGGGCCAGTTTGCGCTCGACAATATCAATATCAGCGCCGTGCCGGAGCCGTCGACCTACATGCTGATGCTGGTTGGCCTGGGCGCCATCGGCATGCTGTCGCGCCGCCGCACCGGCAAGTTCGCCACTGCCACCGTGCAAGGAGCGTGAGATGAAATTACGTCCCGTTTCACTCGCTATCCTCCTGCTGGCCGCCAGCCTGGCGCAAGCGGCGCAGGCGCAGGAACGCCGCTCCTACATCGTGCAGCTGGTCGACAAGCCGGCCGCCACCTACACGGGCCAGGTCGACGGCCTGGCTGCCACCAAGCCGGCCCCGGGGGCACGCATCAACGTGGGCGCCGCCGATGTGCAGGCCTACCTGAGCTACCTCGACACCAAGCAGGCCGCCGTGGCCGGCACCGTCAGCGCGGCTGAAATCACGCACCAGTACAGCGTCGTCTTCAACGGCTTTTCCGCCTTGCTGACGGACGATGAAGTGCGGGCCCTGAAGAAAAAACAGCGGCGTGGCCAGCATCAGCGCCGACTCCATCCTGCAGCTCGACACCAGCTATACGCCCAGCTTTCTGGGCCTGGACAAACCGGGCGGCATCTGGGAACAACTGGGCGGCAAGGCGCACGCCGGTGAAGACATCATCATCGGCATCGTCGACAGCGGCATCTGGCCCGAGAACACGGCCTTTGCCGATCGCCTCGACGAGAATGGCGTGCCCAGCCACAGCGGCAACAATGTCGTGTACGGCGCGCCACCGGCCAGCTGGCAGGGCACTTGCCAGACGGGCGAAGGCTTCTCCGCCGACAATTGCAACAACAAGCTGATCGGCGCGCGCTACTACCGCGCTGCCACCTCGGCGCTGCACTGGACGGAATTCTTGTCGCCGCGCGATTCCGTCGCCGGACTGACGGGTCACGGCGGCCATGGCACGCACACGGCGTCCACGGCCGGCGGCAACAATGGCGCCCTGGCCACCTCGAACGGCGTCTCGCTGGGCAAGGCGTCGGGCATGGCGCCGCGCGCCCGCATCGCCGCCTATAAAGTCTGCTGGACGGCCGCCTCGACGGGCCGCAATGGCTGCGCCACGGCCGACAGCGTGGCCGCCATCGACCAGGCGGTCAAGGATGGCGTGAACGTCATCAACTTCTCCATCGGCCCGAACGCGGGCGGCGGCGCCTTCGACGAACCGACGGAAGTCGCTTTCCTCGGTGCGGCGGCAGCCGGCGTGTTCGTCGCCACGTCGGGCGGCAATTCCGGTCCGGCCACGCCCGCACCCGACGTGCCGGCGCCCGTGTCGCATATCAGCCCGTGGCTGGCGACGGTGGCCAATTCCACCCACAACCGCCTGTATGCGGCCAACGTCACTCTCAGCAACGGCAGCAAACTGGAAGGCGCATCGAGCAACGCGAAGACGCCGGCGCTGCCCCTGATCCAGTCGCGCGATGCGGGCCTGGCCGGCGTGCTGCCGACGGACCTGAATTTGCTGCGCTGCTTCGGCGTGGCCGATGCCACCTCGGCGTATCTCGACCCGGCGAAAGTGGCGGGCAAGATACTCGTGTGCGACCGTGGCGGCAACGTACTGGTCAACAAGAGCGCGAATGCGAAAACGGCGGGCGCGGCGGGCGTGATCATCGCCAACGTGGCTGGCGGCGCCAACACCATCCTCAACCAGGCGCACGCGCTGTCGACCGTGCACCTGGCGCAGGCGCAGGGCGACGCGCTGAAGGCCTTCTTGGCGGCGACGCCCGATGGCACGGCGGCGCTCGGTGAAGTGCATACGGTACCCGACACCACGGTGCAGGCGCCGATTGTCAGCGACCGTTCCTCGCGCGGGCCGAACGTGGCCAATGCGAACATCCTCAAGCCCGACCTGTCCGCGCCCGGCACCAACGTGCTGGCCGGCGTGACGGCCGACCTGACGCAGGCGCAACGCGATGCCGTGGCGGCTGGCGGCGTGGCGCCGGTGGCAGAGTGGGATTTCTATTCCGGCACCTCGATGGCCAGCCCGCACGTGGCCGGCGTGGCGGCGCTGCTCAAGCAGCAGCATCCGACCTGGTCGCCCGCAGCCATCAAGTCGGCGCTGATGACGACGGCCTTCAGCACCTATTCGGATGGCTTGAACGGTTCCGTGTCGTGGGATGCCACGGCGAAGAACTCGGGTCAGCTGCCGTGGGGCCAGGGCGCCGGTCACATCGCACCGAACAGCGCGGCCGATCCCGGCCTCGTGTACGACATGTCGGAAATCGACTATGCGCGCTTCCTGTGCGGCCTGAACCTGAAGGTCTACAGCGCCGCCACCTGCCAGGCAATCGGTACCATCACGGCCTATAACCTGAACCTGGCGTCGCTGACGGCGGCCAACGTGCTGGGCACGCAAACACTGACGCGCACGGTGACCAACGTGGGCGCCAGCAGTGCCGTGTACAACGTCTCGGCCAGCCTGCCCGGCTATACGGTGGCGGTGACGCCAACCAGCCTGAACCTGGCGCCGGGCGCCAAGGGCCAGTACCAGGTCAAGCTGACGCGCACCACGGCGCCGGCCAATACCTGGACCTACGGCGCCCTGAGCTGGACGGATGGCACGCACACGGTGCGCAGCCCGCTGACGGCGCGCGGCACCTCGCTGGCCGCCATTCCGCTGGTCAGCAGCGAAGCGGCCACGGGCAGCAAGGTGCTGACCCTGGGCACGGGCTTCACGGGTGCGCTGGTGGGCGTCAAGTCGGGACTGGTCGAAGCCGTGCGTGAAACGCGCACGATCGGCCAGGCGACGACGGGCGCTGGCGCATCGGCTGCCTGCAAGGCCGGCGGCGCCACGGGCGTGAACGTGCACAACGTGGTGATACCGGCCGGTACCCTGGCGGCGCGTTTTGCCACCTACGACGCGGAAACGACGGGCGGCGCGAATACCGACATGGACATGGAGGTCTACAACGCCGCCAATGTGCTGGTCGGCAGCAGCGGCAATGAAAGTTCCAACGAGCAAGTGGAACTGCGTCTGCCCGCCGCTGGCACGTACAAGGTGTGCGTGATCGGTTTCGCGCCGCAAAACGGCCAGGCCGACTACACCTTGTCTTCATGGGTGCTGGCGCCGGGCCTCTCCAATGGCAGCTTCAAGGCGCTCATGCCGGGTACCGCCTACACGGGCGGCACCGCATCTGTCTCGCTGAGCTGGTCCAACCTGGCCGAAGGCAAGCGTCACCTGGGCGCCGTCGGCTACCAGGTGGCTGGCGTGGTGCAGGGCGTCACGGTGGTGGAAGTCAATACCAATGACCCCGTGCCGCTGTTCCAGAACGCGCGCGGCGCCAAACCGGTGCTGGCTGAATAAACCGTTTCCTGTGTGAACGCAAGGCGTGCCTCCGGGCACGCCTTTTTTTTATTCGCTCACCCCGTTCGGGAGGAATAGCGCTTGCACGCCAGCAAAGCCACCGGTATCTTGTCGGATAGCCATGGCTTTGTGCCCTGGCATTCTTGGGGAGTCGCGCGTGACCAGTTTCCGCACCAATACCGACCGCCTGCTGGAAGTGCGCCTGCAGGATGAAAAAGTGCTGGCGATAGCCGGCGCCATGGTCGCCTATACGGGCAGCATCAAATTTGAAAAGTCCCTGCTCGGTGGCGAGGGCCTCTTCGGCGCGCTCAAGCGCAAGGTGACGAACGAAGGCATGCAGGTGATGCAGGCCGCCGGCACGGGCACCGTGTTTTTCGCGCAGAATGCGGCCGAGATCACCGTCATGGCGCTGGCCGGCGAAAAGCTGACCATCGAAAGCAGCAGCCTGCTGGCCTACGACACGAGCCTGAAGACGGGCACCAGCTTTGCGGGCTTGCGCGGCGCCAGCTCGGGCCAGGGCCTGTTTTCCACCACCGTCGAAGGTCACGGCAACCTGGCCGTCATTTCGCGCGGCAACCTGATCATGCTGGAAGTGACGCCGGCGCACCCGCTGCGCGTGGACCCGGACGCCTTCGTCGGCTTCAAGGGCGACATCCGCCAGGAATTCGTTTTTGACGTCAACTGGCGCACCATGATCGGCCAGAGCTCGGGCGAATCGTACCAGCACAAATTCACAGGCCAGGGCGTGGTGTTCATCCAGCCCGCCGAACGCTAGGAGCCGCCATGCCTGTCTATCAGCAGATCAATGAAAAGATGCTTGAGGTCAAACTCGGCAATGAAGAGGTGTTCGCGCGCAAGGGCGCCATGGTGTCGTACCAGGGCGACGTGGCGTTCAGCCGCTCCTTCCTGGCCGGCCAGGGCGTGCAAAGCCTGGCCATGCGCGCCGTCACGAACGAAGGCTACGCCATGATGTCGGCGCGCGGCACGGGCAGCGTGTTTTACGCGCAGGGCGGCCTGTTCGTCAGCATCGTCCCTGTGCGCGGTGAAACGTTCTATGTGGAAAGCGACTCCCTGCTGGCCTTCGATGCGCGCCTGACGGCCGGCACCATGTTCCTGGGCAACCAGGGCGGTGTGCAGGGCGTGGTGCGCGGCATGGCCTCGGGCCAGGGCTTGTTTACCACCACCTTGCAAGGCACGGGCGAAGTGGCGATTTTGTCGGACGGCAATGCCATCGGCTTGCCCGTCACGCCGGACGTGCCCGTGTTTGTCGACCCGCAAGCGTATATCGGCCATACGGGGCAGCTGAGCTCGACCATCGTCACCGACCTGAACTGGAAAACCTTTGTCGGCCAGGCGTCCGGTGAATCGTACCAGGTGAAGTTTACGGGCCAGGGCACGGTCTACATCCAAGCGAGCGAAAGGTAAGCCATGACGATTTACAATCCCGATACCTTGCCGAAGAACGATAACCTGAACCGTTTTTCGTATGTCATCGACGTCAAGGAACAGATCTTCATTCGCAAGGGCAAGATGATCGCCTTCTATGGCGAGCTGCGCTTCGAAGCCATGGGCAGCAGCGTGCTCGACCTGATCGTGCGCAACGCCTTCAATGCACCGAAATACATCCACCACTTTGTCGTGGCGCAAGGCCAGGGCCAGTTGATTTTGGGCGATAACGGCAACGACCTGGCGTGCTACGACCTGGACAACGCCAACATGACCATCCGCGCGAAAAACCTGCTGGGGTTTTACCAAGGATGTGATTTGCCAGGAATCGACCTTGCCCGGTTATCTGACCATGATAGGCACCGGTAAGGTCATCGCCTCGTCGAACGGCCCCGTGCATTTCCTGGAATTGCCGTGCCGCGTCGACGAGCAGGCCGTGCTGGGCTGGGCCGATTGCCCCAGCCCTTCCTACCACTACGATTATGCCCACGTGCAGGGCTGGGCCTCGGCCGCCGGCGCGCTCACGGGTTTCAGTTTGTCGGGCGAGGAAAAGCAGATCGACTTCACGGGTGCCGGCACGGTGCTGGTGCAATCGTCCGAGCTCGATGTGACGGGCAGTTCCGCCCTGATGCAGCTGCTGGCGCAATTGCCGCTGCTGGGCAAGGAAGACCTGGGTACCTTGAGTCTTTCTGTGCAGCAGCAGATGAAGCAGGAACGTTAATTGGAGTACACCTGACCAAACCTACTGCGCGTCGGCATAGGTGGCTTGCGATGCTCACCGTACTAGAGTACGGTTGCGCTTCTCGGCCACCTCTTCCTTCCGCTCGCTACGGTTTTGTCAGGTGTTGTTACTTTGTTTTTCAGCAAGAACTATGGCCGCGCCCAGTTGGGCGGCCGTTTTTCTAAAAAGGCGGTGACGCCTTCATCCGCATCCTCTTCCATCATGTTGCGCGCCATGACGTCCCCCGCATACGCATATGCCTCGTCCAGCGGCAGTTGGCGCTGCCGGTAGAACATGGCCTTGCCGTAACGGATGGCCGTGGGGCTTTTCGCCATGATCTGTTGCGCCAGGCGCGCCACGGCCTCGTCGAGCGCCGCGTCGGCCACCGTTTCGTTGATCAAGCCCCAGTCGGCGGCCGTGTCGGCGTCGATGAAGCGACCCGTCACCAGCATGTCGAAGGCCCGCTTGGGCGAGACATTGCGCGACAGGGCCACGGATGGCGTGGCGCAGAACAGGCCCACGTTGATGCCGGAGACAGCAAAGCGCGCGGACGCGCCCGCCACGGCCAGGTCGCAGCTGGCAACCAGCTGGCAGCCGGCTGCCGTGGCGATGCCATGCACGCGGGCAATCACGGGTACGGGCAAGGCCTGGATGGTTTGCATCACGCGCGAGCACTGCGCAAACAGGGTTTGATAATACGCAAGCTGGCGCGTAGCTTGCATCTGGCGCAAATCGTGTCCCGCGCAAAACGCCTTGCCTTCAGCGGCCAGCACCACGCAGCGCACATGCGGCTGCTGCGCGATGGTATCGAAGGCCTCTTGCAGCGCCGTCAGCATGGCTTCCGACAAGGCATTGAATTGCATCGGGCGGTTCAGGCGCAAGGTGACGAGGCCATTTTGCTCTTCGCGCAGCACCAGCGGTGCTACCGTGTCATGTGTTGCGGTCATGTTGTCTCCAGTGGTGAATTTGACGGGTCTTGTGCCCTGATCATAGCCTGCTTGCATCTTCAACCGCGCCATATTGTTTCTGGCAGCGAAGACAGAAAAAACTGCGCCGCTGGCTCTTGCCCAGGACGGCTTTGTGCAGTGGAATATGGCAGCGTGGACAGGTCTTTTTGGCATGCGCCAGCCAGTGCGCCTTCAGGGTGCCTGCTTTTTTCCAGCCGAGAAAATCAAAGCTGTACTGGCGCGCCTGTTCCACCAGCATGCGCAACTTGGGCGCGGGCAGGGTGCCGACTGGAGAGAGCGGGTGGACGCGGATGCGGAACAGCACCTCATTCTTGATGATATTGCCCACGCCGGCAAAGATATCCTGGTCGAGCAAGGCATCACATGCCAGCAAGGCGGGCCGCGCGCGCAGCTTCTTGCGCGCGAGCGCCCCATCCCAGGCGGGATTCATTACGTCGCCGCGCCAGTCATAGAGGGTATCGAGATCGGCATCCAGGGGCTTGATGGAGCAGGCATAGAAATTGAGTTCGCTGCCATCGTCAAATTCCAGCTGCAGCCGCGGTGGCGTATCCTTGCGTTCGTTGATGCGGTAGCTGCCGAACAATAGAAAATGGATGCGTAGCGCACTGTCTGCCAACTGCAGCAGGAAGTGCTTGCCCCAGCTGCGTATTGCCAGCAGCGGCTGCCCCTGCAGTTGCGCAAGATCGATTGTTTTGCAGTTGCCGCTGGCGCGCGCGATCGTCTTGCCGGCAAAGGAGGCAGCCTGTTCGCACAGGATGACGATAGAAGGTCCTTCTGGCATCGCAGCTCTCCCGGGAGGTCAAGGCGTTGCCGCGACCGTTCCAGACAGTGTCGATTAAATGCCACCATGGCGGCGCACGGCAGGCCGGCTTATTTGGCGGCATTGACGCTGCCGATGCCGGCGATCGACTTGTGCACGATCTTCGGCTTGCCGTAATACGTCAGTTCGCCCATGCCGCGCACCACGGCGTTCAGTTCACCCGAGGAGTACACCTTGACGGAACCGATGCCTTCGAAATTGACGTCGACGTTTTTCGCCAGCAAGGCTTTCGTATCGACTTCGCCCACGCCTTGCGCCTTCAGGCGCAGCCAGTCGACCTGACCATCGGCGGCCAGGCGGCCCGCGCCCTTGTAGCTGATGTCGACTCGTGGACCATTGAGCTTGGTCAATATCTTCTCGCCCGCGCCTTCCGCGATCAGCTTGCGCAAGGTGGGCATGGTGATGATGACGCGCGGGTCGCCCTCCGTTTTCTTGATCTCTTTATCCTTCATGGAAATTTTCAGCTCGCCATCGACCACTTCCGTGATCACGCCGCTGAGGAATTTCTGGTCGCCTCGCAGCAGCAGGCTTTGCTCCTTGCCCGATTCGACTTCGATGCTGATGGGGCCGCGGATGTCGATGGCGTTGAAGGCGCCGACCGCGCGGGTTTGCTCGTCGGCATGCGCGAGGGTAGAGAGGCAGGCGAGGGAAAGGACTGACAACAGGAACTGAGGGCGCATGGCGGTTTCCTTGAGTAGTTGATCAGTGTATTCTATTGTGCAACATCTTCATTGGGGAGGAATTTGTGACGAACTGCACAAATCGCGGCGCGGATGATACGGCACCGCCAGCGGCCAGCCGCGCGCCCGGCAAGGCGCCGTTGGGCTATGCTATGGCGTACCGCATCCCGGAGACTAGATGAAAAATTACCACAAAGAAGATTATCCCGTCGCCGATATCCGGCGCTTCCTCGAGCCGGGGCCGGTGGTGCTGGTCAGTTCAACGTGGAAGGGCGAAAGCGACGTCATGACCATGGCCTGGCACATGCTGATGGAATTCACGCCATCCTTGCTGGGTTGCTTCATTTCCGATGCGAACCACAGCTATGAAATGATCAAGCGCAGCATGGAGTGCGTGATCAACCTGCCGACGGCCGACATGGTCGACCAGGTGGTGGCCATCGGCAATTGCAGCGGCGAAGACACGGACAAGTTCACGGCCTTCGGCTTGACGGCCCAGCCGGCCGAACAGGTAGGTGCGCCGCTGATCGCCGAGTGCTACGCCAACTTCGAATGCAAGCTGGCCCAGGTGTCGGGTAATCCGAAAGGCGGCTTCTTCATCTTCGAGTGCGTAAAGGCCCACGTGGCCACCTCGCCCAAGCTGCCCGAAACCCTGCACTACCGCGGCAACGGCGAGTTCATGGTGTCGGGCCGCACCATCAGCCGCAAGAGCCTGATGAAGCCTCAAATGCTTTAAATGACGCCTTGCGCCAGCATCGCATCGGCCACTTTCACGAAGCCGGCGATATTGGCGCCATCCACATAGCTGACGGAACCATCGGCGCGCGTGCCGTACTGTTTGCACGCCGCGTGGATGCCTTGCATGATCTGCAGCAAGCGCGCGTCGACTTCGTCGCGCGGCCACGCCATGCGGGCCGCGTTCTGGCTCATTTCCAGGCCCGACGTGGCTACGCCACCCGCATTGCTGGCCTTGCCCGGCGCGTACAGCACGCCCGCCGCTTCGAAGGCCTTGGCTGCCTCGATGGTAGTGGGCATGTTGGCGCCTTCGGCCACGCATTGCACGCCATTGGCGATCAGGATGCGCGCGTCGTCGATGTTCAATTCATTTTGCGTGGCGCAGGGCAGGGCGATGTCGACCGGCACATGCCATGGCGATACGCCCGCTTCGAAGCGCACGCCCGTGCGTTCGGCGTAGTCGCTGACCCGGCCATACAGATGGTTCTTGATTTCCATCAGGATGGCCAGTTTTTCCGGCGTGAAACCGTCTTCATCGATGATGGTGCCGCTCGAATCCGAGACAGTGATGACTTTCGCGCCCATGGCCATGGCTTTTTCGACCGCATACTGCGCCACGTTGCCCGAGCCGGAAACGGACACGCGCATGCCTTCGAAGGAGCGGCCCCGCGTTTTCAGCATCTCCTGCGCAAAATACACGGTGCCGTAGCCCGTCGCTTCCGGACGCATCAGCGAGCCGCCGAAGCTGGCGCCCTTGCCCGTGAACACGCAGTCGGCGCGGTTGCTGAGTTTTTTCATCATGCCGGCCATATAGCCCACTTCGCGCCCACCCACGCCGATGTCGCCGGCCGGCACGTCCGTGTCCGAACCCACATGACGGAACAGTTCGGTCACGAAGGCCTGGCAAAAGCGCATCACTTCGCCCGGGCTCTTGCCCTTCGGATCGAAATCGGCGCCGCCCTTGCCGCCGCCCATTGGCAAGGTCGTCAGCGCATTCTTGAACGTCTGTTCGAAGGCGAGGAATTTCAGCACGGACAAGGTGACGGACGGGTGGAAGCGGATGCCGCCCTTGTACGGCCCGATAGCCATACTGTGCTGGATGCGGTAACCGCGATTGACTTGCACTTGCCCATGGTCATCGACCCACGACACGCGGAACATCACCACGCGCTCCGGCTCGATCAAGCGTTCCAGCAAGCCTTGTTCCGCGTATTTCGGATGCTGTTCCAGGAACGGCCACAAGCTCTCCATGACTTCGGTGACGGCTTGCAGAAACTCGGGTTGACCTGGATTGCGTGCGGCGACATGCTGGACATACTCGTGAGCAGATGCGTATTTCATCAGAATTCCATGGAGGTAATCGGTTATTTGGGCAACTATCATCGCAGATTTTGCACAAAAATGGTGCGAAAATTTTGTTTTGAGGGGTTTCTGCTACATTGTGGTGATTTTTGGGAGGCTCTCCGGCGGAGGGAAAGGCACTGATCTTGTTGGGTGCAAGTGATGAGGGTGGTTCAGCGCCATGCCCGGCGATCCAGATCAGGCCCAGCAGGAAAGGCTAGTCGAGCAAGGCACCGAGGCCCATGTGCATGCCGATGGTGGCCAAGAGCAGGTACCGCGTGGACGAGCCGATGGTCGAGGCGCCCGCACCTTCCAGGCTGCGCGCGCTGGTAAAGCTGAGCAGCAAGCCGAAGGTGGTGGCGAGGACGACGATCCAGAAGAAGTTCGACGTCAGGCTGTAATCCTGCAAGCGCCATGCGGCGGGCAGGGTGTTGATCCAGCTGATGGGGCTGGCCACACCCGCGTACCAGACGGGCAGTTACAAATAGCGCGCCAGCAAGGCCTTGTCGAGCGGCCCGTCGAGTTCGATGCGCACGAAATGGCCGCTGCCGGGCGCGACCTGGACGTCGTTGCCATCATCGCTGAGCATGCGGGTAATAGTGAAATCGCGGTTGCCGCCCGGATGCACGGCTTCGATGCGGTCGCCTACGGCGAAGCGGTTTTTCACTTCCACCCTGGCCCAGCCGTCCGTCACGCCCAGCACGTCGCCCACGTACTGGCTGCGGTCCGCCTCGGACGCGCCGCGCATGTAGTTCTGGTGCGTTTGCGTGTGGTGGCGCTGGTAGAAACCGTCCGTGTAGCCACGGTTGGCCAGGCCTTGCAGCTGGCCCAAGAGACCAATATCGAAGGGGCGGCCCGCCACGGCGTCATCGATGGCCTGGCGGTAGACTTGCGCCGTGCGCGCCGCGTAGTACAGCGACTTGGTGCGGCCTTCAACCTTCAGGGAATCGACACCGATTTTCACCAGGCGCTCGATATGCTCGACGGCGCGCAAGTCCTTCGAGTTCATGATGTAGGTGCCGTGCTCGTCTTCGAGTATCGGCATCAGCTGGCCCGGGCGCTGGGCTTCCTCGATCAGGTAGGGCTGGTCGGCCAGCGGGTGGCGCGGCTGCTGGTGCAGGGCGGAAAACGCGTTATTGTCAGCCTCGGCCAGCGCCTGGTGGAATTCCAGCGGCACCACCTGCATGCCGCCCAGGTCGCCGCTGGCGTCTTCCGTGGCATTTTTCACCTTGTAATCCCAGCGGCAGGAATTCGTGCACGTGCCCTGGTTCGGGTCGCGATGGTTGAAATAGCCGGACAGCAGGCAGCGGCCAGAATAGGCGATGCACAGGGCGCCGTGGACGAACACCTCGAGTTCCATCTCCGGGCAGCGCTGGCGGATTTCCTCGATCTCGTCGAGCGACAGTTCGCGCGACAAAATCACGCGCGTCAAACCCATGCGGTGCCAGAACTTCACGTCGGCCCAGTTGACGGCATTCGCCTGTACGGACAGGTGTACGGGGATGTCCGGCCACTTGTCGCGCACCATCATGATCAGGCCCGGGTCGGCCATGATCAGGGCGTCCGGGCGCATGGCGATTACCGGTTCCATGTCGCGCAAATACGTTTTCAGCTTGGCGTTGTGGGCGAAGATGTTGCTGGCGACAAAGAATTGCTTGCCGCGCGCATGCGCGCCATCAATTCCCTCCTGCAAGGCTTGCAAGGTCGAAAAGTCGTTATTGCGCACGCGCAAGCTGTAGCGCGGCTGGCCTGCGTAGACGGCGTCTGCGCCAAAGTCGAAGGCGGCATGCATCTTGGCCAGGGAACCGGCAGGCAGGAGGAGTTCGGGAGCGTGGCGCATGGAGGAGGGGCAAAGCCGGCGATTGTAGGCGCGCTGGCGCCAGATTGCCTTGCCTTGGGTCAAGGGATTGACATGTGGTACCAGCGCCGCTGCCAGGCAACTTCAGGCGTAAGGTGTGCCCGCCATGGCCGCATTCAAGCCGATATGTCCCTGGTCCACCAGGGCGAGAAAGCCGGCCTTGGCCTGCCGCGCGTCGCCATGCCGCGCGAAGGCGCGGTGCGCTTCGATGAGGGCGGTGCTCCAGGTGGCCAGCAGCAGGCTGGCCGCCAGTTGGGCGAGGGCATCGCCTGCATCGCGCCCTGTGCACTCGGTCAGCGCTTGCGCCACCACTTGCGCCAGCTCGTCGCGTATCGCCCGCGCCCGGGCTTTCAGGGTATCGCTGGCCTCGATGGTGGCAATGAAAGCCTGGCCAGCGGCGGAAAATGTGATGTAGGGACTGTCTTCCAGTACCAGCCGGTGCGCCAGCAGGCGCAGGGTTTCGATGGGCGGGATGGCGGGATCGCGCTGGCGCAAGACGGCGCGCAGCAGTTCGCGTCCCTCTTCCTCGCGGTCGAAGAACATGTCTTCCTTGCGCGGGAAATGGTTGAACACCGTCATGCGCCCCACGCTGGCGGCCGCCGCGATTTCATCCACCGTCACCTGCTCGAAGCCGCGCACGAAAAACAAACGCGTGGCGGCATTCGAAATGGCTTGTCGGGTGGCAAGGCGTTTGCGGGAGCGGAGGTCGGAAGGAATCGTCATGTTGCCACGATCATACACCAGGTGTACTGAGTACAGATAAGGCTTGATGACGCAGCAAGGCTGGGCGTACTATTTATGTACTGAGTATATATTTAGATTGAGTATATGAAAGAATTTCTTCCTGTGGCAGCGCTGCCTGTCATCTTTGCCACGGTCGTGTTGGACGCCGTCGGCATTGGCCTGATCTTCCCCATCCTGCCGGCGTTGCTGCGGGACGTGACGCATGCGGCCAACGTGGCGCCGTATATCGGCATCATGACGGCCTTGTACGCGTTGATGCAGTTCATCTTTGCGCCCGTGCTGGGAGCGCTGAGCGACCGCCTGGGCCGGCGCCCCGTCCTGCTCGTTTCGCTGGCTGGCGCCGCCGTCAATTATCTGTTTCTCGCCTTTGCACCGAGCCTGTGGATGCTCTTGCTGGGGCGCGCCATCGCGGGGCTGACGAGCGCCAACGTGTCCGTGGCCACCGCTTATATCACTGATATTTCGCCCGAGGCGATGCGGACGCGCCGTTTCGGCTTGCTGAACGCCATGTTTGGCGCCGGCTTCATCATCGGCCCCGTGCTGGGCGGCGCACTGGGCGACTATGGGCTACGCCTGCCGTTCATGGCGGCCGCCGTACTGAATATGGGCAACCTGCTGCTGGCGTTGTTTATGCTGCCCGAGTCGCGTACGCCGACACGCGCGAAAATCGACCTGGCGGCATTGAATCCCTTGCGTCCTCTGCGCTGGGTTTTCTCGGAGAAAAGCTTGCTGCCGATCGCCGTCATTTTCTTTACCTTCAGCGCTGCCGGTGAAGTGTATGGCGTGTGCTGGGCCTTGTGGGGCCACGATGCGTTCGAGTGGAATGGCCTGTGGATCGGCCTGTCGTTGGGCGCCTTTGGCGTGTGCCAGGCGCTGGCCCAGGCTTTTCTACCCGGCCCGGCCGTGAAACTGCTGGGCGAGCGCGCCACCATCGTGACTGGGGTGGCCTGCGCCTGCCTGGCGCTCGTCGTCATGGCCTTTGCCACCCGCAGCTGGATGATCTTCGCCATCATGCCCGTGTTCGCCCTAGGTGGCATCGGCGCGCCGGCCCTGCAGTCGCTGGCCACGCGGCAAGTTGCCGACGACCGGCAAGGCCAGTTCCAGGGCGTGCTGGCCTCGTCCGTGAGCCTGGCGTCCGTGCTGTGCCCATTGGTGTTTTCCAGCATTTACTTTGGCGTGAGGGCGTACTGGCCCGGTGCAGTCTGGCTGTCGGTGATCGTCGTGTACGCGGCGCTCGTGCCGCTCGTGCTGGGCCTGGACATCAGGACGCCTGCCACCAAGCTGGCGTCCTGATCTGTCAATCCGGCGTGAGCGGCATGGACTTAATGCGTGGGTGAGGCGCCGCTGGCGCTGCTGCCGGCCTGCCCGGCCATGGGCAGATGTTCGGGCGGCATGCCGTCCTTGAACAATTGGCGTAGTTGCTGGCGCAGCTCCGGGGTATCGTGGTGCTGGTGTACCGAGACTGCGTGTTCCACAGCAATGCCCAACAGCTCTTCCTCGCTGTCGGCCGAGATGGCTACCGAGCAATGCGTGTCGCTTGGGAATTCCCTGCAATCGATGTATTTGCGCGTCATGATCGACTCCTTTCTGGAAAGAGCTGGCACAGCACCCGCTCAATTCAGTATAGGCCGCAAAGCAGCCTCGCCTAGGCCGCGCGGCTCTCGCCAGCGGATTCTTCATCAAGACGGTGCACGGCGCCGCCGCCTTGAGCCTGATGCGCCGCATCGGCGGGAAAATCGTCGACCTGGATCAAGCCGTCAACCAGGCGCGCATATTCGAGCAAGGTATTGTGCTCCTGGCAACTGACCGAGCCTGCGGCCTTGGCCGTTGCCAGCCACTGCTGCATGGCGGACAGGCTTTGCGGCAGGTGCCGCAAGGCCGCGCCAGCGGGCGTGTCTTTCAGGCGTTTTTCGATGTGCAGCACGTCGGGCAGCAAGACCAGCGCCCGTTCGGCGCAGGCCACGGGGTCGCCGCCGTGGCTGCCCTCGCTGGCGACATGGCCGTCGGCCAGCAGCCGTTCGCGGTCGGTGCCCGGCGTTTGCAAGGCCAGCGCCACCTCGCTGCCCAGTTCGTCGGAAGGCGGACGATGGGGCAGGCCGAAGGGGAACAGCAAGGTGCGCAGCAGCACGGTCAGCACGCGCGCGGGGAAATTATCGAGCACGCCCGTCAAGCCCTGTTGCGCCTTGACCAGCGCATCTTGCAGCGACCAGTGCACGTAGGGCAGGTCGGCTTCGGGGCGGCTATCGTCCTCGTAGCGTTTCAGCACGGACGAAGCCAGGTACAGCTGCGCCAGCACATCGCCCAGCCGGGCAGACAGCCGTTCGCGGCGCTTAAGCTCGCCACCGAGCACGAACATCGACATATCCGTCATGACGGCAAAGGCCGTCGACAGCCGCGTCAGGGCGCGGTAGTAGGGCGCCAGTGCGGGTGCGCTGGCGTCAGGCACGGCCGCCAGGCGTGCGCCGCCCAGCCCGTACCACGATCCCCTGACCAGGTTGCCCAGCACAAAGCCCACGTGGCCAAAGAAGGCAGCGTCAAAATCCCGCATAGCTTTACGGCCGTCGCTTTCGCTGACGGCGGCCATTTCCCTGAGTACATACGGATGCGCGCGGATGGCGCCCTGGCCGAAGATGATCAGGCTGCGCGTGAGAATGTTGGCGCCTTCGACCGTGATGGCGATGGGGATTTGCTGGTAGGCGCTGGCGAGGAAATTGTTGGGGCCCACGCAGATGCCCTTGCCGCCGAGAATGTCCATGCCGTCATTGACGAGCGCGCGTCCCCGTTCCGTGACGTGGTATTTGACGATGGCGGAAATGACGGCCGGCTTCTCGCCCAGGTCGACGGCGTGGGCAGCCAGGGTGCGGGCCGCGTCCATCAGGTACAGGTTGGCGCCCATGCGGGCCAGCGCTTCCTGCACCCCCTCAAATTTGCCGATAGCCATGTTGAACTGGCGCCGCACGGCCGCATACGCGCCGGTGCCACGCACGGCCATCTTGCCCATGCCGACGCTGGACGAGGGCAGCGAAATGGCGCGCCCGGCCGCCAGGCATTCCATCAGCATGCGCCATCCCTTACCCACTTGCGCCTGGCCGCCGATGACCCAGTCGATGGGGATGAAGACATCGTTACCAGAGGTCGGGCCGTTCTGGAACGCGGCGTTCAAGGGATGGTGACGGCGGCCGATCACCACGCCGTTGTGGCTGGCAGGGATCAGGGCGCATGTGATGCCATGCGCATCGTTATCGGAGAGCAAATGTTCAGGGTCGCTGGTCTGGAATGCCAGGCCCAGCAAGGTCGCCACGGGCGCCAGGGTGATGTAGCGCTTGTTCCAGGTGAGGCGGAAACCCAGGGTGGCGCGCCCCTCATGCATGCCCATGCACACGACGCCCAGGTCGGGAATGGCAGCCGCGTCGGAACCTGCATACGGGCTGGTCAGCGCAAAGCAGGGAATTTCCGTGCCGGAAGCCAATCGCGGCAGGTAATAATCTTTTTGTTCTTCGGTGCCGTAGTGCAGCAGCAGTTCGGCCGGTCCCAGCGAATTGGGCACCATCACGGTCACTGCCAGCGCAGAGCAGCGGCTCGACAGCTTCATCACCACTTGCGAGTGCATGTAGGCGGAGAACTGCTTGCCGCCGTATTGTTTCGGGATGATCATGCCGAGGAAACCCTGCGCCTTCATGTAGGCCCAGGCCTGGGGCGGCAAATCCTGCGCCTGCTGCGTTTCCCAGTCGTTGACCAGTTGGCACAGCCGCTCGACGTCGTGCTCAAGAAAATGGCGCTCTTCGGCAGTGAGCGAGGCGCGGCCATAAGCCAGCAGCTTGGACCAGTCGGGCCGGCCGGAAAACAGCTCGGCATCCCACCAGGTGGTGCCCGCCTCGAGTGCATCGCGTTCCGTCCCGGACATGGTCGGCAGTATGCGCTTGAACAGGGCCAGCAAGTGTGGGGTAATCAGGGCGCGGCGCACGGGGCCGGGCGCGAACAGTGCAAGCAGGCCCAGCAGGACCGCCATCAGTATGAGCGTCAGCATGCGATATCTCCCTGTGTAATAAGTACAGGGTAGGCCGATATGGCCGAAGTTACTGTGCGGTACTGCGCATACGCACAACGCCAACCGGATGGGTTGGCGTTGTGGTGTGTGGCGTGAGGCGTATTAGCGTTGTGGAACGACAATCACCGTGTCGCCCGTCTTGCCTTTGGCGCCGTCGTCGCCCTTGGCGCCATCGTTGCCTTGAACACCGTCATTGCCTTGTGCGCCGGTGGCGCCCTTGGCGCCGTCATAGCCGGCAGCACCGCTGTTGCCGGTCTGGCCCGTGGCGCCGGTCGCACCGGTCGCGCCGGCAGGGGCTTCGGCGCCTTTGGCACCCGTTGCGCCGGCAGGACCAGGCGCACCGGCAGGGCCGGGAACGACTTGTACGATAGGTGGCGCTTCGCGCTGGCAAGCGGTCAAGGCGAGGGTAGAGGCGAACGCGAGCAATATCAGGGTAGTTTTCATGATGCATCCTTTGGCAGTGTGCCGTTATGTACGGAACGGCTCGACGGCGTCGGGCGCGAGTTTCGCATGGCAGGGGAGAGATGACCAGGTGACCCGTCTGCCGTATCGCGCAGGGCGCTGGCGGCGGGATGGGAAGTGCTGGTCTGCCTGCAGCATGTGCTCTTGGACGGCTGTAGTCCGTACGTTTGCGTACACAATGGTGGGGCGGGGTGGGGGTTTTGTGGAAAGGAAAACAAAAACGCCACCCGAAGGTGGCGTTTTGATCAGTACTGCTGAATTCTTGGTGGCCCGGGGCGGAATCGAACCACCGACACAAGGATTTTCAATCCTCTGCTCTACCGACTGAGCTACCAGGCCAAGGCGGCGAATTATAGCAGAAAGACTTTCCACCTGACCAGAGCTAGCTGTGTTCAAATGCAACAGATGGCCAAAACATGGTGTTTTGGCATCCTTGTATGAGCTGAAGGGATGTGGCGATGCAACGACGTTGTGGAGTGCAAGGCCTGGCGGTGGCGGGCTTGTTCAGTTTGTTTTGCGGCACGGCGCGGGCCGACGGGCTGGCCGATCTGAATGCGGCGCTGGCGCGCTTGCAGGGCCAGATGCCCATCAAGGCGCAGGTGGAGTCGAAAACCTGGCGCCGCGAGGGCGAGGGCAAGGCGGCGGAAGAGGATAGCGGCCAGGCCACGGTGGCTGTCGACGGCGGGCCGGCGGGTTTGCAGGTGCTCTACGGCAAGGAATTGCTGGCGAAAGTGGAAGCCGAGCAGCGCGCCAAGGTGAAGGATCCGAAGCTCAAGACGCCGATCGGCTTTGCGCTGGGGGAAATGAAGGCGACGGAGTTGCGTTCCATGGTGTCGGCGGCGGATGCCCTGTCGCGCGAGATCGAGGAAGCCGTGTTCAGCGGCGAAAAGGCCGATAGCTACAAGGGCAAGCCGGCGCGCCTGCTCAGCTTTACCTTGTCGCTCGACAAGGTGCCGGAGAAGGACCGCAAGTACGTGAAGAAGTTCGAGGGCGGTATCGACGTGTGGATCGCCGCGGACGGTACGCCGCTGGCCAGCCATTTCCATGTTGACGTGAGCGGGCGCGCCTTTGTCGTTGTCAGCTTTACGCAAAAGACGGACGAGACGCGCCAGTATGGCGTCAGCGGCGATCATTTATTGCTGTTGCGTAAGGAAAGCAAGAGCGCCACCTCGGGCGCAGGCGAGAAGGTGGAAAGCAAGATCATCAAGACCTTGCAGTTGCCATCCTAAATGTGCTGAACCACGCAAGCCGCTGATCCAGCGGCTTGGTTATCCTTGTCTACATGGCTGAGCTGCCGCCCAGGCCGCTCTTTTGCAGCACGCAGCGCCCCGCTTCGCAGGTGGCGCCGGGGTCCGTGACGATGGAGCAGGTCGACATCATGCCGTCCGCCTGCTGCTGTTTGCGGCTCGCCTCGGCTTGCGCCTGGGCCAGTGCCTTGAGTTTCTTGCCGTCATTGCCCTTGCTGGACCAGGCCAGGTAGCGTTCGGGACCGCCGCAGGCCTTGGCGCCGATGGCGAGGGTCTGGCATTGCTGGGTGGAGTCGCAGGCGGCGGCGCCCACTTCCGCCTGGATCTGTGCCAGCAAGCCGGCATTGCCGGGGGCGGGTGGCGCATCGTCTTGCGTGGGAGCGCTGCCGCAGGCGCTGGCGGCCAGCAGCAGGAGGCCGGCGCACGCGGCGCGCAGCAGTGGAAACAGGGTGGGGTAGGTTGGCGTTTGCATGCCTTCATCATGTGCCACGCTTGCGTAAATGGCAAGCACGATTCGTACTTGGCGAGAACCTTGATCCCGGTCATTTTCCTTATTAACTAGTCAAAGTTAATATAAATCAACATCCAACCAAGCGATGTACGGGTGGCAACCGGGCTGGCGCGCTGCAATCCCGCGCCGGCGCGCGCCGCCGATTCGGGAATGTTTCCAGGAGTTAGACTATGCGCCGCACCCTCTCACCCTTCCTCTTCATCACCAGCCTCGCTTTCAGCGGTGTGCTGCACGCCGCCGAAAAGGAACCGATCCAGCCCATCACTGCCGCCAAGGTCGCCAATCCGGCAATGGTCGAGCTGGGCAAAAAACTGTTTTTCGATCCGCGCCTGTCGCGCTCTGGCTTTATTTCCTGCAATAGCTGCCATAACCTGAGCATGGGCGGCACCGATAACATCAAGACGTCGATCGGCCACAACTGGCAGCGCGGGCCCATCAATTCGCCCACGATGCTCAATTCCAGCATG
The DNA here is from genome assembly GCF_023509035.1 of Janthinobacterium lividum. Taxonomy (NCBI): domain Bacteria; kingdom Pseudomonadati; phylum Pseudomonadota; class Betaproteobacteria; order Burkholderiales; family Oxalobacteraceae; genus Janthinobacterium; species Janthinobacterium lividum. The sequence continues at coordinate 333,356 of NZ_CP075583.1, read as the reverse complement.
AACGTGGCGCAATTCTGGGATGGCCGCGCCAAGGATTTGCAGGAGCAGGCGGGTGGCCCCATCGCCAATCCCGGCGAGATGGCTTTTACGCACGAGCTGGCCATTGACGTGCTGGCCTCGATTCCCGCCTACCGCGCGGAATTCAGGCAAGTCTTTGGCCAGGATAAGCTGACCATCGAGCAAGTCACGCGCGCCATCGCCGCATTTGAAGAGGTGCTGGTGACGCCCGGTTCCCGCTTTGACCAATGGCTGGTCGGGAAGAAGAGCGCGTTGACGAAAGACGAGCTGGCCGGCTACCAGTTATTTAAATCGAGCGGCTGTATCGCCTGTCATAACGGCCCCGCCGTGGGTGGCAACACCTTCCAGAAGATGGGCGTGGTGGAGCCGTATAAAACGGCGATGACGGCAGAGGGACGTTCGGCCGTGACGGGCAAGGATGCGGACCGCTTCAACTTCAAGGTGCCCACCTTGCGCAACGTGGAACTGACCTATCCCTATTTCCACGATGGCGAGGCGGCCACCCTGACGCAAGCCGTCGACGTGATGGGCCGTTTGCAGCTGGGCCGCACCTTTACGCCTGACGAAAACGCCAAGCTGGTGGCCTTCCTGAAAACCCTGACGGGCAAGCAGCCGCACATCGTGCTGCCGATCCTGCCGCCATCGTCCGACACGACGCCGCGGCCGGTGCCGTTTGACTGAGTGAGCGGCACATAAAAAATGCCCGCGTGAAAGCGGGCATTGGACGTTTATTTCAGCGTGCGCTGAAATAACTGATAAATGCGGCGGTACTCGTCATACCACGCTTCCGGCTGTACGAAGCCGTGGCGCTCCATCGGATAGCTGGCCATTTCCCAGTTATCCTTTTTCAGCTCGATCAGGCGCTGCGACAGGCGCACGGAATCCTGGTAGAACACGTTGTCGTCGATCATGCCGTGGGCGATCAGCAGGTTGCCCGTCAGCTTGTCCGCGTATTCGATCGGCGACGAGATTTTATACGCCTGCGGATCGATGTCCGGCGTGTTCAGGATGTTGGCCGTGTACTCGTGGTTGTAGGTGGTCCAGTCCGTCACGGGACGCAGGGCGGCACCGGACTTGAAGACTTCCGGCGCGCGCATCAGGGCCATCAGGCTCATGAAGCCGCCATAGCTGCCGCCATAGATGCCCACGTTCTTGATATCGCCCTGGTGCTGTTGCGCCAGCCAGTTGGCGCCATCGATGAAATCTTCGAGTTCCGGGTGGCCCATCTGGCGGTAAATGGCCGTGCGCCACGCGCTGCCGTAGCCGAGCGAGGCGCGGTAGTCGACGTCGAGCACGATGTAACCCTGCTCCACCAGCAGGTTGTGGAACATCTGTTCGCGGAAATACACGGGGTAGCGCTCGGTGACGTTTTGCAGGTAGCCGGCGCCGTGCGCGAACATGACGATCGGGTAGCGCTTGCCTGCTTCCAGCTGTTTTGGCCGGTACAGCTTGGCCCAGATGGGCGCCGCGCCATGCGTGGACGGCACTTGCACCAGTTCCGGCATGACCCAGTTGCGCGCCTTGAAGGCGTCGCTGCGCGTATCCGTCAGGATAGTCGCCTTGCCGCCGGAGACTGGAATGGTCGCCAGCTGGGCCGGCATATAGCTGGTCGAATAGCGCAGCAGCAGCTTGCCGCCATCAGGCGACAGGCCGAAGTTTTCCACGCCTTTCAATTGCGTCACTTCGCGCGCGCCGCCCTCCCTGGCCGTGCTGGCGCACACTTCATACGTGCCTGGCGCCTGCCGGTTGCATAGAAAATAGGCGTTCTTGCCGTCGCGGCTCCATTCGACGGCGCTCACTTCCCACTGGCCGCTGGTCAAGGCGCGCGCGGGCGCGGCGCCGGTTTTCGTGTACAGGTGGGCGTAGCCGCTTTCCTCGGACAAATACCACAGGGTGGCGTTGTCGGGCAGCCAGCCGAATTCGTCGGCGCGGCGGTTGACCCAGGCCGTGTCGCTGATGCGGTGCACGGGCACGAGGGCTGCGTTGGCCAGGTCGACGTTGGCGATCCAGCGGTCCTTGTTGTCGATGGCGCGCACGCGCACGGCCACGTTGGAACCGTCATCGGTCCAGGCGATGCCGTCGCGCTGGGCATCGACGCGCACGCCACGGTTGCCCTTCAGCGGCGGCAGCTTCTGCTCGGCGCGCAGACTGGCCAGCGGGTCGGTGGCGATGCCGGGTAAGCTGTCGAAAGCGATCTCGCGCACCTGGCCCGTGCGCAGGTCGGCCAGTTTCAGGCTTTGCGCGATAGGCATGTTGCGGCCCACGCGCGTGCGCTCGTCATCCACGTCCGGGTAGCCCGTTTCCGTGACGTAGCGGGCCAGTTTGCCCAGCTTGCCCTTTTCAGCGGCTTTATCTTGCGTGACGAACAGCAGCCAGCGGCCATCCGGCGACAGGGCGCTGCCGGAAATGGTGACCTTATCGCCCAGGTAGATCGGTTCCGGCGCGCGCGTGCTGTCCAGGCGGCGCTCTTCGTGGCGTCGCTCGCGGGTGGCGTCGCGGTCTTCCTTCTGGCGCGCCAGGTTGACGATCAGGCGCAGTTGCAGGTCGCGCAGGGCGTCCGCTTCCGGCTTGGCGTCCGGATCCTTGGCCGCGCGCAGCAGGGCGACGGGGGCGCTCAGGCGGTCAACCCGGTTCCAGCTGAACCAGTCAGTGCCGCTGCGGTATTGCACGGCGCCGCCGTCGGCGGAATATTGCGGGTCGCTGATAGCGGAGACGCCGCGCGTGATCTGGATCAAGGCGCCGCTTTTCAGGTCGCGCTCGAACAAGTCGCCGTTGCGCAGCAGGATGGCGCGCGTGCCGGCCCGGTTGACGACCATCTGCTGGCCATCGAGGCTGGCCAGCTGCGCATCGTCGACCTTCTTGCCGCTATTGAGCTTGGCGTTCGCGTCAGGCAATTGATAGGTGTCGCGCAGGGGCGAGCCGAGGCGTTTTTGCTTGTAGTACAGCTGGCCATTCCCGCCCCACCACGCCGCCTCGACGGGCGTGCCGATCCAGTCGGGATCGGCCATGGCCTGGTCCAGGGTGATCGGCGTGGGCGCGATGGTGGTGGAGGGGGCCGCATGGGCGGCGGGCAGCAGAGATAGCAGCAGGAGCGGCAGCAGGGGAAGAACCAGACGCATCGGGGATCACTTTAATCAAAGGGGATGGTGAAGGTACAGGCTATGAGGCCGGTATTCTAGCGGAGGAGTTTCGTGCAGGAAATGTCGGAAAGCTAAGCTTGATGCCGGGCCAGCCAGGCGAGAAAGTCTTCCAGCGGCATCGGCCGCGCATACAGGTAGTCCTGCAAGCCGTCGCAATCGTGGGCGATCAGGAAGTCGGCCTGCTCCTGCGTTTCCACGCCTTCGGCCACGACGCGCAAGCCCAGGTGGCGCGCCATGGCCAGTATCGCTTGCACGATGGCCGTGTCGCGCGCATCGTGCGGCGTGTCGTCGATGAAGCGCTTGTCGATCTTCAGTTCGTACAGCGGCATCGAGGTCAGGTAGGCGAGGCTGGAATAGCCGGTGCCGAAATCGTCGATGGAAAAGCGGATGCCCAGGTCCGCCAGTTCGCGCATGCGCGCCAGCGAGGCGTCGCGCTGGTCGATTAACAGGCCTTCCGTCAGCTCCAGGATCAGGGCGCCGGCCGGCGCGCCGTGTTCGGCCAGCGCCGCCTGCACGCGGGCGGCGAAATCGGGCTGGCGAAACTGGGCAGGACTGACGTTCACCGACAGGGCGATGGGCGATCCAGCCTGCGCCAGCAGCGTAGCGGCGCGGCACGCTTCGCGCAGGGCCCAGTGCCCGAGCCTGACGATCAGCCCCGATTCCTCGGCGATGGGGATGAAGACGCCGGGTCCGATGTGCGTGCCGTCCGCCTGCGGCCAGCGCATCAGCAATTCGGCGCCCGTCACCCGGCCGTGGCGGTCGACCTGCGGCTGCACGTGCATGCATAGTTCATGGTCAGCGAGGGCGCGCGCCAGCGCCCGTTCCAGGGTCAGGCGCCGCTCCACGCCCGCCTGCATGGCCGCTTCAAAGAAGGCGATGCCGTTGCGCCCTTCCGCCTTGGCGCGGTACATGGCGATGTCGGCTTCGCGCAGCAGGTCGTGCGCCTGCTGCCCCGCTTTCGGCAGCAGGGTCACGCCGATGCTGGCGCTGCAATGATAGGACTGCCCGTCGATATCGAAGTCGCGCGCGATGGCGGCGCGGATTTTCTCGGCCACATGGGCCGCCGCGCGGGCGGCGCTGTCCAGGTCCTCGGCCAGGTGCGCCAGCAGCACGACGAATTCGTCGCCGCCGATGCGCGCCACCGTGTCGGCCTTGCGCATCAGTTGCGCCAGCCGTTGGCCGGCCAGGCGCAGCAGCGCGTCGCCGGTGGCGTGGCCACGCGCGTCGTTGATGTGCTTGAAGTGGTCGAGGTCGATGAACATCAGCGCGCTGACTTTATGGTCGCGCGGCGCGGCGGCCAGCAGGTGGCCGAGACGGTCCATCAGCAGGCGCCGGTTGGGCAAGCCCGTCAGCACGTCGTAGAAGGCCAGGCGGTGGATGTCCGCTTCCGACTGCTTGCGTTCGTCGATCTCGCGCTCGACGGCCACCCAGTGGGTTTGCTTGCCGTCCGCATCCGTGAACGGCACCAGTTCCGCTTCGACCCAGTACGCCTTGCCGGCCTTGTTGTAATTGAGCAGTTCCGCGCGTGCCGGCTGGGCGCGGCCCATGGCGGCGGCGATGCGGGCCAGTTCCTCCGTATCGGTGGCGGGGCCATGCTGGAACAGCAGGCTGCGGCCCAGCACCTCGGCGCGTGCATAGCCGCTGCTGCGTTCGAAGGCGTCGTTGACGAAGATGATGCGCGTGGCGGATACCGCGCCCACGTCGGGCAGGGCATCGGCCACTTCGGCGATCATCACCATGTCGTTCAGGCGGGCCAGCGCCGTGGCCGTCAAGCGCAGCTCGGCGTTCAGCTGCGACAGGGCCTGGCTGCTGCGTTCCAGGTGGCGCAGCAGGAAGGCGCAGGAAAGGGTCAGCACGGCGGCGATGAACAGGAAGTTCAGGGCCACGATCAGCGCGCGCAGCACGGGAGAATCGGGCGTGCCCGGCATTTGCAGGGCGACGTCGGGATGCAGGCCGAGGAAAAAGATGGTCAGCGAGGTCAGGGCCAGGGTCGACAAGGCTGGACGCATTCCAAGCAGCAAGGCCGCCAGCACGGGCATGAGCATCATGTAGATCTGGCTGACGGGGCCGATTTTCAGCAACAGGCCCACGCCCACCAGGTAGGCGACGATGAGAAATTGCCACACGCGCCAGCGGTAGGGCATGGCGCGCAGATGCCAGATGATGCCGATCCAGCCGATGGCCAGCAAGTCGAGGGCGACAATGGACCAGATGGCTTCGCTCGCGGCCAGCAGCGCGCTGGGAATGGCCGTCACGGAGCCAAGCAGCAAAACCACCTGCAGCAGGCGGCTAAAGACCTGACCGCGCCAGTGCGCGAGATCGTTCGACGCCGCCACGCTGCCGTCCTTTCTCCAGAATGCCGTGTAACCGTACTGAACAGTAGGTTGATTAAATACTACGCGTTATCTTTCTCCATGTCATCTTGATCATTAAGCATGATTGCCGGCGTTCAGCGGTCAGTCTTGTCGACGGATTCATTGATCCATTGGTAGGGCATGATCACCTTGCTGGCGACGGGCTTGCCGTCCAGCGTTTCAGGCTGGAAGACGCATTTGGCCAGCGCATCGCGGGCCGCCTGATCGAGGGCTGGATAGCCACTGGAGCGGATGACCGCCGCTTGGCTGACCTTGCCGTCCGCTTCTACCGTGAAGTGCAGCGTGACCCTGCCCTGGGCACCGCGCCGTTTCTCGCCCAGGGGCCAGGATGGCGGGGGGCAGCCGGCCGGCATGCTGGCCGGCACGCGCACGGCCAGTGTAGAAAGGGGCGCCGGCGTGGCCGTGTGACAGCCTGGCAAGAGGATGGCGAGGCAGGCGGTGGCCAGCAGGCTGCTGGCAGAGGAAGGGGGCAGGCGATAGGGCAAGAGCGAACTCCATTTTTGGAACAAAAAAAAGCCAGCCTTTCGGCTGGCGCTGTGGGTGAAACGCTATCCGGCGCTTATTTCTTTGGCGCGCTCAAGCATTCTTTCATGAATGCCTTGCGGGCGTCGCCCTTCATGTCCTTGGCGTCCACATTGCACGCCTTCATCTTGTTTTGCTGCGTCATGGCCGGTGCCGGCTTGGCGCTCAGGCATTCTTTCATGAAGGTTTTGCGCTCATCGCCTTTCTTGCCGGCGGCGTCCGCATTGCAGGTGGTCATTTTTGACTGTTGCGCCGTTTTGGCGACGGGGGCCGCTTCCGGTGCGGCGGCAAAGGCGGTGCTGGCAAATGCGGCAGCGATGCAAAGGGCGATTAATTGTTTCATGGCAAATCCTTGTAGACGCAGTCAGTGGAAGGGGGCATGCAACCGGCAGCGAAGCCGATATGCAGAACGTAACTAACTATATGACATTTATCAACAAAATTTCCACTCGAGTGTGTCTTTTTGTTACTGTCAGGCGCCAGGCGCTCGCCAACTGGCCCGGGCAGCCATGTTGCGGCGGCAGCGCCCCTGTTTTTTGCTATGCTAGCGTCTTTCCACCGGCCGATGCCGCTGCCTTGGCCGGCGCACCTTCAATACGGAGTAGTTATGGTCTCGTTGCAAGAGCAGTTTTTAAAGGCCGGCCTGGTCGACAAGAAGAAGGTCAAGCTGGCCAACCAGGACAAGAGCAAGCAAAAAAAGGACGAGCGCAAGAGCGGCACGCAAAGTGTCGACGAGGTGCGCCTGGCCGCGCTCGAGACCCAGCGCAAGAACGCGGAACGCGCGCGTGAACTGAACGCCCAGCGCGATGCGGCCGCCAACCAGAAGGCCATCGTGGCGCAGATTGCGCAAATGGTGCAAAAGAACCGCCAGAGCAAGGGCAATAACGGCGACGTGCCGTATAACTTCACGTTCAACAACAAAATCGAGCGCATCTACGTGACGGCCGCCGTGCAAGCCCACTTGGTGGCGGGCCGCCTGGTGATCGTTTGCCTGGGCGGGGCCGTGGAACTGGTGCCCCGCATCATCGCCGACAAGATCGCCGAACGCGATCCCGCCATCGTCGTGCGCGTGAAACAGGCCAGCACGGAAGTGGATGAGGACGATCCATACGCAGCGTTCCAGATTCCCGATGATTTGATGTGGTAAGTGGGTGATTGCCCGGCGCCAGGTGCGTCGGATGATGATAGCGAGCGGGCCGGAAACGGCCCGTTTTTGTGTGCGGCACAAACAGCGCCACAAACAAAAACGCCACCCGAAGGTGGCGTTTTTGAACGTGAAACGAATTCTTGGTGGCCCGGGGCGGAATCGAACCACCGACACAAGGATTTTCAATCCTCTGCTCTACCGACTGAGCTACCAGGCCAAGGTGGCGAATTATAGCAGACCAAAACGCGAATGCAAGAGCCGGCTGCGATTTTTCCTGTATTTCCCGAATTGGTATTACATTACTTGCCTGCGGATCAAATATGATTTGATATAAACGGTATTTTTCTCAACAAAGGATGGGCGCATAGTGTGGTCATCGTTACTGACTCGAGAGGACTACCGCATGAACGCCACCACCAATCACGCCGCCATCCCCGCCATCGGCCTGGGCACTTTCCGCCTGCAGGGGCAGGTCGTCATCGACTCCGTCACCACGGGCCTGGACGTCGGCTACCGCCACATCGATACGGCGCAAATCTATGGCAATGAAGCCGAAGTGGGCCAGGCGATTGCCGCCAGCGCCGTCCCGCGCGACGACCTGTTCGTCACCACCAAGATATGGATCGACAATCTGCAGCGCGACAAACTCATTCCCAGCCTGAAAGACAGCCTGCACAAGCTGCAGCTGGAACAACTGGACCTGACCCTGATCCACTGGCCGTCGCCGCAGGACGCCATTCCCGTCGCCGACTACATGGCGGCGCTGGCGGACGCCAAGGCGCAGGGGCTGACCAAGGCTATCGGCGTGTCGAATTTCACGAATGCGCAGCTGCGGCAAGCCATTGATACGGTGGGCGTAACAGAAATCGCCACGCAGCAGGTCGAGATCCACCCCTTCCTGCAAAACCGCAAGGTGATTGATTTTGCGCGCAGCCAGGGCATCCATATCACGGCCTACATGCCGCTCGCCTATGGCAAGGTGGTCGCGGACCCAGTGATCGCCGCCATTGCCGCCAAACACGGCGTGACGCCGGCGCAGGTTGCTCTGAGCTGGTCGCTGCAGCAGGGCTTTGCCGTGATCCCGTCGTCGACCAAACGCGCCAACCTGGAAGCGAACCTGCATTTCCAGCGCATCACCCTGTCGCCGGACGAGATGGCGCAGATGGCGACCCTGGAGCGGGGCGAACGCCTGGCCAACCCGGACGGCCTGGCGCCGCAGTGGGACTGATATGGGCGCCATGACGAAGCTGGGGCAGGGTGGTTTCAGTATTGGCCTGGAACTGCCGCTCGACAATGACTGGTCATCCCTGGGGCGCCAGGCGAATGCGGCGTCCGGCCGCGTGCCGGGCGAACCGGACCTGAAACAGCATGCGGTACTGGCAAAGCTGGCCGACCGCCTGGGTTTCCGCGCGCTGTGGCTGCGCGACGTGCCCCTGTACGACCCGTCATTCGGCGATGCGGCGCAGGTATTCGAGGTGTTTACTTTACCTCGGCTACCTGGCCGGCATCACCGAGAACATCCTGCTGGGCACGGCCGCCGTGGTGCTGCCGCTGCGCGAACCCGTATTGACCTTGAAGGCGGCGGCCAGCGTCGACCAGCTGAGCGGCGGGCGCCTGCTATTGGGCGTGGCCAGCGGCGACCGGCCCGTCGAATATCCCGTGTTTGGCCGCGACTTCGACCAGCGCGGCGGCGCCTTTCGCGAGCAGGTCGCCATGCTGCGCGACTGGGGCGAGATGCGCCTGCCACCCGGCATCCGTCTGCTGCCCAAGCCGGCCGCGCCCCTGCCACTGCTGGTGGCGGGGCTGGCGCAGCAGTCGCCCGCCTGGATCGGCGCGCAGATGGATGGCTGGCTTGCCTATCCGGGCACGCCGGACGACCATGCGCGGCGTGCGGCGCAATGGCGCGCCGTGGCCGGGGGCGACAAGCCGTATGTCAGCTTCATCCACCTGGACCTGGATGCAGATCCGAACTTGCCGCTGCAGCGTTTCCGCTTCGGCGGGCGCACGGGGCGCGATGGCCTGATCGCGGAATTGCAGGCGATGCGCGCGGCCGGCGTGCAGCACATCGGCTTGCAACTTCGGCAGAACCGCCGCCCGCTGGACGAGACGCTGCAGGAGATCGCGGACTACGTGTTGCCAGTATTTCATGGCGCCGCTTGACCTGGGGCACGCGTCCTGTACTTCCGGACTATCTGAAAAGGGTGGGGCAAACGCTATAATGGCCGCATGAACAGTCCCACTCCCCCTACCATGCGGCGCTTCATGCATAGCCACAGCGACGTTTGCATCGTCGGCAATGGCGCCATCGCGAAAACCACGGCGCTGGCGTTTGCCCAGGCAGGACAAAGCGTCACCCTGTTATCCCCGGTGAGTCCGCCCGCATCCACTTCCTCCGCCAAGCCGGTCGAAGCCAGCTGGGATGTGCGCGTGTATGCGCTCAATCACACGGCGCACCAGCTGCTGTCGTCGCTGAAGGTATGGGGCGCTTTGGCGGCCGACAGGGTGGCGCCCGTCGACGCCATGCTGGTCAACGGCGACGGCGCGCAGGCGGGCGGACTCGGTTTCGACGCCTACGGCGCCCATGTGGGCACCCTGGCGTGGATCATCGAAGACCGCAACCTGGGCCAGGCGCTGGACGCCGCCCTGAAATTCGCGCCGAACGTCAGCGTGCTGCAGGGCCGCGCCAGCCGCCTGGAATGGACGAACGACTCGGCCATCGTGCACCTCGATGGCGGCGACACCATCACCTGCGCATTGGTGGTGGGCGCGGACGGCGCCCAATCGTGGGTGCGGGGCCAGTGCGACATCGGCCTCGATTACCGCTCGTATGGCCAGCGCGGCGTGGTCAGCAACTTCGCCTGCGAAAAGCCGCACCATGGCGCGGCCCACCAATGGTTTACGGGCAGCGAAGGCATCGTCGCGCTGCTGCCGCTGCCGGGCGACCGCGTCTCGCTGGTCTGGTCGGCGCCCGATGCGCTGGCCGACACCTTGATGGCCGAATCGGCCGACGCCCTGGCCGCGCGCCTGGCCGCATACTGCCACGACAAACTGGGTAAACTCACGCCGTTGCAGCCGGAACTGGTGCGCGCGTTTCCCCTGACCCTGATGCGCCCGCACGCCATGGTGGCGCCGCGCGTGGCCCTGGTGGGTGACGCGGCCCACGTGGTGCACCCGATGGCCGGCCACGGCATGAACCTGGGCTTTGCCGACGTGGCGCAGCTGGTCAAGACGATCGCCGAGCGCGAAGCGCACCGCGGCATTGGCGATGAACGCGTGCTGGCCCGCTATGCCCGCGCACGCAAGGAAGACGTGCTGCTGATGCAGTTGGCCACCGATGGCCTGGCGCGTTTGTTCGGCACCGATCTGGAGCCGTTGCGCGTGGTTCGCAATTTGGGATTAAACTTGCTGGATAAATTGCCGGCCCTGAAGCGAAAAATGATTTCTCACGCGTTGGGACATCAGTAAATATCAGCGAATCTTAAGATATCGCCGGATAATGGCAGTAGTGAAAATTCAAGGTCGCCGCAGCTGGTCTGCGGCGATCGTTTTGTCAAAGAGATAACGACGTCGGGCCAGGGGCCAGGTGCCAGTTCAGCCAGGCGTTTCAAGTGGAGAAGTGATAGTGATAAAAATGAGCAGAATCGCATTGGTGCTGGCCTCGGGCCTGATGATGTCGTGCGCCGGCGCGGAAACGCCGACGGAAGCGAACATCAAAAAGCTGATCGAACCGCGCCTGGGCGAAGGCGCCAAGGTCGATTCGGTCAAGGAAACCCCATACGGTGGTCTGTACGAAGTGCGTACGGGCGGCGATATCCTGTACACGGACAAGGCCGCGCAATACCTGTTCGTCGGCCACGTCTTCGATGCCAAGACGTCGCAAGACCTGACCAAGGTGCGCCTGGACGAAGTCAACCGCATCAAGTTTTCCGACCTGCCGCTCGATTCCGCCATGAAGACCGTCAAGGGCAATGGCAAGCGCGTGATCGCCGTATTCGAAGATCCGAACTGCGGCTATTGCAAGCGCTTCCGCCAGAACGCGCTGAAGGAAATCGACAACGTCACCGTCTACACCTTCATGTACAACATCCTGTCGCCTGATTCCATCGTCAAGTCGCGCAATGTCTGGTGCGCACCGGACCGCAACAAGGCCTGGGATGACTGGATGTTGAACGGCAAGGCGCCAGCCACGGTGGCCGCCACTTGCGCTAATCCGCATGAAAAAATCCTGGCCCTGGGCCAGCAATTGCGCGTCTCGGGCACCCCTGCCATCTTCTTTGCCGACGGCAGCCGCATTCCGGGCGCAGTCGATGCGAAAACGCTGGAACAGAAATTCTCGACCCTTAAGTAATCCGGGCTGTCGCCAGGAAGGCTGGACGGCGCGCCCTCGCAAGGCGCGCTTTTTTTTGCACTTTTTTTCGCTGTCGTATCATCAAGTGTTGTTTGTAGACGCCATAACAATCCAAAAAAGGGGAAGCAGCAGATGATTACCTTGAATATCAACGGACGCGACACGCAGGTCGACGCCGATCCTTCCACGCCCATCCTGTGGGCGTTGCGCGATAACCTGAACATGACGGGCACCAAATTCGGTTGCGGCGCGGCCCTGTGTGGCGCCTGTACGGTGCACCTCGACGGCCAGCCTATCCGCTCGTGCATCACGCCGATTTCCTCGGTCGGCGCGCAAAGATCACCACCATCGAAGCGATGGAAAACGACCAGGTGGGCAAGGCCGTGCAGGCGGCGTGGGTGCGCCACGACGTGCCGCAATGCGGCTACTGTCAAAGCGGCCAGGTGATGAGCGCCACGGCGCTGCTGCGCACCAACAAGGCGCCCAGCGATGCAGACATCGACGGCGCCATGAGCGGCAATATCTGTCGCTGCGGCACCTATCAACGGATCCGCGCAGCCATCAAGGACGCGGCCAAGACCCTGGCCTGAGGAGAGCGACATGCGTATCGAATGGTTGAATCAGGAAGCATTGCAGCATGGCGGAGTGACCCTGGGCGCGGCGCTGGCATCGGCGCCGGTGGCGCTTGCCGATGGCGTGTCGCGGCGCGGTTTCATGAAGGCCGGCGCGGTGGCGGGCGGCGGCTTGATGCTGGGCTTTTTCCTGCCGGGCGCAGGCAAGCTGGCCATGGCGGCCGATGCCGCGCCCGCCAAGCCCGCGTATGCGCCGAACGCCTTTTTGCACATCGCTCCCGATAACACGGTGACGGTGCAGGTGAATCGGCTGGAATTCGGCCAGGGCGTGCAAACGAGCTTGCCCATGCTGATCGCCGAGGAACTCGACGCCGACTGGCGTCTGGTGCACGGCGCGCTGGCGCCCGCCGGGGAACAATACAAGGATGCCGCCTACGGCATGCAGATGACGGGCGGCTCTGGCAGCATCGCCCATTCCTTTACGCAGTACCGCGAAATCGGCGCCAAGGCGCGCGCCATGCTGGTGGGCGCCGCTGCCGCGCAGTGGAAAGTCAATCCCGACCAGGTACGGGCCGCCAAGGGCGTGCTGTATGGCCCCGGCGGACAAAAGGCGACGTATGGCGAACTTGCCGACGCGGCCATGCGTCAACCCGTGCCCACCACCGTCAAGCTGAAAGACCCGCGCGAATTTGTCATCATCGGCAAGCCCGTGAAACGCCTCGACGCGGCCGCCAAGTCCACGGGAAAACAGCAGTTTGGCATCGACTTCAAGCCGCCTGGCGCGAAAGTGGCCATGGTGGCGCGGCCGCCCGTGTTTGGTGCCAAGGTGGCGAAATTCGACGCCAGCAAGGCCAAGGCCATCAAGGGCGTGCTCGACGTGCTGGAAGTGAAGACCGACCGTGGTGGCAGCGGCGTGGCCGTCATCGCCGACGGCTACTGGCCCGCCAAGCAGGGACGCGACGCGCTGGTGATCGAATGGGACACGAGCGCCGTGGAAAAGGTCAGTAGCGTCAAACAGCTGGCGGCCTTCAAGGCGCTGGCGAAAACGCCGGGTACGGTGGCGCGCGCCTTCGATGTCGCCGCATTGTCCAAGGCGCCGAAAAAGATCGAAGCCGTCTACGAATTCCCCTACCTGGCGCACGCGCCGATGGAACCGCTCAACTGCGTCGTCGACCTGCAAGCCGACAAATGCACGATGTGGGTGGGCTCGCAATTCCAGACGGGCGACCAGGCGGCCATCGCGGTTACCTCCGGCCTGAAACCCGAGCAGGTGACCCTGCACACGATGATGGCCGGCGGCGGCTTCGGTCGGCGCGCCGTGCCGTCCTCCGACTACGTGGTTGAAGCCGTCAACGTTGCCAAGGCTTATCGGGCGGCGGGCAAGAGCGGTCCATTGAAGCTGATGTGGAGCCGCGAGGATGACATCAAGGGCGGCTACTACCGGCCGTCGCATGTGCACCGCGCGCAGATCGGCCTCGACGCCAAAGGGAAAATTCTCGCCTGGGACCATACCATCGTGGGACAGTCCATCTTGGCCGGCACGCCGTTCGAAGCGTTCATGGTGAAAAATGGCGTCGACGGCACCATGGTCGAAGGCATGGGCGAGCCGTACACCCTGCCGATGAAACTGTCCGTGCATACGGCCAAGGCGAACGTGCCCGTGCTGTGGTGGCGCTCCGTCGGCTCGACGCATACGGCCTTCGTCATGGAAACCCTGATCGACGAAGCGGCGCACGTGGCGAAGATGGACCCCGTCGCCTACCGCAAGCAGCTGATCGACGCCAAGCACACGCGCCACATCGCCGCGCTGGACCTGGCCGTCGCCAAGTCCGGTTATGGCAAGAAGAAGCTGCCGAAGGGACAGGCCTGGGGCGTGGCCATGCATGAATCGTTCAATTCCGTGGTCGCCTACGTGGTGACGGCGTCCGTGGTCGAGGGCGCGCCCAAGCTGCACCAGGTGTGGGCGGGCGTGCATTGCAACCTGGCCGTCAACCCCTTGACGATCGAGGCGCAAGTGCAGGGCGCCGCGCTGATGGCGCTGGGCATGACCATTCCCGGCGCGGCCATCACGCTCAAGGATGGCGTGGTGGAGCAGCAGAACTTCGGCGACTATCCGGTGCCGCGCATGCCTGACATGCCGGTGATCGAGGTGCACCTGGTGCCGTCGGGCGATGCGCCGACGGGCATGGGCGAGCCGGGCGTGCCGCCGCTGGCGCCCGCCTTCGCCAATGCGCTGTTCGCCCTGACGGGCAAGCGCCTGCGCAAGCTGCCGTTTGACCTGGCGGCCGCATGACGGTAGCAGTTTTTTGAGTACGGTCGGCATCTTGCTGGCAGCCGGAAGGGGACGCAGGTTCGACCCTTCTGGCGTACAGAACAAATTATTGCAACCTTTGATGGAAGGCCCGCATGCGGGCTTGCCCGTGGTGGTGGCGGCCGCAAAGTCCATGCTGGCGGCCTTGCCGCGCGTGCTGGCCGTGGTGCGTGCCGACGACACGCAGGTGGCGCGCGTGCTCGGCGCGCTGGGCTGCGAGGTGCGCGTCTGCCATGATGCCGACACGGGCATGGCCGCCTCGCTCACCTGCGCCATCGATTACGTGCGCGGCGCGCCGGGTTGGCTGATCGCCCTGGGCGACATGCCTGGTGTGGAAGCGGCTACAATCGCCGCCTTGTCGCAAGCCATCGGCGATGGCGCGAACATCGCCGTGCCCGTGTTCCAGGGACGGCGCGGCAATCCTGTCGGATTCAGCGCCTTTCACTTGCCGCTGCTGCTGTCGCTCGATGGCGACCAGGGTGCGCGCAGCATCGTCAACAGCCATGCCGTATGCGAAGTGACAGTGGACGACAGCGGCATCTTGCGCGATATTGATACACCTGACGATTTGTAAGGCGGGGCAGTGGCGCTCCCGGGAAGACAAGCCAGACACGAGGAAAACATGAAGAAAGCACCGACTAAAAAAATCATCGCCAAGGCGGGAGCCAAGGCAAGCGGCAAAGCCACAAGCAAAGCCGCGGCGAAAACCGCAGTGAAAACCACACCGGCCGCCGGCATCATCTACAGCATCGCCGCCCTTGATCTGGCGGGCCACATGTTCAAGGTGACGTTGACAGTCAAGTCGCCGGCCGCCATTGGCCAGGTCTTGTCATTGCCGGCCTGGATTCCGGGCAGCTACATGATCCGCGAATTTTCGCGCAACATCGTCAGCATCCGCGCCGAGTCCGAGGGCAAGGCCGTGGCGCTGACCAAACTGGACAAGCATTCGTGGCAGGCCGCGCCTTGCCAGGGCGCCCTGACGGTCGAATACGATGTGTATGCCTGGGACTTATCCGTGCGCGCCGCCCACCTGGACCAGAATCACGGCTTCTTCAACGGCACCAGTGTGTTCCTGCGCGTGCTGGGGCAGGAATCCGATGCGCATGAAGTGCACATCGTGCAGCCGAAGGATGCGGCCTGCAAGACATGGCGCGTCGCCACGACCCTGCCGGAACTCAAAGCGAAACGCTATGGCTTCGGCAGCTACCAGGCGGCCAACTACGATGAGCTGATCGACCACCCGGTGGAGATGGGCGACTTCGCGCTGGCCACCTTCACTGCTTGCGGCGTGCCGCACGATATCGTCGTCACAGGCAAGGTGCCGAACCTGGACCTGGACCGTCTGTGCCGCGACCTGAAAGCCATCTGCGAAACGCAGATCGCCTTCTTCGAGCCGAAGAGCAAAAAAGCCCCGATGGACCGCTATGTGTTCATGACCATGGCCGTCGGCGACGGTTATGGCGGCCTGGAGCACCGCGCCTCGACGGCGCTGATCTGCGCGCGCGCGGACTTGCCGACGACGGCTTCGAACAGCACCGAGATCGGCGACGGCTACCTGAAATTCCTGGGCCTGTGCAGCCACGAGTATTTCCACACCTGGAACGTCAAGCGCATCAAGCCGGCCGCCTTCGCGCCGTACAACCTGCAGGCGGAAAGCTACTCGCCGCTGCTCTGGCTCTTTGAAGGCTTCACCAGCTATTACGATGACCTGATGCTGGTGCGCGCCGGCCTGATCGACGAGGCAGCCTATTTCAAATTGCTGGGCAAGACCGTCAACAGCGTCTTGCGCGGCAGTGGCCGCAGCAAGCAAAGCGTGGCCGATTCCAGCTTCGATGCCTGGAGCAAGTACTATCGCCAGGATGAAAACGCGCCGAACGCCATCGTCAGCTACTACACCAAGGGTTCGCTGATCGCGCTGGCCTTCGACCTGACGATCCGCACCAAGACGAATGGCGAAAAATCGCTGGACGACGTGATGCAGGCATTGTGGCAGCGCTATGGCCGCGATTTCTACAAGGGCAAAGCGCGCGGCGTGACGCCGGCCGAAGTCGAAGCGCTGTTCGATGAAGTCTCCGGCACGCGCATGAAGCCCTTCTTCGAGCGCTACATCCGCGGCACGGACGACGTGCCGCTGGCGCGCCTGCTGGCGCCCTTCGGCGTGAAATACAGCGACGCGCGCAAGGCCGAAAAAGCCAGCCTGGACGTCAACCTGGGCCGCGACGGCAACGACGCCAGGCTCGCGCAGGTGCACCAGGGCGGTGCTGCCCACGTGGCCGGCCTGTCGGCGGGTGACGTTTTGGTGGCCGTCGATGGCTTGCGCGTGACGGGCAACCCGGCCAACCTGGACACCCTGCTGGGCCGTTACGCCGTTGGCGCCAAGGTGGCGATCCACGCCTTCCGCCGCGATGAGCTGATGACGTTTACGGCCGTACTGCAGGGTGACCGCGTGCCTGGCGTCAGCCTGGCGTTGTTGCCGGCGCCAAAGAAAGCCACGGGGCCGAAGCGTCCTAGCGCGGCATGATGCTGTTTATTGTGCAGTAAGACAGAAAACCGGCCTTTACTGGCCGGTTTTTCTTTTGGATACATTTTTTCAAATGTAACTCACCCGCCGAGGCTGCAGGGTTGCCATCATATTTACTGCAAATGAACTAATTTTTCTTTAACTAAACTAAAATTGCCGAACTGTCTCTTTTAGATCGCGCCCAACGTGCAATCCCTCGATCCTCGAACGATTATGCTGATGACGACCCTGATGTGCGGGGCGATGAGCGTCGTCATGTTCTCGGTGTATCGCAGTTTCCGGCGCGAGGTGCATGGCCTGGGGCATTGGGCGGCCGGTTTGCTGTTGCTGGTGTGCGCGTCACTGCTGTTCGGCACCCGCGAAGTGCTGCCGCCGGCATTCTCCATGATCGCGGCCAATGCGGCGCTGGTGGCCGGCATTGGCCTGTCGATGCTGGGCACGGAGAAATTCTTTGGTCTGGCGCCCAGCCGCCGCGCCTACCTGCTGATCCTTGCCCTGTCCATCGCCGGCAATAGCTGGTGGCTGCTGGTGCACCCCGATTTCTCGGTGCGGGTGGCGGTCTTCTCCCTGCTGGTCTTCCTGTTTTACGCGCGCCAGGCGCAACTGGTATGGCGCCATGGCGAGCGCCATTTCTCCAGCTTTTTCTTTGGCGCGCTGATGCTGCTGCAAGCTGTTGTGGTACTGGCGCGCGGCGTGTCGGCTTTGCTGCATGGCGGCGCCAGCGTGAACCTGACGGTGGCCGGCACGCCGGCCGGCATCTATCTGGCGGTCGCCAATTTCATGGCGCTGCTGCTGACGGTCGGCTTCATGACGGTGGCGACGCGCCGCCTGCAGCAGATACTGGAGCGCCGCTCGACCCACGATCCGCTGACGCAGGTGCTGAACCGGCGCGGCTTTGGCGACGCCTATGCACGAGAAATTGGCAATCTGCGGCGCCGCCGGCTGCCGCTGACACTGCTCAGTATCGACCTCGATTACTTCAAATCGATCAATGACCGCTACGGTCACGCGGTGGGTGACCAGGTGCTGGCGCATGTGGCCAGCGTCATCGGTGGCGCCTTGCGCGAATCGGATTGCGTGGCGCGTTTCGGCGGCGAGGAGTTCGTCGTGCTGATGCCGGACATGCCGGCGCATAATGCGCTGGGCGTTGCCGAACGCATCCGCGCCTTGCTGCGCGAGCCCAATCATGCGGGACTGCCATCATGTACGGTCAGCATAGGCGTCGCTTGCCAGGCGTCGGTGGTGGAAGGACTGGAACAGTTGCTGTCGCGCGCCGATGCTGCCCTGTACCTGGCCAAGGAGCGGGGACGCGACCGCATCGAACTCGATGCTTGCGCGCTTACTGAGGACCGGACAAGGATCGCAGCTGGAATCGGTACTGGTCGTTGAACAGGAAGGTTTCGGAGAAATCGAAGGTGCGTGCGTGGCTGCGCATCAGGTGTCCCGCTGGCGGAAAGAACGCTGGCACGCGCCGCACGGCAGCCAGCGCCGCGGCCGATGCTTCGCTGTCGCGCGAACGGTGGACATGCACGCTTTTCAGTTCGCCGTCGGGACCCACGCTCAGGTCGAGCACGACGATGGCCGGCAGCATGGGTGGCAGGCGCCCGCTGAACGTGTATTCCCCGTTGGCCGCCATGATCTGCTGCGCCACCAGCGACTTGTAGGCGTCGATGCTGGCGGCGAGCTGTATCGCGGCCGGCGTGCCAGGGGGCGTGCGCTCCACAGGCAAGGGCATGCGCCCCGCTGGCGGGGATGCATTCTGGCAAGCCGACAGCAGGACAGTGGCGGCAAGGATGGTGATCGCGTGTCTCATGTCTGCCAGACTACCACGGTTTAACTGAACAGGCGTTCCAGCTCCACGCCGGGGTCTGGCGCGCGCATGAACGCTTCGCCCACGAGGAAGCTGTGGATGTGCGCATCGCGCATGCGTTGCACGTCGGCCGTGCTGTGGATGCCCGATTCCGTGATGATCAATTTGTCTTGCGGGATGCGCGGTAACAGGTTGATGGTCGTGTCGAGCGACGTTTCGAAGGTGCGCAGGTTGCGGTTGTTGATGCCGATCAGCGCGCTCTTGAGCTTGAGCGCCGCCGTCAGTTCTTCGCCGTCGTGGCTTTCGATCAGCACGCCCATGCCCAGTTCGTGGGCACACGCTTCCATCTCGGCCATCAGGCCATGGTCGAGCGCCGCGACGATCAGGAGGATGCAGTCGGCGCCCATGGCGCGCGCTTCATAGATCTGGTACATGTCGACCATGAAATCCTTGCGCAGCACGGGGATGGCGCAGGCGGCTCGCGCCTGCTGCAGATATGCCACGGAGCCCTGAAAGAACTGTTCGTCCGTCAGCACTGACAGGCAAGCCGCGCCATGCGCGGCATAGCTGGCGGCGATGTCGGCCGGACGGAAGTCTGCGCGGATCACGCCTTTCGACGGCGACGCCTTTTTGACTTCGGCGATGATGCCGGGCTTGCCGGCGGCGATGTGCTGGCGCAGGCTCGCTTCAAAACCGCGCAGGCCGGCGCGCAGGGCGCTGTCGCTTTCCACGTCGCCGCGCAGGCTGGCCAGGCTGCGGTGGGCCTTGGCCTTGGCCACTTCATCGGCTTTCACGGCCAGGATTTTATCGAGTATGTCAGACATGATGGTCGCTATTCTATAAAGGAGGGCGGAAGCTTACGCTTGCGCCGGGGTGCCCAGCTGCTGCGTCACCTGCACGAATTGCGCGAGTTTCGCCAGCGCGGCGCCGGAACTGACGGCGGTGCGCGCGCGCGCCAGGCCGTCTTCGATCGAACTGGCCACGCCGGCCGCATACAGCGCCGTGCCCGCGTTCAGGGCGACGATGTCGGCGGCAGCACCGGGCTCGCCGCGCAGCGCTTCCATCATCTTGGCCTTCGACTCGATGGAGTCGGCCACCTTCAGATTGCGGCTGGCGATCATCGACATGCCGAAGTCTTCGGGATGGATTTCATATTCGCGGATTTCGCCGTTGACCAGTTCGCCCACCATGGTGGCCGCGCCCAGCGATACTTCATCCATATTGTCGCGGCCATATACGACGATGGCATGCTGCGCGCCCAGGCGCTGCAGCACGCGCACCTGGATGCCGACCAGGTCGGCGTGGAATACGCCCATCAAAATGTTCGGCGCGCCGGCCGGATTGGTCAGCGGGCCGAGGATATTGAAGATCGTGCGCACGCCCAGCTCCTTGCGCACGGGCGCCGCATGCTTCATGGCCGCGTGGTGGTTGGGCGCGTACATGAAGCCGATGCCCGTTTGCGCGATCGATTGGGCGATCTGCTCGGGCTGCAGGTTGATGTTGACGCCCAGGGAGTCCAGCACGTCGGCGCTGCCGGACGAGGATGAGACGCTGCGCCCGCCATGCTTGGCTACGCGCGCGCCGGCCGCCGCCGCCACGAACATCGAAGCGGTGGAAATATTGAAAGTGTGCGCGCCGTCGCCGCCCGTGCCGACGATGTCGAGCAAGTTGGTGGTGTCGGCCATGGGCACCTTGGTGGAAAACTCGCGCATCACTTGCGCGGCGGCGGCGATTTCGCCGATGGTTTCCTTTTTCACGCGCAAGCCCATGGTCAGCGCCGCGATCATGGTGGGCGACATTTCGCCGGACATGATCTGGCGGAACAGGTACAGCATTTCGTCGTGAAAGATCTCGCGGTGTTCGATGCAGCGCAGCAGGGCTTCTTGTGGGGTGATCGGCATGATGCTTCCTTCTTCAATGATGGCGCAGGAGGACACTGATGGCACGCCGTGGCGTGCGCATGGGATCAGCGCTCGAGAAAATTCTTCAGCAGGGCGTGGCCGTGCTCCGAGAGGATCGATTCGGGGTGGAACTGCACGCCCTCGATATCGTATTCCCGGTGGCGCACGCCCATGATTTCGCCGTCGTCCGTCCACGCTGTCACTTCCAGGCAGGAAGGCAGCGAGGCGCGTTCGATCGCCAAAGAGTGATAGCGGATCACTGTGAAGGGGCTGGGGATGTCCTTGAAGACGCCCACGCCCGTATGCGCGATGAGGGAAGTCTTGCCATGCATGACTTGCTTGGCGCGAATGACTTTGCCGCCAAACGCTTCGCCGATGGCCTGGTGGCCCAGGCACACGCCCAGTATCGGCTTTTTGCCGGCGAAGTGCTTGAGCACTTCCACCGAAATGCCCGCCTGCTTTGGTGCTTTCGGGCCGGGCGAGATGCAGATGCGGTCCGGGTTCAGCGCCTCGATCTGTTCGATCGTGATTTCATCGTTGCGGTACACCCGCACGTCTTCGCCCAGCTCACCGAAATACTGCACGATGTTGTAGGTGAAGGAGTCGTAGTTGTCGATCATTAGCAGCATCTTAAAACTCCCCATCCAGGCCATCTTGCACTTGTTCGGCGGCGCGCAGTACGGCGCGCGCCTTGTTTTCGGTTTCTTGCCATTCCATTTCGAGGACCGAGTCGGCCACGATGCCGGCCGCAGCCTGCACGTACAGCATGCCGTCCTTGATCACGCCCGTGCGAATCGCGATCGCCACATCCATTTCGCCGCCAAACGACAGGTAGCCGCAGGCGCCGCCATAGATGCCGCGCTTGGTGATTTCCAGTTCGTCGATCACTTCCATGGCGCGCACTTTCGGCGCGCCCGTCAGGGTGCCGGCGGGGAAGGTCGCGCGCAGCACGTCCAGGTTCGACAAGCCTTCCTTCAGGGTGCCTTCCACGTTCGAGACGATGTGCTGCACGTGCGAGTATTTTTCGATGACCATGCGGTCGGTGACGTGCACGCTGCCTGTTTCGGCGATGCGGCCGATGTCGTTGCGCGCCAGGTCGATCAGCATCACGTGCTCGGCGATCTCTTTCGGGTCAGCCAGCAGCTCGGCCGACAGTTCGGCGTCGCGTTCTGGCGTGGCGCCGCGCGGACGTGTGCCGGCGATGGGGCGCAAGGTGACTTTCTTGCCGCCGTCGGCCGTGTTCTCGTTGCGCACCAAAATCTCGGGCGAGGCGCCGATGATCTGCATGTCGCCGAAATTATAGAAGTACATGTACGGCGACGGGTTCAGCGAACGCAGGGCGCGGTACAGGGTCAGCGGCGAATCGACATATGGCTTGCGGATACGCTGGCCGATCTGCACTTGCATCAGGTCGCCGGCCATCACATATTCATGCGCCTTGGCGACCGCCTTCAGATAGTCTTCCTTGGCAAAGTCGCGGATGGTTTCCGTGCGCACGGAAGCGCTGGTGACGGGCGCATCGACGCCGCGGCGCAGCATCATGCGCAAGTCTTTCAGGCGCTGGCGCGCTTTCGAGAACGATTCGGGCTGAGCCGTGTCGGTGTAGACGATCAAGTACAGCTTGCCGGACAGGTTGTCGATGACTGCCAGTTCCTCCGTCACCATCAGCTGGATGTCGGGCAGGTTCAAATCGTCTTTCGGCGCGCCGCCGGCGAGTTTTTTCTCGAT
Source organism: Janthinobacterium lividum (assembly GCF_023509035.1). Lineage (NCBI taxonomy): Bacteria > Pseudomonadati > Pseudomonadota > Betaproteobacteria > Burkholderiales > Oxalobacteraceae > Janthinobacterium > Janthinobacterium lividum. The sequence goes on along the minus strand of NZ_CP075583.1, from coordinate 310,963 downwards.
GTGGCGCACGGTGTCGTAGCCGAAGTAACCGGCCAGACCGCCGCAGAAACGCGGCATGCCGGGGCGCAGGGCCACCTTGAAGCGCGACTGGTACTGTTCGATGAAGTCGAGCGGATTGCCTTCGTGCTCTTCGATCACGACGCCGTTCCTGACGATTTCCGTGTGGCTGCCATAGCTGCGCAACACGGTGGTGGCGGGCAAGCCGATGAAGGAATAGCGGCCGAAGCGTTCGCCGCCGACGACGGATTCGAGCAAAAAGGTGTTCTTGCCGCCTTGCTGGGTCTGGGCCAGTTTCAGGTACAGCGTGAGCGGGGTTTCCAGGTCGGCGAAGGCTTCCGCGATCAGGGGGACGCGGTTGTAGCCTTGCTGGGCCAGCGATTTGAATTCGAGTTCGGTCATGTGTCTCTCCATGCCGCCAGGGTACGCGTGTGCGTCGTGCTTACAAAGCACAGACCCTGCGGTGGGTTATCAAAAAACCTGCCAGTGCATACAGCACGCACATGCGCGCCTGCAGCTGACAGCAATCTTACACGGCTCGGCCCTTAGGCCTGCCAGGATTGCCAGCGTCGCCAAAGCCAGGCCTCAATCGAGCCGGTTTGGGTGACATTGTGTTTTTTGATGAGAAACGTGTTCACGATATGGTGTTAGGTATGGTCAGTATGCTGGTCTGTTGTGCATGCTAATAAAATGGGCCGCTTCGAGCAGCGTATTTACTATACCATCGGATTCGGTGTCGTGTATAGAGTGTCCGTGGTTGTAACCATACGGTACTGTCAAGACGGGGCAGCCCGCAGTCCGGGCCGCTTGCGCGTCATTCGAGGAGTCGCCGATGGCCACCACTTTGGCGGGCGGCAAGTCGAAGTCCGCGCACACTTGCAGCAGCGGCAGCGGGTGCGGTTTCTTCTTCGGTAGCGAATCGCCGCCGTAGACGATCTCGAAATACCCATCGAGCTTTTTCTGCTGCAGCAGGGGCAGGGCGAAGGCGATCGGCTTGTTGGTGACGCAGGCCAGGCGCAAGCCCGCCGCCTTCATTGCCGCCAGTCCCGCTTCCACGTCCGGGTACAGGGTGCTGAACTGGCCATTGATGGCCAGGTAGTGGCGCTGGTAACCGTCCATCGCCTGCTCGAAACGCTGCTCCACGCCAGCGGCATCGAAGTCGAGCGCCAGCACGGTGCGGATCAGGTTTTCCGAGCCTTTGCCCACCATCAGCTTGATGGCCTCGGCGCTGATAGGCGCCAGATCCAGTTCGGCGCGCATGCCGTTGATGGCGACATGAAAATCGGGCACGGTGTCGAGCATCGTGCCATCGAGGTCGATGATGGCGGCGCGCACGCCAGCCAGTACGTGGTCTTTCACCGTGCCCGGCTGCATCAGTTGCCCACCGTTTTGGCCAGTTCGGCGCGCATGGCGTCGATGACTGCCTTGTAGTCCGGCTTGCCGAAGATGGCCGAGCCGGCGACGAAGGTGTCGGCGCCGGCGGCAGCGGCGGCGGCGATGTTGTCGATCTTGATACCGCCATCGACTTCCAGCATGATGTCACGGCCCGATTCGTCGATCATGCGGCGCGCTTCGGCGATTTTCTTCAGTGCTTGCGGAATGAAGGACTGGCCGCCAAAGCCCGGGTTGACGGACATGATCAGGATGATGTCGATCTTGTCCATCACGTGTTCCAGGTAGTGCAGCGGCGTGCCCGGGTTGAACACCAGGCCCGATTTGCAGCCATTATCGCGGATCAGCTGCAAGGAACGGTCCACGTGATCCGACGCTTCCGGGTGAAAGGTGATGATGTTCGCGCCAGCCTTGGCGAAATCCGGGATAATGCGATCGACAGGCTTGACCATCAGATGTACATCGATGGGCACTTGCACGTGCGGGCGAATCGCTTCGCACACCAGCGGGCCGATGGTCAGGTTCGGCACATAATGGTTATCCATCACGTCGAAGTGGATGATGTCGGCGCCGGCGGTAACGACGTTGCGCACTTCCTCGCCCAAGCGGGCAAAGTCGGCGGACAGGATGCTGGGAGCGATACGGAATGTTGTCATGGTGAAGTAGCCAAAGGATAGAAAATGCGATTTGCGCTATTTTACGCCTGACGCCGTTACCATGCCTCATTGAAGTACAGTGAAACACAGAATACGCATCGCGCGGTGGCCAATGCGTCGCGCGCGACACACAATACGACTGGCAATGTCTGAATAGGAATGACGATGGCGACTTATGAATTTACGGTAACGGTCAAGACGCAGTATCTGCCCGAGCAATCGGCACCGGACCAGGGGCGGCACGTGTTCAGCTACACGATCCGCGTCGTCAACACGGGCACGGCTGGCGCGCAGCTGATTTCGCGCCACTGGGTCATCACGGATGCCAACAACAAGGTGGAAGAGGTGCGCGGCCTGGGCGCCGTTGGCCACCAGCCGTTGCTGCAGCCGGGCGAGCAGTTCGAATACACGAGCGGGACGATGCTGGGCACGCCGCAAGGCTCGATGCACGGCGAATACTTTTGCGTGGCCGAAGATGGTCATCAGTTCGAAGCGCCGATTCCCGAGTTCGTGCTGTCGGTGCCGCGTACCTTGCATTAACGTGACGCCGGGGGCTTGCGCCCCCTTACTTCAGTTTTTCGGTGCTGTCCTGTTCTTCACTGAGCTGCTTGCGCGCCGGTGGCGCGGGTTTTTTACCCGAATACATGGTCCACCAGACTATAAATGCCAGCAAGAAGAACGCCACCAGCGCCTCTATCATCAAGATCCACATACGCACCTCTATGTTATTTACCCGCAGCTTAGTATTTACCCGCCATCTCTTTACACGCGGTAGTCTACCCGTTTCAATCGGTGCCGTCGCGCTTGCGCTTTCCGCCTGTACCACGCCGCCGGCAGAGCCGGTCACCGCGACTGGCAAGGCGCCGGCCATCGCTCCGACCGTCGTCAAGCCAGTGCCGGCCAAGCCGGCCGACGCCAAGGATGCCACGGATGCGGCTGCCCCCACCTTCGTGCCCGCCAAGTTTGCCGCCTTGCCAGGCTGGGCCCGCGACGACATGCGCGCCGCCTGGCCAGCGTTCATGGCTTCGTGCGGCGTGCTGGTGAAACGTCCGGACTGGAAAGAATCGTGCACGATTGCGCGCCAGGTGAATGCCGACAGCGACAAGGCCATCCGCCTGTTCTTCGAGACGTTCTTTGTGCCCAATCAAGTCATCACCGCCGATGGCGCCAGTACCGGTTTGGTGACCGGTTATTACGAACCTTTGCTGCATGGCGCGCGCAAGCGCGGCGGTCCATATCAGACACCGCTGTACAAGGTGCCGGACGACCTGGTCTCGGTTGACCTGGCCGGCGTGTATCCGGAATTGAAGAACATGCGCTTGCGCGGCAAGCTGGTCGGCAAGAAGGTGATACCGTACGCGACCCGCGCCGACATCGAGCGCGCCACGTCCGTTACGGGCAAGGAATTACTGTGGGTGGACGACGAAGTCGAGGCGTTCTTCCTGCAAGTGCAGGGTTCCGGGCGCGTGCAGCTGACCGATACGCAGGAAACCGTGCGCGTGGCGTACGCGGATCAAAACGGCCATCCCTATAAATCGATCGGCCGCTACCTGGTCGACAAGGGCGAGCTGACCCTGAGTCAGGCGTCCGCGCAGGGCATCAAGGCGTGGATCGCCGGCCATCCCACGCGCAAGGATGAATTGTTCAACGCCAATCCCAGCTATGTCTTCTTCAAGGAGGAGCGCCTGCCTGATCCGAAAGTGGGGCCGAAAGGTGCGCTGGGCGTGCCGCTGACGCCGCAGCGCTCGGTGGCCATCGATTCGCGCTTCCTGCCGCTCGGTGCGCCCGTGTATCTGGCAACCACGCAAGCCAATAGCGAAATTCCCATGCAGCGCCTGGTGATGGCGCAGGATACGGGCGGCGCCATTCGCGGGCCCATTCGTGTCGATTACTTCTTTGGCTTTGGCGCGGAAGCGGCCGAGAATGCGGGCCGCATGAAGCAGAGCGGCGCCGTGTGGGTGTTGCTGCCGAAGCAGCCGCCGGCGCGCTGAATTTCTCGGGGCGCCGGACGGGGATTGCGCTAACGCAAGGTTAGCGCAAGACCATGACGGGTAAATGGGTATGCGCCAGCACTTTTTGCGTTTCGCTGCCCACGAACAGCTTGTTCAAGCCCTTGCGGCCATGCGAGGCCATCAGGATGATGTCGCAATGGTAGGTTTGCGCCGCATTGACGATTTCGTCGTGCGGGCTCGGTGACACGGCCACCACGCCTTCGAAGGGCACGCCGACGGCGTGCGCAGCTGCGCCGATCTTGTCGATGGCGCGTTGCGAGGCTTCCTGCATCTGCTGTTCATACAGGCTGGCGTCGAGCACGATGCCGCCGTCGGCCATCGGCGAGAACGGGAAGGGCTGCACCACGCTGATGGCGACCAGCTTGGCTTTGTTCAATTGGGCGAAGGCGAGGGCGGTCTCGGCGGCTTTGTCGGACAACGGCGAGCCGTCGGTGGGAAATAAGATGGTGTTAAACATAGCGTGCTCCTCAAGTGATGTAAGACAGCTTATGGATTTACATCAACTAAAACCTTGATGTAAATCAAACCTCGCAAGCTTTGGCAGGAATAGTGTCGCCAAGGCAATCTTTCAGCAGTGTATGCCCGTTCATCGCTTCAGGTGCGCACGCTACGCAGCGGCGTGCCCCATACCATGGCGACGGTCAACAGGATGCTGCCTGCCGCGATGCAGGCCAGGCCATTGCGCACGCCGAAGTGCTCCGCTACCCAGCCGGCTGCCAGGGCGCCCAGCGGCGCCGTCGCCACCGTCAGGAAGCGCATGGTCGACGTCATGCGGCCCAGCATGGGGTCGGGCGTGACCTTCTGGCGCAGGCCCAGGTAGGGAATAAAAAACAGCATCACGCCGCAGTCGAAAAAGAACATCAGCACGGCATAAGCGACGGCGCTGGCGGCCGCGCTGCCAAATAGCGCGGCGGGAATCGTTGGTGTCAGGGCAAAACAGAGCGAGGTCGATGCCAGGCCGATCAGGATGGTGCGGCCGGCGCCATAGCGGTGCGTCAGCGGTTTGACGATGAAGGCGCTGAGCAAGACGCCGGCGCCGCCCAGCATCTGCGTCATGCCCAGCACCCCAGGACTCATGCCCAGGTCGCGCGTGGCGAACAGCACCGTCAAGGCCATGCTGGCGTAGAACAGGAAGTGCCAGATGCCGGCGCCCCAGGCCAGTGCGCGCAGCAGCGGTTCGCGCCAGACAAACAGCAAGCCGTCGGCGATGTCGCGCAAGGCGTGTTTGTCGGATGGTGCGGGACGCGGATCGCGTACGCTCATGGCACGCAAATTGAAGACGGAAATCAGATAACCGCAAGCCGTGCACAGGATGGCGACGGGAGCTGACAAGACTTGCACCAGCACGCCAGCCAGGCCGGGGCCGATCAGGCGCGAAGCCGATTCGGTGGCGGCAAATTTCGACTGCGCATCGATCAAGCCATCGCGGCCTACCAGGAAAGTCAGAAAGACCTGTTCGGCACCGCCGCCCACGACGAAGCCCGTGCCGATGATGAATCCCACTATATATAACCATGGCATCGACAGCACGCCACACCAGTAGGCGACGGCCACGCTGGCCAGGGCCAGGCCCGACATGCTTTCGCTGAACAGCATGATCGGGTGCTTGCTGCGTCGGTCCAGCAGCACGCCGACGGGCAAGCCGAAGAGCGCAAACGGCAGCGCCTGCAAGGCGACCAGCAAACCCATCTGCTCCGGCGTGGCATGCAGCAAGAGTACCGCGCACAGGGGCAGGGCCAGCGAGGTGATCTGGGCGCCGAAGCAATTGAGGCCATTGCTGAACCATAGGCGGCGGAAATTGACGCTGGCGGCGCTGCCGTCGCCGCGCAGGTAGTGGGTGCAGTACTGAAAGAAGGAGGAAAAAATACGCTGCTCGATAAAGGTGATCGGGCTCACAATAATAGCAGCGCACCTGTCGCGCCGCTGCCGTTAGCCGCTACAATCGTCGATACCGTGTTCATCCAGAGGAGACTATATGCAATACGAAGACTTGATCATCGATATCCAGGACAAAGTGGCGATCATCCGCCTGAATCGCCCGAAGGCCTTGAACGCCTTGAACGACAACATGATGAATGAGCTGGGCGACGCCCTGCTGAAGTTCGACGCGGATGACAGTATCGGCTGTATCGTGCTCACGGGCAGCGAAAAAGCGTTTGCAGCCGGCGCCGATATCGCCGCCATGGCCGATTACACTTATCCCGATACCTTTACCCAGGGTTATATCAGCCGTAACTGGGAGCATATCTTGCGCGTACGCAAACCGGTGGTGGGCGCGGTGGCTGGCTACGCGCTCGGTGGCGGCTGCGAACTGGCCATGATGTGCGATTTCCTGATCGCCGCCGACAGCGCCAAATTTGGCCAGCCGGAAATCAAGGTTGGCGTCACGCCAGGCGCGGGCGGTACGCAGCGTTTGCCGCGCGCCATTGGCAAGGCCAAGGCCATGGATCTGCTGCTGACGGCGCGCACCATCGACGCTGCCGAGGCGGAACGCATCGGCTTGGTGTCGCGCGTGGTGCCGGCCGATAAATTGCTGGAAGAAACCTTGGCCGCCGCCAAGACCATCGCCGCCATGCCGACATCGGTTGCCATGATGATCAAGGATTGCGTCAACCGTGCCTTCGAAACCACCTTGACCGATGGTGTCGCTTACGAGCGCCGTTTGTTCCAGGCCGCCTTCGGTACACCTGCACAAAAAAGAAGGCATGCACGCTTTCCTGGAAAAGCGCTTGCCAAACTTCGATGGTCTTTGATATGATTCGCCTCCCCGATGAGACGCAGTAGTTTTAGCGAAACAGAGGGAGCCGGATGCAGTAGCAAACGGCAAAAAAAGAAGGTTGACGAAATGCTGCAAACGCTTCATACTCTTCCTTCTTCGCAGCTGACAAACACAACGCTTTGTCGATAGTGCGAGAGTAGCAAATAAGCAGTACCGAATACCGTTCTTTAACAATTAACAGTCGATAAGTGTGGGCATTTGATGTAAGTGCAGCGTCAATTTTCGGATTGGCGTCTAACTTAAAATATCAAATGTTCACAAGAAATAATGAAATAGGATACTTCTTCGGAAGTAGCCTGTCAGTTTTTTGAGTGAGCGACCCGTCGCAAGACGGTGCCAATAAAATGGCAAAGTAACAGAGATTAAACTGAAGAGTTTGATCCTGGCTCAGATTGAACGCTGGCGGCATGCCTTACACATGCAAGTCGAACGGCAGCACGGAGCTTGCTCTGGTGGCGAGTGGCGAACGGGTGAGTAATATATCGGAACGTACCCTAGAGTGGGGGATAACGTAGCGAAAGTTACGCTAATACCGCATACGATCTAAGGATGAAAGTGGGGGGATCGCAAGACCTCATGCTCGTGGAGCGGCCGATATCTGATTAGCTAGTTGGTAGGGTAAAAGCCTACCAAGGCATCGATCAGTAGCTGGTCTGAGAGGACGACCAGCCACACTGGAACTGAGACACGGTCCAGACTCCTACGGGAGGCAGCAGTGGGGAATTTTGGACAATGGGCGAAAGCCTGATCCAGCAATGCCGCGTGAGTGAAGAAGGCCTTCGGGTTGTAAAGCTCTTTTGTCAGGGAAGAAACGGTGAAGGCTAATATCCTTTGCTAATGACGGTACCTGAAGAATAAGCACCGGCTAACTACGTGCCAGCAGCCGCGGTAATACGTAGGGTGCAAGCGTTAATCGGAATTACTGGGCGTAAAGCGTGCGCAGGCGGTTTTGTAAGTCTGATGTGAAATCCCCGGGCTCAACCTGGGAATTGCATTGGAGACTGCAAGGCTAGAATCTGGCAGAGGGGGTAGAATTCCACGTGTAGCAGTGAAATGCGTAGATATGTGGAGGAACACCGATGGCGAAGGCAGCCCCCTGGGTCAAGATTGACGCTCATGCACGAAAGCGTGGGGAGCAAACAGGATTAGATACCCTGGTAGTCCACGCCCTAAACGATGTCTACTAGTTGTCGGGTCTTAATTGACTTGGTAACGCAGCTAACGCGTGAAGTAGACCGCCTGGGGAGTACGGTCGCAAGATTAAAACTCAAAGGAATTGACGGGGACCCGCACAAGCGGTGGATGATGTGGATTAATTCGATGCAACGCGAAAAACCTTACCTACCCTTGACATGGCTGGAATCCCCGAGAGATTGGGGAGTGCTCGAAAGAGAACCAGTACACAGGTGCTGCATGGCTGTCGTCAGCTCGTGTCGTGAGATGTTGGGTTAAGTCCCGCAACGAGCGCAACCCTTGTCATTAGTTGCTACGAAAGGGCACTCTAATGAGACTGCCGGTGACAAACCGGAGGAAGGTGGGGATGACGTCAAGTCCTCATGGCCCTTATGGGTAGGGCTTCACACGTCATACAATGGTACATACAGAGCGCCGCCAACCCGCGAGGGGGAGCTAATCGCAGAAAGTGTATCGTAGTCCGGATTGTAGTCTGCAACTCGACTGCATGAAGTTGGAATCGCTAGTAATCGCGGATCAGCATGTCGCGGTGAATACGTTCCCGGGTCTTGTACACACCGCCCGTCACACCATGGGAGCGGGTTTTACCAGAAGTAGGTAGCTTAACCGTAAGGAGGGCGCTTACCACGGTAGGATTCGTGACTGGGGTGAAGTCGTAACAAGGTAGCCGTATCGGAAGGTGCGGCTGGATCACCTCCTTTCTAGAGTTTGCACGAATCAGAAATGATTCACGCATCAAATGTTCACACTTATCGGCTGTTTAATTAAGAAGAAACAGTAGTCGTAGTAGTTCCGCGTTGGGGCTGTAGCTCAGCTGGTTAGAGCACCGTGTTGATAACGCGGGGGTCGTTGGTTCGAGTCCAACCAGCCCTACCAGCTAATTAGTAATATCTCAGGGGGATTAGCTCAGCTGGGAGAGCACCTGCTTTGCAAGCAGGGGGTCGTCGGTTCGATCCCGTCATCCTCCACCAAAGTTTTACTCGAAAGTGCAAACGTAAGCCGTCAGGTTTAGGTTTGATCTTTTAGCGATCAAAGCTGTTTCGTTCTTTAACAATCTGGAAGAAGTAAAGATTATTTATTGATCGGTTTGCCGTAAAAAGCAAATCGATGGGTAATGATTGTATGTATCAACAAACAAGCAACAACGTTGTACTTTCTTATCCCTGTAGCGCTCTTTTCGTTTGAAAGAATGAAGAGGCTAACGTTATAGGGACAAGCGAATAAGTGCACATGGTGGATGCCTTGGCGATTACAGGCGATGAAGGACGTAGTAGCTTGCGATAAGCTGCGGGGAGTGAGCAAACACACTTTGATCCGCAGATTTCCGAATGGGGCAACCCACCCTTTTAGGGTATTGCATACTGAATACATAGGTATGCAAAGCGAACGCGGCGAACTGAAACATCTAAGTAGCTGCAGGAAAAGAAATCAACCGAGATTCCCAAAGTAGCGGCGAGCGAAATGGGAAGAGCCTGTACGTGATAGTCGGACCGATAACAGAATCCTCTGGAAATAGGAGCCATAGTGGGTGATAGCCCCGTATGTGAAATCGGACCGGTGATACTAAGCGTACGACAAGTAGGGCGGGACACGTGACATCCTGTCTGAATATGGGGGGACCATCCTCCAAGGCTAAATACTCGTAATCGACCGATAGTGAACCAGTACCGTGAGGGAAAGGCGAAAAGAACCCCGGAAGGGGAGTGAAATAGATCCTGAAACCGTGTGCATACAAACAGTAGGAGCGGACTTGTTCCGTGACTGCGTACCTTTTGTATAATGGGTCAGCGACTTACATTCAGTGGCAAGGTTAACCGCATAGGGAAGCCGTAGAGAAATCGAGTCCGAATAGGGCGATCAGTCGCTGGGTGTAGACCCGAAACCAAGTGATCTACTCATGGCCAGGATGAAGGTGCGGTAACACGCCCTGGAGGTCCGAACCCACTAATGTTGAAAAATTAGGGGATGAGCTGTGGGTAGGGGTGAAAGGCTAAACAAACTTGGAAATAGCTGGTTCTCTCCGAAAACTATTTAGGTAGTGCCTCAAGTATCACCATCGGGGGTAGAGCACTGTTATGGCTAGGGGGTCATTGCGACTTACCAAACCATTGCAAACTCCGAATACCGATGAGTGCGAGCTTGGGAGACAGACGTCGGGTGCTAACGTCCGGCGTCAAGAGGGAAACAACCCAGACCGCCAGCTAAGGTCCCAAAGATTGGCTAAGTGGAAAACGAAGTGGGAAGGCTAAAACAGTCAGGATGTTGGCTTAGAAGCAGCCATCATTTAAAGAAAGCGTAATAGCTCACTGATCGAGTCGTCCTGCGCGGAAGATGTAACGGGGCTAAGCCAGTCACCGAAGCTGCGGATATATCTTAGGATATATGGTAGGAGAGCGTTCTGTAAGCCTGCGAAGGTGTCTTGTAAAGGATGCTGGAGGTATCAGAAGTGCGAATGCTGACATGAGTAGCGATAATGGGGGTGAAAAGCCTCCACGCCGTAAGCCCAAGGTTTCCTGTTCAACGTTCATCGGAGCAGGGTGAGTCGGCCCCTAAGGCGAGGCAGAGATGCGTAGCTGATGGGAAGCAGGTTAATATTCCTGCACCGTCGTATGATGCGATGGGGGGACGGATCGCGGAAGGTTGTCCAACTGTTGGAATAGTTGGTTTTTGGCTCATAGAAGGCACTTAGGCAAATCCGGGTGCGGAATTCAAGGGGTTGAGACGAGTGAACTTGTTCACGAAGCAATCGGAAGTGGTTCCAAGAAAAGCCTCTAAGCTTCAGTCATACGAGACCGTACCGCAAACCGACACAGGTGGGCGAGATGAGTATTCTAAGGCGCTTGAGAGAACTCGGGAGAAGGAACTCGGCAAATTGGTACCGTAACTTCGGGAAAAGGTACGCCCCGGTAGCTTGATTGGTTTACTCCATGAGGGTGAAAGGGTTGCAATAAACTGGTGGCTGCGACTGTTTAATAAAAACACAGCACTCTGCAAACACGAAAGTGGACGTATAGGGTGTGACGCCTGCCCGGTGCTGGAAGATTAAATGATGGGGTGCAAGCTCTTGATTGAAGTCCCAGTAAACGGCGGCCGTAACTATAACGGTCCTAAGGTAGCGAAATTCCTTGTCGGGTAAGTTCCGACCTGCACGAATGGCGTAACGATGGCCACACTGTCTCCTCCCGAGACTCAGCGAAGTTGAAATGTTTGTGATGATGCAATCTACCCGCGGCTAGACGGAAAGACCCCATGAACCTTTACTGTAGCTTTGCATTGGACTTTGAACCAATCTGTGTAGGATAGGTGGGAGGCTTTGAAGCGGGGACGCTAGTTCTCGTGGAGCCAACCTTGAAATACCACCCTGGTTTGTTTGAGGTTCTAACCTTGGTCCGTTATCCGGATCGGGGACAGTGCATGGTAGGCAGTTTGACTGGGGCGGTCTCCTCCTAAAGTGTAACGGAGGAGTTCGAAGGTACGCTAGATACGGTCGGACATCGTGTTGATAGTGCAATGGCATAAGCGTGCTTAACTGCGAGACTGACAAGTCGAGCAGGTACGAAAGTAGGACATAGTGATCCGGTGGTTCTGTATGGAAGGGCCATCGCTCAACGGATAAAAGGTACTCTGGGGATAACAGGCTGATTCCTCCCAAGAGTTCATATCGACGGGGGAGTTTGGCACCTCGATGTCGGCTCATCACATCCTGGGGCTGTAGCCGGTCCCAAGGGTATGGCTGTTCGCCATTTAAAGTGGTACGTGAGCTGGGTTTAAAACGTCGTGAGACAGTTTGGTCCCTATCTGCCGTGGGCGTTGGAAATTTGAAGGGGGCTGCTCCTAGTACGAGAGGACCGGAGTGGACGAACCTCTGGTGTACCGGTTGTCACGCCAGTGGCATTGCCGGGTAGCTAAGTTCGGAAGAGATAACCGCTGAAAGCATCTAAGCGGGAAACTTGCCTTGAGATGAGATTTCCCAGAGCCTTGAGCTCTTTGAAGGGTCGTTCGAGACCAGGACGTTGATAGGCTGGGTGTGGAAGTGCAGTAATGCATTAAGCTAACCAGTACTAATTGCCCGTACGGCTTGTCCCTATAACCTTAGCAGGTACAGAGGATGAGAAAGTACATGTTGCGTGTTGTTGATCGCAGTCATTACCCAAGTAATACCTCAGTAAATAATCGATACTTCTTCCAGATTCATGGCCTTGTCGTCCTATAGGAGACAAGCGTCAGTACAAGTTATGCCTGATGACCATAGCAAGTTGGTCCCACCCCTTCCCATCCCGAACAGGACCGTGAAACAACTTTGCGCCGATGATAGTGCTGCAACCAGTGTGAAAGTAGGTTATCGTCAGGCTTGTTATTCGCAGTAGAGAAAAACCCGATCAGAAATGGTCGGGTTTTTTTTCGTCTGGCGATTTATTCACTATAAAAGAGCCATTTTTAGCCCCATCTTCAGGCAAATTCCTATATAATTCGCCTCCTCAGATCAGATGGTTTGCTGCCCCGTTGGGAGCAAGCTGTTGAAAAAGTTATGCCTGATGACCATAGCAAGTTGGTCCCACCCCTTCCCATCCCGAACAGGACCGTGAAACAACTTTGCGCCGATGATAGTGCTGCAACCAGTGTGAAAGTAGGTTATCGTCAGGCTTGTTATATAAAAAAACCCCGCTAGGTGCGGGGTTTTTTTTCGTCTGCAGCATTCATCGCACTAGATGCCCCAGGTGATGCTTTCACCTTCTGCCTTGGCCGCGCGCAGCATTTCCATCAACGGATAGGCGCGCTGTGAAAAATGCACTTTCTGCGCGCGCGCATGTGCGCCTGTTTCACCATCTTCCAGCGTTTCCGGCGTATGCACATCGTGTTCGATGTCATTTTCCGGATGCAGTTTGCTTTCCGCGACTTCTTTTTCCAGCAAGGCCAGGGCATCGCCCGCTTCCGCTGGCGTGATGACGCCGCGCGTAGGATTCTTGTGCAGGATGTCGAGGATACGCTGGGCATGTTCCTGGTACATCAGCACTTCAGGGGAAGATTTGGATTTGAATGAGATCAACATAAGCTCTTTCTGAAACTTGTTGTTAGTGTCGAAACAATATCACGACTTGAAATGTCGCACAGGCCGTCCGATTACCCGGATTGCATATTTGCAAGCCGGATACGGCCATCTGTTGGACAACGCACGTATTTACAAGGGCTGGCTGACCGTGAAAACACCCGTTTAAGCGATCGTTAAGTCTCAATCCAGCTTGACTGAGTCCATGAACGTGTCGATGGTGTCACGCGATAGCTTGCTTTCTTCACCAAGAATGATGACCTGGAAGATACGTTTGTCCTGCGCCACAAAACGCCCGACCAGCAAGACGGGTTTGCCTTGCTGCGTACCCGTCGCTTCGACGCTCAGCGAACTGCGTTGATGGCTGCCTGCCGCCGTGCTGCTGGCAGCCGAGGCCAGTTTTTCGCTGCGCACGGTGCCGCTGATATTTTTCAACAGGGCCGTCTTCATGGCGGGCAGAGCCGACTGTGCCTGTTCCACACTGTCGAGCACGGCGCTGCCGATGGCGAAGGTAGCGCCATCGACTTCGCTGGCCGTCATGGTCAGGCTGACTTTCTTGCCATCGAGATCGATCTCGCGTGTCAGCACGGCCGGCTTGCCTGGAAACAGGGCCGTGAACTGGGCGTCGGGGCTGCGATAGTCGCGCCAGTCGAATTTCGGACTGCAGGCGGACAGGACGCTGGCGGCCGCGAGCATAGCCAGAAAGAGGGCAAGTGATGGTTTTTTCATCAGCAGATGGTAGCAGCGCCGCCAGTCACGCGCAATCGTGCACGTGTGGCGCTCCTGGCCGCCTTATATCTCGCGCAGCACGCGCCGGTACTGGATCGCTTCGGCGACATGCGGCGGCGTGATGGCGGCGCTGTCCGCCAGATCCGCGATGCTGCGCGCCACGCGCAGTACCCGGTGGTAGGTACGGGCCGACCAATGCAGGCGCGTCATAGCGCCATGCAACAACTGTTCGCCATGTGGTTCCAGGCGACAATGCTGTTCGATTTCCACGTTGCTCAAGCGCTGGTTTGATTTTCCCTGGCGTGCCAGCTGCAAGGCAAAGGCTGCCGCTACCCGGGTGGCGATGGCTTGCGTACTTTCGCCGGCGCCTGCATGTCGCCCCAGCGCCGCCGGCGGCATGGCGGCCACTTCAATCTGCAGGTCGATACGGTCGAGCAATGGGCCGGACAGGCGATTGTGATAACGGAGCACGGCGTCTGGCGTACAGCGGCAACGGCCGGAAGCGTGGCCCAGATAGCCGCACGGGCAGGGATTCATCGCGGCGATCAATTGAAAACGCGCAGGAAACTCTGCCTGGCGGGCCGCGCGCGAAATGTTGATGACGCCCGATTCCATGGGTTGGCGCAGCACATCGAGCACCCGGCGCTGGAATTCGGCGATTTCATCGAGAAACAGCACGCCGCAGTGTGCCAGCGAGATTTCTCCCGGACGCGGCACGTTGCCGCCGCCCACCAGGGCCACGCCCGACGCTGTCTGGTGCGGGGCGCGATAGGGGCGGCGTTTCCAATGCTCAACTTTGAAGTTGCCGCCCAGCGAATGCACGGCAGCCGATTCCAGCGCCTCTTCATCGCTCATGGGCGGCAGTACGCCGGGGAAGCGGCTGGCCAGCATGGTCTTGCCTGCACCCGGTGGCCCCACCATCAGGACGTTGTGACCGCCCGCTGCCGCCACTTCCAGTGCGCGTCGCGCCTGCTGCTGCCCTTGCACGTCGGCAAAGTCGGGATAGGGAAAAGCGTGCGCTGCCAGCACGGGCCGGTGGCGTTGCAGGGCAGTCTGGCTGGCGTGTGCGGCAAAATGCGCGCAGACCTCGAGCAGGCTGTGGGCAGGATAAATGCAGGCATCGCTGACGAGAGCCGCCTCGTCCGCGTTCGCCTGCGGCAGGATGAAGGCGCGTGGCGTACCCGACTGGCTGCGCTGCATGGCAAAAGTCATGGCCAGGGCGCCGCGGATGGGGCGCAACTGGCCCGATAGCGACAGTTCGCCCGCGAATTCATAGTGGTGTAATTGGTCGCCCGGCAACTGGCCGGAGGCGGCCAGGATGCCCAGCGCAATGGGCAAGTCGAAGCGGCCCGATTCCTTGGGCAAGTCTGCCGGCGCCAGATTGGCCGTGATGCGCCGCGCAGGCATGTCAAAGCCGCAGTTTTGCAGCGCGGCACGAACGCGGTCGCGCGATTCCTTCACTTCCGTATCCGGCAGACCGACAATCGTAAAGGACGGCAAGCCATTGGCAAGGTGGACTTCGACACTTACCTCGGGCGCCTCCATGCCGGCCAGGGCGCGGCTTTTCAGGACGGCCAGACTCATCAGACTCCCCTGTGGCGCGGGCGCGGGCAGGATCAGTCTAGCGCTTGCAACGCCATCAGGCTTGAGGTATGCCAGCAAGGCCGTCAATAACGGGGCCTTGCCGGCCGCAGCTTACGCCTTGGACTCGTTCAGGCGCGTTTCCAGTTCGATCAGGCGCAACTCCAGTGCGTCCAGTTTGGCGCGGGTCTTGGCCAGCACTTGCGCCTGGATATCGAATTCCTCGCGCGTGACGAGATCGAGGCGGGCAAAGCCCTGGGTCATCATCGATTTCACGTTTTTCTCGATATCCTTGGCCGGCGAGTTTTCGATGGCTTGATGGATCTTGCCTTGCAAGTCGTTAAAGAAGGTATTCATGTCCATGGTCAGTCCTTTTATGGTGCGGCCTGTGCATCGCACCATTGCGGTGCACAGCGGCGTTAATCTGGTGCGAAACTGGGCGCTTCATCGTGCTTCAGCAGTCCGTATCCGCATTCCTGGCGGTGTGCAGGGTATGTATGGACGGAAATGCACCTGTCAAGGTGGCAAGAGAGCTGGCACGTATTCTGCTAAAGAAGTGATGAACGCTTTGTGATCTCCAGCCAAGATTTTAAACCTCAACCGCTTTAAAAGTTCAATAAAAGGGAATCGCCATGAAGAATCTGTCCAAGAACATGACTTTAGCTGCAGCGTTGACGCTGGCCATGACTGCCATGTGCGGTAGCGCCATGGCTCAGGATGCAGTGGCGGCGCCTGCTGCGGCCGAAGCCGTACCTGATAACGTGGTGAGCTACAACGTGGCGCTGACCAGCGACTACCGTTACCGCGGCATCTCGCAAAGCCGCTTGAAACCGGCCATCAGCGGTGGTGCCGACTATACCCATAACCCAACGGGCCTGTATGTGGGCACCTGGCTGTCGAGCATCAAATGGATCAAGGACGGCGGCGGCGATACCAATCTGGAATGGGATATCTACGGCGGCAAGCGGGGCGAGATCAGCAAGGATTTTACCTATGACGTGGGCGGCCTGTACTATTTCTATCCCTCGAATGGACTGAGCACCAATGCCAACACGTTCGAGCTGTACGGCCAGCTCGGCTACGGCCCGGTCTATATCAAGTACTCGCATTCGACCACCAATCTGTTCGGTGTTGCCGACAGCAAGAACAGCGGCTACCTCGACGTGGGCGCCAACGTCGAGGTGCATGATGGCTACATGCTGAACCTGCATGCGGGGCGTCAGAAGGTCGAGCACAACGATTCCCTCAGCTACAGCGACTACAAGATCGGCGTGACCAAGGATTTTGGCGTAGTGACCGTGGCTCTGGCAGCCGTTAAAGCCAATATCACGTCGCTGGCACCGAACGGCAAGAACCTGGCGAAATCCGGTCTCGTGCTGACCGTGTCCAAAACCTTTTAAGCGAGACTGCCATGAAAATGATTACAGCAATCATTAAACCGTTCAAACTGGACGAAGTGCGCGAAGCCTTGTCGGCTATCAATGTGCAAGGCATTACCGTCACCGAAGTGAAAGGTTTCGGCCGGCAGAAAGGTCACACGGAACTCTACCGTGGCGCTGAGTATGTCGTTGATTTCTTGCCAAAGACCAAGATTGAAGCGGCCGTCGATGACGCCATTGTCGACCAGGCCATCGAAGCGATCGAAGGTGCCGCGCGTACCGGTAAAATCGGTGACGGCAAGATTTTCGTCTACAACCTGGAACAGGTCATCCGCATCCGTACCGGTGAAACCGGCAACGAAGCGCTCTAAGGGGAATATTGATGCATAAAAATATAACAAAATTGCTCGCCGGGATAGCCTGCCTGTGTGCGTTTGGCATTGCCACGCCGAGCTTTGCCGATGCTCCCGCCAAGACGGAGGCGGCCACGACCACGGCCGTCGCCGCCCCCGCCGTCACGCCGGTTCCTGACGCAGCAGCACCGGTGGCCGCCGCTCCGGCCCCGGCCGCTGCAGCGCCAGCCGCCGCGCCCGTGGCCAACAAGGGCGACACCAGTTTCATGATGATCAGCACCTTGCTGGTGATCTTGATGACGATCCCCGGCCTGGCCCTGTTCTACGGCGGCCTGGTGCGCTCGAAGAACATGCTGTCGGTGCTGATGCAAGTGTTCATGGTGTTCGCGCTGGTTATCGTGCTGTGGTGTATTTATGGCTACTCGATCGCCTTCACGGAAAAAACCGCCTTCTTCGGTGGCTTCGACCGCCTGTTCCTGAACGGTATCTGGGATCCTGCCAAGGGCACGTTTGCCGCCGCCGCCACCTTCAGCAAAGGCGTCGTCATTCCCGAGTTCGTCTTTGTCGCCTTCCAGGGCACGTTTGCCGCCATCACCTGTGCGCTGATCGTCGGCGCCTTTGCCGAGCGCGCCAAGTTTGCCGCCGTGCTGGCTTTCGTCGTGCTGTGGTTCACGTTCGCCTACCTGCCAGCCGCCCATATGGTGTGGTTCTGGACCGGTCCTGACCTGATCACCAATGCCGCCACCTCGGCCAGCGAAGCCCTGAAGGCTGGCTGGATCTGGCAAAAAGGCGCGCTGGACTTCGCCGGCGGCACCGTGGTGCACATCAACGCCGCTGTCGCCGGTCTGGTGGGCGCCATCATGATCGGCAAGCGCGTCGGCTACGGCCGCGAATCGATGGCACCGCACTCGCTGACGATGACCATGATCGGCGCGTCGCTGCTGTGGGTGGGCTGGTTCGGTTTTAATGCCGGTTCCTCGCTGGAAGCGGGCGACGTGGCTGCCCTGGCCTTCGTCAACACCTTGCTGGCAACGGCTGCCGCCACCCTGTCGTGGGTGTTTGGCGAGTGGATCAGCAAAGGCAAGCCATCCATGCTCGGTGGCGCTTCCGGCGCCGTGGCCGGCCTGGTGGCGATCACCCCGGCGGCCGGCTTTGTCGGCCCGATGGGCGGCCTGGTCATCGGCTTGCTGGCTGGTGTCATCTGCCTGTGGGGCGTGAATGGCCTGAAGCGCCTGATCGGCGCCGACGATTCGCTCGACGTGTTCGGCGTGCATGGCGTGGGCGGTATCCTCGGTGCCTTGCTGACGGGTGTGTTTGCTGCACCACAACTGGGCGGTCAAGGCATCTTCGACTATGTCACCAACAAGATGTCGGCGGATCCGTACTCGATCGGCCACCAGGTGTGGGTACAGGCGCAAGCCGTCGGCACCACCATCATCTGGTCTGCCGTCGTCTCCGTCATCGCCTACAAGCTGGTCGACATCGTCATCGGTCTGCGCGTACCGGAAGAAGAAGAGCGCGAAGGCCTCGATATCACCAGCCACGGCGAGCAGGCTTACCATGGCTAAATAGCAATTATCTGGCATGCCCGCGCCCCGGCGCAGCATGTCCGGCTGGAGAGGCGCCTCACCGAGGCGCCTTTTTTTCGTTGTGGGAATGGAAAAGGTCTTTAAAACAAGGCTTTTGCCCCGATTTGGGGTACTTACACGGTAATATAGTCGGCAGTTCTGTGTGCTTTTTTGAATACTGCACATAATTTAAGGATGTAACTATGGTTCCCCATCTCGTCACGGCCCTGACCGGACCGCTGCTCGACCTCGAAAAAAGATTCTGGCCGCGACGCCGGCCATTGAGCGCTGGTTTCGCATGGAGTGGCAAGAGCACACGCCGCCCTTTTATTGCTCGGTAGACTTGCGTAATGCGGGCTATAAGCTGGCGCCTGTCGATACCAATCTGTTCCCTGGCGGTTTTCATAACCTGGCCACGGAAATGCTGCCCTTGTCCGTGCAGGCGGCCATGGCTGCCATCGACAAGTATTGCCCGGACGCCCGCAACCTGCTGATCGTGCCGGAATTGCACAACACCACGCCGCAATACCTGCAGAACGTGGCGCGATTGATGCAGATATTCCGCCAGACGGGCCTGCACGTGCGCTTCGGCTCATGGTCGCCCGAGATCACTCAACCGACACCGCTGGCGTTGCCAGATGGCAACATGCTCGTCATCGAGCCGCTCGTGCGCCTGAACAATGGCCGTCGACTGGGATTGAAGGATTTCGACCCGTGCACGATTCTGCTGAATAACGACTTGTCGGACGGCATCCCCGATATCTTGCAAAACATCCATGAGCAAAGCTTGCTGCCGCCCTTGCATGCGGGCTGGGCCTTGCGCCGCAAGAGCAACCACTACACGGCTTACGATGAAGTGGTGAAAAAATTCGGCAAGATGATCGATGTCGACCCGTGGATGCTCAACCCTTTCCACGCCAAGTGCAGCGACGTGAACTTCCAGGAAGGCGAGGGCGAAGACGCGCTGGCCGCCAGCGTCGACGTGCTGTTGGCCAAGATCCGCAAGAAATACAAGGAATACGGCATCAAGGAAAAACCGTTTGTCATCGTTAAGCCCGATGCGGGTACGTATGGCACGGGCATCATGACGGTGCGCGACGCCAGCGAAGTGCGCGACTTGTCGCGCAAGCAGCGCGACAAGATGTCCATCGTCAAGGACGGTAAAGTCGTCACCGATGTCATCATCCAGGAAGGCGTGCCCACCTTCGAAAGCATCAAGGATGCGGTGGCCGAACCTGTCGTCTACATGATCGACCGCTATGTGGTGGGCGGCTTTTACCGCGTGCACGCGGAGCGGGGCGTGGACCAGAACCTGAACGCGCCCGGTTCGCAGTACGTGCCGCTGGCGTTTGCCCAGCAGCATGCCGTGCCGGACTTGAAGGCCAAGCCGGGCACGGCCGCGCCGAACCGCTTCTATGTGTATGGCGTGGTGGCGCGCCTGGCCTTGCTGGCCGCGTCGCTGGAAATGGAGCGCACGGACCCGAATCCCGAGGTGTATTGATCCATCACGGAGGCTTGCCGGGCGTGGCGACCACCGCGCCTGGCGATCTCGGCTAGAATCAAGCATTCCTTATCCAGGTTCCCCGATTGGACGCACCATGAAAATTGCATTCCTTGCCGACCCGCTGGCAGGCTTCAAGACTTACAAAGATTCCACCTTCGCCATGATGCGCGAGGCGGCCAAACGCGGCCACGCCGTGTATGCCTTCGAACAGAAAGACATGGCGCTGGAAGAGGGCATCGTCACGGCCCGTGTGCAGCATATCGAGCTGACGGGCGACGAACACGACTGGTACAAGGTGGTCTCCACCGAAGAAGTGCGCCTGTCGACCCTGGACGCCATCATCGAGCGCAAGGACCCGCCGTTCGACATGGAATACGTGTACGGCACGTATCTGCTGGAACTGGCGGAAAAGCAGGGCGCGCGCGTCTTCAACAAGCCGTCCGCCATCCGCGACAACAATGAAAAGCTGGCTATCGCCCAGTTTTCCGAATTCACCTCGCCGACCCTGGTGACGTCGAACGAAGCGCGCTTGCGCGCTTTCCACGCTAAGCACCAGGACGTCATCTTCAAGCCGCTCGACGGCATGGGCGGCACGGGCATCTTCCGCGTCAAGGCCGATGGCCTGAACCTGGGCGCCATCATCGAGACCTTGAGCGAGAACGGCGCGCAGACCATCATGGCGCAGCGTTTTATCGCCGACATCGTCAAGGGCGACAAGCGCATCCTCGTTATCGGCGGCAAGCCGGTGCCGTTTTCGCTGGCGCGCATCCCGCAGGCGGGCGAAGTACGCGGCAACCTGGCGGCCGGCGGCACGGGCGTGGCGCAGCCCTTGACGGCGCGCGACCTGGAAATCGCAGAAAAGCTGGGCCCGATCCTGGCCGCGCGTGGCCTGATGCTGGTAGGATTGGACGTGATCGGCGACTATCTGACGGAAGTCAATGTCACCAGCCCGACCTGCTTCCAGGAAATCATGCAGCAGACGGGGTTTGACGTGGCGGCCATGTTTGTCGACGCCGTCGAGCACGGCGTTGCGCAAACGCAGCAGCGCTAGAAGGTGAAATGACTATGGTAGGGATTTTGCTCATGACACATGCACCGCTGGGACAGGCGTTCATCGCCGCCTGCGCGCATGTGTTTCGGGGGCCAACGGAACGTTTTGAAGCCATCGACGTCGTCGCCGACCAGGACCTGGCGGAAGTGCAGAAGCTGGCGTCGGACGCCATCTGTCGCCTCGACGATGGCTCCGGCGTGCTGGTGATTACCGACGTGAAGGGCGGCACGCCGTCGAACTGCTGCAACAAGCTGGCCGATGCGGGGCGGGTGGAAGTCATCGCCGGCATCAGCCTGCCGATGCTGCTGCGCGCCATCACATATCGCCGCGACACGCTCGACGTGGTGGTGGAGATGGCGCTGGCCGGTGCGCAAAGCGGCGCCGTGCGCGTCGATAACCGCATCCGCGTGGGCGAATAAGGAAGTGCATGGCCGCCGCCCTGAAGGCGGCGGGTTTTATAGGCCAAGATTGTCATCAGCGTAGTGCATTCAGGGATAGAGACCATACAAAAATGATTCAAAGAGAACTCGAAATCATCAACAAGCTGGGATTGCACGCACGCGCCTCCGCCAAATTTACCCAGCTCGCCGCCAAGTTCAAGAGCGACGTCTGGCTGACCCGCAACGCGCGCCGCATCAACGCCAAATCCATCATGGGCGTGATGATGCTGGCCGCCGGCAAGGGCGCGAAAGTGACCCTGGAAGCCGAGGGCGATGATGAGCTGGCATGTGTCGATGCCCTCGCCGCCCTGATTAATGACAGGTTTGGCGAAGGCGAGTAATGCTCGCCGAACGCAGCCGCAGCCGCATTCCGACAGGTCACCCCATGGCATCTTTCACGCTCCACGGCATCCCGGTCTCCCGCGGTATCGCCATTGGCCGCGCGCATCTGCTGGCGCCGGCCGCCCTTGACGTCAAACACTACCTGGTCGCCCAGGAACAGATCGAAGCCGAAGTCCAGCGTTTGCAAAACGCCATCGCGGCCGTCCACAAGGAACTGCAAACCCTGTGGAACGAGTTGCCGAAAGACGCGCCCACGGAACTGGGCGCGTTCATCGACGTGCATGCGCTGATCCTGTCGGATCCGCTGATCGCCGAAGCGCCGCTCGACATCATCCGTTCGCGTCACTACAACGCCGAATGGGCGCTGTTGACGCAGATCGATGAATTGTCGGCCCAGTTCGACGAAATCGAAGACCCGTATTTGCGCGAGCGCAAGGCTGACATCCAGCAGGTGGCGGAACGCGTGCTGAAGGTCTTGCTGGGCACCGAACAGCTGCTGCCCAAGGTGGCGGCCGACGATGAATTGCTGGCGCAGATGATCGTCGTCGCGCACGACATCTCCCCGGCCGACATGCTGCAGTTCCGCGACCGCTCCTTCATCGGTTTCATCACCGATGTGGGCGGACAGAACTCGCACACGGCCATCGTCGCGCGCAGCCTGGATATCCCGGCCGCCGTCGGCATGTCGCAGGCGTCGATGCTGATCGATCAGGACGACTGGCTGATCATCGACGGCGACGCCGGCGTGGTCATCGCCAACCCCAGCGCGCTGGTGCTGGAGCAGTACCGCGAGCGCCAGGTGGCCATGCAGCGCGCGCGCAAGAAGCTGGGCAAGCTGAAAAAGACGCCGGCCGTGACCAAATGCGGCACGCCCGTCACCCTGCTGGCCAATATCGAATTGCCCGAGGATTGCGCGTTTGCGCTGGAGTCGGGCGCCAGCGGCGTGGGCCTGTTCCGCTCCGAATTCCTGTTCATGGGCCGCGCCCACAAGATTCCCACCGAGGACGAGCAGTTCGAGGCTTACCGCAACACGGTGCAGTCGATGAAAGGGCGCTTGGTGACCATCCGCACGCTCGACATCGGCGCCGACAAGCCGCTCGACCAGTCCGATCATACGGCTTTGAATCCTGCCCTGGGCTTGCGCGCCATCCGTTACTGCCTGGCCGAGCCGCAGCTGTTCCTGACGCAGCTGCGTGCCATTCTGCGCGCCTCGGCCTTCGGCAAGGTGCGCATCCTGATTCCCATGCTGGCGCATGCCTTCGAGATCGACCAGTCGCTGGCCATGATCGCGCAAGCGAAGGCCAGCCTGCGCGAGGAGGGCGTCAAGTTCGACGACGCCGTTGAAGTGGGCGCCATGATCGAGATACCGGCCGCCGCGCTGGCCCTGCCCATGTTCGTCAAGCGCATGGATTTCCTGTCGATCGGCACGAATGATTTGATCCAGTACACCCTGGCCATCGACCGAGTCGATTACGAAGTGGCGCATTTGTACAATCCGCTGCACCCGGCCGTGCTGCAGCTGATCTCCATGACGATCGCGGCCGGCCACAAGGCGGGCATCGACGTGGCCGTCTGTGGCGAGATGGCGGGCGACGTGAAGCTCACGCGCTTGCTGCTGGGCATGGGGCTGCGCGAGTTTTCCATGCATCCGGCGCAACTGTTGGCGGTCAAGCAAGAGATCCTCAACAGCGATCTGGGCCTGATTGCACCACAAATGCGCAAAATTCTGCGTTCGATGGAACCAAATGTGATCGCGGAAGCCGTCCGGCAACTGCAGCTCATGTAAACTGTCACCTTATCAGCATCAGGACACATCGCGCGCGGCAAGATGGTTCCTGATGCTAAAGTTGCAGGACCTATCATCGCGGTGCTGCATCGACCATGGCCCGTGGGGCCACCCCTTTTTATAAACCGACACACATGTCATCCATTGGAATCGTTTCGCCGCAAACTATGTATTTTGCGCAACCCCTGCAGCTGCAAAGCGGAGCATCGCTGCGGGACTATATGTTGATGTATGAAACCTACGGCACCCTGAACGCCGACAAATCGAACGCGGTGCTGGTCTGCCACGCCCTGAACGCCTCGCACCACGTGGCCGGCGTGTATGCCGACGAGCCGAAAAGTACAGGCTGGTGGGACAATATGGTCGGTCCCGGCAAGCCGCTCGACACCAACAAATTCTTCGTCATCGGCGTCAACAACCTGGGTTCCTGCTTCGGTTCGACGGGGCCCATGCACACCAATCCCGCCACCGGCAAGCCGTATGGCGCCTCTTTCCCCGTCGTCACGGTGGAAGACTGGGTCAGCGCGCAGGCGCGCCTGGCCGATGAGCTGGGCATCCGCCAGTTCGCCGCCGTGATGGGCGGCTCGCTGGGCGGCATGCAGGCGCTGGCCTGGAGCATCATGTTCCCCGAGCGTTTGCGCCACTGCGTGGTAATCGCCTCGACGGCCAAACTGTCGGCGCAAAATATCGCCTTCAACGACGTGGCGCGCCAGGCCATCCTGTCCGACCCCGATTATCATGGTGGCGACTTCTATGCCCACGGCGTGGTGCCGAAGAACGGATTGCGCGTGGCGCGCATGGTGGGCCACATAACATATCTGTCGAATGACGACATGGCTGAGAAATTCGGCCGCAAGCTGCGCGATGCGGCGCAGACGGGCGACTACAAATTCGGCTTCGGCATCGATTTCGAGATCGAATCATATTTGCGCTACCAGGGCGACAAATTCTCCGAATATTTCGACGCCAACACGTATCTGCTGATCACCAAGGCGCTCGATTACTTTGATCCGGCGCGCGCGTATGGCGGCGACCTGGCCAAGGCCCTGTCGGGCACGAAGGCCAAGTTCTTCCTCGCCTCGTTTTCCACCGACTGGCGCTTCTCGCCCGAGCGCAGCCGCGAAATCGTCGAGGCGCTGGTGTGCAACCGCCGCCAGGTCACGTATGCCGAAATCGACGCGCCGCACGGCCACGACGCCTTCCTGCTGGAAGATGCGCGCTACATGAACATGGTGCGCGCCTACTATGGCCAGGTATGGAACGATATCGGGGCGGGCTTGCCCGCTCCTGCACAGCACACCGCCGTCCGCCAGGGCGCGAAGGAGACCGCATGACTTTTGACGAATTGAGCGCACTGCGCCCCGACCTGGCCTTCATCGCCCACTGGGTGCCGAACAACGCGCATGTGCTGGACGTGGGCTGCGGCGAAGGCGTGATGCTGCAGTACCTGCAAAGCGACAAGGAGTGCAGCGGCTACGGCATCGAGATCGCCGACGACAAGGTGCTGGCCAGCACCCTGCGCGGCGTGAACGTGATCCAGCAAGACATGGAAAAGGGCCTGGCCATCTTTGGCGACAACAGCTTCGACACGGTGCTGTGCCTGTCGTCGCTGCAGATGATGAAGCAGGTCGAGCCCCTGCTGCGCGACATCGTGCGCGTGGGCGCCGAGGCCATCGTCTCGTTCCCCAACTTCGCCTACTGGCCGCACCGCGTGGCATTGCTGAAAGGGCGCATGCCCGTGTCGAAATCGCTGCCCTACCAGTGGTACGACACGCCCAACGTGCGCTGCGCAACCATCAATGACTTCCGCGAGCTGGCCGAGGAATGCGGCCTGGAAGTGATCGAATGCGTGGCTCTGGCCGAAGGCAAGATGGTCTCCGTGCTGCCGAACCTGCGCGGCGACCTGGCCGTCTTCCGCCTGCGTAAAAAAGCGGTGCATTGATGACCACAAGCCCGGCGCCAGGCTGGCGTTCCTATGCCAATGGCCGCATGCTGGCCGTGCTGGTGCTGGGCTTCAGTTCCGGCCTGCCCCTGTTCATCCTGCTGTACCTGCTGCAGGCATGGCTGGCCAAGTCGGGCCTGAACGTCAAGGCGCTGGGGCTGTTCGCCCTGGTGCAGTTCCCGTATATCTGGAAATTCCTGTGGGCGCCTTTGATGGACCGCTACCGCATCCTCGGGCTGGGACGCCGGCGCGGCTGGATGGCCCTGACGCAAGTGGCGCTGTTCTTTTCCATCGGCGGCATGGGCATGCTCGACCCGCTCACGCAGATCGGCCTGATCGCGGCCGCCGCCGGCGGCGTCGCCTTCCTGTCGGCCAGCCAGGACATCGTCATCGACGCCTACCGGCGCGAAATCCTTTCCGATAACGAGCAGGGACTGGGCGCCGCCGTCATCGTCAACGCGTATAAGGTGGCGGGCATGGTGCCGGGTGCGCTGTCGCTGATCCTGGCCGATCGCATGCCATGGCAGCCCGTCTTCTGGATTACGGCCGCCTTCATGTTGCCTGGCCTGGTCTGCACCTTGCTGATCAGGGAGCCGACCGTGTATGGCTCGCCGCCGAAGACCATGCGCGAAGCGATCATTCTGCCATTCCAGGAATTCATCGCGCGCGATGGTTGGCGTAACGCAATGTGGATCCTCGCTTTCGTCTTACTCTACAAAATCGGCGACAGCATGGCCACGGCGCTGGCGACGAAGTTTTATCTCGACCTGGGTTTCAGCATGACGCAGATCGGCCTGGCCGCCAATACCACGGGTTTCTGGGCCAGCCTGGCCGGTGGCGTGGTGGGCGGCATATGGATGCTCAAGCTGGGCATCAACCGGGGCCTGTGGGTGTTCGGCGCGCTGCAGGCCATCGCGATTCTTGGCTTTGCCTGGCTGGCGCAGGTGGGGCCGAATACCATGCTATTGAGCGCCGTGATCGGCTTTGAAGCTTTCGCCAGCCTGGGCCTGGGTGCGGCCGCCTTTGTCGCGTTCCTGTCGCGCACCACGGACCCGCGTTACACGGCCACGCAATATGCGCTGTTTTCCAGCCTGAGCGCCGTGCCGCGCACCCTGATCAACGCCTCGGTGGGCTTTCTGGTCGCCGAACTGGGCTGGTTCTCGTTTTTCATCGTTTGCTTCTTCCTGGCTTTCCCGGCCATGATGATGCTGCCTAAAATCGCTCCATGGAGGTCTGCCAATGGCACCAATATCCCTTAAACGTTACACCGTCCTGGCCAGCCTGTGCGCGGCCACCGCGCTGGCGCCGCTGTCCGTCCACGCCCAGCAGGCGACGGTACAGGATGGCATCAAGGTGCGTCCTTTGTCGACCTCGCGCATTTTTGCCGGCGGCGCCGATTTCAATGCACAATCGAAGCAGCAATATACGCAGCTGGTCAACGAAGCGAAGGAAAAAAATGCGCTGGTGCCGGACAGCGATCCGCAGGTCAAACGCCTGCGCGCCATCGCCCAGCGCATCATCCCGTTCGCCACGCGCTGGAACGAGGCGGCGGCAAACTGGAACTGGCAGATCAACCTGCTCAACTCGGACGAGGTCAACGCCTTTTGCATGCCGGGCGGGCAGATCGCTTTTTACAGCGGCATTATCACCAAGCTGAACCTGACCGACGATGAAGTGGCCGTCGTCATGGGGCATGAAATTTCGCACGCCTTGCGCGAACACTCGCAGGCGCAGGCAGGCAAGGGTAACCTGGCCGCCGTTGGCGCCAAGCTGGCTGGCGCCGGCCTGTCGGCCTGGCTCGGCGTCGACCCGAATCTGACCAGCACTGCCACGAATATGGCGGCCAAGGGCGTGATGCTGAAGTTCTCGCGCGACGATGAACGCGAGGCGGACCTGATCGGCATGGACCTGGCAGCGCGTGCTGGTTTCGACCCGCGCGCCGGCGTGGTGCTGTGGCAGAAGATGGCGGCAGTCAGCAAGGGCGCGCCGCCGGAATTCCTCTCGACGCACCCGTCGGGCAGCGACCGCATCTCGCAGATGAACAGCCATATGGCGCAAGTGCTGCCCCTGTACGCGCGCAGCAAGGGCGTCAGCGTGGATGCCTTGCCGCCCTACCGCAGCAACGCCATCGCGCAGCGCTAGGATGTCTTCCCGTAGCGGCCCTGCGCCGCTGCCCATGCGCGACGGTGTCGCGGCCAGCTATCTGTGGCTGCCGGAAGGGCAGTGGCCGGATATGCTGTCGTTTCTGCTCGAGCGCTATCCGCAGATCAGCGCGGCGCAATGGCAGGACCGCATGGCGCGCGGCGACGTGGTCAACGGCGACGGCGCCGTGCTTGACCGGACAGCGCATACCGGCGCGGCATGCGTATTTTTTACTACCGTGAGCTGGAACGCGAAGCACCGATCCCGTTCCTGGAAGAGATCCTGTTCCAGGACGAACACCTGGTGGTGGTCGACAAGCCGCATTTTCTACCCATGACGCCGGCCGGGCGCTTCGTGCAGGAGACCCTGCTGACGCGCCTGAAGAAAAACCTGGACTGCGCGGAGCTGACGCCGATTCACCGCCTCGACCGCGAGACGGCCGGCGTGGTGATTTTTTCGCGCCAGATAGCCAGTCGTGGCGCCTACCAATCGCTGTTTCAGCGCCGCGAAGTGCGCAAGACGTATGAGGCGCTGGCGCCTCGCCTCGATGGTCGCGATTTTCCATTTACCTACCGCAGCCGCATGGTCGAGGGCGCGCAGTTTTTTCTCATGCGCGAGGAAGCGGGGGAGCCGAACTCGGAAACCGTCATCGACGTGATCGAGCAGCGCGGCGAAGTGAACCTGTACCGGCTGCAGCCGCACACGGGGCGCAAGCACCAGCTGCGCGTGCATCTGGCCGCGCTGGGTATCCCCATCGTCAACGATGCGTTTTACCCGCTGGCCCTGCCGTGCAAGGAAGATGACATGTCGCACCCGCTGCAGTTGCTGGCGCGCGCGATCGATTTCACCGACCCTTTGAGCGGCGCGCCGCGCCATTTTGAAAGCCGGCGCAGCCTGTAGCGATGCTTACGCCTTGATCGTGTAATCGATGATCAGGGGCGCGTGGTCGGAGAAGCGCTCGTCCTTGTAGACGCTGACAGTATGCGCCTGCGCCGCGATGCCGGGCGTGGCGACGTGGTAATCGATGCGCCAGCCCACGTTCTTCGCGTAGGCTTGCCCCCGGTTGCTCCACCACGTGTACTGCTCTTCGCGCTTGTCCAGGCCGCGGTGCACGTCGACAAAGCCCACTTCGTCGAAGACGCGCGTCAGCCACGCACGCTCTTCCGGCAGGAAGCCGGAATTTTTCTTGTTACCCTTCCAGTTTTTCAGGTCGATTTCGTGGTGGGCGATATTCCAGTCGCCGCAGATGACCACTTCGCGGCCCAGCGCCTTCAATTCCAGCAGGTGCGGCAGGAACAGTTCCATGAAGCGGAACTTGGCCTCCTGGCGCTCCGGGCCGGACGAACCGGACGGGCAGTACACGGAAATGACGGACAGGTTGCCAAAATCACAGCATACGTAGCGGCCTTCGGCGTCGAATTCAGGGCTGCCGAAGCCGATATGCACGGCATCCGGTTCGACCTTGCTGTACACGCCCGTGCCGGAATAGCCTTTTTCTCGGCATAGTGGAAATGGCCATGGTAGCCGTGCGGATTGAGGAATTCCGGCGTCATGTCGGGCAGCTGCGCCTTCAATTCCTGCACGCAGATGAAATCGGCCGTCTGCGTGCCCATCCAGTTGAAAAAGCCTTTTTGGCGGCGGAACGGATGCCGTTCAGGTTGGCGGAGATAATTTTTGGCATAGGTCTAGAGTGAAAGGGCGCTGGACGGGGCCGGCGGGCGCGGCATGGCGATTGTCTCACCGGTGCGCGCGGATTAAAATACAGGCACTTTTAAAAAATGAGGCTAATGTGAATAATTTACGCCAGCAGTTTATCGCGTTTTCAGTATCCAAGGGAGTCTTGCGGTTTGGCGAGTTCACCACCAAGGCCGGGCGTCAGTCGCCGTACTTCTTCAATGCAGGCCTGTTCCATGAC
Organism: Janthinobacterium lividum; assembly: GCF_023509035.1. Classification (NCBI taxonomy): domain Bacteria; kingdom Pseudomonadati; phylum Pseudomonadota; class Betaproteobacteria; order Burkholderiales; family Oxalobacteraceae; genus Janthinobacterium; species Janthinobacterium lividum. Next base: position 281,154 of record NZ_CP075583.1, on the reverse strand, counting down.
GGCGCCACCCTGGCCGAGCTGGCGCAGTTCTACGCGCAGACCCTGCTCGACTCGGGCGTCGAATTTGACATGCTGTTCGGCCCCGCCTACAAGGGCATCACTCTGGCGTCGGCCACCGCCGTGGCGCTGGCCGGCAAGGGCCGCAACACTTCGTTCGCCTTCAACCGCAAGGAAGCCAAGGACCATGGCGAAGGCGGCACCATCGTCGGCGCCAAGCTGCATGGCAAAGTTGTCATCATTGACGATGTGATCTCGGCCGGCACCTCGGTGCGTGAATCGGTGGACATGATACGCGCCGCCGGCGCCGAACCATGCGCCGTGCTGATCGCCCTGGACCGCATGGAGCGTTCGGGCCCGGACGGCCAGCTGTCGCCAAGTTCGGCGGTGCAGGAAGTGTCTAAACAGTATGGCATCCCTGTCATCTCGATCGGCAACCTGGACGATTTGTTCGGCTACCTGAATGGCGCGGGCGCCGATCCGGAACTGCTGAAACATAAAGAAGCTGTTTCCGCCTACCGCACGCGCTACGGTATTTAAGTCGTCTTCTCCAGCAGCGCCCGCAACCGCGGGTCGCTGCAGGCGATGGCAGCTTGCGGGTGGCATTGCAACAGCCGCCGCAACAGCGCGCCACCGATGCCGCGCCGCCGGAACGGCGGTTTCACGAACAGCATGTTCACCGTCACCCCGTTCGCGCACTTGCTGATGTCAAGCATGGCCACCTGCTGGCCGTCGATCCACGCACACAGCGCGCTGTCCCCTTGCCAGTCTATCTGCATCACGCCAGCCATGGTTTGAGCGCCGCATGCACGCCCAGGGCGAACAGGCCGACAAAAAAACATCGCTTGAATACTTGCTGCGCGATGCGCCCGCGCAGCCATTGGCCGGCCAGCATGCCGGCCAGCGCCGGCAGCAGCGCATACGCGGAAGCGCCCGCCGCGCCCAGGCCGAAGTCGCCGTGCATGGCCAGGCTGGCCGCCAGTGCCACGGTCGATGCCGTAAACGCCAGGCCCAGCGCCTGCACCAGCGCATCGCGCGCCAGGCCCAGTCCCTGCAAATATGGCACGGCGGGGATGACGAAGACGCCCGTGGCCGCCGTCACCAATCCCGTCACGGCGCCTGCCACGGGCCCCAGCCAGGCTTCGTGCCGTGCCGGCACCCGCAACTGCAGCGACAATAATCCCGCCAGCGCGTACAGCATCAGCGCCACGCCCAGCGCGACGACGGCCCAGGCGCCGCTGTCGCCCGGCAGCAGGGCGCCGCCCGCCAGGGTGCCGGTCATGACACCGGCCAGCATGGGCCACAAACGCCGCAGCAGGGCGCGCAGGCCGGGGCCGACCGCCAGCTGCCAGACATTCGTCACCATCGATGGCACGATCAGCAGGGCCGCCGCCTGCACGGGTGGCATGACAAGGCTGAGCGTGCCCATGGCCACCGTCGGCAATCCCAATCCGACTACGCCCTTGACGAAGCCAGCGACGAGGAAGCTGGCGCCGACTGCCAGCAGGAATGACGTCTCCATCTTTTTTATTCCACAGTGATTTTTCGTGGATTCTGCGCTCACCCGGGACTTTCGCCAAGGTGGATTATTTTGAGTTAGCCTAAGTAAAATACGAAGGCTGATAAGATGGCGAAAAGGAGAGCTGCCATGCGTTTTGATCTGGTCGACTTGCAGCTGTTTGTCAACGTGGTGGAGGCAGGCAGCCTGACGGCGGGGGCCGCGCGCAGCCACCTGGCGCTGGCCTCAAGCAGTGCGCGCGTGCGCGGCATGGAAGAGATGCTGGGCATGCCCCTGCTGCTGCGCGGGCGGCGCGGCGTGGAGCCGACCCCCGTGGGCCAGACCTTGCTGCATCACGCGCGCCTGGTGCTGCTGCAAATGGAGAAAATGCGCGGCGAACTCGGTGAATTTGCACGCGGTTTGAAAGGGCAGTTGCGGCTGCTGTGCAATACAGCCGCGCTCAGCGAGTTTTTGCCCGAGGCGTTGGGCGCTTTTCTCGACCGCCATCCGAACCTGACCATCGACCTGGAAGAGCGCCTCAGTTACGATATCGTCAAGGCCGTTTCGGAAGGGCTGGCCGACATGGGCATCGTGTCCGACTCGGTCGACATGCGCGGCTTGCAGACGTTCTTGTTTCGCCCCGACCGGCTGGTGGTCATCGCCGCGGCCGACGGCGTGCATCACCGCGCGCTCGGCCAGGATGGCGTCGTCGATTTTGCCAGCGTTCTCGATCACGATTTCATCGGCCTGGCCGACGACAGCGCGATGCAGCAGTACCTGGGCATGCATGCGGCGCGCCTGGGGCGCCCGTTGAAAGTGCGCGTGCGCCTGCGCAGTTTCGATGCTGTCTGCCGCATGGTGGCCAGCGGCGTGGGCATCAGCGTGGTGCCGCTGGCGGCGGCCAGCCGCTGCCAGCAGACGATGGCGCTGCGCTGCCTGGAATTATCCGATCCCTGGTCGGTACGCAATCTGACGATCTGCGTGCGCCAGTTCAGTGAATTACCCCTGTATGCACGCCAGTTGATCGATCATCTGAAAGCGTGACAGGGCATGACAGGAGCAGCGATGCGTTTTTCAGAAGACAAGATGGCCAGTCTGCTGTGCAGCGACCAGGTCGAGCGGCCCATCCACATCTGGCAGCCGCCACAGCCACACCACCCCCGCGCCGTGATCCTGGCGATCCACGGCGGCATGGCGCACGCGGGCGACTATGTCACGCCGGCGCTGACCTTTCGCCAGCACGGCATCGCCACCGTCAGCTTCGACATGGTGGGCCACGATGGCAAGCGCAAGGTCGATATCCCCTCGTTCGAGGCCTTCCTCGACGACGAGGAACGGTTCCTTGCCTGGGTAAAGCAGACGTATCCGGGCGTACCGATTTTTGTCATGGGCCACTCCATGGGCGGCCTGATCGCCACGCATTTGGGCCTGCGGCGCTTTGCGGGCGACCCGGCCATCCGGGGCTTCATCATCTCGTCGCCGTATTACGTGAATGCGATTCCCGTGCCGAAGGTGCTGCAAATGCTGTCCGGCTGGCTGGCGCAGCGCTACCCCACGATGAAGGTACCGCTGGGGAATCTGACCATGCTGCTGACGCATGATCAAACCATCACCGCGCGCCATTTCCAGGACGAGCGCGACGGCATCCGCGCCAGTGCAGCCTCGGTGCGCTTTGCCCATGCCTTGACGTCGGCGCAAAAGGAACTGGCGGGCGGCTTGTCGGATTGGCGCTTCCCCCTGTTCGCCGTGGTGGCGGGCGACGACAAGCTGGCCAACAGCCGTGCCACGGAAAGCCTGCTGCGCAGCGTGCCCGAGGGCCTGCTCGACTATCACTACTATCCGGCCAATTACCACGAGAATTTCAATGAAGTGAACCGCGACGTGATCTTTGCCGCCATCCTGGCCTGGATGGAAAAACTGCTGGCACCCGTGCCGGCTTGAGGGCCAGGTATCGTTATAATCGGATAAATTGATTTTACCGCCGGCGCGCCGGCCCGGTCCCCGCGGCACAGGGGAATACTCAAGGAATGAACGATGCGCTTGCTGATTGCCCTGTTACTCCCGTGGCTGACCTTTTTCACCATCGGCCGCCCAATTGCGGGCATCATTTGCCTGATCCTGCAAATCACCTTGATCGGCTGGCTGCCAGCGACGATCTGGGCCGTGTATGCGCTGAGCCAGTACAAGACGGACCAGAAAATTGCCGAGGCCATGCGCCGGCGCTGATGTGGGGCTAAGCCCTGTTTAAGCTGCGCTTCCTATCTTGATTCAACCGACATGAGGAGAGTGAGATGGCATCAAACAGACGCGGTACCCTGGGCCTGGCGGCGGCGATGCTGGCCGCCGGGCTGTTGCTGGGAAGTGCAGCGCAGGCTCAAACAGACAGCGCACTGCCACCCGTGCAGAAGAGCGGGGCGGTGGAGTACCTGAGCGGCGGTATCGGCCTCGAGGAGTCGACCGCCATCAAGAGCGCCAGCCGGCAATGGCCCCTGAGTCTCGTGTTTTCCGTGCAGGCGGCGGGCAAGGCGGAATTTGCCTCCGACGTGAAGCTCGAGATACGCGACGCCAAGGGCGTGCTGGTGCTGGAAACGACGGCCAGCGGACCGTTCCTGCTGGCGAAACTGCCGCCGGGCAGCTACAGCCTGCACGCGACGCTGGCCGGCAAGTCACTGGAACGCAAGGTGCGGGTCAAGGCGGGATCGTCCGCGCGGGTGGAGCTGGTCTGGCCGGCGGGAACGAACCAGGGCCGGCCTTGATGCCTGCCGACGGCAAGGCGCCTGAACGGGGCTTGTCGGCGCATATCCTGCCCACGTCGGCGACGATGGTCGGCGTATGCATGACGGTGCTGTCGATCGGGCACCTGGCGCCGCGCGGCGAGGTGCGCGTGGCCATCGACAAGCTGCTCGCCGTCGATGCCATCGTCTTTCTCGTCAGCGCCGTGCTCTCGTTCATGTCGCTGCGCCCCGGCCAGTCGCGCTTGCGCTACGAATGGTGGGGTGAACTGCTGTTCATTTGCGGCCTGGCCCTGCTGGCGCTGGGCGCCGTGGTGCTGGCCTTCGTCATCAACTGACCTCGGTCAGTTGACATCGAATCAGCTGGCCGTGAGCACGCGTCCTTCGGCGGCGCTTTGCAGCGCCAGTTCGATCAGGCGTATCGTTGCCGCCGCATCTTCGGCTGCCACGGGCGCAGGTGCGCCGTGGCGGATGGCGTTGGCCATGCCCTGGTAAAAGCCCTGGTAGCGGCCCGCCTGCATCTCGAGGTGTTCAACATGTCCGTCCGGCTGCGCACCCAGGTGCAGCGCGCCGCGCACGGGGTCCACGCCCCAGCCGGGCTGTCCCGGCCTGCCGCCCGCCTTCAATGCATCTTCCTGCGGGTCGAGGCCAAACTTCACGAAACTACCCTTGTCGCCATGCACGGCGAAACGCGCCGTCGGCGCCTTCACCAGGCAACCGGCTTGCAGCACCACGCGCAGCCGGTCGTAGTACAGAACGATGTGCATATAGTCGACGGCTTGCGCGCCATCGCGCTGCAGGGCGATATCTGCGTACAGCTTTTCCGGCTGGCCGAACAGCTGCATGGCCTGGTCCAGCATGTGCGGACCCAGGTCGTACAACAAACCGCCGCCGGGCGCGCCGGACTCGCGCCAGCGCTGGCGGATCTCGGGGCGGAAACGGTCGAAATGCGATTCGACGCTGGCGATACGCCCCAGGGTGCCCTGCGCCAGCAGCGCTTTCAGGGTCAGGAAGTCGCCATCCCAGCGCCGGTTGTGGTACACGCTGAGCACCAGCTTGCGCTCTTGCGCCAGTGCGATCAGGCTCTGTGCTTCAAAGCTTGAAATGGTGAAGGGCTTGTCGACCACCACGTGCTTGCCCGCCTGCAGGGCCGCTTGCGCCAGGCTGAAATGCGCCTCGTTGGGCGCGGCGATGACGACCAGCTCGATGGACGGATCGGCAAACAGTTGCGCCGCATCCGCATACACGGTGGCGTTCCGGCCAATCCTTGTACACGAGGTCCGGCTTGCTGGAGGCGACGGCAGTCAGCTCCAGGGCATCGATGGTAGACAGCACGGGAGCGTGGAAGGTGGAGCCGGCAAAGCCGTAGCCGACCAGGCCGGTCTTGATCTTGTTCATGGCGGGTTCACGGGTGCGTGGAAGAATCCATGATCATACCCGCAAGCGGGCGGCGGCACCGCTGTTGCGATGTTGCTGCGAGGCCGCCGCTCCTGAATTAGTTCAGGCTCCAGACGTATTGCACCTTGACGCTGGCGCTGACAGGCTTGCCGCCAGCGAGGGCAGGCTTGAACGTACACTTGGCAATGCCGCTGCGCGCCGCTTCGTCGAGGGCCGGATGGCCGCTGCTTTTGACCACGCTCGACAAGATAGCCTTGCCGTTTTCATTTACATCGAAGACCAAAAGACGACACTGGTTTTGTTTGACCGCAGCCAGGGGCCTTTCCAGTTCAACGCTTGTGAGGTGTGGAGTAGCAATCGTTTGATACGTGGCGTAGGATTTCCTCCGTTGGCCGCCCGGCTAAAGCGAGTGTTGTTTAGCTAAGGATTGAGCTTCCAAGTCGCATTGTATGATGAAATGATTTGCCTTGGTCGAGGTAAGAGCGGAGCCCGTGTTTCTTTAAGTATTAGGCGTATTTTCTTCCTTAATGCAGGAAGAGTGTTCGGTCCTTTGACATATTTATTCGCATAGTAGTTCATCGACGGCGTAATAAAATGGCGATTGACCAAGTGATATAGGCAATTCAACAGAACATTTAAATATACCAAGTTTAATGGCACCTCGTCTGGCTCAGCTTGAACGTTAAGCGCCGCCTGTTGTGCGTAAATTGTGGCATGCGAATATTCAGACATTAACCCCCAAAATTCGTCTATTGCATCTATGTTTGGATATGAAACTTTCTTGAGAATTCCATTTTTAAGATAAATTACTCCACCTTCCTTCCATTTTTCATAGATAGTGATGTCGTTGCTAACGGAGCAAAATTTCGCTATCAACAATGCTTCAAATATATGGCGTAGGGTTGATCTTGCCGGGCCATATAAGCCAAGGCGTGTTAATTTAATGCAACTATAAAGTGCAATCAGGTTCTTGTGAATCGCTGAAAATATAACTGTATTGGCTTGATTCAGATCGGCGATGATGGGATTGGCCAATAACCAAGTAAACCGTGAAGTCATCGAATAGAGTATATTCATTCCATCCTGTAGTCTTTCTACTTCAAGTTCATAAGTCTTATCGAAAAACATTGTATTGGAAATTTCGATTTTTTGGGCTAGTGATATAAATGTGGGTCCTGAGCGATCGTAATTAATATCCAACATCCTATCGTTTTACCATGAAGTGTCTCTTTCATATCGCTATCGGATGTCAAAACAGCATTTTTCGCCAAAAAAAGGCCTCACAATCAGATGAATTGTGAGGCGCCATGCGTTGCGTAATTATTATTGATATTGCGACAGATATTTATCCCGCCAGCTTGGCCTTCAGCAGTTCCGTCAGCTGGGCCGGGTTGGCCTTGCCCTTGGATGCCTTCATGGCTTGTCCGATCAGCGCGTTGATGGCCGCTTCCTTGCCGGCGCGGTATTGCTCCACCGACTTGGCGTTCGCCGCCAGCACTTCATCGACGATGGCTTCCAGGGCGCCCGAATCCGAGATCTGCTTCAAGCCCTTGGCATCGATGATGGCGTCGACCAGGTGCTCGTCGTTCGATTTGGCTTCCCACATGCCTGCGAAGACTTCCTTTGCCGCCTTGTTCGAGATCGTGCCATCGGCAATGCGCTTGAGCATGGCGGCCAGCTGCGCGGCGGAGACGGGCGCGTCGTCCAGGTCCACGCCTTCGCGGTTCAGGGTCGACGATACGTCGCCCATCAGCCAGTTGGCGGCGGCCTTGGCGTTTTCCTTGCCGGCCTTGTCGACCACGGCGACGAAATAGGTGGCCATGGCTTTCGATTGCGTCAGCACGAGCGCATCGTAATCCGGCAGCGCGTATTCGCTGATGAAACGGGCGCGCATGGCGGCCGGCAGTTCCGGCATCGAGGCCTTGACGGTATCGATCCACGCTTGCGAGATGACCAGCGGCGGCAAGTCAGGATCCGGGAAGTAGCGGTAATCCTGGGCGTCTTCCTTGCTGCGCATTTCGCGCGTTTCCTTGCGGTCCGGATCGTACAGGCGCGTCGCCTGCACGACCTTGCCGCCTTCTTCGATCAGTTCGATCTGGCGGCGCACTTCGACGTGCACGGCTTCTTCGATGAAGCGGAAGGAGTTCAGGTTCTTGATCTCGCAGCGGGTGCCGAATTCCTTCTGGCCGACGGGGCGCACGGAGACATTGACGTCGCAGCGGAACGAGCCTTCCTGCATGTTGCCGTCACATACGCCCAGCCACATGACCAGCGAGTGCAGTGCCTTGGCATAGGCCACGGCCTCGGCGGCGCTGCGGATTTCCGGTTCCGAGACGATTTCCAGCAGCGGCGTGCCGGCGCGGTTCAAGTCGATGCCGCTCATGCCTGCATAGTCTTCATGCAGGGATTTGCCGGCGTCTTCTTCCAGGTGGGCGCGTGTCAGGTTGACCGTCTTGGTGACGAATTCGCCATCCTTTTCATAGCCGAAGGTCAGGGCGCCGCCGATGACGACGGGGTCTTCGAACTGGCTGATCTGATAGCCCTTGGGCGAATCCGGATAAAAATAGTTTTTGCGCGCGAAGACCGAGTGTGGCGCCACGGTGGCACCGACGGCCAGGCCGAAGCGGATCGCGCGGTCGACGGCCTGCTTGTTCATCACGGGCAGCACGCCTGGCAGCGCCAGGTCGACGGGGCTGGCTTGCGTGTTGGCTTCGGCGCCGTACTTGATCGGCGAACCGCTGAAAATTTTGGATTCGGTCGTGAGCTGTACGTGGTTCTCAAGACCGATGACGACTTCCCATTGCATAGTGTTCTCGCTTATTTTTGGTGGCGCCACCTGGGCGGCGCGAATTTTTTCTTAAATGCCTGCAGGGCTGCGCGTATGCCAGTCCGTCACTTGCTGGAACTGGTGGGCGATGTTCAGCAGCCTGGCTTCGCCAAAATAATTGCCGATGATTTGCAAGCCGACGGGGCGCTTGCTGTTTTTCTCGCCATCGCCAAAGCCGCAAGGGATCGACATGCCGGGCAGGCCGGCCAGGCTGGTCGACAGGGTGTAGATGTCGGCCAGGTAGTTCGCCACCGGGTCATCCGTCTTGTCGCCCAGGTCCCAGGCGACGGTCGGCGCGACCGGTCCCATGATGACGTCGCAGACGGCGTTCGGGCCATTCAGCACGGCGTCGAAATCCTGCGCGATCAGGCGGCGGATCTTTTGCGCCTTCAGGTAGTAGGCATCGTAGTAGCCGTGGCACAGCACATAGGTGCCGACCATGATGCGGCGCTGCACTTCCGGGCCGAAACCCTGGGCGCGCGATTTCTTGTACATGTCCTGCAAGTCCTTGTACTCGGCCGCGCGGTGGCCGTAGCGCACGCCGTCGTAGCGCGACAGGTTCGACGACGCTTCGGCCGGGGCGATCATGTAGTAGGCGGGAATCGACAGGGCCGTGTTCGGCAGCGAGATGTCGACCAGGGTGGCGCCCAGCTTTTCATATTGCGCCAGTGCGCCGCGCACGGCCGCTTCCACGTCCTTGGCCAGGCCTTCACCGAAGTACTCGCGCGGCACGCCGATGCGCAAGCCTGTGAGGGGGTCATCAAGGCTGCGCGAAAAATCTTCCGCCACGCCGCCCTGTTCCGGCGACAGGCTGGTCGAATCGCGTTCATCGAAGCCGGCCATGGCGGTCAGCAGCAGGGCGCAGTCTTCGGCCGAGCGGGCCATCGGGCCGCCCTGGTCCAGCGACGAGGCAAAGGCGATCATGCCGAAGCGCGAGACGCGGCCATACGTCGGCTTGATGCCGGTGATGCCGCAAAACGCGGCTGGCTGGCGGATCGAGCCGCCCGTGTCGGTACCGGTGGCCGCCGGCGTCAGGCCGGCAGCAACGGCGGCGGCCGAGCCGCCGGACGAGCCGCCTGGCACGGCGTTTTTGTCCCACGGGTTCTGCACGGCGCCGAAGGCTGAGTTCTCGTTGCCGGAACCCATGGCGAATTCATCGCAATTGACCTTGCCCAGGGTGACCATGCCGGCCGCCTGGAATTTTTCCACCACGGTGGCGTCAAACGGGCTGGCGTAGTTGGCCAGCATTTTCGAGCCGGCCGTCGTGCGCCAGCCTTTAGTGACGAACAGGTCCTTGTGCGCGATCGGCACGCCCGTCAAGGGCGTGGCCGTGCCGGCGGCGATGCGTGCATCCGCTTCGGCAGCTTGCGCCAGGGTCAGGGCACGGTCGACGTGCAAAAAGGCGTTCGAGTTGTCCGCTTCGATGCGGTCGAGGAAATGCGTCGCCAGCGCAACGGCGGAAATTTCCTTGTTCTGCAAAAGCGTGGACAGCTGTTTGATGGATTTTGTATGCATGGCGTTTCTATTTTGATATTCGGCAAAAAGGCGGGAACGGCGCTACGGCGTGTTTATTCGATAACCTTGGGCACGAGATACAGGCCATCCTGTACTTTCGGCGCCACGGCCTGGTAGGCGTCGCGGCGGTTCTGTTCCGTGGCGACGTCCTCGCGCAGGCGCAGGGCGATATTGTCCATGTGGGCGGCGAGCGGGTGGCTCAGGGGGCCACGCCATCGGTATTGACGGCTTGCATTTGTTCCGCGAGTGCAAAAATCTTGTTCAATTGGGCCAACGACGTGACGGCCTGATCGTCGGCCATTTCAAGTTGTGCCAGGTGGGCGATGCGTTTTACGTCGGATAGTGTCAGGGACATGGCGAATGGCGCGGAGTGACGCGCATGAGTATTAAGTTGGCGTTTTGATAAAACGCGGGTATTTGCTGCTTTTTTGCTCACAAAAGTCGAGGAATGCCGCGTATGTCGCGGCCGCAAGAGTCGCACTTTTCCATGGTTTTTGAGCAAATCGCATTCAAATTATAAGGTAGAATGGCGGGTTAATGCGTTGTCGGCGCCGATGGACTGCTGCCGCAGCATAGAAAAGATTGCGCAAGCGCCAAGCGAAACCCGGGAAAATCGCCTTCATGGATTTTCAGGGTGCCTGAAAGCGCCCGCTTTGAAACTCCCCATAAACAGCTTTTGCGCAGCTCGATGCGCTACAGGACACTCATGTTTGGTTTTTTACGCAGGTATATCTCCACCGATCTGGCCATTGACTTGGGCACGGCCAACACCCTTATTTATGTGCGCGGCCTCGGTATCGTCCTGGACGAACCGTCCGTCGTCGCCATCCGCCAGGAAGGCGGTCCGAATGGCAAGAAGACCATTCAGGCAGTCGGCAAGGAAGCCAAGCAGATGCTGGGCAAGGTGCCAGGCAATATCGAAGCGATTCGTCCGATGAAAGATGGCGTGATCGCCGACTTCACCGTCACCGAGCAGATGCTCAAGCAATTCATCCGCATGGTGCACGACTCGAAATTCTTCCGTCCTTCGCCGCGCATCATCATTTGCGTGCCGTGCGGTTCGACTCAGGTCGAGCGCCGCGCCATCCGCGAATCGGCCCTGGGCGCCGGCGCCTCGCAGGTGTACCTGATCGAGGAACCGATGGCAGCGGCCATCGGCGCGGGCCTGCCCGTGTCGGAAGCGACCGGCTCGATGGTGGTCGACATCGGCGGCGGCACCACGGAAGTGGGCATCATTTCGCTGGGCGGCATGGTCTACAAGGGTTCCGTGCGGGTGGGCGGCGACAAGTTCGATGAAGCCATCGTCAACTACATCCGCCGCAACTACGGCATGCTGATCGGCGAACAGACGGCTGAAGCCATCAAGAAGGCCATCGGTTCGGCTTTCCCTGGTTCGGAAGTGAAGGAAATGGAAGTCAAGGGCCGCAACCTGTCCGAAGGCATCCCGCGCTCGTTCACCATCTCCAGCAACGAGATCCTCGAAGCGCTGACCGACCCGCTGAACAACATCGTCTCGGCCGTGAAGAACGCGCTGGAACAGACGCCGCCGGAACTGGGCGCCGATATTGCCGAAAAAGGCATGATGCTGACGGGCGGCGGCGCACTGCTGCGCGACCTGGACCGCCTGCTGATGGAGGAAACCGGCCTGCCTGTGCTGGTGGCCGAGGATCCGCTCACCTGCGTGGTGCGTGGTTCCGGGATGGCCCTGGAACGTATGGACAAGCTCGGCTCGATCTTCTCCTACGAATAATCTGACAGAAGGGCCGGAAACCATCTCCGGCCTTTTTTGGTTTTGGCGCCGGCGTCTGACCGGGGCCTGCACGTTGGCGCACTGCGCCTGGCCTGATTATTGGAAGTCATGGAATACAGTCCTCCGCCACTTTTCAAACAAGGCGCCTCTGCCCGCGTCAAGATGATGGTGTTCGCCGGCATTTCTATCGCCCTGCTGCTGGTCGATTCGCGCATGCACGCGCTGACGGCCGTGCGCCAGGCCGTCGGCACCGTGCTGTATCCGGTGCAGATGGCGGCCCTGGTGCCGCGCGATGTGGCGTTCGGTGTCGGTAATTACTTCTCTTCGCTGTCCGTCCTGGAAAAACAGGTGCGCGACCTGAAGCACGAACAGATCGCCTCGGCGCAGATCATGCAGCAGGCGCAGCTCAACATCGTTGAAAACAATCACTTGCGCAAGTTGATGGAAGCGCGCGAGCGCGTCCCCGTCAAGACCATGATGGCCGAAGTGCTGTATGACACGCGCGATTCGGCCACGCGCAAGATCGTGCTGGACCGGGGCATTAAGCATGGCGTCGAATTGGGCCGCCCCGTGATCGACAACCTGGGTGTGGTGGGACAAGTCACGCGCGTGTTCCCATTCACCTCCGAAGTGACGCTCCTGACCGATGAAGAGCAGGCCATTCCCGTGCAGCTGCTGCGCAATGGCGTGCGCAGCGTGGCCATCGGCCGCGGCAAGTCCGGTACCATGGAGCTGCGCTTTACGGCCCCCAGCGCCGACATCCAGATCGGCGATATCGTCATTACCTCGGGCCTCGACGGCCTGTACCCGGCCGGCCTGGCCGTGGCGCGCGTGACCCTGGTCGAGCGCAATGCACATGGCCCGTTCGGCCGTGTCGTGTGCCAGCCGCTGGCCGGCATCGAACGCAACACCCAGCTGCTCATCTTGATGACGTCACCTGAGATCCCACCGCGCCCGCCCGCTGAAGACGTCAAGACGGGCCGCAAGATCGCCGGCAAGATGGCGCCGATCAAGGATCCGGCCAAGGAGCCTGCCGCCGCCGCTGCGACACCACCGGCCACCAATACGGCCGCCGCGCCGGTCGCGAAACCGCCTGCCGGCCCCGCGCCGAAACCGGCGGCGCCTGCCGCCGCACCAACACCTGCCGCCGTGCCACCGAAGGAAGCGACACGATGAACCGCCCGCATTACATCCTGCTGCCGGTCAGCCCCCTGTTCATCGGGTTTTCACTGCTGTGCGCTTTCCTGCTGAATCTGCTGCCATGGGGGCAGTTCGTCGGCGTGCCCGATTTCGTCGCCCTGGTGCTGGTTTTCTGGGGCATACACCAGCCGCGCAAGGTCGGCATCGGCGTGGCGTTCTTCATGGGCCTGATGATGGACGTGCACGATTCGACCCTGCTGGGCGAGAATGCGCTGGCCTATACCTTGCTGTCGTATTTCGCCATCATGATGCACCGCCGCGTGCTGTGGTTCCCCATCCTGACGCAGGCGCTGCACGTGCTGCCGCTGTTGCTGCTGACGCAGGCGTTGCAATTGCTGACGCGTTTGATCGTCTCGGGCCGCTTCCCCGGCTGGCTCAATTTCATCGAGAGCTTCGTCGCCGTCGCCCTGTGGCCCGTCGTCACATGGGTCTTGCTGGCACCGCAGCGCCGCGCCGTGGACCGCGACCATAACCGGCCGATCTGACGAGCGCCTGCCATGACTGAACTTAAGAACACCGAGCGCGAACTGCATTTTTTCCGCATGCGCCTGACCATCCTGGGCGCGCTCGTCTTCGTCTGCTTTTCGCTGCTGCTGGCGCGTTTCATCTGGCTGCAGGTGATCAAGCACGAGGACTATGCGACCAAGGCCGAGGACAACCGCATCGCCGTGGTGCCGATCGTGCCCACGCGCGGCCTGATCCTCGACCGCAACGGCGTGGTGTTGGCGCGCAATTATTCGGCCTATACCCTGGAAATCACGCCATCGAAATTGAGCGCCAGCCTCGATTCCGTGATCGACGAGCTGTCGACCCTGGTGCAGATCGACATCAAGGACCGCCGCCGCTTCAAGAAGCTGCTGGAAGAGTCGAAGAACTTCGTCAGCGTACCGCTGCGCACGCGCCTGACGGACGAGGAAGTGGCGCGCTTCACGGCGCAGCGCTTCCGCTTCCCCGGCGTCGAGGTGCAGGCGCGCTTGTTCCGCCAGTATCCGATGGGCGAGGTGGCGTCGCACGTGGTGGGCTTCATCGGCCGCATCAACCGTAGTGAAGCCAAGGCGCTGGAAGAGGGCGAGGACGCGGCCAACTACAACGGCACCGACCATATCGGCAAGGAAGGCCTGGAAAAAAGCTACGAAAAGCAGCTGCATGGCACCACCGGCTACGAAGAAGTGGAAGTATCGGCCGGCGGTCGCGCCATGCGCACCCTGTCGCGCACGGCGGCCACCCCTGGCAACAACCTGATCCTGTCGATCGACATCGAACTGCAAAAAGTGGTCGAGGAAGCGTTCGGCGAATGGCGCGGTGCGGCCGTGGCCATCGACCCGGCCACGGGCGACATCCTCGCTTACGTGTCCAAGCCTGGCTACGACCCCAACCTGTTCGTCGACGGCATCGACCAGCAAAGCTGGAACGAACTCAATACATCGCTGGACCGGCCGATGGTCAACCGTCCCCTGTCCGGCACCTACGCGCCCGGCTCGACCTTCAAGCCCTTCATGGCGCTGGCCGCACTCGAATTGGGCAAGCGCACGCCGAGCCAGTCGATTTCCGATCCCGGTTTCTTCATCCTCGGCGGCCACACCTTCCGCGACGACAAGGTGGGCGGCCATGGCACGGTGGACATGCACAAGTCCATCGTCGTCTCGTGCAATACCTATTACTATCAGCTGGGCCGCGACATGGGCATCGACGCCATTCACGACTTCATGAAGCCGTTCGGTTTCGGCCAGTTGACGGGCATCGACCTGAATAACGAAAAGACGGGCGTGCTGCCGTCGACGGAATGGAAGCGCAACCGCTTCAAGACGCCGCAGCAGAAAAAATGGGTGGGCGGCGATACGATTTCGGTGAGTAACGGCTCTGGCTACAATTCCTACACGCCGCTGCAGATCGCCCACGCGACGGCCAACCTGGCCAACAACGGCGTGGTGATGAAACCGCATCTGGTGAAGATCATCGAAGACGCCGCCACGCGCGCGCGCACCCTGACGGTGCCCAAGGAAAGCTACCGCATCGCGCTCAAGCAGGAAAACATCGACACCATCAAGCGCGCCATGGTGGGCGTGACCAGCGAGCAGGGCGGCACTGCCGCGCGCATCTTCACCGGCGTGCAGTACACGGTGGGTGGCAAGACGGGTACGGCGCAGGTGGTGGGCATCAAGAAAAACGAGAAGTACAATGCCAAGCTGCTGGCCGAACGCCTGCGCGACAACGCCTTGTTTACGGCCTTTGCGCCGGCCGACAAGCCGCGCATCGCGATTGCCATCGTGGTGGAAAACGCGGGCTTCGGCGCCGGCGTGGCCGCGCCGATCGCGCGCAAGGCGCTCGACTACTACTTGCTGGGCAAGCGCCCGAGCGACAAGGAAAAGGACACCACCAAGGTGCCCAAGGAAGATGTCGACGAAGTGCGCACCCTGGAAGAAATCACTGACGAGCAGGCCGCCCCGGCGGTACCTGCCAGGCAATAAGGAAGCACATGCCCATTAACGAGAGGCGCTCGCTGTGGCGGCGCGCCAAACCCTATCTGGCGGTGTTCGATCCGCCGCTGATGATCATCATCCTGATGCTGCTCAGCACCAGCCTGCTGACCCTGTATTCGGCCAGCATCGGCATCCCCGGCAAGATCGAGGACCACCTGCGCAACATCCTGTTGTGCTTTTTCGTCATGTGGGTGGCGGCCAATGTCACGCCGCAGATGATGATGCGCATCGCCGTGCCCGCATATACGGTGTCGGTGATCTTGCTGGTGGCCGTGGCGCTGTTCGGCACCATCAAGCTCGGTGCGCGGCGCTGGCTGCATATCGGCGTGATCGACATCCAGCCCTCCGAATTCCTGAAGATCGCCACGCCGCTGATGCTGGCCTGGTTCTTCCAGCACAATGCGGGCGCCCTGCGCTGGAAATCGTTCCTGATGGCGGCCGTGCTGTTGCTGGCGCCCGTCTATCTGATCGCGCGCCAGCCCGATCTTGGCACGGCGCTGCTGGTGGTGGCGGCCGGCTTTACCGTCATTTTCCTGGCGGGCCTGTCGTGGAAGGTGCTGGCCGGCTTGCTGATCACCTTTGTTTCCTGCCTGCCGATCGCCTGGTCGCATCTGCACGATTACCAGCGCGACCGCGTGATGATGCTGATCGACCCGACCAAGGACCCGCTGGGCAAGGGCTTCCATATCATCCAGTCCATCATCGCCATCGGTTCCGGCGGCATGACGGGCAAGGGCTGGACACACGGCACGCAAGCCCACCTGGAGTTTGTTCCGGAACGCACGACCGATTTTATTTTTGCCGTGTATTCCGAGGAATTCGGCCTGGTCGGTAACTTGATCCTGATGCTGATGTATTTGTTGCTGGTGGGACGGGGGCTGATGATCGCCGCCAACGCCCCCAGTTTTTTCACTCGCCTGCTGGCAGGAGCGATCACTATGATTTTCTTTACTTACGCCTTCGTCAACATGGGCATGGTCAGCGGCATCGTGCCGGTGGTCGGCGTTCCCTTGCCATTCCTCAGCTATGGCGGCACCGCGCTGCTGACCCTGGGCGTGGCCACCGGTATCCTGATGAGCATTCAGCGTCATCGCAAATTGGTGCAGACCTGATGCGCGCGCCTTTCGATACCTTCGCCATGCGCGGGCTGAGCCTGGCCGCTTTGCTGACCCTGGCCGCTTGCGGCACCACGCCGCAAAAGCCCGCATCGAATAATGTGCCGCTGCCATCCGGCGGCAAGGTCAAGGTGCCCGTGCGCCAGGATCCCACCTTGCCGGTATTGCCGGCGGCCGGCTCCGGGCGCGGCGGCTACTACAAGGACGATGGTCCGGGCGACAATCCGCCGGCCAACCTGCGCGACGTGCCCGACGCGGAAGTGCGCAACGAGCCATATTCCACGCGCTCGAACCGTCCGTATGTCGTATTCGGCAAGACGTATACGCCGATTACCGACAATGAACCATTCAAGCAGAAGGGCACGGGCACTTGGTATGGCAAGAAATTCCATGGCCAGCGCACCTCGTCGGGTGAAATCTACGATATGTACAAGATGACGGCGGCCCATCCGACCTTGCCGATTCCGTCGTATGCGCGCGTGACGAGCATCGACAGCGGCGAGCAGGTGATCGTGCGCATCAACGACCGCGGTCCCTTCCACGCCACGCGCGTCATCGACGTGTCCTACACGGCGGCGCTGAAACTGGGCTTCCTGGGCAAGGGCAGCCACCAGGTGGTGGTCGAACGGCTGCTGCCAGCCGATATCGATGCCATCCTGGCGGCCCGTGCGGCGCCAAAACCGGTGCCTTCCGTGGTGGCGATCTCCATCGACACGCCCGTGGAAACGGGCGCCGTAGTGCAGCCGGAAGTGTCGACGCAGATGCTGCCCGTCGATGCGACGGTCGCCATGCCGGCCCCGGCGGCGCTGGCCAGCGGCTTCTATTTGCAGCTGGGCGCTTACACGCGCGCCGACAATGCGGAATCGGGACGTTCGCGCCTGGCGCCGTACGCGGCAGCCCTGGGGACCCTGGGCGTGGTGCAGGCTGGTAACCTGTTCCGCCTGTACGGCGGACCATTCTCCAGCCGCGCCGATGCGGCGCGCGCGGCGGCGAATTTACCGGAATCGACTGGTATCAAGCCTATCGTGATTCAACGATAGTTACTTACAACTGCGCAGTTCCTGTTCAGGGAATTGAGTTTTGATCTTCTCGAGACGCGCGCGCGTGGTGGCGTCGAGGTCGCGGAACTGGTAGGCGAGCTGCTTGCCGGCGCTGTAGCGCGGCGCGACGCGGGCGCTGTGCACGCCCTGTTTGTTGAGCGATGCCAGCTGGCTTTGCGCGCTGGTTTCCGACTTGAACACGCCCAGTGAAATGCCCCAGCGCAGCGGGCTGCTTTCGTTCATGATGAAGTAATTCGTCACGCCCAGCTGCTTCAATTCGCCGGCCTTGCGGTCGGCGCCTTCCTTGCTGCCCTGCGGCGGGATGTACACCATGTAGCTGGAAACCTCCTGGCCGGCTACGTTGCGCCGCGATTGGCGGTCGCCCAGGTCCAGCGCCGCCACTTGCGCTTCGAAGCGGCGCCCGTCAGCCAGCAGAAAATTGCCCACTTCCGTGCAGGCATACGATGGCGGCGTCGCCGGTGCGGCCGTTGCCGGCGTCGCACCCTCTTCGGCAACGGGCGCCGTGGCCTGCTCCTGCGTCAGCAAGGTGAGTTTACCCGCCTGCAGCTGGTTTTTCAGGCGCGCCGGTTCGCGCGTCTCGGTGCGAAAACTGCCCAGATAGCCCTGGCCGATGGCCAGCACCAGCAGGTTGACGCCGGCCAGCAGCCAGAAGACGAATTTCAGCATACGTGGTTTCCTTGTGTTCCTGCGGCCCCGGCGCGCGCGGCCGCCTGCAGGCCGAGCATGACGATATTATCGACCAGTTGCAGCGGCACCGCCAGCGCCAAGGCCGGTGCGATACGCGGTGCGGCGCCGCCCGACAGCAGGCAGGCGCTGGCGCCGTGCATGCGCACGGCCCGTTCCATGGCGCCCGCCTGCGCCGCCAGGCAGCCGGAGAGGATGGCGTCGTCCGTGTTGTCGGCAAAGCCGGCCGGCAGCACGGCGTCGCTGGCGATTTGCGGCAGCTGCGCCGTGTTGCGCGCGAGCGAGCTGGCCATCAATCCCAGTCCTGGCAAGATCATCCCGCCGAGGAAAACGCCATCGGCCGTGATGGCGTCGATGGTGGTGGCGGTGCCGCAATTGGCGACGATGACGGCCTGGCCAGGCGCCAGCGCCTGCGCGCCGATGGCGGCGGCAAAGCGGTCGCAGCCCAGCTGCGACGGCACGCGGTAGCCGTTCGTCAGTCCGGCCAGCTGCGGCAGCGAGACAAAGTCATTGGCAACGACCGGCAGCATGGCGCGCAGGCGCGTGCCGATGACGGCGCCTGCCACGTTCGACAGCAGCACTTCGCTGATGGCGAGTTTCGACCACTGCGCGGCCAGCGTATCGATTTGCGCATGCGTGACGGCGCCGCTGGCAAGCCAGCCGCCGAGGGGGCTATCGGCGGTCACGAGCGCCCATTTGATGCGCGTATTGCCGGCGTCGATCAGCAGTAGCATGCGCTTACTCCCCGGTCAGGCGCAAGGACACATCGCCGGACATGATTTCCTGCTGGCCGCCATCGGTGCGCAGCAGCAGGCGGCCCAGCTGGTCCACGCCGGCCGCCACGCCTTGCTGCAGCAACTGGCCGTTGTCGAGAATTTTCACGTGCTGCCCCTGCCACGCATGCAGCGTGTTCCAGCGCTCCGTAAATGGCGCAAAGCCCGTATCGTCGAATTCGGCCAGCACGCCGGCCAGGCGGCTGAGCAAGGCCGCCACCAGGGTATTGCGCTCCATCTGCGCCAGCCAGGGCACGGCAGAGACGCTGCGGCCGATCTGCCGTTCCAGCGCATCGGGCATCAGCAGATTGATGCCGCAGCCGATGACGGCCCACACGCCGCCGTCGGTCGCCTGCTGCGTCTCGACGAGGATGCCAGCCAGTTTGTGGCCATCCTTGAGCAGGTCGTTCGGCCACTTCAGCTGCACCGGCACGCCCAGCGCCGTCATGCTTTCGGCCAGCGCCACGCCGACGGCCAGCGGCAGGCCGACCAGCTGATGCAGCGGTCCCTTGAAGCGCCAGGCCAGCGAGAACATCAGGCTGGCGTCCGGCTGCGACACCCAGGGCCGCCCGGCACGTCCCCGTCCGGCCGTCTGCTGGCCGGCGATGCGCAGGGTGGGTCCGGCCAGGGTGGCGCAGCGCGCCAGCAGGTCGGCGTTGGTCGATCCCGTTTCGTCGACTACTTCGATGGCCACGTGGGAGGCGCCCGTGGCGCAATGGGCGGCGATGGCCGCGCTGTTCAGGTCTGAGTGCTTCGTCATGGGGAGATGTTGGTTTACTGGCTGTCGCCGGATGGCTTGCTGCGTGCCTTGTGCGGCGCGTTGGCGAAGGCCAGGTCGTAGACGGCATTGGGCAGCGCGCGCAGCAGCTTGGCGACGACGCCCATCTGCCACGGGATCACGCGGTAGCTGTCGCCGTCGGCGATGGCGCGCGCGGCGCGCACGGCGAATTTTTCGGCCGGCATCACGAAAGGCATGCGGTAGGCGTTGTGGCGCGTCATCGGCGTGTCGATGTAGCCGGGCGTGATGGTGACGACCTTGACGCCAGCCGGCTTGAGTTCCAGGCGCAGCGATTCGCAGTAGCTGATGACGGCCGCCTTCGAGGCGCTGTAGGCTTCGGCGCCGGGCAGGCCGCGTATGCCGGCCACGCTGCCGATGCCCACCAGGCGTCCGTTGCCCTGGCTTTTCATGGCGGCGATGAAGGGCGCGAAGGTGGCGACGGTGGCCGTGACGTTGATGGCCATCAGGCGCGCGAAGGCGTCGAGATCTTCCGCATGTTCACTCAAGGTACCGTACGACACGCCGGCGCTGGCGATGACGACGTCGATGCCGCCGGCGTCGGCGATAAAGTCATCGGCCGCGCTTTTCAGGGCGGCGTGGTCGCACACATCGACGGCGTAGGCGCGGTGGCGTTCAGGGTGGGGCAGGGAAGCGATCAGTTGCTGCAAGGTGTCGCCACGGCGGGCCAGCAAGCCCAGTTGGGCGCCCTGGCGCGCGTACTGCAGCGCCAGGGCGGCGCCCAGTCCGCTCGACGCACCCGTGATGAAAACGCGTTGCATCAGGCGATGCCCGGGCGCGCCAGGGAAGTGGCCATGCTTATTTCTTTTCCGCTTTGGCTTTCGCGACCAGCACGTCCATCACGCTGAGCGCCTGGGCGTTCAGCTGCTCTTCGTTTTTCGCCGACTTGCTGCCCTGATCGGCTTGCGAAGGCGAGGTGATGTAGCGGCCATCGATGGCGATCATGGGCCAGAACGTCACGTTATAGCCCTGCATCATGGCGTCCGCGCGGCGTACGCGGGCCGAGATGCCCATCGAACGGTAGGTATCGATGAATTTCTGGCGGTCCACGCCCTGCTTGGCGACGAAGTCGAAGACGGCGTCGTCGGTGTTCAGGCGGTTGCGTTCCACATGCATGGCGTGGAAGACGCCGGTGTGCAGCTTGTCGAGCAGGCCCATGGCTTGCAGGGTGAAGAACAGCCGCTGCTGCGGCGCCACGCTGTCATCGCGCGACACGTGCACGCGCTTGAAGACGATGTTGTCGCCCTGTTTCTTGACCCAGGCCGCCAGTTGCGGTTCCAGCACGTTGCAATGCGGGCAGTAATAGGCGAAGAATTCCGTCACTTCGATTTTCTTGCCCGATTCCGTCGCCTGCGGCGTGGCCAGGGTTTCGTATTCGACGCCGTTCTTCGGCTCGGCCGGCGAGGCCGATGCGCCCATGGCGACGGCGCACAGGGCGGCGGCAAACAGGATTTTCTTCAGAAAACGCATGCTGGTTCCTTATTTTTGGTTGCGGACGACGGCGACATCGATGCCGTTTTCAGACAGTTTGGTGCGCGCGCGGTTCATCGCTTCGAGCTGGTTGAACGGTCCGATGCGCACGCGGTGCAGCACGCCGGCGTCGGTGCTGCGGTCGCTGATGGCCGCTTCGAAGCCGAGCAGCGCCAGTTTGCCGCGCGTGCTTTCGGCGTCCGACATGTCATGGAAGGCGCCGGCCTGCAGATAATAAATCCATTTGTCGCTGGCTGCATCGGTCTTGGCCTCTTTCACGTCGGCCTTGGCTTGCGGCGCGGGTCCTGCCGGTGCTGCCGCTGGTGTTTTCGGCGCCGGCTTGTCCTTCAATGTACCGATCAGTTCCTGCAGTGCGTCCGGCGGCGGGGCCTTCGGCTGCTGCGCGGGAGCAGGTGCCGGCGCAGCTGGCTGCGTCGGCGTGACGATCTCGCGTGGCTCCTTGGAGAAGTCGCGCGCCGCTTCCTTGGCCGCTTCCTTGTTGCCGTACATCGGCTTGTTCGGGTCGGCGATCTGGCCGGCCGTCGGTTCGGCCGATTTGCCGGCCTTGCCCGATTTGTCGGTAAAGGGCGAGGCGCCCTTGGTGATCACCAGGGCGACCACCACGGCGATGCCCAGGCCGATGACCAGGCCGATGATGATGCCGACCAGGGTATTGCCCTGCTGGCGCCGGGTCGAAGAGAAACGGGAGGCGTGATTCATTGACTGTTAGACCTTCGCGATTACATTTTGTTTGGCGCGGACACGCCGATCAGTGCCAGACCGTTGCGCAGCACCTGGCGCGCGGCGATGACGAGAGCCAGGCGGGCCATCTTGACGGCTTCGTCCTCGACCAGCACTTTTTCGGCGAAGTAGAAGCTGTGCAGGTTGGCGGCCAGGTCGCGCAGGTAGAAGGCGACTTGATGCGGTCCCAGTTCCGCTTGCGCGCGCGCCAGCATTTCCGGGTAGGCGGCCAGGGTCGCCAGCAGGGTCGCTTCGGTCGGTGCCGTCAGTGGGGACAGATCGACGTTGGCGACCGTGCTTGCATCGCCACCCCAGTTTTCCAGGATGCGGCAGATGCGCGCATGCGCGTACTGCACGTAATAGACCGGGTTTTCATCGGTGGTTTTCAGCGCCACGTCGACGTCGAAGACGAATTCCGTGTCGGCCTTGCGCGAGATCAGGAAGAAGCGCACGGCGTCGCGGCCCTTGGCGATGTCGCCGCCGCCCGACCATTCGATCAGGTCGCGCACGGTCACGTAGGAGCCGGCGCGCTTCGAAATCTTGACTTCTTCGCCGTCCTTCATGACGGTGACCATCTTGTGCAGCACGTAGTCGGGGTAGCCTTGCGGGATGCCCATGTCGACCGCTTGCAGGCCGGCGCGCACGCGCGCGATGGTGCCGTGGTGGTCGCTGCCCTGGATATTGATGGCCTGCACGAAGCCGCGCTGCCATTTCACCAGGTGATAGGCGACGTCCGGCACGAAATACGTGTAGGTGCCGTCCGTCTTGCGCATGACGCGGTCCTTGTCGTCGCCGAAGTCGGTGGTGCGCAGCCACAGCGCGCCATCCTGCTCGTAAGTGTGGCCCGCCTTGATCAAGGTTTCGACCGCGCTATTGACCTTGCCGTCCGCATACAGCGACGATTCCAGATAGTAATTGTCGAACTTCACGCCGAAGGCTTGCAAGTCGATATCTTGCTCGTTGCGCAGGTAGGTGACGGCGAACGGGCGGATCGAATCGATGTCTTCCACGTTACCATTCGCCGAAGCTGGCTGGCCATCGCTGGCCGAGACCGTCTTGCCGGCCTTGAAGTCGTTGGCGATATCGGCGATGTAGTCGCCGTTGTAGGCGGACTCGGGCCATTCGGCGTCGCCCGGCTTGAAGCCGCGCGCACGCGCCTGCACGGAGTTGGCCAGGGTCTGGATCTGCACGCCCGCGTCGTTATAGTAAAACTCGCGCGTCACTTGGTAGCCTTGCGCGTCGAACAGCGAAGACAGGGCGTCGCCCAGAGCTGCCTGGCGGCCGTGGCCCACGTGCAGCGGACCGGTCGGGTTGGCCGAGACGAATTCCAGGATGACTTGCTTGCCGGCGCCTGCCGTGCTGCGGCCATAGCTGTCGGCCTGGCTCAGGATGGTTTTCACCACGGCCTGCTTGGCGGCGGCGGACACGCGCACGTTGATGAAGCCGGGACCGGCAATTTCCACTGCCTCGACCAGGCCCTTGCCGGCCGGGTTGGCCAGCACGGCGCTGACGATGGTTTGCGCCAGTTCGCGGGGATTCTGTTTCAGCTGCTTGGCCAGTTGCATGGCGATATTGCAGGCGACGTCGCCATGCGATGCATCGCGTGGTCGCTCGAGCACCACGGTAGGCTCAAGCGAAGTGCCGGCCAGGACGGGAGCGAGGGCGGCCTGGAACAGGGCGATGATTTCTTGTTTCTGTTGGGCGAGCATGAGCAGGATGGCGGCGGAACCGCGTTAAGAATGAATAGAATGAATCAAAAAGCAAAACGGACGGCAAGTACCCAAGCCGCCCACACTGGCTTAATTATACTGGTTTGCTGCCGGGAACAATACGCTGGCCGGCAGTGTTCCCGTGCCGGCGCATTTCACGATATTATCAGGACAGCATGCTTATGTTGGTGCATGAAAACATCAGCATGGCCCATTCTGCTTGTATATATGCAGTTTTTTGCCGCAATTTACAGGTATCGCTGCAATCGCTTGGGCCAGAGGGCGCCACAAACGCTACAATCGACCCTTTATTGATGACGCGCGGCCGCGCCTTTGCCACCATGCAGCCCGCCGCGCGCAGCCACACCGGATAACTATGAACAAGCGCCCCACGCTGAAATTGAAAACCAAGCCGGCGCCAGGCCAGGCTCCTGCCGCACCGAAATTGCGTCCCAGCTACCATCCCGACCTGAAACCGGTCTTGCAGCCAGGCTTCCAACCCGATTTGCGCGCCGACTCGCTGGCGTTTTGCCTGCTGGGCGCGGCCAATGCCGTGGCGCAAGTGCGCACGGGCACGGCCCTTCCGCAGGCGCTGGCCAAGGTGTTTTACGCAATCGAACGCCAGCCCGCAAGCGCGCGGCGCCATCCAGGATATTTCCTACCGTACCATGCGCCAGCTGGGCCGCAGCGAAACTCTGGTTGGCCTGATGACGTCGAAGGCGCCCGAGCCGCCGATGCTGGCCGCGCTGCTGTGCTGCGCGCTGTCCCTGATGTCGGCCGAGCCGGGCGAACAGCCGTACGAAGAATTCACGGTGGTCGACCAGGCCGTCACGGTGGCCACCTCGCACCCTGACCTGGCGCACGCCAAGGGCATGGTCAATGCCGTCTTGCGCCGCTTCTTGCGCGAGCGCAAGTCCTTGCTGGAAGCGGCCCTGCAGCAACCTTTGGCGCAATGGAATTATCCGCAGTGGTGGATCGACTCGCTGCGCCTGGCCTATCCCCGCGACTGGCAAGCCATTTTGACGGCCGGCAATGCCGTGCCGCCATTGACCTTGCGCGTGAATCGCCGCAAGAGCACGGTTGAAGCGTACCTGGCCGTGCTGGCCGAGGCGGGCATTGCCGCGCGCCAGGTGGGACCATTCGCCGTGCGCCTGGACAAGCCGATCGGCGTGGCGCTGATCCCCGGCTTCGAGCAGGGCGTCGTCTCCGTGCAGGATGCTGGCGCGCAATTGGCCGCGCCATTGCTCGATCTGCAGGACGGCATGCGCGTGCTGGACGCTTGCGCGGCGCCCGGCGGCAAGACCTGCCACATCCTCGAGCTGGCCGACGTGCAGGTGACGGCCATTGATGCGGACGCCAAGCGCCTGCCGCGCATTGCGGAAAACCTCGAGCGCCTGGGCCTGGACGCCACCCTGAAGGCGCAGGATGCGCAATCGAGCGCGTGGTGGGACGGCCAGCAGTACGACCGCATCCTGGCCGACGTGCCGTGCACGGCCTCGGGTATCGTGCGCCGCCATCCCGACATTCGCTGGTTGCGCCGCAAGGGCGACGCGTTCCAACTTGCAACACTTTCCTCCAAAATTCTGGACAACCTGTGGCAGATGCTGCGCCCCGATGGTAAATTGCTATTCGTGACATGTTCATTGTGGCCGCAAGAGTCCGAGGCACAGGCGGCGGCATTTGCGGTGCGCAATAATGCGACCCGATTGACAGCGCCTGGCCAGCTGTTGCCGACCGGCAGCGCGGAGCAGGACCACGACGGTTTGTTCTATGCGCTATTCCAAAAAATGCGGCTTGAGCGATTCGTCGAACCTTTTCCTACGGACACTACCGGCACACTTGTGACAACACGACTCTTCCGACTCCTGGCCCTGCTGCTGATGCTGGCGTGTACCATGCCACGCGCGCATGCCGCCGATATGGTCGAGATCACCCGTGCCTACATCGAGTCGAGCGAAGAGGGCTACAAGCTGGCCGCCACGTATTCCTTCGAGCTCAATCACGACCTCGATGATGCGGTACAGCATGGCGTGCCGCTGTATTTCACGACGGAAATCGAACTGACCCGGCCCCGCTGGTACTGGTTCGATGAAAAAGCCATCGTGGCGCGCCAGACCAGCAAGCTGTCCTATAACGTGCTCACGCGCCAGTATCATGTGTCGGGTGGTGGCTTGCAGCAAAGCTTCCCCACCCTCGACGACGCGCTGTTCCTGATCCGCCGTCCCAGCCGCTGGCTGGTGGCGCGGCGCGGCGAGCTGAAAGTGGGGCAGACGTATAACGTCACCTTGCGCATGGGTATGGACCGCGACTACCTGCCCAAGCCGATACAGGTCAATGCCTTCAATAACAGCGACTGGCGCCTGGCTTCGAATAAAAAAACCTTCTTGTAGAGTCTGGCGGAGTAGTGAGTCAAGCATTGCGCTATCTGCTGGTGGTGGGCGGCGGCATTGTCAGTATCCTGCTGTTCCTGCTGGCATCGGCTTCCGACAATTCCGGCTTTTTCGACCGTTACTACACCTGGCTGCTGGGCCTGAATGCGGCCGTGGCCGTGTCCTTGCTGGCGCTGGTGGGCATTTCCCTGGCTCGCCTGTACGCGCGCTACAAGAGCGGCAAGTTCGGCTCCAAGCTGATGACGCGCCTGGTGATGCTGTTCGCCGCCGTCGGCATCCTGCCGGGCCTGGTGATTTTCCTTGTGTCAGTGCAATTCGTTTCCCACTCCATCGAATCCTGGTTCAACGTCAAGATCGAAGCGGCGCTGGAATCGGGGATTGAGCTGGGCCGTGCCGGCCTCGATGCGGCGCTGGTCGAGCTCGACCACCGGGGCCACAAGGCCGTCGAAGAACTGGGCGCCGATCCGGTGGCCGGCCCGGCCGTGCTGACCAGCCTGCTGCGCGAAGAGGGCATGCAAAATGTCATGATTGTCAGCAGTGACGGCGTGCTGCTGGCCAGCGCCGGGCCGCATAGCGCGGCCGACGTGCCAACGGCTGCCATGCTGGTGCAGGCGGCCTCGCCGGCCGGCTATGCCTCCGCGGAAGGGGGCCTGGAGTTGCACGACGATGGCACGGAGTCGGGCGGCGGCGGTTTCCGCTCGGGCCTGCCAGCGTCGCTGGAAACGGCGGCCAGCCTGCGCCTGCGCGTGCTGGTAGCAGTGCCGGGGCCTTCCGTCTCGCCCCGCTACCTGCAACTGCTGCAATCGGTGCCGCCCAAGCTGGCGACGAATGGCGAAGTGCTGCGCGCCGCCTACAGTGAATACAAGGAACGTTTCGTCGCGCGCGTGGGCTTGCGCAAGATGTACATGGAAATCCTCACCTTGACCTTGCTGCTGGCCATTTTTGGCGCCATCGGCAGCGCTTTCCTGATTGCGGGCAACCTGGCCCAGCCCCTGCTGCTGCTGGCCGAAGGCACGCGCGCCGTGGCCGAGGGCGACCTGTCGCCGCGCCCCATCGTCGCCACCAAGGATGAGCTGGGCACCCTGACGCAGTCGTTCAATATCATGACGCGCCAGTTGCTCGATGCGCGCACGGCCGTGGAAAGCAACCGCGCCGCCTTGCAAAACGCCAAGGCCCACCTGGAATCGGTGCTGGCGAACATGTCGGCCGGCGTGATGGTGCTCGACGGCGATTTCAAGCTGGTGACCTGCAATGAATCTGTCGAGCGCATCTTGCAGCATTCGGGCATGAGCATGGTGGGCCAGCCGCTGGCCCATATTGTTGGAATGGAAGAGTTTGGCGGCGCCATCATCAGCGCCTTCACGGCGCAAAGTGCGCAATCGGCATCGGGCCGCAACCAGCAGCGCCTGCACTGGCAGCGCCAGATCGAAATTCCGCGCCGCCTGGGCAGTAGTGCCGACGAACATGACATTACCTTGCTGGCGCGCGGTTCGCGCCTGCCGCTGGAGTCCGGCAGTGGCTACATCGTCGTGTTTGATGATATTTCCGACGTGATTTCCGCGCAGCGCTCGATTGCCTGGGGTGAGGTGGCGCGCCGTCTGGCGCATGAAATCAAGAATCCGCTCACGCCGATCCAGCTGTCGGCCGAGCGCCTGCAGATGAAGCTCGAAGGCAAGCTGGAGCAGCCCGATGCCGACCTGCTCAGCCGCGCTACCACCACCATCGTCAAGCAGGTCGATGCGATGAAGCGCATGGTCGACGACTTCCGCGACTATGCGCGCACGCCGCCGGCCGTGCTCACGCCGCTGCGTTTGAACGAGCTGATCGAAGAGATACTGAACCTGTACTTGCGCGGCGACGATGGCGACATCATCCACCCGCTGCTGGCGCCGAATCTGCCGATGGTGATGGGCGATCCGACCCAGTTGCGCCAGGTGATTCATAACTTGCTGCAGAACGCGCAGGACGCCATGGCTGACTTGCCGCCGGACTCGGCGCATCCGCGGATTGACGTAAGGACGGAAGCAATTCATTATCGCAGTGCGGACGGCGGCGTGAATATCGCCGTGCGGCTGGCCATCAGCGACAATGGTCCCGGTTTTGCGCCAAAAATCCTGGCGCGCGCCTTCGAGCCCTATGTGACCTCGAAGGCGCGCGGCACGGGCTTGGGCCTGGCGATGGTAAAGAAAATTATCGATGAACACGGCGGACGCATCGATATCGAGAACCGGGTCGACGGCAATGGCGCTTCGGTGGTCATTTTGCTGTTAAAGTTAGCTCCCGACACTCCTGCCCAGGAATTCCTGGCGTGAGGGTCTGGTTTAGTATTTAAAACACTAATAAAATCATAGCTGTCCGCCGTGTGCATCTTGTGCGCGAGGGCCGGCGAAATGAGGAAGGCAAGACACGAATGGCAAACATACTCGTAGTGGATGATGAAATGGGTATCCGTGAGTTGCTCTCGGAAATTTTGGGCGACGAAGGACATGCTATCCAGCTGGCCGAAAATGCGCAGCAGGCGCGTGAAGCGCGTGCCGCCGGTGCGCCGGATCTGGTATTGCTGGATATCTGGATGCCCGACACCGATGGCGTCACCTTGCTCAAGGAATGGCAGCGCGACGGCTTGCTGACCATGCCGGTGATCATGATGTCGGGCCACGCCACCATCGATACGGCGGTCGAGGCGACGCGCATCGGCGCCATGAACTTCCTGGAAAAACCGATTGCCCTGCAAAAACTGCTGAAGGCAGTCCAGCAAGGCTTGACGCGGGCACAGGAAACAGTGCGAGCGCCGAGTGTGGCGCCGCGTCCCGTGGCACCCGTGATAGCCGAGGAGAGCAACCATCCCGTACCCAGCTTTGGCGGCAGCGCGCCGCAACAGCTGATGGTGCGCCCAGGCATCGCGGTACCGGCGGTGGCCGAAGGCCATGGCTACAACCTGTCGTTCGACTTGCCCCTGCGCGAGGCGCGCGACGCGTTCGAGCGCATGTATTTCGAACACCACCTGGGACGCGAAGGCGGCAGCATGACCCGCGTGGCGGAAAAAACGGGCCTCGAGCGCACCCATTTGTACCGCAAGCTGAAACAGCTGGGCGTCGAACCGGGCAAGCTGGCCAAGAAAAGCCTGTGACGGCAGACGTGCGGCGTCCGACGCCGCTGACCCTGGTCAGCGGTGGACGCGCCGCCGGGCGCGAGGTGGCTATCGCGCAAGCCTTGCCGTCTGGCCAGCCGGTCGCCGTGATTCTTGAGGGCCTCGCTGACGGCAACGCCATCCTGGCCGACTTGGCCGAGCAAGTTTCCCCTTCTCCACCATTTCCATTGCAACTGTTGCGCATCGCGCCCGGTTGCCTGTGCTGCAGCGGCAATCTCGTATTGCGTGTAACATTGAATCGTCTGCTGCGCCATCCACCCGCACACTTGTTCATCAGCCTGGCCGACGCCTCGCACATCGAACAACTGCGCACCTGGCTCACCGCCAGTCCCTACGATGCCCTGCTGGCGCTGCAAGCAGACATAGTGGTTGCCTGACGATTTCTCGTTCGACTTACGGCAATAGCAGTTTGCATCTCGTTACAACTCTGTAGCCCGCAGGGTGGCATGGCCGCTTGAAATGGCGCCGTGTGAACCCCACCTCTGTTCTGACACCGCAGGAGCTTCTCCTGCTTGAGCGAAGGATGCAAAATGAACCTGATCTATAACAGCGAACAATACAGCGTCGTGGAATTCGGCGCCGACGTCGACCTGGAAGCCCTGCGCTTTGGCGGCTATGAAATCGTCGACAAGGGCGGCAAGCGGGAAACGTTTATCGCCGGCATCCTTGCGCAAAACTTCCGCCGCGACGTCACTGAACTGATCGCCAGCGAACCCAGCATGGAAGAGATCGATGAATTTTTGGGCAGCTATGATTCCCTCATGAGCCAGCCCGTCCTGTTGCACTAGTCTGATGGCTATCGCCACCATACCAATCCGTCGGACGGCATGGTATGGTGGCCGTGTTATCCAGCTGCAAACAGACCATGTGCCAACTTCTCGGAATGAATTGCAATGTCCCCACGGACATTGTCTTTAGTTTTACCGGCTTCGCCATGCGCGGCGGCCATACCGATACCCACCATGACGGCTGGGGCATCGCCTTTTTCGAGGGTGCCGGCGTGCGCCATTTCGTCGACCACCAGGCGGCCATCGCCTCGCCCGTGGCCGAGCTGATCAAACGCTATCCCATCAAGTCGCGCAATGTCATCGCGCATATCCGCAAGGCCACGCAAGGCCAGGTGGCGCTGGAAAACTGCCACCCCTTCGTGCGCGAACTGTGGGGACGCTACTGGGTCTTTGCCCACAATGGCGATTTGAAGGAATTCAACCCCGTGCTGACGGGCAGTTACCGCCCCGTCGGCTGCACGGACAGTGAGCTGGCTTTCTGCTACCTGCTGCAGGAACTGCACGCGCGCTTTGGCGATGCCCCGCCGGCGTTGCCGCAACTGCATGCCGCCTTGGCGGAGTTGTTGCCCAGCATCGCGGCCCACGGCACCTTCAACATGATGCTGTCGAGCGGCGAGGCGCTGTTTGCCCATTGCTCGACCAGCTTGCACTATCTGGTGCGACAACATCCTTTTCCAACTGCTAAACTCTCCGATGAAGACCTGAGCGTGGACTTTTCCCAGGTGACGACGCCCCAGGACAGAGTGGCCGTGATCGTTACCCAGCCGCTGACGACGAATGAGCAATGGACGGCGTTTGCGCCGGGCGAATTGAAATTATTTGTCGACGGGATGGTGCAAGACACGCCAGTGGCCTAATTTGTTGACGACAATATGCTTGATTGCTGCCAAAATACCCACAGCGCGGGCGGAATTCAGCTAAAGTATTGTCAATAGTGAACCTTGATGCGGGCGCGGCGCGGCCGGTGTCACTCGACGTGATTGATGAAGAGTTAATGATCGATATTTCCAGTAATGACATCACCCCGAAGCCCTTGCGCGTGCGCGAGTTCTATCTGGGGCGACAACCTATTCTTGACCGTAATCAAGCCCTGTTTGGCTATGAGTTGCTATTCCGCAACGCTCCGGTCGGCCCCGCCAACATCACCAGCGACCTGTCCGCCACGGCGTCCGTCATCGCCCACGCTTCCCAGCTGGGCATGGAAAAGGTCATTGGCGACGCGCTCGGTTTCGTCAACGTCGATGCCGACGTGATCATGAGCGACATCTTCGTGTTCCTGCCGCGTGAAAAAGTCGTGCTGGAAATCGTCGAATCGATGCCCGTCACGCCGGAAGTGCGCGCGCGCATCAGCGAACTGGTGGGCCATGGTTTTACTTTTGCGCTGGAAAACGTCGTCG
Organism: Janthinobacterium lividum; assembly: GCF_023509035.1. Classification (NCBI taxonomy): domain Bacteria; kingdom Pseudomonadati; phylum Pseudomonadota; class Betaproteobacteria; order Burkholderiales; family Oxalobacteraceae; genus Janthinobacterium; species Janthinobacterium lividum. The sequence continues at coordinate 249,682 of NZ_CP075583.1, read as the reverse complement.
CGGATACGTCGCAAGTGCAGGAACTGTTGCCGCTTGTGCAATACGTCAAGATGGACATGAGCACGGTCGACCCGACAGTGCTGGCTGCGCTGGCGCCCCGTTTCAAGCGGGAACAAAAGAAACTGGTGGCGGAAAAGGTCGAGACGCGCGAAGAATTCAAGTCGGGCCTGGACCTGGGCTTCGATTATTTCCAGGGCTATTATTTCGCCAAGCCTGCCATCATGACGGGCAAGAAGCTGTCGCCGTCGCAACTGGCCGTCATGGAACTGATGACCCTGGTGACGTCGGAAGCCGACAATATGGATATCGAGCGGGCCATCAAGCGCGACGTGTCGCTGGCCCTGAACCTGCTGCGCCTGGTCAATACCCCGGCCGTGGGCGCGCGCCAGCGCATCGATTCGCTGAGTCAGGCCGTGACTGTACTGGGCCGCCGCCAGTTGCAGCGCTGGCTGCAAATCATGCTGTACGCGGAACCAAGCAAGCGTGGCCATAGCATGACGCCGCTGCTGATGTTGGCCACCACGCGCGGTCGTTTGCTGGAGCTGCTGGCGCATAAACTGCGCCCTAACCATGCCCATTCGGCCGATATCGCCTTTACGGTCGGCATCATGTCCCTGATGGATACCCTGTTCGGCGTGCCGATGTCGGAAATCCTCAGCCAGATCGAAGTCATCGATGAAGTGGCCGAAGCGCTGTTGTCGCGCGAGGGTTTCTACGGCGACCTGCTGCGCCTGGCCGAATGCATCGAGCGCATCGAAGACATGGAAGGCGAGATCGTGCCAACCTTGCGCGACCTGGCCATGTCGCCGGACGACCTGGTGGAGCTGGAAATGGCCGCCTACGAATGGAGCGACAATGTGGTGAGGTATGCGCTGTAACTGACGCCTCCCGTAACGTTAAAAAGCCCTGCACGGCGTCGCCGTGGCAGGGTTTTTTTACGCCGCTATACGGCGGCACCGGGCCAGTGCTTGTGCAGCTCGGGATCGGTGCGCAATTCCCACAGGGCCAGCACGACGACGGCGATACCGACGAGCAGCTCGTTCCACAGGACGACGCGCTGATCGGCCAGCCGCAGCACCCACGGCGAGGCCGCCACCCAGACGCCGACCAGCAGGTTGACGACGACGGCCCAGAAATAGGTCTTGTACAGGTCGAAGGCTGCCAGGATGGCGATCACGAGGCCCGAGACAAAGGCGTTGAGCATCTGCGGCGAGCCTTCTGGGTAGGAAAAGGCCCAGGGCGAGACGACGAGCCACAGGCCCAGCAGCAGGATCAATTGATCCTGCCAGCGTTTGAGTTTGAAATTGCTTGCCATATATCCTCCTTGCCAGTTGGGGAACGGGCCGGAGCGGGCATGCAGCATGCCGACCGGCATACTGCGTTAGTGCGCTTCGGCGCGCGATAAGTTCCGCGCGCCTTGTGCTTATCATGACAGATTGGGCGCCAGCCAGCGTTCCACGTCCTCGATGCTGGCGCCACGGCGCTTGGCCATGTCTTCCACCTGGTCCATGCCGACCTTGCCGACGACGAAGTATTTCGACTCCGGGTGGGCAAAATAGAAGCCGGACACGGCCGCGCCGGGGAACATGGCATACGATTCCGTCAGCTGCATGCCGATTTCCTCGGCCTGCATGACCTCGAACATCTCTTTCTTGACCGTGTGCTCGGGGCAGGCAGGGTAGCCTGGCGCCGGGCGGATGCCCATGTATTTCTCGCCGATCATGTCGTCATTGCTCAAGTGCTCGTCCGGCACATAACCCCACAAATCCTTGCGCACGCGCTCGTGCAGGTATTCGGCGAAGGCCTCGGCCAGGCGATCCGCCAGGGATTTGAGCATGATGGACGAGTAATCGTCGTGCGCATCTTCGAAGCGTTTTTCGTATTTCTCGATGCCCAGGCCGGACGTGACGGCAAACATGCCGATGTAATCCTTCACGCCCGATGCCTTCGGCGCAATGAAGTCGGCCAGGCACTGGTTCGGACGCTGCACGCCATCGACCACGGGTTTCACGCCCTGCTGGCGCATGCCGTAGTAAGTGAACGCCACGATACTGCGCGTATCGTCCGTGTACACCTCGATATCGTCGTCATTGACGCTATTTGCCGGCAGCAGGGAGACGACACCATTGGCCGTCAGCCAGCGCCCGTCGATGAGTTTTTTCAGCAAGGCCTGGCCTTCCGCATACACCTTGGTGGCCGCGTCGCCCACCACGTCATCCGTCAAAATGGCGGGGAAGGGGCCAGCCAGGTCCCAGGTCTGGAAGAACGGGCCCCAGTCGATATAGTTGGCCAGGGTGGCCAGGTCGACATTTTTAAAGACGCGGCGGCCGATGAACTTCGGTTTCACGGGTGTGCACGGGCCGTCGAACGGCACGATCATCTTGTTGGCGCGCGCCTGCGCCAGCGGCAGGATGGGCAGCGCTTTCTTGTTGGCATGCTGCTCGCGGATGCGGGCGTAGTCGAGTTCGATGTCTTCCACGTATTTGTCGCGCTGCTCCGGCGTCAGCAGAGATTGCGCCACGGAAACGGAACGCGAGGCGTCCGGCACGTAGATCACGGGCCCCTCGTAGTTGTGGGCGATCTTCACGGCCGTGTGGGCGCGGCTGGTGGTGGCGCCGCCGATCAGGAGGGGAATCTTGAGCATGCGGAAATGTTCGTCGCGCTGCATTTCCTTGGCGACATACGCCATTTCTTCCAGCGACGGCGTGATCAGGCCCGACAGGCCGATGATGTCCGCGTTTTCCACCTTGGCGCGGGCGAGGATTTCCGAGCACGGCACCATCACGCCCATGTTCACGACTTCGAAGTTATTGCATTGCAGAACGACCGTGACGATATTCTTGCCGATGTCATGCACGTCGCCTTTGACGGTCGCCATGATGATCTTGCCTTTCGGCTTGGCGACGATGCCCGTGCGCTTTTCTTCCAGCAGCTTTTCTTCCTCGATGAACGGAATCAAATGGGCCACTGCCTGTTTCATGACGCGCGCCGATTTCACCACTTGCGGCAAGAACATTTTACCTTGGCCAAACAGGTCGCCGACCACGTCCATGCCGGCCATCAGCGGGCCCTCGATCACGTGGATGGGGCGTCCGCCATTGTGCAGCAGTTCCTGGCGCGCTTCTTCCGTGTCTTCCACGATGAACTGCGTGATGCCGTGCACCAGCGCATGCGACAGGCGCGCCTGCACGGTACCTTCGCGCCAGGCCAGGGTTTGCGCCTCGGCCTTGCCGCCCGCCTTCAGGGTGCCGGCAAATTCGATCATGCGCTCGGTCGAGTCTTCGCGGCGGTTCAGCACCACGTCTTCCACGCGCTCGCGCAATTCCGGGTCCAGGTTGTCGTACACGCCCACCATGCCGGCGTTGACGATGCCCATGGTCATGCCGGCCTTGATGGCGTGGTACAGGAAGACGGTATGGATGGCTTCGCGGGCTGGATCGTTGCCGCGGAAACTGAAGGACACGTTTGACACGCCGCCTGATATCTTCGCGTACGGCAAGTTTTCCTTGATCCAGCGCGTGGCGTTGATGAAGTCGACGGCGTAGTTGTTGTGCTCTTCGATGCCGGTCGCGACGGCAAAGATGTTTGGATCGAAAATGATGTCTTCCGGCGGGAAGTCCAGCGCATCAATCAATAAATGGTAGGCGCGGGCGCAAATCTCGATCTTGCGCTCGAAGGTGTCGGCCTGGCCTTTTTCATCGAAAGCCATGACGATCACGGCCGCGCCATAGCGGCGGCACAGTTTCGCCTGGCGCAGGAATTCTTCCTCGCCTTCCTTCATGGAAATCGAGTTGACGATGGCCTTGCCCTGCACGCATTTCAAACCCGCTTCGATGACCGACCATTTCGACGAGTCGACCATGATGGGCACGCGCGAAATATCGGGTTCCGAGGCGATCAGGTTCAAAAAGCGCGTCATGGCCGCCAGCGAATCGAGCATCGCCTCGTCCATGTTGATATCGATCACTTGCGCGCCGTTTTCCACTTGCTGGCGCGCCACGGACAAAGCTTCGTCGTATTGCTCGTTGAGAATCATGCGCGCGAACGCTTTCGACCCCGTGACGTTGGTGCGCTCGCCCACGTTGACGAATAGCGACTCGTCATTGACGACGAACGGTTCCAGGCCGGCCAGGCGCAGGTCGTGCGACGGGGCCGGCACGGTGCGCGGCGTGTTTTTCGACAGCAATTCACCGATGGCGGCGATGTGTTCGGGCGTGGTGCCGCAGCAGCCGCCCGCCATGTTCAAAAAGCCCGCGTCGGCAAATTCGCGCAGCAGGGCGGACGTGTCGGCTGGCAACTCGTCAAAGCCCGTGTCGCTCATGGGGTTGGGCAAGCCCGCGTTCGGGTAGATGCACACGAAGGTGTCGGCGATCTTGGCCAGCTCTTCCGCGTACGGACGCATCAGGGCGGCGCCCAGCGCGCAGTTCAGGCCGATGGTCAGCGGTTTCGCATGGCGCACGGAATTCCAGAAGGCGGGCACGGTTTGGCCCGACAAAATGCGTCCCGAGGCATCCGTGACGGTGCCGGAAATCATCAAAGGCAGGCGCACGACGTCCGGATTCTGTTCGTAGAACAGGTCGATGGCGAACAGGGCCGCCTTGCAGTTCAAGGTGTCGAAGATGGTTTCCACCAGCAGCACGTCGGCGCCGCCCTCCACCAGGCCTTGCGTCTGCTGCAGGTAGGCGGCCACCAACTGGTCGAAACTGACGTTGCGCGCGGCCGGGTCGTTGACGTCAGGCGAGATCGACGCCGTCTTCGGCGTGGGGCCCAGGGCGCCGGCGACGAAACGCGGCTTGTCCGGGGTGGAATACTTGTCGCAGGCGGCGCGCGCCAGTTTGGCCGCTTGCACGTTCATTTCATAGGCCAGGTGGGCCATGTGGTAATCGTCTTGGGCGATCGTCGTGGCGCCGAAGGTATTCGTTTCGATCAGGTCGGCGCCGGCCGCCAGATAGCGCTCGTGGATTTCCTGGATGATGTGCGGCTGCGTCAGGGTCAGCAGTTCGTTATTGCCCTTGACGAACAGTTCGCGCGCGCCACTATCGGCCGGCGCGGCGAAATCGATGAAGCGGCCGGAGGGACCGCCGCGGTAGGCTTTCCTCGTCGAGCTTGTATTGCTGGATGATCGTGCCCATGGCGCCGTCGAGGATCATGATCCGCTGCGCCAGAATGGCGCGCAAGGTGGCTTCGGTCGGGGACATGGCGGGGATCACGGTATCGTTCATTTCATGCTTTCAATAGGCAAACGGGCGGCGGCGCGGCGACAAGACTTTACGAGGCGGATGCGGGCCAGCAGGATCAGCTGACGGAGAGTTGCCGGCCGGGTAGGGCAGGCAGAAGGTGGCAATCGCCTGATTTCACCGGGTCTAAAATTATACGGCATCAGGCTGCTTTGGTTTTAAGCAAAAGCCCTCGTTCGCCCCACGGCAGGCCTACTTGCAACACATCGCCTTCCGCCGCGCCTGCTCCTGGAAATTACATTCCTGAAAAATCTTACTAAAAATGTTAATTCTTCCGCCAAAGTTGGCGGGAAGATATCCCCTCTAGGCTGTGGAAAAATTTCCACATTATTTATGTCATATCAGCCTATTTTTTATGAATCGAATGGCAATAGCTGCAAAGGAAAATAAATTTGATTTCGGCTAGTGCAGAGTGAGAGGAGTAATGCTCAGAAAAAAGTTTGCCAAACGGAAATTTTCATTATTATCAAAACCAATTGAATCAAAAGCATTAATAGTTGTCTTTAGGAATCGAATTAACCCATAATATTGGTTCTTAGAAATTAAATTCTCACCAAAAGTCACCAATATGTCACATTTATCTTGTGTCCTCCCCGGCACCGCGCTGCATCAACCTGGTTGCCAGCCATGAAAAACCATCTGCTTGTCGCATTGTTTGTCATGCTGGGCCTGTCCGCCTGCGGCGGTGGTGGCGGTGGTGGTAGCGACACGGTGGTGGCGACCACTTCGGGTACTCCCGTCCTGATTCCTGCCGTGACAGCCGTTTCGGCAGCGAATGTCGTTGTTGGTGGCAGCCTGGTGCTCACGGGCACGAACCTGGGCCGCGTGACGGCCTTCCAGGTTGGGGGCGTGACCGTTGCCACCAGTGCCGTCAGCGAGACCAGCGTTACCCTGGCCATGCCTGGCGTGCCCGTGACGGGCGCCTTGAGCCTGGTCAGCGCCAGCGGCACGACGGCCACCAGCTATAACGTCAATGTGTACCTGCCCTTGAGCGTGGGCAGCGTTGCGCCATTAACGGGCGGTGCCGGTTCCAGCGTGACGATCACGGGCGGCGGCATGGGCGCCGTGACGGCGGTGCAGTTCGGCAATGGCGCGGCGGCGACGCCGCAAAGCCAGACGGCCAGCAGCGTGACCGTGGTGGTGCCTGCGGGCGCAGCGACAGGCGCGCTGATGGTGCGCGGTCCCTACAACGATGTGGCCAGCAGCGACACCTATACGGTCTTGGCGAGCGTGGCGGTGACGTCGATCAGCTCGGCCGTCAACGGCGCGACCTTGTCGGTGACGGTGCAGGGCAGCAATCTCGACCAGGTCAGCTCGGCCTCGGTGGGCAATACGCCGGCTGTCATCGTCAGTGCCAGTGCCAGCCAACTGCTGCTGTCCGCGCCAGCTGCGGCAACGGGCAACGTGATGCTGTCGGCCGCGTCGCGCATCGCCGTCAATGCGGGCACGGTGTCGGCCTTTACCCTGGGCAGCATTGATTTCGCGCAAGTACTGAATTTGAACGCCAGCAATACGGCCTTGCGCCTGACGCGCGGCAAGCCAGCCGCCGTGCGCGTGTCCGTGCTGGCCGCGCAAGCGGGCCAGGCCAGCCCGGCAGTGACCTTGAATGCGACCGCCGCCAATGGCAGCAACCTGGGCAGCATCAGCATGAGCGGCCCATCGGTCTTGCCGACGGCGAAAAGCGATTACAGTTTCAACGGCAATTTCAGTGCCATCCTGCCCGCTGGCTGGATCTTGCCCGGCGTGCGCGTGCGCGTGACGGCCGTCGGCAATGACGGCGTGCAAGTGAGCCAGGAAGCGGCACCCGTGGTGGCCAGCCTGGCCCGAATCCGCCTGGTACTCGTACCCTTGAGCACCGATGATGGCGTGGCGCAACTGCCTGACGCCGAGGTGATCCGTGCTGCGCTGCTGCGTGTGTATCCGTATGCGACGGAAAATATCAGCATCACCACGCGCGCGGCGCTGAGCATGCCAGGCAGCAGCACGGCCGACAGCTGGTGGAGCGATGCCCTGGGCAAGCTGGACAGCAAGCGCGCGCTGGAAGACAGCGGCGCCTATTATTATGGTTTCGTGCCGAAAATGTCTGCCACACGCGCCGCCGGCCTGGCCTACATCAACCCGCCTGGCAGTACCAACTACTTCACGTCGGCCATCGGCCTGGATGCCAGGTTCAACAGCATCGCCTCCGTCGATCCCTTCGGCAATGAGTGGCCTGAATGGCTGACCACGCTCGTGCATGAGCTGGGCCACAACCACTCGCTGCAGCACGTTGCCTGCGGCGGCCCGGCTGGCGCCGCTGTCGACTACCCATATGCGGATGGTAATCTGGGCCCGCAGCCGCTGTACAACAGCAACTATGCAGGCAATATCGGCCAGCTGAGCAAGGCAGTCTATGGCAGCACGCCGATGAAGGACGTGATGAGCTATTGCAGCGGCGCCTGGTTCTCCGACTACAGCTATGCGCGGGTGCAGCAATTCCTGGAAAAACGCAGCATGAAGGTGACGGGCAGCAATGTGCTGGCCGCCAGCATGTCCGTGGCCGAAAACGGCTACCTGACCATTTCCGGCCGCATCACGCCTAGCGGCGTGGCCTTGCGCCCAGCCGTTGCCTCGTCCACGCGCGTTGGCGCAGCTGCCAGCGGCGGCGGCCAGGCGTACACCTTGCGGATACTGACCGCGTCCGGAGCGACTATCGACTTGCCCTTCGATGCCGTGAGCTTGGCCGACCATGGCGACAGCGCCATGAGCCACTTCCGCGTCAGCTTCGCCAATCCAGGCGATATCAGTGACGTGAAAGTTTTGTCAAAAGGTAAGGCATTGGCCACTTTGGACCGCCCGCTTCGCCGCAGCAAGGCCGCCAACGATGGCAGCTTTGAGGTAACGCAAAGCGGCGGCAAGCTGGCGCTGGTCTGGGATGCGCAAGCGGAGCCATATGCGGCCGTGCTGCACGTGGCCGCCGATGGCCGCAAGACGGTGGTCGCCAGCGGCTTAACGGATGGCAAAGCCAGCGTCGACGTGAGCGCCTTGCCGGCCGGCGGCCGTTTCGAGGTCAGCCTGTCGTCGTCCGTCCGCGCGCGCCTGATGAACGTCCAGCGCCGCTAAACCAGCGGACCGGATGCAAAAAGGGCTTGCCGCGGCAAGCCCTTTTTTTATGGCCGTCGAGATGACGGCGTGCTGCGATCCAGTGAGCTTAGGCGAAGCGCTTGCCTTCGAGGGGGAAGCCCTTGATGAACTCGGCTGCAGGCAGGCGCTTGCCGCCTGGTTTTTGTAGTTCCGTCAGACGCAGGGAACCATTGCCGCAGGCCACGACGATGCCGTGCTGGGCGTCGGCCGCCAGCACCTGGCCCGGCGCTTCCTTGCTGTCCGCTTCGATCACGTCGGCGGCCCAGATCTTGATGGTGGTGCCATCAACCTGGCCGCAGGCGCCGGGAAACGGATTGAAGGCGCGGATTTTCAGGCCCAGTTCCAGCGCAGGCTGGCTGAAATCAAGCGCCGCCTCGTCCTTGGCGATCTTTGCCGCGTAGGTCACGCCCGCTTCCGGCTGCGGCACGGCTTCGAGCGCTTGCTGCTGCATCTTGCGCAGAGTCTCGACGATCATCTTGCCGCCCAGGGTGGCCAGCTTGTCGTGCAGGGTGGCGGTGGAGTCGCCCGCTTCGATGGGCGTGCGCTCGATGGCCAGCATGGGGCCCGTATCGAGGCCTTCTTCCATCTGCATGATGGTCACGCCCGTTTCATCGTCGCCGGCCTCGATGGCGCGGTGAATCGGTGCCGCACCGCGCCAGCGCGGCAGCAGGGAACCATGGATATTGATGCAGGGTTTGATGTCGAGCGTGCTGCGCGGCAAGATCAAGCCGTAGGCCGCCACCACCATCACGTCGTAATCCGTGGCCAGCAGGCGCTCGTGGGCCGCCTTCGCCTCGGCGGCCCGCTGCGGGTCCTTGCTGTCCATGCGCAAGGACAGCGGTTGCAGCACGTCGATGCCATGCTGCTGCGCATACTGCTTGACGGCCGAGGCGTGCAATTGCATGCCGCGTCCGGCAGGGCGGTCAGGCTGGGTCAGCACCAGCGGAATCTCAAAACCCGCTTCGTGCAAGTCTTTCAGGGCCGTGGCGGCAAATTCAGGCGTGCCTGCGAAGATCACTTTCATATGGTTCCTTGACGTGAGGTGTGCAGGCCTGCGCCGGAGGCGCCAGGCTGGCGTGGTGTGACGACTACTGTTGGCGCTTAGTCTATCAGCAGTGGCTTAGAAGCGACGGTTCTGTGCGCGCAGGCTCGCTTCGCGCTCGAGACCACGGATTTCCTTGATCATCTTGGTCTTGATGCGGTTGCGCTTGAGCGGCGACAGGTATTCGACGAATACCTTGCCCAGCAGATGATCCATCTCATGCTGGATGCAGACGGCCAGCAAGCCATCGGCTTCCAGTTCGAACTGCTTGCCGTGGCGGTCCATGGCGCGCACCTTGATGCGGGCCGGACGCTCGACGCCATCGTAGACGCCAGGCACGGACAAACAGCCTTCGTCGTAGACCTGCTTTTCTTCGCTGGCCCAGGTGATTTCCGGGTTGATGAACACTTGCAGCTGGTTTTTTTCTTCGGTGATGTCGATCACCATCATCTGGATATGCTCGTCCACTTGCGACGCGGCCAAGCCGACGCCCGGGGCGTCGTACATGGTTTCGGCCATGTCGTCGATCAGGGTTTGCAGGCGCGCGTCAAATTCGGTGACGGGCTTGGCGATCGTGTGCAGGCGAGGATCGGGGTAACGCAGGATATTTAATATGGACATACGGATTCGACTGGTTAAGGTGGGCGCCGGTGCGCCGGATTATTCATGCCTGGGCCATGCGAACGATGGCAGGGCTATTTTATTTGAGTACGCTACGGTTGGGCGCGTGTGGCACAACGGCGCGGCAGATGCGTTTGCCAGTGCGCTATTCGTTTGCTGCAAAGGGAAATTTTATCACAGACGCCCATGGCCCTGTGGGCGGCGGGCCGTTTTGCACGGCCATTGCACGCATCCTTGCGCGCGTCGGTATCGCGTGCGCGCCATGGCGCTAGCATGGGATAGCACAGTACACAGTGAGGTTGTCATGCATGCACATGCAACGACGGCAGACGCGGCCACGGAATTGGCGGGCTGGCTGCGCCTGCAGCATCTGCCCGGCGTGGGGCCTGTGGCGGCGCGCGCCTTGCTGGCCCGCTTCGGCTTGCCGCCCCAGGTCTTCGCCGCTCCGTTCGAGGCCTTGCGCGAAGTGGTGCCGGCCAGCGTGGCGCGCGCCATCGTGCAGCCGCCAAAGCCGGTGGCCAACAGCCAGCTCGAGCTCACCCTGCAGTGGCTGCAGCGGCCCGGCAATGCCGTGCTGACCCTGGCCGATGCCGGATATCCGCCCCTGCTGCTGGAAATCGCCGATCCGCCGCTGTTGTTATATATACGGGGGCGGGCGGAACTGCTGTCGCGTCCTGGCGTGGCCATCATCGGCAGCCGCAATGCCAGCACGCAAGGCATGCAGAATGCGGCCGCCTTTGCACAGGCCCTCAGCGCGGCAGGCTTGAGCATCATTTCCGGGCTGGCGCTGGGCATCGATACGCACGCGCACGAGGGCGGCTTGCGCGGCGCGGGCGCCACCGTGGCCGTGATCGGCACGGGCGCCGATTTGGTGTATCCACGACGTAACCTTGATCTGGCGCAAAGAATCGCTGAACAGGGCTGCATCGTCAGCGAGTATGCGCTGGGCTTGCCGGCCATGCCAGCTAACTTTCCGCGCCGCAATCGCCTGATCAGCGGCTTGGCGCGCGGCGTGCTGGTGATCGAGGCGGCCGCGCAATCGGGCTCCCTGATCACGGCGCGCCTGGCCGGCGAGCAGGGGCGCGATGTGTATGCCTTGCCCGGCTCCATCCATGCCACCCTGGCCAAGGGCTGCCATGCGCTCATCAAGCAGGGCGCCAAGCTGGTCGAGTCGGCCGATGACGTGCTGCAAGAGCTGCAGTGGCTGGGCGACGTCCCCACGGCGCCGCCAGCGGTGGAAGACGAGACGCCGCTGCTGGCCGCGCTGGGCCACGATCCCCTCGATGCTGATACCCTGGCCGCGCGCAGCGGTGTGGCCATGGGCGCGCTGATGGGGGAATTGCTGGCGCTGGAGCTGGCAGGCAGGGTCGAACGCTTGCCGGGAGGACTGTTTCAACGCTGTAAATGACAGCTTGTCACTTGTGTGGCGGCCTTGCCGCACGGGGGCGCTTTGTCCGTGCGCACCCTTGTGTCGCAGCGACCTTAGCTGATAGAGTAGAGTCATGTTCGATATCCTGGTGTACCTCTACGAGACTTACTATCGCCCCGACGCCTGCCCCGAGCCGGCAGTCCTGGCGCGCAAACTGTCGGCCGTCGGTTTCGACGACGTGGAGATTTCCGAGGCGCTCGTCTGGCTGACGGACTTGAACGCCATGGCCGGCGTCGAGCAAACCCTGACGGCCAGTTCCACGGGTACGCGTTTCTATGTGCAGCAGGAAGGCGACGTGCTGGGCACGGCCGCCATTGGCTTCATCCAGTTCCTGGAAAGCGCCAAGGTGCTCTCGCCGCTGCAGCGCGAAATCGTCATCGAACGGGCGCTGGCGCTCGACGAGGCGCCTGTCTCGCTGGGCAAGCTGAAAGTCATCGTGCTGATGCTGCTGTGGAGCCAGGGCAAGGAACCGGACGCCCTGATGTTTGACGACCTGTTCGTTGACGACGAAGATCTCCCGCCGCGCCTGTTGCACTAGTCTATAAACGCCCCTGGCCGCACCTGGCGCCGCTGCCGCGCCATCTCCCTTACTATATGCTGCGGCACCACGCCCGCCAGCCCATTGTGTTTGCGCCTGCGCATTCTTGCTTGCAGATAACTTGCCGAATTCTTCAATAGGCGCTTATCATTGGCCGCTTGACAAGACCACAAGTCACAAGGCCTTGCGCAGACAAAAGCGTCGGCGCCTGGCAATGCACTGTATGATGCGCATGCTGAAACTATCCTAGAGCATTTTTCGAGACTAAAAAATATGACAAAAACCCTCATCATCGCCGAGAAGCCTTCTGTCGCGAACGATATCGCGAAGACGCTTGGCGGCTTCACCAAGCACGATGAGTACTTTGAATCGGAGGAATACGTCCTGTCGTCGGCGGTCGGCCACTTGCTGGAGATCGCCGTACCGGAAGAATTCGACGTGAAGCGCGGCAAATGGAGTTTCGCGCACTTGCCGATGATTCCACCGTATTTCGCGCTGAACCCGATCGCCAAGACGGAAGCGCGCCTCAAAGTATTAAACAAGCTGATCAAACGCAAAGACGTCACCACCCTCATCAACGCATGCGATGCGGGGCGCGAAGGCGAGCTGATTTTCCGCCTGATCGCGCAAAACGCAAAAGCCAAGCAACCGGTCAAACGCCTGTGGCTGCAGTCGATGACGCCGGGCGCCATCCGCGACGGTTTCACGCATCTGCGCAGCGACGAAGAAATGCTGCCGCTGGCGGACGCGGCCCGCTGCCGTTCGGAAGCCGATTGGTTGATCGGTATCAATGGCACGCGCGCCATGACGGCGTTTAATTCGAAAGAAGGCGGCTTCTACCTGACTACCGTGGGCCGCGTGCAGACGCCAACCCTGTCCATCGTGGTCGAACGCGAAGACAAGATCAAAAAATTCGTGCCGCGCGACTTCTGGGAAGTGCGCGCCGAATTCGTCTGTGCGGCCGGCATCTATGAAGGCCGCTGGCTCGACACGAAGTTCAAGAAGGACGAGAATGACCCCGAGAAGCGCGCCGAGCGCCTGTGGAGCAAGACGGCTGCCGACTCGATCGCCACCGCTTGCCGCGGCCGCCAAGGCATCGTCACGGAAGAATCGAAACCGACCACCTCGATGGCGCCGGGCCTGTTCGACCTGACCAGCTTGCAGCGCGAAGCGAACTCGCGTTTCGGCTTTTCGGCCAAGAATACCCTGGGCCTGGCCCAGGCGCTGTATGAAAAGCACAAGGTGCTGACGTATCCGCGTACCGATTCGCGCCACCTGCCGGAAGACTACATGCCGACCGTGCTGCAGGCGCTGGAAACGGTCAAGGAAAACAGCAACTACCACCAGTTCGCCAAGCAAATCATCGACAAGGGCTGGGTCAAGCCGAACAAGCGCATCTTCGACAACACCAAGATCTCGGATCACTTCGCGATCATCCCGACGACGATCGCGCCAAAGAATTTGTCCGAGCCGGAACAAAAATTGTATGACCTGGTCACGCGCCGTTTCATGGCTGTGTTCTTCCCGCCTGCGGAATTCCAGGTCACCACGCGCTACACGGAAGTGTCCGGCCATCAGTTCAAGACTGAAGGCAAGGTCATGACCAATCCGGGCTGGCTGGCCATCTACGGCAAGGAAGCGTCGACGGACGCCGACAAGGAAAGCAATGGCAACGGCAACCTGGTGCCAGTCGCCAAGGGCGAGAAAGTACAGACGGAAAGCGTCAACGCCAACGGCCTGGTCACCAAGCCGCCTGCGCGCTTCACGGAGGCAACCTTGCTGTCGGCCATGGAAGGCGCTGGCAAGCTGATCGACGACGACGAACTGCGCGATGCGATGGCCGGCAAGGGTCTGGGCACGCCAGCGACGCGCGCCGCCACCATCGAGGGCTTGCTGACGGAACGCTACCTGATCCGCGAAGGCCGCGAACTGATTCCAACGGCCAAGGCGTCGCAGCTGATGACTTTGCTCAAGGGCCTGGGCGTCAATGAATTGACGGCGCCGGAGCTGACGGGCGAGTGGGAATACAAGCTGTCGCAGATGGAAAAAGGCAAGATTTCGCGCGAAGAATTCATGCGTGAAATCGCCCAGATGACGCAAATCATCGTCAAGCGCGCCAAGGAATACGACAACGACACGATTCCCGGCGATTACGCTACATTGGAAACGCCGTGCCCGAATTGCAGCGGCGTAGTGAAGGAAAACTATCGTCGTTTCGCCTGCACCAAGTGCGAATTTTCGATGAGCAAGACACCGGGTTCGCGCCAGTTCGAAATCGCCGAAGTGGAACAATTGCTGAAGGACCGCACCATCGGCCCGCTGCAAGGCTTCCGTTCGAAGATGGGCCGTCCCTTCGCCGCCATCCTGCGCATCGTGCGCGATGAAGAGATCAAGAACTTCAAGCTGGAATTCGATTTCGGCCAGAACGACGAGAGCGAAGATGGCGAAGGCGTCGATTTCACGGGCCAGACGCCTGTGGGACCTTGCCCCAAGTGCAACGCCGGCGTGTATGAAATGGGCCTGGCCTATGTGTGCGAACACAGCGTAGCCAAGCCGAAGACATGCGACTTCCGCAGCGGCCGCATCATCTTGCAGCAGGAAATCTTGCCGGAACAAATGGCGAAACTGCTCAACGATGGCAAGACGGATCTGCTGCCGGGCTTTGTTTCCCAGCGTACCCGCCGTCCGTTCAAGGCCTTCCTCGTGCGCGGCAAGGATGGCAAGGTGAGCTTCGAGTTTGAAGAACGCAAGGCCAAGCCGGGTGCCAAGACCAAAGCGGCAGCGACCGAGGTCGAAGGCGAAGAAGGCGCGGCGCCAGCGAAGAAAACGGCCGTCAAGAAAGCGGCAGCCGTCAAAAAGGCGCCGGCCAAGAAAGCGGCGGCCGTGAAAAAGCCGGCAGCCAAGAAAGCGCCGGCAAAGAAAGCGGCAGCGGCGGAGTAATCCGGCGCCAGCCAGACAAAAGCCAGGGATTCTCCCTGGCTTTTTTATGTTCCGATGTTGCCTGGTGCTAGCCTGGCGCTTAGTCCAGGTAGTCGGAATACTCGCGCTGCGCGTAGTTCTGCAAGTTGGCCCACGGCTGCGCCTTGCTGACGGTGGGCTGCAGCTTGACGTCGACCCGGCGATAGAAGGTATTCGCGCGGTCGCCGCTCTCGATGATCAGGGGAATCTGCTTTTGCTCATCCCACAGGATGCGCTGGAACACGCCATTCTTTTCCACTTCGCGCCAGCGCGCGCCCGTCACGTTCGATGCCTGTTTCGACAGCGGCATGGCGGCCACCAGTTTCGGGTCCAGCAGATAAAAACTGTTTTCCCAGGAGCCGTCGAAATTGACGTTTTCGTATTCCGCTTTCGGGATCGCCACCACCACCTTGTCATGCGCATCGATGTATTCCACGCGCACGGTGTTCTTTTCCAGCATCACGTGGCGGGGAATCAGCACGGGATTGAAGTGCTTGTGTTCATGCTGCGTGGCCTTCAGCGCCACTTTGGTGTTGTCGCCATGCTTGTGACCCGCATGCGCGTCCGTCGATGGCGCCAGCACGCGCTCGACCCACACGTGGCCGGGGCGGCGCAGCATCTTTTCTTCGTAGCGGCTCTCGCGCGTCACGCCTTCCGGCGTCAGTACGCGGCTGTAATAGGTAATGCCCAAGTCCAGGTCGACAGGGGCGGAAGGCGTGGCAGGAGCGGCCTGGGTGCTGGCGGCAAAGCCGGCGGCGAGGAGGACGGCGATCAGGGACGATTTCATGGTGTTGCCTTTACGTGCAGAGGGGCGGAAGGCAACGCTGCCATCCGCCCCGGTGGGGTTACCTTGTTGATGTGGATCAGAAGCCGAAAGCCGCCTTCAGCAAGTCAAACACCTTGGTGTTGTCCAGGGTGCCCTTGAAGGTCTTGGCACCGGCGCCCGTGGCCAGCAGCTTGACGTCGCCGCCGCCGTGGGTTTCGCTGGCCAGACGCACGCCTGTTTCTTGCAGGTAGTTGTCTTTCAGGGCCGTGGCGCTGTCGACGTTGCTGCGCAGGGCAGGGCGGTTCGGGCCGTTGCCGAACACCAGGGTGGTGTAGGTATTGCCATCGGCATCCTTGCTCGGCTGGTTATCCTTGTAGCCGCGGTTGATGTCGAGGATATTGTTGCCGCGCTTGCCATATCCGTTGAAGGCCAGGGTGTGATCATGGTCGGCCGTGACGACGATCAGGGTATTTTCCAGCTTAGGATCTGTTTCCTTGATCTTGGCGATAGCCGCCTTGATGGCGTCGTCGAAGGCGATGGTATCGCTCAGCGCGCGCTTGGCGTTGATGCCGTGCAGGGCGTGGTCGATGCGGCCGCCTTCGACCATCAGGAAGTAGCCGTTGGCGTTTTTCGACAGCAAGTCGATGGCTTTCAGCGTCATTTCCGACAGGCTAGGCTGGATCGCGCCTTCGCCCAGTGGTGGCGTGGCCGTACGGTCCAGTTCATATTCCAGGTGGCTGCGGGTGCTGTACAGGCCGATGAATTTCTTGCCACTCGGCGCTGCCGCCATTTCCGCTTTCGTCGCGGCCACGGTGTAACCCTTGGCGGCAAATTCCGTCAGCAGGTTGCGGCCATCGGCGCGGCCATACTTGTTGCTTGCCGACCATGGGGTGAAGTGGTTGCGGCCGCCACCCATCAGTACGTCGACGCCGTCGCCGAGGGCTGTGTTGTAGCCCGCGCCGCCTGGCGCCGTTTGCGCGGCGATCGCGTATTGTGCATTGCGGTTGCAGATGTGCGAGAAAGTCGTCGCTGGCGTGGCGTGCGTCAATTCCGTGGTGGTGATGGCGCCCACGGCCTTGCCCTTGGCTTTTGCCAGTTCCAGGATGGTCGGCGCGCTCTTGCCGCCGGCCGGGCAGTTGTCCACGCCCAGGTTGCCGTTGGCGTCGCGGCCGGGTTCCTTGGCGATCGTGTCCTGCGCCATCGAGATGACTTCATTGTTCATCTTGACGCCGGTCATGTAGGCAGCCATCGATGGCGCGCTGTCCGTCGTTTGGGCATCGTTCGAAAAGGTCTTGATGCGCGCCGTGCGCTCCAGCGTGTCCATCGTCAGGCTGCCGTCTTCGCCGTATTTGTAGATGCGCGACGCCGTCACGACGGACGGACCCATGCCGTCGCCGAGGAAGAAGATGACGTTCTTGGCGTCGGCGGCGTAGGCGCTGGCAACGCTGGCGGCCACGAGCGTGGTCAGCAAGGAGAGTTTCAGGGCCGATTTCAGTGCGGCGGGTTTCGATGCAAGTTTCATGTGCTTGTCCAATTCTTGTCTCTTGGGGATTACAGACCGCCGGCGGTCTTGACCAGGCCGAATACTTTGGTGTTGTCGATGGTGCCGAGGAAGGTTTCCGAACCCTTGCCGATGGCGCCCAGGAAGACGTCGGTGCCGCCGTGGGTTTCATTGCCTGCCGCGGTGCGTATCACGGCTTCCTGGTGGTAAGTATTGGCGCTGGTGACGGTTTCATCGAGGCTGGCCATGGCGGCGCGGCTCGACTGCGTGCGGTTTTCGCCATTGCCGAAGCCGATGATCGAATACGGTGCGCCGTCCAGGTCTTTCTCGACCGCGCCGGTCACGTAGTTCTTCACCACGCCCAGCACGCCAGGGTTGCCGGCAGCCGTCTTGCCCGTGCGCTTGGCGTAGCCGTTCAGCACCAGGGTGTGGTCATGGTCGGCCGTGACGACGATCAGGGTATTGGCCAGGGTAGGATCGGTGAGCTTGGCTTTCTCGATGGCGGCCTTGATGGCGTTGTCGAACGCGACGGTGTCTTGCAGCGCTTTCTTGGCCGTGGTCTCGTGCAGCGCATGGTCGATGCGGCCGCCTTCGACCATCAGGAAATAACCCTTCTTGTTCTTGGCCAGGACGTCCATGGCCTTGGTGGTCATTTCCGCCAGGCTCGGCTCCTTGGCTGCATCGCGGTCCAGGTCGTAGCTCATGTGGCTGGAAGTGAACACGCCGAACAAACGATCCGTCTTGGCCGCATCGACGGCCTTGAAGTCGGTGGCGTTGTTGGCGATCGTGTAGCTCTTCGCTTTCAATTCGGCCACCAGGTCGCGGTCGTCGGAACGCTTGCCGCCGCTCTTGAATGGCGTAAAGAATTGTGCGCCGCCGCCCAGGACTACTTCCAGGCCGGTGGTGCCCAGCGCGCTGTTGTAGCCCGTGCCGCCTGGCACCAGGGCTGCGGCGATATCGTTTTCCAGGTCGCGGTGGCAGATGTGCGAGTAGGTCGCGGCCGGCGTGGCGTGCGTCACGCGCGCCGTGCTGACGACGCCGGCGGCAAAGCCCTTGGCCTTGGCCAGTTCCAGCAAGGTAGTGGCGGGCGAGCCGTTGCCGGTGCCGCATTTGTTGACCAGCTTGTTGCCGTTCGCATCCACGCCCGGATCGATGGCGACCGTATTGGCCGACATCGAGATGACTTCATTGTTCATTTTGACGCCGGTCATGTAGGCGGCCATCGATGGCGCACTGTCCGTCACTTGCGCGTCGTTCGAGAACGTCTTGACGAAGGCCGTTTCCGGCAGGGTGTCCATGGTCAGCGCACCGTCTTCGCCCACTGAATAGATGCGCGCGGCCGTCATGGTGGTCAGGCCCATGCCATCGCCGAGGAAGAAGATGACGTTTTTCGGCGGCGCTTCAGCCACTACCTCTTCTTTTTTGGCGTCGCTGCCGCAGGCGGCCAGCATCAGGGTGATGGCGACGCTGCAGCCAGCGACGGAAATTTTTCTGCGTGTCATGTGGTTCATCCGGCTAGGTTTGAAAGAGCTAGCAAGATAACAATCCAATGTGACACCCTCATGACGCTGTGACACATTGGATACGCCGATGCGCGTCCGCCTGGCATGTTGTTTTAGCGTACGTCTTTACTGGAAGAGTACACTGTGCCGTGATTGCCACCGCACAATGGTATCAATGATTAAATCGAAATAAGCAACAAACTATTGCGCTTTAACGGGTTTTTCTACCGGATTGAGCAACGTAAGATGCATGCATCCCAATCATCTTGTGAAGGCACATCATGTTCTCCAAATCCATCAGCAGCGTTCTTGTTTCCACCCTGTTTGCCGCCGGTGCCGCCTCGGCCGCCGCCAGCGCTCCCTTGACCCTGGAAGTATTCAACCCGGGCGAAGCGGCCATCTTCCCCGTCGCTTCCGTGCTGGTTGCGGGCAAGCATGACGCCGTGCTGATCGATGCGCAATTTTCGCGCGCGGAGGCGCAAAAGCTGGTGGAGAAAATCCGTGCCAGCGGCAAGAAGCTGACGACCGTCTACATCAGCCACAGCGATCCCGATTTTTACTTTGGCCTCGATGTGATCAAGGCCGCTTTCCCGCAGGCAAAAATCGTCGCCACGCCGGAAACGGTCGCGGAAATCCGCCGCAAGGCCGATGCCAAGGTCGCCTACTGGGGCCCTATCTTGAAAGACAATGCGCCGAAAAGCATCGTCATTCCGGAAGCGTTGAAGGGCAAACGCATCGCCTTGGAAGGCCAGCCGCTGGACATCGCCGGCCCGACGCCAGCGCGCACCTATGTGTGGATTCCCTCGATCAAGGCCGTCGTCGGCGGCGTGGTGCTGTTTGGTAACTTGCACGTGTGGACGGCCGATACGCAAAGCCTGCAATCGCGCCAGGACTGGCTCAAGACCCTGGACGGTATCGCCGCCCTGAAACCTGTCACCGTCGTGCCCGGCCACTTCAAGGTCGGTTCCAGCCTGACGCCGGACAGCATCGGTTTTACGCGCGATTACCTGGTGACATTCGAAGCGGAAACGGCCAAGGCCGCCAATTCGGCCGCCCTGATCGAGGCCATGAAACAGCACTACCCAAGCCTGGGCCTCGATGGCGCTTTAGAAACGAGCGCGAAAGTGGCCAAAGGTGAAATGAAATGGTAAGCGTCAACCAGGAGCCTGTTAAGCCTACACTGCACTACATTTTCGATCCCCTGTGCGGCTGGTGCTACGGCGCCGCGCCGCTGGTCGAGGCGGCGCGCGCCGTGCCCGGCCTGACGGTGGCGTTTCACGGCGGCGGCATGATGACGGGCAGCAATCGCCGCCAGATCACGCCCGAATGGCGTGGCTATGTGCTGCCGCATGACCGGCGCATTGAGCAATTGTCTGGCCAGCCCTTCGGCGACGCCTATGTGAATGGCTTGCTCAACGACACCACGGCCATGATGGATTCAGAACCGCCGATCACGGCCATCCTGGCGGCTGAAGTATTGGCCGGCAAGGGACTGGACATGCTGCAGCGCGTGCAGCGCGCCCATTACGTGGACGGCTTGCGCATCGCCGACCTGCCCGTACTGGTGACCTTGGCGCAAGAGCTGGGCATGGATGGGACGGCATTCCAGGCCGAATATGCGCAGCAGGCGGGCGCCGCCACGCAGCAGCACATCGATGCCAGCCGCGCCTTGCTGGCGCAGGTGGGCGGACAGGGCTTTCCCACCTTCGTGCTCGACGATGGCAGCGGCAAGTTGTCCGTGATCGATATCGGGGGCTTTTTGGGCCAGCCGGCGAAGTTGCAGGCGCAACTGGGCGGCGTATGCGACGCACAAGGGTGCTCATTGTAAATAGCTATTGATTTGATAAAATCAATTATCTTTTCCTTTGTTGTTGACCTCGTTACACTAGTTCCATTAGTCAACAACGAAGGAAAAGCAGCCATGAGCCAACAGCCGCCATTCAGTACCGCATCGGGCATACCCGTCGCCGACAACCAGAACTCCATCAGCGCAGGTCCCCGCGGCCCGCTGCTGCTGCAAGACTTCCACCTGATCGAAAAACTCCAGCATTTCAACCGCGAGCGCATCCCTGAGCGCGTCGTGCATGCAAAAGGCTCGGGCGCCTACGGTACTTTTACCGTCACGCACGACATTTCGCGCTACACCAAAGCCAAGCTGTTCAGTGAAGTGGGCAAGCAGACGGCGACCTTCGCGCGCTTTTCCACCGTCGGTGGCGAACGCGGCAGTGCCGATACCGAACGCGACCCACGCGGCTTCGCCGTGCGGTTCTATACGGAAGAGGGCAATTGGGATTTGGTCGGCAACAACACGCCCATGTTCTTCATCAAGGACCCGATCAAGTTCCCCGATTTCGTCCACACGCAAAAGCGCGATCCGCAAAGCAATCTGAAATCGGCCGAGATGATGTTCGACTTCTGGAGCCATGCACCAGAAAGCTTGCACCAGGTCACCATGCTGTTCTCGGACCGCGGCACGCCGGACGGCTACCGCCACATGGATGGTTTCGGCAGCCACACGTATAGCCTGATCAATGCCGACGGTCAGCGCGTGTACGTGAAATGGCATTTCAAGACCCGCCAGGGCATCAAGAATCTGCCTGCCGCAGACGCGGGCCGCCTGGCCGGTGCCGACCCCGACTACGCCCAACGCGACCTGTTCGGCGCCATCGAACGTGGCGACTTCCCCCAGTGGGAAGTCAAGCTGCAGGTGGCGACGCAGGAGCAACTCGATGCATGGGAGCAGCGCACGGGCTGGAACCCGTTCGACCTGACGAAAGTGTGGCCACATGCGGACTTCCCGTTGCTGCCGGTGGGTATTTTCGAGCTGAACCGCAACCCGGACAATTACCACGCAGAAGTCGAACAGGCGGCCTTTTCGCCGGCCAACGCCGTGCCGGGCATGGGCTATTCGCCGGACAAGATGCTGCAAGGCCGTTTGTTCGCCTACCACGACGCTCAGCTGTACCGGGTCGGCACGAACCACCAGCATCTGCCCGTGAATGCGGCCCGCTGCCCCTTCCACAACCAGCAGCGCGACGGCGGCATGGCCATCAACAATGGCGGCGCGGCACAGAATTACGCGAACGTGGCGGCGGCAGGCACGCAGCCGCAAGGCCTGGGCCATGGCGAGCCGGCGCTGGCGCTTGATGGCGGCGCGGCGCGCTACGATGGGCGCGGCGCGGAAGACGATTACACGCAGGCCGGCAATCTGTTCCGTTTGATGTCGGCACAGGCGAAGCAGAACCTGTTCGACAACCTGGCCGGTCCCTTGAGCCAGGTGCGGCCTGAAACCCTGCAGCGTCAGCTGGGCCACTTCGACCGGGCCGATGCCGCCTACGGCGCCGGCGTGCGCGCCGCCCTGCAGGCACGCGGCGCGACCGTGTAATACGCTGTTGCAGGCGGAACAAGCTTGTTCCGCCTGTTTGATGCAACACAAATTAGAGCTGGATATCAACTATTGAAAATATTGCCGTATGGACATATTTGCCTTCCATGCGTAGACTTGTCGGTCTGATGATCGCACCGTCTTCCTGGCGGCGTCCTGACTAGAAAGTCTTGCAATATGAATATGGCGAAGCTGTCGGTGCATGGGGACGACCCCACGCTCAAATCCATCCTCGAAGTCTTGCCCACGGATCCCGAGCGGCAATGGCGCAAGGGCGAGGCGAAGGGCGCGAATCGCGTACATCTCGATTCCGGCTTCGAAGTGCTGATCGCGCAGGCGCCCAAAGCGCAAGTATTGCCCTCGCGTATACGCAGCTACCTGGCCGAATGCCGCTCGCGCGGCGTCAGTTTCACCATGCCGCGTATCGTGGCTGAGCTGCAACTGGAGTTGAATGGCGACGATACGGTGGGCGCGCCACTCGACCTCTCTCTGGGCGACATGCAGCACCTGACGGAAATGGGCATCAGCCTGAGCCTGGTGACGCGCTCCGCCGCAGCCTGACGCACAATCATACCGAAAGTGGCCACCCTGAACAGGCGGCCATTTTCGTCACGGTTCTTCGAGCTCGACGGTGACCATATTGTCGTCCGGCTTGCGGTCGATCAGCTTGTTGTCGGGATCGATGCCCGCCTTGCCGGGCCGGCTGCCGACGATGACGGTATAGCTAGCTTCGCGCACCGTCATGCGCAGGCGTTCGCGCAGCAGCGGATGGCCGTTCGCATCATCGACGCCGATCTCGATCCAGTCGTGCAGGGGCGCGTCGTGTTCCTCTCCCTGTTCGCCGGCCGTCAATTTGCTCGCCTGCACTTTGAGGGTGACGGCGTACTTGCCATCGCTGCGTTTCGTGGCCGTGGCCGACAGGGCGCGGTTGTCGAACAGCACGATTTTCTCGAACAGGTCGTCGATCAGGTAAGCCTGCTCGGGCGGCGTGACCTGGCGCAAGCCGGCAATCAGGGCCGTCACGCTGGCATACGGCGGGCCTTTCTGGCCATGGGTCTTGAGCAGCTCGCGCAGCACGCCGTTGACCTTGTCTTCGCCGATGATGTCTTGCAGCAAGTACATCGCCAGGCTGCCCTTGTTGTAGTGGATGTAGGCCTGGTTTTCATTCTCGGCCAGCGGCAGTTCCTTCTTGCGCTCTTCGCTGCGCCCCATCAGGTATTGATTCAAGTCATAGCGCAGGAAGCGGCGCATCTTGGCCGGCCCCACGGTTTTCTTCATCACCATCAAGGCCGAATATTCGGCCAGGGTTTCGCTGAGCACGGTAGCGCCGCGCGTATTGCCACCTACCAATTGATGCGCCCACCACTGGTGCGCCACTTCATGCGCCGTCACGTAGAACGGATAATCGATGTCTTTCGGATTCTTGTCGTCCACCTTGGCGATGAAGCCCAGGCCTTCCGAATACGGTATCGTGTTCGGGAACGATTGCGCAAACGTGGCGTAGCGGGGGAACTCGACGATGCGCAGGATCTTGTGCTGGTAGGGGCCGAAGTTCTTCGTGTAGTACTCGAGCGCTTCCTTGCTGCCGCGCACGAAACGATCGAGGTTGTATTCATGGCCCGGGTGGTAATACACGTCGATGGCCACGTCTTGCCAGCGCTCGTGCTTGACGGCGTAGCGGGCCGACTGGAACGCGTAAAAATTCAGGATCGGCTGTTCCATCGTGTAATGGAAGTAATGGCGGCCCTTAGCGATCCAGTCATTGTCCAGCATGCCCGGCGCAATGGCCGTCTGGCCGTCGACGGTGCTGACGGTGGCGTCAAAGTTGATGCGGTCGGCGTCGTTGCTGACGTAATTGTCGGCCAGCCCCCGCGCATCGTCGCGCGGCAAGGCCCGCTCGCGCGCAGGCAAGCCGTGTTTCTTGCGGTCGCGCGGGTCCGTCAATTCCTGTTGCGGCTGGTAGCCGATGTGCGGCAGCACGGCATTCGTGAAGAAGGTGCCGTTGGCCACCACGGGCGTGTCCTGGCCCAGGCCGAAGACGCCGCGCGGCGCATAGCGGACGTCGAAATCGAGGCCCAGAGTGGCGCCCGGCGCCAGCGGCGCGGCCAGGCGGTAGCTGTAAAAGCCCAGCTTGCCGTCATCGAGGCCGGGATGCACGCGCGTATCGAAACGCAGGCGCATGGTGGAGGTCGGATCTTGCTGCACAAAAATGTGGCTGATCGGCAGGCTGGTCTTGTTTTGCAGCACATAGCGGCCCGTGACGATGAGGGTGCGCTGCGCCGGGTAGATGGCCACGTCGAGTTTCACGTCGGTGATTTTCGGCTGCGGCGTGGTGGCAAACTTGCGGTACTGACGCTCGACACTGGCGCGGTCCGCATCGCGGGCAAATTCGGACTTGTAATCGTTGGCCACGTGGAAGACGTAGAACAGCACGGCGCCGGCGCCGACGAAGAGCAGGGCGCCGCCGGCAAAACTGGCCAGCACGCCTTGCGTCAGGCCGTGGCGCGCCAGGCGCAGGCGGATGCGCCAGCTGTCCTGCGCGCCGCGGGGCCAGAACAGCAGCGACAGCACCGTCAGCATGACGGCCGCGCCGCTCCAGTAGAGCAAGTACCAGCGCTCTCGCAACACATAGTGGCCGGCGCCGTTCATGGCCGAATACACGAAGTCCGGCGTGTTGCCGTACAGCAGCAGTGGGTCGCCCAGGCCCAGCGAGGAAAAGCTGATGCTGGCGATGTGGTACAGAATCATGGCGAAATACGCCAGGTACTTGTGATTGATCAGTACCTGCAAAAAGATGGCCAGCACGGCGACCAGCGCATAGTAAGGCAGGTGCGACAGGAACAGCGATTCCACGTACAGGCCGGGGTCGAGCCGGTAATAGCCCTTGAAGACCTGGATCGACATGCCGCACAGCATGATGACCAGGCTTAGCAAGGCTTGCAGGCCGACCAGCGCAAACAGTTTCGACAGCAGGGGCAGCCAGTTCGGCACGGGCAGGGCGTCGAGCATCAGATTGGTGCCCGCTTCCCGTTCGCGCCACACCAGCTCGCCCGCGTAGAAGGTGGTAATGATCAGCATGAACAGGGCGAACGAAGCGTTGACCATTTCCAGCACTTTTTCCGTCACCGGATAGGTATTCGTGCCATAGATGGAGCCCATGTCCAGCGCGCCCGCATACATGGTCAGCACGCCGGCCAGCACGATGACGACAAAATAGATGTTCTTGATGGTTTCGCGCAGGTTCAGCCAGCTCATCTTGACGAGCAGGGCGGCCAGGTTGCGTTGCGCGAAGTCCGGTGTTTCCTGCGTGGATAGCGAAGCGTTCGACAGGCGCAGTGGCACGTCGCCTTCGCTGCAGCGCTTGCCGGCGTCCGCGTCCGTCGTGGCGTGGAACTGGAAGCGCCAGTAACCGAGCAGCAAGGCCACCAGGGCGAAGCCGGACCAAATGACGCGGTTCAGCAGGTACACGCCCTCTAACGTCACCAGACGCGTATTGCGCTCCGCATTCGGCCAGTATTCCGTCAGGCGTATCAGCGCCGTGGTGCCGAAGGGGTCGATCAGGGCAGCCAGGGTTTTGTAATCGAGGTCGCGCGCCAGCGACGGGGCCACCAGGTAGCCGATCAGCATGACTACTGAGCTGATGTACACGGGCAGCATGCGCCGCGTCAGGGCCGCGATGACGAAGAAGATGGCGCCAAAGATGAACAGGTTGGGCAGCAGGGTAAACACATACGGCATCAGGTAGGCCAGCGCCCGTTGCGGCCCCAGCCGTTCCGGATCGATGCCGGGCAGCCAGGCGCCCAGCCAGGCACCGATGACGATGCTGGAAAACACCACCGCCAGCACCAGATAGGCGCCCAGGAAGCGGCCGAACACGTACTGGTATTTTTTGATCGGCGCGCTGAAGAAGAAATGCTGCATGCCGTATTCGAAATCCTGCTGCACCGAGCGGCCCATCATGGCGGCCACTACCACGGCGCCGAAGCAGCCCAGCAGGCTGCAGGTAAACGCCAGCGAGCGTGGTGCGTTGATCAGGAACTTGCCGCCGAAACTGATGCTCGCTTCCTTGAAGACGCCGCCGGCGGCAGCCATCCACAGCATGGCCAGCGCCAAAAACATGAGGAAATACACCCAGGTAGACAGCAGCTTGAGCCGCTGTCGCGCTTCAAAGCGGGCGATGGCAAACATGGGCGCCCCTTAGTCGCATTGCGGGGCGACGCGGTGGCGCCCGGCAATGGTGGCGAAATACAGGTCTTCCAGGTCGCCGATGGCTTCCTCGAAGCCATCGCCCGGGTCGTCGTCGCTGTAGACGTGGATCAAGGTGCGGCCCGACAGCAAGCGCGTGGAAATGACGGCGTGGCGCTGTTGGAAGCTGGCCAGCTCTTTCTTGTCGACAAAACGCGCCCAGATCTTGCAGCTGACTTCGTCAATCAATTCCTGGGTCTTGCCGCACAGTAGCAAATGGCCCTTGTTGATGATGGCCATGTTGGCGCACAGGTCGGCCACGTCGGACACGATGTGGGTCGACAGGATCACCGTCTTGTCTTCACCGATGTCGGACAGCAGATTATGGAAGCGCACGCGCTCCTGCGGGTCGAGGCCGGCCGTCGGCTCGTCGACAATGATCAGTTTCGGGTCGCCCAGCAGGGCTTGCGCGATGCCGAAGCGCTGGCGCATGCCGCCGGAAAAACCGCCCAGGCGCTGGTGGCGCACGTCGAATAGGTTGGTTTGCTGCAACAGACCATCGACGACCTCGCGCCGGCGCGCCCATTGCGACAAGCCTTTCAAGGTGGCGAAGTGGTCGAGCAGCTCGTAGGCCGTCACTTTCGGGTACAGGCCGAAGTCTTGCGGCAGGTAGCCCAGCATGCGGCGGATCTCGTCCTTGTCGTCGAGCACGTCGTAGTCGCCGAAGAAGATGGAGCCGGAATCGCATTCCTGCAAGGTGGCCAGGGTGCGCATCAGGGTCGACTTGCCGGCGCCATTCGGGCCCAGCAAGCCGAACATCCCTGGCGGTATCGTCAGCGACACGTTATCCAGCGCCACCACGCCATTCGCGTAGGTCTTCGACAATTTGCGAATCTGCAATTCCATACAACTCCTAATTCATGCGTTGTTGCCCGATGCTACAGGGCTACTCTATGCTGGCATTGTATTGAATTTAAGACGTACTGGGCAGTTGCATGCGATACACGGCATTTTCGTGTGTCCAGAGTGCAGATGGGCGGGGTGGGCGGCGCGCCATATTGGGGGCTGTTTTGCCCGGCTGGCGCGCCGCGTGACTATCAATTACGGAATAGCACCGATTCCCGGTTAAACCACCAGCGGCACAGCATCAGCAGGGCGCCCGCGATCACCGTGGTCGAGGCCAGGATCACGCCGAACATGCGGTAATCCATGGTGCCCTTGACCAGCTCCTTCATGGCCAGCGACACATTCGTCAGCGGCACCATGGCCCACATCCAGTTCAGCTCGACGCCGGGCAGCATGGCCGCCACCGTGGGCAGGATGACGAACAGCATCAATGGCGTGATCATGCCGGCCGCTTCCTTGTAGCTTTTCGCGTAGATCGAGATCGACAGCAGCAGCGAGGCAAAGATGGCGGCCGTCGGCACCAGCATCAGGGTCACCATGGCCAGGTCGGGCAAGCCGATGCTGCGCACCATGACGGCCATATTGCCCTCGAGCGAACTGCCGAAGATGACCAGCAGGGCGCCCATGCTGCCCACCATCAGCACGGCCGAGGTCATGCCGACGGTAAACAGCACGAGGAACTTGGCCAGCACGATGGCGCTGCGCGGCACGGGTGCCAGCAGCAGGGTTTCCAGGGTGCCCCGCTCCTTTTCGCCCGCGCCCAGGTCGATGGCCGGGTACATGGCCGCCGTCAGGCACACCATCAGCAGCAAATAGGGCAGCATGCCGCCGACGATGGCGCCCATCTGCTCGCGCTCGTTGGCCGTCGATTGCTTGTCGAGCACGATGGGATTGAGGGCAAAGGCCAGCTGGGCCGGACTCAGGTTCAGGGCCGACAGCGTCCCCTCGCGCAGACTGGCGTTGTAGGCTTCGACGATCTCGCGCACGCGCTGCTGGGTCACGTCGACCGTGCTGGCGCTGTTGTAGTGCAGCACCACCTTGGCTTGCTGCTGTTGCTTCAGCGCCTCTTCAAACTGGGGCGGAATGACGACGGCAAACTTGATGGTGTCGTCACCGATGGCGCGGCGGATATCGCCCTCGCTGGCCAGCGGCACTTCGCGCAGATTGTGCTGCTGGGCAAAACGCCTGCTCAAGCCCGGCGAATAGTCCTTGCCGAACAGCGCGTAGCGCATTTCCGCCGTCTTCGCGTTCTTGAACATATTGTTCGAGACATAGGCGAAGCCGCCGAAGATCAGCGGCATGGCAAAGATGGGGATGAGGATGGTGAAGATCAGCGTCTTGCGGTCGCGCGTGAGTTCCAGCAACTCTTTCAGATAAATGGTCCACATGGCTCAGGCTCCCTGGTTGATGACGCTGACAAAGGCGTCGTACAAGTCCGCGCTGCCGCCCAGGTGGCGCAGTTCGTTGACCGTGCCATTGAAGGCGGTGGTGCCGCGGTTGATGATGCAGACGCGGTCGCACAGCTTTTCCACCTCGTGCAGGTGGTGCGTGGAAAAGATCAGCGGCACGCGCAGCGCCTTGTAGCTTGCGATGAAGTCCAGCAGGATCTTGGCCGACATCACATCCAGGCCCGTCGTCGGCTCGTCGAGAATGACCACTTGCGGCTCGTGCACGACGGTGCGGGCGATCGCGCACTTCTGTTTCATGCCCGTCGACAACTGATCGGCCCGCTTGCCGCCGTACTCTTCCATTTGCAGCAGGGAAAACAGTTCATCGCAGCGGCGTTTCAGCTTGTCGGCCGGCATGCCGTGCAGGCGGCCAAAATATTCCACGTTTTCGCGCGCCGTCAGGCGGCCATACAGCCCAGTCGAGCCGGACAGGAAACCTATGCTCTGGCGCGCCACCAGCGGTTGCTGCAGCACGTCAACGCCGTTCACGAGGGCGCTGCCCGCATCCGCTTGCAAGGCCGTCGACAACAGGCGCAGGGTGGTCGTCTTGCCGGCGCCATTCGGCCCCAGCAGGCCCAGTACTTCGCCGGGGGCGCAGCTGAAACTGACGTCGCGTACGGCGTGAAACCAGCCCTCATGTTCGCGCGGATCGCTGATGTGCACGCCCTTGCCCTTGTGGGGCGGCATGCGGAAACGTTTTGCCAGGTGCTTGACCTCAATCATGTGCATCATCCAATCAACGGTGAAGAATGAGAGTAGCATGCAAAAAATGTAACTTGCAAGATGGAAATATCGTTTGGTCTATTGAAAAAAACAGCATCTTCATGCAAGCTGGCCCGGTGGGCGCCGGCGGACGGCGCGGGAGAGCGCAATGCAAACGATCGATCAGGCGATGCAGGACAAGGTACTGGCCGTGGCGCGCGCCGGCATGACCAGTGCCGAAGCCATCGGTTTCTTCCGCGTCAGCCTGGGCCTGTACTACCTGGCCGGCCTGATGACGGAGGAAACCCTCGATTTCAAGCAGATCGACGCGAAGTACAACCGTTTTATTTACCACTCGATAGGTGGCGGGCACAGCATCGCCAGCGTGCTGCAATTCATGAGCGGCGAGAAAGTTTTGCGCGTGCTGCAATCGGAGCGTTTTCGCGCCGCGTTTGCCGAGCATTGCCCGGACATCCCCGTCGACAGCATTTCTTTCCTGATTTCACTGAACCTGGGCGTGGCGAAAAGCCTGTCCGGCCTGGACGCCGTCGGCCCCGTGGTGGACTGGATCGAGCAGGAAAAAGCGCGCACAAGTCAATAAAGCCCCGTTCA
Organism: Janthinobacterium lividum; assembly: GCF_023509035.1. Classification (NCBI taxonomy): domain Bacteria; kingdom Pseudomonadati; phylum Pseudomonadota; class Betaproteobacteria; order Burkholderiales; family Oxalobacteraceae; genus Janthinobacterium; species Janthinobacterium lividum. The sequence goes on along the minus strand of NZ_CP075583.1, from coordinate 219,727 downwards.
CCCCGCGCGCAGCGTGGGGACGGCTGGGCCTGATCGTCCTATAATTCATGTTTTCCCTTACATGAATAGCCACGATGACCGCGAACCGCCATTTTGACCCCCTGGATCGTTTGATTGTTGGCGCCGACAAGGCCCTGCGCGTCATGGCAGGCGTGGCCTCGGCCTCGCGCCCCACGCCGGCCGCACATGCGCCCGATGCGGAACTAAGCCCTGCCGAACAGCGCCATAGCGCCGGCTTGATGCGCGTCAACCATGTGGGCGAAGTGTGCGCGCAAGCCCTGTACAACTCGCAGGCGCGCTATGCGCACAGCCCGGCCATCCGCGCCCAGTTCGACGAAGCGGGACGCGAAGAGGAAGACCACCTGGCCTGGACGGCGCAGCGCCTGACGGAGCTGGGCTCGCGTCTGAGTCTGCTCAATCCCCTGTGGTATGCGGGTTCGTTTGCGCTGGGCACCATCGCCGCGCGCATGGGCGACGGCCGCAGCCTGGGTTTTGTGGTGGAAACGGAACGCCAGGTGGAAGCGCACCTGGCCAGCCACTTGCAGGAATTGCCGCCGCAGGACGCCAAATCGCGCGCCATCGTCAAGCAGATGGCGATCGATGAGGTGGAGCATGGCGCCGCCGCCCAGCGCCTGGGCGCCATCGATACCCCGGCGCCCGTGAAGGCGTTGATGGGCATCATGGGCAAAGTGATGACCAAGACGGCATATTACATTTAAAACAAAGGCGCTCTGAAGAGCGCCCTTTTTATGCATGCCTGAGCCGTGAAACTCCTGCCATGGGGTCGGACCCGTCGGGTCTGGCGTTTTGAGAAAAGCGCATTACTCCTCGACTATTTCGAAGGAGTGGGTAATCTCTGCCGTTTTCGCCAGCATGATCGATGCCGAGCAATATTTGTCATGCGACAAGGCCACGGCCCGCTCCACGGCCGTCGGTTTCAGGGCCTTGCCCCGGACGGTGAAGTGGAAATGGATCTTGGTAAACACTTTCGGGTCGGTCTCGGCGCGGTCGGCCTTGAGCGTCACTTCGCAGCCGCTGACGGCTTCGCGCCCCCGTTTCAGGATCAGCACCACGTCATAGGCGGTGCAGCCGCCCGTGCCCAGACAAGACCATTTCCATGGGGCGTGGCGCCAGGTTATGGCCGCCGCCATCGGGCGCGCCATCCATGGTCACCAGGTGGCCGGAACCGGTTTCTGCCCGAAAACTCATGCCCGACGGGCCATTCCAGCTGACTTTGCATTCCATCGTACTCTCCGAAAATTGTAAGCGTTTTGTATTGTAATAGAGGAATGCCTGTCCATGTGGTGGCCGCCGGGCCGCAGCCTGCCTGCATTGTGGCTTGACGCAGCAAGGCAAAGCCGCTTATACTTGTCGGCTTTCCGTTCGCTCAGGAAAAGTAAATAAGGCAGAGTCCGCATAGCAGCATCGGCGGAACCACCATTTGAGCGTGTAATCTATTAGGAAGTCAACATGAAAACATTTTCCGCTAAAGGACATGAAGTCCAGCGCGATTGGTTCGTGGTTGACGCGACGGACAAAGTCCTCGGACGTGTTGCCAGCGAAGTGGCACTCCGACTGCGCGGCAAACACAAACCAGAATTTACTCCTCACGTCGATACCGGCGACTTTATCGTCGTCATCAACGCAGGCAAACTGCGTGTGACCGGTACCAAAGCTACTGAGAAAATTTACTACCGTCACTCTGGCTATCCAGGCGGCATCTACGAAACCAACTTCCAGAAAATGCAACAGCGTTTTCCAGGTCGCGCGCTTGAGAAAGCGGTCAAAGGCATGCTGCCTAAAGGCCCACTCGGCTACGCAATGATCAAGAAGCTGAAAGTGTACGCGGAAGGTTCCCATCCGCACGCTGCTCAGCAACCTAAAGCACTTGTTCTCTAAGGAACTGACATGATCGGTAATTACAATTATGGAACCGGCCGTCGCAAAAGTGCAGTGGCTCGGGTTTTTATCAAAGTTGGCACAGGCTTGATCGTTGTTAACGGCAAACCAGCAAACGAATACTTTTCGCGCGAAACGGGTCTGATGGTCATCCGTCAACCACTGGAACTGACCGGCAATGTCGAGCGTTTCGACATCAAAGTCAACGTCCATGGCGGCGGTGAGTCGGGCCAGGCTGGTGCAGTTCGTCACGGCATCACCCGCGCTCTGATCGACTACGATGCAGCGTTGAAACCGGAACTGGCGAAAGCCGGCTTCGTGACCCGCGATGCACGTGAAGTCGAGCGTAAAAAGTTGGTCTGCGCAAAGCACGTCGCGCAAAGCAATTCTCGAAGCGTTAATTTCTACGCTACAGCACCTTCGGGTGCTGGTCGAAAAGCCGCTGGACTTCGGTCCCGCGGCTTTTTTGCATTTCAGCGGGATGCGCCGTTGCGCTGTAAAATACGCGGAAAACCCGCTGGGGTAGCGTTTCCCTCATCTTTATGCAATCTATACACAAGGAAAGAACATGATCAAAGTTGGCATCGTCGGCGGCACTGGATACACGGGCGTGGAATTGCTGCGCTTGCTCGCTACCCATCCAGATGTCGAGTTGACGGCGATTACCTCGCGCAAGGAAGATGGCTTGCCCGTTGCTGACATGTATCCTTCCCTGCGTGGCCATGTGAGCCTGGCGTTTTCCTCGCCGGACAAGGCCAAGCTGGAACAGTGCGACGTGGTCTTCTTTGCCACGCCACACGGCGTTGCTATGGCGCAAGCACCAGCCCTGCTGGCCGCCGGCGTGAAAGTCATCGACCTGGCCGCCGACTTCCGCCTGAAAGACCAGGCCAAGTTCGAGCAGTGGTACAAGATTCCCCACACGGCGCCCGAGCTGATCGAACAAGCCGTGTATGGCTTGCCGGAACTGAACCGTGAAGATATTAAAAAAGCCAGCCTGATCGCCAACCCAGGTTGCTACCCGACCACCATGCAGCTGGGCTTTTACCCGCTGCTCAAGGCTGGCCTGGTCAACGCGGGCGGCTTGATCGCCGACTGCAAGTCGGGCGTGTCCGGCGCCGGCCGCAAGGCGGAAATCGGCATCCTGTTCTCGGAAAGCAGCGACAGCTTTAAAGCCTATGGCGTGGCCGGCCACCGCCACCTGCCGGAAACGACGGCGCAACTGCAGCGCTTCACGGATGACAAAGTGGCGCTGACCTTTACGCCGCACTTGGTGCCGATGATCCGCGGCATGCATTCGACCCTGTACGCGCAGCTGAACAAGGATGTCAGCAATGACGAGCTGCAAGCCTTGTTCGAAGAGCAATACAAGGATGAGCCTTTTGTCGACGTGATGCCATTCGGCTCGCACCCGGAAACGCGCTCCACGCGCGGCTCGAACATGCTGCGCCTGGCCTTGCACCGTCCCGAAGGCGGCAATACCGTTATCGTGCTGGTGGTGCAGGACAACCTGGTCAAGGGCGCGTCCGGCCAGGCCGTGCAATGCATGAACTTGATGTTTGGCTTGAAAGAAACGGCCGGTTTGCAACACATCGCCCTGCTGCCGTAACGATCGGCGCCGGTGCTTGAGCAGGTCCGGCGCCTTTTTGCCGGACCTGTGATAAATTGGACTGCCACGTACCCCGACAGGATGACGTTCATGTTCGAGCGCAACGCGAAAAACCCCATCGACACCCTGATCGGCGCTTCCACGCGGATCGAGGGAGACTTGCTGTTTTGCGGCGGCCTGCGCATTGATGGTCATGTGCGCGGCAACGTCACGGGCGAGCCGGGCGAGCCCACGTATGTGGTGCTGGGCGAGGCGGGCCGCATCGATGGCGAAGTGCGCTGCTCCAGCCTGGTCGTCAGCGGCGAGATCAACGGCCCCGTGTATGTGTCTGAAATGCTTGAAATCCAGCCAAAAGCCCGCATTGTAGGAGAGGTCTATTACAAGGTGCTGGAAATGCACAGCGGCGCCTTGGTGCAGGGCAGGCTGAGTCGCCACGACAACGCCGACCCCGTGCTGCACCTGGCCGTATCGGAAATGTGAGCAAGAACAACACCGTCCAGCCGCGTCAGTGGCCGTCGCAGCGCGAGTTGCGGCAACAGTCTATAATGAGTTAATGTTTTCTAGTAGGAGTGTCCGATATGAATGCCGTCGCTGAAATGCAAGATGTGATCCCTTCACCCATTATCTTTACCGATAGCGCCGCCGAGAAAGTCGCGCAGCTGATCGAAGAAGAAGGCAATCCCGACCTGAAATTGCGCGTGTTCGTGCAGGGTGGCGGCTGTTCCGGCTTCCAGTACGGTTTCACCTTCGACGAAATCGTCAATGAAGATGACACCACCATGGTCAAGAACGGCGTCCAGCTGTTGATCGATTCCATGAGCTACCAGTACCTGGTCGGCGCGGAAATCGACTACAAGGATGACCTGGAAGGTGCGCAGTTCGTGATTAAAAACCCAACGGCTACTTCTACCTGCGGTTGCGGTTCTTCGTTCTCGGTATAAAGTAGTTTCGCCGGAATGTAAAAAATAGCGGATCGATGATCCGCTATTTGTGTTTCTGGAGCAGTTGTTTCTCGTTAACGTGGATACAGCGCGCCCAGTACTCGTAGCCCTGCTGCGCCCGTCACGGCCGGCAGGTTGCCCGGCTTGCGCTGCGTAAAACGCCAGGCCAGCCAGGCAAACGCCAGCGCCTCGACCTGGCTGGGCGCCACACCCAGCGCTTCGGTAGACTCCACCGCCATACCCGGCAATTCAGCGGCCAGCGCCGCCATCAGGCTGGCGTTCTGCGCGCCGCCGCCACATACATACACCGTTTCCGCCTGCGCCCCGTCGCGCGCGATGGCGCTCGCCAGGCTGGCGGCCGTCAGCTGCGTCAGGGTCGCCTGCACGTCGGCAGGTTTGGCATGCGGATAGTTACTCAGCTTGTCCTGTAACCAGTCGGCATGGAACAGGTCACGGCCCGTGCTTTTCGGCGCCGGCAAGTCAAAATAGGGTTCATTGAGCAATTCTGCCAGCAGGGCGGGGATGACCTGGCCCGTGGCGGCCCAGGCGCCGTTGGCGTCGTACGGCTGGCTCAGGTGCTGCAAGACCCAGCCATCCATCAACGCATTGCCGGGGCCCGTGTCGTAGCCCGTCACCGTGCCGTCCGCGTGCAGCACGCTGATATTGCTGATGCCGCCGATATTGGCCAGCACGCGCGTGTGGCCGGGCAGGTTGAAAATGGCTTGATGGAAGGCGGGCACCAGCGGCGCACCCTGGCCTCCGGCCGCCACGTCGCGGCTGCGCAAGTCGGCGATGACGTCCATGCCCGTCAGTTCAGCCAGCAGGGCCGGGTTGTTCAACTGCCGCGTAAAGCCCAGCTCGGGGCGGTGGCGGATGGTCTGGCCATGCGCGCCGATGGCGGCGATGGCGTCCCGGCCAATGCCTGCGTTGCTCAAGAGCATGGCGACGCAATTGGCGTAATGGTGCACGAGTTGATTTGCCGCCAGCGCTTCGCGTTCGATTTCATTCTGTCCGGCACTTTGCAGGGCCATCAGCTCGGCGCGCAGGCTGGCGGGAAAGGGTATGTACGCGTCGCCCAGGCTGCGCGTGCCCTCGTCGGAAAAATCGACCAGCGCACCGTCGACGCCGTCCAGGCTGGTGCCTGACATCAAACCGATATACAGCATGGGGATTTCCTTGAATGCGTAAGTGAAGAAGTGCATTGTGCCGCATTTGTGCCGTACGCAAAAGCGCGCGGAAAAAACAAAGGCACCGGCCATTTGCATGGGCGGTGCCTTTGTTGTTGCCCGAAGGCAGTGTTGCTTAGCGCGAAGCCAGTGCTGTGTCGTTCGGACGCAGCAAGGTGAAGCGGTGCATCATGTCATTCGACACCATGCGGAAGCGGCTCAGCTCGGCGGCCGTCAATGGCGCCTGGGCTTGTACGTTCAGCTTGCTTGGATCTTGTGCCACGCCGCCGACGCGGAATTCATAGTGCAAATGGGCGCCCGTCGACCAGCCGGTGGTGCCGACGTAGCCGATCACATCGCCTTGGCTCACTTTTTGACCTTTTTTCAGGCCAGAAGCGAAGCGGCTCATGTGGGCGTAGGCGGTAGTGTAGTTGGCCCAGTGTTTCAGAACAACAACATTGCCGTAGCCGTTTTGCATGCCGACGGAATCGACCACGCCGTCGCCCGAAGCGCGGATAGGGGTGCCCGTTGCTGCAGCGAAATCGATGCCCTTGTGGGCTTTCCAGTTGCCGGAAATCGGGTGCACGCGCATGGAGAAGCCGGACGAGATGCGGGAGAATTCGAGAGGGGATTTCAGGAAGGCTTTTTTGAGGGACTTGCCGTCGAAACTGTAGTAACCGCCGCCTTGCTTGCTGGCTGGGTCTTCGAACCAAACGGACTGGTAAGTCGTGCCGCGGTTGGTGAATTCACCGGCCAGGATGCGACCCGCTCGGACGAATTCGCCATCTTGCCAGAATGTTTCGTAGACAACATTGAACGAGTCGCCGCGTTTCAGGTCCGAGCGGAAGTCGATATTGGTGGAGAACATTTCCACGATTTGCGCGGAAATCGAGTCTGGCAGGCGGGTGCCGTCCAGGCTGGAGTCGGTGGCGGCGAACAGGGTGGAAGTAATTTTGCGCGCGTGCATTTCAACGCGGCGTTCCAGCTGGGCTGCCACTTCCGTGGCCACGAACTTGTCGCCCTTGCGGGTGATCAGGATGTTCTTGACCGATTTGTCCGTGCCGTCGACGAGGGTGGCGCGCATCCAGTTGAGGTCGCCGTTTTCGGTCGTTTGCGCTTGCACGCGCTTGCCCGATTTCAGCAACATCACGCCGCGCGCGATCTTGTCGGATTTAATGAAATTGGCGGCCGCCGGATCATCCACGCCGAGACGGGTCAGCAGGGTGGCGAGGGTATCGCCAGCGCGGACTTTTTCTTCGTGGGTGAAATTCTGGTCTACCTGTTCCATCGCGGAAATTTGCGAGGCGAGATCAGGCATTTCCAGGTTCTGGGCGATGGACGTGACCGGCAAGTCGGATGCGTCGGGCGCCATGGGCGACACAGCGACCGCGCCGAAGGCGGCCGCGGCGAGCAGCACTGCGGACACGCCGATAATGCGTGCCTTGCGTGTCGTCGTCAGCTGTGTGTACAAGCGTGAGCCTGTGATTTTATGTATAGGGTTCATGCAATCAGTTAAAATTTGCCCTTGAACGATTCGTGAACTAGTGCTCTTTGTTATTGTTATTTTGGTTCGTTTTCATACGGCAAGATTGATGGGATCGAGCATTATAGCAAACTCCGCAAACCTACTACCATTTTGAGATCTACAGTCAAATTTTATGGAAATCAACACCACCGCATCGCCTACAAAGGCTAACGCCGCTCAGACCGCGCTTGTGCTGTCGGACAGAGTACAAGAAGCCCTCGCGATTACCAAGCGTGGCGTCGACGAACTCTTGATCGAAAGCGAATTTGCGCAAAAATTAGCACGCTCCGAGAAAACCGGTGTTCCCCTGCGCATCAAACTGGGCCTGGACCCGACTGCACCCGACTTGCATCTGGGCCACACTGTCGTGCTGAACAAGATGCGCCAGCTGCAAAACCTGGGCCATCAAGTCATTTTCCTCATTGGCGACTTCACGTCCATGATCGGCGACCCTTCGGGCCGCAACGTCACGCGCCCGCCTTTGACCAAGGAACAGATCGAGATTAACGCGATGACGTATTTCGCGCAAGCGTCTTTAGTGTTGGACGCCAGCAAGACCGAGATCCGCTATAACTCCGAGTGGTGCGATCCGCTGGGCGCGCGCGGCATCATCCAGCTCGCTTCCCACTACACGGTGGCGCGCATGATCGAGCGCGACGACTTCACCAAACGCTTCCAGGGCGGCATTCCTATTTCCGTGCATGAATTCCTGTACCCGCTGATGCAGGGCTACGACTCGGTGGCCCTGAAGTCGGACCTGGAACTGGGCGGCACGGACCAGAAGTTCAACCTGCTGGTGGGCCGCGAACTGCAAAAGCAGTACGGACAGGAACAGCAGTGTATTTTGACCATGCCGCTGCTGGAAGGTTTGGACGGCGTGGAAAAAATGTCCAAGTCGAAGAATAATTACATCGGCATCACGGAACCGGGCAACACCATGTTCGCCAAGCTGATGAGCATTTCAGACGTCATGATGTGGCGCTACTACGAGCTGCTGTCGTGGCGCTCGATCGCCGAACTGGCGCAACTGAAGAGCGAAGTGGAAGGCGGCCGCAATCCGCGCGATGCCAAGGTTGCTTTGGCGCAAGAGATCGTCGCCCGTTTCCACTCGCAGCAGGCAGCGGAAGACGCGCTGGCCGACTTCGTCAACCGCTCGAAGGGCGGCATTCCTGACGATATTCCCAAAGTGAGCCTGGCAGGCGCCCCGCTGGGTATCCCGCAGTTGTTGAAACAGGCTGGCCTGTGCCCGTCCACGTCGGAAGCCATGCGCAAGATTGACCAGGGCGGCGTGCGCATCGACGGCACCGTGATCAGCGACAAGGGCCTGCAAGTGGCGGCGGGCCAGTTTGTGTTGCAAGTTGGCAAGCGCAGTTTCGCGCGCGTCACCTTGACGGCATGATCGCGCTGCTGCAGAGAGTCACGCAGGCAAAGGTGGATGTCGCCGGCGCCACCGTCGGCGCCATCGACGGGGGCTTGATGGTGCTCGTGTGCGCGGAGCGGGGCGATACGGAGAAGGAAGCGGACGCCTTGCTGACCAAGCTGCTTGGCTACCGCGTGTTTGCCGACGAAGCGGGCAAGGTGAACCGCAGCGTGACGGATGTGGCTGGCGGCTTGCTGCTGGTGCCGCAATTCACGCTGGCGGCCGACACCAAGTCCGGCACGCGTCCGTCGTTCACGCCGGCGGCCGCGCCGCAGGACGGCTTGCGCCTGTTCACGCATTTCGTGGACCAGGCGCGCAGCCGCCACGCGACCGTGCAAACGGGGCAGTTCGGTGCCGACATGCAAGTGTCGCTGACGAATGACGGCCCCGTCACCTTCTGGCTGCAAGTGAACGCAAAGCAATAACTAAAAAATATAAAGAGGAGCAAGCGATGAAATTGTGGAGCGAGACGTTTCGTGATGGCGGCCTGATGCCGGCCGAGTATGCCTTTGCCGAGATCGATCCGGCCAGCCGCGTGCGCCTCGCCGGCAACCGCAATCCCCATCTGGCCTGGGATGAAGTGCCGAACGGCACCGAATCGCTGGCCCTGTTCTGCATCGACCCCGATGCGCCGCAAGATGCCAGCCTGGCCAACCGCGACGATCAATCCCTGCCGCTGACGGCGCTGCGCGGCGACTTTTATCACTGGAGCTTGCTCGACTTGCCGCCAGCCAAGCGGGTTATTGCCGCAGGAGAGTTTTCCAGCGGCATCACGCCGCGCGGTAAGCCTGCTAGTACTGTGTTGCGCCAGGGCATCAACGACTACACGGGCTGGTTTGCCGGCGATGCCGCCATGGCCGGTGATTATTACGGCTATGATGGCCCGTGCCCGCCGTGGAATGACGAGCGCCTCCACCACTACATCTTCCGCCTGTATGCGCTCGACGTGTCGCGCCTGGCGCTGCCCGAGCGATTTACAGGGCAGCAAGCGCGTGCCGCCCTGTACGGCCACATCCTTGACGAAGCCCAGCTCGTCGTTGCCTACTCGCTCAACCCCGAGCTGGCACTTACCCTGAAGAAATAACGCATGAGCACCACGATTTTACTGATACGCCATGGCGAAACGGCCTGGAATGCGGGCCGCCGCCTGCAGGGCCATATCGACATCGCCCTGAACGAGGCGGGCCTGGCGCAAGCGGCCGCGCTGGGGCAGGCGCTGGCGGACGAACCGCTGGCCGCCATCATCGCCAGCGATCTGCAGCGCGCCCAGCAGACGGCGCAAGCCGTGGCTGACGTGAACAAGCTGCCCGTGCAGACGGACCCCTTGCTGCGCGAACGCTGCTATGGCGCTTTCGAAGGCTTGCTGTATGCCGACATCGCCGCGCGCTATCCGCACGAGTATGCGCAATGGCAATCGCGGCAGATCGATGCCGTCATGCCTTCAGGCGAGCGCCAGGCCGAAAGTTTCCGCCAGTTCTATGCGCGCGCGAACGGTGCCATCGCCCGCTGGGCCCAGCAGTATGACGGCCAGACGATCGCCATCGTGGCCCACGGCGGCGTGCTTGAGTGCGCCTACCGCGAGGCGGTCGGCATGACGCTCGACAGCCCGCGCGACTTCCAGGTCAAAAATGCCAGCGTCAACCGTTTTTCATATGCCGACGGCAAGTTGCATTTAGTGCACTGGGGCAATATCGAACATCTGAGCGCGCCTGCAATGGACGAGCTGGGCTAAAAGTTGGGTGAACAGAGGGGCGGCCCGCCGGAGCGGCTCGCCGGTCTCCCATTTTGCTGTACTGCACAAGCGTGGCGCCCACTCTGGCGCATTGAAACAAAAAAATAGTGCTTATTAAATAGGCAGGGAATCGGTTAAAATAGCAGGTTCCCCCGTCCATTTCAGGTTCTTCAGTGCAAATCGGCCCTTACATTCTGCGCAACAACGTTTTCGTCGCTCCCATGGCGGGCGTGACGGATCGGCCTTTCCGCCAGTTGTGCAAGCAATTGGGTGCCGGCTATGCCGTGTCGGAGATGGCGGCGTCGAATCCGCGCCTGTGGGCGACGGAAAAAAGCGCGCGCCGCACGGACCACGAAGGCGAAATGGAGCCGAAGGCCGTGCAGATCGCCGGTGCCGACCCGCAAGACCTGGCCGACTGCGCCAAGTTCAACGTGGACCGGGGCGCGCAGATCATCGACATCAACATGGGTTGCCCCGTGAAGAAGGTGTGCAACAGCTGGTGTGGTTCGGCCCTGTTGCAAAACGAAAGCCTGGTCGAAAAGATATTGCATGCCGTCGTCAATGCCGTTGACGTGCCCGTCACCCTGAAATTTCGCACGGGCTGGAACCGCGAAAACAAGAACGCCCTGAAAATTGCCCGCATCGCCGAGCAGGCCGGCATCCAGATGCTGACCCTGCACGGCCGCACGCGGGCCGATGGCTACAAGGGCGATGCCGAATATGAAACCATTGCCGCTGTGAAAGCATCGGTGGGCATTCCCGTGGTGGCCAATGGCGACATTAGCAGCCCGGAAAAGGCCCGCTTTGTGCTGGATCAAACGGGCGCCGATGCCGTCATGATCGGCCGCGCGGCGCAGGGTCGGCCGTGGATTTGCCGTGAAATCGACCATTTTTTGCGCACCGGCACCTTGCTGCCGGCGCCCTACGTGGATGAAGTGCGCACCCTGATGGATGAGCATTTGCGCGCCCATTACGCGTTTTATGGTGAATTCCTCGGCGTGCGCACGGCGCGCAAGCACATCGGCTGGTATGTCAAGGATCTGGAAGGCGGCGAAGCGTTCCGACAGCAAATGAACTTGCTGGAGTCGACGGAAGCGCAATTGCTGGCCGTGGATCAATTTTTTGAGTCGCAATGGAAATTTGGCGAACGGTTACAATACCGCCTCTCCGAATCCAGTGAAAGTGGCCTGATCGATGTGATCAAACCTACGGCCACGGCAGCATGAGCAGATAGCAACAAGCAGTGCAAATCAGTTACCAGCAGTACAAGGGCGAGCGCCTATACAGAGCGTCATGCAATATTAATTACAACACTGAGGCAAGAGGACAGCACGCGGACCGCATGAGCGGCGCGGCGCCGGATTGCCAGGTGTTCAGCCGGTTGAAGCATACAAATGAGCAAAGAAAGCATTCAGGAAGTCGTACAGAAAAGTCTAGAAGATTACTTCAATGACCTGGGCGAACAGCAAGCATCGAATATCTATGACATGGTCGTGCTGACCGTGGAAAAGCCCATCCTGGAAGTCGTGATGACACGCGCCGATGGCAACCAGTCGCACGCCGCGCAGATGCTGGGCATCAACCGCAATACCCTGCGCAAGAAATTGCAGGAGCACGGTTTGCTGTAATGCCGGCATGCAAGTGACGCCAAGATTTGAATCCGCCGCAGCAGTCTTCGCCTGAAGGCTGAACTGCGCCATTCGCCAAGAACACTTAACCACCTAGCCACAGCCATGATCAAACAAGCTCTCCTCTCCGTTTCCGACAAGACCGGCGTTCTCGAATTCGCCCGTGCCCTGTCTGCCCTCGGCGTCAACCTCCTGTCCACCGGCGGCACCGCCAAATTGCTGGCAGACAACGGTGTTCCCGTCACGGAAGTTGCCGACTACACGGGTTTCCCGGAGATGCTCGATGGCCGTGTGAAAACCCTGCACCCGAAAGTGCACGGCGGTATCCTGGCGCGCCGCGATTTCCCTGAGCACATGTCGAAACTGGTCGAGCACGACATGCCGACCATCGACATGGTGGTGGTCAACCTGTACCCGTTCCAGGGCACGGTCGCCAAGGCCGATTGCACGCTGGAAGATGCGATCGAAAACATCGATATCGGTGGCCCGACCATGCTGCGTTCGGCGGCCAAGAACCACAAGGACGTGGTCGTCATCTGCGACCCGACCGACTACGACGCGGTGCTGGCGGAAATGCGTTCGGCCGACGGCAAGGCTGGCGACGTGAGCTACGACACCAAATTCATGCTGGCGAAAAAGTCTTTGCGCACACGGCGCAATACGATGGCGCCATCACCAACTACCTGACCAGCCTGGGCCCGACGAAAGTGCACGCCGAGCGCGGCGCTTATCCGCAAATCCTCAACGTTGCCTTTGAGAAAGTGCAAGACATGCGCTATGGTGAAAACCCGCACCAGAGCGCCGCGTTCTACCGCGACCTCGTCACCACCGATGGCGCGCTGGCCAACTACCGCCAGCTGCAAGGCAAGGAATTGTCGTACAACAACATCGCCGACGCCGATGCGGCCTGGGAATGCGTGAAGAGCATGGGCGGCTTCGAACAAAGCGCCGCTTGCGTCATCGTCAAGCACGCGAACCCATGCGGCGTCGCTCTGGGCAAGAATGCAGCTGAAGCGTATGCGCGCGCCCTGCAGACGGACCCGACCTCGGCATTCGGCGGCATCATCGCCTTCAACACGGAACTCGACGGCGCCACCGCCGGCGAAATTGCCAAGCTGTTCGTGGAAGTGCTGATCGCCCCGTCGTTCTCCGCGGAAGCGAAACAGATTCTGTCGAGCAAGCAAAACGTGCGCATGCTGGAAATCCCGCTGGGTACCGGCGTGCACGCCATGGACTTCAAGCGCGTCGGTGGCGGCTTGCTGGTGCAATCGCCGGACGCGAAAAACGTCGGTATCGGCGACTTGCGCGTGGTCAGCAAGCTGCAGCCAACGCCGCAGCAACTGGCCGACTTGATGTTTGCCTGGAAAGTGGCGAAATTCGTCAAGTCGAACGCCATCGTCTTCTGCGGCAATAACATGACCCTGGGCGTGGGCGCAGGTCAGATGAGCCGTATCGACTCGGCCCGCATCGCTTCCATCAAGGCGCAAAACGCCGGCCTGAGCTTGACCGGTTCCGTGGTGGCGTCGGACGCCTTCTTCCCGTTCCGCGATGGCCTCGACGTGGTCGTCGACGCAGGCGCGACTTGCGTCATCCACCCGGGCGGCTCCATGCGCGACCAGGAAGTGATCGATGCGGCGGACGAGCGCGGCGTCGTGATGTTGTACACAGGAACGCGTCACTTCCGTCATTGATATGGAACAGGCTGAGATTCAACATCTCAGTCGGCAGTAACTCAGCGGCAGGCATCGGTTATTCACCGGTGCCTGCCGTATTCATTATAGAATCTGGCGATGATTATTCTTGGCATCGATCCTGGCCTGCGCACCACCGGCTTTGGGGTCATTGAAAAACACGGCAACAAGCTGCGCTATATCGCGTCGGGAACCGTCAAGACGGGTTCCGAAGGGGAATTGCCGCCGCGCCTGAAGATCATCCTGCAGGGCGTGAGCGAAATTGTCGGCACTTACCAGCCCGACTGTGCGGCCATCGAAAAAGTGTTTGTCAACGTCAACCCCCAATCGACCTTGCTGTTGGGCCAGGCGCGTGGCGCGGCCATTTGCGCGCTCGTCCATGCCGACTTGTCGGTGGCCGAATACACGGCGCTGCAAGTGAAACAAGCTGTCACGGGACATGGCAAGGCGGCCAAGGAGCAGGTGCAGGAAATGGTGTCGCGGCTGCTGTCCTTGCCCGGCTTGCCCGGCACGGATGCGGCCGATGCGCTGGGCGTGGCCATTTGCCACGCCAACAGCATCGATGCGCTGGCCATGATCGGCGCGCTGGCGCCCCAGCTGCAGGGTTTGCGCATGAAGCGCGGCCGCCTGGTCGGTTAGGCTTAGGATAGCCCTCATATATATACACACAACATTAGGAACACGCGATGATAGGCCGTCTCTCCGGTATTTTGCTTGAAAAGAATCCGCCACAATTGCTGGTCGATTGCCAGGGTGTCGGCTATGAAGTCGACGTGCCGATGAGCACGTTTTACAACTTGCCCCACGTGGGCGAAAAAGTCGTGTTGTTCACGCATCAGGCCATCCGCGAAGATGCGCATTTGCTGTTTGGCTTCGGCAATGCGGCCGAGCGGGCTGTATTTCGCCAGTTGATCAAGATCACGGGTGTGGGCGCGCGCATGGCCTTGTCGATTCTCTCCGGCATGACGATTGCCGACCTGGCGCAGGCGATCACCTTGCAGGATTCGGGCCGCCTGGTCAAAGTGCCGGGCATCGGCAAGAAGACGGCGGAACGCTTACTGCTGGAATTGAAGGGCAAGCTGGGGGCCGATATCGGCGCCGGCGGCGCGCATGCGGCGCCGGATGCGAAATCGGACATTTTGAACGCGCTGGTGGCGCTTGGTTATTCGGACAAGGAAGCGCTGGCCGCCGTGAAAAACGTGCCGGCCGGCAGCAGTGTCTCGGACGGCATCAAACTGGCGCTGAAAGCGCTGTCGAAAGGCTGATAACGCATGAGCATCCAGACCGACAGCTTCACGGAACAGCGCATCATCGACGCGGCCCCCATCTCGCATAACGAAGAGGCCATCGAGCGGGCCTTGCGCCCGAAGCAACTCGACGAGTATGTGGGACAGGAAAAGATCCGCGACCAGCTCGAGATCTTTATCACTGCCGCGCGCCAGCGCAAGGAAGCGCTCGACCATACTTTGCTGTTCGGCCCGCCAGGTCTGGGCAAGACGACCTTGGCGCACATCATTGCGCGCGAAATGGGCGTGAATTTGCGCCAGACGTCCGGCCCCGTGCTCGAGCGTCCGGGCGACCTGGCGGCGATCCTGACGAATCTGGAAGCGAACGACGTCCTGTTCATCGATGAAATCCACCGGTTGTCGCCTGTTGTCGAAGAAATTTTATATCCGGCGCTTGAGGATTATCAAATCGATATCATGATCGGCGAAGGCCCGGCCGCCCGTTCCGTGAAGCTCGATTTGCAACCGTTTACCCTGGTCGGCGCCACCACGCGCGCCGGCATGCTGACCAATCCGCTGCGTGACCGCTTCGGCATCGTGGCTCGCCTGGAGTTTTATAACACGGGCGAATTGACGAAGATCGTCACGCGCAGCGCCGCCTTGCTGAAGGCGCCGATCGACCCGGAAGGCGCGCACGAGATCGCCCAGCGTGCCCGCGGCACGCCCCGTATCGCCAACCGCTTGCTGCGCCGCGTGCGCGATTTCGCGGAAGTCAAAAGCAATGGCGAGATCACCAAGGTGGTGGCCGACCGCGCGCTGGCCATGCTCGACGTCGATTCCGCCGGCTTTGACGTGATGGACCGCAAGCTGCTCGAAGCCGTGCTGTTCAAGTTCGGCGGCGGCCCCGTCGGCATCGGCAACCTGGCGGCGGCCATCGGCGAAGCGGCCGATACCATCGAAGACGTGCTGGAACCGTATCTGATACAGCAAGGCTTTTTGCAGCGCACGCCCCGTGGCCGCGTCGCCACCCCGGCCGCCTATTTGCACTTTGGTGTCAGCGCGCCGCGCATGGGCCCCGGTGGCGAAGCGTGGGAACTGTGATGGCGGACGGTAGCCAGGGCGGCCAGCCGTCCGGGATGCAAATCTGGATCGACGCCGATGCCTGTCCCGTTGTCATCAAGGAAATCCTATACCGCGTGGCCGACCGCCTGGAGTTGCCGCTCACCCTGGTAGCCAACCAGGGCTTGCGCGTGCCGCCCTCGCGTTTTATCCGCACCGTGCAAGTGCCGTCCGGCGCCGACGTGGCCGACCAGGAAATCGTGCGCCTGCTCAATCCCGGCGACCTGGTCATCACGGGCGATATCCCGCTGGCCGCCGACGTGCTGGCCAAAGGCGGTTTTGCGCTCAATCCGCGCGGCGAGTTTTACACGAAGGACAATATCGCCCAGCAACTGACGATGCGCGCCTTCATGGAAGAATTGCGCAGCGGCGGCGTGGATACGGGCGGCCCGGCCGCCTTCAGCCAGTCCGACCGGCAGCAGTTTGCCAACAGCCTCGACAGGCACCTGAGCAAGCATCACCGCAAGCCCGTGGCGGCCTTGCGCCAGACGTAAAAAAACCGGCGCAAGCCGGTTTTTTTACGTGCGTGGATAACTTAGCGTGCAACTTTGCGCGTGCCCACCACTTCCACCGTCACGCGGCGGTTCTTGGCGCGACCGGCGGCACTCGTGTTGTCGGCTACGGGCTGCGTTTCTCCCTTGCCTTCCGTGTAGACGCGGCTCGTTTCCACGCCTTGCGCCACCAGGTAAGCCTTGACGGCTTCGGCGCGGCGCTGCGACAGTTTCTGGTTGTAGGCATCGGAACCGACGGCATCCGTATGACCGACCGTGACGATCACTTCCAGGTCCATGCCGGTCAATCGACCTAGTAGCTGGTCCAGCGCCGCCTTGCCTTGTGGCTTGAGCGTCGATTGATCGAAATCAAACAATGCTTCCGAAGCAAACGACACTTTTTCCGCCACTGGCACCGGTGCGGGCTTGGCTTCGATCAGCGGCGCCGGCATCGCGACGACAGGAGCGACTTCGGGCGCCGGCTGGTAGGCGGGCGTGGCGCTGGCCGGGCGGCCCAGCTTGTACACGAGGCTGACGGAATACAGGTCTGCATCGCCACGGTTGCCCACGGCGTCGTTCAAGCGATAACGCTCGACTTCGCCGCGCAGGGCCAGCGCTTCGCTGAACTTGTATTCCAGGCCCAGACCCAGCTTGGCGTTGAGCTTGCGCTCGCTGGCATGCGTGTTTGTCGAGCCCAGTAGGCGGTTGCCGCTGAATTCCGTGTTGGTCTTGGTGTAATGCATGCCGACACGGCCCAGCAGGGACAGTCGCTGCGACAGCGGCAGCTGGCCCAGCAAGTCCAGGTTCACGCCGCGAAACGCTGCTTGTCCGTTCAGCACGCCGTTGCCGCTGGTGGTGGACCGGAAATCGAACTTGCCCAGGTCAAAGTAACCGCCTTCCACGGCGAAATACTGGTTCAGTTGCCGTCCGACAAACAGTTTATAGCCCGTGTCGCGCTGGTCCTTGGTAAAACCGGTGACGGTTTCACCGTTGGCGGCCAGGCTGGCGCGCAGGCGCGGCTCGTCGATGGTGGCGCGCGACTGGCCCACGCCGGCACCGAGGTACCAGGCGCTGTTGGCCCAGTCCGGGTTGATGAAGGTGTTGTCCTGCGCCTGCGCCCCTTGCGCTGCCAGCAGGGCGGCCGTCATCACGCTCAGGGCGCCCAGTGTGTGTGCAATAGTCATGGTCATGTCCTGATTATTTGGTGATCTGGTTGTTGCGCAGGGTGACGGCGGCAGCCGTCAGCACCCGGCCATTGAGCAGGGTCGTGTTGTCGCCTACCGTGATGGCGGCAGACTGGCCCAGGATATTGCCCTTGAAGACGCTGTTCGCGGCCAGGGTGGTGGGGCCGACGGGTAGCCAGCTGACGTTGTCGGCCGTGGCGCCATTGTTCAGGGCAACGATGGAATTGACGGTCGAATCCAAGGTCAGCGCCGTGCGGAAGATGTATACGCCGGGACCGTTCAGTGTCAGGGTGCCCGTGATGCTGATGGCGCCCGCATAGCAATACACGCCGGGGCCGAAGGTCTGGCCGCCCAGGTCGATGCCGCCGGCAAAGCTGACATCGCAGGTCCGGCTATTGCCGTCCGTGATCGCCGCTTGTAAATCTGTCATGGCGCCGGCCAGGATGGCGCCCGACTTGTAATTGGTAAAGCCGGCCGCCTGGGTCGGATCGACCGTTTGCGACGGTGCACCGACGTCGCCCGTGATCAGGGTGGTGCCGCCCGAATTGTTCGTGATCGAGGTGCCGGCCAGCACGCCGAACGGCGCCGCGCGGCCCAGGATGATCGGGTTGAACACGGGCGGGATGGCGACGGCCGTGACAGTCAGCAGCGCGCTGCCGGACTGGCCGCCGGCCGTGGCCGTGATGCTGCTGGTGCCGACGGCGATGCCGGTGGCGACGCCTGTGTTCAGCACGCTGGCGTTGGCAGCGGTGCCCGAGGTCCAGGTGGCGCCGCCGGTGATGATGGCGTTCGAGCTATCCGAATACGTTGCGGTGGCAATGAATTGCTGCTGGGCACCGACAGCGATGCTGGCTGTAGCGGGCGTGACGGCGATGCTGACCAGGGTGAGGGCAGGCACGGTGACGGTGGTGCTGGCCGTCTTGCCGTTGAAGCTGGCATTCATGACGCTGGTACCAAAGGCAGCGCCGGTGACGAGGCCGCCGCTGGCGACAGTGGCCGAGGCGGGCGTGACTGAAACGAAGCTGCTGCCGCTCGTCACGTCGACAATGCTGCCATCCGAATACGTGGCAAGGACGGCCAGCTGGCGCGTCGCGGCGAGGGGTACGACGGGGTTTTGCGGCGTGACGGCGATGGACATCAAGGTCGCTGGCGTGACGGTCAACACGGCGCTGGCGCTCCTGCCGCCAAACGCGGCGCTGATGCTGCTGCTGCCGACAGCGACGCCGGTACTCAGGCCTGTGGCGGCATTGACTGTCGCGCTGGCCGGCGTGGCCGATGTCCAGGCCGCCTTGGCGCTGACGTCTTGCGCGGAGCCATCGCTATACGTGGCGATGGCCGTGAATTGCTGGGCGGCGCCGATGGCGACCGTGGCCGAGGCTGGCGTGACGGCCAGGCTGGACAAGGTGGCAGCCGGCAAGCCGAGGATGGGATCGCGTCCCTGGTCACCGCCGCCGCAACCAGCCAGGGCGGCCATGGCCAGCAAACCTGCCGCGACGAGCAGCGGGTTCAGATATCGTTTGAAGAGGTTCATTTGTGTTCCTTTGTGCATGGCAGTCACTGCCGGGCATCCGCGGATGAGGTCATCCGGCAGAGCCATGCCGCCCTTCGCTACAGGGCGATGGCGTCACAGGCATGCACTATTTCACGGAGGGGATTGCCGGTATGTGCGTTGGCGCGCATAGCGTTCAGCCACCTTGATACAGGCTAAAATACAAGCGAATTCGAGCTGCGAAAACAACAGGAGTAGGGGAGCAGGACGTAAAAAAGCCGGCGCTGGGCCGGCTTCGGTTAGGGGGCGGCTGCGATTATTCTTCACGCACCCATGTCTGCGAGCGGCCAAACATCGGCACGCCGATATAGCCGCGCACTTGCAGCTTGGTGCCGCCTTCCGTCAGTTCGGCCTTGCTTTTGTAAGTCTTGCCATTGGCAGGGTCCGTGATTTCGCCGCCCGTCCATTCCTTGCCGTCATATTTTAGGCCGGACAGGATCACCAGGCCGATGATGGGCTGGTCTTTCTTGGCGCCCGTGCACTTGTCGCACTTGGGGTTCTGGTCTTCCTCCGGGCCGCGGAACAGCTTGTCGATCTTGCCTTGCAAGACACCGTTGCTTTCCGTGATGACGACGAGGGATTTCGGCTTGCCGCTGGCGTCGTCGATGGTTTTCCACGTGCCGACGGGGGTGTAGTTGCCGTCGCGCGCGGCGGCGCCGCCGGCGATGGCCAGGGCGGCCACCAGTACGCTTGCTTTGAATAGTTTATGCATCGCTAGTCTCCTATGGTTTTTTTGATCGGGTCACGAACAGTTTATATACCAAGGCAAGACCAGCAGTGCTGCGCGGCGTCACGGATGACGCCGCGCAATCCTTCCAAACTTGCCTTATGCGCTGGCTAGTTTAGCAAACTGTTCGCGCAATTTTTCAATTGTGGCCGAAAAACTGAGCAAACGCTCGTTTTCTTGCGCAACGATGGCGGCCGGGGCGCGCGCGACAAAGCTTTCATTGCCTAATTTGCTATTTACTTTGGCAATTTCTGCTTCGATGCGGGCGATTTCCTTGCCCAGGCGTTCGCGTTCGGCAGCAACGTCGATTTCCACTTTCAGCATCAGCTTGGTGGTGCCGACGATGGCGACGGCCGCAGGCGAGTCTGGCAAGGCATCGACGATCTGCACTTCGGCCAGCTTGCCCAGCGACTGGATGTACGGTGCGTACGACGCCAGCGCAGCCTTTTCCGTCGCATTGCCCGCTTCGACGATCAGCGGCACGCGCACCGATGGGGAAATTTGCATTTCGCCGCGCAGGTTGCGCGTCGCATCCGTCAACGCTTTCAACTGCTGCATCCACGCTTCCGCGCTTTCATCGATCTTGTCGGTGTTGGCGATCGGGTAGGGCTGCATCATGATGGAATCACCTTCAGCCTTGAGCGTCTTGCCGGCCAATGGCGCCACTGTTTGCCACAGCGCTTCCGTGACAAACGGAATGATCGGATGGGCCAGGCGCAGCACCACTTCCAGCACGCGCAGCAGGGTGTGACGGGTGGCGCGCTGCTGGCCTTCCGTGCCCTGTTGCACTTGGACTTTCGCGACTTCCAGGTACCAGTCGCAATACTCGTCCCAGACGAATTTGTAGATGGTGGCGGCGATATTGTCGAAACGGAAGTCTTCAAAGCCTTTGGCGACGTCCAGTTCCGCTTTTTGCAGCAAGGAAATGATCCATTTGTCCGCCTGCGACAGGTCGGCGTCGTTCGGCGTGCAATCCTTGCCTTCCGTATTCATCATGACGAAACGGGTGGCGTTCCACATCTTGTTGCAGAAGTTGCGGTAGCCTTCGCAGCGGCCCAGGTCGAAATTGATGTTGCGGCCCAGCGAGGCATAGCTGGCCATGGTGAAGCGCACAGCATCCGTGCCGTAGGCGGAAATACCTTCCGGGAATTCCTTGCGCGTGGCCTTGGTGATCTTTTCCGCGTCGCGCGGGTTCATCAGGCCCGTGGTGCGTTTGACGATCAAGCCTTCCAGGTCGATGCCGTCGATCAAGTCGATCGGGTCCAGCGTGTTGCCCTTCGACTTGGACATTTTCTGTCCCGTCGAATCGCGCACCAGGCCGTGCACGTAGACGGTTTCAAACGGCACCTTGCCCGTGAAGTGCGCTGTCATCATGACCATGCGCGCGACCCAGAAGAAGATGATGTCGAAACCCGTCACCAGCACGGACGACGGCAGGAAGGCCTTCATGTCCGGCGTTTCTTCCGGCCAACCCATGGTCGAGAACGGCACCAGGGCCGACGAGAACCACGTGTCGAGCACGTCGTCGTCGCGTTTCAAGGGGCCCGTGCTGCCGGCGGCCAGTGCTTTCGCTTCCGCTTCAGCTTGCGTCTTGGCAACGAAGATATTGCCGGCGTCGTCGTACCACGCCGGGATTTGATGGCCCCACCACAGCTGGCGCGAGATGCACCAGTCCTGGATGTTGTTGAGCCACTGGTTGTAGGTGGTGCTCCAGTTTTCCGGCACGAACTTGATTTCGCCGTTGGCAACCTTGTCCAGCGCCGTTTCCGCGATCGATTTGCCTGGGAAGAAGGTGCCTTCCGGGGCCGGTTTGCTCATGGCGACAAACCACTGGTCCGTCAGCATCGGCTCGATGACCACGCCCGTGCGGTCGCCGCGCGGCACCATCAGCTTGTGCGGCTTGACCTGTTCCAGCAAGCCTTGCGCATCGAGGTCTGCGACGATCTGCTTGCGCGCGGCAAAGCGGTCCATGCCGCGGTAGGCTGCCGGTGCGTCGTCGGTGATCTTCGCGTCCAGCGTCAAAATGACGATCTGCGCCAGTTTATGGCGCTGGCCCACGGCGTAATCGTTCATGTCGTGCGCCGGGGTGATCTTCACGCAGCCCGTGCCGAATTCCTTGTCGACGTATTCGTCGGCGATGATGGGGATTTCGCGGTCCGTCAAAGGGAGTTTGAGCATCTTGCCCACCAGCGCTGTGTAGCGCTTGTCCGTCGGATCGACGGCCACGGCCACGTCACCCAGCATGGTTTCAGGACGGGTCGTTGCCACCGTCAGGAAACCGCTGCCATCGGCCAGCGGGTACTTGATGTACCACATGGAGCCGTCTTCTTCCTCGGACACCACTTCCAGGTCCGAGACAGCCGTGCCCAGCACGGGGTCCCAGTTGACGAGGCGCTTGCCGCGGTAGATCAGGCCTTGCTCGAACAGGCGCACGAAGACGTCGGTGACGACTTTCGAGCGCGGTTCATCCATCGTGAAGTATTCGCGCTGCCAGTCGGCC
The DNA here is from genome assembly GCF_023509035.1 of Janthinobacterium lividum. Taxonomy (NCBI): domain Bacteria; kingdom Pseudomonadati; phylum Pseudomonadota; class Betaproteobacteria; order Burkholderiales; family Oxalobacteraceae; genus Janthinobacterium; species Janthinobacterium lividum. Next base: position 197,323 of record NZ_CP075583.1, on the reverse strand, counting down.
GAGGCGCCCAGGCGGCGCATCTGGCCGGTGATGATGGAACCGGATTTTTCTTTCCATTCCCACACTTTTTCCACGAATTTCTCGCGGCCCAGGTCATGGCGCGAAATCTTTTGCGCGTCCAGCTGGCGTTGCACGACGATTTGCGTGGCGATGCCCGCGTGGTCGGTGCCGGGAATCCAGGCTGTGTTGTGGCCCAGCATGCGGTGGTAGCGGGTCAAACCATCCATGATGGTCTGGTTGAACGCATGGCCCATGTGCAGGGTGCCGGTGACGTTCGGCGGCGGCAACTGGATGCTGAAGGAAGGTTTTCCGGCATCGAGGGTGGCGGTGAAGTAACCGCGCTGTTCCCACTCGGTGCGCCAGAATTGTTCAATGTCGGCGGGCTCGAAAGACTTGGCTAATTCCATGATTTGGCGTGTGATTGGCAAAAGGAACCATTATAAGGGGTGCATAAAGCATGCGCAGCAAATAGCGGGGATGTAAGGCCCGAAAAGCCGCGCACGATTGAGCAATATTGCTTCATTGTATTTTTTTCAAGCTATCATCTTTGCAACATTATTTTAATATTCAGGTAATCATGAAAAAAATGTGGCAGTTGGCTGTGCTCGGCGCTGGATTGCTTGCCGGTGGCGCATGCGCCGGTGTTCCGGAGGGGATGGCGGCTTTCCAGGATGGGCGCTGCAGCGAGGCCGTGAGGCAATTGCGCGGACCGGCGCAAGGTGGCGATGTCGAGGCGCAAAAAGTCCTCGCCGAAATCTACCAGGGCGAGAAAGGATGCCGGGACGTGGAGCGTAGCGAGGCCGAAGCGGAGCGCTGGTATCTGCTGGCGGCCAAGGGCGGCGATCGCGCCGCGCAGGAGGCGCTGGTTTTCATGTATGCATACGCGCCGGGCCGCATGCGCAATCCATCGCGCGCACGGCCCTGGTTGGGCGTCATGGCGGCGCAGGGTGACGGCAAGCCGCTGCAGGAGCTGGCACAAATGTATGAACGGGGCGAAGGCGGGCCGGTCGACCGGGTGTTGTCGTATGCGCTCAACCTGCTGGCGCTGCAAGACAAGCAGTGGAGCGGTGCGGCCGCGATGGAGAAGTCCCTGCCGGCACGCCGTGGCAGGATGTCGCCGGACCAGGTCGATGAGGCCGTGCGCCTGGCCGGCCGCTGGAAGCGCGGCGCGCCCCTGCCGGCGACGTCGCTGACGGGACAGAGTTCGCCGCAGGACTGGTACCGCCGTGCCGCCGAGGGTGGCGACATGGAAGCCGCCTACCAGCTGGGCTTGCTGTGCTGGAAAGGCACGGGCGGCCTGGATGAAAAGCAGGCCGCCCGCTGGCTGCGCAAGGCCGCCGAAAGCGGCATTGCCAAGGCCCAGTTACAGCTGGCCGTGCTGTATGGCGAGGAGGCGGGTGTGCCGCAGGACTATGTGCTCGCTTCCATGCTGAGCCAGCTGGCGGCGGCGGGCGGCGCGGCGGAGGCCGGCGACGCCGTGGCCCGCTGGACAAAGAAACTGAATGCGGCGCAACACGCCGAGGCGGATCAGCTGGCGCGGGCATGGAAGGTGGGCATGCCATTGCCGCAGGTCTCGGTGCACGGCATGGAACGCTTGATCAATTATGTGCGCGAGGCACGCAACAAGCTGCCGCCGACGCCCGAGGTGACGGCGCTGTTCAAGGCTGCCAGAGAGGGCGATGAAGCGGCCTTCGGCAAGCTGCTTGCCGGCGTCGCCGAGCCGGGCAACTATGCGATCGACAGGCTTCCCTTGCTGAACTATTTGATCTTGCCCGCATCCAGCATGTTCAAAGCCGAAGCGGCATGGCTGAAGGCGCAAACGTTGCAGGACGACGATCAGGAGCGACTGGCGCAGGCGTCGCTGCAGGCGCGCCGCCAGGCGCTGCGTGAGCGGCACGCCGCGCTGTTGCCCGCCAAGCTGCGCATGATGACGCTGCTGTTGCAGCGCGGCGTGCCGCTTGGCGAAGGCGATACGCTGTACCACGCCGCGCCCCTGCATCTGGCTGCCCTGTACGGCAATGCCGCGATGGTGCGCCTGTTGCTGGCCCATGGCGCCGATGTCCGGCAATACGGCGGCGAAAACCACACGATGGCGCCGCTGGAATACGCCTTGCAGCAGGAGGATGCGGACATCTTGCCGGAATTGATCGACGCGAATGAACGGACGGCCAGCATGATCGCCTTGCTCGACGCAGGCGCGGGCCGGCCATATTTGCTGGTAGATCAGTATCTGGCAGAGAAAAAAGCCGAGAAAGGCGGGGCTGCGCAGCCAGCCGAACGGCCGCTGGCCGATTCGTTGGTATGGGGGCGCTTGCTGCGCCTGACGCGCGGCACCGAAGTGCTCGATAAAATGCTGGCCACCAGCACCACGCCGAATACTGATGAGCAGGACAAGTCGCTGTACGCCTATGCCGCCGAAGCGGGCAACGCCGGCGCGCTGGACTGGCTCAAGCAGCGCGTGCCCCGGCATGACGCGAAGGGAAGGGACCGCTGGCTCGATGCCGCGATGCGCGCCATGTACAACTACCAGCCGGCGTCCGAGGAGGTGCTGCGCCAACTGGTGGTGCCCGGCATGCCATGGCAGCAAGTCGGACCCGCCGCCGAAGAGTCTTACAAGGGACAGCAGGCGGCGCTCGATTCGCGGCGTCTGGAAAAGGAGACGCTGCTGTGGCATGCGGTGCGCAGCCAGCGGCACGACTGGGTCGCCCGCCTGGCCGCGATGGGCGCGCCCATCGTCAACGACGGTTATCTGCCGCCCTTGCTGGCGGCCGTCGAAAATAGCGACGCGGCGATGGTCAAGCTGTTGCTGGGCCTGGGAGCCAATCCGCAGGGCGGGGAATTCCCCGTGTTGAAGATGGCGCAGCAACGGGCGTCGACGCCGGAAAGTAAAGCCGTGCTGACCTTGCTGAAGGGGGCCGCCGCAGCGCGCTAGCCTCCGGCAGCCGCACCGCTGCACAAGGGCAAGGACAAAGCCGCCGGCCTGCCGCTACAATAGCGTTTTTGCCTGGTCGGCATGCGCCATCTTGCGCGGCGACATCGCCGTGTTTTGGCGGCCTGGCGAGTCGTTTTCCTGCAACAGAACGGGGATAAAGGCGCTGCCGATGCTATAATGCGGGCCTCGGCGCTTCCTCCCCCATCTTTGCGGACGGCGCCAGCAGACGCAGTTTTATCCAACTCCCGTCCGCGTCTCAAGGCCAGCGCATCTGCGATGCCGGCCACCTTCAGAGCGTCCCCTTCGGGCCGGGCGCCTGAGCCACGCGCACCGCCAGCGGTGCACCATTCACGGCGGACTACCGCGCGCCATTGTCTTTGCCGGCCGCGCCGCCACAGCTTAGCCAGGAATGTTGTTATCTGGCCCGTCGTCTTTCGATACGGCATGTAACTACAGCGCGCCTTAACGCCTGTGGCGCGCGCCATGGCCGCGCGCTTTCCCGGTTTTGCTTTTACAAGGAAACCAGCATGAAAAAAATCTCGATTACCATGGCACTCGCTACCCTGGGCGCCTTGCCTGCCGCCCACGCCCAGTCGTCCGTCGACCCGTCTTCAGTCACCCCGTCGTCAGTCACCATATATGGCTTGATGGATGCGGGCCTGGTGCAGGAAGGCGGCGTCAGTAAGCTCACCAGCGGCGTGTCGGCCGGCTCGCGTCTGGGCTTGCGCGGCACGGAATCGCTGGGCAATGGCTTGCACGCCGTGTTCACCCTGGAAGCGGGTGTCCTGAGCGACACGGGCCGCTCCGACCAGGCGGGGCAATTGTTCGGCCGCCAGGCTTTTGTCGGCATCGACAGCCCGCTGGGCATGCTGACCGTGGGGCGCCAGTACAACCTGCAAAGCCAGGCGCTGACCGACGTGGCCGATCCGTTCGAGGGCGGCCTGGCCGGCGCGGCGACCAACCTGGCCGGCTATTCGGCCACGCGCATCGACAATACCGTGCGCTACACCTCGCCCGAGTTGCGCGGCGTGACGGCGACGGTGATGTACGGTGCTGGCGAGCACACGGGAATTGCGGCAGATCAACGTTCGCTGGGCCTGGCCCTCGGTTATGTCAACGGTCCCCTGACCCTGCGCCTGGCGCGCCAGAGCCGTGCCGGCGCGCCGGGCAAGGCCGACGTCAACAATACGATTCTGGCCGGCAACTACAACTTCGGCGTGGCCACGGCGTTTGCCGGCTATGGCCGCAACACGGGCGACGGCAGCACCATGTTCTTTGCGGAAAACCCGTATGGCGCGGCACAGGCGCCGGCCCAGTCGAGCGACAGCCGCGACGCCATCGTCGGCGTCTCCGTGCCGCTGGGCGCGACGACCTTGCTGGCCTCGTTCGTCCACAAGGATGACCGTGATGCGGCCAACCGCGATGCGCAGCAGTTGGCCATCGGCGCCACGTATGCCTTGTCCAAGCGCAGCAAGGTGTATCTTGCCTACGCGCACATCCGCAACCGCAACGACGCCGCCTACATGGTGGGCAATGCCACGGAAGTGGGCAGCGGCAACCGCGCCTTCAACGTCGGCCTGCGCCACGCGTTTTAAGCGGGCAGCATGCTGCCTTCCTGCAGCAGCGCTTCGAAGGCGGGCGCGGCCAGGGGACGGCTGAACAGGTAGCCCTGCATCTGATCGCAGCCGTGCTGGCGCAGGAAGGCCAGCTGCTGCACCGTTTCCACGCCTTCCGCGATCACTTTCAGGCGCAAGCTGTGCGCCAGTGAAATGATGGCGCGCACGATGGCCGCATCATCGTCGCTGTGCGTGATGTCGCTGACGAAGGTTTTGTCGATTTTCAATACGTCGATAGGGAAGTGGCGCAGGTAGGCCAGGCTGGAATAGCCGGTGCCGAAGTCATCGATGGACAGTTGCACGCCCAGCGTCTTCAGTTTGGCCATGATGGCCGTGGCTTGCTCTACGTCATGCATGACCATGCTTTCCGTCAATTCCAGTTCCAGATGGGCGGCATCGAGGCCAGTCTCGGCCAGCGCCTGGGCTACCGCCTGCAGCATATTTCTTTGCTTGAATTGCCGCGCCGATAAGTTGACGGCCAGGCGCAGCGGACCATGGCCGGCCAGTTGCCATGCGCGCGTCTGGGCGCATGCCGTGCGCAGGACCCAGTCGCCGATGGGCGTGATCAAGCCCATTTCCTCGGCCAGGCCGATGAAGCTGGCAGGTGGAATGCGTCCCAGTTGAGGATGTTGCCAGCGCAGCAACGCTTCCATGCCCACCACCGCGCCGCTGGCCAGATCCAGCTGGGGCTGGTATTCGAGGTGGAATTGCCCCCGCTCCAGGGCGTGGCGCAATTCGCTTTCCAGCCCCAGCTGCTCCAGGGTGCCCGCATTCATGCCCGATGCATAGAATTGCCAATGGCCCCGTCCCTGTTCCTTGGCGCGGTACATGGCGATGTCGGCGTGCTTGATCAAGGTGTCGGCATTCTGGCCATCGTCGGGATACACGGCCACGCCCATGCAGCAGCTGAGAAAGAATTCATATTCGCCCAGCTGCAGCGGCTGCGCCACGGCGTCCTGGATGCGCTGCAGGATGGCGGCGCCCGGTTCGCCATTGCCATGCTGGGGCAGCAGCAGCACGAATTCGTCGCCGCCCACGCGCGCCACCGTATCGACTTCGCGTGTGGCGTCGCGCAGGCGCTCGGCCACGTTTTTCAGCACCTGGTCGCCCGCATCGTGGCCCAGGGTATCGTTGACAAATTTAAAGCGGTCGAGGTCGATGAACACCACCCACAGGGGAAGGCCGTTGCGCCGCGTTACGGCCATCGCCTGCTCCAGCCGTTCGCGCAGCAGGGCCCGGTTGGCCAGGCCCGTGAGGATATCGTGCCTGGCCTGGAATTCCATCTCTTGTTCGAAGCGCATGACGGTGCTGATGTCGTATTGCGCCACGACAAAGTGGCTGACGGGGCCATCACCATCGTCGCGTACGGGCGCGACGAACAGCTCGCTCCAGTAGCAGCTGCCATCCTTGCGGAAATTGCGCACGATGGCCTTGCCTTCGCGCTGTTCGCGCAGGGCGGCCGTAATGGCGTGCATGTCTTGCCGTCCTTGCTCGGGACCCTGCAAGTCTTCCAGGCGCTGGCCGATGACTTCCTCGGCCGCATAGCCGGTGATGCGCTCGAAGGCGGGATTGACGTATTCGATCAGATAGCCCGGTGCGTCGGCGCTGCACAGGATGATGGCATTGGCCGACACTTCGATGATGCGTTCGCGCAGACGCAGCGACTTTTCATTGTGCATGCGCGCGGCGATGTCTTCGGACAGGCGCAGGTTGGCGAACTGCAGCGCCGCCGTGCGCTCGCCCGTGATGCGGGCAATCACGGAATTGCGCGACACGAGCTGAAAGACATACGCGGTGGCCAGCAGGCTCGACAGTAGTCCGCCCAGCAGCACATACAGGGAGCCGCGATGGTTCGCATCGAGGCTCATGCCGTTGGCAGGCAGCAGGGCGGCGCGCAGCGTGTGTCCGCTGGTGTGGTACTGCAGCAGCAGCCTGGTGCTTTCCGACTCGATCTGGCGCGCCGAGACATAGCATAGCGCCGTCAGGCACAGCCCGACCGCCAGGGTGATCAGGGCCGAGGTGGAAACGGAAATGGAAATGCGTTTGAAGAATGATTGCATGATGGCGTCCGGTAGCAGCGCCGGTGCCGATCCATGATCAGGCAGCCCTGGCAGTGATTGACTGTAGGATGCGCTGCACATGGTCGTCCGTTCGCTGGCGAACAGACGGCCATGCCCGCAAGAAATATAGTCGCGTCATTGTGCAAGCGCCGTGTTAGGCTGCTGCATATGGCGGCCCTCGTTCGGACGTCTCACTTCTACCCCCTAGCTGACGACTGGAAACCAGGAAACCTGCCCATGTCGAGTCCGCATGCCCAGCTGCACAACCCGAATCAAAACCATTTGCTCTCCGCCATGCTCGACGCCGATTTCGCGCGACTGGCCCCCCACCTGGAGCAAGTGTCCATGCTGCTCGGTGACGTGATCTACGATTCTGGCGACAAGTTGCAGCATGTGTACTTCCCCACCACGGCCATCGTTTCTATTCACTACCTGCTGGAAAACGGCGGCTCGTCGGAAATCGCCGGCGTCGGCAATGAAGGCGTGGTGGGCGTGTCGCTGTTCATGGGCGGCAACTCGACACCGAGCCGCGCCGTGGTGCAGACGGGCGGCGTCGGCTATCGCCTGAAAGCGCACCTGCTGATGGAAGAATTCGACCGCGCCGGTCCCGTCATGCGTTTGCTGCTGCGCTATACGCAAGCCTTGATCACGCAAATGTCGCAGACGGCCGTGTGCAACCGCCACCACACGGTGGAACAGCAACTGTGCCGCTGGCTGCTGCTGACCATGGACCGCTTGCCGAATCGCGAGCTGACCATGACGCAGGAACTCATCGCCAACATGCTGGGCGTACGCCGCGAGGGCGTGACGGAAGCGGCCGGGCGCCTGCAGGCGCGTGGCTTCATCAGTTACCGGCGCGGACATATCTCCGTGCTCGACCGCGCCGGCCTCGAAGGCCATGTATGCGAATGCTACGGCGTGGTGAAGAAGGAATTCGCACGCCTGCTATCGGACGTGCGCCAGCGCCAGGCGCACTGAACACCGTACCGAGTACCGCATTTCCCCACTTATCGTTGTCATTGCCCAGGCTTAACATGCAATCTGTCGAAAACACTCCCCCGCGCGCGCCGTCGCGCTGGCCCATGGCGCTGGCATTTTCGTTCAGCGCCGTCGTGCTGCTGGCCGTCGGCGTGCTGGCTTGGCGCGCGCCGTTCGAAACGGCATGCGTCATTGACGCGCTGGTCTTCCTGCTGATGCTGCTGCTGGCGGCGCTGTACCGGCGCACGGTGGCGGCCAGCCTGCCGCGCCAGCTGCTCAAAGCGGGCGCCTTGCAGGATGCGATTTTCAATAGCGCCAATTTCTCCTGTATCGCCACCGATGCGCAAGGCGTGATCCAGATTTTCAATGTGGGCGCCGAACGCATGCTCGGCTATGAAGCCAGCGACGTCGTCGACAAGCTGACGCCGGCCGGCATTTCTGACGCGCAAGAAATCATCGCGCGCGCCGCCGCCCTCAGCGCGGAACTCGACACTGTCATCACACCGGGCGTGGAAGCGCTGGTATTCAAGGCCACGCGCGGCATCGAAGACATTTATGAGCTGACCTACATCCGCAAGGATGGCAGCCGCTTCCCCGCCATCGTCTCCGTGACGGCCCTGCGCGACGCGCAGAGCAAGGTCATCGGTTACTTGCTGATCGGCACCGACAACACGGCGCGCAAGCAGGTCGAGGCGGAACAGGCGTTGCTGGACCAGCGCCTGCGCGAGCAGCAGTTCTACACGCGCTCGCTGATTGAATCGAATATCGACGCCCTGATGACGACGGACCCGCGCGGCATCATCAGCGACGTCAACCAGCAGATGGAAGCGCTGACGGGCTGCACGCGCGACGAATTGATCGGTGCGCCGTGCAAGAATTACTTTACGGAACCGGAACGGGCCGAGGAAGCGATCGCGCGCGTGTTGCGCGAAGGCAAAGTGACCAATTACGAGCTGACGGCCCTGGCGCGCGACGGCAAGCAGACGGTGGTGTCGTACAACGCTTCGACCTTCCACGACCGCAACCGCAAGCTGCAGGGCGTGTTTGCCGCCGCCCGCGACGTGACGGAGCGCAAGCAATTCGAGCAAGCGTTGCAAGACACGAATATCGAAATGGAAAAGGCCCGCGAGGCGGCGGAAAAGGCGAATCTGGCGAAGTCCGAGTTTCTGTCGAGCATGAGCCATGAATTACGCACGCCCTTGAACGCCGTGCTGGGCTTTGCCCAGCTGATGGCGTCCGAGACGCCGGCGCCGAGCTTGCCGCAGCAGCGCTCGATCGACCAGATACTCAAGGGTGGCTGGTATCTTTTGCGCTTGATCAATGAAATCCTCGACCTGGCCATGATCGAGTCGGGCAAGGTCACCATGTCGGAAGAGGCGATGTCCTTGCTCGATGTGTTGCAGGATTGCCAGGCAATGATCGCGCCGCAGGCGGAAAAGCGCGGCATCAGCATGCATTTTCCCCGCTGCGGCCAGGCTTTTTATGTGCATGCCGACCGCACGCGCGTGAAACAGGTGATGATCAACCTGCTGTCGAATGCCATCAAGTACAACCAGAGCGGTGGCAGCGTGAAAGTCGATTGCCGCCAGCGCGGCGACAAGGTGCGCACCAGCGTTACCGACAGCGGCGCCGGCCTGAATGCCGAACAGATGGCGCAGCTGTTCCAGCCATTCAACCGCCTGGGACAGGAAAGCAGCACGGAAGAGGGCACGGGCATCGGCCTGGTCGTCACCAAGCAGCTGGTCGAACTGATGGGTGGCCAGATTGGCGTGGATAGCACGGTAGGCCTGGGCACCACTTTCTGGGTCGAATTCAAGGCCTCGCGCGCACCCGAACTGCACCTGGAAGAGGGTGAAGCCTTGCCCGTGGTACAGGAAAAACAGGAAAGCCAGCGCACCTTGCTGTACGTGGAAGACAATCCTGCCAACCTGGCGCTGGTGGAGCAATTGATCGCCCGCCGCAGCGATTTGAAACTGCTCACGGCCATCGATGCGCACCTGGGTATCGACCTGGCGCGCACCTATCAGCCGGACGTGATCTTGATGGATATCAACCTGCCCGGCATCAGCGGTTATGGCGCCCTGCATATATTGCACGACGATCCACTCACCAGCCACATTCCCGTGATGGCCCTGTCGGCCAACGCCGTGCCGCGCGATATCGAGAAGGGCCTGGAAGCGGGCTTCTTCCGCTACCTGACCAAGCCGATCAAGGTCGTCGAATTCATGGATGCGCTCGACGTGGCCCTGCACCATGCGGCCGCGCACGGCCTGGCCGACGACATTCACACAGTACGCTAATTCAGCACTTCATTTTAGGAATACCGCCATGCTTCAAGCCACCGAGATCCTGAACGCCAGCATCCTCATCGTTGACGACCAGGAGGCCAACGTCATGCTGCTGGAACAGGTGCTGCGCAATGCCGGCTATACGCGCATCACTTCCACCATGGACCCGCAAGCCGTGCACGCGCTGCACCAGCAGCACCGCTACGACTTGATCCTGCTCGACTTGCAGATGCCGGAAATGGATGGCTTCGAAGTGATGGAAGGCTTGCGCGACCTCGAGGCGGGCAGCTATCTGCCCGTGCTGGTGATCACGGCCCAGCCGGGCCACAAGCTGCGCGCGCTGCAGGCGGGCGCCAAGGACTTCGTCAGCAAGCCCTTCGACCTGGTGGAAGTGAAAACGCGCATCCACAATATGCTGGAAGTGCGCTTGCTGTACCAGAAGCTGGCCGAATACAACAAGTCGCTGGAACAGATGGTGGAAGAGCGCACGGCGGAGTTGCGCGAAAGCGAAGCGCGCTTCCAGCGCTTCACGGAACTGTCGTCCGACTGGTACTGGGAGCAGGATGCGCAAGGCAATCTGACGCGTTTTTCCGGCCCCGTGGCCGAAATGCTGGGCATCGGCAGCGAAGAAGAGCCGCAGCGCTGGAACGCGGCCGAGCGGGCCTTGCTCGACGCCAAGATCGCCGCGCGCGAACCGTTTCTCGACTTCATCTATAGCCGCGCCAATCCGGACGGCAGCACGCAATACCTGCAGGTGAGCGGCGAACCGATGTTCGACAATGGCAGCCGCTTCATCGGCTACCGCGGCATCGGCCTCGATGTCACGGAGCGCCATCGGAGCGCCTGATTTATACTTGCTGCTATCCATATCCACAAGGAAAGCATCATGGCTGACAAATCTCCCTCCTACTGGTTTCCCGCCAAGACCTATGGCTGGGGCTGGGGCTTGCCCATTACCTGGCAGGGCTGGCTGGTGTTCCTGGCCGCGCTGGCGCTGTTCGCCTGCGGCGCGTTCCTGTTCCCGCCGCAAACCATGCTGGTTGGCTACATCGTGTATGAAGTGGCCATCGTTGCCGTGCTCATTTTCATCTGCCAACTGAAGGGCGAACCGACCAGCTGGCGCTGGGGCAAGAAGAAGTAACGCCGAAGCACAAAGACGACAGCTGCAAGAAATCATCTGGCCACGCGGCGTGAACCGCGTATAATTGGCTCGCTGCCGCAAGGCGGCAAACGCTAGGGGTCCTGCCTTTCGCTGTGGAAACACAGTGCAAGCGCGGGTGAGAAATACCCTCCGAACCTGATCTGGATAATGCCAGCGAAGGGAAGCTTTAGGATGAACGCACCCCGCTTTTCCGCGTGCGCGCAGCCGAACCTCCTTAGCTGGCTCCAGGCTTAAAAATAGTCTAGCCAAGGAGCCAAAATGAACGCCAACCCGAAATTCCTCTCCGCCACCGCCACGGTCGACGAAGCCGCCATCGCGCCGCTGCCCAATTCGCGCAAGATTTACGTGCAGGGCAGCCGTCCCGACATCCGCGTGCCCATGCGCGAGATCAGCCAGTCCGACACGGAAGCGTCGTTCGGCGGCGAAAAGAATCCACCGATCTACGTGTATGACACCTCCGGCCCCTACACGGATCCGGACGTGCAGATCGACATCCGCTCGGGCCTCGATACGCCGCGCCTGCCGTGGATCATGGAACGTGCCGACACGGAAGAATTGCCCGGTCCGACCTCCGACTACGGCATCGCCCGCCTGGCGGACCCGAAGCTGGCCGAGCTGCGTTTTAATCTGCATCGCAAGCCGCGCCGCGCCATCGCCTGCAAGAACGTGACGCAAATGCATTACGCGCGCCAGGGCATCATCACGCCGGAAATGGAATTCGTGGCGATCCGCGAAAACATGCGCCGCCAGGAGTATTTGCGCGAACTGAAAGCCTCCGGTCCCATGGGCGAACGCCTGGCCGAGCTGATGGGCCGCCAGCACCCTGGCCAGTCGTTCGGCGCCAGCATTCCTGCGGAAATCACGCCGGAATTCGTGCGCGAGGAAATTGCCCGGGGCCGCGCCATCATTCCCGCCAACATCAACCATCCTGAAGTCGAGCCGATGATTATCGGCCGCAATTTCCTGGTGAAAATCAATGCGAATATCGGCAATTCCGCCGTCACCTCGTCGATAGGCGAGGAAGTGGAAAAAGATGACCTGGGCCATCCGCTGGGGCGGCGACAATGTGATGGATCTGTCCACGGGCAAACATATCCACGAGACGCGCGAATGGATCGTGCGCAACAGCCCCGTGCCCATCGGTACCGTGCCTATCTACCAGGCGCTGGAAAAGGTCAATGGCAAGGCCGAAGATCTGACGTGGGAAATCTTCCGCGACACCCTGATCGAGCAGGCCGAGCAGGGCGTCGACTATTTCACCATCCACGCGGGCGTGCTGCTGCGCTATGTGCCGATGACGGCCAAGCGCCTGACGGGCATCGTCTCGCGCGGCGGCTCCATCATGGCGAAATGGTGTCTGGCGCACCACCAGGAATCGTTCCTGTACACGCATTTCGAAGAGATCTGCGAAATCATGAAGGCGTACGACGTATCGTTCTCGCTGGGTGACGGCTTGCGTCCCGGCTCCATCTACGATGCCAACGACGAAGCGCAGCTGGGCGAACTGAAAACCCTGGGCGAGCTGACGCAAGTTGCCTGGAAGCACGATGTGCAAGTGATGATCGAAGGCCCGGGCCACGTGCCCATGCAATTGATCAAGGAAAACATGGACTTGCAGCTGGAGCAGTGCGGCGAAGCGCCGTTCTACACGCTGGGGCCGCTGACCACCGATATCGCACCCGGCTACGACCACATCACTTCGGGCATCGGCGCGGCCATGATCGGCTGGTACGGCACGGCCATGCTGTGCTACGTGACGCCAAAGGAGCACCTGGGCCTGCCCAACAAGGCCGACGTCAAGGACGGCATCATCACGTACAAGATCGCGGCGCATGCGGCCGACCTGGCGAAAGGCCATCCGGGCGCGCAGATCCGCGACAACGCGCTGTCGAAAGCGCGCTTCGAATTCCGCTGGGACGACCAGTTCAACATCGGCCTGGACCCGGACAAGGCGCGCGAATTCCACGATGAAACCTTGCCCAAGGATTCGGCCAAGGTGGCGCATTTCTGCTCCATGTGCGGCCCGCATTTCTGCTCGATGAAGATCACGCAGGAAGTGCGCGAATACGCGGCCGGCATGGGCATCGCGGAAGACAAGGCGCTCAAGCAGGGCATGGAGATCAAGGCCATCGAATTCATCAAGAACGGCGCCGAGCTGTATCGCAAGGTCTGAAGGAGAGCGTGATGCCTGCATTGATATCCATCACGCTCAACGGCGCGCCGCACCAGGTGCCGCCCGGGCAAACCCTGGACCAACTGATCGCCGCGCTGTCGCTGGAAAACCAGGCGCTGGCGCTGGCCGTCAACCGCAACGTCGTGCCGCGCAAGGCGTGGCCGGGCAAGACCTTGCAAAGCCAGGATCAAGTGGAAATAGTCCGCGCCATCGGCGGCGGCTGAAAACGTCCAAGCAAACCTACTGCGCGTCGTGCTTTGCGGCCTGCGATGCTCACCGTGCTCAAGCACGGTTGCGCGTCTCGGCCACAAATCATCGCCGCTCGCTACGGTTTTCTTTGGACGTTTAAAAACTTAAGGAAAAGCACATGAATACCGCAACAAATAATGACTTGCTGACCATCGCGGGAAAACAGTACCAATCGCGCCTGCTGGTGGGCAGCGGCAAGTACAAGGACTTGCCGCAGACGCGCGAAGCCACCGATGCGGCCGAGGCGCAGATCATCACGGTGGCCATCCGCCGCGTGAATATCGGGCAAGACCCGAACGCGCCCAGCTTGCTCGATGTCGTGCCGCCGGACCAGTACACGATATTGCCGAACACGGCCGGCTGCTACAACGCGAAAGATGCCGTGTACACCCTGCAACTGGCGCGCGAGCTGTTGGGCGGGCGCAATCTGGTGAAACTGGAAGTGCTGGGCGATGAAAAGACCCTGTTTCCGCACATGCCGGAAACCCTGATCGCGGCCGAAGCGCTGGTCAAGGATGGCTTTGACGTGATGGTCTACTGCAGCGACGACCCTATCCAGGCGAAGATTTTGGAAGACATCGGCTGCGTGGCCGTCATGCCCCTCGCTTCTCTGATCGGCTCGGGCATGGGCATCTTGAATCCGTGGAATCTGTCCTTGATCATCGACCAGGCGAAAGTGCCGGTGCTCGTCGATGCTGGCGTGGGCACGGCGTCGGATGCGGCCATCGCCATGGAGCTCGGTTGCGATGGCGTGCTGATGAATACGGCCATTGCCGGCGCGCGCGATCCCGTGCGCATGGCGCATGCGATGAAGCTGGCCGTGCGGGCCGGGCGCGAAGCGTTTCTGGCGGGCCGCATGCCGCGTAAATTCGCCGCTTCGCCGTCGTCGCCGATGGCGGGCCGCCTGGCGTGACGATGCCACATCGTCCCACCGTGCTGGTGTTTGCCGGTCTCGACCCGTCGGGCGGCGCCGGTCTGGCCGCCGATATTGTGGCGATTGCGGCGCAGGGCGCACATGCCTTGCCCGTGATCACGGCGCTGACGGTGCAGGACAACGACCGCGTGTTTGCTGTCGAACCGGTGGCGCCGGAATTGCTGCGCCGGCAGGCGCAGGCGCTGATAGCCAAGATGGCGATTCACGCCGTCAAGATCGGCATTCCCGGCAGTGCCGCGAATGCGGCCGTCATCGCGCAACTGATCGCGCAATTGCGGCTGACCCGGCCGGACTTGCCCGTGGTGCTCGATCCCGTGCTGGCCAGCGGCCATGGCGACGTGCTTAGCCGGGACGATGCCGTGCTGACGCTGGCGCCCTTGCTGCCGGTGACTACCGTCATCGTACCGAACGGGCCGGAAGCGCTGGCCTTGGGCGGCGAGGCAGCCTTGCGCGCGCAAGGCTGCAAGCACGTGCTGGTGACGGGCGGGCATGGCGAGGGCGCGGTAATCGTCAACCGATGGTTTGACGCCGGGGGCGGCGAGCGCGCGTGGCGGTGGCCGCGCCTGCCTGGCGCCTTCCACGGCAGCGGCTGCACCTTGGCGTCCGCCATCGCGGCGCGCCTGGCATTGGGGCAGACGTTACCCGAAGCGCTGGATCTGGCGCAAAGCTATTGCCATGCGGCCCTGGCCGGCGCGTATGCGATTGCGCCAGGTCAGTTGATGCCGCAACGATTCATTCAATAAGGAAAACATCATGCGTGGACTGTATCTGGTCACCCCCAACTGGGATGACACCGACCGCCTGCTCGACAGCACGGAACAGGCTTTGCACGGCGGCGTGGCCCTGCTGCAATACCGCCACAAGAGCGCCGAGGCGGAGCAACGGCGCGAACAGGCGGGCGCCCTGCTGGCGCTGGCCCGCAAGTATGGCGTGCCTTTCATCATCAATGATTTTATCGAGCTGTGCGAAGAGCTTGATGCGGATGGCGTGCACGTGGGCGGCACCGATGCGTCCGTGGCGCAGGTGCGCGCGCGTCTGGGCAAGGACAAGCTTGTCGGCGCTTCCTGCTATGGCGACATGGCCTTGGCAAGGACGGCGCAGGCCGGCGGCGCCAGCTATGTGGCCTTCGGCGGCTTTTATCCGTCGCTGGTGAAAAAGTATCCGGTGACGACGCCCCTCGATATCGTGTTGCAGGCCAAGCGCGAGATCGCCTTGCCCTGCGTGGTGATCGGCGGCATGACGCCGGAGAACGCGGCGCCGCTGGTCGCGCGTGGCGCCGACATGGTGGCGGCCATCAGCAGCGTATTTGGCAACGTATTGAGCAACGTCTACCAGGCGGACGAGGTGGATATTGCGGTGCAGCAATTCAATCACTTGTTTGCGGCATGAGCATGGGCGTGCAACGCTGGTTTGGGGGAATAATCGGCATATAATATGAGCATCATTCATTACCAAGGTCCCTTTACCCATGAGTCAGCCAGCCGCCGCCAAACGCCTTATCCTGATCGTTGACGATGACCAGCTCCTGTTGGAATTTCTCGGCGAAGTCCTGCGCCATGCGGGCTACGAAACGGCCCTGGCCCATTCGGCCGAAGTGGCGTTGCAGCTGATTGCCCAGCGCGAGCCTGACCTGGCCTTGCTCGACATCCACATGCCGGGCATGTCCGGCCTGGAACTGGCCAAGCGCTTGCACGGCGAAACGGCCGTGCCGTTCATGTTCCTGTCCGGCAGCGGCGACAGCGAATCGGGCAAGCAGGCGGCCGCCTACGGCGCTGTCGGCTATGTCGTCAAACCCGTCGATGAAGGCCGTTTGATGCCCGCCTTCGAAGCGGGCCTGGCGCGCGCCGATGAAATCCGCCAGTTGCGCCGTACCGAGCTGAATCTGAACGCGGCCCTGGCCGCCGGCCGCGAAACGAGCCTGGCCGTGGGCCTCTTGATGGGGAAATTCCAGACGGACCGCAACACGGCTTTCGAAGTGCTGCGCGACCATGCACGCTCGAGCCGCCGCAAGATCAATGAAATCGCCAGCCAGCTATTGCTGGCCGAGGAAACCCTGAACGGCTTGCACGGTGCGTTTTTGAATCGGGCGAAAACCAAGTAAACGTTGTACCGGCGCCGGCGTGGCATGTCGGCGTCTGCCTTGTTATGATGTGACGATACGGCGCGCTGGCGCGCCTGGTTCAACCATAGACAGGACAAACATGAAAACCAAAGCAGCGATTGCATGGAAGGCGGGCGCCCCGCTGACGATTGAAGAAGTCGACCTGGCCGGCCCGCGCGAGGGCGAAGTACTGGTCGAAATCAAGGCCACCGGCATTTGCCACACCGATTACTACACCCTGTCGGGCGCCGATCCGGAAGGCATCTTCCCTTCGATCCTCGGCCATGAAGGCGCCGGCATCGTCGTCGACGTGGGCCCGGGCGTGAAAAGCCTGAAGAAGGATGACCACGTCATCCCCCTGTACACGCCGGAATGCCGCCAGTGCAAATTCTGTCTGTCGCAAAAGACGAACTTGTGCCAGTCGATCCGCTCCACGCAGGGCCGCGGCCTGATGCCGGACGCGACTTCGCGCTTTTCCATCGACGGCAAGCCCATCTTCCACTACATGGGCACCTCCACCTTTTCCAATTACATCGTCGTGCCGGAAATCGCCCTGGCGAAGATCCGCGAAGATGCGCCCTTTGACAAGGTTTGCTACATCGGTTGCGGCGTGACGACGGGCGTAGGCGCCGTGCTGTTTACGGCCAAGGTGGAAGCGGGCGCCAACGTGGTCGTGTTCGGCCTGGGCGGCATCGGCTTGAACGTGATCCAGGCGGCCAAGATGGTGGGCGCCGATAAAATCATCGGCGTGGACATCAACCCGGCGCGCCAGGCCATTGCGCGCAAGTTCGGCATGACGCATTTCGTCAACGCCAACGAGGTGGAAAACGTTGTTGACACGATCGTGCAGCTGACGGATGGCGGCGCCGATTACAGTTTTGAGTGCATCGGCAACACCACTACCATGCGCCAATCGCTTGAGTGCTGCCACAAGGGCTGGGGCCAGTCCATCATCATCGGCGTGGCGGCGGCGGGCCAGGAAATTTCCACCCGCCCCTTCCAGCTGGTGACGGGACGCGTGTGGAAAGGTTCCGCTTTCGGCGGCGCACGGGGCCGCACGGACGTGCCGAAGATCGTCGACTGGTATATGGAAGGCAAGCTCAATATCGACGACCTGATCACGCACCGTTTGAAGCTCGATGATATTAATCAAGGTTTCGACTTGATGAAAAGCGGCGAATCGATCCGCTCAGTCGTGCTGTATTAATTAATTGCTATACGCCGTACCACGGCGTTTTTGCGGAGGCTGCGGCCTCCGTTTTTTTTGCCGCCGTTTTGCCATCCATCGGGCCTGGCTGTCGTCCACTCCCGGATCCCGGCAATTCATCGCACGGCGCTGGCGGTGGCGGCCGCCAGCGGCTATCTTGATCTTCGTCGCTGTACCACAGCGGCTTTGCGGAGGCCCCTGGCCTCCTTTTTTTTGCCCGTGGTTTGCCACTCATCGGGCAAGCCTGCCGTCCAGGCCAGCATTTGTGCAGCCTGTCGCACGGCGCTGGAGCCGCCCATCGCGCCTGGCTAGAGTAGGCGCTCCAACCATACACACGAGGCAGCCATGTCCACTTCCCACCGTTTGATCCTCAGCCTTGCCGGTATCCTGCTTGGCGGCAGCGCGCTGGCCGTGCAGCCGCCCGAGCCGCCCGCGCCGCCGGCCCCGCCTGCCGCACCCAGCAAGCAGATCAGTATTTCCGTGGAGAGTAGCGATGGCTATGCCCTCGTCGATAGCCGCAAGGACAGGGTCACCATGAGTGGTAGCGATGTCGATAACCAGCAGATCAAGCAGTTGAAACAGTCCATCAATGGGCAGTTCCTGTGGTTTCGAGACCAGGGCAAGAGTTATGTGATGCAGGATCCCGCGCTGCTGGCGCGGATCAACGAGGCCTGGAAACCATCCCAGCAACTGGGTGAGCAGATGAGTGGTCTGGGTACGCAGATGAGTGCGCATGGCAAGGCGATGGGCGAATTGGGCGGCAAGATGGGCGCCCGTGGCCAGGCGCAGGCCAAGGCCGGTACGCGCGAATCGGAACAGCTGCGCGTCCTGGCCCGCCAGCAGCAGGAGCTGGGCCGCAAGCTGGGCGACGCGTCGCGCCGCCAGGCACTGGCAACGAGCGATGCGGCACGCCGTACGGCCGAGCGCGATGTAGAACGTTTGCAGCAGCAGATGGAAGATGCCCAGGATGAAATGGAAGAGGCCAACGAACGCATCGCCGCCATCCATGAGAGCGAGGCCCGGCAGGCCGAAGCGATTTCGCGCCAGATGGATCAGCGCAGCAAGCCGATGGAAACGCTGGGCAAGCAAATGAGCGACCTTGGCCGCCAGCAAGAGAAAGCGGCCATGGCGGCGGACAAGGCAACGCGGCAGGTGATCGCGCAATCGCTGAGCGAAGGCAAGGCCCGGCTGGTGCGCTGAGAGGTCAAGCCAGCGGCTTGCGCATCAGGCAGCGCAGCGCCGGATCGTGCCCGTCCTGCGCTTCGCGCGCCAGCTTGAACGCGTGACCCGCGCCCAGCGCCACGGCCTCGATGTCGCTGAAACCGTGGCGCGCATAGTAGGGCGCGTTCCAGGGCAGATGGCGGTAGGTGCTCAGTGTCAGGCAGGCGCAGCCCAGCGCCCGGGCGTGGGCCGCCGCCGCGTCGAGCAGGCGCGCGCCCAGTCCCTGGCGTTGATGTGGCAGTGCAACGGACAATTCCACGATGAACAACTGGCCGTCGAGTGGCTGGGCGGCCAGGAAACCCGATGGCCTGTCCTGCCCATCGGCAGCCACCCAGACGCCACCATGCTGCAGCAGCGCCTGCAAGGTGCTTAGTGGCAAGGGTTCTCCTTGCGCCAGCCACGCCAGTCCGGGGCCAGCCTGCGCAAACAGGGCCGCTGCGCTGCGCTCGACCTGGGCCAGCAGGGGCAGGTCGGCGCGGGTGGCTGCGCGTATCGCATAGTTCATGGGGTATGCCAGACGGCGGCCACGGCGCGGTATTGCGCGGGCAATTGCTGCCGGGCTTCGTCCGCGCTGGCATATACCTCATCCTGCACCGTGTCCCAGCGCGCATCGCAGCTGAAACGGTAGACGCGCCCCTCGTCCCCGTAGCGGCACACGGCCAGGCCGTGGATGGCGATGGGGGCGGCGCCACCATGCTCATCGTTGACGAGGCCGAAGGGCAGGTCGGACCAGGCCCAGGCCAGTACGCGGGCGCCGTCGAGGTGGCTGGGAGGTGTCATGGGCATCGTTTCTGTCAGCTGTGCAGTGATGCCGATTGTAGCGCGCACGCGGCGAATACGGCGCGACCGCTGGACAAATGCACAGTATTTTTAGCCATGCCGGTATAATCACGGCATGCAAAATCTTCTTCACAACCTCAATCCCGAACAATTGGCTGCCGTCACCTTGCCGGCGCAACATGCGCTGATCCTGGCTGGCGCCGGTTCGGGCAAGACCCGCGTGCTGACCACCCGCATCGCGTGGCTGATCCAGACCCAGCAGGTATCGCCGCCCGGCATCCTGGCCGTGACCTTCACGAATAAAGCCGCCAAGGAAATGCTCACGCGCCTGTCGGCCATGCTGCCGATCAATACGCGCGGCATGTGGATCGGGACCTTCCACGGTCTGTGCAACCGTCTGCTGCGTACGCACTACCGCGATGCGGCCTTGCCGCAGACTTTCCAGATCCTCGATTCGCAGGATCAGTTGTCGGTGATCAAGCGCTTGTTGAAGGCAAATAACATTGATGATGAAAAATTCCCGCCGAAGACGGTGATGTATTTCATCAACAACGCCAAGGACCAGGGCTTGCGCGCCACGGACGTGGAAGCGTACGACGCGCACGAGCGCAAGATGGTCGAGCTGTACCAGCTGTACGACGATCAGTGCCAGCGCGAAGGCGTCGTCGATTTTGCGGAATTGCTGTTGCGCACGTATGAATTGCTGAGCCGCAACCAGCCCCTGCGTGAACACTACCAGGCGCGTTTCCGCCACATCCTCGTCGACGAGTTCCAGGATACGAATAACCTGCAATACAACTGGCTCAAGTTGCTGGCCGGACACGGCAGCCGCGATGGCGGCGCCCTGTTTGCCGTCGGCGACGATGACCAGAGCATCTACGCCTTCCGCGGCGCCAATGTGGGCAACATGAGTGCCTTCGAGCACGAGTTCCAGGTGAAGAACTTGATCAAGCTGGAGCAGAACTACCGCTCGCACGGTCATATCCTCGACAGCGCCAACGTGTTGATCGCGAACAATAGCAAGCGCCTGGGCAAGAATCTGCGCACGGATGCGGGCCATGGCGAGCAGGTGCGCGTGTATGAAGCCAGTTCCGACCTGCAGGAAGCACAGTGGATCATCGAAGAGGCGAAAAGCCTGATCGCCGATGGCGCTTCGCGCAGTGAGATCGCGATTTTGTACCGCTCGAATGCGCAGTCGCGCGTGATCGAACATGCGCTGTTCTCGGCCGCGATTCCGTATCATGTGTATGGCGGCCAGCGCTACTTCCAGCGCGCCGAGGTCAAGCATGCGATTGCCTATTTGCAATTGATGGACAATCCGCACAACGATTCGGCCTTCCTGCGCGTGGTCAATTTCCCTACGCGCGGCATTGGCATGCGTTCGATCGAGCAATTGCAGGCCGCTTCCGAGCAATACGGCATTTCGCTGTACGCATCCGTGCCGTATGTGGCAGGCAAGGCGGGGAGCGTGCTGGCCGGTTTCGTGAAATTGATCGAGGGCGTGCGTTTCGAAACGCAGCAATTGTCCCTGCCGGAAATGGTGTGCGTGGTACTGGAAGCGAGTACCTTGCTACAGCATTACCAGAATGAAAAAGAAGGCGCCGACCGCATCGAGAACCTGGAGCAGATGGTCAGCGCGGCCAGCCAGTTCGTTTCCGAGGAAGGTTTCGGCCAGGCGGCACCGGCGCATCTGGGGCCTGCCGCCCAGGCGCAGTCGGGCGCGCCTGTCGTCAACCAGGATGGCATCGAAATTCTGGATGCCGACGCGCCGCTGCCGGCCGTGATGTCGCCGCTCTCCGCCTTCCTGTCGCACGCGTCGCTGGAAGCGGGCGATAACCAGGCGCAGGCGGGCCAGGATGCGCTGCAGATGATGACGGTGCACTCGGCCAAGGGCCTGGAATTCGACAACGTCTTCATTACCGGGCTGGAAGAGGGCCTGTTCCCGCACGAAAGCAGCTCGAAGGAAGACAACGGCGTGGAAGAGGAACGCCGGCTGATGTACGTGGCGATTACGCGCGCGCGCAAGCGGCTATATATGAGCTTCTCGCAGACGCGCATGCTGCATGGCCAGACGCGCTACAACATGAAGTCGCGCTTCTTCGACGAATTGCCGGAAGAATCGCTGAAATGGCTGTCGCCGAAGGTGCAGGCGAACTGGTTCGGCAACCGCAAGTCGGCCTGGGACGAGGCGCCCCGCGTGGCCAGCCTGGGTTCGGACAATGCGATTGCGCAAAAGATCGCGCAAAAAGCCACGGGTAGCGGCTGGCGCATCGGTGAATCGGTCGCGCACGCCAAGTTCGGCGAAGGCGTGATCGTCAATATCGAAGGCGGCGGCGGCAATGCGCGCGCGCAGATCAATTTTGGACAGCACGGCATGAAGGTGCTGGATCTGGGCATCGCCAAGCTGGAGAGATTAGGTCACTAAGATTAGCTGAGCGCTAATAAGAAAGGGCAGCCTGCGCAGGCTGCCCTTTTTTGTGCAGAATCGAAATCAGTCGTTCGGCTTGTCCAGCGACACCGTCTTGCTCTCATCGACGGGCACGCCGAAGATCTGGCGGTAGGCGGCGTAGAACGAGCAATGCATGATGATGGTGAGTATCATCGACAGCGGCATCATCAGCTGCATCATCAGCGGCGTGCGGCCAAAGATGACGGCCAGCAACTGGCTGGTGACGACGCTGATGGCGAACCAGGTAGCGGCGAAGACGATGAAGGCCGACAGCGAACGCCAGACGGCGAAAAAGCTGAAGAACAGCGACTTGCCCAGCCCGGTTTGTTTCCAGTAAATCAACGGTGCGGCAAAGCAGAAGGCCATGGCGGCTGGCACGTACAGCACGATGGCCAGCAGGATGCCCAGGCCCAGGCGCGATTCGGGGATGGCGGTGCGCGCCGCTTCTTCCGTCAGTTGTCCGGTGACCAGTTGCCACAGCAAGCCGTCGTCCACCAGGGTTGAGGCGCCGATGGCGACGATGGCCATGAGGATGTACAGCACGCCCAGGCCGAACAGGGAAGGAAAGGCCGGCTTGCGGAAGCCTGAGATCAGCAGGCTGGGCAAGACGCGCTTGCCCTGGTCGATATTCAGGCAGCCTTGCACGAAGGCGACGGAAAACACGGGGACGAGGATGACGGGCAGCATCTGACCGAGCACGGGCACGATGCTGACGGCCAGCATGCAGAACATATAGCCGAGAAACAGCATCGACATGCCGCCAGGTTGCTTGCGAAACAGGGCGAAGCCTTGTTTCACCCATTGCCAACCTGTACTTGCAGGTAATTTTTCCATGTTTAAAACAGTTCCGGAGCAGGTGTGGCGATACGTTCGCGCAGAATGCGTTCGAAATGCGCCGGATCGTGCGGGGTCAGCATTTCCGCTTCGCGCGGCTGGTAATAATCGTACAGGCGCGACAGCCAGAAACGCAGCGCGGCAGCGCGCAGCATCGGTTGCCATGCCGTTTGTTCTTCGTGCGTAAACGGGCGCACGGTCCGGTAGGCGTCGAGCAGGGCGCGCACGCGCACCGTGTCGAGTACGCCCGTGTCCAGGTCCACGCACCAGTCGTTGACGGTGACGGCCACGTCGAACAGCCAGGTGTCGCAGCCGGCAAAGTAAAAGTCGAAAAAGCCGGTCAGTTGCTCGCCGTCAAACATGACGTTGTTGCGGAACAAGTCGGCATGCACGGGACCGCGGGGGATGGCTTTATAAGTATCGCAGGCGGCAAACGCGTCCTGGAAATGGATTTCCGCGCGCAGCAAATGCGCTTTGGCATCATCTAGGTGATGCAAGACCAGCGGCGTGGTGGTGTTCCACCAGTCCAGTCCCCGCAAATTCGGCTGCTGCAGGGGGAAATCGCGCCCCGCCAGGTGCATCTTCGCCAGCATGGTGCCGACAGCCGCGCAATGCACGGCTTGCGGCGCCATCTGCGAGCTGCCGTCGAGTTTGCTGACGATGGCGGCCGGCTTGCCTTGCAAGGCCGTCACCAGTTCGCCATCGGCATTGGCGATCGGCGCCGGCACCAGTACGCCCCGGTCCGCCAAATGGCGCATCAGTTGCAGATAAAACGGCAATTGCTCGAAGCTGAGGTTTTCAAAGATCGTCAGCACATACTCGCCGCGCTCCGTGCTCAGGAAGAAATTGCTGTTTTCGATGCCGGACGCGATGCCCTTGAGCGCCAGAGGTTTGCCGAGTGGAAACTGCGTGATCCACTGGCCGATATCGTCCAGGTGTAGCGCGGTAAAAACTGCCATGGGAAAGAGAGGAATGGTCTAAAAGGTCAAAAAAAGCCGGCTGCCCCGCAGGTGGCCGGGGCAGGGCAGAAGAGAGTGGCTGCTTACTTAGCTGGTGCGGGCGGTGCTGGCGCATCCGCTGCCTCTTCATCGCGTTGTTTCTGTTTTTTCTTGCCCAGGTCGAATTCCAGCACTTTCCATTGCGGGCCGCGCAGGGTGCCGCCGTGGGCCTGGTCGGCGCCAGCGGCCGGTTTCATGTAATAGGTGCTGCCGCCGCTCGTGACTTTCACTTCGGACGTCACGCCCGCTTCGCGTTTTTCGGTAATCTGCTGCTTGGCTGCGGCCGGCGCCACGGTG
Source organism: Janthinobacterium lividum (assembly GCF_023509035.1). Lineage (NCBI taxonomy): Bacteria > Pseudomonadati > Pseudomonadota > Betaproteobacteria > Burkholderiales > Oxalobacteraceae > Janthinobacterium > Janthinobacterium lividum. The sequence goes on along the minus strand of NZ_CP075583.1, from coordinate 173,044 downwards.
ATGGGCGCTTCGCCCATTTCCTCGATGCGTTCCAGTTGTGGCGGCGCTTCGCTCGGTTTGGCCGGCGTCTGGGCGCTGGCAATGGCCGAACATGCCAGCAGGGGCAGGGCGAGGAATGTCCAGAGTGTCGATGTACGCATCATGATGGGTTCGCTTCCATGTGTGGGACTGCAGCGCGTGCAGTGGTGTAATGCCGTCAATTTATCTATAAGGCATTGTAACAAACTGGTAGGCAATGCTGTTTAAATGTGCCGAAATGGCTGGCAGCGGCAGCCCGCACGTCCGCACGGGGCCGCCAGTGTGGCAAAAACAGCAAGAGCAGCACGCGTTGCGGCCGGTGGCGCGGCCCTAAACTCTGCGATAATTGTGCGATATTCCGCCCGCCCGCCGCTGTTTCTTCCCGGCTGGCGCGGCTCACCTTATTTTATTGGCATTATGCAAAACACCCTGCTGTTAGTCGACGGTTCCAGTTACCTTTATCGTGCTTTCCATGCGCTGCCCGACCTGCGCAGCCCGGACGGCTATCCCACGGGCGCCATGCACGGCATGGTCAACATGCTGCGCCGTTTGCGCGCGGATTATCCGGCCGCCTACATCGCCTGCGTGTTCGATGCCAAGGGTAAAACTTTCCGCGACGACATGTATCCCGAATACAAGGCCACGCGCGCCTCGATGCCGGATGACCTGCGCCTGCAGATCGAACCCATCCACGAAGCCGTGCGCGCCATGGGCTGGCCTATCCTGATGGTCGACGGCGTGGAAGCGGACGACGTGATCGGGACGCTGGCCGTGCAGGCCGCTAGCGCCGGCATGAACGTGGTGGTCTCCACGGGCGACAAGGACCTGGCGCAACTGGTCAACAGCCAGGTGACCCTGATCAATACCATGAGCAATGAAAAGCTCGACGAAGCGGCCGTACTGGCCAAGTTCGGCGTGCCGCCCAACCGCATCATCGATTATTTGTCGCTGATCGGCGATACGGTCGACAACGTGCCGGGCGTATCGAAATGCGGCCCGAAGACGGCCGTCAAATGGCTGACCTTGTACGACAGCCTGGAAGGCGTCATGCAAAACGCGGCCAGTGTGGGCGGCGCCGTGGGTGAAAACCTGCGCACGGCCCTGCCATGGCTGCCGCAGGCGCGCGCCTTGATCACCGTCAAGACCGATTGCGATTTGTCGGGCCACATGACAACGATCGCCGACGCGCTGGTGGCGAAACACGAAGACAAGGAAGCGCTGCTGGCCTTCTTCAACCGCTACGGCTTCAAGGCCCTGCTGCGCGAACTGGGCGCTACGCCGCCGCCGATGTCGCCAGTAGGCGCATCGGCAGCTGCCGGTGTCGCCACCGCCGGGGTTGCCAGCAACACGACGGGCGACATGTTTGCCGATGCCGCGCCAGCGGTGGAAGCCGTGTATGAAACCGTGCTGACGGATGCGCAGCTGGACAAATGGATCGCCCTGATCGATGCGGCGCCCTTGACGGCTGTCGACACGGAAACCACGTCGCTGGAACCGATGACGGCGCAAATGGTCGGCATTTCCCTCTCGGTTGCCGAGCACGCCGCCTGCTACATCCCGCTGGCCCACGACTACGCGGGCGCGCCGGAACAGTTGACGCGCGAACATGTGCTGGCGAAATTGCGCCCGTGGCTGCAAGATGCAAACAAGCCCAAGCTGGGGCAGAACCTGAAGTACGACAGCCATATCTTCGCCAACCATGGCGTGACGTTGCGCGGCATCGCCCACGATACCCTGCTGGTATCGTATGTGTTCGAATCGCACAAGAAGCACGACATGGACAGCCTGGCCCTGCGCCATTTGAACTACACGACGATCCCTTTCGAGGACGTGTGCGGCAAGGGCGCCAAGCAGATCACGTTCAATCAGGTGGAAGTGGAGCAGGCGGCGAGATACGCGGCCGAGGATGCCGACGTCACCTTGCGCCTGCACAATAATATGTGGGGCAACGTGGCCAACGATGAAAAACTGACCTTCATCTATGAAAAGATCGAGATGCCGACCGCCGTGGTCTTGCAAAAGATCGAGCGCAACGGCGTGCTGATCGATGACGAGCTGCTCAACATCCAGTCGGCCGAGCTGGCCGTGAAAATCCTCGAACTGGAAAAGAAGGCGTATGAACTGGCCGAGCAGCCGTTCAACCTGGGTTCGCCCAAGCAGATCGGCGAGATTTTCTTTGAAAAGCTGAAACTGCCGGTGGTCAAGAAAACCCCGACGGGCGCGCCCTCGACGGATGAGGAAGTACTGCAAAAGCTGGCCGAGGATTATCCCTTGCCCAAAGTGCTGCTGGAATACCGCGGCATGGCCAAGCTGAAGTCGACCTACACGGATAAATTGCCGAAGATGATCAACGTCACGACGGGCAGAGTGCACACGAACTATGCGCAAGCCGTGGCCGTGACGGGGCGATTGGCGTCGAACGACCCGAACTTGCAGAATATTCCCATCCGCAGTGCGGAAGGCCGCCGCATCCGTGAAGCCTTTATTGCGCCGCCCGGCAGCCACATCGTTTCGGCCGACTATTCGCAGATCGAATTGCGCATCATGGCGCACATCTCGGGCGACGAAGCCATGCTGCGCGCGTTTGCCGACGGCATCGACATTCACCGCGCCACGGCCGCTGAAATCTTCGGCGTGCCGGCCGCGGAAGTGCAGAGCGAACAGCGCCGCTATGCCAAGGTCATCAACTTTGGCTTGATCTACGGCATGAGCGCGTTTGGCCTGGCCGGTAACCTGGGCGTGGACCGCACGGCCGCGCAAAGCTATATCGACCGGTACTTTGCCCGCTTCTCCGGCGTGAAACAGTATATGGAAGACACGCGTCAGCAAGCCAAGGCGCGTGGCTACGTGGAAACCGTGTTCGGCCGCCGTTTGTGGTTGCCGGAAATTAATTCGCCGAACGGCCCGCGCCGCCAGGGCGCGGAACGGGCGGCGATCAACGCACCGATGCAGGGCACGGCTGCCGACCTGATCAAGCTGGCCATGATCGCCGTGCAAGGCTGGCTGGAAACGGACGGCTTGCAAACGAAGATGATCATGCAGGTGCACGATGAACTGGTGCTGGAAGTGCCGGACGCCGAGCTCGAATTGGTCAAGCGCAAGCTGCCGGAGCTGATGGCCGGCGTGGCCGAGCTGAAAGTACCACTGACGGCCGAGGTGGGCGTAGGCAGGAACTGGGACGAAGCGCACTAAATTTAAACGCAACCTTCAGGAGAAACGCATGAGCGACATGATCACCGATTGTGAAAGTTTGCTGGGCCAGAGCAATTTGTCCGGGCCGGATGGCCGGCGTGGTTTCCTGAAGATGGCGCTGGGAACGGGCTTTGCCGTGGCCGTGCTGCCCGTGGCGGCGCAAAACGTCATCAAGACGGATTCCGCCGGACTCGTCACGGGCACCATGTCGGTGATGGTCGATGGCCAGGCCGTGCCCGTGTATGCGGCGCAGCCGGAGGGCAAGACGGGCTTGCCCGTGGTCTTGGTCATTTCGGAAATCTTTGGCGTGCATGAACATATCGCCGACATGGCGCGCCGCTTCGCCAAGCAGGGCTATCTGGCGCTGGCGCCCGACCTGTTCGTGCGCCAGGGCGATCCCACCAAGGTGGCCAGCATCCCGGAATTGATGAAAGGCATCATCGCCAAGACACCGGACGCACAGGTCATGGCGGATCTCGATGCTGTTGTTGCGTGGGCAAAACAGAATGGTGGCGACACGAGCCGTTTGGGCATCACGGGATTTTGCTGGGGCGGGCGCATCACGTGGCTGTACGCGGCGCACAATCCGGCCGTCAAGGCGGGCGTGGCCTGGTATGGCCGCCTGGTGGGCGAGCCGACCCCCTTGCAGCCGAGCAACCCCATCGATATCGCCGCCACCTTGAATGTCCCCGTGCTGGGCTTGTATGGCGGCAAGGATACGGGCATCAGCCAGGAATCGATCGGCAAGATGAAGGACGCGCTGGCCAAGGGCGGCAACAAGTCGGAATTCGTCGTGTACCCGGACGCGGGCCATGCCTTCAACGCCGATTACCGCCCCAGCTATGTGGCGGCCGATGCGAAAGACGGCTATGCGCGCTGCCTGGCCTGGTTCAAAAAGCAAGGTGTTGCCTGAGATTGCGACCTGAACGGCGCTAAAAGTGCCTGATCATCACAATTTTCACCATCAGTTAACGCGAAAGGCGCACCGGGCTGTAAAATGCCCGCTGCGCGCCAATGCAGTACAATTGCATCTTCATCGCGCTACGCTGCCGCCAGACGCGCAAAAAATTAAATAATAGATAACAACGCATTCATCAGGCCAGACGCCAGCATCGCGGCGCCAGTGACCCGGCGCCATTTTGAGGTAAGAAAATCATCGATCCCGTCCTTCTATCCATTTTGCTCGCGACCACGATCGCGGGCGTCTTCAGCATTACCGCGGCGGCGATCTTTTCGTTTGCATTCCTGTCCAAAGTGGTCGAGCGCATGGTCAGCTTGTCCGTCGGCATCATGTTGTCGACGTCCTTGCTGCACGCCTTGCCGGAAGCGTTTGAGTCGCAGGCGGATCCGCGCAGCCTGTTCGCCACCCTGCTGGCGGGCTTGCTGGCCTTCTTCATGCTGGAAAAATTCGCCATCCTGCGCCATTCGCACCACCACGAAGGCGATGGCCACCACCATGCGCACGGCCACGACAAGCACGAGGCGGGCAAGGCCGGCTGGATGATACTCGTCGGCGACGGCATGCACAACTTTACGGACGGCATCCTGATCGCCGCTGCCTTCCTGGCCGACCCGAAGCTGGGCCTGGTGACGGGCCTGGCCATCATCGCGCATGAAATCCCGCAGGAAATCGGCGACTTCATCGTGCTGCTCAATGCCGGTTTCTCGCGCTTGCGCGCCTATATCTTCAATCTGCTGTGCAGCCTGATGGCGGTGGCGGGCGGCCTGCTCGGCTATTTCACCCTGGACCGCGCCAGCAACCTGATTCCTTACGTGCTCGTATTTGCCTCGTCCGGTTTCATCTATATTGCCCTGTCCGACCTGATGCCGCAAATGCAGCGCCGCGCCACCCTGCGCGAGACCATTCCGCAAGTGCTTTTGATCGCGCTGGGCGTGTGCATCGTGCTGTTCCTCACGCATAAGCGCCACGGCGGTTGATGCACTGACCCGGTGGGTGTAGTATTGCCTTTCTGACTAACTTGCACAGAAAGGAGGAAAATATGGAAATTTCTATGCTCGCCCTATGGGATGCGCGTTCTTTAAGCACATTTGCAAGCTCTTGCCCACGTTCTATCGCGCTGCGATAACCTGGCCAGAGCAAAGCCACCCTCCTGAATAGATTTTTTCTCTAGAGTCCTTTCTCGGCTCACGGTTTTCGTTAGCGCTCCTGTTAACGCGGATGCTTGCATCCCGAACAAAGACAAGAGCCATGACTACCCTTATCTCTACCCAAGCTTTACAGCTGGATACCCACGACGGTTTCCTCTTCAACGAACTCGCCTTTACCTTGCGCCAGGGCGACCGCATCGGCCTGATCGGCCACAATGGCTGCGGCAAATCCACCTTGCTGGGATTGCTCAGCGGCACGCGGGAAGCGACCTCCGGCACCATCCATGTCGCCCGTGCCTGCCGCCTGCAGCACGTGGAGCAGCATTTGCCGCCCGAACTTGCCAGCCTGAGCCTGTACGACGCCTTGCTGGCGCCCGTGCTGGACCAGCCCGAGCTGCATTGGCGCGTCGACAGCCTGCTGGCCGAACTGGGTTTTGACGTCGAGACGGCGCACGTGCCCGTGCACTCGCTGTCAGGCGGCCAGCACACGCGGCTGCTGCTGGGGCGTGCCCTGCTGCAGGAACCGAACGTGCTGCTGCTCGACGAACCGAGCAATCACCTGGACTTGCCGTCGCTGCTGTGGCTGGAGCAATTCCTGCTGGGTTGGCGCGGCGCCTTCATCCTCGTCTCGCATGACCAGCGCCTGCTCGACAACGTGGCCACGCGCAGCTGGATCTTGCGCGATAGCCGCCTGTATGACTTCGACTTGCCGTGCGGGCCCGCGCTGGCGGCGCTGGCCGAAGCCGATCTTGCCGCTGCCGCCCGGCACGCGGCCGAGCAGAAGGAAATCGACCGCTTGTCGGCCAGCAGTGCCCGCCTGGCCCTGTGGGGCCGCACCTATGACAATGAAGACTTGGCGCGCAAGGCGAAGACCATGCAGCGGCGCATAGCCAAGTTACAGGATGAACAATCGTTCGTCAGCGATGGCGCGCCCTGGCGCCTGAGTCTGCGCGGCAAGGCGCTGGCGGCCGACCAGTTGTTGGCGCTCGACGGGCTGGCCGTGCGTGCCGTGCCCGCCTCGCCGCTGCTGTTCCAGGTCGGCCAAGTCTGGCTTAAGCCCGGCGACCGTGTCGCCTTGCTGGGCGCCAACGGCAGCGGCAAGTCGTCCCTGCTGCGCCTGTGCTGGCAAGCGATACAGGCGCAGCAGGAGCGCGGCGACTTGCGCTACCACCATGCCGCCAACATCGGTTACTACGACCAGTCGCTCAGGCAACTGGCGGATACGGCCGACCTGTCCGACGCCCTGTACCCGTTTGCCGTGCAAAACGAGGCCGCACGCAGCCAGGTGGCGCGCAAGCAAGCCTTGATCTCGGCCGGTTTTCCGTATGCGCGCCATAGCCAGACTGTCGCCACCCTGAGCGGCGGCGAGCGGGCGCGGCTGCTGTTCCTGGGACTGTCGCTGGCCAGCTACCATTTGCTGCTGCTCGATGAGCCGAGCAACCACCTGGACATGCAGGGCAAGGCTGAACTGGGGCAAGCGTTGCGCGGTTTTGCTGGCGGCTGCTTGCTGGTGTCGCATGACTGCGACCTGATCGAGACGGCATGCAACCGTTTTTGGGTAGTGGCCGATGGCCAGCTGGAGGAGTGGCCGGATGCGGCCAGCGCGTATGCACGGCTGAGTCTTGAGGATGGGCTGGCGTCGTTGCCGGTGGCGCGGCTGGAAACGTCACCGCTTGCTCCAGCGCAAACCGATGTCGATTTGCAATTGGAGCGCTTGTGCGAACTGGAGCAATTGCTGGCCGAGGACCTGGCCCGCAAGCCGCGCCACCAGAAGCCGTCCAGCCAGCTGGCGTGGCAGGCGGAACTGGAACGCTTGAATCAATCGCTGGGGATAACGTCGTAGTTATCCACTGGGCATGAAAAAGCGGACCGAGGTCCGCTTTTTTTAGTTGCCCGTCGCCACGGGTCGCGCCGGATCGGCGCACCATTCGCTCCACGAGCCCGGATACAGGGCCGCGCCAGGCAAGCCAGCCACTTCCAGTGCCAGCAAGTTGTGGCAAGCCGTCACGCCGGAGCCGCACTGCATGACGGCCGCTTGCGGTGCGTCAAGCAATGCACTGAAGTCGCGTCGCAGTTCGTCCGCATTCTTGAAACGGCCGTCGGCTTGTAAATTATCCTTGAAGAAACGGTTTTTCGCGCCGGGGATATGGCCGCCCACGGGGTCGATGGTTTCGTTTTCGCCGCGATAACGGTCGGGCGCGCGCGCGTCAATGACGCCCAAGGCCTGGGTTTCCAGGTTGGCGACAACGTCCTGCACGCTGACCGTGCGCGTCAGGCTGGCTTTTTCCGTGAGCTTGCCAATAGGGCGGGGCGCCACCGGCGTGACCAGGGGCAAGCCTTGCGCCTGCCAGGCAGCGAGGCCGCCGTCGAGCACGGCGACGGCTGGATGTCCGACCCAGCGCAGCAGCCACCACAGGCGGGCGGCGAACATGCCGCCCTGGCCGTCATAGGCGACTACTTGCGTGTCGTCATTGATGCCCCAGCCGCGCAGGGTGGCCAGCAGGGCGTTACGGTCGGGCAAGGGATGCCGGCCGGTAAAGTCCGCGCCGCGCGCCGTCTTCGGGCCGGACAGGGCCGTGTCGATATCGGCGAACTGTGCGTTCTGGATGTGGCCGGCGGCAAACGCATCGCTGCCAGCTGTCGGGTTGAGCAAATCGTGGCGGCAATCGAGGATGACCCAGTTGCTGTCATTCAGGTGGCTGGCCAGTTTGTTGGCCTGGATCAAGGTCGTACTACAAGGTAATGACTCCTTACACTTCGCTGGCGATGGGATCCGTGCGCGCGATGGCGGCGCCACGGGCCGTGTTGCGGGTATTGTAATAGGTTGCCGCGATGCCCGAGGCGAGGATGATGCCGATGCCGGCCCAGCCGTGCCAGTCGAACAGGTCGCCAAAGATCACCACGCCCCAGAAGCTGGAAAAGACGATGCCCGTGTATTGCAAATTGGCAACCACAAGGGTCTTGCCCAGGCGATAGGCGCGCGTCATGGCCATTTGCGCCATGGTGGCGCACAGGCCGATGGCGGCCAGCAAGCCGATGCCGTAGCCGCTCGTGTGTGCGTGCCAGACGACGGGACCGCCGCCAGCGCTGGCCACGTGGCCGATCACGCCAGCAAGGAAATTGACGACTGAGAAATAAAACACGACGCGGTATTCGGGTTCGCCCAGCAAGCCCAGCTTGCGCACCTGCAAATAAGCGAGGGCTGACAGCATGCCGGAAATCAGGGCCGTGATGGCGCCGCCCAGCTGGTCCGTCTCGAACACGGGTTGCAGCAGCAGGGTCACGCCGACAAAGCTCATGGCAATGGCCGCCACCAGCGGCCACTCGACCTGCTGCATGCCTTTCCACCAGCCACCGGCCAGCAGGATGACGGCGATCCAGATGGGCGCCATGTAATTGAGCGTCATGGCCGTAGCCAGCGGCAGGATGGCGATCGCATAAAACCACAGCCACAGGGCGATCACGCCCACGACGCCGCGCCACAGATGCTGGCCCGGCATCGTGGTTTTGAAACTGCCGCCCTGGTACAGGATGGTGCAGCTCATGACGGTCATGCCGATGATGCCGCGGTACATGACAATTTCGGACGTCGAATACAACTCCGACGCCAGTTTCACGCACACGCCCATGATGGCGAACATAAAGCTGGCAAACAGCATCCACAAAGATTGCATCTGATTCCTGAAAAACGCGGGGATAAAAAAGGGCCGCGCAATGCGGCCCCTCTACTAATATTACAGTTCGATATTGTTGCGGTACCACTCGTGGAAATGCTGCATGCCGTCTTCCATGGGCGACTGGTAAGGGCCCACTTCGCTCACGCCGCGCGCCATCAGGGCCTTGCGGCCGGCATCCATGCGCTGGGCGATTTCATCGTCCTCGACGCAGGTTTCCATATAGGCAGCCCGTTCCGCTTCGACGAAGTCGCGCTCGAACAGCACGATTTCCTCTGGGTAATAAAACTCGACCACGTTGCGCGTCTTTTGCGGACCATCGGGCCACAGGGTCGAGACGACCAGCACGTGCGGATACCATTCGACCATGATGTTCGGATACAGGGTCAGCCAGATGGCGCCATACGGTGGCGCTTCGCCGCCACGGAATTGCAGCACCTGCTCCTGCCATTTCTTGTAGGCAGGCGAACCGGCCTGCTGCAGGCCGCGGTGCACGCCCACCGTCTGCACGCTGTAATCCTTGCCGAATTCCCAGCGCAGGTCGTCGCAGCTGACGAAGCTGCCCAGGCCCGGGTGGAACGGTTCCACGTGATAATCCTCGAGGTAGACTTCGATGAAGGTCTTCCAGTTGTAGTCGCACTCGTGGATTTCCACGTGGTCGAACATGTAGCCGGAAAAATCGAGGTCTTTCGAGACGGACAAATCTTTCAATTTTTCCATCACGTTGTAGCCATTTTGCTCGAACTGCAAGCCGTTCCAGCTTTGCAGCGACGTTTTCGACAGGTTCAGGCACGGCGTCTCGGGGAAATGCGGCGCACCGATCAATTCACCCTTGAGGTCGTAGGTCCAGCGGTGCAGCGGGCAGACGATATGGTTGGCATTGCCGCGGCCATTGAACATCAGCGCCTGCCGGTGGCGGCACACGTTGGACAGCACTTCAATGCCATTGGCGTTGCGCACGAGCATGCGCCCTTCGTTCTCAGACGCCAGGGTCGCAAAATCGCCGGTTTCCGGCACCATCAGTGCATGCCCGACATAGCGCGGGCCGGCTTGGAACAATTGCTGCATTTCACGCTGCAACAGCGTTTTGTCAAAATAGACGTGGACCGGAAGTTGCGCGTTTGAACGCGCCAGCTTGGCGTGAGTTGCCAGATCGGACATCCCAACCCCCCATAAATGTACAACGGTCAGCAGTGCCCCAGGCCATTCCCTGGGCAACCGCTACAGAGAGAAAGAATCCGCAAAGACCTGAATTCAAATTTGTTGAAACGGTATTTCGGACAGAACCGGAGATTATAGCGCGTATCGGCCTCGGCATTGCCAAAACCCCCTGGCAATACGCTACTTTAATGAGAAACATTGTCATTTGCCTTGCAATTTCCGGCCGATGGGGGCGATTGCGCTAGAATTCACTGCCAAGCTTGCAACGTCTTCCCCATTGAACACGCCGATTACGCTTTAGTTTTTCACTTAATAGTGTGGTTTGTTCTAAAATAACGCTTCTATGCTGGCCGGGAGTCCCCGGCGTCTCCCTATATACCCCTCGTGCCACGAAGAGATCTGAGTCTATGTCGAAGAAATTAACTGCCGCTGCCGCAGCGCCGGCCTCGTTTGAAGAGGCAATGGCGGAACTGGCGCAGCTGGTAACGCAAATGGAAGCGGGCCAGTTGCCGCTGGAAGCATCGGTCGCGGCGTATCAGCGCGGCTCGGAACTGGTCAAGTATTGCGCTACCCAGCTCGACAGCGTCGAAGCGCAGGTAAAGGTACTGGAAGGCGACATGTTGAAACCCTTCGTGGATGCCGGCGAGGCCGCGCTATGATGGCCAGCGTGCAACAAGACGGCGTGACCTTCGGCGACTGGATGCAAGCGACCCAGTCCGGCGTGGAAGGCCGGCTCGATCAGTTTTTGCCTGCGGCGGACGCTGTGCCGCACAAGCTGCATGCTGCCATGCGCTACGCGCTCTTGGGTGGCGGCAAGCGCGTGCGCCCGCTACTGGTGATGGCGGCCGGCGAATTGTTTGATGCCGATCAAGATACCCTCGCACGCGCAGCTTGCGCGCTGGAAATGATTCACGTGTATTCGCTCGTGCATGACGACATGCCGTGCATGGATGACGATGCCTTGCGCCGTGGCAAGCCCACCGTGCACATCGCCTACGATGAGGCGACGGCCCTGCTGGTGGGCGACGCGCTGCAATCGCAAGCGTTCATGCTGCTGGCCGACGGTGCGGCCATTCCACCGGCGCGGCAAATGGCCATGGTCAAGCTGCTGGCGCACGCCTCCGGTTCTTCTGGTATGTGCGGCGGCCAGGCGATCGACCTCGACAGTGTCGGCCTGGCCTTGACCTTGCCGCAGCTGGAACAGATGCATCAACTCAAAACGGGCGCCTTGCTGCGCGCGGCCGTGATTCTCGGCGCGCTCGCCGGCAAGGACTTGACGCCAGACGAGATGACGGCGCTGAACGCCTATGCGCGCGCCGTCGGGCTGGCTTTCCAGGTGGTCGACGATGTGCTCGACGCGACAGCCGACTCGGCTACCCTCGGCAAGACGGCAGGCAAGGATGCGGCCGCCAACAAGCCCACCTACGTATCGATACTGGGGCTGGAACCATCGAGAGCCCTGGCAGAACAATTGCGGTGCGACGCCCATGCGGCGCTGGCGCCATTCGGGGACAAGGCACGCCGTTTGCGCGAGCTGGCAGACCTGGTCGTGCAGCGGAAGGCATAAATGAAACTGTTAGAAACCATCAATGAACCAGCGCAAGTGCGCAAGCTGGCCCGCTCGCAACTGGTGCCGCTGGCCCAGGAATTGCGCAGCTTCCTGCTCGATTCCGTTTCCAAGACGGGCGGCCACTTGTCGTCCAACCTGGGCACGGTCGAGCTGACCGTCGCGCTGCATTACGTGTTCAACACGCCGCACGACCGCATCGTCTGGGACGTGGGCCACCAGACCTATACACACAAGATACTCACGGGCCGGCGCGAGCGCATGCATACCCTGCGCCAGAAGGATGGTATTTCCGGCTTCCCGAAGCGCGACGAGAGCGAATACGATACCTTCGGCACGGCGCACTCGTCGACGTCGATCTCGGCCGCGCTGGGCATGGCGCAAGCCGCCAAGATCAAGGGCGACCCGCTGCACGCGATCGCCGTGATCGGCGACGGTTCGATGACGGCTGGCATGGCTTTCGAGGCGATGAACAATGCGGGCGTGCAGGAAGACGTCAACTTGCTGGTGATTTTGAACGACAACGACATGTCGATCTCGCCGCCTGTTGGCGCACTGAACCGCCACCTGGCGCGTTTGATGTCGGGCCAGTTCTACGCGGCGGCCAAAAATGTCGGCAAATCCGTCTTGCCCGGCCCCGTACTGGAACTGGCGAAGCGCTTTGAAGAGCACGCCAAAGGTATGGTCGTGCCCGCCACCATGTTCGAGGAATTCGGTTTCAACTATATCGGCCCCATCGACGGCCACGACCTCGATTCGCTGATCCCGACCTTGCAAAATATCAAGCAATTGAAGGGCCCGCAATTCCTGCACGTGGTCACCAAGAAGGGGCAGGGCTACAAGCTGGCCGAGGCGGAACCGATCCTGTACCACGGCACGGGCAAGTTCAATCCGGCCGAGGGCATCAAACCGGCCACGGCGCCGGCCAAGATGACGTACACGGAAGTGTTCGGCAACTGGCTGTGCGACATGGCCGCGCACGACAAGCGCCTGGTGGGCATCACGCCGGCCATGCGCGAAGGCTCGGGCATGGTCAAGTTCGAACAGCAGTTCCCCAACCGTTATTTTGACGTCGGTATTGCCGAGCAGCATTCCGTGACCTTCGGCGCGGGCCTGGCCTGCGAAGGCCTCAAACCCGTCGTGGCCATCTATTCCACGTTCCTGCAGCGCGCCTACGACCAGCTGATCCACGACGTGGCCCTGCAAAACCTAGATGTGACATTCGCGCTGGACCGCGCCGGCCTGGTGGGCGCCGACGGCGCCACGCACGCAGGCAATTACGACATGGCATTCCTGCGCTGCATCCCGAACATGGTCGTCATGGCCGCATCCGACGAAAACGAATGCCGTCAAATGCTGACGACGGGCTACCACTATCCGGGCCCGGCCGCGATCCGCTATCCGCGCGGCGCCGGCGCCGGCGTGGCCATCGTGCCGGAACTCACGAGCCTTGAAATTGGCAAGGGTGAAGTCAAACGCCAGGGCAAGCGTATCGCCATCCTGGCCTTCGGTTCCATGGTGGCGCCTAGCGTGGCGGCAGGTGACAAGCTCGACGCGACGGTCGCCAACATGCGCTTCGTCAAGCCGCTCGACCTGGCACTGGTGAAACAGCTTGCTGCAGAACACGATTACCTGGTGACGGTGGAAGAGGGCTGCATCATGGGTGGCGCCGGCTCGGCCGTGGCCGAAGCCCTGGCGGCCGAAGGGATCGTCAAGCCGATTTTGATGCTGGGCTTACCGGACGTCTTCATCGACCATGGCGACCCCGTGCAACTGCTGAAAAGCGTGGGCCTCGATGCCACCGGCATCGCCGCGTCGATCGAGCAGCGCTTTGGCGGCGCCCAGCCGCGCCTGGCCGCCGTCAGCTAAGTCGGCTTACATACAGAAAAGCGGCACTGCGGTGCTGCTTTTTTCGTCTGGCGGGATTTTACGTTGCACTGCAACATTTTTTGCCCGGGAATGCTACGATGACGCTTTGATACCTTCTCAAAGTCCAACTTGCATTTCAGGAAACTTCACCGCCGTTCGCGCGCACTGGCCGGCCGCTGGCTGACGGGCATGCACGCCTATACCGACAAACTGGCGCAGCGCCGTCCCCTGTGGATGGTCAGCCTGGCCATCGACGAAACGAATTTGTCCGAAGGCTTGCGGGCCGCCTGCGCCTCGAGCGCCATGTTGCTCTTGGGCCTGCTGTTCGACCACCCCGATTTTTCCTGGGCCGCCATCGGCGCCTTCTGGACGTGCCTGGCCGACGCGGCCGGCACGCGGCGCATGCGTTTTGTCTCGATGGTGGGCTTCGGCTTGCTGTCCACCGTGGCTGGCGGCCTGACGGCGCTGGCGGCCGGCCATGGTGTGGCGACGGCGGCCATCGCCGTGCTGCTGTTTTCCTGGGCCGGCGCGCTGGCGCGCATCTGGGGGCGGCCACGGCGCAAGTGGCCATCTTGGCGGCCACGGCCTGCGTGGTGATGGTCACGCATCCGCTCGCATCGATGACGCAGACGGCGCCTTTCCTGGGCCTGTACATGTTCGGCTGCCTGTTCGCCACCGTGCTCAGTTTTACAGTCTGGCGCATTCACCCGTTCGGCCCAAGCCGGCGTGCCATCCGCGCCGCGTATTCGCGTATGGCCGGCATCGCGCGCGACAATGCGCGCTTCCTCGAACAGGGTCCGGCGCAGCCAGATGCCGCCGCGCATGGCGCCAGCTACCGTTCGCAGGCGCGCGCGGCGCTGGAAGCGGCGCGGGTGGCGCTGGCCGCCGTGCCGCCCGCGCGCGCTGGCCGCAGCGCTCTGTACGACAACTTGCTGCTGGCGCTCAGCGACGCCGAGCGCATCTTCGCCTATTTGATCGCCGTCACGCATACCTGCGAGCGCGAGCAGCAGCGCCTGCGCCAGGACCCGCGCGCGCGGCGCAGCCTGGAAGTGATGGCCGTGCTGCTGCGCCGCCTGGGGCAAGCCGTGCAGCGTCAGCCTGAAACGCCGCCCCTGGAATTGCAGCGTCGCCTGGCTGGCTGCGGACGGCGCCTGGAAGCGGCGCTGGGCGCCTTGCTGCCCTTGCGCCTGAATGTGGACTTCATGGAACTGGGCTTGGCGCGCGCGGCGCAGCTGCCGTGGCGCGAGGCGGCTTTCCTGGCGCTGGGACAGGCGTGGCAAACGGCAAAAGTCAACGCCACGCCGCAGTCGCTGAGCTGGCGCCATGCGGCACGCGTATCGCTGGCGACGACGGCCGGCTTCCTGCTGGTCGAGGCGCTGCACATTCCGTTCGGCTACTGGGCCACCATGGCGACCTTGCTGATACTGCAGCCGTCCGTGTCGACCACCTGGCCGCGCGGCATCGAGCGGGTCGCGGGCAGCGTGCTGGGCGCGATGCTGGCCGTGCTGATCGGCCTGGCGGTGCACACCCCACTGGCGATCTCGCTGGTGGTGTTTCCCCTGATCGTCGCCACCATGGCCTTGCGCAGGGTCAGCTACAGCCTTCATGTGCTGTTCATGACGCCCGCCTTTGTACTGGTGGCCGACTATGCGGCGCCGGCCAGCGAGATGGTGTATGCGATGAGCCGCCTGGGCAACAATGTGCTCGGCTGCGTGCTGGCCTTGCTGGCCACGTTTTTCCTGTGGCCAGACCGCGAGGCGGACGACCTGGATCAGCGCCTGGCCAAGGCCGTGTCGGCGAACCTGAAATACCTGCTGGCCGTGCTGGCGGCAGGCGGAAAGTGGGATAGCGCCATCGCGCGCCTGCGCCGCGAGGCGGGCTTGGCCAGCAATAACGCGGAACAAGTGCTGCAGCGCTTGCGCATCGAGCGCCGCCTGGACCGCAGCAGCGGCGTGGGCCTGGCGGCGCTGCGCACCTTGCCGCTGCTGCGCCGCGTGGCGGGCAGCACGGCGCGCATCAGTCTGAGTCCCCAGGCCGAGCCGGCGGCGCCCGAATTGCAACGGTGGATTGCCGAGGTCAGCGGGGAAATCGATGCCTTGCTGCGCGGCGCAGCCGATGGCAGCGCGCCTGGTCCGTGCGTTGCCGAGGGCTTGACTGCCCTGCAAGCCGATGCCGTTGCCCAGGTGCAATTGCTGCGCGGCTTGCTGCGCGAGCATGTGCTGGCGATGGACGGTGGCGCGCGGTGACCTCCTCGTCCTGTAGCGTTTTTTCGGCGGGTTATAGCCGCTCGGCCGGCTGCGCCCGCAACCGGCCGTTTTTTGCTTGCGGCGCCGATATTGTATAGACGTTTGGCGCCGCCCAATCTCTCCAAATTCCACATTTAACGGGCTTCTCCGATATATTTTCCAAACTGGAAATTTATCGAAAGGAAACGTTGACTCTAAAATAAGTGCGGTCTATATTCGTTTTTGTAGCAAGCAAAGATGAAATTTCTTACGACTGGTCTGACGCGATTGCCTGAGGCAATAGCTCACATGGAGAGTAGTAAATGAAAAAGATTGCAGCATTTATTTTTACCCTGGGATTGAGTGCTTCCTATGCCGTCGCTTCGGATATCGGCTGCTCTAGCTGCGAGGAGGAACTGCGGGAATGCACGATGATGAATGGCGACAGATCCCCATTTTGCATCGGTAGTTACAAAGCCTGCCTGAGAGTCTGCGAAATCGGCGCCTGATAGCCGTGCATTGCGAGGCGGCCGGCAAGCGCACGCTGCGTCGGCCGCCCTCGATCACCTACGTCTCTGACACTACCTATGATGCAGAAAAAAATTAAGACTATTGCCATGTATGGCTTGATCCCGGCCGCCGGCCTGGGCAGCGGTTATGGCCTGTCCTTGTTGCCCGGCTTGCTCAAGTCGAATTACACCGAGGGGAATTACGCCGCGTATTTCCCGAATGCCCATGCGAAGGTGGTGTTGTACGGCACGGACTGGTGCGGCTATTGCGCCAAGACGCGCGCGTACTTCAAGGAAAACAAGATCGAATTTGTCGATCTCGATATCGAGAAATCACCGGAAGCGAGAAAAGCCCATGCGGAACTCGGCGGCGGCGGCGTGCCCGTGGTGTTGATCGGCAACCGCAAGATCCAGGGTTTCAATACGGGGGAGCTGGAAGCGGCGCTGAAGAAAATCTGATTGCTGGATGGCGCGTAAGAGACGGCGCGCTATGGATGTTGGTCATCGTCTGTCATTTCTACAGAGGATTACTTATGTTTAAAAAGCTGGGTTTCTTTTTGTTTGCCATGGGCGTCAGCGCCTCGTACGCGATGGCCGGCGGCGGCGAGGCGGAATGTTATACGCAATGCGATGAGGGGCTGGAGCAGTGCAAGATCAACCGGCCGACGTCGTCCGGCGCCTGCACCAAGATTCATAGCATGTGCTATCAACGCTGCGACCAGGTAAATCAATAAGCACGGCGCGCGGCGAGGCCTGTTCTTGCAGGCCTGGCCGCGCCTATTTTGCCTCAGCCGCGCGTGCGGTCATGCCGCCACAGCACGTCGCTGCCGCCGGCAAAGCGGTTCAGCACGCGTGACAGCACGAACAGCAGGTCCGACAGGCGGTTCACGTACTGGCGCGGATGCTCGTGGAGGGTTTCCGCATTCGCCAGCGTGACGATGCTGCGCTCGGCGCGGCGGCACACGGTGCGGCACACGTGCGCCAGCGAGGCGGCGCGCGAACCGGCCGGCAGGATGAACTCAGAGAGAGCCGGCAAGTCCGCATTGTATTTCGCCAGCAGCGCATCGAGGCGCAGCACGTGCTCTTCCTTGATCAGCTGATAGCCGGGGATGCAAATCTCTCCGCCCAGGTCGAACAGGTCGTGCTGGATGGCCACCAGTTCCTCGCGCAAGGCCTCGGGCATGGCTTCGCACAGCAGCAAGCCGATATTTGAATTGAGTTCGTCGACGTCGCCCATGGCGTGGATGCGGGCGCTGTCCTTGCTGGTGCGGCTGCCGTCGCCCAGGCCGGTGCTGCCATTGTCGCCCGTGCGCGTGGCGATTTTCGAAAGTCGGTTGCCCATGATGTCGATCCTGTAAAGAAGAATGGGGGCAGCATACGACACCGTGCGCCCCCTGGCCGCGGATTTGCCTGCAAATCGGACAAAAAATGCGGTGCGCGCCACTTTTGTGCTTACAATCGTTGCACGCCCATGCATCTTTCCCCCAATCTTATGCTCAATGCTGCCCCTGAATCCGGATTGACCGCCGCGCGCCAGCAAGCCGTCGTCGCGGCCCTGCTGGCCGTGCTGCCGGCACGCTGCGTGCTGTCCGACGCCGAAGATACGCGCCCGTATGAATGCGATGGCCTGGCCGCCTACCGCCAGCTGCCGATGGTGGTGACTTTGCCGGACACGGAAGAACAGGTCATCGCCATCCTCGGCGTCTGCCGGGAATTGAAGGTGCCGATCGTGCCGCGCGGCGCCGGCACGGGCCTGTCGGGCGGCGCCTTGCCGATCGCCGATGGCGTGGTGCTGTCGACGGCGCGTTTGAACCGCATCGTACGCCTCGATGCGTATGCACGCACGGCCGTGGTGCAGCCAGGCGTGCGCAACTTGGCCATTTCCGAAGCGGCGGCGTCCTACGCGCTGTATTACGCGCCCGATCCGTCCTCGCAGATCGCCTGCAGCATCGGCGGCAACGTGGCGGAAAACTCGGGCGGCGTGCATTGCCTGAAATACGGACTGACCGTGCACAATGTGCTGCGCGTGCGGATCGTCACCATCGATGGCGACGTGCTGGAACTGGGCGGTGAATGCCTGGACTCGCCCGGCCTCGACCTGCTGGCCATTTTCATCGGCTCTGAAGGCATGCTGGGCATCGTCACGGAAGTGACCGTGAAACTGATACCAAAACCGGCCACGGCCAGGGTCATCATGGCGTCCTTTGACGACGTCGTCACGGGCGGCAATGCGGTGGCCAACGTGATCGCCGCCGGCATCATCCCGGCCGGGCTGGAAATGATGGACCAGACTTCGTCGCGCATGGTCGAACCGTTCGTCAAGGCCGGTTACGACATCGACGCGGCCGCCATTTTGCTGTGCGAAGCGGATGGCACCCACGAGGAAGTGGAAGAGGAAATCGCCCGCATGACGGCCGTGCTGGAAGGGGCGGGCGCCAGCGCCATCGCCGTTTCGCAGTCGGAAGCGGAGCGCATGAAATTCTGGTCCGGCCGCAAGAACGCCTTTCCCGCCGCCGGGCGCATCTCGCCCGACTACTACTGCATGGACGGCACCATTCCGCGCAAGCGCCTGGCCGAAGTCCTGACGGGCATCGCCGGCATGGAAGCGACGCATGGCTTGCGCTGCGCGAACGTGTTCCATGCGGGCGACGGCAACCTGCATCCCTTGATCCTGTTCGACGCCAACATGCCCGGCGAATTCGAGCGCGCCGAAGCGTTTGGCGCGGACATATTGGCCCTGTGCGTGGCCGTCGGCGGCACCATCACGGGCGAACATGGCGTGGGCATGGAAAAGATCAATTCCATGTGCGTGCAATTTACGCGTGCAGAACTCGATGCCTTCTTTGCCGTCAAGCGCGCCTTCGATCCCCACACCTTGCTCAACCCGGACAAGGCGATTCCCACCTTGAACCGCTGCGCCGAATTCGGCAAGATGCATGTGACGGCGGGGCGCCTGCCATTCGCCAACCTGCCCCGTTTTTAACCGCCGGAGACTCCTTTGCAAGCGATAGTGGAACAATTCAGGCAGCAGATATTGGCCGCCAGCGCTGCGGGCAAGCCGTTACGCCTGCGCGGCGGCGGCACGAAAGACTGGTATGGCCAGCAGCTCGAAGGCGACGTGCTCGATACGCGCGCGTATGCCGGCATCATCGATTATGAACCGACGGAACTGGTGATCACGGCTCGCTGCGGCACGCCGCTGGCGGAGATCGAGGCGGCGCTGGCCGCGCGCAACCAGATGCTGGCGTTCGAGCCGCCGCATTTCGGCCCGGACGCCACGGTGGGCGGCGTCGTTGCCAGTGCCCTGTCCGGCCCGCGCCGCGCCAGCGCGGGCGCGCTGCGTGATTTCGTGCTGGGCGCCGTGCTGATGGATGGGCATGGCGAGCGCCTGGCCTTTGGCGGGCAGGTGATGAAAAACGTGGCCGGCTACGATGTCTCGCGCCTGCTGGCCGGCTCGCTGGGCACTTTGGGCCTGATCCTGGAAGTGTCGCTGAAGGTGCTGCCCTTGCCGCTGCGCGAAGCGACGTTACGCGTGGCGTGCGCGGAAATCGCCGCCTTGCGCATGCTCAACGAATGGGCGGGCAAGCCGCTGCCGATATCGGCCAGCTGCTGGCATGACGGCGTGTTGACGGTGCGCCTGTCCGGCGCCGACGCAGCCGTGTCGGCGGCGCTGCGCACGCTGGGCGGCGAGCTGCTGGCAGCCGATGACGCAGCCGCCTTCTGGCTGGCCGTGCGCGAGCAGACGCACGCTTTCTTTGCGGGCGCGGGAAGCGTGTGGCGGCTATCTCTGCCGCCGCACGCCAGCGCCGTGATTTTAAAGGGGCGCCAGCTGATCGAGTGGGGCGGGGCGCAGCGCTGGCTGAAGCTCGATGGCGACGCCGACGCCGATAGCGCCCGGCACATCCGCCAGGCGGTGGCTGCGCTTGGGGGCCACGCCACCCTGTTCCGCGGCGGCGACAAGGCCGTGGGCGTGTTCCACCCGCTGGCGCCGGCCGTGGCCACCATCCACCAGCGCCTGCGGCAGGCTTTCGACCCGGCCGGCATCTTCAACCCGCACAGAATGTATTGAGCGCTCATGCAAACCAATCTCGCTGATTTCATCAAGAATACGCCGGCAGGCGACGAAGCCGAAGCCATCCTGCGCGCCTGCGTGCATTGCGGCTTTTGCACGGCCACCTGTCCCACCTACCAGCTGCTGGGCGATGAACTCGATGGTCCGCGCGGACGCATTTACCTGATCAAGCAAGTGCTCGAAGGCGCGCCCGTCACCGCCAAGACGCAGACGCACCTGGACCGCTGTCTGACCTGCCGCAATTGCGAGTCGACCTGTCCCTCGGGCGTGCAGTACGGGCGCCTGGTCGACATCGGCCGCAACGTCGTCGAGCAGCGCGTGCAGCGCCCCTTGCGTGAACGCGCACTGCGCTTCGCCCTGAAGGAAGCGTTGCCGCGCCGCTGGCTGTTTTACGCCCGTGTACAAGGCGGGACAGGCGCTGCGGCCCTTGCTCTCAAAAAGTTTGCAGGACAAATTGCGTCCCGGCGCCGCCGCCGGCGCATGGCCCGCGCGCCAGCACGCGCGCACCATGCTGCTGCTCGACGGCTGCGTGCAGCCGGCCATGTCGCCGAACATCAACGCGGCCACGGCGCGCGTGCTCGACGCGCTGGGCGTGCAGCTGATCATCGCGCCGAAGGCCGGTTGCTGCGGCGCGCTGCGCCATCACCTGAACGACCAGGAAGCGGCGCTGGACGACATGCGCCGCAATATCGACGCCTGGTGGCCGTATGTGGACAGCGCGGAAGCCATCGTCATGACGGCGTCCGGTTGCGGCGCCACGGTGAAGGAATATGGCCACCTGCTGGCGCACGACGCCCAATATGCGGACAAGGCGCGGCGCATCGCCGCACTGACGCGCGATTTGTCCGAGATCATGCCGGCGTTTGAAACGGAACTGGTGGCGCAGCTGAAAGGGCGCATCGGCAAACGAGTGGCGTATCACCCGCCGTGCACCCTGCAGCACGGCCAGCAGATCCGCGGCAAGGTGGAGCAGGTGCTGCGCGCCGTCGGTGTCGACGTACGCCTGTGCGCCGACAGCCATTTGTGCTGCGGTTCGGCGGGCACGTATTCGATCTTGCAGCCGGAACTGTCGCAGCAGCTGCGCGACAACAAGGTGGCGAACCTGGAAGCGTGCGAGCCGGAGATGATCGTGTCGGCCAATATCGGCTGCCTGAGCCACCTGCAGTCGGGTACGGAGACGCCCGTGCGGCACTGGATCGAGCTGATTGACGCGGCCTTGATCCCCTAAGAGCCTATCCCAGTAGGGAGCGTCTTCTGCTGGCAGCGCATCAGGAGCGCGGACAAGGCGTGAGGAGGACGCGTGGCGAGCCACGCGACGACGATCAACGCAGTCCCCGCTTCTGAGGAGCGCCAGCAGGAGATGTATTCATCTGCTGGAATAGGCTCTAAATAGGCGCTTCGCTGTACTGGGCTATGCGCCATTGGGGAGCCGGCACGAAGTTGGCTGCCCACTCCAGCACGGCGTCGGCCGGCATGGGGCGAGCGATGCCGTAGCCTTGCGCCAGGTCGCAGCCCAGCTGGATCAAACGCGCGCCATGCTCGACGCTTTCCACGCCTTCGGCGATCACCGTCAAGCTGAAAGAACGGGCCAGACCGATGACTGCGCGCACCAGGTGCAGGTCGTCGCGGTCGTTAAGCATATTGCGCACGAAGCTCTGGTCGATCTTGACGATGTTCGCCGGCAGGCGTTTCAGATACGACATCGATGAATAGCCGGTGCCGAAATCGTCGAGGGCAAAGGTGATGCCCAGCGCCTGGCAGGCGCGGATGATGCGGCGCAGGTCTTCGATGTCGTGCAGGGCCGACGATTCGAGGATTTCCAGTTCCAGCATGCTGGCGCGCACGCCGGGAAATTCGCCGAGGATGGTTTCCAGGCGCGAAACGAAGTCGGGTTGCTGGAAGTGGCGCGCCGCGATATTCACGCTGACCACCCACTGCTTGCCGCAAGCCACCCAACGCTGCATCTGCCACAGGGCCTGGCGCAGCACCCATTCGCCGATATCGATGATCAGATCCGTCTGTTCCACCAGCGGCAGGAATTGCGCGGGCGCCAGCACGCCGCGGCGCGGATGCTGCCAGCGCAGCAGCGCTTCCATGCCCACCACCGTGCCGGCGCGCATGTTCACCTTGGGCTGGTAGTACAGCCGCAGTTCGCCATTGATCAGGGCCTGGCGTACTTCCGTGCGCTGATTGTGGTGGGTGCGCACTTCTTCATCGAGGTTGGTGTCGAAGAAGTGATACTGGTTGCGCCCCGTCAGTTTCGCCTGGTAGACGGCGTGGTCGGCATGGCGCAGCAGGCTTTCCGTATTCAAGTCCTTGCCCGCGTAGACGGCGATGCCGACGCTGGCCGTCACGTGCAGCGCCTGCTGGTCGCACTGGTAAGGGCGGCTCAGTTCCTGCATCAATTGGGTGATGTTCTGTTCGATGCTGGCGATGCTGGCCTGGCCGCACAACAGCATGACGAATTCATCGCCGCCCAGGCGCGCCGCGTAATGGACCTGGCCCGTAAAGCTGTGCAGGCGGCCGGCCACCTGCTTGAGGATTTCATCGCCCGCTTCGGCGCCGTAGCGGTCGTTGATGGCCTGGAAGTGGTCGAGGTCGAACAGGCAGACGGCCAGCAGGCGCTGGCGTTCGCGCGCGAGGAACAGTTCCTGTTCGAAGCGCGCGGCCAGCGCGGCACGGTTGGGTAAACCCGTCAGCACGTCATTGTAGTTTTGCCACGACAGCTTTTGCAGCGCCTGCTGCATGTACACGGTTTCGTTGAGCTGTTCGCCCAGTTGCCGCTGGCTGGTTTTCAGCGAGGTCAGCAGTCCCTCGATATCGCCGGCCATGCCGTTGAACGATTGCGACACGGCTTGCGCCTCGGGCGTGGCGCCGGCCGCCAGGCGCACGGCAAAGTTGCCTTCGCGGAAGCGGTCGGTCGCTTGCACGAGCCGCGCCAGCAGCTTGCGGTGCGACGCCAGGATCAAGCCCAGCAGGAGGAAGACGAGGACGATATTGATGGTGCTGAGGACGGCCTGCTCGCGTACCCTGTGCCACACTTGCGCCAGGGGGCGGCCGGGCGTGTAGTGCAAGTCGAGGATGCCGTCGCCACCGTCCGGCAGCGCCACCGTCAGGCGGCTGCGGATGGCCGCCATGCCGGCCAGGCGCGCAAACCACGCTGGCACGCCGTCGGCCAGTGTGTCGGTCAGCTTGTTGTCGGCCAACACCTCGACATGCCCGCCAGCCGTATCCCAGCGCACGGAGGCGAGGCTGCGGTTTAGTGGCAGGGCGCTGCGCAGCACTTGCCGCACGCTGTCGTGCATCGCTTGCCGGTCCGCGTGCACGGCCAGCGGCAGCACGCTATTGGCCAGGAACAGGTCGAGTTGCCGCGCATCGCTCTGGTAGCGTGCATTGGCCAGCGCCGTTTCCGTACCGAGCAGGGCGTGATAGCGAACGGCGGAAACGGCGAGTATCAGGAAGGTAATAGGGATAAAGAGGCGGGAATAAATGCCCATCCGCATCCATGAAGATATTATTTTCCCAAAGACTGGCATCGTTTTTTGATCGATATCTGCGAATAATTATGCAAACATTATCACCGATATTTGCTATTGGAAACACAATATTGATATCAGGCATGAAATAAATACGGATTGATTGATCTCAGCAATTGTTGTCTTAAATCAAATCGTCGCATCGCTATTCCTGCAGCAATTGCCGAATGTCTTCCGCCAGGCTGGCCGGTTTGCTGGCCGTCGCGTAGCGGCGAAATACGCTGCCATCCTTGCGCACCAGGAATTTCGTGAAATTCCATTTGATCGACTGGGTGCCCAGTATGCCGGGCGCCGCCTGTTTTAATTGCGCAAATACGGGATGGGTATGCGGGCCATTCACATCGACCTTGGCAAACAGGGGAAAGGTGACGCCGAAATTTTTTCTCGCAAAAGGCGCCGATCTCCGCATTCGACCCCGGTTCCTGCTGCCTAAATTGATTGCAGGGAAAACCCAGCACGACCAGGCCCTGGTCGTGGAATTCGCGGTACAGCGCTTCGAGTCCCTGGTATTGCGGCGTGAAACCGCAGGCGCTGGCCGTGTTGACGATCAGCAGTACCTTGCCTTTGTATTGCGCCAGGTCGATCGGCGTGCCGTCCAGCGCCTCGGCCTGGAAATCGTGGATGCTGGTCATGTCAGAGGAGTCCCAGTTTGGTGGCGCCCGTTTGCGGGGCCGGTTCCGGCGCCGTTGCGCCCTTGAGTTTGATCGTCAGGCGCAGGTCGTTGACGGAGTCCGCATTGCGCAGCGCGTCTTCATAGCTGATGGCGCCCGCTTCGTGCAGGTCGAACAGGGCCTGGTCGAAGGTTTGCATGCCATGTTCGCGCGATTTTTTCATCAATTCCTTGATCTCGTGCACCTGGCCCTTGAAGATCAGGTCGCTCATCAGCGGCGAGTTGAGCAGGATTTCCAGCGCCGCCTTGCGCCCGCCGCCTTCCTTGTTGGGGATCAAACGCTGCGAAATCATGCCCTTCAAATTGAGCGACAGGTCCATCAGCAGCTGCTGGCGCCGCTCTTCGGGGAAGAAATTGATGATGCGGTCCAGCGCCTGGTTGGCGTTGTTTGCATGCAAGGTCGCCAGGCACAGATGGCCCGTCTCGGCAAACGCGATGGCGTGGTCCATGGTGTCGCGGTCGCGTATTTCTCCGATCTGGATCACGTCGGGCGCCTGGCGCAGGGTGTTTTTCAGGGCCGTGGCCCAGTCGTCCGTATCGACGCCCACTTCGCGCTGGGTGACGATGCAGTTGCCGTGCGGATGGATGAATTCCACGGGGTCTTCGATGGTGATGATGTGGCCATGGCTGTGCGCGTTGCGATGGCCCACCATGGCCGCCAGGGTGGTCGACTTGCCGCAGCCCGTGGCGCCCACCATAATGACGAGGCCGCGCTTGCTCAGCACGATGTCTTGCAGGATGGCGGGCAAGCCCAGTCCCTCTAGCGTGGGGATGGCGGTATTGATCAATCGCAAGACCATGCCTGCCTGGCCCATCTGCACGAAGGCGGACACGCGGAAACGCCCGAGTCCCTCCGGGCTGATGGCGAAATTGGCTTCGCGGCTGGACTCGAACTCGGCCGCCTGGCGCGCGTTCATGACGGCGCGCACGTAGCCGGCCGCCTGTGCCGCGGCTAGCGCGCCGCCCGCCAGCGGCGTCAGCTTGCCGTCGAGCTTGATGGCGGCGGGAAAGCCGGCCGTGATGAACAGGTCGGAGCCGCCCTGTGCGCGCATTTGCGCCAGCAGCGCGTGCATGGCGCCATAGTATTCGTGCGTCGTCTGCATGGTTTATCCGGGGAAGTTTTCGGGCGACTTGGCGGCCGAGCGGGCCGTTTCCGCCGTGATCGCGCCGCGCCGCACCAGATCGGAGAGGCACTGGTCCAGGGTCTGCATGCCCACATTGCTGCCCGTCTGGATGGCCGAATACATTTGCGCCACTTTCGCCTCGCGGATCAGGTTGCGCACGGCTGGCGTGGCCAGCATGATTTCATGCGCGGCCACGCGGCCCGCGCCATCCTTGGTTTTGAGCAAATTTTGCGAAATGACGGCTTGCAGCGATTCGGACAGCATGGCGCGCACCATTTCCTTTTCCTCGGCGGGGAACACGTCGATGATGCGGTCGATCGATTTCGCCGCCGATGAGGTGTGCAAGGTGCCGAATACGAGGTGGCCCGTCTCGGCCGCCGTCAGCGCCAGGCGGATGGTTTCCAGATCGCGCAATTCGCCCACTAAAATCACGTCCGGGTCTTCGCGCAGGGCCGAGCGCAGCGCGTTGCTGAACGAATGCGTGTGCGAACCCACCTCGCGCTGGTTGATCAGGCATTTTTTCGGTTCGTGCACGAATTCGATCGGGTCTTCGATGGTCAGAATGTGGTGGTTCAGGCGCTCGTTGACGTGGTTCACCATCGCCGCCAGGGTGGTTGACTTGCCCGAACCCGTCGGGCCCGTCACCAGCACGAGTCCCCGCGGACGCATGGCCAGCTCGCCGAAGATGCGCGGGGCGTTGAGTTCGTCCAGGCTCAGCACCTTCGACGGGATCGTGCGCAGCACGGCCGAGGCACCCCGTTCCTGATTGTACGCATTCACGCGGAAGCGGGCCAGGCCGGGAATTTCGAACGAGAAATCGCATTCCAGCGCTTCTTCATACGCCTTGCGCTGGCTGTCGTTCATGATGTCGTAGATCATGCTGTGCACTTCCTTGTGCTCGAGCGGCGCCACGTTCAGGCGGCGCACGTCGCCGTTGACCCGTATCATCGGCGGCAGGCCGGAAGACAGGTGCAGGTCGGAAGCCTTGTTGCTGACGGAGAAAGCGAGTAGTTCGGAGATGTCCATTTATAATCCCTGTGCCTGCATTGATGGGCTGGCGCACTGTGCCGCCGCCCCTTACACTAGAAAATGATTATGTCCACAATCGAACAGAACTTGCAAGCCGTGCGCGAGAGTATTGCGCAAGCGGCGCTGGAGGCGCAGCGCGCCCCTGGCGACGTGACCCTGCTGGCCGTCTCGAAGACCTTCGGCGCGGACGCCGTGCTGGAGGCCATGCGCGCGGGCCAGGCGGCATTTGGCGAAAATTATTTGCAGGAAGCGCTCGACAAGATCGCCGCGGTCCAGCTTGCGTTGCCGCAAGGTGGCCCCGTTTGGCACTTCATCGGCCCCATCCAGAGCAACAAGACGCGCCCCATCGCCGAACATTTTGATTGGGTGCACACGGTGGAGCGGGAAAAGATCGCCGCGCGCCTGTCCGAGCAGCGTCCAGCCGGCTTGGCGGATCTGAATATCTGTCTGCAAGTCAATATCAGCGGCGAGGCCAGCAAGAGCGGCGTGACGCCAGCTGAATTGCCGGCGCTGGCGCGCGCCGTGGCGCAGCTGCCCCGCTTGCGCCTGCGCGGCCTGATGGCCATTCCCGAGCCGGAAACGGAACTCAGCCGCCAGCGCGCGGCCTTTGCGCAATTGCGCGCGCTGTACGAACAATTGAAGGCCGAAGGACTGGCGCTCGATACCCTGTCGATGGGCATGTCGGCCGACTTGCGCGCCGCCGTGCTGGAAGGCGCCAGCATCGTGCGCGTGGGCAGTGCCATCTTCGGTTCCCGCAACTATTCCTGATGAAGAGAGAACAAGCATGACGACAGAATTGAATATCGCCTTTGTGGGCGGCGGCAACATGGCGGCGGCCCTGATCGCCGGCCTGGCGGGCAAATTGACCCTGGGCGGCAATATCCACGTGATCGACCCGCACGCGCCCGCGCTGGAAAAATTGCAGGCGCAGTTCGGCGTCACGACAGCCACCGCCGCTGGCGAAGCGCTGCGCGGCGTGGACGTGATCGTGCTGGCCGTGAAACCGCAAAGCATGCGCGAAGTGGCGGCCCAGCTGCTGCCCTTCCTCGATGGGGAGCGGGCGCCATTGGTCCTGTCGATCGCGGCCGGCATCCGCGCGCAAGACCTGTCGCGCTGGCTCGGTGATTATCCCGCCATCGTGCGTTGCATGCCGAACACGCCGGCCCTGATCGGCATGGGCATCACGGGCATGGTGGCTAGCAGCGGCGTTAGCGACGAGCAAAAGAAGACGGCGGACGCCATCCTGCGCGCCGTTGGCCAGACCGTCTGGCTCGATGACGAAGCCAAGATCGACCCTGTGACGGCCGTGTCCGGCAGCGGTCCCGCCTACGTGTTTTACTTTATCGAAGCCATGCAGCAAGCGGCCGCCGAACTGGGCTTGACGCCCGAGCAGGGCACGCAGCTGGCGATTGCCACGTTTACGGGCGCGGCGCAGCTGGCGGCGAACTCCAGCGAACCCGTGTCGCTGCTGCGCGAGCGGGTCACGTCGAAAGGCGGCACCACCTATGCGGCCCTGACCAGCATGGAAGAGAGCGGCGTCAAGGCGGCCATCGTCAAGGGCATCAAGGCGGCCGCGCAGCGCGGGCGCGAGATGGGGGACGAGCTGGGTAAATAAAACCGGCTTACATCACCTTCACGGCGCGGCCGATGTACAAAACCGGCCCCGTCGGCCGGCCCGTGGGCGAACCCGTTGCCGGCTCCAGCGTGATTTCAAACAGTTGCTCCGGCTGCAGCGGCGGCAGCTTATCCAACGTCAACTTGAGGCTTTGCCCCGGCTTGACCAGGCCCAGCGAGACAGGCGCGCCCCAATCCTTGCCCTTGGTCCAGAATTGCAAGGCTTTTTGCTGCGGCACGCTAGTCGGTCCCAGCGGGATCAGGCTCAGGTCGCGGTTCTTGCCGCCGCGTCCGCCCGCCTGCACGATCCAGCCCGGCGATTTATCCTGCGGCGCAACCAGCACCACCAGGTAGCCGGGTCCGGCTGGTGCTTGCAGCTGCACGCTGACCAGCACGGCCAGCGCGGCCGTGGCCACCAGGCCGCCGCCGGCCAACACTCTCCAGAAGGCCAGGCTGTTCCACCACGCCTGCCAGCCGCCCGCCTGTTGCACGGTTTTCGGCGTGAACAGGCTGGCGCTGATGCGCGGCCACAGTTGCGCGGAGGGCGTTTCGGGCGGCGCCAGGGTCGTTAATGGCAACAGACGCTGTTCCCAGGCATCGACTGCAGCGCGCAAGGCGGCATCGCGCGGCAAGCGCTGTTCCACTTCCGTGCGTTCGGCCAGTTCCAGTGTCCCCAGCACGTATTCGCTGGCCAGCCTTTGCAATTCCTCGTCGCTGTTGATCATCCCATGCACTCCCGCAAGGCGGCCAGACCTCGCTTGACCCAGGCTTTGACGGTACCCAGCGGCGCTTGCAGGCGTTGCGCGATTTCGCTGTGGGAACAGCCATCGACGTAGGCGTACAGGATGCTATTGCGCTTGGGTTCGTCCAGGTGAGCGAGGCAATCGCGCAGCTTGCCCATGTTCGCCTGAAGGGCGTAGGCGTCGCCGGCGTCGTCGCCGTGGCGTTGGTGCAGCAGGGTTTCCACGCTATCCTCGTCGGCCGATACTTCATGGGCGCGGGCGCGCGCCACGTCCAGCGCCTGGTGCCGCACCACCACATAGATCCAGCCCTTGCCGCTGCCGCGCGTGGCGTCGAAGCTGCCGGCGCGGCGCCAGATATTCAGGAAGGCGTCGTGCAGCACGTCTTCGGCCAGGGCCCGCTGGCGCACGATGCGCAGGGCCACGCCCAGCAGGTAGCGGCTTTCCTGCTGGTACAGGCCGTGCAATGCCTGCTGCTCGCCCCCTGGCGCAGGCGCGCAGGGCGGCATCGTAATCGAACGGAGTGGCTAAGGTTGGCAAGGTTGGCGCAATCGTCAAGAGTGAACGGTTAGCAAGTTTTTAATACGGAGTATAGGCCAGAAACCCGCATTTCTACCGTTGTTTTCCTGTTTCACAACGCCTAACAAAACCGTAGCGAGCGGAAGGGAGAGGTGGCTAAGAAGCGCAACCGTACTCTAGTACGGTGAGCATCGCAGGCCGCCTATCACGACGCGTAGCAGGTTTTGATAGGTGTATTCATGCAGCTTTCCAGAAGATGTAGTCAGCCTGGTAGGGCACCCATTGCCTGGCGCCGATGGACTCCATGCCGCAGGGGCTGCTTGGCGCCACGCCGCCGCTGGTGGCCACGCGCTGGATGTAGCTGACGCCCTGCATGGCGCCGCTGCCCGTGGCCGGATTGGCTTTCACCAGTTGATACGGGATATTGCCCGCGCCGGCGGGCGCTACGGCCACTTGCGTCGCCGTCACTTTCGAGCCGTCCAGGTTGGCCCAGGTGGCGGGCGGACCGACATACGTGCCCACTTGCATGCCGCTGCGGTCGTTCAGGGCCGCGTCCGGACCCACGAAGACCCATTCATGGCCCGTCATGTCTTTTTTTGCTTTGCATTCGTAGGCGATCTTGCCCACGCCCACCGTCTGCATGGCGACTCGATGGCCATCGGGCACCTTGACGGCGTTCGGCAATTGTTCCTGCGAATAGCGGGCGCTCATGGGGGCACAGGCGCTCAGCAGCAGGGCAGCGCCCAGCACAGTGAGGGCGGGAATGGCGTGGCGTGGGGCGGTGACGGCAAGCATGGCGAACTCCTCGTAGTTGGCTCAACCGGTTGGTTGATACCATTACTACGCATGGGCTCGCCATTTGGATGCAGCCAGGTAAAAATATTTTAAGGCGGCGCGTCTTTCTTGCTGAAACGCTGCGTCAGCGCCATTACGACGGGCATGATGGCCGTCGCGTGCTTGAGCAGTGCACCGCTGGCCCGCAACAGCGGCAGGAAGCGGCGCGGGCGCACCAGCAGCAGGCCCAGCACGGCGCCGCCCACCATCAAGGGGATTTTGAAGCGCGTGGCCAGGGTGTGGCGCAGATTGCCGCCCGTCAAAGGTTCCAACAACTGGCGCGTCTGCACGCCCAGGGCCAGGCGCTGCAGCGCGCATTCGGCCAGCAGTGCGTCGCGCCGCTGCGCCAGGCTGGCGGCCGTGTGGACATGCGACAGTTTGGTAGGATGCGTGGTCATGGCCGCTCCGCTTCCCGGCGGGCCAGCAATTGCAGCTCGTCCAGGTCTTTGTTCAGTTCGGAAAGTGTGAAGGACAGCAGTTTCGGCTTGCTGCGGAAACTGGCGCGCACGCCCAGCAGGGTGGCGAGGGCGGCACCGATGAAGACGGCGGCCGTGATGGCGATGGCGGTAATGCGGTGCGTATCCCAGAACAGCACGATGACGAGGAACACGATCAATACCAGGCCGACGAATAGGCACAGCAGTGCCAGCATGGCCAGCGCCAGATAGGACAGGAAGCGCAGCGACTCTTCTTCCATTTCCACGGCCGCCAGGGCCAGACGGGTCTGGACGATGGCGGCGAGGGTCGCTGCGACTTGGGCGACATGGTGCACGATAGCCATATGCTGCCTTTCGCGTCAGGAGACGGCCAGCGCCGTCGGTACTTCGTTGGTACTGCCTAGCGGCGTGACGAGGAAAGCAGCAGGCCGAACAGCACGCCAATGACGGCGCCCGCGCCCACGGCTTTCCATGGATTGTCCTGCACGTATTCGTCGGTGGCCTTGGCCGCCTTCTTGGTCCGTTCGAGCAAGTCTTCTTCCAGCTTGATCAAGTCTTTCTTGGCCGTTTCCAGGGTGGCGATGAACTTGTCCTTGACGGCTTTGACATTCTCGCCCGTCTGATCCTTGGCGCCATCGAGCCAGCCTTCCGCTTCATTGATGACGGTTTTCAAGTCGCCGACCAGTTTGTCGCGGGCCTTGTCGGCGTCGGCGAGGATGTTGTCGCTGCTGGATTTTCCGGTATATGTCGAGCTCATGTATTACCTCATGGAAGTGAAACTGCACAGTGAAATACCAGTGTAGGCAGCAGCGGCCAAGCTAGTCTTGCGCCGCCTCAAGGGCTGCCGCAGCACAAGAGTCATTGCTTAACGGAAAGCAAAGTCCAGTACCACGCCCGCAAACACCGCTGCTCCTAGCCAGTTATTATGCCGGAATGCCGCAAAACACGGCATACGCTCGCGTGCGCGGATCAATGTGTAGTGGTAAAACGGCGCAGCCGGCCGCCACCAGCAAGCCCGCCACGAACCAGTAACGCAAGCCAAGGTACCAGCCGCAGCCTAACCACAGCAGCAGGAAAACGGCATAGCAGAACATGACGATGGCCACGTCGTAGCGGCCAAAGGTGATGGCCGAGGTCTTGATGCCGATCTTTAAATCGTCGTCGCGGTCGACCATCGCGTATTCCGTGTCGTAGGCCACAGCCCAGAAGACATTGCCCAGCAGCAGCAGCCAGGCGACGACAGGCACGGAATCCGTGATGGCCGCAAAGCCCATGGGAATGCCGAAGCCGAAGGCGATGCCCAGGTACGCTTGCGGAATGGCAAAAAAACGCTTGAAATAGGGATAGGTGCCGGCGATGATTACGGCGGCCACCGACAGCTGCTTGGTCAGCGCATTCAAGGGCAGGATCAGGCAAAAGGCCAGCACGGTGAGCACGCCGGCCACGGCCAGCGCTTCCTTGCCGCTGATGCGTCCGCTGGTGATGGGACGGTCCGCCGTGCGCTTGACGAATTTGTCGATATCCTGGTCGGCGTAGTCGTTGATGGCGCAGCCTGCCGAGCGCATCAGGAAAGTGCCGAGAGTAAAGATGAGCAGCAGCCGCCAGTCCGGCACGCCCTGCTGCGCCAGCCATAGCGCACACAGGGTAGGCCACAGCAGCAATACGGTACCGATAGGCTTGTCCAGCCGTATCAGGCGGAAATACAGCGCCAGCTTGTTCATGGAAGACTCGATCTTGTTGAAGAGAAAGGTCGATTATCGCAAATAGTATGTAAATGTACTATTTTGCGCCTGGGCGCTGGTTTTCGTCGTCACATAAAGGGGTGATGCCCGGCAAGTTGCAGCTGGCGATGGCCGCACACAAGGCATCGATGGCCGCCTTGCGCGTAAAACTCTTGCGCCACAGCATTACCACACGGCGCGATGGCACGGGGGCGGCGAAGGGCCGGTATTCGAGCATGCCGTCGGTGGCGTGCATATTGGCGACGGAGGCGCGCGGCAAGACCGTCAGGCCGATGCCGCTGGCCACCATGTGGCGGATGGTTTCCAGTGAAGAACCTTCGAACGTGCGCTGCATGCCATTGCCGGGCGAGGAAAAACGCGCCATTTCCGGGCACACTTCCAGTACCTGGTCGCGGAAGCAGTGGCCATTGCCTAGCAGCAGCATGGTTTCCGATTTCAAATCTTGCGCGGCGATTTTGTCACGCGCCGTCCATGGATGCTGGCGCGGCATGGCGACGACGAACGGTTCGTCATACAGTTCCTGCATGGCCATGCCGTGTTCGGGCAGGGGCAGGGCCATGATGGCCACGTCCAGTTCGCCCTGGCGCAGCAATTCGAGCAGGCGAACCGTGAAGTTTTCCTGCAAGATCAAAGGCATCTGCGGTACCTGGTCTATCATGGCCTTGACCAGGGGCGGCAGCAGATAGGGGCCGATCGTGTAGATCACGCCCAGGCGCAGGGGGCCGGCCAGCGGGTCCTTGTTTTGCTTGGCGAGTTCCTTGATGGCGGCCGTCTGTTCCAGCACGCGCTCGGCTTGCGCGATGATCTGCGCACCTAGGGGCGTGACGGAGATTTCCGCGCCGCCCCGTTCGAACAGGACCACGCCCAATTCGTCTTCGAGTTTCTTGATGGCCACTGACAGGGTGGGCTGGGCAACGAAGCAAGCCTCGGCGGCATGGCCAAAGTGCTTCGCTCGCGCGACTGCAACGATATATTTCAGTTCAGTCAGTGTCATAGCTTGATTGAAACACAGGAAGTACTTACTTGCAATGAATGAAAGGTGGCGCAAACGTGAAACTGTGGCGCCGATGGCGTATTGTAGCGGATCGCCCCCTATAATGCGGGATCGGGCAGTAAAGGGAGATGGCGATGGAACTGCAGATGCAGGCGCTGGAAGCGGCAATCAATTACTGGCGTGCCAGGCAACCGGCGCGCGGCAATGAATATGCGCTGTCGCCGCCCGTCAGCCGCCTGGCCGGCGTATATGCGCTGATGATTTACTACCGGCAAGATCGCATCGCCGAAGACCATCTGGAACCGGCCATTCTGGCCCTGATCGATGCCTGGCGCCGGGATGCCAGCGGCATCCAAGGCGATAGCCACGCCTGAGCGTGACCATATTTAACCTTACAAGAGATATCCATGCCTGACTTTGAAAACAAACTGTGCGGCCGTGACGAACTGCGCGCCCGCGCCGCAGCCCTGCCGAAACCGGTGGTGGTGACGAACGGCGTGTTCGACATTTTGCACCGCGGCCACGTGACCTATCTGGCGCAGGCGCGCGCGCTGGGCGCTTCGCTGATCGTTGCCGTGAATACTGATGCTTCAGTGAAACGTCTGGGCAAGGGCGACGACCGGCCCCTGAATAACTGCGAAGACCGCATGGCCGTGCTGGCCGCGCTGGAAGCGGTGAGCCTGGTCGTGCCGTTCTCGGAAGACAGCGCCCTGGAAGTGGTGCAGGACATCGAACCGGAAATCTATGCCAAGGGCGGCGACTACGACATGGCGGCCATTCCGGAAGGCAAGGCCGTGCTGGCGTATGGCGGCCAGGCCGTGGCCATCGATTTCGAGCATGACCGCTCGACCACCAAGCTGTTGACGAAAGTGCGGACGCAGCAGGGCTGAGGAGTACCGCCAATGTTTCCATACAGATAAAAAGAAGTTACTATGAGAACTGCCAGGGCTGCGACTTCGTTTCGTCAGCCCCAGTACGTTACACCGTCTGATATGCATTGCTTGTCATAGAAAATAAATGGATCATAAAACTTCTGGGGATTGGCCACTGCCCTCCGGCGCCTGGCACGTGGATGACGAGGGCGCGTGGACCATGCAGCGCAGCGCGGACGGCCAGAACGTCTCGCCCTTGGTCAGCCATGCCGATATCGGCAAGCTGATGCTCGCGCGGCGCCTGCCTGCCGCCGCAGGCGCGCCCGTGCGGGAGTTTCCACCCGAATTCTCGTTCGACCCCGCCTCAGGGGCGGCTTTGCAAGTGCCGCCCGACACTTCCGTCACGCCGCCATGGGTGCCGCCCTACGGCGCATATCCCGTCAGCGACGTGCCACCGGCTGGCCCGGCCGGCCTTCGCGCCAGGCCAGCGTACTCCTGAAACTGGCCGACCAGCGTGCGCGCGAAGAGCATGCGCAGGCCGATGCCTCGCTGCCCATGCCGCCGCCGGGTGAATACGAATTCTTTTCCGCCCAGTTCGGCACCAGCGCGCCCGCGCTGCTGGCGCTCGATCCGCGCAAGGCCGTCTTGCACGCCTGGCTGCCCGCCTCGAAACGCTGGCTGGCGCTGGACCCCGACTATGGCAGCTTGCTGGCCGAATCGGACCTGGCCCACGGCGCTTGGCGCGCCGAGCTGGTGCCGGAGTTGAATAGCGTGCTGGTCTTGCCGACCAGCCATGGCCTGGCCTGCATTCGTCCCGACGTACCTTCGCTCACTTACGTGGTCGAACACGTGGGCGGCGCGCCGTGCGCGGCCGCGCCCGTCTGGTTCCAGAACCGCCTGTGGGCGCCCCTGCGCGACGACGATGGCCGCATCCGCTTCGTCAACCTGGACGCGGCGCAAAAGCCGGGCAGCGACGTGCTGCTCGACGGCGTGTTTGACCTGGGCGCCGTCAGTGCGCCCGTGGCCTATAACCGCATGGCCGTATGGCCTTGCGCCAACGGCCAGCTGCGCTTGCAGCTGCAGCCGGACGGCTACGTGGCCGCCTCGTTCACGCCGTGGCCCGAAGGACTGGTGCCGCACTTCGAATTCGGCAGCCCGTATGTGTCGCGCGATGGCGGCCTGTGGCAGCTGTGCTTCGAGCGTAGCCGCGGCACCTATGTCTACGTGAAACTGGGCGCGCAGTCCGAACGGGCCGACGCGCTGGCGCCGCGCCTGTGCTCGGGCAGCTTCAATTACCGCTTCGCCACCAAGCTGAAAAACGGCGCCGTGGGAAGAGCCGGAACACGGCGACGATGGCGGCAAGAACCAGGCCGTCATGCCGCTGCTGGAATCGAACGCTGGCAACAGCGTCTTTGGCGTGAAGTTTGCCACCAGCGCCGGCCTGTCCAGCGTGCTGCGTTCGAACGAGCGCCTGGCGGCCCAGCTGGTACAGGACGACGAGTTGCGCGAAACCGTGTTTCATACCTTTGCCGTCAGCGAGCCGTGGCGCGTGCGCCTGTTTGTCCATGAAGGCACGCTGTGGGCTTACCACCCGCTGCTGTCGCGCATCGATGGCTGGGCCTTGCAGGCATGAAAGCGCGCTTCCTGATCGCGGCCTGCGCCGCTTTGCTCAGTGCAGCCGGCGTGCAGGCAGCCGGCATCCAGCAAGCCTTTCTCGTGCAGAATTCGGGCTGGATGGAGCCGTTTTACACGGATGAGCATTCGCAGCTGAAGGCCCTGGTGGGCGCCGTGGCGCAGGCCGCCACGAACCCGTCCGATAAAGTCTATACGCTGGCCTTCAGCCAGAGCAGCGGCGCGCACGTGTCGCCGTCGCTGCTGGGGCAGGGACAGGGCGGCGCCGGCGTGGCGGGCCAGCTGGCCAGCCTGGGCCTGGCGCGCAAGAGCGCCGGCGGCGCGCTGGCCGACACGGATTTCCAGGAAGCCGTGACCAAGACCATCACGGGTCCGTTCCAGTCCGCTTCCGGCATCGTGTGGATATTTACCAATAACAAGAACAGCCCCAACAACGACAGCCAGACGGCCGAGCGCAACCGCGACTTTTACCGTCTGCTGCACCTGGAGCCGTCGATCACCAAGACGGTGGTGTTTCCCCTGCGCATGCCCGTGCAGGGCAAGCTGTACAGCGCCAAGGGCTTGATGGTGTACGCGCTCGCGTATGGCCAGCCCGCGTCCGAGGCTTTGACCCGCATCCTGGCCGAAGGGCGGCTGTCGCAAGTGCTGACGCGCCCGCCCGCGCGCCTGAAACCGGTGGACCAGGATGCCGTGCGCATCGTGCCCCAGTCCGTCAAGAATAGCGAAAATGTGCACGCCAGCCTGGGCCGCGACGGGCGCACCATCGTGCTCGACGTCGATGCGGTGAACCTGGTGCCGCAAGTGGTGCTGCAGGCGTCGCTGCAAAACATGTTTTTCCCATACGTGATCGACAGCGCCAAGGTGCACGCCAGCCTGGCCGGCCAGAACGCGCCCTTGCGCGTTGCGCCGGATCAAATCCGCCAGTTGCAGCCGGGCGCCAGCCAGTCCGTGCAAGTGCAGTTCGCTCTGCCGATGGCGCAGATTCCGTCGCCGTGGTCGGCGCAGGCGATTGCCGCCATGGGCAAGCAAGTAATGCTGCCCATGCAGGCGCAAGTGGGCCTGTCGGAACAGCGGCTGGCGCTGGCGTCCAGTTTTGGCAAGGATTTGCAGGAACTGTTCCCTGGCGACCCGATATCCGGCATGTTCACGCCGCCCGACAGCGTGCGCGCGTCGCAGGCGACGATCCCATTGCTGGTGCGCATACAGTATCCGCTGCTGCCCGTGCTGGTGATACTGGGCGGCGTGCTGGCGCTGGTGCTGGGCTTGCTGGCGCTGGGCCTGGTCGGCACGCGCGCCACGCGCTACAAGGTGCTGGCGGACGGCGTGCAGCGGCAAGTGTTATTAAAACCATTCAAGAGCGTGCAGATCCGCGATGATGACGGCCGCGACATCGGCGAACTCAAGCGCGGCCTGGGCAAGCCGGCCGTCGTGCGCGTGGCCGAAGGCCATACCT
This sequence comes from Janthinobacterium lividum, assembly GCF_023509035.1. Taxonomy (NCBI): domain Bacteria; kingdom Pseudomonadati; phylum Pseudomonadota; class Betaproteobacteria; order Burkholderiales; family Oxalobacteraceae; genus Janthinobacterium; species Janthinobacterium lividum. The sequence goes on along the minus strand of NZ_CP075583.1, from coordinate 135,452 downwards.
TGACCCTGGCCTGAACCACGATTCCTTAAAAATTCCTTCCATTCAACAGAGGCATACCATGGCGCAAGAAACTCCCAAAGACAACGCAGGTTTTACCTTGCCGGCCCCCGCGTCCGCGCCGCCGGCCGCCGACGCACCTGCCGCCGGTGCGGTCAGCGCAGCCACCACGGCCACCACCGAGCCTGCGCCCGCGTTTGACGCTGCCGGCACGACCGATACCTCGTCGCGCGACACCCTGGTCGGCGGCGTGGTGCTGTTGCTGCTGTTCATCGCCTTTTTCTTTGCCAAGAATGCCTATGCGAACGGCCTGGTCGCCAAGCGCGTGCCGCCGAACAAGGCCAATGCCTCGGGCTGGTGGCTGTTCATCTTCCTGGCCAGCCTGGCGACCGGCGTCGTGCTGGCCGCCGTGAACGCGCATAAATTCCTTGCGCCATTGTTCATGGGGCCGCTGGTACTGGTGGGCCTGGTCGCGTTACTGTTGACCTTTACATCGAGCCGTCGCTAAGCCGCACGCCGTCGTACGCATCATCGAAGGAATCACCATGGCAGAGAACCTGAACCAAACCATCACCGGCGGCGCCAGCGAGCGCAAGCAGGACAAGATCATCGAACTGCGCCCGACCCTGTTCATCGGCATCGGCGGCACGGGCATGCAGGTGCTGATGCGCGTGCGCCGGCGCATTCTCAACACCCAGTGGGGTGGCGCGGGCAACCGCACGCGCATCGAGGGGCTGGCAGACTTTCCCATCGCGCAATTCATCCATTTCGACCTGGACAATGGCGCCGTGATCGAAAGCGGCGAATCGCAGGCGAAAGACTTGCAGTTCGACCAGGTGAAGTTCACGGATGACGACAAGGTGGTCGAATCGTTCGACATGGACAAGTACAGCCGTGATGAAGATTCCTTGGAGAAATATCCGCACATCAAGGAATGGCTGCCGCTGACGCCGCAGCGCATCCGCGAACTGCGTTTCGACATGAGCAGCGGCGCCGGCCAGATCCGCGCCGTGTCGCGCCTGTATTTCTTCGACAAGTACGCGAAGATCCGCGACAAGATCCGTTTGAAGTTGAAAGCCCTGAAGGCGGGCCTGTCGCACGAGCGCCAGCTGGCCGAACTGGGCTTGCGCATGGAAACGAACCGTTTCCGCATCGTTATCGTCGGTTCCGTGGCGGGCGGCACAGGTTCCGGCTCCTTCCTGGACATGGGCTTGCTGGCGCGCTGGCTGGCGCGCAGCGAAGTGGGCGCGGCCGACGTCGAGCTGATGCTGTTCTTGCCGACCGGCTACACCAAGGCCAACAAGGACCGGGTCGAAGCCAACGGCTATGCGGCGCTGATGGAGCTGGAATCGGCGATGATGGGCAACAAGGGCTATGTGGGCCGCTGGGATGCGTACGACCGTCCGGAACTGACGCGCGAGCCGTACAGCGAGGTTTACCTCATCGATTCGGGTAATCTTGCCCAGCAGCACACCAAGGATGTCAGCGACGTCTACCACATGGTGGCCGATTCGCTGTTCGAGGATTTTGCCTCGGCCGACTTCGCGCGCGCCAAGCGTTCGATCGCCGTCAACCAGGCGCAGCACAAGAATTCCCTGTACAACGCGCCCGTGCCGCAAGACCGCTTCGGCGATATGCGCCTGTATTTCTCGAAGCGTTTTTCCTCGTTCGGCATGGCCGTTCTCGATACGCGCCAGGAAGCGGCGCGCGACGAACGGGCCCACCGCTGGGCCGGCGCCATGCTGCAAGCGTTCTTTGGCGTGGGCGGCACGGATGCGGGCGCCAACCGCGCCACGGATACGCAACGCGATAATTTCCTCGCTGCCAATATGTTCCTGAAGGGCACACCCTTCAGCGATTTCCCCGAGTTTTCCGACAAGAGCATCGAATTGAAGCGCTCCAACGGCGACTTCATCGATTTCCGCGTTGTCGATGAATTGCTGGAAGACCGCCACGGCCACTTGCTGGCCGGCGTGGAAAACCGGGTCAACACGCGCATCAACGATATCCGCACGGGTTTCGACCGCAGCGAATGGCCGGCGCAAGTGCGCGATGCCATGAAGCATCTGGAGCGCGACGCCGTGCGCGACCAGGATTCCACGGCCGACACCACGGAAGACCGCATCAGCAAGCGGCGCCGCGAAGTGCTCGAGGATGTCAAGAAAGTCGTGCGCGACCAGCTGTATGGCTACCTGGACAACAAGGAATTCGGCGGCCTGGAATACGTGCTGTCGCTGGTGGAGCAGATCAAGGACCGCATCGAAGCGCCGGGCAGCGGCTTGACGGCGCAGATCGGCAACAATGCCGAGCGCTACCGCGAAATCAAGGAAGCCGTGCGCTCGCGCGAATACGAGCGCCTGTTGAACAACCTGGAACAGACGCGCAGCACCTTCGGCTTCCTCAGCAATGGCGAAAAGCAGGCGGGCGTGGTGATGGACCATTTGCGCACGGAAATGGCGAATGCGCTGAAATTCCATTTGCGCGCCAAGGCGGCGGACGAGTCCGTCCTCCTGCTGGGCGAACTGTCGCGCTGGCTGGGCAACCGGATCGGCGTCGATGCGCAAGGCCGCGCGCAGTGGAATGGCCTGGTAGGCGAGCTGCAAACGGGCCGCGAAGGCGTGCTGGCCATGCTGGCGGAATTGAAAACGGCCAATACCATCCTGCAAAAGGACCTGGACAAGGAACACGCGACCCTGATCGTCATTCCCGTCACGGAAAAAGACATAGCGCTGCCATCGGCGGCCACCTTGCGCCAGTGGGCCGATGAAGCATTCAAGGACATGGGCGGCTCGAAAGCGCTGTTCCCCATGCTGGGCGAACCGGCGCAGCGGGGCTTGATCCTGACCAAGGTCACGCGCATGGCCGAGAACATGATCGCCACGGCGGGCCTGGCCGAAGGCGCGACGAGCACGCCAGACCCCTTGTTCGAGGCACTGGAACAGATGGATGTGGCCGAACGCCTGGACCGTTTCCGCAAGCTGCTGGCCTGTTCCATGCCGTGGATCGACGCCAACATGGCGGGCGATTTCACGGTCGTGTCGGACCAGTTCAAGTGCGTGATCGGCGTGGCCAATGCGGCCGCTTTCAAGGCGAAGTTCGGCGCCGAGCTCGAATCGTGCGTGCCGACCCAGGTGGGCATCACGGTAAGCCAGCTGGAAATCGTCGAAACGGGCATCCGCGGGCGCGCCGTCTGCTACTGCGAACTGGCCGGCGTGCCGATGACGGTGCTGCGCGGCCTGGAAGGCTGGCGCACCAGCTACCGCAAGGAAGGCGACAACGACAAGGCGCCGACCCACACGCACATCGATCCGACGCAATTCACGCATCCGATCGCGCCGAACACAGACGAGATGAAGCGCCTGGCGGAAGACTTTGGCGAATTCCTGCAAGCGATCATGCTGGGCGTGCTGACGCGCCACACGGGTCGCGTCGTGCCGCCGGGCCAGTATCAGTTTGCCGTCGAGCCGGGCGACTTGCGTCGCATCGGCAATGAACGGGCCATCCGCCAGAACGGCATGCCCGCGTCGTACGAGAAAAATATCGCCCTGCGCATCGAAGAAAAATTGACGGCGCTTGACGCCGTGCAGACGGCCGCCATGGCGGCGCTGGCAAAATACTACGAGCGGGGCGTATATGCACCCAAGCTGGTGGCGCAGGCCGATGGCTCGCAGCTGCCGTACATCGGCTTTGGCAGCGCCATTTCCGCCGAAGTGGGCGCGCGCCTGCGCGAGTCGGCGCGCCGCAAGGGCATGGCCAGCGATGAACTCGACCGCACGGTGCAAGCCTTGCTGGGGCGCTTGAAGGAGTGGGCGAATGTCATCGGCGACTCCGACAGCGATGCCTATGACTGGGAAGTGCGCGAACCGGAAGCGGACGGCCAGCCCCGCCTGAAATATGCGATCAAGGGGGAAATGCTGGAAGCGGGGCGCCTGGAGCAATTGCTGCGCCCGGCAGGTGCGGCTGCTGCCCCGGCGGCAACCGCGTTCGGCATGCCACCACCGCTGGGCGGCATGCCGCCGCCACTGGTGGAATACCAGTATTTCCTGGGCATAAACGGCCAGCAGCAGGGACCGTTCACGGCACAGCAGATCGTGCAGTACGTGCAGGCGGGGCAGGTCGTGCCAGCCACCACCAAAGTGTGGCGTGCCGGTTTGCCGGCCTGGGTCGATCTGGCCCAGTTCGCCGAACTGGCGCCTTTGTTCCTCAGCGCGCCGCCACCGTTGATGCCGCCGCCTCTGTGAACGCTGGAATGACGTTGGAATGAAGGATTAGTTTTGGATATCTGCAACAAATGCAAGACGGGCCTGTGGACCGTTGTCAGCCATTGCCCGTACTGTGGTCACGCGGTGGCTGGCGCTGCCCGGCCGGCTGCGGCCGTGCCGCCGCCGCCCGTGCCCACGCCGGTGTCAGTGCCGCCGCCAGTAGCACCCAAGCCGCCGCCCGTGCCGGTGGCGCCTGCGCCGAAGCCGAAAGCGCCGCCCGTGCCGGTGTCCGCGCCGCCTGCCGTGCCGCAGCCTGCGCCGCCGAAGCCGGCCCAGCCGAAAGCCGTGTCGAAGCCCGTGCCGGTTGCTCCACCTGCGTCAACCGAAGCGCCGCCAGCGCCGCGCAAATGGCTGCGCTGGCTGGGCGGCATCGCCGTGCTGGCGGCCGTCATCGTCTACATGAATGGCAAGCCGGGCGGCAAGAATGAGTCGGCCTGCAATAACGCGATCGATAGCGGCCTCAAGTTGGTAGCGAATGGCAGCTTGGACGGCGCCCGGCAGAAGCTGGCGACGGCGAAAAATGTGTGTGCCGGCAAGTCCAGCGCCAAGGCGGACGATTTGCAGGCGGCGATCGGCAAGGCGGGCGCAGCGTCTGGCACTTGCCAGCGCGGCGTGCGCGCCATCGAGCGCAATATCGATGGACACCAATTGCAAAGCGCGGCCAAGGGCATTGCCGCGCTCGACGCCGATTGCGCGGGCGCATCCAGCGTGGATTCCTTGCGCAAGCAGCTGGCGCGCCAGCAGGCGGCAGCCGCGTCCGTGTTGGTCGGTGTGCGCCAGGCGCTCGATGGCAAGGATGCCACGGCGGCAAGGAATGGCATCGCCAGGCTGGAGGCGATTGACCGCGAAGCGGCGGAATTGCCGCAGTTGAAGGCCGACGTGCAGGCGCTGTCGGCGGCTGAGGCGCCTGCGCCCGCGCCGTTTTCACCGGTCCCCGCGCCGGTGGAAACGGCACCGGTCCGCGTCGTGCCAACGGAACCTGCGCCCGCGCGCGCGGTCGAACGTCCAACGGTGGCCGAACGCCGTCCGCTGGAAACGCCGCCCGTCGATAGCGGCGCGGCCATGCGCAACGAGATGGCGCAATCGTTCCTGCGCGATGCCGAGCGTTCTTTGCTGGAAGGCAAGTTCGATGCGGCCAAGACGTATCTGGAAAGCGCACGCCGCGTCGATCCCGGCAATGCGCGCATCGACAATCTGTCGCGCCGCATCCGCGAACGCGAACGGCAAGTGTTGCAGACGGAAACAACGATCAATTAGTCATCTGGGGAGTCACCATGCTGAATCACACCACCTTGCGCGCGGCCGCTGCATTGACCATCGCGGCCATGCTGGCCGGCTGCACCACTGCGACGATGAACCCGAACGGCGTGCGCCAGGACAGTTCCTATCCGCAAGGCGGAACCCAGGCGGCCACGGATGAGGACCCGTGCAGCGTGGGCACGTCGGCGGCTGCCGGCGCTGCCGTGGGGGCGCTGCTGGGCGCGCTGGCGGGCGGCAAGAATGGCGCGCTGAAGGGCGCTGCCATCGGCGGCGGCCTGGCGGCGGCCGGTTGCCTGGCCATCAATGTCAATTCGCGCCAGACCAAGACGGCGGCACAGGCGGACCGCGACTACATCCGCGCACGCGGCGCGCTGCCGCGCGAGCCGCAAGTGGTGTCGTACACGCCGCAGCTGAGCGCATCGACCGTCAAGCGCGGCCAGCCGTTCAAGGTTAATTCGGTGGTGGAGCTGGTCAATGGCAGCGCGCAAAGCGTCAACGACGTGCGCGAAGAACTGGTGGTGCTCGACCCGCAAGGCCAGCCTTTCAAGTCCGGCTCCAAAGCGCTGGCCAGCAACAACAAGTCGGGCGGGCGCTTTGAAAACTCCTTCGAGCTGACCTTGCCGGCCGGCGTGTCGCAGGGTGTGTATGGCGTCAAGACGAACCTGTATGTGAACGGCAAGCTGGCCGCCACGCGCGACCTGCGCACGCAGTTGGTGATGCTGGACGACGATAGCGGCGCGGTGCAGCTGGCGCTGCGTTAAGCTCCACCACTGTAGCCGTGCTGGCGCCAGGCCTCGTACACCACGACGGCCACCGTATTCGATAGATTCAAACTGCGGTTGTCGGGGCGCATGGGCAGGCGGATGCGCTGCTCAGCTGGAAAACCGTCGCGCAGGGCGGGGTCGAGTCCTTTCGTCTCCGATCCAAACACGAACACGTCGCCCGGTAAGAAGGCCACGTCGCCGAACGGGCGCGAGCCGCGCGTGGTCATGGCGAACATGCGGGCCGGGTCGGGCTGGGTGTCGGCCAGGAATGCTGCCCAGTTCTTGTGCACCTTCATCTTGGCGTAATCGTGGTAATCGAGGCCGGCGCGCTTCATCTTGGCATCGTCGAGCGGAAAGCCCAGCGGTTCGACCAGGTGCAGTTGCGCGCCCGTGTTCGCGCACAGGCGGATGACGTTGCCCGTATTGGGCGGGATTTCAGGTTCTACCAACACAACGTGAAACAAAATGCTCTCCTCATATATATAGCAAATTAATGCGATAGCGAATTTAATGCGATAGCGAATCTCGTGGCGGTGTGCGCGCCACGACCAATATGCTGACCTTTGCCGCCCCCGCGCGCTTGCAGGCGGCCGCCAGCGCGTTGACGGTGTGGCCGCTGCTCATCACGTCGTCGACGATGCCGACATGGCATCCTTGCAATAACGCCCCGTGTTCCGGCGCGATGGCAAACGCGTGCGCCAGGTTGGCTTGCCGTTCCTGCGGCGCCACGCCGCTTTGCGCACGGGTTTCGCGCACCCGCAGCGCCAGGCGGGGCTGTAAATGTACGTCCAGCAGGCGCGCCAGCGGGCGGGCAATTTCCAGCGCCTGGTTAAAGCCCCGCTCGGCCAGCCGAGCCGGGCCCAGCGGTACCGGACACAGCAACTGCGGTGCCTCCCACGTTTGTTGTTGCTGAGTGGCAACATGCAGCAATTCTGCCAACAGGGGCGCCAGCGCCAGGCGCGCGCCGAATTTCAGCTGCAACAGCAACTGGTCGACGGGCGCCGCATAATCAAACGCCGTGATCGTGGCGTCATACGCGGGCCTTTGGTGCAGGCAGCGGCCGCACAGCGTTGCCACCTCAATGTCCGCGAGCGGATTGGCGCACTGGCGGCAACGCGGCCGCAGCAACCCCAGGTACTGCGCGCGGCAGGGCGGGCACAGCACTTGCGGACAGCCGATGCCGCACAGCGCGCATTGCGCGGGCAGCACCGTGGCGCCAAGCCACAGTCGCAGCGCCTGCCATGCGGCATCAAGGCGGGGCTTGGTGGCGGTCCGCATCGCGATGGCGTTGTTCCATGTACACTGCCGACATTATCTCACCTCACCGGTTTCAACATGCCAGTTCCCACCAGTCCGCCCAAAATGAGTGCGCCCATCGATGCGGTGCAAGTACGCGATTTCTTTTCCCGTCCGGCGCGCATCGCGCCATCGGACTTCCTGCGCCGCGAAGTGTCGACGCGCATGCACGAGCGCCTGGAGCTGGTGAAAATCACGCCCTTGCGCGTGCTCGACGCCGGTTGTGGCCCCGGCGCGGACCTGGCGCAGTTGCACAAGGATTATCCGGCCGCGCAGATTATCGGTCTCGATGCAGCGCAAGCGATGATGCAGGCGGCGCGCGCGCCCGCGTCGAAACTGGCCAGCCTGAACCAGTTCCTCAGCAAGCTCCTGCCGGCCAAGGCGGGCGTGGATTTGCTGTGCGGCGACCTCGGTGACTTGCCGCTGGCGCAGGGCAGCATCGATCTCGTGTGGTCCAACCTGGCGCTGCACTGGCATGCCCAGCCCGACCGCGTCTTTGCCGAATGGCGGCGCGCGCTGCGCCTCGATGGCTTGCTGATGTTTTCCTGCTTCGGCCCCGACACCTTCCGCGAAGTGCGCGAGGCCTTTGCCGAGGCCGATTTATATCCGCATGCCTTGCCCTTCGTCGACATGCACGACTTCGGCGACATGCTGGTCGAGACGGGCTTTTCCACGCCCGTGCTGGACATGGAGATCATCACGGTGACCTACGACACGGCGGACAAACTGCTGGCGGACGTGCGCGCCTTTGGCGGCAATCCGCTCACCACGCGCCGGCGCGGCCTGATGGGCAAGGCGGCTTGGCAGCGCATGCTCGATGCGCTGGAAAAAACGCGCCGTCCCGATGGCAAGCTGGGCCTGAGTTTCGAAGTGATCTACGGCCACGCCTTCCGCCCCGCGCCGCGCGTGACGCGCAATGGCGAAGCGATTATCCGTTTCGATTTACCGCGCAAGCCCAAATAAAAGGCTAAAGAAACCGACACTTGGTCGGCATTCGCGCGCGATGTTGCAGCAAGCGTTGCAAAGCGCGCGGCGGCCAGGAGAAGGGCGCGCACAAAGCCGATTATTGCTTGATGGATTCAAGTTTACTTGATTATAATCGTTGATTGTTTGTCAGCTTGTTAAGCAGAAAAAAACAAGGGCTGCATACAAAATAAAAAAAACAAAGCAAGACTTATTCGAAGTTACTGCATTAGTATAGTAACCATCTTCCACACGAGGCCATTTCAAGGTGGGGAAGAAAAACAGGGTTCCAGCATGGTTGCGCGCCGCCGTTTTTTGCTGCGGCAGCCAGCATGGAATTCGCTGGTGCTTGACGCACATGGCCGTATTCTGGCCGTGTTGCTTTCATGGAGGAGCGGCAGCGGTCCAGTACGGAGAAGTCCGCAGCCGTTTAAAATATCATTATTTTTGGGTGGTTGGGGAAAACATGACACATGCAAAGCGACTTCAATCGTTGCTGCTCGGGCTGTCTTTGACAGCGTTTGGCATCGGGCGATGGGCCACGGCGGCACCGGCTGCCGGCACCTATCCCGGCACCGGCGGTCCCGTGCCGTTCGAAATGAATCTGCAACCGCCGGCGACACAGATCGCCCATGAAATCTACGATTTGCACACCCTGATGATGATCATCTGCCTGGTGATCTTCGTGGCCGTGTTCGGCGTCATGTTTTATTCCATCTTCAAGCACCGCAAGTCCCTGGGCCACAAACCGGCCACTTTCCACGAAAGCACCACCGTCGAGATCGCCTGGACCGTCGTGCCTTTCCTGATCGTCATCGGCATGGCCCTGCCTGCCACGCGCACCGTGGTCGGCATGAAAGACACCTCGAACGCCGACATCACCATCAAGGCCACCGGCATGCAGTGGAAATGGGGCTATGACTATCTGAAAGGCGAGGGCGAAGGCATTTCCTTCCTCTCCAACCTGGCCACGCCGCGCTCGCAAGTGGGCGCGCCAGGCATGCCGCCGACGGAAAAACGGGGCGAAAACTACCTGATCGAAGTCGATAACGAAGTCGTCGTGCCGGTCAACAAGAAGATCCGCGTGGTGCTGACGGCCAATGACGTCATCCACGCCTGGTCCGTACCCGCCTTTGGCGTGAAACAGGATGCGATTCCCGGTTTCGTGCGCGATACCTGGTTCAAGTCCGACCATATCGGCACCTTCCGCGGCAATTGCGCCGAGCTGTGCGGCAAGGAACATGCGTTCATGCCCATCGTCGTCAAGGTCGTCTCGGCAGATGACTACAAGGCCTGGGTTGATGTAAAACAAAAGGAAATGGCGGCATTGGCCGATGATCCAAGCAAGGTGTGGACCATCGACGAATTGAAAGTCAAGGGCGAGAAAGTGTATGCGGCCAACTGCGTGGTCTGCCACCAGGCGACAGGCAAGGGCGTGCCCGGTGCATTTGCGCCGCTGGACGGCTCTGCCGTGGTGAACGGTCCGAAAGCGGAACAGATGCATGTCTTGCTGAACGGGCAAAAGAGCGGCAAGTATCCAGCGGAAATGCCCGCCTGGAAACAGCTGTCCGACACGGAAATTGCTGCAGTGATCACTTACACGCGCAACTCCTGGTCGAACAAGGCCGAAGAGAACATCGTTCAACCAGCCGAAGTCGTGGCTGCACGCAAGTAATTAGGAGCCGTATATGAGTACTAGCACGAGCACTAGCACCTTGGATCACGCCGGTCACGACCATGCCCACGATCATCCCCATGGCTGGCGCCGCTGGCTGTTTGCCACCAATCACAAGGATATCGGAACCCTGTACCTGTGGTTCTCGTTCATCATGCTGCTGTCGGGCGGCGTGCTGGCCCTAATGATCCGTACGGAACTGTTTCACCCAGGCTTGCAATTCTTTCACCCTGAATTCTTCAACCAGCTGACCACCATGCACGGCTTGGTGATGGTGTTTGGCGCCATCATGCCGGCCTTCGTGGGCTACGCCAACTGGATGATCCCGCTGCAAGTGGGCGCGTCCGACATGGCCTTTGCCCGCATGAACAATTTCTCGTTCTGGCTGCTGCCGCCGGCCGCGCTGCTGCTGGCCACGTCCTTCCTCGTGCCGGGCGGCGCCACGGCTGCCGGCTGGACCCTGTATGCGCCGCTGTCGACGCAGATGGGTCCTGGCATGGATATGGCCATTTTCGCCATGCATTTGATGGGTGCCTCGTCCATCATGGGCTCGATCAACATCATCGTCACCATTTTGAACATGCGCGCGCCCGGCATGACCCTGATGAAAATGCCGATGTTCTGCTGGACCTGGCTGATTACCGCGTATCTGTTGATCGCCGTCATGCCCGTGCTGGCCGGCGCCATCACCATGACCCTGACGGACCGCCATTTCGGCACCTCCTTCTTTAACGCGGCAGGTGGCGGCGACCCCGTCATGTACCAGCACATCTTCTGGTTCTTCGGCCATCCCGAGGTCTACATCATGATCTTGCCGGCTTTCGGCATCGTCTCGCAGATACTGCCCGCGTTTGCCCGTAAACCCTTGTTCGGCTACGCGTCGATGGTGTACGCCACGGCCTCGATCGCGATTCTGTCCTTCATCGTCTGGGCGCACCACATGTTTTACCACCGGCATGCCGGTGACGAGCCAGCTGTTCTTCATGTACGCGACCATGCTGATCGCCGTGCCGACGGGCGTGAAAGTGTTCAACTGGATCGCCACGATGTGGAAGGGTTCCATGACGTTCGAGACGCCGATGCTGTTCTCGGTGGGCTTCATCTTCGTCTTTACCATGGGCGGCTTCACGGGCCTGATCCTGGCGGTGACGCCGATCGACATCCAGCTGCAGGATACCTATTACGTGGTGGCGCATTTCCACTATGTGCTGGTGGCCGGTTCGCTGTTTGCCCTGTTCGCCGGCTTCTACTACTGGTCGCCGAAATGGACGGGCCATATGTACAACGAGACGCGCGGCAAGATCCACTTCTGGCTGTCGCTGATCACCTTCAACGTGACCTTCTTCCCGATGCACTTCCTGGGCCTGGCCGGCATGCCGCGCCGCTACGCCGACTATCCGGCGCAGTTCACGGACTTCAACATGATCGCCTCGATCGGCGGTTTCGGTTTTGGCCTGATGCAAGTGTACTTCCTGTTCTTCGTGGTCTTGCCGACCATTCGCGGCGGCAAGGCTGCGCCGGCGAAACCATGGGAAGGCGCGGAAGGCCTGGAATGGACCGTGCCGAGCCCGGCGCCGTTCCACACGTTTGAAACGCCGCCAACAGTGAAGTAATAGGTATCCCGGGCCGGCGTGTTCCGCGGCCCGTCTTGAATAAAGTGCCTGTCATGACCGAACGTAAAAAACCGAACAACCTGCGTACCGGGCTGATCTTGGCCGCCCTGGCAGCCTTCTTCTTCCTGTCCGTGTTCGTCAAGCGCATGTGGCTCTGACGTGACGACGCCGATCCAACAGGAAACACGCGGCCTGAACCGCAAGATGCTGGGCAAGCTGATCATCATTGCCGTCTTGATGTTTGGCTTTGGCTATGCCCTGATTCCCGTCTACAAGCAGATTTGCGAAGTGATGGGTATCAACGTGCTGACGCAAAAAGATGGCACGGTGGCTTACGACAACAATACGCAGGTCGATACGACGCGCAGTATCACCGTCGAGTTCGATGGCAATGCGCAGGGACCATGGCGCTTCCGCCCGACCGTCTCGAGCATGCAAGTGCATCCGGGTGAACTGGTGACCGTCATGTATGAAGTGGTCAATACGCAAAACCGCGTCGTCAATGCGCAAGCCATCCCCAGTTACGCGCCGCAGAGCGCCACGCCGCATTTCAAGAAGGTCGAGTGCTTCTGCTTCAAGCAGCAAACCTTGAAGCCCCACGAAGCGCGGCAGATGCCGGTGGTGTTCTTCCTCGATCCGGCCCTGCCGAAAGAGGTGAAGACCATCACCCTGTCGTACACGTTTTTCGAGATTGCCGGTCTGAGCCAGGCTCAGACGCCGGCTGTCCAATAGGAGAGTGCCATGGGCGAATCCAAGCAGCCTGAAAAAGCGTCGTTCCTGTATTCGCTGCGGGCCGTCGTGTGGTCATTCACGGGCTTGCGCCGCAAGAGCGATTTCGACACGGATTCGGCCAAGCTCAATCCCGTGCACATCGTCATCGCCGGCTTCCTGGTAGTGGCTTGCCTGATCGGCATCTTGATTTCGATTGTTAAATTCGTCGTTTTATAAATTATAAAAAACCACCCTATAAGTTTTTGAGGAGATGATGATGAGTTCCAACCACGCCGCCGTACCTTATTATTTCGTGCCCGGCCCGTCGCGCTGGCCCATGCTGGGCGGCGCCAGCCTGCTGCTGACCATGATCGGCGCCTCGGCCTGGGTCAACGACGTCTCCTGGGGCCCGTACGTGAACTACCTGGGCATCGCCGGCATCCTGCTGGTGCTGTATTTCTGGTTTGGCGACGCCATCAGCGAATCGGAGCAGGGCCTGTACAGCGAGCGCATCGATCACTCTTTCCGCTGGAGCATGAGCTGGTTCATCTTTTCGGAAGTCATGTTCTTCGCCGCCTTCTTCGGCGCCCTGTTCTATGCGCGCAGCATTTCCATGCCATGGCTGGCCGACCTCGACCACAAGGTGATCTGGCCCGATTTCGCCGCCCACTGGGGCAATACGGGCCCGGCCGGCACGGTGCAGGAATTTACCACCATGACGCCGTTCTGGATTCCGACCATCAATACGGCCCTGCTGCTGACGTCGGGCGTCACCCTGACCATCTCGCACCACGCGCTGCGCACGGGCCACCGCGCCATGACGGCCCTGTTCCTGTTCGCCACCATCGTGCTGGGCGCCATCTTCATGGGCTTCCAGGTCTACGAGTACATCCACGCTTACAGCGAACTGAACTTGAAATTGACGTCGGGCATCTATGGCGCCACTTTCTTCATGCTGACGGGTTTCCACGGCTTCCACGTGACTCTGGGCGCCATCATGCTGTCCGTCATCCTGTACCGCGTGCTGAAAGGCCACTTCACGCCCGAGCACCACTTCGGCTTCGAAGGCGCCGCCTGGTACTGGCACTTTGTCGACGTCGTCTGGCTGGGCCTGTACGTGGTCGTGTATTGGTTATAATGGCGGGGCAGGGCGCGCGTTGTTGAGGGGCGCGCCGGCACCATAAAAAAAGCCGTACCGGGACATCCCGGGTACGGCTTTTTTCTTAGTGTAAAGAATTTGCCAATCAGGCAATGTCGGGCGTTAATGGATGCCGGTCGGCTGGATATAGCCCAGCTTGTGCGCCAGCAGGATCAGCAAAAACAGGGTGATCGACAAGCCCACGCGCAGGGCCAGCGCCTGCACGGTGCGGTTGCTCTTGCCCTTGTCGCGCATGAGGAAAAACAGGGCCGAGCCCAGGCTGCCCAGAATCAGGATGAAGGCAATGGCAACGAGGATTTTCATGGATGGTAGCGCCAGGCTTGAGGAGGTTTCATTGTAATGCGTATCCGCTTCCATTTTAGATGGATTCCATTTGTTGTAACGCTGCTACTGGTAGCCCTGGGCGTGTCGCTGGCGCAATGGCAGCAGCGCCGTGGCGACGAGAAAATCGCCCGCGCCGCCCGGCTGGAAGCGGGCAACCTGGCCGCGCCCCTGGCGTTGACGGCCGCGCCCCTGCTGCCGGCCGATGCGCAAGCGATCGAATATCGCCGCGTGACCGTCACGGGCCATTTTGTGCCCGCCTGGACGGTGTACCTGGACAACCGCCCTTACAAGGGCCAGGCCGGTTTCCACGTGCTCACGCCATTCCAGATTGACGGGTCCGCCATGCACCTGCTGGTGGCGCAGGGCTGGTTGCCGCGCAATAATACCGAGCGCACGCGCATTCCCGATTACGCCACGCCGGCCGGCACGGTCACGATTGCCGGCATCGCGCGCCTGAACGCGGGCCATGTGATGGAGCTGGGCACGGCGCCGGCCCTGGCGCCGCACGCCATCGTGCAAAATGCCGACATCGGCCAGCTGGCACACGCCAGCGGCCTGGCCTTGCAACCCTTCATTCTCGAACAAACAGTCGCCGCAGTTGATCGGACTGCAACGGCGCCAGCGTCCAGCCAGCTTCCCGTGCGCGACTGGCCGGCGCCCGACCTGGGCGCCGACAAGCACCGCGGCTATGCATTCCAGTGGTACGCACTGGCACTGATGGCTTTTTTATTTTTTGTCTTTACAGGATTTCGACGTGCAAACAAACAACCCTGAAGCAACGCAAGACAGCAGCGGCAAGCAGGCACAGAACACGGGACGCTGGAAACTGCTGGCCGTGGTGGCCGTGTGCGCCTTTCCCATCATCGCCTCGTATTTCACGTATTACATCATCAAGCCCACGGGCCGCAACAACTACGGCGCCCTGATCGACCCGCGTTTGCATCCGATTCCCGAGGCGCAGCTGCAGGTGACGGAACTCGATGGCAAGGCGGCGCCGCTGGCGCAATTCAAGGGCAAGTGGGTGCTGCTGCAAACGGGGCCGTCCGATTGCCAGGAAGCGTGCAAGAAGCAATTGTTTGATATGCAACAACTTCGCCTCATGCAGGGCAAGGAACGCGAACGCCTGGAACGGGTCTGGCTGGTGACGGATGCCCAGCCGCTCGACACCCTGGTGATGCGCGAATTCGATGGCACCAGCATGCTGCGCGTCAATAGTGACGCCTTGAAAGCTTGGCTGCCAGTGGAGCCGGGCGGCAAGACCAGCGACCATTTGTATTTGATCGATCCGCTGGGCAATCTGATGATGCGCTTCCCGAAGGACGCGGACCCGAACAAGATCAAGAAAGACATCGCCAAGCTGCTCAAAGCTTCGGCGATCGGTTGAGGAGTCTGCATGCCGACGATGCATCTTTCCGCGCTGGCCCAGCTGGGCTTGACGGGTCTGCTGGTGGCGCTGCTGCCGTTGACCATGGTCTGGGTGTCCGCGGACGCCAACAAATACCGCAAGCTCGTGTGGATCGCCGTCTTCCTGACGGTCGACCTGATCATGTTTGGCGGCTTTACGCGCCTGTCCGATTCCGGCCTCGGTTGCCCGGACTGGCCCGGCTGCTATGGCTCGGCCAATCCTTTCCTCGCGCACGAGCATATCGTGGCGGCGGAAACCCTGATGCCGACGGGCCCCGTCACGGTGGTAAAAGCGTGGATTGAAATGACGCACCGTTACCTGGCCATGGCCATTGGCGTGCTGATCGTGGCGATGATGGTGCAGGCGTGGCGCCAGTGGAGGAAAAACAAACGCGAAGAATTCGCCCCGACCCTGCCGACGGCGCTGTTTTTGTTCGTCTGCCTGCAGGGCGCATTCGGCGCCTGGACCGTCACCTTGAAGCTGCAACCGGTGATCGTCACCATCCACTTGTTGCTGGGCATGGGCTTGCTGGCCATGCTGACATGGCTGGGTGGGCGCCAGGATCGTGCCGTCAAACCCTTGCTGCGCGCCGATGCGGACGCTGCCGTGCTGCGCCCCGTGCGCGCGCTGGCCGTCATGTCGCTCGTGTTGTTGACGGTGCAGATTGCGCTGGGCGGCTGGGTGAGCACCAACTATGCCACCCTGGCCTGCACGGATTTCCCCCTGTGCGGCGGCAAGGTGATTCCAGAGATGGATTTCGAGCATGGTTTCCATTTGTGGCGCGAACTGGGCAAGACGGCCGCCGGCCACTATCTGCCGTTTTCCGCGCTGACAGCCATCCACTGGGTGCACCGCAATTTCGCCTTCGTCGTGCTGGCCGGCATCGGCTATACGGTGTTGCGCGCGTGGAAACTGCCGTCCCTGCGCGGCACGGCGCGCTGGGTGGCGCTGGTGCTGGCCCTGCAGGCTGCCACGGGCCTGGCGACGATTTACCTGAGCTGGCCATTGTCGATTGCCGTCCTGCATAACGGTGGCGCGGCGCTGCTCGTGTTGTTGCTGACCATGTTAAACTACAAGGCTAAATTCCAACTCGATGTAGCGCGGAAATCTGCTTCCGCCTCCGCGCCAGTGCCCTCGGCACCAGCCAGTCCTTCCCGTATCGCATAAATGACTACTCAGACCATCAGCCGTAAACCATCCCCTCGCATCGCCCAGTACTGGGCGCTGACCAAGCCACGCGTGACGCAGCTGGCCGTGTTTTGCGCCGTCATCGGCATGTTCCTGGCCAGCGAGGAGTTGCCCGACTGGCACGCGGTGGTGTTCGGCACCCTCGGCATCTGGCTGCTGGCCGGCGCCGCGTTTGCCGTCAACTGCCTGGCCGAGCGCGAAATCGATGCACGCATGGCCCGCACGGCGCGCCGCCCGATGGCCATGGGCGATATCACGGTGAAACAAACGGTGGTATTCGCGCTGGTAATCGGCGGCCTGGGCATGGCGATCTTGTACCACCTCGTCAATCCGCTGACCATGTGGCTGACCTTTGTCACCTTTGTCGGCTACGCCCTGATCTACACCATGGTGCTGAAACCGGCCACGCCACAAAACATCGTCATCGGCGGCCTGTCCGGCGCCATGCCGCCCGCGCTGGGCTGGGCGGCCGTCGCCAACGACGTGCCGATGCAGGCCTGGCTGCTGGTCTTGATCATTTTTGTCTGGACGCCGCCGCACTTCTGGGCGCTGGCCATGTACCGCCGCGACGATTACGCGCGCTCGGGCTTGCCCATGCTGCCCGTCACGCACGGCTTGAAATTCACGCAATTCCACGTCTGGCTGTACTCGATCGCGCTGGCCGCCACCACCTTGCTACCCTTTGCCGTGCGCATGAGCGGCCTGATCTACCTGGTGTCGGCCGTGCTGCTCAATGCCGGTTTCCTGTATTACGCGTGGAAGATGTACCGCCACTACACGGACTTGATCGCGCGCAAAGCCTTTACGTATTCCATCATTTACCTGGCATTGCTGTTCGCGGCCTTGCTGGTCGATCACTACATACCCCTCGGAACATGAAAAAATACCTGACGCTGTTGTTGGCGGCCTCCCTGGTCGCAGTCCTGGCCGGCTGCGGCAAGCCTGCCGCACCGAAGCTGGAATTCAAGAATACGGACGTGACGGGCCTCGGCTATGCGCGCGAGTTCGCGCTGACGGACCATACGGGCCACCCGCGCACCCTGGCCGACTACAAGGGCAAGCTGGTGCTGGTGTTCTTTGGCTACACGCAATGCCCGGACGTCTGCCCCACCACCATGGCCGACATGGCACAGGTGATGCAGGAAATGGGGCCCCAGGCGGAGCAGGTGCAAGTGCTGTTCGTCACCGTCGACCCCGAGCGCGACACGCAAGCGTTGCTGGCCGAATATGTACCGGCCTTCGACAAGCGCTTCATGGGACTGTATGGCGATGCGGCAGCGACGGCCAAGGTGGCCAAGGAATTCAAGGTGTATTACGCCAAGGTCGAGGGCGAGACGGACGAGAGCTACACGGTCGACCACACGGCCGGCACCTATGTCTTCGACCGCGAAGGCAAGATCCGCCTGTTCGTGCGCCACGGCGAAAAGCCTGCCGCCATCGCGCACGATCTTAAACTTCTGCTATCCTGACCCGGTCGCGCCCCCGGGGCGCCATCTTCAGGATACGCAGTACATGGATAAACGTTTCGAACCCCATGCCCGCCTGGCAGCCATCATCTTCTTGTTGATCGGCTGCTTTTTCGTCTTGCGGCCCTTCCTCGCCGCCATGCTGTTTGCCGCCTGCGTGGGCATTTCCAGCTGGCCCCTGTATATCCTCCTGCTCGACCGCCTGAAAGGCCGCCGCAATTGGGCAGCCGCCATCATGACCCTGTCATTGATCCTGGTCATCGTGCTGCCGCTTGCCCTCGTCACCTACAACCTGGCCGACAATGTGTCGCGCATCTATGAACAGTTGCGCACGGCGCTGGAATCGGGTGGCCTGCATCCACCGGCGTGGCTGGCCAGCATACCCGTGGTGGGCGAAACCATCGCTGGCTACGTGGAGCGCCTGCTCGCTGACCGTGAGGAATTACTGAATTTGGGCAAGACGATGCTGGAACCGGCGCGCCATTTCCTCGCCTCGGGCGGCATCCTGCTGGGCACGGGTTTGGCGCAGACCAGCCTGGCCGTGTTTGTCAGCTTCTTCCTCTACCGCGACGGTCAGCAGCTGAGCCGCGCCTTGATGACGGGCGCTGGCCGCATCATCGGCGACAGCGCGCCCGGCGTAGGCCTGACGATCAGCCGCACCGTGCGCGGCGTCATGTACGGCTTGCTGGGCACGGCGCTGGCGCAGGCCCTGGTGGCGGTGATCGGCTTTCTGATCGCTGGCGTGCCAGCCGTGGCGTTGCTGGGCGTGGCCACCTTCATCTTTTCGCTGATTCCCGTGGGGCCGCCGCTGATCTGGGGCGGCGCCGCCATCTGGCTGTTTACGGATGGGCAGACAGGCTGGGGCATCTTCATGCTGGTGTGGGGCGCGCTGCTGATCAGCGGCGTGGACAACGTGGTCAAACCCATGTTGATCAGCCGCGGCAGCAGCCTGCCGTTTTTGCTGGTGCTGCTGGGCGTGCTGGGCGGCGTGCTGGCCTTCGGTTTCGTCGGCATCTTCATCGGGCCGACCCTGCTGGCGGTGCTGTACAGTTTGTTGCAAACGTGGACGGTGGGGGAAACCACCGTGCCGCAGGGAAAAGATACGATTACCTTGAAAAAGATTAATCGCGTAAGTCCGCATCGAGGTCGCGTTCCTGTTTCGGGATCACCTTGATCAGCACGATGCGGGGTCCGTTCATTTTCTTGACGACGATGTCGAAGTCGACAAAGGTGATGCGCTGGCCCTGCTTCGGAATGTCACCCAGCTTGACCATGATCAAGCCACCCACCGATTCCACGTCGTCGAGCCCCAGTTCCTCGTTTTCGATATCGATGCCGAGGATGCGTTCGAGCGAAAAGATGGGCAGGCTGGCCTTGCCGATCAGGGTGCCGTCGCTTTGCTTGAGCCAGTCGTTTTCATTGCGGCGGAATTCATCGCGGATTTCGCCGACCATGGCGCCGAGCAAGTTGTCCAAAGTAATGAAACCCAGCGGACGCTTGCCCTTTTCGCCGATCAGGGCGAAGTGGGGCGCGCCGTCGCGGAAGCGGCGGAACAGCTCGAGTGCCGGCGTGCGCGCGGAAATGATGTCCACGGGGCGCAGAAACGGCGTGAGCGAGGTAATCGGTTTGCCCGCCTGCTGGGCAAAGAACAGATCCTTCAAGTGCACCACGCCCAGCACGTCGTCTTCATTCATGTCGAAATACGGGTAGCGGCTGAAGCGGTTGCGCAGCACCGTGTCGAGGTTTTCTTCCAGAGTGTTTGAAGCGTGCAGGGCGATCACTTCATTGATCGGGCGCATCAGGTCCGATACCGTCATCTGTTCGAAATCGAGCGACTGCGCCAGGATGTTGCGTTCGTCGCGCGTAAACTTCTCGCCGGGCTGGCTGGTGCGCAGGATCAGTTTCAATTCTTCGGACGAATAATGGGCATCGTGGCCGCCCTTGCCGGACAGGCCCGCCATGCGCAGCACCCAGTTGGCGCTGGCATTGAGCAGGTAAATGGCCGGATACATGGCCCAGTAAAAGCCATACAGGGGAATCGCGCTCCACAGGCCGACGGCTTCCGGATTGCGGATGGCCATCGATTTGGGCGCCAGTTCGCCCACGACGATATGCAGGAAGGAAATCACGCTGAAGGCGACGACAAACGAGACGCCGTGGATCAGCTCTTGCGACGTGACGCCGATGGCGCCGAACAGCGGCTCCAGCAAGCCGGCAAACGCCGGTTCACCGACCCAGCCCAGGCCCAGCGACGCCAGGGTGATGCCCAGCTGGCAGGCGGACAGGTAAGCGTCCAGTTGGCCATGCACCTTGGCCAGGATGCGGCCCCGCAATCCCTGTGTCTTGGCGATGGCGCGGATGCGTGTGCGCCGCAAGGTGACGATGCCAAATTCGGCGGCAACAAAAAAACCGTTCAGCGCGACCAGGAAGAGGGCGAGCAGGACTAGCAAGACATTGTGCATGGGGGCGCGGAAGATGGACTGTAAAAACGTCATCTTAAACGACGAAGGGTGCCATAGCCTAATTTGGCCGCGCCCGCCGCCTGGTAGCGGCGGGCATGCGGCCGGTGGCCTTATGCTTTGGCCGCTGTTTGCGGGCCGCCGCGCATGGCAAAGACCATGATGGCCGAGACGATGGCGGGGATGGCGACGACGAGGAAAATCGTGCTGTTGGGCCAGTTCAGGCGGATCAGCTCGCCACCGAGCACGGGGCCGATGATGGAGCCGATGCGTCCGATACCCAGGCTCCAGCCGATACCCGTCGAGCGCAGGGTGGTTGGATAGTAGCTGGCAGCCAGGGCATTGACGGCTGGCTGGCCGCCCACCACGCAAAAGCCGGCGATGAAGATCGTGATGAACAGGAAGGCCAGCGACACGTCCGGACGGCCGATCAAAGCAATGGCCACGGCGGCAACCAAAAAGCACGGCAGCAGGATGCGGCGGAAGCTGGAGCGGTCGATCAGCTGGCCCATGACCAGGGTGCCGATGGTGCCGCCCACTTGCAGGGCCGTGCCGGCCAGCACGGCGTTGGCCGTCGACAGGCCCGCTTCCTTGGCGATCGTCGGCAGCCAGTTCGACAGGAAATACAAGTTCAGCAAGTTCATGAAGTTGATGACCCACAGCAAGATCGTCATCTTCGCGCGGCCGCCCGTAAACAATTGCAGCACGGGCGCGCCCTTGTGCTCCTTCTCATGCACGACGTATTGCGTGTCGGCCGTGATGGTCACCGTCGGGTCGATACGCTTCAACCACTGCGCCACCTTGTCCAGCTTGCGCTTCTTGAGCACCAGGAATTGCATCGATTCCGGCAGCAGGAAGAACATCAGCACACCGATGACCAGCGGCACCACGCCGCCCACGTAAAACACGGATTGCCAGCCGAATGCGGGAATCAGCGCGGCCGACAGCAAGCCGCCGAGCACGGCGCCCAGGGTAAAGCCGCACGAGACCAGCATCATCAGCGTGACTTTCTTGCGCAGCGGGCTGTATTCGCCGGCCAGCGCCATGGCGTTCGGCATCACGGCGCCCAGGCCCAGTCCCGTGATAAAACGAATCAGCTGCAATTGCTCGATGTTCGTCGCCAGCGGCGTGACCAGCATGCACAGCGAGAAGAAGATGGTCGAGCCGATCAGCACGGGTCGGCGGCCGAACTTGTCGGCCGTGATGCTGAAGACGAGCGAGCCGACCAGCATGCCCAGCAAGCCCGCGCCAAACACGGGGCCCAGGTTGGCCTTGCTGACATGCCAGTCGGCGATGATGGCGGGCGCCACATAACCCATCGCTTGCACGTCGAAGCCATCCATGATGACGCACAGCCCGCACAGGATCAGCATGCCGATCTGGAAGGAGCCGATCTTGTTGTTATTGATGAGATCGGGAATATCGATCGTCTTGCCTGCCGTGGACATGGTGCCGCTCCTGTTTTTTTTATGGTGATCGCGCCCTTCCGGCGAGGGACAGGCGCGTGTTTGTCTCAGGCTTCATTACAATCGCTTTTGATTGATTATTCAAACGTTATTTTCGAATGGATTTATCAGGTTTCCTTGTGAATCTTCGGGTGGCCCTGAATGGCCGCCAGGATCACATCGAGTGCCGGGTGCATGATCTTGCGCTCGTTCGAGATGACATAAAACTGCTCGCGCAGGGACGAAGCGTCACCGACCAGCACGGCGCCGAATTGCTCCTCGATATCGGCCGCCAGGCTGGCGGACGCGAAGAACAGGCCCAGTCCCTTGCGGCCAAACGCGTTGAGCATGGCGTTGTCCTCGAATTCACCGACCACGTCGGGGCGCACGCCCTGCTGCACCATCCATTCGTCGATGCGCCCGCGCAAGGCGTTATTGCGCGCGGGCAGCAGAAATGGCGCGCCGTGCAGGCTATGCGGGAAATTGTCGCGGTATTGTCCGGCCAGCGCGGGGATGCCGAACAGCTTCATGGCGCTCTCTCCCCACAGGTGGCTGGACACGCGCAGGCTGGCGCCGGCCGGTACGGCACGGTCCGTCAAGACCAGGTCCAGCTTGTGCAGGGCCAGGTCGGCCAGCAGGGACTCGAATTCGTCTTCCAGGCACACGAGCTTGACGGGCTTGTCCAGGCTGCGCGTGGCGTCGAGCATCCGATACGCCATCAGTTTCGGCAGCGAGTCGGAAATGCCCACCGTCAGGCGCATCTTTTCCGCGTCGGTGTCGGCCAGCGCTTCCTGCATCTGTTCGCCCAGCAAAAAAATCTGGTCCGCGTAGCCGAGCGCCAGCCGGCCCGCTTCCGTCGGTACCAGACGCCGTCCCTGCGGCTGCAGCAGGGACTTGCCCAGTTCCTTTTCCAGCAGGGCGAGCTGGGTGCTGATGGTTTGCACGGCCAGTCCCAGCCGTTCCGCCGCACGCGTCACGCCGCCTTCCTTGGCGACGACCCAAAAGAAGTACAAATGGCGGTAATTGAAACCGGTCGTTTTCATCGCATGCACCTATCTTCTGTTTTTACGAAGTAATACTTCCATTATCTTCCATTTTTAAATGTGTCACATGTCCTTATACTACGTTCCATTGAATTTGGATAAAGGGGAACTATCGATGAAACATTTCAGAGTGTCATTTCTAGTGACATTTATCTGCCTGGGCATTTCCGCCTGGTGGGGTTACACGCACGGTGGCGTGTCGACCATGCTGTCGGCATTGGGCATTGCGGTGATTCTGGGCGTAATGGAAGTCTCGCTGTCGTTTGACAACGCGGTGGTCAACGCCTCGGTGCTGAAGAACTGGGACAAGTTCTGGCAGAACCTGTTCCTGGGCGTGGGTATCATCATCGCCGTCTTCGGCATGCGTCTGCTGTTCCCGTTGGTCATCGTCGCGCAAGCAGCGGACCTGGGCCTGATGGAAGTGTGGAATCTGGCCCTGAGCAATCCGGAACAGTATTCGATGCACCTGACGAATCACCATGCGGAAGTGGCGGCTTTCGGCGGCATTTTCCTGCTGCTGGTGTTCCTGAATTTCCTGCTGGACTCGGAAAAAGAAACGCATTGGCTGGGCCGTATTGAAGAAAAACTGGGTGCGCTGGGCAAGATCTCGTCGATTTCCGTGATGATCGCGCTGGGTACCCTGATGGTCAGCCTGTCGATGATCGAAGAAGGTCAGAAGCTGGTGGTCCTGACGGCCGGCCTGTGGGGTATCTTGACCTACGTGGGCGTCGATGTAATCAGTGGCTTGCTGGAAGGCGATAACGGCGACGGCAACATGGGCGACATCATCAAGCGCGGCGGTATTGGCGGCTTCCTGTACCTGGAAGTGCTCGACGCCTCGTTCAGCTTTGACGGCGTGATCGGCGCGTTTGCCATCACCAAGGATGTCGTGATCATCATGCTGGGTCTGGCGATCGGCGCGATGTTCGTGCGTTCGATGACAGTGTTCCTGGTGCGCAAGGGTACGCTCGACGAGTTCGTTTATCTGGAGCACGGCGCGCACTATGCGATCGGTATCCTGGCCGTGATCATGTTGGTCAGCATGAAGTTCCACATTCCCGAGATTTTCACGGGTCTGATCGGGGTAGCCTTCATTCTCGCCTCGCTGTGGTCGTCGATCCGCTACAAGCGCAGGATGGCCCTCGAAGAAGGCAAGATGGAAGCGCTGGAACCAGTCAAGGCAACAGCAGTGTAAAGAATGCGCGGCAAACGACTACACCGGTTTGTCGGCAAGTTGTAGCAAGCGTCGCCGCCGGCCTGGGGAGTCAGGCCGGTGGAGGACGCCAGGTGTTTGGTCATACACAACCCACATAGGATTAATACATTATGGCAATCAGTCTGCAAAAAGGCGGCAACGTCAACCTGAGCAAGGAAGCCCCTGGCATTTCGAAGATGATCATCGGCCTGGGCTGGGATGCCCGCGCCACCGATGGCGCCGCGTTCGACATCGACGGTTCCGTGTTCCTGTTGAAGGCCGACGGCAAGGTACGCGCCGACGTCGACATGATTTTCTACAACAACCTGAAGTCGAGCGACGGTTCCGTCACCCACTCGGGCGACAACACCACCGGCGCTGGCGATGGCGATGATGAAACCGTCATCGTCGACCTGGCCACGGTGCCAGCCGAGATCGACAAGATCGCCGTCTGCGTGACGATTCACGATGCCGAAGCGCGCAAGCAAAACTTTGGTATGGTATCGAAGGCGTATGTACGCTGTGTAAATGCCAACGGCAACACGGAAATCGCCCGCTTCGACCTGTCGGAAGACGGTTCGGCGGAAACGGCCATGGTCTTCGGTGAAATCTACCGCAATGGCGCCGATTGGAAATTCAAGGCCATCGGCCAGGGATATAAAGGCGGCCTGGGCCCGCTCGCCGCGTCTTTCGGCGTCGGCGTATAAGTCGTCAATAGTAAAGGCGGTCCGCGGTGCGGGCCGCCACCATCACCATCATCGTCAAGGAAGGAACAGTTGTATGCCAGTTTTCAATATTACCGGGGATGTCGACCCGTTCCTGCATGTGTCGCTTGCCAAGGGCGAGAAGATTTATTGCGAATCCAACGCGATGGTGATGATGGAAACCAATCTTGAGCTGAAAGGCAAGATGACTGGCGGCATAGGCGCTGCGCTGATGCGCACCTTTGCCAACGGGGAATCGTTCTTTCAGCAGCATATCGAGGCCATGCGGGGCGACGGCGATTGTTTGCTGTCGCCCACCTTGCCCGGCGCGATGCGGGTGCTCGAGGTTGGCGCCCAGCAATACATGATCAGTGACGGCGCTTTCGTGGCGGCCAGTGCTGGCGTGGAATTGAAGGTGCGCACGCAAAGCCTTGGCAATGCGCTGTTTGCCCAGAGCGGTGGTTTTTTCATCACCGAGACGGCAGGCAGCGGCCAGTTGGCGGTGTCCGGTTTTGGCGCGATGTCGATACTGGAAGTGACGCCTGGCAAGGACGTGGTGATCGATAACTCGCACGTCGTGTGCTGGGACAACCGCCTGCAATACGAAATTTCCATGACGACCGGCAGCAGTGGCGGCTTTCTGGGGAACCTGATCAATAGCCAGACCAGCGGCGAGGGCATGGTACTGAAGTTTTCAGGCACGGGAAAAATCCTCGTGTGTTCGCGCAACCGCGCGGCCTTCCTCGCCTGGACCCAAAGCAAGCCGGCGTAAAAGCAGTGAATGCAACTAACCAAACAGGAGCTAAGCGTATGTCTGTCAATTTGAGCAAGGGCCAGAAGATTTCTCTGGACAAAGAAGCTGGTGCCACCCTGACCCGTATCACCATGGGCCTGGGCTGGGATGCGGTCAAGACCAAGGGTTTCCTCGGTTTCGGCTCGAAGACCGAAGCCGTCGACCTGGACGCCTCGTGCGTCATGTTCGATGAAAACAAGGGCACGTCCGACATCGTCTGGTTCCGCCAGCTGAAAAGCAAGGACGGCAGCATTGTCCACACGGGCGACAACCGCACGGGCGCGGGCGATGGCGACGACGAACAGATCAATGTCGATCTGTCGACAGTGCCGGCGAACGTGAAAAGCCTGGTCTTCACCGTCAACAGCTTTACTGGCCAGAACTTCTCGCAGGTGGAAAACGCCTATTGCCGCATCTTGAATGCCAGCAATAACCAGGAAGTCGCGCGTTTCAACCTGTCTGTGCAAGGTTCCCACACGGCACAGATCATGGCTAAGCTGTACCGCCATAACGGCGAATGGAAGATGCACGCCATCGGAGAAAACGGCAACGGTCGCACTTTTGACGACCTTATGCCGCAGATTGCCGTGCATCTATAAGGAGCAGTACGCAGCGGGCGGGGGACGGACCGGATACCGGCCCTTGCCCGCTGCTCTATATTGAAGGAGAGTATGTCGTGATGCGATTGCTGATAGCCTTGCTACTTCCGTGTCTCACGTTTTTCATGCTGGGGCGCCCGTTGGCCGGTGCCGCCGCCTTGATCTTGCAGTGCACTGTGATCGGCTGGGCGCCGGCGGCCCTGTGGGCCCTGTACACGGTGAACCAGCATAAAACGGAGCAGGAACTGGAAGGTGCGTTAAGCCGCAGCTACATGCGCAGGCGTAGTCGGTTGATCTAAATCAGCCGGGCGCTTGGAATCCTTGCGCTAATGACACTCACGAGTAATCGTGCGTGTCATTTTTTTGGCTGGAAAATGTCGATGCTTTGGAAAAGTTTCCATTGGTTAATCTTGATTGATATACTCGCTATTTAATTTTCCATGTCCGAATAATTTATGCGCTTATCTAAAGTAATTTCTTGCGTGCTGGCTGGCGCGCTGGTGCTGGCTAGTAATGTGTCGCAAGCTGGAGAAAACTCTCTTAAAGAAACGCACGAGCGACAGTTGAAGCTGGCGCAGATTTTGGGAGATAAGGAGCTGAGTGACAAAAATAAGGCGGACATGCTGATAATGCAAGCGGCCGCGCTGGACTCTCTGGAGCGTTCGCAGGAAGCCTTGCCGTTGGTCGAGCAGGCATTGCGGATTGCCACGCCGGAGCAGCAAGCGTCGTTCACTGTTACCAAAGCAACGATTTTTTTACCCAGGGACGTGTAGCCGATGCATTGACCCTGCTGGCGCCGCTACTCGACATTGAGCGCCGGGCAGCCGCGGCCGCCAAACCGGATGAGCGGGCCAGCAGGCTGGCAGTGCATCAATCCGGTTTCATTCTTGCCGCTTTTTCCAGCGTTGAATTGGGAGACTGGAAAAACGCGTTAGCATATCTGGCTGATACGGAATATACGTCCGATGAACCTGAATTCCCGGAATATCGGGCCTTGGTCTATCGCTATATCATGGCGCGTGCAAACGATGCTTCGCTTGCCAATGCGAATATTGAAAAACAGGCTGCCTATATTGAAAAGAATAGCAAGTCGCATTATGGTGCCCTGTTAAGAATGTGGCAGGGCGCGAATAATCTGACGGAGTTATCCCGGTTAATCGCACTCAAGGACGTTGAGGATCAGCAGGATGCATTTGCTGAAAGCTTGTTTTATATCGGTGCTTATACAAAATATGTCAAACGCGATCCTGCCTTGGCACTCAATTCTTTGCAACAACTGAACCTGATAGCGCCTTATGGCAGCATGGAGTGGGTGCACGGCAAACGCGTGCTGGCGTTATAGCTGCCTTGCCAACTGCCAATTAGGCCGTGCCAGGGCGTTCACTTCTTGCAGCGTATAGGCACGTTCACGGAATTGCCGTCCGAACTCAGGTTGCGGTACTGTAAATCTTCACTTTCGATGGCAAAGCGGGGCACGGCGTGGATATAGCGCTGCTTGCAGACGGTGTCGTCATTGATCAGCCGGCCTGCCAGCATGTAGTCGCACAGGGCAAAGCGCGATTCTTCGTCGTCGAGGATCAGCACGCGCGCCGCGCTGTACAGGGCCGATTGCAATACTTCCGGGCTGCAATTTTCCGGGCCCGTCAGCTTCAAATGGGTTTTCGTTTGCGTGGCCAGGCGCTGCAGCTTGACGAGGGCGGCGCGCTCTTCCTTGCGGGCACCGTCGATTTGCACGTCCTCGCTGGCCAGGCGCAGCGCCAGCGAGGCGATCTGGTCGATGGAAATATGCCAGGCAAAGCCTTCCAGCCGCGTGCGGATCTGGCCTGGCAAGGGATCGGCCGCATCGACTTCACAGCGGAACTGGCCCAGGTGGGGGCGGCACAGCACGGGAATGGCAAAAGCCGAAGTGCGCTTGCCCTTGACGAATTTCTGGCTCAGGTCGCCAAAGTTTTCATGCGTGATGGTATCGAAGCGGGCTTGCCCAAAGCCCATCTTGACGAGGTTTTCCTTGCGCTGGCGCGAAAACAGGGCGTCGACGGCGTCGTAGATATTCTTGTTGAAGATGCGGTCCAGCGGCTGGCGCTCATCCGACATCTTTTCAAACACGGCGCTGGAATTGGGTGCGTTGGCATCGATGGAAATGAGGATGAAGGGCTTGCTGTTCAGGCGCGGCGGCACGAAGGCCATGTCGTTGCCATACAACTGCGTCAGCGCCACGTCCCACAGGGTTTCCACGCCCAGGTTGTCGGCCGCGCCACCGTCGAACAGGTGCACGTAGGACGGCGATTCGCGCGATTCGGAACCGAGTTCCGGCACGAAACTGTTTTTCGGGCGGAAACGTTCAAAGGTGACGGAATCGAACACGCCGGGAAAGGCGGCCGAGGTGGCCACGGCCGTGGCCAGGCGGATATCCTGGATCGGCGAATGCAGGGTGCTGTAGAAATACTCGTAAGAAAACACCACGCGCTTGCCGCCATCGGTGGCGTCCGTCGCGTTGGCCAGGAAGATGGGGCCGTCGTGCGGCAAGTCCTGATAGGTTTTTTTGTCGTACAGCACATCGTCCAGCACGTCGGAAAGGAACGAGGTGCGCGTCTTGTTCGTCAACAACATCGTCGTCAGGTTGGCCGGTTTCAATATGGTCTGGCCAAAGAAATCCGTTTTTAGTTTGCTGCGCAGCAAGGGCCAATCCGTCTGTTTGCCATGCAGCGCATAGTAGCCGCCCGCGATGGCGCCGCCCGAGACGCCGGAGATGGCCGAGGCGCCGCTGACGAGGCCGAACTGCTCCAGCTGCTCCAGCGACGCGGCCGAGAAATTGGCCGCGCGGCTGCCCCCGCCGGACAAGGCGATGCCGATGAAATGGTCATTGGGCATGGGATTCTGGATGCGCGCCTTGGGCGCGTCGATGCGCAGGCGCGGGCTTTCCTGCACGGTAAACGTGCGGTTTTCGACGCCGCTGTTGGGGCGCAGGGCGAGTACCGTGCAGCCGCTCAGCAGCGCAACGAGGATAAATGGGGCGAATAAGCGTGGATGCATGCGTGATCTGTGCGTAGTCATTGCTTGGGATACGGACGGAAACGTGTGCGATTCTAGCAAACCCGGCAACAATCACCTATTCATCTGATAGCCGAGCATGGCAGCGTTGTAGAGCGCGTGCGTGAGCATGGGCGCCAGCAGCGCGCCGCTGCGCTCGTACGCGATGCCCGTGCACAGGCCCAGTACGAAGACGGGTAGCATGGCGGCGGGCGGTTGCACGATGGCAAACAGCGCGGCGGCGATGCCGATCGCCTGCCAGGCCGGCAGAGAACGGCGCAAGCCGTCCTGCAGCAAGCCGCGGAAGATGAATTCCTCGCACAGGGGCGCGGCCAGCACGCTCACGGCCAGCAGCCACAGCCCGTTCCAGGATAGAACACCCTGCAGGGGCGCGGCAGGCGGCGGCAACAGGGCCGCGTAGCCGATGCCGAACAGGACCGCGACACAGGCGCCCGCGCCTCCCCGGCGCCACGGCTGGCGGCCCTGTCCGATGCGCGGCACACCGGTCGTCCTGGCGCGCCAATAGACCAGGCGCAGCAGCGCATACGTGAGCGCGCCGGACGCGCCTAAGGCGATGGCCAGCTGCGCCAGCGGCGTTGCACTTGTACTTTTGAGCAGGATCAAGGCCAGTGTTTGCAGACTAAAAAACAGCATGGCGGCGATCAGGCCGTCGGCCGCCGCTACCGTGGCCGGCGGCGAGGCGGCGGGATCGAGCAGGTAGGGCAGCGAGTCGCGTGCCTTTTGCCACAGGGCCACGGCCAGCGCGCCCGTGAGCACGACAAAGACCAGTTGCTGCACCAAGCTGCCGGCGGCCAGCGCGGCGAGGTACAGGCCGGTGAGCAGCAAATACAGGTACATATAGGTGGGGCGCACCTTTGCCGTTGCCTCGGTGGCCAGCGGGTCGCTGGCAAACACGCCCAGCGCCACGGCGATCAGCGAATACAAAGGGATGCCTGCCAGGGCCAGCAGCATCAGGCCCGCCGTCTGCCACGACCAGGCGGGCAGCCAGGCCAGCGCCACGCCGAACAGGGTCAAAGGATACAGCAGGGCCAGTACGGCCCACAGCTGCGCCCCTTTGCCGCAGCGCCTGCTCGACGGAGATGGGAAACGTGTACAGCAGCCACAGCGCGCCGCCTTCCTTGTTCAGGGTCTGGAAGGCCGACATCATCAGCACATAGGTGCCGAGGAAAAAGCCGGTGGAGGCCAGCAGGACGGGATGATCCAGCAGCGCATGCACGTCGCGCGTCTGGCCCGTGAACAGGGCCTGGCCACCGAGGATCAGCAAGGGCATCAGCAGGGTCTGCACGAGAAAATTGCGATCGCGTAAGAGTAACGTCAGTTCGCGCCGCTGGATCGCCGTGCCGATGCGCGGGCGCCACCGGCGTGCCGGCAGGGGCGCTGGTGACGGCTTGCGCGCGCCTACACGCTGGCCCGCGCCCACCACGCCGTGGCGCAGCTGGCGGCGCAGGATGGCCATGCCCAGCAGCATCAGCAACACGGTTTGCGCCAGCAGCAGGACGGCTGGCATCAGCAGGGCCGCCACGTCAGGTGCATTAAGCAGGCGCAGCAGCAAGCCCGGCGGCGTCCAGCTGCTCCAGGCGGGCATGGCGGCCGCCCAGGCATACGCGAAGCCGCCCGTGCCCATGCCGAAGGACATGCCCATATACATGGGCAACAGGCCCGCCAGCGAGATCACTGCCTGCAGGTTGCCCAGTTGGGACGGATTGAGCGACAGGCGCAAACCCGTGTCGACCAGGGTGCGCAGCATGGCTGCCATGGCCAGCAGGACCAGGCTGGCGAGCAGGCCGGACAGTGGTGAAAACCAGCCCTGGTCCGAATACCAGGCGATGACGGTCGTGCTGGGCCACAGGGCCAGCAAGCCGGCCGGATTGACGAGCGTGCGTTCGAGCACGCGCGCCCACAGCAAGGTGCTTTTCGCGATGGGCAGGGTGACCAGCCATTCCAGGTCCCAGTCCGGCTTGGCCAGTTCTCCCATGCCCAGCGGCAGCAAGACGCTGACCAGCCACAGCAGTGCCAGCTGCAGGGTCAGGCCGCCCGCCAGTGCCGCGCTGAAGGGCGTGGCCATCAAATGCGCGATGACGGGCTCGAGCAGGTGGCTGCCCGTGTGCAGGCTGCCGCGCGCCTGGCAGGCGGCGACCTGGTCCAGCAAACAATGCATGTTCAGCACGCTGTGGCGGGCAATGCTGCCGAAGGAAAACAGCATGGGCAGCAACAGCAGCGCGGTCAGCAGCCAGCGTCCGCCACGCTTGCCTGGCGTGGCGGGGCGGCTTTTATTGTTTTTCTTGAAGGAAAAGCCACGGCCGCTGACGTTGAGCAGGCGCTGCAGGCGCAAGCGGGTCAACAGCCAGACGGCGCGCCAGGCGGTGGGCGGCGCCGGTGTCATGCCGTGGACGTTTCATCGGTGAGTTGCAAGAAGAGGTCTTCCAGGCTGCCATCGCTGGACAACTGCTGGCGGATATCGTCCAGGCTGCCCGTGGCGACCAGGGCGCCACGGTGGATGATGGCCACCCGGCTGCACAGCTTTTGCGCCATATCCAATAGATGCGTGGAAACGAAGATCGTGGTGCCGGCGGCGGCGCGGCGCAGCAAGCGTTCCTGCACGTCGCGCGAAGCACGCGGGTCGAGGCCGTTGATCGGTTCGTCGAGGATCAGCACGGCCGGATCGTGGATCAGCGCGCAGGCCAGGCCCAGTTTTTTCTTCATGCCCAGCGAGTAATTGACGGCAAAATCCTCGCTCGCTTCGTCGAGGCCAAATTCCGTCAGCAGGCGCGCCGCGCGGGCGGCCGCTTCCGTGTGCGAAAAACCATGCATTTCAGCCACGAACTGCAGGATTTCACGGCCGCGCAAATAATCGTAAAAGACGGGATTGTCGGGCAGGTAGCCCACCTTGCGCTTGACGGCGGCACCGTCGCGGTGGCAATCGAGGCCATCGACCAGCACGCGGCCGGCGCTGGACACAAGAATGCCCATCAGCATGCGGATGGTGGTGGTCTTGCCGGCCCCGTTCGGGCCCAGGAAGCCGAAGACCTCTCCTTTTCCTACCTGCAAGGTCAGCGGCTTGACGGCCTCGAACGTGCCGTACTGTTTGGCCAGGTCCTGGAATTTGATCATCGTGCGCCCTTCAGCTACCACCGAAGGCGGCCAGCAGGCGCCGTTCACCGTCCGGCGTAAGGTGCAGGGCCCGGCTGTCGAGTTCGCGCTCGGCCCAGCGCTGGCGCAGCGCCAGTTGCAACAGGGCGGCCCCCAGCGCACCGCCCAGGTGGGCGCGTCGTTCGCTCCAGTCCAGGCAGGCGCAGGCAAAGCGGCGGCGCTGGCGCTGCAATTGCGGCACGTCGATGCCCAGGGCCGCCATGCCAGCCGCGCCCGCTTCCGACAGGCAATACTCGCCTTCGCCGCCATCGTCCAGCAGCCAGCCTTGCGCGTGCAACTGGTCGTGCAGGGCGACGGCGACGCTGCCGGCCATGTGGTCGTAACAAGTGCGCGCATGGCGCAGGCGGTCGGGCGTGGTGGGCGTAAAGGGCGTCGCCGCCACGCCGGCCACCACCAGCAGCGCTTCGAGGGCCAGGCCTACATCGGCATTGGCCAGGCGGTAATAGCGGTGCTTGCCCTGCGCCAGCATGGACAACAAGCCATCCTCGCGCAGCCGGCTCAGATGCGCGCTGGCCGTCGAGGCGCCTACCTCGGCCAGCGCCGCCAGTTCCGTGGCCGTGCGCGCATGCCCATCGAGCAGGCTGCACAGCATGCGCGCACGGGCCGGTTCGGCGATGGCGCCGGCCAGTTGCGCCAGTCCCATGTCGGCCGAGGGAAGTTTGTCATCCATGATTCGTCTGTGGGCGAAGTGTTGTGGTGGAAGGGGCAGCATACTCGTGTCCCCACTTCACCGCAATGGAATGCGCATGCCGCTCGACTATCCCGCCGACCCTTTTTTCGCCGTCACCCACGCTGCGCCATATGACTACTATCGCCGCCTGGCGGACGGCCCGCCGCTGCGTTTCGATGCGGCACTCGATTGCTGGCTTGCGACGGGCGCGGCCGGTGTGCGGGCCGTGCTGGAGCATCCCGCTTGCCGCGTGCGGCCAGCAGGACTGGCCGTGCCGCATAACCTGGCGGGCACGCCATGCGGCGCGATTTTTGCGGAACTGGTACGCATGAATGAGGGCGAACGGCATGCCGTGCCGAAACAGGTGCTGGCGCACGCGCTGGGCCAGGTGGACCTGGCGCGCCTGCAGGGGCGGGCGATGCATCTTGCCGGCGACTGCCTACCCGACAGCGCCGCGCAACTGAACGATGCGATGTTCGAATTGCCCCTGTTCGCCATGGCGGATTTGCTGGGCTTCGCGCCAGCGCAATGGCCGGCGCTGGCTGCCTGGACGCGCGCTTTTGTCGCTTGCCTGTCGCCGCTGAGCAATGCCGTACAACTGGCCGGCGCGCAGGTGGCTGCCGATGCCTTGCTGCAAAGCTTTAGCCGATTGCTGCGTGAGGGCGATGCGCGGTCCGGCAGCTTGCTGGCCAAGGTCGTGGCAGAGGCGGATGCCCTGGGCTGGCGAGCCTCGGGCGGCGTGCTGGCCAACCTCGTGGGGCTGCTGTCGCAGACCTGCGACGCCACGGCTGGCTTGCTGGGCAATGCTGTCGTGGCCCTGCGCACCCAAGCGGATTTACTGCCGCAACTGCGCGCAGCACCGCAGCTGTGGCCAGCCATGCTGCGCGAAGTCAGCCGGCATGATCCAGCCATCCACAACACGCGCCGCTATACGGAGGAAGACGTGGAGTTCAATGGCGTGCGCGTGCCGGCCGGGCAAATGATCGTCGTGGTGCTGGCCAGCGTCGGCCATGCGGAGTCAGGTTTTGGCCATGGCCGCCACGTCTGTCCGGGCCAGGCCATCGCGCACGCCATCGCCACGGCATGCCTGCAAGCGTGGGCCGATGGGCTGGAAGACATGCCGCTGGCGTGGAGTTATTTGCCGTCACTGAACGCGCGCATCCCTGTCTTTAGCCCACGAGAAATGAAATGATTGCCGTGATATTTGAAGTCTGGCCTAGCGCGGAAGGGCGCCAGCAGTACCTGGACCTGGCCGCTGCGCTGCGGCCCCTGCTAGATGAAGTCGATGGTTTCATTTCCATCGAGCGCTTCAGCAGCCTGAGCGAGCCGGGTAAATTATTGTCGCTCTCGTTTTTTCGCGACGAGGCGGCGCTGGCGCAGTGGCGGCAGCTGGAAGCGCACCGGGCGGCGCAATCGGCCGGCCGGCAGGGCGTATTCGACGACTACCGGCTGCGCATCGCCTCCGTGGTGCGCGATTACGGCATGCTGGACCGGCAACAGGCGCCAGCTGACAGCCGCCAGCGCCACGAAGTTAGCGGGGCAGCGCGCCCTGCGTGATTTTCACCTTGACCCGATACGTGGGCTCGGCCGCGTTCAGGGCGGGCGGCGTGGCCGGGTCGACGTCGAGCAGGGTGAACGTCAGGTGGTTGACGGTGACGGAGCTGGCGGCGCCCGGCATGGAGTCGGACAAGACGATGTCCGTGGCGCCTGCGCTGTTGAGCAGACTGAAACTGTAGCTGACGTAGCCTTTCCACACGCACACGGCGCCCTTGCGGCAGCGGCTGTCGTTGACGCGCTCCAGTTTCAGGGTGTCGGTGGCCGTGATGGCGACCTGTTCGCCCGGCGAGAGCACGTGGGTGACGGTGCGCGGCGTGTTTTCCGCGTCGCCGGCGCTGCCGGCCGCGCCGCAGCCCGCCAGCACGGCCAGGCAGGCGAAGAACAGGGGAAGTAGCACGGTACGATAAGAGCGGGTCAGGTAAGGCATGTTTTTCCTTTCAGGTGGAGCGTCCCTGGCGTGCTTGTTCACGCGTGGGATAAAATGATAGTAACAAAATGATATTTTTCCGGCGCACCATTGGCGCGCTGCGGGTGAATTGATGCGCCGGCCACGCGGCGCGCCGATTACTGCGTAAAATGGCTGTTTTGAAAATCAGGAAACAACCATGAAAAAAACTGCCCTGGCGAAAAGCGATGCCAAGAAACTGATGGGAAAGATGAATGTTCCCGGCGCCGGTGCATTCGGTAAGGAAGCGGTAGTCGTCGACCGCCGCGAGCAGCGCAAGCGCGATCAGGCCCTGGGCCTGGTGCCATTCGCCGTCAAGCTGAACAGCGATCTGGTGTTGCAATTGCAGACCCTGGCCAAGGAACGCGGCGCGGATCTGAATGAATTGGTCGCCGAGCTGATCACCAAAGGCTTGGCTGCAGCGTAACGGCTGACAATGTTTATCTGTTGATAAACATCAAACTGTAAAACTAAAAGGCGCCTTGCGGCGCCTTTTGCATTGCGGCATTGCTGTGCTTACACGTAGGCGGCCAGAGCGCCCTTCATTTTTTTCAGTGCCGCCACTTCGATCTGGCGGATGCGCTCGGCCGATACGCCGAACTCTTCTGCCAGCGCGTGCAGGGTGGCGCCGGAACCGTCGTCGTTGGCCAGCCAGCGTGCTTCGATGATGCGGCGCGAACGGGCGTCGAGCTTGCCCAAGGCCGTTTCCAGGCCTTCCGATTGCAGACGCGTCACCTGTTCTGCTTCCAGCACCTTGGTCGGCTCGCTTTGCTCCGACGACAGGTAGGCGATCGGCGAAAACTTGTCGTCTTCATCGTCGGTTGGCGATTCCAACGCAATGTCGCGGCCGCTCAAGCGCGTTTCCATCTCGATCACTTCTTCGCGTTTCACGTCGAGCAGCTTGGCCAGCGCATCGATCTGCTTCGGCGTCATCGCGTCCAGGCCCGTCTTGTGGCTGCGCAGGTTGAAGAACAGCTTGCGCTGCGCCTTCGTCGTCGCGACCTTGACCAGGCGCCAGTTTTTCAGGATGTACTCGTGCATCTCGGCTTTCACCCAGTGCATGGCGTACGACACCAGGCGCACGCCCTGGTCCGGATCGAAACGTTTCACGGCTTTCATCAAGCCGATATTGCCTTCCTGAATCAGGTCGGCGTGCGGCAAGCCATAGCCCAGATAGCCGCGGGCAATCGAGACGACCAGGCGCAGGTGCGACAGCACCAATTCTTGCGCGGCGGCCAGGTCATTTTTTTCGCGCAGGCGTGTCGCCAGCGAAATTTCTTCGTCGTGGGTCAACATGGGCAGGCGGTTCACGGCCGAAATATAGGCGTCGATATTGCCCAGATTGCCAGTGAACCCGAGGCCCAGCGCATTACTTTTGGTCGGAACCAATGCGGACGTTGCGGACATCATAGTCATGTTTTCTCCCTCGTAGTCTTGCTTTGTTCCAGTTGGCCACGTCACGCGACGTGGTCCGCTTGTCTGTTCGTTTTTGCGTATTCGGTCTTGCACTTTGCAGATCGCGGCACCATCTTCATCTGGCGTCCATGGCGGTTCTGCTATTGGTATGTCCCTATATTAGCACTCTCTGCTTGAGAGTGCCAATCAGCACATTTAATCGTCCCGATAGCCTAAATGCTATGGCGATTCAATGCTTGATAAATGTGTATGAACAGCGATCTGACAGCGCTGCAGGCCGCTTCATGACAACGTAGCTAGTCTACGGCCTCTGGCTGAAGCGAACCTTAAGAATACTTGCTTAATATCAAGACAACAGCAGTATAAGGATGACGAGGCGCATGGCGGCACCGCAGGCGCCGCCATGGAAGCGAAGGTCAGTTCAGGCGCGCCAGGTGGCGCTGCACGCAGAGGAAGGCGCCGATCAGGCCCAGGCCGGCGCTGACGGCCAGCAAGCCAGCCATCGGCAGCGGCGCCAGCGGCACCAACTGGAATTCGGACGCGTACAGGCGCGCAAACTCGGCAATCGCCGTATTCAGCGGCTGCAAGGCCAGCGCCACGGCGCCCAGGGCCAGCGCACCGGCGCACAGGCCCAGCAGGGCGCCCGTGTAATAGAAGGGGCGGTGGATGAAGGTGTCGGTGGCGCCGATCAGTTTCGAGATGCTGATTTCATCGCGCTGCTGCATCACTTGCAGGCGGATGGTATTGAAGACCACGGCGATTACGGCCACGCCCAAGGTGATCGCCAGCAGCAGCAGCACCAGGCGCAGCACGCCCAGCAGGGCCGCCAGGCGCTTGACCCAGGCTGAATCGACTTGCGCCGATTCCACGCCTGGCAGGTGGCGCAACTGTTCCGCCACCGCATCGACGTCCTGCGCCTCGCTGGCGCTGCTGAAGGCATCGAGTTTCAGCACATAACTGTCGGGCAGGGGATTGTCGCCCAGGGTGCTGAGCACGTCGGCCAGGCCGTTCTTGTTTTTCAGCGAGTCCAGCGCCTGTTCGCGCGGGATAAAGACGATCTTCGCCTTTTGCTCGCCGACGATCTTGCGCATGGCGCTGGCCAGGGCCACGGCTTGCTCGCGTGGCGTGTCGATCTTCAGGAAGACGCTGATTTCCGGGTCGACCGACATCTGTTCCGACATGGGGCGCACATTGTCGAGCATGGTCAAGCCGGCGAACGGCAGCGACAGGGCGATGGCGACGACGAGCACGTTCAATAAAAAGCCGCCCGGCGACTTGCGCAAATGAATCAGCGCCGAACCGAGGGCGAAGCGGTGTTGACGGAACCAGCCTCTCATGGCTGTTCTCCCTGTGCGTCGTCCGGGCCGGGGGCGGGCGCAAAATCGGGATCGGGGGGCGAAGACGGGCGCTTGCGTGGCCTTGTCGATGGCGACCAGCTGGCCGTTTTTCAGGTGGATCACGCGGGCGGCGGCATCGAGCATCTGTTCGTCATGGCTGGAAATGAGGCAGGTCACGCCCACCGAATGAAACGCTTTCAAGGCGTCGAGCACCTTGTCGGCGCTGGCGCGGTCCAGGTTGGCCGTCGGTTCATCGGCCAGGATGATCTGCGGCCGGTTGACGATGGCGCGCGCGATCGACACGCGCTGCTGTTCGCCGCCCGACAGCGATAGCGGACGCGCCATGGCGCGGTCGAGCAGGCCCACCTTGTCGAGCGCGGCGCGCGCGCGCTGTTCGGCGGCCGCCTTGTGGGCGCCGACGACGAGCAGCGGCAGCATGACGTTGGCCAGGATGGAGCGGTCGTTCAATAATTTTTGCTGCTGGAAGATCAGGCCCATGTTACGGCGCAAAAACGGCACGCCGGCCGGCTTGATCTTCGCCATGTCCTGGCCATTGACGATCAGCTTGCCCGACGTGGGGCGTTCCATGGCGGCGATCATTTTCAGCAAGGTGGATTTGCCGGCGCCGGACGGGCCCGCCAGAAAGACCAGCTCGCCTTTGGCAATGCTCAGCGAAATGTCGCTGAGCGCCACGGCGTCGGCGGAGTATTGCTTGGAGACGTGCTGAAATTCAATCATGTATAGGCTTATCCGAGCAGCGCTTCGACAAATTCGGCAGCCACGAAAGGCTGCAAGTCTTCAATTTTCTCACCGATGCCGATGAAATACACGGGCACGGGACGTACGCGGGCAATTGCCGCCAGCACGCCGCCCTTGGCGGTACCGTCCAGCTTGGTGATCACCAGGCCGCTCAACTGCAGGGCATCGTCAAACGCTTTCACTTGCGTCAAGGCATTCTGGCCCGTGTTGCCGTCGATGACGAGCAGGGTTTCATGCGGCGCGCCCTCCATGCCCTTGCCGATCACGCGCTTGATTTTCTTCAATTCTTCCATCAGGTGCAACTGCGTCGGCAAGCGGCCCGCCGTGTCGACCATCACCACGTCGATGCCGCGCGCTTTCGCCGATTGCACCGAGTCGTAGGCCACGGCGGCCGGATCGCCCGATTCCTGCGAGATGACGGTGACGTTGTTGCGCTCGCCCCAGACCATCAGCTGCTCGCGCGCGGCGGCGCGGAAGGTGTCGCCCGCAGCCAGCAGCACCGATTGGTTGTTCGACTGCATGTGCTTGGCCAGCTTGCCGATGGTGGTGGTCTTGCCGGCGCCATTCACGCCGGAAATCATCATCACCAGCGGCTTGTGGCGGCCCAGCTCGAAACGCTTTTCCAGCGGCGAGAGCAGGTCGATCAGCAGCACTTTCAGCGCAGCCTTGACGGCGGCGGCGTCGAGCAGCTTGTCTTCCTTGACCTTTTTCTTCAATTCCGTGAGCAGGAATTCCGTGGCGTCGATGCCGGCGTCGGACATCAGCAGCGCCGCTTCCAGCTCTTCGTACAGGGCGTCGTCGATCTTCGCGCCGACGAACAGCACGGATAAAGTGTTCGAGGTTTTCGACAGGCCCGCTTTCAGGCGCGTCATCCACGATTTTTTCTCGGGTTCGGCGGCCACGATCACAGGCACGAGCTCGGCCGGCGCGCCGCTCAGGGGCGCAGCGGCAGGCTGTGGTGCAGGCGGCGTGGCGGCGGGAAGGACGAGGGGCTCGGCTGGTGCAGCCTCGGGAGCGATGGGTTTTTTCTTGAAGAAACTAAACATGGATGTGTGGTGGCGGGTGCTGACCTAAGGCCCGGCGGCGCCGGACACTGTTGTTACGGGCTATTCTACCAGAGCGGGCCCGGCCCTTCATGTTTTACTGTTCGATTGGCAACATTGCCCGGCTATCCACGGAGATCGCCGCAGTTGCCGCGCTTTCCAGCCGGTTCAGTGGGTTTGCAGGGCGAGCGCCTGGTGGCGGCGGCGCCAGTCGGCGATGCTTTCCTCGACTTGCCGCAAGTCCAGCACATGCAAAAAGGGCGGCGGGTGCTTGTACAGGACGGGACTGCGTCCGCCTGCCCACAATTCCATGTCTGGCGGCAAGCTCGCGTGCAACTGCTGCAGGCTGTCGCGCGTTTGCCGTTGCTTGCTGGCACTGGAAAACGACAGCGCCACGATATCGGCCCGCTGCGCGCGGGCGGCCGCGACGATGTCCGTCAGCGGTGTTTCCACCCCCAGCGACATGCAATGGGCGCCGGCCGCCGCACACAGCGCCTCGGCCATCAGCAGCCCCAGGCCATGGCGCTCCTGCGGGAAGGTACTGAGGACGATGCGCGGCGAGCGCGTGGACGGGCTGCTTGCTTGCGGCAGCGAAAAAATGGCATGGCGCATCACCGTCTGCAAGGTTTCGCTATATAGATGCTCTTCGTATACAGCCAGTTCGCCGCAAGCCCACGCTTCGCCCACCATGCTGGTGAGGGGGGCGATGACGTCGATGGTGAACGCTTTCAGACCCAGTACGGCCAGCGCCTGGCGCAGGGCGTCGCCCAGTTCCGCCATCTGGTGACCGCGGCACAGGGCCAGGTAATGCGCCAGTTGCGGTTGCGGCAAGGGCTGCGCCGCGCTGCCGGCGCTGGCCAGCTGCTGCAGCTGCGCGGTGCTGTGCTGCATGATTTTTCCCGGACGAAATCCGAGGTCCAGCAGGCGCTTGACCATGCGCAGTTTTTGTACTTGCTCGGCAGGGTAGCTGCGCTCGCCAAAGGCGTCGCGCCGGGGCTGGGGGAAGGCGTAGCGGCGCTCCCACACACGCAAGGTTTCCTTGGCCAGCCCGGTGTCGCGTTCGACATCACCGATGCTGAAGGCGGAAGTAGGTTGCAGGTCTGTATCCATACCAGGGTGGCTTTGCTCGCTTGCGGAAGAACGTGGCATGCATTTTACGCCTTCCGCCGCCCCGGACCAAATAACTGAATCCGATTGCAAATGGCCGGCGTATAAGTTTGTGAATGGCTGAGAGCACTCATTGACACGAATCAATATTTCATCGATTATCCATGAGGCTCGTTTTGTCCAGGACAAACTCAATACAGGTGTACTCATGAAAATTGCCGTCGTCGGTGCAGGAATTGCCGGTTTGTCGTGTGCGTATCGCCTGGCGCAGGCGGGCCAGGACGTCACCTTGTATGAAGCGGGCGACTACTTTGGCGGTCACAGCCACACGGTGGATGTCACGCTCGATGGCGTCACGCATGGCGTCGATACGGGTTTTCTCGTGTTCAATCACGCCACCTATCCGAACCTGGTGCAGCTGTTTCAGGAACTGGGCGTCGAGGCGGCAGACAGCGATATGTCGTTTTCCGTGAAGATGCCGCTGGGCGCCTCGTCCGATGCCCGCGTGCTTGAATGGGCGGGCGCCAATTTCGATACCGTGTTTACCCAGCGTAGCAATCTGCTGCGCCCCGCTTTCCTGCGCATGTTGCGCGATATTCTGCGCTTCAACCGCCAGGCCAGCGCCCTTGCCACGGGAAGCTTGCCGGCGCCGGTCCTGTCGCTGGGCGAGTTTCTCGACCTGCACGGCTATGGCGATGAGTTCCGCCACTGGTATCTGCTGCCGATGGCCGCTTGCATCTGGTCGTGCCCGGCGCGCCAGATGCTGGCCTTTCCCTTGGCTACTTTCATTCGTTTTTGCCACAACCATGGCTTGCTGCAAGTGAGCGACCGGCCGCAATGGCGCACGGTGCGGGGCGGCTCGCGCGTGTACGTGGAAAAACTGCTGGCGGCCATCCCGCAGCAGCGCCTGGCGTGCCCCGTGCTGGCCGTGCGCCGCCAGCCGCACGGCGGTGCGCGCATGGTCGAGCTGCATACGGCCGCCGGCGTCGAGCATGTCGATCACGTCGTACTGGCTTGCCACAGCGACCAGTCGCTGGCCCTGCTGGCGGATATCCGCGACGACGAGCGTTCCGTGCTCGAAGCCGTGCGCTACCAGCCCAATCGCGCTGTGCTGCATACGGATGCGTCTTGCCTGCCGCAGCGCCGCCGTGCCTGGTCGGCCTGGAATTACCAGGGCCGGCCGGCAGTGGCGGAAGGCGAGGCGCCGCAAGTGTGCGTGCATTATTTGCTGAACCAGCTGCAGCCTTTGCCATTCAGCACCCCCGTCATCGTCTCGCTCAATCCGCTCGACGAGCCCGATCCGGCGACCATCATCGACGAGTTTTCGTATGCCCATCCCGTGTTCGATGGCGCGGCCATTGCCGCCCAGGCGCGCCTGGCCGGTTTCCAGGGCGCGCAGCACACGTGGTTTGCGGGCGCCTGGAC
Organism: Janthinobacterium lividum; assembly: GCF_023509035.1. Taxonomy (NCBI): domain Bacteria; kingdom Pseudomonadati; phylum Pseudomonadota; class Betaproteobacteria; order Burkholderiales; family Oxalobacteraceae; genus Janthinobacterium; species Janthinobacterium lividum. The sequence goes on along the minus strand of NZ_CP075583.1, from coordinate 93,171 downwards.
GGGCTACGGTTTCCATGAAGACGGCTTGAAGTCGGGCTTGGCCGTGGCGCAAAGCCTGCTGGGCCTGGCATCCGCGGAGCTTGGCAATGCCGCGTGATCCCACGCAGCCTTCCCCGACGCAGCCCCAGCTGTGCCTGGGGCGGGTGCGCCATGCGCGGCTGCGTCCGCGCGCCCATGCTTTTAGTTATGGCATGTTTTATCTGCGCCTGCCCCTGCGCAGCATGGGGATGCAGGATTTCCCGGCACGCTTGATTTCGCGCAACGGCGCTAATCTGCTGTCCTTCCGCGACAGCGACCACGGCGATGGCGCGACGCCGCTGCTGGACTGGATCAATGGCTTGCTGCGCCAGCATGGCGTGTTGGACGCGGGTGGCGAAATCTGGCTGCAAACCATGCCGCGCATGTTCGGCTATGTCTTCAATCCCATCAGCTTCTGGTTTTGCCACCGCCCGGATGGCGCGCTGCGGGCCGTGGTCTGCGATGTGCGCAATACCTTTGGCGAGCGCCATCTGTACTTGCTCGAGCAGGGCGGCGCCATCGCGTATGGCAGCGAACTGGTCGCCAAGAAAATTTTCCATGTGTCGCCGTTTTGCAAGGTGGAAGGCCGGTACCGCTTCCGTTTCCTGCGCAATAGCGAACAAGACGGCGAGCGCCACCTGGCCCGGGTCGATTACGACGACCTCGCTGGCCCGCTGCTGCAGACGAGCTTGTCCGGCACGGCGCAGCCGCTGCGTGATGGGGCCATCGCCTGGGCCTTGCTGCGCTACCCCCTGATGACGTTTGGCGTGATGGCGCGCATCCATTGGCAAGCCTTGCGCCTGTGGCTGCGCCGCGTGCCGTTTTTCAGCAAACCCCACCCTCCACAAGAAAAGGTGTCCCGATGAGCTCCGATTCCCTGCCGACCGGCCTGCACGCGCGCAGCAGCGCTTGCCCCGCGCACTTGCACGACCACGCGCACCTGGACCTGCCCGCTGCCGGGCGCATGATTCTGCGCCTGCTGCAAAATTGCAGCATGGCGCCCTGCGCCTGCGCACGCCTGACGGCAGCGTCCTGCAGTACGGCGACGGCAGCCACCCCGTCACCCTGGACTTGCATAACTGGCGTTTGTGTTCGGCCGTCCTGCGCTCGGGCGACATCGGCTTTGCGGAAACGTTTATCGCCGGCGACTGGCGCACGGACAATTTGCCGGGCTTGATCGAATTGATGATACGCAACCGCGCGCAGATTGAATCGCTGATCTACGGCAACTGGTGGGGTAACCTGATCTATAAGGTGCGCCATTTGCTGCACCGCAATTCACGTGCCGGCAGCAAGAAGAATATTCACGCCCATTACGACATCGGCAACGCCTTTTATCAGCTGTGGCTGGACCCGTCGATGACGTATTCGAGCGCCCTGTTTTCCGAAGGCGCCAGCCTGGAAGCGGCGCAGGGCGCGAAGTACCGGCGCATTGCGGAGCAGTTGCAACTGCAGCCGCAGCTGGGCCAGCGCGTGCTGGAAATCGGTTGCGGCTGGGGCGGTTTCGCGGAAACGGCGGCGCACAGCTATGGCGCCCACGTGACGGGCCTGACCCTGTCGACCGAGCAGCTCGCCTATGCGCGCCAGCGCCTGCAGGATGCGGGGCTGGCGGAGCAGGCCGATTTGCAGCTGTGCGACTACCGCGACAGCCACGGCCAGTACGACGCCATCGCCTCGATCGAGATGTTCGAAGCCGTGGGGCAAAGCTACTGGTCCGGCTATTTCGCCTGCGTGGCGCGCAACCTGAAGCCAGGCGGACGGGCCTGCATCCAGACCATCGTCATCGCCGATGCCTTGTTCGAGCGCTACAGCAAGAGCACGGACTTTATTCAACAGTACATTTTCCCGGGCGGCATGCTGCCTTCGCCGGCCGAGTTTCGCCGCGCCGCCGAGGCGCAGGGCTTGCGCGTGGAAGACGCCTTCAGCTTTGGCCTCGATTACGCGGAAACCTTGCGCCAGTGGCGCGCCAGCTTCCTGGCCCAGCGCACGGCGTTGGAAAGGCAGGGATTCGATGGCCGTTTCCTGCTGACCTGGGAGTTTTACCTCGCGTATTGCGAGGCTGCCTTCCAGGCGCATAACACGGATGTGATGCAATTTACCCTGATCAAGGACTGACCATGCGCCGCCTGCTTGCCGCTGTTGTGCTGTCGTTGAGCATGTCCGCTGCCGTGGCCGCGCCGCCTGCCTTTATCGCTGCCGACGTGCCCGAGGCCCGCCTGGCGGGCGAGGGCGACTATACGTGGTTTGGCATGCGTATTTATCGCGCGCAACTGTGGGTGGGCGCGAATGGCTATCAGGGCACGGCGTCGGCCACGGCGCCCTTCGTGCTGGAATTGCGCTACGCGCGTGCGCTCGATGGCAGGAAGATCGCCGAGGCCAGCTATGAACAAATGCAGAAGATAGGCGCCGGCACGGAAGCGCAGCGCCTGGCGTGGCTGGCCACCATGCAACGTATCTTTCCTGACGTCAAGGAAGATCAGCGCATCGCGGGCGCCTACCGGGCCGGCATCGCACCGGGCGTGCGCTTTTACCTCGACGGCAAGGTGCTGGCCGACGTGAGCGATGGCGACTTTGCGCGCGCCTTCTTCGCCATCTGGCTCTCTCCATCGACCACGGCGCCCAAGCTGCGCGGCGCGCTGTTGCAGAGTGCCGCGCCGCTGCCATGACTGCCGGGGCCAGCGCTTTGACTTTGCCGGCCTTGTTCAGCTATGGCCTGTTCGGCTTGCCGCTGGCCATGCTGGCGCTGCCCATCTATATATATGTGGCGCCGTTTTATGCGCAGCGCAGCAGTCTTGACTTGGCGCAAATCGGCGCCGTACTGCTGGCGGCCCGCATCGCCGCCGCCTTCATCGATCCTGCCCTCGGTGCCTGGATGGCGCGGGGCGGGCTCAGCTATGCCGTCTATGTCGGCGCTGCGCTACCGTTGCTGCTGCTGGGCTTTGGCGCGCTGTTTCATCCGCCGGCCATGCCGCAAGTAGCGACCCTGGCCTGGTTCCTGGCCGCCTTGCTGCTCGTCTATACTGCCTATGGCCTGGCCGGCATCGCGCACCAGAGCTGGGGCGCGGCCTTGAGTCAGGCGCGCGCGCAGCGGGCGCGGGTAGCGGCCGTGCGCGAAGGCTGCGGTTTTACTCGGCGTGATCCTGGCGGCGGGGCTGACTTCCGTGCTCGGCTATGAGGGCTTGTCGCTGGCCTTTGGCGTCTGCCTGCTGGCGGCGGGCGCGCTGCTGCTGGCGCGCGCGCCGCGTCCGGTTTTGCGCCAAGGCATGGAGGCGCTGCCCGCTGGCGCCTGGCGCGTGCCATTGCGCCAGCGCGCGTTTCGCTGGTTGTTTGCCGTCCTGCTCGTCAATGGCGTGGCCGCCGCCATTCCCGCCACCCTGTTCCTGTTCTTTGCCACCGACTACTTGCGCCTGGGCCATTACGCAGGACCATTCCTGATCGTCTATTTTTGCGCGGCGGCCGCCTCGATGCCCGTGTGGGTGGCCCTGGCACGCCGCTTTGGCGAAGCGCGCGCCTGGGGCGGCGCTATGCTGCTGGCCGCCAGCGTGTTTGTCTGGGCCTACGGCCTGGGCGCGGGCGCCGCCTGGGGCTTTGCCGCCATCTGTCTGCTGTCGGGCCTGGCGCTGGGCGCCGACCTGGCCTTGCCGCCGGCCCTGCTGGCAGGGCTGATTGGTGCGGCCGGTCATGCGGGCCGGCACGAAGCGGCGTATTTCGGCTGGTGGAACTGGGGCGTGCAGATGAGCCTGGCGCTGGCGGCCGGCATCGCCTTGCCCCTGCTGGCCTGGCTCGGCTATGTGCCGGGCAGCAGCGGCGGCTTGCCGGCCCTGTCGGCAAGCTACGCCTTGCTGCCCTGCGCCTTGAAACTGCTGGCGGCGCTCCTGCTGTGGCGCGCGCCCCTACAACATATATATAGTGACCACCTGGAGAATCGCGCATGCGCTTCATGAACTATTGCAAACGTCGCCTGCCGCTGGCGGCCCTGTTGCTGGCGCTGGCCGGCTGTTCCACGCCGCCCACGCCGGCCACCTACGCGCAGGAGTTACCCTTACTGGATCTGCAACAGTACTTCAACGGCACGCTCGATGCCCACGGCATCTTCCAGGACCGCTCTGGCAAGGTGGTCAAGCGTTTCACTGTAGTGATGCGCGCCAGCTGGCAGGGCGATTCGGGCATTCTGGACGAGGATTTCACGTACTCGGACGGCAGCCGCCAACGGCGCGTGTGGACTTTGCGCAAGACGGCGCCCGGACGCTTCATCGGCACGGCGCCCGACGTGATCGGGGAAGCCGTCGGCGAAGTGGCTGGCAATGCGCTGCGCTGGCAATACGTGCTGGCGCTGCCCGTCGATGGCACGGTCTACCACGTCGACTTCGAGGACTGGATGTTTCTGATGGATGACAAGGTCATGCTCAACCGCGCCGCCATGAGCAAGTTCGGTTTCAGCCTGGGCGCCGTTACTTTATCGTTCAGCAAGCGTCCACAGGCGGCCCCATGAATCGCAAGATCACCAATTGGGCTGGCAAGCGCGTGTGGATCATCGGTGCTTCCAGCGGCATCGGCGCCGCCTGTGCCACCTTGCTGCTGGAGCAGGGCGCCAGCGTGGCCTTGTCAGCCCGCCACCGCGCCAGCCTGGAACAGTTGTGCGAGGGACAGCCGCTGGCGCAGGCCTTGCCGCTCGATATCACCCAGCATGCGCAGCTGCGGGCCGTCTGCGTAGAATTGCAGCAGCAGTGGACGCATATTGACCTGATACTGGTGGTCGCTGGCGGCTATCAGGCCATGCGCGCCGATAGCTTCGATCTCGAGGCAGCCCAGGGCTTGCTGGCCCTGAATGTGGGCGGCGTCTTCAATTGCCTGGAACAGGCCTTGCCGTGGCTGTTGCGTCAGGGCAGCGGCGGCATCGGCATCGTCGCTTCGGTAGCCGGCTATGGCGGCTTGCCCAAGGCGCTCGCGTATGGCGCCAGCAAGGCGGCGCTGATCAACCTGACGGAGTCGCTGTACATGGACCTTCATCCACGCGGGATTGATGTGTATCAAATCAATCCTGGTTTTGTCGCCACGCCCCTGACGGCGGACAATGATTTCACCATGCCGGCCTTGATGACGGCGAAGGACGCGGCGCGCCGCCATGCTCGACGGCATCGAGCGGGGCCAGTTCCACATCCACTTTCCGAAGCGCTTCACGAATGCCATGCGCCTGGCACGGCTGTTGCCGTATCGCGCCTATTTTTGGCTGATCCGCAAGGTGACGGGCCTATGAGTGCAACCGTGGAGGCTCCGCTGGCGCGCTTGGTGGCGTTTTACGAGCACCTGAGCCTGGAGGGCCTGGCACAGCTGGGCGCCGTGTATGCGCCAGACGCCCGCTTCAAGGACCCGTTCAACGAGGTGCAGGGCCATGCCGCCATCCTGGCCATCTTCGAGCACATGTTCGTGCAAGTCGATGCGCCCCGGTTTGCCGTGCTGGAAAGCCTGGGGCAGGGGGAGCAAGCGTTCCTGACGTGGGAGTTTCGCTTTCGCATGAAACGCCTGGTATCTGGCGAACAATGTATCCGTGGCGCAACACATCTGCGTTTCGATGCGCAGGGGCGGGTGGTATTGCACCGCGATTATTGGGATGCGGCGGAAGAATTGTATGAAAAGCTGCCGCTGCTCGGTGGTTTCATGCGCATGCTCCGGCGCGCAAGCCAGCGCTAAGCGTGTTTCTTGATGCTTTTAAGCAAAAAATGCGAAAAAGAAAAAGTAAATTGTGTGGAATTGGGCTGGCGAAAACTTGATTTCGGTCAATGTGTCGTTTTTTAGAGACAAAAATGTCAAAATATTGAGAAGGCAACATTGTAAGAAATTGTTTCAACTGATGCGGAATTTGCAAGCAAGAGTCGTCCTCATCCGTTCCAAGCCGGCACCCGGCGCGCGTGCTGGAAAACATGGAAAACATTTCTATGTGAGCAATTTAAATTACCGCAAAGTCAGTAATTATATTGACACTCTGCCTAGTTTTTCGATGCGTGCGACGACGTCGAAAATCGCGCCTACGCCCCTGAATAATGCGGCAACGCACCAAAACAGGGCGCCGTATTTCCCGTTTTCGGGCATCCGGCAGCAAACATTGGCGATGCCGTGTATGCTTCGTCCCGTTTCTCCATTATCGCCTGACAAATTGTGCGCTTTGTCGCGTAAATCATGGAGGGCAAATGATGGGTAAAGCATGTTGATGTTTTAATCATACGCCTGATACTGTTGCACTAATACAACGGGTATCGACAAGGCATGCGCTATGATGGAATGGTCAATCAGGCCAATGCATTGGTTGGCAAGGGGCACTGGCTCTATCGCGTAGTACGGTTGGCGATGGCCGGGATGCCTGAAAAAGCAACCGGCCTGGTACCGGAAGTAACATGTCGGAACTTGATGGAATGTGAAACGGTCGTTATAGTGCCGCTTCCGGTGCCCTTTGAGCACCGAACCGGCGCATGAAAATACGGTCGCTCTGCAGCCATCAAGCTTATCGGTGCAATAGCGTGCCGATACCGATATGAATTGTTCCCCTGACCGGAACAGCAATGTGGCAGGTGGAGACCTTGCCCTCACTCATAAAAAGCGCTCTGTTAGAGCGCAGCTCGAGATGCATAGGCTGTATTACTTTTTGCTTCAAAATTAAAGGAAATCGCAATGAAAAAAACTCTGATCACCCTGGCAGTTCTGGCAGCAGCCACTGGCGTAGCCCAAGCTCAATCGAGCGTTGTTATCTACGGTACCGTTGACGCTGGTTTCGTCAGCGAGCGCGGTGGTGTTAACGGCAACGTTAACAAAATCGATAGCGGCGTTGCTTCGGCTTCCCGTCTGGGCTTCAAAGGCACCGAAGATCTGGGCAGCGGCCTGTCGGCACTGTTCGTTCTGGAATCGGGTTTCAACGTTGACACCGGCGCGCAAGGTAATAACGAAGGCCTGTTCGGTCGTCAAGCCTACGTTGGCCTGAGCAGCAAAACGGCTGGTACCGTAACCCTGGGTCGTCAATACACCCCTTGGTACAACACCCTGTCGAAAGTTGCTGATCCATTCGCAGTTGGCTACGCTGGTTCCGCTAAGAACTTGTTCCCAGCGAACACGACCCGCACCAGCAACACCGTGCTGTACACCTCGCCAAACTTCAACGGCTTCGATGCTGACGTTGCTTACAGCACCGCCAACAACGGCCAAGAGAGCCTGGTATCCAGCAAAATCGGTCGCCAAATGGGCGCGTCGGTTGGCTACGCTAACGGTCCTTTGAATGCACGTGTGGCTTACAACACCACCAGCAACGAAACCGCTATCAGCGATGCTGGCAGCGCACGTAACTGGCTGGTTGCTGCTAACTACGACTTCGCAGTTGTGAAAGCGTATGCTGCCTACGGCGTCAACAAAGGTGCAAACAGCTCGCTGCGTAACAACGGCAACCTGAATGCATTCAACTACACCTCGGCCGCAACCAGCGACGACAGCACCACCGCCCTGATCGGCGCAACGGTACCAGTTGGTCCAGCCGGCACCGTGATGGCTTCGGTTATCCACGTGAACGACAAATCGGGCCTGAACGCCGATGCTAACCAGTTCGCAGTGGGCTACTCGTACGCTCTGTCGAAGCGCACCAGCACCTACGCTTCGTACGCTAAGATCTCGAACAAAAACAACGCTGGCTACACTGTTGGCAACAACAGCAACGTCGGTACGGGCGACAAAGCCTTCAACGTTGGTGTTCGTCACTCGTTCTAATATTCGCGCAAGCGAAGCTTAGTACCGCTGCCAGCATCCCTTCGGGGATGCTGATAAGCAAGGAAACGCGTCTCCAGGCTAGTCCTGGCGGCGCGTTTTTGCATGTGCGGCGCCAGTTATAATGGCGCCGTTACTCAAGTAAAGGAATGCCATGTATCCATACCCATCGCCGCGCCTGGCCGCCATGCTGGCCGCGCTGTTGCTCGCTGGCGCCACGGGCGCCGCTGTCGCTGCCGTCAAGGGCAAGAAGCCGGCCGGACTGGAGCGCTACGGCGTGGCCGTCTACTCCGACCTGTGCCTGCAAAAGGATAGCGGTGAAATCGGCGGCCAGCGCGTGACCCTGCACCGCTTTGCCGAGGCCGATTCCGTCATCTATGAATTCACGGCAGGCGCCCTGAGCTGGCCCATCGTGGCCAACGACGTCAACCTGGACGCCGCCACGGGCGCCTTCGACTTCACCATCGCCGGCGCCGACAGCGAAGAGCGCACCATCGTCGGCAAGTTTTCGAAGGATGGACAGACCCTGACCCTGGAAGGCGATTACTGCGGCGGCAACGTGCGCATGCCCATGAAACTGAGCCGCGTGCGCGATTTCGGCCGTCCCCTGAAAAACTGCACCCCATGCCCGCCGATGCCGGAGGCGCCCGCCGAGGCAGTGCCTGCCGAGGAAAGCGCGCCAGTGCCCGCTGCCTGAGCGATTGCTGCTGTCAAAAGAAAAAGGCCCGGTATCGACCGGGCCTTTGTTATTTTCAGCCTTGCAAGGGGCTTATTTGGCCGCCTGCGCCTTTTCCGCCGTGGCGCGGATGGTGGCCAGAGTGGCGTTCGGCGTGATCAGGTTGCCGTCGTAGCGCAGTTCGATCAGGGCCGGCAAGTTGTTGGCCTTGGCGTGCGCCAGCGCGCGCCGTAGGGCGGGAGCGAACTCTTCTGTCGTATTCACCACTTCGCCATGCGCGCCATACGCTTGCGCCAGGGCCGCAAAATCCGGGTTGTGCAGGGTCGTGCCCGACACGCGGCCCGGGTAATCGCGTTCCTGGTGCATGCGGATGGTGCCGAACATCTGGTTATTGAAGACGATGATGACCACGCCTGCCTGGTATTGCACGGCGGTGGCCAGTTCCTGGCCATTCATCATGTATTCGCCATCGCCGGCAAAGGTGATCACGGTGCGCTCGGGGTGCACGATCTTCGCCGCCACGCCGGACGGCACGCCGTAGCCCATGGCGCCGTTGGTTGGCGCCAGTTGCGTGCGCATGCCGCCGTAGCGATAAAAACGGTGTGCCCACGATGCATAATTGCCGGCGCCGTTCGTCAGGATGGTGTCACGGGGCGCTTGCGCCATGATCTCTTGCGTCACTTGCCACAGGTCCAGCGGCGCCTGGCCATCCTGGAAGATGGGCGGCTGCTCTTGGTAGGCGGCCAGCTCGGCCCTGGCTTCGGCAGGCGTATGTTTCCATACGGAAGCGTCGACGGGCGCCATGGCGGCCAGCATGGCGCAGGCTTGCGGCATGCCGCTGTTGATCATCAGTTCGGCCTGGTAGACGCTGCCCAGTTCCTCGGCATCCGTATGGATGTGGACCAGGCGCTGGCGTGGCACGGGCGAGTCGAACAGGGTGTAACCGCCCGTCGTCATTTCGCCCAGGCGCGGGCCGATGGCGATGACCAGATCGGCATTTTTCACACGCGCGGCCAGCTTTGGGTTGATGCCGATGCCGACGTCGCCGATGTAGTTCGGGTGGGCATTGTCGAGCAAGTCCTGGAAGCGGAATGCGCAGGCGACGGGCAGGTGATTCGCTACCGCGAACTGTTGCAGGTCGGCGCATGCCTGCGGCGTCCAGGTGGTGCCGCCCAGCAAGACCAGCGGCTGCTTTGCACCGGCCAGCATGCTGCGCAGCTGTTGCAGCTGCGCGTCCGATGGCGCCGCCTGCACCGGCTGGTAGGCGCGCGTGTCGGCGACAGTCGCCATGGAAATGAGCATGTCTTCCGGCAGGGCCAGCACGACAGGGCCGGGGCGCCCGCTGGTGGCCACCTGGAAGGCGCGCGCCAGGTATTCGGGAATGCGCTCGGCGCGGTCGATCTGCGCCACCCACTTGGCCATCTGGCCGTACATGCGGCGGTAGTCGATTTCCTGGAACGCTTCGCGGTCGACGAAATCATTGCCCACCTGGCCGATGAACAGGATCATCGGGGTGGAATCCTGGTAGGCCGTGTGCACGCCGATCGAGGCGTTGGTGGCGCCCGGTCCGCGCGTGACGAAACAGATGCCCGGCTTGCCCGTCAGTTTGCCGTAGGCTTCGGCCATGAACGCGGCGCCGCCTTCCTGGCGGTTGATGATGAAGCGGATGCCCGAATCGTGCAGGGCGTCGAGTACGTCGAGGTAGCTTTCGCCAGGCACGCCAAAGGCGGTGTCGACACCGTGGATCTGCAGGGCATCGACCAGGATCTGGCCGCCGGTACGGGATTGTTGCGTCATGTTCGGCTCTTTATGTTCTAGTGGGTGGCAAAGAAGTGGGGCAAGCGGTGCGCATGCGCTTGCATGCAAGCAGCTTGCCTCATTCTATGTGAGCCGATTTGGCCCGGCTTTTGAAATGGCGACACCGAATTACACAATCCCCCGGGCCGGGGCCGGACGAGGGGCCCGGCGAACGGTGTCGCACCTGCACGGGCCTTTTTGCAGAAACATGCTGCGGCGCGGTACAATGGCGGGTGAAGCAGGCCAGACAGTCGCTGGCCGGCGCAGCAATGCGCTGGCGGGAGGAAGGTCCGGACTCCATAGAGCGGGGTGACGGTTAACGGCCGTCCGTCGAAAGCCGTAAGGTATAAGGCGAGGAATAGGGCCACAGAGACGAGCGTATTAAGTTACGGTGAAACGCGGTAACCTCCACCTGGTGCAATTTCAAATAGGCACGCGATGATGCTGCTCGCGGAGCGTGCGGGTAGAAAGCTTGAGCGCCCGAGTAATCTGGCGCCTAGAGGAATGACTGTCATAGCGCCGACCTGCAAGGGAAGGCGCCGTAACAAAATCCGGCCTACCGGCCTGCTTCACTTGAATTCTTGCTCCCTGGCCCGCCAGGGAGCGTCTCGGCAGCAGGCGCTTTGCCTGTTGCGCGCCAAAAAAGCCCCCGCAACGGGGCTTTTTTTGTTTCTAAAAGAATAGCACTCAGGATAAAGTTGTATATACAAATAAGATGAACAATTGGTTAAAGTTTCTTGTTTTAAATTAATTGCTGCATTGCAAAAATAGTTTTTCCCGCGTGGGCCCAGCCCCGGAAAATAGGGCCGGTGCGCGCCATGGATGATTGTTTTTTGCTTTAAACCAACTCTTTCTCTGTGGCTAATTACTGTTGTGCCTGGATGACGAAAGTATTGTCATGTGTCAACTAACTATAAAAAATTCAATTTTCTGATTTCGTTTTTTTCGATGTTTTACGGTAGGAAAACACATGTGTGCAGATGAGGTAGCACATTCACTATCTTTCATAAGTATCTAATTTATCGATATATTTTTATTTGAGACTCCTTCAAGGATATGCGCTAAGTCCTTAATTTCATTAATAAAATTCCTGTTTTACCAATCGGAAACCGCTTGACCACTATCTTTGCTTCCTCTAAAGTGGGCAACTGTGTGAAAAAGTGTGTTTTTGTGGGAAATTTTCCCTTTTCATCGTGATGCGCAAGCGTCGCAACCCAAGCTCAAAAAAGGTCTTCCGTGTTTCAAGGCGCGTCCGCAATCAATCTCGATGCCAAAGGCAGGATGTCTATCCCTGCCAAGCACCGTGACGCGCTGGCGATTCAATGCGAAGGCCGCTTGACCCTGACCAAACACCCCGATGGCTGCCTGCTGTTTTTCCCCCGTCCCGTGTGGGAAAGCCACCGCCAGCAAATCGCCGCCTGGCCCATGTCGGCGCGCGCCTGGCAGCGCATCTTCCTCGGCAACGCCGTCGACGTCGAGCTGGACTCGGCCGGTCGCGTGCTGATTTCTCCCGAATTGCGCAACGCCGTCGGGTTGTCGCGCGAAGTCATGATGATCGGCATGGGCAGCCACTTTGAAATATGGGATGCCGCCAAGTTGGCCGACAAAGAACAGCAGGCGATCGATGCCGGCACCCCCGATGTACTTTCCAATTTTTCTTTCTAAGGCTCCGTAATGACACAACTCACGGTGCCGGAATTTCAGCATCGCACGGTGCTGCTCGATGAAGCGGTCGATGCGCTCGACCTGTCGGGCGACCGCGCGCACGGCATTTATGTCGACGGCACGTTTGGCCGCGGCGGCCATAGCCGATTGATTTTGTCGCGCCTGGCGCCCGACGCGCGCCTGATCGGCTTCGACAAGGACTTGCAGGCCATCGCCACGGCCGAACAGATCGGCGACCCCCGTTTCCAGATCGTCCACGACAGCTTTGCCACCATGACGGCCAGCCTGGCCGAACGTGGCGTGCAGCAGGTCGATGGCATTTTGCTCGACCTGGGCATCTCGTCGCCGCAGGTCGACGACGCGGCGCGCGGTTTCAGCTTCCGCAATGACGGACCGCTGGACATGCGCATGGATACCACGCGCGGCATCTCCGCGGCCGAATGGCTGGCGGTGGAAACCGAGCAGAATTTAGAGAAAGTGATACGCGATTATGGGGAAGAACGGTTTGCTTTTCAGATTGCAAAGGCGATTGTTGCTGGCCGGGCAGTCCAGCCAATTTCAAGCACACGACAGCTTGCCGGCATCGTGGCAGGCGCCGTCAAGACCCGCGAGAAGGGTAAGGACCCCGCTACCCGCACCTTTCAGGCCATACGCATTTTCATTAACAAAGAGCTCGAGGATCTCGAGGTCGGCCTGAACCAGGCGTATGCCTGCCTGGCGCCGGGCGCGCGCATGGCCGTGATCAGCTTTCATTCGCTGGAAGATCGCATGGTCAAGCGCTTCTTCGCCTCGAAGGCGAACGTGGAGCAGCCTGACCGCCGCCTGCCGATCCGCGCGGTCGACTTGCCGCAGCCGGAAATGAAGCTGATTTCGAAGATGAAGCCGTCCGACGCCGAGATCGAGGGGAATCCCCGTTCGCGTTCGGCCGTGATGCGCGTGGCGCAGCGTTTGCCCATTCCACTTAGTGGCGGCCCCCGATGACTGGCAAGCTATGTGTCGTGCTGTCGGCCCTGCTGGTGTGCTGCGGCCTGTCGCTGGTGAACGCGCAGTATCAGTCGCGCCACCTGCTGATCGACCTGGAGCGCGCGCAAGCGTTGTCGCGCCAGCTCGACATCGACTGGGCGCAGCTGCAGCTGGACCAGTCCACCCTGGGCAAGCATGAACGCATCGAATCGATCGCACGGCGCGACCTGAGCATGACGCCGCTGACAGCGGCGCGTACGCAATACCTGACGGAGGGCGAATAATGAAGTTGGGTGGTAACAGCAACGGCCGGGTGGCAGCATCGAAAGGCGTGCCATTCTCGAAGAACCCCGTACTGGCGGTGCGCCTGCCCGTCTGGCGTTCGCGCGTCGTGCTGTTCCTGCTGTTCTTCGCTTTCGCAGGCCTGGGCGCGCGCGCCCTGTGGCTGCAGGGCGTGTCGACGCAGTTCCTGCAAAAGCAGGGCAAGGCGCGCTATGAGCGCACCCTGGAGTTGCCGGCCACGCGCGGCAAGATCACCGACCGCAATGGCCAAGTGCTCGCGTCGTCCGTGCCCGTAAAGGCCATCTGGGCCATTCCCGACGACGTGCTGCAGGCGTCGCCCGAAAAAATCAATGCGCTGGCCGGTCTGCTGGAAATGAATGTCAACGAATTGCGCAAGAAGCTCGATTCGGACCGCAGCTTCGTTTACCTGAAACGCCAGGTCGAGATGGACGTGGCCGACAAGATCTCCAAGCTGGGCATCGACGGCATCGACGAGCGCAAGGAGTACAAGCGCTTTTATCCACAGGGCGAAGTGATGACCCACGTGGTGGGCTTTACCAACGTGGAAGACGTGGGCCAGGAAAGCATGGAACTGGCGCAGCAGAAAAGCCTCGTCGGCACCACCGGCAGCCGCCGCGTGATCAAGGACCGCCTGGGCCACATCGTCGAAGACATCGGTTTCATTCATGAACCGCATGACGGCAAGGACCTGACCTTGTCCGTCGACAGCAAAATCCAGTACATCGCCTTCACGCAGTTGAAGGAAGCGGTGGAGAAATTCAACGCCAAGGCTGGCGGCGCCGTGGTGCTCGACGTGCATACGGGCGAAGTGCTGGCCCTGGCCAATTACCCCAGCTACGACCCGAACGACCGCCGCAAGCTCACGGGCCAGCAGCTGCGCAACCGCGTCATGACCGATACCTTCGAACCCGGCTCGACCCTGAAGCCGATCACGGTCTCGCTGGCGCTCGACACGGGCCGGGTCAAACCGACCACCCTGATCGACACGGGCCCTGGCCGCTACACCATCGCCGACCGCACGATCACCGATACCAAGCCGCACGGCGTGATCAATGTCTCCGAAATCATCGAAATGTCGTCGAACATCGGCACCTCGAAAATCGCGCTTGGCATGCCGTCGCAGGAAATGTGGGAAATGTTTACCAAGGTGGGCTTCGGCCAGCAGCCGAAATGGGGCTTCCCCGGCGCCGTGGCCGGTCGCGTGCGCCCGTATAAATCGTGGCGCCCGGTGGAACAGGCGACCATGAGCTACGGTAACGGCATTTCCGTGTCGCTGATCCAGCTGGCGCGCTCTTATATGATGTTCGCGCGCGACGGCGACACGATTCCCCTGTCGTTCCAGAAGGTCAATGAACTGCCCGTGGGCCAGCAAGTGATCAAGCCGAAGACGGCCGCCGAAATGCGCGCCATGCTGGAACTGGTGGTCTCCGGCGCGCACGGCTCGGCCAAGCGCGCCCAGGTCGCCGGCTACCGCGTGGGCGGAAAAACGGGTACCGCCTATAAAGTTGAAAACGGCCGCTATGCGATGCCGCGCAAATATATCGGCTCTTTCGTGGGCATGGTGCCGATGTCGGCGCCGCGCTTCATCATTGCCGTGATGATCGATGAACCGACCGGCGCCGCCCACTATGGTGGCCAGGTTGCCGCTCCCGCTTTTGCGGCGATTGCGACCAACGCGCTGCGCGCGATGAACGTACCGCCCGATTCCTCCGTTACCGAAATCGTGGTCCCGGCCAATGCCGGCCCGGAGGCCATGTGAAGTCACTCATGACCATACAAGACATCAGTTTGTGGATCAAAACGGCCGCCCCGTCCGGGCAGCTGACGTCCGATTCGCGCCGCGTGCAGCGCGGCGACGTGTTTTTCGCCTACGCGGGCGCCACGCATTTCATCGCCGCCGCCATCGAGCAGGGCGCCGCCGCCATCGTGCATGACGCCGTCGAATGGAACGCCGCATGGAGCGTGCCGCATCTGCTGGTCAGCGACCTGAAACGCCTGGCCGGCCCCGTGGCGCATGCTTTTTACGACATGCCCGACAGCGCCATGTTCAGCGCCGGCGTGACGGGAACGAATGGCAAGACCTCGTGCGCGCTATGGCTGGCGCAGGCCCTGGCGCGCCTCGGTGACACCTCGTCCGTCATTGGGACTTTGGGCGTGGGCCTGTGCAAGCCGCGCGGCGCCATCGAATTCGACGTCACCGGTTACACCACCCCCGACGCCGTGCTGCTGGCGCGTAAACTGGCCGTCATGCGCGACGCCGGCGCCAAAGCCGTCGCCATCGAAGTGTCGTCGATCGGCCTGGACCAGGACCGCGCGGCCGGCATGCATTTCGATGTCGCCATGTTCACCAATTTGACGCGCGACCACCTCGACTACCATGGCGACATGGCGGCCTACGAAGCGGCCAAGGTCAAGCTGTTCGACTGGCCCGGCCTGAAAACGGCTGTCATCAATCTGGATGACGCCATGGGCCTGCGCCTGGTGCGTCACGTGGAAGGCAAGCTGGCCGGTGAGTATCCGGTGATTGGCTACACCTTGCAGGATGCGGCAGCCTTGCCCGACTTGCCGAACGTGCTGATGCTGCGCGCCAGCCAGTTCCGCAGCCGCCATGCCGGCACCGACTTCCACCTGGAATGCGCGCTGGGCGTGGCGCTGGTCAAGACACAGCTGGTGGGCCATTTCAATATCAGCAACGCGCTGGCCGTGCTGGGCACCTTGCTGGCGCATGGCACCGGCCTGCGCGCGGCCATCGATGGTATCGAATCCCTGCAGCCGGCCCCGGGCCGCATGCAGCAGGTGGGCGGCCAGGAAGCGCCAATGGTCGTCATCGATTATGCGCATACGCCGGACGCGCTGGAAAAAACCCTGGCTGCCTTGCGCCAGGTGGCGCAGGAGCGGGGCGGCCAGCTGTGGTGCGTGTTCGGCTGCGGCGGCGACCGCGATCCGGGCAAGCGTCCGCAGATGGGCGCCATCGCGCAGCTGGCTGATCACGTGCTGGTCACCAGCGACAATCCGCGCAGCGAAGATCCGCACGTCATCATCGCGCAGATCGTCGCCGGCATGCGTGCCGACGGTCCGCAGCCGCAAGCCATCGAAGACCGCGCCGGAGCCATTTTGTCGGCCATCAAGCACGCGGCCAAGCCGGACGTGATCCTGTTGGCAGGCAAGGGCCATGAGCCGTACCAGGAAATCAAGGGCAAGAAACTGCCGTTCTCCGATGCAGACCATGCGCAGCTGGCCCTGTCCGCGCGCCTGACGATGATGAGGACGAACTGATGGACCGCCTCATGCACGCCAGCCTGGCCGAACTGATGCCGTCACTGGATGGCGCACAGCTGACGGGCGACGCCGTTTTTGACGGCGTTTCCACCGACAGCCGCAGCGCCCAAGCCGGTTCGCTCTTCGTCGCCCTGCGCGGCGAGAGTTTCGACGCCCACGATTTCCTCGACCAGGTGGCCGCGCGCGGCGTCGCCGCCGTGGTAGTCGAGCGCCTGCCGGCAGGCTGGGATAACAGCAAGGTACCGGCCATCGTGGTCGCCGATACCCTGGTCGCACTGGGCCGCATCGCCAACCTCTGGCGCGGCCGTTTCAGCTTGCCCGTCATCGGCGTCACCGGCAGCAACGGCAAGACCACCGTCAAGGAAATGATTTCATCCATCCTGGCGGCGGCCTTTGGCGAAGAAGGCCGGCTGGCCACGCGCGGCAACCTGAATAACGAGATCGGCGTGCCCCTGACCCTGTTCCGCCTGAATGAAGAACACAAGGCGGCCGTCATCGAGATGGGCATGAACCATCCGGGCGAAATCGCGCGCCTGGCGGCGATCGCCGCGCCGACTCTGGCGATGGTCAACAACGCGCAGCGCGAGCACCAGGAATTCATGCATACCGTGGAAGCGGTGGCGCGCGAAAACGGCGCCGCGCTGGCGGCATTGGCCGACGATGGCGTGGCCGTCTTCCCGCATGGCGATGAATTCACGCCCCTGTGGCGCGAACTGGCCGGCGCGCGCGCCGTCATCACCTTCGGCCTGTCAAAGGAAGCGGATGTCAGCTGCACGCATCGCGCGGCCGAGGATTTTGGCAGCGACCTGTTCGTCAGCGTGCGCGCGCAGGACGGCGGCCTGCGTCAGTTCTTCGTCGGCTTGCAGGCGGCAGGCGACCACAATGTGCGCAATGCGCTGGCGGCCGTGGCATGCGCGATTGGCGCCGGCATTGCCATCGAATATATCAAGCAGGGCCTGGAGGCGTTTTCTCCCGTGAATGGACGCCTGCAGAAAAAACGTGCCGCCAATGGCGCCACCATCATCGACGACACCTATAACGCCAATCCGGATTCGGCGCGCGCGGCCATCGATGTACTGGCGCAGGCCGCGGCACCGCGCATCCTGGTGCTGGGCGAGATGGGCGAAGTCGGCACGCAGGGGCAGCAGTTCCACGAAGAGATCGGCGCCTACGCCGCCACCAAAGGCATCGAACACGTGCTGGCGACGGGCGGCCTGGCGCGCCATCTGGTCAATCCGGCGCAGGAAGCCGCCAGCCAGGAATCAGGCACGGTCGTGGAGTATTTCGAACAGTTCGACGGTTTGCTGGCGGCGCTCGATGCGCATTTGTCCGGCCGTTCGGATGCAACAGTATTAATCAAGGGCTCCCGCTTCATGAAGATGGAACGGGCCGTGCAGCATTTGATTGGTTCAAACAACAATAACAAGGAAGCTCACTAATCATGCTGCTCTGGCTCGCTCATTATTTCCAGGACGACATTGGCCCACTGCGGGTCTTTAACTTCATCACATTCCGCGCCGTCTTCGCCACCCTGACGGCGATCCTGATCGGCCTGTGCGCCGGTCCCGCCGTGATCCGCATGCTCACGCGCATGAAGGTCGGCCAGGCCGTGCGTACGGACGGTCCGCAAACGCATCTGAAAAAACACGGCACCCCGACCATGGGCGGTGTTCTGATCCTCATCGCCATCGGCATTTCCACCTTGCTGTGGGCCGACCTGTCGAACCGTTTCATCTGGCCCGTGCTGATCGTCACGCTGGGCTTTGGCGCCGTCGGCTGGGCCGATGACTACCGCAAGGTGGTGCACCAGGACCCGGAAGGCATGCGCTCGCGCGAAAAATACTTCTGGCAGTCGCTGATCGGCATCGCCGCCGCGTTTTACCTGGCGTTTTCCGTCTCCATTTCCGAGCCCAATGCCGGCCAGGTGTGGAATCTGATCTACGCCTGGGTGCAATCGGGCTTCGCCATGGACTTGCCGCCGAAGGCCGACCTGATCGTCCCGTTCTTCAAGACCATCAGCTATCCGCTGGGCGTGTGGGGCTTCATTGCACTGACCTATTGCGTCATCGTCGGCACCAGCAACGCCGTCAATTTCACGGACGGTCTCGATGGTTTGGCCATCATGCCGACCGTGATGGTGGGCACGGCCCTGGGCCTGTTCGCCTACCTGACGGGTAACGCCACGTATGCGCGCTACCTGTTCATCCCGCACATCCCGGGCGCCGGCGAACTGGTTATTTTCTGCGGCGCGCTGGCCGGTTCCGGTCTGGCCTTCCTCTGGTATAACACGCACCCCGCGAAAGTGTTCATGGGCGACGTGGGCGCACTGGCACTGGGCGGCGCACTGGGCACCGTCGCCGTCATCGTGCGTCAGGAAATCGTCCTGTTCATCATGGGCGGCATCTTCGTCGTCGAAACACTGTCCGTGATCATCCAGGTGGTCTGGTTCAAGTACACCAAGAAGCGCTATGGCACGGGCCGCCGCGTCTTCCTGATGGCGCCGTTGCATCACCATTTTGAACAAAAAGGCTGGAAGGAGACGCAGGTTGTCGTGCGTTTCTGGATCATCACCATGATGCTGGTGCTGCTCGGCCTGACCACCTTGAAGCTGCGCTGATGATGTACGACGCTAAAACCGCACTGGTACTGGGCCTCGGCGAATCGGGGCTGGCGATGGCCCTGTGGCTGGCCCGCAGCGGTGCGGCCGTGCGCGTGGCCGATACAAGGGAAGCCCCGGAGCGCCTGGCCGCGTTGCAGGCCGCCGTGCCGCAGGCGCAATTCATCGCCGGCGCCTTCACGGCCGACCTGCTCGACGGCGTTGATTTCGTCGCCGTCAGTCCTGGCCTGGCGCCGCAGCGCGAACTGGCTGGAATCGCGCCGGCCGCTTTGGAAAAAAATATCCCTGTGTGGGGCGAGATCGAACTGTTCGCGCAAGCGCTGGCCGCGCTCAAGGCGGAACGCGGCTATGCGCCGAAAGTCATCGCCATCACGGGGACGAATGGCAAGACGACGGTGACCAGCCTGGTAGGCTTGCTGTGCGAACGCGCGGGCCTGGCCACGCGCGTGGCCGGCAATATCAGCCCGGCCGCGCTGGATGTGCTGCGCGAAGTGCTCGATGCCGAGCCTGCGCCGCAGCCGGTGGATGCGGAAGCTGACGTGGCGGAAGCTGTCGCCAGCACCTTGCCGCAGGCGTGGATTTTGGAGTTGTCCAGCTTCCAGTTGCACACGACCTTCAGCCTGCAGGCCGATGCGGCTACGGTCCTGAATCTGTCGCAGGACCACCTGGACTGGCATGGCGACATGGCTGCGTATGCCAAGGACAAGGCGCGCATTTTCGGCGACCAGACCGTGCGCATCCTGAACCGCGACGATGCCGCCGTGATGCACATGGCCGATCCGCTGACCGAGACCGTCACCTTCGGCACGGGCGAGCCAGCGGAGGTGGACAGCTTTGGCCTGGTCAATGAACGGGGTATCTTCTGGCTGGCGCAAGTCGTGCCCAGCGAAGAAGTCATCGAGAAAAAACGCAAGAAGAACGATCCTGCGCCGGAACCGGTGCCGACGATGGCCAAGAAGCTGATGCCGGCCGACGCGCTGAAAATCCGCGGCCAGCACAATGCCTCGAATGCGCTGGCGGCGCTGGCCCTGTGCCGCGCCATCGGCCTGCCATTCGCGCCACTGTTGCATGGCTTGCGCGAATACCAGGGCGAGCCGCACCGGGTGGAGCTGATCACGGCCGTCAATGAAGTCGAATACTACGACGACAGCAAGGGTACGAATGTGGGCGCGACAGTGGCGGCCCTGTTCGGTCTGGGCAAGGCGTTTGGCGGCGCGGAACAGCGTCTGGTGCTGATCGCCGGCGGCGACGGCAAGGGGCAGGATTTCTCGCCGCTGGCTGAACCTGTGTCGCGCTATGTGCGCGCCGTGGTGCTGATTGGCCGCGATGCGCCGGCCTTGCGCATGGCCCTTGAGCCGGCCGGCGTGGACATCGTCGACTGCGCCACCTTGCCGGAAGCCGTCAAGCGCGCCAGCAGCCTGGCGCTGGCCGGCGATGCCGTGCTGCTGTCTCCCGCATGCGCCAGCCTGGACATGTTCAAGAATTATGCGCACCGCGCGCAGGTGTTTGTCGACGCCGTGCGCGACATCGCCCTGGAAAATGGACAGGATATCTGATGGCTTTCCAACTGCCCTTCAGCTTTGGTTCCGGCTCGGCTGCCAAGCCGCTGGATAGCCGCGCGCGGCAGTCGAAGATGATGGACTATGACAAGCCGCTGGTGTGGGTCGTCCTGCTGCTCATGTTGCTGGGTATGGTGATGGTGTATTCGGCGTCGATTTCGCTGTCGGACGCGCGCAAGTTTGCCGCCTACACGAACAATTATTTTGTCGTGCGCCAGGCGCTGTTCATCGGCGTGTCGATCATCGTCGGCGCGATGGTGTTCCGCATCCCCGTGGCCACCTGGCAAAAAATGGCGCCCTGGCTCTTCATCGGCACCCTGGTGCTGCTGGTGATGGTGCTGATACCGGGCCTGGGCGTGTCGGTCAACGGCGGGCGCCGCTGGCTGAACCTGCCGGGCTTGCGGCCGCAGCCGTCCGAGCTGATGAAGGTGGTGATGGTGCTGTACGCGGCCGACTATACGGTGCGCAAGCAGGAATACATGCACAAGCTGACCAAGGGCTTCATGCCGATGGCGTTGGCCGTCAGCTTCGTCGGCCTGCTGCTGCTGATGGAACCCGACCTGGGCGCTTTCGGCGTGATCGTCTGCATCGCCATGGGCATCTTGTTCCTGGGCGGCGTCAACGCCATCTGGTTCGGCGGCATCGGCGCCATGCTGACGGCGATCTTCGTCACCATCATCGCCTTGTCGAAATTCCGCCGCGAGCGGTTTTTTGCGTATCTCGATCCGTGGCAGGAAGACAATGCGCTGAACAAGGCTTACCAGCTGACGCACTCGCTGATCGCCTTCGGGCGCGGCGAACTGTTTGGCGTGGGCCTGGGCGGCAGCGTGGAAAAACTGCACTACCTGCCCGAGGCGCATACGGACTTTTTGCTGGCCGTGATCGGCGAGGAACTGGGCCTGGTGGGCGTGCTGGTCGTGATCGGCATGTTCTACTGGATTATCAAGCGCGCCTTCGATATCGGCCGCCAGGCGATCGCCATCGACCAGACCTTCGCGGGACTGACGGCGAAAGGCATCGCCATCTGGATCGGCGTGCAGACCTTCATCAACATGGGCGTGAACCTGGGCCTGCTGCCGACAAAAGGGCTGACCTTGCCCCTGATGAGTTATGGCGGCACGGGCGTACTGATTAACTGTATCGGCCTGGCGATCTTGCTGCGCATCGATTACGAAAACCGGATCCTGATGCGCGGAGGCCGGCTATGAACAACGTGACGAACTTGAAAACGACGAAAAGACTGATGATCATGGCGGCCGGTACCGGCGGCCATATTTTCCCGGGCCTGGCGATTGCGCAGACGATGCGCGCGCGCGGCTGGGAAGTGAGCTGGCTGGGCACGACCCACGGCATGGAACAGGAACTGGTGCCGAAAAGCGGCATTCCCATGGACGCCATCGCGTTCTCGGGCATGCGCGGCAAGGGCCTGGCGCACACCATCCAGGGCGGTTTCAGGATGCTGGCCAGCTTTTTTGCCATCCGCCGTTTCATCGCCAGCCGCAAGCCGGACGTGGTGATGGGCATGGGCGGCTACGTTACCGTGCCGGGCGGCCTGATGGCGCGCCTGAAGGGCGTACCGCTGGTGCTGGTGAATGCCGACGCGGCGCTGCTGTTGTCGAACAAGACCCTGGTGCTGCTGGCGCAGCAAGTGTGTTTCGGCTTTCCCGCCGATTTCGGCAGCGCCGCCGGCAAGGCCGTCGTCACGGGCAATCCCGTGCGCGCCGAGATCCTCGCCATGGCGCCGCCGGCATCCCGTTTCGCGGGCCGCAGCGGGCCGCTGCGCATCCTGGTGGTGGGCGGCAGCCTGGGCGCGAAAGCGCTGAACGACAATCTGCCTGCCGCGCTGGCGCTGATGCCGGAGGGCGAACGTCCGCTGGTGACGCACCAGTCGGGCAAGAAGAATATCGACGCCCTGCATGCCGCATATGCGCAGGCGGGCGTGCAAGCCAATGTGGTTGATTTCATCGACGACATGGCCAAGGCGTACACCGAGGCCGATCTGGTGATTTGCCG
This sequence comes from Janthinobacterium lividum, assembly GCF_023509035.1. Lineage (NCBI taxonomy): Bacteria > Pseudomonadati > Pseudomonadota > Betaproteobacteria > Burkholderiales > Oxalobacteraceae > Janthinobacterium > Janthinobacterium lividum. The sequence goes on along the minus strand of NZ_CP075583.1, from coordinate 70,538 downwards.
CGCAGGCGCGATCACCTTGTCGGAATTGACGGCGGCCGGCGTGGCCAGCGTGCTCGTGCCGCTGGTAGCGTCGACCACCAGCCACCAGCGCGACAACGCGCAATGGATGGCAAAACAAGGCGCGGCGATTCATCTGCCGCAGACGGAAATGAGTGCGGCGTCGCTGAGCGCGATGCTGGCGTCCTTGACGCGCGACAGCTGCCAGCAGATGGCGCAAGCGGCACTGGCAGCAGGCAAGCGCGACGCCAATGAGGCGATCGCACACGTATTGGAAAAACTGGCATGAGGTTAGCTCTGTGAAGCATAAAGTAAACAATATCCACTTTGTCGGCATTGGCGGCAGCGGCATGAGCGGCATCGCCGAAGTGCTGGTCAACCTCGGCTACAAGGTGTCGGGCTCCGACCTGGGCAGCAATGCGGCGACGCAGCGCCTGGCGAGCCTGGGCGCGACCGTCATGCTCGGCCACACGGCCGAAAACATCGGCGACGCCGATGCGGTGGTGACATCGGGCGCCGTCCCGCAAGACAATCCGGAAGTGGCGGCCGCGCGCGCGCGCAAGATTCCGCTGGTGCCGCGCGCCGTGATGCTCGGTGAATTGATGCGTTTGAAGCGCGGCATCGCCATCGCCGGCACGCACGGCAAGACGACGACCACCAGTCTGGTCGCATCCGTGCTGGCACAGGGCGGTCTCGATCCCACGTTCGTCATCGGCGGCCGCCTGACCAGCGCCGGCGCGAACGCCAAGCTGGGCTCCGGCGACTACCTGGTGGCCGAAGCCGATGAATCGGACGCCTCGTTCCTGAACCTGACGCCGATGATCGAAGTGATCACGAATATCGACGCCGATCACATGGATACCTACGAGCACGATTTTGAAAAGCTCAAGCAGGCGTTCGTGCAGTTCACGCACCGCTTGCCATTTTATGGCCGCGCCATGCTGTGCATCGATGATCCGCACGTGCGCGCCATCATCCCGTCCGTCACCAAGCCGGTCACCACCTACGGTTTCGCGGAAGACGCGCAAGTGCGCGCCATCAACGCGCGCGCCGTGGGCCTGGAAATGCATTTCACCGTGCTGCAGGAAGGCTATCCCGACCTGGACGTGGTGCTGAACCAGCCCGGCATGCACAATGTGCAGAATGCCTGCTCGGCGATTGCCATCGCGCGCGAAATCGGCATCGCCGACAGCGCCACGCAGCAGGGCCTGGCCGAATTTTCCGGCGTGGGCCGCCGCTTCACGCGCTATGGCGACGTGGCGCTGCCGGACGGGGGCAGCTTCGCGCTGGTCGACGATTTCGGCCACCATCCGGTGGAAACGGAAGTGACGCTGGCCGCCGCGCGCGCCGCGTATCCTGGCCGCCGCCTGGTGCTGGCTTTCCAGCCGCACCGCTACAGCCGCACGCGCGACCTGTTCGAGGATTTCGTCAAGGTGCTGGGCGCGCCAGACGTGCTGCTCTTGTCCGAAGTGTATGCGGCGGGTGAAGCGCCTATCGTCGCCGCCGACGGCCGCGCACTGGCGCATGCGCTGCGCGCGCGCGGCAAGGTCGAACCGATTTTCGTCGAGTTCATGACGGACATGGCCGACACCATCATGAGCGTGGCGCGCGACGGCGACGTCGTGCTGACCATGGGGGCCGGCTCGATCAGCGGCATCCCGCAACAACTGACAACGTATCAATCTCACACTGTAAAGGCCTGACGTGAACCAAGCTTCAGCTATCGACGTTAAACAATTGGGCAAAGTCGGCGTCCTGTTCGGCGGCCGTTCGGCCGAGCGCGAAGTGTCGCTGATGTCCGGCGCGGGCGTGCTGGCCGCTCTGAAAAGCCATGGCGTGGACGCGCATGGTTTCGATACGGGCGAACGCAGCCTGGCCGAACTGGTCGCTGAAAAATTTGACCGCGTCTTCATCGCGCTGCATGGCCGCTTCGGCGAAGACGGCAGCATGCAGGGCGCGCTGGAACAGCTGGGCATTCCCTACACGGGCAGCGGCGTGATGGCGTGCTCGGTGGGCATGGACAAGGTCTACACCAAGATGATCTGGCTGATGCACGACCTGCCGACGCCGCAATACGCGGTGCTCGACGCCGGCTCCGACCTGGCCAAGGTGGCGGCGCAACTGGGCTTGCCGCTGATCGTCAAGCCGCCGCACGAAGGCTCGACCATCGGCATCACCAAGGTCAGCGAGGCGGGCGCCTTCCAGGCCGCGTACGATATCGCCGCCGGCCTCGATGACTCGGTGCTGGCCGAGGAATTCATCACGGGCCGCGAATTTACCGTGGCCGTGCTGGGCCAGGGCGCCACGGCGCGCGCGCTGCCTGCCGTGGAAATCGTCGCGCCGCAAGGCAATTACGATTACCAGAACAAGTACTTCACGGATGACACCAAGTATTTCTGCCCGCCGCAGCTGGACCAGGCGACCCTGGCCGAGATGGAGCGCATCGCCCTGGCTGCCTACCGCACCCTGGGTTGCGAAGGCTGGGGCCGGGTCGACGTGCTGCTGCGCGCTTCCGACAACAAGCTGTTTTTGCTGGAGGTGAATACTTCGCCGGGCATGACCAGCCACTCGCTGGTGCCGATGGCGGCGCGCGCGGAAGGCACCAGCTATGAAGACCTGTGTCTGGAAATCGTCGCCGGCGCAAGCCTGAAAATGCACAAGGGACAGCGCTGATATGTGGCATGACGCTAAAAGCCTCAATACGACTGCCAACGGCTTGCTGGCCGCGGTTCTGGTCGTGTGCGTGGCGGCCGGCGTCTGGTGGGTGTCGCAGCGTCCCATGTTCGACCTGCGCACCATCAAGGTGGAAAGCGCGGACGACAAGGGGCTGCGCCACGTGAATTACCTGACCCTGCGTAGCGGCACCTTGGGCCGCATCAAGGGCAATTTCTTCACGACCAACCTGGAAAGTGTGCGCGGCGTGTTCGAATCGGTGCCCTGGGTGCGCCGTGCCAGTGTGCGGCGCGAGTGGCCGAACCAGCTGATCGTGGCACTGGAAGAGCACGAAGCGCTGGGCACCTGGGGCGAGGACGGGCGCCTGCTGTCGGTCAAGGGCGACGTGTTTACGGCCAATGTGGCCGAAGCCGAAGACGACCATGAATTGCCCGCCTTCGCCGGTCCCGATGGCAGTGAGAAGGAAGTGCTGGCCACCTACGTGCAGCTGGCAAAGTGGTTTTCGCCGCTGAAGATGGTGCCGGAAAGCCTGTCGCTGTCGAGCCGCTATGCATGGACCGTGAAGCTGGATAACGGCATGAGCGTGGCGCTGGGACGCGAACAGAATCATACGACCCTGAAGGCGCGGGTGGACCGGCTGGTGGGCATCTACCCGCAGCTGGCAAGCCGGCTGGAAAATATCGACACGATCGATATGCGCTACCAGAATGGCCTGGCGCTCAGTTCCGCCGGCCTGGTGATACCGGCCGAAGGCAAGGATGGAAAGCCAGGAAAGCCAGTCATGAAGAAGAAAAACAGTAGTCCGATTAAAAAACCGACTTAACCCAATAATTTTAATTTATAGCCCATACAGTAGGCGACAGAAATGACAAAAGACGCGAAAAAACCTGATCGTCGGCCTCGACATCGGCACCTCGAAAGTGGTGGCGGTGGTAGCCGAAGTGATGTCCGATGGGCGCCACGAAGTGATCGGGCTGGGCCAGCACGAATCGAAGGGCCTGAAAAAGGGCGTGGTGGTCAATATCGAGGCCACGGTGGAGTCCATCCAGCGCGCGCTGGAAGAGGCCGAGCTGATGGCCGACTGCAAGATCCGCAATGTGTACGCGGGCATTGCGGGCAGCCATATCCGCAGCTTCAATTCCAGCGGCATGGTGGCCATCAAGGACAAGGAAGTGACGGCGACTGACGTGGCGCGCGTCATCGAGACGGCAAAAGCGGTTAACATTCCGACCGATCAGCAATTGCTGCACACGGTGCCGCAAGAGTTCATCGTCGACAGCCAGGAAGATGTGCGCGAGCCTATCGGCATGAGCGGCATCCGCCTGGAGGTGAAGGTGCATATCGTCACCGGCGCCGTGTCGGCGGTGCAGAACATCGTCAAGTGCGTGCGACGCTGCGGGCTGGAAGTGTCGGACCTGATCCTGCAGCCCATGGCGTCCGCCGATGCGGTGCTCACGCCCGACGAGAAGGAACTGGGCGTGGTGCTGATCGACATCGGCGGCGGCACGACCGATGTGGCGGTATTCTCCGATGGCGCGATCCGCCATACGGCAGTCATTCCCATCGCCGGCGACCAGATCACCAACGACATCGCCATGGCCTTGCGTACCCCGACCGCGGAAGCGGAAGAAATCAAGATCCGCTATGGCGTGGCCAAGCAGGTCCTGGCCGACCCCGGCGAATCGCTGGAAGTGCCTGGCCTGGGCGACCGCGGCCCGCGCAACCTGTCGCGCCAGGCGCTGGCCGCAGTGATCGAGCCGCGCGTCGAGGAGCTGTTCGCGATGGTGCACCAGGTGGTGCGCGAATCCGGTTACGAAGGCGTGCTGTCGTCGGGCATCGTGCTCACGGGCGGCACCTCCATCATGCCCGGCATGGTGGAAATGGCGGAAGACATTTTCCTGAAACCGGCGCGCCTGGGCACGCCAGAGTATCGGGGACAGCTGGCCGACGTGGTGCGCAGTCCGCGCTATGCCACGGTACTGGGCCTGCTGCTCGAAGCGAAGAAGCAATACCTGCGCGGCCACATCGTGACGCGTCAGGACGGCTCGGTGAAGGCAGTCTGGCAGCGCATGAAGGAATGGTTTTTAGGGAATTTTTAAGGGCATGATTTTCGCCCGGCAGCACAAGTTTTTTGGCAGCATCGCAGGTACACACACATAACTTTATTTTATATTTAACCGCAGTTTTCAATCTCCAGTTCTCCTACCAATATGAGGCCTGGCGCTTGGAAACCGCATCTGATAGGAGCACATCATGGAGTTCGATATGGTCGATAACACAGCTTTAGGTACCGTCATCAAGGTCGTCGGCGTCGGCGGTGCGGGTGGCAATGCAGTCCAACACATGATCAACAAAGGCATGTCGGGTGTGGAGTTCATTGCCGCCAACACCGACGCACAGGCCCTGTCGACATCGAAGGCCCACAACATCATCCAGATCGGCGATACGGGTCTGGGCGCCGGCATGAAGCCTGCCGTCGGCCGTCAATTGGCGGAAGAATCGCGCGCACGCATCGCCGACTCGCTGCGCGGCGCGCACATGGTCTTCATCGCTGCCGGCATGGGCGGCGGCACGGGCACGGGCGCGGCTCCTATCGTGGCCGAAGTGGCCAAGGAACTGGGCGCGCTGACGGTGGCCGTGGTCTCCAAGCCATTCTCGTACGAAGGCCAGAAGTGCATGGACATCGCCGACGAAGGCCTGGAGCAGCTGTCCCTGCACGTCGATTCGCTGATCATCATCCTCAACGAAAAGCTGGAAGAGATCTACGAAGACGAAAGCATGCTGGAATGGATGCAGCACGCCGATGATGTGCTCAACAACGCGGTGGCCGGTATTGCCGAGATCATCAACGTGCCTGGCCATATCAACGTCGACTTCAACGACGTGAAAACCATCATGGGCGAGCAGGGCAAGGCCATGATGGGTACGGCGACTGCTTCTGGCGTCGACCGCGCGCGCATCGCCGCCGAACAGGCTGTCGCTTCGCCGCTGTTGGATGGCATCGATCTCTCCGGCGCGCGCGGCGTGCTGGTCAACGTCACGGCCAGTCGTGGCCTGAAAGGTAAAGAGATCAAGGAAGTCATGGCTGCCGTGCGCGCGTTTGCCGCGCCGGACGCGTCGATCGCGCAAGGTATCGCCTACGACGATGCGATGGGCGACGACATCCGCGTTACCGTGGTGGCCACGGGCCTGGGCCGCGCGAAGAAAAACATCCAGCTGGTACCGCAGCAAGTGCTGCGCACCGGCACCCACAACAGCCCGTTGACCCCGTCGGCTGCCATGGGTAGCGCGCAAGCGGCGACGACGACGGTTGGCGTGGCCACGCCGGCAGCCGGTTTCGACGGCATGAAGGCGCCGGCAGTATGGCGTCGCGAATCGGCTTCCGAGCAAGTGCGCGCGATGGAAAAGAATGGCATGGAGACGTACGATATCCCAGCCTTCCTGCGCAAACAAGCTGACTAAGGTGGTTTGATGTATGCAAGCATGACGGCGGCCTGAGGGCCGCCGTTTTTTTTGCCGGTTTTTGACTTTTGACTTTGCCTTTCCGGCCATTTTCTGCACAAATACGGCAAGTCAGGCATACTATCGCGCTGAGCCAGCATCATGCTAGCCGAACCAGATCACGGGTGCTGTCCGCTCCATGAGACGGGCAGCATCCTCAACCGACAGTACACAAGGAGTCAACATGACCATCAAGATCGGCGACACCCTGCCAGAAGGCACCCTGGCCGAATTCATCGAAAGCGAAACCGAAGGTTGCGCACTGGGCCCGAACACGTTCAACGTGCAAGACCTGGTCAAGGGCAAGAAGATCGCCATCTTCGGCCTGCCAGGCGCGTACACCCCGACCTGCTCCGCACAGCACGTGCCAGGCTACGTGCAGCACGCTGCCGACCTGAAAGCCAAGGGCGTCGATGAAATCTGGTGCATCTCCGTCAACGACGCGTTCGTGATGGGTGCCTGGGGCCGTGACCAGAAAGCCACCGGCGTCGTGCGCATGATGGCTGACGGCAATGCTGCGTACAGCAAGGCCCTGGGCCTGGACGCTGATTTTTCCAAGCACGGCATGGGCACGCGCTCGCAGCGCTACTCGATGCTGGTCGACAATGGCGTCGTGACGCAATTGAACGTCGAGCAAGGCGGCAAGTTTGAAGTGTCGAATGCCGAGACGCTGCTGGGCCAACTGGCTTAAGCGCTTCCTGTTCGCATGAAAACGGCGCCATCGGCGCCGTTTTTACGTTTTTACTGTACTGAGGGTTTCGTTGCCTCGAACATGGCCGCATCGATGCTGAATGAATAATCGTCCTGCAGCGCGAAATAATTGCGCGCTTCCTCGGGCGCGCCATCGAACAGGTTGCGGATGGCCGCCACTCTTTCGTCCGACGTGCGCATGCGCGCCACCCACTCGTCGAACTGCATGGTCAGTTTCCACACGCTGCGCAAGCTGTGCGTGAATCCCGCGTTGTCGAACTTTGCGCCCCATTCGCAGGTACGGTAGTCGCGCACGTGCGAGGCGTCGCGCAGCATTTCCACCGTCTGCAAGGTGCTGTCGTACAGAGCCGTCTTCGGCGCGACGATGTCGATCACCAGCAAGGTGCCGTTCGGGCGCAGCACGCGCCAGGCTTCGGCCAAGGCTCCCGCCACATCGTTCCAGTGGTGCGCGGAAAAACGCGTGACGACCATATCGAAGCTGGCGTCGGCAAACGGCAGGCGGGCCACGTCGCCCCGTTGCGTGCTGATATTGTGCAAGCCGCGCTGCACCCTGGCGCAGTCCACCACGTCGAGCATGGGCTGTGCCAGGTCGTAGGCGACCACCGATTGCGCCACGGGGGCGACGGCAAAGCTGGCGTGGCCGGCGCCGCAGCCCAGGTCCAGTACCACCGGCTTGCCATGGCGGCGCGCGCATTCCTGCATCAACACCAGGTCGGCCCCTTGCGCGTGTACTGCGCTGCTCAGGTAGGCATTGGCCGTCTTGCCAAACTGTTCGGTAACGACATCGTGCTGCTGCATGGTTTTCTCCTGTTGATGGGTGAGTTCATGCAGAATAAGGATAAAATTATCCTGTAACAAGACCATAACTTATACTGGTATATCCACTACCATGCAGGCATCCCATGTCGAATAAACTCGCTGAATTCATCCGCGTCCGGCGCGAAGCCGTCACTCCCGCCATGGCCGGCTTGCCCGGTGGCGGAGAGGGCGCCGCACGCCGGGATTGCGGCGCGAAGAGCTGGCGCAGCTGTGCGAGGTCAGCCCCACCTGGCTGACGTGGCTGGAGCAGGGGCGGCCCGTGTCGGCGTCGGCCAAGATGCTGGCCCGCCTGGCGCAGGTGCTGCAGCTGAGCGCGGCCGAGCGCGCCTATCTGTTCGAGGTGGCCAACAAGCATGATCCCAGCCATGGCACAGGCGAGGGCGGCGGGCTTGCCGCTGCCGAGCTGGCCGCCATCGTCGCCGCCATCGACGCACCCGCGTACATCCTCGACCGGGAATGGAACGCCGTGGCGTGGAACGGAGCGGCGTCCACCTTGTTTGCCGGCTGGCTGCATGGCGACGCGGCCGCGCCGAACCAGCTGCGCTTCATGTTCCTGGACGCAGGGGCGCGCGACCTGGTCGTCGGCTGGCCCGAGCGGGCGCAGCGCCTGGTGGCGGAGTTCCGCGCCGATATCGGTCGGCAGGCGGACCAGGCGCCGCTGGCCGGCCTGATCGCGGAACTGGCCGGGGCCAGCCTTGAATTTCGTCAGTGGTGGGGGGCGCAGCAAGTGCAGGGCCGCGATGGGGGCTTGCGCCAGTTCCAGCACGCACAACAGGGGCTGCTTGAGTTCAATCAGGTGACCTTGCACCTGGCGCGCCAGCATGACTTGAAACTGGTGATGCTGTTGCCGGTGTCATAAGCTAAACGGCCGCGCTTGTTATAATCGGGCTGACCGCCTGGCCCTGCCTTTCCAAACCATGCTGTCCTGGCTCCGGCCGTCGCCATGATGACGGTCCCGCTCTTTCGCCAGGAGTCTGTCCTGATATCCCGCAATCCTAACCTGCGCAGCATCTATGTGATGCTGATCGCCGTCGCCATGTTTTCCCTGATGGACACAGCCATGAAGCTGTTGTCTGCCCATTATCCGCCCATGCAGGTGACGGCCTTGCGCGCCCTGTCGTCCTTGCCGCTCGTGTGCCTGTACCTGCTGTACCGTGGCGCCTTCAAGAACGTGCTGAAGGTGCGCTGGCCGCTACACTTGCTGCGCGGTGCCCTGGGCGTGTTGATGATTACCCTGTTCGCCTACGGCTTGAAGCGCATGTCGCTGGCCGAGACGTATGCGCTGTTCTTCGTCGCCCCCTTGCTGATCACGGTCCTGTCGGTTTTTATCCTGAAGGAAAAAGTCGACTTCGCGCGCTGGTGCGCCATCGCCGTGGGCCTGCTGGGCGTGCTGGTGGCGCTGCGCCCGGACGGCACGGGATTCTTTTCGCTGGCCGGGCTGGCCGTGCTGGGTTCGGCTGCCTGTTACGCCATTTCTGCCGTCACGGGCCGCATCCTGAGCCGCACGGATGCCAGCGAAAGCATGGTTTTCTGGCTGATGCTGATGATGGCCCTCGGCGGCGTGGCCCTGTCGGCGCACGAGTGGGTGAGTATCCGCCGCGAAGACTGGTGGCTGCTGGCGGGCCTGTCACTGAGTGGCTTCCTGGGGCAACTGGCCATCACGGAGGCATTTCGTTTTGGCAAGGCGTCCAGCGTGGCGCCGTTCGAATACTCGGCCCTGGCCTGGGGCATGGCCCTGGACTGGATGCTGTGGCGCGCCTTGCCCGACGAATACACCCTGATTGGCGCGGCCATCATCATCGGCAGCGGCATTTACCTGGTGCGCCGTGAAGCCGTGCATGCGGAAAGCGAACATCCGTGAGGAGCGGTTGTGGTATTTCTGGCGTGGGCCATGCCGCGCTGCAACGAAAATCCGGCAAATAGATATAATCGACAGATGTTAAAACAACGCACTATCAAACAACAGGTCCGCACCATCGGTGTCGGTTTGCATTCTGGCACCAAGGTGGAGCTGATCTTGCGTCCTGCCGCGATCGACACGGGCATCGTGTTTCGCCGCATCGACCTCGATCCCATCGTCGAGTTCCCCGCCAGCGCCATGGCGGTGGGCGATACGCGCATGGCTTCCGTGCTGATCAAGGACGGCGCCAGGGTGTCCACCGTGGAACACCTGATGTCGGCGGCGGCTGGCCTGGGCGTCGATAATATGTATATCGACGTGAATGCGGAAGAAATTCCCATCATGGACGGTTCCGCCTCGTCCTTCGTCTACCTGCTGCAGCAGGCGGGCGTGGAAGAGCAGCAGGCGGCGAAGAAATTCATCAAGGTCATTAAGCCTGTGGAAGTGCGTCACGGCAAGGGCGACGCGGAGAAATGGGCGCGCTTGTCGCCGTACGACGGCTTCAAGCTCGACTTCTTCATCGAATTCAATCACCCGGCCGTCGATGGCACGATGCAGCGCGCCTCGGTCGACTTCGGCGACGTGTCGTATGTGCACGACGTGGCGCGCGCGCGCACCTTCGGTTTCATGCAGGACGTGGAAAGCTTGCGCGGCATGGGCCTGGCCCGTGGCGGTTCGCTGGAAAATGCCATCGTCATGGATGAGTACCGCATCCTCAATGCCGATGGCTTGCGCTATGAAGACGAGTTCGTGCGCCACAAGATACTCGACGCCATCGGCGACCTGTACCTGGTGGGCCACCCCTTGCTGGCGTACTATACGGCGCACAAATCGGGCCACGCGCTGAACAACCAGCTGCTGCTGGCGCTGCTGGAACAGCCGGAAGCGTATGAAATCGTTTCGTTCTCGACGAACGAGGCGGCGCCGCAATCCTATCTGCGCCAGATGGAGCGCGAGTGGTCTTTGACCTGATCTGAGCGACACCTCATTAAACCTACTGCGCGTCGGTATAGGCGGCCTGCGATGCTCACCGTACCTTCGTACGGTTGCGCTTCTTAGCCACCTCTCCCTTCCGCTCGCTACGGTTTTCTGAGGTGTCAAGTCGCCGCATGGTGTTCTTAATCCTTCGGTTCGCGGTGGTGGCGCAGCATGTTGCGCAGCGCCGCGATCAGTTGCTCGTTCTGCTTCGACGCCGGCAGGGCCGTGCTCAGCTCTTCCAGGGCCGACATGGCTTTTTCCGGCAAGACCAGCGCCCGCGTATGCACGATGGGCGCGATGCTCTTGATGACTTGCACTTTCAGCTTGATGCCTGAAATCTGCCAGCCCTTTCTTTCCAGCTCCCCTTGTAACTTCGGCAATTGCTGCTTGAGCTTGGCCGCCAGCGCCGCGTTCGGCGTGGCCAGCACCAGTTGGCCACCCTCGAATTGCAGGATGTCGCAATGCTCGAACATCGCCGGCAAGGCCTTGGCGCAATCTTTTTGCAGGGCGGCCAGGCGCGTGACGGTGGGCATCAGGGAGGCCATCGTGGCGTTGCCGCGCAGAAAATCGGTTGCGCCCGTGACGGCCGGGCCTGAACGGGCAAAGCCGTAGCCGCGGCGCGGTGCCGGAGAATAAGTGGGAGTTCGCATGGCCGAAACATAGCACACTCGCCCGCGCGTGACGAGTGCGGCGGCGGGTGCGGTGCAAGCGGGCCGGCCGTATTGCCTTACAGTATGGAAAATGTCCGCATTTTCTGCCATTTGTTTGTCATTAAGCTATTGTTATATGGCGCATTACCCCAACCATGTCGGGAACGCATGATAAAATCATCGTCTTTTGCCATAGTCGAACTCCGTGCGGTCACGCGATTGTTACCTCGTTGTCACCTACCGAGCTTTTTTTAACGGCGTTTTTTCAAGAATTCAAGCATGTCATTACTGACCCAGATTTTCGGTAGCCGCAACCAGCGGCTGCTCAAGCAATACCAAAAAACGGTACGCGAGATCAATGCGCTCGAGCCGGCAATCGAAAAGCTGTCGGATGCCGAGCTGCAAGCGAAGACGCCTGCCTTCAAGGAACGCATCGCCGCCGGCGAATCGCTCGATGCCTTGTTGCCGGAAGCCTTTGCCGTCTGCCGCGAGGCCAGCAAGCGCGTCCTGCGCATGCGCCATTTCGATGTGCAGATGATCGGCGGTATGGTCTTGCATTTCGGTAAGATCGCGGAGATGGGCACGGGCGAGGGCAAGACCCTGATGGCAACCTTGCCAGCCTACCTGAATGCCTTGTCGGGCAAGGGCGTGCATATCGTCACCGTCAATGATTACCTGGCGCAGCGCGATGCCGAGACCATGGGCCGCCTGTATGCGTGGCTGGGCCTGTCGACGGGCGTGAACATGTCGCAGATGGAGCACAGCGCCAAGCAGCAGGCGTACAATTCCGACATCACGTATGGCACGAACAATGAATTCGGTTTCGACTTCTTGCGCGACAACATGGTCTACGAAGCGCGCGAGCGCGTGCAGCGCAGCCTGAACTTCGGTATCGTCGATGAAGTCGACTCGATCCTGATCGATGAAGCGCGTACGCCTTTGATCATTTCGGGCCAGGCCGAGAACCATACCGACCTGTATTACAAGATCAATGAAGTGCCTGCATTGCTGACTTTGCAGATCGGCGAAGAAACGCCGGACGGCAAGGGCAAGGTTGAAGTGCCGGGCGACTACACCAAGGATGAAAAAGCGCACCAGGTGCTGCTGACGGAAGCTGGCCACGAAAAGGCCGAAGGCATCCTGATGGAAATGGGCCTGCTGCCGGAAGGCGCGTCGCTGTACGATTCGGCCAACATCACCCTCGTGCACCACCTGTATGCGGCCCTGCGCGCGCATGCGCTGTACTTCAAGGATCAGCACTATGTGGTGCAAAACAATGAAGTGGTGATCGTCGATGAATTCACGGGTCGTCTGATGACGGGCCGCCGCTGGTCCGATGGCTTGCACCAGGCCGTCGAAGCGAAAGAAGGCGTCAAGATCCAGAACGAGAACCAGACCCTGGCCTCGATCACCTTCCAGAACTACTTCCGCATGTACGCCAAGCTGGCCGGCATGACCGGTACGGCCGATACCGAAGCGTACGAATTCCAGGAAATCTACGGCCTGGAAACGGTCGTGATCCCGCAAAACCGTCCGCTGCAGCGCAAGGACCGCCAGGATCAGGTCTATAAATCGTCGGCGGAAAAATACAACGCGATGTTGAACGACATCCGCGATTGCTACGAGCGCGGCCAGCCCGTGCTGGTGGGTACGACCTCGATCGAAAACTCGGAACTGTTGTCGGGCATCCTGAGCAAGGCCGATTTGCCGCACAACGTGCTGAACGCGAAGCAGCATGCCCGCGAAGCGGAAATCATCGCCCAGGCAGGCCGTCCGAAAGCCATCACCATCGCCACCAACATGGCTGGTCGCGGTACGGACATCGTGTTGGGCGGTAACGTCGAAAACCAGATCAAGTTCATCGAAGCCAACGCTGAACTTAGCGATGCCGACAAGGCCGCCCAGTCGCAGACCTTGCGCGATGAATGGCAATCCCTGCACGACCACGTGGTCAATGCGGGTGGCTTGCACATCATCGGCACCGAACGCCACGAATCGCGCCGCGTCGACAATCAGCTGCGTGGCCGTGCCGGCCGCCAGGGCGATCCGGGGTCGTCGCGCTTCTACCTGTCGCTCGACGACGCGCTGCTGCGCATCTTTGCCGGCGACCGCGTGCGCGCCGTGATGGATCGTTTGAAAATGCCGGAAGGCGAACCGATCGAGGCAGGCATCGTCTCGCGTTCGATCGAATCGGCCCAGCGCAAGGTTGAAGCGCGCAACTTCGACATCCGCAAGCAATTGCTGGAATACGATGACGTCGCCAACGACCAGCGTAAAGTCATCTACCAGCAGCGTAACGAGCTGCTGGAAACGACCGATATCTCGGACATGATCGCTTCCTTGCGTCATGGCGTGTTCACCGACCTGGTACACGAGTACGTGCCGCATGAATCGGTGGAAGAGCAGTGGGATATCAAGGGCCTGGAAAACACCCTGTCCAGTGAATGGCAGCTCGATTTGCCGTTGCATGAAATGCTGGAAGCCGATTCGACCCTGACGGACGACGAGATTCTGGAAAAAGTGCTGGCCGCGGCCGATGCCGTGTACCAGTCGAAGATCGATATCGTCGGCAAGGAATCGTTTGGCGGCTTCGAACGCAATGTCATGCTGCAAAGCGTGGACAGCCACTGGCGCGAACACCTGGCGGCGCTCGATCACCTGCGCCAGGGTATCCATCTGCGCGGTTATGCGCAGAAGAACCCGAAACAGGAATACAAGCGCGAAGCGTTTGAACTGTTTGGCCAGATGCTCGACATGATCAAGAACGACGTCACGAAACACGTGATGACGGTGCGTATCCAGTCGCGTGAAGAAGTCGATGCGGCCGAACAGGCGATGCAGCAGTCGCACGTGGAAAACGTGCACTACCAGCACGCCGAATTCGACCCGAACGCGGCGCCGGAAGAGCTGCTGGCGCCTACTGCCGGCGGCAACATGGACAACGTCGACGACATGAGCGTGAGCATGGGGGTCAAAGTGGGCCGTAATGACCCATGCCCTTGCGGCAGCGGCAAGAAGTACAAGGCTTGCCACGGCAAGCTGGCCTAAAGTCGGCTGCATGACCTGAACAAGAACGGAGACCGCGGTCTCCGTTTTTTTATGCCTTTTCAATTTACGGGCGCGCATGGTCACCGGCGCTGCGAAGGCGCTACAATAGCGCTTCCCTTTTCCCTCGCAGAAGAAATCACCATGGCCGTCAATTCTCCCAAGCCCGTCGCCGCCGACTTGAAAGCCGTCGCCGGCATTGAAATCGGTGTTGCCGAAGCCGGCATCAAGAAACCCAACCGCAAGGATTTGCTGGTATTGAAACTGGCGCCGACGGCCACCGTGGCCGGCGTGTTCACCTTGAACCGCTTCTGCGCCGCGCCCGTGCAAATCTCGAAAGCCAACCTGGCTGCCGTGACGGCTGGCGCCGCGCCGATCCGCGCGCTGCTGGTCAACACGGGCAACGCGAATGCGGGCACGGGTGAATCGGGCCTGGCCGACGCGCAGGCCTGCTGCGCTGCGCTGGCCGAGCTGCTGGGCTGCACGCCGCAGCAAATCCTGCCGTTTTCCACCGGCGTGATCCTCGAACCGCTGCCCGTGCAGCGCCTGGTCGCCGGCTTGCCGCAAGCCGTGGCCGCGCTGACGTCGGACAACTGGTTCTCGGCCGCCGAAGCCATCATGACCACCGACACGCAGCCGAAAGCCGGTTCGCGCACCGTCACCATCGGTGGCCATGCGGTCACCCTGACGGGCATCAGCAAGGGCGCCGGCATGATCAAGCCGAACATGGCCACCATGCTGGGTTTCCTCGCGTTCGACGCCACCGTGGCCCAGCCCGTGCTGGACCAGCTGGTGAAACAGGCGGCTGACAAATCGTTCAACTGCATCACCATCGACGGCGACACCTCCACCAATGACTCGTTCATGCTGGTGGCCACGGGTGCAGGCAGCCTGGTCATCGATTCGATCGATTCGCCGCACTATGCGGAACTGGCCGCTGCTGTCACCGAACTGTCGACTTTCCTGGCGCAAGCCATCGTGCGCGACGGCGAAGGCGCGACCAAGTTCATGACCGTGACCGTGGAAGACGGCCGCGACGTGGACGAATGCCGCAAGATCGCTTATTCCATCGCCCATTCGCCGCTGGTGAAAACGGCCTTCTTCGCCTCCGACCCGAACCTGGGCCGCATCCTGGCCGCCATCGGCTATGCGGGCGTGGACGACCTGGACGTAGGCCAGTTGAACCTGTACCTGGATGACGTGTGGGTGGCCAAGAATGGCGGCCGTAACCCGGACTACCAGGAGCAGGATGGCCAGCGCGTGATGCAGCAAAGCGAAATCACCATCCGCGTGAAACTGGCGCGCGGCGATGCCACGGCCACCCTGTGGACGTGCGACCTGTCGCATGACTACGTGTCGATCAACGCCGACTATCGCTCATGACCAGTCTCGATCAATTCCTGATCCGCGCCGAGCGGGTACTGGCGCGCGTCGAGTCGATCTTGCCGCCGGCTTTGCCGGCGACCGACTGGAACAGCTTTGCCTTCCGCTGGCGCCGGCGCCAGGGCGCGGCCAGCCATCTGCAGGCGGTGGCGCATGTGTCGAACATCGCGTTGGACGACTTGCACAATATCGGCACGCAAAAAGCCCAGATCGAGCAGAATACGCGCCAGTTCGTCGCCAGCCGTCCTGCCAACAACGTGCTCCTGACGGGCGCGCGCGGCACGGGCAAGTCATCGCTGATCAAGGCCTGCCTGAACCAGTTTTCCGACCAGGGCCTGCGCCTGATCGAAGTCGACAAGGCCGACCTGGCCGACTTGCCCGACATCGTCGACCTGGTGGCGGCGCGCCCCGAGCGCTTCATCATCTTTTGCGACGACCTGTCGTTCGAAGAGGGCGAGAGCGGCTACAAGGCGCTGAAAGTGGCGCTCGACGGCAGCATCGCCGCGCAATCGGACAATGTGCTGATCTATGCCACCTCGAACCGCCGTCACCTGATGCCGGAACGGATGTCGGACAACACCAGCTACAAAACGGACGACGATGGCGATTTGCATCCGGGCGAGACAGTGGAAGAGAAAATCTCGCTGTCCGAGCGCTTCGGCCTGTGGCTGTCGTTCTACCCGTTCAAGCAGGATGACTACCTGGACATTGCCGCGCACTGGCTCGCCTCGTTCGGTTGCACGCCGGAGCAGATTGCCGCGGCGCGCGGTGACGCCCTGCGCTGGGCCTTGCAGCGTGGTTCCCGTTCGGGCCGGGTGGCGTGGCAGTTTGCGCGCGATTACGCGGGAAAGTTGCCGCAATGAGCGAAGTGACAGTCACACCCGTGGACGTCGCCGTCGGCATCCTGATGAAGCCGAATGGCGACGTGCTGCTGGGCCAGCGCCCGGCCGGCAAGCCGTATGACGGCTATTGGGAATTTCCTGGCGGCAAAGTCGAACCGGGCGAAGCCATTTTTGACGCCTTGAAACGCGAGTTTGTCGAGGAACTGGGCTTGTATATCGACAGCGCCGAGGCCTGGTGCGGCGTCGAATATGTGTATCCGCACGCTCATGTGCGCCTGCATTTCTATATCAGCCGCGAATGGCGGGGCGAGCCGCAAAGCCTGGAAGGCCAGGCGTTCGCCTGGCAAGGTACGGTCGGCGTGGAACCCCTGCTGCCGGCCACCATTCCCCTGCTGGAATGGCTCGACGAAGTGCGCCGGGAATCCCTGGCGCCTGCCTGATCCCAACTTGTGCCGGCAGGCAGCAGCATGCTGCGTGCTGGCGCAAGCTTTCCTGTTACTTTCCTTGTATCGGCGGCGCTTTGCGCTACAGTGCTTTCATCAAGCACTGGGGAGTTTCGCATGCCGCTGACACTGACCTTTACCGATACCGATGAATTGCTGATTGCCGCCTTGCACAAGCGTGCCCGCGCGCATGGACGCAGCATCGAAGATGAGCACCGCGATATCTTGCGCAGCGCCTTGCGGCCGCTGCCGAAGCGCCCGCTCGACGATATTTTGCGCGGCATGCCCGACGTGGGGCTTGATACGGATTTCGAGCGCCGCTCCTGAAGCGCCATGCCCGCCTACCTGATCGATACGGATGTGATCGTTGCAGCGCGCAACGGTAGCGCTGCGCCGGCGGGCGTGGCCGATTTTTTCGAGCGGGTGGCGCCGGAGATGCGCTATGTGCCGGTGCAGGTGATCGCACAATTGCGCGAAGGCATACAGCGCAGCTGGCGGCGCGAGGCAGCGCTGGAAGCACTGGCGCTGGAAGGCTGGCTGGATGCCGTGCAGGCAGAATATGCGCCGCGGCTGCTGGAATTCGATCTCGATTGCGCGCTCGTGTGCGCGCGCCTGCACGCCCGTGGTGCTGCGCACGGCGTCGATGGGCAGATCGCGGCGATGGGCATCGCCTATGGCTTGACGGTGGTTAGTGGCAGGCTCGACAGTTTCGCTGCGCAGGGGCTGCGCCTGGAAAATCCGTTTACCTGATGCTTATTGAGGCTTGTTGTCTTCGTCAGCCAGCGGATCTTCGAACGGATCGGCAGCAGGGATCGTGTATTTCTCTTCGGCCCAGGCGCCCAAGTCGATCTGCTTGCAGCGTTCCGAGCAGAAGGGGCGGAATTTGTTGGCTTCAGTCCATTCGACTTTGGCGGCACAGGTAGGGCAATTAACGACGGTCATGATGGGGCAAATAAGTAACAGTTAAAAATTACAGAGTGTGAGCTCGAACGGGACATCTTCTTCCAGTGGCTTGGGTTTCAAGTCGCCGCCCTGGGTGGTGAAGCGTACCCACAGCATATATTTGTTGGCGGAAATTTCCGGGATGGCGCCGCTGTTTTCATCCAGGCTCAGACGCAACATCTGGTACACCTTGCCTTGCAGCATTTGCTGGTAGCTGCCGCCATTGGCGATCAGTTTAACGGGTCCGCCGGAATCCCGCAGCAGGCGCAAGACCAGGGCCAGCGCATCGAACAGGGGCGCCAGCGGGGCGAACCAGGCGTGGATGTCGGTCAGGCGCTGCTCGGAGCTGCGTTTTTGCCAGGCAAAGTAGGACGGCAAGTCGAATTCGCAGGCGCCGCCCGGGATGATGGTGCGGCCGCGGATGCTCATCAGCCATTCATTGTCGCGGATATTCTGCCCCGTCTTGCCTTGCGCCGCCACCAGGGCGCCACTGACACTGTCGAGTTCGCCGAGGATGGCATCGAGCGTTTCCGGTTCCACATTCGGATTGCTGCGGTAACCCAGCAGGCTTTGGCGCTGGCGCTCGAGTTCCTGCAACAGGTCGGACTTCAGGTCGGCGCGGCCGGCCACTTCAAGCATATCGAAAATAGTTGCCAAGGCAACATGATGCTGCATTGCATGCTCTTGCTGGATGAAGAACTTGAATTTGTCGTACAGGTCTTCCAGCCGCAACAAGGTACGTATGCGTTCGTTGAAAGGGTATTCGTAGACAATCAAAATAATTCCCTTAAGTAAGGACCTGCAAACAATCCCGTGATTTTGAACCAAGCGTCGACAAATTACAAACGTTGCGGCCCGATTCCTGCCATTCTTTTTGAAAATGCCAGATATAAATCGTGCAACTTGGCAATCTGCGGCGCCAGGGCGGCCAAATCGCCATTGTTGTCGATCACATCGTCCGCCGCCGCCAGGCGCATGGCCCGCGTGGCCTGCGTGGCCATGATGGCTTTGACTTGTTCTTCCGATAAGCCATTGCGCGCCATCACGCGCGACACTTGCAGGCTTTCCAGGCAATCGATGACCAGCACTCTGTTGACCCGCTCTACCCATCCGCCGGACTCGACCAGCAGGGGCACGGCAAAGATCACGTAGCTACCTGTCGCTTCGGCGGCCGCCGCCAGGGTGGCCTGGCGGATGCGCGGGTGCAGGATGGCTTCCAGTCTCGCCTTGGCGGCGGCATCGGAAAACACGAGCTTGCGCATTTTTGTGCGGTCGAGGGCGCCGCGTGCATCGGCGTAGTCGGGCCCAAATTCCGCCACCAGGGCTGGCATGGCCGCGCCATTGGGCGCCGTCAGGCTGTGGGCGATCTGGTCGGTGTCGACGATGGA
Organism: Janthinobacterium lividum; assembly: GCF_023509035.1. Taxonomy (NCBI): domain Bacteria; kingdom Pseudomonadati; phylum Pseudomonadota; class Betaproteobacteria; order Burkholderiales; family Oxalobacteraceae; genus Janthinobacterium; species Janthinobacterium lividum. The sequence goes on along the minus strand of NZ_CP075583.1, from coordinate 51,266 downwards.
GGCGCCGCGTGCGGCGAACAGGTCGGCCACGGTGCTCTTGCCGCAACCGATGCCGCCGGTGAGGCCCACGCTGAAATAAGGGACGTTTTGTTGTTGCATGTATTTATCCATAGGGGCAGTGTTGCGCCGGTCAGCCGACCAGGTCAAGCGTGAGGCGCGACAGAGGCGTGCCGTACAGCAGGGCGATCAGGCCCGCCGCCGCCAGGTAGGGGCCAAATGGAATCGGTTTTTCGCGCCCACGCTTGGCGAAGACGATCAGGCCGATGCCGACCACGGCGGCGACCAGAGACGACAATAATATGATCGTCGGCAACATGGTCCAGCCCAGCCACGCACCGAGCGCCGCCAGCAATTTGAAGTCACCATAGCCCATTCCCTCCTTGCCTGTCGCCAGCTTGAAGGCCCAGTACACGGCCCACAAAGCCAGGTAGCCGGCGGCCGCGCCGATGACGGCGTCCTGCAGCGGCACGAAGGTGCCGTTGATGTTGATCAACAAGCCCGCCCACAGCAGGGGGAAGGTGAGGTCGTCCGGCAGCATTTGCGTATCGGCATCGATGAAGGTCATGGCGATCAGCAGCCAGGCAAACACGAGCGTGGCCAGGCCCGTCCAGCCGCTGCCGAAGTGCCAGATCAAGAGGGCCGACAGCGCGCCCGTCAGCAGTTCCACCAGCGGATAGCGCACGGAGATGGGCGCTTGGCAGGCGCTGCACTTGCCGCGCAGTAGCAGGTAGCTGAGAACGGGGATGTTTTCCATGGCGGTGATGCGGTGGCCGCAAGCGGTGCAGTTCGAATGCGGCAGCATCAGGTTGTAGCGGTCCGTGTGCGGCAAGGGCAAGCCGCTTTCTTCCGCCACGTAATTATCGGATTCGCGCTGCATCATTTTTGGCACGCGGTGGATCACCACGTTGAGGAAGCTGCCGACGATGAGGCCGAACAGGGCGGCGACGAGGGCGACGGGCAGATTGCCGGGCGCGGCGAACAGCAGGGTATCTTGCAGCATGGTGGATTTGTCTGAGGTGAAGATCGTTGCCGCGCAACATTGCCTGGCACTGCCGCAGTGTAAAACATCTGCCAGTACATGGGGATCTTTTGCGCAGGGTAGGCAGTCAAATCACGGCACCCAGCTTGAAAATCGGTAAATACAAGGCGATCACGAGGGAGCCGACGAGCACGCCCAGCACCACCATCAGCGCCGGTTCCAGCAGCGTGGAAAGGGTGGCCACGGTGGCGTCGATGTCCGCCTCGATGATGTCGGCCGCGCGCGACAGCATGGCGTCGAGTGCGCCCGATTCCTCGCCGATCAGGGCCAGTTGCGTCAGCAGCGGGGGAAATACGCCGCTGTGCTCCATGGCCAGGGCCAGGCTGCCGCCGGCGCGGATTTCGCGTTCGATACGCGTCGTCGCTTCCTGGTACAGCGCGTGGCCGGAGGCGGCGCCCACCAGGCCGAGCGAGTCGAGCAGCGGCACGCCGGCGGCGAACATGGCGGCCAGGGTGCGCGTCCAGCGGGCAATCGCCGCCTTGCGCAGGAGCGCGCCGAACACGGGCAGGCGCAATGCCCGCAGTTGCGTGTTGCGCCGCCAGGCAGGCCAGCGGCGCCAGGCCAGGTGCGCCAGCAGGCCGGCCAGCAGCAGCGCCGCCAGCACGGCCAGCCAATAGCGGACGACAAAGGCGGACAAGCCCATGACGACCTGGGTGGGTAGCGGCAAGGGCGCGCCGAAGCTGTCGAAGACCTGGCGGAAGGCGGGCACGACCACGGTCATGATGATGGTCGTGACGACGATGGCGACGAGCACGATGGTCAATGGATACATCAGCGCGCCGCGTACCTTGCGCCGTAGGGCAATGGCCTTTTCCTGGTGCGTGGCCAGGCGCGCCAGCAAGTCCTGCACGATGCCGGCCTGTTCGCCTGCCGCCAGCAGATTGCAATACAGCTCGTCAAACAGCAGCGGGAACTGGCGGAATGCCTGCTGCAGGCTGCTGCCCGCTTCGATGTCATGGCGCAAGTCGCGCATCAGCTCGGTGATCGCGGGTTTGGCGTGGCCCTTGCCTGCGATATCGAAGGCGTGCAGCAGCGGCACGCCGGCCGCCATCATGGTCGACAGCTGGCGCGTAAACAGCGCGATATCCTTGCGCGTGATGGCCTTGCCGGGTGCGGTGTGCGCAGCTTTCACCCGGGTGGCCAGGATGCCCTGGCGTCTTAGCGCGGCCTTGGCAGCGCTGGCGTCGGCAGCGCGCAAGACGCCCTCGACCGCCTTGCCATGGTGGTCCGTTCCCTTCCACGCAAAGCCCCGTTCGGCCGCCATGTGCACCTCCTGCCGTCACGGTAGCAGCGTCAGGCAAAAGCACCAGCGGCGCTGGCGGCAAGCTTGATGTGGCTCAGCTTTTTGTGGTTTGCACTTCCGTTTGCACAAGGGCCTGGGCCTTCACGTCGGCCGCATCTTCCTCGTCGCTGTCCGTGCCCTTGCTGATGCTTTCACCATCGTCGCGGCGCAAGGTCCAGAAGGTCAGCGAAGACAGGACCGTCAGGACGGCCAGGGTCAGGAAGGCGTGGTGCAGGGCCGTGCTGAGCATGGCGCGGTCCGACTGCGGCATGTCGCCCAGGTACCAGCCCGTGATCAGCGAACCGAAGGCGAGGCCAAAGCTCATCGACAGTTGCTGCATCGAGCTGGCGATGGTGCTGGCCATGCTGGAGTCGGCCTTGTCGACGTCGGCATACGCGATGGTGTTCATGCTGGAAAACTGCAGCGAATTGAAAAAGCCCATGCACAGGCTGATGGCGACGATGACGTACAGCGGCGTGCCCACGCCCACCTGCGAAAACATGGCGATGGTGATGCCGATCAGCACGGTGTTGACGATCAGCACCTGGCGGTAGCCGAAGCGGGCCAGCACGCGGGCGGAAATGAATTTCATGCCCATGGCGGCCGCGGCCGATGGCATCATCAGCAAGCCGGACTGCCAGGCAGGCAAGCCCAGGCCCAGCTGGTATAGCAGCGGCAACAGGAAGGGCAGGCCGCCCACGCCCAGGCGCGTGACGAAACCGCCCACCACGGAAACGCGGAAGGTGCGGATCTTGAACAGGGTCAGGCGCAGCAGCGGGTGCAGCACTTCGCTCGAATGCCAGACATACGCGGCCAGCAGGCTGATGGAAATGAGCAGTAGCACGGCAAACGAGGTGCCATCGATGCGGTGTTCGCCGAAGATTTCCAGCAGCCATGACAGCAGCGCGATGCCCGTGCCGAACAGCACCAGGCCGATCAGGTCCAGCGGACGGGGCTTGTCGCCGTAATAATCGGGCATGTAGCGGTGCGCCAGGTACAGCGCCACCAGGCCGACAGGCACGTTGACGAAGAAAATCTCGCGCCACGACAGCCAGTGCACGATCAGTCCGCCCACCGTGGGCCCCAGCAGGGGGCCGATCAGGGCGGGGATGATGACGAAGTTCATCGCCGCCAGCAATTGCGATTTGGGAAAGGTGCGGATGATCGTAAGCCTGCCCACCGGCATCATCATGGCCGCGCCCACCCCTTGCAACAGGCGCGCGGCTACCAGCATGGGCGCATTCACGGACAGGCCGCACAGGATGGAGGCGATGGTAAAGATGGCGACGGCGGCGGAAAACACGCGCCGCGTGCCGAAGCGGTCGGCCATCCAGCCGCTGATGGGAATGCACACGGCCAGGCTCAGGATATAGCTGGTGACGACGGCCTTGAGGCTCAGTGGCGTCACGTTGAGGCTGGCTGCCATGGCGGGAATGGCGGTGTTGACGATGGTGGAGTCGAGTTGCTCCATGAACAGGGCGGTGGCGACCACCCAGGGAAGGTAGCTTTTAATCGGGGAACTGGTCATGGATGAGCCTGAGGAGGAGAAACGGAGCCGACAGTACGATGAATTGTCACATAAATGACGCAGGCGTGCCGCCCGCGCCGTCCATTTTGGCAGCGTGCCGGGGGTAGAGTCCATGGAACATTTGTTCCATGGCAATAGATTGCGGGCAAGGCTAGCATGTGTTTTCTGGCAGCTCCGGCCTACTCTTTTCCCGAAAGTCACACCACATGAAAAATGTACTTACCTTCCTTGTCCTGGGCGCCGCCTTGTCCGCATGCGGCGGCGGCAGTGATGGCGGCACGCCGGAAGCACCCGTCACGCCGCCCGTCGTGGTCACGCCTCCCGTCGTTCCGGCCGACAGCGTGACGGTGGCATCGGAAGCCGTGGCCAAGGAAGCTGGCCTGAACGTCATTGCTGGCGCCAGCGCCGATGAAAGCGTGTATGACGTGGCCGCCGATATCGGAGACACCTGGCGCATCACGTTCGACAGCGCGAAGAAAACCTATGCCATCCGCGTGCTGTCGACGCAGTTCGGCTTGAGCGACCGCAGCGGTAAGTTTACCGCTTCCACCGTCGGTAATCTCACCACCTACACGGCAACGGATTTCAGCATCACCGTCGATGCGCGCACGCGTCTTCTGTCCGGCAATATCAAACTGGGCAACATGGTCTCGACCGTCAGCGGCACCGGCTATGCGGTGGATGACGTGGCCAAGCTGGCCGGCAGCTATATTTTTCTGGGTGCCATGCGCAATGCATCGAACGGCGCTGACCGTTTCAATCCGAAAGGCAGTCTCAAGATCGCTGCCGACGGAGCGGCCCAACTGTGCAATGGCGGCGTGTTCAATGCGCAAGGCGTGTGCTCTGCGGTATCGCCGCAGCTGGCAGCGGAAAACGCCAGCCTGACCCTGGTCAAGGATGCGAAGAACGGCTTGCTCGTCGCCCGCCAGGGTGGCCAGGACTTCGGCATCGTGCACGTGCACGCCGGGGACCGGGGGCTGGCGCTGTTCATCGACCGCTACAGCCGCAACCAGGAAAACGTCATGCGCGTGGGCACCATCGTCGCCGCCAAACAGCAGAAGATCGGCACGGAAATCAATGGCAGCTATGCCTGTGCGGCGCAGGGCGGCACGACGGGCAAGATCGATATCGCCGCTAATGTGGCCACTGTCACGAATAACGGCAATGGCAAGGTGCACGCGGAAAACGTGACCTTGAACAAACTTGGCACCGGCGCCCAAGCCGTTGATTTCGATGGTATCGCCGTACTGAAGGATCCAGCCGACGTGCAGGCCGATTATTCGATGTTCATGCCCGTCTCGTCGAGCATGGCGGTGCAGTTCTCGACCGACCGGTCCTTCCTGACGACGTGTTTGAAAAAATAGCGCCTAGCGCGGGAGTGCGTCGAGCGCTGCCAGCAGCGGTATGGCTGCATCGGCGATGCGCTCCAGGCTGGCCTCGCGCAGGGTCGCGGTGTCCACCGTGTGGCCCGATTCCAGCCCCGCCCAGCGCAGCAGCGCCGAACACGCGACGGGCGCGTCGAACATGCCGTGCAAATAGCTGCCCAGGATTTGTCCGTCGCCCGATACCGCCCCTTCCGGGCGGCCATCGATGACAAAGGCCGGCTGCGCCAGCGCCGCGCCATGCGAGACGCCCATGTGGATTTCATAACCTGCCACGGGCGCATCGGCCGCGCCGGCAAACGCGCAGCGGCCGCGCACCTGTTCCAGCCGCTTGTCGCTCGTCAGCTCCGTCACCATGTCCAGCAGGCCCAGTGCCTTTGACTCTCCCGCCGCGCCTTCCACGCCCAGCGGATCGCACACGCTTTGCCCCAGCATCTGGAAGCCGCCGCAAATGCCGAGCACCTTGCCGCCATAGCGCAGGTGTTTCGCCAGATAGGCGGACCAGCCCTGCTGCTGCAGCCAGGCCAGGTCGCCGCGCGTGTTCTTGCTGCCGGGAAGGATCACCAGGTCGGCCGGAGGAATAGGCTGCCCCTGCTGGATGAATTGCAGGTCGATATCGGGGTGGGCGCGCAGCGCGTCGAGATCCGTGTGGTTGCTGATGCGCGGCAGTTGCGGCACCACCACCTTGAAGGCGCCGCGTTCGGCCTGCATCGCTTCGACGGCGTCCTCCGCGTCGAGGAACAGGCCTTGCAGGTAGGGCAGCACGGCCAGCACGGGTTTACCCGTCTGCTGTTCCAGCCAGTCGATGCCGGGTTGAAGCAGCGAGATGTCGCCGCGGAAGCGGTTGATGACGAAGCCGATGATGCGCGCCCGCTCGCTGTCGGACAGGCACGCCAGGGTGCCGATGATGTGCGCGAAGACGCCACCCCGGTCGATGTCTGCCACCAGGATCACGGGGCAGTCGACGGCTTCGGCAAAGCCCATGTTGGCGATGTCGCGCGCGCGCAGGTTGACTTCGGCGGGGCTGCCCGCGCCTTCGACGACGACGGCGTCGTACTGCTGGCGCAGTCGCGTGTACGACTCCAGCACGGCGCCCATGGCGATGGTCTTGTATTGCTGGTAGTCGCGCGCATCCATCTCGGCGCGCACCTTGCCATGGATGATCACTTGCGCACCCGTGTTCGACGAAGGCTTCAACAGCACCGGATTCATGTCCGTGTGCGGCGCGATGCCGCAGGCCAGCGCCTGCAGGGCTTGCGCGCGGCCGATCTCGCCGCCGTCGCTCGTCACCGCGCTATTCAAGGCCATGTTTTGCGGCTTGAATGGCGCGACCGTTACGCCACGGCGCTTCAACAAGCGGCACAGGGCCGCGACGATGGTGCTCTTGCCCGCGTCCGACGTCGTACCCTGCACCATCAGGGCGGGGAAGGGGCTGTTCATGCCGGCCGCTCCTGCTGATGTTGCCACCGTGCGATGATGTCGCTGAGCTGGCGCAAGCCTTCCGTGATGGCGGCCGGACCGGGAGAAAGAATGTCGGGCGACTTGATTTCGAACAGCATGTCATTACGCACGGCAGGAATCGCATCCCAGCCCGGGCGTGCCGTCAGCTGTGCCGGCTGGAACTTCTTGCCGCACCAGGTGGCGATGATGATGTCGGGCGCGCGCCGCGCCACTTCCTGTGGATCGGCGATGATGCGCTCTTTCGCGCCCGGATGCACGGACAATTCCGGGAAGGCATCCGTGCCGCCGGCGATTTCGATCAATTCCGCCGCCCAGCCGATGCCGCTCATCAGGGGATCGTTCCACTCTTCAAAGTAAATCACGGGCTTGCGCGTCCAGGATGCGGCGCGGGCCCGCGCGGCGGCGATGTCCGCGCGCAGGCTGGCGATCAGCACTTTGCCCGCTTCCTCGCGCTGCACCAGCGCGGCCAGCACGGCGATCATGCGCAGGATGCCGTCCACCGTGCGCTGGTTGAACTGGTGCACTTCGATGCCGGCCTTGACCAGATCGCGGCAGATATCGGCTTGCATGTCGCAAAAGCCGATCACGAGGTCGGGCTGGACGGCCAGGATGCGTTCCAGGCTGGAAGATGAAAAGCCGCTGATCTTGGTTTTTTCCTCGCGCGCGCGGGGTGGCCGCACGGTAAAGCCGGAGATGCCCGCGATGATGTCTTGCGCGTCCAGGGCGTACAGTGTCTCCACGGCTTCCGTCGACAAACAGGCGATGCGCTGGTAGTGACTCATTGAGCCGCCTTGCTGGTGCGGCGCTGGCGGGCCGCTTCCAGCTGTTCGCACATGGCGGCCGTGCCTTCGATCATGCGTGGGCCGGCGCGGTTCAGCAGGTCTCCATTCAGGCGGAACAGATTATTCCGGCGCACGGCCGTCATCGACGGGAAGGCGCGCCACATGGCCAGGCCGCCTTCGCTGCGCGGATCGCTTTTTTCGCTGGTGCCGAAGATGACTTCAGGGTCTTCCTGCAGCACACCTTCTGGCGTGACGACGGGCGCCACGACCTTCATCGCGGCAAACACGTTCTGGCCGCCGCACAGGCGCATGGAGTCGCTGATGATGCTCGCGCCGCTCAAGGTGTACAAGGGTTTATCCCACACCTGGTAAAACACGCGCACGGGCGGACGCTGCGCGTATTGCGCCGTCAAGCTGGCCAGTTTGGCGCGCAGCTGGGCGGCGGCAGGTTTGGCGACTTTTTCCGTGCCCATCAGCTGGCCCAGGCGCTCCATGCTGTCGGGGATATCGGCCAGCTTGCGCGGCTCGCTGTGATAGATCGGCACCTTCAGCTGGCGCAGCATGGCGATCTGGCGCTCGGCGCTGCCATGCATCCACACGACGATCAGGTCCGGCTTCATGGCGATGATGCGCTCCATGTCGTACTGGCGGTTGTCGCCCACTTGCGTGATCTTCTTTGCCGCTTCCGGGTAGTCGCTATAGCTGACGACACCGGCGATCCTGTCGCCGCCACCGGCCGCGAACAGCAGCTCCGTCACATGCGGCGCCAGCGCGAGAATGCGCTGCGCCGGTTTTTCCACTGTGACGGTATTGCCGTCGTCATCGCGCACGGTGATGGCGGCATGCGCCTGCAGCGAGATCAATCCCGCCAGCAGCAGTGTGGTTTTCAAGTGGTTCATGTGTGCTTCCATGTGGTGAGGGCCTGCTGCAGGCGCAGCCAGGCGGGTTCGTCGGGGGGCAGGCCGAGGCGGATGCCGTGGGCTGCGTGGCGGAACAGGCGTACCCAGATGCCTGATACTGCCATGTGCTGCCAGAAGGCGGCGGCGCGCGCTTCCGGCCACCATTGGAGACAGCGCCGTGCCGCTGCTGGCGATGCCGTGCGCGGCCAATAACTGGCGCAGGCGTGCGCCTTCGCCGCGCAGGCGCTCGCGCATCGCCTCCTGCCAGTGCGTATCGCTCAAGGCGGCCAGCGCCACTTGCTGTGCCGGGCCGCTGACGGTCCACGGGCCCAGCATGTCCGCCAGCCGAGCCAGCAGCGCGGGGTGGGCGGCGACAAAGCCCAGCCGCAATCCCGCGAGGCCAAAGAATTTGCCGATGGAGCGCAGCACGATCAGGCCTGGTCGATGCGTATGCGCACCTAGGCTGGCTTCCATTTCCGTGTCGCCAAACGCTTCATCGACTACCAGCCAGCCGCCGCGCGCTGCCAGCTTGCCTGCCCATTCCAGCAGCAGTTCCGGCGCGATGCGCTCGCCCGTGGGGTTGTTCGGGTTGCAGATGACCAGCACATCGCACTGGTCGACGGCATCGGCCAGCTGCGCATATGGCACTTGCCGTAATTGGTGGCCGTGCTGGCCCCAGTGGTGCGCATGTTCCGCATACGATGGCGCGGCCACCACCACGCGCGAGGGCGCGCGCAGCCGGGGCAGGGCCTGGATGGCAGCCTGCGTGCCTGCAACCGGCAGCATGGCTGGCGCGTCGTAATACGCGCAGGCGGCAGCGGCCAGCACGGGATCGGCTTCCGGCAGCCGGTGCCATGCGTTGGCATCGGGTGCTGGCGCTGCATACCAGTGCGGATTGATGCCGGTCGACAGGTCGATCCAGTCTGCCAAAGGCCGGCCATACTCGCGCGCGGCATCGCGCAGGTTGCCGCCATGTTCAAGCAAGGTATTTCCCCCGCAGGTAATACAGCCCGGCCAGCAGCGCCACCCAGATCAGCCACAGCACGGCCGTTTCGGCCACCAGGCGCCAGGCGCGGTCGATGTCGCGCGCTTCGGCTGGTCGGCCGGCACCCAGCGGCGGGCGACGTTCCAGCTCGCCGTCGTAGATGGCGTCGCCACCGAGGGCCAGGCCCAGGGCGCCAGCGCCGCTGGCCATCACGGGCCCTGCGTTCGGGCTGCCCCAGTTGGGGGCCTGGCTGCGCCAGCAATGCCAGGCGCGCTTCTTGTCCGTCATGCTTTTACCCAGCAAAACGTAGGACAGGGCCGTCAGGCGCGCCGGCAGGTAATTCAAGACGTCATCGATGCGCGCGGCGCAGCAACCGAACCAGTCGTAGCGCTCGTTACGGTAGCCCCACATGGCGTCGAGGGTATTGGCCAGCCGGAATAGCACGGCGCCCGGGCCGCCCGCCACGGCAAACCAGAACAGGGTGCCAAAGACGGCGTCGTTGCCGTTTTCCAGCAGGGATTCCGTGCTGGCCTTGGCCAGGCTGGCCGCATCGGCATTGGCCGTGTCGCGGCTGACGATGCGCGCCGTCAGCAGGCGCGCCTTGTCCAGGTCATCGATGGCCAGGGCATCGGCGATCGGTTGATTGTGGTCGCGCAGGCTGCGCAAACCGAGGCATAAGTACAGCAAGAAGACATGCAATGCCGCGCCCGCCAGGCCGCACAGCCAGTAGGCGGCATAGCTGATGGGCAGTACGGCCAGCGACCACGCCAGCGCGCCGCGCAGGAAACGTCCGCGGCCCCGGTTCAGCAGGCGTTCCAGTGCGCTGGCGAGGCGGCCAAAGCCCACCAGCGGATGCCAGCGGCGCGTTTCGCCCAGCAGTATGTCGAGCAGCACGCCGGCCGTCATCAAGGCGGCCAGCATGGGCAGCGACAAGCTGCTCAGCATGGGCCGCCTTTCAGGTACAGCGGCAGGCCGGCGGCCACAAACACGGCCCTGTCGCACACGGCCGCCACGGCCTGGTTCAGGCGGCCCGCTTCATCGGTGAAGCAGCGCGAGATGGCGCCGTAGGGCACGATGCCCATGCCCACTTCGTTCGATACCAGCACGAGGTCACAACTCGCGCTATCGGTATCGCCGATTTCGGCCAGCGCGTACAGCAGGTGCGCGCGCTCGCTGTGGAACAGTTCGGGCAAGGCGATGTCGCCCACGTCCGGGTAAGTCTCGCCAGTGGAAAACATCAGATTCGTCAGCCACAGGGTCAGGCAGTCGACCAGCAGCAGCGTGCCGGGGCGCGCCTGCTGCAAGATGGCGTCGCCCAGGCGCAGCGGTTCTTCCAGGGTTGTCCACTCGGCCGGGCGCTGCGCACGGTGATGCCTGACGCGCGTGGCCATCTCATCATCGCCCGCCTGCGCGGTGGCGATGTAGATCACTTCCTTGCCGGACTCGCTGGCCAGCTTTTCCGCATAGGCGCTCTTGCCGGAACGGGCGCCGCCGAAGACCAGGGTGCGCGTCATGGCGCTGTTACCACTCGGTGCCGATTTGTGCGCCGATGCCGGCCGCGTACGCATGTTTGACGACGGCCATCTCGGTGACGGTGTCGGCGATGGCGATCAGTTCCTCCGGCGCGCCCCGGCCAGTGATGACCACATGCTGCATGGCCGGGCGTTCCAGCAGGTCGGCGATGACCTTGTGCACGTCGAGGTAGTTGTATTTGAGGGCGATATTGAGTTCGTCGAACAGTACCAGGCCGTAGCTGGGGTCTGCCAGGAAGGTCTTCGCCTGCTCCCATGCCAGTTCGGCTTTTTCGATGTCGCGTTCGCGGTTTTGCGTTTCCCAGGTGTAGCCTTCGCCCATCGCATGAAAACTGATTTCATCGGGGAAGCGGCGCAGGAATTTTTCCTCGCCCGTCGACATGGCGCCCTTGATGAACTGCACCACGCCTACCTTCATGCCGTGGCCCATGGCACGGATGGCCATGCCGAAGCCGCTCGAACTCTTGCCCTTGCCATTGCCCGTGTTGACGATGATGATGCCGATTTCCTTGTCGGCTTTGGCGATGGCCGCGTCGATGATGGCCTTTTTTCGTTCCATGCGCACGCGGTGGCGTTCGTTTATAGCTGCGGTATTGGCTGCGGTTTCCGCATCGATTGTCTTGCTGTCGCTCATGTTTGATCCTCTTTCGGTATGAATATCTTGCGTTTGCCGTGGGCGATGATCTCGATCGGGTGGCCAAGGTAGTCGCTCAGGATGGACGCCTGCATCACATCAGCCACGGGACCGGCCAGCCAGCCGCCGTCGCCCATCAGCAGTAGCGCATGGGTCGAGACGCTGTGCGCCAGGTTCAGGTCATGCCCCACCATCACCACGGTTTTATTCTGTTCGCGGCACAGTTTCGACAGCAGACCCATGACGCTGACCTGGTGCGCCAGGTCCAGTGCGTTGGCCGGTTCGTCCAGCAGCAGTAAGGGCGTATCCTGCGCCAGCATGGCGGCGATTGCCACGCGCTGGCGTTCGCCGCCGGACAGGCTGCGCACATCGCGCTCAGCCAGGTGCTCCACTTCCATCGAGGCCAACGCCGCCAGAGCGATGCGCTGGTCGTCGCTGCCTTCCCAGTAATGGTTGTCGTGATACGGATGGCGCGCCGACAGCACCGTTTCGATGACGCGGTATGAGAATGCATCGTGGCGCGCCTGCGCCAGGAAGGCCCGTTCGCGTGCCAGTTCGCCCAAAGGCCAGTCGATCAGGGCGCGGCTCTGTATCGTCACGTGACCGGCATCCGGTTCACGCAAGCCGGCCAGGGTGCGCAGCAAGGTGCTCTTGCCCGCGCCATTGCGGCCGATCACGCTCCAGCATTCACCATCCCTGATGTGCCAGATCAGGTTTTCCACGAGGGAGCGCGTGCCTGCCTTCAGGCCCAGTTGGTAGGTGCGTATCATGTGCGGCGCAATCGGTGCAATTGGTACAGGAAGACGGGCGCACCTATCATGGCCGTGACCACGCCGACGGGCAGCTGCAAGGGCGCCAGCACGGTGCGCGCCAACGTATCGGCCAGCACGAGGAAGGTGCCGCCGGCCAGCGCGGCGGCCGGTATCAACAGGCGATGATCGGGGCCGCAGGCAAAGCGCAGCGCATGCGGCACGATCAGGCCGACAAAACCCACGCTGCCGGCGCTGGTGACGGCGCTGGCCGTGAGCAGGCCGGAACAGAAGAACAGTCCCTTGCGCAGGGCACCCACGCGCACGCCCAGGGTACTGGCCGCTTCCGCGTGCAGCGCCATGACGTTCAGCGAGCGCGCGCTGCGCAAGGCAAAGACCAGGACGCCAGCCAGGACCAGCCAGGGCATCAGCCGCGCGGGCGCGCCGGACAGGTCGCCGATCATCCAGAACACCATGCTGCGCAAGCGGCTTTCCGGAGCGATGGAGAGCATCAGGGTGACGATGGCCATGCAGGCCGAGGCCAGGATCACGCCTGTCAGCAGCAAGAGCGAGGCGCCGCCTTCGGCCGCCGTGCCACCGCGCAAGTCGCGGCGGGCAAAGAAATACAGCAGCATGGACACGCCGACTGCGCCGGCAAAGGCGGCCGCATCGACCACCCACAGCGCGCACATGAACAGCAGCGCGGCCAGCGCGCCGACGGAAGCGCCGGCGGAAATGCCCAGCACATACGGGTCGGCCAGGGGATTGCGCAAGAGAGCCTGCATCATGACGCCGGCCAGCGACAGCGCCGCACCGGTGACAAAGGCGGTCAGCGCGCGGCCAAGGCGCAGGTCGAGCAGGGTGGCGGCGAGGGTATCGGTCTTGCCCTGCACGACATGGAACAGGGCGGAAGGCAGGTCGGCAAGCGGGATCGCGATCGAACCGATCATGCCGGAGAAAATCAGGCTGGCAACCGCGCACACGATCAGCACCGTGAGGATCACGGTGGCGCGGTGGCGCATATTGCGGAAAAATGGGTGCATGGACTGCCTTAAAAACGGGGACTGCAGAACTGCATCTGCGGGCAATGGCGGCATGCCATTGCCCGCAGCTTACATCATTACTACGTGTTTATTTCATGCCGTAGCGTACGCCAACGAAGAGGTTCGAACCTGGCGTCGCGTAGAAACGGCCCAGTTCATAGTCCTTGTTGGTGATGTTATTCCAGCGTGCGAGCACCGACCAGTCGCGCGCGAACTGGTAGGTGGTGTACAGGTTCAGCAAGCCATAGCCACCGAGGGTGGTTTTGTTGGCGGGATCTTCAAAACGCTTGCCCGACAACTGCCACTCCGTACCGGCGGTCAAAGGACCGGTCGTGTAATCCACGGCGAAATTGGCATGCTTTTTCGCGCGGCGTGCCAGTTGCTTGTCCGTGGTTTCATTGCGAGGATCTTGCAGGTCGATATTGCCACTGACGTTGAAGGCGCCGAATTTGCGCGCGCCAGCCAGCGTCACGCCTTCGAGCAGGGCTTTTTCGACATTCATGCTGCAGCCATAGCCTGGTTTCCAGCCGATTACCGGGCAAGCCGACACGTAGATGAGCATGTCAGTAATTTTGTTATGGTAGTAGGTCGCGCTCAGTTGCGATTGGCCGTCGTTGTAATGCAAGCCAATTTCAGCGTTGCGGCCTTTTTCCGGCTTGTTCGTCGGGACGCCGGAGTCAGGGTAGTAAAGATCGTTGAAGGTCGGTGCGCGGAAGCTGGTGCCATAGCTGGCGCTGGCGCGCAAGGCATTGCTGAAACGATAGCCATAGGCGACGCTCCCCGTGTTGTGGGTACCGTACGCCGAGCTGTCGTCGCGGCGGCCGCTGATGCTGGCCAGGTGAGCGCCGCGCACCAGGTTGTACGATGCTGCGAAAGATTTGGTATTACGTCCGCCGGACAGACCTTTGGCGGAACTCACGACGTCTTCGTCACGATATTCACCCAGCAGTTGCAGGGTGTCACGGCCAATGCGAATATCGTTTTGCCAGCTGATGTCAGTTTGCTTGGTGTCGAACTGGCTTCTGCCGAAGGCGTCAGCGGCGGAAACCGAGGTTTGTTTATCCTTTGCCTGTGCGTAGCGCAGCTCACTGGTCCAGTTCGGCAAGAACTGGTTCTTCGTAAAGACCGAGATGTTTTCCAGCTTATTGTAGTTGCGTGCGTCGAAGTTCAAGCCCGAATCGTACTGCGCATCAAGTTTGCTTTTTAGGAAAGTCAGGCCGACGTCATGGCCCTTGGCCATCTGGTAGCCAAACTGGCCGCTGACGCTTTCCTTGTCGTAGCCGTCTTTGTCCGGATTGTAGGTGTACGTCGAGGCGCCCAGCTTGGAGGCGGAAAAGCCATCCGATTTTTCCTTGCCCGCGGTCAGCGCGTAGCTGAAGCTGTTGTTGCCACCAGTAGAGCCGGCAACGCTGGCTTCCGCCTGGCGCGTGTTGTAGCGGCCATAGCCAGCGAAGGTAGAAAAGCGCGCCGCGCCGTCACCTTTCTTGGTAAAGATCTGGATCACGCCGCCGACGGCATCGGCACCATACATGGTGCTCAGTGGACCGTAGACGATTTCAACGTGATCGATGCTGGACAAAGGCAGGGCGCTCCAGTTTGCAGTGCCCGATGTGGCGGAACCGATGCGCACGCCGTCGACCAGCACGATATTCTGGTTGGCGTTCGCGCCGCGAATGAAGACGCTCGAATTGGTGCCTGGGCCGCCACTGCGATTGACTTCAATGCCGCGCTGCTTTTGCAGCAGGTCGATCAGCGTCCCGGCGCCCGAGCGCGCGATGTCTTCTGAGCTGATGGTCTGCGTATCGCTCAATACTTCGCTCAGGTGCTGTGGATAGCGGTTGGCGGTGACGACAATAGGATCGAAGGTGTCTGGCGTGGCTTGTGCAAAGGCGGCAGGCGCGGCAATGGCTAGCGCGAGCGACGTGAGGGCCGCGTGGCGGGAAACAGCATGGGTCATGATAATTTTCAGTAAGTAATATGCAACCAGCCGACGTCCCCGTAGGCCAGATTGAACAGAAGTGGGAACTGAAGATGACGATCGAAGATAGCCATGGGCCATTCGGATCGCGAACATCCCCGTTCGCACACTTCCACCTGTCCTGGCCGGTATCCGGGCTGGCAAGTGCGGCTATCCCACCTTCCCATGCTCGATGATTGCAAGCACAGTGGTTGTCAGAGATAGCTTGTCGCCCGCTTCCTGTAGGGAGAGGTGACACTTGCTTACCGTTGCGGGGGCAGCACACGTTCGCCGCAGTCGCGGCATCGTGTTTCCCGTTTAACTGCGCTCATGGACATGAGCGCGGGCACCAAAACCCCGCCATTATACGTGCAGCAGGCGTGGACTGAAATGGCCGGCTGGACGATTCAATATCAGAAATCGACGACGACCGTCGCACCGTAGGCGATTTTGTGGGCCGAATGGGCGGCCAGCAGGGCCGTTTCTTCCAATGGCAGCCGGGCTTGCAATGCCGACAGCAGGCGGATGGTGCCCGCATGGCAGATGATGACGACCGTTTCGTGTTGTTCGCGCAACAGATCGCCTAAAAACGCATCGACGCGGGCGGCCATCGTCAGTACATTCTCGCCTCCGCCGGGGCGGTACCAGGCCAGGTTGGCCGCCCAGGCATCGACTTCCGTACGCGCAATCGCGTGCCAGGGCTGCATTTCCCAGGCGCCGAAATCCATCTCCGCCAGCCGCGCGTCGAAGAACAGGGCGCTGGAAGGCAAGTCCTGCGCCAGGGCCTCCGCCAGGCCGGCGCAGCGGCGCAGCGGACTGGCGTAGAGCGGCACACTGGCCGGCAAAGTCGCTTGCAGGCTGGCGCGCACCGTGGCCATTTCGTGCGGCGCCACCGCCACGTCGCTGCGGCCATAACAGGTGCCGCTGGTGACTTGCGGCGTGGGGTGGCGGACGAGGATCAGACGCATGCTTGCTTAGTAAAAACGCAATGGAGGCTGAAAGCTGGACAGGATGGCCAGATAGGCCGCCACTTCCGCCACTTGCTGCACGGCGCCCAGGCAGTCGCCTGTGTAGCCTTGCAGGCGGTGCTGGCATTTGCGGCCCAGCCAGAAAGCGGCGGCGGCCGCCGCCACGACGGCAAAGGCCAGCGTGGCCCAGTAAAATATCCCCAGGGCGCCGCATACGACGACGGGCAGCAGGCCGCCGATAGCGGCGATGATGAATTCAACCGTGGTCATTTCTTGCGCCATCGGCTTGGCTTTGCCTTCGTCGCGCGCATAGTCCATGAGCCAGATCAGCGAAACGGCGGCCAGGCGCGAGAGCGGATGGGCGATGAATAATGTCGCCACCACCGTGGCAGGCGGCAGCGAAGCGAGCGCCGCGCATTTGATGGCCAGCAGGCTGAGGATGCCGATGGCGCCATACGCGCCGATGCGCGAATCCTTCATGATTTCCAGTACCCGCTCGCGCGTCAAGCCGCCACCGAAACCGTCGCACATGTCGGCGAAGCCGTCTTCATGAAAGGCACCCGTCAGGTAAATGCCAGCGGCGACGGCCAGCAGCACGGCCACTGGTGTGGGCAGGAGCCAGCTGGCCAGCAGATACACGGCGCCACTGATGGCCGCCACCACCAGACCCACCAGGGGAAAGTAGCGTGAGGCGTGCTGCAGCCAGGCCGGCTCGAAACCCACCCAGCGCGGGATGGGAAGGCGCGTGAAGAACTGCAGCGCGATGAAGAAGAGTCGGCACTGTTGGACTGCGGCGGAAACGGGATTAGTCATGGTCTTAGTCTGGCGTGGACTTTTCGCTGACCTGGGCCGAGGCGAAGGTCGCCATCTCGCGCATGAAGTTGACGGCCGCATGCAGCAGCGGCAAGGCCAGCGCCGAACCCGTGCCTTCGCCGAGGCGCAAATCGAGATGCAGCAGCGGACGTGCTCCCAGGCTGGCCAGCAACTGGCGATGACCATTTTCATCGGAGCAGTGCGAAAACACACAATAATCGAGGATGGCCGGCTGCAAACGGGCCGCCACCAGCAGGGCGCTGCTGACAATGAATCCATCGATCAGCAGAATCATGCGTCGTTCGGCTGCTTTGAGCATGGCGCCAGCCATCATGGCGATTTCGAAGCCGCCGAAGGTGGCCAGCACGTCGAGTGGCTCATGGGCTGCTGCATGATGCGCGACGGCCGCTTCGATCACATGCTGCTTGTGCAATATGCCTTCCTTTGACAGGCCGGTGCCGGCACCCACGCAGTCGGCGACCGGTATTTGCGTCAGTTTGTGCATCAGTGCGGCGGCAGCCGTGGTGTTGCCGATACCCATTTCGCCAAAGCCCAGCACATTGCCGTCCAAGGTGGTGACCAGGTCCATCCCTGCCTGCATGGCGGCCAGACATTGCTCCTGGCTCATGGCGGGTTCTGTGGCAAAGTTGTGGGTGCCGGGACCCTGCTTGCGGTCAAGCAAGCCGTCGCGCGGGCCGAAGTCATGGTTCACGCCGGCGTCCACTATATATAAGGCGCACTCGTTCTGGCGGGCAAAGACATTGATGGCGGCGCCGTTGCCGAGGAAGTTTTCTACCATTTGCCACGTCACGCTTTGTGGATAGGCGGAAATTCCTTCGGCGACGACGCCATGGTCAGCTGCAAAAACGATGATGGCAGGCTGCTGCAATGCCAGCTGCGTGCTTTGCTGGATCAGGCCGATCTGATGGGCCAGGGTTTCCAGTAGCCCCAGGCTGCCCAACGGTTTGGTTTTGCTATTGATAGCATGTTCGAGTGCGCTGGCCAGGGCGGGATTGGCGGTGGGGCAGAGGTGTGGGATAGGCATGGGAGTCAAGGTGGATAAGGCTGGGTATTGTCAGTACTACGATATCACACAGCAATATTTGCCCAACTGCAAATTAGCGCTTGCGGGGTCTGCGCACCTTGGCTATAATTCGCCCCCTCGCTGAACGACGCATGCAAATGCCGAGTAAAGTGGGGTAAAAAAGAAGGTTGACGAAATGCTGCAAACGCTTCATACTCTTCCTTCTTCGCAGCTGACAGACACAACGCTTTGTCGATAGCGCGAAAGCAGTAACCGAATACAGTTCTTTAACAATTAACAGTCGATAAGTGTGGGCATTTGATGTAAGTGCAGCGTCAATCTTCGGATTGGCGTCTAGCTTAAAATATCAAATGTTCACAAGAAATAATGAAATAGGATACTTCTTCGGAAGTAGCCTGTCAGTTTTTTGAGTGAGCGACCCGTCGCAAGACGGTGCCAATAAAATGGCAAAGTAACAGAGATTAAACTGAAGAGTTTGATCCTGGCTCAGATTGAACGCTGGCGGCATGCCTTACACATGCAAGTCGAACGGCAGCACGGAGCTTGCTCTGGTGGCGAGTGGCGAACGGGTGAGTAATATATCGGAACGTACCCTAGAGTGGGGGATAACGTAGCGAAAGTTACGCTAATACCGCATACGATCTAAGGATGAAAGTGGGGGATCGCAAGACCTCATGCTCGTGGAGCGGCCGATATCTGATTAGCTAGTTGGTAGGGTAAAAGCCTACCAAGGCATCGATCAGTAGCTGGTCTGAGAGGACGACCAGCCACACTGGAACTGAGACACGGTCCAGACTCCTACGGGAGGCAGCAGTGGGGAATTTTGGACAATGGGCGAAAGCCTGATCCAGCAATGCCGCGTGAGTGAAGAAGGCCTTCGGGTTGTAAAGCTCTTTTGTCAGGGAAGAAACGGTGAGAGCTAATATCTTTTGCTAATGACGGTACCTGAAGAATAAGCACCGGCTAACTACGTGCCAGCAGCCGCGGTAATACGTAGGGTGCAAGCGTTAATCGGAATTACTGGGCGTAAAGCGTGCGCAGGCGGTTTTGTAAGTCTGATGTGAAATCCCCGGGCTCAACCTGGGAATTGCATTGGAGACTGCAAGGCTAGAATCTGGCAGAGGGGGTAGAATTCCACGTGTAGCAGTGAAATGCGTAGATATGTGGAGGAACACCGATGGCGAAGGCAGCCCCCTGGGTCAAGATTGACGCTCATGCACGAAAGCGTGGGGAGCAAACAGGATTAGATACCCTGGTAGTCCACGCCCTAAACGATGTCTACTAGTTGTCGGGTCTTAATTGACTTGGTAACGCAGCTAACGCGTGAAGTAGACCGCCTGGGGAGTACGGTCGCAAGATTAAAACTCAAAGGAATTGACGGGGACCCGCACAAGCGGTGGATGATGTGGATTAATTCGATGCAACGCGAAAAACCTTACCTACCCTTGACATGGCTGGAATCCTCGAGAGATTGAGGAGTGCTCGAAAGAGAACCAGTACACAGGTGCTGCATGGCTGTCGTCAGCTCGTGTCGTGAGATGTTGGGTTAAGTCCCGCAACGAGCGCAACCCTTGTCATTAGTTGCTACGAAAGGGCACTCTAATGAGACTGCCGGTGACAAACCGGAGGAAGGTGGGGATGACGTCAAGTCCTCATGGCCCTTATGGGTAGGGCTTCACACGTCATACAATGGTACATACAGAGCGCCGCCAACCCGCGAGGGGGAGCTAATCGCAGAAAGTGTATCGTAGTCCGGATTGTAGTCTGCAACTCGACTGCATGAAGTTGGAATCGCTAGTAATCGCGGATCAGCATGTCGCGGTGAATACGTTCCCGGGTCTTGTACACACCGCCCGTCACACCATGGGAGCGGGTTTTACCAGAAGTAGGTAGCTTAACCGTAAGGAGGGCGCTTACCACGGTAGGATTCGTGACTGGGGTGAAGTCGTAACAAGGTAGCCGTATCGGAAGGTGCGGCTGGATCACCTCCTTTCTAGAGTTTGCACGAATCATGTAAATGATTCACGCATCAAATGTTCACACTTATCGGCTGTTTAATTAAGAAGAAACAGTAGTCGTAGTAGTTCCGCGTTGGGGCTGTAGCTCAGCTGGTTAGAGCACCGTGTTGATAACGCGGGGGTCGTTGGTTCGAGTCCAACCAGCCCTACCAGTAAAAACAAACCCGGTGGTAAGGTGGACACTAGTCCAGCCAGACCTACCAGTTATATGTACCCAGGGGGATTAGCTCAGCTGGGAGAGCACCTGCTTTGCAAGCAGGGGGTCGTCGGTTCGATCCCGTCATCCTCCACCAAAGTTTTACTCGAAAGTGCAAACGTAAGCCGGTCAGTGACTCAGGTTTAGGTTTGATCTTTTAGCGATCAAAGCTGTTTCGTTCTTTAACAATCTGGAAGAAGTAAAGATTATTTATTGATTGGTTTGCCGTAAAAAGCAAATCGATGGGTAATGATTGTATGTATCAACAAACAAGCAACAACGTTGTACTTTCTTATCCCTGTAGCGCTCTTTGATTACCTAGTGATCAGAGGCTAACGTTATAGGGACAAGCGAATAAGTGCACATGGTGGATGCCTTGGCGATTACAGGCGATGAAGGACGTAGTAGCTTGCGATAAGCTGCGGGGAGTGAGCAAACACACTTTGATCCGCAGATTTCCGAATGGGGCAACCCACCCTTTTAGGGTATTGCATACTGAATACATAGGTATGCAAGGCGAACGCGGCGAACTGAAACATCTAAGTAGCTGCAGGAAAAGAAATCAACCGAGATTCCCAAAGTAGCGGCGAGCGAAATGGGAAGAGCCTGTACGTGATAGTCGGACCGATAACAGAATCCTCTGGAAATAGGAGCCATAGTGGGTGATAGCCCCGTATGTGAAATCGGACCGGTGATACTAAGCGTACGACAAGTAGGGCGGGACACGTGACATCCTGTCTGAATATGGGGGGACCATCCTCCAAGGCTAAATACTCGTAATCGACCGATAGTGAACCAGTACCGTGAGGGAAAGGCGAAAAGAACCCCGGAAGGGGAGTGAAATAGATCCTGAAACCGTGTGCATACAAACAGTAGGAGCGGACTTGTTCCGTGACTGCGTACCTTTTGTATAATGGGTCAGCGACTTACATTCAGTGGCAAGGTTAACCGCATAGGGAAGCCGTAGAGAAATCGAGTCCGAATAGGGCGATCAGTCGCTGGGTGTAGACCCGAAACCAAGTGATCTACTCATGGCCAGGATGAAGGTGCGGTAACACGCCCTGGAGGTCCGAACCCACTAATGTTGAAAAATTAGGGGATGAGCTGTGGGTAGGGGTGAAAGGCTAAACAAACTTGGAAATAGCTGGTTCTCTCCGAAAACTATTTAGGTAGTGCCTCAAGTATCACCATCGGGGGTAGAGCACTGTTATGGCTAGGGGGTCATTGCGACTTACCAAACCATTGCAAACTCCGAATACCGATGAGTGCGAGCTTGGGAGACAGACGTCGGGTGCTAACGTCCGGCGTCAAGAGGGAAACAACCCAGACCGCCAGCTAAGGTCCCAAAGATTGGCTAAGTGGAAAACGAAGTGGGAAGGCTAAAACAGTCAGGATGTTGGCTTAGAAGCAGCCATCATTTAAAGAAAGCGTAATAGCTCACTGATCGAGTCGTCCTGCGCGGAAGATGTAACGGGGCTAAGCCAGTCACCGAAGCTGCGGATATATCTTAGGATATATGGTAGGAGAGCGTTCTGTAAGCCTGCGAAGGTGTCTTGTAAAGGATGCTGGAGGTATCAGAAGTGCGAATGCTGACATGAGTAGCGATAATGGGGGTGAAAAGCCTCCACGCCGTAAGCCCAAGGTTTCCTGTTCAACGTTCATCGGAGCAGGGTGAGTCGGCCCCTAAGGCGAGGCAGAGATGCGTAGCTGATGGGAAGCAGGTTAATATTCCTGCACCGTCGTATGATGCGATGGGGGGACGGATCGCGGAAGGTTGTCCAACTGTTGGAATAGTTGGTTTCTGTCTCATAGAAGGCGCTTAGGCAAATCCGGGCGCGGAATTCAAGGGGATGGGACGAGTGAACTTGTTCACGAAGCAATCGGAAGTGGTTCCAAGAAAAGCCTCTAAGCTTCAGTCATACGAGACCGTACCGCAAACCGACACAGGTGGGCGAGATGAGTATTCTAAGGCGCTTGAGAGAACTCGGGAGAAGGAACTCGGCAAATTGGTACCGTAACTTCGGGAAAAGGTACGCCCCGGTAGCTTGAATGGTTTTACTCCATGAGGGTGAAAGGGTTGCAATAAACTGGTGGCTGCGACTGTTTAATAAAAACACAGCACTCTGCAAACACGAAAGTGGACGTATAGGGTGTGACGCCTGCCCGGTGCTGGAAGATTAAATGATGGGGTGCAAGCTCTTGATTGAAGTCCCAGTAAACGGCGGCCGTAACTATAACGGTCCTAAGGTAGCGAAATTCCTTGTCGGGTAAGTTCCGACCTGCACGAATGGCGTAACGATGGCCACACTGTCTCCTCCCGAGACTCAGCGAAGTTGAAATGTTTGTGATGATGCAATCTACCCGCGGCTAGACGGAAAGACCCCATGAACCTTTACTGTAGCTTTGCATTGGACTTTGAACCAATCTGTGTAGGATAGGTGGGAGGCTTTGAAGCGGGGACGCTAGTTCTCGTGGAGCCAACCTTGAAATACCACCCTGGTTTGTTTGAGGTTCTAACCTTGGTCCGTTATCCGGATCGGGGACAGTGCATGGTAGGCAGTTTGACTGGGGCGGTCTCCTCCTAAAGTGTAACGGAGGAGTTCGAAGGTACGCTAGATACGGTCGGACATCGTGTTGATAGTGCAATGGCATAAGCGTGCTTAACTGCGAGACTGACAAGTCGAGCAGGTACGAAAGTAGGACATAGTGATCCGGTGGTTCTGTATGGAAGGGCCATCGCTCAACGGATAAAAGGTACTCTGGGGATAACAGGCTGATTCCTCCCAAGAGTTCATATCGACGGGGGAGTTTGGCACCTCGATGTCGGCTCATCACATCCTGGGGCTGTAGCCGGTCCCAAGGGTATGGCTGTTCGCCATTTAAAGTGGTACGTGAGCTGGGTTTAAAACGTCGTGAGACAGTTTGGTCCCTATCTGCCGTGGGCGTTGGAAATTTGAAGGGGGCTGCTCCTAGTACGAGAGGACCGGAGTGGACGAACCTCTGGTGTACCGGTTGTCACGCCAGTGGCATTGCCGGGTAGCTAAGTTCGGAAGAGATAACCGCTGAAAGCATCTAAGCGGGAAACTTGCCTTGAGATGAGATTTCCCAGAGCCTTGAGCTCTTTGAAGGGTCGTTCGAGACCAGGACGTTGATAGGCTGGGTGTGGAAGTGCAGTAATGCATTAAGCTAACCAGTACTAATTGCCCGTACGGCTTGTCCCTATAACCTTAGCAGGTACAGAGGATGAGAAAGTACATGTTGCGTGTTGTTGATAACGCAGTCATTACCCATTAATACCTCAGTAAATAATCGATACTTCTTCCAGATTCATGGCCTTGTCGCTCAATTGAGGACAAACGCCAGTACAAGTTATGCCTGATGACCATAGCAAGTTGGTCCCACCCCTTCCCATCCCGAACAGGACCGTGAAACAACTTTGCGCCGATGATAGTGCTGCAACCAGTGTGAAAGTAGGTTATCGTCAGGCTTGTTATTCGCAGTAGAGAAAAACCCGATCAGAAATGGTCGGGTTTTTTTTCGTCTGATGCTTTATCCGGTTAAGCGTGTGGGGACATAAAAAAGCCGCGCTAAGCGCGGCTTTTTTCATTTAATTCAGTCGGCATATCCCATCCCATTCAAGGTCAAAGCGGGCCAGGTATTTTTTGAGCCGGTCTGCATCATTCGGTTTGGCTTTCGCCGCGCGCGATACGGCATACAGTGTGCGGCCGGCATCGGACATATTGTTGGATTGCCGGCAAATCTTGATCACTGCCTGCAGCTGCAGCGCATCAAACAGGTCGAGTTGCGCGGCTGCCTCGCTACCCATGATATCGGCCAGATCGATTTCCATGTCGCAGGCAGGCTTGTCATGATGCTGCCATAGCCGTTTCAGGCGCTTGATTTCCTCGTCGACGACATCATCCGTGATGCGACCTGCTTCCGACAAGGTAGCCAGGCGCGTGACGGCAGCGGACAAATCGCGGAAATTGCCGTTCCAGGCGGCCGACGGCGCGGCGGCAAAGCGCATGAAACGCTCACGTGCCTCCTTGTTGAAGCGCACTCTTTCGCCTGTCTCGGCGCTGTATTGTGCCAGCAGGTATTCCAGGTTCGGCTCGATGTCTTCCGGCCGCTGTGCCAGGCTTGGCAATTCGTACGTCCACAAATTAATGCGCGCATACAAGTCTTCGCGGAAGCGGCCGGCCGCCACTTGATTGCCCAGGTCGCGGTTAGTGCCGGCGATCAGTTGGAAGTCGCTCTGCACCTCCGTATCGGCACCGACGGGGAAAAAGCGCTTTTCTTCAATGGCTTTCAGCAGCATCGCCTGCTCGTCGAGCCCCAGTTCACCGATTTCATCGAGAAACAGCAAGCCCTTGTGCGCGCTGCGCAGCAAGCCGGGTCGATCCGAGCCCGCCCCCGTGAAGGAACCCTTGATATGGCCGAACAAGGTAGAGGCTGCGCCATCGCCATGCAGGGTGGCGCAATTGAGGTCGATGAATTTGCCATCGATCTGGTGGCGCGACTTTTTCAGCTCATACACGCGGCGCGCGAGGAAGGATTTGCCGGCGCCGGTCGGCCCCATCAACAGCATGGGGGCTTTCGATTTGATGGCGACGCGCTCAATTTCCTCGATCATCCCGTTGAACTTCGCATTGCGCGTGGCGATGCCGGACTTCAGGAAGGCCACGCCTTCGGCCTGTTCGCGCGTAAAGCGCTGGGCGATCTGGTCGTAGCGCGACAGGTCGAGGTCAATCAATGCGTAGCTGCCGGGATTGCCGGCGGCCTGGCGCTTGGGTGGCGACGTTTGCACGAGACGACCCGGAAAATAGCGTGCTTCCGTCATCAGGAACATGCAGATCTGCACCACGTGACTACCGGTGGTGATGTGGATCCAATAGTCTTCCTTGTCCGGATCGAAGGGGTAGCTGTTGGCAAAATCGTAGAGGGCGCCATACACATTCTCGAAGTCCCAGGCATCGCTGATGGGCAGTTCGTGGGCGATCAGCCTGGTTTCAGGCGAGACGCTGGCGATATCCTGCGATACCTGGCGCACCAGGTTGTCAAACTGGCTGCCCGCGTACAGCAGCTCGAAACGGTCGATGATCTTGTCCTCATGCTGGGTCAGGGCGATGCTTGGGCGCCACTTTTCCCAGCGTGCCGCTCCCCTGCCATTGTCGAGCTGCGTGCCGAGAAAACCGATGACGACGGTACGTTTTGCTTGCATATATGGGATAAATATTTATCTTAAAAGATAATTGTATTCCAAATCGCAATGACAGGGATATTTTCAATGCAAAGCAGGTATGAAAATATTGTTTAATAAAATCAATGGTTTATGTTTGTTTTTGATGAAATATTGAAAGCTGGCACAGCGCTTGCAATAGAGGAGATACCAACGAGATAAACGTAGAGAGCAGAGAGGAACGAAAAATGGCCAACGCCCAGTTATTTCAGAGTGCGCAACAGACCGGTACCTTGCCAGCGGCCCTGGCACGCAATGCCGAAGGCGCGCCAGCCTACGCGCTGACGCCCCGGCATCAGCTGGCGCAATATGCGGCCACTGGCTGCCTGAACACGACGTTTTATGCCAGCGCCGAAGCGCAGCTGGCAACGGTTCTTGAGCTGTGCAAAGCGGTCGAGCCGGCCTTCATTGCGCAGACGGCCGTGTACTGCCGCGAACGGGGCTACATGAAAGACATGCCGGCCTTGCTGGTGGCCGTGCTGGCGGGGCAGGGCGCCGCGGAATGTGCGCCGGCCTTCCAGCGCGTGATTAACAACGGCAAGATGCTGCGCAACTTCGTGCAAATCATGCGTTCGGGCGCCGTTGGCCGCAAGTCGCTGGGATCGCGTCCGAAAAAACTCGTGCAGGCATGGCTGAACACCGCTTCGGAACAGGCCTTGCTGGCGGCCGCCGTGGGCAATGCGCCCTCGCTGGCCGACGTGGTGAAGATGGTGCATCCGAAACCGCAGGAAGCGTGGCGCGCGGCCTTCTTTGCCTGGCTGATCGGCAAGCCGTACGATGCCAAGGCACTGCCGCCGGCGCTGGCCACGTTCGAGGCGTATAAGGCCGATCCAGGGCAAACGATACCGGACGTACCGTTCCAGATGCTGACGGCGCTGCCCTTGAGCGCGCAGGATTGGGCACAGATCGCCCTCCAGGGCAGCTGGCAAATGGTGCGCATGAATCTGAACACCTTTGGCCGTCACGGCGTGTATGCGATTGACGGCATGCCGGAGCTGATCGCTGCCAAGCTGCGCGATCCAGAGGCGATTGGCCGGGCAAGGGTGTTTCCGTACCAGCTGCTGTCCGCGTACATGGCGGCCGGCGAGAGCGTGCCGGCCATCGTGCGCGATGCGCTGGAACAGGCGCTGGAAATATCGTTGGCGCATGTTCCGCGGATCGCAGGAAAGGTCGTGGTGTGTCCCGACGTTTCCGGCTCGATGTCCTCGCCCGTCAGCGGTTTTCACGGCAGCGCCACCTCGAGTGTGCGCTGCATCGACGTGGCGGCGCTGGTAGCGGCGGCCATGCTGCGCAAAAATCCGGATGCCATGCTGCTGCCGTTCGAGCACAGCGTCGTGAGGTGCGGGCTCGATGCGGATGACAGTGTGATGAGCAATGCGGCCAGGCTGGCGGCCATCGGTGGCGGTGGCACCAATTGCAGCGCACCGCTGCTGCGCATGAATAGCAAGAAGGAGCTGGCCGACCTGGTGATTTATGTGTCCGATAACGAATCGTGGATCGACGCCAAACGCAGCGGCGCCACGGCGACGATGGGACAGTGGAAGGTGTTCAAGCAGCGCAATCCGCAGGCAAAGCTGGTGTGCATCGATATCTCTCCACATGCCACAACGCAGGCGATGGAGTGCGAGGACATCTTGAATATCGGCGGTTTTTCCGATGACGTCTTCAAGATCATCGCCGCCTTTGCCGCCGGCCAGCTGGACCCTGCCCACTGGGTGGGAGAAATCGCCGCCATCGATATGACGCCAGATTGTTGAAGTAAAGTGCATGAATGCGGACAAGACTACATAACAGACGTCTTGTCCAACCTTGTCATGCACTGCAGTGCCCCGAATGCCGACAGGATTACATCGATCAGCCGCGTCAAACCGGCCTGGCAGGCGCAGTGAGCCTGGCAGAAAATCCTGTCCCACCTTGTCGGGTTGTCCTACTGATTAAAATAGAAGATGAGAGAAGTGATGAAGAAAGAAGAATACGAAGTCCTGCATACCGAAGGCAGCCGTCCCGTGAAAATGTGGACCCGTGGCGTGCCTGTCGAAGAAGCGGCTAAAAAACAATTGCGCAATACGGCGACCCTGCCGTTCATTTACAAGCATATCGCCGTCATGCCCGACGTTCACCTGGGTAAAGGGTCGACCATCGGCAGCGTGATTCCCACCCTGGGCGCCGTGATTCCGGCGGCGGTGGGCGTGGATATCGGTTGCGGCATGATGGCGGCGAAAACCACGCTGACGGCGAATGATTTGCCCGATAACCTGGCGCCGCTGCGCAGCGCCATCGAACGCGCCATTCCGCACGGGATGTCGCCGAAGACGCGCGGCCACCGCGGCCGCGATGAGGGTTCTTGGCATACGCCACCCTCGGTGGTCGATGCCGCGTGGCTGCAATTGAAGGACGAATTCGATGCGATCTGCCTGAAAACGCCGAAGCTGAAAAACACGAACAATTATCGTCACCTGGGGACTTTAGGGAGCGGTAATCACTTCGTCGAAGTCTGCCTCGATGAACAGGGTACTGTATGGTTCATGCTGCATTCCGGTTCACGCGGCGTGGGCAATGCCATCGGCACCCATTTCATCGAACTGGCCAAGCAGGATATGCGCACCCACTTCATCAACCTGCCCGACCAGGATCTGGCTTACCTGGCAGAGGGAACGCAGCATTACGAGGATTACGTGGAAGCGGTGGGCTGGGCGCAGCGTTTTGCGCGCAACAACCGCGAAGTGATGATGCAGAACCTGATCGCGGCCGTGCGCACGTTCATCCATAAACCGTTCCAGACGCACGTGGAAGCCGTCAACTGCCACCATAACTATGTGCAGAAGGAGCACCACTTCGGCAAGGATGTGCTGGTCACGCGCAAGGGCGCCGTGTCGGCCCGCGCCGGCGAACTGGGGATCATTCCCGGTTCCATGGGCGCGAAGAGTTTTATCGTGCGCGGCAAAGGCAATGCGGAGAGTTTTCATAGCTGCAGCCACGGTGCGGGACGCACGATGAGCCGCACGGAAGCGAAGCGGCGCTTCAACCTGGAGGACCAGATCCGCGCCACGCAAGGCGTGGAATGCCGCAAGGATGAAAACGTGATCGATGAGATTCCGATGGCCTACAAGGATATCGATGCGGTGATGCTGGCGCAGCGCGAGCTGGTCGATGTCGTGCATATCCTGAAGCAGGTCGTCTGCGTCAAAGGTTAACAGAGAGAAAGTAGAGATGATAGAAATAGATGGAGCGCAAGGTGAAGGCGGCGGACAGATTTTGCGCTCGGCGCTGAGCCTGTCCATGATCACGGGGCAAGCATTCCGCTTGACGAATATCCGCGCGGGGCGGGAAAAGCCCGGCTTGCTGCGCCAGCATTTGCTGGCCGTGCAGGCGGCGGCCGCCATCTGCGGGGCGCGCACGACGCCGGTGGCGCTGCGCGCAGCTAGCCTGGAATTCGTGCCTGGCCCCATACGCGGTGGCGATTACCGCTTTGCCATCGGCAGCGCCGGCAGTTGCACCCTGGTACTGCAAACCTTGCTACCGGCCCTGCTGCATGCGGATGGGCCGTCCACCGTACGCATCAGTGGCGGCACGCACAATGCCATGGCGCCGCCCGTGCACTTCCTGCAGCGCGCGTATGGCCGCATCCTGGAACAGATGGGCGCCGAGGTGGATATCGCGCTGCAACGCTACGGCTTTCATCCCGCAGGCGGCGGCGAGGTGATTGCCACCGTGCAACCGTGCCAGCGCTTGCGGCCGATCGCATTGCTGCAGCGCGGTGAGCGGAAGGCGGGGTATGCGGAAAGCGTGGTGGCGGGCGTGCATGTGAACGTGGCGCAGCGGGAGCTCGAGCGTATCGCCAACGGCATGGGCTGGAGCGGCAAGCAACTGCGTATCGTCGGCTTGCCGGCGGAGCAGGGACCGGGCAATGTCTTGTTGCTCACGCTCGAGCACGAGCATGTCACGGAAGTGTTTACTTCTTTCGGCGAAAAGTCTTTGCTGGCCGAATCTGTGGCCAAGCGTCTGTTGAACGAGGTGCGCGCCTATCTGAAGACGGACGCGGCCGTTGGCGAGCACCTGGCCGACCAGCTCTTGCTGCCCATGGCGCTGGCGGGCGGCGGTACTTTCAGTTGCAGCAAGGTTTCGCAGCATGCGTTGACGAATGCGGAGGTGATTGCCCGATTTTTACCCGTGCATATCACTTTCGAGCAGCAGGAGCGGAACAGCATCTGCACGGTGGCCGCCGCCTGACGCGCGTGGTGACACAACTACGTGTTGCAGCTGTTCCAAATTGATACATGGGCGGCCGGACGTGGGGCATATATGCATGGCATGGCATTTGCTCTTCTTGGATATTCACTAAAAAACCAAGGAGACCAGCATGATCTATTCCATTCGTACCCTGCTCGGCGTGGCGGCCGCGGGCGCCGTTGCCCTCACTTCCCTGCTGACCTTGCCGCATGCCTATGCGCACGGTAATGTCACGCCGCAAGGCGTCGACACCACGGGCTTGCCCAAGGTGGGCGACAAGTGGCTCGAGCAAAATCCGTATCGGGGCAACAAGCTGGCCTTGACGGTGGGCACCTCGGCCTACAATCAGAATTGCGCCCGCTGCCACGGCATCGAAGCCATCTCGGGCGGCATCGCGCCGGACTTGCGCCAACTCGACCGTGATTGCTTCGGTATCAAGAATGAGACAAAGAAACAGGCTTGCTACAAGGAGACGGATAATTACTACCTGACCACCATCCGTCACGGTAAGGTACGCAATGGCGCCGTGTACATGCCGCCGTTCGAGGGTGTATTCAACCAGGAAGCCATGTGGGCCATCAAGACCTATCTGGAAACCCGCCGCGAATCTAATTAAGTCGAATTGATCACGAAGGAGTCCCATGCGTTCATTTCAACTCCGGGGCGCGCGCGCGATGATCTCGCTCGCCTGCCTGGCGCTGTGCGCAGCCGCGCCGGCGCGCGCCGACTGGCAAAAAGTGCAGCAGTCGGGCAGCCTGAAAGTGGCTGTGTACAACGAGTTCGCGCCGTTTTCCGACAAGGGGGCGGGTATCGATATCGACATCGCCGAAGCGCTGGCGAAAAAGCTGGGTTTAAAACTGAGCTTGCTGCCATTTCCCGCGGGCGAAAACCTCAACGATGACTTGCGCAATATGGTGTGGAAAGGCCATTATCTCGGCTATGGTCCCGCCGATGTGATGTTGCATGTACCGGTCGACAAGAAGTTGATGGCGGATAACGACAAGGTCGAGATCTTCGCGCCATACTACGTGGAAACCGTGCGCCTGGCGCGCAGCGCGCAAGCCGTGCCGCAATTCGATGGCGTCGCTTCGCTGGCCGGCAAGCGCGTCGGCGTGGAAAAGGTCTCGATCGCCGCCATGCTGATGCTGGGAGAAGACAATGGCAAATACCGCGACGACGTGCGCATCTTCGATACGGCTGCCGAAGCCTTGCAGCAATTGCAGGCGGGCCAGCTCGACGCCGTGCTGGCCAACCGTTCGGAAATCGAATCGGTGCTGAAAAGTGACCCCGCTTTCCCCTTGAGCGAAGTAGCGTTCGCCCGCTTGCCGCGCGCAGGCTGGGCCGTGGGCCTGGCCGTCAGCAAGCAACAGCTCGACGTGGCCAAATTGCTGCAGGCAGCCATGAACGAGATGGCGGCTAGCGGCGAGTTGAAAACCATCTTTGAGAAATATGGCGTGAAGGAAGCACGGCCCTGAAGCAACTTGCCCTAGTTTAAAAGCCCGCGCATCGGAAGAGGCGCGGGCCTTTTTGTCATGAGAACGCCTGAAAAATGTTCAGGGCAAAGCGCATTGCCGCAGGCAGTACGAATAGTACGACCAGGCAATGCAACGCGGCCATGGACTTTTTCTCAGGTGTTCTTAGAAGGAATATTGGGCGCTGACGCCTAGCAACCAATTGCGTCCCGGCGCCGCTTCATAGTAGCGCTTGTTGCTGTCGCCGACGATGACGGAGCCCACGTAGGTCTTGTCAAAAAGATTGTTCAGGCGGGCAAACTCCTTGAAGCGCCAGTTGCCCACGTTTTGCTTGGCGTTGAATCGCGCATTGAACACGGTATAGCCGGGAGCCGGTTTTTCGCTGTTGCTGTCTTCCGCGTAGACCTGGTTGCTGGCCACACTTTCCAGTGCCGCGCCAAAGCGGTCCAGCGTGTCTTTCCAGGCCAGTTCCGCAAACAGGTTGGCGCTGGGCACGCCCGGCAAACGGCTGCCTTCGCGCACGTTGCCGAAGGCCTGGTCATACACGGCGTGCAGGCTGGTCAGCGCCACTTTTGTCGTGAAACCATACGGCAGGTTCGAGTCCAGCGATACCTCCATGCCCTGGCGCAAGGTTTTACCTGCATTGCGATAGCTGGTTCGCCCGCCGCTGGACTTGTCGACCACCAGTTCGTCGTTGGTCCTGATCTGGAACACGGCCGCGTTCACGTGCGTGTTGTTGCCGATCCTGGCCTTGACGCCCGCCTCCAGGTTGGTGCTGGTGGCTGGCTTCAGATTGAAATTGAAGCCGCCGCCCGTGCCCGAGTAAAACAGTTCGTTCAGGGTGGGCGCTTCGAAGCCGCGTGCGGCGCTGGCGTAGACGTTGACGTTTGGCGTCAGTTTATACAGCAGGCCCAGCACTGGTGTCGTATGGCTGAACTCCAGGCTGCCGCTGTCATCGCCATTGCTGAGGAAGTGGTCGTCGACCGCCACTTTCATCTTGCTGTAGCGCACACCTGCGCTAAGCAGCCATGGGCCGCTTTGCCATTCCATCTGGATATAAGGATCGAGGCTGGAGACGACATCCTGCTCGTCGCGGCGCAGCTTGCCCTTCACGCCGAATGTGTTGCCGATGTAATTTTCATAGCCGGTGCGGTCATCGCTGGAGCGGCCATAGTCGATGCCGATGGTGGTGCTCAGCTTGCCGCCGGCCAACTGGTTCACGTGCAGCCAATTGGTGTCGATGCCATAGAACTGGCGCTGGAAGTCGACCACGCCGCCCGAATGGCTGGCTGGCGCCTGGAAGCCTTTGTTAAAAGCCTGGTATTGAATCACGTCGCGGTTGCCGCCATACACCATCACATGCAGGCGGTCATCACCGAACGACTGTTCATAGGTCGCGCCGATTTGCTGGTGGTCGATGCTCTTGCGCGTGTTGTAGCGCTCGGCAAAAGTGCGTTTCGGATTTTGCGAGTCTGTCGTGTCGATTTCACCGGAACGCGGATCGGCGGCAAACGTGGCCCAGGTGGCGCCCAGCGGATCTTGCGTGTTGCCTTGATGCAAGCTGTTGGCGACGATGGTCAGCTTGCTGTCCACGGTGGGCTTGACGGTGATCTTGCCGAAAGCCTGTTCGCGCGTGGCGGCGCTGTGGTCGCGGAAGCCGTCCGTGCGGAAGCGCGAACCGTCGAGTACGTAGCCGATACCGCCTGCCTGGCCCTGCGCCGACAGATCCACCTTGCTGGTGCCATAGCTGCCGCCCGTCACGTTCAGCTCCACGGACGGGGGATTTTGCCCATCCTTGGAAAACAGCTGGATCACGCCGCCCGAGTGGTTGCCGTAGATGGCGGAAAATGGTCCGCGCAGCACTTCGATGCGCTCGGCCGTATCGAGGTTGAAGGTGGCGGCCTGGCCCTGACCGTCGGGCATGCTGGCGGGAATGCCGTCGCTGATCAGTTTGACGCCGCGCACGCCGAAGGCCGAGCGTGCGCCGAAGCCGCGCGACGAGATTTGCAAGTCTTGCGCGTAGTTCTGGCGGTTTTGCACGACCAGGCCCGGCACGGCTGCCAGCGCTTCCGACGCGTTGACGCGGATTTGGCCCTCCTGGATGCGGGCGCTGTCGACGACGTCGATCGAGGCCGGCACTTCCTGGCTGGGGTGGGCGATGCGGCTGCCGCTGACGACCACCGTATCCATGACTTGTCCGGCGGCCAGGTCAGCGGACTCTGCGGCAAAGACGTGGGGGGCCAGGGTGGCGCTGCCGGCGACAAACAGGCTGGCGATGGTGTTCAGGCGGAAACGGTGCTGCATGCGGATTCTCCAATGTGAATAAAAGCCTGCTTGATCGCGTGCGCGGTACAGGTCTGCCTAGTCTTATCAAGCAATATGCCTGCCATGTCTCCATTGGTGGGCTGAAATTATACGCGTGTCAGTGGCACGGCGTTTGCATGCAGCAACGGTCAGATGCGCCGATACCGCGCGCTTTTCCAACGTTTTGCCATTGAAAAGGTGATTATGCCCAACTTCTTCTCCCGCTTGCGCCAGGTGTGCTGGTTGCTGCCTGCGCTTGCCAGCAGCGCCGTCCAGGCCGCTCCGTTTGCCTATGTCCCCAATGAAAAATCAGGCACCTTGAGCGTGATCGACACGGCTACCGACCAGGTAGTGCGCCAGATCGCGGCAGGCAAGCGTCCGCGCGGTATCGCCGCCGACCCCACCGGGCGGCAATTGTTTGTCACGGACGCCGCCAGCAGCGCCTTACTGCTGATCGATAACGCTGCCGGTACGCCCCTGCGCACGGTGACGCTGGGCAAGTCGCCTGAAGGCGTCAGCGCTTCC
Source organism: Janthinobacterium lividum (assembly GCF_023509035.1). Lineage (NCBI taxonomy): Bacteria > Pseudomonadati > Pseudomonadota > Betaproteobacteria > Burkholderiales > Oxalobacteraceae > Janthinobacterium > Janthinobacterium lividum. Next base: position 17,183 of record NZ_CP075583.1, on the reverse strand, counting down.
CAGGACGGCCATTACGTGGCCGTGGCCGTCGAGGAAAATAATAGCGTGGCCTTGCTTGATGGCCATGCGGGTACCTTGCTCGCCGACATCAAGGTGCAGGGACGCAACCCGGAACATGCCGTCTTCAGCCCGGATGGGCGCTGGCTGCTGGTCAGTGCGGAAGAGGCCGAGCAAGTCGATGTCATTGATGTGGCGCAACGCCGCCAAGTGGCTTCCATCGCCGTGGGATTGCGTCCGCGCGGCATCGGTTTCAGTCCGGACTCCGGCCGCGCCTACGTGGCATGCGAACTGGTTAATGCCGTGTATGTGATCGACATGGCCGCGCGCAAGGCGATTGCCACTATTCCAGCGGGCAAGAATGCCAATGGCATCGTGGTCCATCCCAGCGGCAAGCAGGTGTATGTCTCGAATGGCACGGACGGCACGGTGATGGTGATCGACACGGCCAGCTACCAGGTCACGGCCACCATTGCCGTCGGCAAGCGCCCATGGAATATGGCCATCACGCCCGACGGCGCCAAACTGTACGTGGCCAATGGCCGCTCGAACAGTGTTTCCGTCATCGACACGGCCAGCGCGCAGAAGGTGGCCGATATTGCCGTAGGTGAATTGCCATGGGGCGTGGTCATTCGCTAGGCAAGCTGGGACAGGTGTTCCAGTCTGGTACACCTGTTCCATTGTGCAGCGGCAGCGGCGCGGCGCGGGGAAAGGAGGGCGCTGGCCCGGATTGGAACAGGACGCCGCCACCTTGTTCAAAACGCAAACAGGCCCACGCCAGCCTTTCATGCCCGGGGCAGGCGCTGAAAAGCGCGCCGGAATGGACGCCATACCCTTGTAACAAGGGTAAAACCCGCTAAGTTTGTAGTGGGGCGGCGAGCTGGCACGGCATTTGCGGAAGACTGCGTGTACTCACCCCATCTGTACCAGGACGTTTGATTTTAATTTCAGCAATTCCATTCTAATTAACCCGATAGAGGACGACATGAATCTCGCAGACATCAGCAAACTGGGCGTAGCCAATCCCTTCAAACAACGCTATGACAATTACATCGGTGGCAAATTCGTTGCACCAGTAAAAGGTGAATATTTTCTTAACATTACACCTGTCACGGGCTTGCCGTTTTGCGAAATCGCCCGTTCCACGGCGGAAGACGTCGAGCTGGCGCTGGATGCCGCGCATGCCGCCAAGGATGCCTGGGGCAAGACTTCGCCTGCCGAGCGCGCCAATATCCTGAATCGCATTGCCGACCGCATCGAACAAAACCTGAGCCTGATTGCCACGGCGGAGACCATCGACAACGGCAAGCCGATCCGCGAAACGATGAATGCCGACATTCCGCTGGCCATCGACCATTTTCGTTACTTCGCCGGTTGCATCCGCGCCCAGGAAGGCTCCGTCGCGCAAATCGATGCAGAAACCTATGCCTATCACTACCATGAGCCGCTGGGCGTCGTGGGCCAGATCATTCCGTGGAATTTCCCGATTCTAATGGCCGTGTGGAAACTGGCGCCAGCCCTGGCCGCCGGCAATTGCGTGGTGCTCAAACCGGCCGAACAGACGCCGGCCTCCATCATGGTGTTGATCGAGCTGATCGGCGACTTGCTGCCACCGGGCGTGTTGAACATCATCAACGGTTTCGGCCTGGAAGCGGGCAAGCCGCTGGCGTCGAGCAAGCGCATCGCCAAGATCGCCTTCACGGGTGAAACGGGCACGGGCCGTTTGATCATGGGCTACGCGGCGCAAAACCTGATTCCCGTCACCCTGGAGCTGGGCGGCAAGTCGCCGAACATCTTCTTTGAAGACGTGATGGATGCGGACGATGATTATTTCGACAAGTGCCTGGAAGGTTTCACCATGTTTGCGCTGAACCAGGGTGAGGTGTGCACTTGTCCATCGCGCGTGCTGATCCAGGAATCGATCTACGAAAAATTCATCGAACGGGCTTTGAAGCGCGTGGCTGCCATCAAGCAGGGCAACCCGCTCGACTCTTCCACCATGATCGGCGCCCAGGCGTCGCAGGAGCAACTGGAGAAAATCCTGTCCTACCTCGACATCGGCCGCCAGGAAGGCGCCGAAGTGCTGGCCGGCGGCGAGCGCAACACGCAGGCGGGCGACCTGGAGGGTGGCTATTACGTGCGTCCGACCGTGTTCAAGGGCAATAACAAGATGCGTATCTTCCAGGAAGAGATCTTCGGGCCCGTCGTGTCCGTGACCACCTTCAAGGATGAGGCCGAAGCGCTGGCGATTGCCAACGATACCTTGTACGGCCTGGGTGCCGGCTTGTGGACGCGCGATGGTTCGCGCGCCTTCCGCATGGGACGCGCCATCCAGGCGGGCCGCGTGTGGACCAATTGCTACCACCTGTATCCCGCCCACGCCGCGTTCGGTGGCTACAAGCAATCGGGTATCGGCCGTGAAAACCACAAGATGATGCTCGATCACTACCAGCAAACGAAGAACTTGCTGGTGAGCTATAGCCCGAAAGCGCTGGGCTTCTTCTAAACCGGCACACGCGCCGCGCCTGTCAAGCCAGGTGCGGCGCGCAGAAAGGGATGCCATGAGTGCAGCAATTGCCCGGGTGGTCGCCACCGAAGCGGCGCTGGAAATGATGGACAAGTTGCGCCAGCGTCACGGTCCGCTGATGTTTTTCCAGTCGGGCGGCTGCTGTGACGGCAGTGCGCCCATGTGTTACGCGCTGGGCGAGTTCGATGTCAGCGATACCGACATCTATCTCGGCAATTTGAATGGCACACCGTTTTACATGGGACTCGAGCAATTCGAGTACTGGGAGCATACCCAGTTGATTATCGATGTGGTCGATGGCAATGGCGGCATGTTTTCACTCGACAACGGCACGGGCAAGCGCTTCCTGACACGCTCGCGCCTGTTCACCGATGAAGAGTGCGCGCTGTTGCATGCCCAGCCGCATGAGCACCGCAAGACCTGATACACACACATACTAATAAAACAGAGGGAGATGATTGTGCAGAAAAAAATCATGGGGATTGTCGTCGGTTTGAGTGTCGCCTCGTTGGTCCAGGCGGCCGACGTGGGCAATGTCACCAATGCCATGCTCGACAACACGGCGAAGAATCCATCCAGCGTCTTGTCGTTCGGCATGGGCACGCAGGGCCAGCGCTATTCGCCGCTGACGCAGATCAATGACAAGACTGTGGCCAAACTGGTGCCGGCCTGGTCGTTCTCGTTTGGCGGCGAAAAACAGCGGGGTCAGGAATCGCAGCCACTGATTCACAACGGCAAGATGTTCGTCACGGCATCGTATTCGCGCATCTTTGCCGTCGACTTGAAAACGGGCGCGAAGCTGTGGAAGTATGAGCATCGTTTGCCAGACGGCATCATGCCGTGCTGCGACGTGGTCAACCGTGGCGCCGCCCTGTACGGCAATCTGGTCATCTTCGGCACGCTCGACGCCTACCTGGTGGCGCTGGACCAGAACACGGGCAAGATCGTCTGGAAGGAAAAGGTCGACGATTATGCGGCCGGTTACTCGATGACGGCCGCGCCGCTGATCGCCGAAGGCTTGCTGCTGACGGGCGTGTCGGGCGGCGAATTCGGTATCGTGGGCCGTGTCGAGGCGCGCAACCCGATGACGGGTGAGCTGGTATGGAGCCGTCCGACGGTGGAGGGCCATATGGGCCACCGCTACGACAAGGATGGCAAGGCGACCGACAATGGCGTGTCTGGCACCGTGAACAAAACCTGGCCGGGCGACCTGTGGAAAACGGGCGGCGCCTCGACGTGGATGGGCGGGACCTACGATCCGCAAACCAAGCTGGCGTATTTTGGCACAGGCAACCCGGCGCCGTGGAATAGCCACTTGCGTCCCGGCGACAATCTGTACTCGTCGTCCACCGTGGCGCTGGACGTGAAAACGGGGCAGATCAAGTGGGCGTATCAGAACACGCCGAACGATGCCTGGGACTTCGACGGCGCCAACGAGTTCGTCACCTTTGACATGGATGGCAAGCGCTACGGCGGCAAGGCTGACCGCAACGGTTTCTTCTATGTCATCGACGCCAATACGGGCAAGCTGCAGAACGCCTTTCCGTTCGTGAAGAAAATCACCTGGGCCAGCAGCATCGACCTGAAGACGGGACGGCCGAACTACATCACCGCCGGCCGCCCTGGCGACCCGACCAAGGGAGAGGAAGGCAAGAAGGGCACGACCGTGTTTGCCGCACCGGCCTTCCTCGGTGCAAAAAACCAGATGCCGATGGCGTACTCGCCGCAAACCAAGCTGTTCTATGTACCGGCGAATGAATGGGGCATGGACATCTGGAACGAGCCGATCAGCTACAAGAAAGGTGGAGCCTTCCTCGGTGCCGGTTTCACCATCAAGCCTTTGTTTGACGATTACATCGGCGCCATGCGCGCCATCGATCCGAAGACGGGCAAGATCGTCTGGGAAATCAAGAACAATGCGCCGCTGTGGGGCGGCGTGATGAGTACGGCCGGCAACCTGGTGTTCTACGGCACGCCGGAAGGTTACCTGAAAGCCGTCGACGCGAAGACGGGCAAGGAGCTGTGGAAATTCCAGACGGGCTCCGGCGTCGTGGCGCCGCCCGTCACCTGGCAGGATGGCGACACGCAATATGTGGCCGTCGTTTCCGGCTGGGGTGGTGCGGTGCCGCTGTGGGGCGGCGAAGTGGCGAAGAAGGTCAATTTCCTGGAACAGGGCGGTTCCGTGTGGGTCTTCAAGCTGGCATCGAAGTAAGGGGGTGAAGCATCCGGGCCACTCGGATGGGTGTCTCCCTGTCCGCCGGGTGTTTTCTTTTTACTGACGGCCCAGGCCGTCAGTTTTTTTGTTTACCTGTAGGCCTGATATGTGAACTTGCGGTCAAAAAATGAACACTATCAGTGGCGATTGATCCGCTGTTGCACACGTTAAGTACGCTTTTTCTCTTTCCCCCTCTGAGCCGTGCTGGGCACGCTTATTGCCAAAGCTTGATGTACATCAATCACTGGTGTGCACACTAAAAACAGAGAAGAAAGAGGAGAAGCAATGAACACATTGATCAAGCTGGGGAGCCTGGGTGTCATGACATTCGCAGCGATGGGGCAGGCGCAAGCCGTCGATATCAAGGCTGGCGACTGGACCGTGTCGGTGGGTGGCATCGTCAACGCCTATTACACGCAAGTGTCGTGTTCGGGTGATGCGGTGGGCGGGCTGGCGCTGGGCGGCCAGGCGCTTGGTTGCGGTGGCGAAAAGGACCGCACCACCATCGGCAACGGCTTGCTGCCGAATGGCTTGATCACTTCCGCCTCGTCGCGCCTGGGCGAGTACGACGTGAAAGCCTTGATCGGCATCTACAACTCGACGGCCACCGACAGCGCCATCAGCCAGAACAGCGTGGTCGATGTACGCCAGGCTTTCTTTACCTTTGGCAACGAGCAGATGGGTACCTTCAAGCTGGGCCGCGACTACGGCATCTTCGGCGCGAACGCGATTTTGTCCGACATGACCTTATTGGGCTCGGGCGCACCGGTGCAGGCGACGCAGCGCGGCCGGGTGACCCTGGGCCATATCGGCGCCGGCTATACCTATCTGGGCAACTATGGCCAGATCATGTACAGCTCGCCGAAGTCGGGCGGCGTTGGCGTCGACGTGGCGCTGGTCAGCCCCGTTTCCGATACGCCCATTGTGGCAGGCTCGACCTATTCTTCGAAGTCGAGTCCGCAAGTGCAGGCGCAAGTGACGTATGCGCAGGAAGGCTTGAAAGCCTGGCTCGGCGTGAAGTCGCAAAAATTCACGTCGAAAACGCCTGGCGTCGATGACCTGACCATGCGCGGCGTGGAAGTGGGCGGCTCGTACCAGATGGGTCCGGCCGGCGTGCTGGTCAACTTCCAGGGCGGCAAGGGGTTGGGCATCTTGTCCGATGCGGACCAGGGCGATACCAAGTCGAAGAACTGGTTGCTGCAAGGCACATATAAAACGACGGACAAGCTGAAACTGGGCTTGTCCTACGGCATCAGCAAGAACGACGACGACACGGCCGGCACGGGCGGCTTGAAGTCGAACGCCAACCTGACCCTGGGCGCGTATTACTCACTCAACAGTGCGATCACCCTGGTGGGCGAGCTGGGCCAGACGCGCTCGAAAGGCTTTGCCGGTGGCGAAGCGAAGATGAATGGCGTGTCCCTTGGCGGCATTATTTTCTTCTAACTCATCAACGCGGCGCCTTGCGACAGGGCGCCGCACGGAGCGTGGTGCATGCGAATAATGCGGTTGTTCATCGGATGCTGGCTATTCCTGTTCATTCTGGGACAGGCGTGGGCGGGCGTGCTCGACAAGGCCGAGCTGGCGCGGCGCTTTCCTGCTCCCCTTGTCGTCGGCGACAAGGAAGCCGACTTGCCCGTCTGGCCCTTGTTCAAGCAAAACGCCACGGCCACCAAACTGGTCGGCTACGTTTTTGAATCGGTGGACCTGGCGCCCATTCCCGGCTTTTCCGGCGTGCCCGTCAATCTGCTGATCGCCATCGATCCGCAAGGCAGTTTTCTCGATGTCGCCGTGCTGTCGCAGCACGAACCTGTATTTCTCGACGGCCTGGGCGAAGCGCCCCTGTTTCAGTTCGTCAAACAGTACCAGGGGCTGTCGCTGAAACAGAATATCGCCATCGATGCCAAGAAGAAACGCGCGCCAGATGCGACCCACGCCGATATCGATGGCGTGTCGAAGGCCACGGCCTCCGTGCGTATCATCAACCAGAGCGTGCTGGCCTCGGCCTTGAAAGTGTCGCGCAAAAAACTCGGCTTTGCGCAAGGCCGCGACCCGGACCAGATTGCCCGCATCCGCATGGAGGTATTCGAAAAACTCAGCGTGGCGCAGATGCTCGGGCAGGGCTTGATCCAGCATGTGCGCCTGAGCAACAAGGATGTGGAGAGCCTGTTTGCCGGCAGTCCCGGCGCGGGACTCGATGTGGAAGCCACGCGCGCGCCGGACGGCGTGTTCATCGACCTTTACCTGGCGTATGTGTCCGTGCCCAGCGTGGGACGCAACCTGTTGACGGAACGCAGCTGGAACAAGCTGAGCAACCGGCTTGACGAGGGCGACCACGCCATCCTCGTCATGTCGCGCGGGCGCTACAGCGTGCTGGGCGACGATTTCGTGCGCGGCACGGTCACCGACAGGCTTTTGCTGAAGCAGGATGGCTTGCCTATCGACATGCGCGACCTGGACCTGGAATTGAGCCTGTCCGATACGGTTTCACTGCCGACGGAAAATATCGCCGTGTTGCGCGTCATCAGCCAGGCGGGCCTCGATGCGGCCACCCCGCTGGCGTTTTCTCTCCCCATTACGCGCAGCAAGGGCATCGTGTATCCGGAACGCATCGCGCGCAACGTCGATTTCAGCTACCGTTTGCCGGCCGAGTTTTATACGGCGCCGCAAGGCGACGATGCCACGTGGCGCGGCACGTGGGATAACCGCAAGGCTGAGTTGCTGTGCTTGGTCGCCGGACTGGCGCTGCTGTCCGGCGCATTGGCGTGGCAGAAACGCCTGGTGCGCGATGGCCGGCAATTTGCCTGGTTCCGCCGCCTGTTCCTGTTATTTACGATAGGCTTCATCGGCTATTACGCGCAGGGGCAGTTATCGATCGTCAATATCACGGGCGCACTCCAGGCGCTGCTGGCGGGACGCAGCCTGGGCTTCTTCCTGTTCGACCCGATGACGGTGATCCTGTGGGCTTTCCTACTACTCAGTCTGCTGGTCTGGGGGCGCGGTACGTTCTGCGGCTGGCTGTGTCCGTTTGGCGCCCTGCAGGAATTCACGGGCAAGCTGGGCCAGTGGTTGCGCTTGCCGCAGTGGAAGATCAAGCCACGCCTCGACGGGCGCTTGAAATGGATCAAGTATGGCTTGCTGGCAGCCATTCTCGGCAGCAGCGTGTTTTCCAGCCAGATCACGGACAAGCTGGTCGAGCTGGAACCGTTCAAGACGGCCATCACCTTGACCTTCGTGCGCGCCTGGCCCTTCGTCGCGTATGCCGTGGGCTTGCTGCTGCTCAGCAGTGTTTCCTATAAATTCTTTTGCCGCTACCTGTGTCCGTTTGGTGCGGCGCTGGCGCTGCTGGGACGGTTTCGCCTGTTCAACTGGATTCCGCGCCGCAAGGAATGCGGCACGCCATGTCAGACTTGCCGCCACCGATGCGAGCATCATGCCATCGCGCCGAGCGGGAAAGTTGATTATGGCGAGTGTTTCCAGTGCATGGATTGCGTGGTGATTTACGCCAGCGATGAAAAATGCGCGCCCTTGATGTTGGAAATCAAGCGTGCCCGCACCATTCCCATAGTCCGGGCCAGGGCAGAGGAGAGCAGCAATGCAGCGTAGAACGTTTATTTCGGCAGCCATCGGCAGCGTGGCCGGCATGGCAGGTTTGTCTTTGCCAGGCAGCATGGCGCGCGGCACGGCCACGGGCTCCGGCGTGCGGCCGTATCAAGGCGCCGCGCTGGCGTTTGGCACGACGATCGCCGTCACCGTATTGCACCACGATCAGCGCCAGGCCGAGCTGGCTATCGAAGATGCCTTGCATGCAGCCAGGAATATCGACCGCCTGATGAGTATTTACAGTCCCGCCAGCCAAGTCTTTCAGCTCAATCGTGACGGCCGATTGGCCCGGCCGGATGCCCATTTGCTGGCCGTGCTGGCGCAGGCACAAGCCTTGTCGCAATGGAGCGATGGGGCGTTTGATATTACCGTGCAACCCTTATGGCAGCTGTTTCGCGCGGTGGCAGACCAGGCAAGCTTGCTGACAGACACATTGCGCCGCGCGGCGCAGGCGCGGGTAGGCTGGCGACAACTGGCGTGGGATAGTCGGGACGTGCGTTTTCTCCGGCCCGGCATGGCGCTGACCTTGAATGGCCTGGCGCAAGGTTATGCGGCGGACATGGCGCTGGCAGCGGTGCAGGCACGCGGGATACGGCATGCGCTGCTCGACACGGGCGAATTCGTTGCGCGGGGACAGCGTTCCGTGCGCCGCCCGTGGACCTTGGGCATCCAGGATCCGCGCGACGGCGAAATCCTGGTCGCCACCTTGAAAGTGGAAGGGCGCAGCGTGGCTACGTCGGGTGATTACGAGTGCACGTTCACGCCCGACTTCGTGCATCACCATATCTTCGACCCCGCTAAGGGCGATTCGCCGGGCGAACTGGCCAGCGTCACCGTGCTGGCGCCCACGGGTTTGCTGGCCGATGGCTTGTCGACAACCTTCATGGTGACGGGGGCCGCGCGTGCGCATGCGATGGCCGCGCAAATGCAGGGCGTTGACCTGATGACCATCGACAAGTCGGGGCAGCGCAAGATGTCGCCCGGCTTTTCCCGTCTACTCTAGGCTATTTCAGATGCGGCACCTTGCGATAGATCGTGTTGCGCGACACGCCCAGGGCCCGCGCCGTGGCCGAGACGTTGCCGCCGTGGGCATCAAGCGATTTGAGGATCGCGCTTTGTTCCATTTCTTCCAGGTTGGCGCCGGCTGCGATCATGCGGTCCGTGCTGGCGCTGGCGGCATGGGCTTGCGTCATCTCAATATCGTCGAGGAAATCATCAGGCATGTGGCGCAAACAGATTTCATGTTCGTCGCCTGCCATGACGATGGCCGTGCGCAACAGATTGGTCAGCTGGCGGAAGTTGCCTGGCCATTTATGCTGGTGGAACATGCGCAGGATGTCCGGCGCCACCGTGTAGCGCGTATCGGGCGCTTCCGTTGCGAGGATTTTTTCACGACCGTGTCCAGGTCGGTGCGTTCACGCAGCGGCGGCAGTTTTACCACTAGGCCATTCAGGCGGTAATACAAGTCTTCGCGAAACAGGCCCTTGGCCATGCGCTCGCGCAAGTTGTGATTCGTGGCGCAAATGAGTTCCACATTGACGGTGATCGATTTGCTGCTGCCCAGCGGCGTGACCATGCGTTCCTGCAGCACGCGCAACAGCCGCGCCTGCAAGCCAAAGGGCATGTCGCCGATTTCATCGAGGAAGAGGGTGCCGCCATTGGCTTGCAAAATCTTGCCGATGGCACCCTTCTTGCGCGCGCCCGTGAACGCCCCGTCTTCATAGCCGAACAGTTCAGACTCGATCAGGGTTTCCGGGATCGAGGCGCAATTGACGGCGATAAACGGTCCCATGGCGCGCGGCGAGTCGTTGTGTATGGCTTGCGCCAGCAATTCCTTGCCGGTGCCCGTTTCGCCCATGACGAGGATGGGGATGTCGCGTCCCAATACCTTGTTGACCTTTTCGATCACCAGTTCCAGTTGCGGATCGCCTGTGCGCAGATAGCGCAGACCGGACAGGCGGCGCGCCGCATTGGCAGCATGGCTGGCCGACGCGGCAACCTGGGCCGGCACGGCGTTAATATCGCTATGGTCGGTGCTGGCAGTAAAGCCGTGCTGGAATACGCTATTGGACAGGCGCAACTGCGCGCGCCCATACACGCGCACGCCGCTATGCATGCACAGGTTCAGCAGATCGGGTGCGGCCGTGCGGTAATGATCGTACAGGGCGGAAACGGGCAAGCCGAACAGGGAACTGAAGGTATGTGATTGCAGCGCGGCAAATGACAAGCCCAACTGGAACAAACCATTTTTGTTGGCGGATAAAAACCGTCCACCCGGTGTGAACGAGGCAATGCCTTCCATCAAGGTGCCGATGAATTCGGGGCGCGCGTGGAAGTGCACGGTGATGGCGTCTTCGAAGGTGGCGGAAAACAACTGATTTTCGATCATCAGCGCCGACATGCGCACGAGGGCCATCGTATGCTTGTGGAAACTGCGCTGGTCGCTCGAAACGTCCAGTACGCCGATGACATTGCCCCGGTGGTCGGTAATGGGTGCCGCGGAGCACGTCAGGAAATGATTGGCGGCCAGGTAATGCTGGTCCGCATGGACCAAAGTTGCTACTTTTTCCGTGATGGCCGTGCCGATGGCATTCGTGCCGCGGCTTTGTTCTGACCATGCCACACCCGGCTGCAGGGCGACGCGGTTGGCCTTCTCCAGAAAGTCATCGTCGCCCAGCGAATGCACGATGACGCCGTTGGCATCCGTCAAGATCACCATATTGTGGGTATTGACGATTTGTTGGTACAGGGTTTCCATCGCCGGCAGCGCGTGCGCGTGCAGCATGCGGTTTTGCTCGATCAGCAAGGACAGATCGGATTTGCCGGCCGGCGTAAATTCGGGCGTGGCCGTGGGCGACAGGCCAAAGGCGACTGAGCGCTGATGGGACGTTTCGATGATGACGGGGACGTTGTCTTGTCCTGCCGGCAAAATGTTTGCGTCCGCGATGGACGAAAACGGTGCGCTACGGTAAGTAGCTGACGGTTGATACATGATCTCGTTGCCTCCGTTGGGCCCTGTACTGCGGCGCTCTTTTGAATATCGAGAGTGTTCCATAATGTAGCACCTGTCACAGATAGGAGCAAAGCAAAGCGAGCCGGACTTTCCCCAGTGTGACTGTCAGGCCCAGAGTTGCTCTCATCAGTGGACAATGCATAGGCTGGTATAAGCAAGTGCGGTGCCAGGGCCGTTTCGCCGGGCGGAAAAATAGCCCTTGCGGGGCGTGCGGGGCACGGCTATAATTCGCCCCCTCGCTGAACGACGCATGTAAATGCCGAGTAAAGCAGGGTAAAAAAGAAGGTTGACGAAATGCTGCAAACGCTTCATACTCTTCCTTCTTCGCAGCTGACAAACACAACGCTTTGTCGATAGCGCGAGAGTAGCAAATAAGCAGTACCGAATACAGTTCTTTAAAAATTAACAGTCGATAAGTGTGGGCATTTGATGTAAGTGCAGCGTCAATTTTCGGATTGGCGTCTAACTTAAAATATCAAATGTTCACAAGAAATAATGAAATAGGATACTTCTTCGGAAGTAGCCTGTCAGTTTTTTGAGTGAGCGACCCATCAGCAATGATGGTGCCGGTAAAACGGCAAAGTAACAGAGATTAAACTGAAGAGTTTGATCCTGGCTCAGATTGAACGCTGGCGGCATGCCTTACACATGCAAGTCGAACGGCAGCACGGAGCTTGCTCTGGTGGCGAGTGGCGAACGGGTGAGTAATATATCGGAACGTACCCTAGAGTGGGGGATAACGTAGCGAAAGTTACGCTAATACCGCATACGATCTAAGGATGAAAGTGGGGGATCGCAAGACCTCATGCTCGTGGAGCGGCCGATATCTGATTAGCTAGTTGGTAGGGTAAAAGCCTACCAAGGCATCGATCAGTAGCTGGTCTGAGAGGACGACCAGCCACACTGGAACTGAGACACGGTCCAGACTCCTACGGGAGGCAGCAGTGGGGAATTTTGGACAATGGGCGAAAGCCTGATCCAGCAATGCCGCGTGAGTGAAGAAGGCCTTCGGGTTGTAAAGCTCTTTTGTCAGGGAAGAAACGGTGAAGGCTAATATCCTTTGCTAATGACGGTACCTGAAGAATAAGCACCGGCTAACTACGTGCCAGCAGCCGCGGTAATACGTAGGGTGCAAGCGTTAATCGGAATTACTGGGCGTAAAGCGTGCGCAGGCGGTTTTGTAAGTCTGATGTGAAATCCCCGGGCTCAACCTGGGAATTGCATTGGAGACTGCAAGGCTAGAATCTGGCAGAGGGGGGTAGAATTCCACGTGTAGCAGTGAAATGCGTAGATATGTGGAGGAACACCGATGGCGAAGGCAGCCCCCTGGGTCAAGATTGACGCTCATGCACGAAAGCGTGGGGAGCAAACAGGATTAGATACCCTGGTAGTCCACGCCCTAAACGATGTCTACTAGTTGTCGGGTCTTAATTGACTTGGTAACGCAGCTAACGCGTGAAGTAGACCGCCTGGGGAGTACGGTCGCAAGATTAAAACTCAAAGGAATTGACGGGGACCCGCACAAGCGGTGGATGATGTGGATTAATTCGATGCAACGCGAAAAACCTTACCTACCCTTGACATGGCTGGAATCCCCGAGAGATTGGGGAGTGCTCGAAAGAGAACCAGTACACAGGTGCTGCATGGCTGTCGTCAGCTCGTGTCGTGAGATGTTGGGTTAAGTCCCGCAACGAGCGCAACCCTTGTCATTAGTTGCTACGAAAGGGCACTCTAATGAGACTGCCGGTGACAAACCGGAGGAAGGTGGGGATGACGTCAAGTCCTCATGGCCCTTATGGGTAGGGCTTCACACGTCATACAATGGTACATACAGAGCGCCGCCAACCCGCGAGGGGGAGCTAATCGCAGAAAGTGTATCGTAGTCCGGATTGTAGTCTGCAACTCGACTGCATGAAGTTGGAATCGCTAGTAATCGCGGATCAGCATGTCGCGGTGAATACGTTCCCGGGTCTTGTACACACCGCCCGTCACACCATGGGAGCGGGTTTTACCAGAAGTAGGTAGCTTAACCGTAAGGAGGGCGCTTACCACGGTAGGATTCGTGACTGGGGTGAAGTCGTAACAAGGTAGCCGTATCGGAAGGTGCGGCTGGATCACCTCCTTTCTAGAGTTTGCACGAATCAGAAATGATTCACGCATCAAATGTTCACACTTATCGGCTGTTTAATTAAGAAGAAACAGTAGTCGTAGTAGTTCCGCGTTGGGGCTGTAGCTCAGCTGGTTAGAGCACCGTGTTGATAACGCGGGGGTCGTTGGTTCGAGTCCAACCAGCCCTACCAGTAAAAATTCCCGGGGGATTAGCTCAGCTGGGAGAGCACCTGCTTTGCAAGCAGGGGGTCGTCGGTTCGATCCCGTCATCCTCCACCAAAGTTTTACTCGAAAGTGCAAACGTAAGCCAGTCAACAAGACTGTGGTTTAGGTTTGATCTTTTAGCGATCAAAGCTGTTTCGTTCTTTAACAATCTGGAAGAAGTAAAGATTATTTATTGATTGGTTTGCCGTAAAAAGCAAATCGATGGGTAATGATTGTATGTATCAACAAACAAGCAACAACGTTGTACTTTCTTATCCCTGTAGCGCTCTTTGATTACTTCGGTAATCAGAGGCTAACGTTATAGGGACAAGCGAATAAGTGCACATGGTGGATGCCTTGGCGATTACAGGCGATGAAGGACGTAGTAGCTTGCGATAAGCTGCGGGGAGTGAGCAAACACACTTTGATCCGCAGATTTCCGAATGGGGTAACCCACCCTTTTAGGGTATTGCATACTGAATACATAGGTATGCAAGGCGAACGCGGCGAACTGAAACATCTAAGTAGCTGCAGGAAAAGAAATCAACCGAGATTCCCAAAGTAGCGGCGAGCGAAATGGGAAGAGCCTGTACGTGATAGTCGGACCGATAACAGAATCCTCTGGAAATAGGAGCCATAGTGGGTGATAGCCCCGTATGTGAAATCGGACCGGTGATACTAAGCGTACGACAAGTAGGGCGGGACACGTGACATCCTGTCTGAATATGGGGGGACCATCCTCCAAGGCTAAATACTCGTAATCGACCGATAGTGAACCAGTACCGTGAGGGAAAGGCGAAAAGAACCCCGGAAGGGGAGTGAAATAGATCCTGAAACCGTGTGCATACAAACAGTAGGAGCGGACTTGTTCCGTGACTGCGTACCTTTTGTATAATGGGTCAGCGACTTACATTCAGTGGCAAGGTTAACCGCATAGGGAAGCCGTAGAGAAATCGAGTCCGAATAGGGCGATCAGTCGCTGGGTGTAGACCCGAAACCAAGTGATCTACTCATGGCCAGGATGAAGGTGCGGTAACACGCCCTGGAGGTCCGAACCCACTAATGTTGAAAAATTAGGGGATGAGCTGTGGGTAGGGGTGAAAGGCTAAACAAACTTGGAAATAGCTGGTTCTCTCCGAAAACTATTTAGGTAGTGCCTCAAGTATCACCATCGGGGGTAGAGCACTGTTATGGCTAGGGGGTCATTGCGACTTACCAAACCATTGCAAACTCCGAATACCGATGAGTGCGAGCTTGGGAGACAGACGTCGGGTGCTAACGTCCGGCGTCAAGAGGGAAACAACCCAGACCGCCAGCTAAGGTCCCAAAGATTGGCTAAGTGGAAAACGAAGTGGGAAGGCTAAAACAGTCAGGATGTTGGCTTAGAAGCAGCCATCATTTAAAGAAAGCGTAATAGCTCACTGATCGAGTCGTCCTGCGCGGAAGATGTAACGGGGCTAAGCCAGTCACCGAAGCTGCGGATATATCTTAGGATATATGGTAGGAGAGCGTTCTGTAAGCCTGCGAAGGTGTCTTGTAAAGGATGCTGGAGGTATCAGAAGTGCGAATGCTGACATGAGTAGCGATAATGGGGGTGAAAAGCCTCCACGCCGTAAGCCCAAGGTTTCCTGTTCAACGTTCATCGGAGCAGGGTGAGTCGGCCCCTAAGGCGAGGCAGAGATGCGTAGCTGATGGGAAGCAGGTTAATATTCCTGCACCGTCGTATGATGCGATGGGGGGACGGATCGCGGAAGGTTGTCCAACTGTTGGAATAGTTGGTTTTTGGCTCATAGAAGGCACTTAGGCAAATCCGGGTGCGGAATTCAAGGGGTTGAGACGAGTGAACTTGTTCACGAAGCAATCGGAAGTGGTTCCAAGAAAAGCCTCTAAGCTTCAGTCATACGAGACCGTACCGCAAACCGACACAGGTGGGCGAGATGAGTATTCTAAGGCGCTTGAGAGAACTCGGGAGAAGGAACTCGGCAAATTGGTACCGTAACTTCGGGAAAAGGTACGCCCCGGTAGCTTGATTGGTTTTACTCCATGAGGGTGAAAGGGTTGCAATAAACTGGTGGCTGCGACTGTTTAATAAAAACACAGCACTCTGCAAACACGAAAGTGGACGTATAGGGTGTGACGCCTGCCCGGTGCTGGAAGATTAAATGATGGGGTGCAAGCTCTTGATTGAAGTCCCAGTAAACGGCGGCCGTAACTATAACGGTCCTAAGGTAGCGAAATTCCTTGTCGGGTAAGTTCCGACCTGCACGAATGGCGTAACGATGGCCACACTGTCTCCTCCCGAGACTCAGCGAAGTTGAAATGTTTGTGATGATGCAATCTACCCGCGGCTAGACGGAAAGACCCCATGAACCTTTACTGTAGCTTTGCATTGGACTTTGAACCAATCTGTGTAGGATAGGTGGGAGGCTTTGAAGCGGGGACGCTAGTTCTCGTGGAGCCAACCTTGAAATACCACCCTGGTTTGTTTGAGGTTCTAACCTTGGTCCGTTATCCGGATCGGGGACAGTGCATGGTAGGCAGTTTGACTGGGGCGGTCTCCTCCTAAAGTGTAACGGAGGAGTTCGAAGGTACGCTAGATACGGTCGGACATCGTGTTGATAGTGCAATGGCATAAGCGTGCTTAACTGCGAGACTGACAAGTCGAGCAGGTACGAAAGTAGGACATAGTGATCCGGTGGTTCTGTATGGAAGGGCCATCGCTCAACGGATAAAAGGTACTCTGGGGATAACAGGCTGATTCCTCCCAAGAGTTCATATCGACGGGGAGTTTGGCACCTCGATGTCGGCTCATCACATCCTGGGGCTGTAGCCGGTCCCAAGGGTATGGCTGTTCGCCATTTAAAGTGGTACGTGAGCTGGGTTTAAAACGTCGTGAGACAGTTTGGTCCCTATCTGCCGTGGGCGTTGGAAATTTGAAGGGGGCTGCTCCTAGTACGAGAGGACCGGAGTGGACGAACCTCTGGTGTACCGGTTGTCACGCCAGTGGCATTGCCGGGTAGCTAAGTTCGGAAGAGATAACCGCTGAAAGCATCTAAGCGGGAAACTTGCCTTGAGATGAGATTTCCCAGAGCCTTGAGCTCTTTGAAGGGTCGTTCGAGACCAGGACGTTGATAGGCTGGGTGTGGAAGTGCAGTAATGCATTAAGCTAACCAGTACTAATTGCCCGTACGGCTTGTCCCTATAACCTTAGCAGGTACAGAGGATGAGAAAGTACATGTTGCGTGTTGTTGATCGCAGTCATTACCCAAGTAATACCTCAGTAAATAATCGATACTTCTTCCAGATTCATGGCCTTGTCGTCCTATAGGAGACAAGCGTCAGTACAAGTTATGCCTGATGACCATAGCAAGTTGGTCCCACCCCTTCCCATCCCGAACAGGACCGTGAAACAACTTTGCGCCGATGATAGTGCTGCAACCAGTGTGAAAGTAGGTTATCGTCAGGCTTGTTATTCGCAGTAGAGAAAAACCCGATCAGAAATGGTCGGGTTTTTT